>NZ_POUT01000002.1 GCF_002890915.1 Stutzerimonas stutzeri | reverse complement strand
GAAATGTACGGCGCTGTCGAGACACGAAACCCTCCAGAAAGTGGCTTGAAATGGTGTCCACCAAAAATAGGTGGACACCATGCCGTTATCTGGAAGAAGCGGGGAGATGGGTTCGGCGGACGGTTACCCTTCCTGTAACTCTGCGCGCGTCACAGCGCGCAACCATGCCCGCAAAATCGGTGGTGCAGCCGGTGCTGTAGGTGGAGCCGCGACCGGCGCGGCGAGCGCTGCCGCCGGAGCACAAAGTGGTGCTGCCCTGGGCGCAGTCGCGGGCCCCATCGGAGCGGCCTTGGGTGGCCTGGCTGGTGCCATCCTGGGCGGCTTGGCTGGCGGCGCAGTAGGCAGCCTCGCCGGTGCACGCATGGGTGAAGAAATTGATGCCCGTGTGCTCGATAACTTCGAGTGCCATGCCTGCGGCCACGTCTTTTCCCTCGACCAGTAGCCCTCCAACAAGGCGCGCCACGCGCCTTCATTCGCTCCCATTTCCACCGACTCGGCATTCGAGTGTCGGGCGATAGCCAGTTACTCTGGCAAGGAGATCTTTATGGCTCACCTCATCGAGCAAATGGCCTACGTCGGAGCCACCCCTTGGCACGGCCTGGGTAATCAACTCACGCAAAAGCAGCCCCTGGAAGTCTGGCAGCGCGAAGCCGGTATGGACTGGCAGATCCTTGAAAGCCCCGTGCACTTCAAATCGGATGCCATCGGCCATCTGGGCACCATCCATTCGTTCCCCGAGCAGAAGGTATTGTTCCGTTCGGATACCAAGGCGCCGCTGTCGGTGGTCTCCAAGCGCTACCACACCGTGCAACCCCGCGAAGTGCTGGAGTTCTACAGGGATCTGACCGAGGTCTCCGGCTATGAGCTGGAAACCGCTGGCGTACTCAAAGGCGGCCGCAAGTTCTGGGCGCTGGCGCGTACCGGGCAAGGCGCTGCACTCAAGGGTAACGACCAGGTAAACGGCTACTTACTGCTAGCCACCTCCTGCGATGGCACCCTGGCTACCACCGCCACGCCAACTACCGTGCGGGTGGTATGCAACAACACGCTGACCATCGCCCTAGAAGGCACCAGTCGCGCGATCAAGGTGCCGCACAACACCCGCTTCGATCCCCAGGCGGTGAAGAAGCAACTCGGTATCGCCGTCTCGCAATGGGACGACTTCATGTACCGCATGCGCGCGTTGGCCGAACGCAAGGTGCAGTGGCATGAGGCACTGGGCTTTTTCATGAACGTGATGTGCGAGACCAGCCCGACCGGTGCACTGCCAGAACATCTGCCCAACGAGCGCGCCCTGCGCAAGGTACAGGAGCTGTACGAGGGTCGTGGTCGCGGCAGTCAACTGGACTCGGCATGCGGTACCGCCTGGGGCTTGCTCAATGCCGTCACCGAGTACGTCGACCACGAGCGCCGTGCACGCAGCAACGAGTACCGCATGGACTCGGCCTGGTTCGGCCAAGGGGCGCAGATCAAGCAGCGCGCCCTGGACGCTGCGCTGCAGCTCGCCGCTTAAGCCTCCATCACATCAACAACCCTCGTGCCCGGTCAGCCCAGTGCTGGCCGGGCGTTTTTATGTCTGCAGGTGAGCACCATGAAAGCAACGTCACTGAACAGCAGCACCCGCAAGAAACGCCCTGCCCTGCGCCTGGTCAGCACCAAGGAGCTGCCGCGCGAGGACTGGCTGCAAATCCGCAAGCATGGTATCGGCAGTTCGGATGCAGCGGCAGCAGTCGGCCTCAATCCCTACAAATCGCAGCTGGAACTGTGGCTGGAGAAAACCGGCCGCGACACCAAACTGCCGAAAACCGATCCGCATGACGAAGAAAGCCCAGCCTACTGGGGCAACGTACTCGAGCCTATCGTGGCCTGGCACTACAGCAAGCGGACAAAGAACCGCGTGCGGCGCATCAACGCCGTGCTCCAGCATCCGGATCCGGAAATGTCCTGGATGTTGGCCAACATCGACCGAGAGGTGATCGGCGCTGACGATGTACAGATCCTCGAATGCAAGACTGCCGGCATAAACGGGGCACGCCTCTGGAAAGAAGGCGTGCCCGAGTATGTGCAACTGCAGGTCATGCACCAGCTCGCCGTAACCGGCAAGCAGGCGGCTGATGTGGCTGTACTGCTCGGCGGTCAGACACTGGAGATTCACCGAATCGAGCGTGACGAGCAGATGATCACGCGGCTCATCGAGCTCGAACGCAGGTTCTGGCAGTACGTGGAAACGAACACACCGCCACCGGCCGATGGCTCGGCATCCGCTGAAATGGCCCTGCGCTGCCTCTATCCGGAAGACAACGGCCAGGTCATTGACTTCAGCAGTCATGCCGGACTGACCGCAGCCTTCATCGAGCTGAAAGCCGTTCGCCAAGCGATTGCCGACAAGGAGAAGCGAGAAGCCGAGCTCAAGCAGATGTTGCAGCAAGCCATGGGTGACGCCAGCCGGGCTGAGTTCATCAGCGGTTACGTCAGTTGGCGCAAGGCCAAAGACAGCATTGGCTTGGACGTCACTCAGCTACTCAAGGACAAACCTCACTTGCAAGCCAAGTACCCGTTGCTGAGGCCCGGCGCGCGGCGCTTCTTGGTCGGCTGAATCCGGCTGTTTCCACCCGTTCCCTCCCCCTTGGCCAGTCCATGCAGTTCGCGCTGCATGGCTGGCCTTTTTTCGTTTCCAGGAGAACACCCATGTTGAAAGGTCTGGCTCTAACGCCCCCAGTGATTGGCCGCATCTCAATCGGTAAAGTCGTCGAGAGAAACGGCAGACGTCTGCCGGAGAAAGACGATCAATTCACCATCACCTCCCAGGTGCAAGGCAAGGATGGCTGGTTACTGCATCCACTCAACGACCAGCTGCGCCAGGGCAAAGAGGACAAACTGCGCAGCATCCCGATCCGTCTGATGTTCAACGAACCCGAGCTCAACTTTCGCGCCGACTACACCCTGTTTGATCGGCAAACCGGACGCCCGGTTTGTGTGGGCAATGGGGAAACCTGCAAGCGCATTGGCCAGGATGGAATCCAGACACTGCCGTGCCCCTCACCCGATGCCTGCCCACTGGCCAAAGGGGGCGCCTGCAAGCCGTATGGCCGACTGAACGTGGTTATCGGCGATGAGGATCCGCTTGGCAGCTTTGTGTTCCGCACCACTGGTTTCAACAGCATCCGCACCCTCGCAGCACGCCTGAAATACTTCCAGGCGATCTCAGGCAATCGCCTGGCCTGCCTGGCATTGGAGCTGCGCCTACGCGGCAAATCCACCCGGCAAAGCCATGGAACGCCAATCTTCTACGTGGACATCACGCTGCGTAGCGGCATGAGCGTGGAGGAGAACCTGCTGGCCGCCAAGCAACTGGATGAGGCTCGCCAAGCGGCCGGCTTCGACCAGCGCGCGCTCGATAGTGCTGCCGAGCAAGGGATGGGCAATGGCGCCTTCGAAGACAACGAAGAGGACAGCGGCGCGATTGCCGATGAGTTCTTCCCGCTCACCGAGCCAGCGTCCACCGCCAGCGAGCCTTCCCCCCCACAACGTACAGCCCTGGCCGCCAAGCTGGAATCGCTCAGCAGCGAAGCGAGGCCCTAAGTCACAGGAGGTTCTTCATGGAAACACGATGCCTGATTTGCGAGTCGATGCTAGTGATCACCAAAGCGCAGGCGCAAGCCGTCTCTCTACTGCTGGGAACGCTAGGCGGCTTCTTGGGCGGCTGTTCGGAGATGCATACGCAGAGCGGCGCACCCAGTATCGGCGACACCGTTCAGAGGGGGCTCGAACGGATTACGCGCGCCGTCGACAGCGCAACCTCTGGATGCGCCCAGAGCTGGGAATTCGCTCAGGACGTTCAGCGTTATCACTTCGGGGAATTCGAGTGCCTTTGCCTGCGCTGTGGTGCACGTTTCGACCAACAGCCTAGCGCCCCCCTTACGCCTCAGCCAGGCGATCCGCCAACTGCTCGATCAGCCCCAGGATCAACTGGCGATCCTCCGGTGAGACCGTAGCCAGCATACGACTGATCCGTTGCGCCTGATCGTCGGTTCGCGGGCTTGCTTCTGTCAGCAGGTCCGCGGCCTCGCACTCAAAGATGGCGGCGAACTCCAGCAACCGAGAAATGTTGGGGATGACGATACCCCGCTCAATGCGGGAAATCGCCTCGCTGCCAATGCCAAGCCGCTCCGCCACATGCTCTTG
Organism: Stutzerimonas stutzeri; assembly: GCF_002890915.1. Classification (GTDB taxonomy): domain Bacteria; phylum Pseudomonadota; class Gammaproteobacteria; order Pseudomonadales; family Pseudomonadaceae; genus Stutzerimonas; species Stutzerimonas stutzeri_AF. Next base: position 719,638 of record NZ_POUT01000002.1, on the reverse strand, counting down.
CGTCATACCGGCGCGGACACGCTGCTTGGCAATCGCTCGGCCTACAGCTTCGGCCAGGTGCTTCTGATCAATCTCGGACATGTCGCCTCCCATCTCGACCTGGATGGTTGGCTAACCACTTATTGACATGAAGGACTCAAAAAGTTGAACTTCAACCTTTAAAGTCCATAGACAACCTAAACACTCAGGAATCCCCCTGCAGGATGCAGCCCGCTTCAAACCCCTCCCTTTCATTTTCAAAGCATTCGAGGATCACATGAACCTGCGAACGATCATTCTCGCGCCGCTTCTGCCCCTGGCGCTGGCCGGCTGCAACGAAGCCATCGATACCGTCAAGAACGGCCGAATGAAAATCAACGAGCAATACACCGTCGACCAGGCGTTCAGCAATCGAAGCATTTGCGACAGCGTCGAGTGGGACGTCATCACCGATGACAGAAACAGAGAGCTTGTTCAGTACAAGTGCCATATCACCGGCATCGAGTCGTACTACGCACAGGAAAAGCAACGCATACGGGAGAACTTGCTCAGCGGCTTCGACTTGGAAAAGCGGGCTGCCCAAGTCCATCTAGAACCGGCACGCATGGAGGTGGAAGCCGCCGAGAACGCGCTGAATAAACCGCGGCCCGCCAACACTGCTAACTTGGACAGCGACCGGCTCACAGACCTGCTGGCCCGGGAGGATCTGCTCTCCGAAAACGCCCCCTCACGCTCGCTTCAGAACTACTCCGGCAGCCCAGAGATTGCTGCAGCTGCACAGCGTTACTTCTTGAGCTACGTACGAGACACAACCTCCCCTCAGTACGCTGCGCACAAGCAGAACGAACAGGAGCTACTTCGCGCCATGGCGGCTGAACGCGAAAAGGTTCAAGCCCAGATTGCTGAGGAGCGGGCTCGCTTGAGCGAAGTCCAGAATGCTCGCGGGCAAGAATCGGTGGCTCACGCTCAGCAGCGCCTGAACCGGGCAACGGAGCTCTATGAAAACCTGCAGAACTCCGTTGCTGCCAAGCTTGAGGAACTGAATGCCCAGCACGCCGCCAAGCTGAAGCAGTTCGACGGTGCAGCCACCATAAAGTCAGTAGCCGAGATCTTTGAGTGGGTCGTCAACGGTGAGGAAATCGAACTCGTCTGGTCGGGGCTGGAAGGTACTTACAGCGACGGGCAGATCAAGAGGTTTGGCCACATCGATCGGCTCAGCAGCCTTCAGGACGTCTACCGCAATAGCGCGAAGACCTATTCCGACCTACGCCAAAAAGCGCCGCTGCTGTAGGTGCCCCATGAAGCGACTGACCGCATTTGTTCCGATATTGCTGCTGGCCTCGTTCAACGTCCAGGCCAATGCCTACTGTGACTCCAGGCGATCTGCCCAAGAGGTTGAGACCTGCTATCGACAATCCCTGACGGCGCTTAAACGAGCTGTCGATAAGGGCTTCAATAAAATCATGAACAGTCGTCACTACAGCGAAGCCACCAAGCAGCGTGTTCAGGAGGAGCAACGCGTTTGGGAGCAGAGCGTCCAGACCAACTGCCAGAACTACGCTTGCGTTGAATATCAGTTCCAGGGCCGGCTGCTTCAGCTGGGTCGAATGAAAGCAGATCCGCCCCCCTCCGCAATGGATGCCGAAGCGTGCCTGGATGCCTGGATCGCTGCCTACCGCCAAGATGAAGGAGATGAGGTCGCGATCACTCACGACCAGATCACCGAATGGCAGCAATGGTGTAGCGAAGGCCGCCTGCCCTGATGCCCCACTGACACAGCTGACCTGAAATACGGGTTCAGCTGATCCCTCTCAAACCGCCAGATCACTCGATGGTCCGGCGGTTTTTTTATGCCCCTACAAACACAGCCGTATGGAGGTCCTATGACTGCCAAATTCAAGGCCGGCGAGTCCGCTGGCACCTACATCGCCGATGCACCGGTGACCGAAGCCGATATCGTGGAAATGGCTCAACATCTGGCCAGCAAGCGGCTGCGTAAAGGCCAAGCCTTGCATCAACCCAAGGAGGTCTTTAGCTACCTGCAGCTCCTGCTGCAGGACTATGAACATGAGGTATTTGCACTGCTACTGCTGGACAGCAAACACCGTGTCATTCGATTTGAGGAGCTGTTTCGCGGCACCCTGGACAGTGCCAGTGTCTATCCCCGCGAAGTCGTCAAAGTAGCGCTGGAACACAATGCAGCAGCAATAGTGTTGGTGCATAACCACCCTTCCGGTGATCCGGAGCCAAGCCATGCAGACCGTGTCCTGACCAGCAGGCTCAAGCAAGCACTCGAGATGGTGGGCGTACGCACGCTCGACCACATCATCGTGGGAGCTGAGGGCTGCGTATCGCTCGCCGAACAGGGATACCTGTGAAACCGTGCGGGTCCATGAAGACACACGTCGATATCGACCAGCACAGGATAGATCCAGCGTGGGCAGCGTGGCAGCTGCCCACGCCAATCCATGCCCGATATTTTTTTTGCCTTGAGAGACCAAAGCTCCGAGGTTTCGTTACGTCTGCAGACGGACGCGATGACGTCCTGCGGTTGTTTCCCAGGGCTACAGAGATGGCTGACCATCTCGTTCCCGAAGCCGAGCCAGGATCCATTCCTGCACCTCGGACTCAACCCACGCTACAGCCTTACCCCCCAAAGCAACTGAGCCAGGGAAGCTCCCCTCCTTCATGACCTTGTAGACGGTAGAGCGGCCAAGGCCGGTCAGTCGCATCACTTCTTTCAGTCGAATCAGTCTCATGGTCGGCACTCCGATAGTTAGTCCATGAGATGGCTCAGGGGTGTTCGGTTTAAAGACGACTCAGCTGGCTCATGCCGAAGTTTCGCTGGCCGTCCCCATACACCTTGGTCCTCTTTTTGGCGAAGTAGCTCAGGCGGTAGAAGACCGACTGATACTGCTGCTCGAACAGCGGATGCTGAGTTTTTAACGGCGATACCGGCCTCTGTGGGAAGTGCACTCCGTTCATTGCGACGGACCAATCCAGCCCCAGGGCCACACCCCAAGCTTTGTAGATGCGACCGGCGAGCATCTGGTCGTAACTGCAATCATCAGACTGCAACTGCGAGTAATCGCCTACGGAAAAGTAGGCATCATGGTTGAGCAGCAGCGCCAAGTGATAATGCGGGTACTCTGCAGTATCCCACTCGCGCACCCACGCATACCGAAGCATCGGGTCGTACGCTCTCTTCCCTGCCGCTGCCTTGATAGACCGGGCATGTTCGAGCTGGCTTTTGAGGGACTCGATGAAGTCGGTTATTGCCCGCTGTGGCAGAACGCATCCAGCTGGCACGTGCAGATCCAAACGGATGACTGTCCACCGCGGGTGCGCCATCAAGCTGTAGAAGAGCAACAAATAGATATTCTTCAGATAGTCTTCAAGACGCTCATGGGGTAACAATTGGACAGAAAGGTCTCGCCATTGAGGCGAGCCTACTGGTGGCTGATCGTACATGGGTAGCTCCTATGGTTAGTTCCATAGGAGCTACCCTGGTCAGTAAGTATTCACAGACTTACCAATAGCAAGGCCACATAGCCCAGAACACATCAAGAAATAGCACGCCAAACTTAAACGCTATTAATAATACTAACTAACCAACATCAGCAAGTCATTAAAGTAACACCTCCCCCTTAAGCTGCTCAGGCAGGGCCGACCGATAGCGCTTATGGCTCTCAAGTATTTTTACTCCGAACTTATACCCAGCCTCTTCGTCCTCTGTTACAAGATCCATCCGCATATAAGCGAGGCCGCTATCTAACACCGGGTAGCAACACAACCTTGCCCCACTCCCCAAGTCTCTTGCCTGAAACGAAACAGGCAAGAGCTGCCTCATTTCATTGACCAAAAGCAGCGATACCTGCTCGACAAAGCTGAGTAAGGCACGAGTGCGCGAATCAAGCTCGTTCGAGTCGACCTCTTCAATAACCGGATAGCCAGGTCTGCACATAACATCTGACAGGCCCAACTCTAACGCTAGGGCAATCTGAATTTTTGAAAACAAAACACGGCTACCCCAAAAATCCCCTTCAGTCGCGGAAAACGCATGCGACAATGCGACACAACACTGCATAAGAACATAGTAACGCGCTTGTATGAGCCCCCAACAGTTGGAAAGCTCATCGCGAACGGGAGACCACTGGCTATTGATGCCTTCTGCCCCTCGCTCAACTATACTTACCAGATTATCCCCTCTTAAAGAACCCTCATTCCCTGCAAACCATGCTAGCAATCCACTCAACTCAAAAACCCAGCTAAATGCACGAGGCCAGCATTGAATCAGATTCGGCCCAAGAAGAAAGTAAGCTTTTATCTTATCCTTCGAGCCGCTCTCAGCGAAAGCCGAAAGCGAAGACACCAATAACCGCCCTCTATTGAGTTTATCTAAAATCCGAATCACATCAGAACGATCAACACCGCTATCCTTAGCCAAGCTCGTAATACTTCGGCCATCCACTACGCAAGAGCGCGAGCCATTAGTCAAGCCCCAAAGAAAAGCCAATAATGCTCGCTCCGATATGGATAGATCACTGAAAGTATTATTATCCGGCTTAAGAATTCTGAGTACGAAGTGGGCGATACGATCAACGTACCTGGGTTGCTGTAAAGACTCCAAAAACCCATGATCAAGCCGATAGGTGGTTCTGGGGCGCCCGCCCGTACGTACTTGTGCCTTAATTAAAATGCGCTTCGAAACGAGAATAGATAAGCAACTTGCAGCCCCGTCCTTACTGAAACCAGTGTCTCTGGCTAGTCGCTGCACCCCAACTGAAACAACTTGCCCTGGCTGCGCTAGAGAATAAGCCAGGACTAGCCGAAAAAGCAGATACCGCGCCCTCAACGAGATGTGGCTACTCGCTAAGAAAGCTCGAAACGGGAGCGCCTCTAAAAGGCCTTTATCCTGAAATTCCACCCCATTGCCATCCTATGCAAATCACACGTAATATCACACGTGATACAATATGAAAATAGCATGAAAACCATGAAAAGAAAACAAAGCGTATATGAGTGGCTAAACAAAGACCCAGGCATAAAGAATTGGCTTATAGATACCACCTTCCCTAATGCGGATGATAAATTTGCACTTATAGTAGCGCTTAGCAATCTGACAGAAGAAGATCTTAGAAAAATAAAACAACGCTGGAATTCGTATTCTCACAGATCAAAACGAAGATCTATTAGTTGCGACATAACGCCAGAAGCCTTTAGCACGCTCAAAAAAATACAAGGCAAACGAAGCCTGACCGAGACTCTTGAAGAAATAATTGCTCTTAACTACGAAGCAAAAAAATACTACAAGAATTTTTTTGAAGAAAAGATCAAAAGCAGACGACCTAAAAAAGACCCTGGTATTTCACAGAGGTTACATCATTCCAGCAACACTCTCGAGAACGCGACCACCCATCGATCAGAGCTTTCTAAGCTAAACGGCAGAATAGAAGAACAAGAAGGTCAGATAGCCAAGCTTAAGCTTATAGCTATCACTCTGACAGAAAAACTACTAAACGAAGGAATCTCATTAGACTCAAGCATAACAAAGCATTTAAGCGATATCCTAGAACCATCGAGCCCAAGGACTCATGATATTCCTAGCAACAAAAATCAGATAGAATGAATACGGACAGCCAAGCAATTAGCTCTGAGCACATAATTCCGACCCTGCACGAGGTTGACATCCACCCCCTCATTTCGCAGAAACCTTTGAGCGCCTGAACTCAGCCAATAAAGTCATTCGTCGGTGACCGTTTCCGGCCATAAGCATCCAAAGCCGGAGGCGCAGATTTGGGAAAAACAGACATAACAGGGAAACTAACAAAATGCATCGAAACAGTACATCAATAAAAAACACATCACATTTTGAAGACATTAAATTCCATCTAAAGAACGAACTAAGAAAAGCCAAGTCATCAATAAAGATCTGCGTCGCTTGGATAAGCTGGTCAGATTACACCCCTGTATTCAATGAGCTATCTAGAAAGGGAGTGCACATTGAGATTTTATACAACGACGACTTCATAAATAGAAAAAATTTTGTCAGCCCTGACAGCGACGTCGAGCTATACCCAATCAAGGGAAGGTTCTACAAATCAATAATGCACAACAAATTTTGCATAATAGACAGCAAGACTGTTGTCACTGGAAGCTTCAATTGGTCACACAGGGCGTCCTCTCACTTTGAAAACATAGTCTTCATAGAGAACGACTTCAGGCTGGCAAAAAGTTTCCTGCATGAATTTGAAGATCTAAAGAATTACTTTAGTGAATTTTATCGGCAGGACAAATTACTCTGCGCAAGTGCAGGCTATACTGACTGCCTATCTGCCTCTTATAACCTTGGCATCTTAGGAGCTGAGTCAGGATTGTACGACGAATCATTGGTGGATATCTGGAATGTTTGCTTTAAAAGTGGACACATGACTTTTCTTGGCGAACAGTACGAGCACCATCTACATTTGAATTTAGGCCTCAAGGATTTACCTGATTGGGATGATTTTGAGAGCTTCTACGACATGGAGACGATGCTTGCCGAGTTTCGTCACGAAAGAGAACAAATACACAAGATACAGAATTATTTCAACCATAATCGAGGCAACAAAATACATGCCGTCGGCGTTATCGCAATGGATAATCCAAATGAACACATTGAGTGGGGGGAAGAGCCAGAGTATGTGATTAAGACTCTATGGAGAGATATGTATTATAGGAAATTAATTCCTGATGTTATCTATGATGGATACTTGGATATCGAATGCATAGTAAGAAGGCATGAGTAGTGTGTCGATCTTCTTCTACTAGCCGGAAACGGGCACCTACAAGTGGCAACTATCGGCCGATTCTGTTGAAAAAGTCCCATCGCGATTTTTGCCCATGAAAGGGCGCGCTCGACGTTGAAATCTGGCGCGCTCAGAAGGCAGAGTTGCCTTGGTCTTTACGTAGCAACGCCGAATCGAGCATTTTTTGAGCTGCCGAAAAACAGCTCTCTCAGAAACCGACTTGTTCAACAGAATCGGCCAGAAGCGGTCGCTCAACCTAGGCGTGTTCTTCATATCTGTGAGACGTTGGAGGCGACTCGACAGGAGCGCTGCAGATAGTGGAGACGGTCTGGAAGCAGAAGTGCAGCTACCACCTAGGTACGTTCAATTACCGGCGCGGCAGGGAACGCATGTGCATGCACACGGTTTCCCATTGCCCAAACCGGAAACGGTTGTACTGGCGAACCAGGACAACTTTCCCATGATCGGTCATGGCGTATTCTCCATCTGATCTCAGCAGGCCGCTGATAGCCTTTACACGCCACGTGCAAAGCGAGCAGATAAGCGCTAGGCAGGAAGGAGAGCCCTTTGGTGGTAGCTGCAGGCTTAATGCTATCAGCGGATAGCTCAACCTGGAAAGAGCTATGCCATCATCTTGTCAAAATGGGATTCGAAGTTGGTTTTGATGAACACATCCTTGAACCGCGCAACGAAGGTCGCCGGATTGATCTCACCGAAATCAGTGAGATTAACCGAGTCGGCATGTGATTCACGATTGATGTAGCGGTAGAGCGCTCTGAACTCTGGATTCTCCTCGCTAAGATCAGTCAACGCCTGGCGCAGGCTGGGGATCTGATGCACGAAGCTGAAGTAGTACTCCAAGATATTGCGCATCATGTTCGGAATCACGTTAGGGGACGTTCGGCCTTGCAACGCGTCCTTGATCGTTTGCCAGAAGGCTTGGTAGTCGTTCTGGATTTCCCGCTCCTCCATGGTCACGACCGAGCTGTATTCGGACTTGGTGATCCGGAACATTGCCAAGGATTTTTCTCCGTCATCCTTTAAGAGCTTGACCATTTCGTGGAAGAAGAAAAGGTTGTGCGTCAGGATGATCACCTGCTTGAACCGGTCTCTCGGAATGAGCACCTGCCGCCTGATCAGCGACGCAATATCGTAGACATAGTTATGGGAGAGGCTCGATATTGGGTCATCGATGACGATGATGCGATCACGCTTGAGCTTCCCACTAGCTGTGTCCAGCTCGCCATTGCAGACCTCAAGGAAGTAGAGAAACGAGATCAGCGTTTTCTCGCCCTCACTTAGCGTTCTGAACACCCCTTCAGTCTGGCCAGGGCGCTCAAGACGATATTGCGGCACCGGGCCCTCTTCTTTAATCAGCGCGAAGCCCTTCAGACCCAGCACACGCAACCAATTATTGATATTCTCGACCGACTGGTCGATGTTCGTGATGGCCGCCCTGGATTGGGCAATGATATCGCGTTGTGCCTGAATGCGATCCCGCAGAGACTGAACCTCATCCTTGGCGGCCTGGCGTTGGCGCCCCTGCTCCTTGTCGACCTTTTCGAATGCCACGAAAGCCGCGTCGCACGAAGCTCTGTACCAGCTCCAGAAGCGTCGCTTGATGTCCTCCTCATGCTGCTTCCTGTTTTTTATCCTCGCATTGATAGCGTCGATTTTCAGTTGCTCAGCCGCGATCTCACTATTCAACTCGGCGACCAGTGTTGCAGTGGACTCCAGCGTAATCGTGAGGGATGGACTGGCGAGCTTCGTAGCGAGGGACTGCAGGTTTTTCTGGAACACAGCGTGAAGCCTGGTGACACGGAGCTTTATGGCTTGCAGCTGATATTCCGGAGCCTCGCACCGTCGCAGGAATTGATCCACCGCGTCTCGGTATTGGCTTTCGAGTTGCCGAAGCAAACCAAGGCGCTGCTCATAGGTCTTATCGAAGACTTTACGAATTTCAGCATAGAAATCCTGCGGCAAGGGCTGCTGGCATAGTGGGCACTGGTCTTTTGACTCGACCTCATAGCGCAGTGCCTGCTTGACCCAATCCGAGTTTCCCAGTTGCTGAATGAACGCAGAAAGGTAGGAATCACCTGACCCAGTGATGACTTCCTGGATGATCGGATCGGCTTCTAGCTTATTCGCCTGGAAGGTCATTGACGCGATTCCGGGCAGCTCCTGATCACTGGCCTCGTTAAGTTCTGCCGCCTCGCTCAGCAGCCCCTGAGCGGTGTCAGTGGTTGCCACGAACTGGACGCGTCGGACAGCGTCAAGTAAACGCTCTTTGGTGTTGAGCGACCTGAAACAGTAAGCCAAAGCAGTGTTATCGAAGTCACGCTTGGGCTTCCATACACTGTCCAGCAGCGCCTCATGAGCTTGCTCCTGGGCCTTCTTACAGGTGACGCCCTTCTCCATTTCAGCATCATGGGCGATCGTCAGCTCAGCGATTGCTGCCTCAGCCGCTGCAAGGGCAGCTTCAGCCTCAATGTTGCCCTCATTAAGGGTGAAGACCCCTGGCTGGGATGCGGCTTCATGGAAATTTTTCTCCATGAATGCATGGTTGTAGACCAGGACCTCCCGGCCAACCTTTATTGGCTCCATGCCGCAAACGCTGTAGCAGGCCTCAGCAGGGGCCTGAAGGAAGTTACTGATGGTGGTCTTGCCCGTCCCGTTCTGACCGTAAAACAAACTCACGCGCTTGAGCGGGGCAATGGACACCGCTGAGTCAGGAGAGTAGCTGGAGACGTTGCGAAGCAGAATCTTTTCGATCATGGGGCAGTCCTTGGCATGACCTATTCATGCTCAAAGATAAGCGGAAAACTTCCGATTTCATAGTGCCATCATTCCCTACCTGAGCAACCCTATTGGGTGCTATCCCACGCCAAGGGAAGCTTTTGGCCGATAGCAGAAACTGACCGATTGCAGGTATCGTGACGCCGTAATGGCCCTCGCAACCTGCCCCAGCTCTTAGGGTTGCATCAAACTAGAAGCACGAAGTGCGCATACGAAGCGGAAACTTAGTGCTGTAGAGATGCACAAACCCAGGACTCCCAATGGCAGCAAAGAAGAGAAGCAGAGCCCTCGCCCACTGGACAAAGGCGACTGATAACTAACCAGCCTTTCGCTCGACAGCAGCACAAAATCCGGTGGCACAAAAAGTGGCACAAAATTCGGCAACCACACAAAACATCCGCCCATAAAAAAATCCAGACACCGCTAAGTGACTGGATTTTCTAGGGTTTTTTGGTCGGGACGGAGTGATTCGAACACTCGACCCCTTGCACCCCATGCAAGTGCGCTACCAGGCTGCGCTACGCCCCGACAGTGTTATCAGCACCGCTGAAAACGGATCGAACTATACCTTAAGCAACTGAAAATGTGAAAGTTTTTTAGAGGCCCGAGTGATTTATTTCCGGAGCACCAGCAATACTTCTTCCAATTCGGAAATCATCTGCCGAATCAGTTGCTTGTACTGGGTGGTGTCGTCGCGCGCCTCTTCGCCGGAAAGGCGCTGCCTTGCACCGCCGATCGTGAAGCCCTGGTCGTACAGGAGGGCACGGATCTGACGAATCATCAGCACGTCTTGCCGCTGATAATAACGCCGGTTTCCGCGCCGCTTCACCGGATTGAGCTGGGGAAATTCCTGCTCCCAGTAGCGCAGCACGTGGGGCTTCACCGCGCAGAGTTCGCTGACTTCACCGATGGTGAAATAGCGTTTGCCCGGAATCGACGGAAGCTCGTCGTTATGACTTGGTTCCAGCATAAGCCTCGACCCTGGCTTTGAGTTTCTGCCCCGGACGGAAGGTCACGACGCGTCGCGCCGTGATCGGAATCTCCTCGCCGGTCTTGGGGTTACGCCCCGGACGCTGGCGCTTGTCGCGCAGGTCGAAGTTGCCGAATCCGGACAGCTTGACCTGCTCGTTATGCTCCAGCGCCTGGCGGATCTCCTCGAAAAACAGCTCCACCAGTTCCTTGGCTTCGCGCTTATTCAAGCCTAGCTCTTCATATAGACGTTCCGCCATTTCAGCTTTCGTCAGAGCCCCCATACGCTATTTCCTTAACGTGGCGTTGAACCTTTCTTCCAGGGAGGTGAGGATTTGCTGCATCGCGCCGTTCACCTCGTCGTCGTTTAGAGTGCGCGAAGGGTGCTGCCAGGTCAAGCCGACTGCCACACTTTTGCTAAGCGGATCAATACCTTTTCCCTGATAGACATCAAATAGCTTGAGGTCTGTCAGATTCTCGCCCGCTGCATCGCGAATGCACTGCAGGACGGCTTGCGCCGGCACTTCCCGCGCGACCAGTACGGCGAGATCACGGCGCACTTCGGGGAAGCGCGACAGCTCGCTGAATTTCGGCAGGCGGCCTTCGACGATCTCGCCGAGCGCCAGCTCGAACAGGTAGACCGGCTGGTCGATGCCCAGGCTGGTCGCTAGTTCGGGGTGCAGGCTGCCGACGAAGCCAACCAGGCGACCTTCACGCTCGATACGCGCCGTCTGCCCCGGATGCAATGCCGGATGCTCGCCCGCGACGAAACGGTATGCCGCGCCATTTCCGGCAAAGGCCAGCAACGCTTCGACATCCGCCTTGACGTCATAGAAGTCCGTCGCCTCGCGGGCATTCGCCCAGCCTTCGGGCAGGCGACTGCCGGTCACGACGCCGGCGAGCATGCTTTCCTGCTTCAGCTCGTCCAGTTGGCCGACGAAACGCAGCCCTGCCTCGAACAGACGCACGCGCGACTGCTGGCGGTTGAGGTTGTACTGCAGCGCCTTGACCAGCCCTGGCCAGAGCGAGGCCCGCATGGCGGCCATGTCCGCGGAAATCGGGTTGGCCAGCTGCAGCGGCTTGACGCCTGGGGTGAACTGCTCGAACAGCTTGGGATCGATGAAGCTGTAGGTGATCGCTTCCTGGTAGCCACGGGCGACCAGCAGGCGCCGCAGCAACGGCAGCTCCGCGCGTGCTTCCGGCTTCGCTTCGGGGGCCAGGCGCGCCTGCGGGTAACGCACCGGCAGGCGGTCATAACCATACAGCCGACCGAGCTCTTCGATCAGATCGACTTCCAGGCTGATATCGAAACGATGACTCGGCACGCCGACCTGCCAGCGCCCCGCGGACTCCTCGCTCACGCCGAGCCCCAGCGAAGTCAGCAGACGCACCACCTCGGCAGCGTCCATTTCCAGGCCCAGCATCTGCTCGATGCGCTCAGCACGCAGCGTCACCGGCGCGACCTTCGGCAGGTGCTCTTCGCTGACCGCCTCGACGATCGGCCCGGCTTCGCCACCGACGATCTCCAGCAGCAGAGCGGTGGCCCGCTCCATCGCCTGGCGCGCCAGTTGCGAGTCGACACCGCGCTCGTAGCGATGCGATGCATCCGTATGCAGACCATAGGAGCGGGCCTTGCCGGCCAGCGCGATGGTGTCGAAGAACGCACTTTCCAGGAAGATGTCCCGGGTGGTGGCACTCACGCCGCTATGCTCGCCGCCCATGACACCGGCAATGGCCAGTGCCCGCTGGTGATCGGCGATGACCAGGGTGTCGGCGCGCAGGCTGATCTCCTGGCCGTCGAGCAGGACCAGCTTCTCGCCCTCTTCCGCCATCCGCACGCGGATGCCGGCATTGATTTCGGCCAGATCGAAGGCATGTAGCGGCTGCCCCAGTTCGAGCATCACGTAGTTGGTGATATCCACGACCGCATCGATGCTGCGGATATCCGAGCGGCGCAGGCGCTCCACCATCCACAGCGGCGTCGGCCGCGACAGGTCGACGTTGCGGATCACCCGTCCGAGGTAACGCGGGCAGGCCTTCGGCGCCAGAACTTCGACCGGACGCACTTCATCATGGCTTACGGCCATTGGGGAAATTTCGATCGGACTGACCGCCGCGCCGTAGATCGCCCCGACCTCGCGCGCCAGCCCCGCCAGGGAAAGGCAGTCACCGCGATTCGGCGTCAGGCCGATCTCGATGCTCGCGTCATCGAGGCCGAGGTATTCGCGCAGATCGGCGCCGACCGGCGCGTCGGCCGCAAGCTCCATGAGGCCGCTGTCGTCGCTGCCGATCTGCAGTTCGGTTTCCGAACAGAGCATGCCGTTGGACTCGACGCCCCGCAGCTTGGCCTTCTTGATCTTGAAATCGCCGGGCAACTGGGCGCCGATCATGGCGAACGGAATCTTCAGGCCCGGGCGCACATTGGGCGCACCGCAGACCACCTGGAAGGTCTCGCTGCCGTTGCTGACCTGGCAAACGCGCAGCTTGTCGGCATCGGGATGCTGCTCGGTCGCCTGCACTTCGCCCACGACCACGCCATTGAACGCACCGGCAACCGGCGTGACCGCATCGACTTCGAGGCCGACCATCGACAGCCGCGCAACCAGCTCTTCGCGGGAAACCTGCGGATTCACCCAGCTCCGCAGCCATTGTTCACTGAATTTCATCCTGTTCTCCTAAATATTCGTTGACGGGCAGCGGCACTAGCGAAATTGCGCGAGGAACCGCAGGTCGTTGTCGAAGAACAGGCGCAAGTCATTGACGCCGTAGCGCAGCATGGCGAGGCGCTCGGCGCCCATGCCGAAGGCGAAGCCGGAGAATTTCTCGGGATCGATGCCGGACATCCGCAGCACGTTCGGATGCACCATGCCGCAGCCCATCACCTCGAGCCAGCCGGTCTGCTTGCAGACACGACAGCCCTTGCCGCTGCACATCACGCATTGCATGTCGACTTCGGCGGAGGGCTCGGTGAACGGGAAGAACGACGGACGGAAACGCACGCCGAGCGGCTTCTCGAAGAACACCCGCAGGAACTCCTCGATGGTGCCCTTGAGGTCGGCGAAGCTGATCCCCTCGTCCACCAGCAGCCCTTCTACCTGATGGAACATCGGCGAGTGGGTGATATCCGAGTCGCAGCGATAGACTCGCCCCGGACAGACGATACGGATTGGCGGCTGCCGCGACTCCATGGTGCGCACCTGGACCGGCGAGGTATGGGTGCGCAGCAGCATGTTGGCGTTGAAATAGAAGGTGTCGTGCATCGCCCGTGCCGGGTGGTGGCCGGGGATATTGAGCGCTTCGAAGTTGTGGTAGTCGTCCTCGACCTCAGGCCCTTCCGCCACGCTGTAGCCGATATGGCTGAAGAACTGTTCGATGCGCTCCAGCGTGCGGGTCACCGGATGCAGTCCGCCGGACGCCTCGCCACGCCCCGGCAGGGTCACGTCGATACGTTCGGCGGCCAGCCTGGCGCTCAGCGCGGCCTGCTCGAGCTCGGCCTTGCGCACATTCAGGACGTCCTGCACCTGCGTCTTGGCGGCATTGATCAGCGCGCCGGCCTTCGGTCGTTCTTCGGCGGACAGCTTGCCCAGGGTCTGCATCACCTGGGTCAGTTCGCCCTTCTTGCCGAGATACTGGACCCGAATCTGCTCCAGGGCAGCGATGTCTTCACTTCGTTGCACGGCCTCGAGCGCTTGCGCGACCAGTGCATCCAGATTTTCCATGTACAACCTCCAGAGGTTCTTGCAGAACCGCACTGGCCAGCCGACCGTCGAAGCGGCCCGCCGCCACGCGCACTTTTGCAAAAGCCCCCTCAGATACGAAATAGGGGAAGAGCACAGGCTCTTCCCCTATCGATGGCGGTGCAACGAATCCGAAGATCCGTGATTGTCGGGGCTTAAGCCAGGGAAGCCTTGGCTTTCTCGACAATCGCAGCAAACGCCGCTTTCTCGTTCACTGCCAGATCGGCCAGAACCTTGCGATCGATCTCGATGGCCGCCTTCTTCAGGCCGGCGATCAGACGGCTGTAGGACAGACCGTTGACACGAGCACCAGCGTTGATACGGGCGATCCACAGAGCGCGGAACTGACGCTTGCGCTGACGGCGGTCGCGGTAGGCATATTGGCCAGCCTTGATTACCGCCTGCTTGGCAACGCGGAATACGCGCGAACGCGCACCGTAGTAGCCTTTGGCGAGTTTCAGAATTTTCTTGTGACGGCGACGGGCAACGACGCCACGCTTAACACGAGCCATGAGTTATTCCTCTGAGTCTTGACCGGATCAACGAACGCGCAGCATGCGCTCCACTTTTGCAACGTCGGACGGGTGCACTTGCGAGCAACCGCGCAGCTGACGCTTACGCTTGGTGGTCATCTTGGTCAGGATGTGGCTCTTGAAAGCGTGCTTGTGCTTGAAGCCATTCGCAGTCTTCTTGAAGCGCTTCGCAGCACCACTTTTAGTCTTCATCTTTGGCATGTTCGTTCTCCACAGTGTGGGTGATTACAAATAACCGCAAGGCCTGCCAGTGCCCTGGAGGTTACTTTTTCTTCTTGGGAGCGATGACCATGATCAGCTGGCGTCCTTCCATCTTCGGATGCTGCTCGACGGAACCGTATTCGGCGAGGTCGGTCTCGACCCGCTTCAGCAGTTCCATCCCCAGCTCCTGATGGGCCATCTCACGGCCGCGGAATCGCAAGGATACCTTGGCCCTGTCCCCGTCACTCAGGAAACGCACCAGGTTGCGCAGCTTGACCTGGTAGTCCCCTTCTTCCGTCCCTGGACGAAACTTCACTTCTTTGACCTGAACCTGTTTCTGGTTCTTCTTCGCCGCGGCGATCTGCTTCTTCTTCTCGAACAGATGCTTGCCGTAATCCATGATCCGGCATACCGGGGGATTCGCGTCGGCGGAAATTTCAACCAGATCCAGCTTGGCCTCTTCTGCTACCTGCAGCGCTTCATCAATCGAGACGATGCCAATCTGCTCGCCGTCAGCGCCAATCAAACGGACCTCACGAGCCGAGATATTCTCGTTGATCGGGGCCTTGGGTGCAGTTCGTTTATCCTGTCTCATTTCACGCTTAATAGTGATTACTCCAATTCTTGGCGACCACGCCGGGAAACCGCCTGTGCCAACAGCTGCGCGAATTGCTCGAGGGGCATGGAGCCCATATCGACGCCTTCACGGGTGCGCACAGCAACGGATCGAGTCTCAACCTCCCGATCCCCGATAACCAAGAGATAAGGAGTCTTGAGCAAAGTATGCTCGCGGATTTTAAAGCCGATCTTTTCGTTTCTCAAGTCGCACTTGGCACGGAATCCGCTTTGGACAAGGGTTTTCTCGACCTCGGAAGCAAAAGCGGCCTGCTTGTCGGTGATATTCATGATCACTGCCTGGGTAGGCGCCAGCCAGGCCGGGAAAGCCCCCTCGTAGTGCTCGATCAGGATACCGATGAAGCGCTCGAACGAACCGAGAATGGCCCGGTGCAGCATCACCGGGTGCTGCCGATCATTGTTCTCGCTGACGTACTCGGCACCGAGCCGTACCGGCAGGTTGAAATCCAGCTGCAGCGTACCGCACTGCCAGACGCGCCCCAGGCAATCGCGCAGGGAGAACTCGATCTTCGGCCCGTAGAAGGCACCCTCGCCCGGCTGCAGGTCGTAAGGCAGGCCCGCGCTATCCAGCGCCGCCGCCAGCGCCGCCTCGGCCCGATCCCAGAGGTCGTCTGAACCGACACGCTTTTCCGGACGAGTGGACAGCTTCAACTCGATATCCGAGAAACCGAAATCGGCATAGACCGCCTGGGTCAGCTTGATGAAGGCCGCGGACTCGGCCTGCATCTGCTCTTCGGTACAGAAGATGTGCGCGTCGTCCTGGGTGAAACCGCGCACGCGCATGATGCCGTGCAGCGCGCCGGACGGCTCGTTGCGATGACAGGCGCCGAACTCGGCCAGGCGCAGGGGCAGCTCGCGATAGCTCTTCAGCCCCTGGTTGTACACCTGGACATGGCACGGGCAGTTCATCGGCTTGATCGCATAGTCGCGACTTTCCGACTCGGTGGTGAACATGTTCTCGGCATAATTCGCCCAGTGCCCGGATTTTTCCCAGAGCACGCGGTCGACCACCTGCGGCGTCTTGATCTCCAGGTAGCCGTTTTCACGCTGCACCTGGCGCATGTACTGCTCGAGCACCTGGTAGAGCGTCCAGCCGTTCGGATGCCAGAAAACCATGCCCGGCGCCTCTTCCTGGGTATGGAACAGGTCCAGGCGCTTGCCGATCTTGCGATGATCGCGCTTCTCGGCCTCCTCGATGCGCTGGATGTAGGCGGCCAGCTGCTTCTTGTCGGCCCAGGCGGTCCCATAGATGCGCTGCAGCTGCTCGTTCTTGGCATCACCGCGCCAGTAGGCGCCCGATAGCTTGGTCAGCTTGAAGGACTTGAGGAAGCGGGTATTCGGCACGTGCGGCCCGCGGCACATGTCGACGTATTCTTCATGGTAGTACAACCCCATCGCCTGCTCGTCGGGCATATCCTCGATCAGACGCAGCTTATAGTCCTCGCCGCGGGACTTGAACACCTCGATCACCTCGGCGCGCGGCGTCATCTTCTTGATGACGTCGTAGTCGCGGTCAATCAGCTCTTTCATGCGCTGCTCGATCGCCGCCACGTCTTCGGGCGTGAAGGGGCGCTCGTAGGCGATATCGTAGTAGAAGCCTTCCTCGATGACCGGCCCAATGACCATGCGCGCGGTCGGATAGAGCTGCTTGACGGCATGCCCCACCAGATGAGCGCAGGAGTGGCGGATGATCTCCAGCCCCTCTTCATCCTTCGGCGTGATGATCTGCAGCGAGGCGTCCCGCTCGATCGGATCGCACGCATCGACCAGCCGCCCATCGACCTTGCCGGCAACGGTCGCCTTGGCAAGGCCCGCACCAATGGATTGAGCCACCTCGGCCACGGTGACCGGGTGATCGAACGAACGCTGACTGCCGTCGGGAAGAGTAATGGTGGGCATGGCGCCTCCTCTCCTAGTGGTGACCCGTACCAAAGGCCACATGGGTTGGGATGAGCCAGTAAAGCGATTCGGCGAGCATGCCTGCCGCACAGTGGCAGGCGCCTGACGAGCTCGACCCCGCCGAACCGGAGTCACTGGAAAAAACAAAGACCGGCGATGCTTTCAGAAAGCGGAGCTCCTGACAAGCGAGGCAAAAAAAAGGGCCGCTTACGCGACCCTTCTTCTTCGAATTGGTAGGCACAATTGGATTCGAACCAACGACCCCCACCATGTCAAGGTGGTGCTCTAACCAACTGAGCTATGTGCCTTCGATGGGGGCGCATTCTAAAGCCACGGCAGCAGGAGTCAAGCAGTTTTTTTCGCTAACTCACTGATATTTGGAATTTTTGAAATATTCATGCCCACTACCCCGCAGCTCTGGCGAGCAGCAGGGATAGGCGCTAGCATGCCGTCAAATATTCAGAACAGAGAATCCAATATGCCGCACACGGATTATCCTTCTTCCTACTATGCCGCCAGCGCCATCCCCACCAGCAGCCGGCCGGAACTGCAGGAAGACAAACAGACCGACGTCTGCGTCATCGGTGCGGGCTACACCGGATTGTCCACCGCCCTCTTCCTGCTCGAGAACGGCTTCAATGTCATCGTGCTGGAAGCTGCCAAGGTCGGCTTCGGTGCTTCAGGGCGCAACGGTGGCCAGATCGTCAACAGCTACAGCCGTGACCTGGATAGCGTCGAGCGAAGCGTCAGCCCTGCTGCCGCACAGCTGATCGGCGCGATGGCGTTCGAAGGCGGACGGATCATTCGCGAGCGCGTAGCGCGCTATGGTATCCAGTGCGACCTGAAAGACGGTGGAGTGTTCGCTGCCTTCACCGATAAGCAGATGCATCATCTCGAAGCACAAAAGGCATTGTGGGAACGCTACGGCTACGAGCAACTGGAACTGCTCGACCGACAAGGCATTGGCCAGGTCGTGGCGTGCGACCGCTACATTGGCGGGATGCTCGATAGACAGGCTGGGCATATCCATCCGCTCAACCTGGCACTGGGCGAAGCCGCGGCAATCGAGTCCCTGGGCGGCGTGATCCATGAACAGACGCCCGCCATTCGCATCGAGCGGGGCAGCGCACCGGTGGTCCACACCCCCAAGGGAACCGTGCGCGCCAATTTCGTCGTCGTGGCCGGCAACGCCTATCTCGGTGATCTGGTCCCCGAACTCGCGGCGAAATCCATGCCATGCGGTACCCAGGTGATCGCCACCGAGCCGCTCGGCGAAGAACTCGCCCACAGCCTGTTGCCACAAGATTATTGTGTCGAGGACTGCAACTACCTGCTCGACTACTACCGGCTCTCGGCCGACAAGCGCCTCATCTATGGTGGCGGGGTCGTCTATGGCGCACGCGATCCAGCGGATATCGAATCGATCATCCGCCCGAAAATGCTGAAGACCTTTCCCCAGCTCCGCCAGGTGAAAATCGACTATGCCTGGACGGGCAATTTCCTGCTGACCCTTTCCCGCCTGCCACAAGTGGGACGCCTGGGTGGCAATATCTACTACTCACAGGGCTGTAGCGGCCATGGCGTGACCTATACCCACATCGCCGGCAAGGTGATCGCCGAAGCCCTGCGCGGGCAGGCCGAGCGCTTCGATGCCTTTGCCAGCCTGCCGCACTACCCGTTCCCTGGCGGTCACAGCCTGAGGGTTCCACTGAGCGCGCTCGGCGCCATGTACTATAGCCTGCGCGACAGGCTCGGCATCTGAACCGCGCTCACTCCACCGGACACGCGGGAACCGGCAGGCACTGGCGCGCCTGTTCTCCGGCCGGCGGCAAGGGTACGGCGAGGCGTTCATCCTGCGGCGCCAGGCGCAAGGCACAGGCGCGAGCGTCCCGGGCGCCTGCGGCGCACCCCTGCTCCGCCATCAGTTGGGACAGGTTGAACCAGCCGACCGCAAAGGATGCGTCGCGCGCGATACTGGTACGCAACGACCGCTGCGCCCCGACCTTGTCACCCGCGGCATACTGACTGTTGGCCAGCGCAAACCAGGGCAGTCCGCTCGGCCAACGTGCAGCCGCGGTCTCGTATGCCTGGCGCGCCGCCTGGATCTGGCCGACCTGTTCGAGATCGCTCGCACTACGTAACCAGGCCGTTTCCTCCGCTGTTTCGGGCAGTCGAGCGGGATCGAGCGTCAGCACGGCCCAACGCCCCCCCTTGGCCCAGGATCGCTCGAACTGGCGAAAACTTCCCACCCAACGCTTCGTAGTGCCGGAACGCAGGATGATGCTCTGCTCGTCGAGGTCATACCCCACCACCACGGCGAAATGCCACTGAGGCCAACGGTCAAACGCAAGATTCTGCAACACCAGTACCGGATTGCCGGCCGAAACCTCGGCAAGTACCGTCTCCAGGCGCGGATGCAAAGGATAGACAAGCAAGCCCTTGGACCGGGCCGCGGCGACCATTTCCACCTGCAGGCTGCCTTTACGCTGGGGAATGTAGACCTGCTCGACGAGCTGCTCAGGACTGACGGCAATCCCGCGCTGCGTCAACATGGTCGCCAGCGCGGCCGGCCCACACTGGTAGTCCTCCTGCGGGAAGAAAGGCACATCGACCAGCTCGGCCCGCGCAGGCAGTTGCGCATCATCGACGAACACCGTCGATGTTCCCGCACAACCGCCGAGCAGGCCGGCGCCCAGCAGGATCAACAACCGCCAGCTCAACGGTTGATGCAGTTGACGAAGTTGAAGATGTTGGTTGCGCAGAGCATGTCAGTGATGATGAAGACCACCAGGAACAGCACGATCACGCCAACCACCCCGGCCCCCGCAGGCGCCTGGTCCAGCTGCTGGTTGAACTGTGCCAGCTCCGCGGGCGTCAGGCTGTTGATACGCTTCTCCACCTGCTCGCGTTCGACGCCCATCGACTCGAGCTTCTTCTGCACATCCTGATCGTCCAGCATGGTCAGCAATTGCTGCCGGTCCACCTGCTGTTGTTGTTCGGCGATCACCTCCGGCGTACCGATCATCGCCGCCTGTGCCATGGGTATCTGGGCTACCAGCAGCAAATGCAAGGCAGCCAGGACAGTCGCAACTCGCTTGAGTAAAGGTGATGTGAACATAGCGCAAACTCCTTCGTCATTATCAGCCCAGGGATTGCAAAGGGCCATCAAACAATATGACGAGGGCGATACGGCTTCGGTTCCCGAAGCGCCGCACTCTTTTTTATCCCAGGCATCGACATAGCGCTACGCCAATCGTACAGTCGGGCCGACTGCACTTTTGGTATTAACCGTGCATCCAAGAAGCTGCGGCGGCCATTCAAGGAAAATCATCATGCGTCCACTTCATCCCCTGATCGGCCTGACGATGGCGGCAGCCTTCCTGGCGGGCTGCCAGACCAACTCAACGGCAAAAAACGCCGACGCTGACACGAACAGTTGTAATGCAGATGCGGTACAGCATTTCATCGGGAAAACCGCCACCGCCGACCTGCTCGAAGAGGCACGGAACCAGGCCGGCGCGAACGTCGCACGAATCCTGCGGCCCGGCGATGTCGTGACACTCGAATACAACTCGCGCAGGCTTAATCTCAATACCGATGCATCCCTGACGATTGAACGCATCAACTGCGGCTAACACATAAGACGCGCATCGACTCCTCGCAGGAGGATGCCTGGTGCGCAGCAGTCAATCGTGTACATGTCGCAGACGCACCGATTGCCCGGCACAACTTGAAGTAAGGGATGGCATGACATACCGAAAGCTTGTAGCCAGCACGACCTTTTGGGTCGCACTGACAATCCTCATTTTCATGGCGCTGAAGAGTTCGCCCAACAGCCAATTATTTCCCGGCGCTGACAAGTTCTATCACTGGCTTGGCTTCTCCATTCTCGTTTTCACCGCGCATATAGCTTTCCCGAAGGCTCCGTTGCGCTCTCTTTTCATCTGGACATTGATCGGCGCTGCCGCGATAGAAGTGCTTCAGTCAATGACCCCCGGCAGAACAGCATCGCTCGCGGACATGACCGTCAACATCATCGGCGTACTCACTGGCCTGACGGCCATCCATCTTTATGGAGATGCGATGGGAAAACCGGCGCAATGGCGAAAGGCGCCCCGCAAGAGGCGGCGCCGCCGCCATCGCCGTACAACCAATGGTGTCTCGGCCAGTGGCGGCGACGCCCAGTGAGAGAGCGAAGCCCGCCCGAGAGCGAGCCACGCAAAGCGGTAGCTACTGCGCGACCGCTTTACGCATCCGGAGGCGGGACCCCGCGGACATCCATTTCGGCGGGGCGAGCAGGAAGTACAGGTTGTAACGATTGATGAGCAACTGTGCGGCCATCGGAGCGGCGATACCAATCACAGTGCCGAGCACGAGGTGCAAAACGACCGAATCAATGCCCATGAACTTGCTCAGGATCACCCTCACCCCGCTGCCCGCCAGGATATGCATCAAATAGATGGTCATCGACGATGCCCCGATGAACAGGAACCAGTCGACCCGGAAACGCCCCAGCCACATCGACAACGCGACCATGAAGAAAATGGAAATAGTGGCCAATGCCAGCACCGGCAAGCCACCGTCCGTGTAATTCAGGCCGAAGGTCACGTGAAACAGATACTGGCCGACGATGAACAGCACCCCGAAGAACGCCATCAACTGCGTGCAGCGCGCCAGGAAGAACGCCTTGATCTCGTTGAACCAGACGCCCAGGGCGAAGAAAACCGTGTTCCCCAGAATGAAGCGCGTCATGTTGTTCACGGTGAGGTCCTGCTGGAAGACGAACAGGACGCCGAACAGTGCCACCAGCGGAAGGAAATAGCGGCGGTCGGCACGGGCATAGAGGAACGCACAAACCACGAAGACCAGGAACAGTGCATAGAGGAACCAGAACTGCGCACGCGGCAACCAAAGCAACGACAATACCTCGGTCAGCGTGACTTGCCCATTGGTGTAATTCGACAGCGCGACCTCGATCAGCCCCTGCAATAAAGACCAGACAACAAAGGGATAAACGATCGTATCGACCTTATTGATAATCAGCCCGCCCCGGCCCCGTTTCTGCAGCGAGTCGAAGAAGAACAACCCCGACAAAAAGAAGAACAGCGGCATGTGGAAGCTGTAGATGATGCTGTCGACGAGCACGAACCGCGCCTCGTCCATGGGCAATCCGGCATTGAAAACACCCCGCGCGGCATGCCCATAGACGACGAGAATGATCCCGATTGCCTTGGCGTAATCGACCCAAACGTTTCTCTCCTGCATTGCCATGTTCTCCTTGTATTAGCCAATAGACAGGCAGCAACCGGCCGGAAACCGGATGGAGGAGATAGACAACAGGTTTTGGGGTTGGTTTTACCCAACGAGTCAAGCCCGACGGGCTGTATTTTCAGCCGAACAGCTCACTGAACGGGATGAACCGCACCGGCTCGCCCTCATCGAACCGAGCATGCTCGGGCACCACCACCAGGCCTTGCGCCCATGCGGCACTGCGCAGCACCGACGAACTCTGGTTGGCATAAAGCTGTGCCTTGCCCTGCTCGAGCCGGGCCCGCAGGTACTCGCGGCGCTTGCCGGGCTTCGGCCAGGCAAAGCCTGCGGCAACCGCAAAACCAAGCGGCTCGACCTCGGCGATCCCCATGCGCCGCAACAGGTAGGGCCGGCCCAGCAGGCCGAAGGTCACCAGAGTGGAAGTGGGATTGCCCGGCAGGCCTATCAGCGGAACACCACGATAGTACCCACAGGTCAGCGGCTTGCCCGGCTTGATCGCCAGCTTCCAGAGCGTCAGCTGGCCTTCCTCGCGAAGCACCTGGCCAAGAAAGTCCGCCTCACCAACCGACACTCCTCCAGTCGAGAGAATCAGGTCGACATCACCCAGCGATTCCAGGCAGTTGCGTATCTTCTGCCTATCGTCCGGCAGCACACCGGCATCGATTACCTCGCACCCCAACCGCTCGAGCCAATGGCGCAACAGCACACGGTTGCTGTTATAAATCTGCCCTGGTGCCAAGGCCTGCCCGGCCTCGACGAGCTCATCACCGGTGGAGAGCAGCGCCACCCTCGCCTTCCGCACCACCTTGAGCTCCGTCACGCCAAGCGACGCGACCAGGCCCAGTTCGACCGGCCCCAGACGCATTCCAGCTTCGAGCACGGGATCGCCACGGCGCGCCTCACCACCTTGTGGACGCACGTTCTGCCCAAACCGCACCGACTCGAGAAAACTCACGCGGCCATCGTCCAGCACCCTTACGTTCTCCTGCATCTCCACGGTATCGGCTCCATCCGGCAGCGGAGCCCCCGTGAAGATGCGTGCGCAAGTCCCCGGCATCAGCTCGATCGGCTGCATGCCGGCGAAGACCTTCTGACTGACCGGCAAAGGCCCTCCGGACAAATCCGCGTGGCGGATTGCATATCCATCCATGGCGCTATTGGGCCATGGCGGCAAATCCAGCCCGGCGACCAGCGTTTCGGCCAGCACTCGCCCTAGCGCCGCGCTCGCGGCGACAGTTTCATGCTCACGAATAGACTCGGCATCCGCCTGCTTCAGCAGGAGAGCAAGCGCCTCTTCGACGGGCAACAGATCCATCCGGTCAGCGGTCATGCACGTGTCCCGCACGCACGCCCTGCCTTGAGATGGGCGACAAAGTTACAGGGTCGATGACGCGCATCGAGCTGCTCGGCAAGAATACCGTCCCACGCGGTGCGGCACGCATTGGTGGAGCCGGGCAGGCAGCACACCAGCGTCGCGTTGGCAAGGCCGGCCAGGGCGCGAGACTGCACCGTGGAGGTCCCTATATCGGCAACGGATATCTGCCGAAACAGCTCCCCAAAACCATCGACCTGCTTGTCCAGCAGGCAAGAGACGGCCTCCGGCGTGCTATCGCGTCCAGTGAAACCGGTGCCGCCGGTCACCAGGATCACCTGTACCGCATCGTCGGCAATCCAGCTGGCTACCTGGGCGCGAATGCGATAGAGGTCATCCTTGAGCAGTACCCGGGCAGCCAGCCAATGCCCCGCGGCATCCAGACGATCGACCAGCAGTTGCCCCGAGGTATCGGTCTCAAGGGTGCGAGTGTCGCTGACGGTCAGCACGGCGATGTTCAGAGGAACGAAAACTTGATCGGCAAGATGGCTCATGGCATGCATCCGGTTGTTAGCGTACAGACCGGGTGTTATATCACAGGCTTTTACCGGAGCACCTTCCATGCTCGACTGCAGACTTCCCTCGTGCTCCATCCTGCTGCTGGCAGGCGGTCGCGGGCAGCGTATGGGTGGCCAGGACAAAGGCCTGATCGAATGGCATGGGCGTCCCCTGATCGCCTGGCTGCACGAACTCACACATCCAATGACGGACCAGCTGTTGCTATCGTGCAACCGCAACCAGGAGCGCTACGCAGCCTATGCCGATCGCCTGGTGAGCGATGAAGAAGCGGATTATCCGGGGCCATTGGCAGGGATACGTGCCGGGCTCGCCGTTGCACGCAATCCGTGGCTGCTCGTACTGCCATGCGATACTCCCCTGCTCGACCGCCCCCTGCTGCAGGCCATGTACTCGGCAGCGATCTCCACCCCGGACAGGCCGCTGATGCTGCGCAGTGGCCAGCAATGGGAGCCACTGTTCAGCCTGATCCCTACTCATCTTTCAGAAGCAATCGAAACGCACTGGCAGGCGGGAGAACGAAGCGTACAGCGCCTGCTGCTGCAACTCGGTGCGCACGGCCTCGAGCTGGAGGAAAACGACCACCGCCTTGCCAACCTGAACACGCCGGAGCTACTCGAGCGAACCGCACGACAGATGGGAACTTAGCCGCTGCCCGGTTCGTCCCATGGGTATCGTCACCAGGAATAAGGAATACGTCATGCGTACACGCATCATTCCGGCCCTATTGCTTGCCCTAGGCTTCGGTGTGCTCGCAGGCTGCGCCAACCCGAGCGTGATCACCCTCAACGACGGCCGCGAGATCCAGACACTGGATCGCCCCGAGTACGATGAGGACTCCGGCTTCTATGAATACGAGCTGATCGATGGCAAGCCTGGCAAGGTGAACAAGGACCAGGTCCGCACCGTGAAGGAGCTCTGACACCCCGGTCGAGCCCTTGCGGCACCCCCAACGTAAAGGTGCGCTATGTGCATTGCATGCACCGAGCCAAGTTGGCGCGCCGATGAAAAGCCAGGCAGCTTTTGTGGGAGCCCGACCTCGGGGCGCTGCTCTGAGCTTCCCGGCAGGCCTTCGGCCTGCAATCGCCGCGGGGCACCTCCCACAGGAGCGATGCGTGCCAGTTATGCAATGTTGCCCGCAGGAGCCAGCTTGCTGCGAAACCTGGTGCTGCGGACTGATCGCCAGCAAGCTGGCTCCTACAACCCGCGAACGATCCCGATTGCAGGCGGCAGAATATTTGCCCCTTCAGAAGCCCCTCGCCTCGTCCGTAAAAAAAATCCTGGCTAACCCCTTGTGCAACAAAACTTTTTCTGTAGAATGCGCGCCATCTTCGGAGCGTAGCGCAGCTTGGTAGCGCGTCTCGTTCGGGACGAGAAGGTCGCTGGTTCGAATCCAGTCGCTCCGACCATATCCCGACTATCAGAGCGATTCAGTTTGCTTCTGATAACAAAAAACCGGCCCCTGAGCCGGTTTTTTCATGCCCAGCCTTTCCGGCTACCCTCTCGAACTATCGCAAGTCATACAAAAAAATGGCTCTCAACCATTTTTCTGTCCTCACCCACACCGCTATTCCTGCAGAAATCCCACCACCTGCTCGACTTCGAAAGGCCAGTCCAACTCCGCCCCTGTATCGACTCGCCGCAATACCGGAATGCGAAGCCCGTAGTCATCGACCCATTCCGCCCGCTCGGAAATATCGAGAAGCTCGACCAGCAACCCGTACTCGACCAAGGGCAACAGCACATCTTCGGCCTGTTCGCAAAGGTGACAGCCCAAGGTCCCGAAAAGCTGGCATTCAGGCAACATTTGTTCTCTCTCGCATCGATCGCGTCGACATTCTAGCAGTTGAACGCAGCACCTTCGTCTCTTCAGAAGCAATCGACATCAATGAAACCCCCTCGAAATTGTGAAGTCGTACCCACTCGATTGCAGCCTCCGATATCGCCATTCGACTCCGGACAATCAAAACGCTAGGATGCAGCGGTCAAGACAACGTAGATTGTCTGGCATTAGCGCCTTGTTCTCTCGCCGGCAAGACACCATGGGAGTACCGACGAGAGATATCGAACAGGGAATTACCCTGCGAGAGCGTCTAGTACGTTGACTATCGACCCCTGACGACTAAAGTCTAAAGGTTGAAAAATCCATGTAATGTTTTATTGCATGGCGCCGCAAAGAGCGACTTCAGAGCATCATCCAACGAGGAGAAATAAGAAATGCTCAAGACCCCCATCGCCCGGGGCGTGGCCCTCGCCACTCTGGGAGCAACACTGGCTATCCCCACCCTGGCTCAAGCCGCCTTCATCGAAGACACCAAGGCCGGTCTGGAACTGCGCAACTTCTACTACAACAGTGATAATCGCCAAGAAGGCGCTAGCCAATCCAAGCAAGACGAATGGGCACAAGGCTTCATTCTGCGCGTGGAGTCGGGCTATACCGAAGGCCCTGTAGGCTTTGGTGTCGATGCGCTTGGCCTGCTGGGTGTGAAACTCGACTCGAGCCCGGACCGCACCGGTACCGGCCTTCTGCCGGTGGGCGATTCCGGCGCCCCGGATGATTATTCCGAGCTGGGCCTGACCGCCAAGGCGAAAGTATCCAAGAGTGTTCTGAAAGTCGGCACGCTGCAATTGAAGAACCCTGCGATCGGCACTAGCGACAGCCGTCTGCTGCCGGCAGTAATGCGCGGTGGCCAGCTGGTTTCCAACGAGATCGACGGCCTGACTCTAGACCTGGGTTATATCGACCAGATCAACAACCGGAACTCGACTAACTATGAAGACATGGTCGTCAACAATACCGGCAAAGACATCACTGGCACTAGCGGCGTAGAGTCCGATGAACTTGTCTACCTGGGCGGCACCTACAAGGTCACCAAGGACCTGAGCGCTTCCTACTACTACAGCAACCTGGAAGACTTCTACAAGCAGCACGCACTGAACCTCATTCATGTGCTACCGATTGCTGACGGCCAGTCGCTGAAGACCGACCTGCGCTACCAGCGCTCCAAGGACGACGGCAGCACCAACGTCGATAACAAGGCCTTCGGCGCCATGGTCACCTATTCGATCAGTGGCCATAGCTTCGGCCTGGGTTACCAGAAGATGTCCGGCGACACCGGTTTCGCCTACGTCGGCGGCAACATCGACCCCTACCTCGTCAACTACGTACAGATCGGCGATTTCGCGCGGACCGACGAGAAATCCTGGCAAGCACGCTACGACTTCAACTTTGCCGCCGTCGGCATCCCCGGCCTGACCTTCATGACCCGCTATCTCAGCGGTGAAGACTTCGGGGCTAATGGCGATGGTAAGGAGTGGGAACGCAATACCGATATCGGCTACACCTTCCAGGAAGGTGCTCTGAAGAACCTGAACCTCAAATGGCGTAACGCTACTTTCCGCACCAATGGCACCGGCAACGACATCGATCAGAACCGTCTGATCGTCAGCTACACCATTCCGCTGATGTAATTAGCGGTTGCAGGTGCAGTAGAAGGAAAACCCGCTTCGGCGGGTTTTCTTTTGTCCGCTATTTCCAACGAAGTTTTCCACGCAACCGACAGAACTTCATAGGCCCATTGGCAGCAAGCCACTCAGCGAAGGCCACCGAAGCGGGAACCTTGCATCGCCATCACGCTCGAAACTTGAGGCACAGGGACTTTCCGTTCCTGCAAGACTCATGAGGAGCTGCAGATGTCTACCGATTCCACTTTCGGCACCAGCGACAACACTCCGATTCCCGAAGCGCCCACAGGCGGCACCCCGCCGCTGATCGACAAAACCGCTCATCGCCGCAATCTGCAGGCTGCACAGCATGCGTTGATCGAGGAGTTCCACACCCTGATCGGCGATACCGAACGCCTGCTCAAACATACTCAGGAAACCGCGGGCGGCCAGACCGAAGAACTGCGCAGCAAGATCAACGCGAACATCGCCAAGGCCCGGGAGATGCTCAAGGAGCGGGAAAGCTCGATGCGCGACCAGAGCCAGGCGGCAATTCAATGCACCGAGGAATATGTGCACACGCACCCCTGGCAATCGATCGGTATCGCCGCCGGCGTCGGCTTCTTGCTCGGCCTGCTGTCTTCGCGCCGCTGATGGGAGAGCAGCCAATGGAAGCCAAGCCTGGCGAAGACTCCCCGAAACCCTCGCTGAAGAAGCTGGGCGGTGCATTCGTCGGTCTGCTGCAAGGGCATCTGGAACTGCTCGGTATCGAGGTCCAGGAAGAGAAAGCCCGGACTTTCCGGCTTTTTCTTCTAGCCGGGATCAGCTTGATCCTGGGCCTGCTGATTCTGGTCGGGTTGTCGGCTGCCATTGTCATCGCCTTTTGGGAAACTCATCTGATTACCGCGATTCTGCTGCTCTGCGCCGCCTATGCCATTGCCCTGATCATCTGCATAAGCCGCGCGCTGGCACTTGCCAAGCAATGTGCCGCCCCCTTCCAGGCCACCCTCGAAGAACTTGAGCGTAACCGGGAGCGATTACTGCCATGAGCCGATCCCTGAGCACTCCCAACGATCCGAAGTTGCGCAAGGATCTGGTACGACTTCGGATGGAAATGCACCGCCAGCAGTTGCTCTACCATGCACAGCCCCTGTCGCATCCTCTGCAGCAGGTCAAAGGCATGATGATGACCAGAATAGCGTCGGCCGAACATTCGGCGGGCAAAGGCCCGCTGGTGATAGCCGCAACCGTGGTCCTCGCATTGTTCGGCCGCCGCCTCGGCAAGGTGGGCACGCTCGCCCGCTTCGCGCTGACCCTCTATCCACTGTTCAAGGGGCAACAGAAACTCCGACAGAAACTGCAGTAGCAGCGGGTATTCGAAAGGATGCGATATTGCAGCTCGGCACGATGATGCTTGTGGTAGCTTCACACCTGTCACGACAACACGATGATTGGGTTGCTTGCGCGGGGCTCATACGCTGCCGTAGGTTGGGTTGAGCAACGCGAAGCCCAACAGGCGCGGGATCTCCCCCTTGGCATATCCAGCCGGGCTTCGTTCTCGGACGGTATATATTCTGTGCTGCAACTCTGAAGGCGATATGGAGATAGTCCTTGGACTGGCATACCCTGCTCACCCGCGAACGACTCGGCAAGTCCGTCCACAGCAGCGAGGAACTCGGCCGCAGTCCATTCCACAAGGACCACGATCGCATCATCTTCTCCGGGGCCTTCCGCCGTCTGGGCCGCAAGACCCAGGTACATCCGGTATCGAGCAACGATCATATCCACACACGCCTGACGCACTCGCTGGAAGTGAGTTGCGTCGGCCGCTCGCTGGGTATGCGCGTCGGCGAGGTATTGCGCGACGAGCTGCCGGATTGGTGCAGCCCGGCCGACCTCGGCATGATCGTCCAGTCCGCCTGCCTGGCGCATGACATCGGCAACCCGCCCTTCGGCCACTCCGGCGAGGACGCGATACGCTACTGGTTCCAGCAGGCGGCCGGGCGCGGGTGGCTCGATGACATGAGCGATGCGCAGCGTGCCGACTTCCTCAACTTCGAAGGCAATGCTCAGAGCTTTCGTGTGCTCACGCAGCTGGAATACCACCAGTTCGACGGTGGAACGCGGCTGACCTATGCCACGCTGGGCACCTACCTCAAATACCCCTGGACGTCGCGTCACGCCGAAGCCCTTGGCTACAAGAAGCACAAGTTCGGCTGCTACCAGAACGAGCTGCCGCTGCTGGAACAGATCGCGCAGAAGCTGAACCTGCCCAAGACGGAAGAACAGCGTTGGGGTCGTCATCCGCTCGTCTACCTGATGGAGGCGGCCGACGATATCTGTTATGGCCTGATCGATCTCGAAGATGGCCTGGAAATGGAACTGCTCGATTACGCGGAAGTGGAGGCGCTGCTGCTCGGGCTGGTCGGCGACGATCTGCCGGAAACCTACCGCCAGCTGGGCCCCGGCGACTCGCGGCGGCGCAAGCTGGCGATCCTGCGCGGCAAGGCCATCGAGCACCTGACCAATGCCGCCGCACGCGCCTTCGTCGAGCAGCAGCATGGCTTGCTCGCCGGGCAGCTGCAGGGCGATCTGGTCGAGCACATGCACGGTCCCGCCAAGGCGTGCGTGGTTCAGGCCAAGGCCATGGCGCGGCAGAAGATCTTCCAGGACAAGCGCAAGACGCTGCATGAAATAGGCGCCTACACGACACTGGAAATATTGCTCAACGCCTTTTGCGGCGCGGCCTTGGAGCAACATCGAGGTGGCACGCTCTCCTTCAAGAACCAGCGCATCCTCGATCTGCTCGGACGCGGCGCCCCAGCGCCGGAGTTGCCGCTCTACCATGCATTCCTGCGCATGATCGACTTCATCGCCGGCATGACCGACAGCTACGCCACGGAGATGGCCGGTGAGATGACCGGCCGTTCCAGCCCGGTATAAGCGAATGAAGCGCTTGCTGCGACAGAGCTTTCATTGGCATCCCGTGCGTCCCGCCTGGGGCGCGGCACTGGTCGCCGGCTTCGGCTGCGCCCTACCGTTGCTGCTGGGTTTGTTCAGCGGCCATCCGGGGTTTCTCTGGGCCACCGTGGGGGCCTTTCAGGCGGCCAAGGCCAACCCCCTGCATCGCTTCGGCATGCTGCGCATGCTGCTGCTCATCGCACTGGGCGCCTGCAGTGCAGGCCTGGGCTTCTGGTCGGCTACCCATCCCTTGATCAGTCTTGGCCTGTTCGCCTTTTTCGGCCTGCTGTTGGCCTGGTTGCAGCGCTACGGAAGCGAGGCCGGGAAGCTGGGTATCGGCTTGGCGATCTGCCTGTGCCTCGGCCAGGGGCAGTACGGTATCGCTGACTTCAACAACCCCTATGCGATCGCCGTACTGTTCGCCCTCGGTGGACTATGGGTGACCTTGCTGGCCTTCGGCCTGCGCGGCATGCATGGACTGCGCATGTGGCCGTACATGCCGCGGCTGATGAGCATTCTGCGAGTGCTTCGCCGGCATGCCCGGCGGACGCCGATACGCCAGTGGCGTGCGCATGCCCTGACCTACATGCTGGCCGCGGCCCTGGGCGGGGTAATCGTCAATCTGGCCGGACTGCCACGAGGATACTGGCTGACGCTGGCGGTGTTCACCACCCTGCAGATGGACCTGGAACAGAGCCTGGTGCGAGCGCTACAGGCCGGCATCGGGATATTCGCCGCCGCCGCCATCCTGATCTACCTGGGGCACGGCCTGGCCGATCCACCGTTGATGGTGATGATCCTGCTGCCGCTGGTGGTGCTGGGCAGAGCCTTCCAGGCCAACCACTACGGATTGTTCGTCCTGCAGACGACACTGCTGTTCCTGCTGCTGGCGGAGACCCTGGCGCAAGACTGGAATCTACCGCAGACACGGCTGCTGAACGCAGCCATTGGCGTCGGCCTGGCGCTGCTGGTCGCGTCGTTGATGCATCTCGTGCGGCGGCTGCTGACCAGGCGTTCGCGCAAGAACGCCCGGGCGGCTCAGCCGCCGGAGGACCAGACTATTTCTCGGTCCTGATCGGGTTTTCCGGATACCACACATCCATCAGCGGGCTGAGGGTGTATTCGGCCAGTTCGCTACGGCCTTTCAGCCAGGCATCCACCTTTTCGCGTTGCTCTTCGCTGACCGAGCCTCGGCGGGCAAGGCACACGAAGCCGTAGTCCTCACCCCCGATGTAGCCCAGCTCGTTGGCTTCCATCGCTTCGCTGATGAACGCTTCGAGAAAATCGTCCACGACCTTGCCGTCAGCCCCTTCGCGATAGGTGAGATTGACCTCGAAGCCCAGCTCCTGGAATTCGTCGACACAGAGTTTCTTGCGCAGGCGACGCGAGCGGTTGGTAGCCATTGGATCGATCCTTTTCTACATGATGACGGCGCGCACTCTAACAGCAACCCACAGCCAAGGCGATGATCCACCGGTTCCGGACCAGCCATCGGAAGGTCGGGCCGATCCATATCGCCGTTTTGCAGGAACCCAGCCGGCCCGGCTACGCTTATCGGATAGAGGCACAGCGCCTCTACGGCCCGGGCATAATGGCCCGCAATCGTTCCCTTGGAGCAGTGGGAAACTCATGTCGTACCGTAGCGCCAGCAATTTTCCGTGCCCGTTCAGAGGCGCACATAAATGAACAGAATCCTCCGTGGCATCGCCGTCGCCGCCCTGTCCTTGCCGATGGCACTTCCCCTGCATGCCGCAGGCGTCAACCAGGCCTTGCCGGCGCGGGTCGAAAAGGCCCTGAAAGCCAACAAGATCGACCGGGACGCGCTCTCGGTGGTCATGCTGCCCCTCAACGGCAATGGCGCGCCGACGTTCGTCAACGCCGACGTCTCGGTCAACCCGGCATCGACCATGAAGCTGGTCACCACCTATGCGGCGCTGGAGCTGCTGGGGCCCAACCATCAATGGAAGACCGAGTTTCATACCGACGGTCCGCTGGTGGACGGCACGCTCAACGGTAACCTGTACCTCAAGGGCGGCGGCGACCCGAAGCTGAACATGGAAAAGCTCTGGCTGCTGCTGCGCGATCTGCGCGCCAACGGAGTGAAAAAGGTCACCGGCGACCTGGTGCTGGACCGCAGCCACTTCGTCCAACCCAGCCTGCCGGTGTTCGACGACGATGGGGGCGATCGGAACAAGCCCTTCCTGGTCGGCCCGGACTCCCTGCTGGTCAACCTCAAGGCATTGCGCTTCATCGTTCGCAACGACGGCGGCAGGGTGAACGTCGCGGTCGAGCCGCCGATCGCCAGCGTGCGCGTCGACAATCGCGTGCAGGCCCTGCCTGCCGCCAAGTGCCCGGGCTGGCCGGACGTGCTCTACAACCCGGTGCCGGACGGCGATGGTGTCACCGTAGTGGTCACCGGCAAGCTCGCCGAAGGCTGCAGTGCCCAGACCTATCTGTCGCTGCTGGACCACGAGCGTTATGCCGCCGGCGCCGTCCGCGCCATCTGGGAAGAGCTGGGCGGCAGCATCCTCGGCCGCGACCGCGTCGCGCAGGTGCCCGGCAATGCCCGCCTGCTGGCCAGGGCCTATTCGCCGGACCTGACCGAGATCATTCGCGACATCAACAAGTACAGCAACAACACCATGGCCAAGCAGCTGTTCCTGAGCCTGGGCGCGGAGTTTCGCAACGAAGCGGATGGCGACGATGCCAAGGCCGCACAGCGGGTCATCCGCCAGTGGCTGGCCAAGAAGGGCCTGATCTCGCCCCACCTGGTGATCGAGAACGGCTCCGGCCTGTCGCGTGCCGAGCGGGTCAGCGCGCGCGAGCTCGCCAGCCTGTTGCAGGCCGCCTGGCGCAGCCCCTACGCCGCCGAGTTCATCTCGTCGATGCCGCTGGCCGCGGTGGACGGCACCATGCGCAAACGCCTGCGCAACACGCCGGTGGCCGGCAAGGCGCACGTCAAGACCGGCACGCTGAACACCGTGCGGGCGATCGCCGGCTACAGCCGTGACGGCGACGGCAATACCTGGGCGGTCGTGGCCATCCTCAACCATCCCCGCCCCTGGGGCGCCGCGTCGATCCTCGATCAGGTGCTGGTCAGCCTCTACAGCCAGCGTAACGAGAGTACCGCGCAGCGCTGATACGGGCCTGAGCAACAATGGCAGGCCT
The DNA here is from genome assembly GCF_002890915.1 of Stutzerimonas stutzeri. Lineage (GTDB taxonomy): Bacteria > Pseudomonadota > Gammaproteobacteria > Pseudomonadales > Pseudomonadaceae > Stutzerimonas > Stutzerimonas stutzeri_AF. The sequence continues at coordinate 685,368 of NZ_POUT01000002.1, read as the reverse complement.
TGCGGGCCTGCAATCGCCGCGAGGGCGCGCCTCCTACAGGATTCGGTGGGCGCCCCGCTGCCTTTGTGGGAGGCCCGACCTCGGGGCGATGCTTTAGCGCGCCTGCAGCTTCCAGGCGCGGTGAATCCGGTTGTTGCGGCGGAAGTCCTCGTCCAGCGTGGCGGCGGTGATTTCCTCCACGGCATAGCGCTCGCTCAAGCCTGCATCCAGCACGAACTTGCGGAAATTGTTGGAGAAATACAGCGTCCCGCCCGGTGCCAGCCGTGCCATGGCCAGGTCGAGCAAGGCAACATGGTCACGTTGCACATCGAACACGCCCTCCATGCGCTTGGAGTTGGAGAACGTCGGCGGGTCGATGAAGATCAGGTCGTATTCGCCCCGGTCGTCCGCCAGCCAGGCCATCACGTCGCCCTGCTCCAGCCGCTGGCGGTCCGAGAAGCCATTGAGCGACAGGTTGCGCCGCGCCCAGTCGAGATAGGTCTTCGACAGGTCGACGCTGGTGGTGCTGCGCGCGCCGCCCTTGGCGGCATGCACCGTGGCAGTGGCGGTATAGCAGAACAGGTTGAGAAAGCGCTTGCCGGCGGCCTCGCGCTGGATGCGCAGGCGCAGCGGGCGGTGGTCGAGGAACAGCCCGGTATCCAGGTAATCGGTGAGGTTGACCAGCAGCTTGACGCTGCCTTCGCTCACTTCGAGGAATTCGCCCTGGGTCGCCTGGCGCTCGTACTGGCGGGTGCCCGTCTGGCGCTCACGGCGCTTGACCACCACCCTCTCGCGGGGAATGCCCAGCGCCTGAGGGATCGCCGCCAGCGCATCGAGCAGGCGCGCCTGGGCCTTCTCCGGGTCGATGGAGCGCGGCGGCGCATATTCCTGCACGTGCACCCAGTCGCGGTACAGATCGACGGCCAGCGCATATTCCGGCATGTCGGCATCGTAGAGCCGGTAGCACTCGATGCCTTGGCGGCGCGCCCATTTGCCGAGCTGGCGCAGGTTCTTCTGCAGGCGATTGGCGAACATCTGCCCGCCCTCGCTGAGCCGCGCCTGCTCCAACGGCGCCGGCTCCGCCCGCTCACCGGCAGGCGCACGCTGGCCGGTGACGAACTGGTCAAGCTCGACCTTGATCAGCAGCAGCTTGCAGGGCAAGGCGCCGTTCCAGAACGCGTACTGCTTGTGGCTGCGAACCCCCATGCGCTTGCCGAGGTCCGGTGCCGCGGTGAACACCGCCGCTTCCCAGCCCAGGCAGGCCTGGCGCAGGCGCTCGCCGAGGTTCTGATAGAGATAGAGCAGGCTCGCCTCGTCGCCCAGGCGTTCGCCATAAGGCGGGTTGCAGACGACCAGGCCCTTCTGGTTCTGGTCCGGGCGCGGTTCGAAGGTCGCCACATCGCCCTGGTAGATCCGGATCCAGTTCGCCAGCCCGGCCCGTTCGATATTGTTGCGCCCAGGCTGGATCAGCCGCGGATCGGCTTCGTAGCCACGTATCCACAGCGGTGGACGGGCCAGGCCGGCCTGCGCCCGCGCCTGGGCTTCGGCGTGCAGCCGGTTCCATAGCGCCGGCACATGGCCCAGCCAGGCGCTGAAGCCCCAGCGCTCGCGCTTGAGGTTCGGTGCGATGTCCGCCGCCATCATCGCGCCTTCCACCAGAAAGGTGCCGACACCGCACATGGGGTCGGTCAGCGCGCCACCTGCGGCGGCGATGCGCGGCCAGCCGGCACGGATCAGGATGGCGGCGGCCAGGTTCTCCTTCAACGGCGCCGCGCCCTGCTGCAGGCGGTAGCCACGCTGATGCAGGCTGTGTCCGGAAAGGTCCAGCGACAGCACCGCCTGGCCCTTGTCCAGGCGCAGGTGCACGCGCAGATCGGGATTCAGCTTGTCGACGCTCGGCCGCTCGCCGGATGCGGTGCGCAACCGATCGACAATGGCATCCTTGACCTTCAGCGCGCCGAAATGCGTGTTGTCGATGCCCGAGCCACGGCCACTGAACTCCACCGCCAGGCTGCCACCGGGTTGCAGATGCTCGGCCCAATCGACTGCATGCACGCCCTGATACAGGGTATCGGCGTCGACCGTGGGGAAACGGCTGAGCACCAGCAGCACGCGGTTGGCCAGACGCGACCACAGGCATAGCCGGTAGGCCACTTCGAGCCCGCCGAAACCTCGGATAGCGGAGGTCTGCTCGCGGGCCTCCTCCAGCCCCAGGCCTGTGGCTTCCTCGAGCAGCAGGTTTTCCAGCCCCTTTGGACAGGTGAGTATCAGTTCATGGCGATCGGTCATGGCAGTTCCAGAAATAACCGCTGTGCCCCTTTCGTCGGAACAGGCCCAGCAGGAAAAAACGAGGATGGCGCGGGTAAAAATATCAGGCGACGAATGAGACGGCCCTGGGATGAGGTTCAGATACCGCAGTAAACGCGGCTTATGGGTAGAACCATAGTTTCGTTACCTACTTATGACAAAACGATCATTCCAGCCTCTCGGGCATTGGGTTAGAACTCACCTCAGGCCGGCACCGCAATGGTGCCTGGCGAAACCCGCCACGCCGGCAGCGGGTTTCACTGGCAGCCTAGCTGCCCGGTCTCGCCATGAGGCCACCAGGAACACCAGTCAACCACTGAGGGCAATACCCAATGAGAAGACTCAAGCGTGATCCGATGGAACGAGCATTTCTGCGCGGTTATCAACATGGCATACATGGCAAATCTCGCGACCTCTGTCCTTTTTCACATCCCACCGTTCGCCAAGCCTGGATCAATGGCTGGCGGGAGGGTCGCGGCGACAACTGGGATGGACTGACCGGTACCGCCGGTCTGCATCGACTCAACGAACTTCACGCGGTCGGCTGATTCACCGATCTATCTGACTTCAAACGGCACGCCCCATCCGGGCGGCGGGCTAGCAGCCCTGGGGCTCCGACAGGAGCCCCATTCCGGCAATCGGACCCCACTCAACCTGCCTGCGAGCGCAACGCCGCAATGGCATCCACCGCCTCGCGAATCAGCGCCGGCCCCTTGTAGATGAACCCCGAATACAACTGAACCAGGCTCGCGCCCGCCTCGATCTTCTCGGCTGCGTGGCGGCCTTCGGTGATGCCGCCCACGGCGATGATCGGCAGCCGTCCACCCAGGGTCTGGGCCAGCACTTTCACGGTATGCGTGCTCTTGTCCCGCACCGGCGCACCGGACAGGCCGCCCGCTTCGTCGGCATGGGCCAGCCCGGCCACGCCTTCGCGCCCGAGGGTGGTATTGGTGGCGATGATCGCATCCATCCCCGCCTGGAATACCGCCTCGCCCACCAGCGCGGTTTCTTCATCGGTCATGTCGGGAGCGATCTTGATCGCCAGCGGCACGCGCTTGCCGTGCATCAGCTCGAGGTCTTCGCGGCGCAGCCGCAGCGCATCGAGCAGGTGCTTGAGCGAATCGCCGAACTGCAGGCTGCGCAGCCCGGGCGTGTTGGGCGAACTGACATTGACGGTGACGTAGCTGGCATGGTGGTAGACCTTCTCCAGGCACAGCAGGTAATCGTCCTCGGCACGTTCCACCGGCGTATCGAAATTCTTGCCGATATTGATGCCCAGCACGCCCTCGAAGCGGGCCGCCTCCACCCGCGCCAGCAAGGCATCGACACCCTGGTTGTTGAAGCCCATGCGATTGATGATCGCCTCGGCCTCGGGCAGCCGGAACAGGCGCGGCTTGGGATTGCCCGGTTGCGGGCGCGGCGTGACCGTGCCCACTTCGATGAAACCGAACCCCAGCTGCGATAGCCCGCGAATCGCTTCGCCATTCTTGTCCAGCCCGGCAGCGAGCCCCACGGGGTTGGGAAAATCCAGCCCCATCACCCGTACCGGCAGGCTCGCCGGGGGTTTGCCCAGCATCGCGTTGAGCCCGAGACGGCCGCCTGCGCCAATCAGTTCGAGGGAAAGCTCGTGGGAAGTTTCCGGGGATAACTTGAACAACAACTGGCGGGCCAGGTTATACATACGCAGCCTAACGTCTCGGAAAGTGTGGGCGCGGAGTATAGCAGGCCGGCGCGATTTTCAGCGGCTCGCCGATGCCCTGGAGCATGCATTCATTGCAGCCGGCGCAAGCTCAGCAGCTGCCCTTGCTCGGCGAATTCCAGCTCGAAGGAACCATAGACGCCTTCGCTGGTCAGAAACGGGCGCAGGTGATGCGCAGGCAAACTGACACGCGTTCCGTCACGGCTTCGAATCAGGATTCGATTGGCGCGGCCCTGATACACCGCCTTCATTCGTTCGGCGGGCAATGCGATGTCCAGCACCAGGTTTGGCATGGAGGCTCCTCAGGTGATCCATTCGGCGATATTGCCACATCGACGCGGCACGGCGACGCGAGCCCAGCGCGCCCCTTTTTCTCTCCCGGCGACACCCATTTGCAGCAAAGCCCGTGCGCAAATGCTTCCGGTCTGCCACACTCCGGCCCAAGGCTCTGCCGAACGTTCATCCGCGGCCGCGGTGCAACCTCGACAGCCCTTCATTCTGAGAGCTCACCCATGATGAGCCTGCCCGAGCCAATGCCTTCACTGACATCTCATCTCGCCAGATTGGCGCAACGTTTCGGCGTGAGGACCAAGGCCTCGCACCAGATACTGGAGCGCGCCAGCCGGCTGCAACTGCCCTTTGCGCGGCTCCCCGAGCCCGAACCGAGCATCTTCTGGAACGACGGCCCCTGCCTGCAACGCCTCCTGGAACTGCCCCGCGGCGCGCTTTCCGGGCCGGTGCAGGAGGACAAGGCCCGCGCCCACGCGGCCTTGACCCGCCTGATCAGGAAGGAAAGCGATCCCCATTGCGAAATCGATCTGCGCCAGATCGACGGGATCGGCGGTTGCGCCAGCGACGGCGTCGGCTACCCGAGCATCGAAGCCTTCGCCGCCACACCGGCCTGCCGGCAGCTGCGCGTCATCAGCTACAAGGACTTCCTGCGTGCCCTTGGCACCGCCCTGCCCGGCTTCGACAAGGGCACACCGATCGAACTGCGCCAGGCCAGCTGGCTCGGCGAACGCCTCTACTGGACCGGCGAGCATCACATCGAAGCCTTCGCCTGCGCCGTCGCCTATGCCCGCCTGCGTGGCCTTGAAGTCATGCTGCCGGCCGAAGTCACCGACTACCGCCTCGACCGCGCCGGCCTCCAGGCACTCGATGCCGGCTACCATGCCGTCACCATGCCCGCCCAGGCCTGGAACGACCGCGACTTCATGGCGCTGCTGCTCGACACCAAGGTGGCGTATGCGCGACTGACGCTGCTGCGCAACGCCAGCAACTCGGAGCTGTTGCTGCTGGAAAAGCGCGACCCCACCGCCAACGCCATCGGCGAAGGCCTCAAGCTCGCCGGCGCGCCGGACATGCTCCGCTACCTGCGCGACCTACCGCAGATCACCCGTTTCAAGCGCGGACAACCTGCACCGAGCTGAAGGCTTACCGTGTAAAGCCAGCAAGCCTTGCGGCCTGCAATCGCCGCGAGGGCGCACCGCCCACAGAATAGGTGCAGCTTGGGCGCTCTTGTGGGAGGCCCGCCCTCGGGGCGATGCGTCTTGAGCAATCATGGGCCGGTCGGCGCTCCGCTTCATCCCACCGCGCTGCGCTGCTCGAGACCGGCTGCGCGGGTTTCAACCGCGCAGCATGATGGACGACAACCTCACCCCTGCCCCACCGATTGCGCCAGGTCCTGCAGCTCGCGGCTGGCCACGGCATAGATCGCATAGTCGCTGCCGCTGGCACCGCGTAGCTCGGCCAGCATCTCGCGCCAACGCTCGAGCGGATAGGGCCGCTGTGCCAGCCAGGCATCGACACGCTCGCCGATCTGCTCGGGCCCACCCGCCATTTGCAGCACCGATACGGTGATGCTGCGCTGCTGCGAATCCAGATCGTCGCGAAAGCCCTCGCGTGCCAGGGCCTGCCAGTTGTTGGCCACCGGCATGCTGGTCAGCTGGTGCAAGTACCAGGGCAGCTCCAGCGCCCCGCCGACGGCGAAATAGGCCGCGGCGACCTGCGCTGGCGCCTGGCCGGTCTCGTCCGCCGCCTCGAGGATCGGCAGCAGCGTGTAGAGGTGGCTGGTTCCGGCCACCATCCGCGCCAGCAGTTCCGGCACGCCAGCCTCGGTATAACGCTGATAGCGCCCCTGCCAGCGCTCGCGGGTAGCGCCCTGCAGCAGCTCATCGAGCTTGAGTCCGAGGGCAGCCACCCGCGGGCCGAAATGGGCGACATCGCGCGCCGCATCCAGCTCGTTGCGCCGATTGCGCAGGAACCAGCGGGTCGCCCGGCGCCCCAGCCGCATCAGCTCGTCCATCAGGGTCAGTTGCAGTTCGGCGGGCACCTTGTGGTCCAGCGCCTCGACCTGGCGGAACCAGTGCGGCAGATGGAAGATGTCGCGCACGATGACATAGGCACCGGCGACGTTGGCCGCACTCATCCCGGTGGCTTCCTTGAGCCGCTGGACGAAGGTGATGCCCATGTTGTTGACCAGGTCGTTGGCGATCTGCGTACTGACGATCTCGCGCTTGAGGCGATGCTGCAGCATGGCATCATGGAAGCGCTCGACCAGCAGCTGCGGAAATGCGCTGTCCATTTCCCGGGCCAGATAGGCATCGTCCGGTACGCGTGATTCCAGCAGCGCCTTCTTCAGCTCGATCTTGCTGTAGGAAATCAGCACCGACAGCTCGGGCCGGCTCAGCCCCTGGCCCAGATTCGCCCGCTCGGCCAGCGCCTCGTCCGACGGCAGGAACTCCAGGTTGCGGTCCAGCTGGCCCGCGGCCTCCAGCGCCGCGATCAGGCGGATGTATTCGCCGCCGCGCTCGCGCGCGCGATGCTGCGCCTGCGACAGCGCCTGGGTCTGCTTGTAGTTGTTGTGCAGCACCAGCTCAGCCACGGCATCGGTCATCTCGAACAGCAGCTGGTTGCGCTGCTTGCCGGTCATGTCGCCGCTGCTGACCACCTCGTTGAGCAGGATCTTGATGTTCACTTCATGGTCGGAACAATCGACCCCGCCGGCGTTATCGATGAAGTCGGTGTTGCTGGCGCCGCCATGCAGGGCGTATTCGACCCGGCCCAGCTGGGTCATGCCGAGGTTGCCACCCTCGCCCACCACCTTGGCACGCAGCTCGTTGCCGTTGACCCGCACCGCATCGTTGGCCTTGTCACCCACCTCGGCATGGCTTTCGCTGCTGCTCTTCACATAGGTGCCGATGCCACCGTTCCAGAGCAGGTCCACCGGCGCCTTGAGCAGGGCATTGATCAGCTCGGCAGGCGTCAGCTGGTCCGCGTCGATGGCGAAGCGCTGCTTCATCTGCGGGGTGATCTCCACGCGCTTGGCCGCACGCGGGAAGATGCCGCCGCCGGCGGAGATCAGCGAGCGGTCGTAATCGGTCCAGGCCGAGCGCGGCAATTCGAACAGGCGCTTGCGCTCGCTGAAACTGCGGGCCGGATCGGGGTCCGGGTCGATGAAGATATGCATATGGTTGAACGCCGCCACCAACTGCAGCGTTTCGGACATCAGCATGCCGTTGCCGAAGACGTCGCCGGCCATGTCGCCGATGCCGATCACGCTGATGCTGTCGGTCTGCACGTCGATCCCGCGTTCGCGGAAATGCCGCTGCACCGAGACCCAGGCGCCGCGCGCGGTGATGCCCATCTTCTTGTGGTCGTAGCCGGCCGAGCCGCCCGAGGCGAAGGCATCGCCGAGCCAGAAGTCGTACTCGGCGGCGATGCCGTTGGCGATGTCCGAGAAGCTCGCGGTGCCCTTGTCCGCGGCGACCACCAGGTAGGGATCGTCATCGTCGTAGCACAGCACGTTGGCTGGCGGCACGACACGGCCTTCCTTGAGGTTGTCGGTCACGTCCAGCAGCGCGCTGATGAATATCCGGTAACAGGCGATGGCTTCGGCCTGGATGTCGTCGCGGCTCCCGTTGCCCGGCAATCGCCGCGGAATGAAGCCGCCCTTGGCGCCACCGGGCACGATCACCGCATTCTTCACCTGCTGGGCCTTGACCAGGCCGAGCACCTCGGTGCGGTAATCCTCCTCGCGGTCGGACCAGCGCAGGCCGCCGCGCGCCACCTTGCCGCCGCGCAGGTGCACCCCTTCCACGCGCGGCGAGTAGACGAAGATCTCGTACAGCGGCGCCGGCCGCGGCATTTCCGGGATTGCTCGCGGATCGAGCTTGAAGCTGAAGTAATCCTTGGCCCGGCCGCTCGCATCCGGCTGGTAGAAGTTGGTGCGCAGCGTCGCCTTGATCAGGTCCAGGTAGCGCCTGAGGATGCGGTCCTCGTTGAGCACTGCCACTTCGTCCAGTGCCCCGAGGATCGCCTGTTCGAGACGCTGCTGCTTGTCGGCGAGATCGTCGTCGCCGAGCTTGCGCGCCAGGTAGAAACGCATCTTGAACAACCGCACCAGTTCGCGGGCGATGTCGGTGTGGTTGAGCAAGGCACTGGCGATGTAGCCCAGGCCGAAGCCCATGCGGATCTGCTTGAGGTAGCGGGCATAGGCCCGCAGCAGCGCCACTTCGCGCCAGGTCAGCCCGGCGGTCAGCACCAGCCGGTTGAAGGCATCGTTCTCGGCGAGCCCGCCGTAGATGTGGATGAAGGCATCCTGCAGCGGCTCGTTGATTTCCAGCAGGTCGATTTCCAGGCCTTCGGCATAGGTGAAGGCGAAATCGTGCATCCAGTATTCGCGGCCGCTCTTGTTGCGCAGCCGGAAGGGGAACTCGCCGATCACCCGCAGCCCGAGGTTTTCCATGATCGGCAGGATGTCGGACAGCGGCAACGGCGTGTCCATGTGGTAGAGCTTGCAGTGCAGGCGGTTTTCATCGGCGGTGGTGATCGGCTGGTAGAAGCTCATCACCAGCGGGCGCTCCTCGTTCAACGCGAGCACGTGCTGCATGTCCACCGTGGCCGACTGCGGCGAGAAGCGCTCGCGATAACCAGCCGGGAACCCCTTGGGAAATTCGCCGAGCAGGTTGGTCCCCTGCGCCTCGCCGAAGCGCTCGACCATCAGGCAGGCATAGTCGTCCTGCCAACTGCGGCAGGCCTGCAGGACTTCCTGCTCGAGGCGCTCCGGGTCGACCTGTATCGGCTTGTTGGGATCCAGGCGCAGGATGAACTGCACCCGCGTCAGCACCGATTCGGAGAAATAGGTGGAGAATTCGCAACCGCTGGCTTCGAGCCGATCCACCAATACCTGCTGGATCTTCAGCCGGGTCTCGGTGGAATAGCTGTCGCGCGGTACGTACACCAGGCAATAGCAGAAACGCCGGTAGGGATCGAAGCGCAGGAACAGGCGCAGCCGGTTGCGCTCCTGAATCTGCACGATGGCGATGGCGTTCTCGAACAGCTCGTCGATCGGCGCCTGGAACAGCTCGTCGCGCGGCAGCACCTCGAGCACCTGCACCAACTCCTTGGCCAGGTGCGCCGAACTGCCGAAGTTGGCGCGCTGCACCACGGCCTCGACCTTGCGCCGGATGAACGGAATGCGCCGCACGCTCTGGGTGTATACCGACGAGGTGAACAGACCGAGGAAGCGGCATTCGCGAACCACCCGGCCCTCCTCGTCGAACTCGCGTACCGAAACGAAGTCCGGATAGGCCGGGCGATGCACGCGGCTGGGCATTGCCGCCTTGGCGAACGACAGCAGCAAGGGCTCGCGCAGGTAGCCGACGGACTGGCTGGTGAGCGACTGCTCCTCCCGCGACAGGCCGGTGCGCATGCTGCGCGACAGGCCCAGCAGCGACCCTTCGTCATAGACGATGCGCCCGCCGTCCGGCTGCTCGACGACGGAGAACTCCTCGTAGCCGAGGAAAGTGAAATGGTCGGCGGCCAGCCAGCGCATGAAGTCCCTGATTTCCTCCAGCTCATCGCCGTCGATGCGCAGGTTCACCCGCTCCAGCCGCGCCTGCAGCTCCTCGGCCTTGCCCTTCATCGCGGCGAAATCGGCGACCACCTGGCGCACGTCGGCCAGCACGCCCTGCAGCGACTGCTCCAGCTCGCGCAATGCAGCGGCACTGGCGCAGCGGTCGATCTCGACGAAAATCAGCGATTCGGCATGGCTGTCCGGCGCCCGACTGTCCTTGGGCAGCAGTTCGAGCAGCGTTCCGTCGGCATCGCGGCGCACCTGCAGCACGCTGGTCTGCAACGTATGGATGCTGTAGCCACGACGGGTCAGCTCGATGCGCACCGAGTCGACCAGGAACGGCATGTCCGGATGCAGCACCTCGACCACGCTATGGGTCGACTGCCAACCGTGCTTTTCGTAATCGGGGTTGAAGACCTGCACCTCGGGCATGGCCGGATCGAAGCGCTCGAGCAGTCGCCAGCTGGCCAGGGTCGAGCCGACCAGGTCGGTCATGCGCCGCTCGGTGAGTTCGCTCAGGGCGACGATGCCGAAGAACTGCTCGGCGAACAGGCCCAGCTGGGGCAGGAGTTGAGGGTCTATGTACTGTGCCAGTGCTGTCTGCAATTGCTGCTGAAAGTCGGCTTTGCTAGCCGCTGAGAAGAACGCCATGTATGGCTCCGCTTGGCTTGCTGAGAAAGGTTTGCCGGTAGTGACTGGCACCACAGGACGAAGGTTCAAGGTTAGTCTAGCCGAGGGCTAATACAGTAAAGTGGCGCATTCCCCTCCGGCCCTCTGCGACCGTTCGTTGCAGCAAGCGGGTCCGTCGACACGGCGGGCCGGGTCGCCGCCATCAGGAAGAAGCGAGACGATGGACCACCGTGAATCGATAATCGCGTTGCGACAGTTCCTTTCCAGCCAGATCCTGGGTCAGGAACGCTTGATCGAGCGCCTGCTGATCGCCCTGCTCGCCGACGGCCACATGCTCGTCGAGGGCGCCCCCGGGCTGGCCAAGACGCGCGCGATCAAGGAGCTGGCCGAAGGCCTGGAGGCCGAGTTCCATCGCATCCAGTTCACGCCGGACCTGCTACCGGCGGACATCACCGGGACCGAGATCTACCGCCCGGAAACCGGCAGCTTCGTCTTCCAGCAGGGGCCGATCTTCCACAACCTGGTGCTCGCCGACGAGATCAACCGCGCCCCGGCCAAGGTGCAGTCGGCGCTGCTGGAGGCCATGGCCGAACGCCAGGTCAGCATCGGGCGCAGCACCTATGACCTGTCGCCGCTGTTCCTGGTGATGGCCACGCAGAACCCCATCGAGCAGGAAGGCACCTACCCGTTGCCCGAGGCGCAGCTCGACCGTTTCCTGCTGCATGTGAAGATCGGTTTCCCGGACGCCTCGGTGGAACGGCGCATCCTGCAGCAGGCCCGTGGCGAGGCGATCAATGGCGAGGCGGCGCCGGAACATCGCGTCAGCCAGCAGGCGATCTTCGCCGCGCGCAAGGACATCCTCGGCCTGTACATGGCCGACGCGGTGGAGGAATACCTGGTGCAGCTGGTCATGGCCACGCGCACGCCGGCCAAGTTCGACGCCGAGCTGGCCGAATGGATCGCCTACGGCGCCAGCCCGCGCGGCTCCATCGCCCTGGATCGTTGCGCGCGGGCGCACGCCTGGCTCGCCGGGCGCGACTTCGTCAGCCCCGAGGACATCCAGGCGATGCTCTTCGACGTGTTGCGCCATCGCATCATCCTTTCGTTCGAGGCGGAGGCCGCCGGCATCGACCAGGACCGCGTCATCCAGCGCGTCCTCGACGTGGTGGCGGTGGCCTGATGCAGGCGCAGGCTCGCGACGCTGGACTGCCGCTGGAAAACGAGGCCGGCGTCCGCGTGACCCTGGCCGAGCTCATCGACATTCGCCACCGGGTCCGCGAAGTCCCGCTGTTCTCGACACCGCACCGGCGCAGCCCGCTGGTGGGCCTGCACCATTCCAAGCTGCGCGGCCGCGGCGTGGACTTCGACCAGGTGCGCATCTACCAGGCCGGCGATGATGTGCGCACCATCGACTGGCGGGTCACCGCGCGTACCCAGGAGCCGCATACCAAGCTCTTCCACGAGGAACGCGAGCGGCCGATCTACATCATCGCCGAACAGAGCCGGCGCCTGTTCTTCGGCAGTGGCCGCGCCTTCAAGTCGGTGCTCGCGGCGCGCGCCGCGAGCCTGATCGGTTGGGCGGCGCTGAGCCACAACGACCGGGTCGGCGGGTTGGTTTTCGGTAGCGCCGAACAGCAGGAAATCAAACCGCGGCGCAGCAAGCAGAGCCTGTTGCAGCTGCTGGACCGGCTGGCCAGGGCCAACCGCCAGCTGAACCCGCAAAGTCCCATCGACCCGGAGGCCTTCAGCCTCGCATTGCGCCGGGCACGCGAGGTGCTGCGCCCCGGCAGCCTCTCGGTGATTCTCTGCGACGAGCGGGCCCTGAGCGATGCCGCCGAGCAACAGCTGAGCCTGCTGGCGCGTCATGTCGACCTGTTACTGCTGCCGCTGTTCGACCCACTCGACCACGCCTTGCCCGCCGCCGGCCTGCTGCGTTTCAGCCAGGACGACGCCCATCTGGAGCTGGATACCCAGGATGCCGCCCTGCACCAGCGCTACCGCCAGCAAGGCGAAGCCCGCAGCGCCCGCTGGCAGCGACTGGCCGACCGCCTGCGGGTGCCCCTGATGCCGCTCGACACCCACTACGATCTGGTCGAACAGTTACGCGAGTATCTGAGCGTGCAGCACCCGAGCGCCCGGCCATGAACTCGCTCGACCAACTGGCGCCGCTGATCGAGCCGGCACCGATCTCCTGGTGGCCGCCGGCACCTGGCTGGTGGTTGCTGGGGCTGCTGCTGGCGCTCGCCCTCGGGGCGCTCTGGCAACTGCTCCGTCATCTGCCGCGACACAAGCCCCGCACGGCGAACGAACCGCCCTTGGACCCGCAGCGCCAGGAGGCCCTCGATGAGCTGGCGCGCCTGAGCAAGCCCTACGGCGGCCAGCCGGCCAGCCACTGGCTGCAACAGCTCAACGCCCTGCTCAAGCGGCTGTGTCGCATCCGCTACCCCGACGATCATCCGCATACGCTGAGCGGGCGCGCCTGGCTGGCATTCCTCGACAACCGCTGTCCGGCGGCCGGCCTGACCCGCTGGATGGTGCTCGTCGAAGGCGCCTACCGCGCCGAATGCCGGCTGGACGACAAGGCCATCGACGGCCTCGAGCAGGCCGTCGATACCTGGATCCGCAAGCATGTTTGAGCTGGCCTGGCCCTGGGTCTTCCTGCTGCTGCCGCTGCCCTGGCTGCTGCGCGGGCTGCTGCCGGCCGCCGACAGCGGCGAGGCGGCCCTGAAGGTGAGCTTCCTCGACGAGCTGCAAAGCCTTTCCGGCCGGCGCGCCCGCGTTGCCCTGCCCGCCTGGCGCCAGCAGTTGCCCTACCTGACCGTCTGGTTGCTGTTGCTGTTCGCCGCGGCCCGCCCGCAATGGCTCGGCGAACCCCTGCCGCTGCCCGTCAGCGGCCGCGACCTGCTGGTGGCGGTGGATGTCTCCGGCTCGATGGATTACCCCGACATGCACTGGGACGACGAGGAAATCACCCGCCTGGAACTGGTCAAGCGCCTGCTCGGCGACTTCATCGAGCAACGCCACGGCGATCGCGTCGGCCTGATCCTGTTCGGCAGCAAGGCCTACCTGCAGGCACCGCTGACCTTCGACCGGCGCACCGTACGCATCTGGCTCGACGAAGCGCTGGTGGGCATCGCCGGCAGCAATACCGCCATCGGCGACGCCATCGGCCTGGCGGTCAAGCGCCTGCGCGAGCGGCCGGCCGACAGCCGAGTACTGGTCCTGGTCACCGATGGCGCCAACAACGGTGGCGAAATCGAGCCCCTGCTGGCGGCGACCCTGGCCGCCGAGGAAGGCGTGCGCATCCACACCATCGGCATCGGCGCCGATGCCGAGGAAGGCGGCGTACTCAGCCGTTTCGGCTTCAACCCCGGGCTGGAGCTGGACGAACCGACGCTGCGCGCCATCGCCGAGCGCACCGGCGGCGAATACTTCCGGGCGCGCACCAGCGCCGAACTCGAAGCGATCGGCGAAACCCTCGATCGCCTCGAGCCGGCCGCCCAGCAACCGACCCAGGCACGCCTCGCCGAAGCGCTATACGTCTGGCCGCTCGCGGCGGCACTGCTGATCAGCCTGCTGCTGGTGGCCGCCAACCTGTGGAGCGCGCCGTTGCAGCACCTCGCCTGGCTTCGGGAGCAGCGTCGATGAGCGACTGGCTGCCGCATCTGCTGCGGCCTTCCTGGCTGCTGGTCGTTCCGCTGCTGCTCTGGCTGCTGTGGCGCCTCTGGCATCGGCAGCGACAGGTTGGCCGCTGGCAACGCCTACTGCCCGAGCCCTTCCATGCCGCCCTGCTGACCCGCGGCCGGCTGCGCAACAGCCGCCTGCCGTGGATCGCCCTGGGTCTGGCCTGGCTGCTGGCCGTACTGGCGCTGCTCGGGCCCAGTTGGCAGCGGCTCGAGCAGCCCAGCCTGAAACGCTCCGACCCGCTGGTCGTGCTGCTGGAACTGACCCCCGCCATGCTCGCCGGCGATGCCCCCCCGACGCGGCTGGACCAGGCCAAGCGCAAGCTGCTCGACCTGCTGGAAAGCCGGCGGGACGTGCAGACCGCCGTGGTGGTCTATGCCGGCAGCGCGCACACGCTGGTGCCGCTGTCGGACGACCTGGCTACCACGCGCAACCTGCTCGCGGCCCTTCGCCCGGCGCTGATGCCCGAGCCCGGGCAGCGCGCCGACCTGGCGGCCGCCCAGGGCCTTGCACTACTGGAGCAGGCCGGCCAGGGCCAGGGCCGACTGTTGCTGATCGGCAGCAGCCTGGACGAACAGGAACGCAGCGGCATCGCCACGCTCATGCGCGGCCAGGGCCAGCGTCTGCTGATCCTCGGCGTCGGCACCGAACAGGGGGCGCCGATCGCCGGAGAGAACGGCAGTTTCCTCAAGGACGAACAGGGCGCGATCCTGATTCCCCGCCTCGACCATGCCGGCCTGCGCCGCTTCGCCAGCGAGCTGGGCGGGCGCTACCAGCAGGCGCGCCTGGGCGACGCCGACCTGATGGCCCTCGGCCTGCTCGATGCAACCGGTGCGCTGCTGCAGCACGACGATGTCACCCGCCTCGAGGCCTGGCTGGATCAGGGCCACTGGCTGCTGCTGCCCCTGCTCCTGCTGGCCGCCTGTGCCGGCCGCCGCGGCTGGCTGTTCTGCCTGCCGCTGTTGCTGCTGCAGCCGCAGCCGGCCAGCGCCTTAGAGATCGAGGATTTCTGGTTGCGCCCCGACCAGCAGGGCCGGCGCCTGCTCGAGGCACAGCAACCGGAGCGAGCCGCCGAACGCTTCACCGATCGCCGCTGGCAGGCGATCGCCCGCTACCGGGCCGGCGACTATCCCGCCGCGGCCAAGCTGTTCGCCGAAGGCCGCAGCGCCGCCGACCATTACAACCGCGGCAATGCCCTGGCCCGTAGCGAAGCCTTCGAGGCGGCCATCGAGGCCTACGATCAAGCGCTGGAACTGCAACCCGACCTGCAGGTGGCGCAGCGCAACAAGGCACTGGTCGAAGAGCTGCTGCGGCAACGCCAGCAACAGCCGCAGGAAGATTCTCGAGCCGCCGAATCGCAAGCCAGTGCGCAGCAACCGCAAGGAAGCACCGAGACCAAGCCGCCGCCACCGGAAAATGCCAACGACGAACCGCCCCGCGAGAGCCGCGACGATGCCTCATCACCAAGCCCTGCCGGCGAGCAACCGGACGAGCCGCAGCCGGCTGCCGCACGACCCCGGGGGCAGGACGAGGCGCTGCCCGACATGGAGCGCCAGCAGGCCACGGAACAATGGTTGCGGCAGATCCCGGACGACCCCGGCGAGCTGCTGCGGCGCAAGTTCCTCTACGAACAACGCAAGCGCCAGGAAGTGAACCGATGATGCGCCTGATGATTCTTCTTCTGCTCAGCGTGCTCGCCGCCCAGGCCGGCGCATCAGGGCTGCTTGCCCGAGTGGACCGCACCCAGCTGAATATCGATGAAACCTTCGAGCTGAGCCTCGAATCCCAGGGCAATACGGTGTTCGGCCGGCCCGACCTGCAGCCCTTGGAACAGCTGTTCGAAATCTTCGACACACGCCAGGTCAACCAGTTGTCCAGCAGCAACGGCGAGACCCGGGCGATCACCCGCTGGCTGATCACGCTGCGCCCGCGACAGACCGGCTACGTCATCATCCCGCCGCTGCAACTCGGCGACTGGCGCAGCGAGCCGATCACCCTGCTGGTACAGGAATCGCGGGCCACGGATGCGAACGACCAGTTGGCGCCGATCTTCATCGATGCCAGCCTCGACCAGGACAGCGTCTACGTGCAGGCCCAGGTCACCCTCACCCTGCGCATCTATCACTCGGTCTCGCTGTACGACGACAGCAGCCTGTCGCCCCTGCAGATGCCCGACGCACTGGTGGAGCGCCTCGGCGAGCCACGCACCTACGAAAAGACCATCAATGGCATCCGCCATGGCGTCATCGAGGTGCGCTATGCGCTGTTCCCGCAGAAAAGCGGCGAGCTGGTCATCCCCGCCCAACTCTTCAGCGCCACCACCGTGGCGGCCGGCAACGACTCGCTGTTCGGCCCGCGCCCGGGCCGCTCGACCCAGGTCAGATCTCCGAGCATCCCGCTGCACGTCAAGGGCAAGCCCGCGGACTATCCCGCCGATGCCCCCTGGCTGCCTGCACGCAGCCTCACGCTGGTGGAAGCCTGGAGCCCCGAACCGGACCGGGCCCAGGCCGGCCAATCGCTGACTCGCAGCCTGCTGCTCAAGGCCGAGGGCCTGACCAGCACCCAGTTGCCAGCCATCGGCTCGCCGCAAAGCGCCGAACTGCGGCGCTATCCGGACCAGCCCAGCCTCGCCAACGAAGTGGCCCCGTCAGGCATCGTCGGCAGCCGGGAACAACGCGAAGCGCTGATTCCCACCCGTAGCGGCAGCCTGCAGCTACCGGCGCTGGAAGTGGTCTGGTGGAACACCGTCGAGGACCGGCTGGAGCGCACCGCCTTGGCCGAACGCAGGCTGCAGGTCGCCGACAATCCGGACCTGCTGCAGCCGCCAGCCGAGCACCCGATCATGGTCCAATCCAGCGCCGAGCCGCCACTGCTCTGGCCATGGCAGCTGAGCACGGCACTGCTCGCGGCCAGCACCCTGGCCGGCTTCGCACTGTGGCTGCATGCACGGCGGCAGCCGGCCGTGCAACGTGCCCTCCAGACCGGACCGACGCCGCGCAGCCTGCTCGACGACCTGCGCCGCGCCTGCCAAGCCAACGATCCCCAGGCCACGCGCCAGGCATTGGACGCCTGGGCACGCCAGCAACCGGAAACCCTCGCCGACATGGCCGCGCGCTTCGTGCCGCTGTCCGACGCACTGGACGGCCTCAACGGCGCGCTGTACAGCGAAACCGGCCAACGCTGGCAAGGCGAAGCGCTGTGGCAGGCGGTCCAGGCGCTGCCAGCGGCAGCCAACCCGGGCGGCGAACAGGAGCAAGGCGCCCTGCCACCGCTGTATCCGCGCTGACACGGCATATCAGCGTAGCCTTTCACCGTCCCGCAGGAACCAGCTTGCCGGCGATCCGGCGATCCGGCGATGCAGGAAGCAAAGCTCGCCAGCAAGCTGGCGCCTACGGAATGCCCACTAGCTGGATCCAGCCCTGGCATATCGCTTGCTACGTTCACGGCAACCCCTGCGCCGCCATCAACCCGCGGCGTATTCGCGCATTTCACAAGGCAGCCAGCATGACCGATTCCCCCACAGCGCCCCGCCACGATGCCCTGGCCTGGGTCGCCGGCAGCGACGCACCGGAAAAGAGCACGGTCAATCTCGGCTTCCTGCCCCTGACCGACGCCGCATCGCTGATCGTCGCCGCCACCCAGGGCTTCGCCCAGCCGTTCGGCCTGACCCTCAACCTGCACCGGCAGAATTCCTGGTCGGGCCTGCGCGACAAGCTGATTGGCGGCGAACTGGACGCGGCCCATGGGTTGTACGGGCTGATCTATGCGGTGCACCTGGGCATCGGCGGCAGCCCGGCGGTGGACATGGCCGTCCTCATGGGGCTGGCGCAGAACGGCCAGAGCATCAGCCTCTCTGCACCATTGAAGGCCGCCGGCGTGACCACTCCCGAGGCATTGCGCGCCTGCGTGCGCCAAAGCGGTGCACGTATCACCCTCGCCCAGACGTTTCCCACCGGCACCCACGCCCTCTGGCTGTATTACTGGCTGGCCGCCTACGGCATTCATCCGCTGGAAGATGTCCGGACCCTGGTGGTGCCGCCATCGCAGATGGTCGCCCACCTGCGCGCGGGACGCATCGACGGTTTCTGTGCCGGCGAACCCTGGGGCGCCCAGGCGATCGTCGAGAATGCCGGCTTTACCCTGGCGACCAGCCAATCGATCTGGCCGGATCACCCGGAAAAGGTCCTCGGCTGCACCCGCGCGTTCATCGAGCAGTACCCCAACACCGCGCGCGCATTGGTGATGGCGGTGCTCGAAGCCAGCCGCTTCATCGACCAGAACCAGGAAAACCGCCGCAGCACGGCCCAGTTGATCGCCGGGCACGAATATGTCGACGCTCCGCTGGCCTCCATCGAACCGCGCTTTCTCGGCCTGTACCAGGACGGCCTCGGCAATACCTGGCAGGACGCCCACCCCCTGCGCTTCTTCGCCGAAGGCACGGTGAACATGCCCTATCACTCCGATGGCCTCTGGTTCATGACCCAGCTGCGGCGCTGGGGCCTGCTGCGCGAGGATCCCGACTACCTCGCCGTCGCCCGCACCGTGCAACAGACCACCCTCTACCGGCAGGCCGCCAGCGCCCTGGGCATCGCCGTTCCCGAAAGCCCGATGCGTACCTCCACCCTGATGGATGGCAGCCACTGGGACGGCAGCGACCCCGCTGGCTACGCCCGCAGCTTCGCCCTGCACGCCATGGCCGACAGCGCCGTGGCGCCGGCACCCTGAAGGAGATCGGCATGTTGCGCATTCTCCTCATCGACGACACCCCGCGTAAGGTCGGCCGGCTGAAGAACGCCCTGATCGAGGCCGGCTTCGAGGTCATCGAAGAGTCCGGCCTGACCATCGATCTGCCCGAACGGGTGGAAGCGGTTCGCCCGGACGTGGTGCTGATCGACACCGACTCGCCCGGCCGCGACGTCATGGAGCAGGTGGTGCTGGTCACGCGCGACCAGCCGCGGCCCATCGTCATGTTCACCGACGACAGCGACCCGGCCGCCATGCGCCAGGCGATCCGCGCCGGCGTCAGCGCCTATATCGTCGAGGGCATCCAGGCCCAGCGCCTGAAGCCGATCCTCGAGGTGGCCATGGCCCGCTTCGAGAGCGACCAGGCCATCCGCGCGCAATTGCAGGCACGCGAGCAGCAACTGGCCGAGCGCAAGCGCATCGAACTGGCCAAGGGCATGCTGATGAAGATGCGCGACTGCAAGGAGGAAGAAGCCTATACCCTCATGCGCCGGCAGGCGATGAGCCGCCAGCAGAAGCTGATCCAGGTCGCCGAACAGATCATCGCAATGAACGAATTGCTCGGGCAGTGAAGGTGCCGGGCTGCAGGGCGTCCTGAAACCTGAAGCCCCCACAAATTTGTAGGTTGGGTTGAGCCTGCGAAGCCCAACGAGCGAGGCCCCAGGCGACACATTCGTAAAGATGGATTTTCCCCGGCGCGCGGGAACCGGCCTTGGCTCCGTGTGATCTCGGGCTTTGCCGCTGCGCGGCCCAACCCGACCTGCGGCTGCAGCACATGGCGCAAGCCCTACTAGCGGTCCGAGCAGCCGAGTCCGGCAAGCAGCCGCTGCACATCCTCGCGGTGGCAAAGCTCGGTCCCCGGGCGCATCACCGTTGCGGCGCCGGCGGCAACGCCGCAACGCACGGCATCGCCGAGTTCACGGCCTTCGGCCAGCGCCAGGACGATGGCCCCGAGCATGCTGTCGCCCGCGCCTACCGCGCTGGTCACCGGAACCTGTGGCGAAGCTATCCGCTGCAGATACCCGTCGCAGGCGACTAACGCGCCCTCCGCGCCCAGCGACAGCACCACGATCTCGGCACAGCCCCGCTGTATCAGGCTGCGCAGCGCCTCCTCCTGCTGGGCCTCGCCTACCACCGGATAGCCCATCAGGCTGGACAGTTCGTTGAGACTCGGCTTCATCAGGTAGGCCCCTCCCTGGCTGGCCGCATGCGCCAGGGGCTCACCGGACAGGTCCACCACCAGCCGGGCGCCGATGCGCCGCGCCAGCAGCAGCAGCTCATCGAAGAAGTCGACGGCCACCCCGGGCGGAAAGCTGCCGCTGAGTACCAGATACTGCGGCGCGGGATGCAGTGCCGCCACGGTATCCAGGCAGCGCTGCAATTCCTCCGCCGCGAGCGATGGCCCGGGCAGCACGAAACGGTATTGCAGCCCCGTCTCCACCTCGTCCACGGTAAAACTTTCCCGCGTGTCGCCCCTGATCGGCACCGGCCTGTGCACCAGGCCGAGTTCGTCCAGCGAACGCTGCAGCAACTCGCCAAAGGGGCCACCCGAGGGGTAGATAGCCAGCGCCTTGCCGCCCAGCGTCTTGACCACCCGCGCGACATTGATGCCGCCGCCCCCCGGATCATGGCGCGGCAGCGAGCAACGCAGCTTGTCGGTACTCACCACCCGGGCCGTACCGACCGAAAGATCCATCGCCGGGTTGAGGGTCAGGGTCGCAATAAAGGGCATCGCTCGTTCCTCGTTTGGCATGCCAAGCCTATCAGCAACCGCAGCGGTCGCGCTTGCCTGCCCCGATTTGGCCCAGGGATGCGCGTTATTCGTGCAGCGGCTCGCATCATCGCCCCGCCCACTGCTCGCCATACCCCCATGCTTCGCGGTATTCGCAAGGCTGGCACGCTAGATGCTTGATCGTTTCCACGGCAGGCCAACGGCGGTCTCCGATACACGACAAAGGCGTCGCAAACACCCTGCCCCGGCAGGCGTGCTGCGACGCCTTTTTGTTTTTCCGCCCCGCTGCCGGGGCGGGCCTGAGCTGCATTCGCGGGCATTGCCGCGCAACGAACGCCCTGGAGCCGATCCGATGAACACGAGTTTCTGGAAAGCCGGCCACACGCCGACCCTGTTTGCATCCTTTCTCTATTTCGACCTGAGCTTCATGGTCTGGTATGTGCTCGGCCCGCTGGGCGTGCAGATTGCCGCCGACCTCGGGCTGACCACCCAGCAACGCGCCTTCATGGTCGCCACGCCGATCCTCGCCGGCGCGGTGCTGCGCCTGGTGCTGGGGATCCTCGCCGACCGCACCTCGCCCAAGACCGCCGGCCTGATCGGCCAGGGCGTGGTGATCGCAGCCCTGGCCGTCGCCTGGCTGCACGGTATCCACAGCTACGAACAGGCCTTGCTGCTGGGACTGTTCCTCGGCATGGCCGGCGCTTCCTTCGCCGTCGCCCTGCCACTGGCCTCGCAGTGGTATCCGCCCCAGCACCAGGGCAAGGCGATGGGCATAGCCGGCGCCGGCAACTCCGGCACGGTGCTGGCGGCGCTGTTCGCCCCGGTGCTGGCCACCCTGTTCGGTTGGAACAATGTCTTCGGCCTGGCACTGATTCCGCTGAGCCTGACCCTGATCCTCTTCGCCAGCGTGGCGAAGAACGCGCCGAACCGTCCCGCGCCGAAGGCGCTGGCCGACTACCTCAAGGCCCTCGGCGATCGCGACAGCTGGTGGTTCATGTTCTTCTACAGCGTGACCTTCGGCGGCTTCCTCGGCCTGGCCAGCACCCTGCCCGGCTACTTCCATGACCAATACGCCTTCGACCCGGTGAAGGCCGGCTACTACACCGCCGCCTGCGTCTTCGCCGGTAGCCTGCTGCGCCCGCTGGGCGGTGCGCTGGCCGATCGCATCGGCGGCATCCGCGCGCTGCTGGTGATGTATACCGTGGCCGCGCTCTGCCTCGCCGTGGTGGGTTTCAACCTGCCCAGCGCCACCGCCGCCCTGGCACTGTTCGTGGTCGCCATGCTCAGCCTCGGTGCCGGCAATGGCGCGGTGTTCCAGCTGGTACCACAGCGCTTCAACAAGGAAATCGGCGTGATGACCGGCCTGGTCGGCATGGCCGGCGGCATCGGCGGCTTCCTGCTGACCGCCGGCCTGGGCGCGATCAAGCAATCGACCGGGGATTACCAGCTCGGCCTCTGGCTGTTCGCCAGCCTCGGCGTGCTGGCCTGGTTCGGCCTGCATGGCGTCAAGCAACGCTGGCGGACCACCTGGGGCTCGGCGGCCGTGACGGCTGCGCGGGTTTGAATCTACTGTAGGCGCACGCAAGTTTGCTCGCGCCTACACCAACCGCACCGGAAGCCCGCATGCCCTTGCAACTCAGTTACGGCGAAGCCAGCGCCGCCGGGCCACGTCCGGAGAACCAGGATGCGATCCGCATCGTCACACCGGCGCCTTCGCTGGCAACCGGCAAGGGCTATCTGTTCGCCCTCGCCGACGGCGTCAGCCAGTGCGCCGACGGTGCGCTGGCCGCCCACACCACCCTGCAGGCACTGGCTTTCGATTACTACGCGACCCCCGAGACCTGGGCCGTAGCGCAATCGCTGGATCGCGTGCTGGTGGCACACAACCGCTGGTTGCAGGCCAATGGCGGCGGACCGCTGCTGACGACGCTGACCGCCCTGGTACTGCGCGGCCGGCGCTTCACCCTCGCCCATGTCGGCGATTGCCGCGCCTACCGCTGGAACGGCACCCAGTTGGAACGTCTCAGCGAGGACCACGTCTGGGAACAGCCGAACATGCAGCACGTGCTCAAGCGCGCGCTGGGGCTGGACCAGCACCTGCTGATGGACTACCTGGACGGCGACCTGCACGAGGGCGACTGCTTCGTGCTGCTGAGCGACGGCGTCTGGTCGAGCATCACCGAGCGGGATCTCGCACACGTATTGCACGACCAACCGGACCTGCCCGCGGCGGCCCGCGCCCTGGTCAATCTCGCCCACCAGAGCGGCAGCCAGGACAATGCCAGCGCGCTGCTGCTGCGCGTCGACAGGTTACCCGAGGCCGTGCTGGCGGACGCCCTGGCGCGGCTGGATCATTGGCCGCTGCCGCCACGCCTGCGCCCCGGCCAGAAATTCGAAGGCTGGCAGGTCGAGGCGCTGCTGGCCGAGTCCAGGCAATCGCTGATCTATCGGGTGCGTGACGCGCAAGCCCAGCCCTGGCTGTTGAAGACGCTACCGACGAGCCGCCAGGACGAACACGAGGCCGCGCCCGCCCTGCTGCAGGAGGAATGGTTCCTGCGCCGGGTCGCCGGACGCAGCTTCGCCGAAGTCCACCCGCTGCCGCAACGCCAGCATCTCTATTACGTGCAGCGCGAATACGCCGGAACGACACTGGCGCAGCGGTTCCAGGCCCAGGGCCCGATGCCGCTCGCCGACTGGCTGCAGCTGGCGCCGCGGCTGATCCGCGCCGTGGGCATGCTGCACCGGCGCAATATCCTGCACCGCGACATCAAACCGGAGAACCTGCACCTGGGCGAGGACGGCGAGCTGCGGATAGTGGATTTCGGCCTGGCCTTCTGCCCGGGCCTGTCCCGCGACCTGCCGCACCAGTTGCCGGGCACGCCCAGCTTCCTTGCTCCCGAGGCCTTTGCCGGAGGCGCACCAGGCACGAGCCACGATCTCTACGCCACCGGCGTGACGCTCTACTACCTGCTGACCGGCCACTATCCCTACGGCGAGATCGAGCCGTTCCAGCACCCGCGCTTCGGCAAGCCGACACCGGCCAGCCGCTATCGCCCGGACGTGCCCCCCTGGCTGGATGCGCTCCTCGAGCAGGCCGTGGCAGCGGACCCACGGCAGCGTTTCGAGACGGCAGAGCAATGGCTGCTGCAACTGGACCAGGGCGAACGCCAGGCGCAGAACCCTCGGCCGCGGCCGTTGCTCGAACGCGAACCGCTCAAGGTGTGGCGCAGCGTGGCGCTGCTTTCCCTGTTGCTGAACCTGGCGCTGCTGATGCTGCTGGCGCGGCTGTCCTGAACGGCGACGATCGGCCTTGCGCGCCGGGAGTCCTCAGTCGGGAACGATGGCATCGGCAAGGCGCCTGGCCTGCCCAGCCCTGGAGGCCAGCCACGCCTCCAGCTTCGCGGGAGGCAGCGGCGCGGAGAAGAGATAGCCCTGCCCGACCCGATACCCCATCCGGGCCAGGATGCACCGCTGCGCCTCGGTTTCGATCCCTTCGGCCACCACCGACAATTGCAGGCTCTCACCGAGACGCAATACCGCCTCGCTCAGGGTCCGGCTGGCAGCATCGCGCTCCAGATCGCAGACGAAGGCGCGATCCAGCTTGAGCTCCTGAACGGGCAGACGGTGCAGGTGGCTCAGGCTGGAAAAGCCGGTGCCGAAATCATCCATCGACAATGAGACACCCTGGGCGTGAATCTCCTGGAGGGTGGCCAGGAACACGGGAGTGGTGTCCATCAGCACGCTTTCGGTTATTTCCAGCGTCAGCTCGGCGGCCGGAACTCCATGCCGGGCGAGCGCGTGCGCAACGGTCGCCGGCAGCTCGGGATTCTGGAAGTTGGAAGGCGACAGGTTGACCGATATCGTCGGAACCGCCAGCCCGCGGCGGCGCCATTCGGCCAGTTGGCGGCAGGCTTCGTGCAGCACCCAGCGCCCGAGTTCGTCTATCAATCCGCACTGCTCGGCCAGGGCAACGAAGTGGGCGGGCGAGATATTTCCCAGTTGCGGATGATGCCAGCGAGCCAGCGCCTCGACCCCGCGCAAGCGGCCATCCTCGAAGCAGACCTGTGGTTGGTAATGCAGCTGCAGCTGGTTCTGTTCGATGGCCATGCGCAGCGCATCTTCCAGCGCCAGGTCCTGGGGCGAGCGCATCTGCTCCTCGCTGAAGAAACAGAAACGCCCCAGGCCACAGGCCTTCGCCCGCTGCAGCGCGATGTCGGCGCGCTGGACCAGCGTATCGATCTCCTCGCCGTCGGTGGGAAACAGGCTGATGCCCAGGCACGCCGACAGCACGAGCGGGACATCGGCGATCCGGCAAGGCCGACTCAGGATCGACAGCAGCCGCTGTGCCGATGCGGCGGCCTGCTCGGCATCGCACCAGGGCAACACCAGCGCGAAGGTATCCGCCGAGAGATGGGCGACGATGTCGCAAATACGCTGCTCCTGCCCGAGGCGCTGGGCGACCAGGCTCAGCAGCTCATCCCCACCGGTTCGGCCGAGGCAATGGTTGATCCGCTTGAAACGGTCCAGATCGACCAGCATCACGGCGAGTGGGCGCTTGTCGCAGCGGGCCTGGACCAGCGTCTGGGCGGCCCGGGTCCCTAGCAGGCTGCGGTTGGGCAATCCGGTCAGGTCATCGTAGAACGCCAGCCGGTCGATACGGGCACGGTTTTCCTCACGCTCCAGGGCCAGCGCGCAGAGCGGCAGGCAGGTCTCGATCAGTTGCCGGTGCAGCGGGGTCGGTGCCGCCGTTTCCTGCGGCTGCACCGCGAGCACGGCGAGCACCCGGCCATCGCCGGACAGTATCGGCGCCGCCCAGAAGCACTTCGTGTCTCGCGATGCGGTGATGGCATGCAGGCTCCGGGGTGTAGCCACCTCGATGGCGGTTGGTGCCGTGCAACCGTACAGACCATCACCGGCCAGGCCCTCCAGCGCCTGGATCTGCCGTGCGGACAGGCCGGAGCCGGCCAGTGGGCGCAACATCCCCTGCTCGTCGATACGCAGAATGAAGGCGATCGCATCCGGCGCTATGCGCTCGATCTCCTGGCAGATCAGGCTCGCCTGCTCCGCCAGGGGGACCGCGCGCAACAGGCTGGCGATTGCCTTCCCGGTGAGGTCCATGAGTTCGCGTGCGCTTGGCATAGGACGATTCGCTGTGATTTGTGGCCGGATGTAGGGCGGATCGCGGCTGGCAGCGGGCCCTAGAGCTTGAAGTGCATCACCATCTCGTTGAGTTCCACCGCCAGGCGTGACAGCTCGTTGCTGGCCGCGCTGGTCTGGTTGGCGCCTGCCGCGGCGCCGGTGGAAAGGTCGCGGATATTGATCAGGTTGCGATCCACCTCGCGTGTCACCTGGGCCTGTTCCTCCGCCGCGCTGGCGATCACCAGGTTGCGCTCGCTGATCTGCATCACGCTCTGGAAGATGTCCTCCAGTGCCTGGCCGGCGCTGCGAGTCGAATCCAGCGAAGACTGCGCCCTGCGGGTGCTGGCCGTCATCGACCCGACGGCCTCGTCGGTGCCGTTGCGGATGCGACCGATCATCTGTTCGATCTCGCCGGTCGACTCCTGGGTTCGCTGGGCCAGGGTGCGCACCTCGTCGGCGACCACGGCGAAGCCGCGCCCGGCCTCACCGGCACGTGCAGCCTCGATGGCGGCATTGAGCGCCAGCAGGTTGGTCTGCTCCGATACGGCACGGATCACATCGAGCACCTTGCCGATGCTGTGTGCCTGCTCGGCCAACTCCCGCA
The DNA here is from genome assembly GCF_002890915.1 of Stutzerimonas stutzeri. Classification (GTDB taxonomy): domain Bacteria; phylum Pseudomonadota; class Gammaproteobacteria; order Pseudomonadales; family Pseudomonadaceae; genus Stutzerimonas; species Stutzerimonas stutzeri_AF. The sequence goes on along the minus strand of NZ_POUT01000002.1, from coordinate 658,994 downwards.
CCAGTTGCGACGTGACCTCGATGTCCCGGGTCATCGCTTCCACCTCGGCGAGGGTAGCCTGCACCTGGACGCGGCTCTGCTGCGCCAGTTCATTGGAATCATTCGAAGCCTGCGCCGTGGACACCGCATTGCGCGCCACTTCATCCACGGCGGTGGTCATCTCGTTCACCGCAGTCGCCGCCTGTTCCAGCTCTTGGTGCTGCCGATGCAATCCACGATTGGACTCCTCGGTGACGGCACTGAGCTCTTCGGCGGCCGAGGCCAGTTGGTTCGAGGAATTGGTGATCCTGCCGATGGTTTCCCGCTGGCTTTCCTGCATGCGGGCGAGCGCAGCGAACAGCACGCCGATCTCGTTGGTCGAACGCACCTCGATCCGGCTGGTCAGGTCGCCGCCGGCGATGCGGCCGAAGATGCTGCCGACCTCGCGCAATGGAGCGAACACACGGGTGGCGATAAACCACCAGCAGCCGGCCGCCAGCAACAGGGTGATGGCGGTCAGCAGGATGGCTTCGGTCAGGGCCAGCGCATAACGGTCGTGGGCATCCTGCATGACGGCGGTGATATGCACCTCCATCCGCTTCTCATAGGACTGCATCACCTTGTCGAAATCGTCATTCGCCGCCCGGGCCGTCAGGTTGACTTCGATGTAGCGACTCTGCGAGCCGCCTTGCAGGGCCTGCAGCTGTTCGTCCAGCGCCGCATGGTAAGCGGTGAACGCCTGTAGCAGCTCCTGCTCCAGGCTCTGCCAGGACACCCCGGCGCTGTTTCCGCTGAATGCATCGAAGGCGCTCTCCGCCTCGTCGACCAGTCTCCGGGTAATGGCCAGTGTGGCCTGGGCCTTGTCCAACTCCCCGGCAGTGGTTTCCAGGAACGCCCCGGCCATGCCGACGCGGGCGCGCAACAGACGAGCATAGGCGCGCTGCAGCTGGCCGTTGCGCTCGATGCCTTGCAGATACAGGTTCTGAATCTGCTCCATGCTGATCTTCGCGCCTCTCCAGGCGGTGAAGGTCGACACCAACAAAGCCACGATCAGCGTGCAAAGAACGATCGATATTCCTGTGCGTATTTTCAGGTTGGCCAGCATTCCCTTTCTCCCCACGAAAAACTCCAAGCGGCGCTCTAGATAGCCCGTTGACAGCACAACTATCGCTCTCGGCTGTGACAGGGGTCAACAGAAAAATGACGTTTAACGTCTACCATGTAGACGCTAAACGTCCTTCGCTTGTGGAGCTTGTGCTCAGAAAATAACTCAAAACGTCATATGAAATGACGTGAGAGGCCAAGCGAATGAAGGACAGAGGACTGGTGTACGAAGTAGGCGCGGCGATCGCCGTCCGTCGCAAGGCAAAGGGCCTGACCCAGGCACAGGTAGCAGAAATCATGGGCGTCGAGAAGGAAACGATCAGCCGCATGGAAAACGGAGTGATATCACCGACACTGCCCCGGCTGCAGCAGATCGCCGAAATCCTCGAATGCTCGCCGAGCGATCTTTTCCGCAGCGGCCCCGCCAAAGCGGCCGACCACGCTCAATCCATCGGGGAAATGATTCAGGACCTGCCCGAGAACGAACGGATGCTGGTGGTGAGCTTTGTCAGCGAAGTGGTCAAGGTGTTCAAGGCCAGAGGAACCGCCTGTGGCGATGACGAGCGATAGCCTCGTGTCCGGCAGGCCGCACACAGGCCGGGCCGGGCCAGCTCACCTGAAATCCGCAGCATCAAGCCCACCTCGCACCTGGCATCACGTTCGCCGGGCTTCGCTACGCTCACCCCGACTTGCGAAGCTGGCGTTTCCGGCACCTGTATGCACCCAAGCGTCGCTCATTGCACGAGGATGCCGAAGCCTGCGCGATGGGTTCCGGTTCGCAGGGTGGGCAATGGCGAAGCCTTGCCCACGCGCGACGCGGATCATTCTTTTGCCCACCGTAGGAGGAGCCCGCTTGCGGGCGATCGGACGCAACGCCGATGATCGCGGCAAGGACTCGGCGTCCTCCCGGTCTCCTACGGGTGCGGTATGCACACAGCGGCTTGCTCGGGGAATGATCTGAGGCCGCCCCTGAAACCCGTGCAGACCACTAGCGTCGGACGATCAGCCCCTGGCGTGCCACACGCGTCAGTTCGCGGATGCACTCTTGCAGCGCCTCCGCCGCAGGTGCCTGGATCACCGCCAGGTCGAAGCTGTCGTTGGCGAAACGCGCCAACGACTCATCCGCCGCCGCGAACTGCACGAGCAATGCCCTGGCTTTGCCGTTGCGACGCGGCCAGCCGTCGAGATAACGCAGCAGAGACGGCTGGTGGGCGCCGCCGAGGAGAACTTTCGAATGGGATCGGAACGGCCCGCTGGTGATCGGGGCCAGGCGCAACTGGGTATGCTTCACGTTCATGCTGTTCGACTTCCGCCTCGGGGATTCCGCTGGGCAGCGGTGGGAGGCGACACCGGAACCAGCGCTTTAGCGGTATTTCGAAGCCATCGGCTCCAGGCGCCCCGCAAGTAGCTGACTAAATCGGCGCATGGACCGAACTTTAGGAAGCCGACCGCCGGCTGTCAATCGCCAATATTCCGTCCGAGCACCCGCTGCGCTGCCATTGGCGCCCCCTAGGCGCCCCGGAACTTGCACCATGACGGCGCAAGCCGCTGCATAACGGTGCGCCACATATCCCGCCCTGGCGTGAGTGATCGCATACAAACCCTTGAAAACAAAGGTTTTGCCAAGTTGGCACAGCCTCTGCAATGCGAATGGCGAAGAACATACGACCTGACCCTCAACGTGGAGCGGCAGGTTTCCCGACTGAGCGGGACACGGACAAAGGCGTCCTCACTGGGTAACCAGTGGGACGCCTTTTTTGTTGTTGAAATTTTGGTGCCGGAGCAACGGCAACCAGCAGACCGACCCGGTGCGGAGAACGGCATGAAGAAACTCAAACTGGTGATGATCGGCAACGGCATGGCCGGCGTGCGAACCCTCGAGGAGCTGCTCAAGCTCACCTCCGAGCTCTACGACATCACGGTGTTCGGCGCCGAGCCGCACCCGAACTACAACCGCATCCTGCTTTCCCCCGTCCTGGCCGGCGAGCAACAGTTCGAAGAAATCGTGCTCAATGACCTGAACTGGTATGCCGAGAACGACATCCGCCTGATGCTCAATCGCAAGGTGGTGAAGATCGATCGCGCCCGGCGCCGGGTCATCGCCGACGATGGCAGCGAAGCAGAATACGACCGCCTGCTCATCGCCACTGGCTCCAACCCGTTCATCCTGCCGATCCCCGGCAACAACCTGCAGGGCGTGATCGGCTACCGCGACATCGCCGACACCCAGGTGATGATGGAGACCGCCAAGACCCACAAGCATGCTGTGGTCATCGGTGGCGGGCTGCTCGGCCTCGAGGCGGCCAACGGCCTCAAGCTGCGCGGCATGGACGTCACCGTTGTGCACATCGGCGACTGGCTGATGGAGCGCCAGCTGGACAAGACCGCTGGCACCCTGCTGCAGACCGCGCTGGAAAGCCGGGGGCTGAAGTTCCTCCTGCCCAAGCACACCGCCGAACTGCTGGACAATGGCGAAGGCCGCGTCTGCGCGGTCAAGTTCAAGGACGGCGAGGTGATTCCCGCCGACCTGGTGGTGATGGCCGCCGGCATCCGCCCCAGCAGCGAGCTGGCCGAACAGGCCGGCATCCCCTGCAACCGCGGCATCCTGGTCAACGACACCCTGCAGACCTACGACCCGCGCATCTACGCTGTCGGCGAGTGCGCCAACCACCGCGGCATCGCCTACGGCCTAGTCGCCCCGCTGTTCGAGCAGGCCAAGGTCTGCGCCAACCACCTGGCAATGCTCGGCTTCTCCCGCTACCTGGGTTCGGTGACCTCGACCAAGCTCAAGGTCACCGGTATCGACCTGTTCTCCGCCGGCGACTTCATCGGCAGCGAAGGCACCGAGACCATCACCCTCTCCGACCCCATCGGCGGCGTCTACAAGAAGCTGGTGATCAAGGACGACGTGCTGGTCGGTGCCTGCCTCTACGGCGACACCGCCGACGGCGGCTGGTACTTCCGCCAGGTGCGCGAAGGGCAGAACGTCAGCGAGATCCGCGACCACCTGATGTTCGGCGAGAACGCCATCGGCGATGCCGGCCATCAGGGCCAGAACAAGGCCATGTCGATGCCCGACGACATGGAGGTCTGCGGCTGCAACGGCGTGTGCAAGGGCACCATCGTCAAGGCGATCCAGGAACACGGGCTGTTCTCGGTCGACGAGGTGAAGAAACATACCAAGGCCGCCAGCTCCTGCGGCTCCTGCGCCGGGCTGGTCGAGCAGATCCTGATCAACACCGTCGGCGGCGCCGCCGACGTCAAGCCGAAGAGCGAGAAGGCCATCTGCGGCTGCAGCGACCTCAACCACGGGCAGGTGCGCAAGGCGATTCGCGAACACCACCTGACCAGCATTCCGGCAGCCATGGCCTTCATGGAATGGCGCACGCCCAATGGCTGCGCCACCTGCCGCCCGGCGTTGAACTACTACCTGATCTCCACCTGGCCGGGCGAAGCCAAGGACGATCCGCAGTCGCGCTTCATCAACGAACGCGCCCACGCCAACATCCAGAAGGACGGCACCTATTCGGTGGTGCCGCGGATGTGGGGCGGCGTCACCAATGCCGCCGAGCTGCGGCGCATCGCCGACGTGGCGGACAAGTACCAGGTGCCGATGGTCAAGGTCACCGGCGGCCAGCGCATCGACCTGCTGGGCATCAGGAAAGAAGACCTGCCGGGCGTCTGGAAGGACCTGGACATGCCCTCCGGCCACGCCTACGGCAAGTCCATCCGCACCGTGAAGACCTGTGTCGGCAGCGAATTCTGCCGCTTCGGCACGCAGAACTCGACGCAGATGGGCATCGACCTGGAGCACGCGCTGTTCAACATGTGGTCGCCGCACAAGGTCAAGCTGGCGGTCTCCGGTTGCCCGCGCAACTGCGCCGAATCCGGCATCAAGGACGTCGGCATCATCGGCGTGGACTCCGGCTGGGAGCTGTACATCGGTGGCAACGGCGGCATCAAGACCGAGGCCGGCGAGTTCTTCGTCAAGGTCCGCACCGCCGAGGACGTCATGGAATACAGCCTGGCGTTCCTGCAGCTCTACCGCGAGGAGGCCTTCTATCTCGAACGCACCGTGCACTACCTGCAGCGCGTTGGCATGGACCACATCAAGAAGGCCGTGCTGGACGATGCCGAGCGGCGCAAGGCGCTGCACCAGCGCCTGCTGTTCTCGCTCTCCTTCGAGCAGGACCCGTGGCAGGAGCAGCTCTCCAAGCCACAGCTGAAGAAGGAATTCGAGCGCATCGCGGTCAAGCAGCTGGAAACCGAAAACGCCTGAATATTTGCGGCTTTACCGACTGGAGAAACGACATGAACTGGCTCGATATCTGCGCACTGGATGAGATCAACCCGCTCGGCTCGCGCATCGTCGCCGGCCCCAAGGGCGACATTGCCATTTTCCGCACCTCGGACGATCAGGTCTTCGCCCTCGACGACCGCTGCCCGCACAAGGGCGGTCCGCTGTCGCAGGGGATCATCTACGGCAAGCAGGTCGCCTGCCCGCTGCACAACTGGCAGATCGACCTCGAAAGCGGCGAGGCGCTGGCCCCCGATGTCGGCTGTGCGCATCGCCACGAGGCGCGCATCGAGAACGGCCGCGTGCTGCTGGCGCTGAACATGCGCGGGGAATGCGCAGCGTAGGCTGGGCAACGCTCCGCTTGCCCACCAATTTCTTCGCGCGATGACGGTGGAAAACGCTACGCGGTTTTCCACCCCACGATAACCTCCTGGAGACGACGCCATGCGTATGACAACCGCCTCGACCTGCTGCTACTGCGGTGTCGGCTGTGGCGTGCTGATCGAGCACGACGGCGAGCGCATCCTCGACGTGGCCGGTGACCCCAAGCATCCGGCCAACTTCGGCAAGCTCTGCAGCAAGGGCTCGACCCTGCACCTGACCGGCGATCGCGATGCCCGCGCGCTGTATCCCGAGCTGCGCCTGGGCAAGGCCCTGGCCCGCAGCCGGAGCGACTGGGACAGCGCCCTGGAGCACGCCGCCAACGTATTCGCCGAGACCATCCGCGAGCACGGCCCGGACAGCGTGGCCTTCTACGTCTCCGGCCAGTTGCTGAGCGAGGATTACTACGCCTTCAACAAGCTGGCCCGCGCCTTGGTGGGCACCAACAACATCGACTCCAACTCGCGGCTGTGCATGTCCTCGGCGGTGGTCGGCTACAAGCGCAGCCTGGGCGCCGACGCCCCGCCCTGCTCCTACGAGGACATCGAGCAGAGCGATTGCCTGCTGATCGCCGGCAGCAACATGGCCTACGCGCATCCGGTGCTGTTTCGCCGCCTGGAGGAAGCCAAGGCGCGGCGGCCGGAGATGAAGATCATCGTCGTCGATCCGCGGCGCACCGACACCTGCGAGCTGGCCGACCTGCACCTGGCGATCCAGCCGGGCACCGACGTCGCCCTGTTCCATGGCCTGCTGCACATCCTGATGTGGGAAGGCTGGATCGACCGGCGCTTCATCGATGCCCACACCGAAGGCTTCGACATCCTGAAAAGCCTGGTGCGCGACTACAGTCCGGCGATGGTCGCCGACCTCTGTGGCATCGCCGTCGAAGACCTGCAAAGCTGCGCGCGGCTGATCGGCAGTGCGCCCGCGTTCCTCAGCCTCTGGTGCATGGGGCTGAACCAGTCCACCGCCGGCAGCGCCAAGAACAGCGCGCTGATCAACCTGCACCTGGCCACCGGCCAGATCGGCCGCCCCGGCGCCGGCCCCTTCTCCCTCACCGGCCAGCCGAACGCCATGGGCGGTCGCGAAACCGGCACTCTGGCCAACCTGCTGCCGGGCCATCGCGACGCGGCGAACGCCTCCCACCGCAGTGAAGTCGCCGACCACTGGGGCATCGAGCAGTTGCCGAAGAGCCCCGGGCTGTCCGCCATCGAACTGTTCGAGGCGGTACGCGACGGCAGGATCAAGGCGCTGTGGATCGCCTGCACCAACCCGGCACAATCGCTGCCGGACCAGCAGAAGATCCATGAAGCCCTGGCCGCCTGCCCCTTCGTGGTGGTCCAGGAAGCCTTCTTCACCACCGAGACCTGCCGCCACGCCGACCTGCTGCTGCCCGCCGCCAGCTGGGGCGAGAAGGAAGGCACGGTGACCAATTCCGAACGTCGCGTCAGCCATGTGCGCCGCGCCGTACCGGCGCCGGGCGAGGCGCGCGCCGACTGGGCGATCACCTGCGATTTCGCCCGGCGCCTGGAGCGCCGCCTGCGCCCCGGCCAGCCGAGCCTGTTCGCCTTCGACAGCGCCGAAGCATTGTTCGAGGAGTACAAGCCGCTCACCGCCGGCCGCGATCTCGACTACAGCGGCCTGAGCTATGCGTTGATCGACGCCCTGGGTCCGCAGCAATGGCCCTTCCCGGCCGGCAGCGAACAGGGCACCGCGCGGCTTTATGGCGACGGTGCGTTCCCTACCGCCAATGGCCGGGCGCGCTTTATCGCCGAGCAGTTCCAGGCGCCGAAGGAAAAGCGCGAGGCGCGCTTCCCGCTCACCCTCAACACCGGCCGCCTGCGCGATCAGTGGCATGGCATGAGTCGCACCGGCACCGCGGCGCGGCTGTTCGGCCATGTCGAGGAAGCGCTGCTCGGCATGAGCGGCGACGACATGCGTCGGCGGCGCCTGCTCGATGGCCAACTGGTGAAGGTGAAAAGCCGGCGCGGCAGCCTGATCCTGCCGGTACAAAAGGACGACAGCCTGCGCACCGGCCAGGCGTTCCTGCCGATGCACTGGGGCGATCGCTTCCTCAAGGGTCTGGGCAGCAACGTGCTGACCCTGGCCAGCGTCGACCCACTGTCGAAACAACCCGAGCTCAAGCATGCCGGCATCGAAGTCGAGCCGGTCGAGCTGCCCTGGCAATTCTTCGCCCTGGTGGAAGGCACGGTACAGGAACGCTTCGAGGCGCTGCGGCCGTTGTTCGAGCGCTTCGCCTATGCCAGTTTCAGCCTCGGCGGGCGCGAGCGGCCGGCGCTGCTGATCCGCGCCGCCGGCAACACGGCGCCTGCCGCCGCGGAACTGGAAACCATCGACCGTCTGCTCGGCCTCGACCAGGGCCCAGTGCTGGCCTATGACGACCCCCGCCGCGCCGTCGGCAAGCGCGTGCGCATCGAGGACGGCCGCATCGTCGCCCTGCGCCTGGCCGGCGAGACCGCCGCACGCCAGTGGCTCAGGGGCCTCTGGGAAAACGGCACGGCCGACGCCGAGCTGCGCCGCTGGCTGCTCGCCCCGCTCAGCGCGCCGCCGGGCGGCACGGCTGCCGGCAGCGAACGCACGCTGTGCAACTGCATGAACGTCAGCCAGAGCGCGGTCCGTGCCGGCATCGAGCGCGGTCTCGACCTCGCCGGGCTCAAGCAGGAACTGGGCTGCGGCACCAGCTGCGGCTCGTGCGTCCCCGAGATCAAGCGCCTGCTGGCCAGCCAGCCGGCGCCAGCGCATCCGTAGCTGGAAACACGCAGGGCTTTTCATCCGATACAAACTCCCGCGCGGTCAACGCTTCGCGGTTATCGACCCAACACGAGGATTAGTTCATGAGCGCAAAAGTCTGGCTGGTGGGCGCTGGCCCTGGCGATCCGGAACTGCTGACCCTCAAGGCGGTGCGGGCACTGGGCGAGGCCGACATCGTCATGATCGACGACCTGGTCAACCCCGCCGTCCTCGAGCACTGCCCGAACGCCCGGGTGATCCCGGTGGGCAAGCGCGGCGGCTGCCGCTCCACGCCGCAGGCGTTCATCCACCGGCTGATGCTGCGCTATGCCCGCCAGGGCAAATGCGTGGTGCGCCTCAAGGGCGGCGACCCGTGCATCTTCGGTCGCGGCGGCGAGGAAGCCGAGTGGCTCGGCGCGCGCGGCATCGAGGTCGAGCTGGTCAACGGCATCACCGCCGGGCTGGCTGGCGCCACCCAGTGCGGCATATCCCTGACCCAGCGCGGCGTCGCCCGCAGCGTGACCCTGGTCACCGCGCACACCCTGGATGACAGCAGCCCCGAATGGCAGGCCCTGGCGCAGAGCGGCACCACGCTGGTGGTGTACATGGGGGTGAGCAAACTGGAGCAGGTACAGGCCGGCTTGCTGGAAGGCGGCCTCGCCGCTTCGACACCGGTGGCGATGATCGAAAACGCCTCGTTGCCACAGCAGCGCGAATGCCGCTCCAGCCTGGCCGGCATGTGCCGCGACGCCCGGACGTTCCAGTTGAAGAGCCCGGCGATCCTGGTGATCGGCGAAGTGGCCGCGCAAGCTGCCGTGGCGACCCTCGGCAAACGCGCCGGCTAGAAACCCGGCACCGGCCAGAAACGAAAACGCGGCCCCGAGGGGCCGCGCTTTTTAATTCACCACGACGCTCACGTCTGGCTGACGCAACTTCTCCGGCTTGATCAGGAAGCGCGCCAGGGCCGGCAGCAGCCAGATCGCGCCGACCATGTTCCAGAGGAACATGAAGGTCAGCATCAGGCCCATGTCGGCCTGGAACTTGATCGCCGAGAACACCCAGGTCACCACACCGATGGCCAGGCACACGCCGGTGAAGATCACCGCCTTGCCGGTGGACTTCAGCGTCTGGTAGTAGGCTTCCTGCAGGGTCAGGCCCTGGCGCAGGAAGGACTCCAGGCGGCTGTAGATGTAGATACCGTAGTCCACACCGATACCCACGCCCAGGGCGATCACCGGCAGGGTGGCGACCTTCACGCCGATGCCCATGAAGGCCATCAGCGCGTTGCCGAGGATCGAGGTCAGCACCAGCGGCAGGATCACGCAGAGCGTGGCCGCGACGGAGCGGAACGTCAGCAGGCACATGAAGCTCACTGCCGCGTAGACCGCGATCAGCATGGTGGTTTCCGACTCGGCGATGACCTCGTTGGTGGCCGCCTCGATACCGGCATTACCCGCCGCCAGCACGAACTCCAGCCCTTCGCGGTTGTTTTCCTCGGCGAAATCCTTCGCCGCCGCGACCACGTGCTCCAGCGTCTCGGCCCGGTGATCGTTGAGGAACACCAGCACCGGCGCCAGCGAACAGTCGCTGTTGTACATGCCTTCGGCACGGGCGATGGAGTTGTTCAGTACGTGCTGGTTGCGCGACAGCGTCTCCCATTTGAGGCTGCCCTCGTTCATGCCCTTGATGCCCTGGCGCGCCACCGAGACCATCGACACCGCCGACTGCACGCCCTCGGTGTTCTGCATCTTCCACATCAGCTCGTCCATAGCGGCCAGCGTGTCGTAGTGCGAGCAGCCTTCCGGCGCGGTCTTGACCATCACCACCAGCACGTCGGAACTGGTCGAGTAGTTGCGAATGACGAAGTCGTTGTCCAGGTTGTAGCGCGAGTCCGGGTGCAGCTCCGGGGCGCCCTGGTCGAGGTCGCCGATCTTCAGGTTCTGGCCGTACCAGAGCCCGCCGGCCAGCGCCAGCATGGCGATGACGATGGAGATCGGAGCCACGGTCGGGCTGGCGAAGCTGGACAGCAGGCGCCAGAACGGATGATCGTGCGCCGCCTCTTCGCGGGCCTGCTTGATGGCCTTCTGGCTGATGCCCATGTAGGAAATCGCCACCGGCAGCAGGATGAGGTTGGTCAGGATGATCACCGCCACACCCAGCGAGGCGCCGATGGCCAGTTCGCGGATCACCCCGATATCGATCAGCAGCAGCGTGACGAAGCCCACCGCGTCGGACAGCAGCGCCACCATCCCCGGAACGAACAGCTGGCGGAACGCCAGGCGCGCGGCGGTCACCGAATCGTCGGTATAGCCCGAAGCCATGGCGATGCCGTTGATCTTCTGTACCCCATGGGAAATACCGATGGCGAACACCAGGAACGGCACCAGCATCGAATAGGGGTCGAGACCGAAGCCCAGGGTGTGCAGCAAGCCCAGTTGCCAGGCCACCGCGATCAGGGTGGTGACCACCACCGCAATGGTGCTCTTGAAGCAACGGGTGAACCACAGCAGCAGCGCGAAGGTAATACCGATGGCGACGATGAAGAACAGTGCCACGCCGACCAGGCCATCGATCAGGTCGCCGACCTTCTTGGCGAAGCCGATGATGTGCACCTTCACATTGGGGTTCTGCGCCTGGTACTTGTCGCGGATCTTCTCTTCCAGTTCATGGGAGAACTGCCGGTAATCCAGCTTGATCTGCCTGCCCTGGTCCTCGGGGTCCGGATAGGATTCGAGCAGCGGCACGTCGATGATGCTGGACTTGAAGTTGTTCGCCACCAGGCGGCCGATCTGCCCGGACTTGAGGATGTTGTCGCGCAGGTCCTCGAGGCTCTCGGGCGAGCCGTCGTAGGTCTGCGGAATCACCTCGCCGCCGGCGAAGCCTTCCTCGGTGACCTCGGTCCAGCGCACGCTGGGGCTCCACAGCGACTTCATGTTGGAGCGGTCGACGCCGTGGATGTAGAACACCTCGTCATGGATCTGCCGCAGCGTCTCCATGTACTCCTTGGAGAAGATGTCACCCTCCACGGCCTCCACCGAAATGCGCACGGTGTTGCCGAGGTTGGCCAGATCGTTCTGGTGCTCGAGCATCTTCTGGATATAGGGATGCCCCAGCGGGATCATCTTCTCGAAGCTGGTCTGCGGGCGAACCTGGGCCGCCTGATAGAACAGGAAGACGCTGATCAGCGCGCAGATGACGACCACTGCCGGCCGGTTGTTGAAAATCAGGCGCTCGAGAAACGACGCCGGTTTCTGATGATGCTTGGTCATGCAAACTCTCCCGGCTTATTGTTTTGGGGCCAGATCCGCGCCCGATGGCGAGGCGATGCGCACACCACCCTGCCCTACCAGGATCAGGTTGCCTTCCGAAACGGAGGTGACGCCCGACAGCGAACGACGATCGGGCCGGCTATAGACCTTGAAGGTGCGGCCCTGGTCGTTGCTGGTCAGCACTACGCCGCCATGCCCGACCACCACGATGCGCCCATCGCTCAGCAGGCTGCCGTCGGCCAGGCCGGACTCCAGTGCGTAGCCGTTGCCATTGCTGAGCTCGATCGGGTTCCAGCTATCGCCGAAATCGTCCGAACGGAACAGGTGGCCGCGCAGGCCGAAGGCAATCACCACGCCGGGCTCGGAGCCGCCGACCACGCCGAAGAACGAGCCTTGATAAGGCGACTCGACCGTTTCCCAGGTCTGGCCCAGGTCGCTGGAGCGGAACATGCCGCCCATCTCGCCGACAATGAACAGGCCGGAGCCTTCGATGTGGGCAATGGCGTTCAGGTGAAAGCCGTCCTCGTTATCGAGCCGTTCACTGATGTCGTCCCAACTCTGTCCGCCATCGGTGGTTTCGATCAGCGCGCCGTAGGCGCCGACGGCGATGCCGTGCCGCTCGTTCTCGAACCAGACGTCGAGCAATGGCGCCTCGCGCTCGCGCTCCTCGTACTGCACCGTCCAGCTTTCACCGCCATCGGTGGTGGCCAGTACCAGCGCATCGTGCCCCACCGCCCAGCCGTGCTTGGCGTCGGCGAAGTCGACGGCGGTCAGCAGTTGGCGGGTCGGCACCTTGGCCTGGGTCCAGCTCCTGCCCGCGTCATCGGAATAGAGAATGTGGCCACGATCCCCCGCGGCGACAAGGCGTTCGCCGGCCTGGGTGATATCGAGAAGAAGAGTGGAAACGGCTTTTGCCGACTCGATCGAGTAGCGCGTCTGAGTGTCCGTAGCGGCCTGCACCGCCACCGGTGCCGTGGCCAGCAGCAGAAGCGAGACGACACCGCAGAGCGAGAGCACACTGGCTAGCGACGAATGAAAGCGCGATGCCCCGAGGTGGGTTGCGACCACCGCACGGCCGGATAGTGTGCGCCGCAGAACGGGCTCACTCATACATACCCCCTTTATTCTTATTAGGTAAGGCCTGTTGTGGCAGGCGCAGCCATGCTAGCCAGCTTTATCGAGCGCTTACAATTGGCCGGACGTTATGTTTTGTTAACTCTCAACCGATGATTATCGGCCGATCAGCGACGCTGATGGAGCGAAAGGCCATCACGCAGAGACGGCGTGCGCACACCGCCGCTGTAGCCAGCTGACTGGCGATCGCCGTAACGCCGATGATCGCCAGCAAGGCCTGGGCGTCCCCAAGCCTACAAATCCCGTGGGCTCAGCCCACCGAGGAAGAAGCCGGCCACCCGGCTCACCCTCAACTGCCGGAGCGAACCTCAGGCCAGGCTCTTGCTCACCACTTCGTAGACGTCGCTGGACAGCTCGCCGGAGGCCAGGATGCGCTCCAGCTCATGCTTCATCAGCGCCTGGCGCGCAGCATCGTACTTGCGCCAGCGGGTCAGCGGCGCCAGCAGGCGCGAGGCGATCTGCGGATTCAGCGCGTTGAGCACGATCACCTGTTCGGCGAGGAAGCGGTAGCCCGCGCCATCTGCCCGGTGGAAGTTGACCAGGTTCTGGTTGGCGAAGGCGCCGATCAGCGCGCGGACCTTGTTCGGGTTCTTCAGGGTGAACGCCGGGTGCTTCATCAGCTGCTGGACGCGCTCCAGGCCGCCGGGCAAGGGGTTGCCGGCCTGCACGCTGAACCATTGGTCCATGACCAGCGGGTTGTCCTTGAAGTGCTCGGCGAAGGCCTGCAACGCCTTGTCGCGCTCGGCCTCGAACGGCGAGTTGACCAGCACCGCCAGCGCGGTGAGGCGCTCGGTCATGTTGTCGGCCTGCTCGAACTGCTCCAGGCAAGCCTGCAACACCTGCGGTTTCTCGCCGAGCATCAGGTAGGACAAGGCGATGTTCTGCAGCGCACGGCGGGCGAAGTGGCTGGCCTCGGCCACATAGGGCGTCTGCCGCGATTGCTCGCGGTTGGCCTGATAGCGCTGCCAGAGCGGCTCGAACAGCGCATCGGCGATGCGCTTGCGGGCGAACTCGCGGGCGGCGTGGATGGCATCGACGTCGGCCACCTCGCTGATCTCGGTGAGATAGGCCTCGCTCGGCAGCGAGAGCATCTCGGCGACCATCGCCGCGTCGAGTACCTCGTTCACCAGCACGCTGCGCAGCGCCTGGAGCAGACGCTCGTCCATGACCAGCGGCTCGCCGCGCTGCTGCTGGCCGATCAGTTCCTGCAGCACCTGCACCGACAGCTGCTGGCCGGCCTCCCAGCGGTTGAAACCGTCGGAATCGTGCTGCATGAGGAACATCAACTGGTCGCGGCTGTAGGGGTATTCCAGCTTCACCGGCGCGGAGAAGCCGCGCAGCAGCGACGGCTGCGGCTGCTCGGCGATGTCGACGAAGGTGAAGCTCTGCTCGGCTTCGCTGACCGCCAGTACGCGCGAAGTGCCGCCAGCGGCCGCTTCGCCCTGCAGCCGCAACGGCAGTTCGCGACCATCGGCGGCCAGCAGCCCCAGCGCCACAGGAATCACGAAGGGCTCCTTGGTCGGCTGGCCCGGCGTCGGCGGGCAGCTCTGGCGGAAGGTCAGACGGTAGGTCTGCGCGGCCGCATCGTAGTGCTCGCTGACCGACAGGCGCGGCGTGCCGGCCTGGCTGTACCAGCGCTTGAACTGGCTGAGGTCGACGCCGTTGGCGTCTTCCATGGCCTTGACGAAATCGTCGACGGTCACTGCCTGGCCGTCGTGGCGTTCGAAGTACAGGTCGCTGCCCTTGCGGAAGCCCTCGGCGCCCAGCAGCGTCTGGATCATGCGCACCACTTCGGCGCCCTTCTCGTAGACGGTCAGGGTGTAGAAGTTGGAGATCTCGATGAAGGATTCCGGACGCACCGAATGCGCCATGGGCCCGGCGTCTTCGGCGAACTGGTGGGTGCGCAGGTAGGCGACGTCCTCGATGCGCTTGACCGTCGGCGAATTCATGTCGGCGGAAAACTGCGAGTCGCGGAAGACGGTGAAGCCCTCTTTCAGCGACAGCTGGAACCAGTCGCGGCAGGTCACGCGGTTGCCCGACCAGTTGTGGAAATACTCGTGGGCGACGATCGCCTCGACGCGCTGGTGCGCGGCATCGGTGGCGGTCTCGGCGCGGGCCAGCACGGCGCTGGAGTTGAAGATGTTGAGGCCTTTGTTCTCCATCGCGCCCATGTTGAAGTCGTTGACCGCGACGATCATGAAGATGTCCAGGTCGTACTCGCGACCGTAGGCCTCCTCGTCCCACTTCATGGACTTCTTCAGGCTGTCCATGGCGTGCTGGCACTTGTCGATGTTCTCCGGCTCGACGTAGATGCGCAGCGCCACATCGCGCCCGCTCATCGTGCGGAAGCTGTCCTCGACGCACCAGAGGTCGCCCGCGACCAGGGCGAACAGGTAGGCCGGCTTCTTGAACGGGTCCTCCCAGGTCGCCCAGTGACGGCCATCGTCCTCGCTGCCACTGGCGATCGGATTGCCGTTGGAGAGCAGCACCGGATAGGTCTTCTGCTCGGCGCTCACGGTGGTGGTGAACTTGCTCATCACGTCCGGACGATCGAGGTAGTAGGTGATCTTGCGGAAGCCCTCGGCCTCGCACTGGGTGCAGAACATGCCGCCGGACTTGTACAGCCCCTCCAGCGCGGTGTTGCGTTCCGGGTGGATGCACACGCTGCTGTCGACGACGAAGGCGTCGCTGTCCGGCTGCAGGGTCAGGCAATCCTCGCCGAGCTGATAGTCGCCCAGGCCCAGCTCACGGTCGTTCAGCGCAAGCGACAGCAGTTCCAGCTCCTGGCCATGCAACTCCAGCGGTGGCAGCTTGCCGGCCGGGCGCTCGGGGTTGCGGCGCATCACCAGCTGGGCATGCACCAGGGTGCGGTCCTCGTACAGCTCGAAGGTCAGGTGGGTTTCATCGATCAGGTACTCGGGCGCCTGGTAATCCTTCAGATGAATGACTTTCGGTTGTTCGGTGCGCATGGAAACCTCGTCGGCTGAGCTTCAAGCGGCAAGCTTCAAGCGGGAAAGTGGCGATGGTGCCAGCCCCGTGGGCCGGGCTGCGAATGGTTCGAGCTTAACGTCTGTCGCGGGTGACTTGTAGGGTGGAAAACGGCGCAGCCTTTTCCACGCTGTTGTTCCAGGCCACTCGCTCATCCTTGAGCCTGTTATCGGTGGATAAGCAAAGCGTTATCCACCCTACGCAGTGGCACTGGCGACCACCTGGTAGGCGGTGAACTTGCGGATATTGATCACGCCGGTATCCAGGATCAGGTATTGACCCTTGATGCCCTTGAGCGTGCCCTCCACCACCGGTGTCTTGTCCAGATCGAGACTGACCACCTTGGTCGGGTAGGCCTCCACCGGGTAGCGGATTTCCACCACCTCGGCATCGCTCAGCGGCTGGATCGCCTGTAGGCCGAAACGCTGCTGCAGGTAGCGCAGGCCCTCGGCGCAGGCGTCGAAGATGCGTTCACGGGTCTCGAACAGGTCCACCGGCTCGGCATCGCCCTTGAGCAGCGCGCGCCAGTTGGTGCGATCGGCCACCTGGCTGCGCAGCAGGTCCTCCACCAGGCCTGACTGCTGCCGGGTCGCCACCCGCATGATCGGCAGCGCCTGGCTCGCGCCCTGGTCGAGCCAGCGCGTCGGCAGCTGGCTGGCGCGGGTGATGCCGACCTTGATGCCCGAGGAGTTGGCCAGGTAGACCACGTGGTCGGTCATGCAGAACTGCGTACCCCAGTCCGGATCGCGGCAGGTGCCCAGTTCGTGATGGCATTTCTCCGGGCTGACGATGCAGGTGTCGCACTGCGGCAACTTCTTGAAACAAGGGTAGCAATAGCCCTGGCTGAAGCTCTTGTTGGTCTTGCGCCCGCAATGGCTGCAATGGATGGCGCCGAGGTACTCCAGGCGCAGGGTCTTGCCGATCAGCGGATTGACCGGCACCAGCCCTTCACCGAGGCGAAAGGCGTACTGCACCGGCACGCCCGATTCGAGCTGAACCGACATCTTCTCCAGCGCACCGCGTCCGAGTTCCAGCATCAGTGGCGCGTTCCGGAAGCGGGTGCGAACAGGCTGGTATCGATGGGCGCCTCGGCCTTCTTGCTCTTGGAGCCACACTCCGCCCCGCCCATGTAACCGGTGCGCTCTTCTTCCGGAAGATTCTTCATTTCCCAGGCGATGATCGCCTGCATGCAGGTTTCCTTCTGCTCGGGCGTGAGCTTGCGGCCGTCAGCCCATTTGCCCAGTTCGATGGCCTGCTTGAGGCTCGCGTAGATTTCGGGGGTGATGTTTTCGGCGGTTTGGATAAAGGACGACATGGCCAGCTCCCAGGGAAACGAGCCGGCATTCTAGCGGAAAATAGCGGCATGCTTCAGGCTGGAAGCTGGAAGCATCGGGGTGTCTTGCATCGGAGAGGAACATCGCCCCAAGGGCGGGCCTCCCACAAAAGCGGTAGGTGCACACCGAACCCTGTGGGAGGCACGCCCTCGCAGCGATTGCAGGCGGCAGGACTGCCAAAAGTTCAAAGCATTGCCGAAAGGCGGCGCCGCTACCGCCCGCTCGCCTTGCGCGCCAGCAACCCGCCGATGATGCCGGTGACGCAACCGGCGACCAGCCCGCCGACGTGCGCGGCATTGGCGATCGCCAGCGTGCCGAAACTCAGCACCTCGATCACCCCGCTCAGGCACACCACCAGCCAGATCAGCATCAGCACCACCACGCCTGGCGGCAGCCGGTAGGCGTTGTCCGGGGCGAGCTTCTGGAACAGCCAGCAATGGCCGAGCAGACCGTAGAGCACGCCGGACAGCCCGCCGAAGATACCCGGGCCGCCGAACAGGTACTGGGCGAAATTGGAAACCAGGCCGAACAGCAGGGTCAGCGCCAGCAGCATCCAGGCGCCCTGGCGGAATTCGATGCGCCGCCCCAGCTCCCAGTACCACATGCCGTTCATCGCCAGGTGGAGGATGCCGAAGTGCACGAAGATCGGCGTGATCAACCGCCACCATTGCCCCGCCGCGAGCCCCTGCTCGAGCGTGGCGAAATAGGCGTATTCGCCATCGATGCGGAAGTCCGTGAAGGTCAGCCAGCGGATCACCGTGAAATTCTCGCCGAGCAGGGTAAGCCCCGCGACGACTAGTGTCAGCAGCAGGATCGCCGAGGTGAAGGGATTCGCCCGCAGCGCCGTGCCCAGGCCACCGCGACGGCGGGCCGGCTGCTCGGCGACCAGCGTGCTGTCGCCAGCGGGGTAGCGCGCATAGAGATCACGCACCTGCTCGACCACCGCGGCCGGCACCCGCAGCACCTGCTGGTCGCCTTCCTCCGAGACCCGGCAAGGCACCCGCAGGCGCTGCAGCAGGGCGATGAAGCCACTCAGGTCTTCCGACAACGGCAGGCGCAGGGCCTCGGCCACGGCGGCACTCACCGGAACACCGCGCGGACGTCGACCCAGACGAATTTGGCTGGGTCCAGGCGGGTTTCCTGGTCCAGCCGATAAGCCACCAGCTTGCCGTTCTTCACCGCGCTGTAATCCAGGCAGGCCAGGTTGTCGCGCAGCGGCCCCGGCTGCCCGCGGCGCCAGTAATGGCCGACGAACAGCAGCGGTTCGTCCGGCCCGTAGAGGAACAGGCGGTTCTTCTGCTGCTGCGACAGCGGCAGGCGCGCCGCATGTTCCGGCAAGCCGCCGGGCTGGAAAACCACGTCACCGTAGGTCTGCGGGTTCTCTTCCCAGAACTTGGTGCGGAAGAAGGTCCGCACGAAGCCTTCCTCGCTGGTCAGCGTCATGCCCTGCGGCAGCGGCATGTCGGTGCCGCGCAGCAGGCGGTCCAGCGCCTGGCAGATGAAGCTGCCGGGCAGGCCAGCCTCGCGCAGGATCGCCGGGTTGATCCGTCCCTCGTCGAGGAAGGTACGCAGTCGGGCGATCACATCGCCGTCCCAGCAGGCGTGCACCACGCGGAAACGTTCGTTCTCCAGGTACAGCGGCAGCTCGTAGAACCAGTCGCGAAAGGCCTGCCACTCGGCGGGATGATGCTCGAACTGCTGGAAGGTTTCCTGCAGCAGCCGGGCGAAGCGCGGCGAACGATCGCGCACGAACGCCCGGCCGCTACCGGGCGGCGCCGGCATGTACCAGCCCAGGGCGTTGAATTCGTGGTTGCCCAGGATGCAATGGGCCTGGCCGTGGTCGACCATGTCATGCACCAGGTGCAGCGCCTCGCGGATGTGCGGGCCGCGGTCGATGATGTCGCCGAGGAAGACCGCCTGGCGTCGCGGGTGGCGCCAGATGCCAGCCTGGCGGTGATAGCCGAGGCCCTCCAGCAGACGCGCCAGCGCGTGGGCACAACCATGCACATCGCCGATCAGGTCGTAGCCGCGTTGGGGATCGAGCTGCATCAATCGCCTCCGCCGAGGCGGCTGCCCCAGCCGAGCTTGGTCCGGCAGACCTCGTAGTAGTTGTGGTCCAGCGGATGGATCAGGTGCAGCTTCTGCGGCTTCTTGCGCACCGTGACGGTATCGCCCGGCGCGCAGGTGAAGTGGTTCTGGCCATCGCAGGACACCTGCGGGTAGATCTGCATGTTCGGCGACACCACGATCTTCAGCTCGCTGTTGCCGTCCACCACGATCGGCCGGCTGGACAGCGTGTGCGGGTACATCGGCACGACGACGATGGCGTCCAGCCGCGGGTGCATGATCGGCCCGCCGGCGGACAGGGCATAGGCGGTGGAACCCGTGGGCGTGGCGACGATCAGGCCGTCGGCCTTCTGGCTGCAGACGAACTGGCCGTCGATGTACAGCTCGAACTCGATCATCCGGGTCGACTTGCCCGGGTGCAGCACCACATCGTTGAGCGCATCGCCTTCGCCGATGGATTCCTCCAGGCGGCGCACCTGCGCCTCGAGCAGGAAGCGGTTTTCCAGGGTGTACTGGCCGTTGAGCACCTCGGCGACCTTCTCCTCCAGCTCGTCCGGGCGGATGTCGGTGAGAAAGCCCAGGCTGCCGCGGTTGATCCCCAGCACCGGCACCCGGTGCCTCGCCATCGCCCGGGCGGCGCCGAGCAGGCTGCCGTCGCCGCCGACCACGATCACCAGGTCGCAGGACTCGCCCAGCCGTTGCCGCGAGGAGGTCTGCATGCCATGCCCGGGCAGCACCTCGGCGATGTTCTCCTCGAGGATCACGTGCAGGTGGCGCTCGACGAGAAAG
This sequence comes from Stutzerimonas stutzeri, assembly GCF_002890915.1. Taxonomy (GTDB): domain Bacteria; phylum Pseudomonadota; class Gammaproteobacteria; order Pseudomonadales; family Pseudomonadaceae; genus Stutzerimonas; species Stutzerimonas stutzeri_AF. Next base: position 638,901 of record NZ_POUT01000002.1, on the reverse strand, counting down.
CGCTTCAGCCGGCGAATGGTGTCCAGCACCTGGGAGCTGCCCAGGCGGCCGATGATGCCGATATTGCGGAATTGCTCCATTGGGGCTCCCTGATGTGGCTGCCGAAAGGCGCACGGATGCGGAGTGCGGTGTATGCGCGGGACGCTGAACGTCGCGCGCAGCGTCGCCATTGTGCCAATCGCTTAGAGCGCGTGGTCGGCGCGGCTGTTCAAAATCGCCGAATTATGGGCGAAACCGCGAAGCAGCGGCAAACGCTCCTCGAGCATGCCGCTCAGCTATGCTGCTGGCATGAACCTCCCCGATCTCGCCGAGCTTCTGCCCCGACTCCAGCATCCGCAGGTGCGCGACCTCGCCTGGACGATTCTCGCTCCGCCGCTGCTGCGCGAGGCGCCCCGCACGCAACGCCATCCGCTCGCGGCCAGTCGCTGGGGCCGCGAACCGGGCCTGCTGGCCGACTGGCTGCTGCGCCAGGACGCGGCCCCCTCGCTGCTCGAATCCTGGTTGGGCCGCAGCAGCATTCGCCGGCTGGGGCTGTACTACGAACGCCTCTGGCAATTCATCCTCAGCGAGGCGCCGGACATCCAGTTGCTCGCCGCCAACCTGCCGATCCGCCAGGCCGGGCATACCCTCGGCGAACTGGACCTGTTGCTGCATGATCCGGAAGGCGTACAGCACCTGGAACTGGCCGTGAAGTTCTACCTGGGGCTGGATCGGCACGACGGCCATCAGCACGCCCACTGGCTCGGGCCGGGGAGCCACGACCGGCTCGATATCAAGCTCGATCACCTGTGTCGGCACCAGTTGCCCTTGGCAAGCCGCCCACAGGCGCTGGCGGTGCTCGGCGAACTGACCCGCAGTCCGGTGCACAGCAGCTTCTGGCTCGGCGGCTACCTGTTCGAGCCCTGGCCGCAGGGCTGCACGGCGCCGCAGGGTGCGAATCCGGCCTATCTGCGCGGCCGCTGGCTGCGCCAGGCGCAGTGGTCCCGCTACCAGGCGCGAATGCCCGATGCGCGCTGGCTGCCGCTGCCCCGCCCCGCCTGGCTGGCGCCGGCGCGCATGGAGGCCTCGCAGCTATGGCAAAGCGACCGTTTCGCCGCCTGGCTCGCCACGCAGCCGGCCACAGCCCGGGCCCAGCTGCTGGCTCGCGTGGAGACGACAGCCACGGGTGACTGGCTCGAACAGGAGCGCTTGTTCCTGGTGTCCGATGAGTGGCCACGCGTGCCGGCCTGGTCGCACACCAGCGAGTAATCCGTTCGTCACACGCAGCGGCTAGACTCGCCTGGTCCGCGTGCCCGCTCACTCCATCCGGTAGCTCGATACATGCCCGTTGTCCCGCACGATTCCGGCGAAACCCCGAGGCTCGGCCCCTGGACCGTGTTTCTAATTTTCCTGCGCCTGGGGCTGACCTCATTCGGCGGTCCGGTGGCCCATCTCGGCTATTTCCGCGAAGAATTCGTCCGCCGCCGGCGCTGGCTGGACGAGCACAGCTACGCCGATCTGGTCGCGCTCTGCCAATTTCTGCCCGGCCCCGCCAGTAGCCAGGTGGGCCTGGCGATCGGCCTGCTGCGCGGCGGCTATCGAGGGGCCCTGGCGGCCTGGGCCGGCTTCACCCTGCCCTCGGCCATTGCGCTGGTGCTGTTCGCGCTGGGTATCACCTCCTGGGCCGAAGCGCTGCCGGGCGGTGTGCTGCAAGGCCTGAAGATCGTCGCCGTTGCGGTCGTCGCGCAGGCCGTCTGGGGCATGACGCGCACGCTGTGTACCGATGCCCCGCGCATCGCCATGGCCGTTGCCGCGGCCATCGCCGTCCTGCTGCTGCCTTTCGTCTGGGGCCAGGTCGGTGTCATCGTGCTGGCCGGGGCGATCGGCCTGCTGCTGTTGCACCCCGAACCGAAGAGCACGCATGCGCCGCTGCCCATCGCCATCGGCGGGCGCAGCGCGTTGCTATCGCTGGGGTTGTTCGCCGTACTGCTGCTCGCTCTGCCCGTGCTCGCCCGGAGCGTGGAGAGCCAGGCACTGGCAATGGTCGATGCGTTCTATCGCACCGGGTCGCTGGTATTCGGCGGCGGCCATGTGGTCCTGCCGCTGCTGCAGGCCGAAGTGGTGCCCAGCGGCTGGGTCGACAACGATACCTTCCTCGCCGGCTACGGTGCGGCCCAGGCGGTGCCGGGGCCGCTGTTCACCTTCGCCGCCTTTCTCGGCGCCTCGATGAACGGCGCGCCCAGCGGCTGGCTCGGTGCCGGCTTGTGCCTGGTGGCGGTATTCGCCCCATCGTTCCTGCTGGTGGTGGGCACACTGCCTTTCTGGGAGCGCCTGCGCGCCAGCCGGCATGCCCAGGCGGCGCTCGCCGGAGTGAATGCCGCTGTGGTCGGCCTGCTGCTGGCGGCTCTCTACGACCCGGTGTGGACCAGTGCCATCAAGGGTATCGGGGATTTCGCCCTGGCGCTGCTGGCCCTGGCAGCGCTGATGTTCTGGAAGTTGCCGCCCTGGCTGGTGGTGCTGGCCGGCGGTATCGGCGGCTGGCTGCTGGCATAGCCGCGTTCGAGTATCGCGTGTTGGGCTTCGCTGGCGCTCAACCCAACCTACGCATGCAATGGCGTAGGTTGGGTTGAGGCGCGTCGAGCCGAAGCCCAACGCGCACCAGCATCCAGGCGCTCCCCGGTTCAGGTCTCGAAGGCCAGCAGCACCGCGCTGAGCACCAGGAATCCACTGAACAGCACGCGCAGCAGGCGCTCCGGCAAGGCGTGGGCGAGTCGCACGCCGAGGCTTATGCTGAGCAGCCCGCCGACCGCCAACGGCAACCCCAGCAGCCAGTTGACCTGGCCGTGCAACGCGTAGGTGGCCAGCGTCACCCCGGTGCTGGGCGCGGCGAGTGCCAGCGACAGGCCTTGGGCGACCACCTGCGAGGTGCCGAAGATCGAGGTCAATACCGGCGTGGCGATGACCGCGCCGCCGACACCGAACAACCCGCCGAGCGCACCGGCAAAGGCGCCCAGCACACCGAGCCAGGGCCAGGGATGGCGCAGCTCGCCGTTACCGGCCGCCGGGCGCAGGAACACCCGCAGCAGGGTATAGGCTGCCAACACCAGCAGGAAGCCGACGAAGATCAGCCGCATGCGCCCCGCATCCAGCGAGACCGCGATGGCCGCGCCGAAGATCGCGAAGCAGAAACTGGCGCCGGCCAGCGCCCCGGCATGGCGCCAGTCGATGCGGTTGCGCTGGTGATAGCGCCAGATGGCCAGCAGCACGTTGGGCACCACCATCACCAGCGCGGTGCCCTGGGCCAGTTGCTGGTCGAGCCCGAACAGCACGCCGAGCACCGGAATCGCGATCAGCCCGCCGCCGATGCCGAACAGCCCGCCGAGCGTGCCCAACGCCAGCCCCAGCAGCACATTCAGTCCGATATCCAGCAGCATGCCCCCGTACTCCTAGCCATGACGAAGGCGGCCATGCTACGCGCTCGCGGCTAGCGCCGACATGCAAAGCCACGCAAAATGGCTTTGCCTGATCCGCACAAGCACAGGAAAAAGAATGCAACCCGATGCACTCTCCGCCCAGCTCAGCCTGTTCATCGACGTGCTCGACGCCGGCAGCTTCTCCGCCGCCGCGCGCCGCCATGCGCTGACCCCCTCGGCTGTCGCCAGACGCATCGACGCACTGGAGAAATCGCTGGGCTGCCTGCTGTTCAGCCGCAGCACCCACGCCGTCAGGCCGACGCCGGCGGCGCTGGCCTTCGCCGAGCGGGCGCGGCGGATCGTGCAGGAGCTACACCTGGCCCGCGCCGAAGCCGCATCGCTGGACAGCACCCCGGAAGGCCGCATCCGTATCGACGCGCCCGCGCCGTTCGGCCGTCGGCACCTGGCACCGGCCCTGGCCGAGTTTCTCCAGGCCTATCCAAGCGTGGATATCCAGCTGCGGCTGATCGACAGCTTCGTCGACCTGCACGGCGAGCACCTGGGCGAGGTCGACCTGGTATTGCGCATCGGCCCACTGGCCGATACCCGCCTGGTCGCCACCCCGCTGGCGCCCATGGTACGCATCGTCTGCGCCAGCCCGGCCTACCTCGAACGGCGCGGCATGCCGACCCGGCCGGAGGAGTTGCTCGAACACGATGGCCTGGACTGGGATGCCCTGGCACCGCCACATGCCTGGCGTTTCGCGAGGGACGGCCGGACGCAGGCGTTCCGCCCGCGCCGTCTGCGCATGGTCGCCAACAATGCCGAGGCACTGCTGGCCGGCGCCCTGGCGGGGCTGGGCATCGCCCACCTGCCGACCTGGCTGATCAGCGACTACCTGCTGCGCGGCGAACTGCTGTCGCTGTTCTGCGAAGGCGGCCTGCCGCAACCGGAAGCCAGCGGCATCTATGCCCTGCGCCTGACCCGCGAGGCCGACTCGCGCAGCCGCTTGTTGCTGGAATTCCTGAAAAGCCGCTTCGGCCCGGTCCCGCCGTGGGACCAGGCGCTGCAAAGCGGTTTCAAGAGGGATTGAACGAGGCGCGGGCGATCCGATAACGCGGCAGGTTGGTGCCGAGCGCAGCGAAGCCCAACGGGGATCGGCACGAACGTGTTGGGCTTCGTCGCTTCGCTCCTCAGGCTACGCGCCCCGACCCAACCTACACACTGCGTCGCCAAATCACGGCGACGCTACAGGTTCCGCTCTTCGATCTCCTGGGTGACGCCCCAGCCATCGAGCACGCCGCCCAGGGGCTCGACCAGGTCCTCCAGATCCTGTTCGAAATCACCGATGCCGTCGAACGTCGCGTACATCACCTTGCTGACCTGCAGGTTCCAGGCGCCGTCCTCGCGGGGAAATATCTGCGTATTGATGGTTTCGCCGCGAAAGTTGCGCGCGGCCATTTGCGCGCGGTCCTGCTCCGGGAAGACCGCGTAGAAGTCGATGGGGTGCACGCGGGCGAAATCGAAGCCGCCCTCCTTCATCCTGCGCAGGACGGTGCTGCTGACATCCTCGTGGAAGGTGGTACTCATGAAACAACCTCCTCTCAAGCGTGGATGGTATTTGCCACGTGCTCAGCGGGAGATCGGCCCCGGCGTCGAGACATCGGGCAAACGGGTCGCGACTGCGTGAAGCGAAACGGCGCGAGCATCCTCCCATGCCCACAATGACAAGCTAGCAGGCCGCCAGACCGGTTGCACGGGCAGCGCGCCTGCCCGCCAGATCGACGGCCGCCGCGAAGCAGCCTCTCAATCCAGATAGAACCCCGGTGCCGCCGGCAGTTCAACCAGCATGCGCCGCAGGTTGCTGCACCACTGCCCGCGGATGTCCTCGTAGTAGGCATCGCCTTCCTCGACCCGATAGCCGTCCGGCAGCTGCAGGCTGTCCCTGCGGTAGACCAGCACGTCCAGCGGCATGCCCACCGAGAGGTTGCTGCGGATGGTCGAGTCGAAGGAGATCAGCGCGCAGCGCAGGGCCTGCTCCAGCGCCGTCGAGTGGCGCAGCGCGCGGTCGAGGATGGGCTTGCCGTACTTGCTCTCGCCGATCTGGAAATAGGGCGTGTCGACCGTGGCGCAGATGAAGTTGCCTTGCGGATAGAGGTTGTACAGTTGCGGCGCCTCGCCGGCGATCTGCCCACCGACCAGAAACGAGCTGCTCATGTCGATCCCCGACGCCATGCTCGGCGACGCGTCGTGCTCGACCACTTCGCGCAGCGTATCGCCCACCAGGCGCGCCGCCGCGAACAGCGTCGGCACGTTGTGCAGGTTCGGCCCCTCGCCCAGCAGGCGCTGGCGCAGCAGGCTGACCACGGCCTGGGAGGTGGCCAGGTTGCCGGCGGTCTGCAGCACGATCAGCCGCTCGCCGGGAATGCCGAAACGGTAGAGCTTGCGGAAGGTGGCGATGTGATCGACGCCGGCGTTGGTCCGCGAATCGGAAACGAACACCAGCCCATCGGCCAGGTTCATGGCGACACAGTAGGTCATGGTTCGTGTGGCTCTAGTGGATGAGGAGCTGCCGCAGGCGGCGCGCGGATGGTAACCCAACCGCCGCCCGCCGCAAGCCGGAGCGGCGCACGATCATTGCTGGCCCATCTGCATCGGCATGACCTGCACCCGCGCATGCATCGATTCGCCGCCGCCACCGCGACGCATGCCGCGCACCGGGCAGGCATCGAGGTAATCCAGGCCCACCGCCAGCTTCAGGTGCCGGTCCGGGCGCAGCAGCCGGTTGGAGACGTCGAAGCTGTACCACTGCCCGTCGATCCAGGCCTCGGCCCAGGCATGGCTGGCCAGATGGTCGCTGTCGTCGGTCAGCAGGTAGCCGGATACGTAGCGCGCCGGAATCCCCAGGCTACGGGCGCAGGCGATGAAGGCATGACTATGGTCCTGGCAGACCCCGGCGCCACCGGCGAAGGCCTGCGCCGCGGTGCTTTCCACCTGGGTCGCGCCTGGAGTGTAGAGCATGTGGTCGGCCAGTGCGTGCATCAGCCCGGCCAGGCCGTCGCGCCCGTGGCGGCTGCCGCACTGGCGGCGGGCGAACTCGGCCAGGGCATCGTCGGCCTGGGTCAGCGGGCTGGCGCGCAGGAACGGCAACGGCGAGCCGTCCTCGGCCTCGCATTCGCAGGCTTCGTCGATTTCCACCTGGCCACGGGCGCGGATGACGATCTCATCGTGCGGCTCGTCCAGGGTCAGCACGTGCAGCACGTTGCCGTAGGGGTCGCGCTGCGCCCGCGCTGGCCGCGGCAGTTCCAGTTCCCAGCTGAACACGCGCTGGCGCTGGCTCTGCTGGGGCGTCAGGCGCAGGTACTGGATGCTCGCGCGCACCTGGTCCTGGTAGCGGTAGCTGGTGTCATGGCTGATGGATAGCTTCATGCGGCCTCCAGGTAGGCAGAGTGAATGGCGTTGCCCAGCCGGCCGACCTGCTCGACGTAGGCGGTGATCCAGTCGTGCAGGCCGATTTCCAGCACTTCGTCGATGCTGGTGTAGCGCAGGCCCGCCTCCAGCTCGGAGGCCAGGCGCTGCGCCGGACGGCCGTTGTCCCCCGGCAGACTGGCGAGGATCAGTTGCAGCTCCACCAGGCAGGCGCGCAACGAGCGCGGCACGTCGGCGCGCAACAGCAGCAGCTCGGCGACCTTGGCGGTGCGCGGCGAGCCGCGGTAGATCTCGGCGAAGGCCTCGAACGAGGACAGCGCCCGCAGCAGCGCGCTCCACTGGTAGTAGGCGCGCGCCGAGCGGTCGTCGAGGTTCTCGCTTTCCTCGCCGAGCAGTTCGTGGCGGGCATCGAGCAGGCGCAGGGTGTTGTCGGCGCGTTCGATGAAGGTGCCCAGGCGGATGAAGCGGTAGGCGTCGCTGCGCATGATGGTGCCGACGGTGGCGCCGCGGAACAGGTGCGAACGCTCCTTGACCCATTCGCAGAAACGGCTGATGCCATAGCGCCCCAGGCCCTGTTCGGCGATGCCGCGCATCTCCAGCCAGGCCGCGTTGATGTTCTCCCACATGTCCGAGGTAATGCGTCCGCGCACGGCATGGGCGTTGCTGCGCGCCAGGCGCAGGCAGTTGAACAGGCTCGCCGGGTTGTCTTCGTCGAGGGCGAAGAAGTGCAGCATGCGCTCGGCGTTGAGCTGCCCGTGGCACGCCAGGTAATCGTCCAGCGTGCCGGTGATCAGCAGCGGCATGGCCAGTTCGTCGAGGCCGTCGCCACGGCCGTCCTGCGGCATCAGCGACAGCGAATAGCTGACGTCCAGCATCCGCGCCATGTTCTCGGCGCGTTCCAGGTAGCGGGACATCCAGTACAGATCGGCCGCGGTTCTACTCAGCATTCAGCAATCCTCCACGATCCAGGTGTCCTTGGTGCCGCCGCCCTGCGACGAATTGACCACCAGCGAGCCCTCGCGCAGCGCCACGCGGGTCAACCCGCCGGGCACCAGACGGGTCTCCCGGCCGCTGAGCACGAACGGACGCAGGTCGATATGGCGCGGAGCGATGCCGTTCTCGACGAAGGTCGGGCAGGTCGACAGGCTCAAGGTCGGCTGGGCGATATAGGCGCCGGGATTGGCCTTCAACCGGGCACGGAAGGCCTCGATCTCCTTCGCGCTGGCCGCCGGCCCGACCAGCATGCCGTAGCCGCCGGAGCCCTGGGTTTCCTTGACCACCAGCTGCGGCAGGTGTGCCAGCACGTGGGACAATTCCTCCGGCTTGCGGCATTGCCAGGTCGGCACATTGGCGAGGATCGGCTCCTCGTCCAGGTAGAAGCGGATCATGTCCGGCACGAACGGATAGATCGACTTGTCGTCGGCCACCCCGGTGCCGATGGCGTTGGCCAGCACCAGGTTGCCCGCGCGATAGGCCGACAGCAGGCCGGGCACGCCCAGCGCCGAATCGGGGTTGAACGCCAGCGGGTCGAGGAAGGCGTCGTCGAGCCGGCGGTAGATCACGTCGACCTGGCGCGCGCCGGCGGTGGTGCGCATGTAGACGCGCTCGTCGCGGACGAACAGGTCCGCACCCTCGACCAGTTCCACGCCCATCTCGCGGGCGAGAAAGGCGTGTTCGAAGAAGGCGCTGTTGAAGCGCCCGGGCGTCATCACCACGACGCAGGGATTGTCCAGCGGGCTGGAATGCTTGAGCGTTTCCAGCAACAGGTTGGGGTAATGGTTGATCGGCGCGATGCGCTGCGCGGCGAACAGCTCGGGAAACAGCCGCATCATCATCTTGCGGTCCTCGAGCATGTAGCTGACCCCGCTGGGCGTGCGCAGGTTGTCCTCGAGCACGTAGTAGGTGCCGTCGCCGTCGCGCACCAGGTCGACCCCGGCGATGTGCGCATAGGTGTCGCGATGCAGGTCCAGCCCCTGCATCGCCGGCTGGTAGCCCTCGTTGGCCAGCACCTGTTCCGGCGGGATGACCCCAGCCTTGAGGATACGCTGCCCGTGGTAGAGATCGGCGAGGAACAGGTTGAGCGCCTGCACCCGCTGGATACAGCCGCGCTCCACGGTGCGCCATTCGCTCATCGGGATGGAGCGCGGAATGGTGTCGAAGGGGATCAGCCGTTCGGTGCCCTGCTCGTCGCCATACAGGGTGAAGGTGATGCCGGCGCGATGGAACAGCAGATCCGCCTCGCGCCGCCGTTGTGCCAGCACCTCGGCCGGCGTATCGGAAAGCCAGGCCGAGAAGGCCCGGTAGTGCGGGCGGCATGCGCCGTGCGCGTCGTGCATCTCATCGTAGAAAACGCGGTCCATGCGGAGCCCTCGGACAGTAACCTGCCCAACGACAGTGCAAAGCTCGCGCCACGCCGAATACCCCTTTTAGAACAAGGAATTGGAGATGGAACGAAAGCGGCCCGCACCGTTTCCGGGCGGGCCGCATGAGCTGGATCCTGTGGGTGCCCCGTTATGAGACGCCCATCACGAACGGATCAATCGTTGCTGGGCTTGTTGATCGCCTGCAGCACGTACTGCGGCAGCGCGAACGCGCCCAGGTGGACGTGCGGGTTGTAGTAGCGAGTGACGATGCCACTGCCGGCGAAGCGCTGCAGCAGGGTTTCCAGCGGCAGCTTGCGGCTCTCGGCATTGCAGGCGCCCCAGGCGAAGGTCATGGCGCCGCCGATATAGGTCGGCACCGCCGCCTGGTAGAAGTGCCAGTCGGCGAACAGCCCATGCATGCGCCTGGCGGTGGTCTGTACCTCGCCGAGTTGCATGAACGGCGTGCCGTTCTGGGCGACCAGGATTCCGCCCTCGTTCAGGCAGCGGCGGCAGGCCTGGTAGAAGTTCTCCGAGAACAGCACTTCGGCCGGGCCGATGGGGTCGGTGGAGTCGGAGATGATGACGTCGAACGTCTCTTCGGTGGTGGCGACGAAGTGCATGCCATCGTCGATCACCAGGTTCAGCCGCGGGTCCTCGAAGGCGCCGGCGGAATGGTTCGGCAGGAAGGTCTTGCACATCTCCACCACGGTGCCGTCGATCTCGACCATGGTGATGCGCTCGATGTCGCGATGACGGACGACTTCGCGCAGGATACCGCCGTCGCCGCCGCCGATGATCAGCACGCGGTGCGCCAGTCCGTGGGCGAGTATCGGCACGTGGGCGAGCATCTCGTGGTAGATGAACTCGTCGGCCTCGGTGGTCTGGATCACGCCATCGAGCGCCATCACGCGGCCCATGCGGGCATTCTCGAAGATCACCAGGTGCTGGTGCTCGGTACGCACTTCGTGCAGCAGCTTGTCCATCCGGAACCGCTGGCCGTATCCCTCGTAGAGAGTTTCCTGATAGTCGCTCATAGGGAGTCTCCCTTGGCAGGCGGCCGAAAACACAGGGAATTCAACGGCCTGGTAGCTGGCTGGCGTGACGGGTAGCGCCTGTCGGCCACCCATGGAAAAGGACGCGCATTCTACGTTGGCCGGTGTTACAGGGGGAACCACGCGGGTTTGAAAGCACACTTTGGGGCGACAAGCCGCAGCCCAACCGCTAGGGTCTGCACATGACCGAACCCTTGCACCTGCCCTACCTCGAACCCTGGGACTGGCAACAGTTCCACCACCATTTCGCCCTGCGCCTGCTTCCCGGCGTAGAACGGCTGGACGCCGAGCGCTACAGCCGCAGCCTGCGCCTCGGCACTGTCAGCGGCTGGCTCAGTGTACGGCCGTTGGCCGATCGCCCGGCGCTGGAACTGACGCTCAGCGATTCGCTGCAGCCGGGCCAGCAAGTGCTGGTCGGCAAGGTGCGCAAGATGTTCGATCTCGATGCCGATCCGCAGGCCATCGCCGGGCATTTCGCCGCCGATCCGCTGCTGGGGCCATTGGTCGCCGCCCGTCCCGGGCTGCGCCTGCCGGCGGCCTACGATCCGTTCGAGCAGGCGGTGCGCGCGGTGGTCGGCCAGCAGGTGACGGTCAAGGCGGCGGTGACCATCACCCGGCGCCTGCTGGAACGCCTCGGCGAGCCGCTGGCGGACGCCCCGCCCGGGCTGCATCTGCTGTTCCCCACACCCCAGGCGATCGCCGACGATCCGCTGGAGAACATCGGTATGCCCACCCGACGCGCACAGGCGCTGCGCCGCCTCGCCGCGGCAGTGGCCGAAGGCGCGCTGCAATTGCATGTCGAGGACGGCGCCGACGCCCTGGTCCGGCGCCTGTGCGAACTGCCAGGCATCGGCCCGTGGACGGCCGAATACATCGCGCTGCGCGGTTTCGGCGAGGCGGACGCCTTTCCCGCCGCGGATCTGGGCCTGCTCAAGGCCCCGCTGTGGGGGCTGGATGGCCTGACGGCCAAGGCCCTGACGTTGCGTGCCGAATCCTGGCGCCCCTGGCGCGCCTACGCGGCGATCCATATCTGGGACAACTACGCCAAGGGCGGTTGATCAGCCATGGCGCAATCTATGGCGGTGGGAGGCGGGCAAGGATCCGCGGCGGCACCGCCAGCGGTCGCGCCAGGATCAGCCCCTCACCCGACTGTGGAGAGACGCCGGTAAGCGCTGTGATATTGACCTGATGAGTAACCAGCACCGCCACCTCGCCGGGATCCAGTTCCGCCAGAGCTTCTCGCAGCGCGGCGGTCTGTCGCCGCTCGCTGGCCGGCGAGGCGAAGAACGAATCCAGCGCGGGCAGCGGCTCGACCGGAGCGAGTGCCATCTGATGCGCGGTATCCAGTGCCCGACACCAGCGGCTGCTCAGCAACCTCACCCAGGTCAGGCCTCTATCGCGCAGCAGTTCGCCCCAGCGTCGGCCCTGCGCTCTGCCATGCTCATCGAGGTTGCGTTGGGTACTGCAGTCATCAAGGATGAAGCCAGGCGGATCGCCCAGCCCCGGTGCGTTGGCGTGGCGCAGGAGCAGCAACGCTCGACCTTCGCGCAGCGCCTGCCAGGCTTCGTCATCACTCGCCTGCACCTGCCCGGCGACGAGCAGCAGCACGGTGAGCACCAGGCCGCTGCCACGCATGATTCACAACCGCGCCTTGCCGAACGGCCCGGCCGCCACCGCCCACATGATCAACCCGACCACCGGCAGCAGCATGATGACCAGGCTCCAGATCACCTTGCGGCCGATTTCGATATGGCCGAACCAGACGTGCGCGATGGCCAGCACATCCAGCACCAGTACCATCAGGGCCAGCGGCCCACTCAGGCTGTCCATACTGCGGCGCTCACAGACCGCGCTGATCGGGGCGGTTGCCGCGCGGCCCCATGATGCCCCAGATGATCAGGCCGACGACCGGCAGGATAATGATCAGCAACACCCAGAGCACCTTCTTGCCGGTGGCGCTGTCGCTGCGCACGACGCTGATGATCGCCCAGATATCCAGGATCAGGATGAGCAGGCTGAAGAGACCGCCGAAGGCATCCGACATGGGTACGCTCCTGTAGGGTGAGTACTTAACCTAGGATGCCAGCACAGCGGCAGGGTTCACTGACCTGCTCTTCGCCCTCCGCTCAGACGCGCGCCGGATCGATCAGGGCGAAGCTGGCGACCGTCTCGTGCGCGCCCAGCACGCCGCCCTCGCGCGCCAGGCCGCAGGTCCGCATGCCAGCCTGCTGCGCGGCATCCAGTTCCTCGAGCACATCGGAGAGAAACAGCACCGCTTCGGCCGGCAGGCCGATGGCCGCGGCGATGCGCCGGTAGGATTCGGCCTCGCGCTTGTGCCCGGAGGTGGTGTCGAAGTAGCCGCAGAACAGCGGCGTCAGGTCGCCGGCCTCGGAGCAGCCGAAGATCAGCTTCTGCGCCTGGATCGAGCCGGAGGAATAGACGTAAAGCCCATAGCCTTCCTGCTTCCAGCGTTGCAGCGCCGCCACCGCATCCGGATAGACGTGCCCCTTGAGCTGCCCGGCCCGGTAGCCTTGGGCCCAGACCATGCCCTGCAGCGCCTTGAGCGAGGTGGCCTTGCGGTCGCTGGCGATCCAGCCGAGCAGGATCTCGATCACCCGTTCCAGCTCCGCCGCAGGCTCGCCGGCCTCTTCGCGCACCGCTGCGATCTGCGCCGCCACCGCCGGCTCGCCGGCATGTTCGCGGAGGAAGGCCGGCAGGTGCTCGCGGGCATAGGGGAACAGCACGTCGAAGACGAAGCTGACCGCGCTGGTGGTGCCCTCGATGTCGGTGAGGATGGCCTTGACCGGCATCTCAGTCCTCCAGGCACGGAAAGCGGCTGGCAATGTCGTCGCCGGTGAACTGGGCGACCCAGCCTTCCGGGTTGTTGAACAGGCGGATGGCGACGAAGTGCGGGTTCTCGCCCATGTCGAACCAGTGGCGGGTACCGGCCGGCACCGAGATCAGGTCGTTCTTCTCGCAGAGCACGGCGTAGACCATGTCCTCGATGTGCAGGGTGAACAGACCGCGCCCGGCGACGAAGAAACGCACCTCGTCCTCGGCGTGGCGATGCTCGTCGAGGAACTTGGCGCGCAACTCGGCCTTCTGCGGATGGTCGTCGGTCAGGCTGATGACGTCGACGGTGACGTAGCCGCGCTCGCTCATCAGCTTGTCGATCTGCGGGCGGTAGGCGGCGAGCACCTCTTCCTGGCCGGCGCCGGCGGCGATCGGCGCGCTGGCTTCCCAGCGTTCGAGTTGCACGCCGACTTCGCCCAGGGTCGCGGCGATGTCTTCGATATGGGTCAGCACCTTGAGTGGCTGCTCCGGGCTGTTTTCGTGATAGACGCTGAGGACACTCATCTTGGCTTTCTCGTTGGAAGGGGTGGATGGACGGGATCAGCGGGCTTGCAGCATGCGCAGCTTCAGCTCGCAATCGAAGAGGAACTCGAAGGCCTCGACCTGGCGCAGCGCGTCGCTCATCTTCTCGCCCCAGGTATACAGGCCATGGCCGCGGATCAGGTAGCCGACGCAGTCGGGATGCGCGTCCAGCCAGGGCTGGACCCTGGCCGCCAGCCGGGCGATGTCCTGGTCGTTGTCGAAAATCGGCACCAGCACCTGCGATTCGTGACTCGAGATGCCGCTGAAGGCCTTCTGCAGCTCGTAGTCGGCGAACACCAGCGAATCACCCAGCGCCAGGCGCGAGAGCACCGTGGCGTTGACCGAATGAGTATGCAGCACCGCGCCGATTTCCGGCTTCCAGCGGTACAGCTGGGTATGCAGCAGGGTTTCGGCGGAGGGCTTCTTGCCCTCTTCCAGGCTGTTGCCGGCCATGTCCACGGCGAGCAGGTCGTCCGGCGCCAACTGGCCCTTGTGCTTGCCGGATACGGTGAGCAGCACCTCGGCGCTGGTCAGGCGTGCCGAATAGTTGCTGCTGGTGGCCGGCGACCAGCCACGCCCGTAGAGAAATCGCCCGGCGTCGATGATCGCCTGGACCAGGTGTTCACGCATGGCGGTCATGCCCGGTTCTCCTGCAAACGAAAGGCAATGATAACGGCTGCGGCCAGCGCCGCCAGACTGGCAATGGCGAAGGTCCAGCCCGGCCCCAGGCTGTTCCAGCTGTAGCCCGCGTACAACGCGCCCAGGGCTCCGCCGATGCCGGACAGACTGGCGTACAGCGCCTGGCCCTGGCCCTGCTGGCGGTGGCCGAAGCTGCGCTGGACGAAATGGATGGCCGCGGCATGGAAGCTGCCGAAGGTGGCGGCGTGCATCACCTGGGCGAGCAGCAGCACCGCCAGGTGATCGGCCAGGCTGCCCAGCAACAGCCAGCGCAGGGCAGCGATCAGAAGGCTGGCGGCCAGTACCCGGCGCAGCGAGAAACGCTCGAGCAAGCGCGCCATCGCCAGGAACAGCAGCACCTCCGCCACCACCCCCAGCGCCCACATCAAACCGATGGTGCCGCGGGCATAGCCCAGCGCCTCCAGATGGATGGTGAGGAAGGTGTAGTACGGGCCGTGGGACAACTGCATCAACGCCACGCAACCGTAGAAGGCCAGCACCCCGGGCCGGCGCAGCTGGGCGAGGAAGCCACCCTGCCCCGGCGCCTCGGGGCGCTGTCGCGGCTGGGCATTGGGCACCCAGAGACTGCCGGCGACGATACCGGCCATCACCGCGACCACCGCCAGCGGATACAGGTCCAGGCTCAGGTGCTGGAACGATTGCCCCAGGCCAACCACCGTCCCGATGAAGCCGATGCTGCCCCACAGCCGGATCCGGCTGTAGCGCGCGGCCTGCTCATGCAGGTGCGCCAGGGTGATCACCTCGAACTGCGGCAGTACCGCATGCCAGAAGAACGCGTGCAGGGCCATCACCAGCGCCAGCCAGGCGAAGCTCTTGTCGAAGAAGATCAGCGCGAACGACAGCAACGTGCACAGCGCGCCGAGCCGGACGATCTGCAGCCGCCGCCCGGTGACATCGCCGAGCCAGCCCCAGAGATTGGGCGCGAGGCAGCGCATCAGCATGGGAATCGCGATCAGCTCGCCGATACGCGCCGGGGAAAAACCCAGATGCTCGAAATACAGCCCGAGAAACGGCGCGGTCGCCCCCAGCAGGGCGAAATAGAAGAAGTAGAAGCCGGAGAGGCGCCAGTACGGGACGGATGCAGTCATAAGCGGTAAGCAGAAGCATCTGGTAGGTTGGGTTGAGGAGCACAGCGACGAAGCCCAACGATCGAGGACTCGGCCTGCATATGGTCGAGCCGGGATCGTTGGGCTTCGCTGCGCTCAACCCAACCTACGGCTTCAAGCTCATCGTTGTCCCAACACCGGCGTGCTCACGCGTACCTCGGCGTTCTGCGCGCGGTGGCGCAGCAGGTGGTCCATCAGCACGATGGCCATCATCGCCTCGGCGATCGGCGTGGCACGGATACCCACGCAAGGGTCGTGGCGGCCCTTGGTGATGACCTCCACCGGGTTGCCGTCGACGTCGATGGAACGCCCCGGGGTGGTGATGCTGGAAGTCGGCTTGAGCGCCAGGTGGGCGACGATCGGCTGGCCGGAGGAGATTCCGCCAAGGATGCCGCCGGCGTTGTTGGAGAGGAAGCCCTCCGGGGTCAGCTCGTCGCGATGCTCGGTGCCACGCTGAGCGATGCTGGCGAAGCCGGCGCCGATCTCCACGCCCTTGACCGCGTTGATGCTCATCAGCGCATGGGCGAGTTCCGCGTCGAGACGGTCGAAGATCGGCTCGCCGAGGCCCGGCATCACCCCTTCGGCGATCACGGTGATCTTCGCGCCGACCGAATCCTGGTCGCGGCGCAGCTGGTCCATATAGGCCTCCAGCTCGGGGACTTTATCCGGATCGGGGCTGAAGAAGGCATTCTGCTCGACCGAATCCCAGCTCTTGAACGGAATCTCGATGGGCCCGAGCTGGCTCATGTAGCCGCGAATCACGATGCCCTGGCTGGCCAGATACTTCTTGGCGATGGCGCCGGCCGCCACGCGCATGGCGGTCTCGCGCGCCGAGCTGCGGCCACCGCCGCGGTAGTCGCGGATGCCGTACTTGTGGCGGTAGCTGTAGTCGGCATGGGCCGGGCGGAACAGGTCCTTGATCGCCGAGTAGTCCTTGGACTTCTGGTCGGTGTTGCGGATCAGCAGGCCGATCGGGCAGCCGGTGGTGCGGCCCTCGAACACGCCGGAGAGGATTTCCACCTCATCGGCTTCCTGGCGCTGGGTGGTATGGCGGCTGGTGCCCGGCTTGCGGCGTTCGAGGTCGCGCTGCAGGTCCGCCAGCGACAGTTCCAGCCCCGGTGGGCAGCCGTCGACGATGGCCACCAGTGCCGGGCCATGGCTTTCGCCAGCGGTGGTGACGGTGAACAGCTTGCCGTAGGTATTGCCGGACATGCAGGGCGCTCCGCGATCGACCTAAAAACAGGGCCCGGCAGTATACCTGAGCCGAGGCGGGTTTCATCGCCTGCCATGGGCACGCATACTGGCGAACCTTATCGCGGCCATTGCATCCAATCCGCTTCGTTGCGTTTTTTCGACTCCTCGCCCATGCGCCTCCTGCTGCTTTCACTACTCACCATGCTCGCTCCGCTCGCCCCGGCCCAGACGCTGCTCAACCAGACCCTCTCGCTGGACACCGGCAACGGCGTGCTGCAGGGCAGCCTGCTGCTGCCCAAAAGCGGGCAGCCGCTGCCGGTGGCGCTGCTGATCGCCGGTTCCGGCCCCACCGACCGCAACGGCAACAATCCCGCAGGGCGCAATGACAGCCTCCGGCGCCTGGCCCAGGGCTTGGCGAAACTGGGCGTGGCCAGCCTGCGCTACGACAAGCGCGGCGTCGGCGCCAGCCTGGCCGCCGCGCCGGACGAGCGCGACCTCAGCGTCGAGGCCTATGTCGGCGACGCGCTGGCCTGGAGCGCCAAGCTGCGGGGCGACCCGCGCTTCACCGAACTGATCCTCGTCGGCCACAGCGAGGGGGCGCTGATCGCCAGCCTCGCCGCCCCGCGCGCCGGAGCCGCGGCATTGATCAGCATCGCCGGCAGCGGCCGTCCCATCGATGAGGTCCTGCGCGAACAGTTGCAGGGCCGCCTGCCGCCCGCGCTGCTCGCCAGCAGCCATTACCTGATCGACGAACTCAAGGCCGGGCGCGTCCACGAAGCGGTCCCCGAGCCATTGCAGGTGCTGTTCCGGCCCAGCGTGCAGCCGTATCTGATTTCGCTGTTCGCGCAGGACCCGCTGGCCGCCTTCGCATCGGTCGAGGGGCCGGCGCTGATCGTCCAGGGCCGCAACGACATCCAGGTCGGCATCGAGGATGCACAGGCGCTCGGACGTGCCAAACCGGACGCCCGACTGGCGCTGATCGAGGGGATGAACCATATGCTGCGCATCGTCCCGCCGATCGCTGGCCGGCAGTTGGCCTCCTACGACGACCCGGACCTGCCGATCGCCCGGGCCCTGCTCGAACATATCCGCACATTCCTGCACGATAATGGCATCCTGCCAGCCTCCAGTTAAGCGCCGCGCAGCCGATAGCCCACAGGACAATGGCTCCGATACGGCTCCTGAGCGAGCCGGCGCGCTGGCCAAGGAATGCGCAGATGACCGATACCCAGACCACCGATAACGACCCAGCCGTACCGCCGCAGCACCCGTGGGCCGAACTGATGCCCGACCGTTTCCGCCTGCTGCGCCTGGCGCCGCTGCCCACCGAGCGTGACGGCGGCCCGCGTCCGTTGCGTTTCGTCGAATTCGCCCAGGTCGAGCGGCACACACCCGAGCAGAGCCTGCTGCGCCTGTTCATCAATGTTCCCGGCCAGGTGCGCTCGCGCAAGCACGACGTGCTGGAAGTCTGGGCCGACCATCGCGCCAAGGAAGTGCGTTTCGGTCCGGACTCGGGCCTGCGCGTCACCCTCGGCAATCGCGGGCTCGGCCGTTTCCTGCTCGCTCAGGGTGCCGCCTGGGCGCAGAAGCGCTGGGCCCACTACCTGGTCGAAGGCGGCTCGCTGCCCAAGGACGTGCCCAGCGATGAATACCGCCTGCGTCGCGATCACTGCCTGCGTACCCAGGGCTTCGATGTCGACTATCCCCAGCCGCAGCAGCTCAAGGCCACCTACGGCGCGCCGCGCGTCAGCGCCCTACGCTCGGACTGGAACAGTGAAAAGGTGCAGATCGTCGAACTGCTGGATGCCGCAGCGATGCTCGAACAGGCCGATCGCAACCTGCAGGTGCAGGAAAACGAGATCCGGGAACTCCAGGAGCGTGTCAGCCGCTTCCGTCGCGAGGACGGCGCCCTGCGCTTCACCATCGCCTGCCTGATCGCCCTGGCGCTGTTCCAGGCCGGCCTGCTGATCTGGATGGCGACGCGCTGAGCCTCGCACGGTAAGCCGGCGCTGAAGGTAGGTTGGCGCTGAGCGCAGCGAAGCCCAACGCTCGAGCGCTAGGTATCCTCGCGCAGCGCCTGCAGCGCCACGCCGGCACCTTCCAACCCGGGGTAAGCCGCGGTCACCAGCCATACCGGCAAGCCATCGAAATAAGCGCTCATGCGCCCCTTGTCCCGCAGGCTCCGCGTGAAATCGCTACGCAGGAAGAACTCGGCGAAGCGCGGCACCATGCCGCCGGCGATATAGACGCCTCCGCGCGCGCCCAGCGTCAGCACGCTATCGCCGGCGATGCGCCCCAGCCAGCGGCAGAACTGCTGCAGCACGTCCACCGCATAAGGATCGCCGGCAAGCGCAGCGGCAGTGATGCCTGCCGGCGAATCAAGCGACGCCTCGCGCCCATCCAGCGCACAGCAGGTCCGATACAGCGCCAGCAGCCCCGGCCCGCTGAGCACCGCCTCGGCATTCACATGGCCGAGCGCAGCGTGCAGATGTGCCCAGATCGCCGCCTCGCGCTCGCTTCCGACCGGCAGGCAGACATGTCCGCCCTCCCCCGGCAATGCACGCCAGCCGCCACCTTTCAGCGGCAACAGACCGGCAACCCCAAGCCCGGTACCGGGGCCGATGACCAGGCGCGGTCGGCCCGGCTCGGGCTCACCCGCGCAGACCGTGATGCGCTCGTTCTCGCGCAGGCGCGTCATGCCCAGCGCCATGGCGGCGAAGTCGTTGATCAGCAGCAGCTCGCTCAATCCCAGCGCCTGGCAGAACGCCTTGCGGCTCAGCCGCCAGTGGTTGTTGGTGAAGCGGAAGCTGTCGCCGCTCACCGGCCCGGCGCAGGCCAGGCACACCGCATCGATCGTTTCCAGCGGCTGGTCGATCTCGCCCAGATAGGCCAGGATCGCCAGCTCGGGGCTGGCATGCTCCGCCGTGCGCAGCACGCGGATCTGCTCGAGACACTGGTCGCGCCAGAGAGCGAAACGCGCATTGGTCCCGCCGATGTCGCCGACCAGGGCCGTCTTCACTCGAGTGCCTCCAGGCTTTCGGTGAAGGCGCTGGCGCCCTGCTCGGCGCTGCTGAACGCCGCGCGCATGAAGGCGAACAGCTCGCGGCCGCAGCCGATGCCCAGGTCCGCGGGACGACCGGTCGGCTCCCGCGCGTCCCACACGGCCTGATCCACCAGCGCCATGAGCTCGCCGGTCTCGCCGTCGACCCGGATGATGTCGCCGTCGCGCACCCGCGCCAGCGGCCCGCCATCGAGCGCCTCGGGGCAGACGTGGATCGCCGCCGGGACCTTGCCCGACGCCCCGGACATGCGCCCATCGGTGACCAGCGCCACCCTGTACCCGCGATCCTGCAGTACCCCGAGGAACGGCGTGAGCTTGTGCAACTCCGGCATGCCGTTGGCCTTCGGCCCCTGGAAACGCACCACGGCGACGAAATCGCGCTCCAGTTCGCCGGCCTTGAAGGCCGCCGCCAGTTCACCCTGGTCGACGAACACCCGCGCCGGCGCCTCGACCACGCGGTGCTCGGGCGCCACGGCGGACACCTTGGTCACGCCGCGGCCCAGGTTGCCCTCCAGCAGCCGCAGGCCACCCTCTGGAGAAAACGGCCGCTCGACCGGGCGCAGTATGCTCTCGTCGAGGCTCTGCAGCGGGCCGTCGCGCCAGGCCAGCTTGTCACCATCGAGGAACGGCTCCTGGATGTAGCGCCGCAGGCCCTTGCCAACCACGGTATGCACGTCCTCGTGCAGCAGCCCGGCGTCGAGCAGGGTTCGCACCATGAACGGCACGCCGCCGCAGGCATGGAAATGATTCACGTCGGCCTGGCCGTTGGGATAGACCTTGGCCAGCGTCGGTACCACTTCGGAAAGATCGGCCATGTCCTGCCAGGTCAGCTGGATACCGGCGGCGCGGGCGAAGGCCGGAATGTGCAGGGTATGGTTGGTCGAGCCGCCGGTGGCGTTGAGCGCGACCACGGAATTGACGATGGCTTTCTCGTCGACGATCCGGCACAGCGGCATGTAGTTGCCGGCTTGCGCGGTCAACCGGGTCGCCTGCCGCGCCGCCTCGCGGGTCAGGGCGTCGCGCAGGGGGGTATAGGGATTGACGAAGGAGGCGCCCGGCAGGTGCAGGCCCATGATCTCCATCACCACCTGGTTGGTGTTGGCGGTGCCGTAGAAGGTGCAGGTGCCGGGGCTGTGGTAGGACTTCATCTCCGATTCCAGCAGCTCCTCGCGGCTGGCCTTGCCCTCGGCATAGCGCTGGCGCACCTCGGCCTTTTCCTTGTTGGGGATACCCGACGGCATCGGCCCGCCCGGCACGAAGACCGTCGGCAGGTGGCCGAAGCGCAGCGCGCCGATCATCAGGCCGGGGACGATCTTGTCGCAGATGCCGAGCATCAGCGCGGCGTCGAACATGTTGTGCGACAGCGCCACCGCAGTGCTCATGGCGATCACTTCGCGGCTGGCCAGGCTCATCTCCATGCCCGCCTCGCCCTGGGTCACGCCGTCGCACATGGCCGGCACACCGCCGGCGAACTGGCCCACCGAGCCGATCTCGCGCAGCGCCTGCTTGATCAGTTCGGGGAAATGCTCGTAGGGCTGGTGCGCCGAAAGCATGTCGTTGTAGGCCGAGACGATGGCGACGTTGGCCTCGTTCATCAGGCGTAGGCGCTGCTTGTCCTGCCCCGAGGTGCAACCGGCGACGCCATGGGCGAAGTTGGCGCATTGCAGCTTGCCTCGCTGCGGGCCTTCGCTGGCCGCGGCGGCCATCATCGCCAGGTAGCGCTCACGGGTCTTGCGGCTGCGCTCGACCAGGCGCTCGGTGACTTCCAGAACTCGCGGGTGCATGCCTTACTCCTGTTGCGAAAATCAGCTGTTGGTTGATGGACGACCGTCAGTTGACTCAGACAACCATAAACCATCCAGGGTCGGTTGGCGTTTCGATGCGCCGCCGGATTCGTAGGCTGCGCTCCAAGCACTGCGCAGGCCTCGGTTTTAAGCCCGCACCTTGATTGCTTGCGGGCGATCCGCCGCAACGCCAATGATCGCCGGCAAGCCGGCTACGGTGGTGCACAAAGGGAATCCGCATTCAGGCCCACCAGACGCGTGGGCAAGGCTTCGCCGTTGCCCACCCTACGAACCGGCGCGCACTGGCAGACCTCAGCTTCAAAGCCCGCACCTTGATCGTGTAGCCCGGGGGGACGCCGAGTCCTTGCCGGCGATCGACGCTACGCGCCGCCGCGGTGCGCCCGCTTGCAGGCTCCTGCGGTGGGGCAAGCTCAGTGCGCCGGTTTTTCTTCCTCGGAGGAGGCCTCGACTTCCAGCAGGTCGTCGAAATCGGTCTTGAGCCCCTGCTCCATGCCATCCAGTTCGGCCAGCAGGCTGCGGAAGCTGGTCTGTTCGCGCGGTTCCGCCTCCGTCTCCGCCTCCTGCGCAGCCACGTCGGCGCGCGCCTGTAGCGTGGCGGGCACGGCCGCGTCTTCCTCATCGAGCAGCGGTCGCAGTTCGGGCTCCATCTCGCGCAGCACGGCGAGCGGCGGCAGTTCGTCGAGGTTCTTCAGATTGAAGTGGTCGAGGAACTGGCGGGTGGTGGCGAACATCGCCGGCCGCCCCGGCACGTCGCGATGGCCCACCACGCGAATCCACTCGCGCTCCTGCAGGGTCTTGACGATCTGGCTGTTGACCGCGACGCCGCGGATGTCCTCGATCTCGCCGCGGGTGATCGGCTGGCGGTAGGCGATCAGCGCCAGGGTTTCCAGCAAGGCACGCGAATAGCGTTGCGGCCGCTCTTCCCACAGCCGGCCGACCCAGGGCGAGAAGCGCTCGCGCACCTGCAGGCGGTAGCCGCTGGCGACCTCCTTGAGTTCGAACGCACGCCCCTTGCAGGATTTCTCCAGGGTTTCCAGGGCCTTTTTCAACTGCGCCGACGAGGGCCGCTCGCCCTCTTCGAACAGCTCGCCCAGGCGCTCCAGCGAAAGCGGTTTGCCGCTGGCGAGCAGAAAGGCTTCGAGCAGCGAAGCCAGATCCTTGGGATCGGACAGGTCCACGGGTGACTACCTCAACTGTTCTGTTCGGGCTCGCCGCACCGGGCTACTCGGTGCGACTGCGGACATGGATCGGCGCGAAGGGCTCATTCTGCACCAGCTCGACCAGCGATTCCTTGATCAACTCGAGCACCGCCATGAAGGTCACCACTACGCCGAGGCGCCCCTCCTCGACGCTGAACAGCGTGACGAAGGGAACGAAGCCGCCGCCCTTGAGACGCTCCAGCACTTCGCTCATGCGCTCGCGGGTCGACAGCGCCTCGCGGGTGACCTGGTGGCTCTCGAACATGTCGGCACGACGCAGCACCTCGGCCATGGACACCAGCAGCTCCTCCAGGCTGACGTCCGGCAGCAGCTTGCGCACCCGCGCATGCGGTGCATCGAGGCGTGGCACCTGCAGCTCGCGGCCGACCCGCGGCAACGCATCGAGATCTTCGGCCGCGGCCTTGAAGCGCTCGTATTCCTGCAGACGGCGGATCAGCTCGGCGCGTGGGTCTTCCTCGTCCTCGGCCACTTCGGCCGAGCGCGGCAACAGCATGCGCGACTTGATCTCGGCGAGCATGGCAGCCATCACCAGGTATTCGGCCGCCAGCTCCAGGCGCACGGACTTCATCAGTTCGACATAGCCCATGTACTGGCGGGTGATCTCCGCCACCGGGATATCGAGGATGTCGATATTCTGCTTGCGGATCAGGTACAGCAGCAGGTCCAGCGGGCCCTCGAAGGCCTCGAGGAAGACCTCCAGGGCATCCGGCGGGATGTACAGGTCCAGCGGCAACTCGGTGACCGCCTCGCCATAGACGAGCGCCAGCCGCAACTGCTCGCCGGGCTGGTTTTCGCTGCTGTGGACCTCGTGTTGCTGCATCTGGCTCTCCGCAAAGGGTGCGTGGCGCTGCTCGTCAGCGATAATGCAGGCCCATGGCCTGGCGCACTTCGACCAGGGTCTCGCGGGCCTCGTCGCGGGCATGCTCGGCCCCTTCGGCGAGGATGGCGCGTACCAGGTCGGTATTCTGCTCATAGTCCAGCGCACGCTCCTGCAGCGGCGCCAGCTCGGCCCGGATCGAATCGATCAGCGGCGCCTTGCATTCCAGGCAGCCGATACCGGCACTGCGACAACCCTGTTCGGCCCACTGGCAGACAGCCTCGTCGGAGTGCACCAGATGCATCTGCCAGACCGGGCAGCGCGTCGGCTCGCCGGGGTCGCTGCGGTGCACACGGGCCGGGTCGGTGGGCATGCGGCGGATCTTCTCTTCGATCTCGTTCGGCGTGTCGCGCAGGTAGATGGCGTTGCTGTTGGACTTGGCCATCTTGCCGCCATCGAGCCCGGAAATCTTCGGTACCTCGCCGAGCAGCGCCTGGGGCTCGGGCAGCAGCAGTTTGCCGCAGCCCTCCAGGTAGCCGTACAGCCGCTCCTGGTCGCCGATGGTGATGGTCTGCTGCTCCTTGAGAATGGCGCGGGCAGTGTTCAGCGCTTCGACGTCGCCCTGCTCCTGGTAACTCTTGCGCAGGCTGACGTAGAGCTTGGAGGTTTTCTTGCCGAGCTTGCGGATCGCCGCTTCGGCCTTGTCCTCGAAATCCTCTTCGCGGCCATACAGGTGATTGAAGCGGCGCGCCACGTCGCGGGCGAATTCGATATGTGGCAGCTGGTCGGCACCGACCGGCACCAGCCCGGCGCGATAGAGCAGGATGTCCGCGGCCTGCAGCAACGGGTAGCCGAGGAACCCATAGGTATCCAGGTCCTTGTGCTGCAGGTGCTGCTGCAGCTCCTTGTAGGATGGCACCCGCTCCAACCAGCTCAGCGGGCAGATCATCGACAGCAGCAGATGCAGCTCGGCGTGTTCGGGCACCTGCGACTGGATGAACAGTGTCGCCGAACTCGGGCTGACCCCGGCGGCCAGCCAGTCCACCGCCATGTCCATGACGTTCTGCGAAATATCGCCGGTGGTTTCGTAGTCGGTGGTCAGCGCATGCCAGTCGACGATGCAGAAGAAGCTCTCGTATTCATGCTGCAGTTTGACCCAGTTCTTCAGCACGCCGTGGTAGTGACCGAGGTGAAGCCGGCCGCTCGGACGCATGCCGGAAACCACGCGCCGCTGTGAATCCATGGAACTCAAAAGGGTGTCCTTGATCGTTGTTGTTCGGGCATGTTCGCCTCAGGAGCCGTTCCCGCTTCGGCGCACGCCGCGTCGAAAGGGCAACAGCCCGGCTAGGCCGCGAAGGGTTGCGGATCACCGCAGCCGACGCGCAGCACTTCCGGCCGGTCGTCCACCAGGCTGACCACCGTGGAAGCCTCGACGCCACCGTACCCGCCGTCGATGATCAGGTCTACCTGATGCTCGAGCATCTCGCGCATTTCGTAAGGATCGCTCATCGGCAGTTCCTCGCCGGGCAGGATCAGGCTGACGCTCATCAGCGGCTCGCCCAGCTCCTCCAGCAAGGCCTGGGCGATCGGCTGCGCCGGTACGCGCAGGCCGATGGTGCGGCGCTTGGGATGCAGCAGCATGCGCGGCACCTCGCGCGTGGCCGGCAGGATGATGGTGTACGGCCCCGGCAGGTGCGTCTTGAGCAGGCGGAAGGCAGCGGTATCGACCTTGGCGAACAGCCCCAGCTGCGACAGGTCGCGACAGGCCAAGGTGAAGTTGTGCTTGTCGTCGAGCTGGCGCAGGCGGCGGATGCGCTCGGTCCCCGCCTTGTTGCCGATCGAGCAGCCCAGGGCGTAGCTCGAATCGGTCGGATAGACCACCACCCCGCCCTTGCGGATGATCTCCACGGCCTGCTTGATCAGGCGCGGTTGCGGATTGTCCGGATGGATCTGGAAAAACTGACTCATGGCAACTCCCTGTTCAGCTGGCAGCAGATATGCGGCACTCATGATCGAAATGTCTCCATAAAGGTGACAGATCCTCGGGCAGGGTGCGGTAAAGCCCCAGCTCCGACCAGTCCCCCGGCGCGTGGAAATCGCTGCCCACCGTGGCCATCAGCCCGAACTCGCGCGCCAGGATCGACAATCCGCCCACCTGTTCCAGCGGCTGCATGCCATTGACCACTTCCAGCGCATGCCCGCCGGCCCGGGCAAAATCCACCACCAGCCGACGGCGCTTGCTGCGGGTGAAAGCGTACTGCCAGGGATGTGCGAGGCTGATCCACGCGCCCGCCTCGTGCAATGTCGCCAGCGTCTGCTCGAGACTCGGCCAATGCTGCTTCACATCGCCGAGCTTGCCCGAGCCCAGCCATTTGCGAAACGCCTCGGCACGGTCACGCACATGGCCGGCGCGCACCAGGAATTCGGCGAAATGCGGACGCGCCGGCGCATTGCCGCTGTCGCCGAGCGCCTGCTGAATCGCGCGGGCGCCTTGCAACGCCCCCGGCATGCCCTTGGCCTCGAGCCGCTGGGCAATCAGCTCCGCGCGGCGCCAGCGCCCGTCATGCAGGTCGGCGATCGCCCGCTGCAACGCCGGAGCATCGCTGGCGAAACCGTAACCCAATACATGAATGGTAGCCCCGCTCCACAGGCACGACAGCTCGATCCCGTTGACCAGCCGCATCCCCAGCGCCTGCGCGGCGGCGCGGGCTTCGTCGAGCCCATCGACGGTATCGTGATCGGTGAGCGCCAGCAGTTCGATACCACGGCCATGGGCCCGCTCCACCAGCTTGGCGGGGGCGAGAACACCATCTGAAGCGGTGCTGTGGCAATGCAGATCGACAAACATCCAGTAATGCACTCCAGGAGGTGGGATACCTCGAAACAGGTCATGAGCCAGCGGCCGCAACATCAGCCGGTCCCGGCCCGCCTGCCGATAGGCTGAGTCGATCAGGCACGAACGCCGGCTAGTCTAACGCCGCACCGGGGCTTTGTGCTCGTTCTTGCCGTGAACAGCCAGCAAGCCAGGCGAACTTCCGGTTCGGACCACCGTTGCTTTCGACCACCGTCGTTGCCCGGCGTGCGATGGCCAATCACCCGCCAGGGCCATGTGCGACGCTTTCGCGGCACGCGCGGTTTGCTATGATGCCGCGCTGCATGGCGCATGGCTGCTACCGCGCGACGCAGCTTTAATATTTCTGGGCCATGTAGCCGAATCCAGATATCGAGGAACGACCATGCTGTACGCCGTTATCGCCACCGACGCCCCGAATTCCCTGCAGGACCGCCTGGCTGCCCGCCCGGCCCATCTGGCACGCCTGGAGCAACTCAAGAACGAGGGCCGCCTGGTCCTGGCCGGCCCGCATCCGGCCATCGACAGCAACGACCCCGGCGAAGCCGGCTTCAGCGGCAGCCTGGTGGTGGCCGAGTTCGACTCGCTGGAAGCGGCCCAGCAATGGGCCGACGCCGATCCCTACAAGGCCGCCGGCGTCTACGTGAACGTGCTGGTCAAGCCCTTCAAGAAAGTGCTGCCCTGAGCCGACACAGGGATTGCGAATTCGTCTGGCCGTCGCCACGGCCCCGTAGAAGGAAAAAGGAGTTCCGATGCGCCAAGGCCCGCTTTCCCTGCTGCTTGCCCTGAGCCTGCTCGCCCCCGCGCTGCATGCACAGGAAGAACCCGCTCCGCCGGCGCCCTCGACCGAGCAGGCAGCAGCCGATGCCGAAGAGTACGCCGCGCCCGCAGCGCAACCGGCGGCCGACAGCGAGGCCGTGCAAGGCCTGCTGCTGCGCCTGCGCGAAGAGAACCAGCGCTTGCGCCTGCAATTGCAGGCCGAGCAGGCCAAGGCCACGCCGATGCTGCTGACCGAGCAGCAACAGTGGTTCGCAGTGGGCGGTGGCGTAGGTGTCGTCAGCTTCATCCTCGGCCTGCTGGTGACACGTAGCCGCCGCCGGCGCCAGTGGATCAATTGAGCGTAGCGATCCGACATGAGTGAACTGCTGCTGATCGATGACGACCGTGAACTGTGCGAGCTGCTGGTCAGCTGGCTCGCCCAGGAAGGTTTCGTCGCCCATGCCTGCCATGATGGCCAGAGCGCCCGCGCGGCGCTGACGCAGTACCAGCCCGCCGCGGTAGTACTCGACGTCATGCTGCCCGACGGCAGCGGCCTGGAGCTGCTCAAGCAATTGCGCAACGAACATCCCGACCTGCCGGTGCTCATGCTCTCCGGCCGGGGCGAACCGCTGGACCGCATCCTCGGCCTCGAACTCGGTGCCGACGACTACCTGGCCAAACCCTGCGATCCGCGCGAGCTCACCGCACGCCTGCGCGCGGTACTGCGCCGCAGCCAGCCGGCCGCCAGCCCCAGCCAGCTGGAACTGGGCGACCTGTGCTATAGCCCGGCACGCGGCGTCGCCAGCATCGCCGGCCACGACGTCAGCCTGACGCTGTCCGAAGGGCGGATACTCGAAGCGCTGCTGGCACAGCCCGGCGAGCCGATCGACAAGCAGGCCCTGGCCCAGCATGCGCTGGGTCGCAAGCTGACCCTCTACGATCGCAGCCTGGACATGCACGTCAGCAACCTGCGCCGCAAGCTCGGTCCCCACCCCGATGGCAGCCCGCGCATCGTCGCCTTGCGCAGCCGTGGTTATCTTTACGCCGTCTGATCGTCTTTACCGAGGCTTTACCCTGGCCTGACCGCCCTTGACTTTGCGCTCCGTAGACTGAACTCATCCGGTCGCCGAACCGCTGACGACGAAGCAATCCGAGCGTCGCCGAGGATCGAACCGGTTTCCCGATATAGGAGAGATTCCATGATGCGCAAATCACTTGTTGCCCTGCTGTTCGCCGCTGCCCTGCCCACCCTCGCCTTCGCCATGCCGGGCGGCATGCCTGACGGCCAGCATGGCGGAAAAAGGGGCCCGCACATGTTCCATCAACTGGACCTGAGCAAGGACCAGCAGCGCGAAATGCGCAAGCTGATGGGCGAACAGATGAAGCAACGCCGCGAGATCACCCAGCGCTACCTGGACAAGCTGCCCGAAACCGAGCGCAAGGCCATGCAGGATGAACTCAAGGCCAGCCAGGACAAGACCCACCAGGGCATGCGCGCCCTGCTCAAGCCCGAACAGCAGAAAGCCTTCGACGAAGGCCTGAAGAAAATGGAAGACAAGCGCGCCGAACGCGCCGAGTTCCTCAAGTGGAAGGCCGAGCGCGATCAGCAGAACTGATCGAAGCGGCTGTCCGACAACCCGCCCGGCCAGTTCCCACCGTTGTCCAGGACAACGGTGCGGGCTGACCGGGCTTTGCCGTGGAGAGTCCCGGTGCGATCACTGTTCTGGCGTATACTCGCGACCTTCTGGCTGGCCATCGCACTGGTCGCCGGCCTGGCCATGCTGCTCGGCCATGCCCTGAACCAGGACGCCTGGATTCTCAGCCGCCACCCCTCGGTACAGGGGCTCGCCGAGACCTGGACCCGGGTCTACGAGCAGCACGGCCCACAGGCCGCCCAGCGCCTGCTGGAAGAGCACCGCCACCACTCCCATGTCGACGTACAGGTGCTGGCCGAAAACGGCCAGCCCGTCATCCGCGGCACCTTTCCGGCACGCGCCGCCGCCTACGAGGCCCGCCAACAGGACCGGGACCGCCAGTTGCCCTGGCGCCGCCTGACCGCGGACTACACCAGCCCGAACAGCGGCGAAACCTACCTGTTCATCTACCGGATCCCGTATCCCGAGCTGCAGGCCTGGCATCGCGGCAGCCTGTTCTGGCCGCTCAGCGCACTGGGCATCGCGCTGGTGGTGCTGACCGGTTTCAGCCTGTTGCTGACGCTGTCCATCACCCGCCCGCTGGATCGCCTGCGCGGCGCGGTACACGACCTGGGCCAGACCACCTACCAGCAGCAGTCGCTGGCGCGCCTGGCCAAGCGCCGTGACGAGCTCGGCGTGCTGGCCAACGACTTCAACCGCATGGGCGCACGTCTGCAGACGCTGATCGGCAGCCAGCGCCAGTTGCTGCGCGATGTCTCTCACGAACTGCGCTCGCCACTGGCGCGCCTGCGCATCGCCCTGGCGCTGGCCGAACGCGCCAGTCCGAGCGAACGAGAAGTGATCTGGCCGCGCCTGGCCAAGGAATGCGACCGGCTGGAAGCGCTGATCAGCGAGATTCTCGAACTGTCACGCCTGGATGCCGAACCCGGTGCGGCCAGCAACGTCGACCTGCCATCGATGTTCGAGCAACTGAAGGAGAACGCCCGCATCGTGGCGCCCGGGCAACGCATCGACAGCCAGGTGGAGCCCGGCATCGGCCTGACGGGCTGGCCGGACATGCTCGAGCGTGCCCTGGACAACCTGCTGCGCAATGCGCTGCGCTTCAATCCCGAGGGCATGCCGGTCGAACTGCGCGCGCAACGGGAGGCCGGCAGCCTGGTGCTGAGCGTTCGCGACCACGGCGCCGGCGTGGCCGACGAACATCTGTCGCAACTGAGCGAACCGTTCTTCCGCGCCCCCGGGCAAACCGCCGCCGGCCACGGCCTCGGGCTGGCCATCGCCCGCCGCGCCGCGGAACGCCATGGCGGCCAGTTGCAACTGGCCAATCATCCCGATGGCGGCTTCATCGCCAGCCTGCGCCTGCCCTTGCCAGGCCCTTCGGCCAGGGTGTCAGACGCCGCGGCGGCTCACTGACCGTCCCAGCCGGAAACGAATGTCTGCGGCTCGAGCACCGGAGCGGTACGCACCCGCCCCTCCGGGGTCCCCAGGTAGATGAACCCCAGCAGCCGCTCATGGGCAACCACACCCAGGCCCTGCGTGACGTGCGGGTCGTAGGCGAAATCGCCGGTACGCCACACGGCCCCGATTCCCTGCGCATGCGCGGCGAGCAGAATGCCGTGGGCCGCACAGCCGGCGGCCAGCAACTGCTCGCTTTCCGGCACCTTGGGATGCGCCTGCAAGTGGCCGATGACCACGATCAGCAGCGGCGCGCGCAGGGGCATGTTCCGAGCCTTTTGCAATGCCTCCGCCGACGCGTTCGGCTCACGCGCTCGCAGCGCCGCGGCGAACAGATCACCGAGGCGTTGGCGTGCATCGCCTTCGATGGTCAGGAAACGCCAGGGATGCAACTGCGCGTGATCGGGGGCACGCAGCGCGGCACGGAACAGCAGGTCGAGTTGCGCGGCATCGGGCGCGGGGTCACAGAGCCGCGTGACGGAAACGCGGTTGAGCAGCAGGTCCAGAGCGTCCATCCATTACCTCCTAAACGGGTCGGACATTCTAGAGGCTGTTGAGGTTTCATCGCGAGCGGTGGGAACGACGGGGAATCCGGTGGCGCGAATGTCGCCGGTTTGCGATGAAACGTCAACAGACCCTAGGGTCTGTTGACGTTTCGTTCGTGCCAGCGCCCTGCCGGGCTTCGCTGCGCTCAGCTGCCAACCTACCGCCCGAAAGCCCCGCCATGCCCGCGCTTCAAGCCACCCGATCCGGCGAAAGATGCGGCTGCAACGGTGGCACCAGCGGCGGTAGCCCATGGGCGGCGCGCGCGGCGTCGCAATGCACGTTGTGTTCGCCGTTGGCCCAGGACGCCTCGAATTCGCGGCAGGTGCTCGAACGCTGCTCGTACATGCTGCAACGCACACCGCATCCGACGTCCCCGAGCAACCCCACGCAGCGAGCGGGCTTGGCCTCGGTGCCGAGCATGGCCACATGGAACGGGGAAACCTGAACGGTCAGCTGGTCCGGGACCGCCCCGCCCGAGGATACGCATTCACCGAAATAGAAAGACACACGGAAATACGCGCAGCAGGCGCCGCACGTGAGGCAAGGATTGTCGATGGACATGGAAGGTGAACACCCAGATACCGGAATGGGCCGGCGCCCGGGCGGCTATTCTATTCATCGCCGCAGCCTTGGGAAGAGGCCGCCAGGCGACTGCTGAAAACATTGTTCACACCCCGGACGGGCGGTTTACTGGCTTCGCCACACGAGTAGAATGTCCGCCCCTCTTTTTCGTGCCGAGCACTTCTACATGGCCCTGCCGACTCTGCGTATCATCGGTTTCATTCTCGGCATATTCCTGATCACCCTGGCCGTCAGCATGATCATTCCGATGCTGACGCTGCTGGCATTCGAGCGCACCGATGACCTGCAGGCGTTCATCTGGGCAAGCCTGATCACCTTTTCCTGCGGCTTCGCCCTGGTCGCGCCCGGGCGCCCGGCCAATACCCACCTGCGGCCACGGGACATGTATTTCCTGACCACCGCCAGCTGGGTGGTGGTCTGCTGCTTCGCCGCGCTGCCGCTGATGCTGATCCAGCACATCAGCTACTCGGATGCCTTCTTTGAAACCATGTCCGGCATCACCACCACCGGGGCCACTGTCCTGTCGGGACTGGACAGTGCATCGCCCGGCCTGCTCATGTGGCGTTCGTTGCTGCACTGGCTGGGCGGCATCGGCTTCATCGGCATGGCGATCGCCATCCTGCCACTGCTGCGCGTCGGTGGGATGCGGCTGTTCCAGACCGAGTCCTCCGACTGGTCTGAAAAGGTCATGCCACGCTCGCACGTGGCCGGAAGATACCTGATCGCCATCTACGTGACCTTCACCCTTGCCGCATTCGTTGCATTCGCGCTGACCGGCATGAGCCTGTTCGACGCCATCAACCATGCGATGTCGGCCGTCTCGACGGGGGGCTTCTCCACCTCCGACGCCTCGATGGGCAAGTTCGGGCCGGCGGCCCATTGGGTGGCGATCATCTTCATGCTGCTCGGCAGCCTGCCGTTCACCCTGTACGTCATGATGCTGCGCGGCCACCGCACGGCGTTGGTCAAGGACGAACAGGTGCGGGGGTTCCTGCTGATGCTGACGATCACCAGCCTGCTGTTCAGCGGCTGGTACTGGCTCAATCACGACATCAACATGCTGGATGCGCTGCGTGTCGTGACTTTCAGCGTGGTCTCGGTAGTCACCACCACCGGTTTCGCGGTCGATGACTACACCCAATGGGGCGGCTTCGCGGTGATGGCCTTCTTCTATCTGACCTTCGTCGGCGGCTGCTCGGGGTCCACCTCCGGCGGGCTGAAGATGTTCCGTTTCCAGGTTGCCTACTCGCTGCTGCGTGCCAACTTCAAGCAGCTGATCCACCCACGCGCGGTGATCCGCCAGCAGTACAACGGCCACAACCTCGACGAGGAAATCGTCCGTTCGATCCTCACCTTCTCCTTCTTCATCACCATGACCATCGGCGTGCTGGCGCTATGCCTGGCGCTGCTGGGGCTCGACCCGATCACCGCCCTGACCGGCGCCGCCACCGCCGTGTGCAACGTCGGACCGGGCCTGGGCGATATCATCGGCCCGGCCGGCAACTTCTCCACCCTGCCGGACACCGCCAAATGGCTGCTGTCGGTGGGCATGCTGCTCGGGCGCCTGGAAATCATCACCGTGCTGGTGTTGCTGACTCCGGCATTCTGGCGTCATTGATCGGGTGCAGCCCCGGAGCCACGCCTGAACAGGCGGCCAGCGACCGTCACCAGCGCCAGTACGAGGCCACCGGCAACGATGCCGAACGCCATGTCGAGCAGCGTCGGCAGCAGGCCACCCAGCACCACGCCGACATACGGCAAGCCGAGGGCATCCTGCGCGCTGCTCTCGATGAAGTGATGCACGGCGCGGATGCCGTGGGTGAGGATACCGCCGCCCACCATGAACATCGCCGCGGTGCCGATGATCGACAGTGATTTCATCAGCCAGGGCGCGACACGCAGGATGCCCCGCCCGACGGCGCTGGCCAGGGCGCCGGCGCGCCTGCTCAGGGCCAGCCCGAGGTCGTCGAGCTTGACGATGCCGGCCACCAGGCCATAGACGCCGAGGGTCATGAGAATGGCGATCCCAACCAGCACCGTCACCTGCTGCGAGAACGACGCCCCCGCCACCGTGCCCAGGGTGATGGCGATGATTTCCGCCGAGAGGATGAAATCGGTGCGTATCGCACCGCCGATCTTGCTCCGCTCGAACGCCACCATGTCCACTGCCGGATCGGCCAGCGCCTTCGCCGTTTCGGCGTGCGTCGCGCGGTCGTCGTGAAGAAACCTGTGGGCCAGCTTCTCGAAACCTTCATAGCAGAGGAACGCACCGCCGAGCATCAGCAAAGGCGTGATCGCCCAGGGAACGAAAGCGCTGATCAGCAAAGCGGCGGGCACCAGGATCGCCTTGTTGCGCAGCGAGCCCTTGGCCACGGCCCAGACCACCGGCAGTTCGCGGTCGGCCTTCACCCCGGCTACCTGCTGGGCATTCAGTGCGAGGTCGTCACCGAGCACGCCCGCGGTCTTCTTGGCCGCGACCTTGGTCATGACCGATACGTCGTCCAGGACCGTCGCGATATCGTCGATCAGCGCAAGCAAGCTGGTGGCCAAGGTCAATCTCTCCCCATCGATGAAATGAATGCAGCGGACATGTCGTTACTTATGGCTGCGCGACCTGCCTCCGGTTCCTGGCGCGGTATTCGCCGGGCGTGAGTGCAAACCAGCGCTTGAACGCCCGGTAGAAGTTGCTCGGATCGGCGAAGCCCAGCAGGTAGGCGATTTCCAGCAGGGCCATGTCCGCCTGGGCGAGGTATTGCATCGCCAGGTCGCGGCGTGTGTCGTCGAGCAATTGCTGGAAACTGCTGCCTTCCTCCTGCAGGCGCCGCTGCAGGGTGCGCGCGGACAGGTGCAGCGCCTGCGCCAGCGTCTCGCGCCTGGGCTCGCCCTGCGGCAGCATCCTGCAGAGCACCTGCCGCGCCTGATGCAGGACCCGGCTGCCAGCGAAGCGCGCCAGGTATTCGCCGGCGAAACGGTCATGCAGTTGCGCCAGCGCGTCGTTGGCGGTCGGCAACGGCGTTTCCACGTCGGCCTGGCTGAACACCAGCGCATAACGCGGCGCGTCGAAACGCAGCGGCGCCTGGAACAGCCGGCGATAGGGCTCCAGGTCCTCCGGCGCTCGCCCCTGGAAGCTCACCTCCAGCGGCTGCAGCGCCCTCCCGGTCAGCCAGCGACAGAAGGTCAGGCAACCGGCGAGCGAGCCTTCGGCGCTCTGCCGCGCCGGCGGCAGGCGGTCGCCGTGGATTGCCAGGCTCAGCCGATAGCCCTGCGTGCAAGGCTGGAAATCCAGATCGGCCCCCTCGGCGATGATCCGCTGGTAACGCACCAGCCGTGCGAAGCCTTCCTTGAGGTTGCGGCTGGACATCAGCGCGTAGCCGACCACGTGCAGGGCCGCCGGTCGCGCCTCGCGCGCCATGTCCAGGCCGATGGCCGGATTGCCGGAGACTTCCACCGCCCGCAGCCACAGGCGCGTCATGTCGTCCTGGGCGAAACGCGCATCCGGGTCGCCCAGCGCCGCATAGTCCAGGCCCAGTTCGGCAAACAGCTGATGGCAGTCGATGTCCGCCGCTTCCAGCGCCTGGACGATGCCCTGCGCCCAGCTCGAGGATGTGGTGCGTTCGCTCATGGTGCTTCTTGTTCTGGAATGGGGTGGCGGCCACGGGGCCCCAAGGCTACTAAACTGGCACTCATTGTCACTGCCCCGCAAGACGCGGCGCGCCTAAACTGGCCGGGACAATAACAGGAGGTACGCCATGCGCACGCAAACCGCCGAACGCTTCACCCGCTTTGCCGATTTCTATCCGTTCTACCTGGCCGAGCACAGCAACCCGACCTGCCGTCGCCTGCATTACGTCGGCAGCCTGCTGGTACTGGCCATCCTGGGCTACGCCCTGTTCACCCAGCAGTGGTGGTGGCTGCTGGCAATGCCGATCGCGGGCTACGGTTTCGCCTGGGTTGGCCACTTCGTCTTCGAGAAGAATCGTCCGGCAACGTTCCAGTATCCGCTCTACAGCTTCCTCGGCGACTGGGTCATGCTCAAGGATATGCTCACCGGGCGCATCCGCTTCTGAGGGCCATTCCACGATCTGCTGCGCGCCGGCCCCGCCGCGTAAAAACGGGCCCGCAGTGCCCGGCGGCCCCCACGATCCAGCGCTGATTGCGAACTGCTGTTTGGCGATGCGCCGCTGCTTGGTTATGATCAGCCGGCTGCTGCACGGGCCGGCCAATCGCCGAGCAGGCACGCTGTAGCCGCGAGACTGAACGCCGTTGACTCCGCTCGCTTGCCGGTTCCTGCGCGGCGGGTCCAGCTTCAGTCTGCAAGGCGCATAGAAAAAGGCGTCGAAAAACGACCAGGGATCGTACGCATACATGACTTCCATCATGGTGGAGCGCCGTAATGGCCTCGCCACTCGCCCATTGCGCGAGTATTACTCCCGCGTGCTCGCCTATCTGGCCTGCGCGGCGACACTCGCTGCAGGCACCTATACCCAATATTTTTCGATGGACCTGTTGTGGATGGTCCCCTATGCGTTGCTCTATCCACACCTGGCCTACCACCTGAGCTATCGTTTCAAGCGCGATCACCCGGAACGCACCTCGCAGGTCCTGCTCTGCCTGGACGCGCTGAATGCCGGTTTCGGCATTCTGCTGCTGGGTTTCTCGGTGGTGCCGAGTCTGATGTTCCTGCTCACCCTCGGTTTCAGCGCCCTGGTCATCGGCAGCCTGCGCAACCTGACGCTGGCGCTGCCCTGCGTGGCACTCGGCATCGCCCTGGCCAGCCTGCAGTTCCCCCTCGAATTCAAGGACACGACGCCCGTTCTGGTTTCACTGGTCAGCATCCTGTTCACCACTTTCTACGTGTGCGCCACCGCCTACTACGTCCACCAGCAGGGGCTGCGCCTGGCCCAGGCGCGCAAGGAAATCGAAATGGAACAGGCCAAGGCCGCCCGCCTGGCCCGCAATCTGGCCAAGTACCTGTCTCCACAGGTCTGGGAATCGATTTTCTCTGGCAAGCGCAGCGTGCGCCTGGAAACCCAGCGCAAGCGGCTGACGGTGTTCTTCTCGGACATCAAGGGCTTCACCGAACTGTCCGAAGAGCTGGAGGCCGAAGCCCTGACCGACCTGCTCAACAACTACCTCAACGAAATGTCGAAGATCGCCCTCAAGTATGGCGGCACCATCGACAAGTTCGTCGGTGACTGCGTGATGGTGTTCTTCGGCGACCCGACCAGCCAGGGCGCCAAGAAAGATGCGGTGGCCGCAGTGTCCATGGCCATCGCGATGCGCAAGCACATGAAGGTGTTGCGCCAGCAATGGCGCGCCCAGGGCATCACCCGCCCGATGGAAATCCGCATGGGCATCAACACCGGTTATTGCACGGTGGGCAACTTCGGTGCCGACACGCGCATGGACTACACCATCATCGGCCGCGAAGTGAACCTCGCCAGCCGCCTGGAGAGCGCCGCCGAGGCCAGCGAGATTCTCATTTCCCATGAGACCTATTCGCTGATCAAGGACGTGATCATGTGCCGCGACAAGGGCCAGATCTCGGTAAAGGGCTTCTCCCGCCCGGTGCAGATTTACCAGGTGGTCGATTTCCGCCGCGATCTCGGCGCCACCTGCAGCTTCGTCGAGCATGAGCTGCCGGGGTTCTCCATGTACCTCGACACCAACGGCATACAGAACTTCGACAAGGAGCGTGTGATCCAGGCATTGCAGCAGGCCGCCGAGAAACTGCGCGACAAGGTCATTCTCTGACCGGCGGGCTGGCCCAGGCCTTCCGGAGAGCGCCATACCGATGCTTTCGCTTCGTCATTACAACCACGACCTGATCGCCCACAGCCACGGGCACGCACAACTGGTGTTCGGCCTGAAGGGGCTGCTGGAGTTCGAGATGGCCGGGCGTGGCAGCCGCGTCGCCCAGCAATGCCTGGCGGTGGTCCCGTCAGCCACGCATCACGCCTGCGGCAGCGCCACCGGCAGCCATTGCCTGGTGCTGGACATCCCTTCGGAAAACTGGGTGCGCGAACGCCTTGGCCACCACACCGCCCCCAGCCTGCGCTTGCTCGATCGCCCGGACACGCTACGCCTGGCGCCCGTCCAGCAGCAGCTCGTCGAGTGGCTGGCGGCCAGCCCGATTAATGATGCGCTGATCGCCGAACAGGGTGCCGTGCTGCTACTGGCGAGCCTGGCCGGCAACGACGAGGCGCCGAGGATGCCGCCCCCTCTTCCGCTCGCGGCGATCGCCGCGCATGTCGACCGGCACCTTGCCCATCCGCTTCAGGTCGCCGACCTGGCCCGTATCGCCGGGCTTTCGGTGGCGCGCCTGCATGCCCGCTTCCTCAGCGAAACCGGGCGCACGCCCATGGAATACGTGCGCCAGCGACGCCTGCAGCGGGGCGAGGCGCTGCTCCACGACAGCCGACTGCCGATCGGCGAAATAGCCGCACGGGTAGGCTATGCCTCGCAAAGCGCCTTCACCGCGGCCATCGTTCGCGCACGCGGGTGCACGCCACGCGAGCTACGACGCGAGTTGCGCGACAAAATCGGCGACTGACGCGACAGACAATGGAGCGGACGTTGCCTAGCATCGTCCGCTCCGCCATCCCCAGGTAGCCTCATGCCCGCTCCCGCAACACCCCTGTCCCGGCGACGCACCCCCGGTGGAAGCGAATGACACCGCGCAACGCCTTGCTGGCGATCCACCTCGGCGCGCTGATGTTCGGGCTCTCCGGCGTGCTCGGGAAGTTGGCCGACAGCACGCCGCTGATCATCACCTTCGGGCGGGCATTTTTCGCCGTCCTGGCCCTGCTGCTGGTCGCCCGCTTGCTTCCGGCCAGCGGCGCCCGCCCTGACTGGCGGCAGCGCTGCGGCCTGGCATTCGGCGGCCTGCTGCTCGGCGCGCACTGGCTGACCTTCTTCGTCGCGGTGAAAATCGCCGGCGTCGGCATCGCCACGCTGGGCTTCGCCAGCTTCCCCGCCTTCACAGTGCTGCTCGAGGGGCTGCTGTTTCGCGAACGCACCCGTGTAGTGGAGTTCGCCATGGTCGCCCTGGTATGCACGGGGCTGCTGCTGGTGACGCCGCAATTCGACCTGGCCAGCGGCCCCACCGCCGGCCTGTTCTACGGTGTGCTTTCCGGTCTGCTGTTCGCCCTGCTGTCGCTGCTCAACCGCGCGGTCACCCGCGGCCTCGATCCGGTGCGGGCGGCGCTCTGGCAGAATCTGGCGATCCTTGTCGGCCTGCTGCCGTTCAGCTGGGCAGCGGTGCCCGCCGTGCCCGCGCAGGACTGGCTCTGGCTGGCGCTGCTGGGGGTGCTCTGCACCGGCCTCGCCCACAGCCTGTTCGTCGCCAGCCTGCGTGTGCTGAAGGCGCGCACCACCTCGGTGATCTTCGCCCTGGAGCCGGTCTACGGCATTGCCTTCGCCTGGTGGCTGTTCGATGAGCAGCCGACGCTGCGCATGCTGCTGGGCGGCACCCTGATCATCGTCGCCAGCATCGTCACCAGCCGCCTGAAGAGCGCGCCGCCGAACCCTGCGACCTGACGCTCAGCGGTCGTTGTGCCCCAGCGAACGCTGTGGATCGATCTCGTCGCGCACGCGCTGCTTGAGCTCCTTCGCTTCGGGAAAGCCACCGTCGCGCTTGCGCTCCCAGATCTGCACGCCATCGCAGGTGATGTGGAACGTCCCGCCGCTGGCGGGCACCAGGCAGACGCGACCCAAGTCCTCGGCGAAGGTCGAGAGCAGTTCCTGGGCCAGCCAGGCCGCGCGCAGCAGCCATTGGCACTGGGTGCAATAGGTGATGACGATTTCCGGTTTCGCGTCGGCCATGCGGGCAGCTCCGAGAGTTTTGCGGCGGCCTATAATAGCCCTCCTTCTTCATCCCCACCCGGTTCGATCATGCTCCGCCTGCTCATTGCCCTGCTGTTGCTGCTTCCTTCGTTCTGCTTCGCCGTCGAGCAAACGGCGCTGCCGAAGACCGGCCTGGTGCTGTCCGGCGGGGCTGCACGCGGGCTGGCCCACATCGGCGTGCTCAAGGCGCTGGAAGAACAGGGTGTGCGTATCGATGCCATTGCCGGAACCAGCATGGGCGCGGTGGTCGGTGGGCTGTACGCGGCCGGCTACAGCGTCGCGGAACTGGAACGGCTGGCGCTGACGCTCGACTGGCAGCAGGTGCTTTCCGATGACCCGCCCCGCCAGGACATCCCCTATCGGCGCAAACAGGACGACCGCGACTTCCTGATCAAGCGCAAGCTGAGCTTTCGCGACGATGGCAGCCTCGGCCTGCCGCTCGGCGTGATCCAGGGGCAGAACCTCGCCCTGTTGCTGGAGCGCCTGCTGGTGCACGCCAGCGATACCCGCGACTTCGACCAGTTGCCGATCCCCTTCCGCGCCGTGGCCACGGACATCGCCAACGACGAAAAGGTGGTCTTCCGCAGCGGTCACCTGCCCCAGGTCATTCGCGCCAGCATGTCGATTCCCGCGGTCTTCGCACCGGTGGAAGTCGAAGGCCATCTGCTGGTGGACGGCGGCATGGTCGACAACATCCCGATGGATGTGGCCCGCAGCATGGGCGTCGACCGCCTCATCGTGGTGGACATCGGCACGCCGCTGAAGCCGCGCAAGGAATTGCTCACGGTGGTCGATGTGCTCAACCAGTCGATCACCATGATGACCCGGCGCAACTCCGAAGCGCAGCTGGCCACCCTGCTGCCCCAGGACCTGCTGATCCAGCCGCCGCTGGCCGGCTACGGCTCGACCGACTTCGGCCGCGCCGAACAGCTGGTCGACGCCGGCTACCGCGCCACGTTCGCACTCGAAGGCCGCCTGGCCGAGATGCGCAGCACCACCGGCGGCAGCCCGGCACTGAGCCTGGCCCGCTCGGGCGACCCGCGCACCCCGGTGATCACCGCGATCAGGGTGGAAAACGATTCGAAGGTCAGCGATGCGGTGATCCGCCGGCATATCCGCCAACGGCTCGGCGAACCGCTGGACCTGGAAGACCTGCAGAAGGACATGGGCACGCTCTATGGCCTGGACTACTTCGAGCGCGTCGAATACCGCGTGCAGCGACGCAAGCTCGGCAACACCCTGGTGATCAGCGCGCGGGAGAAGCGTACGGGCACCGACTACCTGCGCCTGGGCCTCAGCCTGTCCGACGATTTCCAGGGCGACAGCGTGTTCAACCTGGGCGCCAGCTACCGCAAGAACGGCATCAACCAGCTCGGCGCCGAATGGCTCACGCGCCTGCAGCTGGGCGACCGCCAGGAACTCTTCAGCGAGTTCTACCAGCCGCTGGATGCCGGCTCGCGCTGGTTCGTCGCCCCCAATGCCTTTATCGAGGCGCAGAACGTCGAGGCCATTCTCGATAACGACCCGATTGCCGAATATCGCCTGCAGCGCTACGGCTATGGCCTCAATCTCGGCCGGCAGATCGCCAACAACGGCGAGATCCGCTTCGGCATCGGCCAGGCCTGGGGAGAAGCCGACGTGCGGGTCGGCGAGCGCGACCTGCCGGATTTCAGCTTCACCGAGGGCTATTACGCGCTGCAGTATTCGTTCGACACGCTGGACAACGTCGACTTCCCGCGCGAGGGCGAGGATATCCGCCTGACCCTGCGCCAGTACGACCCGAGCCTGAGCTCCGACCAGCGCTACCGGCAATGGAACCTCGCGCTGGACAAGGCCATCAGCCATGACGCCAATACCTGGGTGCTCGGCGGCCGCTACGGGCGCACGCTGGACGATGCCGAGGTGGTGACGTCGAGCTTCCTGCTCGGCGGCGCACGGCAGCTGTCCGGCTTTCGCCAGGATGCGCTGTCGGGGCAGAACATCAGCCTGGCGCGCGTGGTCTACTACCGCCGCATGACACCGCGCGCGTTCCTGCCGCTGGATTTCCCGGTCTACCTGGGTGGATCGCTCGAACGCGGTCGCGCCTGGAACAACGACAACGCGTTCGACAGCGGCTACATCAATGCGGCCAGCATCTTCCTCGGCTACGACACCCCGCTGGGCCCGCTGAATTTCAGCTATGGGGTCAACGACGAAGACGAGCAGGCGCTCTATCTGAACCTGGGGCGCAGCTTCTAAGGCGAACGAGGGCCGGCAGGCCACCGAGGTCGGGGCGCCTGCC
Source organism: Stutzerimonas stutzeri (assembly GCF_002890915.1). Classification (GTDB taxonomy): domain Bacteria; phylum Pseudomonadota; class Gammaproteobacteria; order Pseudomonadales; family Pseudomonadaceae; genus Stutzerimonas; species Stutzerimonas stutzeri_AF. The sequence continues at coordinate 597,414 of NZ_POUT01000002.1, read as the reverse complement.
AACGAGCACCGCCCGCCCGGCGAATCAGGATCGCCCGACGAACGTGCAGCCAGGAACATGCGGCCAGGCCATTGATTCGGCCGTCGCAGGGCTTGTCGCGCAGTCTGGTGTTGGGCTTCCGCTGCGCTCAACCAGTGCGCAGATAACGCTCAGCGCTTGTCCAGATTGGCGAGGATGCGCGCATGCACCTGCTGGCACTTGCGCAGGTCTTCCTCGTCGATGCCGGCGAACGCCTCGTGGCGAACCTGGGTGGAAATCGCCTCGATCTTCTCGATCAGCGGCAACGCCGGTGCGCCAAGGGACACGCGCTTGGCCCGCCGGTCCTCGGGGGACGCCTTGCGATGCACCAGGCCCTGGGCCTCGAGGCTGTCGAGCAGGCGCGCCAGGGTCGGCCCCTCCACCGCCACGCTCTGCGCCAGCTCGCGCTGGGTCGGCTCATGATCGAAACGGGCAAGGTGCAGCAGCACCAGCCAGCGTGCCTGGGACAGCCCCAGATCGGCCAGGCGCCGATCCAGTTCGGCGCGCCAGCCACGCGAGAGTTGCGCCAACTGCATGGCGAAGCGATGTTGCTCGGCGTACATGTAACGTGCATTCCTGCAGAAACTAATTATTAGTGAGCTAATCACAGCTCCGGAATGCAGGCAAGACGACCTTCGGCCGGTGATAGGTGTCGAAAAGGCCAAATGATGGCGCGCGCCCCCAGCGCAACCGCCAACCCAGCGCGTCCGGGGCATGGCCAGCCCGGGCAGCGGATGCAGCTGGTTACAATTCGAACTCGACCTGCAACGCGGCGCGCACGCAATACAGCACCTGTTCCGGCACGCGGCCGACGAACTGCTCGGCCACCGCCGCCACCGGCGGCAGCTCGCCCTCGCCATCGAGGAAGGCCTCCTGGATTTCGCCAAGCAGATCCTCGGGCAGGTCCAGCGCCTGTTCCAGGCTCAACTGTTGCTGGCCGATGGCCTCGGCGAGCATGGCGTAGACATTCTTCTCGCTGCAGTCGAGCTGGCGCGCGATCTGCGCCGGGGTCATGCCGGCCCGCGCCAGGGTGATCAGTTCGTGGCGCAGATCCGCCGGCGACCTGGCGGCCTCGGCGCCGCCCTGCAGCACATCGAGGAACGCCTGGCCATAACGCTCCAGCTTGCGCGCACCGACGCCACTGATGGAGGCCATGTCCGCCAACGATGCCGGCTGGCTGCGCAGCATCTCCAGCAGCGTGGCATCCGGGAAGATGACGTAGGGTGGCACGGCATGCTCCTCCGCCAGCTTGCGGCGCAGGGCCCGCAGGGCCTCCCAGGTCTCGCGCTCCTCGCCGCGCACCAGCTGGCTGGCGGGACTCTTCGACTGGCCTTTGGAGGTCTGCTGCGGCTTGAGATCGCGGCGCAACTCAAGGCTGACTTCGCCGCGCAGCAACGGCCGGCAGCTGTCGGACAGGCGCAGGCCACCGAAGCCGTCCAGGTCGACGTCCGCCAGCCCGCGCGCAACCAGTTGGCGGAACAGCGTGCGCCACTCGCCTTCGCTCAGCGCCTTGCCGACACCGAATACGGACAGATGCTGATGGCCGAAACCACGCACCTTGTCGTTGTCGCGGCCCAACAGGATATCCACCAGATGACCGACGCCATAACGCTGGCCGCTGCGGTAGATGGCCGACAACGCCTGGCGCGCCGGCTCGGTGGCATCCCAGGTCTGCACGCCGTCGGCACAGTTGTCGCAGTGTCCGCAGGGCGTGGGCAACTCTTCGTCGAAGTACGCCAGCAGCGCCTGACGGCGGCAACGGGTTTCCTCGCACAGTGCCAGCATGGCATCGAGCTTGTGCTGCTCGACCCGCTTGTGGCGCTCGTCGCCCTCGGAGTTGTTGAGCATCTGCTTGAGGAAGATCACGTCCTGCAGGCCGTAGGCCATCCAGGCATCGGCCGGTAGCCCGTCGCGCCCGGCGCGGCCGGTTTCCTGGTAATAGGCCTCCAGCGACTTGGGCAGGTCGAGGTGGGCGACGAAGCGCACGTTGGGCTTGTCTATGCCCATGCCGAAGGCGATGGTCGCCACCATGATCAGCCCTTCCTCGTTGAGGAAGCGCTTCTGGTGGTAGGCACGCAGGTCGTTGGGCAGCCCGGCGTGATAGGGCAGCGCCGGGAAGCCCTGCTCGGTGAGGAATGCCGCCAGGTCGTCGACCTTCTTGCGCGACATGCAGTAGACGATGCCGGCATCGCCCCGGCGCTCGGCGAGAAAGCCCAGCAGCTGCTTGCGCGGCTGTTCCTTGGGCACGATGCGGTAGAAGATGTTCGGCCGGTCGAAGCTGGAGAGGAAGCGCTCGGCGTTTTCCAGATGCAGGCGCTGGACGATCTCCTCGCGCGTGCGCTTGTCCGCCGTGGCGGTCAGGGCGATGCGCGGCACATTGGGAAACAGCTCGGCCAACTGACCCAGTTGCAGGTATTCGGGGCGGAAATCATGGCCCCACTGGGACACGCAATGCGCCTCGTCGATGGCGAACAACGCGACATTCAGTCGCTGCAGGAACGCCAGCATGCGCGGCTGCACCAGGCGCTCGGGTGCCAGGTAGAGCATCTTGATCTCGTTGCGGCGGATACGCTCGGCGATATCGCGCTGCTCCTCGGGGCTCAGCGTCGAGTTCAGCGCCACGGCCGAAACACCCAGCTCGTCGAGCGTCGCCACCTGGTCGTCCATCAGCGCGATCAGCGGCGATACCACCACCGCCAGGCCTTCGCGCAGCAGTGCCGGCACCTGATAGCACAGCGACTTGCCGCCGCCGGTGGGCATCAGCACCAGGGCGTCGCCACCGCTGCCGACACGCTCGATGATCGCGCCCTGGTTGCCGCGAAAGGCGTCGTAGCCGAATACGTCTTTGAGGATGCGCTGTGCCTGGTCGAGCATGCCGGTCTCCGAAACAAGGCGCGCAGTATACGCCAGCAGCCGCTGGAGTTCAGGACCGGACTTCGGACGCCAGGGAAGTGCCGCCGTTCATGCGCCTTCGCGGAACGCTTGAGTAGCCTGAGCCCCGCGCCTCGTCTAGAATCCCGGTTGTCCTCACACCCCAAGGTAGTTCCCGATGTCTTTCGCCGAGCAACTCGCCCGCCTGCAAGTGTTTCTTGATGCCGATGACCTGCATGAAGAGGCACTGGATTACATCGCCGCCCATGGCTACCTGACTGCGCTGTGCATCTGCTCCGAGCAGGTACCCGAACGCGAATGGATCGACGCGCTGTTCTCCGAGCCGCCGAAGTACCGGGACGACACCGAGCGCGACGCCATCGAGGCCACGCTGATCCAGCTCAAGGCCCATATTTCCCGTCAGTTGGCCAGCGACGAGGACATGGAGCTGCCCTGCGACCTGGACCTCGGCGAGGAGCCGGACGATTCCGACCTGCGCGGCTGGTGCATCGGTTTCATGGAAGGCGTGTTCATGCGCGAGGCGGTCTGGTTCGAGGACTCCGAAGAGGAAGTCAGCGAGCTGCTGCTGCCGATCATGGTCGGCTCGGGGCTGTTCGACGAGCAGCCGGAATTCGCCGAGATCGCCGAGAACGACGAACTGGTGGACGAGATGGTGAGCCAGATTCCCGAACTGCTCACCGCGCTCTACCTGATCTGCCATGCTCCCGAGGAAAAGCCGGCGCTGCTCAAGCCGCGCCGCCATTGATTAGCGAAGCGATGTAGCCTCGTGGCTCACCGCGACACCCGGCAGCACCGCAGCCCTCTGGTTCGCTCGATCCTGCTTGTCATCGGCTGGCTCGCAGTGTTGCTGGGGGTGATCGGTATCTTCCTGCCGGTATTGCCGACCACGCCATTCCTGCTGCTCGCCGCCGCCTGTTTCGTACGCAGCTCGCAGCGGTTCTACGACTGGCTGGTCGGCCATCCACGCCTCGGCCCATGGTTTCGCGATTATCTCGAGGGCAACGGCATCCCGCTCAAGGGCAAGGCTTATGCAATCGCCACGATGTGGGTCAGCATTGGCGTTTCCTGCTGGCTGGTTCCGCTATTCTGGGCACGCATCGGCATGTTGCTGAGTGCATCGCTGGTGACCCTGTACATCCTCCGGCAGAAAACCTTGCCGGTCGACAGGCTGAATCAGCGACACTGAAGGCCCACAGCCGAACTTCCGGATCGCTCGCTGGAGTTCCATCAATGCAGGCTTCCCAGCACGGCACTGACCGCCCCGCTCGCCTGGCAGCGCTGGCGCTTGCGCTGCTGCTGGGGCCGCTGGGCTGGGTACCCGCCGTTCTGGCGGACTGGCAGGCGTGGGACTTCAGCCGCATCTTTCTTACCGCCGAGCAGCGCTATGGCCCGCTCGACGAGGCCCGCAACCGCATCGAGGCCTGGCGCGACCTGCTGGACCAGGCCGCGGCATTGGACGAGCGGGAAAAACTCGACCAGGTGAACCGCTTCTTCAACCGCCACATCGCCTTCAGTGACGACATGCACGTCTGGCAGCAGGAAGACTACTGGGCGACGCCGGTCGAAGCGCTGCTCAAGGGCGCCGGCGACTGCGAAGACTATGCCCTGGCCAAATACTTCACCCTGCGCCGGCTCGGCATTCCCAGCGAGCGCATGCGAATCACCTACGTCAAGGCGCTGCGCCTCAACCAGGCACACATGGTGCTGACCTACTACCCGAGCCCGGCCGCGGACCCGCTGGTACTGGACAACATCGACGGCGTCATCCGCCCGGCCTCGCAGCGCAACGACCTGCTTCCCGTCTACGCCTTCAACGCCGAGGGGCTTTTCTTACCGGGCGCCACAGGCGGCAAACGTAGCGGAGATAGCAAAAGGCTGTCACGCTGGCAGGACGTCCTGCTGAAGATGCGTGCCGAAGGTTTTCTCATTGGTGAGGGCTAGGGTCCGCTGCCGTTTCGTCGCGAACCGCTGATGAATGCAGCAGCCTCGAGGGGGAAGTATGTCGTTACTCAAGCAGCTGTTTCTCGCCATCTGCCTGTTCCTGGTCGTGGCCTTCACCGGCAGCTTCATTGCCAGCGTGGAGAACTCCCGCGAGCAGTCGCTCAACCAGTTGCGCTCCCATGCCCAGGATGCGGCAACCGCCTTGGCGCTGTCGATGACGCCCCATGTGGACGACCCGGTGATGCTGGAATTGCTGGTGAACTCGATCTTCGACAGCGGCTATTTCAGCAGCATCCGTGTGCTGCGCATCACCGACGGCAGTCCCATCGTCGAGCGAACCGCGAATATCCAGGTGCAGCAGGTACCGGACTGGTTCGCCGCGCTGGTCGATCTGCCTGCCCAGGGCGGCGATGCCCTGATCATGCGGGGCTGGGAGCAGGCGGCACGGATCGAGGTCGTCAGCCATCCGCAGTTCGCCTTGGCCAAGCTGTGGGACAGCACCGTCGCCACCCTGCTCTGGCTGCTGGCCTGCGGTTTGGCCAGCGCACTGCTCGGCGGCTGGTTGCTGCGCAGCCAGCTGCGGCCCCTGGACCGAATGGTCGACCAGGCACATGCCATCACCCAGCGCGAATTCGTCACCTTGCCGCATCTGCCCCGCACGCCCGAGTTGCGCCGCGTCGTGCAGGCGATGAACCAGATGGTCGAGAAGCTCAAGATGCTGTTCGCCGAAGAAGCCGAGCGCAGCGAGAAGCTTCGCCAGCAGGCCTATCAGGATGACCTTACCGGGCTTGCCAACCGCCGTCTGCTGGAGCTGCGCCTGGCCACGCAACTGTCGCCAGCGGAACACCATGCCGAAGGCTATCTGCTGCTGCTCCAGATACACGACCTCAACGGCCTCAACCAGCGTTACGGTGGCCAGTTCAGCGACCGCCTCATCGTTGCCATCGGCGAACTGCTGATGCGCCTGAAGACCCGCCACGGGCGCGCCGAGTGGCTGGCTGCCCGCAACCGCGGCAGCGAGTTCGTACTGCTCGCCCCCGGCCTGCACCGGGACGAGGTCGCGCCGCTGGTCACAGCGCTCTGCGCCGAACTGGAAACCCTGCGCCCCACCGGCTCGAGCGACGGCATCCCGGTCGCCCATATCGGCGTGGCGGCCTTCCGCCCGGGGGAGGAGCCGCATGATGTGCTCGAGCGGGCCGACCAGGCGCTGAGCCAGGCGCAAGCCGGCGATAGCGGCTGGCTGTTGCTCGAAGGCCACTGGACGCAACCGCTGCACGACCAGCACGGCTGGCATGACGCACTGAACCAGGCTCTGAGCGAGAGTGCGCTGCTGCTCTATGTGCAGCCGGTGGCCCTGGCGGCCGAGCCGGGGCGAATCCTCCACCACAAGGTCCTGGCGCGGCTGCCCGTTTCCTCCGGCGAGCCGCTCAGCGCCGGACAGTTCCTGCCCTGGCTCGAACGGCTGGGCTGGGCGGCGCGCTTCGACCAGATCATGCTGGAGCTGGTGCTCACACGCCTGAAGACGACCCCGCAGCCACTGGCGCTCAGCCTGTCCGCCGCCACGCTACGGGATGCCCGGCACCTGCAGCAGGTGTTAGCCATGTTGCGCAGCAATCCGGCCGAGGCCGGCATGCTGACCCTCGAACTGAACGCACACGACCTGCCCATCGACACGCACCTGCAGCAATGGAGCCAGAAGATCCGGGCGACCGGCACCCGCCTGGGCTTGCAGCATTTCGGTGGCGACTTCAGCAAGATCGGCAACCTTGCCCACCTCGGGCTGGCCCATGTGAAGATCGACGGTGCCTATATCCGCGCCATCGACCAGGACGAGGACAAACGCCTGTTCATCGAAGCGATCTATCGCACCACCAACAGCATCGACCTGCCGCTGATCGCTGAAATGGTGGAAACCGACGGAGAACTGCAGGTGCTGGCCGGTATGGGCGTGCGCGGAGTCATGGGCCACCTGATCGGCGCCCCTCGCCTCTGGGAAGCCCGCCTTAAGCAGGATTCGGCGTCGGACTCCTGACTCGGCAGGCTCATTAGATGAGCGGCTGCTCGTCATCCTCCAGAAGCGTACTGAGGCCGCCCAGCCGCGCGCGGGTCTGGGCGCGGGCGTGCAGCTTGCGCTGTGCCGCCTCGGGCAGATCGGTAAAGCGAATGACGCCCCGCGCCACCAGCACGCCGACCAGATCCTCCAGCACGCGCGCCATATCCTGATCCGACCCCTGCAAGCCGGCCAGTTGCGTGTTCGCATCATCATGGGTCGCCAACCAGCGCTGAGCTTCGTCGCTATCGGCCCGCAACGTCCCGGTCATCCCGTCGAACGGCGCCGGCTCGACGCGGCACAACATTCCGTGCTCGTCTCGCGCGATGTAGAGCATATCCTTCTCCGCAAAAAGGCCCGCTACCCGTCATGGGCAGCGGGCCAGCCACCGGGCGAGATCAGCCGTTGTCGACCTTCAGCGCTCCGTCGTCGATCAGGTTGTCGATGACATCGGCGACGTTGTCCGTGCCATAGAACGCGCTCAGGTCCACGCCGCTGAGGGTGATGTCCTGAACCGGCGCACCGCCCGGAGTCAGGCTCACCGAGATGGTCGTCGAGTCCCCGCCAAAGGCGAAGTCCAGATAGTCGCCCAGCGTCGCGGCGTCCTCGCTCACGCCGACGAGCAGTTGCGAGAGATCGATGACATCCGAGCCGGCCCCGTCGGGGTCGATATGGAAGTCGGTGATCGTGTCGGCGCCCCCCTCGTCGCCGAGGCGCCAGACAAAGCTGTCACGACCGGCACCCCCAGTCAGCATGTCGTCGCCCAGCCCGCCGACGAGGACGTCATCGCCTTCGCCACCGAACAGCATGTCGTTGCCGGCACCACCGTCGAGGTAATTGTCGGATTCATCGCCGACCAGACTGTCATCGCCTGCGCCGCCCAGGACATTCTCGATACCCGAGAGCACATCGCCCTGCGCCTCGCCACCACTTCCGCTGCCGGTCTGCAGGTTGACCGTGATACCGGCAGTATCGCTATGGTAATCCACCGTATCGATGCCACTACCACCATCGAGCACATCGGCACCCGCGCCGCCCACCAGCACGTCGTCACCCGCCTCGCCATAAAGGTAATCGTCTCCGGCGCCACCGATCAGCGTATCGTTTCCTCCCCCGCCGACAAGCTGGTCGCTCCCCATGTTGCCGGCCAGGTAATTGTCGGACTCATCGCCGACCAGGTAGTCATCGCCGGCGCCACCGATGAGGCCCTCGATGCCGGCATAGCTATCCCCCGCCGCGCCCAGCATGCCCGTTCCGGCAGCCAGGCTGGCCTGGATATCGGCAGTCGCGTCGCTGTAGTCGACGATATCGAAGCCGGCTTTGCCGTCGATCACGTCAATCGCGCTGCTGGCTGCGATCACATCGTCGCCCAGCGAACCATCAAGCACGAACGTTCCTGCCGAGTTGGCGGCCGTGATCTGCACGTCGAGTGAAACCGTATTGCTGAGGTCGCCATCGCCGTCCTGTGCGACGACGGCGAACGACAGGCTCTGGTCGTCCGGAAGAACTTCTCGCGTATAGGAGAAATCCTGCACCCGGATGCCGCCGCTGGAGCTGCCCTCCACATCGACGCGCACGACGAGGTTCTCGAACGAGATACCGGGATCGATCACAACCCAGCCATCCGCGGTCAAGGCGATGCTCTGCGAACTGACGGCCAGAGGCGTACCGCCAACGGTGCCTCCATACGCAGCCCAGGTTATGTAGACGGTGCCCTTGCCTTCGACGTTGGACGAAACATCGGCATAGAACCGCAGGCTGTCGGCGCCGCCGTCCTGGGTATAGAGGAAACCACCGTTGTCCGGGACCGATTGCGCACTGCCCAGCCCGAACCCATTCCCCGACACATTGAGCAGATCGCTGTTCGAGCCGCTACCGCTGTTCGGGTTCGTGAAATCGGTGGGAGAAGTCCCGGTAAATTTCAGACCGTCGAATGTCCAGCCGTGATCGGGGCTGCTTATGACGGAAACCGGTGCGCCCGGCTCCAGGCTGGAAAAATCGATGGCTTGCGTGTAGCCGGCTTCAGGAGCGATCAGGTTGAAGCTGTAGGTGCCATCGGCACTCACCGTCAATGTAAACACCGGGTCGTTGGTCGCTGTCAGCGCGGTCAGCGTCGTACTGACGAAGGTGCTGCCGTCGAAGTTGTCGGTCGTTTGATAGGTGACGCCATTCAGCTCGGGCCCGGTGATCTCGAACCCACTCAGCCCATCCGCTCCCGGCACGACCGAGAACGTACCGTTCACCGAGCCGATCTCGTTGGAGATTACCGCGTTGATGAAGCTGCCCAGCGTCGGGACATCATCGACCACCCCGATGACCAGGCTCGCCGAGGCCGAGGCCGTGCCGTCCGAGACGCTGACGGCGAAGGTGTCGCTCTCCAGCGCGTCGGCCACGTCGGTGGTCGGGCTGGTCAGCTGGTACTGGTAGCTCGCCACGCCCGTGGCCGCGTCGTAGCCGGTCACGCTCAGGGTGCCGTGGGCGCCGGCGAAGTCGCTGCCGACCAGGCTGCCGATGGCCACCGTCACGCCGTTGATGGTCACGCTCTGGATGTCGTCCAAGCCGTCCACGTCGCCGACGGTGAAGCTGCCGCTGGCGTATTCGCTGCTGGCCGCGGCGTCCGAGCCAGCCGGCAGGCCCGCTTCGTATACGGTCGCGCCCACCACGGCCAGGGTCGGCGCGTCGTTGCTGCCGTGGATGGTGATGGTGATCTGCGCCGTCGACGGGTCGCCGTCGGCGTCCTGCAGGGTGTAGCTGAAGGTCTCGCTCAGGCTTTCACCGCTGTCCAGGCCCTGCACCGACGGCAGGCCGGTGTTCAGCTCGTAGCTGAAAGTGCCGTCGGCATTGAGCGTCAGGGTGCCGTAGTTGCCGTCCTGCGCGCCCGGGTTGCTGACGCTGCCCGCCACGTCGGCGCCGACGGTGTCGTTGTCCAGCACGTTACCGCTGGCCGAGGCGCTGTCTTCGCTCAGGTCGAAGCTGTCGTCCTGCGCGCTCGGGACGTCGTCGACGATGGTGATGACCAGGTCGCCCGAGGCCGAGGCCGTGCCGTCCGAGACGCTGACGGCGAAGGTGTCGCTCTCCAGCGCGTCGGCCACGTCGGTGGTCGGGCTGGTCAGCTGGTACTGGTAGCTCGCCACGCCCGTGGCCGCGTCGTAGCCGGTCACGCTCAGGGTGCCGTGGGCGCCGGCGAAGTCGCTGCCGACCAGGCTGCCGATGGCCACCGTCACGCCGTTGATGGTCACGCTCTGGATGTCGTCCAAGCCGTCCACGTCGCCGACGGTGAAGCTGCCGCTGGCGTATTCGCTGCTGGCCGCGGCGTCCGAGCCAGCCGGCAGGCCCGCTTCGTATACGGTCGCGCCCACCACGGCCAGGGTCGGCGCGTCGTTGCTGCCGTGGATGGTGATGGTGATCTGCGCCGTCGACGGATCGCCGTCGGCGTCCTGCAGGGTGTAGCTGAAGGTCTCGCTCAGGCTTTCACCGCTGTCCAGGCCCTGCACCGCCGGTAGGCCGGTGTTCAGCACGTAGCTGAAAGTGCCGTCGGCGGAGAGGATCAACTGACCATAGACACCTTGCTGAGTGCCTACGGTAACGACCGAAATACCGCCATCCGGTCCGGGAAGATCGTTGCTCAGAACGTTACCCGCCACGCTCGGAGTATCTTCATCCAGAGCGGCAGCATCGTCGATTGCCGTCGGCACTCCGTTCACCGGTTGCTCATCCTGGAGCAGCGCATCGGTCACCAGACCGGGATATTCCGGTACGGCGCCAAGCCCTTGCGTCGCAAAGCCGATCGCCGGATCGATCACGCCCCCCACCTCGTTGAGCAAGACGAAGGAGTTCCCCCCTCCGGCGCCACCCGCTCCGCCGGCGGCCGGGCCGGCAGCGGTAGCCGGTGCTGCCTGGGTGGGGTCTTCACCCGCCGCAATGGCTTGCTGCAGTGCCTCGACTTCGGCCAGGTCCACCGCAGACGGCGCCGTCGCAACGGCAGGGCCATGCGCATCGCCCAGCAACTGCTCGGTCAGCGCTAATTCCGATCCTCGCCCGATGGCCAGGTCGCCACCCTGTACGAGGTCGATATCTATCGCGCCACCAGCGGTGATGACCCGCTCACCGGCATAGACACGATCCCCTTCGATGAGAAGGCGGCGAACGCCATCGTCGCCCACCACGAATGCCTCGCCAACTACCTGCCTGACAGTTCCGATCAACTTAGCCATTTCATCCTCCGAATCGCCTGCAGTGCGGCAAGGCCGTGCAGCCGTTGTCGCTGATGGCGTTTTGCTTCATTTAGTAGCCAGTAAATAGTTTTTAACTATCAAAAGACTAATAAAAAAGGCCGGCTCCGCTCCATTGGCGAGCATTCGATCAATTTCAAATTAGCACTCTTTTCTACAAGCAAAACGTACTTCATAAAAAATTTCAGTCACTGATCAAAATCAATAAAAACCCCGTGCCACGCAGCCTGGGATGTAATAGCAAGTCGCTATGAAGGCATATAGCCTTACTCTCTTTTCGCATAGGCGACGAGAAAAACTTGCTCCTATACTCGCTAAATACAAGCAAACAATTAATCCATGCACAGCCTTCATTTGATTAGTTTTATCAATAGATAGCTATCCAGTCACACTGACAAGCAGGGACCCAAAATGCGCAAACTGACCCCTCTCTGGAGTGCAATGCTGATGGCCATGGCTTGCTCTCAGGCACAGGCGATGAATCTCACCGAAGCGATTCAGAGCACCCTGAACAACCACCCGGAATTGCGCGCCGACATCAACAGCCGACTGACGGCCGATGAACAGGCCAAGATGGCCAAGGGTGGCTATCTACCCACCGTGGACCTGCTGCTTGCCTATGGACGCGAGCACACCGACAGCCCGACCACCCGTGCCCTGGGCGACCACAACACCGAAACCCTCAATGCACGCGATGCCGAGGTGCGTCTGCGGCAGATGCTGTTCGACGGTTTCAATACGCCGAACGAAGTGGACCGCACCGAGGCCGTCGTGAATGCGCGGGCCTACCAGGTTCTGGGCACGACCGAAAGCCTGGCGCTGCGCACCGTCCAGGTCTATCTGGAAGTATTGAAGCGGCGCGAGATGGTGGCCCTGGCGGAGAACAATCTGCAGGCACACCTGCGCATCAACGATCAGATCGGCTTGCGTCGCCAGCGTGGCGTCGGCAGCAGTGCCGATGTCGATCAGTCCGAGGCCCGCCGCGCCCTGGCGGAGAACAACCTGTATACCGAACAGGTGAACCTGGCCGATGCCGAAGCGAACTTCATCAGCGTCGTCGGCCGTATTCCCGACGAGCTGGAGGCACCGGTTTCGCTGCGGGGTGAATTGCCGGCCGACGTTCTCGAGGCACGGCAGCGCGTGGTGGAAAACAACCCGTACCTGAAATCGGCCCAGGCGGATGTCCACGCGGCGGAGAAGCAGTACGAAATCGCCAAGTCGCCGTTCTACCCACGCTTCGACGTCGAGCTGGCCAGCGGCGCGAACGACGACGTGGGTGGCCAGGAGGGGCACTACAACACCTGGCGCGCCGCGGTGGTGATGAACTACAACCTGTTCAACGGCAACCGCGACACCGCCCGCCTGCGTGGCGCAGCGCACCAGATAAACCAGGCGATGGACATCCGCAACAATGCCCTGCGCCAGCTCAACGAGAACCTCTCGCTGGCCTGGAACGCCATGGAGAACGCCCGCCTGCAGACGCCCAAAGCCCGGGAATATGCCGATTACACCCGCAACGTGCGCGAGGCCTATCAGCAGCAGTTCGGCCTGGGCCAACGCACCCTGCTCGACCTGCTGGACAGCGAGAACGAGCTGTTCACCGCCAACCGACGCTACACCGACGTGCGCTACACCGAGGAATACTCGATGTACCGCGTGGTCGCGGCGATGGGCGATCTGGCGCGCACCAAGAACATCGTGGTCCCCATTGAAGCCACTGCTCTTTCCGAAGTGAGGAGCGAGGCCCGTTTGCCGGAACTGCGATAGCCCCGCACAGGAGGCCGCCGACTTGACGACCATGGAACGGGTAGCCCCGTCGAGCGATCCGCGGCTCAGCCACGACGATCCGTTGCTCGACGGGCTGCTGATCCTGTGCAAACAGCACGGCTGCGTTGCCAGCCGTGCCAGCCTGAGCGCAGGCCTGCCGATGCCCGATCAGCGCCTGAGCGCCCCCCTGCTCCCCCGCGCGGCCGCCCGCGCCGGACTGCAGGGGCGGGTGATCAAACGCAAGCTGGCGGCAATCTCCCCGCTCAACCTGCCGGTCCTGCTTTTGCTCAAGAACGGCCGCAGTGCCGTGCTGGCACGATGGGGCGACGACAACCGGGCCCTGATTCTGCCGAGCGAAGCGGAAGGCGGCGAACAATGGGTGGCCGGCGACGTCCTGGCGGAGGATTACAGCGGCGAGGCGTTCTTCGCCCGCCCCCGCCACGAACTGGAGGAAACCCGCAACCCGCTGCTGCCCAGGGTGCATGCCTGGTTTCGCGACACGCTCAAGCTGTCGCGCTGGCTGTATGCCGACGCCATGGTCGCGACCTTGCTGGTCAACACCCTGGGGCTGATGGTCCCGCTGTTCGTCATGCAGACCTATGACCGCGTGGTTCCCAACCAGGCCACTGCCACGCTCTGGGTACTGGCCATCGGCCTGTTCATCGGCACGTCCTTCGAGCTGCTGTTGCGCGTACTGCGCGCACATCTGCTGGATACGGCCGGCAAGAAGACCGACGTGGTGCTCTCGGCCACGCTGTTCGAACGCATCACCGGCATGACGATGAAGGCCCGGCCGGCGACCATCGGCGGCTTCGCGCAAAGCATCCACGACTTCCAGGGCCTGCGGGACTTTCTCACGGCGGTAACCCTGACCAGCCTGATCGACCTGCCCTTCGCCCTGCTGATCATCCTGGTCATCGGCCTGATCGGCGGCTGGCTGGTGGTGATCCCGCTACTGGCATTTCCCATTACCGCGCTGTTCGCCTTCATCATCCAGACACGCCTGCGGGACACGGTGCAGAAGAGCCTGGCCCTCGCGGCCGAGCGCCAGGCCCTGCTGGTGGAAACGCTGGGCGGCCTGGAGACGCTCAAGGCCTGCGGCGGCGAAAGCGAGCGCCAGCATCGCTGGGAGAAAACCCACGGCGCGCTCACCCGCCTGGACAGCCACGCCCGGATGCTCTCGGCGATCGCCATGAACGGCACGCTGTTCCTGCAGCAGTTCGCCGGCATGGCGACCATCGTCGGCGGCGTCTACAGCATCATCGCCGGCGATCTCAGCGTCGGCGCCCTGGTGGCCTGCTACATGCTCGGCAGCCGCGTACTGTCGCCGCTGGGCCAGATCGCCAGCCTGATCACCCGCCTGCAGCAGGCACGGCTGACGATGAAAAGCACGGACGCGCTGATGGCCCTGCCCCAGGAGCGCCAGGAGCAGCAGCGGCCGCTGGAGCGCACCCACCTACACGGCGCGCTGGACCTGCATCAGCTGACGTTCAGCTATCCCGGACTGGCCAGCCCGTCGCTGCGCAACATCAGCCTGCGCATCGCCCCCGGGGAGCGTGTCGGCATCATCGGCCGCAGTGGCTCCGGCAAGAGCACCCTGGCGCGCCTGATCATGGGGCTTTACACGCCGGACGAAGGACAGATCCTGCTGGATGGCCTGGATCTGCGGCAGATCGACGTCGCCGACCTGCGCAGCCAGATCGGCTACGTCTCCCACGACATGCCGCTGCTGGCGGGCAGCCTGCGCGACAACATGACCCTGGGCGCACGCTACGTCAGCGACGAGCGCATGCTCGAAGTCGCCCAGCTCACAGGCGCCCACGAGCTGGCGCGCCAGCATCCGCTCGGCTTCGATCGTCCAGTAGGCGAACGCGGCCAGCTGCTATCCGGCGGCCAGCGGCAGCTTGTGCTCATGGCCCGCGCCCTGCTGCTCGACCCGCCCATCCTGCTGCTCGACGAGCCCACCAGCGCCATGGACAACAGCAGCGAAGATGCGCTGCGCCACCACCTGCAGGGCTGGTCCCAGGGCAAGACGATGCTGCTGATTACCCATCGCATGTCGATGCTCAGCCTGGTGGAGCGGCTGATCGTGCTGGACAACGGCCGGGTCGTCGCCGACGGCCCCAAGGCTGCGGTCATCGAGGCATTGCGCAAGGGCCACGTAGGACCGGCATCGGTATGAGAGATACCGGCATGACATATCGCGGGGCGGCGCCTGTAGCCGCCGCCCATTCCGGAGTCTGGCAATGATGCATGTGCCCTGGATCTTTTTCGGCAAGACCGGCCGCAGCCGGCAGGACACCGAGTACATGCCCGAGATCCAGGGCGCGATCCTCGAGGATTCGCCCTGGCTGGCCCGCCTGACCGTCTGGCTGACCGCCCTGCTGCTGGGGGCGATCCTGGTATGGGCCAACTACGCCGTGCTCGAGGAGGTCACTACCGGCGAAGGCAAGGCGATCCCTTCCAGCAAGATCCAGACGGTCCAGAACCTGGAAGGCGGCATCGTCGCGCAGATCTTCGTCCGCGAGGGCCAGGTGGTGAACAAGGGGGATACCCTGCTGCGCCTGGACAACACGCGTTTTCTTTCCAACCAGGAAGAAACCGAGGTCGAGCGGTTGTCGCTGCTGGCACGGGTCGAACGCCTGGCAGCCGAGGCGGAAGGCCGGCCGCTGGCCTTGCCCGAGGAAATCGTTCGCAACGCGCCGCAACTGGCCGATGACGAACGCGCCCTCTACGAGTCGCGCCAGCAGCGCCTGCAGAGCGAGCAGCGGGTCCTGGGCGAGCAGCTGACGCAGAAACGGCAGGAAGTCGCCGAATTCCGCTCCAAACAGCAGCAGTATCGTTCCAGCCTGTCGCTCATCCAGCAGGAGCTGAACATGTCGAGCCCGCTGGTGACCACCGGCGCGATTTCACAGGTCGAAATCCTGCGCCTGCGGCGCAGCATGGTGGATGTACGCGGTGCGCTCGATGCCACCACCCTTGCCCTGCCTCGGGCGGAGGCGGCAGCCAGCGAGATCCAGAGCCGGATCGAGCAATCGGAGCTGGCGTTCCGCGCCGACGCTTTCAAGGAACTCAATGCCGCCCGCACCCTGTTGCAGAAGATCACCGCCAGCAGTGTCGCCATCGAGGACCGGGTAAGCCGCACGACGGTCCAGTCACCGGTGCATGGGGTGATCAAACAGCTACGGGTCAACACCATCGGTGGCGTGGTGCAGCCCGGCAGCGACCTGCTGGAGATCGTGCCGCTGGAGGACAGCCTGCTGATCGAGGCGAAGGTGCGGCCACAGGACATCGCCTTCCTGCATCCCGGGCAAAAGGCGATGGTGAAATTCTCCGCCTACGACTACACCATCTACGGCGGCCTGAAGGCCAACCTGGAACTGATCAGCGCCGACACCATCACCGACAAGGACGGCCGCAGCTTCTACCTGATACAGGTCCGCACGGAAAAGAACTACCTGGGACCCCCCGAGCATCCGCTGGTGATCATCCCGGGAATGGTCGCCACCGTCGACATCATCACCGGGGAGAAGAGCGTACTGGACTACATGCTCAAACCCATCCTCAAAGCCCGGCACGAGGCGTTGCGCGAACGCTAGGACTGCGTACCGGCGTGGTTGCGCTCGTAGGTCTCCACGCCCATCGCCTCGATCTGCCCGTCGATCAGCGCATCGAACGGACGAAGCAGCTCCTCGAAGCGCCCACCGGGGCCTTCGAGAATATTCAACGCCGCCACGATCGCCTCCAGGGTCGACAGAGCCCCCGCCATCGGCGCCTTGCGCAGCCGGTAGCGGGAGCTCAGCCCTTGCGGCAACGCCACACGCGGCAGACTCGCCAGCCACGGGTTGACGTGCAGAAGCTTGCGCGCCTTGCGCCAGGTGCCATCGGGCACGATCAGGCGCAACGGCTCGCTGCTGTCGGCAAGGCTCGTCAGCGCAATGGCGTCATCGCCCGGGAACAGCAGGTAGCTTTGCCGGCCATCGTCAGGCTCTGCGGCGAAGCGCTCTCCAATCTGCAGCTGCGCATTGCGCAGACCCAGCGCGGCCAACCGTGCGGTATTCAGCGCATGCCCCGCTTCGCTGCGGTGCTGCAGGATCAGTAGCCGCGTCCGGCTATCGAGCGCCGGGATCAGCGCACACAGGCAGTGCTGCAAGGGGCGCTGGCAACGTGGGCAGCGGGTACGGGACATGGTTCTCACCTCGGCGGCGCAGTCTGCCACAGCGGGCAAGGGCGTGCAGCCCGTCTATGCTTGCCGCGAACCGACACGAGGAGCCGCCATGATCACCGTTCACCATCTGGATCACTCTCGCTCGACCCGCGTTCTCTGGTTGCTGGAGGAGCTGGAGCTGCCCTACGAGCTGATACGCTATCGGCGCGACCCAAGAACCATGCTCGCGCCGCCCGAGCTCAAGGCCGTGCATCCGCTCGGCAAGTCTCCGGTGATCACCGACGACGAACTGACCCTGGCCGAGTCGGGCGCGATTCTGGAGTATCTGCTGGAACGCTACGGCAACGGTCGGCTGGCACCCGCAAGCGGAACTCCCGAGCATCTGCGGTTTCGCCACTGGATGCATTACGCCGAAGGCTCGGCCATGCCGCCGCTGTTGTTGAAACTGGTCTTCGATCGTGTCGCGGATGGCCCCATGCCCTTCTTCATCCGCCCCGTTGCGCGGACGATCGCCAAAGGCGCCTATACCGCATTCATCGGGCCACAACTCAAGACACATCTGGACTATATGGAATCGGAACTGGGCAAGTCAGCCTGGTTCGCCGGCGACGACTTCAGCGCAGCCGACATCCAGATGAGCTTCCCCGTCGAGGCTGCACGATCACGCGCGGGTCTGGACGAAAGCTATCCGCAGCTGATGGACTTTCTCCAACGCATCCATGGGCGCCCTGCCTATCAGCGAGCCGTGGAGCGCGGTGGCGCGGCATTGCCGGAGCGGTGAGATGCGCTTCGCCGGTCCGGCCGTGCGGCTCAGCGTCGACGTTGGGCCGGCTGCATGCGCTGGGCGCGAACCGGGATGGGTTGCATACGAGGCGGCTCGATAAAGCCAAGAGTCACCGCCAGCTTCCAGAACACCTCATTGAGCCATGCTTTCATGGTCGAACCCTCCTGCTTGATAACGGGCCACATCGGAGCCATGCGGGCTTCGTCAACAGAATAATCCAAGTTCCACGCCAGCGCTCGCACGCCTGGCAGATAAAAGCCGCCAATTCGCCCGGCTTTGTTACGCCCCTTTACAACATGCGACCCACTGGCGGCCTGGCCGTTCATGTCGACAACAGTGCCCGGCTGGCCCTCAAGGCTGCTGGCCGCCCTTGCGCCGGTAAGGGAAGACATCGATCACCTTGCCGCCGCGGATGGCCTCCTGCAGCCCCTTCCAGTAATCGGCATCGTACAACTCGCCATGCAGGCTGGCGAACAGCCGGCGCTGGGCGTGATCGGCGAAGAGGAACCGCGGGAACTCCTCGGGGAAGACGTCGTTCGGCCCGACCGAATACCAGGGCTCGGAGGCCATTTCATCCTCGGGGTAGCGTGGCGGCGGGATATGGCGGAAGTTCACCTCGGTGAGGAAGCAGATCTCGTCGTAGTCGTAGAACACCACGCGCCCGTGACGGGTGACGCCGAAGTTCTTCAGCAGCATGTCGCCGGGGAAGATATTGGCCGCCGCCAGTTGCTTGATCGCCAGGCCATAGTCTTCGAGTACCTCGCGCACCTGCTGCTCGCTGGCGTGCTCCAGGTAGATGTTCAGCGGCGTCATCCGGCGCTCGGTCCAGCAGTGGCGCACCAGTACCGTGTCCCCCTGCACTTCGACCGTCGACGGTGCGACCTCCAGCAGTTCGGCGAGGCATTCGGGCTCGAACTTGGATCGGGGGAAGCGGAAATCGGCGAACTCCTGGGTATCGGCCATGCGCCCGACCCGGTCGACGCTCTTCACCAGGCGGTACTTCTCCACCACCGTGGCACGGTCGACGTTCTTGGCATGGGAGAAACGGTCCTTGATGATCTTGAAGACGGTATTGAAGCCAGGCAGGGTGAACACGCTCATCACCATGCCACGCACGCCCGGCGCCATGATGAAGCGGTCATCGGTGCTGGCCAGATGGTTGATCAGGGCCCGATAGAACTCCGACTTGCCGTGCTTGTAGAAGCCGATCGAGGTGTAGAGTTCGGCGATGTGCTTGCCCGGCAGGATGCGCCTGAGAAAACCGACGAATTCCGCGGGAATCGGCACTTCGACCATGAAGTACGAACGGGTGAAGGAGAAGATGATCGACACCTCCGCCTCATCGGTGATCAGCGCGTCGGCGACGATGCCGTCGCCTTCATGGTGCAGCAGCGGTACCACCAGCGGCCACTGCTCGTCGCGGGTGAAGATTCGTCCCAGCAGGTAGGCGCCCTTGTTGCGATAGAGCACCGAGACGAACACCTCCACGGTCAACTCTGGGTCCTTGCAGACCCAGTCCGGCAGCGTCTCCTGCAACTGCGCCTGCAGCCGCCGCAGGTCGCCCGGCAGATCGGCGTAGGGCACGGTGAAGGCGTAATCGTGCAGTATCCGCTCCAGCATCCCGGCCAGATCGCCCATCGGCCGGTAGGTACGCGTCTGCGCCATCCGCTCGTGGGCGCGGGCCGACGGCCGGGTGGTATGGATGAACATAGTGCCGTCGCTGATGCAGTCGTGGCTGAACAGCCCGCAGAAGATCGAGTTGTACCAGGTCTCGGACAGCTCATCGTCGTAACGCGGGTTGATCTGATCGATATAGGCGCTTTTCACCTGCGGCCAATAATCGACCTGGAGCAGTTCGTTCTTGTCGAAGTGCGCCAGCAACCGATGGCGGGTTTCACTGGCCTTTTCCTCGTAGAGGCTGATCCGCGCCGCGGATGCCCGTTGCGCTTCCTGCCACTGCGCCTGCTCGAAACGGGCCCTGGCGCCTTCGGTGATCAGGCGGAACTGTTCGCGATAGTCGTCGAAACCAAGAAGGATCTGCCGAGCGATCTCGGCTGCCGGCCATTGCTGCGCCATGAGGGATCTCTGCGGAGAGTGAAAAGATATGAAGGTCGCCCCGACGTGGCCGCGGCCCCGTCGGGCGGAAAACCGCGAGGCGTTTTCCAGCCGGCCACGTGCAAGTCAATCGCGAGCAAGCTCGCTCCTACACAAGCGCATGCGCCAACACGCGCTCCTGTAGGAGCCGGCTTGCCGGCGATCATATTCGCAGCGCGCCCTACGCATCATGCGTGCGGCCCGCCAGCCACCTGAGCGGCGACCTACTGCACCATCTCCTGCTCGCTGAACAAGTCGGCGAACAGCATGGTGGACAGGTAGCGCTCGCCGGAGTCCGGCAGGATCACCACGATGTTCTTGCCCTGCATTTCCGGCCGCTCGGCCAGGCGCACCGCGACCGCCATCGCCGCGCCACCGGAAATGCCGCAGAGGATGCCCTCCTCGCGCATCAGGCGCAGGGCCATCTGCTTGGCCTGTTCGTCATCGACCAGCTCGACCCGGTCGACCAGCGACAGGTCGAGGTTCTTCGGCACGAAGCCGGCGCCGATGCCCTGGATCTTGTGCGGGCTGGGCTTGACCTCCTCCCCGGCCAGCGTCTGGCTGATCACCGGCGAGCCGCTGGGTTCGACCGCGACGCTGAGGATCTGCTTGCCCTTGGTGTTCTTGATGTAGCGCGACACACCGGTGATGGTGCCACCGGTGCCGACGCCGGCGACCAGCACATCGACGCCGCCATCGGTGTCGTTCCAGATTTCCGGACCGGTGGTCTTCTCGTGGATGGCCGGATTCGACGGGTTGTCGAACTGCTGCGGCATGTAGTACTGCTGCGGATCGGAGGCGGCGATCTCGCTGGCCTTCTCGATCGCGCCCTTCATGCCCTTGGCCGGCTCGGTCAACACCAGCTCGGCCCCGAGCGCCTTGAGTACCTTGCGCCGCTCGAGGCTCATCGATGCCGGCATCGTCAGGATCAGCTTGTAGCCACGGGCAGCGGCGACGAAGGCCAGGCCGATACCGGTATTGCCCGAGGTCGGCTCCACCAGTGTCATCCCGGGCTTGAGCCGACCGCTCTCCTCGGCATCCCAGATCATGCCGGCGCCAATCCGGCACTTGACCGAATAGGCCGGGTTGCGGCCTTCGATCTTGGCCATGATGCTGACCCCCTTGGGGCCCAGGCGGTTGATCATCACCAGCGGCGTATTGCCGATGGAGCGTGCATTGTCTGCGAAGATGCGACTCATGGATGTATCCCTGCTGAAGAGAAGCCTGACCCATGAGCCTATGCGCAGTCTCCCCACCAGTCCAGCCGAACTCGCACATGCGGCGCAGGGTCCACCACTAGACCTCCAACCGGATCTGCACAGTCATGAGACGCCGCTACCTGCCACTGTGGATTCTGCTGTCGCTCGCACTGCTGCTGTTGCTGCTGCACCTGGCGCTGCCACACCTGGTACGCAATTACCTGAACGAGAAGATGGCGGACATGGGCGACTACCAGGGCCACATCGAGGATGTCGACCTGGCCTGGTGGCGCGGCGGCTATCGGATCGAAGCGCTGAACATCGAAAAGAAGGGCAAGAAGGTCCAGGCGCCGTTGCTCAAGGCGCCGGTCATCGATATCGCCATCAGCTGGCGTGCCCTGCTGCGCGAGCAGGCCGTGGTCGGCAGAGTCACCTTCAGGCGACCCGAGCTGAATTTCGTCGATGGCGGCGCCCGCGGCGAGTCGCAAACCGGCGAAGGAGTGGACTGGCGTGAGCAGCTCGACGCCCTGCTGCCCATCACGCTGAACGAGGTCCGCGTGATCGACGGACAACTATCGTTTCGCAACTTCACCGCCGATCCGCAGGTGCACGTCTACGCCAACGCCATCGAGGCGAGCCTGTACAACCTGACCAACACCGCCGACGACCGCGGGCGCAGGGTCGCCACCTTCGAGGGCACCGGCAAGCTGTTCAACCAGGCGCCGATCGAGGCCGGCGCCCGTTTCGATCCGTTCACCGACTGGGAAGACTTCGAGGTGAGCCTGCGCGTTACCGGGGTTCCGCTCAAACAGCTCAACGACTTCAGCCGCGCCTACGGCAAGTTCGATTTCGCCGCCGGCGACGGCGACCTGGTGCTCGAGGTGGAAGCCACCGATAGCCGCCTGGACGGCTACATCAAGCCACTGCTGCGCAACGTCGAGATATTCGATTTCCAGCAGGATATCGCCAACGAGGACAAGGGCTTCTTCCGTGGCATCTGGGAAGCGCTGGTCGGCACCGGCGAAGAGACCCTGCAGAACCAGCGCAAGGACCAGTTCGCCACGCGTATCGAGCTATCCGGCAGCACCCGCGATACCGAAGTCAGTGCCTTCCAGGCCTTCATCGCGATTCTGCGCAATGCCTTTGTCGAGGCGTTCTCGACCCGTTTCGAGCGCTCGCTGGTAGAGGATCGGGGCTGATGCGCAGCTGGCTACAGAACCGCCACCGCTGACCATTCAGTGACTGAATAATGCCCTCGCGTTCACAGTCGAGGCCGCATCACTTATAGTCGGCCTCCTGTTCCCATGACGCCTGCGTGCCAGGCCCCGGCCCAAGGAATCTCCGATGAAATTCGAAGGCACCCAGTCCTACGTCGCCACCGACGACCTCAAGCTCGCCGTCAACGCCGCCATTACCCTGCAGCGCCCGCTGCTGGTCAAGGGCGAGCCCGGCACGGGCAAGACCATGCTTGCCGAGCAGTTGGCCGAATCCTTCGGCGCCAAGCTGATCACCTGGCACATCAAGTCCACCACCAAGGCGCACCAGGGCCTCTACGAATACGATGCGGTGAGCCGCCTGCGCGACTCGCAGCTGGGCGTGGACAAGGTTCACGACGTCAGGAACTACATCAAGAAAGGCAAGCTGTGGGAGGCCTTCGAGAGCGAGGAGCGGGTCATCCTGCTGATCGACGAGATCGACAAGGCCGACATCGAGTTCCCCAACGACCTGCTGCAGGAGCTCGACAGGATGGAGTTCTACGTCTACGAGACCAACGAAACCATCAAGGCGACCCAGCGGCCGATCATCATCATCACCTCCAACAACGAGAAGGAACTGCCCGACGCCTTCCTGCGTCGCTGCTTCTTCCACTACATCGCCTTCCCCGACCGCGAAACGCTGCAGAAGATCGTCGACGTGCACTATCCCGGCATCAAGCAATCGCTGGTCAGCGAGGCGCTGGACGTTTTCTTCGACGTACGCAAGGTACCGGGGCTGAAGAAGAAACCCTCCACCTCCGAACTGGTCGATTGGTTGAAGCTGCTGATGGCCGATGACATCGGCGAAGCGGTGTTGCGCGAGCGCGATCCGACGCGCGCGATTCCGCCGCTGGCCGGTGCCCTGGTGAAGAACGAGCAGGACGTGATGCTACTCGAGCGCCTGGCCTTCATGAGTCGCCGCGCCGGCAGCCGCTGATCGGTGCCGGTTCCGCCACGGAACCGGCTGCGCCACTCACGGGAGAACAACCATGCAAACGCATACCGGTAGTTGCCTCTGCGGCGTCGTGCGCTATCGCATCGACGCGCCCATCGACGAACTGACCCACTGCCATTGCAAGATGTGCCGCAAGGCCCACGGCAGCGCCTTCGCCAGCTATGCGAGCGTGCCGCTGGAGGCCTTCCATTTCATGTCGGGCAAGGACCAGTTGGGCGTCTACCACTCCTCCGAGCACGTGACGCGCACCTTCTGCATCCGTTGCGGTTCCAACCTGCAGTTCGTCGACAA
The DNA here is from genome assembly GCF_002890915.1 of Stutzerimonas stutzeri. Taxonomy (GTDB): domain Bacteria; phylum Pseudomonadota; class Gammaproteobacteria; order Pseudomonadales; family Pseudomonadaceae; genus Stutzerimonas; species Stutzerimonas stutzeri_AF. Next base: position 573,767 of record NZ_POUT01000002.1, on the reverse strand, counting down.
CCGTGAGCACGAGCTTGGCGTGGCCGTCGGCACGCTCGATTCACCACTGCCCGCCCCACCGCAGTCGCACATCTTCGCCGACTCCAAGGCCGACTGGTACGAGATTCGCGACGGGCTCCCCCAATACAACGGCGACAGCCCCCGCTGATCGCCCCGAACGTCGCGCGCCGGCCAGCGGCGCGCCAGAGGTTTCGCCATGCTGCTTGGCCTGTTCAATGAGATGCGTGCGGCCAAGGTGCCGGTATCGGTCCGCGAGCTGCTGGATCTGATCGATGCCCTGAAGCACCGCGTCGTGTTCACCGACATGGAAGAGTTCTACTTCCTGGCGCGCACGGTGATGGTCAAGGACGAACGTCACTTCGACAAGTTCGACCGGGCCTTCGGCGCCTACTTCCAGGGCCTGGAGAACCTCGACCGGCACATCGAGGCCCTGATCCCGGAAGACTGGCTGCGCAAGGAGTTCGAACGCAGCCTGAGCGACGAGGAGCGCGCACAGATCCAGTCGCTCGGAGGCCTGGACAAGCTGATCGAGGAATTCAAGAAACGTCTCGAGGAACAGAAGGAGCGCCATGCCGGCGGCAACAAGTGGATCGGTACCGGCGGTACCAGCCCGTTCGGCTCGGGCGGCTACAACCCCGAGGGCATCCGCATCGGCGACGCCGGCAAGCGCCAGGGCAAGGCGGTCAAGGTCTGGGACCAACGCGAGTACAAGAACCTCGACGACCAGGTCGAGCTGGGCACGCGCAACATCAAGATCGCCCTGCGCCGCCTGCGCAAGTTCGCCCGCCAGGGCGCCGCGGACGAGCTGGACATCGATGGCACCATCGACCACACCGCGCGCGACGCCGGCCTGCTCAACATCCAGATGCGCCCCGAGCGGCGCAACGCGGTGAAGCTGCTGATCCTGTTCGATATCGGCGGCTCGATGGATGCCCACGTGAAGGTCTGCGAAGAGCTGTTCTCGGCCTGCAAGACCGAGTTCAAGCACCTCGAGTACTTCTACTTCCACAACTTCATCTACGAGTCGGTGTGGAAGAACAACTTCCGCCGCATGTCCGAGCGCACCGCGACGCTGGATGTGCTGCACAAGTATGGCGCGGACTACAAGGTGGTGTTCGTCGGCGACGCGGCGATGGCGCCCTACGAGGTCACCCAGCCGGGCGGCAGCGTCGAACACTGGAACGAGGAAGCCGGCTACGTCTGGATGCAGCGCTTCATGGAGAAGTACAAGAAGCTCATCTGGATCAATCCCTACCCCAAGGACACCTGGGGCTACACCACCTCCACCGGCATCATTCGCGAACTGGTGGAGGACCGCATGTACCCGCTGACCTTGAGCGGGCTGGAAGAAGGGATGAAATTCCTGGCGAAGTGAAAATGCCGGCGAATCAGCGCCGGCGCAAGCGATAGCTGCGCCGGGGCCACAGCACGCTGGCCAATGCCATGCCCAGCGCCTCCACCACCCAGGCCAGTGCCAGCGCGCAGCTGATGCCCCAGGCGATGGCCTCCGGCGCCAGCAGGACCTGGAAGCGATAGCCGTTCCAGACCTGTGCCCGCAAGCTGTGCTCGGCACCTACCAGGACATGCCAGGCGCGTGCGTACCAGGGGCGCTGCAGCGCCTGCCATTCCCGCTCGAGCAACGTCGCGCGCGCCACCAGGGCACGCACGCTCTGCGCATCGCTCTGGATGACCGGGTCCTCGCTGTTTCGATAATGCTCGACCAGTGCATCCAGGTCGCCCTCGAAGAAGCGCCGCGCGGTTTCCTCGAAGCCCTGCAACCCCTGCTGCGCCTCCAGCCGGCGCGCCTCGACATGCTGCGCATAGGCCTCGATGAAACCGGGCACCTGGATACCGACCAGCAGGCCCAGGGCAAACAGCGCCAGCCGCAGATAGCTTCTCAACATACCGACACCCCTGGCACCCGCCCCTGGGCGACGCATTCCCCCAGCCGCCACAGGCTCCACTGCCCGGGCTCGTGACAGGTCCATTGCTCGTTGTCGGTCAACGGCTCGGTCGCCAGCACGGTCACCACATCCCTTGGGGTCGTCTCGGCCTGGAAATTCACCGTGAGGTCGGCGTCCTTGAGCTGCGCCGGGCCGAACGGCGCGCGCCGGGTGATCTGCGCCAGCTTGCTGCTGCAGAAGCTGAACAGCCATTCACCGTTGCTCAGCAGGCAGTTGAACACACCCCTGGCACGGTATTGCGCACAGGCATCGAGCAACACTGGCAGCAGCTGTTCGGCACTGGAGCGCTCGGGGAAATCCAGGCGAATCCGGTTCAGCAGATCGCAAAACGCCGCCTCGCTATCGGTATCGCCGACCGGGCGATAGAAACCTGGCGAAGGGTGGAAATCGGCCAGCTGGCCGTTATGCGCGAAGCACCAGTGCTGCCCCCACAGTTCGCGCACGAACGGGTGGGTATTGACCAGCGCGACCTTGCCGACGTTGGCGTGGCGAATATGGCCGATCACCACTTCGCTCTTGATCAGGTAGCGCTGCACCATCTTCGCCACCTCGGACTCGCAACTGGCGACCGGGTCCTGAAACAGCCGCAGGCCACGTCCCTCATAAAAAGCGATGCCCCAGCCATCCTTGTGCGGGCCGGTCTTGCCGCCACGCTGCATGAGACCGGTGAAGCTGAAAACGATATCGGTGGGAACGTTGGCGCTCATGCCAAGCAGCTCGCACATGCCTGATCTCCGGAGTGTGCTCGTGGCTACAAGCGTGGCTCGGTCCGCAGCCGGCCACGCAATGGCGGGTAGTCATCATCCTCCTGCTCATCCTCGAGGCGCTCGCGCAACGTGCGCGGATCATCCGCCTCGGCGGTTTCGACCGCGCGCCGCTTCAGCCTGCGCTCGATGGGCCAGCGGATCGCGACCAGCAGCATGTACAGCCCGAAGGCGATGAGCCCGTACAGGGCCAGGTCGGCAACCGCCCGCCAGGCGTTGTTGCCCACCTTGAATAGCATGTCCATCGCCGTAATGGCCACCGCCGGCGCGAACAGTTCCTTCGCCGGATCGACGATGGTGGGCGTCAGCAACAGCACGGCGGCCGCCAGCCGCAAGGGCTCGCGCAACCAACGCCACATCCAGCGGGTCACCCGGAACCAGAACAGCAGGCAGCCCAGCGCTGCCACGCCATAGAGGGCCCAGGCGAGGGAATAATCGGAGTCGAACATCAGCATGGTGGTATCTCGATAACAGCCCGTTTCGACGGCTTGATAAGTCGGAACTGCGCTGCGGCAGTAAAGGCAGCCATGATAGCAGCCCATTGGCGGGCACCGTCATCGATGGTGACAACAAGACACTGGCGCCCCCCGGAACAAGGTGTATAACCTGCTTGAAACGAAGGGGTTATCCCTGGACTCTGTTCCCGCTTCGCGAACACGCAACAGAGCCGCATAATCCGTCGGCGAAGGCCAGGCCACTGGCGACCGGCACCCAAGGAGGATTCACCATGCCCTACCAACATATTCTGGTCGCGATCGACCTGACCGAGGAGTGCCACCCGGTCGTGGCCCGCGCCCAAGCCCTGGCCAGTGCCACGGGTGCCCGGCTCAGCCTGGTACATATCATCGAACCCATGGCGATGGCCTTCGGCGGCGACGTACCGATGGACCTCTCCATGCTGCAGCAGCAGCAATTCGACCAGGCCCGCGAGCGCATGGACGGCTTCGCCGACAGCTACCCGAGCCTCACGCCGGAACAACGCCACCTGGCCTACGGCCAGCCGCGCCAGGAAGTGCATCGCCTGGCCAAGGAGCAAGGCTGCGACCTGATCGTGGTTGGCAGCCATGGCCGTCACGGGCTGGCGCTGCTGCTCGGTTCCACGGCCAACGACATCCTGCACGGCGCCCCCTGCGACGTGCTGGCGGTGCGCCTGAAGAAGCCTGAGTAGAATTCCTTGACTTTACAGGCCTCAGACCCTGGCAGGCCTGCGGCCTGCAATCGCCGCGAGGGCGCGCCTGCCACAGGGTTCGCGGGGGCTGCCGCTCTTGTGGGAGATGCCCCCGGGGCGATGCTCCTGGGCTTCAGGCTTCCAGCGCCTAGGCGGTTTCGACGCCCTCGCCTGCGCTCATGACCAGCGGGCGGATCTTCTGCAGCTGAGTCTCCAGCGAATAGGTCAGGCTGGACGCCATGGAAAAGAAGGTGAGGAAGGCCTTGAGGTTGGAATCGCCATGGCAGGTATCGTGGATGCGCTGCCAGAACGCCTGGTTGACCAGTTGCAACTGCTGGAAGGAACGCACCAGGCCACGGAGCTCCCAGTCGGCATGCCGGCCTTCGCGCAGATTGAAATACTGCCGGGCCAGGTACAGCGAGACCGCACGCAGGACGAACTCGCGGTTGTTGGCAAAGGGCAGATGCTGCTGCGCCATGGGCTTCAAGCGGCCCAGTACGGGACAGGCGCTGGTAGCCATGATCACGCCCAGCAGGGCACGCAGTCCCTCGTCCAGCCCGACCAGCTTGGTGTACTCGCGCTCGGGCGTGCGGACCCAGACCAGCGCCTTCTGGATCGCCGGCAGCCCCTGGAAATCCTCGATGACCCGATGCAGGTCCACCGCGGCCGGGCAGTGGCTGAAGTCATCCTTGCTCAAGGGGCAATTGCTACAGCGCTGGTGCTCGAGCCGCGTCCATTTCGGCGCCTGGGCGGCCGTTTCCGCGTCGTAGCCACGATCCAGCTCGATCCGATAGCTGAAGTCATGTTCATCGTCCAGGGTGATGCGATATTCAATAGCCATTAACGCTCCATCATGACGGCCGATCCAATGTCGATACTTAACTACGCGCCAGGCCGCATGGCATTGATCCATCTCATGAGGCTTCGCCTTCTCGACGGCCTGCGGCACAGGCCTCTACGACATCGGGGCCGGTTTGTTTTGTTCGCACCTGCCTGGCAGGAACCGTTGTAGCAGCCGGCCAGCGTCCCACCTACTCTTCCAGCTCCGCCCAGCGCTCCAGCAGCCCGTCCAGTTCCTGCTGCAGGGCCTCCAGGCGAGCCAGGGCCGCACCGGTGACCTCGACCGGTTGCTGATAGAACGCCGGTTGCGAAATCTCCGCCTGCAGTGCTTCGATGCGCTGCTCCACCTCGTCGATCCGGCCCGGCAGCGCTTCCAGCTCACGTTGCAGCTTGTAGCTGAGCTTCTTCTTCGCCGGCGCGGCCTCGGATGGCACTGGCGCGACGACTGCCGCCTGCGCGCTGGCCTTGGCCTCCTTCGCCTCGGCGACGGTTTCGGCGACGCCCAGCAGACGCGGTGAGCCACCCTGGCGCAGCCAGTCCTGATAACCGCCGACGTATTCGCGCACCACGCCGTTGCCCTGGAATACCAGGGTGCTGGTGACCACGTTGTCGAGGAAGGCCCGGTCGTGGCTGACCATCAGCACCGTGCCCTGGAAGCCAAGCAGCACCTCCTCGAGCAGCTCCAGCGTTTCCACGTCCAGGTCGTTGGTCGGCTCGTCGAGCACCAGCAGGTTGGCCGGCTTGCTGAACAGCTTGGCGAGCAAGAGCCGTGCCCGTTCGCCGCCGGACAACGCCTTGACCGGCGTGCGCGCCCGTTGCGGGCTGAACAGGAAGTCGCCGAGGTAGCTCAGCACATGGCGGTTCTGGCCATCGATGGTGATGAATTCGCGGCCCTCGGCGAGGTTGTCGACCACGGTCTTTTCCAGCTCCAGCTGGTGACGCAATTGGTCGAAATACGCCACTTCGAGCTTGGTGCCGATCTCGATGACGCCGCTGCTGGGCTGCAGTTCGCCCAGCAGCAGCTTGAGCAGCGTGGTCTTGCCGGTGCCGTTGGCGCCGAGCAGGCCGATACGGTCGCCACGCTGGATCACCATGGAGAAATCGCGGATCAGCGGCTCGCCGCCGGGATGGGCGAAGCTCACGTGCTCGGCGACGATCACCTGCTTGCCGGACTTCTCCGCCACCTCCACCTGGAAGCTGGCCTTGCCCTGCCGCTCGCGGCGTTCGCTGCGCTCGACACGCAGCGCCTTGAGCGCGCGCACGCGGCCTTCATTACGGGTACGCCGGGCCTTGATGCCCTGGCGAATCCACACCTCCTCCTGGGCCAACTTCTTGTCGAACAGCGCGTTGGCGGTTTCTTCGGCGGCCAGTTGTTGTTCCTTGTGTACCAGGAAGCTGGCGTAGTCGCCGTTCCAGTCGATCAGGCGACCACGGTCGAGTTCGAGAATGCGCGTCGCCAGGTTCTGCAGGAAGGCCCGGTCGTGGGTGATGAACAGCACGGCGCCGTTGAAACCGGTCAGCGCCTCTTCCAGCCAGGCGATGGCGCCGATGTCCAGGTGGTTGGTGGGCTCGTCGAGCAGCAGCAGGTCGGGCTCGGACACCAGCGCCTGGGCCAGCAGCACGCGCCGCCGCCAGCCGCCGGACAGCTCGGCCAGGGTGCGGTCGGCCGGCAGCTGCAGGCGGCTCAGGGTGCTGTCCACCAGCTGCTGCAAACGCCAGCCGTCCTTCGCTTCGAGGGCCTGCTGGACGTGCATCAGCTTCTCCAGGTCGGCATCGTCGCGGATGTTCTGGCTCAGGTGATGGTATTCGGCGAGCAGCTCGCCGACCCCGGCCAGCCCTTCGGCCACCACATCGAATACCGTGCGGTCGTCCGCGCGCGGCAGTTCCTGCGGCAGTTCGCCGATCTTCAGCCCCGGCGCGCGCCAGATCTCGCCGTCATCGGCAGCCCGGTCGCCCTTGACCAGCCGCAGCATGCTCGACTTGCCGGTGCCGTTGCGGCCGATGATGCAGACCCGCTCGCCCCGCGCGATCTGCCAGGACACTCCATCCAGCAACGGCATGGTGCCGTAGGCCAGGGACACATCGGTGAACTTGAGCAGGGTCATGGCTACCTCCGGAAAACAGGGCGCGCATTCTAGCAGAAGACGCCCGGCAACCCGGCCGCCATCGGTACGCGCGCTCCGGCTTCGGCGACGCCTGCGCCAGAGCGGTCTTCGAGCATCCAAACCCGCGCCGGAAGGCTATGCTCTTCCGGCAAGATCGCGCCCCGGTCCGATGAGAGAGGCTTCACTTGGCCCCTGCAAGCAAACGCCCATCCGAGATCACTCCCGAAACGCTGCGCCAGCTGGCATTCGATCAAGCCATACGCTGGTCGAGCCGCAACGACGATATCTGGCAGGTCATCGACAATGAGCTCTGGCAGCTCACGCACAACCCCAGCCTGGTGCTCAGCACCGTTCCGGAGCAGGCGCTCGACGAGCTGTTGAACCGCAGCGACTGCCACCAGCTGGTACAGGACATCGTCCAGGAGCAACGGGCCAGGCTGGAGCGGCCGACCTGGTTCGCCGGCCAGGCGCACGCGCAGACGCTCGGACGGGTCGCCTACTTCTCCATGGAATACATGCTCAGCGAGGCCCTACCGATCTACTCCGGCGGGCTCGGCAACGTCGCCGGCGACCAGCTCAAGGCGGCCAGCGATCTCGGCGTGCCGGTCACCGCCGTGGGCATGCTCTGGCAGCATGGCTACTTCCGCCAGGGCATCGGCCCGGATGGCAGCCAGCAGGAGCTGTATCCGGTCAACGACACGCGGCAGTTACCCATCGAGCCGCTGCGCGACGCCACCGGCAAGCCGCTGCGGCTGGCGATCCATCTGCCCGGCGTGCAAATCTGGCTGCGCGGCTGGCAGGCCATCGTCGGCCGCAACCGGCTGCTGCTGCTCGATACCAACGACCCGGCGAACCCGCCGCTGGCGCGGCTGATCAGCAGCGAGCTGTACGGCGGCGACAACGAGATGCGCCTGCGCCAGGAACTGGTGCTGGGCATCGGCGGCTGGCGCTTGCTGGAAGCCGCCGGGCTGCAGCCCGACGTGCTCCACCTGAACGACGGGCACGCGGCGTTCGCAGTGCTGGAGCGGGCCCGCAGCCACATGGTGCGCGAGCAGGTCTCCTTCGCCGTCGCCCTCGGCGCGACCCGCGCGGGCAACCTGTTCACCACCCATACGCCGGTGGAGGCCGGTTTCGATCGCTTCCCCGCCGAGCTGGTCGGCAAGTACCTGGGGCGCTACGCCAAGTACGAACTGGGCATTTCGCTGCAGGCCCTGCTGGCGATGGGCCGCAAGCAGCCACAGGACCCGCGCGAACCGTTCAACATGGCCTATCTGGCCACGCGCGGGGCCGGAGCCGTCAACGCGGTCAGCCAACTGCACGGCCACACCAGCCGCTTCATCTTCCGCGAGCTGTTCCCGCGCTGGCCGATCGACGCGGTGCCCGTCGGCCACGTCACCAATGGCATTCACCTGCCGACCTGGGTTTCACCGAACGCCGAAGCCCACTGGCACGAGCTGCACGGTGACGACACGCCCTGGCGCGGTACCGACAAGGTATCGGTGGCCGAACTGCTCGCCAGGGTCGACGACCGCTGGCTATGGCAGATTCGCCAGCACGCCCGTAGCGACCTGCTCGCCTTCGTCCGCAGCCACCTGGCGCGCAGCCTCGCCGTGCACGGCGCCTCGCCGAGCGAAATCGAAATGGCCGGCACCCGCCTGCATCCGGAGCGCCTGACGCTCGGCTTCGCCCGCCGCTTCGCCAGCTACAAACGGCCCAACCTGCTGCTGCACGACCCGCAACGGCTGGCGCGCATCCTCACCCACACGCAACACCCCGTGCAGCTGCTGGTCGCCGGCAAGGCGCACCCGGCCGACCGTGCCGGCCAGGCGCTGCTGAGCGAGTGGCAGCGCTTCGCTGCGCGTGCCGATATCGCCGGCCGCGTGGTGTTCCTCGAGGACTACGACATGCGTATCGCGCGGCATCTGGTACAGGGCGTCGACGTCTGGCTGAACACGCCGCGACGGCCCTGGGAGGCCAGCGGCACGAGCGGCATGAAGGTGCTGGCCAACGGCGGGCTGAACCTTTCCCAGCTCGACGGCTGGTGGGCCGAAGCCTATGCGGCCGACCTCGGCTGGGCGGTGGGCGACGGCCTGGAGCACGAACCCGCCCACGACGCGATGGACGCCGAACAGCTCTACCGGCTGCTCGAGGAGGAAATCGTGCCCGCCTTCTATACACGCGATGCGGACGGTACGCCTAACGCCTGGGTGCAACGCATGCGGCGCAGCATGAGCGCCCTGGTGGAACGCTTCTCCGCCGACCGCACGGTGCGCGAATACACCGAGCGCTACTACCTGCCACTGGCCATGGCCTATCGCGAGCGCTGTGCCGAAGGCTCGGCGCGGGCCCGCGAACTGGCGCGCCAGGTGACCTGCCTGCGTGGCTACTGGCACGAGCTGGCCTTCACCCGGCTGGAATGGCTGACCGCAGGCGATCGCTACCGGGTCGAGGCGCGGCTGCACCTGGGCCACATCGAGCCACAGCAGATCGCCGTCCAGCTGTTTGCCGAACCGGGCGAGATCCGGCCGCTCGATCTGGTCCAGCACGACGGTCCGTTCGCCGTCTTCCAGGGCGAGCTGCCCGTCACCCGTCCGGCCGCGGACTACACCGCGCGGGTGGTCCCCAGCGCCGACCTGGGATTGAACGTGCCGCTGGAGCTTGCGCTGATTCTCTGGCAGCGGTGACGCACGGCACGGGCTGCCCGCGGTTCAGGCATCGACCACCAGGTGATAGCCGACCCCGGCTTCGGTCACGATGTACCGCGGCGCGGCGGGATCGTCGCCGAGCTTGCGCCGGAGATGGCCGATCACCACCCGCAAATAGTGGCTGTCGCCGCTGTGGCTCGGCCCCCAGATATCCTTCAGCAACTGCTGCTGGGTCACGACCCGGCCGCCATGGCGCGCCAGCTCCGCCAGCACCGCATACTCCTTGCGCGTAAGGCTCATTTCGCGGTCGTGCAGGCTGACACGCCGATAGGCGAAGTCGATGCACAACGGCCCGGCAACCACCTGGGCCGCCATGCCGGCGGAAGATTGCGGCTGGCGCAGCAGCGCCCGTACCCGAGCGAGGAATTCCTGGATGCCGAAAGGCTTGGTGACGTAATCATTGGCGCCGGCATCGAGCGCCATGACCTTCTCCGCCTCGCTGGAGCGCACCGACAGCACGATCACCGGTACCTGGCTCCAGCCGCGCAGCTCCCGCAGGACGGCCTGGCCATCCATATCCGGCAGGCCGAGGTCGAGCACTACCAGGTCCGGCTGGTCCAGCGCGGCGCGGGCCAGGCCGTCGCGGCCGTCGCTTCCCTCGACGACCCGGTAACCCTGCGAACCGAGGCTGATGCGCAGGAATTTCCGGATCTGCGGTTCATCGTCGATGATCAGTACGCTTGCCGAATCGCCAGTCACGAAAGGTCTTTCTCCATCTCCATCTCCGGCTGGGGCTGCAGCGGCAGCTCCAGCGTCACACTGGCGCCGCGACCGCCGAGTCCCTCGCCGACGGAGACGCGCCCGCCATGGGCACCGATCATGCCCTGGCAGATGGCCAGGCCCAACCCGGTGCCCGGCCCGCCCCGGTCGCCACGCGCCGCCGTATAGAACATATCGAAGATCTTCTCCCGCTCCGCCTCCGGAATACCGGGCCCCTCGTCGCTGACGATGAAACGCAGCGTCCCGGGCGCGGCCGTGACCGCGACCTGCAGGGCGCCTCCGGGCGCGGAGAACCGCGCGGCATTTTCCAGCACGTTGACCAGCGCCTGTTCGATCAGCGCCGGATGGACGTACAGCAACGGCAGCACGTCGGGCAGTATGACCTCGACCCTGAGTTCGGCAAGGACCCGCTGCAGGCGTTGCAGGGCACCGGCGACGATATCCGCCGGCGCCACCCAGTCGCGGATGAGCTTGAGCCCGCCATGTCCCAGGCGTGTCATGTCCAGCAGGTTCTGGATGTAGCGATCCAGGCGCTCGGCCTCGTCACGGGTCGCCTCGAGCAACTCCTGCCGGTCGGCTTCGCTCATGCGGTGCCCCAGGCTCGCCAGGCTGTCGATGGAACCGCGCATGGCCGTCAGCGGCGTGCGCAGGTCATGCGAGACGGAGGCCAGCAGGGCGCTGCGCAGCTCTTCGGTCTGGCCGTGCAGACGAGCCGCCTCGAGTTCGTCGGCGAGCGTCGCGCGTCCCAGCGCCTGTGCCAGCGGTTGCGCCAGCGCCGCGATGAGCCGGCGCTTCTGTGGCGCCAGCTGCCCAGCGCCGACCGGCCGGATGCCAAGCAGGCCCAGCGATTGCCCGTCGCCGCTCAAGGGCAGCCACCACCACTGCCCGCCCGGCAAGGTGTCGGTGCCCTGCCCCGCGGCCTGCCCATGCTTCCAGGCCCACTCGGCTGCGGCCTGCGCCTGATCGTCCAGGGCTGGCGGGGCATCCCCCCGGAACGTCCATTCCGCCTGCCGGGTGCGCGTCGCCACCACCGCCTCCAGGTCCGACAGCAGTTGCAGCTGATGGACCGCGACGGCGCAGACGGCCTGCACGTCGGTGGCAGCGCTCAACCGGCGCGAGAGATCGAGCAAGGCCGTCGTCTCCGCCTGGGTCTGGCGCAGGGCCTGCAGCTGGCGGCGCTGGCGACTGGCGAGGTTTCCGGCGAGGACCGCCATCAGCAGGAAGAACAGCAGCGTCAGGACGTCTTCCTGGCGAGCCACGATGAAGGTGAAGGTCGGCGGAATGAACAGGAAATCGTAGAAGAGAAACGACAGCCCCGCGCACGCCAGCGCCGGGCCGAGGCTGCTGCGCACGGCCACCACCAGCACGGCAGCCAGGAACACCAGCGAAATGTTCGGCAGCGCCAGGTAGCGCGACAACACCAGCGCGGCGCCGGTCGCCACCAGCGTCGCCAGCACCGCCAGGAGATAGGTGCGCCAGTCCAGCGGCGCCTTCCCCGGGCGCGCGCCCCGCGACAGGCCCGGCTTCTGGTCCAGGATGCTGACTTCCAGCCCCTGCCCCATGGCGATGAGCTGCTCGGCGACCGAGCGGCCGGCCCGGCCCTTCCAGCGCCAGCGCGGGCGAGCGCTCCGGCCGACCAGCAGCAGCGTCGCGCGGCGCTCGTGCGCATGATCGACCAGCGTGCGCGCCACACGCTCGCCACGCAGCTCCACCACCTCGCCGCCCAGCCGCTCGGCCAGCTGCTGGGCGGCCTGGAGGCACCCCAGTTCGGCCTCGCCCCGGCTCGCGCCGATATTCACATGAACCACCGACCAGGGCAGATGCCGGCGCTCCGCCACCCGCGCGGCATGGCGTACCAGGCCTTCGGCGGCATCGTCGCCCTCGATGCCCACCAGCAGGCGTCCGCGAACCGCAGGGGCCGGTTGGCCCTGCAGCCGGTAGCGGCGATGCAGGTCGGCGTCCACCCGCGCGGCGGCCGTCTGCATCGCCAGCTCGCGCAAGGCGGTCAGGTTGGTCTGGGTGAAGAATGCGTCGATGGCCGCGCGGGCCTGCTCCGGCACGTAGACCTTGCCTTCGCGTAGCCGCTCCAGCAGCTCGCGGGGCGGCAGATCGATCAGCAGGATGTCGTCCGCCTCCTGCAGAACCCAGTCCGGGACCGTTTCCCGAACCTGCACCCCGGTGATGGCGCGGACCTGGTCGTTCAGGCTTTCCAGATGCTGCACGTTGACGGTGGTGTAGACGTCGATACCTGCTTCGAGCAGCTCCAGCACGTCCTGCCAGCGCTTGCTGTGGCGGCTGCCGGGGGCATTGCTGTGCGCCAGCTCGTCCACCAGCGCCACGCTCGGTCGCGCCGCCAGCAGCCCATCGAGATCCATCTCGAGCAGCGTGACGCCCCGGTACTCGCTGCGCAGCAGCGGCTGCTCGGGCAGCCCGACGAGCATCGCCTCGGTTTCGGCGCGGCCATGGGTCTCGACCACGCCGGCCCGCAGGGTGCGGCCGAGACGCCGTTGGCGCTGCGCGGCCTGGAGCATGGCGTAGGTCTTGCCTACGCCCGGAGCCGCGCCAAGGAACACCTTGAGGCGGCCGCGCCCCTCCCGTGGCACCTCGTCGAGCAGCGCGTCCGCGCGCAGGGCATCGCTCATTCGGATCACTCGCTGGAATCAGGCAAGCGATTGTCGGCCAATGCCAGGTTCAGGGCCAGTACGTTCACCACCGCCGGCCCTACCAGCGGTGCCGTCAGCTGCGCCAGCAACAGGCGCTCCAGGCGCTCGGCCGGAATGCTCCGGGCCGCCGCGACACGGGCGGCCTGGAAGCGCGCGGCCGCCAGCGTCAGGTGCGGGTCGAGCCCGCTGCCCGAGGCCGTCACCAGCTCCATCGGTGCCGGTTGCACGGCGCTACCGGCCCAGTCCCGCACGCGTTCGCGAACCTGGGCGGCCAGTTCGGGGTTGCTTGGCGCCAGGTTGCTGGCAGCGCTGGCGACGGTTGCGTAGTCCCCCGCCGAGGGGCGCGGGTGGAACCACTGCGGCCCCTCGAACGCCTGGGCCAACAGGGCGCTGCCACGCACCTGCCCGGTCGCATCGCGAACCAGGCTGCCGTTGGCCTGCTCGGCGAAGGCCAGCTGCGCCACCGCGGTGACGGACAGTGGATAGGCGACGCCCGTGATGAGCGTCATCAGGATCAGCGAGGCAATCGCCGGACGAACGTATTCGAACATTTTTCTCATCTCCAGAAGCCGCGCCGTCATGGCGCGGCGGGCTTCAGGCCAGGCCGACCGCGGTCAGCAAGAGGTCGATCAACTTGATCCCGACGAAGGGCGCGACCAGACCGCCCAGGCCGTAGACCAGCAGGTTGCGCCGCAGCAGGCTGGCCGAGTCGGCGGCCTGCACCTGCACGCCACGCAGCGCCAGCGGGATCAGGCCGACGATGATCAGCGCATTGAAGACGATGGCCGACAGGATGGCGCTCTCGGAACTGTGCAACTGCATCAGGTTCAGGACCGAGAGCTGCGGATAGATGCCGATGAACAGCGCCGGCAGGATGGCGAAATATTTCGCCACATCGTTGGCGACCGAGAAGGTCGTCAGCGCTCCCCGGGTCACCAGCAGCTGCTTGCCCACCTGTACCACGTCGAGCAGCTTGGTCGGATCGGAGTCCAGATCGACCAGGTTCGCCGCCTCGCGCGCCGCCTGGGTGCCGTCGTTCATCGCCATGCCGACATCGGCCTGCGCCAGCGCTGGCGCATCGTTGGCGCCGTCGCCGCACATGGCGACCATCTTGCCCTCGGCCTGCTCCTGACGAATGCGCTGCAGCTTCTTCTGCGGCGTCGCTTCGGCAATCACGTCATCGACGCCCGCCTCGGCCGCAATCGCGGCGGCCGTCAGCGGGTTGTCGCCGGTGACCATCACCGTGCGAATGCCCAGCTGGCGCAGCTCGGCGAAGCGTTCGCGGATGCCCGGCTTGACCACATCCTTGAGATGGATGGCGCCCAGCAGCCGCTCATCGGCACACACCAGCAGGGGCGTGCCGCCGCTCTGGGCAATCTTCTCGACCTCGCGTGCGAGTACCGGCGGCACCTGTTCGGGGCCCATGCCCAGGTGACCGAGCACGGCGTCCACCGCCCCCTTGCGATAGCGCCGGCCCTGGTAGTCGGCACCGGAGAGGCGGGTTTCCGCGCTGAACGGGATGCTGCTCACCGCCTGCCCGACCGGCTCCGTCATCGGTGCCAGGGCGCGCAGGTATTCGACGATGGACTTGCCTTCGGCCGTGTCGTCGGCCAGCGACGACAGCAGCGCGGCATGCGACAGCTCCGTGGCCGACACGCCCGGCGCCTTCACCATCGCGCTGCAGCGCCGGTTGCCGAAGGTGATGGTGCCGGTCTTGTCCAGCAGCAGCACCTGGACATCGCCCGCCGCCTCCACCGCCCGGCCGGACTTGGCGATGACGTTGAGGCGCACCAGGCGGTCCATGCCGGCGATGCCGATGGCCGACAGCAAGCCGCCGATGGTGGTGGGGATCAGCGTCACCAGCAGCGCGACCAGGTACACCAGCGGCAGATCGCCCCCGGCGAAACGGGCGAAGGGCTGCAAGGTGGCGACCACCACGAGGAAGATCAGCGTCAGCCCGATCAGCAGGACGTCCAGGGCGACCTCGTTGGGAGTCTTCTGCCGCTTGGCCCCTTCGACCAGGGCGATCATCCGGTCCAGCGTGGACTCGCCCGGGTCGCTGCCGATGCGCACCAGCAGCCAGTCCGATACCACGCGGGTGTTGCCGGTGACCGCCGAGCGGTCTCCTCCCGATTCGCGGATGACCGGCGCCGACTCGCCGGTGATCGCCGCCTCGTTGACGGCGGCGATACCTTCGATGACCTCCCCGTCGCCCGGGATAAGTTCGCCGGCCTCGACCCGCACCACGTCGCCGCGGCGCAGGCTGCTCGCCGGCACCTGCCGGTACTCGCCGCCGGCGCTCCGCAGGCGCGCTTCGAGCCCTTGCGTGCCGGCCTTGAGGCTGTCGGCACGGGCCTTGCCACGTCCCTCGGCAAGCGCTTCGGCAAAGTTGGCGAACAGCACGGTGAACCACAGCCACAGGGCGATCTGCACCGCCACCGCACGGATCACCGCGGCATCCGGCACGAAGCACAGCAGGGTGGTGACGATGGCGGTGAGCTCGACCACCAGCATCACCGGCGAGCGCGCGAGCTGCCGCGGGTCGAGCTTGACCAGGGCCTGGCGCAACGCCGGCTTGTACAGCATGGCGAACGAAGTGGCGGGTTGTTGCTCGGCACTGTCGAGTGCCGTTTGACGGACGTTCATCGTGACCTTCCTCAGAAACCTTGCAGCAAGACGAAGTGTTCGGCGATCGGGCCCAGCGCCAGCGCCGGCAGGAATGTCAGCCCGCCGACCAGCAGGATCACCACCGTCAACAGGGTCACGAACAGCGGCCCATGGGTCGGAAAGCTGTTCGCATCGACCGGCGCGCGCTGCTTGGCCGCCAGGCTGCCGGCGATGGCCAGCACGGGCAGGATGAATCCGAAGCGGCCCAGCAGCATGGCGAGCGCGATCATCAGGTTGTGGTAGGTGGTGCCGGCACCGAATCCGGCGAACGCCGAGCCATTGTTGCCGGTGCCCGAGGTGTAGGCGTAGAGAATCTGGCTCAGGCCATGCGGGCCGGGGTTGCCGATCGACGCGGCCGCTCCCGGCAGGCTGACCCCCAGCGCCGCCAGCACCAGCACGCCCACCGGCATGACCAGCAGCGTCGCCACCAGCAGGCGGACTTCGCGTGCCTCGAGCTTCTTGCCGAGGTACTCCGGCGTGCGGCCGATCATCAGCCCGGCCAGGAAAACCGTGACCAGCACGAACAGCAGCATGCCGTACAGGCCCGCGCCGACACCGCCGAAGACGATCTCGCCGAGCATCATGTTGAACAGCGCCACCATGCCCCCGAGCGGGCTGAAACTGTCGTGCATGGCGTTGACCGAGCCGTTCGACGCCGCGGTCGTGGTGACCGCCCACAACGCCGAGGCGGCGATGCCGAGACGGCTTTCCTTGCCTTCGAGCGACCCCTGCTGCTCCACCGCCAGCTCGGCGAAAGCCGGGTTGGGTTGGTGTTCGGCGACCAGGGCGGTGCCCAGGCCGAGAACGAACAGCAACAGCATGCAGGCGAGAATCGCCCGGCTCTGGCGCAGGTCGCGCACGTAGTGGCCGAACATGAATACCAGCGCCGCCGGAATCAGCAGGATCGAGACCACCTCCAGCAGGTTGCTCCAGGCCGTCGGATTCTCGAACGGATGCGCCGAGTTGACACCGAAGAAGCCGCCGCCGTTGGTACCCAGTTGCTTGATCGCGATCTGGCTGGCCGCCGGGCCCAGCGGGATGCTCTGCTCGGCACCCTGCAGGGTGATCGCCTGGGTGTAGTCGGCCAGACTCTGCGGTACGCCCTGCCACACCAGCAGCAACGCGAGGACCAGGCTGAACGGCAACAGGCCATAGAGCACGGCGCGGGTCACATCGACCCAGAAATTGCCGATCACGTTGGTGCTGCGGCGCAACAGCGCGCGGCAGAACACCACGAGCACCGCCAGGCCGACCGCCGGGCTGACGAAGTTCTGCACGCCGAGCCCGAGCATCTGGCTGAAATAGCTGAGCTGGGCTTCACCGCTGTAGGCCTGCCAGTTGGTGTTGGTGACGAAGCTCACCGCCGTGTTGAGCGCCAGGTGCCATTCGAGACCCGGCAACTTCTGCGGGTTGAGCGGCAACTGCCCCTGCAGCATCAGCATCGCGAACAGCCCCAGCAGACTGGCCGCGGTCAGGCCGAGCAAGGCCAGGCTGTAGCTCTTCCAGCTCTGCTCACGCTCCTGATCGATGCCGGCGGCGCGGTAACACAGCCGCTCGACCGGCCCCAGCACGGGCGTCAACCAGGTCCGCTGGCCTTCCATGGCCCGGAACAGGTAGCGCCCGAGCCAGGGGGCCGGCGCCAGCACGAGGAGGAAAAAGGCCGCAAGCAGCCAGTAATCGTTGGCGTGCATGCGACCCCCTAGCTACGTTCGGCGCGCAACAGCGCAACCAGCAGGTAGAAGAAAAGGACGATGGCCAGGCCCAGTGCGAGCCCGTCGAGTATGGTCATGGGTGATCCGCTCCGTATGACGCGTCAATGCGTGTAGGCGAAGTGTCGGAGCAGTCGGCGTAAAGATTCGATTGCGCAGCCGGCAGGGCGGCGTAAAGAAAGCGTATTTTTTAAGCGGCGATCGAGCGGGTTTTCACAGCACCTGCGATTTCTTCCGGGGGCAGTCGACGCTCACCGCCGTTGGCGCGATCGAGCCGACCTCCGACCAGCAACGGACGTCGAAGCGGAACACGGCGACCGCGCAGGTCGGCAAATGGGTGATGTCGTGCCTGAAGCGATGGGCAAGCTCGCTGAGCTGCGGATTGTGTCCGACGAGCAGCACGCTCTGCAGCTCATCGTCGAGATGCTGAACGATTCGCAACAGGTCATTCGCCTGGCAGGCGTACAGCTGCTCGTCGATCACCAGGTCCTTGCGGCGATAGCCCAGCATCCTGGCCAGTGCCCGGGCGGTGGCAAGAGCCCGCAAGGCGGGGCTGGTGACGATCAGGTCGACCTTGCAGCCGGATCGGGCGAGGCGTTTGCCCATGACCATCAGCTGCTTTCTGCCCCGCTCGCTCAGGGCCCGCTCTCGATCCGGCAGCGACAGGTCGCTCTTGCGCGTCTTGGCATGACGGACCAGGACCAGCGTTTTGTGTGTACCGACCTTGATGGGAAGCCCGGATAGTGTCTTCACGTCGTATTCCGCCTCGCTTTCTGGCGGCCTGTGCGGCAGGCCCGGCCTGACTGAAGAATAGTGAATGGCGCCGTTCCGATTTCGGCACCCGTGCAGCAGGCGAGCGCCCGGCGCGCGCCATGCCACTCATGCCTCCACTAATTGCTCCAGGCGCAAGCCGACCTGCCGGGCCCCTTCGGAGAGTTCGGCAATCAGCTCGATCAACCGGTGAAGCGCGAATACGTCCGTTGCCGCCAACTGGTTTTCCAGGCCGATCAGCACCCCGGCCGCTTCGTCCCTTCGCCGTTTCGACGCCTCGTCGAGGTTGATCAGTTCGGCGAGCATGGCCTCGACCTTGCCCACCTCGCGGCCACGAAAACCGCTTTCCAGCAGTTCGTCGAGCTCATCCACAAGCGCCATGGCCTGCGCAACGGCATCCACGGCACGCGCCAGATGTAGCCGCACCCCATCCTGCAACGGCAGCGGCACGGACATCTGGCGCAGCGATACCAGGCGAGCGATTTCGCCGGGGCGCGTCCCCAGGTGGCTCTGGACACGCAACAGATCGAGCAGATCCGCACGGGGCACCGGCATGAACAGCGAACCGGGCAGGTGCAGGCACAGGTTCCTGGCAACCCGGTCGGCTTCTTGCCGCAGCTCCTGGAGCTGTTGTTCGAGTTGCCCGGCACGGCGCCAGTCGCCGTCGCCGGCCGCCCTCATGAAAGGCAACAACAGCTTCGCGCCGGCGTGCACCTGAGCGAAGTGCTGCTGCAACTGGGCGAATGGCGAACGGGCGATCAGTTCGGACAGGTATTTTGCAGGCATCCGGCACCTCTCCCTGCGAGTCAAGGGGGTATTCATGTAATGCCGATTGAATGCCCTGCAGGGTTACCAATACATGACAGGAGGACGAAAGACCCGGCTCAGCCAGCTGCAGGCGGAACGCTTCCCGGGCGAGGCAGTCATTTAGTGAACGACTCCCTACCGAGGCAAGCAGCCATGAACCGATTGTTCGACAAGACGCCCCCACAGAATGTCCACGGCTGGGAGCGGGCTGCCTCACTGGCCGGCGGGCTGGTGCTGCTGGGCAAGGGGCTGCGCCGCGGCGGCCTCGGCGGGCTGCTGGAACTGGCGATGGGCGGCATGGCGCTCGCGCGTGGCATCAGCGGGCGCTGCGAGGCCAAGCGCATGCTGACCGAACGGGAGGCGAAACCGGCGCTGCCCAGCCAGCGCTACAGCCATATGCCGCTGGATTCGGAAGTGCACAGTCCGGACTTCGCCGACGAAGGCGTGCAATTGCCCGACACCACGCCGATGGGCCATGAAACCCACCCGACGCCGCGCGGCAGCCTGAAGCCTGAAGCCTGAAGCCTGAAGCACCGTAGCGTGGACCGGGCGGCGTTCCGCTTCAGCCCACCAGAGCGGGCCCTGTCGGTGGGCTGAAGCCCGCCCTACAGCCTGAAGATCAAAAGCATCGCCGCGGGTCGCGCCTCCCACAGGGGCGCCGTGTGTGCTGGCGGCTTTTTGTGGGAGGCCCGACCTCGGGGCGATGCAGGCCGCAAGGCCTGCCAAAGAGCCACTAAAAATGTTGAATCACCCCTGCCCCATCAGCCGCCCCTGGTTCTGCTGTGCCATCTCCTTGAGGTAGTCCCAGGTGGTGCGCATGCGCGCCAGGTCCTTGAACTCGATGGGCATCAGCATCCAGAAGGTGCGGGTGAAGCTGATTTCAGCGGGCAGCAGCAACTGCAGGCGCGGGTCGGCATCGGCCGAGAAGGCCGGCAGAATGGCAATCCCCGCGCCCATCGCCACCGCTTCCTGCTGGGCCAGCAGGCTGGTGCTGCGCAGGCCGACGGCACGCGCATCGGCGATGCCATCGAGGAACAGCAGCTCCTTGCTGAACAGCAGGTCGTCCACATAGCTGACGAAGCGATGCCCGGCGAGGTCTTCACGGCTGCGGATCGGCGCGTGCCCGGCCAGGTAGCCTGGTGCCGCATACAGTCGCAGCACGTAGTCGGTGAGCCGGCTGATGATGAACGGTCCGCGTTCCGGGCGCTCCAGGGTGATGACGATGTCCGCCTCGTGGCGCGACAGGCGCACCGCGCGCGGCAGCGCCAGCAGGTCGATGTTCAGGTGCGGGTAGCGCTGGCTGAGCCCGGTGAGCTGGCCGGCGAGCATCACGATGCCATAGCCTTCGGTCGCGCCGATACGCACCTGCCCGGAAAGGCTGTCGCCGATGCTGGGCAGGGAGTGTTCGATCGCCACGCTGGCACTTTCCATCGCCTCGACCCGCGGCAGCAGGCTGCGCCCGGCCTCGGTGAGCTTGTAGCCGCCCGGCTCGCGTAGAAAAAGCTGCAGGCCCATGCTTTTTTCCAGCGCCTGCAGCCGCCGCGACACGGTGGTGTGGTCGACCGCCAGCCGGCGCGCCGCGGTCGTCAGCCGCCCCGCCCGCGCGACTTCGAGAAAATAACGCAGATTGTCCCAGTCCATGGTCGACCTTCCTGTGCATTTATGCAGAGCGACTCTGCAGTCGACCGCATTGTAATGTGATTTTTTGCATTGCTACATTCAATACAACCCTCGCAGCTGTCCGCGAGCCAATAACAACAACAGTGCCTGAGTCAGGCCGGAGAGCACTATGACCACTTCCAGTTCCATTTCTACCGTCAAACTGCTGATCGACGGGCAATTCGTCGAATCCACCACCGGGCAATGGCGCGACATCGTCAACCCGGCGACCCAGGAAGTCCTGGCGCGGGTGCCGTTCGCCACCGCCGCGGAAATCGACCGCGCCGTCGCCAGCGCCAAGGAAGCCTTCAAGAGCTGGCGCAAGACGCCCATCGGCGCGCGGGCGCGGATCTTCCTCAAATACCAGCAGCTGATTCGCGAGAACATGAAGGAACTGGCGGCGATCCTCACCGCCGAACAGGGCAAGACCCTGGCCGACGCCGAGGGCGACGTCTTCCGCGGCCTGGAGGTGGTCGAGCATGCCGCCGGCATCGGCAACCTGCAGCTCGGCGAGCTGGCCAACAACGTCGCCAGCGGGGTCGACACCTACACCCTGCTGCAACCGCTGGGCGTCTGCGCCGGCATCACCCCGTTCAACTTCCCGGCGATGATCCCGCTGTGGATGTTCCCGATGGCCATCGCCACCGGCAACACCTTCGTCCTCAAGCCCTCCGAACAGGACCCGATGGTCACCATGCGCCTGGCCGAGCTGGCGCTGGAAGCCGGCGTGCCGCCGGGCGTGCTCAACGTGGTGCACGGCGGTGCCGAGGCGGTGAACGCCATCTGCGACCATCCGGACATCAAGGCGGTGTCCTTCGTCGGCTCGACCAAGGTCGGCACCCACGTCTACAACCGCGCCTCCCTGGCCGGCAAGCGCGTGCAGTGCATGATGGGCGCGAAGAACCACGCCATCGTGCTGCCCGATGCGCACAAGGAGCAGACCCTCAACAACCTCGCCGGCGCGGCCTTCGGCGCGGCCGGCCAGCGCTGCATGGCGCTGTCGGTGGTGATCCTGGTGGGCGAGGCGCAGGCCTGGATTCCGGACCTGGTGGCCAAGGCCAGGACGCTCAAGGTCAACGCCGGCGTCGAGGCCGGCACCGATGTCGGCCCGCTGGTCTCCTGCGCGGCGCTGGATCGCGTCAGCGGGCTGATCGAACGCGGCGTGCAGGAAGGCGCCAAGCTGGAGCTGGACGGCCGCAACCCGAGCGTCGCCGGCTACGAGAACGGCAACTTCGTCGGCCCGACCCTGTTCTCCGGCGTCACCCCCGAGATGAGCATCTACCGCGAGGAAATCTTCGGCCCGGTGCTCTGCATCATGGCGGCCGACACCATGGACGACGCCATCGCCCTGATCAACGCCAACCCCAACGGCAACGGCACCGCCATCTTCACCCGCTCCGGCGCGGCGGCGCGGCACTTCCAGGAGGAGATCGACGTCGGCCAGGTGGGCATCAACGTGCCGATCCCGGTGCCGGTGCCGATGTTCTCCTTCACCGGCTCGCGCGCCTCCAAGCTCGGCGACCTAGGCCCCTACGGCAAGCAGGTGGTGCAGTTCTACACCCAGACCAAGACCATCACCGAACGCTGGTTCGACGAGAACGAGGTCGGCGGCCCGGTCAACACCACCATCAACCTGAAGTGACATCACCCACCGGGCCGGCGGACGCGCCGGCCCTCAAGGACGCCTACATGACATTCGAAACCCTGCTCGTCGACATCCAGGAACGCGTCGCGCTGATCACCCTCAACCGGCCGCAGGCGCTCAACGCGCTCAACGCCCAGTTGATCAGCGAACTGAACCAGGCGCTGGGCCAGCTGGAGGCCGATCCAGAGATCGGCTGCATCGTGCTCACCGGCTCGGCCAAGGCCTTCGCCGCCGGTGCCGACATCAAGGAAATGGCCGGGCTGAACTACCCGCAGATCTACCTGGACGACTTCTTCGCCGAAGCCGACCGCATCGCCAGCCGCCGCAAGCCGCTGATCGCCGCGGTGGCCGGCTACGCGCTGGGCGGCGGCTGCGAGCTGGCGCTGCTGTGCGACATGATCTTCGCCGCCGACAACGCCCGCTTCGGCCAGCCGGAAGTCAACCTCGGCGTGCTGCCGGGCATCGGCGGCACCCAGCGCCTGACCCGTGCCGTCGGCAAGGCCAAGGCCATGGACCTGTGCCTGACCGGCCGCCAGATGGACGCCGAGGAAGCCGAACGCGCCGGCCTGGTGGCGCGCATCTTCCCGCAGGAAAGCCTGCTGGAGGAAACCCTCAAGGCCGCCCGGACGATCGCCGAGAAATCCCTGCCGGCCACCATGATGATCAAGGAGAGCGTCAACCGCGCCTTCGAGACCACCCTGGCCGAGGGCATCCGCTTCGAGCGTCGCGTGTTCCATGCGGTGTTCGCCACCGCCGACCAGAAGGAAGGCATGGCGGCGTTCGCCGAGAAGCGCAAGCCTGAATTCAGCAATCGTTAATTCGCAGCGGGCAATAACAAGAGGAACAAAGCCATGCATATCGGATTCATCGGTCTGGGCAACATGGGCGCGCCCATGGCCCATAACCTGCTCAAGGCAGGCCACCAGCTCAGCGTCTTCGATCTCAACGCCCTGGCCGTCGACGGCCTGGTCAAGGCCGGCGCGCTGCCGGTCGACTCGCCCACCGCGATCGCCCAGGGCAACGCCGAGCTGATCATCACCATGCTGCCCGCCGCGCCCCACGTGAAGAGCGTGTACCTGGGCGAGAACGGCCTGATCGCCCGGAGCCGTCCGGGGGTGATGCTGATCGACTGCTCCACCATCGACCCGCACAGCGCCCGCGACGTCGCCGCGGCCGCCGCCGCGCACGGCAACCCGATGCTCGATGCGCCGGTCTCCGGTGGCACCGGCGGCGCCGCGGCCGGCACCCTGACCTTCATGGTCGGCGGCAGCGCGGCCGACTTCGACCATGCCCAGCCGATTCTCGCCGCCATGGGCAAGAACATCGTGCACTGCGGCGACGCCGGCAACGGCCAGGTGGCCAAGGTCGCCAACAACATGCTGCTGGGCATCTCCATGATCGGCGTGGCCGAGGCCATGGCCCTGGGCGTGGCGCTGGGCATGGACGCCCGGACCCTGGCCGGGGTGATCAACACCTCCAGCGGCCGCTGCTGGAGTTCGGACACCTACAATCCCTTCCCCGGTGTGCTGGACAACGTACCCGCCTCGCGTGGCTACAGCGGCGGTTTCGGCAGCGACCTGATGCTCAAGGACCTGGGCCTGGCCACCGAGGCGGCAAAACAGGTGCGCCAGCCGGTGATCCTCGGCGCCCTCGCCCAGCAGCTCTACCAGAGCTTCAGCGCCCAGGGCAATGGCGGCCTGGACTTCTCGGCGATCATCAACCAGTACCGCAAGGACACCTGATCATGAGTGCAACCGAACGCCCCGTGCTGGCGGCCGTGCGCAACCACGTCGGCCACCTCACGCTCAACCGCCCGGCCGGGCTCAATGCCGTCACCCTGGAAATGGTCCGCCTGCTGCAGCAGCAGCTCAGCGCCTGGGCGGTCGATCCGCAGATCCACGCGGTGGTGCTGCGGGCCAACGGCGAAAAGGCCTTCTGCGCCGGCGGCGACATCCGCTCGCTGTACGACAGCTTCCAGCGTGGCGACGACGCGCACGAGACCTTCTTCGAGGAGGAATATGCCCTCGACCAGTACATCCACGCCTATCCCAAGCCGCTGCTGGCGCTGATGGACGGCTTCGTCCTCGGCGGCGGCATGGGCCTGGTCCAGGGCGCCTCGCTGCGGGTGGTGACCGAGCGTGTGCGCATGGGCATGCCGGAAGTCGCCATCGGCTACTTCCCGGATGTCGGCGGCAGCTATTTCCTCTCGCGCCTGCCGGGCGAGCTGGGCACCTACCTGGGCGTCACCGGCCTGCAGGTCCGCGCCGCCGATGCACTGCACGTCGGTCTGGCGGACTGGTGCATCGCCCATGACCAGATCGCCGAGCTGGATCGCTGCCTCGACCACATGAGCTGGTCCATCCACCCACAGGAGGCGCTGCGCACCCTGGTGGCCACCCTGGGCACCAACAAGCTGCCCGGCTCGGAACTCAAGGCGCTGCACCAAGCCATCGACACGCACTTCTCCCAGCCGGACGTGCCGGCCATCCGGGCGTCGCTGGCGGCAGAGACCCGTGCCGAATTCGCCGACTGGGCCGAGGAAACCGTCAAGGTGCTGGACAGCCGCTCGCCGCTGGCGATGGGCGTGACCCTGGAAATGCTGCGGCGTGGCCGCGAACTGCCGCTGGCCGGGTGTTTCGCGCTGGAGCTGCACCTGGACCGCCAGTGGTTCGCCAAGGGCGACATCATGGAAGGCGTGCGCGCGCTGATCATCGACAAGGACAAGACCCCGCGCTGGAACCCGCCGAGCCTGGACGCCGTTACCCCCGAGCGGGTGCAGGGTTTCTTCGAGGGCTTCAAACCGGCCGTCGGCAAGGCGAGACGCACGGCGACAGCCTGAAGCACACGCCCCGGATCGCGATGAAGACACCGCGCAGATCCGCCCGGTTCTTCATCGCCCCGCCACAAGAACAAGAAGGAGTGGTGTCATGCATGACCTGGAACTCAGCGAAGACCAACGCATGATCCGCGATATGGCGCGCGACTTCGCCCGTCGCGAGATCGCACCCAACGCCCAGGCCTGGGAAAAGGCCGGCTGGATCGACGACGCCCTGGTCGCCCAGATGGGCGAGCTCGGCCTGCTCGGCATGGTCGTCCCGGAACAGTGGGGCGGCAGCTATATCGATTACGTCGCCTACGCCCTGGCGGTGGAGGAAATCTCCGCCGGCGACGGCGCCACCGGCGCGCTGATGAGCATCCACAACTCGGTCGGCTGCGGCCCGGTGCTGAACTACGGTTCGCAGGCACAGCAGGACGAATGGCTGGCGGAACTGGCCAGCGGCCGCGCCATCGGCTGCTTCGCCCTCACCGAGCCGCAGGCCGGCTCCGAGGCGCACAACCTGCGTACCCGTGCCGAACTGGTGGACGGCCAGTGGGTGCTCAACGGCAGCAAGCAGTTCTGCAGCAACGCCCGGCGCGCGAAGCTGGCCATCGTCTTCGCCGTGACCGATCCGGAGCTGGGCAAGAAGGGCCTTTCCGCCTTCCTGGTGCCGACCGCTACCCCCGGCTTCGCCGTGGAACGCAGCGAACACAAGATGGGTATCCGCGCCTCGGATACCTGCGCGGTGACCTTGAGCGATTGCCGCGTACCGCAGGCCAACCTGCTCGGCGAAAGGGGCAAGGGCCTGGCCATCGCCCTGTCGAACCTGGAGGGCGGGCGCATCGGCATCGGCGCACAGGCCCTGGGCATCGCCCGCGCAGCCTTCGAAGCCGCCCTGCTCTATGCTCGCGAGCGCGTGCAGTTCGGCAAGCCGATCGCCGAGCACCAGAGCATCGCCAACATGCTGGCCGACATGCAGACCCAACTGAACGCCACGCGGCTGCTGATCCTGCATGCCGCCCGCCTGAAGAGCGCCGGCCTGCCCTGCCTCTCGGAAGCCTCCCAGGCCAAGCTGTTCGCCTCGGAAATGGCCGAGAAGGTCTGCTCGCAGGCCGTGCAGATCCACGGCGGCTACGGCTATCTGGAGGATTACCCGGTGGAACGCTACTACCGCGACGCGCGGATCACGCAGATCTACGAGGGCTCCAGCGAGATTCAGCGCATGCTCATCGCGCGCGAACTGGCGAATTATTCCTTGTAGCCGTAGCCGGGAACCGGCGGCCGGCCTCGCGCAGAGACGACAGCCGCAGTGACTGCTTGAAGCTTGAAAAGCATCGCCCCGGGGTCGGGCCTCCCACAAAAGCAGCCGGTGCACACCGAACCCAGTGGGAGGCGCGCCCTCGCGGCGATGCAGGCCGAAGGCCTGCCAAAAAGCCTGAAGCCTGAAGCCTGAAGCCTGAAGCCTGAAGCCTGAAGCCTGAAGCCTGAAGCCTGAAGCCTGAAGCCTGAAGCCTGAAGCCTGAAGCCTGAAGCCTGAAGAGCATGCACCAGAATTAAGAAAGGGGGAGCCTTGCGGCTCCCCCTCCAAGAGATATTGCTTTGTTCTTTTTCTGCTGACGGGCTTGTTGTTCTGATTGGCGACCCGGTCGGACGAGCGTCCGAAAAGCGGTCCCATTCAGGACTCAAAGAACAAACGGATTATTTTGGTCGCTGATGTTGCCACTGCCCTTGCGGGCTCAACCGGTTCTGGCGCTGCCTCGAGGCAGTTTTGTCGTTCTCGGCCCGGTCGACAGGAGACCTGTCGGGCAATTCCTCTCCAAAAGAATCAGTTTGCTACGCCTCCACATGCTTGTTTTTATTGTGTCGGAGCCGCTACGTGTTGTTCTTGTTATGGGGTTCAGCTTTCTTGTTTTTGTTGTACGCATGACAAAGCAGGCAGCGTGCCAACTTTTAAAATTCTATAAATATCAGTAAGTTACGATTTTTCGTCACCACCCCTCCGGCAAAAACAGGTGGCATTGCGTTACCACGCGCCCCAGCTGCCGTTACAGCGCGACCACGCGGTAACACCCGCCCGTGCTTGCCGTTACCAGGCGATGGGCGCTCGGCTGCAATCGAAGAAGAATTCAGGCAGTGCGTTGCGGCGGGGGCGCAGGAAGCGCGAAGCGGCTTGGCATGCCTCCCGCTGCCAAGCCGCCAGGTGCGTGCGTCAACTCTGCAAACCACTGATTGCATCGAGGCGATTCGATTCGCCTGGGCTGCAGGCAGATCAGGCGTCCGCTGTTTGGATAGCATTTTCCTTCCGTCGAGCGGTGAGGTCACAAGCCGCAATAGCGAGCAGGGGTACGACACCAACTTCAAGGGCCACATCCCACGACCCTATGAGTCCTATGAACAACATTCCAACGACAACAAACGCAGCGACACAATGCGCGAGGAAACGACACAACTCGAGCGCTACTATTTGTTCGGCATTATTATTCATGACGTTTGACTCCCCGTTTTTGTTGTAATAAGCAGCCACAGGTTTCATGTTAGCCAGCTCTCGCGAGCCCGCAATGCGGGCCGACGTGCGGCTCGTCTAGCTCGCCTGTTACAGCGCCATGGCAGGATGTGTCGTGAAAGATTTTAGTTGTTTACCGGGCGATGGCTAGTACAAGTATGCGGCCCTGCAACAGGGCCGGGCGGTCCCATTCGCAACTTGCGCAACTGAATAATCTGACCGACCGCTTAATAAGTTTTCATGTGAACAACATGCTCGCCCGGCGACCGCTGACGGGGTATTGCGGCCACGGGCGGCGGTGCGCTGGAACGCTGCAGCGCGCCCTCTTCCCCCCTCAATCCCAGCCCAGGTCGGCTGTGATGCGCAGCGTCCGGCGCGCCTTGCCCGGCGTGCGCGAGAAGCGTGGCGCGGGGGCCACCTGCAGCAGGCCGTCCAGCTCCTGGTAGACACCGCGCTGGCGCAGGTGTGGATGCCCTGCCGCCTCCTGCAGGGTCACCACCGGGGCGAAACAGGCATCGCTGCCCTCCAGCAACGCGCACCATTCGGCCTGGGTGCGACTGGCGAATAGCTGCTCCAGCAGCCTGCCCTGCGCAGCCCAGTCGGCCGGATCGGCACAGCCATGCCAGAGGGCTTCCGGTGCATCGATGCGCTCGAGCAGTTCCCGCCAGAATTGTGGTTCGAGCGGCCCGATGGCGATCTCGCGGCCGTCGGCACAACGGTAGCAGCGGTAGTTGGGCGCAGCGCCGCCCAGCAGGTTGCGCTCGCGCTGCAGGTCGATACGGTCGTCGGGCAGCAGGCCGGCGAAGAAGCTCATCAGCGACGACACGCCATCGACGATCGCCGCATCGATCACCTGGCCGCAGCCGGAGCGTTCGCGCTCCCACAGCGCCGCGAGAATGCCGACGGTCAGGTACAGCGAGCCGCCACCGAAATCCCCGACCAGGTTCAGCGGCGGCACCGCCGGCCCGCTCTCGCCGCGTATCGCCGCCAGCGCGCCGGTCAGCGCGATGTAGTTGATGTCGTGCCCGGCCGCCTTGGCCAGCGGCCCGCTCTGGCCCCAGCCGGTCATGCGCCCGTAGACCAGCCGGGGGTTGCGCGCCAGCAGTTCGTCCGGCCCCAGCCGCAGCCGTTCCATGACCCCGGGGCGGAAGCCTTCGATCAGCACATCGGCATCCTGCGCCAGCTCCAGGCAGCGCGCGCGACCGGCCGCGCTGCGGATGTCCAGCGTCAGCGTCTTGCGTCCGCGATCGACCACCGGGTTCGGCCAGCCGGTGCCGCCTTCGCGCTCGATACGCAGCACCTCGGCGCCCATGTCCGCCAGCAGCATCGCGCAATGCGGCCCCGGCCCGATTCCGGCGAATTCCAGCACCCGCAGGCCCAGCAGGGGACCCTGCCGGGATTCACAACGCTCCGTCATCGATTTCCCCCCCAGGCCTGCTCGCAGCCGTAATGCTGTTCAGTTATCTGCCAGAGCACATGAGTCCCCTCTCCCCCTTGCGGGAGAGGGGAGATGCAATGTCTGACGCTTTATTCGAACGGCATTACGCTCGCAGCCAGGCCTTACTGGTTAACTGCGTTCGCCTGATTCTCGACCAGGTGGTTGCGGTACCGCTCGCGCAGCACCTTCTTGTCGATCTTGCCGGTGGCGGTCAGCGGCACCGCGTCGAAGATCACCGCATCGGGCATCCACCACTTGACGATGTTCGGCTCCAGGTGGGCGAGGATCTTCTCCACGCTGACCTCGGCATCGCCGTGCGGCTCGATCACCAGCACCGGGCGCTCTTCCCATTTCGGATGGAACACACCGACCACCGCCGCCACTTTCACTCCCGGACAGGCGGCGGCGACGTTCTCGATGTCGATGGAGCTGACCCACTCGCCGCCGGACTTGATCACGTCCTTGCTGCGGTCGGTGATGCGCATGAAACCGTCGGCATCCAGGGTGGCGATGTCGCCGGTGTCGAACCAGCCGTCCTCGTCCAGCGCACTGGCTTCGCTGCGGTAGTAGCGCTCGACCGTCCAGGGCCCGCGCACCTTGAGGCGGCCGGAACTCATGCCATCGCACGGCAGCTCGCGACCCTGCTCGTCGACCACCTTCAGCTCGATGCCAAATTGCAGGCGCCCCTGGCGCGTCCAGATGGTGTCGTTGGTGGCTTGCTGGCCACGCTCGGCGAGCTTCGGCGTCGGCGTCGCCACCACGCCCAGCGGGCTGGTCTCGGTCATGCCCCAGAGCTGGCAGACCGCGACGCCGTATTGGGTCTGGAAGGTCTCGGCCATCGCGCGCGGCACGGCGGAACCGCCGATCACCAGCCGCTGCAGGGTGCCGGAATCCTCGCCACTGCGCTCCAGATGGGCGAGGTACAGGGTCCAGATGGTCGGCACGCCGCCGGAAAGCGTCACGCCCTCGGTCTGGATGAGTTGCTGCAGGCTCGGCCCGTCCATCTTGTCGCACGGCAGGACGAACTTGCAGCCGTTGATCGCCGCGGCGAACGGCAGGCCCCAGGCGGTGCCGTGGTAGAGCGACGAGCACGGCATGATGCAGTCGAAGGCGGACAGCCCGAAGGCGCTGGAAAGCCCCGCCGCCATGGCGTGCAGCACCACCGAACGGTGGCTGTAGAGCACGCCTTTCGGATCGCCCGTGGTGCCGGAGGTATAACAGAGCACGGCGCCGGCGTTCTCGTCGAATTGCGGCCAGTCCAGCGGCTGCTCGGCGGCGATCAGGCCTTCATAGCCCTGCACGTCGGCGAGCGAGGAAGTCGGCTGGACGGCGAGTTCGATGAAATGACGGATATTGCCCAGCCGCGGCCGCAGCCTTGCGACGCAGTCGGCGAAGCTGCTGTCGAACAGCAACACCTGGCTGCCGGCATGGTTGAGGGTGTAGACGATCTGCTCGTCGGACAGCCGCGGGTTGGCGGTGTGCAGCACGGCGCCGATGCCCGGTACGGCGAAGAACAGTTCGTAGTGGCGATGGGTATTCCAGGCCAGCGACGACACGCAGTCGCCGGGACCGATGCCGAGCTTTCGCAGCATCGAGGCGGCCTGCGCCGCGCGCGTGGCGAGGCCCGAATAGTCGTAGCGCCACATCGGCTCGTCGACGAGCCGCGAGACGATTTCGCGGTCGCCATGGGCGCGCACCGCATGTACGAGAATGCTGCTGATCAACAGGGGGGCATTCTGCATCAGACCTGGTTGCATGTTTCCTACCTCGTCTTGTTTTTATTTTCGAAGCGCCGGTCGAGGAAACGCGTTCTACCGGCATCGTTTCACTGGTTACGGTTGTCGCTCCCCTCGCTACGGCACGCATGCGGTGGGGTCAGTCCGGCTAATACGAGCCGGTTAAGCGTTTGTTGCCGTGAAATGTCGGCCTGTGTCGGGGCGATGCGGATGAACCGCCGATCACCAGCAAGCTGGCTCCACAAAAGCGCCCTGTGCCATAGCCACCGAGTGGCTAAAAAGCTTTATCGGATCGGCAGCAGTCAGTGCGGCCCTCCGAGATTGCGCGCGATCACCAGGCGCTGGATGTCGCTGGTGCCTTCGTAGATCTGGCAGACTCGCACGTCGCGGTAGATGCGCTCCACCGGGAAATCGGCCAGATAACCATAGCCGCCGAGGGTCTGGATCGCCGCCGAGCAGACCTGCTCGGCCATCTCGGAAGCGAACAGCTTGGCCATCGAGGCCTCCACCAGCGCCGGCCGGCCGGCTTCGCGCAGGGCGGCGGCGTGGTGCACCATCTGCCGCGCGACGGCGATCCGGGTCGCCATGTCGGCCAGGCGGAAGGCCACCGCCTGGTGCTCGATGATCGGCTTGCCGAAGGTTTCGCGTTCGTTGGCATAGTCGCGCGCCGCCTCGAATGCCGCGCGGGCCATGCCGACCGCCTGGGCGGCGATGCCGATGCGCCCGCCCTCGAGGTTGGCCAGGGCGATCCGGTAGCCCTCGCCCTCCTCGCCGAGGCGGTTGGCGAGCGGTACGCGCAGGCCTTCGAAGGCGATCTGGCAGGTATCGGAGGCATGCTGGCCGAGCTTGTCCTCGACCCGCACCACCTGGTAGCCGGGGCTGTCGGTGGGCACGATGAAGGCGCTGATGCCGCGCTTGCCGGCGTCCGGATCGGTCACCGCGAAAACGATCACCGTGCCGGCGTGCTTGCCGGAGGTGATGAACTGCTTGGCACCGTCGAGGATGTAATGGTCGCCCTCGCGCCGGGCGCGGGTGCGCAGGTTGCTGGCATCCGAGCCGGCCTGCTGCTCGGTCAGGGCGAAGGCGCCGATCTGCTCGCCGCGCGCCAGCGGGGTGAGGAAGTCGCGCTTCTGCTGGTCGTTGCCGAAGCGCAGGATCGGCACGCAGCCCACCGAGTTGTGCACGCTCATGATGGTCGAGCAGGCGCCATCGCCCGCGGCGATCTCCTCCAGCGCCATGGCATAGGCCAGGTAGCCGGTGTCGCTGCCGCCCCACTGCTCCGGCACCAGCATGCCGAAGAAGCCGAGCACGGCCATCTCGCCGATCGCCTCGGCCGGATAGCGGTGCTCGCGGTCCCACCGCTCGGCGAAGGGCTTGAGCCGCTCGCGGGCGAACTGCCGCGCCATCTCGGCGATCGCGCGTTGATCTTCATTGGGCAGCATGGGCGCCTCCTCAGAGCAGTTCGACGGCCATGGCGGTGGCTTCCCCGCCGCCGATGCAGATGGCCGCCACCCCGCGTCGCAGCCCGCGGGCACGCAACGCCGAGAGCAGGGTCACCAGGATGCGCGCACCGGAAGCGCCGATCGGATGGCCCAGCGCACAGGCGCCGCCGTTGACGTTGACCCTGGCATGGTCCAGCCCGAGCTCACGCATGCTGGCCATGGCGACCACGGCGAAAGCCTCGTTGATCTCGAACAGGTCGACCTCGCCGATTCCCCAGCCGGTGCGCTCCAGCAGTTTGCGGATCGCGCCGATGGGGGCGGTCGGGAACAGGTTCGGCGCGTCGGCGAAGGCCGCATGGCCACGGATCAGCGCCTGCGGCTGCAGGCCCCAGCGCTCGGCTTCGGAGCGGCGCATCAGCAGCAGCGCCGCGGCGCCATCGGAAATCGAGCTGGAGTTGGCGGCGGTGACGCTGCCGCCCTCGCGGAACGCCGGCTTGAGGCTGGGGATTTTCTCCGGCAGCGCCTTGGGCGGCTGTTCATCGTCACGGATCAGACGCTGCTGTTTGCCCTGGGGGGTTTGCAGCACGACGATTTCCTCGGCGAAGGCACCGCTGGCGATGGCCGATCGGGCACGATGCAGGGATTCCAGCGCGTAGGCGTCCTGCTCTTCGCGGCTGAAACCGTGGCTCTGGGCGCAATCCTCGGCGAAGGTGCCCATCAGCCGACCCTTGTCGAAGGCATCCTCGAGGCCGTCGAGGAACATGTGATCCAGCACGCGGCCATGGCCCATGCGGTAACCGGCCCGCGCCCTGTCCAGCAGATAGGGTGCATTGGACATGCTTTCCATGCCGCCGGCGACGACGATGTCGGCGCTGCCGGCGCGCAGCAGGTCGTGGGCGAGGATCGCCGCCTGCATGCCGGAGCCGCACATCTTGTTCAGCGTGGTGCAGGTGGTGGCCCGGGTCAGCCCCGCGCCCAGCGCCGCCTGGCGTGCAGGTGCCTGGCCGAGGCCGGCGGGCAGCACGCAGCCCATCAGCACCTCCTGGACGTTTTCCGGCGGCAAACCACTGCGCTCGACCGCTGCGCGGATCGCGGCGGCGCCCAGTTCGGGCGCGCTCAGGCCCTTGAGATCGCCCTGGAATCCGCCCATGGGCGTGCGGGCGCTGCTGACGATTACGATGGGATCATCTTTCATCTTCGCTTCCTTCACTTGGCGGCCATGCGCAAGGCGCCGTCGAGGCGGATCACCTCGCCGTTGAGCATGCCGTTCTCGAAAATGTGGCGGACCAGCGCGGCATATTCGGCCGGGCGCCCCAGGCGTGGCGGGAACGGCACGCCGGCGGCGAGCGAAGCGCGGATCTCCTCGGGCATGCCGGCCATCATCGGCGTCTCGAACACGCCGGGCGCGATGGTCATCACCCGAATGCCGAAGCGCGCCAGTTCGCGCGCGGCGGGCAGCGTCATGCTGACCACGCCGCCCTTGGAGGCGGCATAGGCGGCCTGGCCGATCTGTCCGTCGAAGGCGGCGATCGAGGCGGTATTGACGATCACGCCGCGCTCGCCATCGGCATCCGGCGGGTTCTCGGCCATGGCTTCGGCCGCCAGGCGCAGCATGTTGAAGCTGCCAATCAGGTTGATGCCGACGATGCGGCTGAAGCTGTCCAGCGCATGGGGCCCATGGCGGCCGAGGACCTTTTCGCCCCCGGCGACGCCGGCGCAGTTGACCAGCCCGTGCAGGCCACCGAAGCGCTCGCGCGCGGCGGCGATGGCACGTCGCGCCGCCGCCTCGTCGCGGATATCGGCCTGCACGCCCAGGGCGCTGGCGCCGAGCGCTTCGGCCCGGGCGATGGCGGCGCCTTCATCGAGGTCGGCGAGCAGCACCTTGCCGCCCGCCTCGACCAGCGCCTCGGCAGCCGCGGCGCCGAGGCCCGAGGCGCCGCCGGTGATGAGGAATACGTTGTCGCGAATCTGCATGGCGTTCTCCCGTGCTTGTTGTTATTCGGTGCGAAGCCTGGTTCATCTTTGGTCAACCGGACGGGGGCGGCAATGGTCGATGCTCTCAACCTGCTTGACCGTTTTGGCCAATGGCAAAAGGCAAGCAAGCTCGAAAAGCATCGCCCCGGGCGACGGGCCCTCACAAAGCAGCATGTACATACCGAACCCGTGGACGCGCCCTCGCGGCGATGCGGGCCGCAGGCCCGCCAGAAGCCCAGAAGCATCGCCCCGAGGTCGGGCCTCCCACAAAAAGCCGCCAGCGCACACGGCGCCCCTGTGGGAGGTGCGCCCTCGCGGCGACTGCAGGCCGAAGGGCTGCTGAAAACCTTGAAGCTCATCCCGGGCTGGCGCCTCAGGAAAGCAGCTCAGCGTCTTTCCGGCGCCAGGATGAGGTTGCGGTAATGCCCCGGGTTGGTTCCCGTCCACTTGCGAAACGCCTTGTAGAACGAGCTGACATCGGCGAATCCCAGTCGTTCGGCGATCTCGCCGTAGCTCACCGAGGCATCGGCCAGCCATTCGGTGGCCATCTCCTGGCGCAGCGCATCCTTGATCGTCTGGTACGGCTGGCCCACCTCCGCCAGCCGACGGCGCAGGGTCGAGGCGGACATGCAGAGTTCCTGCGCCAGCGTCTCGCCGTCCGGCCAGTGCTCGGCCGGCAGGCTGCGCAGGTGCTGCTTGATGCGGCTGGCGAGGCTGGAATGATCGCGATAGCGCACCAGGATGTTGGCCGGCGCCTCGGCGAGAAAGCTGCGCAGCTCGCTCTCGCTGCGGCGGATCGGTAGGTCGAGCACCTCGGCGGCGAAGATGATGCGCGTCGAAGGCCGGCCGAAGCGCAGGTTGTCGGAGAACATCACGCGGTAGTCGGCGGTATATGCCGGCTCGGCGCAGCGCAACTCGACGGCGAGCAGTGGGATGCGCCGCCCGACCAGCCAGCAGGCCAGCCCGTGCAGCAGCATCCAGAAGGTGAAGTAGCAGAAGGCGCGACCGGGTTCGGCGGTGCGCTCGCGCAGCACGACCTCGGCCAGGCTCTGGCTGCGGATCAGCTTGCCGCGAAAATTCTCCAGCGCCAGCCCGAGGAAGCCCAGCGCCTGCACCAGCGCCCTCTCCAGCGTCGGCTGCTGGATGCAGCTGCGGCTGAGGAAGACGAAGCTGCCCGAGCGCAGGCGGCGCGGGTCCATGCCGAAGAATTCGTCGTCGAAGCGCTTGGCCAGGCGCAGCCAGAGCCGGGTGTAGTCGCTGACCTCCATGCGGCCGTCGGGGTCCTGCAGGCAGGTGGCGTCGAGGCCGATTTCCTCCAGCAGCCGCGCGGCCGATCGACCGGGCCGGACGAAGCCCAGCAGTGCCTCTTCCACCAGCCGTACGGAGATGCTGTCCTTGGCGGGGCCGGTTGCCGTGGCGGCGCTTGTTTGCCTGCCCGACGGGGATGAAGGTTCGATTTCCATGCGGCAGACTCTCGCCTCACATCCAACCGAGGGTCAAGCCCATCACCATCAGGTAACGCACCGTCTTGGCCAGCGCGACGATGAGCACGAAGCTCCACAGCGGCTCGCGCATGACCCCGGCGACCAGCGTCAGCGGATCGCCGATGATGGGCACCCAGCTGAGCAGCAGCGTCCAGCGCCCGTAGCGATGGTAGTGCCGCTGCGCCTGCGCCAGCTGCCGCGCACTGGCCGGGAACCAGCGCTTGTCGCGCCAACGCTCGAGGTAAAGGCCGAGCAGCCAGTTCAGCATCGACCCCAGCACGTTGCCGGCACTGGCCACCGCGACCAGCGCCCAGGCCGGATAACGCTCGGAAAGCAGCAGCCCGGCAAGGACCGCCTCGGACTGCATCGGCAGCAGCGTCGCGGCACCGAGTGCCGCCAGAAAAAGCGCGGGATAAGCGGAAAGCTCGAGCATCCACCGCCTCTTGGTCGGCAGCCGGAATTGGCCGGGCAGTATGCTCGAAAAGATCGCCTCGCGCCTGCGTCATCGAGGCGATGCAGGCGCCCCGGCGACCGCTACATTTCGTGTATGCGGTTGACCTGCTGGGCCAGGCGCATGGTCTCGTGCTCCTCCAGCCGCAACAGGTCCTCGGCCAGCTCACGGGCGCCGTCGATCTCGGCACGCCGCGCCAGGGAGCGATACAGGTCGATGACCTGGTTGTGGGTGAGGAAGATATCCAGGGATATCTCTTCCACGGTCATGGTGTCGTACGACTTGCAGGCCTGGTTGCGTAGTACCGGGTTGCGCGCCAGGTAGTCGTAGATCCAGGTGTGCAGCGCCTTGGGGTCGGCGTGCTTTTCGATCTTGTCGATGGTCTCGGCCAAGGCACGCTCATGATCGGCGATGTACACCAGCAGCCATTTGGCGCGCGTTTCCTCGTGCTTGTCGGAACAACGGGCCATGCACCTGGCGAGCAGGTTGTGCGTATCCCGCGTCCAGTCGATCAGGTCTTCGAATCGCTCGATCTTCATCGCCAAGTCTCTCCAGGGGTCTGTTGATATTCCGACGCGGCCTTGCCGGCATCCCGGCAAAGCCATGCGCAGTGAAAAGGCATCGGCGTCGCCCTGCCCGTCGGTGATCCGAGCCTGCACTCTCGTCACGCGGCCTTCCATGACCGTGGTTAAGAGACTAGCTCACCGGATCACCCTGCGAGGCGCGCACCGCCCGCAACCTTGCTACAGATCATTGCCGAGTGGCCGGTCGCGGCCAAGGATGAGGTCCTACCCGGCCCGCGCGTTCGGCGGCATGCGGCAGGTCGATACGGCATTTCTGGTACGACTTCGAGGGATGCTCGGCGCCCCGCTCCTATCTGTACATATACCCCTAAGGGTATAAGATGCCTACTCGCAACGCTGCCCACGCAACCCCATTCCCAACGACTGGAGCATCCCGATGAAGCCCTTACTGATCGCCGCCTCGCTCGGCCTACTGGCGTTCGCCGCCCAGGCGGTCGAGCTCGAAGTTTCTCCCCAGGACGCCTACGCCCGAGCCCAGCAAGAAGCCGCGCCGGTGCTGTTCGTCGATGTGCGCGACCCGGTGGAAATCATGTTCGTCGGCTTCACCGACGCGGTGGACATCAACGTCCCCTACCTGCTGGTCGACCGCAGCGCCTGGAACGAGGAACGAGGCGCGTTCCAGACCAACCGCAACCCGGACTTCATCGCGCAGATCCAGGCCGAACTGGACAAGCGCGGGCTGGGCCCCGACACCGAGATCATCACCATGTGCCGCTCGGGCAGCG
Organism: Stutzerimonas stutzeri; assembly: GCF_002890915.1. Classification (GTDB taxonomy): domain Bacteria; phylum Pseudomonadota; class Gammaproteobacteria; order Pseudomonadales; family Pseudomonadaceae; genus Stutzerimonas; species Stutzerimonas stutzeri_AF. Next base: position 536,425 of record NZ_POUT01000002.1, on the reverse strand, counting down.
AACGCGGCAAACCGAGCGCGGACTTCCTGCGCGAGAACGGCTTCCCCAACGCACGCTACGTGGTCCATGGCTTCCAGGGCTCGGCCATCGGCGAAGGGCCGCAGGCCGGTTTCCGCCTGCAGAACGGTTGGCAGAACGCCGGCCTGCCGTGGAGCCCGAAGATGAATCCGGAAAAGATCTACCGCACCGATCGCCGGTGAAACCGTATGCTGCGCCTGGTGCGATCGGCGCACTGCAACGGTCGATGAAGTACGGAGGATCGAATGACACGATATTTTCTGGCTCTACTGCTCGGGCTCGCCAGCGCGGGCAGCAGCCTGGCGGACACGCAGAGCCTGAAGGTCGCCCTGGTCGGCATCCAGCATGAGCGCGGGACGGTGCGGGTCGGCCTCTACCGGCAACCGGACACCTTCCGCAAGGAAGCCAAGGCCCTTGCAGTGCAGCAGGCGGCGGCCGCGATCGGTACGGTCGAGGTAGCGTTCAGCGGGCTGGAGCCGGGCGAATACGCGGTCATGGCCTATCACGACGAGAACGCCAACGGCCAGCTGGACCGCCGTTTCGGCATGTTCCCCACCGAAGGCTACGGCCTGTCGAACAACCCCGACGTGATGGGCCCGCCGGCATTCAAGGACAGCGCATTCAACGTGGACGGCGGCACCACCGCAATCAGCATCGACATGCGCTACTGAAGGCGGTTGCGCCGCACGAGACCGCCGTCGCCAGGCGAACCTGCCGCGCCCGGCCTGTGTCCTCGCCCCCGGTCATGGCACTCGCCAGCGGCTTCTGCGATAGTTGCCCGAACCCGCCGTTCGCCCACAAGGCGTGCGGCTACCGTGACGCCTTGCGAGTCTCGCTGCATTTACCCTTCCGCAGCCAGCCGCGTCCTTCGCGCCATCCGCGCGTCCCCGGTGGCCTCATCCCGCCATCGCTGTTGCCGGTCGCTGTCCCGCAGTGCCCGGTGTTCGCCGACGCAAATCAAAAAAGACCGATCCGAACAAGGACGCCCCATGAAACTGACCCGCTGCCTCACCGCGCTGGCCGCCGCTGCCGCCCTGTCTGCCGCTTTTACCGCCTCCGCCCGCGAATATTCGGTATCCACCGTGCTCTCCGACGCCTTCCCCTGGGGCCAGGCCGCCCAGAAGTGGGCCGACCTGGTCAACGAGCGCTCCAAGGGCGAGATCACCCTGCGCGTCTACCCCAACGCGCAACTGGTCGCGGGTGACCAGACCAAGGAATTCTCCGCCATGCGCTCCGGGCTGATCGACATGGCCGTCGGCTCGACCATCAACTGGTCGCCGCAGGTGCCGGAGCTCAATCTGTTCTCCCTGCCCTTCCTGATGAGCGACAACCGGGACCTGGACGCCATCACCCAGGGCGAGGCCGGCCAGATGGCCTTCGCCGCCATCGAGAAACGCGGCATCGTCCCGCTGGCCTGGGCCGAGAACGGCTTCCGGGAAATTTCCAACTCCGCCAAGCCGGTAACCACGCCGGCGGATCTCGCGGGCCTGAAGATCCGTGTGGTCGGCTCGCCGCTGTTCCAGGACACCTTCAGCGCGCTGGGCGCCAACCCGACGCAGATGAGCTGGGCCGACGCCAAGCCGGCGCTGACCACCGGCGCGGTGGATGGCCAGGAAAATCCGATTTCGGTATTCGACGTGGCGCGCGTCGATCAGGTCGGGCAGAAGTACCTGACCCTCTGGCACTACATGGCCGACCCGCTGATCTTCGCCGTCAACCAGCGGGTCTGGAAGCAGCTGCCCGAAGCCGACCGCGAGCTGCTGCGCCAGGCGGCCATCGATGCCGGACAATGGGAGATCGAGCTGTCGCGCAGCGGCGAGGCCCAGCGCCTGGCCGACATCCGCGAGCGCGGCGTCGAGGTCGTCGAGCTGACGGCCGAGCAACATCAGGCCTTCGTCGAGGCGACCCGCAGCGTGCATGAGAAGTGGACGCCGAAGATCGGCACCGAGCTGGTGGAAGCCGCTCGCACCGCCATCGCCGAGTAAACCGTTCTACCCCGGCGGCGCTCGCCGTCGGGATTCGAGGAAACCCATGAACAATCGACAGGACGCGCGCCTCGAGCGCGTGCTGGCCACCCTGGCGCTGGTGATCATTGCCTTGATCAGCCTGGCCAACGTGGTGGTGCGCTATTTCACCAATGCTTCCTTCGCCTTCACCGAAGAGCTCTCGGTGTTTTTGCTGGTCATCCTGACCTTCGCCGGCGCTTCGGTGGCGATGCGCAGCAACCGTCACATCCGCATCGGCTTCATCGAGCGGCTGTTTCCGCGCCTGCGTGTGCCGCTGATTCTTCTGCAATGGCTCGCCGGCGTCGCGGTGCTGGGCCTGGTGGTCTGGTTCGGCGGCCAGTTCGCCCTGGAGGAATACCAGTGGGATTCGGAGTCCCCCGGGCTCGGCCTGCCGAACTGGTGGTACGTGGTCTGGCTGCCGCTGCTGGCGCTCTGCATCCTGGTGCGGCTGACGCAAATGACCCTCGACCGCCTGCGCGGGAGGCTCGCCGATGAGCCCTGATCTGTGGATGCTCGCCAGCTTCCTGCTGTTGCTGCTGATCGGCGTGCCGGTGGCCTTTTCCCTGGCGCTGTCCGGGGCCATCGGCATCCTCGCCGGGCTCTCGCCGGACATGCTCGCCACCCTCGGCACCAACACCTACAACGGCGTCGCCAAGTACCCGCTGATCGCCATTCCGCTGTTCATCCTCACCGGCCTGGTGTTCGAGAAGTCCGGCGTGGCGCTGCGCCTGGTGCGCTTCGCCCAGGCCCTGATCGGCCCACGCCACGGTGGCCTGGCGATGGTCGCCATCCTGGTCTGCCTGATCATGGGCGGGATGAGCGGCTCGGGCCCGGCGGATGCCGCGGCGGTGGCCATGGTGATGCTGCCGAGCATGACCCGCGCCGGCTATCCGAAGCCCTTCTCGGCGACGCTGATCGCCGCCTCGGCGTCCACCGCCATTCTGATTCCGCCTTCGATCGCGCTGATCCTCTATTCCATCGTGGTCCCGGGGGTGGATCTGCGCGCGCTGTTCGCCGCCGGGCTTTTTCCCGGCATCATCGCCGGGCTGGTGCTGCTGGTGCCGGCCTGGCTGCTGGCCCGGCGCTACGGCTGGGAAAACCCGGAAGGTGCCGAGCGGCCCCCGCTGGGCGAGAGCTTCCGCCAGGCGCTGCCCGCGCTGTTCGCGCCGGTGCTGATCCTCGGCGGCCTGCGCAGCGGCCTGTTCACCCCGACCGAAGCCGCCGTGGCCGGCGTGACCTACGGCGTGCTGATCGGCCTGTTCGTCACCCGCGAACTGGACTGGCGCAACCTCTGGCGGCTCTGCGGCGAGGCGGCGGTGATTTCCGGCGTGGTCATGCTGATCATCGCCCTGGCGGGCATTTTCGCCTGGGCCGGGACCATGCTCGGCACCTTTCGCCATCTGGCCGAATGGCTCATCTCGCTGTCGGACAACGGCACGGTGCTGCTGATCCTGGTGATGATCGCGGTGTTGCTGGCCGGCATGCTGCTGGATGCGATCTCCATCTACCTGATCCTGATGCCGATCCTGATTCCGGTGATGCAGCACTTCGGCTGGAACCCGGTGTGGTTCGGCATTCTCCTGGCGATGAACATCGCCATCGGCCAGTTCACCCCGCCGGTCGCGATCAACCTGATGGTCACCGCGGAAGTCGCGAAGATCCGCCTGGAACAGACGGTGGGCTGGGCGCTGCTGTTCGTCCTGGTCATGGGCAGCGCCCTGCTGCTGGTGGCGATCTTTCCCGAGATCGCGCTGTGGCTGCCGAGGGTGCTCGGTTACGCGGTGTAACCGCTGGCCAGAGGCTGGTGCGAACGCGCTGTCGTGCGCACCAGCAACACTTTCGCCAGAGCGCTAGCCGAACACCGTCACCGTCTGCCGGCTCAGCGCCACCAGTTCGCCGGCAGGCGTCCACAGTGCCGCGGCACAGTGTCCATAACCGTCGCGGGCATGCTCGATCAGCGCGCGATACATGCACCAGTCATGGCTGTCCACGGCCGGCAACGGCTGGATGAACTCGACGGTCCAGGTCAGCGAACTGCCTGGGGCGAAGCCCTGCAGATGCGAGAGCACCGCCGGCGGCCAGGCATCGACCAGCGCCAGCAGGTGCGCCTCGGTCATCGGCTCGCGCGGCACGTCGCCGCGCTGGCGCACCCAGCCGCCCATCTCGCGGGAGGTATTGCCCGAGAAAGGCAACCCGCCAATGCCCCAGCGCATCGCCAGGTAGCGGGTGAATTCCGGCGTGGCGCCCGGTACGTAGGGCAGTTCCTGGCAGGCCTCGACCGGCGGCATCGCCGGCGCCGCTTCGGCCGCGACGGCGATGGCCGAAGCGCGGGGGGCGCCGAAGCTGCCCTGGACGATGGTGACCACCTGCCCGTCCTGCACCGCGCGGCCGAGCATCTGGCTCACCGCCTTGCCCTCGCGCAGCACTTGGGCCTCGAAGCTCGCCGGGGTGTCGAGCGCCAGCGGCCCGACGAAGGTGATCGCCAGCGAGCGCAGCGGCCGGCCCTCCGGCACCTTGGCGCGCATGCTCTCGTAGACCAGCGCGGCGACCAGGCCGCCGAAGCCGGCCCGGCCCTGGCCCCAGCTGGCCGGGACGACGATGTCACGCGGGTTGTCACGCACGGCCTGGAGCAACTCGGAAAGGGTCATGGCCACCTCCTGTCGATTGTTATGCCGAGCGATGTTAAAGGCATGCCGGCGGGCAGGCGAGTGCGACATGCGCAAGGTGCTGGATGAAATGCCGGATCATCCAGGCTGGAAATGGCTGGCCACGCTCATGAACGCTCGCCAGGCTGCGCGAAACGCCAGGGCAGTGCCCGCCGCAGCCGGCGCAAGGCCCGCGCAAGCTCGTCTGCCGCCGCCGGCTGCTGCGCATAGCGCTGCTGCTCGTAGAGCCGCACGAATTCGACGATCGCCGCCGCCTGGCCGGGCAGCATGCTCGCCGCACGCGCGGCGAAGCTGCGCGCGCCCTCGCCCGCCTGCCGCCACACGCCATGCCGGGCCAGCAGCCGCTCGAAGCGCTGGAACAGCCGCTGCTGCACGTCGCTCTCGCGCCGCCAGGGCTTGAACAGCAGCAAGGCGAGCACACCGACCAGCAGCGCCACGGCCGCCACCAGGCCAAGCCCGAGCGCCTGGCCGTCGAGCCTGCCGAACCAGCGTTGCAACACCTGCAGCTGCTGCTCGCCCCGATAGTTGAGCACCCAGCGCTGCCAGCCGTAATTGAGGCTGTCCCAGCGCAGCCGCCATTCGTTCAGCCAGCCGATGTCGCGATAGCGCAGCAGCGACATCGGCTCCTCGGCCAGGAAGCTCTGCTCGCTTGCCAGGGCCTGCTCCAGGCCCTGCTCGACGCGCTCGGGGGCGACCTGGAAGGTCGGGTCGACACTGACCCAGCCGCGCCCGGCCACCCAGTATTCGACCCAGGCGTGGGCATCGAACTGGCGCACCGACAGGTAGTTGCCCGCCGGATTCACCTCGCCACCCTGGTAGCCGGCCACCACGCGCGCCGGAATGCCGGCGGCGCGCAGAACGAAGGTCATCGCGCCGGCATAGTGCGCGCAGAAGCCGCTGCGGGTGTCGAACAGGAAATCGTCGACGATATGCGTGCCCACCGGCGGCGGCGTGAGGGTGTAGCGATAGGGCTGACGATTGAAGTGCACCAGCAGCGCATCCACCACCGCCTGCGGCGTCCGCGCGCTACGCCGCAGCTGCGCGGCCCAGGCGCGGCTGCGCGGGTTGCCCTGCTCCGGCAACTGCAGGGCGCGCTCCAGGCTCCGCGGCGCACTGCCGGCCTCGCGTCGCGCCTGCGGCCAGGAGGTCGCCCGGTAGAGCAACGGCTGGTTCACCGGTTGGCGCCGCTGCAGGTGGAAATCGGCCATCATCTGCGCCTGCCCCGGCTCCAGGCGCGGCACGTCCAGCGCGAACAGCCAGGGCTGGCCGCTGGGCTGCATGACGATGCTATAGCCGAGTGGCTCGCCGGCCGGCTCCCACTCCGGCTCCTGCGGCACCTGCGAGGCGAAGGACTGCGACCAGCGCCGGCCATCGAAACGCTCGAAGGTCACCGCGCGCCAGTAGAGCTGGTCGCGCGGCGGCATCTCACCGTCGAAACTGACGCGAAACGCCAGCGCCGCGGACTGCCCCAGGCGAGCGATGTCCCCCGGCGCCATGTGGTCGGCCAGGCCGGTCACGCCGCGCTCGCTCGGCTGCGGCAGCGACCACAGCGGTGCCAACCGCGGGAAGAACAGGAACAGCACCAGCATCAGCGGCACGGCCTGCAGCAACAGTGCGCCGGCCAGGCGCAGCGTCGGCCACGGCCGCGTCAGCAGGCTGCCCTGCTGCAGGCCGATCATCGCCGCGAGCAGGGCCGTGACCGGCAGCAGGCTGTACGCGGCAGCCAGCAAGCCATCTTCGAACAGGTAGCTGGTCACCACGGCGAAGAAGCCGAGGAAGATCAGCACCAGCGCATCCCGGCGGCTGCTCATCTCCACCAGCTTGAGGATGAACGCCGCGATCAGCAGCACCACGCCTGCCTCCAGGCCGACCAGGCTGCCGCGCGAGAAGTAGACGCCGAAGCCGGCACTGATCATCAGCGCGGCCTTCAGCCAGCTGTTGGGATAGCGCGCCCGCATGCGGAAGATCTGCACCCGCCAGGCGGCGCAACCCAGCCAGAGGCCGATGATCCATAGCGGCAGATGCGCGAGGTGCGGCAGGATCACCAGCACCTGCGCCACCAGCAGCCAGATCAGGCTGTTGCGTGGAATCCCCGGCTTCGCGCTCACCGTGCATCCTCCGCGGCCACGCCGTGCAAGGCCAGCGCGCGCAGGCAGGCATCCAGGTGCGCCTGGCCGCTGTCCGGGCCGATCGTCCCGGCGGGCAGGCGCAATGCGAAAGGCTGCTGGCGCTCGCTCAACTGCACCACCCAATGGCAGAGCAGCGACAGACGTTGTTCCGTATCACCCGGCAGCGCATCGAAGTCCAGCAGCGGGTCGCTGCCGAGCAGGCTGGCGAAATCCTTCACCAGCAAGCCCTGCCCACGGGAATAGGCCTTCCAGTGCAGGCGCCGGCGCGAATCGCCCGGCTGCCAGGGCTTGAGTCCCTGATAATCGTCGACGCCGCCGGCGCGGGCCTGCACCCCCTCCTCCTCGCTGTCCGGTGCGCCGCCCTGTGGTAGTCGCTCGCCGGCCAGTGGGCGCGGGTAGACCAGCGCCGCCAGTTCCAGATCGACCCAGCTCCAGGCCACCAGCAATCCCAGCGGGAAACGACTCTCCACCCGTACGCGCCCGGGTCGTAGCCAGCCGCGGCGCTGGGTCGGCAGACTCAACTCGACTTCCACCGTACCGCCGGCCGGCACATCCAGCAGGCGCAGGCCGCTCACCGGCCAGCCCAGCGCAACCGCCTGGTAGGCACGGCCACGGCTTTCCAGGCGTACGCGCAAACGTGCCTGCTCGCCGACGAAGGCCGCGCTGGTGCCGCCGGCCTGCAACACCAGCCCGGCAAGGTTGCGCCAGGTATGCAGGATGGTGACCAGGTAGACCGAGCCGAGCAGGAAGGTCAGGCCGTAGGCCAGGCTGTTCTGGTAGTTGATCGCGGTGAGCAGCATCAGCAGCAGCGCGACGAAAAAGGCCAGGCCGACGGCAGTGGGCATGATGAAGATGCGCCGCTGGTCCAGGCGCACGCTGGAGGCCGGCGGAATCCGCCGCAGCAGCCAGCGTTCGCGAAAACGCGGCAGCAACCTCACCGGCGCCGCTCGCGCGCAGAGGCAGGCGTGGCCATCAGAGCGCCGGCACCTCGCGCAGCAGCCACTGCACCAGGGCGCCGCCGCCGTGGCCGGTGGCATCGGCGCGCTCGCGCAGGCGGTGGCCGACCACCGTCGGCAATACGGCCTGGACATCTTCGGGAATCACGTAATCGCGTCCGTCGAGAAATGCCCAGGCTCGCGCGGCCGCCAGCAGCGCGAGGCTGCCTCGCGGCGACAGGCCCCAGGCGAACTGCGGCTGGGTCCGCGTGGCTTCTACCAGCCGCAGCACGTAGTCGACCAGCGCATCGCTGACCCGCACCTGGGAGACGGCATCCTGGATCGTCAGCAGCTCGGCACGCTCGAGCAAGGGCTCCAGCCGGACCAGCAGGTCGCGCCGGACCTCGCCGAGCAGCAGGGCCTTTTCCGCCGCCTTGGCCGGATAGCCCAGCGACACGCGCATCAGGAAGCGGTCCAACTGCGATTCCGGCAGGGCGAAGGTGCCACCGGAGCTCACCGGATTCTGCGTGGCGATGACAAAGAACGGCTCGGGCAGCGGCCGGGTCTCGCCCTCGATGGTGACCTGCCCCTCCTCCATCGCCTCGAGCAGCGCGCTCTGGCTCTTCGGGGTGGCGCGATTGATCTCGTCGGCCAGCACCAGCTCGGCGAAGATCGGCCCCGGATGAAAGACGAACTGCCCGCTATCCTTGTCGAACACCGAGGTCCCGAGGATGTCGCCAGGCAGCAGGTCGGAGGTGAACTGGATGCGCTGGAACTCCAGCCCCAGCACCTTGGCCAGGGCATGGCTGAGGGTGGTCTTGCCCATCCCCGGCATGTCCTCGACCAGCAGGTGGCCGCGGGCCAGCAGGCAGGCCAGGGCCAGCCGCACCTGAGCTTCCTTGCCGAGCAGTACTTCGTTGACCGCCCGCAGACAGGCATCCAGTCGGGTACGCATGCAACTCTCCTCTGTTCGTCCCGCTCCGATGCTACTGGCCATCCGCCGCCAGGCAAAGCACAGGAAACGCCGGGTAACGAGTTTGTGATACGGACCTTGATCCAACGCTATGTCCCGCTCCGCTCGACGGCTTAGGCTTGACGTCTCCAGAGTTGCCAGGAGGCTCCGATGTCCACGCCCGCGCCACACGCCTGGCATGCGCAACCCGCCGACCAGACCCTGCAGCACCTGGACGTCTCGTCCAGTGGCCTGAATGCCGAGGAAGCGCAGCGGCGCCTGCAGGTCTTCGGCCCCAATCGCCTGCCGCGACGCCGTAGCAACGGCCCGGTCAAGCGCTTCCTGCTGCAGTTTCACAACCTGCTGATCTACGTGCTGATCCTCTCGGCCCTGGTCACCCTCGCCCTCGGCGAATGGCTCGACAGCGCCGTGATCTTCGCCGTGGTGGTGATCAACGCGATCGTCGGGTTCGTCCAGGAAGGCAAGGCTGAACAGGCCATGCGCGCCATCCAGAAGATGCTGACGCTCGACAGCAAGGTGCGTCGCGCCGGGCAGACCACCACGGTGGCGGCCGAGCAACTGGTGCCGGGCGACATGGTGCTGCTGGAAGCCGGCGACCGAGTCCCCGCCGACCTGCGCCTGCTGGAATGCCGCGACCTGCGTATCGAAGAGGCGGCGCTGACCGGTGAATCGCTGCCCAGCGACAAACAGGTCGAGCCGGTGGCCCGCGATGCCAGCCTCGGCGACCGCCACAGCATGGCCTACTCCGGCACCCTGGTCAGCGCCGGCAGCGGCTACGGCGTGGTGGTGGCCACGGCGGGCCAGACCGAACTGGGCCGGATCAGCCACATGCTCGGCGAAGTCGTCAGCCTGCAGACACCGCTGCTCGCCGACATGACGCGCTTCGCCAAGGTGCTGACCGTCATCATCCTGGCGCTGGCGCTGGGCACCTACGTCTTCGGCGTCACCCTGCGCGGCTACTCGTCCAACGACATGCTGCTGGCGGCGGTCGGCCTGGCCGTCGCGGCCATTCCCGAAGGCTTGCCCGCGGTGCTGACCATTACCCTCGCCCTGGGCGTGCAACGGATGGCGCGGCGCCGGGCGATCATCCGCCATCTGCCGGCAGTGGAAAGCCTCGGCGCGGTCACGGTGATCTGCTCCGACAAGACCGGCACCCTGACCCGCAACGAAATGACGGTGCAGCAGGTCTTCACCGCCGCCCACCGCTACCAGATCGACGGCGTCGGCTATGCGCCGCAGGGCAGTGTCCGCTGTGATGACGGCCAGCTGTGCATGCTCGACGAGGCGACCGACCTCCAAGCGCTGGCCCGCGCCGGCCTGCTCTGCAACAGCGCCAGCCTGCTGAGCGACGGCGACGACTGGAGCATCACCGGCGACCCGACCGAAGCCGCCCTGCTCACCCTTGCCGGCAAGCTCGGCCTGCAGGCCGAGCATGAACACGCGCATGTCCCACGCGTCGACGGCATCCCGTTCAGTTCCGAACGCCGCTGCATGGCCAGCCTGCACCACGACCACGCCGGCCACGGGCTCATCTATCTGGTCGGCGCCCCGGAGCGGCTGCTGGAAGTGTGCAACCGCCAGCTGGTCGCCGGCTGTGCCGAGCCGCTGGTCCCGGCCTATTGGCACAAGGTCCTGGCCGATGGCGCCAGCCAGGGGCTGCGCATGCTCGGGCTGGCGATGCGCCCCCTCGGCGTGCCACGGCACGAACTGAACTACGAAGACCTCGAAGGCGATTTCGTGCTGCTGGGCCTGGTCGGCATGCTCGACCCGCCGCGCGAGGAAGCCATCGACGCGATCGCCGAGTGCCATCAGGCCGGCATCGCGGTGAAGATGATCACCGGCGACCACGCCGCCACTGCCGCGGCGATCGCGGCGCGGCTCGGCCTGGGAAGCCAGGCACCGCTCAGCGGGGCCGAACTGGATCATCTCAGCGATGCGCAGCTCGATGCGCGCCTGGCCGAGACCACGGTGTTCGCCCGTACCAGCCCGGCGCACAAGCTGCGCCTGGTGGAGCGCCTGCAGGCCTGCGGCGCACGCGTGGCCATGACCGGCGATGGCGTCAACGACGCGCCCGCGCTCAAGCGCGCCGACATCGGCGTGGCGATGGGCATCAAGGGCACCGAGGTGGCCAAGGAAGCGGCGCAGATGGTACTGGCCGACGACAACTTCGCCACCATCGCCCACGCGGTGGAGGAAGGTCGCACGGTCTACGACAACCTGAAAAAGTCGATCCTGTTCATCCTGCCCACCAACGGCGGCGAAGCCCTGGTCCTGCTGGTGGCCATCGCCCTCGGCCTGACCCTGCCGATCACCCCGCTGCAGATCCTCTGGGTGAACATGATCACCGCGGTCACCCTGGCGCTGGCCCTTGCCTTCGAGCCGGGCGAGGCGGACCTGATGCGGAGGCCGCCGCGTGACCCGCGCGCCCCGCTGCTGAGCGTGCAGCTGCTGTGGCGGGTGGTGCTGGTGGCCGTGCTGATGACCGCGGCCTGCATGGGCGTCTTCATCTACGCCCAGCAGCTGGGCTGGAGCCTGGAGGCCAGCCGCACACTGGCGGTGAACGCGCTGGTGGCCTGCGAAATCGCCTATCTGTTCAGCAGCCGGCAAATCAACGCAGCGGCGCGCTTCGGCCTGCGGGACAACCCGATGGTCTGGGGCATGGTGGTATTACTGGTGGCGCTGCAGCTGGCCTTCACGCACTGGGAGCCACTGCAGCGGCTGTTCGCGACCGAAACGCTGGACCTGGCAGCCTGGGGCCTGTGCCTGCTGGCCGGCGCCGCGTTGCTGGTGGTGGTCGAACTGGAGAAGTGGATGCGCCGACGGGCCGGCTGGCCGCTGTAAGAGCCCAAGGCTTCAAGCTTGAAAGCCTCGCCCCGGGGTCGGGCCTCCCACCCAAACAGCAGGCACCACATAAAACCCTGTGGGAGGCGCGACCTCGCGGCGATCGCAGGCCGAAGGCCTGCCAGAAGCTCAAAAGCCTCGCCCCGGGGTCGGGCCTCCCACCCAAGCAGCAGATACCGCACAACCCCTGTGGGAGGCGCGACCTCGCGGCGATCGCAGGCCGCAGGCCTGCCAGAAGCTCAAAAGCCTCGCCCCGGGGTCGGGCCTCCCACCCAAACAGCAGGCACCGCATAAACCCTGTGGGAGGCGCGACCTCGCGGCGATCGCAGGCCGAGGGCCTGCCAGAAGCTCAAAAGCCTCGCCCCGGGTCGGGCCTCCCACCCAAACAGCAGGCACCGCATAACCCCTGTGGGAGGCGCGACCTCGCGGCGATCGCAGGCCGAAGGCCTGCCAGAGGCTCAAAAGCCTCGCCCCGGGGTCGGACCTCCCACCCAAACAGCAGGCACCGCATAACCCCTGTGGGAGGCGCGACCTCGCGGCGATCGCAGGCCGAAGGCCTGCCAGAGGCTCAAAGCACCATGCCTAACAACTGCGACTTCTAGCGCCCAGCGCGCGACTCGCGAAGATAGAAACGCGCTTTCTGCGCCTTCTGCGTACAGCCCTGGAATGCCTCGAACTGCTGCTGGGTCTTGGCACCAGTGAGCAGGGCCAGTGCCTTGGAATAGCTCACGGTACCGGCGAAGCCTTCGGCTTCCGCCAGGCTCTGCTCCTTCCACGCCGCATCCAGTTCTGCGGCGCAGCTGTCACGGTAAGCGGTCTTGCCGGCACAGCCGGCCAGCAGCAGCACCAGCAAGGGCAAGGATAGCCAGGTCTTCATCGCATCGTCCCTCAGTTCCTGTTCAGGTATTCGGTTCTCGCGTGGCGGTGCTGCAGATACTCGATGACCGCCTGCTGCTCGCCGGCGAACTCGATGCGCTCCGCCTTGCTTTCGCGCTGGTAGGCGTACATCGGATCGTAGTATTCGCTCAGCAGCCCTTCGATCCAGCCGCGATGCAGATCCACCGCGCCGCTACGCGCCTGTTCGGCCAGGGCCTGATCCATGATCAGCGCCAGCCGCTGGTAGCGCTCGCCGCCCAAGCGCTTGTAGATATTGACCAGACTTTGCTGCAGACGCTCGGCGAAAGCTGCGAAACCGGTCTCACCCTGCTCGGCGATGAACTCGGCGCAGAGGTCGATCACGTAGTCCTTGAGAATCCGCTCGATCCGGCCCTCCAGGCTGTCTTCGAGCCAGACCAATGGGAATTGCTGCATGCCGTGAAACAGCGGCAGCGGAATCGAGCAGCGTCCGACCAGGCGCGCCTCGTCCTCGACGGCGAACTGCTCGATACCGGCAGCGCGCATCTTCAACAGGCGAATCGCCAGGGCGTTCTCGAAATCGATCTGCGCCGGCTGCGGCGTGGCGCGCTTGCCGAAGCTGGAGCCGCGGTGGTTGGCCAGCCCTTCCAGGTCCAGGCTGTTGTCGAGCCGCGCCAGCACCTCGGTCTTGCCGGTGCCGGTCATGCCGCCGACCAGGACGAAATCGCATTGCTGCACCGCCTGCTCGAGGGTTTCCAGCAGGAAATGGCGCATGGCCTTGTAGCCGCCGGTGACCCGCGGATAGTCGATGCCCGCTTCGTCCCGCAGCCACTGCTGGACGATCTGCGAGCGCAATCCGCCGCGGAAGCAATACAGGTAGCCCTCCGGATGGGCGCGGGCGAAATCGGCCCAGGCCTGCATCCGCTCAGCCTTGACCTGGCCGGAGACCAGCCGGTGGCCCAGGTCGAGAGCGGCTTTCTGGCCATGCTGCTTGTAGCAGGTGCCGACCTTCTGCCGCTCGCTGTCGTCCATCAGCGGCAGGTTGACCACGCCGGGGAAGGCGCCCTTGGCGAACTCCGCCGGCGCGCGGGCATCCATCATCGGCACGTCGTTGAGGAACAGTGCGCGAAAATCGTCGGTATCAGCGCGCATCAACGCACCTCGACCGCATGGGTGCGCGCGTCGACCAGCCGGCCGATGGGCTCGAGCTGCAGGTCGAGTTCGGCGCAGGCGGCGAGGAATTCCCCCTCGCCGTCCGGTGCCACGGCCACCAGCAGGCCGCCGCTGGTCTGCGGGTCGCACAGCAGTTGCTTGTGGGCGTCGTCGAGCGCGGCGATGCGTTCGCCGTAGCTGTCGAAGTTGCGCTGGGTGCCACCGGGCACGCAACCCAAGCCGAGGTAGTACTCCACGCCCGGCAGGCGCGGCACGCGCGCGTAGTCGATCTCGGCGGTCAGGCCGCTGCCATCGGCCATTTCCACCAGATGGCCGAGCAGGCCGAAACCGGTGACATCGGTCATCGCGTGCACGCCCTCGAGCTTGCCGAAGTGGCTGCCGGCGGTGTTCAGCGTGCACATCCAGTCGCGTGCCAGCCCGACGTCCTCGGCCCGCAGGCAGGCCTTCTTCTCGGCGGTGGTGAGGATGCCGATGCCCAGCGGCTTGGTCAGGTACAGCTTGCAGCCGGCGGTCGCGGTGTCGTTGCGCTTCATCTGGCGCTTGTTCACCAGGCCGGTGACGGCGAGGCCGAAGATCGGTTCCGGTGCGTCGATCGAGTGGCCGCCGGCGAGCGGGATGCCGGCGGCCTCGCACACCGCCCGGCCGCCAGCGATGACCTCGCGGGCCACTTCCGCCGGCAGCACGTTGACCGGCCAGCCGAGAATGGCGATGGCCATCAGCGGATCGCCGCCCATGGCGTAGATGTCGCTGATGGCATTGGTCGCGGCGATGCGGCCGAAATCGAAGGGATCGTCGACGATGGGCATGAAGAAGTCGGTAGTCGAAACCACGCCGCGCTCCTCGTCGATGCCATACACCGCCGCGTCGTCGCGCGAGGCGTTGCCGACCCACAGGCGCGGGTCGAGATTCTGCGCACCGCTGCCGGCAAGAATCACGTCCAGCACCCTGGGCGAGATCTTGCAGCCGCAACCGGCGCCGTGGCTGTACTGGGTGAGACGGATCGGTTCGCTCATCGGGGCTCTCTCGTGGCACGTCAAACGGGCCGCGATTGTAGCAAAGGCGGCGCATGCCGCGGCCCCGCGATGGCAGAGTTCGAGCGCAGTGGTGGGCATCCGGGTCATCAGGTCTTCATCATCCGCTTGCAGGCTGCCCGAGCAGGCGTGAAGCTAGCGCGGAGCGACAAGGGGAACCGCATGAGCAAGAAAGTTGCACTGGTACTGGGCTCCGGCGGTGCGCGGGGGTATGCGCACATCGGGGTGATCGAGGAGCTGGAAGCGCGCGGCTACGAGATCGCCTGCATCGCCGGGTGCTCCATGGGCGCGGTGGTCGGCGGCATCTACGCAGCCGGCAAGCTCGACGAATACCGCACCTGGATCGAGAACCTCGACTACCTGGACCTGCTGCGCCTGGTCGATCCCAGCTTCAGCCTGGGCGCCATCCGCGGCGAAAAGGTCTTCGGGCGCATCCGCGACATGGTCGGCAAGATCAATATCGAGGACCTGCCGATTCCCTTCACCGCAGTCGCCACGGACCTCACCAACCAGCAGGAAATCTGGTTCCAGGAAGGCAGCCTGGAGCTGGCCATGCGCGCTTCGGCAGCCATACCGAGCCTGTTCACACCGGTCATGCAGGGCAACCGCATGCTGGTCGACGGCGGCCTGCTCAATCCGCTGCCGATCGTGCCGGTGGTGTCGGCGCACTGCGACCTGATCATCGCCGTCAACCTCAACGCCAACAACCACAAGCAGTACCCGCTGCCGGAAATCGAACGGCCCGGGCGTTTCGACGCGATGATGAGTTCGATCAGCGCGCACATCCCCTTCTGGCGCAAGGACGGCATCGAGCTGGACGAGCAGATCAGCGACATCCGCGCCGGCGAGCTGATGCGCGGCGACCAGCCACCCACGGCGCCCACCAGCCAGAGCGCACCGAAATCGGCGGAGGGCTCGACGGTCATCGACGTCACCGGTCCGGCATCGCTGCTGGAACTGATCAACCAGAGCTTCGACGTCATGCAGTCATCGCTGGCCCAGTACAAGATCGCCGGCTACCCGCCGAACGTGCTGGTCAACATCCCCAAGCGGGCCTGCCGCTTCTACGAGTTCTACAAGGCGCCGGAGCTGATCGCCCTTGGCCGTATCGTCGCCCGCGACGCCCTGGTGCGCTACGAAGAGGAGCTGTAGGGTGGATCGCGCTTCATTGATCCACCAAACCGCGTCACGGTGGATGTAATAAAGCGACATCCACCCTACCCACTTCAGCGCCGCCCCACGGATCTGCCCACCGCCCTAAGGCTTGACGCCTTCGCGCACCTCGCCCGCAGGCAGCGCGTCCTTGTGGGCCGCGTCCGGCACCTCCTTGATCAGCCAGTCGCCCAGCAGGCTGTAGGCCACGGCAAGCAGGGTCGGACCAAGGAACAGGCCCATGAAGCCGAAGGCGAGGATGCCGCCGAACACCCCCAGCAGCACCACCACCAACGGCAGGTTGCCGCCACGGCTGATCAGGTAGGGCTTGAGCACGTTATCCACGCCGCTGATGACGAACATGCCCCAGATGCCGAGAAAGATCGCCATGCCGTAGTCGCCCTGCCAGGCCAGCCAGGCGACCGCCGGCCCCCACACCAGCGGCGGCACCATGACGAAGCTACAGGCAAAGGTCAGCAGCCCGAGCACCAGTGCGCCGGGAATGCCGGCGATGAGAAAACCGATATAGGCCAGCACTGCCTGCGCTGCGGCCGTACCGATCACGCCATTGACCACCCGTTGTACCGTGCCGGCGACCAGTTCCAGGTAGTGATCGGCGCGGTTGCCGATCAGACGGTGCAGCAGGCTATGCACGAAGGCCGCCAGCTGCGGGCCGTCACGATAGAAGAAGAACACCAGCACCAGGCTCAGCGCCAGTTCGAGCATGCCGCCGCCGATCCGCGCGCTGCGCACCAGCAGCCAGTTGGCGACCTGGCCGACATAGGGGCGAATGCTGGCGATCAATGCGGTGCCCTGCTCGTCCACCGCCTCCCAGAACACCACCAGGCGGTCGCCGACCAACGGCAGATCGCCCAGCCAGTGTGGCGGCGGCGGTAGCCCATCGACCTGGAAATTGTGCAGCAAGGCGTTGGCTTCGCGGATATGGTCGGCGATGTTGAGCCCCAACCAGACCAGCGGCACCGCCACCAGCACCATCCAGCCGAAGGTCAGCACTCCGGCCGCCAGCGTCGCATTGCCATTCAACCAGCGTGTCAGCACGCGCATCACCGGCCAGCTGGCGAACGCCAGCACGGCCGCCCAGAACAGCGCCGAGGCGAATGGCGCCAATACCCAGAGGCAGGCCCCCAGCAGGGCCAGAAGCAGTATCTGCACCAGCAGCCGATCATTGTTGAGCATGCACAAGCACTCTATCGAGAAAAGCCGGCGCGCCTCGCGAAAGCACGCCAGCCAAAGCGGCTATTGCAGCCGCACCCATGGCTCAGCGCAAGAGCCGGACAAGCAGCCCCGGCGCCGGCGAATCATCCACCTCCAGCCTCCCGGCGCGAATCCGTTCGGCGATCAGCGCCTCGCGCCAGGCGACCGCACCGCGTCCGGCGAGGCTGATCCGCATGGTGCTGTCCAGCCTGAGAACGTCGGCCAGCAACTGCCCCCAGTCGGCCGTCGGTTCGTCAGCCAGGCGCGGCAGACGCAACTCGCCGGTGCTGCGCAACTGGCGCAAGAGCGTGGCCGCGTTCGGCAGGACATCGGCCAGCGGCCGGTCCGGCTGCAACTGTTCGACGTGCAGGTATGGCCGCCCATTGCCGCGGGTTATGCCATAGAGCGCCACCAGGCTGTCGGCCGCATCGGGCAACCGCGCCAGCAGATAGGCCTGCTGGCCTTCCGGGCCGTAGAGCATGGATTTGCCGAAGATCGAGTTGGCCCACAGGCTGCTGGAGCCGCATTCGCGGCCTTCGCACCAGAACAGCAGCTCCGCATCCTGCCGCAGAAGCTCGCCACGGGCCTGGCTGAACGCCTCGATACCGCTGTGTACGGCGGGCAGCTGGTAGGTGATGGCGGTCAGGTTCCCGGACGCCACGACCTGCGCGGCCATGCGCAGGTTACCGCTGATGCGACGAATCGAATCCTGCGGGTACACACGCTCCTGCACCGGCAACTGCCGGTAGTCGATGATCTGCGCCTGGGCGAATCGGGGCAGTACCTCCAGGTCAGCGCTGCCGGGCACATCCGCCGCCCAGGCGGCACTGCCGATCAGCGCCAGCCCGGCTATCCATGCTCCTCGCATAAAACTCCTCAACGGGTCGGCATCGACGATCGCC
The DNA here is from genome assembly GCF_002890915.1 of Stutzerimonas stutzeri. GTDB lineage: Bacteria > Pseudomonadota > Gammaproteobacteria > Pseudomonadales > Pseudomonadaceae > Stutzerimonas > Stutzerimonas stutzeri_AF. The sequence goes on along the minus strand of NZ_POUT01000002.1, from coordinate 518,529 downwards.
CGCAGGGCGTCGCGGCGCGGTAGAAATCGATCATTGCGGTGCCTCGATCGGGACGATGGCTCCCAGCCTCGCCAGTTGGCAAAAGCAAGTCAAGCAAGGCTTTACGACAGATTCTTGCAGCGGCCCAGAACCCCTCAGCCGCGCAGGAAAGCCTCGAACACCGCCGCAACCGCTTGCGCCCCGGCCTCGTCGTCCAGGTGCAGATGATGCCCGCCGGGCAGTCGGTGCACCGCAAAGGGCAGGCTCTCGGTGAACGCCAGCATGTCCGGCTGGGTCATCAGGCCCTGCTCGGCCAGCACCAGGCGGGTCGGACAGGCCACCTGGCCGACGAACGCCAGGGCATGGGCGCGGGTCAGGCGCAGCGGCGAGGGCAGCATCAGCCGCGCATCGGTGCGCCAGGTGTAGCCGCCCGGCACGGGCATCAGCCCGCGCTGCGCAAGCCGTTCGGCCGCTTCCTGGCTGACCGCGCCCACGCCTTTCATGCGTGCCTTGACCGCCTGCTCGAAGCGGGCGTAGACCGGCTTGCGCTTGCCATCGACCGCCAGCAGCGCCTTCAATGCCGCCCCCAGCTTCTGCGGAGCGCCGTCCGCCTCGCCGGTATAGGGGATTACGCCGTCGATCAGCGCCAGGCGCTCGACGCGCTCGGGCAGCGCACCGGCGAGCAGCACCGAGACGATCGCCCCCATGGAGTGCCCCAGCAGGGAAAAGCGTTGCCAACCGAACTGTTCGGCGACCTGCAGCACGTCGTGCACATAGTCCCAGATGTTGTAGCCCGCCCCGATCGGGCGGTGCTCGGAATGGCCGTGTCCGGGCAGGTCCAGGGCGACGATGCGCACCCCCGGCAGATGCGGCGCCAGCCGGCTGAAGGTGGCGGCATTGTCCAGCCAGCCATGCAGGGCGATGACCGGCCTGCCGTCCTCGGGCCCATAGAGATGGGCGGCCACCTCGATGTGCGGCAGGCTCAGGCGGACTTCCTCGAACGGCACGCTCATGCGGCCCCCTGTACTTTTTCGCGATGACGCCAGCGGTCGAACAGCCGCCTGAGCAGGGCGGCGGTGTCCTGCGGGCGCTCCAGCGGGAACATGTGCCCGCCCGGCAGGCTGTGCGCCTCACCGCGCGCCATCAGCCGCAACAGGTAGCCATGGTGCGGCAGCACCACGCGGCTGTCGCGGCCGCGCACCATGGCCAGCGGGATCTTCAGCGCGGGCGGCCAGCCGGGTGTCACATGCGGCACGCTGCGGTAGATGCGGATCTCGGTCTGCGGATCGAAGCGCAAGCGCATACCCTGCCCGGCCGGCTCGAGGCCATGTTCGATGTAGGCCTCGAGGCAGTCGGGATCGAAGCGGCGGAACAAGGGCTTGCCGGCGAAGTACGCCCGCGCTTCCTCGGCGCTGCCGAACTGCTCGCGCCGGCCCAGCGTGCGCCCGGCCGGTGTCAGCCGGTCGATGAAGCCCAGGCGCTTGGCGGCCCAGATGATGGTCTGGTCGAACCAGGTCGGCAGTGGCGAGTCGAGCATCACCACGCCGTGGTACAGCTCCGGGCGCAGCAGCGCGGCGCGGTAATGCAGCATGCCGCCGAAGGAATGGCCGACGCCCCAGACCGGCTCGCCCAGGCGCACGAGCTGCTCGAACAGCTCGTCCAGCAGATTGTTCCAGTTGTCGTCCACCGGAAAACGCGGATCGTGCCCGTGCCGATCCATGTGCGTGACCCGGTACTCCGGCGCGAGGGCGGCGAACAGCTTGCTATAGGTCGCCGAAGGAAAGCCGTTGGCGTGGGCGAAGAAGATGCGTTGCGACATGAGGCCAGTGCCCGAAACAGACGGACCGCCATTGTCTGGCAGCCTTCGGCGGGCGGCAATCGCCATAGCCCCGCCGAATGGATGGCATTCAGGCCAATCAGCAGGCCGCAACGGCGGCCTGCGCGTCGAATCAGCCTGCCGGAGCGTTCCTGTCCAGCGGCACGATCGCCACGGTCAGGCGCGAGATGCAGCTCGGCTTGCCGTCCTCGCCGCTGAGGCGGATATCCCAGACGTGCGTCGAGCGGCCCAGGTGCACCGGCCGGCAGACCCCGGTCACCCGTCCGCTGCGCAGGCCGCGCAGGTGGTTGGCGTTCACCTCCAGGCCCACGCAGTAGAACTTGCTGGTATCGATGCAGTGGTAGCTGGCCATGGAGCCGAGGGTTTCGGCCAGCACCACCGAGGCGCCGCCATGTAGCAGCCCATAGGGCTGGTGGGTGCGCGCATCGACCGGCATGCTCGCCGTGATGGACTCGCCATCGAAGGATTCGAAACGGATATCCAGCAGTTCACTGATGGTGTTCCTGCGGGTGCTGTGCAGCTCTTCCAGGTCGGGTTGGCGGTACCAGATGCTCAAGGCGCGTACTCCATGCGGATGTCGTTGTTATTGGATGTCAGGCTCGGCCGGCCAGCTGAACGATGCGGGCCGGAGCCTGCCTACCCTAACGAACGTGACGCAACGACACCAGCCGCATCAACCCCCCGGCAATCGCCTCGCCCTCGAGTTCGGCCAGGGACGCCGTCGCCATCGGCAATGACGCGTCGGAATGACCATGGACCAGCCAGCCGCCGAGGCTGCCGACCAGCGGCTGATGCGTGACCAGCAGCAGCTCGCCCTCGCCGCGCCGATCGAGCTGGCGCAACGCCTCGTTCAGGTCGGACTCCGGCGTCAGCCACGGCACGGTTTCGCAGGCTCCCTCGAAGCCCAGCGTCCGTCGCACCTCGTCGGCGGTCTGCTGCGCCCGCTGGTAGGGGCTCACCAGAATCGCCTGCAGTGCGCGGCCGCGCAGATGTGCGGCATTCTCCCGCACGTCGCGGCGGCCGCGCTCGGTCAGATTGCGCTCGGCATCGGTGCGAGCCCGCGGCTCGGCCTCGCCATGGCGCAGCAGCCAGAGCCTCATGGCGCCTGCTCTTCGTTCGGCTCGACCGGCGGTTGCGGCGGCACCGTCGGCGCCAGCTCGACATCGGCCGGACGCGGCACCGGCCAATCGGACAGCGGCCAGGGCTTGCGTTCGGTATTGAAGGTGGCGAAGCGGCCGATTTGCGCGATGTACTGGCTGAGACTGTCACCGAAAGCCTGCAGGCTGGCGTCCGCCTGCCCCTTGAGCAGGCGCAGGATCAGCTGCAGTACCACGACGACCAGCAGCACCAGCTCCGCGACCTGCCAGACGAAGAAGAAGATCAGCATCCAGACGGCCCGCAGGATCAACGATTCGCGTTCCGTACTGCGATTGGATTGACTCATGGATTGTCTCCGGTAGGCACGTGGTTCAGAAACCGTCGGTGGAAATGAAGTCCACGTCGGTCTTGGGTTCGCCACGCATCAGCAATTCGATGACCTGATCGAGCGTACGCCCCTCGAACAGGACGGCATGCAGGCCGGCGACCAGCGGCATGTAGACCTGCAGTTCCTCCGCCTTGCGCTTGAGCACCTTGATGGTATTGACGCCTTCCGCCACCTCGCCGAGCCGGGAAACCGCCTCGTCCAGGCTCAGCCCCTCGCCGAGGGCATGGCCCACCTGGAAGTTGCGACTCTTGGACGAGGTACAGGTCACGATCAGGTCGCCGACCCCGGCCAGGCCGAGAAAGGTCATGGGATTGGCGCCCAGCTTCACCGCGAAGCGGGTCATTTCCGCCAGTGCGCGGGTGATCAGCATGCTGCGGGTGTTTTCGCCCATGCCCAGCGCCGCCGCCATGCCGGCCATGATCGCATAGACGTTCTTCAGCGCCCCGCCGAGCTCGACGCCGAAGCGGTCGGCACTGGCATAGACGCGGAAAGTACGGCCGTGCAGGACCTCCTGCACGCGGCGACACAGCGCCTCGTCGTGGCTGGCGACGACGGTGGCGGTCAGGGCGTGCTCGGCGACCTCGCGCGCCAGGTTGGGGCCCGACAGCACGCCGATACGCGCCTGTGGCGCGATCTCCTCGAGAATCTGGCTCATCAGCATGAAGCCTTCGGCCTCGATGCCCTTGGTGGTGCTGATCAGCAGCTTGCCGGCCAATTGCGCGGAGAACGGCTGCAACGCCTGGCGCAGTGCACTGGAGGGCAACGCGACGAAGATCAGCTCGCAAGCGGCCAGGGTCTGCGGCAGGTCGGTGGTCGCCTGCACCTGCGGCAGGATCGTGACCCCTTTCAGATACCGCGGGTTCTGGCGCTGGACGCGGATGCTTTCGGCCTGCTCCGCATCGCGCATCCAGAGCAGGACAGAATGGCCGTTCTCGGCCAGCAGATTGGCTATCGCGGTGCCGAAACTGCCGCCGCCGAGCACCGCGATGGTTTGCTGTTGTGTCATGTGGTTTCCGTTATGGGCCATCCAACGTGGCAGTGCCGGGCATTATACGTAGCGCATCGAGGGCGGCCAGCGCAAAGCCCGAAGCGGTGAAAAGCATCCGGTTACAAGCTCGCCGAGCCCCCACGCAGAGGCGCGCAGCCGCCTTGGCACCGGCGATCGGCCGGGGTGTGAAACCCCGCGTGCAACGTTTGTCTATACAGGACATGCTGTCGCAAGGTCCTCGTTAGGGTGCCAGGAGTGTTAAAGTAGCTGCCCGTTTCTGTCTTTGCGTCCTTCAGCCGCAGGTACGGGTGAATGGCGTCGCTGTTGCAGGCTGTGACTTTAGCCACAACGCGGCAGTCTATGACTAGTCTTGATGATCAGGCCTCGAATTCTGGGCCCGGTATGTAAGCAGCAAAGCCCCCACAAGGGCCCATTGAGGAATACGCATGACCAAACAACACGCCTTTACTCGGGAAGACCTGCTTCGTTGCAGCCGCGGCGAGCTCTTCGGTCCCGGTAATGCGCAACTGCCCGCACCGAACATGCTGATGGTCGACCGCATCGTTCATATCAGCGAAGTGGGCGGCAAGTATGGCAAGGGCGAGCTGGTCGCCGAGCTGGATATCAACCCCGATCTCTGGTTCTTTGCCTGCCATTTCGAAGGCGACCCGGTCATGCCCGGCTGCCTGGGCCTCGATGCCATGTGGCAGCTGGTTGGCTTCTACCTGGGCTGGCAGGGCAACCCCGGCCGCGGCCGCGCCCTCGGTTCGGGCGAAGTGAAATTCTTCGGTCAGGTCCTGCCGACCGCCAAGAAAGTCACTTACAACATCCACATCAAGCGCACCATCAACCGCTCGCTGATCCTCGGCATCGCCGACGGCACCGTCAGCGTTGATGGCCGCGAGATCTACAGTGCCGAAGGCTTGCGCGTCGGCCTGTTCTCCTCTACCGACAGCTTTTGAAGGACATCCGCATGCGTCGCGTCGTGATCACCGGCCTGGGTATCGTTTCCTGCCTGGGCAATGACAAAGAGACCGTCTCCGGAAACCTGCGCGCCGGTCGCCCCGGTATCCGCTTCAACCAGGCCTACGCGGACATGGGTCTGCGCAGCCAGGTCTCCGGTTCCGTCAACCTGAACCTCGAAGAACTCATCGACCGCAAGGTCCTGCGCTTCATGGGCGACGCTGCGGCCTATGCCTATCTGGCCATGGAACAAGCGGTCAAGGATGCCGGCTTCAGCGCCGACGAAATCTCCAACCCGCGCTTCGGCCTGGTCGCCGGCTCGGGCGGTGCGTCCACCATCAACCAGATGGAAGCCATCGACATCCTGCGCGACAAGGGCGTCAAGCGCATCGGCCCATACCGCGTGCCGCGCACCATGAGCAGCACCGTATCGGCCTGCCTGGCCACGCCGTTCCGCATCAAGGGCCTGAACTACTCCATCGCCTCGGCCTGCGCCACCAGCGCTCATTGCATCGGCCATGCCATGGAGCAGATCCAGATGGGCAAGCAGGATGTGGTCTTCGCCGGCGGCGGCGAAGAGGAGCATTGGAGCCAGAGCTGCCTGTTCGATGCCATGGGCGCCCTCTCCAGCCAGTACAACGAGACGCCGGAGAAGGCCTCGCGCGCCTATGACGCCAAGCGTGATGGCTTCGTCATCGCCGGCGGCGGCGGCATGGTGGTGGTCGAAGAGCTGGAGCACGCACTCAAGCGCGGCGCCAGGATCTACGCGGAAATCGTCGGCTACGGTGCGACGTCCGACGGCTACGACATGGTCGCCCCGAGCGGTGAAGGCGCGCTGCGCTGCATGCAGCAGGCGATGTCCACCGTCGAAGGCCCGATCGACTACCTGAACACCCACGGCACCTCCACCCCGGTGGGCGATGTCGCCGAGATCAAGGCCGTGCGCAACATGTTCGGCGACAAGGTCCCGACCATCAGCTCGACCAAGAGCCTGTCCGGTCACTCGCTGGGCGCCGCCGGCGTTCACGAGGCGATCTACTGCATGCTGATGATGGAAGGCAACTTCATCGCCGGCTCGGCCAACATCGAAGAGCTGGACCCGGAAGTCACCGACATGCCGATTCTGCGTGAAACCCGCGAGAACGCGCAGATCGACACCGTGATGAGCAACAGCTTCGGCTTCGGCGGCACCAACGCCACCCTGGTGCTCAAGCGCTGGAAAGGCTGAGTCCTTCGCTCCGAGCAAAACGCCCCGACTGGTTCGGGGCGTTTTTGTTTGTGCGGGTAGCGACCGCAAGCCGGAATCGCCCGCCTCTCGTTCAGAGTCATTGACAGCCCTTGCGCCACTGGGCTGGCGGCTGGCCGGTCCAGCGCTTGAAGGCACGGCAGAACGCCGCGACCTCGGCAAAGCCGCTCTGCTCGGCTACCTCCTGCACGCTCAGGTGCTCGTTGCCCAGCAGCCTCAGTGCGAAATCGCGGCGCAGGGCTTCCTTGATCTGCCGGATCGAAGTGCCTTCCTCCTGCAGCCAGCGGCGCAGGGTACGCGGCGCCATCAGCAACTGTCGGCTGATCGCCTCCAGGTCCGGCATCTGCTCGAGATCGTAGCGCTGCAGCAGCACCCTGACCCGGGCCTGCAGGCTGTTGTCGCGTACAGGCCGGCGCAGGATCACCGCTGGACAGTCCTGCAGGAACACCTGCAGCTCCATGGCGTTGCGGATGATCGGCAGCTGCAAAAAGCGCGGGTGCAGATAGAAGCCACAGCGGGGCTGGTCGTGGAGCAGCTCGCCGAGGAACATCACCCGGTATTCACGCGCGTGCTCGACGACCGGATAGCCGAAGCAGGTACTGGCGACCGGGATCTGCTGCCCGACCAGCCAGCCGGCGAAGCGCTGCCACATCAGCAGGATGAACTCCTGCAGGAAATGCTCCGGGTCCTCGCCATGGTGATGCAGATGCAGGCGGTAGAACACCAGCGGCGACTGCGACGAATCCATTTCCAGCCCGATCTCCAGATCATCCGAAACCGCCGTGTAGAAGCGTGCGCTCTGCTGCAGCATGCCACCGAGGGTACTGGCCCCCTGGGCCAATTCCGCCATCAATGAGAACACCCCGCGTTTACAGGCCCTCGGCGCCAGGCCCATGAACTCGTCGCGGGTGAAGCGCCAGACCGCCTTGATCAACGCACTGAGCTGCTGCTCGGTGATCAGTTGCTCGGGGCGATCGATCCAGTCCGGCGCGATCCCGGCCGCTGACAGCAGCTGCAGCGGGTCCGCCCCCTGGCGCAGAGCCCCGCCGATGCTGGCGCGCACGTAGTGGTTGGCGATGTGGGCCTTCGAGGACTCGGGCGGTTCCCTGGTGATCATGCGGTACTCCTGTTCCTGCGCCGATGGCCACCAGCCTGCACCCAATGGCCTATTCGATCAATCAAAACGACCGAAGAGGTCATTCCAAGAGGCGAACCAAGGTTCTATTAATAATCCCGTGGTCAGCCGGCCGGCGGCCCCAATACAAGAACAACAACCCGAAGGGCTCAGCATGAACGTACAGGAACAGCCCGTCGCCGACAGTGCGGTGGGCGACGACGATCAGGCACTGTTTCAGCAAATGGTGCGGCGCATCCTGCAAGAGGAAGTGGCGCCCGACTACGAAAGCTGGGAAGCGGCACACCAGGTGCCGCGCGAACTCTGGCATCGCCTGGGCGAAGCCGGGCTGCTCGGCGTCGATCTGCCGGAAGCGCTGGGCGGCTCCGGGGCCGGGGTCGAAATCTGCCTGATGATCTGCGAGGAGATTTCCCGCCAGGGCTTTGGCGGCCTGGCCAGCGGCTACAACATCCACGCCAATATCGTGATGCCCTACATCCTGCACCTGGGTAGCGAGCAGCAGCAGCGGTACTGGCTGCCGCGCATGGCCAGCGGCGAGGTGCTGGGCGCCATCGCCATGACCGAGCCCGGCGCGGGCAGCGACCTGGCCGCCATGCGCACCACGGCGCAGAAGGTCGCCGGTGGCTGGAAGCTCGACGGTGCCAAGGTGTTCATCACCAACGGCCTGCTGGCGGACATGGTGATCGTCTGCGCCAAGACCGACCCGAAGGCCGGAGCCCGCGGCGTGTCGCTGTTCCTGGTCGATACCACCTTGCCGGGATTCGCCCGCGGCAAGGCGATCCGCAAGATCGGCCAGCATGCCAGCGATACCGCCGAGCTGTTCTTCGACGAACTGGTGGTGCCGGAGGAGGCGCTGCTGGGCGAGGCCGGCAAGGGTTTCATCCACCTGATGCAGGAGCTGCCCCGCGAACGCCTGGGTGTCGCGGCCCAGGCCCTGGGCGCCATCGACGGTGCCCTGCAGCTGACACTGGACTACGTACAGGAACGCCGTGCCTTCGGCAAACGCATCGCCGAGTTCCAGAACACCCGCTTTACCCTCGCCGAAGTGCGGGCGCAGCTGGAAATGGGTCGCGCCTATTTCAATCAGTGCCTGCAGCGCTATGCCCGTGCAGCGATGAGCGGCACCGATGCAGCCACCCTCAAGCTGCTGCTGAGCGAGATGCAATGCCACTGCATCGACCGTTGCCTGCAGCTGTTCGGAGGCTACGGCTACACACTGGAATACCCGATTTCCCGCTTCTATGTGGATGCGCGGATCCAGACCATCTATGCCGGCACCTCGGAAATCATGAAAGAGCTGATCGCCCGCGACATGCTGGGCCCCGTGGCCTGAGCGAATAAAGAGAGGAGTTCCCGTGATGCCCGATACAGTCGAACTGCAGGATGTGGTGATCGTTGCCGGAGCACGCACCGCCATCGGCGATTTCGGTGGCAGCCTGGCCAGCTACAGCCCGGCCGAGCTGGGCACCTTTGCCGGACGCGCCGCCATCGAGCGCGCCGGGGTGGCGGGCGAGGAGATCGACCACTCCGTCTTCGGCCACATCATCACCACCAGCCCCCAGGACGCCTACCTGGCGCGGCACATCGCACGAAACTGCGGCCTGCCCGACAGCGCCGCGGCGCTGAACGTGAACCGCCTGTGCGGCTCCTCGGTACAGTCGCTGATCTCGGCGGCGCAGATGATCCAGGCCGGGGCCAGCCGTATCGCCCTGGCCGGTGGCGCGGAAAGCATGAGCCAGGGCGCCTACCTGCTGCCGAAACTGCGCTTCGGCCAGCGCCTGGGCGATGCGGGGGCCCAGGACCTGACCGTCGGCATTCTCAGCGATCCCTTCGGCAGCGGCCACATGGGGATCACCGCCGAGAACGTCGCCACCCGCTACGGCTTCACCCGCGAACAGCTGGACCGGTATGCCTGCGACAGCCACCGCAAGGCGGCGAGCGCCATCGATGCCGGGCACCTGGCCAGCCAGATCATCGCCGTGCCGGTTCGCCAGGGACGCGACAGCGTGGCCTTCAACAAGGACGAGCATGTGCGCCCCGACGCGACGCTCGAGGGCCTGCAGAAGCTACGCGCCGCATTCAAGCCGGATGGCCTGGTCACCGCCGGCAACGCCTCCGGCCTCAACGACGGCGCCGCTGTGCTGGTGCTGACCTCCCGGCAGGAGGCCCGGGCGCGTGGGCTGATGCCCAGGGCGCGCTTCGTCAGCTACGCCTTCGCCGGCGTGGAGCCGCACCTGATGGGCCTGGGACCGATTCCGGCGGTGCAACGGGCGCTGAAGAATGCGGGCCTGGAGCTGGCCGATATCGACCTCATCGAAAGCAACGAAGCCTTTGCCGCGCAGGCCCTGGCAGTGGCGCAGAGCCTGGAGTTCGATCCGGACAAGGTGAACGTCAACGGCGGGGCCATCGCCCACGGCCACCCGGTGGGGGCCACGGGCTCGATCCTGACCTTGAAGGCACTGTACGAACTGGAACGCCTCGACAAGCAGCGGGCGCTGGTCACCCTGTGCATCGGCGGCGGCCAGGGTATCGCCTTGATTATCGAACGTCTCGCGCAGTGAGCGATGCACCGCCGGCGGACAGAGCAAGCCATCCGCACCAGTTGAACCAGGCATGCCTGAGAGCCGGAGCCTGGCGCTGAATCGATCCACATCCGTGAACAACAATAATTATTCGAGGTGTGTCATGAGAGCGGTCATACAAGCCCAACCGTCGTTCAACCAGGTGACCCGCAACACCATCGGCGATGCCCTGCAGCGCACCGCCCAGCAACGCAAGGCGCAAATCGCCCTGGAGTACCAGGACCGCAGCTGGAGCTACCAGGCGCTGGACCAGGCAGCCAACCGCGTGGCCAATCACCTGCTGGCAGCGGGCCTGGACAAGGGCGACCGGGTGGCGGCCTACGGCAAGAATTCCGACGCCTACCTGGTCCTCTGGCTGGCCTGTACCCGCGCAGGCCTGATTCATGTTCCGGTCAACTTCTCGCTGACCGAACGCGAGCTGGCCTATGTGCTCGACCAGTCGGGGGCCCGCGCGCTGTTTGCCGACGACAGCCTGAACGGGCTCGTCGACAGCGTCTGTGGTTCGCGGCAGCTGGCGTTTCGCGGCAGCCTGCACAGCGACGCCGCGGCCGCGGGCCGAAGCGACATCCTCGCCATCGCCAGCGGTTCCGGCTGCGCCCGGGCACCGGAGGTGGCAGTGTCCGAACACGATGTCGTGCAGATCCTCTATACCTCCGGCACCACCTCCGACCCCAAGGGTGCGATGCATACCCATCGCTCGCTGATGGCGGAGTATTTCAGTTGCCTGCTGCATCTGGACATCAAGGCCTCCGACCGCTGCCTGGCGGCGCTGCCGCTCTACCATTCGGCCCAGATGCACGTGTTCACCATGCCAGCGCTGCTGGCGGGCGCCTATAGCTGCCTGCTGGATACGCCAGCCCCCGAGGCGATTCTCCGGCTGCTGAAGGAGAAGCGACTGAACAGCTTTTTTGCACCGCCCACGGTCTGGATCGCCCTGCTACGCCACGAACGCTTCGTCGAAGCCGAGCTGCAGCATCTGCAGAAGCTCTACTACGGCGCCTCCATCATGCCCGAACCGATCGCCCGGGAACTGGGCGAGCGGCTACCGCTGTCGGGCCTCTACAACTGCTACGGGCAAAGCGAGATCGCCCCGCTGGCGACCGTGCTCTCCCCCCAGGAGCACAAGGAACGCCCGGCCTCCTGCGGGCGGCCCGTGATCAACGTGGAAACGCGGATCATCGATCCGCTGACGGGCGAAGACTGCCCACCAGGCGTACCGGGCGAGCTGGTGCACCGCTCGCCGCAGTTGATGACCGGCTACTGGGGCAAGCCGGACGAGACCGCCGAGGCCTTCGCCGGCGGCTGGTTCCACTCCGGCGACCTGGGCTATCGCGACGAACAGGGCTACATCTGGATCGTCGATCGCATCAAGGACATCGTCAATACCGGCGGCGTGCTGGTCGCCAGCCGCGACGTGGAAGAAGCGCTCTACAGTCATCCGCACGTCGCCGAAGTGGCGGTGATCGGCGTCCCCGACGAGAGATGGATCGAGGCGATCGCCGCGGTGGTGGTCCTGAAACAGGACGCCGCCGCGGACGCGGAGGCACTGCTTCGCCACGCCCGCGCCAGCCTGGCCCCCTTCAAGGTGCCGAAACAGGTGCACTTCGTGCAGCAGCTGCCAAAGAACTCCTCGGGCAAACTGCTCAAGCGAACCCTGCGCCAGCAGTTCGCCACGCCCATCTGAGCGGCAAACAGGAGGCGGCATGCAGCCGGACGCCAGCATTCGCATCGAGGATGAAGGACGGGTACGGATCCTGAGCCTGGATAATCCGGGGCGAAAGAATTCGTTGAACTGCAGGCTATACGAGGCCCTGGCAGCGGCGCTGGACGCGGCCGCGGCGGAGGATTCCGTGCGGGTGCTGGTCATCACCGGCGGCGCGCGGATGTTCTGCAGCGGCAACGACCTGGAGGACTTCGTCGAGCACCCGATCCGCGATGCCGGGCACCCGGCCTACCGCTTCATGCACCGCTTGAGCGCCTACGACAAACCCGTGGTGGCAGCAGTGGAAGGGCATGCGATAGGCATCGGCTGTACCCTGCTGCTGCACTGCGACCTGGTGTATACCGGACAGGGCGCGTTCTTCCAGTTGCCCTTCGTGGCGCTGGGAATCTGCCCGGAGTTCGGCTCGACCTTCGTGCTGCCAGCCCTGCTGGGACGCCAGCGCGCCGCTGAACTGCTGCTTCTGGGGGAGCGCTTCGACGCCGCGACGGCGGAATCCCTGGGCCTGCTCAACGAGCGAGTCGCCGATGGCAAGGCCTTGGAGCGGGCCCTGCAGGCCGCACGGAAACTGGCCGCGGCGCCACCGCAAGCGCTGCAGGCCACCAGGCGATTGCTGGGCAACGGCCGGTTCGCCGGCATGGAAATCGCCATGAAAGAGGAGCTCGAGGCGCTGATCGCCGCCCTGCGGGGCGACGAGCCTGCCCGCGCGCTCACTGCGTTCAAGCGGCAGCGGGCTGGTAGACCCTAGGGTTTGTTGCCGTTTCGTTCGCGGCCGTGCCGAGCCCATTTTTGCGCGGAGCAAGGCATGAGGAGAGAAGTTTGGTCATTCCAAATGAACGACGAATAACGCAGCGTCGCGCAAAAACGGGCCCGGCCCTTCGGGTTGCGCGGCAAATGGCGCCATGCGGCGTTGCGGGACTTGGCAAGGGAGCGACCATTGCCTGCGTCCCGCGCCTTGCCTGGCGCCATTTGACGCAGCAACGCGGCTCGCGACGAAACGGCAACAGACTCTAGACAGCCTCGTCTTCGGGCGAGGGGATATCGCCGTGGGCGATGCAGGAAGCCGCCGTGAACAGCACATCGGTGGACGAGTTCAGCGCCGTTTCCGCGGAATCCTGCACCACGCCGATGATGAAGCCCACCGCCACCACCTGCATCGCCAGGTCATTGGAGATACCGAACAGGCTGCACGCCAGCGGAATCAGCAGCAGCGACCCGCCGGCCACACCCGAGGCGCCACAGGCGCAGAGCGCGGCCAGCAGGCTGAGCAGGATCGCGGTCGGAACATCCACCTGGATGCCGAGCGTATGCACCGCCGCCAGCGTCAGCACGGTGATGGTGATCGCAGCGCCGCCCATGTTGATCGTCGCGCCCAGCGGGATCGAGACCGAGTAGGTGTCCTTGTGCAAACCCAGGCGCTGGCACAACTGCATGTTCACCGGAATGTTGGCCGCCGAACTGCGCGTGAAGAAGGCGGTGATACCGCTTTCGCGCAGGCAGGTGAACACCAGCGGGTACGGATTGCGCCGGATCTGCCAGTAGACGATCAACGGGTTCATCACCAGCGCCATGAACAGCATGCTGCCGACCAGCACCAGCAGCAGTTGCAGATAGCCCAGCAACACCTCGAACCCGGACTCGGCAAGCGTGCCCGCCACCAGGCCGAACACACCCAGCGGGGCGAAGCGGATCACCACCTTGACGATCAGCGTCACGCCCTCGGACAGATCGGCGATCAGGTGGCGGGTGGTCTCGTTGGCGTGACGAAACGCGAAGCCGAGGCCGATCGCCCAGGCCAGGATGCCGATGAAATTACCGTTGATCAGGGCGCGGACCGGATTGTCCACGATGCTGAAGAGCAGCGTCTGCAATACTGCCCCCACTCCCGAAGGCGGGGTGATATCGGCCGCCTCGCTGGCCAGCGTAAGACTGGTGGGAAACAGGAAACTGGCCACCACCGCCACCGCTGCGGCACTCAGCGTACCCAGCGCGTACAGCAGGATGATCGGCCGAATATGGGTCGGCTGGCCGCGCTTGTGATTGGCCAGCGAAGCGGTAACCAGCACGAAGACCAGTACCGGCGCGACGGCCTTCAGCGCCTGGACGAACAGATCGCCGAGCAGGCTCAGCGATTTCGCCGCCGGCGGGAAGGCCAGCGCGACGAGGCAGCCGGCAATGAGGCCGACGACAATCTGGAGGACCAGGCTGGTGCGGTTGAGAAATCGGAAAAGTCGGGTTGGCAGATCAGACATGGGCGCATCTCGGTGCGTTGAATAGGCCGGACGGCATCTTTCAGGCATGGCTATCCATTGCTGCCGCCCGTCCGCTAAAAAACGCCGGATGGTACGCCCCTCGGCGAAAGATGCCCAGCATTGCCGCCACCCTGCGACAGCGCAACGCGTCTCGAAGGCGCCGAGAACCCGGATCGGGCCCGGCAGATGGCGATACGCTGCCGGGCCCGTCGCGTCAGACGCGGAAGCGTGCCACCAGCGCGTTCAGGTCGACGGCCAGGCGGGCCAGTTCCTGACTCGCCGCGCTGGTCTGATTCGCCCCGGCGGAGGATTGCAGCGAAAGATCGCGGATATTGACCAGGTTGCGATCGACTTCGCGGGCAACCTGGGCCTGCTCCTCGGATGCGCTGGCAATGACCAGGTTGCGTTCGCTGATCCGGTTGATGGCGACGGCGATACCGTCCAGCGCCTCTCCGGCAGCGCGGGCGAGCTCCAGGGTGGTACGCGCGCGCTCATTGCTGACCTGCATGGCTTGCACCGCCTTGTCCGTCCCCAGATGGACACCGTCGATCATCTGTTCGATTTCCCGGGTGGACTGTTGGGTACGGTGCGCCAGCGCCCGCACCTCGTCGGCCACCACGGCGAAGCCGCGGCCGGCGTCCCCTGCCCTGGCCGCCTCGATGGCCGCATTGAGCGCCAGCAGGTTGGTCTGTTCGGCAATCGAGCGAATCACATCGAGCACTTTACTGATGTCGCGCACCTGTACGGCCAGTTGTTCGACCTCTGCTGCGGTGCTCGTCACGTCATCGGCCAGCGTACCGATCGAATCAACGGTGCGAATCACTTGCTGGCGACCGTGCTGGGCGGTGGCATCGGATTCACGCGAGGCCTCGGAAGTCGCCACGGCATTGCGCGCCACCTCGTCCACCGCCGCGGTCATCTCGTTGACTGCCGTTGCAGCCTGCTCGATCTCGTGGTTCTGCTGGTGCAGCCCACGGGTGGAGTCCTCGGTCACCGCGTTCAGTTCTTCGGCGGCGGAGGCCAGCTGGTTGGACGAGTCGGAAATCCCCTGGATGGTGCTGCGCAGGCTTTCCTGCATGGACTTGAGCGCCGCCAGCAGGCGCGTCGGCTCGTCCTTGCCGTCAACGACGAAATCGCCGGTCAGGTCGCCGCCGGCGATGCGCTCGGCCACGGTGACTGCCGTCCCCAGCGGGCCGACGATGCTGCGGGTGAACACCCAGGCAAGAATGACGGTAATGCCAGCCACCAGCGCCAGCGTCGCCACGACACCTTCAAATGCGGTGTCGTACTGCGCCGACGCGCGATCGGCAGCCCGGCCGGCCTCGTCATTGTTGATGCCCTGAAGTTCGCTCAGCGAGGCGGTCACGTTATCGGCATGCTGGTTGATCGCGCCGTTGATGATTGCCACGGCCTGTTCATGCTCACCGCGAAGCATGTGATCGGTGGTGCGCTGCTGCAGCGGCAGGTATTGCTCGAAGGCCTGCTTGAAGCGCTGATATGCCGCCTTCTCCTCCACAGTCGTCAGCAGCCTGGCGTACTGGGCATCGTGCTCGACCACCTCGGTTCGCAACTGCGTCAGGCGCTGTGCCATGCCCTGCAGCACTTGCGGGTCTCTGGCATGCGTCATGCGCAAGGTGAGCACGCGTATGCGCAGCACCGTGAGATTGAGGTCGCTGAGCGCCATGATGCTGGGCAACCAGTTCTCGTCGACCTCCCTGCTCTCCTTGCGCATGTTGCTCATCTGGTTCAGCGCGAACAGGCTGAGGAGCAGGACGAGCAGGCCGATCAGGCCGAAGCCCAGCGCGGAACGCTTACCGATGGTGAATGTGCGAATGAACATGGGACTACCTTCTCCATGAAAATGAAACAGCGTCACCGACCGTGACTTGCTTCGTTTATCGGGAGCTAGACCCGCCTGCTTGAATCCCGCTGTCAATTTACTGCGCTACTTGCCGCACTCTCCGACCAACGGTCGGCTGATCATCGCCCGGCGAAATGCCATTACGGGGCGTGCACCTGAAAGGTCTGCTCGAGCAGCTTGCGGTCCCCCTGGAAAACCATGAAATGCCACTCGCCGGGTACCATCTCGTGACGCTCGGTGAACTCGAACGCCATGACATCCTGCGGCGCGCCCGGTACCAGCTTCTGCAGCACCTCGAACTTGTCGTGGCGCTGACCATCCGGCGTCACCACGCCCGGCGTCAGGTAAAGCAGGGTCAGCGGCGTATCGCCTTCGCGCTTGCCGCTCAGGCTGTAACGCATGCCGAATTTGGTGCCGAGCCGGGCCGGAATGCGGCTGGTGGGCTCGATGCGCTGGTTGCTGCGGCTGAGAATCCGCTCGCCGGGTTGCAGCTCCTGCTGGGGGCTGACGAACAGGCCATGCTCCACGGGCCCTTCGACCGTCACATCCGCCGTCGCCATGCCAGCCAGCGCCATCAGGCCAGCCAGGGAAATCACACGAAACCGCTGCATGTCACGCTCCTGCATTGTGGGAACCGAAAGCCTATGACGCGGCGGTGACCGTCTGATGACAGCTCAGCGAACCTCGGCCTGGCGCTTGCGCGGCAGGATGGCGAGAAAGTTGTCCCGGGCCACCTGCCGGGCGACCTCTTCCGGCAGTGCGTCGAGGAACGGGGCGAAGGCCTGCATGCCTTCGGCCAGGCTGCCGAATCGCCCGACCACATCCGAGCCGAGCACGAAGCGCGTGGGGTGGCGCTCGACCAGCTTCAGCCAGTCGGCATCGGGCTCACCCTCCTTGTTCAGCAGATACGGCCGCAACATGGTCCAGGAGAGATCGATATACAGGTTCGGATAGTCATCCAGCAGGCGGCTCACCGTCGGCAGCAGGAAATCCAGCTTCTGCTGATGCCGATGCAGCTCCATGCTGGTCCCGGCATGCGCCCAGATGAAGCGGGTATGTGGGTGATTGCGCAGCGGCTCTTCGAGCTCGACCAGATACAGCGGATTGCGCTCGCGCTTGGAGGTGATGTTGGAGTGCAGCATGACCGGCAGGTCGAATTCCGCGGCCAGGTGATAGACGCGGGCCAACGCCTCGTTATTGGCTCGCGGCGTGTCGCCTTCGGTCAGCGCGGTGACGTCGTCATGCCGGGTGAAGATCTCGCCCAGCCCCTGCCAGAGGCCGGGATGCAGCTCCAGCATGCGCCGGATATGGGCATCGGCATTCTTGTCGTTGGGGTTGAAACCGGAGAGAAACGGATGGAAGCGCGTGCGCTGCTGCTCGTCGAGCTCCTCCAGGGCCGCCGCGACCAGCACGTCGGTGGCGCTGTACCAGTACACCGGCGCATCGTCACCCGCGTAGTAGCGTGGACGCTTGGGTTCGTTCTCGTGCCATTTTTTCGCCACGGGGATTCCGCTGATCATCACGTGCTCGATATTCCCGGCGTCCATCGCTTCGAGCAGCTCGTGCATGCCGTCGGTTTCCTGGAAAAAATCCACGTAGTGCAGATGCGCATCGCTGTAGCGGTAATCGCGGGCCTCGGCTACCGCGAGGGGGGCCAGCAGAACAAACGCGGTGACCCAGAATCGAGAAATGAACAACTGACGGTCCTCCTGACAAGCCAAGCGAGTAGACCCCCGCCGGAACCGACCGTTCAGCTTCGTTGGCCGGACAGGCACGCACGCTGGTCTTCGCTACGCGCACCCATATACCCCATACCGTATTTGACAAAGGTCAAGGCTCGTCCGGCGGCATGACACTAGTATCGCCACAACGCTGCCGCGCATCGGCGGCCCTTCAGCATCGGAAAGGACGAAACGCATGGCAATGAAAACCATCAGCGCGCGTGGCCAGATGAATGCGGGCATGGCCATCGAGGTGGAGTGTGGCAGCCATCGCCTGATCATGGATCAGCCGAAGAATGCAGCCGGCCAGGACCTTGGCCCGACCCCGTTGGAAGCCATCATGGCCGCCGTGGCCGGCTGCTTCGGCACCATCGGCCGCATCATCGCCCACCAGCAGAAGATCGAACTGCGCGGCATGCACTTCGAGATCGAAGCCGACTACGATCCGGCCGGCCTGCTCGGCCGCGACCCCGAGGCACGTCCCGGCTTCCACGAGCTGCGGGTGAAGGTGGAGATCGACGCCGACCTGGACCAGGCCGGCAAGCAGGCCCTGCTCAAGCAGATCGAACAGCGCTGCCCGGTGGCCGACAACCTCACCCACGGCACCCGCTTCGTCAGCCAACTGCTTTGAGGGGAATCCGAAAGCTTGAAGCCTTAAAGCATCGCCCCGGGGGCGGGCCTCCCACGAAAGCAGGCGGTGCACCCCGGAGCTTGTAGGCGCGCCCTCGCGGCGAGGCAGGCCGCAGGCCTGCCAGAAAGCCAAAGGCCCGTCCGGGTCGTCATTCACTCACATGAACGACTTTCCGGGACGGGCCTTCTCGTTTACCGCTATCGAATCAGGCGGAGAGCTCGACCAGCAGTTTGTTCAGCCGCTGCACATAGGCGGCCGGGTCCTTGAGGCTGTCGCCGGCGGCCAGGGCCGCCTGGTCGAAGAGGATGTGCGACAGATCGGCGAAACGGTCCTCGTCCGGCTCGGCATCCAGCTTCTCGATCAACGGGTGCTGCGGGTTGATCTCGAAGATAGGCTTGGACTCCGGCACCTTCTGCCCGCTGGCCTCGAGGATCTGGCGCATCTGCAGGCCAAGGTCCTGCTCGCCGATGGCGAGGATCGCCGGCGAGTCGGTCAGACGGTGGGAAACCCGAACCTCGGCGACTTCCTCGCCCAGCGCACCCTTGAGGCGCTCGATCAGCCCTTCCTTGGCCTTGGCGATTTCCTCCTGGGCCTTCTTGTCCTCTTCCGAGTCCAGCTTGCCCAGGTCCAGGTCGCCGCGAGCGACGTCGACGAACTGCTTGCCGTCGAACTCGGTGAGATAGCTCATCAGCCACTCGTCGATGCGATCGGTGAGCAGCAGCACCTCGATGCCCTTCTTGCGGAACACCTCCAGGTGCGGACTGTTCTTGACCTGCGCATGGCTTTCGCCGGTGAGGTAGTAGATCTTGTCCTGCCCTTCCTTCACCCGGCCCAGGTAATCGGCCAGGGACACCGACTGCTCGCCCGAAGCGTCGCTGGTGGAGGCGAAGCGCAGCAGGCCGGCGATCTTCTCCTTGTTGGCAAAATCTTCCGCCGGGCCTTCCTTGAGCACCTGACCGAACTGCGCCCAGAAGTTCTTGTAGTCTTCCGGCTTGTCCTTGGCCAGCTTCTCCAGCATGTCCAGCACACGCTTGGTCAGCGCCGACTTCATCGAGTCGATGACCGGGTCTTTCTGCAGGATCTCGCGGGAAACGTTGAGCGACAGGTCGTTGGAGTCCACCACGCCCTTGATGAAGCGCAGGTACAACGGCAGGAACTCGTCGGCCTGGTCCATGATGAACACGCGCTGCACGTAGAGCTTCAGGCCCTTGGGCGCCTCGCGGTGGTAGAGATCGAACGGCGCGCGGCCGGGCACGTAGAGCAGCGAGGTGTACTCCAGCTTGCCCTCGACCTTGTTGTGGCTCCAGGACAGCGGATTCTCGAAGTCATGCGCGACGTGCTTGTAGAACTCCTGGTATTCCTCGTCCTTGATCTCGCTGCGCGGACGGGTCCATAGCGCGCTGGCGCGGTTGACGGTTTCCCACTCCGGCTCGGCGGGCTTGTCCTTCTCCTCACCATGGAATTCCTTCGGCAGTTCAATCGGCAGCGCGATGTGGTCGGAGTACTTCTTGACGATGTTGCGCAAGCGCCAACCATCGGCGAATTCCTCTTCGCCCTTCTTCAGGTGCAGGACGATGCGCGTGCCGCGCTCGGGCTTGTCGGCGGTGGCGACTTCGAACTCGCCCTCGCCCTTCGACGACCAGTGCACGCCTTCGCTGGCCGGCGTACCGGCACGGCGGCTGTACACGTCGACCTTGTCGGCGACGATGAAGGCGGAGTAGAAGCCGACACCGAACTGGCCGATCAGGTGCGAATCCTTCTTCTGGTCGCCGGAGAGGTTCTTCAGGAAGTCGGCGGTGCCGGACTTGGCGATGGTGCCCAGATGCGCGATCACGTCGTCGCGGTTCATGCCGATGCCGTTATCTTCGAGGGTGACGGTCTTGGCGTCCTTGTCGAAGCTGAGGCGAATCTTCAGCTCGGCGCCGCCCTCGAGCAGCTCCGGCTTGGCCAGGGCTTCGAAGCGCAGCTTGTCGGCGGCATCGGAGGCGTTGGAAATCAGCTCGCGAAGAAAGATTTCCTTGTTCGAGTACAGCGAATGGATCATCAGGTGAAGCAGCTGCTTCACTTCGGTCTGGAAGCCCAGGGTTTCTTTTTGAGTCTCCACACTCATCGTCTACGAACTCCACATCATCTCAATGGCAAGGACCGCGGCTGCGGCGATGTCTGGCAGATGGGGGCTCGAGGGGGGATTTCAAGGGGGCCGACGCGAAACGGCGCCGGCCGGAACGGTCAGGGCTCCATCAGCTCGAGCAGGACGATCTCCGCCGGCGTCAGGTTGTAGGTCGCCTCCCCCGGGCCCTGGATGACCCGCCTGATGATCAGGTGGCCCTCACTGTCGATACCGGCGAAACGCCCTTCGGCGACGCCGCCGCGCTCGGTATGCGCGCGTACCCGCAGGTGTTCGTAGCGCGCGGGATTGCGCAACAGCCGCGCCATGGAAAAGCGCAGCCGGCGGTCGACGCCGCTCGCTGGAGCCGCGGCGACCTGCGGAGGCTCGGCGACGCTATCGGTCTTTCTCGGCTCGCTCTGCGCTGCCGGCAATGCAGGATAGTCGTCACCCCTGACGTACCAGCCCTGCTCGTTCTTGCCCAGCTGCAGCGCAAAGGCCTGCGCCTGGCCCTTGACCGTCGCCTGCACCTCGAGCGCGAGCTCGTTGGCCGGCAGAACCACGGCCGGCAGCGACTGCAACTCCACATCGGGGCTGGCATGGCGGCGCTGCAGATAGTTCGTGACCACGTAGGCGATGGTGTCGCGCGAGTCATGCCGGCGGTCGACCTGGCCGTTCCGGTAGCGCAGCCGGTCGCTGAACAGCTCGACATCACCGTTGAGGCTGGTCCGGTACTGGGGAGGCAGCACCAGATGAAAATCCCCCTTCAGCCTGTTCGGCGGCTCTGGCAGCAAGTCGAGATGAAGGGTGTAGCCGCGATCCAGCCGGCGCGTTTCGGGCAGTTCCTGTTCGGGCCCCAACCAGGCGATCTCGACCTCGGGCAGCGCCCCGACATCATCGGGCAGCACATCCAGGCGCAAGGCGCCTTCGACCGGCTCGGGCAAGCGGATGGTGACCTCCTGGCGGGCGAAGAAGCCCTGGCCCTCACGCAGCGTCAGCACGCCGTTGATGAACTCGCCCTGTTGCGGCTTGAAGGTGCGACCGTTGAGCTGTCCGCGCAGGCCGATGCTCAGCTCCGGCTGCACCTGGGCAGGCAGCCAGCGCAGGCTGAATATCGCCGCCAGGCGATCCGCATCGCGGTTGGCCAGTAGCGACAACCCGACCACCAGGGGAATGAAGCCCAGGCCGGAAAGAACCATCGCCTTGCGCGCCACGCGCCAGTGGCGGAACACGAAAGCCAGGGTGATCGGCGGTAGCAGGCTGCCCAGCCCCCACAGCAGGCTCGTGGCAAACGCCTGGCTGATCAACCAGATGACGCCGGCGAGAAGCAGCAGCAAGCCGCCGAGTATCAACAGTGCTTCCATTCGGGTTCCTTGACGCGATTCGCACGAGGGTGACCGCCGTGCCGCGGCGCACCTTTCGGGACGAATGCCTCAGGGCTCGTCGATCTTGAAGTGGCAGCGGGCGGTGGCGATGGGTTCTGCCTGACGGGTCTGCCAGGCGGTGATCGCCACATTGGCGACACGACGACCCTGGCGCCAGACCTGGCAGGCAGCGAAGGTGTCACGATAGTGACCGGCACGCAGATAATCTATCGAGAAGTCGATGATTTTGGGCAAATGTGGCGCGCCCATGAACATCAGCAGATGCAGCATCGCCGCATGCTCCATGAAGCCGGCGATGACGCCGCCATGAATGGCCGGCAGCGGGTTGCCGATGTTGTCCTCGTTCTGCGGCAGGCGGAACACCATCTCGTCGCCGAGACGCAGGCACTCGATGCCGATCAGCCGGGCGTACGGCACCAGCCTGATCAGCGGATCGTAGTCGTTGCTGGCATGCGCCTGCTGCACCAGGGCGCTGAGGTCGAGGCCGTTCATACCGCGCCCTCCTTGCCCAGCCCGCCCTGGGCGGCCTTGCCCATGCGCATGAAGGTGCCGACCACATGGGCGATGGGCTCGTTGATGTCGTGCTGGTAGGCCACGCCACGGGTGAAGATCACGGTAGGCGTAACCCGGTAGCACTCGGCAAAACCGAAGATGTCATGGCCAGGCTCGGCCGGGTGCATGTAGTCGATGCGCAGATCCAGCGTCGGGCACACTTCCAGCTCCGGCAGGGCGCACGCGGTGGAGATGCCGCACGTGGTGTCCATCAGCGTGGTGATCGCGCCACCATGAATGCCTCCGGTCTCGGGGTTGCCGACGATCTTCTCGCCGTAGGGCAGACGCAGGGTGAGCCCACGGCTATCGGCGTGTTCGACGCGCAGCCCGAGCACCTGGCAATGCCGCAGGAAGGATAGGAAGCGCTGGGTGCGCTCGAGTATCTGGCTATCGCTCATTCGAGCCCTCGGAAGTTGGATCGAGCCGGGCATGATACCGCCTTGCCATGCCCCGCCCTATTCCTTGGGCGCCTCGGCAGGTGAAGTTGGCGTGAATACCATCACCTCGAGCACGTCCGAATGGAATTCGCGGCGGTAGAGGATCAAAACCACGCCGGCGGTGACGACCATGAAGAACCACGGATGGATGAACCAGGCCAGTGTCGCCATGCCGAAATAATAAGCACGCAGGCCGAAGTTGAACTGGTTGGCTGCCATGGAAACCACCCGTGCCGCGCGCTCGCCGAAAGCCTTGCGCTCCTGATCGCTGACATTTCGCTCCCCCACCATCGGCGCCGAGGCCACCAGTACGGCGGCGAAGTTGTACTGGCGCATGCACCAGCTGAAAGTGAAGAAGGCATAGACGAAGACGACGGCCAGGCAGAGCAGCTTGATCTCCGACAGCCCACGGCTGGCCGGCTGTACGAAGGGCAGATCGGCCAGCAGGGAAACCGCACGGTCGGACGCCCCCAGCACGGTCAGGATGCCGGCAAGGATGATCAACGTGCTGGAGGCGAAGAACGAGGCGTTGCGCTCCAGGTTGCCGATCACATTGGCGTCGGCGATACGGTTGTCGCGCAGCAGCAGGCGTTGCATCCAGTCCTGCCGGTACAGGTGCAGCACGCTGGCCAGGCAGGCGGTATCGCGCCCGCGCCAGCTCGCATAGCGTGTATAGCCCGCCCAGCAGGCAATGAACCAGACGACGGCGATCAGATGCGGCAGGGTTTGACTGGAAAACGTCATGGGGCGTCCTCGAAAACTGCACGGAATTATAGCCAGCACCGCTCTCGCACAGTGAAACATACTGCCTGGCAGTACCACCGCCTCGAAAAGCGGAGGGCTCCGCGCACGCTCCATAGGGTGCAAGCGCATGGGCAAGAGCCGCATAGCGCTTTGCGTAGGAGCCAGCTTGCTGGCGATCGGCGCCATGCGCCGCCGCTGTTCGCCCGCAGCAGGCTCCTACAACGGTGCGAACAGGGTAAGCCGCGTCATGCCCAGCAGACGCGTGGGGAAGCCCACCCCATGAAAGGCTGCTCTGCTTCTAGCGCTCCAGGGCGGGGCGACCGAGCATGCGATCAGCGGCGATAGCCAGCAGCAACATCACCAGCACCGGCAGCAGCCAACCCATGCTTTGATCCGCGAACGGCAGTTGGGTGAACAGTTCCGGCACCCAGCCGCTGAGTCCCGCGGCGGCCAGCCCATCGGCGACGCCGAAGATCAAGGTGATCGCCATGACCGGCACGAACACGCGCGACGACGACAGCCAGAAGCGGTCGAGCAGGCTCAGCGCCACCAGCACGATCGCCAGCGGATACAAGCCCACCAGTACCGGCACCGATACGCTGATCAGCTGCGTCAGCCCCTGGTTCGCCACCAGCAGGCTGAACAAGGCGAAAACGATCACCACCGTGCGATAGGAAACCGGCAGCAACCCGCTGAAGAACTCCCCGCACGCCGTGGTCAGACCCACGGCGGTGGTCAGGCAGGCCAGCGTGATCACCACGGCCAGCAACAGACTGCCGGGCGTGCCGAAGGTGTGTTGCACATACGTCGTCAGGATCTGGACGCCATTCTCGGCGCCAGCCGCAATGCCCTGGCTGGTGGCACCGAGATAGAACAAGGCCAGGTAGACCAGCGACAGGCCAATCGCCGCGATCACTCCAGCGACCATCGAATAGCGGGTCACCAGCGCCGGCTCGTCCACGCCCCGATCACGGATGGCGGTCGCGATGACGATCCCGAAAACCAGCGCACCAAGGGTATCCATGGTCAGGTAGCCTTCGAGAAACCCCTTGATCAGGGGCGCATTGCGATACCCGTCGGCGGTGGCACCTACCTCGCCAGCCGGCGCGAAGATCGCGGCACCACCGAGCACCAGTAGCGCGGCCAGCAGCACCGGGGTGATGAACTTGCCGATGCGGTTGACCAGTTGCCCGGGATTCAGGACCAGGAACAGCATGGCCGCGAAGAACACCAGCGTGTAGACGAACAGCGGCATATCGGCATTGCCGCTGAAGGGCGCGATGCCCATCTCGAAGGAGACGACGGCGGTTCGCGGCGTGGCGAACAGGGGCCCGATGGCCAGGTAGACCGCAACCGCGAGCAAGGTGCCGGCAATCTTGCCGAGCGGCGCCGTGAGCCGGTCCATGCCGCCGCCGACCCGGGCCAGTGCCACCACCGTCAGCAAGGGCAGGCCGACGCCGGTGAGCAGGAAGCCGAATGCCGCGCGCCAGATGAACTCGCCCGCGGCCATGCCGGCGCTAGGCGGGAAGATGATATTGCCGGCGCCGAGAAACAGCGCAAACGTCATGAAGCCAAGGGCCAGCAGGTCAAAACCTTTCAAACGATTCATGCAGAAAAAACTACCAGAGCAAATGACGGCGTCGCCAACGCGATGCGCACCGCAACCGCGGTGCGTCAGCATTTCATGACGGCCTGAGGATGGAGATACGGGTTTCCTTCGGGATAAGGGGAAACGTCATTCAGCCGGTTGGGCCGAATCCTCTTGCACGCCGCCGCTCTTGTGGAGCGAACAAACGTATGAATGAAGCATGGCAATGATGCCATGGTGCGGTCATCGATGCCGCTCAGATCGTCGGCATCGCCCGCGAAAAGCATCGTTCCGCAGAATGATTGCAGACTGAAGCCTGAAGCCTGAAGCCCAAAAGCATCGCCCCGAGGTCGGGCCTCCCACAAAAGCAGCAGGCGCCGTGCAGAACCTCTATGGGAGGCGCGCCCTCGCGGCGATGCAGGCCGAAGGCCTGCCTGAAGCCTGAAGCCCAAAAGCATCGCCCCGAGGTCGGGCCTCCCACAAAATCAGCAGGCGCCGTGAAGAACCTCAGTGGGAGGCGCGCCCTCGCGGCGATGCAGGCCGAAGGCCTGCCTGAAGCCTGAAGCCCAAAAGCATCGCCCCGAGGTCGGGCCTCCCACAAAATCAGCAGGCGCCGTGCAGAACCTCAGTGGGAGGCGCGCCCTCGCGGCGATGCAGGCCGAAGGCCTGCCTGAAGCCTGAAGCCTGAAGCCCAAAAGCATCGCCCCGAGGTCGGGCCTCCCACAAAAGCAGCAGGCGCCGTGAAGAACCTCTGTGGGAGGCGCGCCCTCGCGGCGATGCAGGCCGAAGGCCTGCTCGAAAAGCCCGGGAACATCCCCGGGCCTTTGCCGAAAGCCGATCAGGCCTTCTTCATGTCCCAGCCCGTCAGTTCCGCAAGCGCCTTGCCGATATCGGCAAGCGAGCGCACGGTCTTCACCCCGGCATCCTGCAGGGCGGCGAACTTCTCTTCGGCCGTGCCCTTGCCGCCGGAAATGATGGCGCCAGCATGGCCCATCCGCTTGCCCGCCGGCGCGGTGACGCCGGCGATGTAGGAAACCACCGGCTTGGTGACGTTGGCCTTGATGAAGGCAGCGGCCTCCTCTTCGGCCGAGCCGCCGATCTCGCCGATCATGACGATCGCCTCGGTCTGCGGATCATCCTGGAACAGCTGGAGGATATCGATGAAGGTCGAGCCGGGAATCGGATCGCCACCGATACCGACACAGGTCGACTGGCCGAAACCGGCATCGGTGGTCTGCTTCACGGCCTCGTAGGTCAGCGTGCCGGAACGCGAGACGATACCGACCTTGCCCGGCTGGTGGATGTGCCCGGGCTGGATGCCGATCTTGCATTCGCCGGGCGTGATCACGCCCGGGCAGTTCGGCCCGATCAGGCGCACGCCCAGCTCGTCGCACTTGATCTTCACCTCCAGCATGTCCAGCGTCGGGATACCTTCGGTAATGCAGACGATCAGCTTGATGCCGCCGAAGGCCGCTTCGAGGATGGAGTCCTTGCAGAACGGCGCCGGCACGTAGATGACCGAGGCGTCGGCTCCGGTGGCTTCCACGGCTTCCTTGACGGTGTTGAACACCGGCAGGCCGAGGTGCAGGGTACCGCCCTTGCCCGGCGTCACGCCGCCGACCATCTGGGTGCCGTAGGCGATCGCCTGTTCGGAGTGGAAAGTGCCCTGCGAGCCAGTGAAGCCCTGGCAGATGACCTTGGTGTCCTTGTTGATCAATACGCTCATTACTTGCCCTCCGCGGCTTTGACAACCTGAATGGCCGCATCGGTCAGGCTGTTCGCACCGATGATGTTCAGACCGCTCTCACTCAGCATCTTGGCGCCCAGGTCGGCATTGTTGCCTTCCAGCCGCACCACCACCGGCACCTTGACGCCTACTTCGCGCACGGCGCCGATGATGCCCTCGGCGATCATGTCGCAACGCACGATGCCACCGAAGATATTCACCAGCACCGCCGCGACGTTGCTGTCCGAGAGGATGATCTTGAAGGCTTCGGTGACCCGCTCCTCGGTCGCGCCACCGCCGACGTCGAGGAAGTTGGCCGGCTTGCCGCCGTGCAGGTTGACGATGTCCATGGTGCCCATGGCCAGGCCGGCGCCATTGACCATGCAGCCGATGTTGCCGTCGAGCGCCACGTAGTTGAGCTCCCACTTGGCCGCATGGGCCTCGCGCGGGTCGTCCTGGGACGGGTCGGCCATGTCGCGCAGCTTGGGCTGGCGGTAGATGGCGTTGCTGTCGATGTTGATCTTGGCATCCAGGCAATGCAGGTTGCCGTCCTTCTTGATCACCAGCGGGTTCACCTCGAGCAGCGCCAGGTCGTAGTCCTGGAACAGCTGGGCCAGGCCGACGAAGATGTGCACGAACTGCTTGATCTGATCGCCCTTGAGGCCGAGCTGGAATGCCAGCTCACGCGCCTGGAACGGCTGTGCGCCGACCAGCGGGTCGATAGTGGCCTTGAGGATCTTTTCCGGGGTGTCGTGGGCGACCTTCTCGATGTCCACGCCACCTTCGGTGGAGGCCATGAACACGATACGGCGGCTGGCGCGATCGACCACGGCGCCCAGATAGAACTCCTTGTCGATATCCGTGCAGGCCTCGACGAGAATCTTGCTGACCGGCTGACCGTTGGCATCGGTCTGATAGGTCACCAGACGCTTGTCCAGCCACTGCTGGGCGAATGCCCGCGCCTCATCCTTGCTGCGAACCAGCTTGACACCGCCGGCCTTGCCGCGCCCGCCGGCATGCACCTGGGCCTTGACCACCCATTCGGTGCCGCCAATCTTGTCGCAGGCTTCCGCCGCCTCCTTCGGACTGTCCACGGCGTAGCCCTTGGAGACGGGCAGGCCGTATTCAGCGAACAGTTGTTTACCTTGGTACTCGTGAAGATTCATGCTTTCTACCGTCTGGTTTGGTATTGGCGCATTACGGTACGACGAGGCGTCGTACCTCCCTCACAAGTCGCTGAAAACTATCCACGATAATCACGATACCTCTCAGCGACCTGCAATCCTTTTCGAATCTGCAGTTTGCAAAAGGCCCGGCGTATCCGCGGATACGTCGGGCCTGGGTGCAGCATGAAAAACCGTCAGCGCTTCTTGCGGTTGGCGATGTGGATGGCGTGGCCATTCACCGCCAGAGCGGCTTCATGCAGCGCTTCGGACATGGTCGGATGCGAGAACACCATCATGCCCAGGTCCTCGGCACTGGTGCCGAATTCCATGCCGATGGCGCCCTGCTGAACCAGCTCGGCTGCGCTCGGGCCCATTACATGCACACCCAGCACGCGATCGGTCTTGGCATCGGCGATGACCTTGACCAGACCGGCGGTGTCGTTGGCTGCCATGGCCCGGCCGCTGGCGGCGAACGGGAAGGTACCGACATTGACTTCGACACCTTCGGCCTTCAACGCCTGCTCGGACTTGCCGACCCATGCGATTTCCGGGTGAGTGTAGATGACCGACGGAATCAGGTCATAGTTCATTTGGGTCTTGTGGCCGGCGATACGCTCGGCAACCATCACGCCCTCTTCCGAGGCCTTGTGAGCCAGCATCGCACCACGCACCACGTCGCCGATGGCGTAGACGCCCGGAACGCTGGTGGCACAGTAGTCGTCGACGAAGATGAAGCCACGCTCGTCCATGTCGACGCCGGCGTCGGCTGCCAGCAGATCGGTGGTCACCGGGCGGCGGCCAACGGCCACGATCAGCTTGTCGAAAGTCATCTGCTGCTCGCCGTCGGCACTGGTGAAGCTGACGGTGACCTGGTCACCCTTCACTTCCGAACCGGTCAGGCGGGCACCCAGGAGGATCTTCAGGCCCTGCTTGGAGAGAACCTTGAAGGCTTCCTTGGCGATCTGCTCGTCAGCGGCCGGCAGGAACTTGTCCATGGCCTCGATGACGGTGACTTCGGCACCCAGGCGTGCCCAGACCGAGCCCAGCTCGAGACCGATGACGCCAGCGCCGATGACGCCGAGCTTGCCCGGAACGCTCTGGAAGTCCAGTGCGCCGGTGGAATCGACGATGACCTTCTGATCCACCGGAGCCGGCGGAATGTTCACCGGGGTGGAACCGGAAGCCAGGATGACGTTCTCGGTAGCCAGGGTCTGGACATTGCCGTCCAGGCCGGTGACTTCGACCTGCTTGCCGGCCAGCAGCTTGCCGTGACCTTCGAAGACGGTCACGCCATTGGCCTTCATCAGCGCGGCGACGCCGCCGGTGAGGTTCCTGACGATCTGGTCCTTGCGAGCGACCATGGTCGGAACGTCCATGGCGACTTCGCCAGTGCTGATGCCGTGGACCTTGAAGCTCTCGTGGGCTTCGTGGAACTTGTAGGAGCTGTCCAGCAGCGCCTTGGACGGAATGCAACCGACGTTCAGGCAGGTACCGCCCAGTGCGGTCTTGCCGTCCTTGCCCTGATACTTCTCGATGCAGGCGGTTTTCAGACCCAGCTGGGCAGCACGGATGGCGGCCACATAGCCGCCAGGGCCGGCACCGATGACGATGACGTCGAATTTCTGGCTCATTACGAATCCTCTTTAAGCAAAGCCACAAGCTACAAGCCGCAAGCTACAAGCCTTGGAGCTGCGATCACTTGCAGCTCGAGACTTGCAGCGTGCAGCTGCTTTCTTAGATGTCCAGCAGCAGACGAGCCGGGTCTTCCAGCAGGTCCTTCATGGTAACCAGGAAGGTCACAGCTTCCTTGCCGTCGATCAAGCGATGGTCATAGGACAGCGCCAGGTACATCATCGGCAGGATGACCACTTGACCATTAACGGCCATCGGGCGTTCCTGAATCTTGTGCATGCCGAGAATGGCGGTCTGCGGCGGGTTGACGATCGGAGTCGACAGCAGCGAACCGAACACGCCACCGTTGGAGATGGTGAAGGTACCGCCGGTCATTTCTTCGATGGTCAGCTTGCCGGCCTTGGCCTTCTTGCCGAACTCGTTGATGCCACCCTCGATTTCAGCCAGGGTCATGTGCTCGGCGTTGCGCAGCACCGGAACCACCAGGCCACGGTCGCTGGATACGGCGACACCGATATCCTGGTAGCCGTGGTAGACGATGTCGTTGCCATCGATCGAAGCGTTCACGCCCGGCTGGCGCTTGAGCGCTTCGACCGCGGCCTTGACGAAGAAGGACATGAAGCCCAGGCGCACGCCATTGTGGGTCTTCTCGAACAGCTCCTTGTACTTCGCACGCAGCTCCATGATCGGCTTCATGTTGACTTCGTTGAAGGTAGTCAGCATGGCCATGGAGGACTGGGCTTCGACCAGGCGTTCGGCAACCTTGGCACGCAGGCGGGTCATCGGCACGCGCTTCTCGACACGGTCGCCCTCGGCGAAGATCGGGGCGGCGGCAGCCGGAGCGGCAGGCTTGGCAGCGGCGGCGGGAGCGGACTTCTTGGCTTCGATGGCGGCGACCACGTCTTCCTTGGTCACGCGGCCATCCTTGCCGGTGCCGGCGATGCTGTTCGGGTCGATGCCGTTCTCTTCGGCCAGCTTGCGGGCAGCCGGGGCCAGGATCGGCTCTTCACCGGCGGCAGCCGGAGCGGCAGCGGCAGGAGCAGCGGCCTGCGCCGGAGCAGCTGCGGCCTGGGCAGGAGCTGCAGCGGCAGTGGCGCCGGCTTCCAGCTTGCCGAGCAGCTCGCCGCTCAGCACGGTATCGCCTTCGTTCTTGACGATCTCGGTGAGCACGCCGTCTGCTTCGGCGAGCACTTCCATGACCACCTTGTCGGTTTCGATGTCGACGATCAGCTCATCACGCTTGACCGCGTCGCCCGGCTGCTTGTGCCAGGTGGCGACGGTGCCGTCGGCGACCGATTCCGGGAAGGTAGGGGCTTTGATCTCGATAGCCATTATTCAGGGGTCCTATTTGATTCGGTTTCTACGTCGAGGCCGCGAATGTCGCGGCCTCTTGCACGAGCGGATTAAACGGTGAAGGCGTCCTGCAGCAGTTTTTCCTGCTGCTCGGCATGCATGGAGGCATAACCGACAGCCGGGGCTGCGGAAGCATCGCGGCCCGCGTACTGAAGGAAGAGCTCCTTCTTGTGCGCGGTGGCGACACGACGCATGTGGTGCTGGCTGCAGTACCAGGCGCCCTGGTTCATCGGCTCTTCCTGACACCAGACGATGTGCTTGAGGTTCTGGTAAGGCGCGAGCGCCTCGGCCAGGTCCTCTTCCGGGAACGGATAGAGCTGTTCGATGCGCACGATGGCGATATCTTCACGCCCCTCGTTGCGACGCTTGTCCAGCAGGTCATAGTAGACCTTGCCGCTGCACATGATGACGCGCTCGACCTTCGCCGGATCGATCGGATCGATTTCCGGGATGACGGTCTGGAAGGAACCTTGGGTCAGTTCTTCCAGGGTCGAGATAGCCAGCTTGTGACGCAGCAGCGACTTCGGCGTCAGCGCGACCAGCGGCTTGCGCAGCGGGCGAATCGCCTGGCGACGCAGCATGTGGTAGACCTGCGCCGGGGTGGTCGGCACGCAAACCTGGATGTTGTGCTCGGCGCACAGTTGCAGGTAGCGCTCCAGACGCGCGGACGAGTGCTCCGGCCCCTGCCCTTCATAACCATGCGGCAGCAGCATGGTCAGGCCGCACAGGCGACCCCACTTGTGCTCACCGCTGGTGATGAACTGGTCGATCACCACCTGGGCGCCGTTGGCGAAGTCGCCGAACTGCGCTTCCCACACCACGAGGGCGTTCGGGGTGGTGGTGGCATAGCCGTATTCGAATGCCAGAACCGCTTCCTCGGAGAGGAAGGAGTCGTACAGGTCGAAGCGCGGCTGACCTTCGTACAGGTGCTGCAGCGGAATGTAGGTGCTGCCGTCCTTCTGGTTGTGCAGCGCGGCATGGCGATGCGAGAAGGTGCCGCGACCGACGTCCTGACCGGAAATGCGTACCGGATGGCCTTCGAACAGCAGGGTCGCGTAGGCCATGGTTTCCGCGTAGCCCCAGTTGATGGCCAGCGCACCCGCGCCCATCTTCTGGCGGTCTTCGAGGATCTTGGAAACCTGGCGCTGGACCACGAAGCCTTCCGGGGTCTGCAGCAGCTTGCTGGACAGGTCCTGCAGGGTCTTCAGATCGAAGCTGGTGTCGTGACGCGCGGTCCAGGCATGGCCCAGGTACGGACGCCAGTCGACGAAGAGCTCCTTGTTCGGCTCCTTGACCAGGCTCTTGACCACGTGCAGGCCGTTGTCGAGCGCGGTACGGTACTCGTCGACCTTCGCCTGCACGCGCTCGTTGTCCAGCACACTGGTCTGGATCAGCGAGTCGGCATACAGCTCACGGGTGGTGCGCTGCTTGGCGATCTTCTGGTACATCAGCGGCTGGGTGCCGCTCGGCTCGTCCGCTTCGTTGTGGCCACGACGGCGGTAGCAGATCAGGTCGAGGACGATGTCGCGCTTGAACTGCATGCGATAGTCGACGGCGAGCTGGGTGACGAACAGCACGGCCTCGGGATCGTCTGCGTTCACGTGGAAGATCGGCGCCTGGATCATCTTCGCCACGTCGGTCGCGTACTCGGTGGAGCGCGCATCTTCCTGCTTGTTGGTGGTGAAGCCGACCTGGTTGTTGACCACGATGCGGATGGTGCCGCCGGTCCGATAGGCACGGGTCTGCGACATCTGGAAGGTTTCCATGACCACGCCCTGGCCAGCGACAGCGGCGTCGCCGTGGATGGTCACCGGCAGGACCTTGTCGCCAATCGCATCGCAACGGCGATCCTGGCGGGCGCGCACCGACCCCTCGACCACCGGGGAAACGATTTCCAGGTGTGACGGGTTGAACGCCATGGCCAGGTGGATTTCGCCGCCAGGGGTCATCACGTTGGAGGAGAAGCCCTGGTGGTACTTGACGTCACCGGAGCTCAGGCCTTCGACCTTCTTGCCTTCGAACTCGTCGAACAGGTCGCGCGGGTTCTTGCCGAACGTATTGACCAGCACGTTCAGACGGCCACGGTGGGCCATGCCGATGACGATTTCCTTGGTGCCGTAGGAGCCGGAACGCTGGATGATCTCGTCGAGCATAGGAATCAGGCTTTCGCCGCCTTCCAGACCGAAGCGCTTGGTGCCCGGGTACTTGGTGCCCAGGTACTTTTCCAGGCCCTCGGCTGCGGTGAGGCGCTCGAGCAGGTGACTCTTGATTTCCGGCGAGAACTCGGGGCGACCGCGAACGCTTTCCAAGCGCTGGATGAACCAGCTGCGCTGCTCGGAATCGACGATGTGCATGTACTCGGCGCCGATGGTGCGGCAATACGTTTCTTGCAGTGCCTGCACGATTTCGCGCAGAGTGGCCTGACCGTTGACCATGGCCAGGTCGCCGGTGCGGAACACGGTGTCGAGATCAGCGTCGGTCAGACCGTAGTTGTTGATCGCCAGATCGGCGGGGACGGGGCGTTGCTGCAGGCCGAGCGGATCGAGCTGTGCGGCCTGATGGCCACGCACGCGGTAGGCCTGGATCAGACGCAGGACTTCGATCTGTTTCTTTTCATGCTCGCTGCTGACGCTTCCTGCGGACACAGGTTGCGCGCGACGCTGGTTCTTGGCCAGCAGGACGAAGTGGTCGCGAATCGTCGAGTGCGACACATCGGCTGAAGCGCTGCCACCGGAAGGCAACTTCTGGAAATAAGTGCGCCACTCTTCGGGCACAGCGTTGGGATCGTGCAGGTAGAGCTCATAAAGCTCTTCCACATAGGCAGCGTTACCACCGGATAGGTGGGCACTGTCCCACATGCGCTGCATTACGCTTTCTTGCATGTCTGGTCACCTTCGATAAGGAGACACCACCAGCGTGGAAACCGCAGCATGACTTCCCAAGTTCTGAAGCAGCGACTCAGGTAAAGCCACTACGGACCGCGCAGATAGTTTCCGGGCACAACCCGGATGCCCCTGCTGGTCATCAAATTTTCAGAGTGAAATCCCGGCTTTGTGGGCTGGGATTCCTACTAAAACTACGGCGCCGAGCTTCAACTTCGGCGCCGCAGGTGTCACGGGTACAGCAATCCGGCCGTTCCAGGCTAGCGCATAACCTTTCGCGGCCGGGGTGTCATCAGGTACCGCTCTGCAGCAGCATGTTGCGTATGTGACCAATTGCCTTGGTCGGGTTCAGTCCTTTCGGACAAACGTCAACGCAGTTCATGATGCCACGGCAGCGGAACACACTGAACGGATCGTCCAGCCCGGCCAGACGGTTCTCGGTTTCGGTGTCGCGGCTGTCGGCCAGGAAGCGATAGGCCTGCAGCGACGCAGCCGGACCGAGGAACTTGTCCGGGTTCCACCAGAAGGACGGGCAGCTGGTCGAACAGCACGCGCACAGAATGCACTCGTACAGGCCATCCAGCTTCTCGCGGTCTTCCGGGCTCTGCAGGCGTTCGATAGCCGGCGGCGGCGTATCGTTCATCAGATACGGGCGAACCTTCTCATACTGCTTGTAGAAGATGCTCATATCGACCACCAGGTCACGAATGACCGGCAGACCAGGCAGGGGACGGATGACCAGCTTGTTGCCCTTGACCACGGAGGACAGCGGGGTGATGCAGGCCAGACCGTTCTTGCCATTGATGTTCATGCCATCGGAGCCACATACCCCTTCACGGCAGGAGCGACGATAGGAGAAACCCTCGTCCTGTTCCTTGATCAAAGCCAGGACATCGAGAACCATCAGGTCCTTTCCGTCGGTATTGACCTGGAAATCCTGCATGAACGGCTTTTCGTCATGGTCCGGGTTATAACGATAAACACTCACTTGCAACATATCGGCAGCCTCAATAAGTCCGAACCTTGGGTTCGAATGCCGGAACGGTCTTCGGAGCGAAGTTCACGGCACGCTTGGCAACGCGCTTCTCACCCGGGAAATAGAGGGTGTGGCACAGCCAGTTCTCGTCGTCACGCTCTTCGAAGTCCTCGCGGGCATGCGCGCCACGGGACTCCTTGCGGTGCTCCGCGGCAATTGCAGTAGCCTCGGCGACTTCCAGCAGGTTCTGCAGCTCGAGCGCCTCGATGCGTGCGGTGTTGAACGCCTGGCTCTTGTCGGAGATCTTGACGTTGGCGATACGCTGACGCAGATCCACCAGCTGGGCGATACCCTTCTGCATGTATTCGCCGGTACGGAACACACCGAAGTAGTTCTGCATGCAGTTCTGCAGCTCTTTGCGCAGCGGGGCAACATCTTCGCCAGTGCTGCGCTCGTTGATACCGGCCAGGCGGCCCAGCGCGACATCCAGATCGGTTTCGCTGGCACCACGGTGCTCGATGCCGTCCTTGAGCGCTTTTTCCAGGTGCAGGCCAGCGGCGCGACCGAATACGACCAGGTCGAGCAGCGAATTGCCGCCCAGGCGGTTGGCGCCATGGACCGACACGCAAGCCACTTCGCCGACGGCGAACAGACCATCGATGATCTTATCGTTGCCATTGGCATCCTGGGTGATGGCCTGGCCATGAATGTTGGTGGCGATACCACCCATCATGTAGTGGCAAGTCGGAACGACCGGTACTGGAGCGGTAACCGGATCGACGTGGGCAAAGGTCTTCGACAGTTCGCAGATACCCGGCAGGCGGCTGTGCAGCACTTCCTCGCCCAGGTGATCCAGCTTCAGCATCACGTGATCGCCATCCGGGCCACAACCGTTGCCAGCCAGGATTTCCTTGACCATGGAACGCGCCACCACGTCGCGGCCAGCCAGGTCCTTCGCGTTCGGAGCATAACGCTCCATGAAACGCTCGCCATGCTTGTTGATCAGGTAGCCACCCTCGCCGCGGCAACCCTCGGTCACCAGCACGCCGGCGCCGGCGATGCCGGTCGGGTGGAACTGCCACATCTCGATGTCCTGCACCGGCACGCCGGCACGCAGCGCCATGCCGACGCCGTCACCGGTATTGATCAGGGCATTGGTGGTCGATGCGTAGATGCGACCGGCACCGCCAGTGGCGAGCACGGTGGCCTTGGAACGGATGTAGACGGTTTCGCCGGTCTCGATGCAGATGGCGATGACACCGACCACGGCACCATCCTGGTTCTTCACCAGGTCGACCGCGTACCACTCGTTGAGGAAAACGGTGTCGTTCTTCAGGTTGCCCTGGTAGAGGGTGTGCAGCAGCGCGTGGCCGGTACGGTCGGCAGCGGCGCAGGTACGGGCAGCCTGGCCACCCTTGCCGAAGTCCTTGGACTGACCGCCGAACGGACGCTGGTAGATGCGGCCCTGCTCGGTACGGGAGAACGGCAGCCCCATGTGTTCGAGCTCGAACACGGCTTCGGGGCCTACGGAACACATGTACTCGATGGCGTCCTGGTCACCGATGTAGTCGGAGCCCTTGACGGTATCGTACATGTGCCAGCGCCAATCGTCGTTCGGGTCGGCCGAAGCGATGGCGCAGGTGATGCCGCCCTGAGCGGAAACGGTGTGCGAGCGAGTCGGGAAAACCTTGGTGACCACAGCGGTCTTGTGGCCCGACTGGGACAGTTGCAGCGCCGCGCGCATGCCGGCACCACCGCCACCAACGATGATGGCGTCGAAGGAAAGCGTACGAATATTAGCCATGAATCAGATACCCCAAAGAATCTGCACACCCCAGACGAAGAAGGTGAACATGGCAATGCCACACACCGCCTGGAACAGGAAACGCACACCGGTAGCCCACTTACCGATCGCCATATTGGTCAGGTAGTCAGTGGAGATGGTCCACATCCCTACCCACGCGTGCACACTCAGGGCAACCAGGGCCAGCAGACTGAAAATACGCATCCAGTTGGCCGAAAACAGCGCATGCCACTGGGCATACTCCAGGCCCGGATGCGTGAGCAGGTACCCAAGCAGGAACAGAAAATAAGCCGCAAGAACCACTGCAGAAACACGCTGCGCCATCCAGTCGTAAAGACCCGATCGCGAGAAATTGGTGACGTTGGTTACCATATCCACACTCCCGCCAGAACGATCAGCACCACCGAAACGGCGATTACGATTTTCGAGCCCAGCTTGCCGCCTTCCAGCGTCTCGCCATGGCCAGTGTCCATGATCAGGTGGCGCACACCCGCCACCAGGTGATACAGCAGTGCGGACAGCAACGCCCAGGTCACCAGCTTGGCCAGCGGACCGCCCAGGTACGCGCGAACCTCCTCGAAGCCTTCGGGCGAAGACAGCGAGGTATCGAGCGCGAGCAGCAGCAGGGCGATACCGACGAACAGGATGACACCGGATACACGGTGGAGAATCGACGTGTAAGCAGTGATGGGAAGTTTTATTGTCCTAAGATCTAGGTTTACAGGTCGTTGGCTTTTCACGGCTTTTTTTCACACTTGAGAGCCCCGAAGCGCAGGGCAAAGTTGTTGGGAAGAGTACGCAGCAGTACCCGCTACCCACGAGTGACAACCTACAGAATACTGCCTGTAAGGCCCCTGCCGGTCGGTTTCCGAGTATAAACAGTTAGGTCACTAATGACAATGTGGTGAAGTGCCACTAAAGGCGGATAGCAGCCCCTATATAAATGCCGTAAACAGTGCACCCAAGCTGTACGCATCCCCCTGCAAAGCCCTCTACGGCATGGGTTCGCGCAAATTGACTTTGCGATTTATCACACTATAGTGATGCGGGCCCTGCGTGGGGGGCCATGATGATTCCAAGCACAAAACAGGAGGCCATACATGGCTGACAAGAAAGCGCAGTTGATCATCGAGGGCGCTGCCCCCGTCGAACTGCCCGTTTTAACCGGTACCGTAGGGCCTGATGTAATTGACGTACGGAGCCTGACCTCCACGGGTCACTTCACCTTCGATCCCGGCTTCATGTCGACCGCCTCTTGCGAGTCCAAGATCACCTACATCGATGGCGACAAAGGCATCCTGCTGCATCGCGGCTACCCGATCGAACAGCTGGCGGAAAAATCCGACTACCTCGAGACCTGCTACCTGCTGCTGAACGGCGAGCTGCCGACCGCCGAGCAGAAAGCACAGTTCGTCAGCACCGTGAAAAACCACACCATGGTTCACGAGCAGCTGAAGTCCTTCCTGAACGGTTTCCGTCGCGACGCGCACCCGATGGCCATCATGTGCGGCGTAGTCGGCGCCCTCTCGGCCTTCTACCACGACTCCCTGGACATCAACGACCCGCATCACCGCGAAATCTCGGCCGTGCGCCTGGTCGCCAAGATGCCGACCATCGCCGCGATGGTCTACAAGTACTCGATCGGCCAGCCGCTGATGTACCCGCGCAACGATCTGAGCTTCTCTGAAAACTTCCTGCACATGATGTTCAACACCCCGTGCGAGATCAAACCGATCAGCCCGGTGCTGGCCAAGGCAATGGATCGCATCTTCATCCTGCATGCCGATCATGAGCAGAACGCTTCCACCTCCACCGTTCGTCTGGCCGGCTCCACCGGCGCCAACCCGTTCGCCTGTATCGCAGCCGGCATCGCCGCACTGTGGGGACCGGCGCACGGCGGTGCGAACGAAGCCGTTCTCACCATGCTGGACGAAATCGGCGATGTCTCGAACGTCGAGAAATTCCTCGCCAAGGCCAAGGACAAGAACGACCCGTTCAAGCTGATGGGCTTCGGCCACCGCGTCTACAAGAACTTCGATCCGCGCGCCAAGGTCATGAAGCAGACCTGCGACGAGGTTCTGGGCGAGCTGGGCATCAACGATCCGCAGCTGGACCTGGCGATGAAACTGGAAGAAATCGCCCTCAACGATCCGTACTTCGCCGAGCGCAACCTGTACCCGAACGTGGACTTCTACTCGGGCATCATCCTCAAGGCCATCGGCATTCCGACCAGCATGTTCACCGTCATCTTCGCCCTCGCGCGTACTGTCGGCTGGATTTCCCACTGGAAGGAAATGATCGCTTCCGGCCAGAAGATCGGCCGTCCGCGTCAGCTGTACACCGGCCATGCCAAGCGTGACCTGCCGCGCTAAGCTGTAGCTGCAACAAAAAAGAGGCTGCCCTAGGGCAGCCTCTTTTTTGTTGCCATCGGAAAAGAATACCGCCGCTGGACTTCCAAAAGCCTGAAGCCTGAAAAGCATCGCCCCGAGGGCGGGCCTCCCACAAAAGCTGCAGGCCCCACGCCGAACCCTGTGGGAGGCGCGCCTCGCGGCGACGGGACTGTCTGAAGCCTGAAAAGCATCGCCCCGAGGGCGACCCCCACAAAAGCAACCGGCACCACCGAACCTTCTCTGTGGGAGGCGCGCCCTCGCGGCGACTGCAGGCCGCAGGCCTGCCCGCCACAGCTATTGAGCGCGCTCCCGTAAAGCCCTCAGCGTATTGTAGGGCGCCTCCACCACGAACTTGTTGGCCAACCAGGACGGCACACTCCCCCCGGGCTCAGTGTGTACCTGATAGGTTACCTCGACCTTCCCCTCCCGAGGCACAAGTTCCCAGAAACCGTCCACCCGCGTCACGCGCACGTAGCCGTCCTCCTCCGGCAAATAGTCAGGCACGGCCTCCAGTTCCCGGCGGATAACCCCGTCGCGCTTTTCATATTCGGTTATGTGCACGACGGAATCTCGCGGCGTCACCGGCCATGGCGTGTTGAAGCGGGTGTAGGTCCATGCCTGCCGCTCCTCATGCCTGAGCAGCTTCTGCTCCTTGCATTCATGAATCCAGGAACAGGCTTCAGCCGCGTTCTCCATCAGGCGACGCAGCGTTTGCATATCGGTATCGATCACCGTGACGCCCCGGTATGCCTTGTATGGCGAACCGGGAACTGCCCGTAGATAGACCTTGATTCCGTTTTCGTCCTTCGCCAGTTGCCAGTCATCGGCAGCCTGAGCCCAGCAAGACGCCAGGCACAGCATGCCGGCAACCAGATACCGCATCTTGAACCCCATCGCACACCTCTTTGTTCTTGGCTATGTCTGAGCTGGCTGTTGCGGATAGACGTACCGCTCTGCAGGAGCGGACCATGCCCACGAATATTCCAGCGCGCAAAGCTTCGCGGGCACGGCCGCCCCTACAGTTCAGAACATCTCGACACTTCGAGCAGCACGCAATTGGGACAGAGCCTTGTTCTTATCCCAGCGTGAAGACCACTCAAGCGGTGGCCTGTTCCAACCAGCCCAACAAACGAATGGCCTCATCCCGGCTTGCGCCACAAACGACCGGATCAGCGGCAAATGCCGAACAGACCGCAGGCCGCTGCAGGTCACCGAAAAGCAGGCAGAGAAACTGCGACGATAAATGAATACAACGCTCACCTGCAGCCTTGCCATGCGGCATACCAGGCATCGGTGAACTGATGGAAGGAGCGATGCAACAGGCACCACAACCAGGGCGGCAATCCATGAACTACCATCCAGCACAAACGGGGGGCGCGATAATAATCCGGCCCACCTGCAGGACGCCAGATTCGACGGTTGCAGGCCGGGCGAGCCGGGAATAGGCT
This sequence comes from Stutzerimonas stutzeri, assembly GCF_002890915.1. Taxonomy (GTDB): domain Bacteria; phylum Pseudomonadota; class Gammaproteobacteria; order Pseudomonadales; family Pseudomonadaceae; genus Stutzerimonas; species Stutzerimonas stutzeri_AF. The sequence goes on along the minus strand of NZ_POUT01000002.1, from coordinate 477,938 downwards.
TGCGCGTCTTCCTCGTGAGTGCACCTTCATGCCCGTCTGGCTGCAAACCGCCGCCCTGCTCTGTTGCTCCAACCTGTTCATGACATTCGCCTGGTATGGCCACCTGAAGAGCCTGAGCGGCAAGCCCTGGCTCATGGCAGCCCTGATCAGCTGGGGGATTGCATTCTTCGAATACATGCTGATGGTGCCGGCAAACCGTATCGGCTACACCGAACTGTCGATCAGCCAATTGAAGATCATGCAGGAAGTGGTCACGTTGGCCATTTTCGTCCCCTTCAGCGTTCTCTACATGCAACAGCCACTGAAGCTGGATTACTTGTGGGCAGGCCTATGTCTGGTCGGGGCGGTGTATTTCATCTTTCGAAGCTAGCGACTGTAGGCAGTCTGTGTAGCCATAACGCGTAGGTTGGGTTGAGTTGCGCAGCAACGAAGCCCAACGAGAGAGAAAGTGAACGGCAGAGCCGGCATTCACGCTCCTACCAGTCGCAAAACGAACCCTCACATTTTCAGGGAGTCAATCGGACAAGCCCATTCCTTGGCGCGCACGCCTATAATCGCGCCCTCACGAATCGACACAGGTGCACCATGGCCAATCCCTACCACGATCACAACCTGGCCCTGCTGGCCCATCTACGCGGCATCCTGCTCGCCATGGGCGAAGCCGAACAAGTCTCGGAGGAGAGCCACGCGCTGTTTCTCGAACGCTTCGATGAACTGATCATGAATCTGCAGAACGTGCCGGAAGAACGGCACATGGGCCAGGACCTGATCTGCCAGGTCTTCCATCGCTACCCGCAAATCGCCCATCTGGTACCGCGTGACCTGCTCTGGTTCTTCGGCGGCGATTGCCTGCACTACATGCCCGACGAAGAAATCGCCATCTTCCAGGCCCTCGAGGAACGCCGCTACGAAGCCGAGCAGAACAACGAGCCCTTCGACTGGAACCACGAAAAACAGCTGCTGAGCATGCCGGAACAAGACGCCCGGCACTGAAAAGCGCATAAGGGCCACCCCCGGAGAAACCGAATAGCCCAGCCAGAAAAGCAAAAAGCATCGCCCCGAGGTCAGGCCTCCCACAAAAGCAGCAAGCCCCGCACAGCCCCCTGTGGGAGGCGCGCCCTCGCGGCGATTGCAGGCCGCAAGGCCTGCCACAAACCCAAAGCTCACCCCAAGGGCCCGGTCCCCACCGAAGCAACACCCCCCAGGTGGAGGCGCGCCCTCGCGGTGATCGCAGGCCGAAGGCCTGCCAAGATCAGGTTCAGCGTCCAGCATTCCGAGCCCTTGGAGCGGACACCAACAAATAGGCCTGCCGGCTGGCAAGCTGTAGGATATGCATGAAACCAGCATGGATAGGCAATCAATGAACAACATCGATGTGCGCTGGCAGCAACGCCTGAATAACTTCAGCAAAGCGCTCAGGCAACTTGACGAAGCCATGGCGCTCATGCAGCAGCGCGACTTATCGAAACTGGAAAAGCAAGGCGTTATCCAAGGCTTCGAATATTGCTACGAGCTTGGCTGGAATACGCTGAAGGACTTTCTTGTCTGGCAAGGTATCGACGGCATCGTTGGTTCACGCGACGCCATTCGCGAAGCGTTCGGCAGAGGCCTGATCAGCGATGGCCACGGCTGGATGCATATGCTCACGGATCGCAATCGAACCTCGCATACCTACAATGAGGAAACGGCAGAAGCGATCCTTGCCAATATCCAGATGCAGCATCATCCATTGCTCAAGGCTTTGGAGAAAACGCTAGCAGAACGTGCCGAATCAGCCATATGAGCATCGATAATACCGGGCTCCCGGAAACAGATATCCAGTCGATCAGGAATACCTTCGGGAAGTTTCCCAAAATTTCCGAAGCCATCCTGTATGGCTCTCGGGCCAAGGGTACTTTCCGGCCTGGTTCGGACATCGACCTGACGCTCAAGGGCGATGAGCTTTCGCACCATGACCTGCTCGACATCGAACTGGCGCTGGATGATCTGCTTCTACCCTACAAGATCGATCTCTCGCTGCATCACCAGATCGACAACCCACAGCTACTCGATCACATCGCACGAGTCGGCAAGTCGCTCTACAAAGTGCCAAGGACCTGAAGCATCGCCCCGAGGTCGGGCCTCCCACAAAAAAGCAGCAAGTGCACACCGAGCCCCGTGGGAGGCGCGCCCTCGCGGCGATTGCAGGCCCAAGGCCTAAAAAGCAGCTGAAAGCATTCGCATGGCAATGGCGTGAAGGCCAGGGGCCGTTCAGGCAGCGCCTGCCAGCAAACTCTCGTAAGGGATGTTCAACCCGTTGTGTAGGCGCTTGATCATAGCCAGGCTCAAACGCCGTTTGCCATTGAGAACCTCTGATACTCGGCCACTGGGCCCGATGAACGGCTCCAGGTCTCGCGGCGTCAGCCCCTGCTGATCCATACGAAACTTGATGGCTTCAATCGGGTCGGAGGCCAGCATAGGGAAACGCTCATCCTCGTACTTACCGATCAATAGCATCAGCACCTCCAGCTCATCGCCTTCCGGCGTGCCGATCTCAGAGCCCCATAATTCGTCCACGCGTGCCATTGCCGCCGCGTAGTCAGCTTCGGTACGGATGAGCTTGATGTTCATCATATGGTCTCCGCGTTGATCTGGTCGTACTGGGCATGGGTACCCACGAAGCGCACCCTTGCAAACTGCCGTTGGTAATCGATGGCTAGCACGACCCGGTACTTGTTGCCAGCAATATTGAATACTACTCGGCCACCTTTCAGGATACTGGCAGTGCGAAGCTCAGCCTTCAGTTCCTGGGGCGTGGCATAGCAAGACCTCTCCATATGCCTATACCACTCCACAAGCGGCACCTCGGCATCCGCATAGCCTGGGCTACTCTCCCAAAATGCCCTGAGCGTCCCTCGCGCAATCACATGCACCAGCACTCCTCCCATTTCGGGAGATTCTATACACCGAAGTAGTGCCACTGCAAACGGCAAATTGTTGCACCCAGATGCTGCAAGCGCCCAGGCAGTCAAAAACCCAATTGCGTGTTGCTCGAAGTGTCGAGATGTTCTGAACGTCCGTAGGAGCGGGCTATGCCCGCGAAGCTTTGCCCGCTGGAATATTCGCGGGCATGGCCCGCTCCTGCAGGGAGTACGTCTATCCGCAACAGCCAACCCCACAAAAAAGCGGCAGGTGCACACCGAGCCCCGTGGGCGCGCCCTCGCGGCGATTGCAGGCCGCAAGGCCTGCCACACTCCCGAAGCTCGCCCCAAGGCCTGGCCTCCCGCAAAAGCCCAAGCCCCCAAGCACCACACCGAAACAGCCGGAAAGCCCCTCCCTCTACTCTCCCGGCTCGACCCGCCGCTGCTGATAGATCCAGTCGACGATCTCGCCTTCCGGCACGTACCCCGTCACGACTTCACGTAGCAGCAGACGAATCTGCGGGTAGTCATCCTCCTCCACCGCCTTGAGCAGCTTCGCCAGCGCGCCCTTGAGCGTATCCCAGGTGAAGTACTCCTCATTGGCACGCATGATCATCGGATGCTCGGTGGGGCTGACGTTATCGCCGATCAGCAACTCTTCGTAGAGCTTCTCTCCAGGGCGTAGGCCGGTGTACTCGATGGCGATATCACCGTGCGGGCACTTCTCCGAGCGCACACTCAACCCGGACAGGTGAATCAGCTTCTCGGCCAACTCGGCAATACGCACCGGCTGCCCCATATCCAACACGAACACATCTCCGCCCTGCCCCATGGAGCCCGCCTGGATCACCAACTGCGCGGCCTCGGGAATGGTCATGAAGTAGCGCGTGATCTTCGGATGGGTGACCGTCACCGGACCACCGCTGCGGATCTGCTGATAGAAGCGCGGAATCACCGAGCCGGACGAGCCGAGCACATTGCCGAAGCGCACCATGGTAAAACGCGTCTTGTTGACGTGATGGACATCGTCCGCGCGCCCGAAAAGCACCGGCGCCTGCTCACGGCTCAGTGCCTGGAGAATCATCTCCGCCACGCGCTTGGTACTACCCATGACATTCGTCGGACGCACGGCCTTGTCAGTGGAGATCAGCACGAAGTTCGCAACCCCCGCCTGCACCGCCGCCTGGGCGGCATTCATGGTACCGAGAATGTTGTTGAGCACTCCCTCGGCGACGTTGTGCTCCACCATCGGCACGTGCTTGTACGCCGCGGCGTGATAGATCGTCTCGACCTTCCAGGTCTGCAGCACGTCCAGCAAGCGGTCGCCATTGCGGATCGAGCCGAGGATCGGCACCAGCCGGGTCGAAAGCGCCTCCCGCTCGATCCGCCGCTCCAGCTCCATATGGATGCTGTACAGGTTGAATTCGCTGTGCTCGAACAGCAGCAGCGTCTGCGGCTTGTTCGCCAGGATCTGGCGGCACAGCTCGGAGCCGATCGAACCACCCGCCCCCGTCACCATCACCACCTGCCCGCGTATGCATTGTTCGAACAGGGCCTGCTGCGGCGGCACGGCATCGCGGCCCAACAGATCGGCGATATCCACCTCCTGAATGTCCTCGACCTGCACCTTGCCGCTCGCCAGATCCATGAAGCCCGGCACGCTGCGCACGTGCAGCGGAAAGCGTTCGAGCATCTCCAGGATCTCGCGCCGGCGCCCGCGCGAGGCGGAAGGAATGGCCAGCAGAATCTCCCCGGCGCCCGTCTCCTCCACCATCTGCGCGATGTGCTTGGCCGAATAGACGCGCAATCCGGCGATGGTACGGTTATACAGGTTCGAATCGTCGTCGATGAAGGCCACCGGCCGCATCGCCCGGCCCATGCGCAAGGCAGCCACCAGTTGATTACCCGCCGCACCGGCGCCATACACCGCCACCTTCGGTAATCCGGAATCCTTGCCCTTGAACTTGATGGGCGAGTCGGGGGAGAACCAGTCGCCCATGAAGTACTGGCGCATCACCAGGCGCAGACCACCGATCAGTAGCAGGCTCAACCACCAGTAGTTGAACACCATCGAGCGCGGAATGAGCTTGGGTGCATCCGTTCGCCAATAAACGGCCAGGGAGAGCAGCAATGCCGAAAGCGTGACCGCCTTGGCAATCGCCATCAGCGCATCGTTGCCAAAATAGCGCATCACCGCGCGGTACATGCCGAAGCGGATAAAGAAAGGAATCGCGATCAGTGGTGCTACTCCGAACAACCACGCATGGCCGCCGAGCGGCTCGACGAAATCGGCCTCACCGACTCGAACGAAAAACGCCAGCCAAAGCGCGGCCCAGACCAGGAATACGTCCGCCGAAACCTGAACCAAGCGCTTTTGCCGCCGTGGCAAGCGCACCAGCCGCGCACGTATCTTTTCAGCCAACCTCAACACAAAACGATCCTTCCTTAGCTTGGAGCCGGGCAAGCCCGACCGTTTCGACAACTGGGGCGTACCCCCTAACCCTGTAGGAGCCAGCTTGCTGGCGATCAGCAGCTAACAGCATCATCAAGCTAGGCTCCCACGCTACTCCAACAAAAGCGCCCTCTACCGTAACCACAGAGAAGACAAAAAAGCCCTATCTGGTGGGCCCTAGCCTTGAACCTGCTCCGAAGGTCGGATACTAACGAGCATCGCTCTTTCCCGTTAGCGGAAGACGGGATCGTTGCCTAACGAATCAAGTCTTCCTGACCACCCGGTCTCCCGCGCCTTTGCCTGCCACCGTCATGAATATGTACTTGAAATAATTCACCAGCGTGAGGCTCTGGATCATCTTCTGGTCGGTTTCAGCCAACAACGCCGGCGTGGACATATCGATCTCACTTACCTGCGCCAGCCCGGTAATCCCTGGACGAACCTCGAACACCCCACGCCTGGCACGCTCCTCGGTCAACTCCTCCTGGTTGAACAGCCCTGGCCGCGGCCCCACCAGGCTCATTTCGCCCTTGAGCACATTCCACAACTGAGGCAACTCATCCAGCTTGGTCTTGCGCAAAAAATGACCGAAACGGGTGATAGACGCGCTACTGGCCAGATGAGTGGCAACCGACGCGGTATCCACCTGCATGGTACGAAACTTGACCAATGTGAAGGGCTTCTGATGACGACCGACACGCACCTGGCGAAAGATCGGCGACCCCGTATCGAACAAGCCAATGAGCGTCAGTACCAGCAGTACCGGTAAGCCAAACATCAAGCCCAGTAGAGAAAAAACGAAATCGAAAATCCGAATCACGCGTTCACCTGGTAATCGATTGATGGGAAGGCTCGAAGCAGCGCCGCAATCCTTCCTCCACTGTATAAGGCGGTTTCCAGTCCAGCAGCTCGCAGGTCTTGCTGATATCCACCTGCAACGAACCAAGCAGCCGCTGAGCCATGGCCGTCTTGCCTAACAAGGTAGCACCAAACTGCAACACACCCGCCGGCACTGGAATCAACCGCGCGGGTTTGCCCATGGCATTGGCCACGCCACGCAGCAACTCGGTAGTGGAAAGATCCTCACCGTCACCCGCGAGGAATACCTGATTAGCAGCTGCGGGATGATCGATACAACGGATGATCAAATCGACCAGATTGTCGATACCAACCAAAGAACGCTTATTATGGATCGCACCGAGAGGCAACGGTATACCCTTTCCAATCCAGCGCACCAACTCGCCAAAATTACCTGGCGCATTCGGGCCATAAACTAAAGGGGGGCGGATAATAACAAGCTCCATACTCGTCTGAGCGGCTAGCTCAGCTAATTCCTGCTCAGCCTCCCATTTGGACTGAGCATAAAACTCCGCCGGAGCTGGTATATCTTTAGTGTTGAAAGGGCGACTATTAGCGTTGCCATTTACACCAATCGAACTAATGAAGATAAAGCGATTAACACCAGCAGCTGCTGCTTGGCGAGCGATCTCCAAAGTCCATGCGACATTCACCTTTCTATATTCATGCAGGGCATTCACCGTCGCTCGTTTGGAAAGATGAGCCCGCGCAGCGAGATGAACGACAGCCTGCCCTCGCCGAAATGGAAGCTTTGCCGCAGAAATCTCCTCACTGCAAGCATAAACCTGATCAAGATTAGTAGGCATATCGCCTTTTCTATCACGCACCAAAGCAACCACTTTGAAATCTGAACGAGAACTAAGCTCTCTTATCAAGTGCGTGCCCACAAACCCCGTACCACCCGTGACAAAAATCTCGTAACGATAGCTCAAGGGTTCTCCCCCAAATCTTCGTATACAGAAAGATGTGCTTTTACCACACTTTCGATTGTAAATTCTTGCTCCGCAAGCTTCCGTCCCTGGGCGCCCAGGGACTGCCGCAAGGCTGAGTCGCTTATCAAGTTATTTATTGTTTCGGCCAACGCAACATGATCTCTCACTGGAACAAGAAAACCTGTAACCCCTGGCTCTATTGCGTCACGACAACCAGGAACATCTGTTGTGACGACAGGTCTTCCGCATGCTGCAGCCTCAATTAGAACTTTAGGTAGTCCTTCGCGATATGAAGGTAACACCACAATATTGGAGGCAGTAAAAACCCCAGCTATATCGTCCACATAGCCTTTGACCTGAACAATTCCCTTGTTTTGTAATCGCACAAGATCAGCACTACAAAGAGTCGTTGGGTTACCAGGATCCACATCACCAACCAACTGAAAAATAGCGTTCACTCCCTTCTCGCGTAAAACGCGTGCAGCCTCAATGAATTCGATGACACCCTTATCACGTAATAGACGTCCAGCAAAGGTTACAACGATAGGTCCTGCCGGCTCTGGGCACACGGCATAACTTGAAACGGACACCCCGGACCCTCTAATTAAAATCGTCTTGTTTAAGGATATGCCAGTTAACGCAACCACCTCATCCCGATCAACGGAGTTCTGAAATATAGCACGTAGACGTTTCTTGCCCAACGCGAAGCGGAACAGGAAACGCACGGCGAGCTTGATAGTCTGGTGCTTTATACTATCGGAAACAAAAATCGAACCCATACCAGCGATAGCAGCGACAACTCCACCGACAGGCGCGAACCGTGCAGCTATTCCGCCATATAACACGGGTTTCAAAGTGACCAAATGCAAGATATCAGGCTTCAATTTTAGCAGAAGAAACCAAATAGCCACTATCGAATATAACTCAAAGAAAGGGTTTGTCTCACCTCGACTCAAGGGCAGCCGATGGCAAACAAAACCCAGTGTTTTAACTTCATCCAAAGCAGGCGTCGCAGCACTTGCAACATGAACACTATAGCCTTTTTTCAACGCAGCCTTGGCTATAGGGAGCCTATGCGAAATGAAATACTTAGCATCGTTAACGATTATCAACAGGCATTTCATGCACAAGCCCTCTCACTATTTTTTCGCAGAGGAAACCTCTTCAAAAGAGAGAAATAACTTGCGATACCCATATAAATAATTAAAAAAACCACAAACTCAAAAGCACTATACTTTATAGTGAAATCAAAAGAAGATAATACGAGTTTCGAGATCGCCAAGGCGCATAAAAAACCACCGAACCAACCCTGATAAAAACTTCTAACCAGCCAGAACTCCAATTTTCGCGCAAGAAAAGCAAGCACAGCTGCCACAAAAACACCCAACAACCAAAAATAATAGTAATAAAACTGCAAAAAGCTTGGCGTTATGCCAAACTTTTTATATGCATAATTATCATAATTAAACCTAAGCATAGTTTTATCTGTCACAGATAAATATTCAGACTTTATTCGACTGGAGTGATCATGAGTTAACGCCCCCCAAACAGCGAAAGGCAAGTCAAAAAAGTTGATTTTATCCTCCCCCACCTCTAGAACTGCCGGCCAAAACAAGTCGAACTCCTGCATTCCCTGTCGCACGACATAACAAGCATAACCGTCGGAAGGGGGCTCAAAATTAAATCCTTCCTCAGACTTAAAAGCCTTACCAAAAAGCGCTATAAATATTAAAAACAGAATCAAAGGCAGCATAACAACGAACAGCCTTAATATGTTACCACCCAAAAAATACACATAATAATAAGAATATATAAAAAACGAATAAATCAATGGATTGATTATTGAATTTCGCTTCGCAAAAATCAAAAGTATCGATATTGAAAAAACGGCAAAAACGAAACTTTTCGAGGACTTAAAGACAAATAAAGAAACAACCGAAAAAATAATAAGAACTAGAGTTAAAGCCCTTAATGTATGATAGAAAATTTCTAAACCAGGCATGGAAACAGACAGAGCCCCTTCTCCACGATTAGAAGGGAATACCTGATATCCAAACATCAAAAACATCACAAATACTACAATAATACAACACAAAAATATAGTTAACGACGCACCCGCAATCCGATCTCTAAAAAGATATTGATCAAAACGAAAATTTGGCTGAAGCGACTTTCTTGAAACCAAGAGGCTTGACAATTGGCAAACCAATGTCATGGCGATAGATATAAAAACACCCCTTACATAAAGCGACTCATCCCAAAAATAAAGATCAATATTAATATCACAACTAAAAATATTTAATGGCCTAAAAAAAACAAAAAACCAAGACATGACAATGCCAGCATCAAAGAATGTAAAGATCCTATACCTAATGTAAGAAAAAAACAGCAAAAAAGCCGAAGCCAGCCAACCAACGGCCACTACAGAGAAGAAAAATTCATCAACACGAAATTCATTCATACAATGTCAAAATAGTTTTACAAGCCAACCCAAAAAGAAAAAGACTACGAAAGCAGATTTTCATTCATAGAACCACCCAAGCGACTCCAGCAGTCCGTATACCTCATCGCAACTTTTGTAGGAGAATGAAAACTTTCTACAAAAGCTCTTCCCTGTTCAGACAACTTAAGCAAATTGCTTTTCCCATCTAAAACCTGCTCCAAGACTTGAACTATTTCCTTGGCATCAGGAACTAAATTGATTGCCGGAGGAAGGACACCTCCATACAGGATCGATGATTCTGGCTCAGCGCCACCACAAACAAGCTTGCCTTGAGCCATAGAATAAAGCGCATTCATTGCCAGACTATAAGAAAAAACCTGATCGACCGATACGTTTACCCGAGCCAACAGCTGCATATAGTCATTAAACGACATTTTTCCACTTATGACGCACTCAACGTCGCGCGGATATTTTTTTGAAAGTTCAGTAAAGCATTTTTCGATCAGAAATGTGCCTTTGAAACCTGGACGATTAAGACCATGAAAAAAAACAAGTTTTCCGTTTGGAATAGAATTTTCGGTGAACCTAATACTGTTACAGTCGATAGGGATCGGGACCGGTTTATAAGTCTTATCGGCATAACCGGCAGCGCAGAAAGTGGAATAATATTCATACATGATGGGAATCACACCGTCCACATACTGCATATACTGATGCATAGCCTGGAGATGCTTGGACGACCGCATATAATATGGCCTTCCGCCGCGATCGTAGGTTTCATGAGGAGGGATGGGGCTATACCTCATTGTAGATTCCGAATAGCGCACAAAGAATGGATCACTTCCGGCACCGGCCAAGGTGACTATTCCATTATTTTGTTTTAAAAACCTTATTAGAAATAAATTCAAAGAATGTATTCGCGGCAGAATGTAGAAATTGACTATATGCACCACATCATATCCAGCCAATTTCTTTAGATTCAACAGTGGCAGTAAAAACTGTCTAAATTTATAAGAATAAATATTAGAGCCATGTCCAAGACTGATATCTGTCGGGTATGCCTTGAAAAAATCATTTGCGGCCGCCAAAGTCACATCGTGCCCAGAAGCAATGAGTGCTCGCTTGAGCTCATTGTTTAGACCACTATACTCGCCCAGCAATAATATTTTCACTTTTAAAGACCATTATTAAACTGTTTAACAAATTCGTCCAATCATCAGATAACAGCCCAAAACATCAATTACTATTAAATAACAATGTTTTTATTTTTCTAGCGGGAACTCCAGCATAGACACTATCACTCTCAACATCAGTCACAACGACAGATCCGCTTCCAATCACTGAACCACGACCTACCGTTACTCCTTTCATAATCTTAACCCCTTCACCTATAAAGACGTCACTTTCAATTACAACCGGTGTGCATTTGCCACTGCTGCCTCTTTCAGCTAGGGATAAGCCATGAAAGTCGGAGTCACATACGAAAAAATTAGGGCCTATCAAGCAGCGCTCTTTTATCGTCACTCCTGTTCTATCTGCAATAATTACAAAGTTGTTATTAATAACCGTTTCGTCTCCGATGAGAACCTTTGCAGATTTATGCCTAGACTCAATATATCCAGAACAGGTCAGCAGGCCAGGGGAACGTAGCACACCTAATTGACATGCACCAGCATTGATATTACCTCGACCAACGAACTGCGTTGGCTGTAAGATCTTTGTTTTTGCCAACTTCGGTGAATTATCGGAGAACAATATCAAGTAGAGAAAAGCTCTTAACTTACAGAGAAAGACGATACTGCAATAAAAAAATAACCGCCTTATCTTCAATCGAGATAATACTGATGAGCTCATATAACCTTCATATGCCTTAGGGACAAGAACATACCCAAAAAGTGAAAAGCATAACTTATTGCGTAAGAAATAACCGTCGACTCAATACCGTAGATATCACTAAGGAAATAAATTGCCGCATAGAAAAATAGAGAAAACAATATCTCAGAGGCAATATAGATTTTAAAGAATGCTTTTGCGATTAATACGCATCCTAGCAGCCAACTCCCAATCTTCAGAGTATCTCCTACCATTTGCCAGCCAAAGAGAACATTCATTTCTGAAAACTGCTCACTGAATAGCAGACGGATTATTAAATCCCTCATCAAATAGATTAAAATTCCACATAGCGCAGCGACCGGTAGAATTATCTTATAGCCTTGCAGAATTTCTTTTTTTATCGCCCCCGGCTCTTTTAGCTCAGATAACTTCGGCAAATAATAGACACTCAGCGTAGTAGTGACAACCATAAGGTACGCAGAGCTTAAGCGCCACATCGCCTCCCAATAACCAGCCTCATTCCAACCAATTGTTTCCCCAATATGGTTCCTTATGAGAATATGGCTAAGAGGAACACAGAGCGCGGTTGTCAGAGCCATTATCGTATATTTCGCTAAGCCTTTTAATGCGGAAAAATCGACCGCCCCAAATAAATATTTAACTCGAAACCACTTGGTTTTACTCGCAAGAAAAGCAGTGACGAAAAAAGTCAGTGATTGGTAGATGGCCAATGCAACCAGAGCTCCGTAGAGTTTTAAGTAGATTACCATCACGGTTGTGACAATGAACGCGAACAGGCTTCCTGCGATATTCGCAATGACGTATCTCTTAATTTCTTTCTTGCCATTGAGGATTGCAAGCAGCAATGTATTGAAAACGAAGAGGACTAATGTCGCCGAGAACCAGACAAATACATCAGCATAATCCTTATTTTTCAAGAACCATTCTGCCAGCCAGTCTCGAAATACAACGACAATAGTTGCGATTATCAACGTTCCAACCAAAGAAATGCTACTGGCGGTCCGCCATATAGCATGTTGCTTTTCTACATCTTCATGATATTCAGCTGTGTATTTCACTACTCCTGTAGTGATAGCACCGCTCGCTAGCGTTGTTATCATTTGTATGGTGCTTTGAAATTGACCAAGTGCTGCGTAGCCCGCCGGGCCGACATAGATCGCCAAGATCTTATTCAGCCCAAGCAGGGTGAGCATCTTGATAACCACCGCAATGCCATTAAGCAGACTGGTTTTGATCAGCGTCACGCGTCAGCTCACTTTGAAAGTGTTGCAGGCTTCGATTACTGCGGAAACCTGTTCATCAGCCATTACAGGACTGATCGGAAGGCTTAATACTTGATGATGAATCGCCTCAGTGAGTGGAAGGCTCTGATTGTTCCAGGATTTATAAGCCTGTTGTTGATGCGGCGGTATCGGATAGTGAATCAACGTCTGTACACCTGCCGCGTTCAGGTGCTCCTGCAAGGTTGTGCGTTGTTCGGTACGGATCACATAAAGGTGGAATACATGCGGCTCCAATGAAGTTAACGTACTTTTCGCAGAAATAGGCTGCTGAATAGCAAGACTCTCAATACCTTGCGCATAGGCCAGAGCAATCGCCTTGCGGCGCGCCGTATCCTCATCGAGATGCCTGACTTTGACTCTCAGCATGGCTGCCTGAATCTCATCCAGACGGCTGTTCACACCTTGGTATAGATTCTCGTATTTCTTGTGGCTGCCGTAGTTACCAAGAGCACGAATGGTTTGTGCCAACTCGTGATCGTCGGTAGTCACCGCTCCCGCATCTCCTAGGGCACCGAGATTCTTGCCGGGGTAGAAACTGAAGCCTGCGGCATGACCCCAGCTTCCAGCCTTACGCCCCGCGATGCTGGCGCCATGCGCTTGTGCAGCATCCTCCAGGACCAGTAGATCGTTCTGCTTAGCCAAGGCCATGATTTCAGGCATCGGTGACAGTTGGCCATATAGATGCACTGCAACAATCGCTTTGGTGTTTGCCGTAATGGCAGCGGCTGTCTTACGTGGACATAGGTTGTACGTTGCTTCGTCAGGCTCTACCAAGACAGGCTTCAAGCGATTTTCGGTAATTGCAAGAATACTGGCGATATAGGTATTGGCCGGAACAATGACTTCATCCCCCTCTTTCAGCCTGCCCAACTCTTTCCAAGCGCGCAGCGTCAGAGTGAGTGCGTCCAAGCCATTTGCCACACCGATGCAATATTTGCTACCGCAGTACCCGGCAAACTCGCTTTCAAAGTGCGAAAGCTCATTTCCGGAGATGTACCAACCCGAATCAATCACTCGTGTACAGGCTTCGATTAGTTCTTGGCGGTAAGCAGCGTTGACTTCACGCAGGTTCAAAAAGGGAATCACGCTTTGCCTCCAACTACGGACAGGAATTCGGCATAGTCACGAATATAATCCGCACCATCATAAAAATGGGAAGCGAATACCATTAGCACCGCGTCTGCAGAATATTTGTACTGGATGCCCCACACCATCGGTGGAAGATAAACACCGAGCTCAGGGCGATCGAGCATAAATTCTTGACGATTAGCGCCATCGTCAGCCACCACTGCGCAACTTCCTCGAACGCAAACTAGAAATTGGTGGCACTCCCGGTGAGCGTGTTCGCCACGAGTTTCGACGCTAGGTACATCGAAAACCGTAAAATAGCGCTTCACCGCGAAAGGCACCGTTCTCTCGAACTCACCAACTGTAAGGCTGCCACGTATATCGGCTATACGGGGGAAGCGATGCACCGTGACACCACGTACATTGGTTTCCGTCACCCCTACGTCAAATTGGCCAGCTGATGTGGTGGCAGGCACGTTACGCCCTGCATCCACGTAACCCGTAATCCTTGCGGGATTACCCACAACGATTGCATTGGCTGGAACCGAGCGCGTCACTACCGCACCAGCGGCCACCATCGCTTTGCTGCCAATTGTAATTCCGGGAAGAATCACCGCCCCCGCACCTATTGAAGCACCGTTCTGGATCTTGGTTTCCAGGAATTTATCAGGGTGCTGGCGACTGCGAGGAAAGCGGTCATTGGTAAAAGAGACATTAGGGCCGATGAAGACATCGTCACCAATACGAAGGCCATCCCATAATTGCACACCGCTCTTGACCGTTACCCGGTCACCGATAATGACATCGTTTTCGACTAGGCAATGCGAACAAATATTGGCATCGACGCCAATTCTAGCTTCCGGTAGTACAACCACGAACTGCCAGATTCGAGCATTGTCACCTATATTTTTTGCTTGAACGTCGGCAAGGGGATGAATGAAAAAACTCATTATATTCTCCGGAATTTATATATTCAGAGATTCTGAATGACTGTTGTAGCAATAGGATTCTTTCCTTTGAGAAAGAGATTCCTAGCTCCGTTTCGTTACTCTACATCTCTAAGCAAACCGAATAGATATTGGCCATATCCGGTTTTCTGCAACTGTCCAGCCTGCTCACGGATCTGCGCTGTCGAGAGCCAGCCTTGATGGAAAGCAATTTCCTCCAGGCACGCGATCTTGAGGCCTTGGCGCTGCTCAATGGTATGAACAAAATGGCCCGCTTCCAATAGCGACTCATGGGTACCCGTATCCAGCCAAGCGAAACCACGACCAAGCAATTCAACATTGAGATCGCCGCGCTCAAGATAAGCTTGATTGATACTCGTGATCTCCAACTCACCACGTGCTGAAGGTCTCACTCGCTTGGCCATTTCCACCACATCATTGTCATAGAAATAAAGACCGGTGACGGCGTAGTTGGATTTAGGTTTGAGAGGTTTTTCCTCAATGGAGATGGCTCGCCGCTCCGCATCGAACTGGACTACGCCAAAACGCTCCGGGTCCTTGACCTGATAGCCGAATACGGTAGCCCCCCTTTCACGCTGAGCCGTTTTGCGCAGCAAAGGGCTAAACCCTTGACCGTAGAAGATATTGTCACCCAACACCAGGCAGACAGAATCGGTGCCGATGAACTCCTCACCAATAATGAAGGCTTGCGCCAAGCCATCCGGGTTGGGCTGTACGGCATAGCTCAAACGGATGCCGAAATCAGTACCATCGCCGAGAAGGCTCTGAAACGAACCGATATCGTCCGGCGTACTTATCAGTAGAATTTCGCGGATGCCGGCAAGCATCAGAACCGAGAGTGGATAATAAACCATGGGTTTGTCGTAGACAGGCAGGAGTTGCTTGGATACGCCCTTGGTAATGGGATACAAACGGGTACCGGAGCCGCCGGCAAGGATGATGCCTTTCATGAAATGCCTTTCTTATGCAATGGAGCCGAGGCGCTCGCGTTGGTAGCTGCCATCCTGTACACGACGGCACCACTCCAAATTGTTCAGATACCACTCAACGGTTTTACGGATACCGGATTCGAAGGTTTCCTCAGGCGTCCAACACAATTCACGCTGGATCTTGCTGGCGTCAATGGCGTAGCGTAGGTCATGACCTGGGCGGTCCTGAACATGTGTAATAAGTTCGCGGTACGACTGACCTGACAGGCCTTTGGCCTGCATCGCAGCGAGAACGTCGCTGCCAAAGATCGAGAGCGGCCGCAGTTCATCGAGCAAGTCACAGATAACACGCACGACTTCAATGTTCTGCTTCTCGTTGTGACCACCGATATTGTAGGTCTCACCGACATCGCCTTCAGTGACAACCCTGTATAGGGCGCAGGCGTGATCTTCGACATAGAGCCAGTCGCGCACCTGATTGCCCTTGCCGTATACAGGTAGGGCCCTACCTTCCAGTGCATTTAGGATCATCAGCGGGATGAGTTTTTCCGGGAAATGATAGGGGCCATAGTTATTGGAGCAATTGGTGATCAGGGTGGGCAGCCCGTAGGTGCGCTGCCACGCCCGCACCAGATGGTCGGAACTGGCTTTGCTCGCCGAGTACGGCGAGCTTGGCGCATAAGGAGTGGTTTCGGTGAACAGGTCTAGCGGGCCTTCCAGATCACCGTATACCTCGTCGGTCGAGATGTGATGGAAGCGGAACGCTGTCTTTCGCACATCATCCAGCCCGTGCCAGTAGCTGCGGGTGGCCTCCAGTAAGGTGTAGGTGCCTACGATATTGGTAGCGATGAACACGGCCGGACCGTCGATCGAGCGATCGACATGGGACTCAGCGGCCAGGTGCATCACGACGTCGGGCTCATGTTCACGAAATACTCGGTCCAGCTCGGTGCGATCACAGATATCGACTTGCTCGAAGGCATAACGCGAGCTTTCACTGATTTCGGCCAGTGACTCGAGATTACCAGCGTAGGTCAACTTATCGAGGTTGACCACGCTGTCATCGGTTCGTCGGATGATATGGCGTATGACCGCTGAGCCGATGAAGCCGGCACCGCCAGTGACGAGTATTTTCACGCTTGTTCGGCCTTTATTTCAGGAAATGGATATACCAGGGCATGGCTTGGGCTAACCCGTCCTGGATATCGAACTGCGGCGCATAGCCGAGCAGGCGTTGAGCCTTGTCGATATCTGCCTGAGAGTGGCGTACGTCACCGGCGCGGAAGTCGCGATAGACCGGATCTTTTTCATAGGCCACACCATTTTCGGCGAGGGTACTCTTGATTGCAGCGAATAATTTATTCAGATCGGTGCGACCACTGACTGCAACGTTATAAATCTGGTTTCGCACAGCTTCGTCGATCGCTGTTGCAGCCAGCAGGTTGGCCTGTACAGCATTTTCGATGAAGCAAAAGTCACGACTGGTTTCGCCGTCGCCGTTGATGAACACGTCCTCGCCCTTGATCATCGCGGCAGTCCATTTCGGAATTACCGCCGCATAGGCGCCGTCCGGGTCCTGGCGCTTTCCGAACACGTTGAAGTAGCGCAGGCCGATAGTAGTGAAGCCGTAGGTACGAGCGAATACATCGGCGTACAGCTCGTTAACATACTTGGTAACGGCGTAGGGAGACAACGGCTTGCCGATTACATCCTCGACCTTGGGAAGGCCGGGATGGTCACCATAGGTCGAACTGCTGGCCGCGTAGGTAAAGCTCTTCACCTCGGCATCACGGGCGGCAACGAGCATATTGAGAAAGCCGTCGATATTGGCGCCATTGGTGGTAATCGGATCGTTGATGGAGCGCGGCACCGAGCCGAGTGCGGCTTGGTGGAGAACGTAATCGACGCCCTCACAGGCCTGACGGCAGTCATCCAGACTACGAATATCTCCCTGAAGGAACCTGAAGCGTGCCCATTGCTCGCAGGGGACGAGGCTTTGCACTTCATCCAGATTGCGCTGATGCCCGGTGGCAAAGTTGTCCAAGCCGACCACGCGCTGGTCGAGCTTGAGCAGGGTCTCGAGCAGGTTGGAACCAATAAAGCCTGCCACTCCCGTGATGAGCCAGGTCTTGGGGGCCTGTGGGAGTTCTTGCAGCAGTGATTCGTAACGGGTCATAGGGTACTCATCAATATTCCGGGTAGGCTCGCCCAAATGAAATAGCTTGCAACTGAGCAAGGGATAACTTTTCAGCAATTACAGACGTAGATCTGCCTCTGCCGCGCTAAGCAGATATTTCAGATCGTAGAGGATGTGCTTGGCCTTGCCGTATTGCCGAATATTCTCGGCACCTAGTGCGCGAAACTCATTGTGGGCTACAGCGAGGACAATACCATCATAGGCATTGATGGCAGGTTCGGTAATCGGCGTGATTCCGTATTCGTGCAGGGCTTCCTCAACGGCAACCCAGGGGTCGTAAACATCGACCTGAATATTGTATTCCGCCAGTTCGCTGACGATGTCCACCACCCGGGTATTTCGCAGATCCGGGCAGTTTTCCTTGAAGGTCAACCCCATCACCAGCACGCGGGCGCCGTCCACATGGATACGCCGTTTGAGCATGGCCTTGACCAGTTGCGAGACCACGTAGGCGCCCATGCCATCGTTGAGGCGGCGGCCGGCAAGGATGATCTCCGGGTGGTAGCCGATGCTCTGCGCTTTATGGGTCAGATAATAGGGATCGACCCCTATGCAATGGCCGCCAACCAACCCCGGCCGGAAAGGCAGGAAATTCCATTTGGTTCCGGCTGCCTGCAACACCGCTTCGGTATCGATACCCATCCGGTTGAAGATGATTGCCAGTTCGTTGATCAGGGCGATGTTGAGGTCGCGCTGGGTGTTCTCGATGACTTTTGCCGCCTCGGCAACCTTGATACAGCTGGCCTTGTGAGTACCAGCGGTAATGATCTCCCTGTACAAGGCGTCCACCAGATCGGCCGCTGCCGGAGTCGAGCCCGAGGTGACCTTCTTGATCGTGGTGACACGGTGTTCCTTGTCTCCCGGATTGATGCGCTCAGGGCTATAGCCTGCAAAAAAGTCCACGTTGAACCTCAAGCCAGAAATCTTTTCCAGCACAGGGACGCAATCTTCCTCGGTGGCGCCTGGATAGACGGTGGATTCGTAGATGACGATATCGCCCTTCTTCAAAGCCGAACCGATGGTTTCGGAAGCCTTGATCAAAGGGGTGAGATCGGGCTGTTTGTGTTCGTCGATGGGCGTAGGGACGGTAACGATGAATACGTTGCAGATTTTCAGATCGTCGAGGCTGGCACTGTAGACAAGCTGTGAGGCCTCTTTCAGCTCGTCATCATTGACCTCCAGAGTGGCATCATGGCCAGCCTTCAATGCATCGATGCGCTGTTGGTTGATATCGAAGCCCACCACCGAGCGGCGCTTGCCGAATTCGACAGCAAGCGGCAGGCCGACATAGCCGAGCCCGATAATGGCGAGTTTTACTTCTTGCAAGCTGAGCATGTGAAACATCCATCTAAACGAAATTTCTGAAATAAGCCTGGCAACGCTGAGTCTTAGGGTTCGTTCACCCGAGCACGTCGAGCAGACAATTCGATCGTTCGCATTGCTTGTGCAACTGAGCAGCCAAGACCTGCTTGGCCTGTGGCTCCCCATGCACCACCCGTATCTCCCTCGGCCACTCCTGCATCCCCGTCACGAACTCCACCAGCCCCTGCTGATCCGCATGCGCCGAGTAGCCGCCGATGCTGGTTACCTTCGCCCGGATATCGAAGCGCTCGCCATCCAGATCGACATAGCCGCCCCTGGGGCCGTATTGCTGGATGGCATGGCCGGGGGTGCCTTGGGCCTGGTAGCCGACGAACAGGACGTCGTGCCTGGGGTCGTGCAGCATGGCCTTCAGGTAGTTGACGATACGCCCGCCCGAGCACATGCCGTTGCCGGCAATGATGAGGGCGGGCCGTGCGGTCTGGGTGAGGTGGTTGACCACGGCGATAGGGTCGGCGTGGCTGTCGACGGTGTTCACGAGTACGTTGTTCCAATGCGCTGCACGGCTATGCCCTCACGCCGTAATTACGCAGGGCAACCTGTTCATCCTCACTCAGCTCCACGCCAGAGGCGTTGTGTAGTTGGTACGCGACCAGTTGCCGGCTGACCTGGTGCGTGCGTGCCAGGGTTTCCACGGCCTCGCGCAGGCTGGGTGCGTTTCGCAGCACCTCGATGGCATGTGCCTGGGGCAACAGGGCTTCGGCGGCAAAGGCATTGGCGCGTTTTTCACTTTCGCTGTCCACTTCGCCGCCGAGTACTTCGGCAACCGGCAGCGCGCGGGTTCGGTCGACCAGCAGGTGGCAAAGTTCGTGGGCCAGGGTGCTACGACGACCATGCTTGCTGGCCGCCCTGGCCTGTTCATTACGGTTGAGCAGAATCAGTGGGTCAATGCTGCCCCAGCAGGCGATCGCGTCGACAGCACCGCTCTCCAGCTTCAACTCCTCGATCGACACGCCCTCCTGTTCGAGCACTGTTTCGGGTTCGAACGGCGCGCTTGGCACCATGTGCAATTGCTCGCGTAGCCAGCGCGCCAATTGATAGCCCTGCTCGAACGGCGGGCTGCCAGTCAGTTGTTCGATCTTGGCGTTGGCCTCAGCGGCGAGGCGGGCGAAAGGCTGCTTGCCGAGCGCAGGGGCTTGCTGCAGACGCTGCATGATCTCGGCGATCTGAACGGTGCTCAGGTGATGGCGAGCCATTCTCGCAGCCGCGAGGTAGACCGGCTCTTGAGCGAATGCCAGGTCGTTGGCCGCGGGCTCGAGAGGAACGAGTCGGGAGAGTTCATCCAGACGCTGAGGGCTCATCCCTGTGCTGTAATTCAGGTAATCCCTGCTTAATTGTTGCTGGCGCCCGTGCCAATGGGTGACAGCCGCTCGCACATGAGGCTGGGTGCTCTTGGCGAAGAGGTTAGCGAGAGCATCACCGATTTCTTCCAGTTGCCGGCCCAGCCGCTGGAAGTCCAGGCGCCGCGCCTGTTCATCCTCATCCACCAGCCAGAGCGTGTTGCCGCTGCGCAACCAAAGCAGCATCGGCAGGTTGGCACCGTTCATGGCCACGGAAAGATTATGGCGATCGAGGTATCGATAAAGCTGGTTTTCCTCGGCGTGGATCTGCGGCTCGGGCATGTCCTCCCAGCGCGCCTCGGCCTTTTCCAGCAGCTTGCCGGGATGAGGCACGTCGTCCAGCGGCAGTGGCAAGCCCTGCTCCAGCATCAACGCCGACCAGTTCTGGCCCAGGTAATGGAGCAAGTCGATCCAGGTCCAGTCGAGGCTGCCTTGCTCGTCATCGCCGTACCAGTAAGGCTGACCATCGAGGTACAGAGAGGCTTTCACCCAGCCATGCTCCAGGCTGCCTTGCGAAGGCGCGGAATCGACGATGAGCTTCAGTTCAGCGGCCATGTTCTTTCATCCAGTGCCGATAGCCGGGCAAGCAGCCTTGCTGCTCCGCACGATTTTCCAGTTCCTGCCTGATCTGGCGCGGCAAGGATCTGCGCCCAGGGCGGTAGCGCCATGGGTAGCCATGCCAGCTGTCGCCGGAGTATACAGCCTCATACACCACTCCATCATGGACGTTGTAGATGCGCTCGGGGTGCGCCTGCCCAACGGGGTAAGCGATGCCGTCATTGAGCAACTGTTCCGCCAGACGCTTGCTCAGGGTCGACGGGCATTTGCCAATCTGGGCGCTGCCTTCGCTCACGAACGCAGCCCTGGGTTCGTTCCAGCAATGCTTGAAGCGGTGCTCGCCCGGATCGTAGCGCCGTCGCTTGCAGTTAGTTGCTTCATCCATGGAGAACATCCTGTTCGGTCGTATCCCCTGCCCCATCGGTCGTGATTGCGGCAGGCGAGCTGTCGTGTTGCTTGTGCTTTTCAAGGTGCCGGGTAACTAAAATGCAGTTCGGGTTCCTGCCGGCCATGCAGGACACGCACGATCTGGAGCTGATCCAGCTTGAGTCGATAAAAAACAACGTGCTGTTTCACCACAAGACTGCGCAAATGCTGGCCAAGCTCGGGGCGTGAAACGCCGATATCGGGATGTATGGTGAGGTGCCAGAAGCAATCCCGGACATGCTCAAGGTAATCGCCGGCCTGCTGCTCGCCCCAGGTACGCATGCCGTACAGATAAATGTTACGCAGATCCTCTTGCGCAACCGGCGCAATCACCAGCCTCAGTCCGATCATGTGTCAGCCTTGATGGCTGCGAACAGGCGATCCAGGCTCTCTTTGGATTCAATTACCGTGCCCTGTCCCTCATCGAGCTGCACCAAGCCCTGGTTGATCTGCTCGCGCAAACGGGCCAGCTTGAGTTCGCCAATCCATGCCTCATGCGTCTCCAGAAAACGCAAGGCTTCACGAATGACTTCGCTGGCGTTGTTGTACAGACCGCTTTCGACCTTGGCCTTGACGCGCGATTCCAGCTCCGGAGTCAGTGAAATGTGCATGGGACTTTCCTACAGAGTTCGATGTGGAGTGAGCTTAGACAAGCATCCAAACTTTGACAATCTTTGAGATTCTGTCTGCTCATATCTCGATGCATGCGGGCTTTGCTGCTTTGGCCCGACCCCGGGGCGAGTTTTTGGCTTTTCGGGCAGGCCTGCGGCCTGCAATCGCCGCGAGGCGCGCCTCCCACGGAATGCCGCCGCTTGCAGGTAGTTGCGTCATGCATGGAAAACATCCTGATCGGCCATATCCTCCGCCCCGCCGGTCGTGATCGCGGCAGGCAGCCCGTTGTGTTGCTTGTACTGTTCGTGGAGCTGGGCAGCCAGGATCCGCTTGGCTTCTCGTTCGCCATGCACGATCCGTATCTCCCTCGGCCACTCCTGCATCCCCGTCACGAACTCCACCAACCCCTTCTGGTCCGCATGCGCCGAGTAGCCGCCGATGCTGGTTACCTTCGCCCGGATATCGAAGCGCTCGCCATCCAGATCGACATAGCCGCCCCTGGGGCCGTATTGCTGGATGGCATGGCCGGGGGTGCCTTGGGCCTGGTAGCCGACGAACAGGACGTCATGTCTGGAGTCGTGCAGCATGGCTTTCAGGTAATTGACGATGCGCCCACCCGAGCACATGCCGTTCCCCGCGATAACGATGGCGGGACGCGCGGTCTGGGTGAGGTGGTTCATCACGGCGATATGGTCGGTGTGGCTGTCGATCTTGATCAGGTTGTCGAAGGCCAGCGGGTTGCGGCCGGCTTCGACGCGCTCGCGGGCTTCCTGGTTCCAGTACGGTTGCAGGCTGCGGTAGGCCTCGGTGAAGCGGCTGGCCAGGGGGGAGTCGAGGATGATGGGGAGTTCTGGCCAATTGGTGATGGCCTGTCCGGGCGAGTGGTTTTCGGCCGGGGGCATTTCCGTTGGGCCGGTGTTCTGGGCGGGGTTTGTCCCCCTCTCCCCAGCCCTCTCCCGCGGGGGGAGAAGGGGTTGTGCGGTGTGGGGGCTGTTCGCGAGCGAGCTCGCTCCTACAGGGGTGAGTGCGGGGCTGGTGAGTTTGGTGTGGATGATTTCTTCCAGCTCGTAGAGCAGTTCCTGGGTGCGGCCGATGCTGAAGGCCGGGATCAGGACGGAGCCTTGATCCTGCAGGGCGCGCTCGATAACGGCTTCGAGGCGTTGTCGGCGGCTGGCGCGGTCTTCGTGCAGGCGGTCGCCATAGGTGCTTTCCAGCACCAGGATATCGGCGCGCTCGGGCGGTTCGGGCGGCATCAGTAGCGGCGCGTGGGGTGCGCCCAGGTCGCCGGAAAAAACGACGCGCTTGTTATCGCCAGTGGCGGGATAGGTCAGGTCGATTTCCACATAGGCCGAGCCGAGGATGTGGCCGGCACGCTGCAGGCGGATGCGCGCTACCAGCGTGTCGGTTTCGACAAGGGTGAACCACTGCTTGTATGGCAAGGGAAGTAGGCGCTGTTCGACCAGCTTGATGTAGCGCTCCACATCCTTCTGGTCACGACTGAAGCCCAGCTTGAAGGCGTCTTCGAGGACGATGGGCAACAGCCTGGCCGAAGGTTCGCTGCAGAGGATCGGCCCTTTGAAGCCGGCAGCGAGCAGGTAGGGAATCCGCCCTACATGGTCGATATGCACGTGGGTGACGACCAATGCCTTGACGGTAGCCAGCGAGAATTCGATGGCCGGATGGCCAGCCCCGGAGCGACCATCCGCCGAAGTCTCGTTGCCCTGGAACAGCCCGCAATCGACCAGCAAGCTACTAGCCGCATCCATGTGCAATTGGTGGCAGGAACCCGTAACGCCATCTCGGGCGCCATGGTGTTCGATATGCGGGAAGTGCATGGTCAGTCCTTTACCGAGGCACACCAGTAATGGGCAAGCTACCGCAGCACGCTATACATGCCTCTCCCGATGGGCTGTAATTCGCGAACGAGGCGATCGCCTGATTTAGCAGGCCATACTAGGCCTTTGATTGCTGGCCTTGGGCCATATGACGCACAAGTGCGATGAACACACCCAGCATACCGCCGAGTACCAATGCCAGAGCCAGGATCAAGGCTGCTCTAGGCTTGATGGGCCGACGCGGCTCTACTGCACGCTGATCGATGGAGACCAGCTTGAGCGCTTCCGTATCGAAGTGCAGCGCGCGCAGGCGTGCAGCCTCTTCCCGCCAACCAGCAAGATTTTTCAGGAACAGGTCTTCGTTTTCGCGGCTGTTGAGTACTTCGATCTGGCGGTTGTGCTCCAGTAATTTCAGCTCACGGGCGATCTGTGCGATGCGCGGCTCGGTGAAGTCATCAGAGCGGCGTGCCAATAGCGCCTTGCGTTCGGCCTCCAGCGCATCGGTGCCCATGAAGTAGAGCGGTATTTGCTGGTTGTTGACCTCGGTGCGGATCACACTGCCTTGGCTCGTGATCTCGGCAGCGCCAAGCGCCGAAGGCGTGGTGGGCTTGCTGATGCCCAATGATGTTGCGATCCGAATCGCTTCATTGAGCTGGTTGATGCGATTTTCACGGCGAGTCTTCAACTGCTGTCGCAGTGCTGCCAGCTCGTCGTTCAATTGAGCGCGCTGAAGCGCATCCGCCTCGCTCAGCTTGGCGATCTTGATCTCTTTGGTGGCCTCGTAACTCGCGCGGGCCGCTGCGATGTTCTTGTCCAGTTGGTTGAGGCGGTTGCCGATGAGCGTATCGAGGTCGGCCGAGATTTCCTTGCGTACCTTGTCCAGGGAATACTCTACGAAGTCGTTGACCACCTTCACGCCGTTGAGGTCTTGCGGATAGGTCAGTTGAATACCGACAAAAGGCGTCATCCCCTCGGGCTTCTTGGGGTCGGGCTGCAGCAGCTTGAAGGCTTCGTCATTGAATGCCTCGAATGTTTGCTCGAGGCTACGGCCCGGGTGAGCCAGTTCAGCAAAGAGCTGCTGGTTATCGCGAAAGAAGCCGAGCCGGTTGTCATAGGAATCAAGCGCCGCCCCGACTTGAGCCAGTGCCTGCTTCGGCGACAACTTGTAGATGCCCAGATGATTCAGCTCATCCAGATCCTTGATCGCGGCAGGGCGAAGTACGGTCTGGACGCTGTAGTAGCGAGGTGCGAGCACGGCATAAACAAGGCCGATCGCAGCAACCAGGGCCGTAACAGCAGCGATGAGTGTTTTTTGCTTCCACAGCGCACCGACGAGTTGGATCAGATCAATCTCATCGTTTGCCACTGGACTTAGATGTTGCGGGGAGGTTACAGCGTTCACGTCGAATTCCGTCTCGTCAGTGCCCGGCGCAGCAAAAACGCAACGCCCGGGGTCGCGACCAAAAAAAGGAAATGTTCCGTCATTTTCGCGGGCCAGCATTTTGCCACCTAGATCACAAAAAGCAAGTGACGTGCATCACTCTTGATCGAGCGTGCAGTGCTTGGCTTTGGGAGATTGGAGTGGGCTGGCAGGCCGTATGGCCTGCATCGCCGCGAGGGCGCACACCCCACCGAATGCGGCGGAGGTGTGCTGCTTGCGTGGGCCCACCCCGGGGCGATGCATTTCAAGCTTCGGGTAGGTCCGCTACCCGAACCGACGACTATTGCTCGGCGCTACGTGCCATCAGGCTACGCACCAGCGCGATGAACACGCCAAGCATGCCGCCGAGAACAAGGCCTAACGCGAGGATCATCGCTTTTTTCGGCTTAACCGGCTTTAGCGATTCCAATGCGGGCTGATCCAACCGCACCAGCCTTAGCCGTTCGGTATCGAGCTTGATTCCTTTCAGGCGGGCTGCTTCCTCACGCAACTGTGCAAGGTTGGCCAGATAAAGATCTTCGCCTTCTCGTTCCTTCAGGATTTCAACTTCACGGTTGTTCTTGAGCATTGCCAATTCGGATTGGATTTCGGCAATACGAGGCTCGACAAAATCATCGGACTTTCGATTGGCAAGCGCATCACGCTCGGCAATCAGCGCTTCGGTCCCCATGAAATATAGAGGCGTTTCTTGATTGGTTACTTCGGTGCGAATGACCTGCGTGCCTCCATGAGTCGCCGCCGTCATGGTTGATGGACTTGTCGGCGTGCGAATGCCCAGTGAATCGGCAATAGAAATGGCTTCGCTGAGCTGCTGGATGCGGTTGGTCCGGCGAGTTTTCAACTCCTCGCGCAGCGCTGAGAGTTCGTCCTGTAGCTGAGCGCGCTTGAGCGCATCCTTCTCAAGCAAAGTGGCTATCTTCGCTTCCTTGGAGGCGTTGTAGTTCGCTCGCTGTGCCTCCATGTTCATATCCAGGCTAGCCAGGCGATTATTGATCAGGCTCTCCAGGTCCTCCGCAATCTCCCGCCGCTCTTGAGCCAATACATAGGCAACAAAGTCATTCACGATCGACGCACCATTCATCCCCTTCGGATAGGTGAGCCGGAGACCGACGAATGCGCTGCGGTTATCCGTCCGCTTTGGGTCGGGAAAGAGCATCTCAAAGGCCTGCTCGTTGAATTCGGCAAAGGCCTGCTCAAGCGAGTCGTCCTCGGCGATAGGCTGGAAAAACTCCTGGTTATTCAGGAAGAAGTCCAGGCGATTGTCGTAGGATGAAAGTCCGCTCGCCACTCGATTGATGGCTTCTTCCGGCGTGAGCTTGTAGATGCCGGTCTCGTTAAGCTGATCG
The DNA here is from genome assembly GCF_002890915.1 of Stutzerimonas stutzeri. Lineage (GTDB taxonomy): Bacteria > Pseudomonadota > Gammaproteobacteria > Pseudomonadales > Pseudomonadaceae > Stutzerimonas > Stutzerimonas stutzeri_AF. Next base: position 451,116 of record NZ_POUT01000002.1, on the reverse strand, counting down.
AGGCTGCTCTGCGGGACGGGCCGAAGGTAGGTTCTGGTTTGATAGTAGGGCGTCGCCAGAAAGGCGTAAGCAGCGGCTATCAGAGCGACGACGAACGTCACACCAATGATCAATATTTTCTGTCGCCAAAGCGCGCGAAACAGCTCGACCAGATCGATCTCGTCAGCTGTTGAGATTGAGGGCTGCGCAGTCATCCGGATTCCTTGTTACTGATGCATTCAATGCAAATCAAGCGAATCGGGATTTGTACACGCTCGAAACGTAAAGTTCCGTTGAGTTGATGATTTTTAACAACTTTTTATGAGCAACAGGGCGGCCATCCCCAGGCTGTACCAGTGCGGCCGCCACCAGTTGTCATTCGTCGTCATTGACCCTATCGCGCAGTTCCTTCCCCGGCTTGAAGTGCGGAACGAACTTGCCGTCAAGGCTGACGGACTGGCCGGTCTTGGGGTTACGGCCTACGCGGGGCGCGCGGTAATGCAGGGAGAAACTGCCGAAGCCGCGAATTTCGATCCTCTCGCCAGTGGCCAAGGCCTGGGCCATTTGCTCAAGCATGGTCTTGATGGCCAGCTCGACATCCTTCGACGAAAGCAGCCCCTGCTGGGTGACGATACGTTCGATCAATTCCGACTTGGTCATGGTTTTCCCTTCGTTTTCAAGCGGCTAGATCATTCGGGTTGCGGTCGTTTGTAGCATGTTGTTCAGAGTTTGAACAGCCCGAGCGGGATTGTCGGCTGGAGATCGTTCTCTTATTGAGAGGTCTTCGGAGTGTGCTGGCTGCTTTTATGGAAGGCCCGACCTCGGGTGAGCTTGGCAGGCCTGCGGCCTGCTATCGCCGCGAGGGCGCGCCTCCCACCGGATGCGGCGTGGGCTCGCTGCTTTTGTGGGAGGCCCGACCTCGGGGCGAGGCTTTTGGCTTTTGAGGCAGGCCTCGCGGCCTGCTATCGCCGCGAGGGCGCGCCTCCCACCGGGGACTGTGCGGGCTGGCTGCTTTTGTGGGAGGCCCGACCTCGGGGCGAGGCTTTTGGCTTTTGAGGCAGGCCTACGGCCTGCTATCGCCGCGAGGGCGCACCTCCCACAAGGGACTGTGCGGGCTGGCTGCTTTTGTGGGAGGCCCGACCTCGGGGCGAGGCTTTTGCTCTTCTGGCAGGCCTCACGGCCTGCTATCGCCGCGAGGGCGCGCCTCCCACCGGGGACTGTGCAGGCTGGCTGCTTTTGTGGGAGGCCCGACCTCGGGCGAGGCTTTTGGCTTTTAAGGCAGGCCTCACGGCCTGCTATCGCCGCGGGGGCGCGCCTCCCACCGGGGACTGTGCGGGCTGGCTGCTTTTGTGGGAGGCCCGACCTCGGGGCGAGGCTTTTGCTCTTCTGGCAGGCCTCACGGCCTGCTATCGCCGCGAGGGCGCGCCCACAGGGGACTGTGCGGGCTGGCTGCTTTTGTGGGAGGCCCGCCCTCGGGGCGAGGCTTTTGGCTTTTGAGGCAGGCCTCGCGGCCTGCTATCGCCGCGAAGGCGCGCCTCCCACAGGGACTGTGCGGGCTAGCTGCTTTTGTGGGAGGCCCGACCTCGGGGCGAGGCTTTTCGAGGCATTCTGTGAGGAGATTCATTTCCATTAGGCACGAGGTCGTACAGGCTTCGACCAAAGGTCAAGGGGATAAAAATGGGAACGGAAACTCATCCCACATCGAACCGGCTGCGCCTGGGGCGCTGGTCGGCGGTCGAACAGATTTACCTGATCACCACGGTCACCCGGCATAGAGCCAAAGTATTCGAGGAGTTCAGCGCAGCCCGCATGCTGATTCACACGATGCAAGAAGACGCACGACGCGGCTCGCATCTGACTTTGGCTTTCGTCGTGATGCCTGATCATTTGCACTGGCTTGTACAACTACGCCAGGGGGCGCTGTCGGGGCTGGTCGGAAGAGTCAAATCGATATCAGCCAAGCGTTTGGGCCGAAAAATCTGGCAGGACGGTTTCCATGACCATGCATTGCGTCATGAGGAAGATCTGGTGACAGTTGCTCGATACGTTGTTGCCAATCCGTTACGTGCAGGGCTGGTAAGGCGGATTGGGGACTACCCACACTGGGATGCTGTTTGGCTGTAGGCCGGAAGCAGGCCTGCGGCCTGCAATCGCCGCGAGGGCGTGCCCACAGGGGACTGTGCGGGCTGGCTGCTTTTGTGGGAGGCCCGACCTCGGGGCGAGGCTTTTGGCTTTTGAGGCAGGCCTCGCGGCCTGCTATCGCCGCGGGGGCGCGCCTCCCACAGGGAACTGTGCGGGGCTCGCTGCTTTTCGTGGGAGGCCCGACCTCGGGGCGAGGCTTTTGGTCTTCTGGCAGGCCTGCGGCCTGCATCGCCGCGGGGGCGCGCCTCCCACAGGGAACTGTGCGGGGCTCGCTGCTTTTCGTGGGAGGCCCGACCTCGGGGCGAGGCTTTTGGCTAAAAAAAAAGCGGGCTATCAAGCCCGCCTTCTTGTTACCCGCCTACCGATCAGTCTTCGCGATAGCGGCGCAGCTTGAGCTGTTTGCCACCGACGCGAGTGTCCTTGAGCTTGCCGAGCAGGCGATCGAGGCCATCTTCAGGCAGTTCGACCAGGCTGAAGCTGTCGCGCACCTGGATGCGGCCGATGGCTTCGCGGGCCAGGCCGCCTTCGTTGAGGATGGCGCCGAGCAGGTTGCGGGCGGCGATGCCGTCGCGCGCACCCAGCGGCGTACGGCAGCGGGCACGACCTTCGGCCAGCGGCATCGGCGCACGGCGCTCGCGGTCACCGCTGCGCTCCGAACGATCGGAGCGCTCACGCGGGCCACCGACCGGCACCAGCGGCTGCTCTTTTTCCACCTCGGCCAGGGTCAGCGCCTGGCCATTGGTGGCCTTGCGCAGCAGTGCGGCGGCCAGGGCGCGCGGGCTGCAGCCAATGTCGGCGACGAGCTTGTCGAGCAGTTCGCCATGGCTGGTTTCAGCATCGGCCACCAGCGGCGCGAGGCTGTTGGTGAGCTTCTTGATACGCGCATCCAGCACCTGCTGGGCGTTGGGCAGGCGCGCCTCGGCGACCTTCTGGTTGGTCACGCGCTCGATGACCTGCAGCATGCGGCGCTCGCGCGGGGTGACCAGCAGCAGGGCGCGGCCTTCACGGCCGGCGCGGCCGGTACGGCCGATACGATGCACGTAGGATTCCGGATCGTAGGGCATGTCCACGTTGAATACGTGGGTGATGCGTGCCACGTCCAGGCCGCGAGCGGCGACGTCGGTAGCGACGACGATGTCCAGGCGGCCATCCTTGAGCGATTCGATGACGCGCTCACGCTGGTTCTGGGCGATGTCACCGTTCAGCGCGGCGGCCTTGTAGCCCTTGGCTTCCAACGCCGCAGCCAGGTCCAGGGTGGCCTGCTTGGTGCGCACGAAGGCGATCAGCGCGTCGAAGTCCTCGACTTCCAGCAGGCGCAGCACGGCCGGGATCTTCTGGTCGGCATGCACCATCAGGTGTGCCTGCTCGATGCGGGCGACGGTCTGGGTCTTGGCCGCGATCTTGATGTGCTGCGGCTCGCGCAGGTGCTTTTCGGCAATGGCGCGGATGGAGTGCGGCAGCGTGGCGGAGAACAGCACGCTCTGGCGGCTCTCGGGCATGGCCTCGAAGATCACTTCCAGGTCGTCCATGAAGCCCAGCTTGAGCATTTCGTCGGCTTCGTCGAGCACCAGGAACTGGATGGTCGACAGCAGCGTGCTGTTGCGGCTCAGGTGATCGACCAGGCGGCCCGGGGTGGCAACGATGATCTGCGCGCCCTGGCGAATGGCCTTGAGCTGCGGGCCCATCGGCGCGCCACCGTAGATGGCGACGACGCCAACGCCGGGCAGCAGCTTGGAGTAGGTTTCGAAGGCCGTGGCGACCTGCAGGGCCAGCTCGCGGGTCGGCGCGAGGATCAGCGCCTGCGGCTCGCGCCGGGCGGGGTCGATCTTCGACAGGATCGGCAGCGCGAAGGCGGCGGTCTTGCCGGTACCGGTCTGGGCCTGGCCGATCATGTCGTGGCCACCGAGGATCACCGGGATCGCCTGGGCCTGGATGGGGGATGGTTCTTCGTAGCCGACTGCGCTGATGGCAGCCAGAACAGCGGAGTGAATACCGAGTGCGGCGAAGCCGCCGATTTCCTGGGTCATGGGTCTTGTCTCTGATGCTCCGCAAGACCCATTGTTCCGAAGCTGCGCATGCCGTGCAAAACCCGAAGGTCACCCTGGCAGCCTGGTCGGCGGGGTTGCGAAAACGTATGGATGATGAATCGTCAAGGATAGCCCGCTCGAAGCGGACAGCAGCCGAAGCGGTGCTTCGTGTATTGCAGTACCTGAACGCAGGCTGGGTTTCAGCCGGCGCGTACTATACCGGAATAACGTGAGCCTGTGCGCGTATTTTGCATATGCGACTGTAAGCACTGCTTTGGCTCCTCGGGCAGGCCTCGCGGCCTGCTATCGCCGCGGGGGCGCGCCTCCCACAGGGGGCTGTGCGGGACTTGTTGCTTTTGTGGGAGGCCCGACCTCGGGGCGATGCTTTTGCTTTTTGAGGCAGGCCTCGCGGCCTGCTATCGCCGCGGGGGCGCGCCTCCCACAGGGGGCTGTGCGGGACTTGTTGCTTTTGTGGGAGGCCCGACCTCGGGGCGATGCTTTTGGTTTTTGAGGCAGGCCTCGCGGCCTGCTATCGCCGCGGGGGCGCGCCTCCCACAGGGGGGCTGTGCAGGACTTGTTGCTTTTGTGGGAGGCCCGACCTCGGGGCGATGCTTTTGCTTTTTGAGGCAGGCCTCGCGGCCTGCTATCGCCGCGGGGGCGCGCCTCCCACAGGGGGCTGTGCAGGACTTGTTGCTTTTGTGGGAGGCCCGACCTCGGGGCGAGGCTTTTGGTCTTCTGGCAGCCCTCGTGGCCTGCGCCTCCCACAGGGGACTGTGCGGGGCTCGCTGCTTTTGTGGGAGGCCCGACCTCGGGGCGATGCTTTTGGCTTTTTAGGCAGGCCTCGCGGCCTGCTATCGCCGCGGGGGCGCGCCTCCCACAGGAGGTTCAGAGTGCACCGGCTGCTTTCGTGGGAGGCCCGACCTCGGGGCGATGCTTTTGAGCCTCGGGCAGTCCTGCGGCCTGCTATCGCCGCGAGGGCGCGCCTCCCACAGGGGCTGTGCGGGGCTTGTTGCTTTTATGGGAGGCCCGACCTCGGGGCGATGCTTATGGCTTTTGAGGCAGCCTCCCACAGATCCGGGGTTATTCAGGCAGCCTCGCCGTTGACGGCGCTGACGCGGAAACGCCCTACCAGTTGATGCAGTTTGCCGGCGGTGTGCCGGACCCGCTCGGCGCTGTCCTGCAGCACGCCCAGCGTCTGGCCCATTTCGCTGGAAGCCTGGTCGACGCCGCGAATGGTCTGGCCGTAGTGCAGGCTGCGTTCGTTCAGCTGCTTGATGATGTCGAACATGCGCTCGACGGTTCGATGCAGGTGCACGTTCTCCGAGGAGGCCTCTTCGGTCAGGCGCAAGCTGCTGTCGACGTTCTGCACGCCCCCCTCCATGAAGGACACCGCCTGGCGGGTCTCGGCCTGCAGGCTTTCGACCTTGTGCCGGATATCCTCGGCCGCCTTGGCGGTGCGCTGGGCCAGCGAGCGCACCTCGCCGGCGACCACGGCGAAACCGCGACCATGGTCGCCGGCGCGGGCGGCCTCGATCGCGGCATTCAGCGCCAGCAGGTTGGTCTGGGTGGTGATGTCGCTGATCAGGCCGACGATCTCGTCGATCTCGCCCATACGGCTGTCGAGCAACTGCACGCTCTGGGCGGAACGCTGCACCACGTCGCGGATGGATTCGGTGCCTTCGCGCACGGTGTCGAAACGTTCGCGGGCGCGGCTCATCACCTCGTCCATGGCAGCCTTCATTTCCTCGGCCGTCATCGACGCCTGCTGGATTTCGCCCAGTTGCTCCTCCACCAGCAGCAACAGCTGGTGGATCGATTCGGCGACGTCGCTGGTGGTCTGCCCCGCTTCGCTGCTGCGCGCGAGCATCAGCTCGTTGTCCTGACGGACATGCTTCGAGACCTGGATGACCTGGCCGACCACGCCATCCAGGCTGTCGATGAAGCTGTTGATCCAGCGGCCCATGTCCCCCGTCTCGTCACGCTGCATGGTGCTGGTGTCGACGCGCTGGCGCAGGTTGCCCTCGCCTTCGGCCAGGGTCCGGATCACCTCGGTCATTTCCTGCATCCGCGCCGCCAGCCGCCGCGGACCGAACGAGGCGAAGGACCAGGCACCGAGTACCAGCAGCAGGCCATTGAGCCCGTACTGCAGCGTTTGCGACAGGCCGCTAAACGCCTGCAGCAGGCTGCCCATGAGGAACAGCGTGGTCACGGTGAGCAGATAGGTCTTCATCAACCCCACGCTCAGCGAGCGGCGCCGATAGACCTCCTCCAGATCGGCTTCGCACATCATGCCCCAGCGATCCGGCGAGCCCTGCAGCTGGAAGGTGACGCCCTTGCCGATGACCGGAATATGCCGGTAATCGGAATAACCGGGATAGGTGACGAACAGGTTCGAGCCCTTGGCGATGGTCTCGCGCACGCCCGGGTGCAGCTGGCCGGTGGCCGGATCGGTGAAACGCAGCTCCAGCTCGGTGTGCTGCTGCACGCGCACCGTGCCCCAGCGGGTGTGCACGCCGTTCTTGAGGTTCTCGCCGTGGCTGAAGGTGGAATCCTCGAAGCGCGAGCGCGACAGGGCCGTGCCGGGCTGGATGGCGCTGTCGAAACGCGACTCGACCATGAACAGGTAGTTGTCGCCCGATTCGGGATAGACGTGCCCGGCCTCGCGCTGGATCAGGTCGCCGAGCACATCGTTGGGCACCCGCGCGCAGACGCAACCGAGGGTTTTCCCAGCCACCTGCACGGGCTGGTAGAACATCAGTGTCACCGCATCGTGGAAGCGCGAGGTGGTCGCGCCCAGGCGCTGGGTCAGCGGATCGCGATAAGGGCCATGCAGGAACGGCCTGAGCAGGCCCTGCGCCACGGCCTTGCCGTCGAGGTCCTGTTGCCCGACATGGGCGGCACAAGTGGAGGCCAGCACCCGGCCCTGCGGGTCGATGACGAACAGCTCGGACAGGTCCGGCAGCTGGATGCGCTTCTTCTCCAGGGTGTCGACGTCGACATGCGCGAGGCTCTCGCCCAGACTGTCGGCCAGGTCGGCGAGATGGTCCCAATGGGCGCCCACCCAGTTCTGCAGGATCCGCGCGCGGGATTGCGCGACGCCTTCGAAGACCTGCTCGATGACCGGATACACACCGCGATTCAGCCAGCATGACCAACGCATCGCCAGCTTGCCGGTCCCGCCGAACCAGGGGAGCCAAGCGCGCTCACGGGCGGAGAGGTGCATCTGTTTGCTTTGAAGATGGGTCACGGGCGATTCCTTACTGCCGACAAACATACTGGCCAAGTGCAATTAGCAGACCAGTGCAGCAGCCGTGCACCAATAATTTCCACGCGCAGCGCAATAGCCTTCGCGTCAGTGAAATCGTCCGTGCCGGGAAAAACAGAAAGCATCGCCCCGAGGGCGGGGCTCCCACAAAAACCACCAGCTCCACCAAACCCCGTGGGAGGCGCGCCCTCGCGGCGATTGCAGGCCGCAGGACTGCCTAAAAGACCAAAAGCATCGCCCGAGGGCGGGGCTCCCACAAAAGCCGCCAGCTCCACCAAACCCCGTGGGAGGCGCGCCCTCGCGGCGATTGCAGGCCACAGGACTGCCTAAAAGACCAAAAGCATCGCCCGAGGGCGGGGCTCCCACAAAAACCACCAACTCCACCAAACCCGGTGGGAGGCGCGCCCTCGCGGCGATAGCAGGCCGTAGGACTGCCGTCGGCCAAATCCTTATCAAATAGACGACGGCCTTATAGCGCGCACCAATTCGGAACACATGAAAGTCAACCGGCAGCAGACGCGCACCATTAGAGCGCAACACTCAGCTGGCTGGTCGCAGCGCGCCAATCAGCGAGTCGAGTGAATAGCCCAGGCACGGCGCCAGCGCTTCCGCGCGCCGGCGCAACCCGATCTCGTCCAGGTCCTGCTCGAGATCCGCCGGCACCAGCAGCACCACGTTGCCCTCCTTCACCGGGCATTCCCAGTAATGCCGGTGATACAGCCCACGTAGCAGCGCGGCGCCCAGCGGCTTGTCGTCGGAGGTGCCCCACTGGTTGATGACCAGCCAGCCGCCCGGGTTGAGCTTTTCCTGGCAGCGCTTGAGAAAACTCCAGGCCAGGTGGGCGGCGTCCGGCCCGGCATCGTTGTACAGGTCGACGAAGATCAGGTCGGAACGCTCGGCGGTCTCCAGCAGTTCGGCGGCGTCGCCGATGCGGATATACAGTCGCGGGTCGTTCTGCAGCCCCAGGTAGCGCATCGCCAACTCCGGCACCGCCGGGCGCAGCTCGATGACCTCGATATCCTCCAGGGGCAGGAACCGCAGGCAGGCCTGGGTCAGGTTGCCCGCCCCCAGGCCGAGGAACAACGCCGTCTCCGGCGCAGGGTGGCAGAGGCCACCCAGCAGCATGGCGCGGGTGTAGTCGTACTCCAGCCAGCTGGGGTCGGCCGTGAATACGCAGCTCTGCTCGACGGCCGCGCCGAATTCGAGAAAGCGGTAGTCGCCGACCTGCAAGACGCGAATCAGCCCGAACTCGTCGCGCACCTCGGCCAGCAGTTGCTCCTCTCGCTCCATCAAGACTCTCCGAAAATGGGCCCGGCTCCGCGATACCGGCAAGGGCGCATCTTAACAGGCCGATAGGTCATCGCTATCGGCGGCGCCAGAGCGCTTCGGGTAAAATCACCGCACTTTCTCGGAAATGGAACGGCCATGAACCACGCCTGGAGCCCCGCGAGCTGGAGAGACAAACCGATTCAGCAACAGCCTGAATATCCTGACGCCGCACATCTCGAGCACGTCGAGAAGACCCTCGCCGGTCTGCCGCCGCTGGTCTTCGCCGGGGAGGCGCGTGCGCTGCGCCGGCAATTCGCCGAGGTCACCCAGGGCCGTGCCTTCCTGCTGCAGGGTGGCGACTGCGCGGAGAGCTTCGCCGAGTTCTCGGCCACCAAGATTCGCGACACCTTCAAGGTGCTGCTGCAGATGGCCATCGTGATGACCTTCGCCGCCGGCTGCCCGGTGGTGAAGGTCGGGCGCATGGCCGGGCAGTTCGCCAAGCCGCGCTCGGCCGGCGACGAAACCATCGATGGCGTGACCCTGCCCGCCTACCGTGGCGATATCGTCAACGGCATCGACTTCAATGGCAAAAGCCGCGTGCCGGACCCGGAGCGCCTGCTGCAGGCCTACCACCAGTCCACCGCCAGCCTCAACCTGCTGCGCGCTTTCGCCCAGGGCGGTTTCGCCGACCTGCACCAGGTCCATCAGTGGAACCTGGATTTCATCGCCAATTCGCTCTTGGCCGAGAAATACCACCAGCTCGGCGCACGCATCGACGAGACGCTGCGCTTCATGCGTGCCTGCGGCCTGGACGGCGCGCCGCAATTGCGCGAGACCAGTTTCTTCACCGCCCATGAAGCCCTGCTGCTCAACTACGAACAGGCCTTCGTTCGCCAGGACAGCCTCAGCGGCGGCTGGTACGACTGCTCCGCGCATATGCTCTGGATCGGCGATCGCACCCGTCAGCTGGACGGCGCCCATGTGGAATTCCTGCGCGGCGTGGGCAACCCCATCGGCGTCAAGGTCGGCCCGAGCATGGACAGCGAAGAGCTGATCCGCCTGATCGACATCCTCAACCCGGAGAACGACCCGGGCCGCCTCAACCTGATCGTGCGCATGGGCGCCGACAAGGTGGAAGCCGGTCTGCCGCGCCTCGTGCGCGCGGTGCAGAACGAAGGCCGCCAGGTGCTGTGGAGTTCCGACCCGATGCACGGCAACACCATGAAGGCCTCCAGCGGCTACAAGACGCGGGATTTCGAGCGGGTACTGGCCGAAGTGCGGCAGTTCTTCGACGTGCACCGCGCCGAGGGCAGCTATCCGGGCGGCATCCACATCGAAATGACCGGGCAGAACGTCACCGAATGCATCGGCGGCTCGCGACCGATCACCGAAGCCAGCCTCAGCGATCGCTACCACACCCATTGCGACCCCCGGCTCAATGCCGATCAATCGCTGGAGATGGCTTTCATGATCGCCGAGACGCTGAAGCAATTGCGACCGAGCTGAAAAGCGCCGCCACCCCTCGTAGGGTGGATAACGCCGCCCTGCGGCTTATCCACCACGGGCCCAGCATGCCAATCAGACCAGACGACAGAAGGCCGACACGACGACGGGCCCTGCTGTCTAACCTTGCATTCCGGTTCGATGAAGCGGCCTTGAATAGCGCGCTAACAATTAGCAACAGCATTAATTCGTCAGCTAACTAATGACTGCTAGAATGCGCGCCGCGTTGGTCCGGCGCCCCTAACATCCTCTCGCGGCCGGGCCATGGTATAGAGGAAAACACGCCGTATGACCGACTCACCACAGAATAAAGGAGCCGCCCTGGCGGCCTCCATCGGCCTGATTCTCGGGCCACTGCTCTTGCTGTTGTGCATCCTCACCGACCCGCCGGCCGGTCTTTCGGAAACCGCCTGGCTGACGGTCGGCATGGCGGCACTGATGGCCGTCTGGTGGTCGACCGAAGCGATTCCGATCCCGGCCACTTCCTTGTTGCCGATTCTGCTGATCCCGATCCTGGGCATCGACACCCTGGCCAAGGCCACCGCCCCCTACGCCAATCCGACGATCTTCCTGTTCCTCGGTGGCTTCCTGCTCGGGCTGGCGATGCAACGCTGGAACCTGCACAAGCGCATCGCCCTGGCGACACTGCTGGCGGTGGGCAATGCACCGAGCCGGCAGGTCGCCGGATTCATGATCGCCACCGCCTTCATCAGCATGTGGGTGAGCAACACCGCCACCAGCATCATGATGCTGCCGATCGGCCTGTCGGTAATCAGCCTGCTGGTGGCGGGCAGCGACGAACGTGAAAGCGAGCGCTTCGCCGTCGCCCTGCTGCTCGGCATCGCCTACGCCGCCAGCGTCGGCGGTATCGCCACGCTGATCGGTACGCCGCCCAACGCGCTGCTGGCGGCCTTCCTGCGCGAGAACTACGACGTGCATATTGGCTTCGGTCAGTGGATGCTGCTCGGCCTGCCGGTCAGCATCGGCATGCTGCTGTTCATCTGGTGGTGGCTGACGCGCAGCGGCTTCACGTTGTCCGGCGGCGACAGCCGCGCCATGCTGGAAAAGGAAATGGCCGCGCTCGGGCCAATGTCCAAGGCCGAGAAGATGGTCGCGGTGGTGTTCGCCCTGGCCGCACTGGCCTGGATCTTCCAGCCGCTGCTGGCCAGCCATGTCGACGGCGTGAACGACACCAGCATCGCCATGGCGGCCGCGCTGTCGCTGTTCCTGATTCCGGTGAACCTGCGCCAGCGGGTCTTCCTGATGGATTGGGAACAGGCCAACAAGGCGCCCTGGGGCGTGCTGCTGCTGTTCGGCGGTGGCCTGTCGCTGGCCGGCGTGATCGGCGCGTCCGGCCTGGCCCAGTGGATCGCGCAGAACCTGGGTGCCTTCGGCGTGCTGCCGCTGATCCTGATGATCGGCCTGGTGGCGCTGGTGATCACCTTCCTCACCGAGATCACCTCCAATACCGCGACCGCCGCCGCCTTTCTGCCGCTGCTGGGGGCGCTGGCCGTCGCCCAGGGATTGCCTCCGGAAATGCTCGCGATTCCCGCCGCCATCGCCGCCAGTTGCGCCTTCATGATGCCGGTCGCGACGCCGCCGAACGCCATCGTCTTCGGCACCGGACAGATGCATATCCAGTCGATGATCAAGGCAGGATTTGCCATCAACCTGTTCGGTGTGGTGCTGGTAACCCTGCTCAGCTACCTGCTGATCGGCTGGATCTGGGTGAATTGAGCGCCGAGGCACAAGGTGCGACATGCACTGCCGGGGCGGCCTGAAAAGCATCGCCCCGAGGTCGGGCCTCCCACAAAAGCAGCAAGCCCCACCAAACCTGTGGGAGGCGCGCCCCCGCGGCGATAGCAGGCCGCGAGACCTGCCTCAAAAGCCAAAAGCATCGCCCCGTGGTCGGGCCTCCCACAAAAGCAACAAGCCCCACCAAACCTGTGGGAGGCGCGACCTCGCGGCGATTGCAGGCCGCGAGGCCTGCCTCAAAAGCCAAAAGCATCGCCCCGTGGTCGGGCCTCCCACAAAAGCAGCGAGCCCCACCAAACCTGTGGGAGGCGCGACCTCGCGACGATAGCAGGCCGCGAGGCCTGCCTCAAAAGCCAAAAGCATCGCCCCGTGGTCGGGCCTCCCACAAAAGCAACAAGCCCCACCAAACCTGTGGGAGGCGCGCCCTCGCGGCGATAGCAGGCCGCGAGGCCTGCCTCAAAAGCCAAAAGCATCGCCCCGTGGTCGGGCCTCCCACAAAAGCAGCAAGCCCCACCAAACCTGTGGCGCGCCCCCGCGGCGACTGCAGGCCGTAGGGCCTGCTACCGGCAAACCGTTACCGAGTGACTGAAGCGCCCCGGCAGCGGTCGCTGGATTAGCGGCGAAGCATGAGCACCCACCAAAGAAAAGCCCGGCATTAGGCCGGGCTTTTCTTTGTCAGTCTGCGAAACGGCTATCAGGCCTTGACGCGGGACTTGTACTCGCCGGTGCGGGTGTCGATCTCGATCGAGTCGCCAATTTCGCAGAAGGCGGAAACCTGCAGTTCGGCGCCGTTCTTCAGGCGGGCGGTCTTCATGACCTTGCCGGAAGTATCGCCACGCACGGACGGCTCGGTGTAGACGATTTCACGAACGATGGTGGTCGGCAGTTCGACCGAGATCACCTTGTCGTTGTAGAACACGGCTTCACAGACGTCGGTCATGCCGTCCTCGATGAAGGTCATCACGCCTTCGAGGTCGCCCTTCTCGATTTCGTACTGGTTGAACTCGTCGTCCATGAAGACGTACAGCGGGTCGGCGAAGTAGGAGTAGGTCACTTCCTTGCGCTCGAGAATTACCGGCTCCAGCTTGTCGTCGGCCTTGTACACGGTCTCGGTAGCGGAACCGTTGAGCAGGTTCTTCAGCTTCATCTTGACCACGGCACTGTTGCGGCCGGACTTGTTGAACTCGGCTTTCTGGATGACCCAGGGTGCGCCGTTGATGATGGCCACCTGGCCGGCACGGAACTCTTGTGCGGTTTTCATACGAATATCCGAAATGGAATGTGAGACAAAAAAACAGGCCGCGTATCATAGCCAATCTGTGTAAAAAAACACCAGCTTTCCGGCCAGATCGCCATTGGCGACCTGCCTGTGCGTCCAGGCTTCGGCATGCTCGAGCAATGCCGGATATTGGCCCAGCAAGGCCCTCCAGGCCTCGCCCGCCCCCTCCCCCGCATTCCAGGCGCGCCAGAAATCGCGCAGCGCGGTATTGCCCGCAGGCGCCAGGTCGTGGGTATAGAGGTCGAGGAAAGCATCGAGCTTGTCCCAGTGGGCGTCGTCTTCCTGAGGATAGATATGCCACACGAGCGGCCGCCCGGCCCACTGCGCACGGATGAAGGACTCCTCGCCACGTACGGCGTTGAAGTCGCAGCTCCATAACAGCAGGTCGTATTCGTCCTGGGTCATGAACGGCACGACCACCACCTGCAGGCTGCCGCGCTGATGATGGTCACCCACTCGCAGCGCCGGCACGTCCAACCAGGCGGCGACATCACCCAGCACCCGCCCCTCCGGCACCAGCAACTGGTTGGCACGGGCATCGTCCGCCAGGGCATTCAGCCAACCGGCCACCGCCGGATTCTCGTAGGCGAACAGCGAGAGCAGGCGCGCGCCGGGCTGACGCACCACGCCAAGCGTGGCGAGAAAATCCGCCTGGTGCGCGGCATCGCCCTGGTAAGCCGCGCGGCGCAGCAACAGATCGGCTTCGCGGATGAGGCCGCCGGTTTGCGCCTCGAAGCCGGGGAAGAAGAAATACTTCTGCAAGCCATTGGCCTGCAGCGAGGGCAAGGCATGGCAGCCGACGATCCAGTCCTCGGCGCTGAGGTATTCGAGGTTGAGCCAGAGAATGCGCCGCCCGCTCGCGGCCATGGCATTTATATAAGGCCGTGGCAGTTCGCAGGCGAACGCCTCGATGACCACGTCGGCAGGCTCCGCGCCAGGCCACTCCCTGGGCCAGCGCCGCACCTCCACCCCCTGATGCATCTGCTGCTCGGCATTGGCGCTGGCGGCAGGACAAAGCCGGGCAAAGGTCTCCAGGTCGTCCACCCACAGCCGTACCCGTTGCCCATGCTCGGCCACCAGCTGGCGCGCCAGACGCCAGGTCACGCCGATGTCGCCGAAGTTGTCCACGACGGCGCAGAAAATGTCCCAGCTTGCTTTGACAGACAAAACCCATGCTCCTTGAACGAGGTATCCCGGCCATTGCTGGCCGCGGGAATGCTTGCGCAGGATACAGGTTACCGGCCGGCCTTTTGGTATGCGGTCGCCGCAGACATGCCGTGGCAGGCACATGCATTCGCCGGAGCCCCGTCGGGAACCCGTGCGGCCGGAAACGAAGATAAAGGAGAGAAAAACAGAAGGTCGTTATGGAGGTGAACCCTACCAGCCACACCCCGGCACACAATGTCACCGCTGCGGCTGCTCCCTTCCGGGCCTGACCGGGTTCACGGCTGATCGTTGCGGGGGGACCGGCAGGGCCCACCATAACAAACCCGCCTGGTGGCGAGCGGCGCCATTGTACCGGCTTATCAGCAACTTACAACCATCGGTTGAGAACACGCTCGTGCTCGAAAAGCGGCAAGATGATTGCAGTGTATTTGCTGGGCGGGCACAAGGTTGACCGCCGACTACCGCCGGTCAGCAATATCGGCATCCGGGCACCCATTCGCCACATTGCGTCGAATCGGCCCTAGCCAAAGCCAGCAGTCTGTTCGAGGATGAAAGTAGATCGATAGCATCGAACGCTTGTCATGAAATTATGCTGCGCGACGCCGAACGGCCTGCGCAGTCGATGGCACCAGCATACGAGGTAATCATGAGCAAGGCTCCAATCGCCATCATCGGTACCGGTATCGCCGGGCTTTGCGCGGCCCGAACCCTCCATGACGCCGGACAGCCCGTGCATCTGTTCGACAAGAGTCGCGGCAGTGGCGGCCGCATGGCCAGCAAGCGCAGCGAGGCCGGCTCGCTCGACATGGGCACGCAATATTTCACCACCCGCGACCGCCGCTTCACCGAGGTCGTACGCCAGTGGCAGGCCGAAGGCTGGGCCGAACAATGGTCGCCCAACCTGTTCCAGGCCCGCGACGGCCAGCTGTCTCCCTCCGCCGACGAACAGGTGCGCTGGGTCGGCACCCCGACCATGGGGGCGATCGCCCATGGCTTGCTCGGCGAGCTGCCGGTCACCTTCAGTTGCCGCATCACCGAGGTTTTCCGGGGCGAGGAATACTGGACCCTGGTCGATGCCAGCGGGGCCAGCCACGGACCGTTCAGCCAGGTGATCATCGCCGTTCCCGCGCCGCAGGCCGCGGCACTGCTGGCCACCGCCCCCAAGCTGGCCGCCGTGGCCGCCAGCGTGGCGATGGAACCGACCTGGGCGGTCGCCCTGGGCTTCGCCACGCCGCTGAGCACCACGCTGGAAGCCTGTTTCGTGCAGGACGATGCGCTGGACTGGATCGCCCGCGACCGCAGCAAGCCAGGACGCGACGGTGTCCTCGACAGCTGGGTATTGCACGCCACCAGCAGTTGGAGCCGCCAGCATCTGGATCTTTCCAAGGAAGCCGTCTCCGAACACCTGCATGGCGCCTTCGCCGAGCTGATCGACTGCGTGGTCCCGGCACCGGAATTCACCCTGGCGCATCGCTGGCTGTATGCCCGGCCAACCCAGGCGCACGAATGGAGCGCCCTGGCCGACGCGCGGCTGGGCCTGTACGCATGTGGCGACTGGTGCCTGTCCGGTCGCGTGGAAGGCGCCTGGCTCAGCGGCCAGGAAGCCGCACGCAAGCTGCTGGAGAATCTCTGAGCGAGGGCGGCGGGCAGCACGCCCGCTTCGGGTCTTCCCGTCGATGGCTGCCGGGCGCGATAGCCAGGTGCTATCATCGCGCGCTTCCAAGCATCGCCATGAAACGGAGTTTCGATGAATCCTTCAACCCTGATCGGCATTATCGCGAGCATCGGGCTGTTGACCGTCGTGATGCTGTTCGCCGCGGAAGATCCATCACTGTTCATCGACCTGCCCAGCCTCGGCATCGTCCTGGTCGGCACCCTGGCCGCGACGTTCATCAGCTACCCGCTGCGGGAGGTCATGCGGGTGTTCGGGCTGATCTGGACCGTGCTACGCAACGAGCGGCTGTACACCCGCCAGGACCTCGAAGAACTGGTGCAGATTTCCCGGCTGTGGATCAGCGGCGACCTTCAGGCGGTCGAGCGCGCAGTGGAAAAGGTCAGCAATCCGTTCCTGCGCACCGGGGTGCAATTGGTGATCGACAACACCCCGGAAGAGGACATCCTCGACCTGCTGCAATGGCGCATCGCCCGGCTGCGCGCGCGGGAGAACGCCGAAGCGCAACTGTTCCGCGCCATGGCCAGCTATGCCCCGGCGTTCGGCATGATCGGCACCCTGGTCGGGCTGATCAACCTGATGTTCATGCTCGGCAGCGGTGACATGGAGCTGATCGGCCGCAGCCTCGCCGTGGCCCTGATGACCACCTTCTACGGCGTGCTGCTGGCCAACCTGATCCTCAAGCCCGTGGCGGTGAAACTCGAGCGCCGCACCGAACAGCGCGTCGCGCTGATGAATCTGGTGATGCAGGGCATCTCGATGATGTGCAACCGCCGCAGCCCGGCGTACATGCGCGAGACGCTGAAGTCCTTCATCGCCCACCACGATGACGAGATCCGCGACGGCAGCAACGGCGCCGCGCAGCGCATCAAGCCGCAGGACGCCTGAGATGAACGGCCAGGCGTCGCAGGGCGGCCACTTCGCCAAGTGGCATATCGAACCGCGCCAGGAAGAGGAACAGGAAGCCTGGCTGCTGACCTATCTCGACATGCTCACCCTGCTGCTGGTGATGCTGGTGGTCATGCTCGCCCTGGCCGGCAAGGGCGACGGCCAGAGCAACCAGCCCGCCGCCACCGACAGCATCGTCCAGACCTTCGGCGACATTTCACTGGAACCGGCGACACCGACCCAGCCGATCCCGCCGATCGTCGCCGAGGCAGCGATGAATACGCCGGCCGAAGCGGATACGCACGATACGCCGACGATGGACCTGGGAAAGGATATCGAGGTGATCGTCAACGATGGCAGCATCAGCTTTCGCATCAGCAGCGAGATTCTCTTCGGCTCTGGCCAGGCCGAGCTGGAAAATGCCGGCCTGGACGTGATCGACCGCCTGATTCCAACCCTGGCGGCGAACCATTACCGGATCCTCGTCGAGGGCCACACCGACAACCTGCCGATCCAGACCGAGCGTTTCCCATCCAACTGGGAGCTCTCGGCCAGCCGCGCCAGCAGCGTGGTGCGCTACCTGCAGCTCGCCGGCATCGACGCGACGCGCATGAGCGCCACCGGCTACGCCGACACCCGGCCGCTCGGCGACAATGCCAGCGACCAGGGCCGTGCCAGCAACCGTCGCGTCGAGTTGATCATGCAAACCCAACCGGACAAGCCGTAAGCGGAAGCTTGAAGCCAAAAGCATCGCCCCGGGGTCGGGCCTCCCACGAAAAGCACTTGGCGACACCGAACCCGTGGGAGGCGCGACCTCGCGGCGATTGCTGGCCGCAGGCCTACCAGAAGAGCCAAAAGCATCGCCCCGGGGTCGGGCCTCCCACGAAAAGCAGCTGGCGACACCGAACCCGTGGGAGGCGCGACCTCGCGGCGACTGCTGGCCGCGGGCCTGCCAGAAGATCCAAAAGCATCGCCCCGGGGTCGGGCCCCACGAAAAGCAGTTGGCGACACCGAACCCGTGGGAGGCGCGACCTCGCGGCGACTGCTGGCCGCAGGCCTGCCAGAAGTTCCAGAAGCATCGCCCGGGGGCGGGCCCCACGAAAAGCAGTTAGCGACACCGAACCCGTGGGAGGCGCGACCTCGCGGCGACTGCTGGCCGCAGGCCTGCCAGAAGCCCCGCCAGCGCACCGTCAGCCCAGCGCGGTATCCAGGAACATCATCACCGCGAACCCCACCATCAGGCCCAGCGTGGCAGGCGTCTGGTGACCGTTGCGGTGGGTTTCCGGGATGACTTCATGGGATACCACGAAGATCATCGCACCCGCCGCCAACCCCAGGCTGACCGGATAGGCGACGGCAAAACCGCTGGACATGCCAATCCCCACCAGCGCACCAACCGGCTCCATGAGCCCGGATGCCGCGGCCACCAGTGCCGAAGCCAGCGCGGACAGGCCGGTGGTCCGCAGCGCCAGCGCAACCGCCAGCCCTTCCGGGATGTCCTGGAGGGAAATGGCGGTGGTCAGCGGCAGCCCGACGCTCATGTCGCCATTGGCGAAGCTCACACCGATCGCCATCCCCTCCGGGATGTTGTGCAGGGCGATTGCCAGCACGAACAGCCATACTCGGTTGAGCCGCTCGCAGTCAGGGCCGCAAGGGCCGGTGCTCGCATGCTCGTGCGGGGTGAAATAATCCAGGCCGAGCATCAGCAGCACGCCGATTCCGAGCCCGACCACCACGGTCAAGGCCGCCGCCGGACCGTTGCCGAAGATCTCGCGACCGGCTTCCAGGCCGGGCAGAATCAGCGAGAACGCACTGGCCGCCAGCATCATGCCGGCAGCGAAGCCGAGCATGCTGTCCTGGGTGCGCGTGGAAATGTTGCGCAGGCCAATGGCCAGGAAAGCGCCGACGGTCGTGGCGATAAAACCGGCACTGCCACCCAGCATCGCATAGCGGATGTTGCCTGCCTGAGCGCCCTGGAAGGCGCTGACGCTGCCGACGACGAGCAACAGCACGACGATCAATGCCGTTGCAGCCAGCCCCAGGGCGATCCCGGGATAGGTCTGCGCCTGGGCGAGCCAGGCGGAGCGCAGGTTGACGACAGGACTTTGAGCGGTAGTAGCCATGGGTCGGGATCCGGAAAGCGGGCCACCATTGTACCCCGCCGCCGGCCAGGCCGAAGCTATGGCCCCGATAGATCGGAGCCATGGCCAGGCTCGCCGGCCCAACCGCGACGAAATGCCCACGCTGTACCATTGCCGAGTGTTTGTTCGTAAGCTTGAAAGCGTGTCGATGGCCGTCACGGGCCGTATCAGGGAGTGGTCCGTCTTGCCTGCCGCCAAATCTTTCCGCTCGCTGCTGTTGCTCGCCCTGCCGTTAGCGCTCGGTGCCTGGCTGCTCTGGCACCGCTGGCAGGGCCCCGAGCTGCCCGGCTATCGGCTGGAGGCACGGCCGCTGGTGCAGCGCGTGGTCGCCAGCGGCGAGGTCGACCACCTGTCGATCGCCCAGGTCGGCAGTGAGCTCACCGGTGTCGTCGCCATGCGGCATGTTCGCGAAGGTGACGCGGTGAAGGCCGGCGACCTGCTGCTGGAATTGCGTGACGAGGAACCGCGCGCCCGCCTCGGTGAAGCCGAAGCCGCCCTGCGCCAGCTGGCCGAATCCAGCCGGCCACAAGCCGAGGCGACCCTGCGTGATGCGCAGAGCGACTTCGAACAGGCCACGCGCGAACTGAAGCGGCGCGAAACGCTGTTCGAGCGCAAGCTGCTGGCCTCCGAGGCGCTCGAGCAGGCCCGACGAGCCGAACTGGCCGCGCGCGTGGTACGGGACCGCGCGCGCCTCGCTGCGGCCGCGCTGGCCGCTGGCGGCAGCGAGGAGCAGGTGTTGCGCCAGCGCCTGGAAGCAGCCCGCGCCGCGCTGGCGAAAACCCGTATTCATGCCCAGGTCGACGGCATCGTGCAGACACGCAACGTCGAGCCTGGCGACCTGGTCCAGCCGGGCCGCACGCTCCTGGAAATCGCCCGCTCGGGCAGCAGCGAGATCCTGCTGCCGCTGGACGAGAAGAACCTGGCGCCGGTCGAACTGGGGCAAGCGGCGCGGATCATCGCCGATGCCTACCCCGATCGCCTGCTGGAGGCCCGGGTCAGCTTCATCGCCCCCAGCGTCGATACATCACGCGGCACCATCGATGTCCATCTCGACCTGCTCGAGCCGGCCGACTTCCTGCGCCAAGGGATGACCGTCTCGGTGAATATCGAGACCGGCCGCCGCGACCGGGCGCTGGTGCTGCCCAACGACGCCTTGCGTGCGCGCAATGGCCAACGGGCCCAGGTGTTGCGCGTGCGCGACGGCATGGCCGAGCGCGTGGATATCCGCCTGGGCCTGCTCGGCACTGCGCTGAGCGAGGTGGTGGACGGCCTGCGGGCCGGTGACCGGGTGCTGATCGGCGAAGCTGAGGATGGCCAGCGGGTGCGCATGCGCGAGCAGCCGATTCCCAGCGGCATCCAGGACTGAACCCGATGCGCCTGGCCGATTCGCTGTGGACCGAATGGAAGATCGCACTGCGCTTCCTGCTGGACAATCGCATGCAGACCCTGCTGATCATCTTCGGCATCGCCGTCGGCTCGGCCGTGATCGTCTTCATCACCGCCCTGATCACCGGCCTGCAGGCCAACGTGATCGAGCGCACCCTGGGTACCCAGGCGCACATTCGTATTCTCCCGCCCGATGAGGTCAACCGGACGTTGCCGACGGACGGCGAGACGCTTGCACTCGTGCTGGAAAGCCCGCGCGCGCAGCGCCTGCGCTCGATCATCAACTGGCAGGATGTACGCGACGTTCTCGACGAGGACCCGCAGATCCTCGCCGTATCGCCGGTGGTCAGCGGCCCGGCGCTGGCCCGCCGCGGCGTTGCACGTGCCTCGGTGGCACTGCTCGGCATCGACCCGCAGCGCTATCAGCGCATCATTCCCCTGGCCCGGGACCTGATCGACGGCCGGTTGCTGGTCGGCGCCAGCCATGCGGTGATCGGCAAGGAGCTGGCCCGGGACCTGGGACTCGGCATCGGCGACAAGCTGCGCCTGGATGCCGGCGAGGGCCGCGAAGCGGTTGTCGACATCTCCGGCATCTTCGAACTGGGCGTACGCGAACTGGATGCGCGCTATGTATACCTCGACCTGAAACAGGCGCAGACGCTGCTCGACCTGCCCGGCGGCATCACCGTCATCGACACGACCGTGGCCGAAATCTTCCAGGCCGACCGCATCGCCCGGCGCCTGGCGCGGCTCACCGGCCTGCGCGCGGAAAGCTGGATGGAAACCAACGGCCAGTTGCTCAATGCCCTCAGCTCGCAGAGCATGACCACCGAGATGATCCGCGTATTCGTCGGCATCTCGGTGGCCTTCGGTATCGCCAGCGTGCTGGCGGTGAGCGTGGTCCAGCGAACCCGCGAGATCGGCATCCTGCGCGCCATGGGCAGCCCGCGCGGGCAGATCCTGCGGGTTTTCCTGCTGCAGGGCGGCCTGCTCGGGCTCCTCGGCTCGACCTGCGGAAGCGCCGCCGGCTGGGGGCTGGTGCAGGTCTTCAATACCCTGGGGCCAGGCTTGTTCTACATTCCCGTCGACCCGAGGCTGGTACCGCTGGCAATGCTGGTGGCGACCATCACCGGGGTCCTGGCCGCGGCGCTGCCGGCGCGGCGGGCAGCCCGTTACGACCCGGCGGTGGCGATCCGCTATGTCTGAATCCATTCCCTTCCAGGATGCCACCGAAGTACTGCGCCTGGATCAGGTGCGCAAGACGTTCAACACCGGCACCCCGCTGGAAACCGAGGTGCTGCACGGCATCGACCTGCGCCTGTGTCGCGGCGAGCTGGCCGCCCTGGTCGGCCCGTCCGGCTCCGGCAAGAGCACCCTGCTCAATATCATCGGCCTGCTCGACACGCCCAGCGCCGGCGAGCTGTATCTGCTCGGCCAGCCGACTCGCAACGGCGACGATGCGACACGCACCCACTTGCGCAACCAGGCCATCGGCTTCGTCTTCCAGTTCCATCACCTGATCTCCGCGTTCAGCGTGCTGGAGAACGTGCTGATGCCGTTGATGATCCGCCACGGCAAGCCTTCCGGCGACGACGTCGAACGGGCCCGCAACCTGCTCGAAGAAGTCGGCCTGGGCCCCTTCGCCGACAAGAAGCCGACCCAGATCTCCGGCGGCCAGCAACAGCGCGTCGCCATCGCCCGGGCACTGGTCACCCGCCCGCCGCTGCTGCTGGCCGACGAGCCGACCGGCAATCTCGACAGCCGCACGGCGCAAAGCGTGTTCGAGCTGTTCCACCGCATCAACGCCCAGTTCGGTTGCGCGGTGCTGGTGGTGACCCATGACCCGCGGCTGGCCGCCGATTGCGCACGTACCATTCAGTTGGTGGATGGCCGCATCGTCAGCGACGAAAGCAACCCGGCCGGAACCTGAATCCTCCCGCGCGCCATTCGCCCTCCCTGGTGGAGCGGTCGGCGAAGTGGTTCGGCATCGCTAATAACTATAAATTCTAAGCATATAACCAAAATCAGAGCTAAGATCGACTTGGAGCATACCCCCATGGGTATTAAACCCACCGACCAAGGAGTCGCCCATGAACGCCCATGTTGAAGCCTTCTTCGATCCCGCGACCTTCACCTATAGCTATGTGGTGAGCGATCCCGAAACACGCCAGTGCGCGCTGATCGACTCGGTGCTGGACTATGATCCGGCGTCCGGCCGCACATCCCATGCGACCGCCGAACGCCTGGTCGACTACGTGCGCCAGCATGACCTCAAGGTGCAATGGCTGCTGGAAACCCACGTCCATGCCGACCACCTGAGCGCCGCACCGTACCTGAAGCAACGGCTGGGCGGCCAGTTGGCCATCGGCGACCAGGTCACCGTGGTGCAGGACACCTTCGGCAAGCTGTTCAATGCCGGTGCCGGCTTCGCCACCGACGGGCGCCAGTTCGATCACCTGTTCCACGACGGCGATACCTTCCAGGTCGGCAGCGTCCAGGCGCGCGCCATCCACACCCCGGGCCATACGCCAGCCTGCATGACCTATGTGATCGGCGATGCCGCCTTCGTCGGCGACACCCTGTTCATGCCCGACTACGGCACCGCCCGCTGCGATTTCCCTGGCGGCGATGCGCGCACGCTGTACCGGTCGATCCAGAAACTGTTCGCGCTGCCGGACGAGACGCGTGTGTTCATGTGCCACGACTACAAGGCACCCGGCCGCGAGGAGTTCCTCTACGAAACCAGCATCGCAGCCGAACGCGAACACAACGTGCACGTACACGGCGGCATCGACGAAGAGCGCTTCGTCGCCATGCGCACCGCCCGGGACGCCACGCTGGCGATGCCTACCCTGATCCTGCCCTCGGTGCAGGTCAACATGCGCGGCGGTGAACTGCCCGAGCCGGAGAGCAATGGCATGCGCTATCTGAAGATCCCCCTGGACGTGCTGTAAACCCACTGAGTGGAGGATGTCCCATGCAAACAATAAAAAACCTGACCCCCTTCATCTCGGTCGCCGCACAGTTGCAACCGGCGGACATGGCGTCACTGGCCGCCAGCGGCTTTCGCTGCGTCATCAACAACCGCCCGGACAACGAAGGCGAAGGTCAGCCATCCAGCGCGGCGATGCGCACGGCCGCCGAAACATCCGGGCTCGACTACCATCACCTGCCGGTGGTCTCCGGGCAGATCAGCGACGCCGACGTCGCCGCCTTCCGGGCCCTGCTGGAGCGGATCAAGGGCCCGGCGCTGGCGTTCTGCCGGACCGGCACGCGTTCTGCCTCCCTCTGGGCGCTGGCCGAGGCGCACCACCTGGACCCGCAGGTGCTGCTGCGCACCGCCGGGCAGGCAAACTACGACCTGGGCGCCCTGCTGCCGCGCCTGCAGCAATACTGGCAAGCCACGGCCGATGAGCCACTGAGCCCAGCGCCCCGCTTCGCCGTCACGCCACGCTACGACGTCCTGGTGATCGGCGCAGGTGCGGCCGGTTGCGCGGTGACTGCCAGCCTGCTCAAGCGCGACCCGGGGCTGCGCATCGGGATCATCGAGCCGCGCGAGCAGCACTACTACCAGCCGGGCTGGACCCTGGTGGGCGCCGGGGTGTTCGAACGCACCGAGACCGAACGCGCCATGAGCCGCTGCATCCCGGCCAAGGCCCAATGGATACGCGCCGCCGCCGAGGCCTTCGAGCCGGAGCACCAGCAGGTGGTTTTGGAAGACGGCAGCCGCATCGGCTATCGGGCACTGGTGGTCTGCCCCGGGCTGAGCCTCGACTGGGATGCCATCGAAGGCGTGCGCGACAGCCTCGGCAAGTTCGGCGTGACCTCCAACTATGCCTTCGAACTGGCGCCCTATACCTGGCAACTGGTGCAGGGGCTACGCCGTGGCAAGGCCCTGTTCACCCAGCCACCGATGCCGATCAAGTGTGCCGGCGCACCGCAAAAGGCCATGTATCTGTCGTGCGACTACTGGCTCAGGCAGGGCGTACTGCCGGACATCCAGGTGGACTTCTGTTCCGCCGGCGCGGTGCTGTTCGGGGTGGCGGATTTCGTTCCCGGGCTGATGCGCTACGTCGAGCGCTACGGTGCCCAACTCGACTTCAACCACAGCCTGACCGCGGTCGACGGGCCAGCGCACAAGGCCTGGTTCAAGGTTACCGGCAGTGACGGCCAGAGCCGTACGGTCGAACGCGATTTCGACCTGCTGCACGTGGTACCGCCGCAGCATGCCCCGGACTTCATTCGCCAGAGCCCGCTGAGCAATGCCGACGGCTGGTTCGAAGCCGAGCATGAAACGCTGCGCCACCCGCGCTTCGGCAACATCTTCAGCCTCGGCGACGTCTGCTCCGCGCCCAACGCCAAGACCGCCGCTGCGGTGCGCAAGCAGGCGCCGGTGGTTGCCGAAAACGTCCTGAGCGTGCTGGGCGGCAGCGGGCCGCGCGCGATCTACGATGGCTACGGCTCCTGCCCGCTGACCGTCGAGCGCGGCAAGGTCATCCTTGCCGAGTTCGGTTATGGCGGCAAGCTGCTGCCGACCTTCCCCCTCGACCCCCGGGTGCCGAGGCGCCTGGCCTGGCAATTGAAGACCCAATGGATGCCGTCGATCTACTTCGACATGATGCTCAAGGGCCATGAATGGCTGGCCGAGCCGAAGCACCTGGACTTCGAACCGCGCCCGGCCGAGGCGCCGAACGCCTGCGATTTCACTCAGGAGAAGAAGTGATATGAAACAGCGGCTGGCCCGCTATCTGCCCTGCCTGGAATGGGCAAGCCGGTACGACCGCAGCGCCGCGGGGAAGGATGGCCTCGCGGCGCTGATCGTGACACTGATGCTGATCCCGCAGAGCCTGGCCTACGCCATGCTCGCGGGGCTGCCGCCGGTGACCGGCCTGTATGCCAGCATCCTGCCGCTCATCGCCTATACGCTCTTCGGCACCAGCCGCACCCTGGCGGTCGGGCCCGTCGCGGTGGTTTCGCTGATGACCGCCGCCGCCCTGGGCCCGCTGTTCGCGGCAGGCAGTGCCGAATATGCCGGCGCGGCGCTGCTTCTGGCGCTGCTCTCGGGCGCCGTATTGCTGCTGATGGCCCTGCTGCGCCTAGGCTTTCTCGCCAACTTCCTCAGCCATCCCGTCATCTCCGGCTTCATCAGCGCCTCGGGCATTCTCATCGCCCTCGGCCAGCTCAAGCACGTCCTCGGTATTTCGGTGGCCAGCGGCAACGCGCTCGAGTTGCTGCAAGGCCTGATCGCCGGCCTGCCGCAAACGCACCTGCCGACCCTGGCGATCGGCGCCTCCAGCCTGCTGTTTCTGTTCCTGGTGCGCAACCAGCTCAGCGGCTGGCTGGAACGACGCGGCGTCAGCCCGCTGCTCGCCGCCAACCTGACCAAGATCGGCCCGGTAGTCGCCCTGTTGCTGGCGGTCGCCGTGGTCAGCGCATTGCACCTGGCCGACAGCGGCGTCCGGGTGGTGGGCCAGGTACCCCAGGGGCTTCCATCATTCCGCCTGCCGCTGCTGGACCTGGCGCTGGCGCTGCAACTGCTACCCGCAGCGGTGCTGATCAGCCTGGTCGGCTTCGTCGAATCGGTATCGGTCGCGCAGACACTGGCGGCCAAGCGCCGCCAACGTATCGAACCAAATCAGGAACTGATCGCCCTAGGCAGCGCAAACGTCGCAGCCGCCCTGGGCGGCGGCTTTCCGGTGACCGGTGGCTTCGCCCGCTCGGTCGTCAACTTCGATGCCGGCGCGCAGACGCCGCTGGCCGGGGCGCTGACGGCCGTGGGCATCGCCATCACCGTCTTGTTCTTCACGCCCCTGTTCCACAACCTGCCGCATGCGGTGCTGGCGGCCACCATCATCGTCGCCGTGCTCAGCCTGGTGGACCTGGCCGCGCTCAAGCGGACCTGGCGCTACTCTCGCCAGGATGCCGCGGCAATGGCCGCGACCATGCTCGGCGTGCTGCTGATCGGCGTGGAAAGCGGGATCATCCTGGGCGTCGGTCTGTCGCTGCTGCTGTTCCTCTGGCGCACCAGCCAGCCGCATATCGCGGTGGTCGGCCAACTGCCCGGCAGCGAACACTTCCGCAACATCGAACGCTTCGCCGTCATACAGAGCCCCAGGGTACTGTCGGTTCGCGTCGATGAGAGCCTGTATTTCCCCAACGCCCGCTATCTCGAGGACCGCGTCGCCGAGCTGATCGGCTGGCACCCGCAGGCCGAGCACCTGGTGCTGATGTGCCCGGGTGTCAACCTGATCGATGCCAGCGCGCTGGAAAGCCTCGAAGCCATCACCACGCGCCTGCATGCCGCCGGCGTCCAGCTGCATCTGTCCGAGGTGAAGGGGCCGGTGATGGATCAGCTACGGCGCGCCGAGTTTCTCGATCATTTCGGCGGGCAGGTATTCCTCAGCCAGTACGAAGCGCTGCTCGCGCTGGATCCACAGACCACCCGCCACGCCTTGGGGCGCCAGCGCGCCCACGCCTGAACACTCATTTCTTGACCATGACTCACAGGAAAACCATAGGATGAAAACCGCTCACGACCTCGTCGAACAGGCCAAATCGCATATCCAGGAAGTATCGATTGCCGACGCCGGGCCGGCGATTCAGGCAGCCGATGTACTGATCGACGTGCGCGAAGCCGACGAGTACCACGAGGGGCATATCGACGGCGCGCTGAACATTCCGCGCGGCCTGCTCGAATTCAAGCTCAGCAACACTCCCGAACTTGGCGCCCGCGACCTGAGCATCCTGCTCTATTGCAAGACCAGTGGCCGTGCGGCCCTGGCCGCGGTCTCGCTGAAGGAGATGGGCTACCTGCAGGTGAAATCCATCGCCGGAGGATTCGATGCCTGGAACGAGGCCGGATTGCCGGTGGTGAAACCGAGCCTGCCGAGTTTCGAATGAAGCAAACGGACCGCGCGAGCGCCTGTGGCGCGGCAGGAATGAAAAAGGCCGACATCACTGTCGGCCTTCTGCCGCCAGCCCTCCGGCCGGCGGCGCATTGCGCTGCCGTCAGGCCTTGTCGTTACAGGCCTTGCAGGTCTTGATCCCGAGTAGCGTGTAGGCTGGGCAGAAGCGAAAGATGCCGGTGGCCAGCGGCAGCAGGCCGATCCAGCCCCAGACGCCGATCACCCCGCCCAGGGTCAGGCCGATCAGCACCAGGCCGACGATAATTCGCAGAACACGATCGATTGTTCCAACATTGGCTTTCATAACGACCTCCCGGTCAGCAAGCGCGCCGGCGTTCCAGCGCGGAGAACAGCAACATCCCGCCGAGCATGGCGAGCACGAAAAGCGCGATCTGCCAGTGGCCACTGAGCAGCACCGCAACCGCGGGGCCCGGGCAGATGCCGGCGATGCCCCAACCGATACCGAACACCAGGCTGCCGCCGATCAGTCGTCCATCGAGCTCACGCTTGTGCGGCAGTTGCATCGGTGCATCCAGCAACGCGCGGCTGCGCCGCTTGGCCCAGGCGAACGGCACCAGCGCCGTCCCGATCGCGCCGGCCATCACCAGTGCGAGCGAAGG
The DNA here is from genome assembly GCF_002890915.1 of Stutzerimonas stutzeri. Taxonomy (GTDB): domain Bacteria; phylum Pseudomonadota; class Gammaproteobacteria; order Pseudomonadales; family Pseudomonadaceae; genus Stutzerimonas; species Stutzerimonas stutzeri_AF. The sequence continues at coordinate 423,118 of NZ_POUT01000002.1, read as the reverse complement.
GTCCCAGGCCCCTGCCAGGTCGAGAAAACCGATCACCTTGGCGGGGTTGGCCATCCCCGAGAGCAATAGCCCCAGCCCGAACAACAAGCCGGCGGCAAACGAAGTCAGCTTGCGCATGTTCAGCCCCCCAGAAGATGACGCAGAACAAATACGGTGGCGAAGCCGGCCAGCATGAACGCCAACGTGGCGACGATGGAGCGTGGCGACAGGCGCGAGATACCGCACACACCATGACCGCTGGTGCAGCCGGCGCCATAGCGCGTACCGACACCGACCAGCAGCCCCGCGATCAGCAGCCCGGGCCAGCCGGTCTGGAACGTCATGGCCGGCAGCCCATCGAACAGCAGCCAGGACAGGGGCGCCAGGAGCACGCCGAGAATGAACAGAAACTTCTCACCCCGCCCTTCCCCTCCCGGCTCCAGCATGCTCGCGAGCAGGCCGCTGATTCCGGCGATACGGCCGTTGAGGACGACGAACAAGCTGGCAGCCGTGCCAATCAGCACGCCGCCGGCCAAGGCCGTCCAGGGTGTGAAATTGCCCCAGTCGATGGTCATTGCGGGCCCCTCTCGCAAAACAGCCGATACAGGGTGGTAATCACCGCCAGGGCCTCCGGGCTGCTGATCCGGTAGTAGATCTGCTTGCCGTCGCGCCGGGTTTCCACCAGCCCCTCGCGTCGCAGCACCGCCAGTTGCTGCGACAGCGTCGGTTGCTGGATCCCCAGCAATGCCTCGAGTTCGCTGACGTTGCGTTCACCCTGGGATAGCTGGCAAAGCAGCAACAGGCGATCGGGATTGGCCAGCGTCTTGAGCAGCGCCCCGGCCGAAGCCGCATTGGCCCGCAGTTGCTGGATATCCAGCTCGGGAGGATTCGCGTTCATGCGTCACGCCGATAGTTAAGATATAAACAATATATTTATTTGTATATTGTCTTGCAAGCCATCGGTAGAAAGAATGTGGTCATCCGCTTTGCGCCCCGTTAGCATGCCCCTACCCGTATATCGAACAGGCGAATCCTGCCACCGGCCAAGTCGGGGCTGTTTGCCTATTCCCCCTGAGATCGAGGTAGCGCATGGACAACCAGACCACTCCCGTCGCCACGGACCTGCAGCATCAGCAGCAGGCCATGCTGAAACGGCTGGCGAGAGTCGAAGGACAGGTGCGCGGCATCCAGGCCATGATCAAGCGCGGCGAGGATTGCGAAGCGATTGCCCAGCAGTTCTCCGCGGCCCGCAGCGCACTGGACAAGGCCTATCGGCTGATGCTGACCTGCCTGCTGGAGGAGGCCCTGTACGATCACGAACAGGATACCGGCGAGGCGCTGGAGCGGGTCCGCGCCATCTTCACCAAGTACACCTGAAGCCTGTTCGGCGCGGGGGAAGCGTTGACCGGGCGCGCCGAATCGGCAGCCATCAGCGAATGAACAGTTTCAGGATCAGCCGCTGGATCGCCGTGCCGTAGGGCGGATAGATCAGTCGCGCGGCGTTGAAGCGCGACTTGATCAGCACGCCCTTGGCCTTGCTGAAGGCGAGGAAACCTTCATGCCCGTGGTAGTGGCCCATCCCCGAAGGCCCGATGCCACCGAACGGCATGTCGTCCTGCGCCACGTGCAGCAGGGTGTCGTTCAGGCACACGCCGCCCGAATGGGTCTCGTGCAGCACGCGTCGCTGCTCGCCCTTGTCGTAGCCGAAGTAGTACAGCGCCAGCGGGCGTGGACGCTCGTTGACATAGGCCAGGGCGTCGTCCAGACGCCGGTAAGGCACCACCGGCAGCAGCGGGCCGAAGATCTCCTCCTGCATCAGCTTCATCTCGTCGGTGACGTCCAGCACCAGGCTGTGGGCCAGGCGCCGTCCCTGGTCGCCGGGAAACAGCGGGACCAGCCGCGCGCCCCTGCTCTCGGCGTCGGCGATGTAGCCCCGGAGGCGGTTCAACTGGCGCTCGTTGATGATCGCGGTGTAGTCCGGGTTGTCTTCCAGGCCGGGATAGAAGCGCTGTACGGCGGCACGGTAGGCGGCGACGAATTCCTCGACCCGCGCCTCAGGCACCAGCACGTAGTCCGGCGCCACGCAGGTCTGCCCGGCATTCAGGGTCTTGCCGAAGGCGATGCGCTCGGCGGCGTCCGCCAGCGGTACGTCCGCCGAGACGATGGCCGGCGATTTGCCCCCCAGTTCCAGCGTCACCGGCACCAGGTTGTCGGCGGCGGCGCGCATCACCTGCTTGCCGATGCTGGTGGCGCCGGTGAACAGCAGATGATCGAAGGGCAGGCGCGAGAAGGCCTGGCCGACCTCCGCCTCACCCAGCACCACAGCCACCAGGTCCTCGGGGAAAACCCTGGCCAGCAGCTCCTTGACCAGCTGCGAGGTGACCGGGGTCGATTCGCTCATCTTGATCATCACCCGGTTGCCGGCGGCCAGTGCGCCGATCAGCGGACCGAAGGCCAGGTACAGCGGGTAATTCCACGGCACGATGATGCCGATCACGCCGAGCGGCTGGTACAGCACGTGCGCCGAAGCCGGCTGGAAGGCCAGGCCGACGCGGCGCCGCGATGGTTTCATCCACCGGTGCAAGCGCTTGGCGGCATGGTCGATGCCATGCAGGCTGGGCATGATCTCCGCCAGCAAGGTCTCGCTGTGGGCGCGATTGCCGAAATCGCTGGATACCGCTTCGACCAGCGCCTGCTTCTCGTCGAGGATCGCTTGGCGCAACGCCCGGAGCCAGGTGCGGCGTTGGTCGGCAGAGGGCATGGGATCGGCACGACAGGCGACGCGCTGGGCGGCCAGCAGCGGTTGCAGTGCATCGACCTCTCGTTGGCTTTGTGGGAGACAGGCGATATCGGCGACCATGGGTGGGCATTCTCTCGGGAAGCGATGGATAGACAGGAATGACTTCTAGAGCAATTACTCTAAATCGTCAAACGAGATGTGTGGCGGTCGTCAGGCTGGATGCTTCCCTGTACTTTCGCCCCTTTCCCGCGTGTTGAACCGAACCATGGCCCCGAAGAACAAGACCCGCGTACGCATCGTCGAAGCCAGCCTGGAGCTGTTCAATAGCCAGGGCGAGCGCAGCGTGACCACCAATCACATCGCCGCCCACCTGGGCATCTCGCCGGGCAACCTGTACTACCACTTCCGCAACAAGCAGGCGATCGTCGCCGAGCTGTTCGCCCAGTACGAGGATCGGGTCGGCGCCTTCCTGCGTCTGCCCGAGGGCCGCGCCTTGACGCTGGCGGACAAGACCTTCTACCTGGAAGCGCTGCTGGCAGCCATGTGGCACTACCGCTTCCTGCACCGCGACCTGGAACATCTGCTGGAAAGCGACAGCGAGCTGGCCGGGCGCTACCGGACCTTTGCCCAGCGCTGTCTGCGCGCCGCGGAGGATATCTATCGCGGCTTCGTCGCCGCCGGCATCCTGGCCATGGACGAGCGGCAGATCGAAGCGCTGGCGCTCAACAGCTGGATCGTCCTCACCTCCTGGGCGCGCTTCCTCTGCTCCGTCCGCGACAGCCCCGGCGACATCAGCGAGGAGCTGATGCGCCGCGGCGTATACCAGATCCTGGCGCTGGAGAGCGGCTACGTCACCGAGCAGGCACGCAACGCCGTTCAGGAGCTGCTGCAGCGCCTGTACGCGCCGATGGCCTAGTTTCGATCGAAGCACCCATGGCTCTGGGTAGCGAGGTTCGCGCTCTACGCAAAAGCTCCGTGTAGGAGCCGGCTTGCCGGCGATGGGACACGCCAGACACCCTGATCGCGAGCAAGCTCGCTCCTACGGAGAGGTGTTCCGGCTGACGCTAATCCCCACCCCGCTCCCGCCGCCACTGGGCCGGTGTGCGCCCCGTCCAACGCTTGAAGGCGCGCCAGAAGGTGCTCGGTTCCGCGAAGCCCAGGGACTGGCCGATATCGGCAAGCGAATGTTCGCCATGCGTCAGCGCATGCAGGGCGGCTTCATGCCGGACCTCGTCCACCAACCTCGAGAAATCCGACTGCTGGGCCTGCAGCCGTCGCGCCAGGGTCCGCGAACTCAGGCCGAAGGCCTGTGCGGCCTCGGTCCGGCTGGGCACCTGGCCATGCATCCGCGAGGCGATCCAGCGGCGTAGATCCTGCACCAGGGTGTCGACCGGGGAAAGCGCCGCCAGGCGTGCGGTCGCATGCTGCTGATGCAGCCTGGCCAGTTGCGCGTCGGCCTGTGGCAGCGGCGTATCCAGGATCGCATTGTCCAGCAGCAACCCGCTGAAGGCCTGCTCGAACTCGACCGGGCAGGCAAAGACCGCCTGGTAGCCCTCGGAAGGCCCCAGCGCCGGTTGGTTGAACTGCACTTTCAGGGGCTGCACGAGCGCTCCCGTAAGCCAGTGCGCGATGGCCATCACCGCAGCCAACACCGCCTCGATCTGGTGCGGGCTGAAGGGCAGCTCTCCTTGCCGGGGGTGATAGACCAGCCAACTCGCTCCGCTTCCGGCGATCATCTGCAAGCGCCCGCCGTCGCTGACCAGGCGCTGGTACTTCAGCACCACCGCGATGGACTCGCGCAGCGTCGGCGCTGATTGCAGCATGAAACCCACCAGATTCAGTCCGGCCGGCACCGCCAGCCTGCCGACCTTCAGGCCGAAGCCGGGGTCCGCGGTGAGCCGCGCGGCGGCCCACCACAGCCGGGTGATGTGATCGATCGGCCAGCGCTCCCGCTGCAACTCGGCTTCGGCCATGCCCGCGGCCGCCAGCAGGGTGGCGGTCTCCACACCCTGGCGTTGGGCCGCCAGCAGGACGGTATTCACCCAACTCATGGAAACGCTGGCCTGCAAAGTCAATCTTCCGTGGCCTCCTGGGTCAATCATGGCGCGATGGTATGCGGCTATGGTTCAGCTCTACAAGACGGGCGAAGCATACGCCCGCATGCACAAGGAGAATCCCGTTGACCACGGCAACCGTGCAATCCGACGTACTGGTGGCGGGGGGCGGCCTGGCCGGTCTCGTCACCGCCCTCGAAGCCCTGCGCGCAGGCAAGTGCGTGACCCTGGTCGACCGCGACACGCCCGAACGCCTAGGGGGCCTGGCCTTGTGGGCGTTCGGCGGCATGACCTTGGTCGGCACGCCCCTGCAGGCGCGGATGAAGATTCCGGACACGCCGGAAACGGCGCTGCGCGACTGGCTGCGCTTCGGCGAACTCGCACCGGATGACGAGCACGCGCGGCAGTGGGCCCGCTACTATGTCGAACGCAGCCGTGCCGAGGTCCACGACTGGTTGCTGGAACTGGGCGTGAAATTCATGCCCGCGGTGAACTGGGTGGAACGCGGCCGTTACGGCGAGGGCAACAGCCTGCCGCGCTATCACATCGTCTGGGGCACCGGCCGCGAACTCGTGCGGCGCCTGATCGCCGCCCTGCACGCCGCCGACAGCGGCGGTCGCCTGCAACTGCTGCACCAGCACCGCATCATCGGGCTCGACCGCCAGGCCGGACGGATCGATGGCGCCACGGCGATCTGCGAGCGGAGCGGCGCTCAGGTACGTCTGCAGGCGCCGGTAGTGGTGCTCGCCATGGGCGGTATCAACGGCAGCCACGAGCAGGTACGCGCCAACTGGCCCAAGGACCGGCCGATGCCGGCCGGCATGCTCAATGGCGCGCACCCCTTCGCCGATGGCCGGCTTCATCGGTGGGTGGCCAACGAGCTGGGCGGGCAGATCAGCCATGCCGGCGAGATGTGGAACTATGCCGCCGGCTTCCCCCACCCCTACCCACATTTCGCCGGGCACGGGCTTTCCACCATCCCCTGCAAATCCGCCCTGTGGCTCGATCACCGCGGTCGGCGCATCGGCCCCGAACCGCTGGTCACCGGCTTCGACACCCACTGGTTGTGTCAGCGGGTGGCGGAGCAGGAAAAACCCTGGACCTGGCATCTGCTCAACTGGCGGATCGCGGCCAAGGAATTCGCCCTGTCCGGGGCCGAACACAACCTGCGCATTCGCGACATGCAGTTTCCCGGCTTCCTCAAGGAAACCCTGCTGGGCAATCACCGCCTCGTACGCCAGATGCAGCGGGAAAGCCCGCATTTCCTGGTGGACGAAACCCTGGCCGGGCTGGCGGCGAAGATGAACGCGCTGACCTGCTCGCTGGACGTCGATCCCGCCGTGCTGCAGGCCACCGCGGATGCCTTCGATGCCAATTTCGTCCGCGGCGCGCGGCTGCACAACGACGAGCAGCTGCGGCGCATCCTGCACGCACGGCAATGGGGGCCGGACCGCCTGCGCACGTGCAAGCCGGCGCCCCTGCAGAAGCCCGGCGCCGGGCCGTTCATCGCCATCCAGGTCCAGCTGATCACCCGCAAGAGCCTGGGCGGACTGCGCACCGACCTGCACAGCCGGGCCCTGGATATCGCCGGGCGTCCTATCGACGGGCTCTACTGCGTGGGCGAAGCCGCCGGCTTCGGCGGTGGCGGTGCCAGTGGCAAGCGCTCGCTGGAAGGCACCTTCCTGCCCGGCTGCGTACTCACCGCGCGCGCCGCCGCCCGCTCGATCGACATCGGCTGACCGACAAGACCCAATAAAAAAGGAGAACCGCCATGGCCAATGGCGCCCAAGCCCTGATGAAAACCCTGGCCGATGCCGGCATCGAAGTCTGCTTCAGCAACCCGGGCACGAGCGAAATGCACTTCGTCGCCGCGCTCGACAGCGAGCCGCGCATGCGCGCCGTGCTGGCGCTGTTCGAGGGCGTGGCCACCGGCGCGGCCGATGGCTACGCGCGCATGGCCGGCAAACCGGCCGCCACCCTGCTGCATCTGGGCTGCGGCCTGGGCAATGGCCTGGCCAACCTGCACAACGCACGCAAGGGCAAGGTTCCCGTGGTCAACATCGTCGGCGATCATGCGACCTACCACACCCGCTACGACGCCCAGCTGCAGTCGGATATCGAGTCCGTGGCGCGCAACGTTTCCCCGGACTTCGTGCGCACCTCCGAAAGCACCGCACAGCTGTGCCAGGACGCGGTCGACGCCATTGCCGCCGCCCGCGGCTATCCGGGACGGGTCGCCACGCTGATCCTGCCGGCGGATGTCTCCTGGGGCGACGGCGGCATGCCCTGCCCACCGCCACCGGCGCCGGCCCCCGAATGCGCCGATGACGCCCGCGTGGCGGCCATCGCCGAGGCGATCCGCTCGGGGCGCAAGACCGCGCTCCTGCTGGGCGGGCGCGCGCTGCGCGAAGCGGACCTGCTGGCCGCCGCGCGTATCGCGGCGCATTGCGGCGTCAGGCTGCTGGCCGAGGTCTTCCCCACCCGCCTGCAACGCGGGGCCGGCCTGCCGGCGGTCGAGCGCATCGCCTACATGGCGGAAATGGCCGGAGTGCAGCTGGGGCAAATCGAGGAATTGATCCTGGTGGACGCCAAGGCGCCGGTGTCCTTCTTCGCCTATCCGGGCAAGCGGAGCGACCTGGTTCCCGACGGCTGCAACCTGCACGTCCTCGCCAGCCCGGCCGAGGACACCACCGCCAGTCTGGAAAAGCTCTGCGCCGCGCTCGGCGCGGAACAGGCCCAGCCCCTGTTGCAACCTGCCCTACGCCCCAACCGCCCGCGCGGCAAACTCACGGCCGCCAAGGTGTGCAAGGCCCTGGGCCATCTGCTGCCGGAAAATGCAATTCTGATCGACGAAGCCATCACCTCGGGGCTGATGCTCTCGGCCCTGACCGCCGGCGTCCCGAGGCACGACCTGCTCACCCTGACCGGCGGCGCCATCGGCCAAGGGCTGCCCAACGCCGTCGGCGCGGCCATCGCTTGCCCCGATCGCCCGGTGCTGGCACTGATCGGCGACGGTTCCGCGATGTACACCTTCCAGGCGCTCTGGACCATGGCTCGGGAGCGGCTCGATGTCACCTCGATCATCTTCAACAACGCGTCCTACTCGGTGCTCAATGTCGAGCTGGAGCGGGTCGGGGCCGAAGAGGCCGGGCCGAAGGCCAGGTCACAGCTGGATCTCAGCGATCCGGTGTTGAATTTTTCCCGCCTGGCCCAGGGCATGGGCGTTCACGCCGTGCGCGTGGAGACTGCCGAGGAATTGCTGCAGGCCATGGAATACGCCCTGGCCAACCCGGGTCCGCACCTGATCGAGGCGCTGGTTCCAGAGGCCCTGAACGCCACCAAGCGCAGGCTGCTGCCCTGGCTGCTGCGCGCCCTGCCCAACCTTCCCCCTTCGCTGGCCGGCGCCGTGAAGCGGAAAATCGCCCCCTGAGCGGCAAGGGACGCGTCCGATAGAATGCGTTTTCCTGAAGGAGACGGCGACTCTTCAGCCATATCGTGGAAAACGAACACGAGGCCGCAGACGATGGCAGGTAGTAGGGCTGTCGGGAACGGGGGAAGCAAATCAAATAAGGAAAAACGAAAAAAGGACCTTTCGGTCCTTTTTTCGATGATTCGCAAACCTCGATAAAGGTCTGCAAACCGACATTTGGAGCGGGAAACGAGACTCGAACTCGCGACCCCGACCTTGGCAAGGTCGTGCTCTACCAACTGAGCTATTCCCGCAAATATTGGCGTCCCCTAGGGGACTCGAACCCCTGTTACCGCCGTGAAAGGGCGGTGTCCTAGGCCACTAGACGAAGGGGACGCTGCCCGGAAACTACAGCTTTCTTCCGGCTTCCAGCGTTTCGCTTTGTGCTTCACGCTGCAAGTGGCGCGCATTCTATGGAGGCCTTCGGGAGCCGTCAAGCATTGATTCGAAAAAAGTTTTGCACGCGCTCGCCGGCGGCGGACAGAGCTATCGGTCGAACGGTCGAGCCACTACACTCAGGCCAAAACCAGCGGCTCGAGAGGTACAGTGAGTGTCTCCACTTATGATCACAGGATTGATCCTGGCCGGTGTGTTCCTCCTGGTCATCATCGTCTACACCATCCAGATCGTCGAAAAGAACAACCTGGAAAAGGCCCGCCGGCGTGCGGATCTCAATGATCGCTGCCGACGCTGTGCCGAGCTGTCGGACGGCCTTCCCGGCCAGATGATGACTCCCGCCCTCAAGCTGTTGCTCACCGGGCTCGAACTGAACCTGAGCGAACGTCTGCTGCCGCTCGACAAGGGCAACGACAAACTGGCAGCGCGCATCCACGCCTTGCGCACCGGGCTGGCCAAAGGCGAAGCGATCGAGGTGCGCAACCCGCCACGCCAGATCCTTACCGAAGCGCAGGCCAAGGAAGCCCGCTTCATGCTGGAGGATCTGCATGCGCAGATCGTTCGCGCCACCAAGGACGGTCAGCTGCAACAAGCCGAGGCCAAGCGCTGGCTCCAGGACATCCAGCGCATGCTGGCGATACTGCATATCGAGTTCTTCACCAGCCTGGGCAGGCAGGCATTGCAGCAGAACCTGCCACAACGTGCGCGCCTGGCCTTCGAGCGCGGCATCCAGCACATCCGCAAACAGGCTGCGCCCGCCAACTACCAGGCGCAGTTGAAGCAGCTCCAGGCCCTGCTGGATCATGCCAACAGCCTGGTGCTGAAAAACGAGCGGCCGCAAGTCGAAGAACCCAGCGAGCTGACCGAAGGCATGAAGGCCTTCGACGACGAAGACTTGTGGAAGAAGAAGAACGTCTACTGACGTGACGATACCGGGGCCATCCGGCTCCGGCTGCAACCAACTGTCCCGGCGGAGAACAACAATGAGCCTGACCGTTTATGGCGTGCCCCTTTCCCCTTTCGTACGCAAGGTGCGCCTGTGCCTGCTCGAGAAAGGCCTTGAGTATCAACTCGAAACCGTCATGCCCTTCACGCCACCGGAGTGGTACCTGCAATTGAACCCGCTCGGCCGCATCCCGGCGTTCAAGGACGATGATTGCACCCTCGCCGACTCCAGCGTGATCTGCCAGTACCTCGAAGAAGCCTATGCCGAAACGCCGGCCCTCTATGCCGAAGAAGCACGGCAACGCGGACGCGTCCGCTGGCTGGAAAAATACGCGGACTACGAGCTGGCGCCGCTGACCACCTTCACCATCTTCCGCAATCGCATCCTCAAGCCTTCCGCAGGCCACCCCTGCAACGAAGAAGCCGTGCGCGCAGCGCTGGAGGAGAAATTGCCGGCGCACTTCGATTACCTCGAAGCACAACTGGGGCAGCAGGAATACTTCGTCGGCGATGAGCTGTCCATGGCGGACATCGCCATCACCTCCCAGCTGATCAACATGGCACACGGCGGCGAGCAGGTCGACGCTCGGCGCTGGCCCGCGCTGGCAGCCCACTACCAGCGCATCCTCGTACGCCCCTCGGTTGCCAGCCTGTTGCCAGGGGAACAGCGAATGAATGCCAAGCTGCAGGAAATGGGCAAGGCCGCCACTGCCTGAGTAGCGGCTTACCCGGCAGGCCTGCGGCCCGCATCGCCGCGAGGGCGCCCCCCACCGATCCGGTACAGGCTGGGCTGCTTTTGTGGGAGGCCCGACCTCGGGGCGATGCTTCTCAGCTTCTGGCAGGCCAGTGGCCTGCATCGCCGCGAGGGCGCGCCTTGGGTTCGGGTGGGGCCTGCTGCCTTTGGCCCGCCCCGAGGCCTGAAAAATCAGGTCGCGGGCGCTCAGCGATGCACCTCCAGCAGGCGCCGACCGACCCACTGGCGGGCATATTGATAAGCACAACGGCCGTTGCGATTGCCGCGGCCGGGCGAGGGCGCGCTCCCACCGATCCGGTGCGGGCCGGGCTGCTTTTGTGGGAGGCCCGACCTCGGGGCGATGCTTTTCAGCTTCTGGCAGGCCAGTGGCCTGCATCGCCGCGAGGGCTCGCCTCCACTGGGTTCGGTGGGGCCTGCTGCCTTTGGCCCGCCCCGAGGCCTGAATAATCAGGTCGCGGGCGTTCAGCGATACGCCTCCAGCAGGCGCCGACCGACCCACTGGCGGGCATATTGATAAGCACAACGGCCGTTGCGATTGCCGCGGCCGGGCGAGGGCGCGCTCCCACCGATCCGGTGCGGGCCGGGCTGCTTTTGTGGGAGGCCCGACCTCGGGGCGATGCTTTTCAGCTTCTGGCAGGCCAGTGGCCCGCATCGCCGCGAGGGCTCGCCTCCACTGGGTTCGGTGGGGCCTGCTGCCTTTGGCCCGCCCCGAGGCCTGAAAAATCAGGTCGCGGGCGTTCGGCGATGCGCCTCCAGCAGGCGCCGACCGACCCACTGGCGGGCATATTGATAAGCACAACGACCGTTGCGATTGCCGCGGCCGGTAGCCCAGCGAATCGCATCCTTCTCCAGTTCCTCGTCCCAGCCCCACTCCAACCCGGCGCGCCGCGCCAGCGATGCGATCCAGTGGCGCACCACGCTGAGGTAATGCTGCTGGCTGAAGGGATAGAACGACAGCCACAGGCCGAAGCGGTCCGACAGGGCGATCTTGTCCTCCACGGCTTCGTTCGGATGCAGTTCGCCGTCGACCATCTGCCAGTTCTCGTTGTCGCTCTGGCGCTCCGGCACCAGATGCCGGCGGTTCGAGGTGGCGTACAGCAGCACGTTTTCCGGTGCGCGCTCCAGCGAGCCGTCGAGCACGCTCTTGAGCACGCGATAGTCGCCCTCCCCGGCCTCGAACGACAGGTCGTCGCAGAACAGCACGAACGCCTGCGGCAAGCCGACGAGCTGTTCGACCACCCGCGGCAGGTCGGCCAGATGGTCGCGCTCGATCTCGATCAGCCGCAGCCCGGACGGCGCGTACTCGGCCAGCAGCGCACGAATCAGCGACGACTTGCCGGTACCCCGCGCGCCCCACAGCAAGGTGTGGTTGGCCGGTAGACCGTCGACGAACTGGCGGGTGTTGGCCGCCAGCAGATCACGTTGGCGGTCGACACCGATCAGGTCGTCCAGGCTCAGGTCGAGGCTGACTTCGAGCGGCGCCAGATAGCCCGAGCGCGCATCGCGCTGCCAGCGTGCGGCCAGGGCCCGCCCCCAGTCGATGACCGGGGGCTGCTCCGGCAGCAGCGGTTCGATACGCGCCAGCAGACCCTCGGCACGCTGCAGAAAGGCTTTCAGCTCGACATCCATGAACGACTCCAGATACGAAGAAAAGCCCGGCCAACGCCGGGCATGAACCGAAAATGAACACGCGGGCCGATCATCCCGGGGGGGGAGCGGCGTGGCGGGCGCACCAGCCGCCACTCATAGCAGGGCTTCGATCTCGCCTGCAAGCGCCTGCGGCGCGGTGCTGGAGGAATAGCGCTTCACCTTGCGCCCCTGCTCGGCGATGAGAAACTTGGTGAAGTTCCACTTGATCGCCTTGCTGCCCAGCAGCCCCGGCGCGCGCTTCTTCAGCTCGACGAACAGCGGATGCGCGTCCCCGCCGTTGACCTCGACCTTGGCGAACAACGGAAAACTGACACCGAAGCGGCGCTCGCAGAACGCGGCGATCTGCTCCTCGCTGTCCGGCTCCTGCTTGCCAAACTGGTTGCAGGGAAAACCGAGCACCACCAGGCCGCGCTCGCCATAACGCTGCCACAGCTCCTCCAATCCCTTGTACTGCGGCGTGAAACCACATTGGCTGGCGGTATTGACCACCAACAGCACCTTGGCCGGATAGGCGGCGAGCGTCTTGCGCTGCCCGTCGATGGTGACGCAGGGGATGTCGAAAAGCGGATCGTGCATGCACGGCTCCTTGCGGCGCGGGTCAGGCCTCGCGCGGCACCAGATTGAGAGAGGCCGAATTGATGCAGTAGCGCAGCCCGGTCGGTCGAGGGCCATCGGGAAACACATGCCCCAGATGCGCATCGCAGCGCGCGCACCTGACCTCGATGCGGTGCATGCCATGACTGAAGTCGTCCAGGCTGGCGATCGCCGTGTCGCTGACCGGCTGGAAATAACTGGGCCAGCCGCAGCCGGAATCGAACTTGGCATCCGAGTCGAACAGCGGCGCGTTGCAACAGGCGCAATGGTAGATGCCCGGTGTCTTGGTGTCGTTGTACTTGCCGCTGAAGGGACGCTCGGTGGCGCCGAGCCTGCAGACCTGGAATTGCTCGTCGGAAAGCTCCTCGCGCCAGACGTCCAGCGGTTTTTCCAGCTTGTCCATCGATACACCTCCTCAGGGTCTGTTGCCGTTTCGTTGCGAACGCAGGAGAGAGGAACAGACCCCCTCTAAAAAAGGCCGATCTGTACCTTTCCCGGTGGTCGGGGCGCACGTATCATGCCTCCCTCTTCGACGCCTAGTCTGGCAGCGGGGTTTCCGACTGCCAAGGCGCCCGGGTTCATGCCAGGCGTGACCAGCCATTCCAGCGCTGGTGCGCTTTCACTTCGGGACACTCAGGATCATGCAGGTCAGTAAATCGAACAAGCTCGCCAATGTCTGCTACGACATCCGCGGGCCCGTGCTGCGGCACGCCAAACGCCTGGAAGAGGAAGGCCATCGCATCCTCAAGCTGAACATCGGCAACCCGGCACCGTTCGGTTTCGAGGCCCCGGAGGAGATCCTCCAGGACGTGATCCGCAACCTGCCCACCGCCCAGGGCTACAGCGACTCGAAAGGCCTGTTCAGCGCCCGCAAGGCGATCATGCAGTACTACCAGCAGAAGCAGGTGGAAGGCGTCGGCATCGAGGACATCTACCTCGGCAACGGCGTGTCCGAGCTGATCGTGATGTCCATGCAGGCGTTGCTCAATAACGGCGACGAGGTGCTGATCCCGGCGCCGGACTATCCGCTGTGGACCGCCGCAGTGAGCCTGGCTGGCGGCAAGCCGGTGCACTACCTGTGCGACGAGCAGGCCAACTGGTGGCCGGACCTGGCCGACATCAAGGCCAAGATCACGCCGAACACCAAGGCGCTGGTGCTGATCAACCCGAACAACCCCACCGGCGCGGTCTACCCGAAGGAAGTGCTGGAAGGCATGGTCGAGCTGGCACGCCAGCACCGGCTGGTGCTGTTCTCCGACGAGATCTACGACAAGATTCTCTACGACGACGCCGTGCATGTGTCCACCGCCTCGCTGGCGCCGGACGTGCTCTGCCTGACCTTCAACGGCCTGTCGAAGTCCTACCGCGTCGCCGGTTTCCGTTCCGGCTGGGTGGCGATCTCCGGTCCGAAGCAGAAGGCGCAGAGCTATATCGAAGGCCTGGATATCCTCGCCAACATGCGCCTGTGCGCCAACGTACCGGCGCAGCATGCCATCCAGACCGCGCTGGGCGGCTACCAGAGCATCAATGACCTGATATTGCCGCCAGGCCGCCTGCTCGAGCAGCGCAACCGCAGTTGGGAGCTGCTCAACGATATCCCCGGCATCAGCTGCGTCAAGCCGATGGGCGCGCTGTATGCATTCCCGCGGATCGACCCGAAGGTCTGCCCGATCCACAACGACGAGAAGTTCGTGCTCGACCTGCTGCTGGCCGAGAAACTGCTGATCGTCCAGGGCACCGCCTTCAACTGGCCCTGGCCGGATCATTTCCGCGTGGTCACCCTGCCCCGCGTCGACGATCTGGAGCAGGCCATCGGGCGTATCGGCAACTTCCTCAAGACGTACCAGCAGTAAACCGATGGACCTGCAGATCGACGACTTCTACAAGGATGCAGCCGGCGCCCTGCTGATGCTCTATCAGGCCTTCCCGCGCAGGATCGCACTGTACGTCGAGGACCTGATCGGGCATGAGGAGCCAGACGAATTCGGCCTGCCCAGCAAGCGCCACCAGAGCTGTCTCGGCGCCCTGCTCTGGCTGGCCGAGGAAGGCTACCTGCGCTTCGAGAGCACCATCCAGTTCCAGGCGCTGGACCAGGCGGTGCTCAGCGAAAAAGGTTTCCTGCGCCTGACCCGCGGCGTGCCCGGATCTCTCGACGGCGACCCGGGCCTGCCACCCAGCGTGCAGCGTATCCATGCCAGCCTTGCCCACCAGCTCCGCGAGGCATTGAAGAGCGGCCATGGCGAGCGCATCGCCCGCCTGACCCGCCTGCTATTCGAGAACGAGTCGGGCGCAGCGTTGCGCGACAGCCTGGCCGGGCAGGCGACATAGCTTGAAATAGTCGCTCGGTTGAATAGCTCAAGGGCGAGCCTTATATAGCCTATCGTTCTTCAATTCCTACCCTGGAGTCTGCCGCAACATGATGCGCATTTTCTTGTTCCTGGCCACCAACCTTGCGGTACTGGTCATCGCCAGCATCACCCTCAAGCTGCTCGGGGTCGATCGCTATACCGGCCAGAACTACGGCAGCCTGCTGGTCTTCTGCGCGGTCTTCGGTTTCGCCGGCTCGCTGGTGTCGCTGTTCATCTCCAAGTGGATGGCGAAGATGAGCACCCGCACCGAAATCATCAGCCAGCCGCGCACCCGCCACGAGCAATGGCTGCTGCAGACCGTCGAGCAGTTGTCGCGCGATGCCGGCATCAAGATGCCGGAAGTCGGCATCTTCCCCGCTTACGAAGCCAACGCCTTCGCCACCGGCTGGAATCGCAACGATGCTCTGGTCGCCGTCAGCCAGGGATTGCTGGAGCGCTTCTCGCCGGATGAAGTGAAGGCGGTCCTGGCCCACGAGATCGGCCACGTGGCCAATGGCGACATGGTCACCCTGGCACTGATCCAGGGCGTGGTGAACACCTTCGTGATGTTCTTCGCGCGGATCTTCGGCAATTTCGTCGACAAGGCGATCCTCAAGAACGAGGAAGGCCACGGCATCGGTTACTTCGTCGCGACCATCTTCGCCGAACTGGTACTGGGCATCCTCGCCAGCATCATCGTCATGTGGTTCTCGCGCAAACGCGAATACCGCGCCGACGAAGCCGGCGCCCAGCTGGCCGGCACCAGCGCCATGATCGGCGCCCTGCAGCGCCTGCGCGCCGAGCAGGGCCTGCCGGTGCACATGCCCGACAGCCTCAAGGCGTTCGGCATCAATGGCTCGCTGAAGCACGGCCTGGCCGGATTGCTCATGAGCCACCCGCCGCTGGAAGACCGTATCGAGGCGCTGCGCCAGCGCGGCTAAGCGGATACCGAGACAGCAAGGGCGACGCAAGTCGCCCTTTTCGTTTGTCTATGCTTTCGACTGCCCCGCATACAAGGAATAGCCATGCGCCGACTCATTCTCACCTGCTGCGCCCTGCTCGCCCTCGGCGGTTGCCAGAGTACCTATTACTCGGCGCTGGAAAAAGCCGGCATCCACAAGCGCGACATTCTCGTCGACCGGGTCGAGGATGCCCGCGATGCCCAGCAGGAGGCCAAGGAGCAGTTCAAGGATGCCCTGGAGCGTTATCGCAGCGTCGTCGAGGTACAGGGCGGCGATCTGGAGAAGCGCTACGATGCGCTCGATCGCGAATACGAGGCCAGCATGGCCAGCGCCCGCAACGTGCGCAGCCGCATCGAAGCGGTGGAGGATGTCGCCGACGCCCTGTTCAAGGAATGGGAAGGCGAGCTCAAGCAGTACAGCAACGCCAGCCTGAAGGCCGCCAGCGCCAAGGAACTGAGCCGCACCCGCGCCGAATACCGCACCCTGCTGCAACGCATGAAGGCCGCCGAACAGCGTATCGAGCCGGTGCTCAGCGTGCTGCGCGATCAGGTGCTGTTCCTCAAGCACAACCTCAACGCCCGCGCCATCGGCGCACTGCACGGCGAATACCGCGCGCTACAGAGCAACGTCGACCAGTTGGTGGCCGACATGCAACGCGCCATCGACGAGGCGGACATTTTCATCCGCCGCCTGCAGGCCGAAGGCTGATCGGCTTATCCACGTAGGTTGGGCTGAACGAAGCGAAGCCCAACGAGCGATACGCGAGGCCATCGCGCGGCCCGGGCTTCGATGAGACGGTGGGCTTCGCCGCTGAGCGGCTCAACCCAACCTACCGCCGCAGCCGGTAAAACCGCTCTTCCAGCCGCTGCAGCCCCCGCTCGCGCATCTTCGGGTTGCGCTCCAGGACCTCCTTGGCTTCGAGCTGCTCCACTTGCCAGCTGGGTGCATACAGCGCCTTCACTTCGGCCTCAGCGACGGCAAAAGGCGGCCCGTCCATCTGCTGCTGGTCGTAATCCAGGGTGACCAGCAACTGCTGGCAATCGGCCGGAAGGATCGTCGACAGGTGCGTCGCATAACGGCGGCGCATCGGCGGCGGTAGCGCGATCAGGGCCGCGCGGTCGTAGACGCCCTGGCAGGTCGCGACATCGGCGGCGCCAAGCGCGAAGAAATCGCCGCAACGAATCTCCAGGGCGCCCGAACGATAGACCCGGAAGGCGCCGGCCTGGGAAACCTCGGCTTCGAGCTGCTGCTCGGCGAAGAACGCCTCGACCGCCTTCTCGCTCAACTCCACGCCCAGCACGTTGAAGCCCTGCCCCGCGAGCCAGGCCAGATCCAGGCTCTTGCCGCACAGCGGCACCAGCACCCCAGCACCCTCCGGGAGCTCCAGCCGAGGCCAGTGACGGCGCAGCCCGGGATGGACCTGTTCGAGATGAAAACCGATTTCGTTACGGGCCCAACGCCCCTGCCAGAAGCCTGCATCCACTTTGGATTCTCCATCGTCGTGACGGCAGGCAGCTTAGCAGACCGGGCACGCGCCCAGGCGGGCTCAGCCGGCGTAGAGCGAAGCCTCCACGTCCATCCCGGCATCGCGCATCTGCGCCAGCTTGTAGCGCAGCGTGCGGGCACTGATACCCAGGCGGTCGGCAGTCTCCTTGCGCCGACCACGCTCGGCACGCAGGGTATCGATGATCAGCTGGAACTCGCGGCGCCGCAGGTCCTCGCCCAGCACCCCGCCCGCCTCGGCTATCGGTGCAGCCGGCATGGTCGCCGCAGGGGCTGGCGGCATGACCGTGGCCGGCATGCTCGCCAGGCCGATCGACGCGCCCAGGCAGAGGTCATGCGGCTGGATCTGGCCGCCCTGCTGGAGAATCAGCGCCCGCTGGATGGCATTGTCCAACTCACGCACATTACCGGGCCAGGCATGCTCCAGCAGGCAACGTTGCGCCTCGCTGGAAAGCCGTGGCGCAATCTGATGCATCTTCCTGGCGTGGCTGGCCAGCAGGCGCTCGGCCAGCGGCAGGATATCGGCCGGACGCTGGCGCAGCGGCGACCAGGCCAGGGGGAAGACGGAAAGACGGTAGAACAGATCCTCGCGGAAACGCCCGGCGGCCACCTCCCCGGCCAGATCGCGATTGGTGGTGGCCAGTACGCGGATGTCCAGCGTGATCGGTTTGCGCGCGCCAACCCGCTCGACTTCCCTCTCCTGCAATACGCGCAGCAACTTGGCCTGCAATGCCAGCGGCATCTCGGAAATCTCGTCGAGCAGCAGCGTGCCGCCGTCGGCCAGCTCGAACTTGCCCGGCTGGCTGGCGATGGCGCCGGTGAAGGCGCCCTTCTCGTGGCCGAACAGCGTGGCCTCCAGCATGTTGTCCGGGATCGCGGCACAGTTGATGGCGATGAACGGCCTGGCGGCTCGCGGCGACTGCTGGTGGATGTAGCGTGCCAGCACTTCCTTGCCGGTACCCGACTCGCCGGAAATCAGCACCGTCGAATCGCTTTGCGCAACGCGTGCGGCAAGGCCGAGCAACTGCTGGCTGGCCGGTTCACAGGCCACCGGCCCCTCCGGCTCGCCA
Organism: Stutzerimonas stutzeri; assembly: GCF_002890915.1. GTDB lineage: Bacteria > Pseudomonadota > Gammaproteobacteria > Pseudomonadales > Pseudomonadaceae > Stutzerimonas > Stutzerimonas stutzeri_AF. The sequence continues at coordinate 404,654 of NZ_POUT01000002.1, read as the reverse complement.
GCGCCGAGGCGGCCATTGACATGCTGCGCGAGAAGATCGAGCAGGGTTTTCGGCTCGAACGGCTTGACCAGATAATCCGCGGCACCCTGGCGCATCGCGTCGACGGCCCTGGCCACCGCGCCGAAAGCGGTCATCAGCAGCACCGGCAGTTGCGGATGGCGCTGCCGGATCACCCCCAGCAGCGCATGGCCGTCCATGCCGGGCATGTTCACGTCGCTGATGACCAGGCCGAACGGTTCTTGCTGCAAGGCGGCCAGCGCCGCCTCGGCGCAATCGACGGCACGGTGCTCGTAGCCGCCCAGTTGCAGGGTGTCACCCAGGGCTTCGCGCAGCGAGCGGTCGTCTTCGACCAGCAGTATCTTGGCGGTCATGCAGGTCACTCCGGCTTCCGTTCGACGGTGATCAGTGGCAGCGTCAGCAAGGCGCAGGTCCCGCGGCCCGGGCGCGAGAACAGTTGCAATTCGCCTCGATGGGCCCTTGCCACCGCCTTGACCACTGCCAGCCCCAGCCCGGTGCCGGTGGCCTTGGTGGTGAAGAACGGCTCGCCGAGACGCGCCAGCGTGGCGCTATCGATCCCCTGGCCGTTGTCGCTGATGCACAAGCGCAGCATGGAACCACGGCGATAGCCATGGATTTTCAGGCGCAGGTCGCTGCCGGCAGCCTGCTGCGCATTTTCGAGCAGATTCAGCAATGCGCCGACCAGGGTGTCGCGGTTGCAGAGTAGTTCGGCGCCATGCACGTCGCACTGCCAACGCAAGGCCACGCCCCGCAACTGCGGCTCCGCCGCGCTCCGCAGCGCCGCCAGCAGCGCCGCCGGACTCACACGATCATCCAGCGGCAGGTCGCCACGAGCGAAAATCAGCATGTCGCGTACCTGGTGCTCCAGCTCGTGCAGGCGATCCTTCAGTCGGCCGGCGAAACGCTGCTGCTGCTCATCGGTAAGGCCGCCCTGCTCCAGATGACTGGCATAGAGCAGCGCGGTCGATAGCGGCGTGCGGATCTGATGGGCCAGGGAAGCCACCATGCGCCCCAGCGACGACAAGCGCTCATGGCGCGCCAGCTGGTCCTGCAGGCGCCGTGTTTCGGTGAGATCGGTCAGCAGCACCAGTTGGCCGGGCTCGCCGCTGAGCGAGCGCGTGGCGATCGACAGGCGCCGGCCGTTGCGCAACGAGATCTCGTGGCCATCGTCCTTGCGCGGGGCGAAGCTGCGGGCGATGACGTCACGCCATAGGGCGCCCTCCAGCGGCTCGCCGAGCAGTTCCAGCGCCACCGGATTGGCCTCACGCACGACCCCGTGTCCATCGATCACGATGACGCCGCCGGGCAGCAGGTCCAACACGTTCTGCAGCCGCTGGGCCAGCCTTTCCTTTTCTTCGAGTTCCTGCCGGCGCTGCGCGCTGGCCTCGGCAAGCTGCCCCTGGAGTTCGGCGACATGGGCCTGCAACAGCCCCTGGGACTCGTCCAGTTGCCCGGACACCTGGCGGAACAGCTCGAGGGACTGGCTCAGCTCGAGCGCGCTGGCGGGATCGAACGGCTCTGCGGATCGGCTGGTGACGGAATTCACTGTCTCACTCACGCCTGTCAAAAGATGGTCGGTCCCGTGACCGGAGCAATCTTCGTGCCGTCGCCAGATGCATGGAAACGCGTGAAAGCCACTGCGGCATGCAGCGGCAAGGACAGAAGTGGAAACCGATACGAAGCGAGGCCGCCTTCATGGCGGCCTCGCTGCAGAATCACCGCGAGAGTTATTCGCCGTTATCGTCGTCGCGCCGATTCATGCCGTACTTGCGCATCTTCTCCACCAGTGTGGTACGACGGATACGCAGCCGCTCGGCAGCCCGCGCCACCACGCCACCGGCATCCTCCAGGGCCTGGTGAATGAGGCCCTGCTCGAGGTTGCCGAGGTACTCCTTGAGATCGAGCCCCTCGATCGGCAGCATCGCCTGGGCTTCGGGAACCGCCATCGGCGCGCTGATCGCGGCACGCTCTTCCATTTCGTCATGCAGGCTGCTGGCGTACTGCTCGTCATCGTCATCGACATGGCGGAACTTCTTCGGCAGCTCCATCACCCCGATGACGCCGTAGGGATGCATGATCGCCATGCGCTCGACGAGGTTGGCCAGCTCGCGCACGTTGCCCGGCCAGTCATGGCGGCAGAGCGACATGATGGCGGCCGAGTTGAAGCGAATCGAACCGCGCTTCTCGTGCTCCATGCGCGAGATCAGCTCGTTCATCAGCAGGGGGATGTCCTCGACCCGCTCGCGCAATGGCGCCATCTCGATGGGGAAGACGTTCAGGCGATAGTAGAGATCTTCGCGGAAGGTCCCTTCCTCGATCATCTTCTCGAGGTCCTTGTGGGTCGCCGCGATGATCCGCACGTCGGCATTCTGCGTACGGTTGCTGCCGACACGCTCGAAGGTGCGCTCCTGCAGCACGCGCAACAGCTTGACCTGCATCGGCAGTGGCATGTCGCCGATTTCGTCGAGGAACAGGGTGCCACCTTCGGCCAGCTCGAAACGTCCCGAACGCGCCGTGATCGCACCGGTGAAGGCGCCCTTCTCATGGCCGAAGAGTTCGCTTTCCAGCAACTCGGCCGGAATCGCACCGCAGTTGACCGGCACGAACGGGCCCTGGCGGCGCTTGGAATGGTAATGCAGGTTGCGCGCGACCACTTCCTTGCCCGTGCCGGACTCGCCGAGGATCAACACGCTGGCTTCGGTGTCGGCCACCTGCTGCATCATCTGCCGCACGTGCTGCACGGCGCGGCTGGTGCCGACCAGGCTGCGGAACAGGTTGGGCTCGCGCTGCCGGCCGCGCGACTTGGCCTGGTCGTACATCTCGCGATAGATCTGCGCCCGGTGCAGGGAATCGAGCAGCTTGTTGTAGCTGGGCGGCATTTCCAGGCTGGTCAGCACGCGACGGCGCACATCTTCCGGCCAATCCGCCGGAGCGGGTTCGCCGATCAGCATCAGCGGCACGTTCTCGTCCCACTTGCCCATCTGCTTGATCAATTCGACGGCACCGCCTTTGGCGGTGATTTCGCCCAGCATCACCCCGATGACGGCGCGACTGGACTCCAGGGGAGCGACGGCGTCCTGCCATTCATTACTGGAACAGGCCAGATGATCTTCACTGAGGAAATTCAGGATGACCGCCAGGTCGCGACGGCGGTCACTATCATCGTCTATCAACAAAATCTTGGTTTCACGCCACATCTTGTTTATAGGGCTCTAAATAGGCTGAAAGAAAGCCTGCGCTCGCATCCATGGAAGAGAGACGATCACACCAACGGCAGATAACGAGTAGGTTAATGAAAAAAAATGAACTGAGTCAAATTTATGACGTGAATTAACGACTAAAGAAGAAGCAAAAAACCAACATATTGCGACATGCTCCGCTATTTCAATTCATGCATTGACGAGCAGATGGACCAAAAGCACGGGTATCGGCTCCCGCAGCACTATCGGCACAAATGCACAACAGACTGATGGCGCAATAATGCCACACTTCCGGCGATGATTTAATGCCGAATGAGCGCATGCCGGATCGGCAGCGGCAGATCAATCGGGGGAGGATGCAGCCGCAAGGTAGCGGCCGCGATGGTAGCTGGCGGCGACGATCGCGCTGTGGTTACGGGATCAACCGAACAGCTGGTAGACCTTGGCGCTTTGGCGAGAATGATTCAGCTGCAGCAATTCGTCAGCGATACGCCGTTGTTCGGTCTGGCAGGTGGTCACCAGCTCGCGATAGAGCCCCAGCAATTCCTGCAGGCGCTGGCGAATCATGACTTCGTCACGCGAAGATTCCCGCATGGCCTCTTCGACGGCTTGGCGGCATTCGCGGTCGAGCAGGCTGATGGCAGCCCAGTCCTGCTGAGCCAACGCATCGCGCAATGCACTGCCGGTTTCTTCGAGGCGCTTGACGGAAGCATTCATGATCGACTCCGGGGCAGAGGCCCGTTGCGGCGGCTGTCGCCGGCCCAGCTGAAATACCGCAGCATCAGATGCTGCTGTTCCTGTATCGGCAATACCCCCTGGGCCTTTAGTCAAGAGCGCGAAAAACTTCGCGGCGCGGCCGATCGATGCGGGCCGGAGTCGACAGCAGAGCGACAGAAACAGCGGATGCGGCGGCCAAACAGGCCACTAGTAGCGTTCGCGCAGCCCCGGTGGAACGCTGGGCGGCGCAACCGGCTCCCAGGGGCCGTCAGGGCGTCCCGAGCAGTACCAGTCGCCATCCCAGCGGTAGTACAGGCGCTCGCGATAGAACAGGTCACGCCCTTCCACGACGTAAACGCCCAGGCGATTGTCCCAGTGCGCAGCCACATGAGGCGGCGGCGCGTAGCGTGGATGGCTCTTCTGGGTCGCAGGTGGTCGCGGCGCCGGCGGTGTCTGGATGGGCGGTGGCGCAATGACCGGCCCGCTGGGTTCCGGCACGCGAGGTATCGGTTTGGCCGGCGGGACTTGCCTTGAGGAATCATAGGGCGTGCCCGCACAGGCACCGAGCAGGAGCGCCAGCCCCAGCATCGCAAGCGCCTTGAGCGAAAGTGCAACAGCAGGGGCCTTCACGTTCATCCTCACGTCCGTCAGATGCCGGGTTGTCAGGGCGTATCGGCCCGGTCGATGGTCAAGCGCACTTCGGTCTGGTCGCCGGCGGTATCCAGCGTTCCGCTTTGACCCAGCCACTCGCCTTTGGTTGCGTTGCCTTCACGGGATACCCGTGCCACCAGGGTAATCTGCCCGAAGTTGGAAAGCTTCAGCGAGGGCATCATCGCATCGGCATCGCCCAGGCTGACACGGGCAGGCAGATCGGCAACCGTCAGGCGTTTGGCTGCCAGCGGAATCGCCGGTCCCGATACCGCTCGCGCGAAGACGAAGACGCTGTCCCCGGGCGAAACCTGCTTTGCGACCTCGGGATCCAGTGCAACCTCTACCTGCAGCGTGACCGCAGCGGATTCCGCTTCGGACTGCCGTGGCGAGGCGGCTGCCGGCTCGCCCATTTGCTCGCGCGCCCGGGCGATACCGCCGCGGATGGCGTCACGGGAAGGGTCTTCCTCGGGCAGGGCCGCGACCAGCCGCTCCCAGAAGCGAACGGCATCCTGATAACGCTGATCCTCGAAGGCCGCGATGCCCAGCAGCCCGAGGCTGGTCGCCTCCTGTGGGTCGCCTTTGAGCGCCTCGTCGGTGAGCGCCTGCAGTTCGGCGGTCCACTGGCGGTCGCGCGCGAAATACAGCGCTTGCGCCCACTGCCCAAGCAGTTCCGGCTGGCGCCCGGCAAGCCCGACGACGCGCTCGAAAGCCTTGGCCGCATCGGCCGGACGCTCCTGATTCATGTAGGTACGGCCGAGGAAGTACCAGGCTTCGGCAGAATCCGGCTGCGCCTGCACAGCCTTCTCGAGGCGCGCGGTCATCTCTTCGATCGTGCGCGGCTGCTCGCTGAACTGCCGCGCCAGTTCCAGCTTGTCGCTGGAACCCCAGTGCATATAGAGCCCATAGGCGATGATCGGCACCAGCACCGCCACGGCCACAGGCACACTGCGCCCGAGCCTGGCGACACGCGGGGTATCGCTGCCTTCGGTATCGTCCAGCAGTTCCCGCGCAGCGTCGGCACGCCCCGCCTCCATCAGCTCGGCGCTCAGCGTGCCGGCCGCATGCTGGGCCGCCAGTTCGGCCAGCCGCTCTTCGTACAGGGCCACGTTCAACGCAGTACGGTCTTCCTCTGCCTGGGCACGACGGCCATGCAGGATGGGCAACAGCAGAAAAGCCAAGGCCACCAGCAGCAGCGCGCCGGCAGCGATCCAGAAATCGATCATGAGTCTTTTTTATCCAGCAGCTTGGCGAGGCGTTCGCGCTCGGCCTCGGAAAGAGTGTTCGAAGCCGGGGCATTCTCGATGCGGCGACGTCGAACCAGGATCGCCACGAGAATGCCGAAGCCCAGTACCAACAGCCCCGCCGGGCCATACCAGAGCAGAAGGGTCTTGGTGTTCACAGGCGGCTTGTAACGAACGAAATCGCCATACCGCGCGACCAGGTAGTCGACGATCTGGTCGTTGCTCTGCCCTTCCTCGAGCATACGGAAGATTTCCTGGCGCAGGTCCATGGCGATCGGCGCATTGGAATCGGCGATGTTCTGGTTCTGGCACTTCGGACAGCGCAGCTCTTCGGTCAGGGTGCGATAGCGTTCGCGCTCGGCCTCGTCCTTGAACTCGTAGGTATCGATGGCGGCATGAGCAGTCGCAGCGAGGAACAAGCCGAGCAGCGCAGCACGGGTCAGTCGTTTCATTCGTCCACCAGTTGCTGATAGAGCGCAGCCAGTTGCTCGCGCCAGACGCGATCATCGATCACGCCGACGAACTTGTGGCGAATGATGCCCTGCTTGTCGATGAGGAAGGTTTCCGGCGCACCGTAGACCCCCAGGTCCAACCCGAGGGTGCCCTGCTCGTCACGGATATTCAGCTGGTAGGGATCATGGAATTCGCGCAGCCACTTCTGTGCCGCGGCGTTGTCGTCCTTGTAGTTGACGCCGTAAATCAGCACCCCCTGCTCCGCCAGCCGGTTCAACACCGGATGCTCCACCTTGCAGGCGACACACCAGGTAGCCCAGACATTGACCAGCGCCGGCTTGCCCTTCAGGTCAGCGTCGCCGATCAGGCGCTGCTCATCCTCTACCGACGGCAACGAGAATGCCGGCAGCGGCTTGCCGATCAGCGCCGAAGGCAGCTCCGACGGATCGAGGAACAGGCCTCGATAGAGAAACACCGCCACGACCAGGAAGATCGCCAGCGGCAGCAACATCAACACTCTTCTCACATCAGGCTCCTTGCGCTGCCAGGCCCAGCACTTCGCGCACCCGGGTTTTGACCTTGACTCGATAACGGCGATCGCTGGCCGCCAGCACCCCGCCCAGAGCCATCATCAGGCCGCCCAGCCAGATCCAGCGAACGAACGGCTTGATATGCACCCGCACGGCCCAGGCACCATCGCCCAGCGGCTCGCCGAGCGCGACATAGAGGTCGCGGGTGAAGCCGGGATCGATGCCAGCCTCGGTCATCGGCATCTGCTGTACGGTGTACAGGCGCTTCTCCGGATGCAGCACGGCAATCTGCCTGTCGCCATCGAGCACGCGGATGGTCGCCCTGTCGGATGTGAAGTTCGGCCCTTCGTGATGCGCCGCCCCCTCGAAGACGAAGTGGTAGCCGCCCAGCTCCAGCGACTCACCCGGCGCCAGACGCAGGTCGCGCTCGGCACTCTGGTGGCTGGTGAGTACCACCCCCATGGCGCAGGCGGCCAGGCCCAGGTGTGCCAGGTGCATGCCCCAGTAACTCGGCGCCAGGCTCCGCACGCCTTTGAGCAAGCCCTTGTGGCGGGCCTTGTCGAGCAGGTCGCGGACACTGGCGAGCACCACCCAGGCTGCCAACAGGCACACGGCCAGCACCGCCCAGTTGAAGTCGCCGAAAACCAGGGATCCGAGACCGCCAAGGATCACGCTGGTGATCAGCACCGGCGTGAGCATGCCGATCAGCCACTTCAACGGCGTGTCCTTCCAGCGCACCAGGATGCCGACGCCCAGCGCCAGCATCAGCGCCCCCATCAGCGGGACGAACATCGCGTTGAAGTACGGTGGTCCCACCGACAGCTTGGCGCCGGAGAGCGCATCGAGCAGCAATGGATAGAGCGTGCCGAGCAGAATCATCGCCGTGGCGACCATCAGCAGCAGGTTGTTCACCAGCAGCAGCGTCTCACGCGACCACAGGCCGAAGCCTACCTGGCTCTTGACCACCGGCGCCCGCAGCGCGAACAGGGTCAGCGAGCCCCCTACCACGATCAGCAGGAAGACCAGGATGAACACCCCGCGCGCGGGATCGGTGGCGAAGGCGTGCACCGAGGTCAGCACCCCGGAACGCACCAGGAAAGTACCGAGCAGGCTCAGCGAAAAAGCGGCGATCGCCAGCAGCACGGTCCAGCTCTTGAACACCCCGCGCTTCTCGGTGACGGCCAGCGAATGGACCAGCGCGGTGCCGACCAGCCAGGGCATGAAGGAGGCGTTTTCCACCGGGTCCCAGAACCACCAGCCGCCCCAGCCCAGCTCGTAATAGGCCCACCAGGAGCCCAGGGAGATGCCGATGCCGAGGAACGACCATGCCACCAGCGTCCACGGCCGCGACCAGCGTGCCCAGGCAGCATCCAGGCGGCCGCCGAGCAAGGCGGCGATGGCGAAGGCGAAGGCCACGGAGAAACCGACGTAGCCCATGTAGAGCATGGGCGGATGCACGACCAGGCCGAAATCCTGCAGCAGCGGATTCAGGTCGCGGCCATCCATCGGCGATTGCGGCAGCAAGCGGTCGAATGGATTGGACGTGACAATGAGAAACAGCAGGAAACCGACGCTGATCAGCCCCATCACGCCCAGCACGCGGGCCAGCATGTCCTCGGGCAGTTGCCGGGAGAAGATCGCCACGGCGAAAGTCCAGCCAGAGAGAATGAAAGCCCAGAGCAGCAGCGACCCCTCATGGGCGCCCCAGACCGCACTGAACTTGTAGTACCAGGGCAGCGCGCTGTTGGAGTTCTGCGCAACGTAGGCCACGGAGAAGTCATCGGCCATGAACGCATAGGTCAGGCAGGCGAAGGCGAAGCCGAGAAAGGCGAACTGGCCCCAGGCCGCTGGCTGGGCCACCCCCATCCACTGCCTGTCGCCGCGCCAGGCGCCGATCAGCGGAAGCGTGGCCTGGACCGCCGCCAGGCACAGCGCCAGGATCATCGCCAGATGGCCGAGCTCGGGAATCATTTCGCGTACTCCTGCTTGCCGCCCTCGTAGTGCTTCATCATGCCGCTCTTCTCGAGCGCCTGGCTGACTTCCGGCGGCATGTAGTTCTCATCGTGCTTGGCCAGCACTTCGTCGGCGACCAGCACGCCGTCGGCATTGACCCGCCCCAGCGCGACGATGCCCTGCCCTTCGCGGAACAGGTCCGGGAGAATGCCCTGGTAGGTGATGGTCACCGTCTCGGCACCATCGGTGACGCGGAAGGATACGTTCAGCGAATCGTTGCTGCGCTGCACCGAACCTTGTTCGACCAAGCCGCCCGCGCGGATCCGGGTGCCCTCGGGGGCTTCACCGGCGGCGATCTGGCTCGGCGTGTAGAACAGGTTGATGTTCTGCTGCAGGGCAGACAACGCCAGCGCCACGGCGATACCGACACCGGCGAGAATCGCCAGCACGATGAAAAGACGCTTCTTGCGCACCGGATTCACTTCAACTCCTCCCGGCGCAAACGACGCGCCTCATCTTGCAGGTAACGCCGGCGAGCCAGGATCGGCAGTGCGACGTTGAGAACCAGTACCGCCAGGCTGATGCCATAGGAGGTCCAGACATACACGCCATGATTGCCCATGGCGATGAAATCGGCGAAGGATGAAAAGTTCACGCGTTATTCCCCACCAGAGACTTGACCTCGCTCTTCACCCAGCTGGCGCGCGACTCGCGGCGCAGGACTTCCAGGCGCATGCGCATCAACAGCACGGCGGCGAAGAAACAGTAGAAGCCGATCACCATCACCAGCAGCGGCAACCACATTTCCACCGGCATCGCGGGCTTCTCGGTGACCTTGAAGGTGGCTGGCTGGTGCAGGGTGTTCCACCACTCCACCGAGTACTTGATGATCGGTATGTTCACCACGCCGACGATGGCCAGCACCGCACAGGCCTTGGCGGCGCTGTCACGGTTGCTGATCGCCTGGCCCAGCGCGATCACACCGAAATACAGGAACAGCAGGATCAGCATCGAGGTCAGGCGCGCGTCCCAGACCCACCAGGCACCCCAGGTCGGCTTGCCCCAGACCGCGCCGGTGAGCAGCGCGATGAAAGTCATCCAGGCGCCGATCGGCGCGGCCTGCTGCAGCGCGACGTCGGCGAGCTTCATCTTCCATACCAGGCCGACCACGCCGGCGATCGCCAGCATCACGTAGACCGATTGGGCGAGGAACGCCGCGGGGACGTGGATGTAGATGATCCGGAAGCTGTTGCCCTGCTGGTAGTCCTCGGGGGCGAAGGCCAGTGCCCAGACCACGCCGACACCGACCAGCAGCGCCGCCGCCCAGGCCAGCCACGGCAGCCAACGGCCGCTGATCTCGTAGAACCACTTGGGGGAGCCCAGCTTGTGAAACCATGTCCAGTTCATCGGATGACTCATCATTCAGCGAAACCCGGCACGCCAGGCCTCGACGATCACTTCACCAGCCGGATGTGTTCCCCGGCCATCGTTATGTACCGCTACTCGCCAACGCTGATCTTCAGCCCGGCGGCTATCGCAAAAGGCGTAAGCGTAACCGCCAAAGCGGTCAGGCTGGCCAGCCATAATAGATGACCGGTCGCCGGCAGTCCCTGCAACGCTGCCTGCAGTGCTCCGCTGCCAAGGATGAGTACCGGGATGTAGAGCGGCAGGATCAACAGCGCCAGTAGCAGACCACCGCGTTTGAGCCCCACCGTCAGGGCTGCGCCGACCGCTCCCAGCAGACTCAGAATCGGTGTCCCCAGCAGCAGCGAGATCAGTAGCACCGGCAGGGTGCCCAGCGGCAGGCCGAGCATCAGCCCCAGCAACGGCGCCAGCAGAACCAGCGCCAGGCCGGAGAAAGCCCAGTGTGCCAGCACCTTGGCGAGCACCAGAAGCGCGAGGGGGTGCGGCGAAACGACCCACTGTTCGAGCGAGCCGTCCTCGAAATCACTGCGGAAAAGCCCGTCCAGCGAGAGCAGCACGGCCAGCAGCGCCGCCACCCAGACCAGCCCCGGGGAAATGGTTTGCAACAGTTTGCTTTCCGGCCCCACCGCCAACGGAAACAAAGCGATGACGATGGCGAAGAACACCAGCGGGTTGGCCAGTTCGGCCGGCCGGCGGAACAGCAGGCGCGCTTCACGTGCCAGCAAGAGAGTGAACACGCTGCTCATGCGGCCCGTTGTCCCAGATCCAGTTCACGATAGCCGGCGGGCTTTTCCGTCAGGCTGTGATGTGTGGTCAACACCACCAGGCCACCCTGTTCGCAATGGACGGCCAGGTGATGCTCCAGTTGGGCGACGCCATGCTTGTCGAGTGCGGTGAACGGCTCGTCGAGAATCCACAGCGGCGGCGGCGAGAGATAAAGGCGCGCCAGGCCGACGCGACGCTGCTGGCCGGCGGAGAGCGTATGGCACGGCACATCCTCGAAACCGCGCAGGCCTACGGCAGCGAGGGCCTGCCAGATGGCTTCGCGGCTGGCCGGCTGATGCAGCGCGCAGAGCCAGGTGAGGTTCTCCTCCGCGGTCAGCAGGCCCTTGATGCCCGCGGCATGGCCGATCCACAACAGGTTGCGTGCCAGTTCGCTGCGCTGGGCCTCGAGCGGCTGTCCCTTGAGCAGCACGTCGCCGGCGGTCGGCTGCATCAAGCCGGAAAGCAGGCGCAGCAGGCTGGTCTTGCCGCTGCCGTTGGGTCCGGCGATCTGCAGCATCTCCCCAGGATCGAGGCGCAGATCGAGCTTGTCGAAGAGCAGGCGCCAGTCCCGCTCGCAGGCGAGCGCCACAGCTTCGAGAAAGGGAGTTGACACGCTGGCGACACCTCAAGATGAAAAGAGCCCGGCCGCTATACTCAGCGACAGCACCGGGCGGGCGGAATTATACATGGCAACCCTTGCCGCCAAAGGCCGCAAACGCGAAAGGTTGTAAGAGCATTTGAGGAAAGATGACCGAGATCAAGAGTGCGCAACCTCTGCCCCCGGCCAGCGCGCCGCGCCAAACCGTCGCGGCCAGCGAGCTGGCGCTGAAGCTGCTGCAGCCCATGCAGGGGTTGCTCAGCGCCGGCGAGAGCGCCGAGGCCGAGATCGTCAGCTTCAAGGAGGCCAGCCAGGCATTCCAGCTGGTGCTGCGCCTGACCCTGGGCAACGGGCGCCAGGCCACGTTGGAGGCCAGCAGCAGCAAGGCGTTGGCACCCGGCACCACGTATGCCATCACCGCCCTCTCCGATAGCCGCCTGCTGGCCTCGCCGCAGCCAGCCGCACGCCAACCGGTTTCCTCGCTCGACCTGCAGCAACTGCCGATTGGCAGCGTGATCCAGGGCCGGGTGGTCGCAACCAGCCAACAGGCCGGGAGCGACGGCCAGGCAGTGTTCAAGGTCGTGCTCAGCCTGCTCAATTCGCCATTGGCGGGGCAGAAGCTGAACATCGAGTCGAACAACCCACTGCCCCTCGGCAGCCTGCTCACCGCCCAGGTCAAGGGCAGCCAGTCGCTGGCCTTCCTGCCGCTGAGCGGACGCCTCGACCAACTGCACCTCAGCGAGCAGCTCGGCGCCCAGCAGAACCGCCAGGCGTCTCTGGAAGGCGTGTTCAAAGCGCTGCTGGGTGCCGGCGGCACGTTACCCGAAGGGCTGCGCGGCGCCGCCGAGAAGCTGCTCGGCCTGATCCCGGACATGCAGCAACTGGGCGACGCCAAGAACCTGGCCGCCGCCCTGGCCAAGAGCGGAGTGTTTTTCGAAGCCCGCCTGCTCGCCGGGCAGACCGAGAGCCTGCATGGCGACCTGAAGGCGGCGCTGCTGCGCCTGCTGGCACAGATGCCCAACCTGCCCGGCAGCACACCACTGGCCAGCGCGCAAGCGGGTGGCGCCATCGGCCAGGCGTTGCCGGCCTTCGCCCGCAACGCCCTGGGCGCGCTGGGCCAGGGCGGCCCGCGGCAATTGGCGGTCGGCTTCCCCTTGCCCAGCAAACTACCGCCCGGCCTGGAAGACGAGGCCGACCTCGAACTCCTGCTCAAACTCGCCGCTGCGGCCGTGTCGCGGCTGCAGACCCACCAATTGTCCAGCCTGGCCCAGACCCAGGTCGGCCCGGACGGCGCCCTGCTCACCACCTGGCAACTGGAACTGCCGATGCGCGACCAGCACGATATCGTGCCGCTGCAGATCAAGCTGCAGCGCGAGGATCAACCCGCCCGGCAGGACAGGGAACCACCCGAAACCCTCTGGAAGATCGAGCTGGCCTTCGATGTATCCCCGCTCGGCCCGCTTCAGGTGCAGGCACAGCTGCTGCGCGGCACCCTGTCCAGCCAGCTATGGGCGGAGCGCGGCGCCACCGCCGAACTGATCTCGAGCGAACTCCCGCACCTGCGTGACCGCCTCCAGGCCGCCGGGCTCGACGTCGGCGAACTGAGCTGTCGCCAGGGTGTTCCGCCACAGGGGCCGCGCACGACGCTGGAACAACGTTTCGTGGATGAAACCGCATGAACGACCAGAACCCGCGCCAGGCAATCGCCCTCAGCTACGATGGCGTGAGCGCGCCAAGCCTGACCGCCAAGGGCGACGACGAGTTGGCCGAAGCCATCCTCGCCATCGCCCGCGAACACGAGGTACCGATCTACGAGAATGCCGAGCTGGTGAAACTGCTCGCGCGCCTGGAGCTGGGCGATGAAATTCCCGAGACGCTGTACCGGACCATCGCGGAGATCATCGCCTTCGCCTGGTATCTCAAGGGCAAATGCCCGCCCGGGTTCGACGCTGGCGGCGATACGTCGGTGGCGCCGTCGCTGCCCCTGCTCAATGGGCCCGGGCGTTGAGCGTGGTGAACGTGGTATCCGCCGCCGTCACCTGAGGGAAATCGTGCAGCTGCCAGGCGAAGTAGCCTTCGCGGAAATAGAACACCCGCTGATAACCCCAGGCAACGGCCATCCGCGCCGCCTGCGCGCTGCGCGGACAGACTTCGCTGTCGCAGTAGATCACCAACGGTAGCTCGCGCGGCCATTGCGCGTCGGCCAGGCTGGCGAAATCGCTGGCCAGGTCGAAGTGCACCGCGCCTTCGACGTGCCCCCACAACCATTCGCGGCCGGGACGCACGTCGATGAACACGGCCCCCAGCTCATGCAAGCGCTTGGCCTGGAAGACATTGACGGTCAACGCGCCGTCGACGTCCCGCGGCGCTTCCCCGGCCTGCAGCCCAAGCGGAACGATGAAAAGCATCAGGATCAGAACGCGCCGCATATCGCCCTCCTCGCCCCAAGGCGGAACCGGTCGGGCCCGGCGACGTCCGGTCCCTACTGGTTGGAAGGTGACAGCTGGCGGAGGTTCCGGCCGCAGGGGCCTGGATGGGCATTTTTGCGACGGAGCCGACAGCGGCTCGACGAGAGGCTCAGGGCTTCTTGCGCGCCTGGTGCAGCTTGCTCATCAGTTCGGCCTCCGATTGCGAGAGGCCGCAGGATTGCGTCAGATCGTCGACGCTGGCGCCCAGGCCCACCAGCTTGGCGGCCTGGGAAAAGGAGAAATTGTTGGGATCGCGCTGCTCCAGCAGGCTGAGCTTGTCCGGCAGCGGCGCGACCAGACGGCCCAGCTCGCGCAGCTCGTCGCCCATGCGCACGCTGCCTTCGAGATAGGTGTCCAGCCGGTTGCTTAGCTCCTTGAGGCGTTTGTCACGCACGGCATCGCGCTGGCTCTGCTGCTCCGCCAGCAACCGCTGCCGCTTGAGCAGCCACAGGCAGAAGCCCAGCAGCCCAAGGCAGCAGAAGGCCAGCGCAACCAGCGATGCGACCAGCGACGCGATCAGCATGTATCAGATGCTCTCAAGTTCCGCCCATTCTTCTTCGCTCATCATCTTGTCGAGTTCGACCAGAATCAGCAGCTCGCCGTTCTTGTTGCACACACCCTGGATGAACTTGGCCGACTCGTCGTTACCGACGTTCGGTGCGGTCTCGATCTCCGACTGACGAAGATAGACCACCTCGGCCACGCTATCGACCATGATGCCGACCACCTGGCGATCCGCCTCGATGATCACGATGCGGGTGTTGTCCGATACCGGCGCCGGCGCCAGGCCGAAGCGCTGGCGGGTATCGATCACCGTCACCACGTTGCCGCGCAGGTTGATGATGCCCAGCACATAGCTCGGCGCCCCCGGAACCGGCGCGATCTCGGTATAGCGCAACACTTCCTGAACCTGCATCACGTTGATGCCGTACGTCTCGTTGTCCAGACGGAAGGTTACCCATTGCAGGACAGGATCATCGGAACCCTGCGCAGACGTCATCTTCATAGCCCCACCTTCTTCAAATACCGCTATGGCGGTCGATTCCATCGTTCCGGATCGCGCCACCCGGCGCGCCCGTCGTTTATCTGGTTCAGTGTGCCTGGCGCGGCACGGCCTTCAATTGCCTGGTGGCGCCGCTGGCGATCAGTTCCGCCAGCGCCGTCACATCGACCAGCGCGCACATGTGCTCGATCACCGTGCCGGCGAGCCAGGGCCGCTGGCTACGCTGGGTGCGCCACTTGACCTCGCGCGGTTCGAGGCGGATCGAACGGCTGACCTGATGCACCGCCAGCCCCCACTCGTAGCCCTGTACCGAAATCACATATTGCAGCCCCTGGCGGAAATCGTCGCGGTAGCGATCGGGCATCACCCAGCGCGCGGTATCCAGCACCTTCAGGTTGCCGGCCTGGCTCGGCAGTATGCCGAGAAACCAGTCAGGCTGGCCGAACAGTGGCGTCAGCTCCTGTCCGGCCAGCGGATAAATCGAGCCCAGGCAGACCAGCGGTACCGCCAGCGTCAGGCCGGCCACGTCGAACAACAGGCACTCGAAGGGCTCCTCGCCCCACTCCGGCAGGGCTCCGGCCTTGAGCGGCGGCTCGCCGGCGCCGCGCGGCACGGCATCGAGCTCGACAACCGGCTCCACCAGCGCCACGGCAGGCGCCGCCAGCTTCTCGGGTTCGGCAGCCATGGCCACTTCGGGCTGGACCACTTCGAGCGGTGGCCGCGGCGCATCCCGGTGGGTATCACGCAGCCGCTCCTCGAGTACGGCCGCCTGGAACTCGTCCTGGCTGACCGATTCCGCCAGCTCGATGGCCGCATCCTGCAACAGCGCGTCGAGATAGGACTGCAGCGCCTGCTGGGATCGCGTTTCGGTTAGGACGCTACGACTCATGGAAGCAACTCGTGATGAAAATCTGAACAGGCTATCGGCTGCGTGGGCGACAAACTTGAGCCGCCGCCATCACCATCTCAAGCCACCTGCGGCGAGGGCTGCATCGCCAGCAGATGCTTGAGCAGCGCCCGGTAGGCGAGTACCGCGCGGCTCCCCGCATCGAACTGCGACGGCGTCAGGCCGGCGCGGCTGGCGTCGCGCAGGCGCGTGTCGATGGGAATGAAGGCGGGCCAGAGATTGTCCGCATAGCCTGCGCGCAGCACCTTCAGCGTATTCATCGAAGCCTGGGTCCGGCGGTCGAACAGCGTCGGCACGATGGCATAGGGCAGCGCCTGCTTGCGCGAACGATTGACCATCGCCAGCGTACCGACCATCCGCTCGAGGCCCTTCATCGCGAGGAACTCGGTCTGTACCGGAATGATCAGCTGCTGGCTGGCGGCCAGCGCATTGACCATCAGCACCCCCAGCAGCGGCGGGCTGTCGATGATCGCGTAGTCGAAGTCCTGCCACATCTGCGACAGGCTCTTGGCGATGACCAGGCCCAGACCGCTCTGCCCGGGCGACTGGCGCTCCAGGGTGGCCAGCACGGTACTCGAGGGCAGCAGCGAGATGCGCTCGTGGCTGGTGGACAGCAGCAGTTGCCACGGCAATCCCTCGGGGACGGTGCCCTGATGCTGGAACAGGTCGAAGACGCTGTGATCGAGGTTGTCCGGATCATGCCCGAAATAGCTGGTCATCGACCCATGCGGATCGAGATCCAGCACCACGACCCGCTTGCCGGCATCGGCGAGCAACCCTGCCAGCGCGATCGACGTGGTGGTCTTGCCTACCCCGCCCTTTTGATTGGCTACAGCCCAGACTCTCATTGCTCAGTTCCACCCGGCTCGAAGCTACCGGCTTTGTCGTGCCCGCGATGGCACGACGACGGTGTTTTGACGACTGCGCCCGCGGCGCCTACATGGCCGCAGCCGGTGCAGTTTGTGTGCCAGCCCGGCGCAAGGTCGCATCCGGCTTGGCATTGCTGCTGCCCACGCCGCTGACGCTGCGGCGCACGTCGAGGTTGCGCGACACCACCAGGACGACCCGGCGGTTGCGCGCCCGGCCCTCGGCGGTCGCGTTGTCCGCCACCGGCTGGTACTCGCCATAGCCCACCGCAGCGAGGCGCGAGGGATTCACCCCCTGTGCCGCGAGCATGCGCACCACGCTGCCGGCGCGCGCGGCGGAGAGTTCCCAGTTGGTCGGAAACTTGTCGGTGCTGATCGGCAGGTTGTCGGTGAAGCCCTCGACGTGGATCGGGTTGTCGAAGGGAGCCAGAATCCCGGCGACCTTCTCGATCAGCGCGAAGGCCTGATCGTTGGGCAAGGCATCGCCGCTGGGAAACAGCAGGCTGGAGTTGAGTTCGATCTCCACCCATAGCTCGTTGCCGCGCACGATCAGTTGCTCCTTGCCGATCAGGTCGCCGAAGGCCTCGCGCATGCTCCGGGCGATGCTTTCCAGCGGGTCGAGAACCAGCTCGCTGGTCGTCGATGCCTGTCCGGCGAGGTCGTCGGAAACATTCGGCTCGGTCGTCCGCGGTCGCTCCTCGCCTATCGGAATGGGTTTCACCGAGCGATCGACCTGATTGAAGACGCCGACCAGCGAGTCGGAAAGAATCTTGTACTTGCCTTCATTGATCGAGGAGATCGAATACATCACCACGAAAAAGGCGAACAGCAGCGTGATGAAGTCCGCGTAGGACACCAGCCAGCGTTCGTGGTTGTCGTGCTCTTCCGGCTGTCTGCGTCTGGCCATGGCCGGTCAGTCCATGAAGCCTTGCAGCTTCATCTCGATGGAACGCGGGTTCTCGCCCTCGGCGATGGACAGCACGCCCTCCAGCAGCATCTCGCGATAGGCCGTCTGGCGCTGCACGATGCTCTTGAGCTTGTTGCCCACCGGCAGCACCAGCAGGTTGGCGAACGCGACGCCGTAGATGGTGGCGACGAACGCCACGGCGATACCGTCGCCCAGCTGGCCGGGGTCGGCCAGGTTGCCCATGACGTGGATCAGCCCCATCACCGCGCCGATGATACCGATCGTCGGCGAGTAGCCGCCCATGCTCTCGTAGACCTTCGCCGCCCGCAGGTCGCGACTTTCCTGGGTGTAGAGATCCACCTCGAGGATGCTGCGGATCACCTCCGGCTCGGCACCGTCGACCAGCAGTTGCAGGCCCTTGCGCGCGTACGGATCGGGCTCGGTCTCGGCGACCGGCTCAAGCCCGAGCAGCCCTTCCTTGCGCGCGGTGTTGCTCCAGGCGGTCACCATGAGGATGCCGCGCGCCAGGTCGATGCGTGGCGGAAAGAAGATCCAGCGGATGATGTTCACCGCCCGGATGAACACCGAGATCGGCGTTTGCAACAGCACGGCGCCCAAGGTGCCGCCGAGCACGATGAGCGCCGCCGGCCCGTTGACCAGGGCCGATATGTGGCCGCCTTCGAGGAAATTGCCGCCGACGATGGCGACGAACGCCAGCACCAGCCCGATGAGGCTGAGCACATCCATCAGATACACGCCTCGGCCAGATTGCGGCCGATATCGTCGAGGCCGTAGACGGCGTCGCTGAGATTGGCCTTGACCACGGCCATGGGCATGCCATAGATCACGCAACTGGCCTCGTCCTGCGCCCACACCTGGCTGCCGCTCTGCTTGAGCAGACGCGCGCCCTCGCGGCCATCGGCACCCATGCCGGTCAGGACCACCGCCAGCACCTTGTCATGGAACGACTTGGCCGCCGAGCCGAAGGTGACATCGACACAGGGCTTGTAGTTGAGGCGGTCGTCGCCCGGCAGGATGCGCACGGCACCACGCCCGTCGATCATCATCTGCTTGCCACCCGGCGCCAGCAGCGCCAGGCCCGGACGCAGCACGTCACCGTCCTCGGCCTCCTTGACCCGGATGCGGCAGAGCTTGTCCAGGCGGTCGGCAAAGGCCTTGGTGAAGGCCGCGGGCATGTGCTGGATCAATACGATGGGCGCCGGAAAACTGGCCGGCAGTTGGGTCAGCACGCGCTGCAGCGCCACCGGCCCGCCGGTGGAGGTGCCAATGGCGACCAGCTTGTAGGCCTTGCGCTTGGGCGCGACGGCGCGCGCGGGTGCCGGTGCCGGTGCCGCCGCAGCACCCGGGCTGCGTGGGGTGGCCAGCGCCGCCCCGGGGCTGCGCGGCGACGTCGGCGCGGCACCGCCGCTCGAACCGCAGAAGGTGCTGTAGCGACGATTGCTGCGCGAAACGGTATGGACCTTCTCGCACAGCAGTTGCTTGACCTTGTCCGGATTGCGCGAGATGTCCTCGAAGTTCTTCGGCAGGTAGTCGACCGCACCGGCATCCAGCGCATCGAGCGTTACCCGCGCGCCCTCGTGGGTCAGCGAAGAGAACATCAAGACCGGCGTCGGGCAGCGCTGCATGATCTGCCGCACCGCCGTGATGCCATCCATCATGGGCATTTCGTAGTCCATGGTGATGACGTCCGGCTTGAGCGCCAGCACCTGGTCGATGGCCTCGCGCCCGTTGGTGGCGGTGCCGACGACCTGGATATTGGGATCAGAGGAAAGGATTTCCGAGACGCGCCGGCGGAAGAAGCCGGAATCGTCCACCACCAGGACCTTGACTGCCATAAACACTCCTAGCGGCAGCGCCCCCTCCGCGGGACGCTGCCTGACTGATCAAATCCTGCGTGCATAACGCTTGAGCATGCTGGGAACATCGAGAATCAGGGCGATGCGGCCGTCACCGGTGATGGTCGCACCGGACATGCCGGGAGTACCTTGCAGCATCTTGCCCAAGGGCTTGATCACCACTTCTTCCTGCCCCACCAACTGGTCGACGACGAAACCGATGCTCTGGTTGCCGACGCTGAGGATGACCACGTGGCCCTCGCGCTGCTCTTCCTGGGACGCGCCCTGAACCAGCCAGCGCTTGAGATAGAACAGCGGCAGCGCCTTGTCGCGCACCACGACCACTTCCTGGCCGTCCACCACGTTGGTGCGCGACAGGTCGAGGTGGAAGATCTCGTTGACGTTGACCAGCGGGAAGGCGAACGCCTGCTCGCCGAGCATGACCATCAGGGTCGGCATGATCGCCAGGGTCAGCGGCACCTTGATCACCACCTTCGAGCCCTGGCCCTTGGTGGAGAACACGTTGACCGTGCCGTTGAGCTGGGAAATCTTGGTCTTGACCACGTCCATGCCGACGCCGCGGCCGGAGACGTCGGAGATCTCGGTCTTGGTCGAGAAACCGGGCGCGAAGATCAGGTTGTAGCATTCCAGGTCGCTCAGGCGGTCGGCGGCGTCCTTCTCCAGCATGCCCTTCTCGACGGCCTTGGCGCGCAGGACGTTGGCGTCCATGCCCTTGCCGTCATCGCTGATGACCAGCAGGATGTGGTCGCCTTCCTGTTCGGCGGAAAGCACCACCCGGCCGGTGCGCGGCTTGCCGGCGGCCTCGCGCTCCTCGGGCATCTCGATACCGTGGTCGACGGCATTGCGTACCAGGTGCACCAGCGGATCGGCCAGGGCCTCGACGAGGTTCTTGTCGAGGTCGGTCTCTTCGCCGACCAGCTCCAGGTTGATCTCTTTCTTCAGGCTGCGCGCCAGGTCGCGGACCAGGCGCGGGAAGCGGCCGAAGACCTTCTTGATCGGCTGCATGCGGGTCTTCATCACCGCGCTCTGCAGGTCGGCGGTGACCACGTCGAGGTTGGACACGGCCTTGGCCATGGCCTCGTCGCCGCTGTTGGAGCCCAGGCGCACCAGGCGGTTACGCACCAGCACCAGTTCGCCGACCATGTTCATGATCTCGTCGAGGCGCGCGGTGTCCACCCGTACCGTCGTCTCGGTTTCGGCCGGGGCCGCAGCGGCGGGCGCCGCCGGTTTGCTCGGCGCTGCGGCCTTGGCCGCTGCTGTCGGAGCCGCCTTGGCGGGCGCGGACTTGGCTGCCACGGCGGGTTTGGCTGCGGCGACAGGCTTGGCCGGCGCAGCCGGAACAGGCGCGGCGGCCGCGACACTGGCGGGTTCGAACTTGCCCTTGCCATGCAGCTGGTCGAGCAGCGCCTCGAATTCGTCGTCGGTGATATGGTCGCCCGCGGGGCTGCCGGCCGGCTCTGCCGCAGGCTCCACTACCGTACTGGTCGCCGCAGGCTCGAACTTGCCTTTGCCATGCAACTGGTCGAGCAGCGCCTCGAACTCGTCGTCGGTGATCTCGTCGCTGGCCGGCGCCGAAGCGGGCTCCAGCTCGGCCGCCGGAGCCGCGCTCGGCGCGGCGGAGAACTGCCCCTTGCCATGCAGCTGGTCGAGCAGCAATTCGAATTCGTCGTCGGTGATCTCATCGGAGGAGGAATCCGGAGCAGCCGCCACAGCCGTCTCCTCGACGACCGGCTCGATCGCATCGAGCAGCTGCTCGAACTCGTCATCGGCGGCATCGGCAACCGGCTCCGGCACGGAAGCCGCTGCCGCTTGCTCGGCGGACGCCGGCTCGGCCAGGCGCGACAGGGCCGCGAGCAGTTCTGGCGAAGCCGGGGTCGGTTCGACGCGCTCGCGCACCTGGGCGAACATCGCATTCACCGCGTCCAGCGCCTGCAGGACGACGTCCATCAGTTCGGAATCGACGCGCCGCTCGCCCTTGCGCAGGATGTCGAAAACGTTTTCGGCGATGTGGCAGCACTCCACCAGCTCGTGAAGCTGGAGGAAACCTGCGCCGCCCTTGACCGTGTGAAAACCGCGAAAAATCGCATTGAGCAACGCCATGTCATCGGGGCTGCTCTCCAGCTCCACGAGTTGCTCTGACAATAGTTCGAGAATCTCGCCGGCTTCTACCAGGAAGTCCTGGAGGATTTCTTCATCGGCGTCGAAGCTCATATTCGCATCCCCTAAAAGCCCAGGCTTGAAAGCAGATCATCGACATCGTCCTGGCCGGAAACGACATCCTCACGCATATCGGCATGCATCTGCGGACCTTCACCCTTGGAAGGTTCTTTTTCTTCTTTTTGCTCTTTTTGCTTCAACTGCTCGGCACGCAACTGGGCATGGTCATGCTGGATGCCGGCGAAACGATCCACCTGCCCGGCCATCAGCACCAGGTTCAGCAGGTTGCTCTCCAGCTCGGTGATGAGCCGGGTAACCCGCTTGATCACCTGACCGGTGAGGTCCTGGAAATCCTGGGCCAGCATGATTTCGCGCAGGTTCTGCGACAGCTGGCTGCCGTCGTTCATGCTGCGCTTGAGAAACTGATCGATGCGCGGGACCAGCTCGCGGAACTCGTCGGCCTTCATGTCGCGACGCATGAAACGCTGCCAGTCGGCCGTCAGGCTCTGGGCCTCGTAGCTGACGTAGTTGACCAGCGGCACGCACTCCTCGACCAGATCCATGGTGCGATTGGCCGCTTTCTCGGTCATTTCCACCACATAGGACAGGCGATCGGTGGCGTCGGTGATCTGGGAAGACTCTCGCTCGCCCCCGCAGGTGTCGATCTCCAGCTTGACGATGGCGCTGTGCAGTTCGCGGGTCAGCTTGCCGACTTCCTGGTACAGGCCGCGGTCGCGCGCCTGGTTGAGCTGGTGGATCATCAGCACCGCCTCGTCGAAACGACCCTGCTCGAGGCAGTCGACCAGTTGGCGGGCGTGGGACTTAAGGGTCTGTTCGAACTCGCTCATGCTGTCATCTTGGTGCGCCATAGTGCCCTCGCGGCGTTACATCAGCCGTTGACGCGCTCGAAGATCTTTTCGATCTTTTCCTTCAGCACCTGGGCGGTGAAGGGCTTGACGACGTAGCCGTTGACCCCGGCCTGGGCCGCTTCGATGATCTGGTCGCGCTTGGCTTCGGCCGTCACCATCAGCACCGGCAGGTGCTTGAGGCGCTCGTCGGCGCGCACCGTGCGCAGCAGGTCGATGCCACTCATGCCGGGCATGTTCCAGTCGGTGACGAGAAAGTCGAAGCTGCCGCTCTTGAGCATCGGCAACGCGGTGGTGCCATCATCCGCCTCGGCGGTGTTGGTGAACCCCAGGTCACGCAAGAGGTTCTTGATGATCCGTCTCATCGTCGAGAAGTCATCGACGATGAGGATTTTCATGTTCTTGTCCAAGTCGACCTCCGTAAGTCCCAAAATGCCTCAGCAAACCGAGCACGTCGTACCGCAATAATCGTCAATGGGCGCGCCATTCGCCGAGGCGCGCCCGCAACCGCGCCGCACATTGGCTGTGCAGCTGGCTCACACGCGACTCGCTGACCCCGAGCACCTGACCGATTTCCTTCAAATTCAGCTCTTCGTCGTAATACAGCGACAACACCAGTTTCTCGCGCTCCGGCAGGTTGGCGATGGCATCGGCCAGGGCCTGCTGGAAACGTTCGTCTTCGAGATCGCGAAAAGGCTCCGGATGGGTGCTGCCGGCGTCTTCCTGGAGATCGCCGTGCTCCCCTTCCTGCAACAGATCGTCGAAGCTGAACAGGCGGCTGCCCAGCGTGTCGCCGAGGATGCCGTAATACTCATCGAGACTCAGCTTAAGTTCGGCCGCAACCTCATGATCTTTAGCGTCGCGCCCGGTTTTCGCCTCGATGGCGCGAATCGCCTCGCTGACCATGCGTGAATTGCGGTGCACCGAACGCGGCGCCCAGTCCCCCTTGCGCACCTCGTCGAGCATGGTGCCGCGGATGCGGATACCGGCGTAGGTCTCGAAACTGGCCCCCTTGCCGGCGTCGTATTTCTTGGCAGCCTCCAGCAGTCCGATCATCCCGGCCTGGATCAGATCGTCCACCTGCACGCTGGCGGGCAGACGCGCCAGCAGGTGGTAAGCGATTCGCTTGACCAGCGGGGCGTACTGATCGATCAGGCGGTACTGCGCATCCTTTGCCTGAGCCTTGCTGTAATACATAGCGAATCCGGCACCTGTCATTCTTGGGTTTCTGAGGCCGGCCTGATCAGGCGTTCGACGAAGAACTCGAGGTGGCCGCGCGGCGTCGCCGGCAGCGGCCAGGTGTCGATCTTCTGCGCGATAGCCTTGAAGGCCAATGCACACTTGGACCGCGGATAGGCCTCGTAGACTGCACGCTGCTTCTGCACGGCCTTGCGCATGGCCTCGTCGTAGGGAACGGCGCCGACGTACTGCAGCGCCACGTCGAGGAAGCGTTCGGTGACCTTGGTCAGCTTGGCGAACAGGTTGCGCCCTTCCTGCGGGGCGTGGGCCATGTTGGCCAGCACGCGGAAACGATTGATGCCGTAGTCGCGGTTGAGCAGCTTGATCAACGCATAGGCATCGGTGATCGAGGTCGGCTCGTCGGTAACCACCAGCAGCACTTCCTGGGCGGCGCGGACGAAGCTGACCACCGCATCGCCGATGCCCGCGGCCGTGTCGATGATCAGCACATCGAGATCGTCGCCGATCTCGCTGAACGCCTGGATCAACCCGGCGTGCTGCAGCGACGACAGCTGCACCATGCTCTGCGCACCGGAGGCGGCCGGCACGATGCGGATGCCACCGGGCCCCTGGATCAGCACGTCGCGCAGGTCGCACTCGCCGGCGATCACATCGGCCAGGGTACGCTTGCTGGTCAGGCCCAGCAGCACGTCGACGTTGGCCAGCCCCAGGTCGGCATCGAGCAACACCACGCGCCGGCCAAGGTCGGCCAGTGCCAGCGCCAGATTGACCGACACGTTGGTCTTGCCGACGCCACCCTTGCCGCCGGTCACCGCAATCACCTGTACGGGATGCATACCCATGTTCACACGCCTATATCTTGCTGGGGCCACACGGCCGGCGATGCGCCCGGATCGAACGCATCTGATTTATTCGAATACCGCTGTCTCACGCTTATCCAGCCCGCCGCGAGGAATCGTTGTACAAGCCGGCGAACATATCGGCCATCGCCTCCTCGCTCGGCTCCTCACCGGACTGCAGGCTCACCGCCCGACTGACCAGTTGATGACTGCGCGGCAGATGCAAGTCATCCGGAATACGCGGCCCGTCGGCGAGGTAGGCTATCGGCAGATGCTGGCTGATCGTTAGCCCGAGTACATCGCCCAGGCTGCCGGCCTCGTCCAGTTTGGTCAGGATACAACCTGCCAGGCCACAGCGCCGGTAGTTGTGCCAGGCGGCCTTGAGCACCTGGCTCTGGCTGGTCGCAGCCAGCACCAGATAATTCTTCGCTTTCACACCGCGGTCGGCCAGCGCCTCGAGCTGCATGCGCAGCGTCGGATCGCTGGCCGGCAGGCCGGCGGTATCGATCAGGACCACCCGCTTGCGCGCCAGGGGGGCCAAGGTCTTGCTCAACGGCTGGCTCGGATCCAGCTGCACCACCGGCACGTCGAGAATCCGGCCGAGGGTCTTGAGCTGTTCCTGGGCGCCGATGCGGTAGTTGTCCATGCTCGCCAGGGCGATGTTCTGCGCGCCGTACTTGAGTACGTAGCGCGCCGCCAGCTTGGCCAGCGTGGTGGTCTTGCCGACCCCGGCCGGGCCGACCAGGGCGATCACGCCACCCTCTTCCAGCGGCTCCTGCTTGCTGACCTTGATCGCCTGGGCCAGGTGCGCCAGCAGCATGCGCCAGGCCTGGCGCGGCTCGCTGATGGCGGCGACCTTGTCCAGCAGGCTGCGCGACAGCTCGGCCGGCAGGCCGAGGCGCTGCAGGCGCCGCCAGAGGCTGGCCTGCTGCGGCCGGCGGCTCTGCTCCTGGCCCCAGGCGATCGAACCGAGCTGCACCTCGATCAGTTCGCGCAGGCCGTGCAGTTCGGAATACATCGCCTCGACCGCGCGCGGATCGAGCGTCGCGGGAGCGGCGGCAACCGGCTCGGGTTGCGGCATGGCCGCTGCGGCGGGCTTCTCGTCAAGCAGTTGACGGCCCTGATCCTTTCCGCGCCCAGACGCGCCCAGCTCCGCATGCGCACTGGCGAGGCGCGCCTGGGTCTTGCGCAGCTCGGCTTCCAGGGCCGGGTTCGGCTGCTTGGCCGCCGGCGCCGATTGCATCGGGTAATCGAGCACAGCGGTCAGCTCGACGCCACCGGCGACCCGGCGATTGCCGATGATCACGGCATCGGCGCCCAGCTCGTCGCGCACCATTTTCATGGCGATGCGCATATCGGCGGCGAAGAAACGTTTGACCTGCATGGCCTGTACCCTCGATTAATTCTGACCCACCGTCGAAACGATGGTGACCTGCTTGTTGTCCGGTATTTCCTGGTAGGCCAGAACATGAATGTTCGGGACCGCCAGCCGGGCGAAGCGCGACAGCATCGCCCGGATCGGCCCGGCCACCAGCAGGACCGCCGGTTTGCCGAGCATTTCCTGGCGCTGTGCCGCTTCTACCAGGGACCGTTGCAGCTTCTCGGCCATGCCCGGCTCCAGCAAGACGCCATCTTCCGAACCCTGACCGGCCTTCTGCAGGCTATTGAGCAAGATCTGTTCCAACCTGGGCTCCAGAGTGATCACAGGCAGCTCCGGCTCTAGTCCCACAACGTTTTGCACGATTGCCCGGGACAAGGCGACGCGTACCGCGGCGACCATCGCGGCGGGATCTTGACTCTTGCCGGCGACATTGGCGATGGCCTCGGCAATGGTGCGGATGTCACGCACCGGCACCTGCTCCTGCAATAGCGCCTGCAGGATCTTCAGCAGCGTCGACAGCGAGACCATGCCCGGCACCAGCTCCTCGGCCAGCTTGGGAGAGCTCTTGGCCAGCAGTTGCAATAGTTGCTGGACCTCCTCGTGCCCCAACAGTTCGTGGGCGTGCTTGTGCAGTACCTGGTTGAGATGCGTGGCGACCACGGTGCTGGCATCCACCACGGTATAGCCCAGCGACTGCGCCTGATCGCGCTGGCTGCCCTCGATCCAGACCGCCTCCAGGCCGAACGCCGGGTCCCGGGCGGCAATACCGTTGAGCGGGCCGAACACCTGGCCGGGGTTGATCGCCAGTTCCCGGTCCGGATAGACCTCCGCCTCGGCCAGGCTCACGCCCATCAGGGTCAGACGGTAGGCATTGGGCAGCAGGTCGAGGTTGTCGCGGATGTGCACCGATGGCATGAGGAAGCCCAGGTCCTGCGACAGCTTCTTGCGTACCCCCTTGATCCGCGCCAGCAGTTGCCCGCCCTGGTTGCGGTCGACCAGCGGGATCAGCCGGTAACCGACCTCCAGGCCGACCATGTCCACCGGCGTGACGTCGTCCCAGCCCAGCTCCTTGGTTTCCGCCGCGCGCTGTGCCGGCAGCATGTCCTGCTGCTTCTGGACTTCCTGCTCGGCCTGCTGCTTGAGCTGCTTCTGGCGATGCCAGATCCAGTAGGCACCGGCGGCGGCCACGAAGCCCAGGCCGAGGAACGAAACGTGCGGCATGCCCGGCACCAGGCCCATGGCGATCAGGATCACCGCCGACACCGCCAGCGCCTTGGGCGAGGCGAACATCTGCCGCTGGACCTGCTTGCCCATGTCCTCGGAACTGGTGACACGCGTGACCATGATCGCCGCAGCGGTGGACAGCAGCAGCGAAGGAATCTGCGCCACCAGGCCATCGCCGATGGTCAGCAGCGCGTACACCTTGCCGGCATCGCTGAAGCTCATGCCGTGCTGCGCCATGCCGATGCCGATACCACCGAGCAGGTTGATGAACAGGATCAGCAGGCCGGCGATGGCATCGCCGCGCACGAACTTGCTGGCACCGTCCATGGAACCGTAGAAATCCGCCTCGGAAGAAACCTCGGCGCGGCGCTGCTTGGCCTCGGCCTGATCGATCAGGCCGGCATTGAGGTCGGCATCGATCGCCATCTGCTTGCCCGGCATCGCATCCAGGGTGAAGCGTGCGCTCACCTCGGAGATACGCCCGGCACCCTTGGTCACCACCACGAAGTTGATGATCATCAGGATCGCGAACACCACCACGCCGACCACGTAGTTGCCGCCGATGACCACCTCGCCGAACGCCTTGATCACCTGGCCGGCCGCATCGCCGCCATCGTGCCCGTGGATCAGCACCACCCGGGTCGAGGCCACGTTCAGTGCCAGGCGCATCAGCGTGGCCACCAGCAGGATGGTGGGGAACACCGCGAAATCCAGCGGGCGCAGCGCGTAGACGCTGACCAGCAGCACGACGATCGACAGCGCGATATTGAAGGTGAACAGCACGTCCAGCAGGAACGGCGGCACCGGCAGCATCATCATGCCCATCATCACGAGCAGCAGCAGCGGCACCCCGAGGTTGCCACGGCCCACGCCCGTCAGGCTGTTGCGCATATTGATGAGTTGCGTGCGATCCAACGTAGCCCCCGGCGATACAGAACGGATTCTTGACGCGAAACGCGCCCTGCCGGGGGTATAGCAAGAAGGGGTCCAACTTTTCCGGCGGCGGCAGCTGCAAGTCTCTGCTGCTAGGCAAGCAGGCCTACATAATCGAGAAACCGGAAGGGAATGAAGCTTTCGGATCTCCATGCCCGCACGAACCAAAAACCAATACCGCCTAACGCCTGAATTAAGCCGCGCCGCGAAGCGGCGTCGGCTTGAATGAATTGTTAGGCGACTCCTACTTGACTTCGATCCCGGCTGACCGTGCGAATGCAACGTAGTCTTGGGCGGTGTTTTGATCATGCACGATCCGCCATTTCCCATTTTGTAGCTGGAAAACATATACAAGCCACGTACTAAACGGCTCATCTTCCAGCTTGGCCTGGTACTGATACTTGATAAGCGCCATTGCCATATCCGTTCCAACCACCTTATGAACCACTTCTCCTTTCCAAATCCAGTTGGGGTCTTTGAACCATTGCTCATGGATTGCGATTAGCTCTGATCGCTTTGTAAAGGCGTGTCCATTTTGAACAACAGTGTAGAGGGTGTCGTCGAGGGTGAGATTTTCTTTGAAGGCACTAATATCACGGGATGCTATTGATGCAAGATGGCTTTGGAGTGCTTGATCAAAATCCGGTTTCATGGCTGTACGTTGCTCGCAGGAGGTGACTAAGAAGCTTAGGGCGGCTAAAAGCAAGCATGCCCCCGAGGATTTTCATGCGGTTGAGCCGTCTGACGAGTGCGTTCATATGTCTCCAAGAGTGCAAGAACACTTCAATTAGTCGCCTAACGCCAGCCATAACAGGCGCCCAAAAGTGCGACAGCGCTTTTGGGCGTCCTCGTTGATGGCTTTGTTGGGCGATCATTGCTCGCCACCTAAAACTCCGAAGCACGAATCGACTTTGTTCGAAGGTTTCCGTGAGTTTGTGGAATTAACTCTACCGTGTAACCCGAAACTCGGTTACCTTGAACGGAAAATTCAAACGTTGACTGCGCTTGACCATATGCTGTTCGCTCCCCGAACAACAACGACTCTCCACACCACACACTTCCATTAGCATACTTCAACCGATACGTACCGAGCGGAACATCAATCTCCAGAGGACGCCCTCCTATAACGTACATTGACATAACATCTGTATTTGTCACCGAATCCACCAGCTTTGCATAGTAATTCGATCCGTGTGGAGCGACGATTGTGAACGGAGCAATTCTTTCTTTGTTCGTGTACAGGCGGTGAATTCCCGCAGAAATCGCAATTGGAGTACAGCGCGGAGTGACGGGCGCAGATGCACTTCTGGAGGAACCACTATGGCTATTGGAGGCCGGAAGTGAACCTGCAATCCACGCTCCACCCGCGAGAGAAAGAAGAACAACCCACGCCCAGTTCTTAGTAAAGAAACGGAACGTTTTGATGTGCGCCGGCTCAGGCAACCTAGCCCCACACCGACCACAAATAGCAAGTTTCCCAGCGCGGTATCGGTCAATCTTGTTTTTGGCACCACATGAAGCGCACGTTACTATCGGCATGAATTACGATACCGTTTGATAGTATTTTTCGAGAATCGAATACGCCCCATTGAGTTTCTTCGCGGTCTCTTCGGCGTATCTGATTACCTCTGCCTGTTCGCCCGCGAATTTATCTGGGTGGTATTGAGCGATCTTTCTCCGATATGCCATCTTTACTGCATCAAAGCTCGTCGGTAACTCGGTTATTCCAAGCACCCGATGACTTTCCATGATTATCTGTTCAATTCTTGCCCGTTGCGCGGCGCCACTATCTCGAACGTTTTCTTCTTTTGTTCGGTTTTCTTGAGCTGGCTCATACTCAGGAAACGGGATTTTCCAACCGTTTTCCCTAGACACCCTGTTCGCAAAGACAAAGAGCGCTTCGCGTCTGAACTCTCCTTCAATCTCTCGAAAGCCATGAAGTGGGTACCATTTCCCTCCCGGCATCGAGCCATCAAACAAGAAGCTGATCTTTTCCGCCTCAGCCGGATCGATGGATACACCGAGATTGAGGCGAACATAAAGCCAAGAAGAACTCCACCAAGGAAGGACTGTTTTCGAGTAGATTAAAGGCGCGAACGCAAGCGTACCTATAAAGATGCCGATCCCAAGAATGATTTGCAGCCACTCCGGGATCCAATCAATAGCGCTATCCGGGATAGCATCCACGATAGTCAAAACCACTCCGAGAGCGACGAAGTTTCCGATTATCAGAACAACCTTGTATAGAAACTGGTATCCGTTTGTGTAGCTTATGACCACGATCGCTCCCTCGGCGCTTTTACGCCCAACTATTAATTAGGCGACACTGCTGTCGCGTTTACCCACGACACCTGTCGCATAATCTTCCTTGTCGTCTCGTGAGTCCTTGTCTAGCTTGAAGGTGGTCGCGGCAACCGCGACAGCACTCAGGGAGAAACGCGACATGGATGACGGCAAGCCCAAGCTGCTGGATCAGCTACGCCAGCAGATTCGAGTCAGAAACTATTCCATCCGTACCGAAACTGTCTATGCCGAGTGGGCAAAACGCTATATCCGCTTCCATCGCTATCGGCATCCAGCAGAGATGGGCGCAGCGGAGATCGAGGCCTTTCTGACGCATCTGGCGGTGAGGCGGGACGTGGCTGCTTCGACGCAGAACCAGGCCTTGGCTGCCTTGCTGTTTCTTTACAAAGAGGTGCTCAAGCTGGATCTGCCCTGGTTGCAAGGTATCGTGCGGGCGAAGCAGCCCATCTGCCGGTAGTGTTGACCCGTGCCGAGGTGGAGGCCTTGCTGACGCAATTGCAGGGCGTGGGCTGGATCGTCGCCAACCTGCTCTATGGCTCGGGCTTGCGTCTGCTGGAGGCACTCAGGCTGCGGGTCAAGGACGTGGACTTCGCCCGTCGCGAGATTCTGGTGCGCGATGGCAAGGGCCAGAAGGATCGGGTGACCATGCTGCCCATGCGTATCGTCGAGCCGTTGCAGGCTTACCTGGATAAGGTTCGACGGCTGCATCAGGAGGATTTGACGGACGGGTTTGGCGAGGCCAATTTACCCTTCGCCCTGGCGCGCAAGTATCCGAATGCGGCGAAGGAGTGGGGCTGGCAGCTCGTATTCCCATCGGTCAATCGTTCGCGGGACCCGCGCAGTCAGCGGATCTTTCGCCATCACCTGCACGAAAAGACCATTCAACGCGCCGTGCGCGAGGCGGCACGGCGTGCCGGTCTGATCAAGCATGCGACGCCCCATTCGCTGCGCCATTCCTTCGCCACCCACCTGCTGGAGGCGGGCCAGGATATCCGCACGGTGCAGGAGCTGCTCGGCCACGCCGACGTGAAAACCACCATGATCTACACCCACGTGCTCAACCGCGGCGGTTTGGCGGTGTTGAGTCCGCTGGATCGCTAGAGAAAATCTCCGAACCTCGAGTCCCCCGAACCCTCGCACCGCCGGGCAGTCAGATGGTGACCGGCGGCGGAATGCCGCTTTTTTCTCTATTAAGGGAAGGAGCTTCGACATGAAACAGTGGATCATCGCCGCGCTGGCCGGCTGCAGCGCCCTCGCCGTTCAGGCCGAAACGCTGAGCGTGAAGGTCAACGCCGTCAGCGCGCAGGGCATCGGCGAATCGGTGGGCAGTGTGAAGATCGACAGCAGCGAATACGGCCTGGTGTTTCGCCCCGAGCTGAGCGGCCTGCAGCCGGGCACGCACGGCTTCCACATCCACGCCAAGGGCAGCTGCGAGCCGGCGGAGGTCGACGGCAAACCCACCGCGGCAGCCGCCGCCACCGGCCACTGGGACCCGCAGAACACCGGCAAGCACGGCGAGCCCTGGGGCGACGGACACATGGGCGACCTGCCGGCGCTGTACGTCGACAGCGAGGGCAAGGCCAGCCAGCCGGTGCTGGCCCCACGGCTGAAGAGCCTCGGCGACATCAAGGGCCTGGCGCTGATGGTCCACCAGGGCGGCGACAACCACGCCGACCATCCGCAACCGCTGGGCGGTGGCGGCGCGCGGGTTGCCTGCGGGGTGATCGAATAGAAGCAGTTGGAAGCTGGAAGCTGATACTTTCTCTGGCTTCAAGCTTCAGAATTATTCATCCCTACGCAGATCCAGCGGGATCGGCAGGTCGTTCAGCGGATCGGGGCGACGGCCCTTGCCGGCGCGGTACTGGCGCAACTGGTAGACGTAGGCCAGTACCTGCGCCACGGCGAGGTAGAGGCCGGCGGGGATTTCCTGTTCCAGCTCGGTGGAGTAGTAGACCGCCCGCGCCAGTGCCGGGGACTCGAGCACGGTCACCTGATGCTCCTGGGCGATCTCGCGGATCTTCAGCGCCAGGAAATCGCTGCCCTTGGCCAGCAGCATCGGCGCCCCGCCCTTGGCGGCATCGTATTTCAGGGCGACGGCGAAGTGGGTCGGGTTGGTGATCACCACGTCCGCCTCGGGCACCGCCTGCATCATGCGCCGCTGGGCCGCCTCGCGCTGCAGTTGGCGGATGCGCGACTTGACCTCGGGCTTGCCTTCGGAATCCTTGTATTCGTCCTTGACCTCCTGCTTGGTCATCATCAGCTTCTGCTTGTTGTCCCAGAGCTGGAACGGCACGTCCACCGCCGCGATCAGGATCAGCCCGCAGGCCATCCACAAGGCGCACCAGCCGACGATCTCGGCGCTGTGCATGATGGCCAGGTCCAGCGGCTGCTTGGCGATCGAGCGCAGGTCGTCCTGATAGGACGAAAGCACTAGTAGCGCCACGCTCAACACCACCAGGAACTTGCCGAGCGCCTTGAGCAGCTCGACCAGCGCCTTGGTGGAGAACATTCGCTTGAGTCCGGCCAGCGGATTCATCCGGCCGAAATTGGGAGCCATGGCCTTGGCCGAGAACAGCCAGCCACCCAGGGCGATGGGGCCGAGAATCGAGGCGATCAGCAAGGCGATCAGCAACGGCAGGATTGCTTCCAGCGCGATCAGGCCACTGTTCATCAGCAGCGTCACCATGGAGCCCTCGTCGAACAGGGTTTCGCGGCTCAGCTCGAAGGTTCCCTGCATCATCGCCATCAGGCTCTGCGCCAGGCTCGCACCGGAGGCCAGCAGGCCGCCGATGCCGCCCAGCGTCACCGCCACCGTGTTGAGCTCGCGCGAGCGCGCCAGTTGGCCTTTCTCACGGGATTCGCGCAGGCGTTTCTCTGTGGGTTCCTCGCTTTTGTCGGCGCCGCTTTCGCTCTCAGCCATGGGCAATCTCCACCAGGTTCATCAGCGCGCGCCCACCAGCTCGCGCAGCATCGTCAGCGCCTCGCTGACGAAGACCTGGTACTGCGCGAAGATATCGGCCATGCCGATCCAGACGATGATCAGGCCGAGCACCAGGGTCAGCGGGAAGCCGATGGAAAAGATGTTCAGCTGCGGCGCCGCGCGGGTCATCAGGCCGAACGCCAGGTTGACCACCAGCAGCGCGGTGATCGCCGGCAGCACCAGCAACAGCCCGGCGCCCAGCACCCAGCCGAGCTTGCCGGCCACTTCCCAGAAGTGATTGGTCGACAGGCCACCGCCCACCGGCAAGGTGACGAAGCTCTCGGCCAGAATCTCCAGCACCACCAGATGGCCGTTCATCGCCAGGAACAGCAGGATCACCAGCATGTTGAAGAACTGGCCGAGCACCGGCACCGAAACGCCGTTGGACGGATCGACCATCGAGGCGAAGCCCAGGCCCATCTGCATCGCCAGCATCTGCCCGGAGACGATGAACACCTGGAAGAACAGCTGCAGGATGAAGCCCATCATCACGCCGATCAGCAACTGCTCGGCGATCAGCAGCAAGGCGCGCAGGCTCAGCGACTCCACCAGCGGCATCGGCGGCAGCGCCGGCACCAGCGCCAGGGCGATGGCCAGCGCCAGATACAGGCGCACCCGCATCGGCACCAGCTGGGCACCGATGATCGGCATGCTCATCAGCAGGGCCGCGATGCGAAACAGCGGCAGCAGGAACTGCCCTACCCAGCCGCCGATCTGCGCGTTGCTCAGCTCCAGCACGCCGGCTACCCGATCAACAGCGGAATGTTCTGCACGAGATTCTGGGTGAACTCCATCAACTGGCGCACCAGCCAGGGCCCGGCCCAGATCAGCGTCAGCAGCATCACCAGCAGGCGCGGCAGGAAGCTCAGGGTCTGCTCGTTGATCTGCGTGGCAGCCTGGAACATCGCCACCACCAGGCCGACCAGCAGACTCGGCACCACCAGCACGCCGACGATCATCGCGGTCATCCACAGCCCTTCGCGAAACAGGTCAACCGCAACTTCAGGGGTCATTCCGAGCGCCTCCCTAAAGCGTGCCGAAGCTGCCGGCCAGGGTGCCGATGATCAGCCCCCAGCCGTCCACCAGCACGAACAGCATGATCTTGAACGGCAGCGAGATGATCAGCGGCGAGAGCATCATCATGCCCATCGCCATCAGCACGCTGGCCACCACCATGTCGATGATCAGGAACGGAATGAAGATCATGAAGCCGATCTGGAACGCGGTCTTCAGCTCCGAGGTGACGAAGGCCGGCACCAGGATGGTCATCGGCGCGGCTTCCGGCGAGGCGATGTCGGTACGCCGCGACAGGCGCACGAACAGCTCCAGGTCGCTCTCGCGGGTCTGCGCCAGCATGAAGCCCTTCAACGGCACCTCGGCGCGGGCGATGGCTTCCTGCGCCGGTATCTGCTCGCTCAGGTAGGGCTGCAGGGCATCCTGGTTTATCCGGTCGAATACCGGCGCCATGATGAACAGCGTGAGGAACAGCGTCAGGCCGATGAGGATCTGGTTCGACGGCGTCTGCTGCAGGCCGAGCGCCTGGCGCAGGATGGAGAAGACGATGATGATCCGCGTGAAGCTGGTCATCAGCATGACGAACGCCGGGATGAAGCTCAGCGCCGTCATGATCAGCAGGATCTGCAGGCTGACCGAATACTCCTGCTGCCCCTCGGCGTCGGTGCTCAGGGTGATCGCCGGGATCGACAGCGGATTGTCGCCCCGGCTCAGCAGGCCAGCGCTCTCCTGCCCCAGGGCAAGAGGCGCGGCCAGCACCAGCAACAGCGCCAGCACGATACGCAACATCAGGGCTTGTCCTTGTGGTCCTTGCCGAGCAGCTCCATCAGGCGCTGGGCGAATTCCGGATTGGCCGGCTCGGCATCCGGCAGATGCACCGGCTCGCGCATGACGTGCAGCGGCGTGATGCGCCCGCCGCTGAGGCCGATGAGGATCTGCTCGCCGCCGACCTGCACCAGCACCAGCCGCTCGCGCGGGCCGAGCGCCTGGCTGGAGATCAGCTTGATCACCTGGGTACCGCGCGGGTTCATCTGCTGCACACGGCGCAGCAGCCAGGCGAGCAGGAAGATCAGCCCGATCACCAGCAGCAGGCCGAGCAGCAGCTTGCTCAGCTGTGTGCCCATGCCGGCACTGCTCATGCTCGTCGTCGCCGGTTCCGCAGCCATCACCGGCAGCGCCAGGAGCGCGACAAGGAATGCGAGGGCGCGCATGTCAGCGCAGCTTCTTGATACGTTCGGTGGGGCTGATCACGTCGGTCAGCCGGATGCCGAACTTCTCGTTGACCACCACCACCTCGCCATGGGCGATCAGCGTGCCGTTGACCAGCACGTCCAGCGGCTCGCCGGCCAGGCGGTCGAGTTCGACCACCGAGCCCTGGTTGAGCTGCAGCAGGTTGCGGATGCTGATCTCGGTACTGCCGACTTCCATGGAGATCGATACCGGAATATCCAGGATCACGTCCAGGTTCGGCCCATCCAGGCCCAGCTGCGCACCGCTGGCCTTCGGCGCGCTGGCGAAATCCTCCAGCGGCGCGCGCGGCGCCGGTGGCGGTTCCGCCGCGGCCGTGCCCTGGTTCAGCAGCGCATCGATATCGTCCTGGCTGGCGTCCCCCGCCTCGGCCAGGGCCGCGGCCCATTCGTCGGCCAGCGCCTGTTCCTCGGGAGAAGTGTTGTCGCGTTCGTCTGCCATCGCTAGTCCTCGACCGGCTCGAATTGAGTAAAGGGCTGGGTCAACGTGGACGGACCACGGGCTCCAGCACCTGCAGCGCCAGGTTGCCCTTGTGGGCCCCCAGCTTGACCTTGAAGGCCGGCATGCCATTGGCGCGCATGATCATGTCTTCCGGCATTTCCACCGGAATCACGTCGCCCGGCTGCATGTTGAGAATGTCGCGCAGCTTGAGCTGCCGACGCACCACCGTCGCGCCCAGCGGCACGTTGACGTCGAGGATGTCCTCGCGCAGGGCCTTGACCCAGCGCTCGTCCTGGTCGCTGACGTCCGACTGGAAGCCGGCGTCGAGCATCTCGCGGATCGGCTCGATCATCGAATAGGGCATGGTCACGTGCAGGTCGCCGCCGCCGCTGTCCAGCTCGATGTGGAAGGTGGAGACCACCACCACCTCGCTGGGGCTGACGATGTTGGCCAGCGCCGGGTTCACTTCCGAGTTGACGTACTCGAAGTTGACGTCCAGCACCGCGTGCCACGCTTCCTTGAGGTCGGCGAAGGCCTGGTCGAGCACCATGCGCACCACGCGCAGCTCGGTCGGAGTGAATTCGCGGCCCTCGATCTTGGCGTGCCGCCCGTCGCCGCCGAAGAAGTTGTCCACCAGCTTGAACACCAGCTTGGCATCGAGGATGAACAGCGCGGTGCCGCGCAGCGGCTTCATCTTCACCAGGTTGAGGCTGGTGGGCACGTAGAGCGAATGGACGTACTCGCCGAACTTCATCACCTGCACGCCGCCCACCGACACATCGGCCGAGCGCCGCAGCAGGTTGAACATGCTGATGCGGGTGTAGCGGGCGAAACGCTCGTTGATCATTTCCAGCGTGGGCATGCGCCCGCGGACGATACGGTCCTGGCTGGTCAGGTCGTAGCTCTTGATGGACCCCGGGTCGGAATCGCTTTCGGTATCCACCAGACCGTCGTCGACCCCATGCAGGAGCGCATCGATCTCGTCTTGCGAGAGCAGGTCTTGAACAGCCATCTGCGGCAGCCTTCTATTGCAATACGAAGTTGGTGAAAAGCACTTGCTCGACGGCAAGTTTGCCAATTTCCTTCTGCGCCAGCTCCTGCACGCTGGCAGTCGCCTGCTGACGCAGCATTTCCTTGCCTACCGGCGTCTTCAGCGCCTCGAAGTCCTGGCTGGAGAACAGCATCACCAGGCGGTTGCGCAGCAGCGGCATGTGCACCTTCAGCGCGTCCAGCGCCGACTGGTCCCGCGACATCAAGGCGATACCGACCTGCATGTAGCGCTGCCGTCCATTGTGGCTGAAATTGACCACGAAGGCCGGCATCAGCACCTCATAGATCGCCGGCTGCTTGCCCGCCGGCATGGACGCCGCGGCGTCGTCCGGCTTGCCGCCCTCCAGGCCCTCGCCCTTGTTCATGAAATACAGGGTACCGCCGATGGACAATCCGACGGCCAACAACATGGCGACCACGATCGCCAGGATGAGTTTCAGCCGGCTCTTGCCACCGCCTGCGTCTTCCGGGCCCGCCGAAGTCAGCGGCGGTGGAGCCTGTTTCTTAGCCATGCCAAATATCCGTCATCGTCTGCGTTTCTTCCCGCTTCAAGGAGTTAGGAGCAACAGCTGTGCCAAAGTATCGGGCAGCGGCCATCGGCAGTAAACGCGCGGAAGCCGTCACGAAAAAGCGTATAGTGAGGCAAAGACAGGATCGCTTCGGCGCAGCCGAACGGTCTGCAGCGAAGCGATCAGCGGCGGAAAACCGGCACGGGAGCCTGCCGGCCGTTCAGGCGATGGCTCCAATCAGGCGTAATAGTCCACCAGCCCGCGGTCGCCAGATGTCCGGTTGCCGGACACTTCCACCACACCCAGGCGCAGCTCCTCGTCGCCCGCATCGGCCGTCTCGCCCGAGAACCCGTTGCGTGAAGGCTGGCCCTCGCCGCCGCCCTGCCAGCCGCGCGCCAGCGACTGGTCGGAGACGTTGACGTCCACCAGGTTCATGCCCTGCTGGCTGAACATCTCGCGCAGGCGCACCATCTGCCCTTCCAGCGCGTCACGCACGCCGGCATGGGGGCTGAGGAAGGTGACCTGGGTCTGGTCCTTGTTCATCTCGATACGCACTTCCATGCGCCCGAGCTCCGCGGGATCGAGCTGGATCTCGGCGGACTTGAGGTTCTGGCTGGACAGCCACATCACCCGGTCGACCACCGCCTCGCTCCAACCCGTCTGCTGCATCTGCACCGGCTGCCCCGGGACCAGCGTCGGTCGCGCGGCCTGCTGCACCTGCTGGGCGATCGCCTGGCTCAGCGGATTGGGCCGTGCCGAAGGCGACTCGCCCATGTCGGCGGCGCGGCTGCCTTTGGAGGCCTCGATGCCCTCCAGCAGCTCCAGATCCAGTTCGAACTCAGGCTCGCCTTCTTCCGCCACCTCGACGCCAGCCAGCATGCTGGCGAAATCGTCACCGGCTTCCAACCGCTTCTGCTCGGAGGGTTGCGCCACCTCGGATTTCTGCGCAGCTTCCTGCAAGGCGAGCTGGGGATCGCTGGCCCGGCGCA
This sequence comes from Stutzerimonas stutzeri, assembly GCF_002890915.1. Taxonomy (GTDB): domain Bacteria; phylum Pseudomonadota; class Gammaproteobacteria; order Pseudomonadales; family Pseudomonadaceae; genus Stutzerimonas; species Stutzerimonas stutzeri_AF. The sequence continues at coordinate 365,940 of NZ_POUT01000002.1, read as the reverse complement.
ACCCACCGAGCAAGTCGTCCGCTGCCGATTCTTCGCCCTCGACGCTGACCTGTTGCATGACCGACAGGCCCGAGAGCAGCGTCTCGCCCGGCACCTGACCATCCTGGGGAGGCTCTTCGGGCAGGAACTGCCCGCCCAGGCCGAACATCAGCAGCGGGTCGTCGCCCTGCGGCGCGTCGTCCGGCAGTTCTTCGGGCGGCAAGGCATTGCCACTTTCGGCAACCGCCGGCTTTTCGTCATCGACCGTTTCCGTCGCATCCCGTGGCGCCTTGTCGTCCACGGCCTTGTCGCGCCGGGCATCGTCCCGCGCCGCCGGCCGCTCGGCGGGCTTGGCCTGGCGCTCCCTGGCATAGACGTCGGAGAAGCTGGAGCCCGCGCCATCCCGCGCTTCGCGCGGAGCCTCCGGCGCCTTGGCCGCAGCCTTGGGGCGCACGTCGACAGAGGGAGTCTTCAACAGCAAATCGGGGGAAACAGCCATGGGTCATTCCACTGCGGATGAATCGTGACGATAGCTGAGCAAGTTCCGGGCCAGCGCCCGACGCCAAAGATTCGTCTGGGCCGTCTCCGCCTAGCCGTGGCGCTGTCGTTCGGCCCTGAAGAGGATGCCGATGATGGCGAATTCACGTTCGATGGATTCGATCAGAACCGGCGCGTGGTCCAGCTGTTCCCGCCGGGCGAGGTCTTCCAGCTCGCGACAGAGCTCGGCCAGCAGCGTGGCGCCCATGTTGCTGCAACTGCCCTTGAAGCTGTGGGCGGCCTGGCGCAGCGTCTCGGCCTCTCCGGCCCGCCAGGCGCGCTTGAGCAGACGGACGCGCTCTTCGGAATCCGCCAGGAAGGTATCCAGCAGCACCGGATACTCGCTCTCCATCACGTCCTGCAGCGTAGCTAGCACGGCACTGTCGAGATGAGCATTGGACACCGGACCACTCCTGGATCAAAGCGCTGGATTATGCCTCAGCCACCCACGCGAACTCCACGCTCAGGCCACGTCCGTCCGCCTGCCAGGCGAATTCGTCGCTCAATTGGCGCACCAGGTGCAGCCCCCGGCCGCTGAGGCACTGGCCGCAATGCCGCGCTTGCAGCGCGCGGGCCACGTCGAAACCGGTACCGCTGTCGCTGATGGCGATGCGCAGCCGCCCGCCTCCGGCGTTGGCCTTGATGCCCAGTTCCAGGCGGATGTAGCCATCGGCCAATTGCTGCAGACGTTGCCGGCGCAACTCGTAGTAGCGCTGGAAGCCCTCGGCATCGCACTTGAGCGCCGAATCGAGAGCGAGCACGCCATGCTCCAGCGCATTGGAATACAACTCGCCCAACACGGTGTAGATCGCCCCGGCACGCGGTCGCAGCGGGCTGACCTGCAACAGCAGCTGCAGCAGGAACGGCAATGGATTGCTGCAGCGCAGGCTTTCGGCACGCAATTCGAATTGCGCCGACCAGTCGATCGGGGGCGATCGGTGGGCGATCGCCGGAGCCGGCAACGCGGTGCCCGCCCCCGCTTCGTCCAGGCTCACCTCGATCAGGCTGAGGTCGTCCTGCGCCTGCCCGTGGAAAGCCAGCAGCGCCTGCTCGATCTCATCGAACAGCAGCGCCGGATCGTCATTGGCATCCAGCAGCGCCAACAGCCGCTGTTCGCCGAACAGCTCGTCCTGGGCGTTGCGGCTCTCGATCACGCCATCGGACAGCAACAGCAAGCGATCGCCAAGCACAAGCGGGAAGTGCTCGCAGGTGTCGTCGAAGATCGCCGCGGACAAGACCCCGAGGGGCAGGTGCCGGGACCCCAGCGGCGTGCGGCGGCCATCGGCGCTCAGCAGATAGCCGTCCGGCAGACCACCATTCCAGACCCGCAGCGCGCCCTGCAGGGGATCGATGTCCAGCAGCGTCGCGCAGCAGAACATTTCCACCGGCAGGATCTGCTTGAGCTTGGCATTCATCTCGCGAAGGATGTCGCTGCTCGAATGCCCCTTGGCGGCCATGCCGTAGAAGGTCTCCGCCAACGGCATGGCGCCGATCGCCGCCGGCAGGCCATGGCCGGTGAAATCGCCGAGCAGCACGAACGTCTGCCCCGCCGGCGCCTGCGCGGCCAGCAGCAGGTCGCCATTGAACAGCGCGCGCGGCGACTGCCGATAACGGATGTTCGGTGCGTTCAGGCAACCGGCATGGGCTACCTTGTCGAAGATCGCCTTCGCCGCGCTGTGCTCGTCGAGCAGTTGCTTGTTGCGTCGCGCGATCAGGTCGCGCTGCGCGAGCACCGTGGCCTGCAGGCGGCGCAGGCGATGCATCGCCTGGATCTTGGCCTCGAGGATGATCGGGTTGTAGGGCTTGGCGATGAAGTCGTCGCCCCCCGCCTCCAGGCAATCGACCAGCGCCTGGTTTTCGCTCAGCGAGGTGAGAAAGATGATCGGCACCAGCTCGTCGCCGGCCAGTTGCTTGATCCGCCGCGCGGCCTCCATGCCGTCCATCACCGGCATCAGGGCGTCCATCAGCACCAACTGCGGCCGCTCCTGGGTGAACAGCGCCACGGCCTGCATGCCGTCGGCCGCGGTGAGCACCCGATGGCCCTGGCGGGAGACGATGGTGGAGAGCAGCATCCGATCGACCGGGCTGTCCTCGGCGATCAGGATCGTCAGCCGTCTCGGCATCTCAGGCGATCGCGAACAACTGTTCGAAATTGGATACCGAGAGAATCTTGCGTACATCCGCATTGCAGTTGAGCAGGCGGATATCGGCCTCGTCGCCGCCGGCATGGTCACGCAGCAGGAGCAGCATGCCGAGTGCCGAACTGTCCAGATAGGTAGCGCCCTGCAGGTCGACCACGTAGCGCTGCGGCGTCACGTCCTGCCGCTGGTAGGCGTCGCGGAAGGCCTGGTGCGCATTGAAGTCGAAGCGCCCGCTGATGGCGATGGTCAGCTCCCGCCCATCCGCCGAAGGCTGCGAAGTAATGGTCATGTGGCACTCCCTGATCCGGAACGTCTTGAACGGTCGCCTGAACGGCAGGCATCGCGGACATGCGACGAGAACAGCCGCAACACCGGCTGAGCGACGGAAGAGCCTCGCTGGCGGACCGGGCGACCATTCAACAGCGTTGAAGTGGGTGAAGATTTAGCATTCAAGCAGCGGCGCGGCAAGCATTCAATCCGACCCGTAGCCGCCAGGGACCACTCAGGAATCCCGCGGCCGGCCGGCCAGACGCTGGGCGAATTCGTCGAGCAGCTTCTGCTCGCGCTTGTCGGCGGCGATCCGCGCCTCGCGCAGATAACCCTCCACCAGTTTGCTCAGCCCCTCCACCCGCGCATGGCGTTGGCGCCACTGCTCGCGCAGCTTGAGCAGGTTGTCGCGATACCAGTTGACGCTGCGCTGCTGCTGGCCGATGGCCGATTCGAGCTGGGAAAGAAAGCGCTGGTAGTTCATCAACCACTGGCCGGAGACGCCCTGGCTGCCTTGCTGCAGCCATTGTTGCTGGTAGTCGCTGAAATACTGTTCCAGCTCGCCGAGCTTGGCCTCGGCCTGGGCCAGCTGCATCTGACCCTGGCCGAGCAGCCGCGCCGCCTCGCGCTCGGCGCGTTCGGCCATCTCGATCACCGGCGCCAGGCGCGCGGCACGGCTGGGCGCCATCGCTTAGCCGCCTTGCCGGGGGGCGAACACCGCGGCCAGTTGCGCAGCGCTGTGGCCGAGGTCCTCGCTTTCGTCGAGGCCCTGGCGCAGGTAGCCGACCATCTCGGCCTGGCGGGCGATGGCCAGGTCGGTTTCCGGATCGCCGCCCGGCACATAGGCGCCGACACTGATCAGGTCGCGGCTCTGCTGGTAGCGCGACCAGAGCTGCTTGAAGCGCTGCGAGGCGCGTACGTGCTCGGCGCTGACCACTTGCGGCATGACCCGGCTGATGGACGCCTCGATGTCGATGGCCGGGTAGTGCCCCTCCTCGGCGAGGCGGCGCGACAACACGATATGGCCATCGAGCACGCCGCGGGCGGCATCGGCGATCGGGTCCTGCTGGTCGTCGCCCTCCGACAGCACGGTGTAGAAGGCGGTGATCGAGCCGCCGCCCTGCTCGGCGTTACCGGCACGCTCGACCAGCGCCGGCAGCTTGGCGAACACCGATGGAGGGTAGCCCTTGGTCGCCGGCGGCTCGCCGATGGCCAGGGCGATCTCGCGCTGGGCCTGGGCGAAGCGCGTCAGCGAATCCATCAGCAGCAGGACGTTCTTGCCCTTGTCGCGGAAATATTCGGCGATGCGCGTGCAGTACATCGCCGCACGCAGGCGCATCAGCGGCGCCTCGTCGGCCGGCGAGGCGACCACCACCGAGCGCTTGATGCTTTCCTCACCGAGGATGTGCTCGATGAATTCCTTGACCTCGCGGCCGCGCTCGCCGATCAGCCCGACGACGATGATGTCGGCCTCGGTGAAGCGCGTCATCATCCCCAGCAGCACCGACTTGCCGACGCCGGTGCCGGCGAACAGGCCCAGGCGCTGGCCGCGGCCGACGGTGAGCAGACCGTTGATGCTGCGGATACCCACGTCCAGCGGCTCGCTGATCGGATGGCGCTTGAGCGGGTTGATCACCGGCCCGTCCATCGGCACCCAGTCCTCGGCCCTCATCCCGCCCTTACCGTCCAGCGCCCGGCCGGCACCGTCGAGCACGCGACCGAGCATGGACATGCCCATCGGCAGCCGACCGGTATTGGGCAAGGGCACCACGCGAGCGCCGGGGGCGATGCCGGCCAGGCTGCCGACCGGCATCAGGTAAAGCTTGCCGCTGGCAAAGCCCATCACCTCGGCCTCGACCTGGGAGGGCTGATAGCTGTCGTCGTTGATCACCATGCAGCGGCTGCCGACGGCGGCGCGCAGCCCCTCGGCCTCCAGCGTCAGCCCGACCATGCGCAGCAGCCGGCCTTCGAGTATCGGCTGGCTGGGCAGCTTGATCGCCCCGCGGTAGGTTTCGAAACGCTTGGCGAAGCTGACCCGTTCAAGGCGCATCGGCGGCATCCAGGTCGATGTCCAGGTCAGCCGCCGGCGGATGGGTGGCGTTCTCGCGCTGCTGCTCGAACAGCTGCTTGATCGCCTGGTCGAGACGCGTCTCGATGCTGGCGTCGATACGGCTGTGTTCGGTCTCGATCCGGCAGCCGCCGGGCAGCAGGCTGGCGTCCTCGAGAATCCGCCAGGACTCTTCGTGACGCTCGCGCAGCGCCTTCACCAGCTCGAAATCCTGCGGATTGACATGGATATGGATATTGTCGGCGCCCATCGGCAAGAGCTTCAGCGCCTCGCGCAGCACCTGGCGAATCTGCCCGGAATCGATCAGCAGGTCGCGCTGGATCACCTCGCGGGCGATATGGCTGACCAGCGTGGCCATGGCATGTTCGAGGTTGCGATCCTGTTCGGCGATGGGGTCGAGCAGCTGACCCATCAGCCGTTCCAGGCTCTCCAGACGCGGCGCCAGCGCGGCGTCGGCCTCCTGCCGGGCCTTGAGCTGGCCGGCGTGGAAACCGTCCTTCTCGCCGGTGGCGAAGCCTTCGTTGTAGGCCTGCTGGCGGATCGCCTCGAGCTCGTCGAGCGTCAAGGGTTTGACTTCCTCGACCGGGACGTCCTCGCTGCGTGCCGGCTCCTCGGCCACCTCCTCCACGACGTCCGCGGGCGGCAGCGCCTGCTCCTCGCCTTGCGGGTCGAAACTGGGCAGGGCCCAGCGATCGAAGACGTTGACGTCCTTCGCGCGGATCACGTCGCTGGGGTTTTCCTTGGCCATGGGGCTCCTGAATTGAAGTCGTTGAAGAACCGGCAGGTGGATTCTATTGCCATGACAATTCATGGCAAGGCCAGGCGGTCGAAACGCAGGGCGGGTCCCGTTTCAGTTCTGCACATACGTAGGAGCGGGCCATGCCCGCGAAAAAGCAGCCATACCGATGAAGGGTCCTGTCCGCAGACATGGCCTGCTCCTACAAGGGAGAGTGCTGCAAGCTAAGCATCGGTGCTGGGGCAGAGCCTCAACAACGAGCTTTTCCTCATAGATCAATCGGTTAGAGAAAAAACGGCAACAGGTCCTCTAGATCATCTCTTCGCCGCCCTTGGAGCCCAGGACGATCTCCCCGGCCTCGGCCATGCGGCGGGCGATGGTGAGGATTTCCTTCTGCGCATTCTCGACATCGCTGACGCGCACCGGGCCCTTGGCTTCCAGGTCGTCGCGCAGCAATTCGCCGGCGCGCTTGGACATGTTCTTGAAGACCTTTTCCTTGATGGCCTCGTCGGCGCCCTTGAGCGCCAGCACCAGCACATCGGAGGACACTTCGCGCAGCAGGATCTGGATGCCGCGGTCGTCGATGTCGGCCAGGTTGTCGAAGACGAACATCAGGTCCTCGATCTGCCCGGAAAGGTCCTCGTCGACTTCGCGGATCGCGTCCATCAGCTGGCCTTCGATGGAGCTGTCGAGGTAGTTCATGATGTCCGCGGCGCGCTTGACCCCGCCGAGGCTGGCGCGGCTGGTATTGGTGCTGCCGGAGAACTGCTTCTCGAGGATCAGGTTCAGCTCCTTCAGCGCCGCCGGCTGCACGGTGTTGAGCGACGACACGCGCAGCACGATATCCAGCCGCACCTTGTGGTCGAAATGCGACAGCACCTCGCCGGCCTGGTCCGGATCGAGATAGGCCACCACGATGGCCTGGATCTGCGGGTGTTCGTAGCGGATCACATCGGCCACGGCGCGCGGCTCCATCCACTTCAGGCTGTCCAGGCCGCTGGTATTGCCGCCGAGCAGGATGCGATCGATCAGGCCGCCGGCCTTGTCCTCGCCCAGCGCCTGGGTGAGCATCTTGCGGATGTAGCCATCGGAGCCGACGCCGAGGCTGGTCTGGTCGCCAACGATCTCGACGAATTCGCTCATCACCCGCTCGACCTGCTCGCGGTGGATGTTGCGCATCTGCGCCATGGCGGTACCGACCCGCTGCACCTCCTTCGGGCCGAGGTGACGCAGCACCTGCGCCGCGTCGGTCTCGCCCAGCGACAGCAGGAGGATGGCGGCCTTGTCGACCTTGTTGAGCTTGGTCTGGACTCGATTGTCACTCATCGGCGTTGATCCACTCTTTCACCACCTGGGCTACCCGTCCCGGGTCATCGGCCACCAGGTTCTTGATCGCGTTCAGCTGGGCTTCATATCCCTCGCTGGGGCTTGGCAACAGGATGTTCTGCGGGCCACTCAGGCTGACCCGGTCATTGGCCAGGCCGGCATCCAGCCCGTCCTCCTCGCCCAGCTCGCCGGCACTGTCGGCGACCTGCAGCTCCTTGCCGCTGGAGGGATTGGTCAGGCTCTTGAGCACCGGCCGCAGCACGCCGAACACCAGCACCAGGATGAACAGCACGCCAAGCACCTGCTTGACCACGTCCCAGAACCAGGGCTGCGAGTAGAACGGAACATCCTCGAAAGCTTCACCGAAGCTGTCGGCGACGAAGGCGGTGTTGATCACGCTGACGCTGTCGCCGCGGCTGGCATCGAAGCCCACCGCGTCCTGCACCAGGCGGGTGAAGCGTGCCAGTTCGTCGGCGCTCCACGGCACCCGTACCGTCTCGCCGGCCGCGTTCAACGAGACCTGATCGTCGACCACCACGGCGACCGACAGGCGGCGCAGACGGCCCTGCTGCTGCTTGGTGTAGCTGATGGAGCGATCCAGCTCGTAGTTGCGGGTCGCCTGTTCGCGCTTGTCCGCCGGATAGGGCGCGAGCATCGGCTGGCCGGTCGCCGGGTCCATGACCTGCTGGCCATTGGCGTCGAGCAGCGGCTGGCCGGCGGCCACCGGGCCCGCCGCAGCAGCGGCGCCACCGGTCTGCTCGGGAGCGCTGGCCGGCCCCGGCGGCTGGTTGCTCAGCGCCCCCGGCACACCTTGCGGCGGCAGGCTGCTCTGGCGCTGTTCGTTGATGCTCTGCTCGCTGCGCAGTGCCGGCTGGTCGGGGTTGAAGGTTTCCGAGGTGGATTCCACCGCGCTGAAATCGACGTCGGCGGAGACTTCGGCCTTGTAGCGGCCGCTGCCCAGCACCGGCTGCAGGATGTTGTGCACGCGCTGGGTGTAGAGGCTTTCCATGCGACGGCTGTAGTCGAACTGCTTGCCGGCCATGGTCAGTTCGGACAGCTCCTGCTGGTCGGACAGCAGGTTGCCCTTCTGGTCCACCACGGTGATCTGCGACTTGTTCAGTTCCGGTACGCTAGTGGCGACCAGGTTGATGATCGCCATCACCTGGCTCGGCTCCAGCGCGCGGCCCGGATAGAGTTCGACCAGCACCGAGGCGCTGGGCTTGCGCTCGTCGCGGACGAACACCGAGCTCTTCGGGATCGCCAGGTGCACGCGGGCGCCCTTGACGTTGTTCAGGCTGGAAATGGTGCGCCCCAGCTCACCCTCGAGGCCGCGGCGATAACGGGTCGCCTCCATGAACTGGCTGGTGCCCAGGCCCTGGTCCTTGTCGAGGATCTCGAAGCCGACGTTGCTGTCGGCCGGCGCGATGCCGGCGCCGGCGAGCTTCAGCCGGGCGCGAGCGAGGTCGTTGGCCTTGACCAGCAGGGCGCCGGAGTTGGGTTCGACGGTGTAGGCGATATCCGCCGCGGCGAGGGTTTCCATCACCTGGTTGGCATCCATCCCGGCGAGGCTACCGAGCAATGGGCGGTAATCCGGCTGCTGCGACCAGAGCACCACGGCGAAGCCGATCGCCACGCTCGCCGCCAGCCCGACCAACAGGCCGATCTGCCGCAGCATCGACATTTCCGAAAGATTTTCCAGGAACGACAGCCCCAGGAAGGGCTTCTTGGCATCTCCCGACGCAGCCGGCACCGGAACGTTGCTCACCGCTTCAGCCATGATTCAATCCGCCTCACACCGGCATCTGCATGATGTCTTGGTAGGCCTGAACCAGCTTGTTGCGCACCTGGGTCATGGCCTGAAAGGAAACGCTGGCCTTCTGTGAGGCGATCATCACTTCGGTCAGGTCGACGCCGCCCTGCCCCATTTCGAAGGCAGAGGCCATCTGGTTGGAGACCTGCTGGGTTTCGTGCACCTTGTTCACCGCCTGGCCCAGCATGTCGGAGAAGCTCGGCGCACCGACTTCCTGCGCAGGCGCCTCCGGCTTGGCGCGCGCCATGGCCTCGGTCTGCATGGCCCGCATTTCCAGCATCAAGCGATTGAATTGCACACCCTGACTCATCTAATCCTCCAACAGCCGCGGTTTTTTTGACGCATCGCGACGAGCAATGACTAGATAGCAACAAGGGTGCCAGAACCATCGCAACGGCCCCGCAGCCCCGATGACCTGCATCGGCTTTCGCGCCAGCCTGTGGACTGTTCCGCCCATTGCGCATCTGACTGTACCGGGACGTTGCGCGGGCAGGGCCAATAGGCTAACGCGTTCAACCGAACCCCTGCGTCGATTAACAAGAAATGGAAAGCATGAATCCAATCGGCCGTACCGCCTTGCGCCCACTGAGCGACAGCTCGCCCTCGACCGTCGTCGCCGGCTTCATCGCCATGCTCACCGGCTATACCAGCTCGCTGGTGCTGATGTTCCAGGCCGGCCAGGCGGCAGGCCTGAGCGGGCAGCAGATATCGTCCTGGATCTGGGCGCTGTCGATCGGCATGGCGATCTGCAGCATCGGTCTGTCGCTGCGCTATCGCACGCCGGTGGTGGTCGCCTGGTCGACGCCCGGCGCGGCCCTGCTGATCACCAGCCTGCCCGGCGTGCCTTATGACGAGGCGATCGGCGCGTTCATCTTCGCCTCGGCGCTGATTCTCCTGTGCGGCCTGACCGGCAGCTTCGACCGGCTGATGCGCCGGGTGCCGGCCTCGCTGGCCGCCGCCCTGCTGGCCGGCGTGCTGTTCAACATCGGCATCGAGATCTTCCGCGCCGTGGAGGTGCAGCCGGTGCTGGTGCTCGGCATGTTCTTCAGCTACCTGCTGGCCAAGCGCCTGCAACCACGCTATGCGGTGCTCGTCGCGCTGCTGGTCGGCTGCCTGATCGCCGGACTGTCGGGCCTACTGGATTTCCAGCGCTTCAGCCTGCAGGTCGCGGTGCCGGTCTGGACCACCCCGGCGTTGTCCTTCGCGGCGATCTTCAGTATCGGCATCCCGCTGTTCGTCATCGCCATGGCGTCGCAGAACATGCCGGGGCTGGCCGTGCTGCGCGCCGAAGGCTATCAGGTGCCAGCCTCGCCACTGATCTCCACCACCGGCATCGCCTCGCTGCTGCTGGCGCCCTTCGGCTCGCACGGCATCCACCTGGCGGCGATCACCATGGCGATCTGCGCCGGCCCTGAAGCGCATCCCGATCCACACAAGCGCTATACCGCGGCCGTCTGGTGCGGTGTGTTCTACGGCATCGCCGGCATTTTCGGCGCCACCCTGGCGGCGCTGTTCGCGGCCTTTCCGGCGGCGCTGGTGCTGTCCATCGCGGCGCTGGCGCTGCTCGGCTCGATCGGTTCCGGCCTGACCCAGGCGATGCAGCAGCCGCACGAGCGCGAGGCGGCGCTGATCACCTTCATGGTCACCGCTTCCGGGCTGACGCTGTTCGGCATCGGGGCGGCGCTCTGGGGGTTGATCGCGGGGGCGCTTACGCTGGTGATCCTTAGCAGGCGGGCCTGAGCGGGGCGCGTAGCGTAGGTTGGGTCGGGGCGCGCAGCCTGAGGAGCGCAGCGACGAAGCCCAACAGGTTCATGCCGCCCCCTGTTGGGCTTCGCTGCGCTCAGCGCCAACCTACCCGCGAACGCCCGATCGCTCGAATATCGGCTGTTGCACGAAATCCGAACCCAAGGCTCGGCAACAGTGAAAGAAGCCAGCCCCTGTATCAATAACCCAAAGCACTCCCCCGAATACCAACAACCTAGATAGCCGTCGCCCCGCCATCCACCGCCAACGCATGGCCGGTAGTAAAAGCCGCACCATCGCTGCACAGATAGAGCACCGCCGCAGCGACCTCCTCCACCGTGCCCACCCGTCCGACCGGATGCATCGCGGCGGCGAACTCGGCCTTGCGCGGGTCCGCCTCGTAGGCGCGGCGGAACATGTCGGTGTCGATCACCGCCGGGCACACCGCATTCACCCGGATTCGCTTCTTGGCATATTCGATGGCCGCGGATTTGGTCAGGCCGATCACCGCATGCTTGGAGGCCGAATAGATGCTCATCTTCGGCGCCGCGCCGAGCCCTGCCACCGAGGCGGTGTTGACGATGGCGCCGCCACCCTGGGCCAGCATCACCGGCAACTGGTGCTTCATGCACAACCAGACGCCCTTGACGTTGACACCCATGATCGCGTCGAACTCCGCCTCGCTGCCCTCGGCCAGCCGGCCCTGCTCGATCTCGATGCCGGCATTGTTGAAGGCGTAGTCGAGCCGGCCGTACTGCGCCAGCGTCTGCTCGACCAGCGCCCTGACCTGCTCGTCGCGGGTCACGTCGCAGCGCACGGCAATCGCCTCGCCCCCCGCGTCACGGATGGCTGCGGCGCCCGCCTGGATGCCGTTCTCATCGACGTCCGCCAGCACGACCTTGAGTCCCTGCTCGGCAAAGGCCAGCGCAGTGGCGCGACCGATACCGGCGGCGGCGCCGGTAACCAAGGCGACCTGGCCGGAGAATTTCATGTTCATAGTGTCGTTCCCGAAGAATCCGATCTTGTCTTCTGCTCTTGAAATGACCACAGAAGGCCTCCCGGTCAGGTTTATACCGCTACGCACGCAGGCTTTTCACTGCCGGAGCGGTCATATCACCAGGCTGGATGCCTTTGCATTCCAGTGAGCGGCGTACCTTGCAGCACCGGCTGGCACGGGCTAAACCAAAGCACTCCAGTGACGAGGCTTCTTCCATGACCCTGCTCAATCAGCAATTCCTGCTCGCGCAGCGCCCGGTCGGCGCCCCGACCCGGGAAACCTTCGACTTCGTCGAGACACCGGTGGGCGAACCCGGCCCCAATCAGATCCTGGTGCAGGTCGAATACCTGTCAATCGATCCAGCCATGCGCGGCTGGATGAACGACGCCAAGTCCTATATCCCGCCAGTCGGCATCGGCGAAGTGATGCGTGCGCTGGGCGTCGGCAAGGTCATCGCCTCGCAACACCCGGGTTTCGCCGTGGGCGACTACGTCAACGGCGCGCTGGGCGTGCAGGCCTATTTTCTCGGCGAGCCGAAAGGCTTCTACAAGGTCGACCCGCAACAGGCGCCGCTGCCGCGCTATCTCTCCGCCCTGGGCATGACCGGCATGACCGCCTATTTCGCCCTGCTCGCCGTCGGCCAGCCCAAGGCCGGCGAAACCGTGGTGATCTCCGGCGCGGCGGGGGCCGTGGGCAGCGTTGCCGGGCAGATAGCCCGGATCAAGGGGTGCCGGGTGGTCGGCATCGCCGGCGGTGCCGACAAGTGCCGCTTCCTTACCGAGAAGCTGGGCTTCGACGGGGCCATCGACTACAAGAACGAAGACCTCGCGGCCGGCCTCAAGCGCGAGTGTCCGAAAGGCATCGACGTCTACTTCGACAACGTCGGCGGCGACATCCTGGATACCGTGCTGCCGCGCATCAACGTCGGCGCGCGCGTGGTGATCTGCGGCGCCATCAGCCAGTACAACAACAAGGAAGCCGTCAGAGGCCCGTCCAACTACCTGTCGTTGCTGGTCAACCGCGCACGCATGGAGGGCATGGTGGTCACCGATTATGTGTCACGCTATCCCGAAGCGATGCGCGACATGGCCGAATGGCTCGCCAGCGGCCAGCTCAAGAGCAAGGAAGACATCCTCGAGGGCCTGCAGACCTTTCCCGAGACGCTGATGAAGCTGTTCACCGGCGGCAACTTCGGCAAGCTGGTCCTCAAGGTGAGCTGAGCGCCACGGCAGGCGGGCCGATGGCGCAACCGGGATCGACTCAGGCGAGTTCGGCGACCACCGCCGCCAGCGCCTGCGCCGGATCGGAGGCCTGACTGATCGGCCGGCCGATCACCAGGTAATCGGAGCCGGCCGCCATGGCTTGTGCCGGCGTGAGAATGCGCCGCTGATCGTCCTCGGCGCTGCCGGCCGGACGGATGCCCGGGGTCACCAGTTGCAGTTGCGGGAACTGCGCCTTCAGCGAAACGGCCTCCTGCGCCGAGCAGACCAGTCCGTCGAGCCCTGCCTGCGCAGCCAGCCCGGCCAGGCGCAGGACCTGCTCCTGCGGCGTGATGTCCAGGCCGATACCGGCGAGGTCGGCCTGCTCCATGCTGGTCAGCACGGTGACGCCGATCAGCAGCGGCGAAGGCCCGGCGGCCTTGTCCAGCGTCTCGCGGCATGCCGCCATCATCCGCAGGCCGCCGGAGCAGTGCACGTTGACCATCCAGACACCGAACTCGGCCGCCGCCTTCACCGCCATCGCCGTGGTGTTGGGAATGTCGTGAAACTTGAGGTCGAGGAACACCTCGAAGCCCATGGCCTGCAGAGCCTCCACTATCGCCGGACCGCAGCGGGTGAACAGCTCCTTGCCGACCTTGACCCGGCACAACCTGGGATCGAGCCGCTGTGCCAGCGCCAGCGCGGCATCGCGGGAAGGAAAATCGAGCGCGACGATGATCGGGGTTTGGCAGGTCATGACAGCTCCTCGGCAAAATTCGGCGCGCATTGTCGCAGAAAAAACGCCCGACGACGAAAGCTTGCCGGGCCGGTCCAAATTCAGGGGGCGTGGCATTCGACCTGTCGCTCACGCCCACGTAAAGTGAGGCAGTCGCCGCGCCGCGCGGCCAGCCTTCACAACCGCCTGGAGAAAAGCATGCCCTGGTATTTCTGGCTCATTCTGGTCGTGGCCCTGGGGTCCATCGTCGGCAGCCTGCTGATGCTGCGCTCCACCGCGCGCAAGATACCGCTCACCGAGGAACAGAAGAAGCGCATCGCCGAACGCAATGCCGAGGCCGACGCCAAGGACGCACAGGACCGCTGAACCGACCTTGGCAGTACTGCCAGACCTGGCGACCGACGGAGAGCGATTTTTTCGCCGGCCGGTAGTAGCGCTATGCCTCCATTGCCGCGATCATTGCTGTTCTGGCAAGGACTCTCCTCATGCAAACCCCCTCTTCTGGCGACGACCAGGCACGCCCCAAGGCGCAGGCAATTTTCGCTCGCCGCATTCTTCCCGGCATGGTTGCGCTCTTGGTGGTCGCTCTCGCCGCCGCTGCCGTCGCAGTGGTGCATATCGCCAGACGGATCGACCACGACGCCCTGGAACAAAGCCACTTCCTGGCGGGAAAGGCGCTACAGGCGCAGCACGACTGGATGAACCGCTCCATCGTCGATTACGCGTTCTGGGGCGATGCCTATGTGCACCTCAACGGCCAGGTCGACGTCGACTGGGCCTATGTCCAGGCCAACCTGGGTCCGTCGCTCTACAGGGATTTCGGCTACGAAGCCGTCCTGGTGGTGAATCCGGCGGGCGAGACCCTGTATTCGGTGCTGCGCGGGAAGCTGCAACCGGTCGAGAGCCAGCAGTATCTGCAACATGGCTTGCCGGAGCTGCTGGCACGCGCCCATGCCGCCGTGGCTGACGACGCGGGCGTCTCCGCCCTGCTCTGGGTCGACGATCAGCCCGCCTTGGTCGCGGCCGCGGAGCTGACCCCCGGCGGCACCGGTATCGCAGCAGACGACGGCCCGGCATCCGTCCTGCTGTTCGTCGATCTGCTCGATGCCGAACGCCTGGAAGAAATCGGCACGCAATATGCCATCGACCAGCTGCGCCTCGATCCCGCCGGCCTCGGGGATGGCCCGCATATCCAGCATACCCTGGAGGACGGTTCGCCCCTGTCTTTCACCTGGACGGCTCCCCAGCCGGGGCAACTGCTGCTCTGGGTGACGCTGCCGATCCTCGCGGCGGTGGCACTCGGCCTCGGCCTGCTCGCCTGGCTGCTGATTCGCCAGGCCTTGCGCACGCTGCAACTACTGGACGACAGCTATGCGCGCCTGGCCAGCAGCCGGGGCGCGCTGGCGGCGAGCGAGGCACGTTTTCGCGACGTCGCCGAGGCGGCTTCCGACTGGATCTGGGAAAGCGACGAGCAGGCACGGCTGACCTTCCTGTCGAGCCGCTTCCGGCAGATTACCGGCCACGAGCCGGGCCTCTGGCTGGGGCGTCCGCTGCTCGAGCTGCTGATCAGCGACAGCGCCGCCCTGCAGAACTGGCTGCAGGCCCCGCAAGATGCGCCGCTGCGCTGCAGCTACAGGGCCGCCGATGGCTGCGAGCGCTATTGCCGTCTGGCCGCACGCGCCATCGAGCACGATGGCAAACTGCTCGGCTATCGCGGGACGGCCAGCGACATCACCGAAGAAACCAAGGCCCAGGCCCGCGTGCAATATCTGTCGCAACACGATGCACTGACCGGCCTGCCGAACCGCAGCCGCCTGCACGAGTATCTCGAGCGAAACCTGGAAGCGCTCAGAAGCGCCTCGACGCTGACGCTGCTCTACATCGACCTGGACCGCTTCAAGCCGGTGAACGATACCCTCGGGCATGCCGCCGGCGATGAGGTGCTGATCGGCGTGGCGAGCCGCCTGCGCCAGTGCACCCGCGAGGGAGACCTGGTCGCCCGGCTGGGCGGCGACGAATTCGTCATCGTGGTCCACCGGATGAGCGACGACACCGACATCGACAGGCTGTGCAGCCGGATCATCGAGGCGATCAGCGCGCCCTTCATCTACGAGGAGCACCGGATAAGCATCGGCGCCAGCATCGGTGTCGCCCTGGCGCCAGCCGACGCCACCCATGCCAACGAACTGCTGCGCTGTGCCGACATCGCGCTCTACCAGGCCAAGGATTCCGGCCGCGGCACCTGGCGCGCATACGGCCACGAGATGGACCAACGCCTGCATGAACGCCTGCGCCGCGAAGAAGAACTGCGCCTCGCGCTCGCCGAGCAGAAACTGGAAGTCCACTACCAGCCCCGCTACCTGAGCCAGGACATGCGGATCAACGGCGCCGAAGCGCTGCTGCGCTGGCCGCACCCCGAGCGTGGCATGCTGCTTCCCGAGGCCTTCATACCGCTGGCCGAGGACAGCGGGCTGATCATTCCCCTGGGGCGCTGGGTGCTGCACCAGGCCTGTCGGCAGGCAGCCCAATGGCCTGGGCAGACGGTGGTTTCCGTCAATCTCTCGCCACTGCAGCTGCACGACGACAAGCTGCTCGAGGAAATCACCCGGGCACTGCGGGAAAGCGGCCTGCCAGGCGAACGGCTGGAACTGGAAATCACCGAGAGCGCGCTGCTGCAGGAGGCTCGCGGCACGCTGGAGCTGCTCAACCGCATCAAGGCACTCGGCGTGCGCTTGGCCATGGACGATTTCGGCACCGGCTATTCGTCGCTGACCAACCTGCGCAACTACCCGTTCGACGTGATCAAGATCGACAACAGCTTCGTGGCCGGCATCGAACAGTCAATCGAGGATCACTCGATCGTGCGCGCACTGATCGAACTGGGCCGAGGCTTGCAGATGCAGGTCACCGCCGAAGGCGTGGAGACCGAAGAGCAGCTGCGTCTGCTGACCGACGATGGCTGCACCGAAGTCCAGGGCTTCCACATGTGCCAGCCGCTGCCGGCAGAGGCGCTACAGGCCTTGCTGGCGCAGGACGAAACGGACGACCGAAGCCGCTAGCACACCCGCTGGGCACAGGCCGGCCCGCGGGTTACTGCGCCTCCCGGCACAGCGCCGAAGCCAGCTGGCCGAGCGTACGCAACGCCCGCTCCGTCTCGTGGTTCCACGGCAGCCCGCAGTTGATCCGGATGCAGTGGTTGAACTGCTCGGTGTTGCTGAAGATCAGTCCCGGCGCGATGCTGATGCCCTGCTCCAGCGCGCGCACCTGCAGGTCCTTGGTGTTGACCCGCACCGGCAGGCTGACCCAGAGGATGAAGTTGCCCTTGGGCCGGGTCATCTGCGTGCCTTCCGGGAAATAGCGCTGCACCGCCAGCTGGAAGGCACTGAGGTTCTTCCGGTATTCCTGGCGGATGTAGCGCAGATGGCGGTCGTAGCCGCCGTTTTCCAGATAGGCGGCCACGCCCATCTGCGTCACGCTGCAGGCCGAGTGCGTGCTGAACGTCTGCAACCGCTCGATCTCCGGCTGATGGCGCCCGGCGATGATCCAGCCGATCCGCACGCCGGGCGACAGCGTCTTGGAGAAGCTGGAGCAGTAGATCACCCGCCCATCCTGGTCGTTCGACTTGAGCGCCTTGTACAGCCCCGGCTCGAACATCAGCTCGCCGTAGATATCGTCCTCGACGATCCGGATGTCGAACCGGGCCGCCAGACTCAGCAACTGGCGTTGCCGATGGTCCGGCATGCTCACACCCAGCGGGTTGCTCAGGCGCGCGGTCAGCACCAGTGCCTTGATCGGCCACTGGCTGGCGGCCAGCTGCAGCGCCTCCAGGCTCATGCCGGTATCCGGGTCGCTGGGGATCTCGATCACCTTCAGCCCCAGCAGGTCGGCCAGTTGCAGCAGGCCATAGTAGGTCGGCGACTCGGCGGCGATCAGATCGCCCGGCCTGGTCAGCACCCGCAACGCCATCTGCAACGCATCGACGCAGCCGTGGGTGATGACGATTTCGGCGGGATCGACCACCACCCCGGCATCGCGCATGCGGATCGCCACCTGGCGGCGCAGCGGCTCGTAGCCGGGGCTGAACATGTAGCTGAAGGCTCGTGGGCTGTGGAAGCGGGTGACCTTGGCCAGTTGCTGGTGCAATGCGCGCACCGGCAGGTAGTCCACATGGGGCACGGCCGCGCCCAGCGGGATCAGGCCCTCGCGGCGGGACTCGCTGAGCACTTGGTTGATGATGCTGCTGCGGGTGACCAGGGTCGGCCGCTCGACCCGGGCGATATCCGGCGTCGGCGCGGTGAGCACCGGCGTCTGGTGCACGTAGAAACCGGACTGAGGGCGCGCGCGGATCATCCCCTGGTCTTCGAGGTTGGCGTAGGCCTGCAAGACCGTGGCATGGCTGACGCTCAGCTGCCGGCTCATCTTGCGCACCGAAGGCACGCGTTCGCCGGGGCGATAGACGCCACGCCGGATATCCTCGGCGAGCTGCTGAGCGATACGCTGATAGAGCAACAGATTGGTCATTTCGCCGGTCTCCCGCCAACTGAACCGTAACAGTAGCGCATGAACGGGAGATGCGACCAATACAGTTACGCGATGTCTGGGCGAAACAGTCGGCCGCAGCGCTGCGGCCACGACAGCTCAGCGCTCGGGCGCGAAACCGCCTTCGGCATCGGAGAACAGGATTTCGACCCGCCGGTTCTGCGCGCGACCGTGCGCCGAAGCGTTCTCCGCGATGGGAAAACGATCGCCATAGCCGCGGGCCTCGACGCGGGCCGGCTCGATGCCCAGATCCACCAGCAGGTCGGCCACCGTCCGGGCACGCGCCTGCGAGAGCATCAGGTTTTCCTGTGCATCGCCGCTGCTGTCGCTATAGCCCTCGATGCGCACCTTGCGTTGCGGGTTGAGCTGAAGGAAATGCGCCAGTTTGAGCAGCGTACGGTTGGCCGTATTGCCCAGCTCGGCGCTGCCGGCCCGGAACAGCACATCGCCCAGGGTCATCACCAGCCCGCGGTCGGTTTCGCTGGCTGCCAGGCTCATCATCTGGTCCTCCAGCCAACGGCCCTGCTGTTCGGCCGTCATCAACCGGGCGTCCTGCAACATGCTCCGCAGGCGGTCGCGCTCCATTTCCAGACGCACGACCTGCTCCTGATGCTGCAACAGCATGCCCTGCTGCCGGGCGATCTCGCTGTAGCGCTGGCTCAGGTAGGCGTAATGCCGGGCGTCGGCCGCGCCGCCCCAGTAGTCCGCGAAACGCTCGGCACGCTGCAGGGTTTCCGCCGCGCGCTGCAGATCCTTGGGCGCACTACGCTGGGCCGCAGCGTCCAGCTGGACGCTGTGCAGCGTGGCCGCGGCCGCACTGAGCTGCCGCTCGGTCTCCTGCGTGGAACAGCCAGCCAATGCCAGTGCAATCATGGCTACCGCGAATCGACTTCTCACCGCGCTTCTCCCAACTGCTGACGCAGCCGCTCGATACGCCGCGTGAGATCGTCGATCTGCGCCTGACGCCTGTCGTTCAGCAATCGCACCTCGGCCAGGCGCGCATCCAGCTCCGCCTGCTCGGCCAGCATGCGGGCTTCACGATGGTCTTCGACGGCCATGGCCGCTTGCGCTGCGCGCAGCTTGTCCTCGGCCTGCAGCAACTCGGCAGGCGCTTCGGGCCCCATGGCACGCGCCTGGACCAGCGCCTGCTCGGTCAGCCGCAGCTGCTCGACGGGGGCGGGATCGTTGGCGCACCCGCCTACCATCGACAAGGCGGCCAGGACGCCAGGGAGAAGTCGTTTCAAAACGCTGAACCTACTTTTTCAGAGTGCCTGTCGGTGCCGACTGCTGGTTTTTCCAGACCGTCAGATTGTGCGCCACCAGTTGCTGCGGAACGCCGGCGGCGCGCAATTCTGTCATTTTCCGCGCCAGTTGTCCGCGCAGCCACGGGTCGTTGCAGGCCGAATCATGGGAGATGGCCAGATGCATGTCGCGGCTCATGAGCGGCGGCTCGAGACGCTGGATCCGGCCCAGCGTCCCCTGGGTATCGGCCGCAGCGATCATGCTGTAGCGCTCGTGCAGCAGGTAGTCGCTGCCGCCGGCGATGAGCGTCTGCAGACCTTGGTTGACATCGGCGACCTGCCGCAACTGCAGGTTGGCCTTCGCGAAGGCGTCGAACTCGCTGCCGAAGCGGCTGGTTGCAACGACGCTACCGGCGCGGCCGCGCAGGTCCTCGCGGCTGGAATAGAAGAACCCCGGCTCATTGCGCACCCAGGCCACCGTCTGTAATTGCACGATGCCCGGATGAATGAAATCCATCTCCTCGAGCCGTCGCAGCGACAGGGTCGCATCGGCCAGCACGTCGACGCGACCGCTACGCACCTCGTCGAGCGCCTTGGCCGCATCACCGGTGTAGAGCAGATCCAGCTTGAGGCCGAGCGCATCGGCGATCTGCCCGAGCAGATCGGCATTGGCACCGATCAGCCGCGCGGGATTCTGCGGGTCACGCCAGAGAAACGGCGGATTGTCCGCCGCACCGGTGGCTACCAGCCGATCGCACTTTCCCGCGGCCGTGGCCAGGATAGGCGTCGCCAGCAGCAGGGCGACCAAGGCCGATTTCAGCGGGAAGGCAAAACGCATGGAGGTCCCCTTATTGCGCAACGATGAGGTGCCGGACTCGGGCACGCCGATCTTATCACTGGCAGGACGGCCGAGCGCCCAGGAAAAAGGCTATTTCCCCGTTACGTGTTGCAGGATTTTGTTGGTAGTGTTTGCCCCGGATTTTGCGTGCGAAAGCCCGATGTTCGGGCAATCGGGCGTACGCCGGTAGGTTGGCGCTGAGCGCAGCGAAGCCCAACGGGGATCGGCACGAACCTGTTGGTTGGGCTTCGTCGCTGCGCTCCTCAACCCAACCTACGGCTGGAGTCATGGTGAAATAAAAAACCCGCTGCATGAGCGGGTTTCTTCGATGGCCAGTCAGGCTCAGACGAGCTTTTCCAGCTCCGGCACGATCTCGAACAGATCGCCCACCAGGCCGTAGTCGGCCACCTGGAAGATCGGCGCCTCCTCGTCCTTGTTGATCGCGACGATCACCTTGGAGTCCTTCATGCCCGCCAGGTGCTGGATGGCACCGGAGATGCCGACGGCGATGTACAGCTGCGGCGCGACGATCTTGCCGGTCTGGCCGACCTGCATGTCGTTCGGCACGAAGCCGGCATCGACCGCGGCGCGCGAGGCACCCACGGCAGCACCGAGCTTGTCGGCCAGCGAGTACAGGTGCTTGAAGTTCTCGCCGTTCTGCATGCCGCGGCCGCCGGACACGACAATCTTGGCAGCGGTCAGCTCGGGACGATCGGACTTGGCCAGCTCTTCGCCGACGAAGGCCGACTTGCCGGCATCGCCGGTACCGGCGATCTGCTCGACGCTGGCCGAGCCACCTTCGCCGTTGACCGCATCGAAACCAGTCGAACGCACGGTGATGACCTTGATCGGCGCGCTGGACTGCACGGTGGCAATGGCGTTGCCGGCGTAGATCGGGCGCTTGAAGGTATCCGGGCTTTCGACCGAGATGATCTCGGAGATCTGGTCGACATCCAGCAGCGCAGCGACGCGCGGCAGGAAGTTCTTGCCATTGGTGGTGGCAGCGGCCAGCACGTGGCTGTAGTTACCTGCCAGGCCCGCGATCAGCGGCGCGACGTTCTCGGGCAGCTGGTTGGCGTAGGCCGCGTCGTCGGCGACCAGCACCTTGGCCACGCCTTCGATCTTGGCAGCCGCTTCGCCGATGGCGCCGCAACCGCTGCCGGCCACCAGCACGTGGATGTCACCACCGATCTTGGCAGCAGCGGCAACGGTATTCAGGGTCGCGGCCGCGAGGACGGCATTGTTGTGTTCAGCGATAACCAGGATAGTCATTTAGATTACCTTCGCCTCGTTCTTCAGTTTCTCGACCAGTTCTTCCACGGACTTGACCTTGATGCCGGCGCTGCGCGCAGCCGGGGCTTCGACTTTCAGGGTCTTCACGGTGGAGGCGGTGGCGACGCCCAGCGCATCCGGCGTCAGCACTTCCAGCGGCTTCTTCTTGGCCTTCATGATGTTCGGCAGCGACGCGTAGCGCGGCTCGTTCAGGCGCAGGTCGGTGGTGACGATCGCCGGCAGGTTGAGCGCGACGGTCTGCAGGCCGCCGTCGATCTCACGGGTGACGTTGACCTTGTCGCCGGCCACTTCGACCTTGGAGGCGAAGGTGCCCTGGGCGTAGCCGGTCAAGGCGCCGAGCATCTGTCCGGTCTGGTTGTTGTCGCTGTCGATGGCCTGCTTGCCGAGGATCACCAGCTGCGGCTGCTCCTTGTCGACCACCGCCTTGAGCAGCTTGGCCACGGCCAGGGAATTCAGTTCCTCGCTGGACTCGACCAGCACGGCGCGGTCGGCGCCCAGCGCCAGCGCGGTACGCAACTGCTCCTGGGCAGCGGTCGGACCGATGGAGACGACAACGATTTCGCTCGCCACGCCCTTCTCTTTCAGACGCACGGCTTCTTCCACGGCGATTTCGCAGAAGGGGTTCATCGACATCTTGACGTTGGCGAGGTCAACGCCGGAGTTGTCCGCCTTGACGCGAACCTTGACGTTGTAGTCGACCACTCGTTTGACAGCTACAAGAACCTTCATGGATTCCTCGTTACTCTCCGGTGAATAGAATTTCGCCGAGGCGAACCGAGCCTTGCTCGTGGTTTTGGGTTGGATCAACCGTCTGCCCTGTTCGGCGAGCGCAAACTGCCCGTATCTTGACTGCACCCCGCAGACGGGGTCAACAACGCATATGACCCGTCATAAAAGTGGCAGCTGGGCGATTCTAGCAGGCTTCCGGAAAATTCAAACAAACGTTTGTATTGGACCGACTCGAGCGTCTATATATAATGCGCCGGCCCGGCTCGGTCAGGGAACGACCATAGCCCTCCATCTTATATAACAACCAAGCCCTGAGTAGGAGAAAGCCTATGGAACGCGAATACATGGAATTCGACGTCGTTATCGTCGGCGCCGGCCCCGCAGGCCTATCCGCAGCCTGCCGCCTGAAGCAGAAAGCCGCCGATGCCGGCCAGGAAATCAGCGTATGCGTCGTCGAAAAAGGTTCCGAAGTAGGCGCCCACATCCTTTCCGGCGCCGTCTTCGAGCCGCGCGCACTGAACGAACTCTTCCCCGATTGGAAGGAACTCGGTGCCCCGCTGAACGCCCCGGTCAAGCGTGACGACATCTACCTGCTCAAGAGCGCCGACACCGCCAGCAAACTGCCCAATGCCCTGGTCCCCAAGACCATGCACAACGAAGGCAACTACATCATTTCCCTCGGCAACCTGTGCCGCTGGCTGGCCCAGCAGGCGGAGAACCTCGGTGTCGAGATCTACCCCGGCTTCGCCGCCCAGGAAGCGCTGATCGACGACAATGGCGTGGTGCGCGGCATCGTCACCGGTGATCTCGGCGTCGATCGCGAAGGCAATCCGAAGGAAGGCATGTACACCCCGGGCATGGAACTGCGGGCCAAGTACACCCTGTTCGCCGAAGGCTGTCGCGGGCACATCGGCAAGCAACTGATCAACCGCTTCCAGCTCAACGCCAATGTCGATCCGCAGCACTACGGCATCGGCATCAAGGAGCTCTGGGACATCGATCCGGCCAAGCACGAGCAGGGCCTGGTGGTGCATACCGCGGGCTGGCCGCTGGACGACGAGAACACCGGCGGTTCCTTCCTCTATCACCTGGAGAACAACCAGGTCGTGGTGGGCCTGATCGTCGACCTGTCCTACAGCAACCCGCACCTGTCGCCGTTCGACGAGTTCCAGCGCTACAAGCACCATCCGGTGATCCGCCAGTACCTCGAAGGCGGCAAGCGTGTTTCCTACGGCGCGCGTGCCATCTCCAAGGGCGGCCTGAACTCGCTGCCGAAGATGGTCTTCAAGGGCGGCGCGCTGATCGGCTGCGACGCCGGCACGCTGAACTTCGCCAAGATCAAGGGCAGCCACACGGCCATGAAGTCCGGCATGCTGGCGGCCGAGGCGGTGGCCGATGCACTGTTCGCCGGACGCGAGGGTGGCGACGAATTGACGGCCTACGAGGAAGGCTTCAAGAACAGCTGGCTGTACGACGAGCTGTACAAGAGCCGCAACTTCGGCGCGGCGATCCACAAGTGGGGCGCGGTCATGGGTGGCGCGTTCAACTTCATCGACCAGAACATCTTCGGCGGCAAGATCCCCCTCACGCTGCACGACACCAAGCCGGATCATGCCTGCCTGAAGACCGCCGCCGAAGCGAAGAAGATCGACTATCCCAAACCCGACGGCAAGCTCAGCTTCGACAAGCTCAGCTCGGTCTTCCTCTCCAACACCAACCATGAAGAGGACCAGCCGGTCCACCTGAAGCTGACCGACCCGAGCATCCCGATCGAGAAGAACCTGCCGCTGTACGACGAGCCCGCGCAACGCTACTGCCCGGCCGGCGTCTACGAGGTCGTGAGCAACGACGACGGCAGCAAGCGCTTCCAGATCAATGCGCAGAACTGCGTGCACTGCAAGACCTGCGACATCAAGGACCCGGCGCAGAACATCACCTGGGTGGCGCCGGAAGGCACCGGCGGGCCGAACTACCCCAACATGTAAAACGAAAAAAGGCTCCTTCGGGAGCCTTTTTCATCTGGCGTGCAAACGAAACCGGGCCGTCACTCGGCCTGGCCGATGGGGAAGAACTCGCCACCGCTCCAGACGCCCAGCCATTCCTCGCCATCGATCCGGCGCGGCACCGCCAGCTCCACCAGTTGGTAGAACAGATTGCGATGGATCAGCGCCTCGAGATTGGCGCGCACATGCACGTAGGGTGCCGGCTCCCGGGTCTGCGGGTCGAACTCGACACGCAGCGGGTGCTCGCCGCCGGCCGCCACCTCGTCCTCGACGTTGGTGACGAAGCGCAGCGACTGCTCCTCGCCCTGCCCGCTCACCTCCAGGTGTATCGCCACGAAGGGCGCATCCTCGACCTGGATGCCCACCTTCTCCACCGGGGTAACCAGAAAATAATCGTCGCCATCGCGACGCAGCACCGAGGCAAACAAGCGGACCATGGCAGGCCGGCCGATCGGCGTGCCCTGGTAGTACCAGGTACCATCACGCGCGATGCGCATGTCCAGATCGCCGCAGAACGGCGGGTTCCACAGGTGCACCGGCGGCAACCCTTTCTTCTCGCCTCTGGGGATCTGTGCCAACAAATCCCCCGCCTTGCCTGCATCGCTCATTCGCTCGCCCTCGATCTATCCGGCAACGCTCACGCGATCCGCCAGTGCCTCGCCGCTCAGCGCGACAGTCCCAGCAGCCGGCGCGCATAATCCTGCAGCGGCGGCCTCAGCAACTCCTCGGGCCTGGCATCGTACAGGCCGACAAGCCCGCCGCGACTGCGGATACGAGCAGTATCGACCAGGTAGCGCGTGCCCGTTTCCACCAGCATAAGCTGGATCACCCCCGTATCGACGCCAAGCCGATCGAGTGCGCGCTGCTCATTCAACTCGTCGAAGCTGCCAATACGATCATCCGCGGCCGCAAATCGAGTGTAGAGCAGGTAATGAGCCCCGACGGCCGACGCCTGGGCCAGCGCCTCTTCCAGGCCCATCGGCTCGCGCGCACGCCTGACCATGGGGAAGTACTCGACGAAGCCGTTGAAAGCCTCCTCCGCCACGACGTTCGGACGTGGATAGACCTCGCCCGGCGGCACGAAATGCCCCTGGGCAATATAGATGAAGGAGTCCGGCTGCAGCCGCCACGAGCTGGAGCGGCGGGTGTCGCTGTAATCGAGAATGCCGGCATCGCGAAGGTGATAGCGAGTCCCTTCGGCCATGTCACTGACCTTCATGCAACCGCTCAGCACCAGCACCGCCAGCAACCAAGGCGCCCCGAACAGAAAACGCATCGTGTATCTCCCAGACCGGTGACGAAAAACCGGCGAACGAGCGCACGATGCAGCATCCACGCCAGGTTCGATTCCATTCACGAGCAAAATCCAGGACCTATCCCGTAGCGTTCGACGATGCAGCGCATGGGGTCCCGCCCGCCTCAATCGCGCTTGCGCTTGTTGCCCATGCGCACGCCGATATCCATCAGGAACTGGAAGAAGCCTTCCTGATCCTCCAGCACATTGCTCCAGAACGGCGAGTGATACAGCGCCACCGCGCCGTGCACCAGGGCCCAGGCGGCGCAATAGTGGAAGTACGGTGGCACATCTTCCAGCTTGCCCTCGGCGATACGGCCCTTGATCAACTGGGTGAGGTGCTCGAAGTTGGAGGCGCGAATCTTGTGCAGCTGCTCGACCATCTCCGGCACCTGGTTGCCCTTGACCACTTTTTCCTCGAGGCGGTCGAACAACCGGTAGCGCTGCGGATCGCGCATGCGAAACTCGAAATAGGCCCGCGACAAGGCTTCCTTGTCACGATCCACGTCGGGAGAATGCAACAACTGGTTCAAGTCACGTTCGTAATCGAGCATCAGCCGCAGATAGATCTCGGCCTTCGACTTGAAGTGCTTGTAGATGGTGCCTTTGCCGATGCCTACCGCATCGGCAATCATCTCGACGGTGACGCTGTCTTCACCCTGTTCGAGAAAGAGCTGCAACGCGGTATCGAGGATTTCCTGTTCGCGGCGACGAAATTCGCGGACCTTACGAGGTTCATTCTGCATAAGAGGCTGCTTGGGTGAAAAATCGAGGCAGACATTATGCCCAACCGGTCATGAAATGCACGGAACATCCACTCATGATTCAAATAAATGACGAATTTCCCCAAATAGTCGGTTTGCGATACCTGAACCATGCTGCCGTCGCGCCCTGGCCCCGCCGAGCGGCCAGAGCGGTCAGCGCTTTCGCCGAGCAGAACGTCAGCATCGGCGCACGCGACTATCCGCAATGGCTGACGGTGGAGCGCAGCCTGCGCCAGCGGCTGGCCCGCCTGCTCAATGCGCCGACCAGCGCCGACGTCGCACTGGTGAAGAACACCTCGGAAGCGCTGTCCTTCGTCGCCTTCGGCCTGGACTGGAAAAGCGGCGACCAGATCGTCATCAGCGACGAAGAGTTTCCGTCCAATCGAGTCGTCTGGGAGGCGTTGCGACCACTCGGTGTCGAGGTCATCCAGGTCGGCCTCAAGGGCGCCGACCCCGAGGGCGATCTCCTGGCGGCGTGTGGCCCGCGGGTGCGGCTGATGGCGATCAGCGCCGTGCAATACGCCAGCGGCATGCGCCTGGACCTTGCCCGCCTGGGCGAAGGCTGCGAGCGACGCGGTGTCCTCCTGTGCATCGATGCGATCCAGCAACTGGGCGCCCTGCCTTTCGACGTCCAGCAGAACCGCTGCGCCTTCGCCATGGCCGATGGCCATAAATGGATGCTCGGTCCGGAAGGACTCGGCGTCTTCTACTGCCGCAGCGATCTGCGTGAGCAGTTGAAGTTGCACGAATATGGCTGGCACATGCTGGAGCACGCCGGCGACTATGACCGCATCGACTGGGAGCCGGCACGTAGCGCTAGACGCTTCGAGTGCGGCAGCCCCAACCTGCTGGGCGCCATGGCGCTGGAGGCCAGCCTTTCGCTGCTGGAGGAGGTGGGCATGCAACGGGTCGCCGCGGCCCTGGCCGAGCGCATCGACTGGTTGTGCCAGGGGCTTGGCGGGCTGAACGGCGTCGAGATACTTTCGCCGGCCGAGCACGGGCGGCGCTCCGGCATTCTCACCTTTCGCCTCGCCGGCTGGGACAACACCGAGCTGTTCGAGCGACTCAAGGCGCAACAGGTGGTCTGCGCCTTGCGCGGCGGCGGTATCCGCTTCTCGCCGCATTTCTATACCGAGGCGCGGGTAATCGATGAAACCCTTGGCGTGCTTCGTGCCGTCACTGGCCACTGAAGCAATCAGCCACGGCCGGATGTATTCCAAATGCGTTTAAAAAGCACGGAAATCCGGCCTGCAAAGCCCTCTGATCGGGCTAATACTTGAGTAACTGGCTAGGCAATCCCCCCACTGCCTGTCAGATGAGGTCGCGAGGATTGCGATTTCATACTCCTAATGGTCTTGGCCCGGCTTCCCTGGAAACCGGGTTTTTTTTAGGTTCTTCGCATTTCATGGGGACAGGCTGCTTGACACCGGACAGGCAAGATTGGGTGTGCTGAATGAAAGTTTTGCTTTCACTGGCGTTTATCGAGCTGCTTGAATGCTTGGTTTCGCCCCGCTGGGCGAGTTCCTTTTGGCAGTCGCCCCAAAAGGAACCAAAAAGTCTTGCCCCTGCATACGGCCCTGCGCTTCGCTCCGGGTCCGTTCGCTCCATCGCCGCTCCAGGGGCACGCCGCGAAGGGACGTCCCTGTCCCTTCGCGTCTCTCGCGGCGTCCATGCCGCTCAACCCCCTACGCAACGATTCCGCTCACCCTCCTGAAGGGGCGTTGAGCGTCGCCTGATGGTTCGTGCAAAAAAAAGCTCAAAGCAAACATCAACGACCTTTCAGGCGGCTCGGACTCCATTCCCCCGTCAGAAGGCCGAGTGGAGGTGTCGTGCAGGGGGACGCGAGGCAGGACGCCGAGCGAGGAACGATGGACGGGGCCGCCGAGGTAGGGACGTCCCATCGTGACGGCCCCCGGAGCGGCACCGGAAGGAGGGAAGTCTGGGCGCGCAGCGGACAGACCCGGATGTCGGGTGCCCTTCTTCTTTGGTTACGTTCTCGGCAAGCAACGAGATACGGAGCGTAGCGGAGTAACAGCCGCAGGCTGGCCCGAAGGGCGAGCGAAGCGAGTCAAGTGACTCGGCCGAGGGGCCGAAACCAGAAGTGTCAGCACACTCGGTAAGCGCCCTGATCACCAAGGCGCAAGCCCAAACCAAATGGCAGCAACACACCCAAACTTGCCAGTCCGGTGTCAATCCTTGCTTCCCCAAGAAAGCGCGATGAACCTTTTTTACGCCACGCTCCACTGCTCGGCCTATGCCGTACGTGCCACCAGGCGTGCCTGGCGCAGACGGAAGCAAAGCCAGAGGAATCCGATCCAGAGCGGAATGGCAAACACCGACATGCGAATACCGGGAATCCACAGCATGATGACCAGGATCCCGGTCACGAAGGCCAGGCACAGGTAGTTGCTCAAGGGAAACCAGAACGCCTTGAAGCTCGGCTCCACGCCCTGGCGCTGCATCGCCCTGCGGAACTTCAGGTGGGCCAGGCTGATCATCGCCCAGTTGATCACCAGCGCCGCCACCACCAGCGACATCAGCAGCTCCAGCGCGTCACGCGGCAGCAGGTAGTTCACCACCACACACAGCAGCGTCACCAGCGCCGACACGCCGATGGCCAGCACCGGCACACCGCGGCGGTTCACCTTCATCAGCCCGCGCGGCGCGTCGCCCTGCTCGGCCAGGCCGTAGAGCATGCGGCTGTTGCAATACACGCCGCTGTTGTACACCGACAACGCCGCGGTGAGGACGACGAAGTTGAGCAGGTGCGCCGCCGTATCGCTGCCGATCAGCGAGAATATCTGCACGAAGGGGCTTCCGCTGTAGGGGTCGCCGGCCGCACCCAGGGTCTGCAACAGCGCATCCCACGGGTAGAGCGCCAGCAGCACGGTCAGCGCGCCGATGTAGAAGATCAGGATGCGGTAGACCACCTGGTTGATCGCCCTTGGAATCACCGTCTTCGGATCGGCCGCTTCCGCCGCCGTGATGCCGACCAGCTCCAGGCCGCCGAACGAGAACATGATGATCGCCAGCGCCATCACCATCCCGCTGAAGCCGTTGGGGAAGAAACCGCCGTGGCTCCATAGGTTGCTGATGCTCGCCTGTTCGCCTCCATGGCCGCTGAACAGCAGGAACAACCCCAGCAGGATCATGCCGATGATGGCCGCCACCTTGATGATGGCGAACCAGAACTCGGTTTCACCGAAGGCCTTCACATTGCTGAGGTTGATCAGGTTGATGAGCACGAAGAACGCCGCCGCCGTGGCCCAGGTGGGAATCTCCGGCCACCAGAACTGCACGTACTTGCCGACCGCGGTCAGCTCGGCCATGCCCACCAGCACGTAGAGCACCCAGTAGTTCCAGCCCGACAGGAAGCCCGCATAGCTGCCCCAGTACTGGTGTGCGAAGTGGCTGAAGGAACCGGCGACCGGCTCCTCGACGATCATCTCGCCGAGCTGGCGCATGATCAGGAAGGCGATGAAGCCACCGATGGCATAGCCGAGGATCATCGAGGGCCCGGCGCTTTTCAGCACCCCGGCCGAA
This sequence comes from Stutzerimonas stutzeri, assembly GCF_002890915.1. GTDB lineage: Bacteria > Pseudomonadota > Gammaproteobacteria > Pseudomonadales > Pseudomonadaceae > Stutzerimonas > Stutzerimonas stutzeri_AF. The sequence goes on along the minus strand of NZ_POUT01000002.1, from coordinate 336,157 downwards.
CCCAGGAACAGACCGGTGCCGATGGCGCCACCCAGGGCGATCAACTGGATATGGCGGTTCTTCAGGCCACGCTGGAGCGGGCCGGTGTGCAGCGTGTCGCGGGTCATTACATCACCTTGCAGGTCTATGCGACGGGGTAAGACCACGTGCCTGAACACGTGGGATGGACAATCGGTGCGCTCCGGCCCGGATCATGCCCGGCAAATCATCGACACCACCTGCCGAGCGGGCCAGGAGCGATCAGCCGGCCACTCTCGCCAATGGGAACAACCGCTTGAAGTTGCCGGTCGTCTGCTCGGCCAGTTCCTCGAGGGCGACGCCGCGCAGATCGGCGAGGAACTCGGCCACTTCGCGCACGTATTGCGGAAGGTTCGCCTTGCCACGGTACGGGATCGGCGCCAGGTAGGGCGAGTCGGTCTCGACCAGCAGACGGTCGGCCGGAACCTGGCGGGCGACCTCGCGCAAGGCGTCGGCATTGCGAAAGGTCACGATGCCGGAGAAGGAGATGTAAAAGCCGAGATCGAGCGCGGCCCTGGCCATGTCCCAGTCTTCGGTGAAGCAATGCAGCACACCGGCTTGCGGCAAAGCCGCCTCGCGCAGCAATGCCAGCGTGTCGCTGCGCGCCGCACGGGTATGGACGATCACCGGTTTGGCCGTCAGGCGGGCCGCCTCCAGATGCAGGCGGAAGGATTGCTGCTGCAGCTGCGCCGCCTCGGGCTCGTAATGGTAGTCCAGCCCGGTCTCGCCGATGGCCACGGCATGGGGATGCTGCAATTCGGCCAGCAGCCAGTCCAGCGCCGGCTGGCTGGTCGGCTCCAGGTCCAGCGGATGCACGCCGATCGAGCAATCGACATCGGCATAGCGCTCGCTCAGCGACTTGACCGCGGCGGCGTTGTCGGCGCTGACGCCGATGCACAGGAAATGCCCCACCCCCCGCATCCGGGCCGCATCGAGCGCCGCATCGAGCGAGCCGTCATGGGCCGTCAGGTCGAGTCGGTCGAGGTGACAGTGGGAATCTACCAACATGGAGGGCTGCTACTCGCCATCGCGAAAAAGGGGCGATTGTAGAGCAAAAGGCAGGAACCTGATAATCGCAACGGCGCGTAACGGGCCGCCGGCCTACATCGTATGGGTCGGCCGGTCCGATTTCAGCGCACCGGCCAGGTACGTCTCGATCTTGTTGCGCGCCGTGTTGTCGCCTTCGTTGAACTGCACGCCGATGCCGGCGGCGCGGCTGCCCTGGGCGCCCTTCGGCGTGATCCAGACCACCTTGCCGGCGACGGGGATCTTTTCCGGCTCGTCCATCAGGTTGAGCAGCATGAACACTTCGTCGCCCAGCTTGTAGCTCTTGTTGGTCGGAATGAACAACCCGCCGTGCTTGATGAAGGGCATGAACGCCGCATAGAGCACCGACTTGTCCTTGATGGTCAGGGACAGGATGCCGTTACGCGGACCGAGGTTTGCTGGCAGGCTCATGCGGTGTTCCTAGCGAAAAGTCTGCTCGATTCTAGCCCTTACCGGGCAGGCTTGCCCACTGCACCAGCAGCGCTTCGAGAAGCAAGACACGGTTGAGGTTGGCCTTGCCCAGCACTTTCTGCCGCTGTTCGAGCAGCCAGTCCTGCATGCCCAGGACCTTGTGCCGTGGCGCTTTCTGTGCCAGATACTGCACCACCTTCTGCATGTCCGCGGCGCCGAGCGCCGCTTCGTCGGAGGTCATCTGGTAGCGCAGGATCAGATGCGCCCATTCGCAGAACCAGTCGAACAGCAGGATCAGCGGCAGGGCATTCCAGCCCTCGGCCAACTGGCTGGGCGACTGCTGCTGTTTGTGCAGTTTCTTCACCCCTTCGACCACCAGCGCGCGCAGCTCCAGCACCTTCTGCTCGTGCAGCTTCAACGCAGCCAGCGGCGAGCCTGCGGCCAGGGTCAGCAGTTGTTCGCGCAACTCCGCTGCAACTTCCGGCAATTGCCCGGCGAGCCAGTCGAGACTCTGCTGGCGCCCCGGTAGCGGACAGGCCTGCTGCACGCAGCGGCTCTTGATGGTCGGCAGCAGGCGGCTGGGCTGGTGGCTGATGAGCAGCAGCACGGTATCACCGGAAGGCTCTTCGAGGCTCTTCAGCAGCGCATTGGCGGCATTCAGGTTCATCGCCTCGGCCGGCTCCAGCAGCACCACCTTGCGCCCGCCCAGTTGGGCGGTCTGGGTGACGAAGCCGACCAGGTCGCGAACCTGGTCGACCCGGATGGCCTTGTCCGCCTCCTCGGGTTCGAGAACGTAATGGTCCGGGTGCGTCTGCGCTGCCAGCAGTTGGCACGCCTTGCACTGTCCGCAGGCGGCGTTGCCCGACGGCCGCTGGCACAACAGCAGCGCCATCAGCTGCTCGGCCAGCAGGCGCTTGCCGATCCCGCCGGGGCCGTGCAGCAAATAGGCGTGTGCATGCTGCTGACGGCCCGCCAGCTGTTGCCAGAGATCGGCCTGCCAGGGGAGGACGTCAGCCATGCAGGCGCTCCAGCAATTCCGGGATCAGCGCCTCGATATCCTGCTGCACCGCCGCCAGCGGCTGGCCGGCATCGAGGATGCGGTAGCGCGCCGGTGCAGCCTGGGCACGCTCCAGATAGGCGCGGCGGACGGCCTCGAAGAAGCGCATGCCCTCCTGCTCGAATCGATCCAGCCGGCCCCGCGCCGCTGCGCGGGCCAGTCCCACGTCCACCGGCAGGTCGAAGATCAGCGTCAGGTCCGGGCGCAGGTCGCCCTGGACGAAGGTTTCCAGTTGCGCGATCCGCTCCAGCGAGAGGCCGCGGCCACCGCCCTGGTAGGCATAGGTGGCATCGGTGAAACGATCGCAGAGCACCACCGCGCCGCGCGCCAGCGCCGGCCGGATGACCTGCGCCAGATGCTGGGCGCGGGCGGCGAAGACCAGCAACAGTTCGGTATCCACGGCCATGGCTTCGTCGGCCGGGGTCAGCAGCAGCTCGCGAATGCGCTCGGCCAGCGGCGTCCCGCCCGGCTCGCGCGTCAGCACGACGTCCAGCCCGCGCGCGCGCAGACGCCCGGCGAGATACTCGCGGTTGGTGCTCTTGCCCGCGCCTTCGGGCCCTTCCAGGGTGATGAAGAGTCCGTTCATTGGGCATTCTCGCTGGTTGCCGGGGGCGCTTGCCGCGGCGGGGGGCTGGAGCGGTAGTCCACGCGCCGCTTGAGCTGGTACTGGCGCACCGCGCGGTTGTGCTCGTCGAGGGTATCGCTGAATACGTGGCTGCCATCGCCACGGGCGACGAAATAGAGGCTCTTGCCGGCGACCGGATGCAGCGCCGCATGAATCGCCTCGCGCCCGACCATGGCGATCGGCGTCGGCGGCAGTCCGGCGCTGGTGTAGGTGTTGTAGGGCGTCGGCGTACGCAAGTCGCTGCGCGAAATTCGTCCGCGATAGGCTTCGCCCATCCCGTAGATCACGGTCGGATCGGTCTGCAGCAACATGCCCCGCTCGAGCCGGCGGACGAAGACCCCGGCGATCTCGCCACGCTCGCCGGGCACACCGGTTTCCTTCTCGATGATCGAGGCCATGATCAATGCCTGGTAGGCGTCCTTGTACGGCAAGCCTTCCCCACGCTGCTGCCATTCCTCGTCGAGCACCTGCTCCAGCCGCGCGAAGGCCCGCTTGAGCAGGTCGAGGTCGCTGGTGCCACGGGTGAAGCGATAGGTATCGGGGAAGAAGCGCCCCTCGGGATGCAGTTCGGGCTGCCCGAGGCGCGCCATGACTTCCTGATCGGATAAGCCGACCAACGTCTGCTGCAGTTTGGGCTGGTTCTCCAGGGCGGCACGCAACTGGCGGAAATTCCAACCCTCGACCAGCGTCAGGCCGTACTGCACGACCTCGCCACGCTGCCACAGGCCGATCATGTCTCGCACCTTCATCCCCGGCGCCAGGCTGTATTCGCCGCTATGCAGGCTGAGCCCGGACAGGTTCAAACGCCAGTAGAGGCGCAACCAAAAGGAGCCCGTCAATGTTCCCTGGCTTTCGAGGCGCTGGAATACACCGCTGGGCGTATCGCCCGGCCGCACGTCGAGCAGCTGCGTCTCGGCCACGATCAGCGGCTGCTCCAGCGCAGCGTACTGCTTCCAGGCGACCAGCCCCAGCGTGATGAACGCCAGCAGCATGAGCGCCAGCAGCAGAATGAACAGTTTACGAATCACGAATTACTCAACAGATCGGCGACAACGGATTGCAGTTTACGGGTCAGCGCACCGACCGGCCAGGCGCGCTCGGCCAGGCCGATCACGGGCCAGACGCCATAGAGGCTATTACAGGCGAATACTTCATCCGCGCGCAGCAGCTCGTCGTAGGCAATGTCGCACTCGACAACCGGAATCGTCAGCCGTGAAGCCTGGGCGATGATCTCCGCACGCATCACACCGGCCACGCCGCAGCGCTGCAGCGAGGCGGTACGCAACTCGCCATCGGCAACCAGGAACAGGTTGCTGAACACGCCCTCGACCACCCGGCCGGACATGTCGCGCATCAGCCCCTCGGCATAGCGCGAATCCTGCCATTCGGCCCGCGCCAGAACCTGCTCGAGGCGGTTGAGATGCTTGATACCGGCCAGCAGCGGCTGCTCGGCCAGGCGTGTAGCACAAGGAAAGAGCCGCACTCCCGATTCGGCATGCTGCGCTGGATAGCCCGGCAAGGCTGAACCCAGCAGCAATCGCCGCGGCTGGCAGGGTTGCGGCGGTGCGTAGCCACGCTGCCCGGTGCCGCGCGTGAGGATCAACTTGGCTACACCCTGCCGGAGGTCCCGGCAAAAAGGCACAAGCTCCCCGCGCAACAGCTCTAGATCGATGGGTATGGCGAGGCGCCGGCAGCCTTCGTCCAGCCGTTGCAGGTGCCGTTCGAACAGCAACGGTCGGCCATCTACGACCCGGATCGTTTCGAACAGGCCGTCGCCATAGGCCAGTCCGCGGTCATGAACGGGCAACCCGTCGCCGGGTTGCCCATCCAGCCAGCTCGATATCACTCGGCGAACCGACGGAACACCAGCGAGCCGTTGGTGCCGCCAAAGCCGAAGGAATTGGAGATCGCAACGTCGATCGGCCTCGACTTGGCCTGATGCGGCACGAAATCGAGATCGCAACCTTCGTCCGGCTCGTCCAGGTTGATGGTCGGCGGCGCCACCTGGTCGCGAATCGCCAGCACGCTGAAGATCGCCTCGACTGCGCCGGCGGCGCCGAGCAGGTGGCCGACCATCGATTTGGTCGAGCTCACCGACAGCTCATAGGCATGGTCGCCGAACACATTGTGAATCGCCGCGGCCTCGGCCTTGTCGCCCGCCGGCGTGGAGGTACCGTGCGCATTGATGTACTGCACCTGGTCGGCATTCAGCCGGGCATCCTTCAGCGCATTGCGGATGCAGCGCGCCGCGCCCGCCCCGTCATCCGGCGGCGAGGTCATATGGAAGGCATCGGCGCTCATGCCGAAACCGATCAGCTCGGCATAGATGTGCGCGCCACGCGCCTTGGCATGCTCCAGCTCTTCGAGCACCAGCGCGCCGGCACCGTCGGACAACACGAACCCATCGCGCCCCTTGTCCCAGGGACGGCTGGCACCGGCCGGGTCGTCATTGCGCGTGGAGAGCGCCCGTGCTGCAGCGAAGCCACCGATGCCGAGGCCACTGGCGGCCATTTCGGAACCGCCGGCGATCATCACGTCGGCCTCGCCATAGGCAATGTTGCGTGCAGCCATGCCGATGCAGTGCGTGCCGGTGGTGCAGGCGGTGGCGATGGCATAGTTGGGGCCCTGCAATCCCAGATGGATCGACAGGAAGCCGGACACCATATTGATGATGGAGCCAGGCACGAAGAACGGCGAAATACGCCGCGGGCCCTGCTCGATCAGCGCCTTGCAGCTGTTCTCGATATTGGTCAGCCCGCCGATACCGGAGCCCATGGCCACCCCGATGCGCTCACGGTTGGCATCGGTGATCTCCAGGCCCGAATCGCGCACCGCCTGGAAGCTGGCGGCGAGGCCGTATTGAATGAACAGATCGAGCTTGCGCGCTTCTTTTGCGGGCAGATACTGCTCGACCTCGAAACCCTTGATCGACCCGCCAAAACGAGTGGAGTAGGCGGAAAGATCCATGTGTTCGATCAGGCCGATACCACTGCGGCCGGCCAGAATGCCTTGCCAGCTGCTCGGCACATCGTTACCCAGTGGCGATAGCATGCCCATCCCGGTGACCACGACGCGTCTACGCGACACAGCAATTACTCCTATACCTAAACGTACTTGGCTCGATTCCCATCGACCGACTCTTGCCGAGACAGGAACAGTCCTCGGTTCAGCTGCATGAAAGCTAGGTGACCGGGATGATTCCCTCTCTAAAGAAAAACCGCACTACCCCGTTCAAGGCAGTGCGGCTTTCCTGGTTCCGAAGCGGATTACAACTTATTGCGCGTGCGCGTTGATGTAATCGATGGCTTCCTGAACGGTGGTGATCTTCTCAGCTTGCTCGTCCGGGATTTCGGTCTCGAATTCCTCTTCCAGAGCCATCACCAGCTCGACGGTGTCAAGAGAGTCGGCACCCAGGTCTTCGACGAAGGAAGCGCTGTTGGTTACTTCCTCTTCTTTAACGCCAAGTTGCTCGGCAACGATTTTCTTGACGCGTTCTTCGATGGTGCTCATACCTTGTTTTCACTCCTATGGAAAAATCAGGCAGCTGGTCTGCGCGGTAGTGTATAGAAAGCGTTTTCCGCATTTCAAGTTGAAAGCAGGCAAGCATGAACCCGCTTCCAACCATCTGTCTATAAACCGGCTGCGGTTTTATAGCTAATTTAAGGCAGCCCTTATGACTGCCCTCCTGCGTTTGGCGTCACATTCAGCTCATGTACATGCCGCCATTCACCGGAACCGTGGCCCCGGTGACATAGGCAGCGCCGTCCGAAGCCAGGAAAGCGACGACCTTGGCAATTTCTTCGGCCTGACCGAGACGCCCCAGGGGAATCTGCCCCAGGAGAGCGTCACGCTGGGCTTCCGGCAACTCGCGAGTCATGTCGGTATCGATGAAACCCGGCGCCACGGCATTCACCGTGATGCCACGCGAGCCGACCTCACGAGCCAATGCACGACTGAAACCCTCCAGACCGGCCTTGGCTGCGGCGTAGTTTACCTGCCCGGCGTTGCCCATGGCACCAACCACCGAACCAATGTTGATGATTCGCCCCCAGCGGGCCTTGGTCATGCCGCGCAGCACCGCCTTGGACAGGCGATACAGGCTGTTGAGGTTGGTGTTGATGACGTCGTACCACTCGTCATCCTTCATCCGCAGCATCAGGTTGTCGCGGGTGATACCGGCATTGTTGACCAGGATGGCCGGCTGCCCGAGATGTTGCTGGATATGTTCCAGCGTGCTGCTGACCGACTCGTCATTGCCCACGTCGAGCACCAGGCCGGCACCTTCGATACCGTTGCTTTTCAGCGTCTCGGCGATGCGTTCGGCACCTGCCGGGCTGGTTGCCGTGCCGATGACGATTGCGCCCTGACGGCCCAGCTCGAGGGCAATGGCCTGCCCGATGCCGCGGCTCGCGCCGGTTACCAGCGCCACCTTGCCTTGCAAATTCATAGCGTTCTCCTTGTTCAAGCCAGCGCAGCGCGAGTCGCCGCGAAGGCTTCGGGGGTATCGAGATTGTAGGTGCTGACGCCCTTGACGCAGCGCTTGTTCAGCCCCGACAGGACCTTGCCGGGACCGCATTCGACCAGGCCCGTGACACCACGCTCGCCCAGGGCGACCATGGATTCGACCCAGCGCACCGGGCTGTAGAGCTGCGCCAGCAAGTCGCGCTTGAGGGTATCCAGATCCGCGACCACCGCCGCACTGACGTTCTGCACCAGCGGAATCTGCGGGGCTTGCCAGGCGATGGCCTCCACCGACGCGGCAAAACGCTCCGCGGCCGGACGCATCAGATCGCAGTGGGAGGGTACGCTGACCGGCAGCGCCATGGCGCGCTTGGCGCCCTTGGCCTTGCACGCCTCGATGGCACGCTCGACGGCCGCCGCGCTGCCGGCGATCACCACCTGGCCCGGCGCATTGAAATTGACCGCGCTGACCACCTCACCCTGCGCGGATTCGGCGCAGGCCGCCAGCACGTCGGCATCGTCCAGGCCAAGAATGGCCGCCATGCCGCCCTGCCCGGCCGGCACCGCCTGCTGCATCAGCTGGCCACGCAGCTCGACCAGCTTGACCGCATCGGCGAACGACAGGCTGCCGGCTGCCACCAGGGCCGAATATTCACCGAGACTGTGACCGGCGACGAACGCGGGCCGCGCGCCCCCCTCGGCCGCCCACAAACGCCACAGCGCAATGGAAGCGGCCAGAATGGCCGGCTGGGTCTTGTCGGTCTGGTTCAATTGCTCTTCGGGACCCTGCTGGGTCAGCGCCCAGAGATCGTAGCCCAGCGCCGAGGACGCCTCGGCGAAAGTGTCGAGGATCACGCGCTGCTGGGCGCCATGCTCGGCGAGCATGCCGAGGGACTGCGAGCCCTGGCCGGGAAAGACGAAAGCGAATGATGCAGACATGAAACGGCTCTCTTATGGTTCTGTTCGTCTTGAAGAACACGCCCGCGAGCGGACGCACCGAATTTCAGTTGGATGGCGGGCCATCCGCGGCAGTCACATCATCCGCCACTCCGGATAGCCGCCCCTCCGACAGGAAGCGCTCCAGCCTGCCGTGAAGCTGTCCAGGCAGATCATGCTCGACATCTTCGGCAGCCCGCCGGACCGCCGACCTGAAACCCTCCTTTCCGGCGCTGCCGTGGCTTTTGACCACGATCCCCTGGAGCCCGAGAAAGCTGGCGCCATTGTACTGAGCCGGATTGAGGTCCGCGCGCAGCCGCCGCAGCAGCGGCAGCGCCAGGGCGCCCACCAGCCGCGCGCCCAGCGAGCGCCTGAACAGCGCCTCGACCCGCGCCACCAGCATCTCGGCCAGCCCCTCGCTGGATTTGAGCAACACGTTGCCGACGAAGCCATCGCACACGACGACATCGGCCTCGCCACGGTAGAACCCGTCGCCCTCGATGAAGCCCTGGTAATTGAGATCACCGGCCTGCTGCAGGAGGCTCGCCGCCAGTTTCACCTGCTGGTTGCCCTTGATCTCTTCCGTGCCGACATTCAGCAAGGCGACCCGCGGTCGAGCCACCCCCAGGGACTCGACCACCACCGCCCCCATTACCGCGAACTGATAGAGCTGCTCGGCAGTACAGTCGACATTCGCCCCCAGATCCAGCAGCAGACAAGGCTTGCCTTGGGTGGGAAGCGCCGTGGCCATGGCCGGCCGATCGATTCCCGGCAGGGTTTTCAGCACTTGCCGCGCCAGCGCCATGAGCGCGCCCGTATTGCCGGCGCTGACGCAGGCGTGTGCATCGCCGTCGCGCACCAGCTCGAGCGCGACACGCATGGAGGAACGCGACTTACTGCGCAAGGCTTGCGTGGGGCGCTCGTCCATGCCGATCGTTTCAGGCGCATCGACGATGCGCAGGCGCGAGCGATCGAGCCGCGGATACCGGGCGGCGAGCTGTTCGAGCAGGGAGGATTGGCCGACGAGGACCAGATGCAGCGAGGGATTTTCAGCCAGGCAGGACAGACTGGCCGGAACAATGCAGCGGGGACCGAAGTCCCCACCCATTGCGTCGATCGCGATGACCGGAGCGGACAAGGATTACTCGTCAGCGCCCTTGTCGACCACTTTGCGACCACGGTAGAAACCGTCCGGGGAAACGTGGTGACGCAGGTGAACTTCACCAGTGCTCTTTTCCACGGACAGGGCGTTCGCCTCGAGGGCATCGTGGGAACGACGCATGTCGCGGGCGGAACGGGATTTTTTGTTCTGCTGAACAGCCATTTGGATCAACTCCTAAACGTTTGGGTCACGCTTTAACTGCGCCAGTACGCTGAACGGGTTGGACCGCGTTACCTCGTCCTCACTCGGCTCAGGCTCATCTGGCCCAACCGGCGGCTGGCAAATTTCAGGGTCATGGAGTGGAACAATCGGCAGAGCGAGCAACAGCTCGTCTTCGACCAGCGCCAGCAGATCCAGAGGATCCTCTCCCACTTCCAGCACGTCGTACCCCTTGGGCAGGTGCTGGCTGTTCGCCCCCTCATTCACAACCGCGTAATCGCATTCACTGTGAATCGGCAGAACAACCGGCTCCAGACAACGCTGGCAAATCATCTTGACCTCAACATCGAGCCGGCTGTGGATCACCACAGTACGCTGCTCGTCGCGCCCGAAGTCAAAACTGGCGCGCACCACACCCTGATCGCTCTCGAGAGGATCAGTGAGCCGCTCGAGCTGTGACAGCTGCAGCTCACCCTCGAGGGTGGCCGCCCGGTCAGCGAGCTTGCGCGGATCAACGTGCGGAGGTATCGGTCCTTTCAACATAAGCGCGGCATTCTAGGGACGCGTCCGCGGCCTGTCAAAGGAATTCCGCCCCGCCTCATCGTCGAACGCATACAATTTCACACCTATATATAAAGGAGGAATCATGCGCCGCCTGCTTCTCGCATCCAGTTCACGCTACCGCCAGGAACTGCTCTCGCGCCTGCATCTGCCGTTCGACAGCTGCGCACCGCAGATCGACGAAACCCCGCTGCCTGGCGAAGACGCCGAGCGACTGGTGCGCCGACTTGCCGAAAGCAAGGCCTGGGCACTGGCCGAACGCTATCCGGACCACCTGATCATCGGCTCCGACCAGGCCGCCGTACTCGGCGACAGCATCCTCGGCAAACCGCACACCTTCGAGCGCGCGAAGCAGCAACTGCGGGCCGCCAGCGGCACCAGCGTGAGTTTCCTCACCGGACTGGCCTTGCTGGACAGCGGCAGCGGCCGCATCCAGGTCGACTGCATCCCTTTTACCGTGCATTTTCGCGAACTGGACGACAGCCGCATCGAGCGCTACCTGGAACTCGAACAGCCCTACGACTGCGCCGGCAGTTTCAAGGCCGAAGGTCTGGGCATCAGCCTGTTCCGCGCCACCGAGGGCGAGGACGTCACCAGCCTGGTGGGCCTGCCGCTGATCCGCCTGGTGGACATGCTGCTCAACGAAGGTGTCGAGATCCCCTGACCGACCCGGTTATCGCAGCGCCGGCCCCTGCAGCCCGGACCAGAGCGCCAGGCGCTCGGCGACACCGGCCCCCAGCTTCTTGGTGAAACGATCGAGCGGCGATTCCTTGACCGTGAAGTCGACGATCTCCGGCTCGCCGATCACCTCACGGGCAACATGCGCGGTACCGCCCAGTCCATCGATCAGCCCCAGCTCCAGCGCCTGCTCGCCCGACCAGACCAGCCCGGAGAACAACTCCGGATGCTCGGCATCCTGCAGCCGGTCGCCACGCCCGCGCTTGACGCTGTCGATGAACTGCCGGTGCGTGGTGGCCAGCACATTGCGCCAGAATTCGGTTTCCTCGGGCTTCTCCGGCTGGAACGGATCGAGGAAGGCCTTGTGCTCGCCAGCGGTATACACCCGGCGCTCGACCCCGAGTTTTGCCATGCTGTCGACGAAGCCGAACGTCGCTGCCGTTACGCCGATGGAGCCCACCAGGCTGGATTTGTCCGCATAGATCTCGTCCGCGGCACTGGCGATATAGTAGGCCCCCGAGGCACCGAGATCGGTAATCACCGCATAGACCTTGATCGCCGGGTATTCGCCACGCAGGCGCCGGATCTCGTCGTAGATATAGCCGGACTGGACCGGGCTGCCACCAGGGCTGTTGATCCTGAGAACCACGCCCTTGGTATTGGCATCCTCGAATGCCGCCCGCAAGGCCCCGACCACGTTATCGGCACTGGCCGATTCCTCGTCGGCGATCATTCCGCGCACATTGATCACCGCCGTGTGGCTTTCCGAGGCGGACTTGCCCTTGCCCAGTTGCAGCGCAGGAGAGAACAGCGCCAGCGCACCGAACAGGTAGATGAATGTCAGCAGCTTGAAGAATATTCCCCAGCGTCTCGCACGCCGCTGCTCCTGAATACCGGCGAGCAGGGTCTTCTCCAGCAGCTTCCAGCTGTTGCGGTCCGCCTTGCCCTCGTCCACCGGCGCTTTCCATTCATCCGACATATGCATTCACCTCAGAACCAGCCGTGGAGCGCAACCAGGTGCCGAGCTCCGCAAAACGATTGATCGCCATCCGTGGACGGCATTGCCGCAGAACCTCCAGCGGCTGCGCGCCGTAAGCGACGGCCACGCTGTCCATGCCCGCGCGATGCGCCATCTGCAGATCGAACACCGAGTCGCCGATCATCAGCGCCTGCTCCGGACGCTTGCCGCAGTAGGCGAGAATCTCATGGAGCATCAGCGGGTCCGGCTTGCTCGCGGTTTCGTCCGCGCAGCGGGTGATATCGAAGAAATCCTCCCAGCCTTGCCCCGCCAGCACACGGTCCAGGCCGCGCCGACCCTTGCCGGTCGCGACCGCCAGCAGGTAACCCGCATCCCGGAACCCTTGCAGCGCCTGCGCAACGCCCGGATACAGCGCCGACGGCTGCGTCTCCAGCGCCAGGTAATGCTCGACGTAATGCTGGCGGAAGGCTTCCACCCGCGCAGCATCGGCCATCTGCGGATACAGCACGGCGATGGCCTCGGGCAAGGCCAGGCCGATGATGCCCTTGATCGCCGCATCGTCGCGCTGCGGCAGATCGCAACTCTGTGCGGCGACACGAATCGATTCGACGATGCGCGCGATGGAATCGACCAGCGTACCGTCCCAGTCGAATATCAGAACCTCGTACTTATTCACCCAACCGCTCCAGCGTCCGCGCCCAGACCTCATCGACCGGCGCCTCCAGCGACAGTTCGCCGCCATCGGGCAGCGGCACCCTCAAGGCATAGGCATGCAGGAACAGGCGCTTACCGCCGAGCTCACGGATCTCGCGAGTGAAATCCTCATCGCCATACTTGCTGTCGCCGGCGATGCAGTGCCCGGCATGCCGCGCATGCACACGGATCTGGTGTGTTCGCCCGGTTACCGGCTTCGCCTCGACCAGGGTGGCGAAATCGCCGAAACGCCGCAGCACACGAAACAGCGTCAACGCCTCCTTGCCATCCTCGGCGACTTCGACCATGCGCTCACCGGAACGCAGCGTATTCTTCAACAGCGGCGCATTCACCTGCTTCTTCGATGTTTCCCAACGCCCGCGTACCAGCGCCATGTAGCGCTTGTCCACGCCATCGCCACGCAACGCCTGGTGCAGATGACGCAGCATGCTGCGCTTCTTGGCGATCATCAGCAGACCGGAGGTGTCGCGATCCAGGCGATGGACCAGTTCAAGCTCCTTGGCATCCGGGCGCAACTGCCGCAACGCCTCGATGACCCCGTAACTGAGCCCGCTGCCGCCATGCACCGCGATACCGGCCGGCTTGTTCAGCACGATGAGCGCCTTGTCCTCATGGACGATGGCCTGCTCCAGCCGCTCGAGCAGCCCCTGCGCCAGCGGCTCCGGCTCATCGCGCTCAGCCAGGCGCAACGGCGGAACCCGCACCAGATCACCGGCCTGCAGCTTGTATTCAGGCTTGATCCGGCCCTTGTTCACCCGCACCTCGCCTTTGCGCAGGATGCGATAGATCAGCGTCTTGGGGACGCCTCTGAGCTGGGTACGAAGGAAATTGTCGATGCGCTGGCCGGCAAGTTCCGGCGCGACCTCGAGTATTTGCACACCAGAGGTCTGGGAGGGGGTATTGGTCATCGCGGCATCATACCAATTTTCATGGAATTGAAGCACTTAAACATTGCTGTTATAGTCGCGAACGCCGCCAAAAGCGGCCAGGTCCAGGGAGGCCAGTGATATCGCCGACCCTGACCGGCAAAAATGTTCGAGGACGTGAGGCCGTCCGACGGAGCTTCCCTCAAGTAGCGGTGAAGCTGCGAAACAAGCCTTGAAGACATGATGCGTGCCCCCATTGGGGAATCGCGATAATCGACAACCCGCTCCCCGGATTCTGCGAGCGGCACCCGATTTTCAAAGTATGCGTGTTGGGTGGAGATGCACAGAGCATCGGATTGCGTAGCAAAGGCTTTCACAGACGCGTCATTCCGTCCGCTACCGATGCCTGATTCCTCCTCCCGAACCATTGCTGCTGTTCCGACAGCAAGCAGGAGACGTCGTCGCGACGCCGGCCCATCTGGCCGCACATCGCTGGACACTGGAGTGCCTTACAACCATTCCTGACTCACCTGACACCGACCGCGAGAGTCGTGTGTGCCGAACGCCGTTTCCGGATGCCACGGAAACCGACGGTACTACATGAAAAGAATGCTAATTAACGCAACTCAGCCTGAAGAGTTGCGTGTCGCACTGGTCGACGGCCAACGCCTGTTCGACCTGGACATCGAATCGGGAGCCCGCGAGCAGAAGAAGGCCAACATCTACAAAGGCAAGATCACCCGCGTCGAGCCCAGCCTCGAAGCCGCCTTCGTCGACTTCGGCGCCGAGCGCCACGGCTTCCTCCCGCTCAAGGAAATCTCCCGCGAATACTTCAGCAAGGCCCCCGAAGGCCGCGTGAACATCAAGGATGTCCTGCGCGAAGGCCAGGAAGTCATCGTTCAGGTCGAGAAGGAAGAACGCGGCAACAAGGGCGCCGCCCTGACCACCTTCATCAGCCTCGCCGGGCGCTACCTGGTGCTGATGCCCAACAATCCCCGCGCCGGCGGCATCTCCCGCCGCATCGAAGGCGAAGAGCGCAACGAACTGCGCGAAGCCCTCAACGGCATCAACGTCCCTGCCGACATGGGCCTGATCGTTCGCACCGCCGGCCTCGGCCGCTCCAGCGAAGAACTGCAATGGGACCTGGACTACCTGCTGCAGCTGTGGACCGCGGTCAAGGAGGCCTCGCAGGATCGCGCCGCACCCTTCCTGATCTACCAGGAATCCAACGTTATCATCCGCGCCATCCGCGACTACCTGCGCCAGGACATCGGCGAGGTACTGATCGACAGCGTCGAGGCCCAGGACGAGGCACTGAGCTTCATCCAGCAGGTGATGCCGCAGTACGCCAGCAAGATCAAGCTCTACGAGGACAGCGTGCCGCTGTTCAACCGCTTCCAGATCGAAAGCCAGATCGAGACCGCCTTCCAGCGTGAAGTGAAGCTGCCGTCCGGCGGCTCCATCGTCATCGACCCGACCGAAGCGCTGGTGTCCATCGACATCAACTCGGCGCGCGCCACCAAGGGCGGCGACATCGAGGAAACCGCACTGCAGACCAACCTGGAAGCGGCCGAGGAAATCGCCCGCCAGCTGCGCCTGCGCGACATCGGCGGCCTGATCGTCATCGACTTCATCGACATGACCCCGGCGAAGAACCAGCGCGCCGTCGAAGAGAAGATGCGCGAAGCGCTGGAAGCCGACCGCGCGCGCATCCAGGTCGGTCGCATCTCGCGCTTCGGCCTGCTGGAGATGTCCCGCCAGCGTCTGCGTCCGTCCCTGGGCGAAACCAGCGGCATCGTCTGCCCGCGTTGCAACGGCCAGGGCATCATCCGCGACGTCGAGTCGCTGTCGCTGGCAATCCTGCGCCTGATCGAGGAAGAAGCGCTCAAGGACCGCACCGCCGAAGTACGCGCCCGCGTGCCCTTCCAGGTCGCCGCCTTCCTGCTCAACGAGAAGCGCAACGCCATCACCAAGATCGAGCTGCGCACCCGTGCACGCATCTTCATCCTGCCGGACGATCACCTGGAGACGCCGCACTTCGAAGTCCAGCGCCTGCGCGACGACAGCCCGGACATCATTGCCGGCCAGGCCAGCTACGAGATGAGCCAGAGCGAAGCCGAAGAAGCCCAGCCGATCAGCTCCACGCGCACCCTGGTGCGTCAGGAGGCAGCGGTCAAGACCGCGCCCCAGCGCACCGCGCCGACCCCGGTCGCTGCGGCACCCGCCGAAGCACCCGCTGCCGCCGCCCAGGAGCCCAGCCTGTTCAAGGGTCTGATCAAGTCGCTGGTCGGTCTGTTCGCCGGCAAGGCGGAAGAGCAGCCTGCCGCTCAGGTCGAGAAGAAGCCCGCCGCCCAGCGCCCGCAGCGCAACGACGAGCGTCGCAGCGGTCGCCAGCAGAACCGCCGTCGCGACTCGCGCAGCAACCGTGACGAAGAGCGCAAGCCGCGTGAGGAGCGTCAACCCCGCGAAGAGCGCCAGCCACGTCCGCCGCGTGAAGAGCGCAAGCCGCGCGAACAGGCTGAAGCCGGCGAAGCCCAGCCACGCCGCGAGCGCGCTCCGCGCGAGGAACGCAAGCCACGCGAGGAACGCAAGCGTGAACTGCGCGCGCCGCTCGACGAAGCGCCAGCCGTTGCAGCCGTTGCAGCCGTTGCAGCCGTAGCGACCGGCGAAGAGCAGGCAGAACGCCAGCCACGCGCGCCGCGCGAAGAGCGCAAGCCGCGCGCCGAGCAGGTTCCGACGCCCAGCGACGAGCTGCTGCAACAAGGCGAAGAAGCCGTCGAGGAAAACCAGGACGGCAATGACAGCGGCGAAGGCAGCGAAGGCGAGCGCCCCCGCCGCCGTTCCCGTGGCCAACGTCGTCGCAGCAACCGCCGCGAGCGCCAGCGCGATGCCAATGGCAACGAGATCGAGGAAGTGGACGAAGGCAACACCCCGGTGAAGACCGAGGAAATTGCCATCGCCGCCACTGCCGCCGCCCTGGCTGCCAACACCGCCGATACCGAAGTCGCTCAGCCGCAGCAGCCAGCCGATACCGTTCCGGCGCCTGTCAGCGCCGAAATCGTCGAAGTTGTCGCCGAGGAAGCGCCGACTGCCGTAGAGGTCGTCGAGGAGCCGATAGCACCGAAGGCTGTAGTCGAACCCGCAACGCAACAGGTCGAAGCCGCACCGGGCGCTGTCCAGGAAACCGCCCTGGCCGGCGAAGCCCCGGCGCCCGCCCCGGAACCGGTGATCGAAAAAATCGAAGCGCCCCCGGTATCGGCACTCACCCCGAGCGGCCGTGCACCCAACGATCCGCGCGAAGTCCGTCGCCGTCAGCGCGAAGCCGAGCGCCTGGCCAGGGAGGCTGCCGAAGCCGAAGCCGAGGCCAAGGCTGCGGCAGAGCAGCCGCTGACCAGCCCCGAGATCGTCGCCAGTGAGCCGGTGAGCGAAGCGCAACCCGAGCAAGTGGCTGAAGCGAGCATCGTCGAGAGCGTCCAGCAGCCGAGCGAGCCGAGCACCGAGCAGGAGGCACTGCCGCAGGAGCAGCCGACCGCAGCCGTTGAACCACAGGCGCAGCCGGAGCAGCAGCCGCTCGAAGCCATCGACCCCCAGGAGCAGCCGGACAGCAATGAGGAAGCGCCCCAGCAAGCGCCTCGTGAACCGATCGATGCCGATGAAGAAGGCAGCGAGCCGGACACTCGGGAAAAGCCTCAGAGCTGATTCCGGGCGGTAAGCCTGAGAAAGGGATGCTTCGGCATCCCTTTCTTTTTGGCTCAATTACGTGTTGTTCGAAGCGCGAAGCGGTTCTGGATATCCGTAGGGGCCATGCCCGCGAAGCTTTTGCGCGCTGAATATTCACGGGCATGGACTCGGCCCCGCCCTCTCCTACAGAAATACGCCCATCCACAACCGCCGGCTCAGACGACATAGCCTTCTTTTGGCCGCCGACGGGGTTTCAGGCAGTGCGCAGATCGTCGGGGTACGCAGCCTGAGGAGCAAAGCGACGAAGCCCAATGCGTTCATGCCGATCCCTATTGGGCTTCGCTGCGCTCAGCACCAACCTACCGCACCGATCGCCCGACGCATGCCCTTGCCCCCTGGAAATCGCCACGATAGACGAAGGCAGCGATTGCCATTAGCCAGCCAGCATCGGACCATTACGCCTTGCAGATCAGGCAAGGGAGCCGGAATGAACCTGTCGTTGATGAACCGTTATGCCTTCTTCACCCTCTGCGTACTGTTCACCCTGCTCAGCCTGCCGTGGCTGGAACACGTGTGGCCCATCAGCCTGGCCACGGCGGCACTCAGCGCCGTCGGCATCAACGATCTGCTCCAGCGCAAACAGGCGGTTCGCCGCAACTATCCGATCCTCGGCAACATCCGCTACCTGATAGAAACCATCCGCCCGGAAATACGCCAGTACCTGCTGGAGAACGACAGCGATCCGCTGCCCTTCTCCCGCGCGCAGCGCTCGCTGGTCTATGCCCGCGCCAAGAACCAGGTCGCCGACAAGGCCTTCGGTACGCTGACCGACGTCTACGGCACCGGCTTCGAATTCATCGGCCACTCGATCAGCACCGCGCCCCACGCCGACCCGCAGGGCTTTCGCATCACCATCGGCGGGCCGCAGTGCCGGCAGCCCTATTCGGCCTCGATCTTCAACATCTCGGCCATGAGCTTCGGCTCGCTCAGCGCCAATGCCATCCGCGCCCTCAATCGTGGCGCGAAGATGGGCGGCTTCGCCCACGACACCGGCGAAGGCAGCATCAGCCGCTACCACCGCGAGTACGGCGGCGACCTGATCTGGGAGCTGGGCAGCGGCTATTTCGGCTGTCGCGACGAAGAGGGCCGTTTCGACCCACAGCGCTTCGCCCAGCAGGCGAGCCACCCGCAGGTGAAGATGATCGAGATAAAGCTCAGCCAGGGCGCCAAGCCCGGACACGGCGGCATCCTGCCCAAGCACAAGATCACCGCCGAGATCTCCGCGACCCGCGGCGTACCCATGGATCGCGACTGCGTATCGCCGGCCAGCCACAGCAGCTTCTCGACCCCCCTGGAGCTGCTCGATTTCATCGCCCGATTGCGTGAGCTGAGCGACGGCAAGCCGGTCGGCTTCAAGCTCTGCCTGGGCCACCCCTGGGAATTCATGGCCATCGCCAAGGCCATGCTGCAGAGCGGCATCCTGCCGGACTTCATCGTCGTCGATGGCAAGGAAGGCGGCACCGGCGCGGCGCCTCTGGAGTTCACCAACCATATCGGCGTGCCGCTGCGCGAAGGCCTGCTGTTCGTGCACAACACCCTGGTGGGGCTGAACCTGCGCGAGCACATCAAGCTCGGCGCCAGCGGCAAGATCGTCAGCGCCTTCGACATCGCCTGCGTGCTGGCCATCGGCGCCGACTGGGCCAACGCGGCGCGCGGCTTCATGTTCGCCATCGGCTGCATCCAGTCGCAGTCGTGCCATACCAACAAGTGCCCCACCGGCGTCGCCACCCAGGACCCACTGCGCCAGCGCGCCCTGGTGGTGCCGGACAAGGCCGAGCGGGTCTACAACTACCACCGCAACACGCTCCAGGCGCTCTCCGAGATGCTTGCCGCGGCCGGCCTCGAACACCCGCAACAACTCGAAGCCAAGCATCTGGTACGGCGCATGTCCGCCACCGAGATCAAGCTGTTCTCGCAGCTGCACACCTTTCTCGAGCCCGGCGTGCTGCTCAACGACGACGTGCAGGGTGAATTCTACCGGCGGATGTGGGACATGACTCAGGCGGAGAGTTTCGCGCCCAGGCTCGACTGAACGTCAGAACACGTTCGGCTCGATCTCCAGCGATACACCGAAGCGCGCAAGGATATCCGCCTGGATACGCTGCGCCAGTTGCAGCAACTGGCTGCCGCTGGCCTGCCCGTGGTTGACCAGCACCAGCGCCTGCAGACGATGCACGCCGGCGTCGCCATCGCGGAAGCCTTTCCACCCGGCACGCTCGATCAGCCAGCCGGCCGCCAGCTTCACTTGCCCGTTACCCTGCGGATAGGCGACCAGATCGGGATAGCGCTCACGAAGCGCCTGCGCGGCGTCCTGGGACACCAGCGGGTTCTTGAAGAAACTGCCGGCGTTGCCCAGCTGGCGAGGGTCCGGCAGTTTCTCGCTGCGGATGGCGCAGACCGCGCGGCTGACATCCAGCGCGGTGGGCGTCGCGATCCCCTGCTCCGCCAGGCGCTGGCGGATCGGCCCGTATTCGAGGTGCAGGACCGCCTGGCGCCGCAGCGCGAAACGCACCCGCAGGATCAGGTAGCGCCCCGGCTGCCGCTTGAACAGGCTGTCGCGATAGCCGAACGCGCATTCGTCCAGCTCGAAATCACGCAACTGCCCGGTTTCGCTGTCCAGCGCGGTGAGCCCGGCGAAGACGTCCTTGAGCTCGACCCCATAGGCCCCGATGTTCTGGATCGGCGCAGCGCCCACCGTGCCCGGAATCAGGCTCAGGTTCTCCAGCCCGCAGAGCCCCTGTTCCAAGGTCCAGAGCACGAACGGATGCCAGGCCTCGCCGGCCTCCGCCTCGACCAGCACGCGACCGTCGCGCTCTTCCAGCAGGCACCGACCGCTGCTGGCCATGTGCAGCACCAGCGCAGCGACATCCTGCGTCAGCAGCAGGTTGCTGCCGCCACCGATGGGCAGCAGCGGCACATCGCGCCGCCGCGCCTGGGCAAGCGCTTCGCGGACGTCGGCATCGTCATGCGCGGTGGCGAAGAAAGCCGCGCGCTGCTCGACGGCGAAGGTATTGAACGGCTTGAGCGAGCGATTCGCTTCGATGATCAGGCTCACAGCCGCCCCTCGATTTCTTCGAGCAAGGCGTCGCATGCCCGCTCGATGAGATCCAGCACCGCCTCGAAGCCATCCTCGCCGCCATAGTAAGGGTCGGGCACGGCATCGCAGCCCAGGCCGTAGCGACGCAGCAGCAGGTCCAGCTCGGCGCCGCCCTGCTCGGGCTGCAGGGTGCGCAGCCGGGCGAGGTTGTCGTGGTCCATGGCCAGGATGAGGTCGAAGCGCTGGAAGTCTTCCCGCTGGACCTGGCGCGCCCGCAACGCGCCGAGCTCGTAGCCGCGCCGCCGCGCCGCACCGCAGGCGCGGTCATCCGGCGCCTTGCCGACGTGCCAGTCGCCGGTGCCGGCCGAATCGATCTCGACTCGCCCTTCCAGCCCCGCCGCGCGCACGCGCTGGCGCAATACCCCTTCGGCGGTGGGCGAGCGGCAGATGTTGCCCATGCAGACGAACAGCACCCGCATGCTCAGCTCCCCAGCAGCCGGCGAACCCGCTCGAGATCCTCTGGCGTATCCACCCCGGCCTGCGGTGCCTCGACGGCATCCTGCACATGGATGCGTCGGCCATGCCAGAGCGCGCGCAGCTGCTCCAGGCTCTCGGTGTTCTCCAGCCAGCACGGGCCCCAGGCGACGAAGTCGGCGAGGAAGCCTGCGCGATAGGCGTAGATGCCGATGTGCCGGCGATAGGGCACGCCCGCAGGCAACACGCTGCGATCGGCCGCGAAGGCATCGCGGGCCCAGGGCAAGGGGGCGCGGCTGAAGGTCAACGCCAGGCCGTCGCAGTCGGTCAGCACCTTGACCACGTTGGGATTGAACAGCGCCGTGGCATCGGCCAGCGGTTCGGCCAGCGTCGCCATGGCCGCCTCGCCGTGCGCGGCCAGGTTCACCGCGACCTGATCGATCACCGTCGGGGGAATCAGCGGCTCGTCGCCCTGCATGTTCACCACGATCGCATCGTCGGCCAGCCCCAGCTGCTCGGCCACTTCGGCCAGGCGATCGGTGCCGGAGTTGTGATCGGCGCGGGTAAGCAGGGCCTCGGCGCCGAATGCCACGCAGGCCTCGAGGATGCGCGCATCGTCGGTGGCGATCACCACCCGCTGCGCCGCGCTCTTGCGCGCCTGTTCCCAGACATGCTGGATCATTGGCTTACCAGCGATGTCCAGCAGCGGCTTGCCCGGCAGGCGGCTGGAGGAATAGCGTGCCGGGATCACGACGGTGTAGGCAGTGCTCATTTGTCCAGGCGCTCGTCCACATCGAGGGTTCGCGCCTCGCTTTCCAGCATCACCGGAATCCCGTCGCGCACGGGGAAGGCCAGGCCGTCGGCCTTGCAGATCAGTTCGGATTTGTCGTCGGCCAGCTTCAGCGGCCCCTTGCACAGCGGGCAGGCCAGAATATCGAGCAGTTTGGTATCCATGCGCAGTCCTTGGAAGCGGTCGACTGCGACAGCAGATCGAGCAGCTTTAAGAGTGGTCGGGCAGCAAGCGGGCCAGCTGACCGTCGAACCAGGCGACGAAGGCCGCCGAGGGCGACGCCTGCACCTGCAGGTAGGACCAGCCCGGTGGCGCGAAGGCCCGGCATTTCACCGCATCCTTTTCGGTCATCACCAGCGGCAGCTCGGGACTGAACTTCAGTCGCTCCGGGCTGTAGGCGGCATGATCGGCGAAGGCATGCGGAATCGGGCGCCAGTGTAGCGCCTCGAGCGTGGCGAAGAAACGCTGCGGGTTGCCGATTCCGGCCACCGCATGCAGTTGCTGCCCAACCGGGAAACGGTCGAGCGGCCAGCACTCGCCGGAGCACAGCTCGACCAACGCGCTGGGTTGCAGGGCGAAGGCATAGCCGCCGGCCGAGTCGGCGCTGGCGCCATTGAGTAGCACCGCGTCCACCGTATCCAGGCGCGCAGCCGGCTCGCGCAGGGGCCCGGCAGGCAGGCACCGGCCATTGCCCAGTCCGCGCGCCGCATCGATCAGCACCAGTTCGAGGTCACGCGCCAGCCGGTAGTGCTGCAGGCCATCGTCGGAAAGGATCAGGTCCAGCGGCTCGCTTTCCAGCAGCCGACGCACTGCACATGCACGATCCGGATCGATCATCAGCGGTACGCCGGTACGCTGGACGATCAGCAGCGGTTCGTCGCCGGACTGCTGCGCCGAATGCTCCGCCCGTACCCGCCACGGCAACGAGGGCGGACTGGCGCCGTAGCCACGGCTGACGACGCCGACCCGCAGCCCGCGCGCACGGCAATGTTCGATCAACCAGAGAATCAAGGGCGTCTTGCCGGTTCCGCCCACCGTGATGTTGCCGACCACGATGACCGGTACGGGCGCGCGATAGGTGTCGCGCGCACCTTCGAGGAAACGCCGACGCTTCGCCTCGACCACACGTCGGTACAGCCACTCCAGCGGCGCCAGCAGGCGCAGCGCCGGATGCCCCTGGTACCAGGCTCGTTGCAATCGTTCGGCGAGAGCCATCAGGGCGCGACCTGCGCCTCGACGGTGGTGATGCGCAAATGGGCGAAGCCGAGCTTGCCGGCCGCATCCATCGCAGTGATCACCGCCTGGTGCGGCGTCTTGCCGTCGGCGCTGATGATCATCGGCAGGCCGGTGTCGCCACCGGACTCCTTGTTCAGCGCGGCCATCAACGAATTCAGATCGCTTTTCAGCAACGCCTTGCCATTGAGCGAGTAGTTGCCGGCCACGTCGATCAAAACTTCCAGTTGCCGAACCTCGGTTTCCTGCGGCGGTGTGCCGCTGGCCGCCTCTGGCAGATCGACCTTGAGCTGCGTCTCACGGGTGAAGGTGGTGGTGACCACGAAGAACAGCAGCAGAATGAACACCACGTCGATCAGTGGCGCCAGGCCTATTTCCACGTTCTCGCGGGGTTTGCGCCGGAATTTCACGCCTTGTCCTCAGCGAGATCGACATCGCGGTCGCCCTGCAGCACTTCCACCAGTTTGATCGCCTCCTGCTCCATGCCTACGACCAGCTCGTCCACCCGACGCTGCAGGAAGCGATGGAAGAACAGCGCCGGAATGCCGACCATCAGCCCCGCGGCGGTGGTGATCAACGCCTTGGCGATACCGCCGGCAAGCAGCGGTGCATTGGCCATGCCCGAGCCCATGAATGCGCTGAAGATCTCGATCATGCCCAGTACCGTACCCAGCAGTCCCAGCAGCGGTGCGATGCCGGCGATGGTGCCCAGCGCATTGAGGTAACGCTCGAGATCGTGCACCACGCGGGCGGCGGCCTCCTCGATGCACTCTTTCATGATTTCGCGACCGCGCTTGGAATTGGCCAGGCCGGCGGCGAGGATCTCGCCCAGTGGCGAGTCGGCGCGCAACTCCTTGAGCTTCTGGTTGCTGAGCTTCTTGTCCTTGATCCACTTCCAGACCTGCCCCAGCAGATGCGGTGGCGTGACGCGGCTCGGCCGCAGCGTCCACAGGCGCTCGGCGATGATACCGGCGGCGGCGATGGAACACAGAATGATCGGCAGCATTATCCAGCCGCCCGCTTTGACCAGCTCCCACACGAGATGAATCCCCCTCGAAAAAGTGGCGCCACTCTAGCATAGGGTCGCCAGGCCGCCGACGGCCGCCGTTCTCATTTTTCCCGCCAGAAGCGTCGTTGCGCACGTGCGATATGGCCGCGGGAAAAGTCACCGAGATCGATCCGCACCGCGCCATGCAATGCGGTGTCGTAGGCGCGCACGCCGAGCGCCTGCAGCCGCGCCGTTACGCTCGGATGCGGATGGCCAAACGAATTGTGCAGGCTGCGCGAGATCAGCACCGCCTGCGGGGCCACGGCGCGCAGGAAGCGTTCCGACGAGGAACTACGGCTGCCATGATGCGGCAGCAGCAGCCATTGCGCCTGCACCGGCATCGGGCCTTCCAGCAACGCCTGCTCGGCCGCCTGGTCGATGTCGCCGGTCAGCAGCAGGCGTTCACCAGCCGCCTCGACCAGCAGCACACAGGAGGTCTGGTTGCTATCGCGTGCCTCCCGCCACTGCCACAGGCGAAAGCGCACGCCGTCCCACTGCCATTCGGCCCCGCTCCGGCAAGGCTCGGCAACCAGAGATGGCGCATGCCGCTGCGGCTGGCCACTGACGACGCGCGTCACCGGCATCAGCCGCCGGATCGCCTGGGCACCGCCGGAATGATCGTTGTCGGCATGGCTGAGCAAGAGCATGTCCAAGCCCGTCACACCCAACGTGCGCAAGGAAGGAAAGACCACCCGCTCCCCCGTATCGAACTCGCCATGGTTGGGCCCCGCGTCGTAGAGCAATGCATGCTCGCGGGTACGCACCAGCACGGAAAGCCCCTGCCCCACATCGAACAGCCACACCTGCGCCCGCCCATCGGGCGGGGCTTCCCGCGGCGGGAAGGCAAGCGGCAACAGCAGCACCAGCCCCAACCAGCGCACCGACACACCAGCGGGCATCAGCAGTAGCAGGACACCCAGCGCAACCGCCAGCCAGGCCCACCACGGCAGGCCGCTGGCCAGCCAGGCGGGCTGCCATGCCGAGACCACCGCCAGCAGATCGAACAGGGTCGCCAGCGACCAACCCACCGCCGACAACACCGCCTCGCCGAGGCCCCAGACAGGCAGGAGCAGCGTGCCAAGCAACGCAAAGGGCACCGTCAGGCTGATCCAGGGCACTGCCAGCAGGTTGGCCAGCGGCCCGCTGGCACTGATCGGCAACCCGAGCGCCAGCATCAATGGCAGCAGTCCCAGGGCCGCGGCCCACTGCGCACGCAACAGGGTCTTCCACCAGGGCCATGGCCCGAGGCGGCCGGCGAACACGAAAGCCAGCAGCGCCACGACGCCGAACGACAGCCAGAAACCGGGCTGCAGACTGACCAGCGGATCCAGCAGCAGAACCCCGTCCAGAGCCAGCAACAACGGCAGCCAGACACCCAGATGGCGAAAACGCAGGCGCCAGAGCAATACCACCGCGACCATCAGGCAGGCCCGGCGCACCGGCACATCGAACCCAGCCAGCCATCCGTAGGCCAGCGCCCCCGCCAATGCCAGGCCGCACGCCCAGGGCAACCAGGGCAGTTGCCGCGGCCACGCGCCCCAACGCGCGAGCAACGCCACCAGCCCGTACAGCAGGCCCGCCAGCATGCCGACGTGCTGCCCGGAGATCACCATCAGGTGCACCGTCCCGGTATCCTGCAGCACCTGCCAGTCGGCCCGACTCAACCCCGAATCGTCACCCACCACCAGGGCGGCAATCGCACCCTGCCGCTCGAATGCCGGAACGGCCATCAGCCGCGTCCTCAGGCGATCGCGCCAGGCAGCGGCGGTCGCCGACGACAGCAGTCGCTCCCCGGCCTTGACGCTTCCAGTCGCCCCGATCCGTCGTGCCAGCAACCAGGCTTCGTAGTCGAAGGCTTGCGGATTGACCAGGCCATGCGGGCGCTTCAGCCGCGCGGCCAGCCGCCAGCGTTCGCCGGCCCGCACCACCGGCCCGTCATACCAGGCCAGCCGCAGCCGGGTGGGCAGCCCGGCATGACGCGACGCGATATCGTCCAGTTCGAAGCGCACCACATCGCCGCGCACGGCGGGCAGCCCGACGACCGTCCCTTCCAGCCAGAAGGTGCGCCCGTCCATGGACGCCGGCAAGCGATCGTCGACGGCATGCTGGGCATGCTGGCAAGCCCAGGCCAGCCCGAGACAGAACAGCCCCAGCGCGCGCAGGCGCTTGCCCGGGACGAACAGCAGCCCCGCCACGACCAGGATCGGATAGGCCCAACCAGGCGGGAGTTCGGGTAAGAAACGTGGCAGGACGAGGCCTGCGGCCAGCGCCAGCATCCATGTGCGCATGGTTCTCGACTCCAGGAATCCATTCCGGAACCGCTATCGAGCGGATGGTCAATTTGTCGCAGTCGGAGACGTAATGTCACAAAAACTACTCTCAGCGCCGCTGCCCGATTCAAGGCATAATCGTCGGGCTAAGCCTGCCAGAGAAACTTCATGCCGCGTCGCTTATTCAAACGCTACATGCCGCACCCCGATCGCATCAAGGCTAACAAGTCCCTGCGTTTTCTAGGCGCGCTGATTCACGATCCCAACCTCTGGCACCTCAATCGCCATTCGGTGTCCCGGGCCATGGCGATCGGCCTGTTCTGGGCCATGATCCCCATGCCGCTGCAGATGCTGGCAGCGGCCATCTGCGCCCTGCCTGCGCGAGCCAACCTGCCGATCGCCGTGGGCCTGGTCTGGTTGACCAACCCGCTGACCATGCCACCAGTGTTCTACTGCAACTACAAGATCGGCACCTGGCTGCTGGATACCCCGGCCTCCGACATGCCGGCCGAGCTCAGCCTGGCCTGGGTGCGCCACATGCTGGAGAACAACTGGCAGCCGCTATACCTGGGTTCGCTGGTCGTCGCTACGGTGCTCGCAGTCCTCGGCTATGTCTTCACCCAGATGTACTGGCGCTGGTGGGTCGGGCGCAGCTGGCGCAAGCGGCGAAACGATCGCCGCTAGCGCCAGCTGCGCTCACTCGTAGCGCAGCACCTCGGCCGGCTGGGTCTGCGCCGCCCGCCAGGCGGGATAGAGAGTAGCCAGAAAACTCAGGGCAAGCGCCGTAATGGACACCAGCACGACATCCTCCAGGCGCAGCTCGGACGGCAGGGTACTGATGAAGTACACGTCGGAACTGAAGATATGCTGGCCCGACACCCTCTCGAGCCAGGCCACCAGCTCGCTCACGTTCAGCGCCCCGAGCACGCCCAGCACTGCGCCGATCAAGGTGCCGCTGAAGCCGATGATGCTGCCCTGAACCATGAAGATCGCCATGATCTGCCGCGGCGTGGCGCCCAGGGTGCGCAGGA
This sequence comes from Stutzerimonas stutzeri, assembly GCF_002890915.1. Lineage (GTDB taxonomy): Bacteria > Pseudomonadota > Gammaproteobacteria > Pseudomonadales > Pseudomonadaceae > Stutzerimonas > Stutzerimonas stutzeri_AF. Next base: position 308,859 of record NZ_POUT01000002.1, on the reverse strand, counting down.
TGGCGATGTCGGCGCGCTTGTCGGAAACCACCATGATCAGCGTCGCGATGATGTTGAACGCGGCGACCGCGACGATCAGCATCAACAGCAGACCGATCATGGTCTTTTCCATCTTCATCGCGCTGAACAGGCTGCCCTGGGTATAGGACCAATCCTCGACGCGATAGCCCTCGCCGAGCACGCCCGCCAGCTGCGAAGCCACTTCCGGCGCACGGTACAGGTCCCTCAGCTTGAGCCGCACGCCCTGTACCTGCTGCGGCGTCCAGCGATGAATCTGCGCCGCATCGGCACGGTGGACCATGGCCATGCTGCCGTCCAGGTCGGCGCCGACCTTGAACACCCCGACCACGTTCAGGCGCTGCATGCGCGGCGTGACGCCACCGGGCGTCGAACTGACCTCCGGCACGATCAGCGTCAGCTTGTCGCCCAGCTTCAGGCCGAACCGCCGCGCCGTCATCAGGCCGATGATCACCCCATACTCGCCAGGCTTCAGGTCCTCCAGGCGGCCGGCGACCAGACGTTCGCCGACGATGGACACCTCCGCCTCGGCCTGCGGTTCGATACCGCTGACCTGGATCGGCTGCATGCTGCCCTTGAACGACAGCATGCCTTCCAGCTGGGTGATCGGCGCCATGCCGACGACCTGCGGCTGGGTCGCGAGGCGCGCCGCGACCGACTGCCAGTCATCCAGCGGCCGATCGCCGATGACCGTCGCGTGCGGCACCATGCCGAGAATCCGCGAACTCATCTCGCGCTGGAAGCCATTCATCACCGAGAGCACCAGGATCATCGCCAGCACCCCCAGCGACAGGCCGATCAGCGAGGTCAGGGAAATGAACGAGATGAAATGATTGCGCCGCTTGGCACGCGTATAGCGGCTGCCGATGAAAACACTCAGGGGCCTGAACATCATTCGGCCACCAGGCGTCCGTCTTCCAGACGCAGGACCTGATCCATCTGCGCGGCCAGTTGACGGTCGTGGGTGACCACCAGGAAGGCCGTGCGCAGCGAGCGGCTGAGCTCGAGCATCAGGTCCTGAATGCCCTGGGCGGTGTGGTGATCGAGATTGCCGGTAGGCTCGTCGAGCAGCACCAGCGCCGGCTCGTTGACCAGCGCCCGGGCGATGGCGACCCGCTGGCGCTCACCGCCCGAGAGTTCGGCCGGCTTGTGCTCCAGGCGATGGCCCAGGCCGACCCGCTCCAGCAGCGCGCTGGCCCGCCGGCGGGCCTCGGCGATCGGCGTGCGACCGATCAGCAGCGGCATGCAGACGTTTTCCAGCGCGGTGAATTCGGCGAGCAGGTGATGGAACTGGTAGACGAAACCCAGCGCCCGGTTGCGCAGCAGGCCGCGCTCCTTCTCGTTGAGCGCCGACAGTTCCTCGCCGGCCAGCCAGACGCTGCCCCCGCTCGGCGTGTCCAGGCCGCCGAGCAGGTTCAGCAGGGTACTCTTGCCGGAGCCCGAGCTGCCGACGATGGCCACCCGTTGCCCGGGAAACAGCTCCAGCTGCAGCCCGGCCAGGACTTCCACCGATTCCGGCCCCTGCTCGTAGCGCTTGCTCAGGTTGCGGCAGCTCAGCACCGCGTGCTCTTGCGAAGACAGCTCATTCATGGCCAGCTCACTCATAACGTAGCGCCTCCGCCGGCTGGGTGCGCGCGGCGCGCCAGGCCGGATACAGGGTGGCGAGGAAACTCAGGACCAGCGCCGCGAGGCAGACCTGGACGACGTCGGCGGCCATCAGCCGCGACGGCAGGTAGTCGATGAAATACACATCGGCGCTGAGGAACTTGTGCCCGATCAGGCGCTCCAGTGCCGCGATCCAGCTACTGACGTTCACGGCGGCGAACATGCCCAGCAACGCCCCGACCAGGGTGCCGACCACGCCGATCACGGTGCCCTGGACCATGAAGATCGCCATGATCTGCCGCGGCGTGGCGCCCAGGGTGCGCAGGATGGCGATGTCGCCGCGCTTGTCGGTGACCACCATGACCAGCGTGGAAATGATGTTGAACGCCGCGACGGCGACGATCAGCAGCAGCAACAGGCCGATCATCGCCTTCTCCATGCGGATCGCCTGGTAGAGATTGCCGTGGGTGCGCGTCCAGTCGCGCGAATAGAAATCGTCGCCCAGCTGGCCGGCCAGTTCCCAGGCGATGCGCGGCGCCTGGAACAGGTCGTCGAAGCGCAGACGCAGGCCCTGCACCTGATCCGGCTGCCAGCGCTGCAGGCGCGCCATGTCGGCGATATTGGCCAGGGCGACATAGCCGTCGATCTCACCGGCGCCGACATGGAAGATGCCGGTCACGGTGAAGCGCTTCATGCGCGGGAACATACCCGCCGGCGTCACGGTGACCTCCGGCGCGACGAAGGTGATCTTGTCGCCCACGCCGACCCCCAGCTTGGCAGCGGCCTTGTCGCCGATGACGATGCCGAAGCCGCCAGGGACGAGATCGTCCAGCGAACCTTCGCGGAAGAACCGATCGATGATCGAAACCTGCCGCTCGGCATCGGGTTGCACCGCATTGATCAGGATCTTGCTGACCTGACCCTGGTGGGTCAGCAGCCCCTGAGTCTGGATGAACGGCGCCGTGGCGAGCACCTGGGCATGACCTTCGAGGCGCTGGGCGAGCGCCTGCCAGTCATCGATCGGCACCGGGCTCTCGATGGTGGCATGGGGCACCATGCCCAGCACGCGGGTGCGCATCTCGTGATCGAAACCGTTCATCACCGACAGCACCACGATCATGACCAGCACGCCGAGGGCGAGCCCGATCATCGAGGTCAGGGAGATGAAGGAGACGAAGAGGCTGCGGCGTCTGGCGCGGGTGTAGCGCGCTCCGATGTACACGGACAGCGGTCTGAACATAGATCGACGGATTCGCTGGCGGGAAGAAACGAACATGCGGCTGACGCGGCCCCGGGGCCTGATACACTCTGGCCATCACTGCCGCCCCGGGTATCGTCATGCCGACACAAGACACAGAAGAACGCCGCGAATACTACCGTATCGAGGATCGCGTCGCACTGGAAATCATCCCCGCGGGCCAGGGCAAGGCCGCCGCGCAGGGCAGCCTCGCCCCGCTGTTCGGCCTGCTCGGCGAGCTGCATCAGCTCGACTTCGAGGCCCAGCATCTGCTGCGCCAGATCGCCGAGAACAACCGTACGCTGGCCAACTACCTGAAGGTACAGAACCGGCGGATCGAACTGCTGGGACAGGCGCTGGCGCAGGACCTGCTGAAGGATCTCGGCCCATCCCGATCGGTAATCCTGTCCGAAGGCGGCATCAGCTTCACCCATGACCAGGCGCTGGCCGAGAATATGCCACTCACCCTGAAACTGGTGCTGCTGCCCCAGGGGCTTGGCCTGCTGCTGGAAGCACGGGTCATTCGCTGCCAGGCCCAGGAAGACGGCCGCTATGAAATCAGCCTGGAGTTCGAAGCGTTGACTGATGCACAGCGGCAGTTGCTGGCGCGACATATCCTGCAGAAACAGGCGCTGGAGCGGCGCCTGGCCCGAGAAAACCTGCAAGGAGACTGACCCATGCGCCGCCTGGCGACCGTGCTGTTCATGCTGACATTCAGCCCTACCCTATTCGCCGAGGAAATCCGCATTCCCGTTGGCCAGCAGGGCCTGCCGGAAATGGCAATGCCGACCCGTGGCGGATCGAAGACCCGTGTGCTGGAACGCTTCGGCCTCGCCGACGAAGAGCGCCCGGCCGTGGGCCAGCCCCCGATCACCCGCTGGGATTATCGGGAATTCTCGGTATATTTCGAGGGCGACCGTGTCATCAGCAGCGTGCGCCACCACCAGCGCACCCAACCCCCGGCTCAGGAAGAATCGAAACCGTGACCCTCATCTACGGCCATCGCGGCGCCAAGGGCGAAGCCCCGGAAAATACCCTCGTGAGCTTCGAGCGCTGCCTGCAACATGGCGTGCGCCGTTGCGAGCTGGATTTGCACCTGTCCCGCGACGGCGAACTGATGGTCATCCACGACCCCACGCTCAAACGCACGACCGGCCGGCGCGGCAAGGTGGCCGAGCACGATGCCGCTGAACTCGTCGACTACGACGCCCGCTCGGGCGGCCCCGGCTGGAAGGTGCCCTGCCCCATCCCGCGGCTGAGCGAGTTGTTCGAAAAATGCGATTTCGAGCACTGGCAACTGGAGGTCAAGAGCGCCTCGCGCGTTCGGGCCGCGCGTACCGTACTGGCGATCAAGGAACTGGCCGCGCGCTACCAGTTGCTCGAGCGGATCACCGTCACTTCCAGCTCCCGCGAGGTGCTGCGCGCGTTGAAGCGGCTGGCGCCCGAGATTTCCCGCGGGCTGGTGGCCGAATACGCCTGGCTCGATCCGCTCAAGGTGGCCCGGCAGCATGGCTGTGAAATCCTGGCATTGAAGTGGACGCTGTGTACCCCCGAGCGCCTGGAAAAAGCACGCAAGCAGGGCCTGCATGTGTCCGTGTGGACGGTCAACGAGCCGGCCCTGATGCGCCGGCTCGCCGACTTCGGTGTCGACAGCCTGATCACCGATTTCCCTGGCGTGGCGGTGCAGACCCTGCGGGGTTGAGCATTGTCCGGCGCGCAGGACCGCCCGCTGGGGCTTCGTCGCATTGCGACTCAACCTACGGATGCCTGGCCGAAGGCATCCCGGGACCGGAATACCACCGCATCAGCGGATCGAAGCGAGCCCCGGACGACAAAAAACCGGCCCATGGGCCGGTTTTTTTGCTGTTGCCGCCTGAGACGCTAGAAACTCTCCCGATTGGGCCAATGCCACTCACGGGGATCGTCGAATTCTCCGGCCGGCTCAGGCCACCGGCCGGAGCCGCTCAAAAAAGCCGGTTGAGCCCGTCGAACGCAGCCACCCGGTAGGCTTCGGCCATGGTCGGGTAGTTGAAAGTGGTGTTGACGAAGTACTTGAGGCTGTTCGCCTCGCCCGTCTGGTTCATGATCGCCTGGCCAATGTGCACAATCTCCGAGGCCTGGTAGCCGAAGCAGTGTACGCCGAGCACTTCCAGCGTCTCGCGATGGAAGAGGATCTTCAGCATCCCGACCGGTTCGAAGGAAATCTGCGCCCGCGCCATGCTCTTGAAGAACGCCTTGCCCACTTCGTAGGGAATCTTCGCCTGAGTCAGCTCGCGTTCGTTCTTGCCGATGGAGCTGATCTCGGGAATGGTGTAGATGCCCGTCGGAACGTCGTCGACGAAACGCCAGGTGTCGTTGTCGACGATGCTGCCGGCCGCCGAGCGCCCCTGGTCGTAGGCCGCGCTGGCCAGCGAGGGCCAGCCGATCACGTCGCCAGCGGCGTAGATGTTGCCCACGGCAGTGCGATAGTGCTCGTCGACCTGCACCTGGCCACGGCTGTTGGCCTTCAGGCCGATGTTCTCCAGCCCCAGCTTGTCGGTATTGCCGGTGCGGCCGTTGCTCCAGAGGAAGGCGTCGGCCTTGATCTTCTTGCCCGACTTCAGGTGCAGGATCACCCCGTTCTCCAGGCCCTCGACCCGCTCGTACTCCTCGTTGTGACGAATCAGCACGTTGTTGTTGCGCAGGTGATAGCTGAGTGCATCGGAGATTTCGTCATCGAGGAAGCTCAGCAGCTGGTCGCGATTGTCGATCAGGTCCACCAGCACGCCGAGTCCGCTGAAGATCGAGGCATACTCGCAGCCGATGACCCCGGCTCCGTAGATAATCATCCGCCGCGGCGTGTGGCTCAGCGTGAGGATGGTGTCGCTGTCGTAGATACGCGGGTGATTGAAGTCGATATCCGCGGGGCGGTAGGGGCGCGAGCCGGTGGCGATGACGAACTGGCTGGCGACCAGCTTTTCCACCATGCCGTTCAGGCAGACCACTTCCACGCTCTGCTCGTCCGAGAAGCTGGCGGTGCCGAAGAAGGTATCGATGCGGTTGCGTGCGTAGTAACCCGTGCGCGAGGTCACCTGTTTGCTGATGACCTTCTCGGCGCTCTTCAGGACATCGGGGAAGGAGAACCAGCGCGGCTCGCCGATCTGGCGAAACAACGGATTGGTGTTGTACTGCATGATCTGCCGCACCGAGTGACGCAGCGCCTTGGACGGGATGGTGCCCAGGTGGGTGCAGTTGCCTCCGACCAGCGGACGGTTGTCTACCACGGCGACCTTGCGTCCCGCCTTGACGGCGTTCATCGCCGCGCCCTCCCCGGCCGGGCCGGAACCCAGTACCACCACATCGTAGTTATAGACAGCCATATACACTCCTGAAAACGCAGCGGACCACGCCGCTGCTGTCAACGAATTCGCCAAGGTTCGAGGAAAGCGACCGCACATCCACGCCCGCCAGGCACCACGCCTGGCGACGGAAATCCGCTACAGCCGCCAGCCAGGCCGGCGGCGAGCGCGGGGTTCGACGGTTTTGCCGAGTCGCGCTCAGCGTCTGCTCGCGTCGTAGGCAAGGTCGGTCTTGCCCAGCTTGTTCGCTTCGTTCACCTCTTCGCATTTCTCGCGGCTGCCGCCACAGATCGAGCATTCCTTCTCGATCCCCAGGTTGGCGATACCGCCGCAGGATCCCGCGATGGGCTTGCGCCCCATGATCACGCCGATCGCCATGCCGAAGACGACGAGCAGCATCACCAGAAAAACCAATAGCCAGGTCATTGCCCTACTCCCGCACCAAACAGCTCATCGAAGGCCTTGGTGCTTTTCGTTACGAAGCCTTGCCCTTCCCGAATCACGAAGAACGCGGCGATAGCCTCTTGCTCGGCAAACGCGAAACCCCGTTCGGGACCGAGCACCATCAATGCGGTAGACAACCCGTCAGCCCGCAGGGTCGATGCGTCGATCACCGTAACCGACGCCAGGGAATGCTCGATCGGCCGGCCACTCTGCGGGTCCAGCGTGTGCGAATAGCGCTTGCCGTCACGCTCGAAGTAGTTCCGGTAGTCTCCCGATGTGGAGACGCCCAGGCCATCGAGCTCGATGATCTTCTGCGCTACGCGCTCGTCGTCCCTCGGCGCCTCGATGGCGATACGCCAGGGCGCCCCATCCGGCTTGTGCCCCTGCGCCTTCAACTCACCGGTGATCTCCACCAGGTAGCTGCGCACGCCCAGTTCCTGCAGGCGCGCGATCACCCGGTCCACGGCGTAACCGGCGGCGATGCTGTTGAAATCCAGCTGCACGGCCGCGTCCTTGCATAGCCGCTCGCCATCGATACGCAAGTGCCGGTGGCCGGTGATCGCCCGTGCCGCTTCGATCTCCTGTACATCCGGCACGCGTTCGGCCCGGCCTTGCGGGCCGAAGCCCCAGAGGTTCAACAAGGGTTCGAGTGTAAGATCGAACGCTCCGCCGCTGTCGGCGGACAAGCGGTTTCCGGCTGCGACCAATTCACGCACCGCCGCGGGCACCGCTTCGCAGCTGCCGGCCGCCAAGGCATTGAAGCGCTCGACGTCGGAGTCGCTGCGATAGGTAGACAGCTGCCTGTCGAGCTCGCCGAGAATGGCCTCGGTCTCTTTCTGCAGTTGCTCCTTCGCGGCGACATCGCGGCTAGCCACGTACTTGACCGTATAGGTGCTGCCCATGGTCGGGCCGCCGAAGCTCTCGACCTCGTCCTGAAACAAGCAGCCCGTCAGGGCTGCCGCCAGGGCGACAGCGATGACGGGCTGGAGTGACGCACGGATCATGCGCTAGCCGCCGAAGTCGTCGAGCAGGATGTTCTCCGGTTCGACGCCCAGATCGGTCAGCATCTTGATCACCGAGGCGTTCATCATCGGCGGGCCGCACATGTAGAACTCGCAGTCTTCCGGCGCCGGATGGCTCTTCAGGTAGTTCTCGTACAGCACGTTGTGGATGAAGCCGGTCGGGCCTTGCCAGTTGTCTTCGGGCAGCGGATCGGACAGCGCCAGATGCCACTCGAAGTTCGGGTTCTCGGCCTGCAGCTGGTCGTACTCATCGACATAGAAGGCTTCGCGCATGGAACGGGCGCCATACCAGAAGCTCATCTTGCGCGTGGACTTCAGGCGCTTGAGCTGGTCGAAGATGTGCGAACGCATCGGCGCCATGCCGGCACCGCCGCCGATGAACACCATCTCGGCATCGGTATCCTTGGCGAAGAACTCGCCGAACGGCCCGTACACGGTGACCTTGTCGCCCGGCTTGAGGCTGAACACCCAGGAGGACATCTTGCCCGGCGGGATGTCGTCGCGCCCCGGCGGCGGCGACGCCACGCGGATGTTGAATTTCACCAGCCCGCGCTCTTCGGGGTAGTTGGCCATCGAATAGGCACGGATGGTGGTCTCGTCGACCTTGGAGACGTAGCGCCACAGGTCGAACTTGTCCCAGTCGGCGCGGAATTCCGGCTGGATGTCGAAATCCTTGTACTTCACCGTGTGCGGCGGGCACTCCAGCTGCACGTAGCCGCCGGCACGGAAGTCGACGTTCTCGCCTTCCGGCAGCTTGAGCGTCAGCTCCTTGATGAAGGTGGCGACGTTGGGGTTGGACTCGACGGTGCATTCCCACTTCTTCACGCCGAAGACTTCTTCCGGCACCTCGATCTTCATGTCCGCCTTGACCGGAGTCTGGCAGGACAGGCGCCAGCCCTCGCTCGCTTCGCGGCGAGTGAAGTGCGACTCCTCGGTGGGCAGCATCTCGCCGCCACCGCTCTCGACGATGCACTTGCACTGCGCGCAGGTGCCGCCGCCGCCACAGGCGGACGAGAGGAAGATGTTGTTGGCGGCCAGTGTCTGCAGCAGCTTGCCGCCCGCGGGTACGGTGATGGTCCGCTCACCGTTGATCTCGATGGACACGTCGCCGCTGGAAACCAGCTTGGCGCGCGCAGCCAGGATGATCACCACCAGCGCAAGCACGATGGCGGTGAACATACCGATGGCGAGGAAAATTTCGTAACTCATCAGTTCGTTCCGTCCTTACAGCTGTACGCCAGAGAAAGACATGAAGCCGAGCGACATCAGTCCGATGGTGATGAAGGTGATGCCCAGACCCTGCAACCCATCCGGAACGTCGCTGTACTTCAGCTTCTCGCGAATACCGGCCAGCAAGGCGATCGCCAGCGCCCAGGAGGCACCGGAGCCGAGGCCGTAGACGACGCTCTCGCCCAGGTTGTAGTCGCGCTCGACCATGAACAGCGTGCCACCCATGATGGCGCAGTTCACGGTGATCAGCGGCAGGAACACGCCGAGGGCGTTGTAGAGGCTGGGTACGTATTTATCCAGCAGCATCTCGAGAATCTGCACGATCGCCGCGATCACGCCGATGTAGCTCAGCAGGCCGAGGAAGCTCAGATCCACCTCCGGCAAGCCGGCCCAGGACAGCGCCCCGGCCTTGAGCAGGTAGGTATAGATCAGGTTGTTGGCCGGCACGGTGATGCTCTGCACCACGATGACCGCGATACCCAGGCCGATGGCGGTTTCCACCTTCTTGGAGATGGCGATGAAGGTACACATGCCGAGGAAGAACGCCAGGGCCATGTTCTCGATGAACACGGCGCGGACGAACAGGCTGATGTAATGCTCCATTAGTAAGCCTCCTTGTTCGAGACTTGCGGCGCCATTCTGAAGGCAGGCTTCTCGACCTGCTCCTTCTTCCAGCTACGAATGCCCCAGATGAACAGGCCGATGAGGAAGAACGCCGATGGCGGCAGCAGCAGCAGGCCATTGGGTTGATACCAGCCACCGTCGTTGACGACCGGCAGGATGGTGTAGCCCATCAGCTTGCCGGCGCCGAACAGCTCGCGGACGATGCCCAGCGCGATCAGCATGGCACTGTAGCCCAGACCGTTGCCGATACCGTCGAAGAACGACAGCAGCGGCGGGTTCTGCATGGCGAAGGCTTCGGCCCGGCCCATGACGATACAGTTGGTGATGATCAGGCCGACGAACACCGACAGCTGCTTGGACAGCGAGAAGGCATAGGCCTTGAGCACCTGGTCGACGACGATAACCAGCGACGCGATGATCACCATCTGCACGATCATGCGGATCGAGTTGGGGATCTGGCTGCGGATCATCGAGATGAACAGGTTGGAGAACGCAACCACCAGCGTCAGCGCGACGGACATCACCAGCGCGGTGTTGAGGTTGGAGGTTACCGCCAGCGCCGAACAGATACCGAGGATCTGCAGGCCGATGGGGTTGTTGTTGAAGACCGGATTGAACAGGACTTCTTTGACAGTGGGTTGCGACATGATCAAGCCTCCCCAGCGCGCAGGTTAGCGATAAATGGACCGAAGCCGTTCTCGCCCAGCCAGAAGTGCAACAGGTGGTTGACCCCGTTGCTGGTCAGGGTTGCACCGGCCAGGGCATCGACCTGATGGTCGGCCTTCGGACTCTGCGGGTCTACACCGCCCTTGACGATCTGCACGGCCAGCTTGCCGCTGTCGTCGAACAACTGCTTGCCCGGCCACATGCCGCGCCATTTCGGATTGTCGACCTCGCCGCCCAGGCCGGGAGTCTCGCCATGCTGGTAGAAACCGAAGCCAGCCACGGTGTTCAGGTCGCCCTTCACGGCCATGAAGCCATAGAGGGTGGACCACAGGCCGTAACCGCGAACGGGAAGGATCAGCGTATCGATCTCGCCCTCGCCCTGCCCTTCGACGATATAAACGGTGCTGTAGCGCTCGCGGCGCTTGATGGAAGCGATGTCCTGTTCAGCCGGAAGCACAGCGGACAGCGCGGGATCCTTGGCCGCCACCAGCGGATCGAAGGTCTTGGCATCGAGTTCATCGCTGAACTTGCCGGTTTCCAGATCGACCAGACGGGCAACGATGCGCTCGTTGAACAGTTGTTTGACCTGACGGCTGGACATACCCGCCTCGCCCAGGCCGGCGATGGCCAGGATGCTGCGCTGCTTGTCCAGCAGGCGGTTCTCTTGCTGGGTCGGACGCAGCGCCACGGCGGCACCGGCCACGAAGATGGAGCACACCAGGCAGACCAGCAGGGCTACCGTCAGCGTACGGACGGTGGATTCTTTCTGACTAGACATTACGTGCCAGCCTCCGCTTGATATTGGCCTGAATGACGAAATGGTCAATCAGCGGCGCACACAGGTTGGCGAACAGGATCGCCAGCATCATGCCTTCCGGGAAGGCGGGGTTGACCACACGGATCAGCACGACCATGACACCGATGAGAATGCCGAATACCCATTTGCCGGTGTTGGTCATCGAGGCCGAAACCGGATCGGTCGCCATGAAGATCATGCCGAAGGCGAAACCACCGACGACCATGTGCCAGTACCAAGGCATGCCGAACAGCGGATTGGTCTCCGAGCCGATCAGGTTGAACAGGTAGCTCAGGCCGATCATGCCGAGCATCACGCCGGCGACGATGCGCCAGGAGGCGATCTTGCTGACCAGCAGCACCGCGCCGCCGATGAAGATGGCCAGCGTGCTGGTTTCACCGATCGAGCCATGCATGGTGCCGATGAAGGCGTCCATCCAGGTGATGCCGTTGTTGATCACGTTCTCCATGCCACCGGCGAAGCCCAGGCTCAGCGCGGTCGCGCCGGCATAGCCATCGACGGCGGTCCAGACCGCGTCGCCGGACATCTGCGCCGGATAGGCGAAGAACAGGAACGCACGGGCGGTCAGCGCCGGGTTGAGGAAGTTCTTGCCGGTACCACCGAAGATTTCCTTGCCGATCACCACGCCGAAGCTGATGCCCAGCGCCACCTGCCACAACGGGATGGTCGGCGGCAGGATCAGCGCGAACAGCACGGAGGTGACGAAGAAGCCCTCGTTGACTTCATGCTTGCGGATCGAGGCGAACAGCACTTCCCAGAAACCACCGGCGATGAAGGTCACCGCATAGATCGGCAGGAAGTAGGCGGCGCCCTGGATGAAGTTGTCCCACAGGCTGTTCGGGTCGAAGCCGGCGAGCGCACCGACCAGGCCGAAGCGCCAGCCTTCCTGGGCAGCCAGGAGTTCCGGGCTCTGGGCGAAGATCAGGTTGGCCTGGTAGCCAGTGTTCCACATGCCGAAGAACATCGCCGGGAAGGTGCACAGCCAGACGGTGATCATCATGCGCTTGAGGTCGATGCCGTCGCGCACGTGAGCGGTGGTCTTGGTGACGCTACCGGGACGATAGAGGAAGGTGTCGGCCGCTTCGTACAGTGCATACCACTTTTCGTACTTGCCGCCCTTTTCGAAGTGATGCTCGATCTTGTCGAGGAATGCGCGGATGCCCATGCCTTAACCCTCCTTCTCGATGCGGGTCAGATTGTCCCGCAGGATCGGGCCGTATTCGTATTTGCCGGCACAGACATAGCTGCACAGTGCAAGGTCCTCTTCGTCGAGTTCCAGGCAGCCGAGCTTCTGCGCCACCTCGGTGTCGCCCACGATCAATGCGCGGAGCAACTGGGTCGGCAGGATGTCCAACGGCATCACTTCTTCGTAGTTGCCCACCGGCACCATGGCGCGCGGGCTGCCGTTGGTCGAAGTGGAGAAGGCGAACTTCTTGCCCGCCATCAGCTTGGAGATATAGATGTTGAGGATCGAGTGCTTGTCGACACCGGCACGCATGTAATGCAGCATCTCGCGCTCCTTGCCCTCACGCAGGCAGGACACCTGCTGGTGGTAGCGACCGAGATAGGCGAAGGCGCCATGAGCGGTGCGACCACCGAGCAGCGAACCGGAAACCACACGATTGGCGCCCGGCTGCAATTCGCCAGCGGTCAGCTCGTCCAGGTTGGCACCCAGCCGGGTGCGCAGCAACCGCGGATTTTCCACGACCGGACCAGCCAGGGACACCACGCGCTCGACCGCCAGACGGCCGCTGGTGAACAGCTTGCCAATGGCGATCACGTCCTGATAGCCGACGGTCCAGACGCTTTTGCTGGCACTCACCGGATCGAGGAAATGGATATGGGTGCCGGCCAGGCCCGCCGGATGCGGGCCATCGAAGGCTTCGACCTGCACCTTGGCGAGCGACTCGCCCGGCAGGGAGGCGCCCGGGGCTTTGCACAGGAACACCTTGGCCAGGTTGCCCAGCACCTTGAGGCCAGCCTCGAAGGCTTCGGCCTGTTCGGCGATGATGACCGCCGGATCGGCAGCCAGGGGATGGGTGTCGATCGCAGTCACGAAGATCGAGCGAGGCACCGCATCGATCGCCGGAACCTTGCTGAACGGCCGCGTGCGCAAGGCGGTCCACAGGCCGGATTGCTGGAGGTTCTCGCGAACCTGCTCGCTGCTCAGGCTGTCCAACTGAGCGGGCGAGTAGGAAGCAAAGGTGATTTCCTCATCGCCATCCAGGTCGATGACCACCGATTGCAGTACGCGCTTCTCGCCACGGTGAATGGCGCTGACGACGCCGGCCCCCGGGGCCGTGTAGTGGACGCCCGGAGACTTCTTGTCGGAAAAAACAATTTGCCCCAGCTTGACCCGATCACCGACCTGAACTGCCATGGTCGGCTTCATGGTCGGATAGTCGAAGCCAATTACGGCGACGCTGCGCACGGGCCTGCCGGCCTCGATACGCTGCGCCGGCCCACCGGCTATGGGCAAATCAAGCCCTCGTTTTATATTGATCATCGGTTTGCCTAACCACTGATTTTAGAAAGCTTTTTTTGCAGGCCCAGCGACATGGCGCAAAGTAGGATTGCGCCGTACGCGCCAATGAGATATTGGCGCGACACCATGTCGCGGACCCAGGTAAAAAATCCGTCCGATTATAGAGGTCGTATGCCTTGACTGGCCACCCAGGTATTGCGGATTTTTGACTCGAGACAAGAGAAGCAAAATTATCTGCGCCGCACCTCTTTCCCGATCCCGGGCCGCTCAACCTCGCCGGATAGCGCTCGAGCCGGCATGCCAGAAACGCGAAACGGGAGCCAAGGCTCCCGTTTCTGCTTGCCGCCGCGATGCTTAGCGCGGGAAGGCCGGCGGGTTGACCCCAGCCATGTCTTCCATCACGCGCACCACCTGGCAGCTGTAGCCGAACTCGTTGTCGTACCAGACGTAGAGCACGACGCGGTTGTCGTTGCAGATGGTCGCCTCGGCGTCCACCACGCCGGCATGGCGCGAACCGACGAAGTCGGTCGAGACCACTTCCTGCGAGTTGACGAAGTCGATCTGCTTCTGCAGGTCCGAGTGCATGGCCATCTGGCGCAGGTACTCGTTGATCTCCTCGCGGCTGGTGGCCTTCTCCAGGTTCAGGTTGAGGATGGCCATGGACACGTTCGGCGTCGGCACGCGGATGGCGTTGCCGGTCAGCTTGCCCTTCAACACCGGCAGCGCCTTGGCCGCCGCGGTGGCCGCGCCGGTCTCGGTGATCACCATGTTCAGCGCGGCGCTGCGGCCACGACGACTGCCCTTGTGGAAGTTGTCGATCAGGTTCTGGTCGTTGGTGTAAGAGTGCACGGTCTCGACGTGGCCGTTGACGATGCCGTACTGGTCGTTGACCGCCTTGAGCACCGGCACGATGGCGTTGGTGGTGCAGGACGCCGCGGAGATGATCTTGTCGTCGGCGGTGATGTCGCCGTGGTTGATGCCGTGGACGATGTTCTTCAGCTCGCCCTTGCCCGGTGCGGTCAGCACCACGCGAGCCACGCCCGGACACTTGAGGTGCTGGCCCAGGCCTTCGGCGTCGCGCCACTTGCCGGTGTTGTCGACCAGCAGGGCGTTCTCGATGCCGTACTGGGTGTAGTCCACCGAGGCCGGATCGTTGGAGTAGATCACCTGGATCAGGTTGCCATTGGCGGTGATGGTGCTGTTTTCCTCATCGATGGTGATGGTGCCGTCGAACGGTCCGTGCACCGAGTCGCGACGCAGCAGGCTGGCGCGCTTGACCAGGTCGTTGTCGGCGCCCTTGCGCACGACGATGGCGCGCAGGCGCAGGCCATCGCCACCACCGGTCTTCTCGATCAGGATGCGCGCCAGCAGGCGACCGATGCGACCGAAACCGTAGAGCACCACATCGGTGCCCTTGCGCGCGGAGGAGGCATGGCGCTTGTCGGCCACTTCGGCCAGTTCCTCACGCACGAACTGCTCGAGGTTGCGACCATTGCCGGCTTCCTTGTACTTGGCCACCAGCTTGCCCAGGTCCACCGAAGCGGCGCCCAGGTTCATCTCGCTCATGGTCTTGAGGATCTGGAAGGTGTCGTGCACCGACAGCTCGGCCTCATCGGCGATGCGATGGCGCGCGAAACGATGAGCCTTGAGGATGGCGATCACCGAGCGATTGATCAGGCCACGCCCGTAGATCGAAGTCACCACGTTGTTGTTACGGTACAGCTGACCAATCAGCGGAATCATCGCTTCGGCGAGGGCTTCGCGGTCAATCCATTCACCAAGACACTGGTCGGGCTTCTGAGTCACGGGCAGTTCCTTCCAACATGTAGGGGCTGAGAAAAGGGGCTACATTATGACGGCGCACCCTAGCGCCGGCAATCTGCAGCGGACGAAACACTGACAGCCGAGCGCCTCGATAGTTACAATCCCGGCGGCCTATTTTTTCGATCGGAGCCACGCCCACTCGTGTCCGTCTTGCGCCTTCCGCCTCTGCCTGCCGCCAGCGGCAAGCAACACTGGGGCAATCTTCCAGGAGCCGCGCTGAGCCTGGCGATTGCCGAAGCTGCCAGCAACGCCAAACGCTTCACCCTCCTGCTCACTGCCGACAGCCAGAGCGCCGAACGCCTGCAGGAGGAGCTCGCCTTCTTCGCCCCCGAGCTGCCGGTGCTGCACTTCCCCGACTGGGAAACGCTGCCCTACGACCTGTTCTCGCCGCACCAGGACATCGTCTCCCAGCGCATCGCCACGCTCTACCAGTTGCCCGAACTGAGCCACGGCGTGCTGGTAGTGCCGATCACCACGGCCCTACACCGGCTGGCGCCCAAGCGCTTCCTGCTCGGTTCGAGCCTGGTGCTGGACGTCGGCCAGAAGCTGGACGTCGAGCAGATGCGCCTGCGCCTGGAGGCGGCCGGCTACCGCTGCGTCGATACCGTCTACGAGCATGGCGAGTTCGCCGTGCGCGGCGCACTGATCGATCTTTATCCCATGGGCAGCGCCCTGCCCTATCGCATCGACCTGTTCGACGACGAGATCGAAACGCTGCGCACCTTCGATCCGGAGAACCAGCGCTCGATCGACAAGGTGGAGTCGATCCGCCTGCTGCCGGCGCGCGAATTCCCGCTGAAGAAGGAAGCGGTGACCGGCTTCCGCGCGCGCTTTCGCGAGCGCTTCGACGTCGACTTCCGCCGTTGCCCGATCTATCAGGACCTCTCCACCGGCATCACCCCGGCCGGTATCGAGTACTACCTGCCACTGTTCTATGAAGAGACCGCCACGCTCTTCGACTACCTGCCCGAAGACAGCCAGGTGTTCTCACTGCCCGGTATCGAACAGGCCGCCGAGCAGTTCTGGACCGATGTGCGCAACCGCTACGAGGAGCGCCGCGTCGATCCGGAGCGGCCACTGCTACCCCCCGCCGAGCTGTTCATGCCGGTGGAAGACTGCTTCGCACGGCTCAAGCGGTGGCCGCGCGTGGTCGCCAGCCAACAGGACGTCGAGCCGGGCATCGGCCGTGAGCGCTTCGCCGCGCAGCCGCTGCCGGAGCTGGCGATCGAGTCCAAGGCCAGCGAACCGCTGGGCAAGCTGCGCCAGTTCCTCGAGCACTACCCGGGCCGCGTGCTGTTCACCGCCGAGTCCGCCGGTCGCCGCGAAGTGCTGCTGGAGCTGCTGGCCCGCCTCAAGCTGCGCCCGCAGGAAGTCGAGGGCTGGCCCGAATTCCTGAGCAGCGACGAGCGCCTGGCGATCACCATCGCCCCGCTCGACGAGGGCCTGCAGCTGGACGCCGTGGCGCTGGTGGCGGAAAGCCCGCTGTTCGGCCAACGCGTCATGCAGCGCCGGCGCCGCGAGAAGGGCCGCGATGCTGGCGACAACGTCATCAAGAACCTCACCGAGCTGCGCGAAGGCGCGCCGGTGGTGCACATCGACCACGGCGTCGGCCGCTACCAGGGCCTGGTCACCCTGGAGATCGAGGGCCAGGCGCAGGAATTCCTCCTGCTGCAGTACGCCGACGAGGCCAAGCTCTACGTGCCGGTCGCCAGCCTGCACCTGATCGCCCGCTACACCGGCAGCGACGACGCCCTGGCGCCGCTGCACCGCCTCGGCTCCGAGCAGTGGCAGAAGGCCAAGCGCAAGGCTGCCGAGCAGGTACGCGACGTCGCCGCCGAGCTGCTCGACATCTACGCCCGCCGCGCCGCCCGCCAGGGCTATGCGTTCAGGGACCCGCAACTCGACTACGAGACCTTCAGCGCCGGCTTCCCCTTCGAGGAAACCCCGGACCAGCAGGCCGCCATCGACGCGGTGCGCGAGGACCTGCTCGCCGCCAAGCCGATGGACCGCCTGGTCTGCGGCGACGTCGGCTTCGGCAAGACCGAGGTCGCCATGCGCGCGGCCTTCATCGCGGTGCACAGCGGCAAGCAGGTGGCGGTGCTGGTGCCCACCACCCTGCTCGCCCAGCAGCACTACAACAGCTTCCGCGACCGCTTCGCCGACTGGCCGGTGCGGGTCGAGGTGATGAGCCGCTTCAAGTCGGCCAAGGACGTGCAGAGCGCCATCGCCGAGCTGGCCGAGGGCAAGATCGACATCCTCATCGGCACCCACAAGCTGCTGCAGGGCGACGTCAGGTTCAGCAACCTGGGTCTGGTGATCATCGACGAGGAACACCGTTTCGGCGTGCGCCAGAAGGAACAGCTCAAGGCCCTGCGCAGCGAGGTGGACATCCTCACCCTCACCGCCACGCCGATCCCGCGCACGCTGAACATGGCCGTGGCCGGCATGCGCGACCTGTCGATCATCGCTACCCCGCCGGCGCGGCGGTTGTCGGTGCGTACCTTCGTCATGGAGGCCAACAACCCGACCATCAAGGAAGCGCTGCTGCGTGAGCTGCTGCGCGGTGGCCAGGTGTACTACCTGCACAACGACGTCAAGACCATCGAGAAGTGCGCCGCCGACCTCAAGGAGCTGGTACCCGAAGCGCGCATTGCCGTCGGCCACGGGCAGATGCGCGAACGCGAGCTGGAACAGGTGATGAGCGACTTCTACCACAAGCGCTTCAACGTGCTGGTGGCCTCGACCATCATCGAGACCGGCATCGACGTGCCCAGCGCCAACACCATCATCATCGAGCGCGCCGACAAGTTCGGCCTGGCCCAGCTGCATCAGCTGCGCGGCCGCGTCGGGCGCAGCCACCACCAGGCCTACGCCTACCTGCTCACCCCGCCGCGCAAGGCGATGACACCGGATGCCGAGAAGCGCCTGGAAGCCATCGCCAACGCCCAGGACCTCGGCGCCGGCTTCGTCCTGGCCACTCACGACCTGGAGATCCGCGGCGCCGGCGAACTACTCGGCGAGGGCCAGAGCGGGCAGATCCAGGCGGTCGGCTTCACCCTCTACATGGAAATGCTGGAAAGAGCCGTGAAAGCCATCCAGAAAGGCGAACAGCCGAACCTGGAACAGCCGCTGGGCGGCGGTCCGGAGATCAACCTGCGGCTGCCGGCGCTGATCCCCGAGGACTACCTGCCGGACGTGCACGCGCGGCTGATCCTCTACAAGCGCATCGCCAACGCCGCCGACGAAGACGGGCTGAAGGAGCTGCAGGTGGAGATGATCGACCGCTTCGGCCTGCTGCCCGAGCCGACCAAGAACCTGGTGCGCCTGACCCAGCTCAAGCTGCAGGCCGAGAAGCTCGGCATCGTCAAGATCGACGCCGGGCCGCAGGGCGGACGCATCGAGTTCTCCGCCGACACTTCGGTCGACCCGATGGTGCTGATCAAGCTGATCCAGGGGCAGCCCAATCGCTACAAATTCGAAGGCGCCACGCTGTTCAAGTTCCAGGTGCCCATGGAACGCCCGGAGGAGCGCTTCAACACCCTCGAGGCCCTGCTGGAACGCCTCGCGCCCAACGAGTAAGGACGCCGCATGCCGTCGCTACGCCGTCTCGCCCTGCTGGCCATGCTGGCCATGCTGGCCATGCTGGTCGCACCCCCGGCATTGGCGGATACGCTGTACCGGGTCGAACTGCTCCTGTTTCGCCATGCCGCGCCGCTGGAAGCCAGCCAGCGTGCGCCCTACGACTGGATGCGTGACGCGCTCCCACTCGCGGCTGCGAACGAGCGGGTGCCGACTCTCGGCGAAGTGGCAGCCAGGCTGGAGGCCAGCGACGGCTATCGGGTGCTGCTGCACCGGGCGTGGCAGCAGCCGCTCGGCGAGCGCGGCGTGCGGCTTGCCTTCAGCCAGGGCGAGCCACATTTCGAGCATTTCCCTCTGCAGGGCGCCCTCGGCTTGCGCCAAGGCCGCTGGCTGGAGGTCGATGCACGCTTTTGGGTCAACCGCTTCGGCGAGTACGGTCAATTGCTCGGCAGCCAGTACCTGCGGCAGACGTTCCAGCTGCGGCCCGGGGAGCTGCGTTATATCGACCATGACAGCCTCGGCCTGCTGATCAAGGCGAGCCGCTGAAATGTCCGGCCGCTTTCTCGCCCATCTGCCGCCGACCTGGCGCCTGGCGTTTTCCGAGAACGCCCTGGCCCGGGGGCGGCAGTATGCCGAGGAGAATCGCGTCACCCTGGTGCGCGAAGACGAGCAGCTCGTCGAAGCGACCTGTCGCGGCTCGGGCGCCAAGCGCTATCGGCAGTCGCTGATGCTCGGCAAGGGCGACTGGCTCAGTTGCGTCTGCAGTTGCCCGGTCGGCCTGAACTGCAAGCATGCGGTGGCGGTCATCCTCCACCTCGAACGGCAGGCGCAGTATTCCCGCGACGAGGCTCCCGGGCAGGCCGGCGACCAGTTGCCGGACACCGTGCGCCACTGGCTTTCGCAATTGCCCCGCGCGCTGGGTGACGATGGCCCGCAGGCGCCGTCGCAATGCCTGCATTACCTGATCATGCCGGACGTGTATGTCGCGGTCTTCAAGGTACGCCTGCGCAAGGACGGCTCGATCGCCGCGCGCGAGCCATACCATGCCATGCGCGAGGCCGCCTTCCGCCAGCCGCGCTTCATGCAGCCGCTGGACCTGCACATCGCCGCGCTGCTGGCGCTCTCCCCCGGTAGCGGCAACGGCTTCAGCCTAGGCGGCGAAAACGGCGGCGAAGCCCTGCGCCTGCTGCTGGAAAGCGGCCGCGCCTTTCTCGACTGGAATCGCCCGCCGCTCCAGTCAGGAAGGAAGCGTACGGCTCGCTTCGACTGGAGGCAGCGGCACGGCGCCTTCCAGCCCAACCTGGAAATGGACGGCGCCGCGGCCGAGGCGCTCACGGCCGTGGACCCGCTGTACTACCTCGACGAGGCATCCAACGAGATCGGCCTGATCGATCATGGCCTGCCGCTGGCGCTGGCCCGTCACCTGCTCGAAGCGCCTTCGGTGCCGCCCAGCCAGGCGGGGCTGTTCAGCCTGTCGCTCAACGAGATCGCCCCGCAGCTGCCGGCTCCCGCCAAGGCCGAGGAGCAACGCATCGATGACCTGCAACCCATCGCCCGCCTGACGCTTGGCAGCCATCAGTCGCTCGTCTACCAGCCGGCCAGCGGGCGGATGGTCAACGAGCAGCAGCATCGCGCCGGGCTCAGCTTCGTCTACGGCAACCGCGCCACGCACGGCAAGCTCAAGGGCGAACAGCGCCTGCGCCAGGCCGAGGGCGGCCGTGTGCTCAGCATCACCCGCCAGCCGGAAACCGAACAGGCACTGCGCCAGCGCTTGCAGCAACTGGGCTTCCGCCCGGCCCTGCGCCAGAGCCAGGCCCTGCCCAAGGATTCGGCGGAAATGTTCGAGCTGCCGAGCGAAAGCGCCTGGCTGCACTTCGCCCAGGAGCAGTTGCCGGAACTGCGCCGGCAGGGCTGGCAGATCGCCATCCAGCCCGGTTTCGCCTACGACCTGGCGCCAGTGGACGACTGGTACGCCGAGCTGGACGAATCCCCCGAGCACAGTTGGTTCGACCTGCAACTAGGCATCATCGTCGAGGGCGAACGCATCAGCCTGCTGCCGGTCCTGCTCAACGTGATCCGCCGCAACCCCGCCCTGCTCGCCCCGCAGAACCTGGCCCAGCGGGCGGACGACGAAATGCTGCGGGTACCGCTCGGCAGGCACAGCGCGGTGGACGATCGCCCACTGCAGGTGCTGCTGCCCTTCGGCCGCCTGAAACCCATCCTCGCCACCCTCGGCGAACTCTACCTGCGCGACCAGCCGAGCGACGACAGCCTGCGCCTGCAGCGGCTCGATGCCGCGCGCCTGGGAACGCTCGAAGCGCTGCCGTTCGCCTGGCACGGCGGCGAGCAGTTGCGCGATTTCGCCCGCCGCCTGCGTGACTTCGCCCAGCAGCCCTGCGCGGCGCCGGAGGGCCTGAACGCCACGCTGCGGCCCTATCAGCAGGACGGCCTGAGCTGGATGCAGACCCTGCGCGCCCTCGGCGTGGGCGGCATCCTCGGCGACGACATGGGGCTGGGCAAGACCCTGCAGACCCTCGCCCACCTGCTGCTGGAAAAACAGGCCGGGCGCCTCGACCGCCCCTGCCTGGTGGTCATGCCCACCAGCCTGATCCCCAACTGGCAGGACGAGGCGGCGCGCTTCACGCCACAGCTGCGCGTGCTCACCCTGCACGGCAGCGCGCGCCAGCGGCACTTCGAGCGGCTCGCCGAGCATGACCTGCTGCTGACCACCTACGCCCTGCTGCCCCGGGACATCGAGCGGCTGGCCGAGCAACCGCTGCACCTGCTGGTGCTCGACGAGGCGCAGAACATCAAGAACGCCACCAGCAAGGCCGCCCAGGCCGCCGGCCGGCTCGATGCACGGCAGCGCCTGTGCCTGACCGGCACGCCGCTGGAAAACCATCTCGGCGAGCTGTGGTCGCTGTTCCACTTCCTCATGCCCGGCTGGCTGGGCGATGCCAAGGCGTTCAACCGGACCTATCGCACCCCCATCGAGAAACACGGCGACAGCGAGCGCCTGCAGCACCTGGTCGCCCGCATCAGGCCCTTCCTGCTGCGCCGGCGCAAGGAAGACGTGGCCCGCGAGCTGCCGTCCAAGAGCGAGATCGTCCATTGGGTCGAACTGAGCCCGGCGCAGCGCGACCTGTACGAGACGGTGCGCCTGGCGATGGACCGCAAGGTACGCGAAGAAATCGACCGCAAGGGCCTGGCACGCAGCCAGATCGTCATCCTCGAGGCCCTGCTCAAGCTGCGCCAGGTCTGCTGCGACCTGCGCCTGATCAAGCACGAGGCGAACCGGGCAGCGCGCGGCGGCAGCTCCGGCAAGCTGGAAAGCCTGCTGCAAATGCTCGAGGAGCTGCTGGCCGAAGGGCGGCGGGTGCTGCTGTTCTCGCAATTCACCTCGATGCTCGCGCTGATCGAGCAGGAACTGCAGCAGCGCGGCATTCCCTACGTGCAGATCACCGGCGAGACCCAGGACCGGCGCGACCCGGTGCGGCGCTTTCAGAGCGGCGAGGTGCCGCTGTTCCTGATCAGCCTCAAGGCCGGCGGCACCGGGCTCAACCTGACCGCGGCCGACACGGTGATCCACTACGATCCCTGGTGGAACCCGGCGGCGGAGAACCAGGCCACCGACCGCGCCCATCGCATCGGCCAGGACAAGCCGGTATTCGTCTACAAGCTCATCACCCGCGGCAGCGTCGAGGAAAAGATCCAGCAACTGCAGCAGCGCAAGGCCGAACTGGCCGCCGGCGTGCTGGACAGCGGCGAACAGGGCCGTTGGCAATTGCAGCCAAGCGACATCGACGCATTGCTCGCGCCGCTGCCGGGCTGACGGCTGGAAGCTGGAAGCTGGAAGCTGGAAGCTAGAAGCTAGAAGCTAGAAGCTAGAAGCTAGAAGCTAGAAGCCCAAAGAGCATCGCCCCGAGGTCGGGCCTCCCACAAGAGCAGCCTGTGCACGCCGTCCCCCTGTGGGAGGCGCGCCCTCGCGGCGATGCAGGCCGCAGGACTGCCAAAGGCCTGAAGCCTGAAGCCTGAAGCCTGAAGCCTGAAGCTCATGAATGGGACATGGCTCACTGGATGGCGGCAAGCTTTTCGGCCAAGCTTGCCCTGCCATTCCACCAGCCTGCCCGCGCAGCGAACAAGGACATTCCGATGAGCCTCTACGAGATCGCCTTTTCCGGCCAGTTGATCCCCGGCGCCAGGCTCGAACAGGTCGAAGCCAACCTGACCCGGCTGTTCCAGGCCGATGCCCAGCGCATCGCCCTGCTGTTCTCCGGGCGGCGGATCGTCATCAAGCAGAACCTCGACCATGCCGCCGTCGAGAAATACCGCCAGGCCATGGAGCGCGCCGGCGCCCAGGTCGAGGTGCGGCCGATGCCGGTCGACGTCGAGGAGATCGAGCTGGCGCCACCACCGGCCGCCGCAACCCCTGCCGCTACGGGCGCGCCGGAGCCGGCCGGCGATCCGGGCTCGGCCATCGGCAAGCTCCGGGTGGCGCCGCGCGATGAATACATGGCGGCCTTCGCCGATGTCGAGGCGCCGGACTTCGGCATCGCGCCGGTCGGCGCCGACCTGCAGGACGCCCGCCCCGAGCCGCAGGCACCTGCCGTCGACCTGACACAATTCAGCCTCGCGCCGGTGGGCAGCGACATGGGCGAGAAACCTCGCGACGCGGCCGCCGCCGTGCCAGACACCTCGCACCTCAAGCTGCAGGACTGATCTCCCCTCTCGCGACCACGCCCCGCGCGAGCCGGCCAGCGAACTCGCAGCGCCCCGGCGGGCTCCAAGACAGCAAGCCCTCATGCCAGCTGTCGCCATGGACCTCGTCGTCGCCCGCCCCGAAGGCCTGTACTGCCCGCCCGGTGATTTCTTCATCGATCCCTGGCGCCCGGTCGAGCGCGCCGTCATCACCCATGCCCACGGCGACCACGCGCGCTGGGGCATGGGCCATTACCTGGCGAGCCGCGACAGCGAGGGCATCCTGCGCGCGCGCATCGGCGGCGATATGCCCTTGCAGACCCTGGCCTACGGCGAGGCGCTGGAGCACCATGGCGTACGCCTGAGCTTCCACCCGGCCGGCCATGTGCTCGGCTCGGCGCAGGTGCGGCTGGAGTATCGCGGCGAGGTCTGGGTCGCATCCGGCGACTACAAGGTCGAGCCGGACGGCACCTGCGCGCCCTTCGAGCCGGTGCGCTGCCATACCTTCATCAGCGAATCCACCTTCGGCCTGCCGATCTACCGCTGGCCCGCGCAGAGCCAGGTCATGCGCGAAATCAACGACTGGTGGCGCGCCAACGCCGCCGTCGGCCGCCCCAGCGTGCTGTTCTGCTACGCCTTCGGCAAGGCCCAGCGGATTCTCCACGGCCTCGACGCCAGCATCGGGACGATCGTCGTGCACGGCGCGGTCGAGCCGCTCAACAGCGTCTATCGCGAGGCCGGCATCCGGCTGCCGCCGACGCTCTATGCCGGGGACCTGGCGCGCAACGACCCGCGGCTGAAGCAGGCCATCGTCATCGCCCCGCCTTCGGCCGGCGGCAGCAGTTGGATGCGCCGTTTCGGCAGCTATGCCGATGCCTTCGCCAGCGGCTGGATGATGCTGCGCGGCACGCGTCGGCGCCGCGGCGTCGACCGCGGTTTCGTGCTCTCCGACCATGCCGACTGGCCCGGTCTGCTCTGGGCCATCGGCGAGACCGGCGCCGAACGGGTGATGGTCACCCATGGCTCGGTCGCCCCGCTGGTGCGTTATCTGCGCGAGGAACGCGGGCTGGATGCGCAGGCGTTCGAGACCGAGTACGGCGAAGAGGACGACGTGGCCGCACAGGAGGCCGAATGACCCACCCCGCTTCGTTCCTATGTAGGAGCGAGCTTGCTCGCGATCGATCCCCCGTTGATCGCCAGCAAGGACTCGGCGTCCCCCCGGGCTCCTACAAAAAGGTCGCAACATGAAAGCCTTCGCCACGCTGTACAGCCGCCTCGACGCCACCACCTCGAGCAACGCCAAGCTCGCGGCGATGCGCGACTATTTCCGTGAGGCGCCCGCCGAAGACGCCGCCTGGGCGGTGTACTTCCTCGCCGGCGGCCGGCCACGCCAACTGGTGCCGACGCGCCTGCTGCGCGAGACGGCGATGCGCGCGGCCGGGCTGCCGGAATGGCTGTTCGAGGAAAGCTACCAGGCGGTCGGCGACCTGGCCGAGACGATCTCGCTGGTGGTGCCCGAAGCCGGACACAGCTCGGACGAAGGGCTGGCCGTCTGGATGCAGGACAAACTGCTGCCGCTGCGCGGCCTGCCACCGGAGGAGCTGGGCGCGCGGCTCCCGCCGCTCTGGGCGCAACTGGACCGGCGCAGCCTGATGGTCTGCATCAAGCTGATCACCGGGGCCTTCCGCGTCGGCGTATCGAAGCTGCTGGTCACCCGCGCGCTGGCCTCGCTGGCCGAAATCGATCCGAAGCGGGTGGCGCAGCGCCTGGTCGGCTACACCGATCTGTCCCATCGCCCCAGCGCCGAGGGCTATCGCGCGCTGATCGCCGCCGAATCGGACGCCGAGCACGCCCAGCGCGGTGGGCAGCCCTATCCGTTCTTCCTCGCCCATCCGCTGCAGGCGCCGCTCGAACGCTTCGACGAAGTGCTCGGCCCGCCGAGCGACTGGCACATCGAGTGGAAGTGGGATGGCATCCGCGCGCAGCTGGTCAAGCGCGAAGGGCAGATCTGGATCTGGTCGCGCGGCGAGGAACTGGTCAGCGACCGCTTCCCCGAACTCTGCGCGCTGGCCGGCTGCCTGCCGGACGGCACGGTGCTCGATGGCGAGATCGTGGTATGGAAGGCCGCCGAGGAGCCTCCCGCCCTGCTCTTGCCGGATGACGCCCAGAACGAGCCGGAACCGGCCGCGGCTTTCGGCGTGCAGCCGTTCGCCCTGTTGCAGCAGCGCATCGGCCGCAAGAACCTCACCGGCAAGGTGCTCGCCGAGGCGCCGGTGGCGGTGCTGGCCTACGACCTCGTGGAATGGCAGGGCGAGGACTGGCGCCAGCGCCCGCACCGGCAGCGCCGCCGCCAGCTCGAAGCCGTGCTGCACCAGTGCGATCATCCGACGCTGATGGCCTCGCCACTGATCGAGGGCGAGGACTGGAAAAGCCTCGCGCGCCTGCGCGAGCGCTCCCGTGCGCTCGGCGTCGAGGGCATGATGCTCAAGGCCCGCGCCTCGCAATACGGCGTCGGGCGGACCAAGGACGTCGGCGTCTGGTGGAAATGGAAGATCGATCCCTTCTCGGTGGACGCCGTGCTGATCTACGCCCAGCGCGGCCACGGCCGCCGCGCCAGCCTCTATACCGATTTCACCTTCGCCGTCTGGGATGGCGAGCCCGGCGACCCCGAGCGCAGACTGGTGCCCTTCGCCAAGGCCTATTCCGGGCTGACCGACGAGGAGATGCGCCGGGTCGATGCCATCGTGCGCAAGACCACCGTGGAGAAGTTCGGCCCGGTGCGCAGCGTGACGCCGACGCTGGTCTTCGAGCTCGGCTTCGAAGGTATCGCCGCCAGCAGCCGGCACAAGAGCGGCATTGCCGTACGCTTCCCGCGCATGCTGCGCTGGCGCCACGACAAGCCGGTGGACGAAGCCGACACCCTGCAGACCCTGAAAGCGCTGCTGGGATGACGCCCCACCACCGCCTTCCCGTAGGAGCCGGCTTGCCGGCGATCGCGACCCGCCCGGGCTCCACCGATCGCGAGCAAGCTCGCGCCTACACGAGCGGCGCGCCTCGGGACGGTGGCACATGAGCAAGCCAGCCCCCATGGAAACGGCCGAGCTGGCCGAAAGCTGACTCGCCGCCCGCGCCTGGCAACCCTGGCGCGGCTGGCCGAATGGCGCGCACGGCACGCGCAGCTGGCCGTCACCCTGGTGCGCAACCACGACCGCCGCGCCGGTGACCCACCCGCCGCGTTAGGCATCGCGGTCGTCGACGAGCCCCTGTTGCTGGGCCCCTTCGCGCTGCAGCACGACCGCCGCGCCGCACCCGACGCACCACGTCCTCGCCGGCCACCTGCATCCCGCCTTCCGCCTGCGAAGCCGCGGCCGGCAGAGCCTGCGCCTGCCGTGCTGCTGCATCGGCGAGCGGCTCAGCCTGCTACCGGCCTTCGGCGGTTTCACCGGGGCGATGGACATCGCCGCCGGGCACGGCTGGCGGATCTATCTGGTCGGTGATGGCAACGTCTGGCCGCTCAGGCCTGGGAAATCCCGGTGATGGTGATGCCGTAGCGCTCGGCCAGGCGTGTCGCCGGCGTGTTCTCCAGGTCGGGATCGTGCTCGTGCTCGATCTCCTGGTCGGCATAGAGCTCCTCGGCCTTGCGGGTCACCAGTTCGACCGCCTCGTCGATATCCGGCTGGTGTGCGGAATCGATCTTCAGCGTCGCAGTGTTGCCGTCTTTGTTGTAGGCGATGATCCAGGTTGTCATGACAGTGCCCCTCGTCTTGGTTTTACCGAAGCGTGTGCAAATAGCACCCGACAACGGCTGTTGTATTTTTTAGACCCCGGCGGCGCCGGCAGTTCGGCCCGAAAGAAAATGCTCATGCCTTTAGTCGTAGACCAAGGAACGCCCTCCGCGCCACCCGGTCCTCCGTAAACCCCCTTCGACAGGAGCCGAGATCATGACCGCATCGCGTCTGCATCGCTCTTGCGCGCTCGCCGAAGAGCAGCTGGTGGCCCTGCTGCGCCAGCATGCCGAGCCCCTTCCCGATCCGGACGATCCGCATTTCGCCGACCCTTTCGAGCGCTTCGCCGATGCGCGGGTGGTGCTGATCGGCGAAGCCAGCCATGGCACCTCGGAGTTCTATCGGGCCCGCGCGGCGATTACCCGGCGCCTGATCGAGCGCCACGGCTTTTCCATCGTCGCCGCCGAGGCGGACTGGCCGGATGCCGCGCAGATCGATCGCTATGCACGCCAGCGGCAGCCTCCGGCCTGGGTCGAGGACGCCTTCAAGCGCTTCCCCACCTGGATGTGGCGCAACCGCGAGGTCGCCGATTTCACCCGCTGGCTGCACGATCACAACGACCGCCTGCCCCCCGGGCAACGCGTGGAATTCCGCGGGCTCGACGTCTACAGCCTGGGCAACTCGATCGGCGAGGTACTGGCCTATCTCGACCGCACCGACCCGCAGGCGGCAGCCAGCGCGCGGCTGCGTTACGGTTGCCTGAGCCCCTGGCAGGAAGACCCGGCGGTCTACGGGCGCAACGTCATGCTCGGCCAGCCGTCCTGCGAAAACGCCGTGCTCGAGCAGTTGCAGGCATTGCTCGAACAGCGCCTGGATTACATCCAGCGGGACGGCGAGCGCTTCTTCGACGCCGAACGCAATGCCCGCGTGGTGCTTGCCGCGGAACACTACTACCGCGCCATGTACCGGGGCTCCAGCGAATCCTGGAACCTGCGCGATCGGCATATGTTCGACACCCTGCGCGCCCTGCTCGAGCACCGCGGCCCCGACGCCAAGGCCGTGGTCTGGGCGCACAACTCGCACATCGGCAATGCCGCGGCGACCTCGATGGGCTGGGGCGGCGAATTCAACATCGGCGAGCTCTGCCGTACGGCCTTCGGCCACGACGCGGTGCTGCTCGGCATGGCGACCGATCGCGGCGAGGTGGCGGCGGCGGACAACTGGGACGAGCCGATGCAGGTCAAGCAGGTGCTGCCGTCGCGCCCGGACAGCTGGGAACAGCTGTTCCTGCGCGCCGGCCACCCGGTCTCGCTGACCGACTGGCGCAACGGCCACCAGGAACTGCGCCAGGCGCTCGCGATCCCCCGGCTCGAGCGCGCCATCGGGGTGATCTACCGGCCTTTGACCGAGCGGCAGAGCCACTATTTCCGCGCCATACTGGCAGAGCAGTTCGATGCGCTGATCTGGCTGGAGCAGACCCGTGCGGTCACCCCCATCGGTCCACGGCGGATCGACGACAGCATCGTTCCGGATACCTACCCGTTCGGAGAGTGAGCCATGTCCATGTTCGCTCAGCAAACCCATCTGTTCAGGGACCGCCAGCACGCCGGCCAGGAACTGGCCGAGGCCCTGCTGCCGCTGGCGGACGAGCACCCGCTGGTGCTCGCCCTGCCGCGCGGCGGCGTGCCGGTGGCATTCGAGGTCGCCCGGCAGCTGAAGGCCCAGCTGGACCTGGTGCTGGTGCGCAAGATCGGCGCCCCCGGCAACGAAGAGCTGGCGCTGGGTGCAGTGGTCGACGGCGCCGAACCGCAGTGGGTCGTCAATCAGGGTCTGCTGCGCCAGCTCAATCCGCCGGAGAGCTGGTTCGACGAGGAAATGCAGCGCCAACTGGTGGAGCTGGAGCGCCGCCGCCGGCAGTATTGCGGCAATCGACCAGCGCCCAAGGTGGCGGAGCGTTGCGTGATCGTGGTGGACGACGGCATCGCCACCGGCGCCACCGCCCGTGCCGCGCTCAAGGGCCTCGCCCGCGCCGGTGCCAGGCATCTGGTCCTGGCGGTTCCGGTAGGGCCGCGGGACGTCATCGAAGCCCTGCGCGAGGAGGTGGACGAACTGATCTGCCTGGCGATGCCCGAGCCGTTCATCGGCGTCGGGCTGCACTACGCCAATTTCGAGCAGACCAGCGACGAGGCCGTCATCGACCTGCTGCAGCGCGCCGCCGGCTTCGCCGAAGCCAGCGACTGAAGATCAGGCGACCGGCGCAGGTGGCGGCTGGTCCGGCACGGTGGGTTCGCCCGGCTCGCTGGGCAGGTCCGGTACGCCCGGCTCCTCCGGGTCGCCCGGCACGCCGCCGGCGCGCCAGTATCCGCTTTGCGCCTGGCTGAATCGAATCGACAGGATGCTCATACATCGCCCTCCACAGCATCGCCCACGGTTGCGGGCAGGTCTGCAATAGAGGGCGAACGGCACGCTTTCTATCCGGCCTTCCGTCGGCTGTCGCCGGAATGACGCTCGGTGGGTGGGGCCGGCTTACCACATCAGGTCGTCGGGCACCTGGTAGGCGGCGTACGGATCGTCGGCATCCGGCTCTTGCACGCGGGTATTGAGCTGCACCACGCGTTTCGGATCGCGTTCCTGAATCTTCAGCGCGGCCTCGCGCGGGATCACCTCGTAGCTGCCGCCATGACGGACGATGGCCAGCGAGCCACTGGCCAGCTTGTCGCGCATCAGCTTGTTGACCGACAGGCGCTTGACCTTCTTGTCGTCGACGAAATTGTAGTAGTCCTCGGTGGTCAGCTTCGGCAGGCGACTGGTCTCGATCAGCTGCTTGATCTGCGCTGCACGGGCCTTCTGCTCGGCCTTTTGCTGCTGCTGGCGGTTCAGCTCCTGATCGCGGGCGACCTTCTCGGCCTGCGCCTGCAGCGCGGCTTCGCGCTGCGAATCGTCTTTCTCGACCTGGCCCTTCTTCTCCAGGCGCTGCTGCTTCTGCTTCTGCTTGACGGCCTGCTTGGCCTGCTTTTCGTTGACCAGCCCGGCTTTGAGCAACTGGTCACGGAGGGAAAGACTCATGTTTCGGCTCGTCTCGTCGTGAATTCGAATTGGGCGTAGGGTGGATCGCGCTTCATCGATCCACCGAGCGGGATTGTGGTGGATGTGAAAAGCGACATCCACCCTACGGGGCTTGAAGCGGCACAGCATACCGCCGCAACTCGCTGCTTTGGCTTCCAGCCTTCAGCTTCCAGCTTCCAGCTGCTTCTTGGCTTCCTCCCACAGCGCATCCAGCTCTTGCAGGTCGCAATCTTCGATGGGGCGCCCCGCTTCCCGCAAGGCCTGCTCGATGAAACGGAAGCGCCGCTCGAACTTGCCGTTGGCCGCACGCAGGGCGTTTTCCGGGTCGACCCTGAGGTGGCGCGCCAGATTGACCACCACGAACAGCAGGTCGCCGAGCTCCTCGGCGATGGCCTCGGGATCGCTCTCGCTCATGGCCACCAGCACTTCGTCCAGCTCCTCACGCACCTTGTCCACCACCGGCAGCGCCTCGGGCCAGTCGAAGCCGACCTGGGCGGCGCGCTTCTGCAGCTTGGCCGCGCGACTGAGCGCCGGCAGTGCACTGGGCACATCATCGAGCAGCGACAACTGCTCGGGCGCGGCGGCTTTCTCGGCGCGCTCCTCGGCCTTGATCTCCTCCCAGCGCCGCTTGATCGCCGCCTCGTCGAGGCGCGGCAGTTCGGGCGAGCCGTACAGGTCGCCATCGGGAAACACGTGCGGGTGGCGGCGGATCAGCTTGCGGGTGATGGCATCGACCACCGTGGCGAACTCGAAGCGCCCCTCCTCCCGGGCCAGCTGGCTGTAGTAGACGACCTGGAACAGCAGATCGCCCAGCTCGCCGGGCAGATGCTCGAAGTCGCCACTTTCGATGGCATCGGCCACCTCGTAGGCCTCCTCCAGCGTGTGCGGGACGATACTGGCATAGTCCTGCTGCAGGTCCCAGGGGCAGCCGTGCTGCGGATCGCGCAGCCGGGCCATCAGGTGCAGCAGGTCGTTGAGTTGGTACATGGGATTCCTCAAGCCGGGCTATCGCAGCGGCATTCCGGTGGATGTAAAAAGCGACATCCACCCTACGGATGTCAGGCGATTGTAGGATGGATCGGGGCGCGTAGCTGACGCTTCACCCATCCACCCTGACGCGACCGGCAACACCGCCGGCCTTGCGCCTTACGTAGCCCGTTGGCGCTTGGCCTCGATGATATTGGGCAGCTGCGAAATGCGGCTGAGCAGGCGACCCAGGGCGTTCAACCCGGGAATCTCGATGGTCAGCATCATCTGCGCGGTGCTGTCTTCCTTGTTCGAGCGGGTGTTCATCGACAGCACGTTGATGCGCTCGTTGAGCAGCATCTGCGAGATGTCGCGCAGCAGGCCGGCGCGGTCGTAGGCACGGATGCTGATTTCCACCGGGTAGGTCTTCTCCGGCACCGGGCCCCAGCTGACCTGGATGATCCGCTCCGGCTCGCGACCGGCCAGCTGCAGCACCGACGGGCAGTCCTGGCGGTGGATGCTGACGCCGCGGCCCTGGGTGATGTAGCCGACGATCGGGTCGCCCGGCAGCGGCTGGCAGCAGCCGGCCATCTGCGTCAGCAGGTTGCCGACGCCCTGGATCTGCACGTCGCCGCGCTTGCCCGGCTTGTGCGGCGCGGAACGCCGCGGGATCAGCTCCAGCTGGTCGTAGCCACGCTCCGGCTCGACCAGCTGCTGGGCCATGTTGACCAGGTGCGCCAGGCGCAGGTCGCCGGCGCCAAGGGCGGCGAACATGTCCTCGGCGTTCTTCAGGTTGGCCTTCTCGGCCAGCTTGTCGAAGTCCACCGGCGGCAGGTCCAGGCGGCCCAGCTCGCGTTCCAGCAGCGCCTTGCCGGCGGCGACGTTCTGGTCGCGTGCCTGCAGCTTGAACCAGTGAACGATCTTCGCCCGCGAGCGTGACGTGGTGATGTAGCCCAGGTTGGGGTTCAGCCAGTCGCGGCTCGGCGAGCCGTGCTTGCTGGTGATGATCTCCACCTGCTCGCCTGTCTGCAGGCTGTAGTTGAGCGGCACGATGCGGCCGTTGACCTTGGCGCCGCGGCAGTTGTGGCCGATCTCGGTGTGCACGCGGTAGGCGAAGTCCAGCGGTGTGGCGCCCTTGGGCAGGTCGATGGCATGGCCGTCCGGGGTGAACACGTAGACGCGGTCAGGCTCGATGTCGACGCGCAGCTGGTCGGCCAGGCCGCCGATGTCGCCGAGTTCCTCGTGCCATTCGAGCACTTGGCGCAGCCAGGCGATCTTCTCCTCGTAATGGTCGGAGCCGGAGTTGACGTCGGTGCCCTTGTAGCGCCAATGCGCACAGACACCCAGCTCGGCCTCCTCGTGCATGGCGTGGGTGCGGATCTGCACCTCCAGCACCTTGCCCTCGGGACCGATCACCGCGGTGTGCAGCGAGCGGTAGCCGTTCTCCTTGGGGTTGGCGATGTAATCGTCGAACTCCTTGGGAATGTGCCGCCACAGCGTATGCACGATACCCAGCGCGGTGTAGCAGTCGCGCACTTCCGGCACCAGCACGCGCACGGCGCGAACGTCGTAGATCTGGCTGAATTGCAGGCCCTTCTTCTGCATCTTCCGCCAGATGGAATAGATGTGCTTGGCGCGCCCGTCGATGTCGGCCTGGATGCCGGTGGCGGCCAGTTCGTCCTTGAGCTGCTGGACGACGTTGGTGATGTACTGCTCGCGGTCGAGCCGGCGCTCGTGCAGCAGCTGGGCGATCTGCTTGTACTGCTCGGGCTCGAGGTAGCGGAACGACAGGTCCTCCAGCTCCCACTTGATATGGCCGATGCCCAGCCGGTGGGCCAGCGGTGCGTAGATGTCGAACACCTCGCGGGCTACGCGCTGGCGTTTCTCGTCGTCGGCGTTCTTCACCGCGCGGATCGCGCAGGTGCGCTCGGCCAGCTTGATCAGCGCCACGCGCACGTCGTCGACCATCGCCACCAGCATCTTGCGCAGGTTCTCCACCTGCGCCTGGGAGCCGAGCACCAGGGATTCGCGGGGGTTGAGGCTGGCGCTGATCGCCGCCATGCGCAACACGCCCTCGATCAGCTTGGCCACCACCGGGCCGAAGCGCTGGTGCACATCGGCCAGCTTGATCTTGCCTTCGCGTACGCCGCGGTAGATGAGCGCCGCCACCAGGCTGTCCTGGTCGAGCTTGAGGTCGGCGAGGATTTCGGCGATCTCGAGCCCGATGTGATAGCTGGAGGTTCCTTCGCTCCAGAGATTCTGCGCCGCATTGGCCTGCTGCTCCGCTTCGCGGGCGAATTCGCAGGCATCTTTCAACGCTGCACGGTCGAGTGCCGGGTCCATGCCCAGCACATGATCGAGCCAGCCTTCCAGGTTGATACTGCCGTCGGTGTTGATCGGCTGAAGTGCTCTGACCTGTACCATCTAAAACCTTCCCTTCTGCGCAGCTACTGCGCCTGACGCCGGCATTTCTGCGTGCCGGTCGGTTGAACCACAGGCCGATTGCCTGTCAAAAAACGAAACCTCGAGGCGCCGACGCCAGGGTCTAGCCCCGTTCGAACAATGCCATCGCCTCGACATGCGCGGTCTGCGGGAACATGTCGAGCACACCGGCGCGCTTCAGCCGGTAGCCCTGCGCGACCAGTTCGGCCGCATCGCGTGCCAGGGTCGCCGGATTGCATGAAACATAGACCACCCGCCGGGCGTCGAGCATCGACATTTGTCGAACGATCTGCAGCGCGCCATCGCGCGGCGGATCGAGCAGCACCGCGGCGAAACCGCCGCGCGCCCAGGGTGCGCCGGCCAGCGGCTTCGACAAGTCGGCCCGATAAAAGTGCGCGTGCGCCAAGCCGTTGCGTCGTGCATTTTCACGGGCCCGCTCGACCATCGCCTCGACACCTTCCACGCCGACCACCTGAGCGCCCTGACGCGCCAGCGGCAGGCTGAAATTGCCCAGCCCGCAGAACAGGTCCAGCACCCGCTCGCCTTGCGCCGGCGCCAGCCACTCCAGGGCCTGCGCCACCATCGCCTCGTTCACCGGCGCGTTGACCTGGACGAAATCGCCGGGCTGCCAGGCCAGCTCCAGCTGCCACCGGGCGAGGCGATAGCCCAGGAACGGCGCCGGCTCCACCGCCTGCGGCTCGCCCTCGCCCTGTAGCCATAGCTGTGCCCGATACTCGTGGGCGAAGGCCAGTAGACGCGCCAGATCGCTGTCGGGCAAGGCCACGGTATGCCGCACCAGCAGCGCTTCGGTCGTACCGCTGAACACTTCCACGTGGCCGATGGCCTGCGGCTTGTCCAACCCACGCAACGTCGCCAACAGGCCCGGCAACAGCGATTGCAAAGGCTGTACCAGAACGGGGCACTGCTCGATGGAAACGATCTGCTGGCTGGCGGCGGCGCGGAAGCCGATATCCAGGTGCAGGGCCTTCGCGTCCCAGCGCACGGCCAGCCGGGCGCGGCGGCGATAGCCCAGTTCCGGGCCGGTCAATGGCGCGGCCCAGGCTTCCGGTTGCAAGCCGGCGAAGCGGGCCAACTGCTCGTTCAGGGTGCGTTGCTTCAATGCCAGTTGATCGTCGGCACCGGCATGCTGCAGATTGCAGCCGCCGCACTGGCGGGCATGGGGGCAAGGCTCGACGCGGCGCTGCGCGCTGCCGGCGAACACGCGCTCGCAGCGCGCCTCGACGATCTGGCTGCGGGCCGCCAGCACCCGCGCCTCGACCTCCTCGCCCGGCAGCGCGCCGGCGACGAACCAGGTACGCCCGTCGAGGAAGGCGATGCCGCGGCCATCGTGTGCCAGCCGCTCGATGCCCAGCCGCTGTTTCTTGCCCACCGGCACCTGCGCCTTGCGCTCGCCGCCGGCGGGTTGGAAGCGCAAAGCGCCGCTACGTTTGGCCATCGCTTGGGACCTGCAGAATTCCGAATGCGCAATGCGCGAGGCATGCCACGGCCGGGCCGCTGCCGGTCCGGCGCCTGGCCTGCTCAGTTGGGCGCGTCATACACGCCGGTGGAGAGATAACGGTCGCCGCGGTCGCAGATGATCGCGACGATCACGGCATTTTCCAGCTCCTGCGACAAGCGCAACGCAGCCGCCACGGCCCCGCCGGAGGACACGCCGCAGAAGATGCCTTCCTCGCGGGCCAGGCGGCGCATGGTCTGCTCCGCCTCGGCCTGGGACATGTCGACGATGCGATCGACCCGTTCGGCCTGGTAGATCTTCGGCAGGTACTCCTGCGGCCAGCGGCGGATACCCGGGATCGCCGAGCCTTCCATCGGCTGCAGACCAACGATCTGGATCTTCGGGTTCTGCTCCTTGAGGTAGCGCGACACGCCCATGATGGTGCCGGTGGTGCCCATGGAACTGACGAAGTGGGTGATGCTGCCCTGGGTCTGCCGCCAGATTTCCGGGCCGGTGCTGCTGTAGTGGGCCTCGGGGTTGTCGCCGTTGGCGAACTGGTCGAGCACCTTGCCGCGGCCCTCGGCCTGCATCTTCAGCGCCAGGTCGCGGGCACCTTCCATGCCGTCTTCCTTGCTCACCAGAATCAGCTCGGCACCGTAGGCGGTCATCGCCGACTTGCGCTCGGCGCTGGAGTTGTCCGGCATGATCAGGATCATCCGGTAGCCCTTGATCGCTGCCGCCATCGCCAGGGCGATGCCGGTGTTGCCGGAAGTGGCCTCGATCAGCGTGTCGCCCGGCTGGATGTCGCCACGCAGTTCGGCGCGATTGATCATCGACAGCGCCGGGCGATCCTTGACCGAACCGGCCGGGTTGTTGCCCTCGAGCTTGAGCAGGATGGTATTGCTGGTCTTCCCCGGCATCCGCTGCAGGCGAACCAGCGGCGTGTTGCCTATGCAATCGGCAATGGTCGGATAGTGAGTGGTCATGGCGGCGCACGGCTTCTGAAAAAGGCGACCATGATAACGGCAACCGCCGATGACGGGCAGACCGTGTAGCCGAAGCGGCCGCATGGATCGGTTCCAAGCTGCAGGCCAGACGCTGGTAGCTTGGGTTGAGCCGCATTGCGGCGAAGAGCAACGTGCATAACAAGAGCGTGCAGGGCAAGGCCGGGTATGCCGGCTTCCTGCTGCGGAAAGGCAACGCGGTGACGGATGCGTCGCCTGATGCATCGTTGCGTTGGGCTTCGCTGCGCTCAACCCAACCTACGGCCTGCCGAGAATCTTCGGCGCCGCCTCGACGATCTGTCGCGAAAGATGCTCCATGCGCGGCGACTGCACCTTCCAGGTGTGCCAGTACAGCGCGATGTCCAACGGTTCGTCCGGCGCCAGGTCGACCACCTCGCCCTGACGCAAGGCATCGTGCAGCAGCAGCTCGGGCACCATGCCGTAGCCCAGCCCATAGCGGATCGCACTGAAGTGCGGCTCGGCACCGGGCACGTAGTGGCAGGGATAGGCGCCTTCGGGCAGGCCCAGGCGGCGCAGCAGGAAGGACGACTGCAGGGTGTCCTTGCGCGTATAGGCGACCACCGGCGCCTTGCGCGCGGCATTGCGGGTCAGGCCATTGGCGAAGTGCTGCTGGCGAAAACCGGCCGAGGCCACCAGGCGATAGCGCATGCTGCCCAGCGGGCTGGCCGTGCAGCCACGCATCGGCTTCGGCTCGGTACTGATGCAACCGATCGCCAGCCCCGTCTCCAGCAGGCTGTAGGTGTGGTCCTGGTCCTCCACGGTCAGGTCCAGCAGCACCCGCTCGCGGATCAGCACCTCGGCCAGCGCAGGAAAGAACCAGGTGCCCAGGCTGTCGGCATTCAGCGCCGCGACCACCACCAACGGCGCATCGCTGCGCTCGGCCAGTTCGGCGAGCAGGTCGGCCTCCAGCAACGTGGCGCGCTTGAGGTACTGCAGCAGACGTTGCCCGGTTTCGGTCGGCCGGCACGGGCGGCTGCGCACCACCAGGGCGCTACCGAGGGCGCTTTCCAGGGCACGGACCCGCTGCGAAATCGCTGGCGGCGTCAGGTGCAGGCGCAAGGCGGCCTGCTCGAAGCTGCCGGTGCGAATGACGCAGCGAAAGGCTTCGGTCTGCTTCGGATCGAGGTTCATCGTAGCACTTCATTAAGAAAATATTTGGATGGCCTAAAAATACTTAGCCATATCAATTAAAGCCAGCGCTGCCCCATAATCGCGCACCCTTTCAGGCCCCTGCCCCAGGGGGTCGCGGGATACAGCCACACGCCGCGTTGCAGCGGCCCGTCCGGAGACCTGCCGTGGAATTGCTGCACACCATCTACCTGATCGCGATCACGGCCGAAGCCATGTCCGGTGCCATCATGGGCATGCGCCGCGGCATGGACCTGTTCGGCATCTGCCTGCTCGGCACCGTGACGGCGCTGGGTGGCGGCACCGCGCGCGACGTGCTGCTCGGGCACTACCCGGTCGGCTGGATCGCGCATCCGGAATACCTCACGTTCACCATCGGCGCGGCCATCGTCACCGGCTTCATCGCCCGCCACCTGCACCACCTGCGCATGGTGTTCCTGCTGGTGGACGGCCTCGGCCTGGTGGCCTTCACGGTGATCGGCTGCGACGTGGCGATGGGCGTTGGCGCGCATCCATCCATCGTGGTGCTGGCCGGGGTGATCACCGGCATCTTCGGCGGGCTGCTGCGCGACGTGCTGTGCAACCAGGTGCCGATGGTGCTGCAGCGCGAGCTGTACGCCACCGTGGCGCTGTTCACCGGGGTGTTCTACGTGGCGCTGCTCTGGCTGCACGTCAATACCGCGATTGCCACGCTGCTCGCCCTGGGCTGCGGCTTCCTGTTCCGCGTGCTGGCCATGACCTTCCGCTGGAGATTGCCGGACTTCGACGGCAAGGACATCCGCGGCCTGGACTGAGCCCTGCGGCGTCAGGACAGCCCACCGTTGCAGATTCCACCCCACTGAACCGCTACACTAGCGCGCTGGCCCATTACCTGCGTCCCGCGTCCGCGGAACGCCGCCCGGCCATGGCGCCATTGCCGCTGCGACGCGGCGCGCAACGAAACGGCAACAGACCCTCGGGGTATGGAACGTGCTGAAAGACATAGGAATTCGAGGCCGCGTGCTGATGCTGACGCTGCTGCCCAGCACCCTGCTGGCAGTGGTGCTGGGTGCCTATTTCACCTGGATGCAGCTGTCCGATCTGCGCCACCAGCTCGACGAACGCGGCCAGTTGATCGCCGAACAGCTGGCGCCCCTCGCCGCCCCCGCCATGAACCTGGGCTATGACAAGCGCCTGCAGCGCATCCTGACGCAGGTGCTGGACCAGGCCGACGTACGCGCGGTGACGATCCTCGACCCGGAGCGCAACGAGCGCGTACACGCCGGCCCGCGCATGCTCACGCCGCCGCCGCCCGGCGACCCGGAAGGCCTCACCCGCGTCAGCAGCCTGGACTACACGCGCATCCTGATGCCAGTGCTGAGCCGCCACCTGAACCTTGCCGACGAAACCCGCGGCGCCGAGGAGCAGTTGATCGGTTGGCTGGAGCTGGAACTCTCGCACCACGGCACGCTGCTGCGCGGCTACCGCAGCCTGCTGACCAGCCTGCTGCTGATCGGCACCGGCCTGATCATCACCGCGCTGCTGGCGCTGCGCATGAGCCGCACCATCAGCCAGCCGCTGCATCGCGTGAAAGGCGCCGTCGCCCAGCTCAAGGACGGCCACCTCGAGACCCGCCTGCCGCCGCTGGGCAGCCACGAGATGGACGAGCTGGCCTCCGGCATCAACCGCATGGCCGAAGCACTGCTCAGCGCCCGCGAGGAGTTGCAGCAGAGCATCGACCAGGCCACCGAGGACGTGCAACAGAACCTGGAGACCATCGAGATCCAGAACATCGAGCTGGACCTGGCGCGCAAGGAGGCCCTGGAGGCCAGCCGGATCAAGTCCGAGTTCCTCGCCAACATGAGCCACGAGATCCGCACTCCGCTCAACGGCATCCTCGGCTTCACCCAGCTGCTGCAGAAGAGCGACCTCACCCCGCGCCAGCAGGATTACCTGGGCACCATCGAGAAGTCCGCCGACAGCCTGCTCGGGATCATCAACGAGATCCTCGACTTCTCCAAGATCGAGGCCGGCAAGCTGGTGCTCGACAGCATTCCCTTCAACCTGCGCGACCTGATCGAGGACACCCTGACCATCCTCGCCCCGGCGGCGCACACCAAGCAGCTGGAACTGGTCAGCCTGGTCTATCGCGACACGCCGCTGTCGCTGGTGGGCGACCCGCTGCGGCTCAAGCAGGTGCTGACCAACCTGATCAGCAACGCCATCAAGTTCACCAACGAGGGCACCATCGCGGTGCGCGCCATGGTCGAGGACGACAGCGCCGAGCGTGCGCAACTGCGCATCAGCGTGCAGGACACCGGCATCGGCCTGACCGACCAGGACCTGCGCGCGCTGTTCCAGGCCTTCAGCCAGGCCGACAACTCGTTGTCGCGCCAGCCCGGCGGCACCGGCCTGGGGCTGGTCATCTCCAAGCGCCTGATCGAACAGATGGGCGGCGAGATCGGCGTCGACAGCATCCCCGACGAAGGCTCGGAGTTCTGGATCAGCCTGAACCTGCCCAAGGCCCGCGACGACATCGAAGACCACCCTCACCCGGCCCTGCTCGGCCGTCGCGTCGGCCTGCTGGAGCAGCACCCGCTGGCGCGCCAGGCCCTGCAGCACCAGCTGGAGAGCTGCGGCCTGCAGGTGCAGGCCTTCGACAGCCTCGAACAGATGCAACAGGTGATCGGCGCCGAGCGCCAGGGCAGCCAACTGATCGACCTGGCGGTGCTGGGTGTCACCCGTCGTGAAATCGAACCCGAGCAGCTCAGCCGCTACCTGGCGGAGATCGAGGCCCTCGGCTGCCAATGCGTGGTGCTCTGCCCGACGACCGAGCAGGCCCACTATCACGACGCCCTGCCCGGAGGGCATACGCACACCCAGCTGCAGGGCAAGCCGGCCTGCACCCGCAAGCTGCAGCGCGTGCTGCTCGAACTGGTGCGCCCGCAGCTGACCTATAACGAACCCGAGCAGCCCGCGCCCAGCCGCGCCGCGCGGGTGCTCTGCGTGGACGACAACCCGGCCAACCTGCTGCTGGTCAAGACCCTGCTCGACGACATGGGCGCCGACGTCATCGCGGTGGACAACGGCCCCGCGGCGCTGGAAGCGGTCAAGCAGCACCCGTTCGACCTGGTGCTGATGGACGTACAGATGCCAGGCATGGACGGACGGCAGACCACCGAAGCCATTCGCCAGTGGGAGAGCACCAGCGGCGCGGCGCCGTTGCCGATCATCGCGCTCACCGCCCATGCCCTGGCCAACGAAAAGCGCTCGCTGCTGCAGAGCGGTCTCGACGACTATCTGACCAAGCCGATCAGCGAACGCCAGCTGGCCCAGGTGGTGCTCAAGTGGACCGGCCTGGCCCTGCGCAGCCAGCCACAACGCACCGTGGAACTGCTGCCGCCGCCGGAGCAGGCCCTCGCCGTGCTCGACGCGGAAGAAGGCCTGCGCCTGGCCGCCGGCAAGGCCGATCTCGCCGCCGACATGCTCAGCATGCTGCTGCATTCGTTGGCCGCTGACCGCCAGACGATCCGCGAGGCGCGCCAGGCCGGCGATCGCCAGGCGCTGATCGAACGCGTCCACCGCCTGCACGGCGCCACCCGCTACTGCGGCGTGCCGCAACTGCGCAGCGCCTGCCAGCAGAGCGAAACCCTGCTCAAGCAGAACCACCCCGACAGCGAAGCCGCGCTCGACGAGCTGGACGCGGCCATCGGTCGACTGGAGCAACAAGCCCGGGTCGACAGCTGACGACAGAACCTGCGAGCCGCACGCCCGGCCCGCAGGTTGCCAACCGAGCCGCCCGTTCTATTCAGGATTCGCCCATGCATGACCGCCCTCCCTTCCAGCACGCCGAACTCGACTGGGACGAAAACGGCCTACCGCAATCGCGCCGCTACGGCGACGTGTACTTCTCCCGCGCCTCGGGCCTGGCGGAAACCGAGCACGTGTTCCTCGCCCAGAACGCGCTGGCGCAGCGCTTCGCCGCGCTGCAGCCGGGGCAACGGCTGGTGATCGGCGAAACCGGCTTCGGCACCGGCCTGAACTTCCTCTGCGCCTGGCAGCTGTTCGAGCGCGTTGCCGATGCGCGGGCGCAACTGCATTTCGTCAGCGTCGAGAAGCACCCCCTGACCCGCGAGGATCTCGCGCGGGCACTGGCGCTCTGGCCGGAACTGCAACCCCTGGCCGAACAGTTGCTGGAGCAGTACGTCGCGCTGCACCCGGGCTTTCAGCGCCTGCTTTTCGCCGACGGCCGGGTGGTGCTGACGCTGCTGGTCGGCGACGTGCTGGACTCCCTGCCGAGCCTCGATGCGACCATCGATGCCTGGTTCCTCGACGGCTTCGCTCCGGCGAAGAACCCGGACATGTGGCAGCCGGCGCTGTTCGCCGAACTGGCGCGGCTCTCGGCGCCGGGCGCAACCCTGGGCACCTTCACCAGCGCCGGCTTCGTGCGCCGCGGGCTGGCCGAGGCCGGCTTCGACATGCAGCGGGTAGCGGGCTTCGGCCACAAGCGGGAAATCCTCCGCGGCCGCTTCGTTGGCGAGCCCCGCAGCGAGGTCAAGCCCTGGTACGCCCGCCCGACCTTCGTGGCCCCGGCACGCCGCGCGCTGGTGATCGGCGCCGGCCTCGCCGGCTGTGCCACGGCGGCCTCCCTGGCCGCACGGGGCTGGCAGGTCACCCTGCTCGAACGCCAGGCCGAAGCGGCCCAGGAGGGTTCGGGCAACCCGCAGGGCGTGCTCTATCTCAAGCTCTCGGCCCACGGCACGGCGCTGTCGCGGCTGGTCGTCAGCGGTTTCGGCCATACCCGGCGCCTGCTCCAGCATCTGCAGCAGGGCCGCGACTGGCAGGCCTGCGGCGTGCTGCAGATCGCCTACGACGACAAGGAGCGGCAACGCCAGGCCGAACTGGCCGATGCCTTCCCGGCCGCCCTGGTGCATCCACTGGCGCGGGAGCAGGCCGAAGCCCTGGCGGGCGTCGCCCTGCCCGAGGGCGGCCTGTTCTATCCCGAAGCCGGCTGGGCACATCCGCCGGCGCTCTGTCGCTGGCTGCTGCAACGGCCGGGCATCGAACTGCTGCAGCACCATGAAGCCCTCGAACTGCGCCGCGACGGCGACCACTGGCAGGCCATGGCCGGCGAGCGGCTGCTGGCCCAGGCGCCAGTGGTGGTCCTGGCGGGCGCCGCCGATGCGGCCCGCTTCGAGCACAGCGCCTGGCTGCCGCTCAAGCGCATCCGCGGGCAGATCTCCTGCCTGCCGGCGACCCCGGCCAGCGCCGCGCTGCGCACCGTGCTCTGCGCCAAGGGCTACGTCGCCCCGCCGCGCGATGGCAGCCATACCCTCGGCGCCAGCTTCAACTTCCAGCAGACCGACAGCGCCCCCAGCGTGGCCGAGCACCAGGCCAACCTGGACATGCTCGAAGACATCTCCAGCGATCTCTATCGACGCCTGCAGGCCGACCCGCAACATACCGAGGCCCTGCAGGGGCGCGTGGCGTTCCGCTGCACCAGCCCGGACTACCTGCCGCTGATCGGCCCGCTGGCCGACCCGCAGCGCTTCGCCGAAACCTATGCGGCGCTGGGCAAGAATGCCCGACAGACGCCACAGGCCGCCTGTCCCTGGCTGGACGGGCTCTACGTCAATACCGCGCACGGCTCGCGGGGCATGATCAGCGCACCGCTGTCCGGCGAATTGCTGGCCGGCTGGATGGATGGCGAACCCTTGCCACTGCC
Organism: Stutzerimonas stutzeri; assembly: GCF_002890915.1. GTDB lineage: Bacteria > Pseudomonadota > Gammaproteobacteria > Pseudomonadales > Pseudomonadaceae > Stutzerimonas > Stutzerimonas stutzeri_AF. The sequence continues at coordinate 265,760 of NZ_POUT01000002.1, read as the reverse complement.
GCGCGACGTCGCCGAAGCGTGCCACCCCAACCGTTTCCTGCTGCGCAAACTGATCCGCGGTAGCTGAGCGAACGCCCCGCCCGCGCCACGCCACGAGGCCAGCGGCTTGCATCGGGCTCCGCCAGAAGCGATATACTCCCCCCACTATATTTCCAGCCTGCGGAGACCCCATGAAAGCCCTGTCCCTGATCGCCTTAGCCACGCTCGCATGCGGCGTGCACGCCGCACCGATGCCCGACACCGAACAACTGCGCAGCGAAGCCGCCAGCCTGATTCCCGCCTTCCAGCAGCAGTTGCTGGGCACGGTCAAGCAAGCGATGGCCGACGGCGGTCCGAGCAAGGCCGTGGAAGCCTGCCAGTTGCTGGCACCGGGCATCGCCGAGCAGCACAGCAAGGCGCCGTGGCAGGTCGGCCGCACCGCACTCAAGATCCGTAATCCGGACAACGCCCCCGACGCCTGGGAGCGCCAGGTCCTCGAGCAGTTCGCCAGGCGCGCTGCCGCCGGCGAGCCGCTCGAAACACTCGCCCACGGCGAAATCGTCGGCGGCGAATACCGCTACATGAAGGCGATCGGCACCGCCGAGGCCTGCCTGGGCTGCCATGGCGAAAACATCAAGCCCGAGCTGCTCGGCTTGCTCGACCAGCATTATCCGCAGGACCAGGCCCGCGGTTTCCGCGAAGGCGAGCTGCGCGGTGCATTCACCCTCAGCCGTACCCTGGCGCCCTGATCGCGTTTACACTCCGTGCGGCGGGCCCTGCCCGCCAATCGTTCGCCATCACGGGCCGCCTCCGTGATCCGGGTCTAACCCGCCTGGGAGGACGATCCAGCCCTCGACGGAGTACAGCATGCGCCTCGCCTCTTCTCTGAGCCTCCCCGCCGGCAGCGACTACGGATCGCCAGGCAGGCGCTGATGGACGTCCTGTTGCTCGAAGCACTGGGCATCGGCCTGGTCCTTGGCCTGTTGCTCGGACTCACCGGCGCCGGCGGCTCGTTGGTCGCCCTGCCGCTGCTGCTCAGCCTGCATTTGCCCTTGCGCGACGCCATCGGCGTGAGCCTCGGCGCGGTCGCCATGTCGGCGCTGATCGGGGCGATTCCGCGCGCGCGCATGGGCCAGGTGGCCTGGCGCCCGCTGCTGTTGCTGGTCATCTTCGGCCTGCCGGGCAATGCCGCGGGGCAATGGCTGGGGCAGTTCATCCCCGAGCGCGGGCTGATTGTCGCCTTTTGCCTGCTGGTGCTCTGGTCGGCCTGGCGCATGTGGCGCGGTGCCGGCTTGCCGGCCAAGGAGAGCATCGAGGATCGTCACCTGGCGCTGCTCGGTATCGGCGTGGGCGTGGGGCTGCTGTCCGGGTTGATGGGGGTCGGCGGCGGCTTTCTCATCGTGCCGGCGCTGCTCTGGTTCACTTCGCTGTCGCTGCTCAGCGCCATGGCCACCTCGATGGCGGTGATCGCCCTGGTCAGCGGCGGCGGCTTCCTGCTCTACCTCACCGACGCCGAACCACCGCTGCCGTTGCTCGGCGGCCTGGCAGCCGGCGGCGCCTTCGGCGTACTCGCCGGCAACCGCCTGGCACAGTACCTCAACAGCAGCCTGCTGCAACGGCTGTTCGCGCTGATGCTGGTGATCGTCAGCCTGTCCCTGGGCATCCAGAAGCTGATACTGGGACAGTAACTTGAATCAACCAACTAACCGCACAGGCCACTAGGCCTCAATGCGGCTCGGGGTCGTCCCAGAACGGCCTGCCGGCTTCGAACTCGACATCGGCACGGCTGCGGCCGATGTCCTTGAGCATCGCGTCGCTGAGCCCGGCGAGCTGGCGGCGCTGACGCGACAGCTCGTTCCAGCGGCGCACCCTGGACCAGGCCCGCGCCAACAGCCCCGGCGCCGGCGCTTGCGTCATCCGCGGCAGGTGGATCAACCCGTGCATGGCACTTTTCTGCGCGTTCATCTCGTTTCCTCCGAATGGGATTGGCGCCAGTCTTGCGCCGGGCTTAAGATCAATCCAACGAATGTTCCTGATGCCTGCCATCTCGGAGATTGATGAATGGCCAACTATCCGAGTATCGATACCGAACTGCTGCGCAGCTTCGTCGCCATCGCCGACCATGGCGGCTTCACCCGCGCGGCCGACGTGGTGAACCGCACGCAATCGGCGGTGAGCATGCAGATGAAGCGTCTGGAGGAGGATGTGCTGCAGCGCCCGCTGTTCGAACGCAGCGGCCGCCAGGTGAGGCTCACCGCGGAGGGCCAGATCCTGCTGGGTTACGCCCGACGCATTCTCAAGCTGCACGGCGAGGTGATGACCACCCTGCGCCAACCGCACATGGTCGGTGTCGTGCGCATCGGTACGCCGGATGACTATGTCATGCGCTTTCTGCCCGGCATCCTGGCGCGCTTCGCCCAGGCCTACCCGTTGGTGCAGGTCGAGGTGCACTGCGAGCCATCCAGCCAGTTGCTGCAGCGCCACGATCTGGATCTCAGCATCGTCACCCGCGAGCCGGGGACCGAGATCGGTCAGTTGCTGCGCCAGGAGCACGTCGTCTGGGCCGCGGCGCCGGGCTTCAGCCTGCACGAACAACGGCCGCTGCCGCTGGCGACCTTCAATACCGACTGCTTCTGTCGTGCCTGGGTGTGCAACGCGCTGGACGCCGTGGAGATCGACTACCGGATCGCCTATACCAGCCCCAGCCTCTCGGCGATCATGGCCGTGGTCGGCGCCGGCCTGGCGATGACCGCCCAGTTGCAGAGCCTGATCACCCCGGAGCTGCAGATCCTCGGCGAGGCGGACGGCCTGCCCGGGCTGCCGCAGAGCAGCATCGTGCTACTGCGCAATCCGCAGCAGCGATCGCCGATCAGCGAAACCCTCGCCGACTACATCGTCGACGGCTTCCGCCTGTAGACCTCAGCCGCGGCCCGCCGCCAGTTCGTCGAAAATCTCAGGCACCAGCGCCGCCTCGCCCTTGTCCACCAGCCGCTGGCGCCGACCACCGTCGTCCCGGGGGCCGTCGAGTATGTCCAGCAGGCGCACGCCGCGCTCGGTGAGGATGAAATTCTCGCCGTTGCCACCCTGCTCTTCCGGCCGGCTAACGATGAAGCCGCCCTCGAACAGCAGGCTCTCGTAGTCCGCGGCTTCTGCACGCAGGCTGTCCAGGTTCGGCAGCGGCTGGCCTTCGCTTTCCAGCTGGGTTGCGTATTCCTCGGCATAGCGGCGGGGCTTGAAGCTGTCGTTGGCGCCGGCCTGGGCTTCATGCAGCAGGCGCTGGATCAGGTCCCATTTGTAGCTCATGGCGTTTTCTCCCGTCAGGTCATGGCCCCGCGAACGGGGCGCCTATGCATACCGACCGTAGCCCCTGCCCTGGGGTTCGCCGCTGAACTAAGGCGGCCGCGAGGCGATCCACCATTAAGAACGACTGAACGAGGATCGAGCCATGAGAGCGCTGATGATCACCCTGACCGCCGCCCTGCTGGCCAGCCCGGCGGCCCATGCGCAGTGCACCCCGGACGAGGTCACCGCCAAGGCCGAGCAACTGGCCGAGCGCATCAGCCAGCTGACCGAGCGCGACCCGCAGCGTGCCGAGGAGATCAACGAGCAAATCCGCCAGATGGAACTCAAGCGCAGCGCCGATCAGCTCGGCGACGAATGCGAGGCCTACGACAAACGCCTGAAACAGATCAAGGAGGCGGAAAAACAGGTCGGTGGCTAGCGGCCTGGATACAAGCCGGACGCGTCAATCCGCGGCCGGCTTCCTGCGCTTGAGCGGCGCCATGCCATCCTGGCTGACCACCGGCGACGGCTCGTGCCGGGCAGCCTTCGGCCGCTTGGCGACCGGCTTGGCCTTTTTCTCGGCCGCCTTCTTCTTCTCGATCTTTTTCTTCTTGGTCCCGGCGGCCTTGCCGGAGGCCTTCAGGTTCTTCGGCCCCTGATAGCTACCCTTCAGCCCCTTGATGACGCGACGCTCGAAGCGCTGCTTGAGGTAGCGCTCGATGCTCGACATCAGGTTCCAGTCGTTATGGCAGATCAGTGAAATGGCCAGGCCTTCGCCCCCGGCGCGCCCGGTGCGACCGACGCGGTGCACGTACTCGTCGCCGGAGCGCGGCATGTCGAAGTTGATCACCAGGTCCATGCCTTCGATGTCCAGCCCGCGCGCCGCCACGTCGGTGGCCACCAGCACCTTGACGCCGCCCTGCTTGAGGCGCTCGATCGCCAGTTTGCGCTCCTTCTGGTCCTTCTCGCCGTGCAACACGAAGACCTTCATGTCGCCAGCCACCAAGTGGCCGTACAGGCGATCGGCCTGGGCACGGGTATTGGTGAAGACCACCGCCTTCTGGTAGGTCTCGTTGGCCAGCAACCACTGCACCAGGCGTTCCTTGTGCGCCGGATCGTCGGCGGTGATGATCTGCTGGCGGGTGGCCTCGTTCAGCTCGCTGACACGGTTGAGCTGCAGGTGCAGCGGATCACGCAGGACCTTGCCGACCATCTCACGCAGGCCGGCGCCGCCGCTGGTGGCGGAGAACAGCAGGGCCTGCTGGCGCTTGGCGCACTCGCCGACCAGCCGCTGCACGTCCTCGGCGAAGCCCATGTCGAGCATGCGATCGGCCTCGTCGAGCACCACGATCTCGACATCCCCGAGGATCAGGTTGCCGGCGTTGAGGTGCTCGATCAGCCGCCCCGGCGTGCCGATCAGCACATCCGGCACCTTGCGCAGCATGGCCGCCTGGACCTTGAAGTCCTCGCCGCCGGTGATCAGCCCGGACTTGATGAAGGTGAACTGCGAGAAGCGCTCGACTTCCTTGAGCGTCTGCTGGGCCAGCTCGCGGGTCGGCAACAGGATCAATGCACGTACGTCGACGCGTGGCTGGGCATCGCCGATCAGCCGATTGAGCATCGGCAGCACGAACGCGGCGGTCTTGCCGCTGCCGGTCTGCGCCGTCACGCGCAGGTCGCGCCCCTCCAGCGCAGGCGGGATCGCCGCCACCTGCACCGGGGTCGGCTCGACGAATTTCAGTTCGGCGACGGCCTTGAGCAGGCGTTCGTGCAGGGCGAATTGGTCAAACAAGGGAGCTACCTCGGAGTCGAAAAACAGTGGCATAGGTTACCCCGTCTGCGAGGCAAAGGCGCGTTCTGTAACCGCCTGCGTGTTTTCCCTGCCGAACACACGCTAAGCTGATGGAAACGAAGCGGCTTAATGCCCGAGGAAACGTGCATGACCTCAACGAAACGAATGATCCCTTTGGCCGGCGCCCTGTCGCTGGCCCTGTGTGCCTCGGCCGGCGCCGCCCAACCGAACAACGACCGCCCCGGTCACCAGGGCAAGTCGGCGGCGGGCCATCAGCCTGCGCAACAACAGAACCTCCGCCTGCATGCTCCCTCGGTGGATATCGGCCAGGTCCGCATCACGCTGCGCAGTCATCGCGACCTGCTGGCCCCGGCCACCTCCCTGCCACCGGGTATCCGCAAGAACGTGGCGCGCGGCAAGCCGCTGCCGCCGGGCATCGCCAAGAACATGGACAGCCGCCTGCTGGCCCACCTGCCGCATTACGACGGTTATGAGTGGAAGCAGCTGGGCCGCGATGTGATCCTGGTCGCCATCGCCACCGGCATCGTCTACGAGATCCTGGAGAACGTCCTGGATTGAGGCGCGGCGGTGTGCGTACGCCTCTTGCCAAGGGCCGAACGGCCTACTTCGGCTCGCAGGTCAGCGTGATGCGCAGGCGGATCACATCCCGCTTGAACTTGGAAGTCAGCGCCTTGCGCTCACCCGCCTGCAACTCCACGCGACGCGTGCGCGGGGCCTCCGGGCCGTTGCGAAACACCGCCGTGCACACCGCCGGCGTCTGGCCGTAATTGAGCAGCAGCAGGCCGGCGAGATCGCGATCGATGGCCTCCGGGGTGGCATTGATCTCCGCGCCGTTGAGCTGCTGCTCGAGTTCCACCGGATAGGTGGCGGCAACCGCGGCGAGCGGCAACAAGGCAAAAAGCATGTAACTGAGTCTTCTCATCTGCGGCGGTCTCCTCGAGAGAACGGCCAGCGTAACAGACCCTGAGCGTACCAGCCCCTGGAGGAATCGAAGATGAAAGTGCCCCGTGTGACCCTCGATCAATGGCGCACCCTGCAGGCCGTTATCGATCATGGGGGCTTCGCCCAGGCCGCCGAGGCCCTGCATCGCTCGCAGTCTTCGGTCAGCTATACCGTCGCGCGCATGCAGGAGCAGCTCGGCGTTCCCCTGCTGCGCATCGACGGCCGCAAGGCCGTGCTCACCGAGGCCGGGGAGGTACTGCTACGCCGCTCGCGGCAGCTGGTCAGCCAGGCCAGCCAACTGGAGGAGCTGGCGCACCACATGGAGCAAGGCTGGGAAGCCGAGGTCAGGCTGGTGGTGGATGCCGCCTATCCCAGCGCCAAGCTGATCCGGGCCCTCACCGAATTCATGCCCCAGAGCCGCGGTTGCAGGGTCCGCCTGCGCGAGGAAGTGCTCTCCGGCGTCGAGGAAGTGCTCAAGGACGGCACTGCGGATCTGGCCATCAGCGGGCTGGATATCACCGGCTACCTGGGCAGCGAGCTCGGCACCGTGGAATTCGTCGCCGTGGCGCAGGCGCAGCACTCGCTGCATCAGCTCGGCCGCAAGCTGAGCGTCCAGGACCTGCAGAGCCAGATGCAGATCGTGGTGCGCGATACCGGCCTGCGCCAGCCACGCGATGCCGGTTGGCTGGGCGCGGAACAGCGCTGGACGGTCGGCAGCCTGGCCACCTCCGTGGCCTTCGTCAGCAGCGGCCTGGGCTTCGCCTGGCTGCCGCGGCACATGATCGGGCGCGAACTGGCCGAGGGCATCCTGAAGCCGCTGCCACTGGTCCAGGGCAGCATCCGCCGGCCGTTGTTCTATCTCTACACTAACCACGATAAACCGCTCGGCCCGGCGACCCGGATTCTCATCGAGCTGATCAAGACGTACGATGCAGGGCAGGCCAATGGCGGTCTGCCCGGCTAGCCAGCCGATACCCGCGCACCGCCGCCCGGCCGTACTGACCAGATTCCCTCAACACCAGGAAAGACACCATGTTGAAACGCATCGCCCTCGCCGCCTGCTCGCTACTACTGGCCGGCAACCTGCTGGCAGCGGAAAACCCCCACGTGCTGCTGACGACCAGCCTGGGTGAGATCGAGATCGAACTGGAGGCCGAGAAAGCCCCGATCAGCGTCGAGAACTTCCTCGGCTACGTGGACAGCGGCTTCTACGACGATACCGTGTTCCATCGCGTGATCCCGGGCTTCATGATCCAGGGCGGTGGCTTCGGCGAAGGACTGAACCAGAAGCCCACCAAGGCGCCGATCAAGAACGAGGCCGACAACGGCCTGCACAACGTGCGCGGCACCCTGGCCATGGCCCGCACTCAGAACGTCAACTCGGCGACCAGCCAGTTCTTCATCAACCATCGCGACAACGACTTCCTCGACCACGGCGCCCGCGACTTCGGCTACGCGGTGTTCGGCAAGGTAGTACGCGGCATGGAGGTGGTCGACCAGATCGCCCAAGTGCCCACCGGCAACCGCGCCATGATGCAGAACGTGCCGCTGACCCCGGTGAAGATCATCACCGCGAAGAAGCTCTGATCCCCGAGGGGCCGGTTCACCGGCCCTTTTCATTTATGGCGGCACGTACCCAGCTGCCGCCAGCGTGCGAAACCCTCGACCGATAGGAGATCGCGACATGACCGAACCACAAAGCCCACTGAACGCCCCGGAAGGCGAAGCCCAGCTGCTGCAGGACCTGCTCAGCGCGGAGCGCGCCGGAGCCAAGGTGGCCGGCGACTCGTTGCAACAACCCTGCACACCGGAGCAACGGCAACTGCTCGAGCAGGTCCGCCAGGGCGAAATCGAAAGCTGCAAGTTGCTGCTCAACTGCCTGCAGCATCTGGGGCTGGAACCCAACAAGGACACCGGCGCCTTCTACGGCAAGGCGATGGCTATCGAATCGCTGGACGAGCGTCTGCCCTTCATCGACAGGGGTCAGCAGTGGGTGATCCGCAAACTGCGCGAGTACCTGCCGGGATGCCAAGACCCGCTGCTGCGTAGCGAACTGCAACGCATGCTGCTGATCCACGAGGAGAACAGCGCCGCCTCCCACGCCTGAGACAAACGACTAGCTGCCGGCCTGCCGGTACGGCAGCGCCTGGCGCGCCGCCTCGGCGTACGCCAGCACCCCCGCACGTTCCTGCTGGAGGAAATCCGCTACCGCGGCGCGCAAACCGGGGTGCTGCAGATAGTGCCAGGAGCGCGTGATCACCGGCTCGAAGCCACGAATGAGCTTGTGCTCACCCTGCGCCCCGGCATCGAACCGCTCCAGGCCGCCCGCGATGGCCTGATCGATACCCTGGTAGAAGCACGTCTCGAAGTGCAGCCGGTCAAACTCCGCCAGACAGCCCCAGTAACGACCGTACAGGCCAGACGCACTGCGCAGGCTGAAGGCCATCGCCACCGGCCTCGAACCCTGTAATGCCAGCACCACGCGAATCGCCTGCGGCATGCGCTCGGCCAACAGGCTGAAGAATTGCCGAGTCAGATAGGGCGTCTGACCGCGGACCTGATAGGTGTTGGCGTAGCAGGCATAGACGAAATCCCATTCCGCCTCGCTGAGTTCGTGCCCATCGCGCCACTCGAAGCTGATGCCCTGCCCCGCCACCTGTTCGCGTTCCTTGCGCAACTGTTTGCGCTTGCGCGAGGTCAGTGCATCGAGAAAGTCCTGAAAATCCCGGTAACCACGGTTGTGCCAATGAAACTGGCAGCCGATGCGCTCCAGCCAGCCATCCCGCCCCGCCAGCAGCTGATCGGCCCGCGGCTCGCTGAAATTCACGTGTAGCCCCGACAGTTCCTGCCTTTCAAGCCCAGCGGTGAGTACATCGAGCAGCTCACCGGCAGCCTGTACGTCGCCCAGCAGGCGACTGCCGGTGACCGGGGTGAAAGGCACCGCGCAAAGCAGCTTGGGGTAGTAGGCGATGCCGGCCCGCTGGCAGGCATCCGCCCACGCCCAGTCGAACACGTACTCACCGTACGAATGAAACTTGCGATACAGCGGCAAGGCTGCCTGCAACGCGCCCTGCGGGTCGCGCAGCAGGAGATGGGCAGGTTGCCAGCCGCTACGCCCACCCACGCTGCCGCTGTCTTCCAGCGCGTAGAGGAAGGCGTGACGAAGGAAGGGCTGATCATCGCTCAGCAGCGCGTCCCATTCGGCGGGGGGCAGTTCGGCGAGGCGGTACAGGGTCTGGATAGGCATGCGCGCAGTCTGGCCTGTCCCGCAGGCGAAAAAAAGCCCCGCCAGGGCGGGGCTCAATGGAGCATCACGGATGAGGTGATGTTTTAGAACACGTACTGGGCGCGCAGGCTGATGGCGTCGCCATCGTCGTCGCCATTGGCGCTGACCACGTCGTCCACGCTGGTCTTCAGGTAGTTGGCCGAGAGCTTGACCGACTCGTTGGCGTACCAGTTGACACCGATGGTGTGGGTCTTCGCACCAGCTTCTGCGCTATCCAGGGCACCGACATAACCGCTCGGTGCAACACCGGTTTCATCGACGGTGATGTCGTCGAAGCGGTAGAAAACTTCCCAGGCACCGATCTGCTTGTTCTCCGGCTTGATCTTGTCGAACTTGCCGCCATCGAGCTTGTAGGAGCGCGACTCACCGGTGAGGGTGTACGCCAGCTGGACGTTGTAGCCGGTGGCTTCGAGGTCTTCGAAACCTTCCATGGCGTCGACGGTACGGGTCAGGTATTCGCCCTGCACCGAGAACGGGCCGATCATGTAGGCCGCCTCCAGGCCCCAGGCCTGATCGGTGCCGTCGGTGCGAGTGCCGCCGAAGGTGGCGCGGTTGCCGTTGGCACTGTCTTCGGTGGTGCCACGCACGGACAGGCGCGGACGGATGCGTTCCAGGTAACCTTCTTCCACGTCACGCTGACCGAAGCTCGCGCCCAAGTGCAGCACCTGGTCCTTCTCGACGATCGGGGCGATCACGCCACGCAGCACGAAGCTGGTGTTGTTGGCGCCATCTTCGTCCTCGAGCATGTCGACGCCGTCGCCACCATCCTGACGATAGGCACCGGCCTCGCCGTGGAACATGCCGACAGTGGTACGCACGCGGATGCCTTCGCCGTCTTCGTGGTCGTTCAGCCAGGGCGCCAGGTCATAGATCGCCGAGCGCTCGATGGCGGTGATCCACTTGGAGCTGACGGCTTCTTCCAGGCCGAACGTCGGGTTGATACGACCAACCGAAACCTGGACCGGCTTCCAGCCGTTGTAGTGGATGGCCAGCTCGTGCCAATCGCTGGAATCGTTGCCAAAGTTGCGGTGGAAGGTGTAGCCCCAATCGGTGAAGGCAACACCGGAAATCTCCAGACGCGCACGACGGAAGTAGGTCTCATCTGCGCGCTCGCCGTTCTGGGTGTAGAAACCATCGAAGCTGTCGGCATCAGCCTGCAGACGGCCATTGATCTTGAACGAGAACTCCTTGTCGGTGGTTCCGACCTCCAGGCCGCCCTTGGTCTTGATAACGAGATCGGCGCCATCGGTGGTGACGGTACCGGCGAAAGCCTGGGCGGAAACGGCCAGAGCGAGGGCGCTGGCGGCGAAACCGGCGAAGTGCTTACGGATCATCCAAAATTCCCCTTTATGTTTAGCGTCGGAAACACACGAGATGGGCTCTTTGTGTTGGGGGGAATCTTGGCGGCGGCGTATGTCAGCCAAATGGCTGATATGTAAAGCTTTTGTGACAGCGGAACTTTCCGTGGAGCCGCATCACAGAGCGGCTGCGGCACTTTTTCGTCAGCTGCGAACGTTGCGCTCGCTGGGGCGTCGGGCTCCGGCGACCAGCTTGTCGACGGCCCTGGCGGCTGCAACCATGCCGAAACTGGCGGTCACCATGGTCACCGCGCCGAAGCCTCCGGCGCAGTCGAGCTTGACCCCCTCGCCAACGAAGCTCTTGCTCTGGCACACGCCGCCGTCCGGCTTCGGGTAGCGCAACTGCTCCGTGGAGAACACACAGGGCACGCTGTAGCTGCGCCCCGGCGTGCGGGAGAAACCGTAGTCGCGGCGCAGCGTCGAGCGCACCTTGGCCGCCAGCGGGTCGTTGTAGGTCTTGTTGAGGTCCGCGACCTGGATCTGCGTCGGGTCGATCTGCCCGCCGGCACCGCCGGTGGCGATGATCTGGATCTTGCGACGCTTGCACCAGGCGATCAGCGCAGCCTTGGCCAGCACGCTGTCGATGCAATCGATGACGCAATCCATGTCTTGGGTGATGTAGTCGGCCATGGTGTCGCGGGTGACGAAATCGGGTACCGCATGAACCCGGCAGGCCGGATTGATGGTGCGGATGCGCGCGGCCATCTCGTCCACCTTGGGCTTGCCCACCGCGCCCTCCAGCGCATGGATCTGCCGGTTGGTGTTGGTGATGCAGACATCGTCCAGGTCGAACAGGCTGATCTCGCCGACCCCGCTGCGCGCCAGGGCCTCGGCCGCCCACGAGCCCACCCCACCGATACCGACCACCGCCACGTGGGCCGCCATGAGCCGCTCGAGACCAACCCGGCCATACAGGCGGGCTATGCCGCCGAAACGCTGATCATCGATAGACATGCCTGCTCCCCGAAAAAACCTGGCGATTATAGGACCTCGGCGCCTGTCGAGCACTGCAACCGGCCGTCACCGCAGCCATGCGCTTTGCTTTAATATGGCGCCCTTTCCCGCTGCACCGGAGCCGTGATGACCGCCCCCGCCCTTTCCCCGACGCTCGCACTCGCGTGCGAGCTGATCAATCGCCCGTCGGTCACACCGCTGGATGAAGGCTGCCAGCAGCTCATGGGCCAGCGCCTCGCCGCCTGCGGTTTCACCGTCGAGCCGATGCATATCGAGGAAGTGGAAAACTTCTGGGCCATCCGCGGCAGCGAAGGCCCAGTGCTGTGCTTCGCCGGGCATACCGACGTGGTGCCGACCGGTCCGCTGCAGGCCTGGCGGAACCCGCCGTTCGCCGCCCGCATCGACGAGCAGGGCATGCTCCACGGGCGTGGCGCGGCGGACATGAAGGGCAGCCTCGCGTCCATGATTATCGCGGTGGAACGCTTCACCGCCGACTACCCCGACCACAAGGGCCAGATCGCCTTTCTCATCACCAGCGACGAGGAAGGCCCGGCGCAGCACGGCACCAAGGCGGTGGTCGAGCGCCTGCGCGAACGCGGCCAGCGCCTGGACTGGTGCATCGTCGGCGAGCCGTCGAGCACCACCCTGGTCGGCGACGTGGTGAAGAACGGCCGTCGTGGCTCACTCGGCGGCACCCTCAGCGTGCGCGGCCAGCAGGGCCATGTGGCCTACCCGCACCTGGCGAGGAACCCGATCCACCTCGCCGCGCCGGCACTGGCCGAACTCGCCGCCGAGCACTGGGACGACGGCAACGCCTTCTTCCCGCCGACCAGCTTCCAGATCTCCAACCTGAATGCCGGCACCGGCGCCACCAACGTGATTCCCGGCACGCTGGAGGCGGTGTTCAACTTCCGCTTCTCCACCGAATCCACCGTCGAGCAATTGCAACAGCGCACCGCGGCAATCCTCGACCGGCACGGCCTGGACTGGAGCATCGACTGGGCGCTGTCCGGCCTGCCCTTCCTCACCGAACCCGGCGACCTGCTCGACGGCGTGGCCAGGGCGATCCGCAGCGTCACCGGCCGCGAAACCACGCCATCCACCAGCGGCGGCACCTCGGACGGACGCTTCATCGCCACCCTTGGTACCCAGGTGGTCGAACTCGGCCCGGTCAACGCCACCATCCACCAGGTCGACGAACATATCCTCGCCAGCGACCTCGACCTGCTGACCGAGATCTACTACCAGACCCTGGTGAACCTGCTCGCATGTTGATCTGCCCGATCTGCCAGGCGCCGCTGAGCGCCGTCGACAACGGCGTCGCCTGCCCGGCTAATCACCGCTTCGACCGTGCACGCCAGGGCTACCTGAACCTGCTGCCGGTGCAGCACAAGAACAGCCGCGACCCCGGCGACAACCAGGCCATGGTCGAGGCCCGCCGACGCTTTCTCGACGCTGGCCATTACGCGCCGCTGGCCAAGCGCCTGGCCGAACTGGCCACCGAGCGCGCACCGCAGCGCTGGCTGGATATCGGCTGTGGCGAGGGCTACTACACCGCGCAACTCGCCCAGGCGCTACCGAATGCCGAGGGCTACGCGCTGGACATCTCCCGCGAGGCGGTCAAGCGCGCCTGCAAACGCGCGCCGCAGCTCGAATGGCTGGTGGCGAGCATGGCCCGCGTGCCGCTGGCCGACGCCAGCTGCGACCTGCTGGCCAGCGTGTTCAGCCCATTGGACTGGCAGGAAGCCCGGCGCCTGCTTGCCCCCGGCGGCGGCCTGCTGCGCATGGGCCCGACCCGCGAGCACCTGTGGGAACTACGTGCCCGACTCTACGACGAAGTGCGCGATTACGACGACCGGAAACACCTGTCGCTGATCCCGGACGGCATGCATCTGGCCCATAGCGAAACCCTCACCTACGAGCTACAGCTGAACGATACCCAGGCCCGCGCCGACCTGCTGGCCATGACCCCGCACGGCTGGCGCGCCAGCGCCGAACGCCGCGCGGCGGTAATCGATGCGCCCCTCAACGTGCGGGTTGCGATACGCTACGACTGGATTCAGCGCGACGCCTGATCGCCACATGACAGCTCCAGACTCATCACCAGAAGGCAGCCGCCCCATGCGTCAACCGGACATCGAGATCTACCTCAGGGACGCCAGCCAGCAGGCCGTCGGCGAATGGCTGGCACAGGCCATCGGCCCCTGCTCTCCCTGGCAGCAGAAAGGCCAGACCTTCAAGTGCAGCGCCGCCGGGATACCGGTGACCTGGCTGCCGAAGGCGGTGGGCAAATGGCATTGTCTGCTGCTGGAAAGCGATGCCACGCCCTGGGAAGACGACCTCGCCTGCGCCCGCGCCGCCCACCAGGCGCTGGGCGTGGAAATCCGCTGCGCGCCGGGCGGTTGGCAGGAAGAAGAGGCCGAGGAAGAAGCCGACCGCTGGATGCGTGTCAGTGAAGATGGCGAGCAGGAGATCGTCTGGCGGACGGGCTAAAAACTGCAAAAAATTCGTATGGACGGCGATAGGCACCGCCTTGGTGTCCCCGCTGCGCCGGGATGCACAAGCCGCTTTTCGTGGGAGGCCCGCCCCGGGGCGATGCTTTTAGCGCCGTCGGACCTCGCCTGACGCAGCCGCACGGGAACCGGCCACCCCCGCCAAAAGCCCACAAGAAACCGCGCCGGCGATCACCGAGCGGTGCGACACAAGAAAGCCCGTCTCGAGGACGGGCTTTGTCGTCTCGTCAGAGCCCCGCGACGTCTTCGGCCTGCAGGCCCTTCTGGCCCTGGATCACCGAAAACTCCACCTGCTGGCCCTCGGCCAGGGAGCGGTGCCCTTCGCCGCGAATCGCGCGGTAGTGCACGAAGACGTCCGCGCCGTTACCCCGCTGAATGAATCCATAGCCTTTAGCATCGTTGAACCACTTGACGGTTCCGGTCTCGCGTTCAGCCATTACCACTTCTCCAACTCGCTTTTTGTTATTCCTCGGAAAGAGGAGCTCGACGGCTAGGCCCTCACGCCATCCGCTGCCTGGCGGCGGGACGTTGCGCTTGGAACCGACCGTCGCCGGAGTATAAAACAACGAAAATCGCTGTCAGCCTCTTTTTCGTTACCGCTTTGCCAACGGGTTCGCCCGTGCCGAACGCCGTCGGCACGGAGCTCGCTCATCAGGCAGACTTGCGCCGCCGCCACAGCCACAACACCAGCACCACAACGGTCAGCAGCAACGGCACCAGGGCGATATTGGCGAACTTCAGCATCCGCCCCAGCGCCTCGATATCGGCATTGAGCTGGTAGCGCACCTCGCGCAGCTCCTTGCGGATGCGCACCTTCTCCTGCAGGAACTGCTGCAGCGTCCGCTCCTGCTCGGCAGTCAGTTCCAGCGATCGCTCGGGATCGGGACTCTGCAACTCGGCCAACTGTTGCTCGGTATCGGCCAGGCGCTGCTGCAGCACCTCCTCCTTCTCGCGGAAGCGGTTCTCGGCCTGGCGCTGCAGCGCCTCGACCATCACGAACGGGCGGGTGAAACGGCCACGGGAGCGCACGCTGATCAGCGCATCGGTGCCCGAGAGGTTGTCCAGCGCGTTGATCACGAAAGCACCATTGTCCGCCCACGGCTGTGGAACGCGCTGGCCGAAGAAGTCCTGCACCTGCACCCACATGCGGTCGCTGAGCAGGTCGCTATCGGCCACGGCGATCACATTGATGTGCTCGCTTTCCTTGATGCCCTCCTCGCGGCCTTCGATGCCGTCCGGGAAGGCCGTCTGCGCCGGCCCCTGGATGCGCGCCGCCAGCACGTAGCGCTCGCCGGTGGGCTCCAGGCCACGTAGCAACGCCTGCGGATCGTCCAATGTGGCGAAGCGCTGGGCGTCGACCGGCATCGCGTAGGCGGAGCTGCGCAGCAGCGGCGTGAAGCGCGTCGTGGCGTTCTCCAGCGGTTCGAGGATGCCGCCGCTGGCGATGGTGAGATTCTCCAGCGCCGCGGTGGTGACGTCGTCCCGGTCCATGGCCGCCTGCGGCAGGCTCAGCCAGCCGGCATGCCGCACCGGGCGGCGCTCGGCGCCCATACCCACGGACATCGCATAGGACGCATCGGCGATCACCTTCTCGGGCACCATGCGCACGCCCCAGGCCTTGAACAGCGGTTCGAGATCCGACGCGCGCTGCTCATCGAACTCGCCCGGGCCGAAGCCCATGCCCGGATCGGCTTCGCTGAACGGATCGAGGAACACCAGCAGCTTGCCGCCGCGCAGGACGAACTGGTCGATGGCGTACAGCGTCTGCTCGGACAGCTCCTTGGGATGGATCAGCAGCAGCACCGAGACGTTGGTCGGGATCATGTCGACGTCGCGCTTGAGGCTCTCGATGTGGAACAGCTGGCGGACCTCCTCCAGCACCATCCACGGTGGCGTCGCCTGCTGCGTGCGCATGTCGAAGCCGCCCGTCAGCTGCAGCCCGGAGAGCACGCCGACCACCGGCAGCTCGGCCGTCGCCAGGCTCTGCACCAGGCGGCTGATCTCGTATTCGAGGAATTCCTCCTGATCCAGCGGGAAGAACGGGATGATCTGCGTCGCGCCCTCGGCATTGGTGCCGGCCAGGCCGAAGTAGACCTTGTCGCCGCTCTGGTTCAACGGCACCGCCTGCAGGCCGAACTCGGCGGCACGGTCCTCCTCCTCGGAGAACGGCTGCGGGTCGATGATGTGCAGTTTGAGCTTGCCGCCGGAGGCGCGCTGGTAGGCCTTGAGCATCTCCTCGACGCGGCGCGCGTAGTTGCGCAGCGCCACCAGCTCCTTGGCCGCCCCGTCGGAATAGAAGAAATGCAGCTCCAGCGGCTCCTGCAGGCCGGCGAGGATGCGCTCGGTGCCTGCCGAAACCGTGTAGAGCTTCTGCTCGGTGAGGTCCAGCCGGGCATTGGTGAACAGCAGGCTGGAGGCCATGTTGAAGGCCAGGAACCCCAGCGCGATCAGCAGCAGCCCGGCCCCGGAATAGATGACTCGTTTCATGTCCGTTCCCTCAGGCGACTTTCTTCAGGTCGACGACCACGGCGGTGGCCGCCAGCCAGGCGACGATCAGCGTGACGAAATACAGCAGGTCACGCAGGTCGATCACGCCCTTGCTGATGGAATCGAAACGGATCAGGAAGCTCAGCGAAGCCACCGCATCGATCAGCCACTGCGGCGCCCAGGCGAAGGCGTCCAGCACCATCGGCAGGCCGCTGACGATGAACAGGAAGCACACCGCCACCGAGAGGATGAAGGCGATCACCTGGTTCTTCGCCAGCGCCGACATGCACGAACCGATCGCCAGGAAGGCGCCGGCCAGCAGCCAGCTGCCGAGATAGCCGGCGACGATCACACCGTTGTCCGGCTCGCCCAGGTAGTTGACGGTGACGACCATCGGGAAGGTCAGCAGCAGCGCGATGCCGGCGAACACCCAGGCGGCGAGGAACTTGCCGGTGACCGCCTCGAAGCGGGTGATCGGCAGCGTCATCAGCAGCTCGATGGAGCCGGACTTGCGCTCCTCGGCCCACAGGCGCATGGCGATCGCCGGCACCAGGAACAGGTAGAGCCAGGTGTGGAAGCTGAAGAACGGCGTCAGGTCGGCCTGGCCGCGCTCGTAGAAGCCCCCCAGGTAGAAGGTGAACACCCCGGACAGCACCAGGAAGATCACGATGAAGACATAGGCGAGCGGCGTGGCGAAATAGCTGGCCAGTTCGCGCTTGAAGATCACCGGCAACTGGCTCATAGCGCCTCCCCGCGGGTCAGGGTTCGGAACACCTCGTCCAGCCGGCCGCGCTCCACGTCCAGCTCCGTCACCACCCAGCCGCGCTGGCTGATCAATGCGTTGATCTGCGGGAAGATCACCTGCCCCGGCTGCGCCAGCACGGTCAGGCTGTTCTCGCGCTCGTTGAGCTCGACCCCGGCCACGCCCGGCAATGCGGCCAGGGCGATGTCGTCCAGCGGGTTGTCGCTGACCAGGGTGACCGCCTGGTGGTACTTCGAACGGCTCTCCAGCTCCAGCGGCGTGCCGTCGGCGACCAGCTTGCCGCCGGCGATCACCACCGCGCGGGTACACACGGCGGTGACTTCCTCGAGGATATGGGTGGAGATGATCACGATCTTGTCGTGGGCCAGGCCCTGGATCAGCTGGCGCACCTGATGCTTCTGGTTAGGGTCAAGGCCATCGGTGGGCTCGTCGAGGATCAGCACCTTGGGATCGTGCAGGATCGCCTGGGCCAGACCAACGCGGCGCTTGAAGCCCTTGGACAGCGTCTCGATGGACTGCCCGAGCACCTTCTCCAGTTCCACCTGCGCCACGGCGGCCTCGACCCGCTGACGCTTGTCCGCACCGCGAAAACCGCGCACCTCGGCGATGAACTCGAGGAAGCCGCGCACCGTCATGTCGCCATAGCAGGGCGCACCTTCGGGCAGGTAGCCGATCTGCCGCTGGGCCTGCAGGGTCTGGCTCTGGATGTCATGGCCGAGGATGCTGGCGGTGCCGGAGCTCGGCGCGAGAAAACCGGTCAGCATCTTCATGGTGGTGGACTTGCCCGCGCCGTTCGGGCCGAGAAAACCCAGCACCTCACCCGGCCGGACGCTGAATGACAGCGCATCCACTGCCGTGTGCTGGGCGAATCGCTTGGTCAGACTTTTTAATTCGATCATTCACTCACCAGTACGCTCAGAGGCCTGGCGCGCCGCCGCGCGACCCGAGCCAGGCCCTGCAAAAATGCCGGCGGAACTATAAGAACAGCTACTGGACGAATGCAACCGCGCGGCTTGGCAGCAACGTTTGCCGGACGTTGCCGCCAAGCCTCCAAGCGATGCAATGGACCCCGCACAGCGCTTGGAGTACGTTCTCGAATCCATGGACAGCGGCGATCGATCTGCCTGGTCACGCCGCCTCTCAAGGTGGTTACCGACACATGTCCCTACGCTTCGGAGAAATTCCTGCCTCGCTGGCGCCAATGGAGCTGTTGCTGCTCGCCGATCCTTCGCCGAGCAAGGTGCGCTCGTATCTGGCGGACTCGACGTGCTTCGCCGCATCGCTCGACGGAACGGTCGTCGGCATCGGTGTCGTGCGGCCGATCGGCGAAGGCGCGCATGAGCTGATGAATATCGCGGTACGACCCACCCGGCAGAAAGCGGGCCACGGCACCGCACTGCTGGAATGGATCATCGAGCACTACCGCAGGCTGGGCGCCGGCCGGCTCGAAGTGGGCACGGGGTCGTTCGGCTATCAACTGACGTTCTATCAACGCCAGGGCTTTCGCGTAACGCGGATAGAACGAGACTTCTTCGTCGAGCACTACCCCGAGCCGATCATCGAGGACGGGATCCGCCACATGGACATGCTGCGCCTCACGCTCAGCTATTCAGGTGATTCCGGTTAGCCGCGGCCAAGTCGCCGCCCTTGCTGCAAACGGAGCTGCGAGCAACAGCCTCCTCCTTTGATCAGAGAACACTGCAATGCCGAACCCGATCGAATTCGAAACCGAACGCCTGTTCATGCGGCAATGGCGCCCGAGCGACCGGGCGCCCTTTGCCGAACTGAACGCAGACCCGCGGGTCATGGAGTATTTCCCTGCCCCGCTCGAGCGCGACGAGAGCGATGCGCTGGCCGATCGCTGCCAGGCGCTGATCGAGCAGCGAGGATGGGGCTTCTGGGCCGTGGAGCTGAAGGCATCCGCCGAGTTCATCGGCTTCCTCGGCCTGCATGTACCAATCGCCGAGCTGCCCTTTTCGCCGTGCGTGGAGATCGGCTGGCGCCTGGCCGTCCAGCACTGGCACAAAGGTTTGGCAACGGAGGCCGCGCGCGGTGCGCTCGCGGTGGGTTTCGACAGGCTGGA
This sequence comes from Stutzerimonas stutzeri, assembly GCF_002890915.1. Lineage (GTDB taxonomy): Bacteria > Pseudomonadota > Gammaproteobacteria > Pseudomonadales > Pseudomonadaceae > Stutzerimonas > Stutzerimonas stutzeri_AF. The sequence goes on along the minus strand of NZ_POUT01000002.1, from coordinate 246,300 downwards.
TTTGGCGGAAATCGTCTCTTTCACCACACTCGGCAATCAACGTTCGCGTGCGGTCATGCAGCGAATCGGCATGCGCGAGGCGAGCCGCTTCGAGCATCCGAGCATACCCATCGGTCATCCACTTCGCGCACACTGCCTGTACCGTCTTTCGCAGGTGGACTATCGGGCGCAGCAGATTGCAGGCGACTGAGCCCCGTCCGAACCGTCCGAACACGCTCCCGCCTACAACCTGGTCCTGGTCATGCCCGTCCTGTTGCTCTCCCTGTTGCTGCTCGCTGCTTCCGGCTTCGCCCATGCGGAGGACGGGGCAATTGCCCGTCTGTTCGAACGCGCGGGGGTCGAGGGGACACTGGTGATCGAGTCCGTCGCCACGGGCCAGCGCTTCATCCACGACGATGAACGCGCCGGCACGGCTTTTCCCGCAGCGTCCACGTTCAAGGTGCTGAACACTCTGATCGCACTGGAGGAAGGTGCCATCGCCGGGGCGGACGAGATCATCCCCTGGGACGGCACCCGTTACGAGATCGAGGACTGGAACCGCGACCAGACCTTGAAGAGCGCATTCAGGGTCAGCTGCGTCTGGTGCTACCAGTGGCTGGCCCGGCGGGTGGGCGCGGCGGCCTATCTGCGCCACATCCGCCAGGCGCATTACGGGCAGCTGCACGAACCTGTCAACGTCACCGAGTTCTGGCTCGATGGCTCGCTGCGCGTCAGCGCCGAACAACAGGTGGGCCTGCTGCGCCAGGTGGTCGCGCGCAGCCTGCCGTACCGGGCGAGCAGCTACGACACCCTCAGGACCATCATGCGCGTCGACAGCACGCCGGCTTATCGCCTGTATGCCAAGACCGGCTGGGCGGCTCGCGACAATCCTGGCATCGGCTGGTACATCGGCTATGTTGAAGCCGGCGCCGACACCTGGCTGTTCGCGCTGAATCTGGACACCCGCGATGCGACCGATCTGCCCTTGCGCCAGCGGATCGCGCTGGATGCGCTGCGGGCGAAGGACATACTCCCGGCCCAGTGATTCTTCCAATGGTCCGCGGCAGCAACCCGGCGACGCCGCGTTCCACACCACACCAAACGGAGCCGCCATGCGCAGCGACGAGATCAAAGCGGTATTCGATCAACAGGCCGCCAGCTACGACGAGCGCTGGGCCAGAACCGCGCCCATTCGCAATGCCCTGCATTTTCTTCTGGAGGCGGTGTTCGCACCGCTGCCGGCCGAGGCGCGGGTACTGTGCATCGGCGCCGGCACCGGCGAGGAAATTCTGCACCTGGCCCAGTGCCGACCCGGTTGGACCTTCACCGCGGTGGAGCCATCGGGCGCGATGCTGCAAGTCCTTCGCGACAAGGCAACCCGAGCCGGAATCGAACAGCGCTGCCAGTTCCATGAGGGCTACCTGGAGACCCTGCCTGAGCAGGCCCCCTTCGACGCGGCAACCTCCCTGCTGGTATCCCAGTTCATTCTCGAGCGCGACGCACGCATCGGCTTCTTTCGTGACATAGCCGCCCGACTCGGCCCGGGAGCACTATTGGCCAGCTCTGACCTGGCTGCGGACGTCACCACGCCGGCGTATGCCGCGCTGCTGGAAACCTGGCTGAACATGATGACCATCGCCGGCATTCCCGCGGCGGGCCTGGAGCAGATGCGTGCCGCCTATGACCGTGACGTGGCAATACTGCCCCCCGAGCAGGTCGCGTCCATCATCGAGGCCGGCGGCTTTGCCTGCCCCGTGCCCTTCTACCAGGCCGGGCTGATCCATGCGTGGCACGCGCGGCGAGCCGATGCGCCCTAGCGCCCGGCCGGTTGTGCAGGCGCTGCTGATCGCCTCCCTCGCCGGCGCTTTCATCTGGGCATTGTCGCCCTGGGCCAGTGGTCAGGCCGAACCCTGGGACGGCGACGGCCTGTACTACAGTGGTGCGCTGTTTACGGCCGGCGTGCTGGCAGGCTTCATCGTGCCGCGACCACTCTGGGCACTGTACCTGGGGGTCGTCGTCGGCCAAGTGCTGTACCTGCTCCTGTTGCTGCCGCTCAGCCCGTTGCTGGCCGTGGGCCTCGCGTTTCTGCTGCTCTGGTCGCTGCTGTTTGCGGCCGGGGCCTATGCCGGCGCTCGCCTTCGTACCCGTTGACGCGCCGGCGTGGCTGATCCGGGCACCCCACGTGTCGAACGGGACCCGGAGTCCCGCAACGGAGGCTTTCCATGACCCCGCCAGAGCTGGCCAACCTTTACCGCGCTTATATCGCCTGCCTCAATGCCCGGGACTGGCTTGAGCTCGGACGTTTAAAAAGCAAAGAGGACAGATTTATTTATTGGCCAGCACACCATCAGCCAGAAAAATAAATCTGCTCCCTTTCGCTCCATGAATACAAAGATCTATCTCGGCTGACTTTCTCGCACTACCAACATTAGACGCCCCTATCAGATTCCCGTGATAAGCAAATCAAGAGCCGCAATGATTTCATCGCGTTGCGCGGAGAGATCGGCAACTTGATTGCCGAGTTGTTTTCTGGCGATACCAGCCAGTTGCGGAGTCACCATTACGTATGGTTTTCCCTCAATTTCAAATATTGGCGTGAGCGTTTTGAGAATTTTCCCTTTCATGGCTGCTGCCGTATAAAGAGGCACTACAACCCGCGTGCCGAGTTCGGCAATCAGGTCGCTTTGCACATCGAGCAGGAAGGGCACGGCCGCCTTGGTGGCTGCGTTGGAGTTCTCGTACACGGCGAACTGAGGCATCAGAACCCCCGCAGACCGTCGCTGAACACGCCGTGGGCTTCCACGTGTTCGTTGTAGGCGCTGATGGCTTTGCGGTTCTCTGCCAGCCATTGCTCGCGCTGTTTCTTCTTCAGGGCCTCGATCAGAGCCTGCTCCAGCGTCGCGGAGAGATTGATATCCAGGTCCTTGGCTTTATTGAGCAAGTCACCGTTGACGCTGAGGTTGGCAGCCCGCTTTGGGGCATTAGGGTTGTAGGCGGCGCGCATGGGATTCATTCCTGAGCTGTGTGCGCATACGTTATGCGCATTATGGCTATGCAGTCAAAGGCGCATCGAACAACTGATGCAATCGTTCGCCTCGCTCAACTGGAATGGGCGAAGGCCCTTTCCTTGGCCAAGCGCCAGATGATGGCCACATTGTCGCCCCGGCTCAGCTCCTGGCCTCCACGTAGCGGCCGAAGTTGTCCAGGATGGCCTGCCAGCCTAGACGCTGGAGTTCGGGCGGGTTCTCGGTTTCCGCGTCGAACCTGACGGTCACCAGGACGCCGTCGGGGTGCTCGGTGAACGCGACTTCGGCTTCGCGGCCATCACTCATCCGGTATCCGATGGCCTGCTTCGGTACGACGCGGGTGTAGGTGCCTTCGAAGTCGAACCCTTCGCTGCCGTCCTTCGCTTCCATGCGCGACAGGAACTTGCCGCCTTCGCGCAGATCGACGGTACTCCTGGTCGTGTGCCAGTCTTCCTGAGCGGCATTCCATTGCTCGATGTCCGCGGGATTGTTGTAGGCATCCCAGACCGTGCCCAGGTCAGCCTTTACATAAGTTTCTACGGTGATTTTCATGGTCGTTTCCTTTCGGCTTGGCAGTTGCCTGTGGTCGAACGGGGAAATGGAAATTCGACACTGGCTACGACAGCTGCCACGGCAGATATGCAAAAGGAGGACGTACGATGGTGAAATCAATCAAGCCGAATACGACCCGGAAACCGCCCGTGCCAGCGGATGATCACAGCGATATCGAGGATTGGATCGGGCAGGTGATGCCGGCCCTGCAGCCCATCGTCAAGCATCTGGATGAGCTGATCCGCGCGTCAATTCCCAACCTCCACTACGCCATCAAGTGGAAGAAGGCGTACTACGGGCTGCCAGAGCTCGGCTGGATCATCGAGATGGTCGCCTACGATGTCTCGGTAAACGTGGTCTTCTTCGGCGGGGCGAAATTCGATTCCCCACCGCCGCTGGGAGAGGTCTCTCGCTATGCGAAGGTGAAGACCCTGGAGGAAGCGCAGGGACCGCAGATGCGCGAGTGGATCAAGCAAGCGGGACGTGTCCCGGGATGGACATGAAGCCTGCGAGGAATTACCGGTGCCTGCCGCCTGGAACGGCCAGGGTTCCAGGCTCGCGCCGAAGCATCGTCTGGCACCTCGTCCGTTGGGCTTCGCTGCGCTCAACCCAACCTACGTGAACCAGACATTTTTGCCCGCCATCGCTGCTTACGGCACACTTGCCGCCTTCGAGGGCATCGTCCCTTTCATAGCCGAACCCGCCGTATGACCCGCTCCCCCATTCGCCGTCTGATCTTTTCCCTGCTGCGCCGTGTGCTCTACGTCTGGGTGCGCTCGGAGACCATCAACCAGTCCGCCTTCACCCTCAGGCTGGATCGCAGCAAGCCGGTGTTCTATGTGCTGCAGCAACCCTCGCTGAGCGACCTCGCGGTGCTCGATGCCGAGTGCAGCAAGGCCGGGCTGCCGCGACCGGTGGCCGATGTGGCAGTGGGTGAACATGTCGAGCCGGCGGCGTTCTTCTTCCTCAATCCGGCGGCGAGCTGGTTCGGCCGGCGTACGCGGCTGGTGGCGCCGCCGGCGCTGGTGCGACTGGTCGGCGCGCTGGAGCACAACGCCGTGGAAAACGCGCAGATCGTCCCGGTCAGCGTGTTCTGGGGACAGTCGCCGAATCGCGAGACCAGCGCCTGGAAGCTGCTGTTCGCCGACAGCTGGGCAGTCACCGGGCGGCTGCGCAAGTTGCTCAGCATCCTGGTGCTGGGGCGCAAGACCCGCGTGCAGTTCTCCGCGCCGATCCAGCTCAACGAGCTGGTGGCGCTGAACAAGGGCCACGAGCGCACCCTGCGCATGGTCCATCGCATGCTGCGGGTGCATTTCCGCAACCAGAAGACCGCGGTGATCGGCCCCGACCTGTCGCACCGGCGCAACCTGGTCAAGGGGCTGGTGCATGCACCGCAGGTCCGCCAGGCGATCCGCGAGGAAGCCGAGCGCGAGAACATCGCCCTCGAGAAGGCCGAGGCCAAGGCGCTGCGCTACGGCAACGAGATCGCCTCGGACTACGCCTACACCGCGGTGCGCTTTCTCGAAGTGGCGCTGTCCTGGTTCTGGAACAAGATCTACGACGGCATCCGCGTCAACCATATCGAGCCGCTGCAGGACGCCGTGCGCGGCTACGAGGTGATCTACGTCCCCTGCCACCGCAGCCATATCGACTACCTGCTGCTGTCCTACCTGCTGTTCCGCAACGGCCTGACGCCGCCGCACATCGCCGCCGGCATCAACCTCAACATGCCGGTCATCGGCGGCCTGCTGCGCCGTGGCGGCGCCTTCTTCATGCGCCGCTCGTTCAAGGGCAACCCGCTGTATACGGCGGTATTCAACGAATACCTGCACAGCCTGTTCAGCCGCGGCTTCCCGGTCGAATACTTCGTCGAGGGCGGCCGCTCGCGCACCGGGCGCATGCTGCGGCCGAAGACCGGCATGCTGGCGCTGACCCTGCGCAGCTACGTGCGCTCCTCGCGCCTGCCGATCCTCTTCGTGCCGGTGTACATCGGCTACGAGCGCGTGCTGGAAGGCCGCACCTACCTCGGCGAGCTGCGCGGCGCGGCGAAGAAGAAGGAGTCGATCTTCGACATCTTCAAGGTCATCGGCGCGCTCAAGCAGCGCTTCGGTCAGGTCTGGGTCAACTTCGGCGAGCCGCTCAAGCTCAACGAGTTCCTCGAGCAGGAGCAACCCGGCTGGCGCCAGCAGACCTACGCGCCCGACTATCGCCCGCAGTGGCTGAACGAGGCCACCAACCGGCTGGCCGGGCGCATCGCCGAGCGCCTCAACGAGGCGGCGGCGGTCAACCCGGTCAACCTGGTGGCGCTGGCGATGCTCTCCACCAGCCGCCAGGCGCTCGATCACGACGCGCTGGCGCGAATCCTCGACCTCTACCAGGCCCTGCTGCGCGCGGTGCCCTACTCGCCGCACACCACCCTGCCGGAAGGCGACGGCGAAGCGCTGATCGCCTACGTGAAGGACCTCGACCTGCTCGCCGAACAGAAGGATGCGCTGGGCAACATCCTCTATCTGGACGAGCAGAACGCGGTGCTGATGACCTACTACCGCAACAACGTGATGCACATCTTCGCCCTGCCGGCGCTGCTGGCGAGCTTCTTCCAGAGCAGTTCGCGGATGAGCCGCGAGCAGATCCAGCGGTTCACCGAGGCGCTGTATCCCTATCTGCGCGCGGAGCTGTTCATTCGCTGGGAGGAACACGAGCTAGAGGCGGTGATCGACCAGTGGCTGGCCGCCTTCGTCGAACACGGCCTGCTCAGGCAGGACGGCGACAGCTACGTGCGCCCGGCGCCCAGTTCGCGGCAGTTCGTGCGGCTCACGCTGCTGGCGCGGGTGGTCATGCAGACCCTGCAGCGCTTCTACATGGCGACCTCGCTGCTGCTCAACAGCGGCCAGCACAGCCTGAGCGCCGAGGAGCTGGAAGAGCTCTGCACGGTGATGGCCCAGCGCCTGTCGATCCTGCACGGGCTGAACGCGCCGGAATTCTTCGACAAGAGCCTGTTCCGCCACTTCATCCAGAGCCTGCAGGACCAGGGTGTGCTCTGCGCGGATGCCGACGGCAAGCTCGGCTACCACGACAAGCTCGGCGAACTGGCCGAAGGCGTGGCCAAGCGCGTGCTGCCGGCGGAGATTCGCCTGTCGATCCGCCAGGTGGCACTGGAACGGCACGAGGATGCATCACAAACGGATTTGAATTAATAGAGCCAGCCGGATTTCCCAATTGCAACCAACAACATCAAAGCGCTAAAAGACACCACGCGCTCCACTGCAATACTACTAGTTTGCTTTAAGGCGGGATGGAAAATCTTCTAATTCTTTTATATTTATCGCTCCTTTTTTCAGATAAAAACCAGGGAACGTGATAATTCCTGATATCCCTCCCACCAATAGTATTTTCCCCCATGGACCTCCGTGCCTGAGAGGAGCGCGCACCGTGACAGCAGTGGATTTTTTTAGGTGCTCCAAAATCGTATCTATCTGCCTATAAGCCATATGCAATGCAACGCCAATCCAAATTAGCAGAAAAAAATCACCAAACCGCATAGATAGCCGATAACAAACTCAGCGGTGCTCATTTAGAACTCTCATAGATCACATCCCCTGCCATTTCGCCACCAACTCCTCCAAGGATGCTCTGAAATAGCCGCTCATTTCTGGCTGACTTCAGACTCCGCTGATATTTCAAAGCAGAAGCTGATCAAAAAGCGATCAGTTCGTCTGTCCGCTGTTGTGTTTCAACCGCTGCGAGCACGCCGCAGCGGTTATTCCCTGCATCACAGACGCACCTCTCCTGCGCTCATCATTAAATGTCGGCGAGCCATCCACAGATTCGACAGAGCAAACAGCGTGACCATCTGCGCCGTATTTTTCGCCAGGCCCCGGAAGCGCACCTTGGTGTAGTCGAACTGGCGCTTGATCACTCGGAACGGATGTTCGACCTTCGCGCGCACCTGGGCCTTGGCCTTCTCGATCTTGCGCTTGGCTTTGTACAGCGCGCTGCGCTTATCGAGCTTCTTGTAGGTGCTGCGCCGTGCCGCAACCTGCCAGATCACCGGGCGGCCTTCATGTACGCTTTTCCACTCCGGTGTAACCTGCGTCGGCACAGACTACGTTCTCGTCGCCGTGCAGCAATTTGTCGACCTGCGTGACATCCGCCACGTTGGCCGCCGTGACCACCACGCTGTGCACCAAGCCCGACTCATCGTCGACACCAATGTGTGCCTTGGCCCCGAAGTAATATTGGTTTCCCTTCTTGGTCTGGTGCATCTCTGGGTCGCGTTTGCCGTCCTTGTTCTTGGTCGAACTCGGCGCGTTAATCAGCGTGGCGTCGACAATGGTGCCCTGGCGCAGCGACAGGCCGCGGTCGCCCAGGTAGCCATTGATCACGGCCAGGATGCCCGCCGCCAACTCGTGTTTCTCCAGCAGGCGCCGGAAGTTGAGGATGGTCGTTTCGTCTGGGATGCGCTCCAGACTCAGCCCCGCAAACTGGCGAAGGATCGTGGTCTCGTACAGCGCCTCCTCCATGGCCGGGTCGCTATAGCCGAACCAGTTCTGCATCAGATGAACCCGCAGCACCGCCATCAGCGGATAAGCCGGACGGCCACCTTCACCCTTGGGGTAGTGGGGCTCAATCAAGGCAATCAACCCCTTCCACGGCACCACCTGATCCATCTCGATCAGGAACAACTCCTTGCGGGTCTGCTTGCGCTTGCCGGCGTACTCGGCGTCGGCGAAGGTCATCTGCTTCATCAGGAACCTCGGCGGGTGGGGTCGGGCTATTTTGCCAAAGCAGGGAGCCTTCTTCAGAGTGTCCCCAAGAGCGTCTATTACTAAAGAGCCTGTCCCGACCACCACCAAGCCACATACAAGAGTTCCTACTCCACCAGTAGGCACACCCAGTGCGGCACAGACACTGCCTACTGCTGGGGCCGTTAAAATGGCGGCACTCCCTGCGCCGCCCGCGCCGCTGCCGGCAAAACGCCCAGTCTCGGTGTATTTAACTTTTTCACAAGCCTTGGCATTGCCAGCCATACATCTTGCACCGGCCTGCTGCTGCGCTAGGGCAAGTGGTAGCAGGTAGGCTGACAGCTATCTGCGGTCAAGTGTCATGGATCGATTGGTCACTTTCAAAGTCGGCAGGTGCTGAAGTCAGCTAGAAACTCATGAATACTTCAGACTATCCACCACACTCATACAAGCCGTGTAATTGCCTGCCGCGCACATCCTGCACCGGAATATGCTGGATTCGGCGGCCAACTTCCGTACGCCCGATTACACAAGATCAAGCTCAGCTACCGCCGCAATGACGAACATTAAAAGCAGAGCTCCACAGCTACCCCAGTACAAAATCGCCAATTTGCGCTTAAGGTGAATTGGAAGCCCCTTTAGATCCTCCGCGCTTAGCTCGCCTTTTTTCAGATAAAAGTTTGGAAGGGTAACGATCCCAGCAATTCCTCCGATGAGTAACAGTTTGCCCCATGGACCACCGTGCCTGAGAGGAGCACGAGCCGTTATGGCAGTACAGTTTTTTAAATACTCCAGCATCTCGTCTGTTTTGGTATAGGCCATATGCAATGCAGTTCCAATCAAGAGGAACGCCAGCCCAAAGTCGATTAAACCTACACAGAGAAATATTTTCTCAGCTGTATTCAAACTCACTTAACTGCCTCGTAAATTATTTCTCCCATTGCTTCTCCTCCTCTGCCTCCGACGGCTCCTGCAGCCAAAGATCCCGCCCCAACTACCAAAAGACCACACGTCAACGTACCCACACCGCCAGTAGGGACCCCGAGAGCGGCACAAATAACACCTACTGTCGAGCCAGTTAAGGCTATACTGGCCAGCGCACCGCCAGCGACTCCCCCAGCAAAGCCTCCGCCCTCGGTAAATTTAACCTTTTCACAAGCTTCAGCATCACCAGCCATACACACATCCTGCACCTTCATATAAGAAGCCCCGCCACCAACGGCCGTGCCGATCCAGCCGCCATATCTGATGTATTTCGCGGCCTTGGCCACACCGTCGATATGCGTGGCATAGCCGGGAATCTGCTCGGGAGCGCCGGCTTTCGTCCAGCGGTGTACGACGCTGCGACTGGAAATACCCAAGGCGCTCTTGAGGTTGGGATGATCAGGTATTCCCGTGCCTTTTCTGGTCAGCGAAGTGAGTTGCACATCCAACTGGCTGAACAGGCGCTTGCGCTCGGCAAAGAATTCCGGGGAACGCAGGTGACCGTGCTGCTGGAAGGTTCGCTGGTGCAAGGCCTCGATGCTGCGTAGCGAGTTGCTCACACCTTCCAGATGCTTGGAAAACACGGACGAGCCGACACCCACGGAGGCGGCGCCGTAGGTGAGAAAGGATTCGATTTCGTCCCGGTGCCGGACCATGAAATCGGCTTCTTCGGGTGACAGCGCCTCCAGCGCCGCATTGACCTTGCCCGCAGCCTCCATCAGCAGAGCTTCTTCGCGGGTGCATTGCTGGTTGTCGGGATCGCTGAGCACGATCATCTGTCCGGCCTTCACCTGGCTCAGGCTCGGGTTCAGGGCTTTGAATTTATCGATGACGGCGGGGCTGGGCGACGTGAATAGCTGTGCCTCCAGTTTCTCGAGCGTGGTGCTCCTGGGCACGATGTAAAAGCCCGGCTCCTGTGGCTGGGTCTTCGCTATAGGCTCGGCCTCAGGTAGCGAGGCTTTCGGCTGGCGCGAACGCTCCGTATGGAAGCTGCCTACCCAGCCCTTGCCGGTGATGTGGGAATACTTACCGAAGGTGTCATTGCTCAACGGTCTGAATGGGTCATCCATGACCAGCAGCCAGTCGCCGCGCTCCACTGCGGCGAGGATGAGCTGCCTGTCTGCGCCGCAGGATCGGCTCAGTTCGCTGAGGCCCGGTATCTCGTGGTGCCAACAGGTCAGTTCGTTGTCAACCTTGGGCACCGCGAAGAACGGCGCTTCGATGTTTCTCAGGCTGATGCCGTTACGATGCTCGCGACGAATCAGACGCATGACGAATCCTCCTTGAATGTCTGGACAACGGACAGCCCTTCTAACAGAGGAGGGCATCGTTTTCGAGGTCGCCGAGGGGGAACTGCTAGCCAGTTGGCATACTGTCGGCCTCTTGAGCAGGCTCGCTAGCGCTGATCTTCCCCGCTATGCTCGGCCTATCGGCCCCGGCCACATTCCTCTGAGGTTTGCCATGATCCGCATCACCGCCTTTATCGCCAGCTTGATGCTGTCTGCCGCCGCCCATGCCCTGTCGCTTACCGACCTGACCCAGGGCGACGCCAGCGCCGGCCTCAAGGATGCGCTCAGCCAGGGCGCCAAGGTGGCGGTGCAGCAGCTCGGGCGGCCCGGCGGATTCAGCAGCGATCCGGACGTGCGCATCGAGCTGCCGGGCAACATCGGCAAGGCCTCGCGCATGCTGAAGATGCTGGGCATGGGCAGCCAGGTCGAGCAGTTGGAGAACAGCATGAACCAGGCCGCCGAGGCGGCCGTGCCGCAAGCCCAGCAACTGCTGCTGGACGCCGTGCGCAACATGACCGTGGAGGACGCCAAGGGAATTCTCGCCGGTGGCGACGATTCGGCCACCCAGTACCTGGACAAGTCCAGCCGCGAGCAGATCCGCGCGAAGTTCCTGCCCATCGTCAAGCAGGCCACCGACCAGGTCGGCCTGGCGCAGCAGTACAACGCCGTGGCGGCCAAGGTGCCGACGGGCCTCTCCGGTGGCTACGCCAATATCGAAGGCTATGTCACCGAGCAGGCCCTGAATGGCCTGTTCAGCGTCATCGCCGAGCAGGAAGCGAGCATCCGCAAGAACCCGGCGGCAGCGGCCACCAGCCTGGCGAAGAAGGTGTTCGGCGTGCTCTGACGAGCCGCGTCTGGTGGCTTCGGCCATCCACCTTGCGTTTAGCGCGGGCCCATGATCAGGTCCAGGGCATCCGGTCGCGGCGCGCCCTGGTGCTGCTGCAGGCGGCCGTTGTCGTCGAGGTAGAAGATCGCCGGCGTGGCCTGGGCACCCAGTTCGCCCATCAGCATCAGGTTGTCGGTGAGCTGCCGTTCCAGTTCGGCAGGAATCTTATCCAGCGGCTTGAGCTTGCTCGCCTTGCCGGCTGCCTCGTGCGCGTTGAGCGCCGCCTCCGGCTCCTTGGCGCCGAGCAGCGCGGCGGACTTGCCGGCACTGTCCGCACGCAGCATGCCGACCATGATGTGGCGCAGCTGCACCTTGCCGGCCTCGACCCAGGGCCGCGCCTGTTTCCAGAACAGGTTGCAGTAGGGGCAGTTCGGGTCGCTGAACAGGTAGACGATGCGTGGCGCGTCGGCGCGTCCGTCGGCGATCCAGCTGCTGCCCTCCATGCGCGCCCACATCTCCTTGCCCAGCGGTTCGTAGACCAGCTTCTCCAGGTGCCCGCGGGTCAGGTCTTCGCCCTTGGCGTCGAGCAGGCTGCCGACCAGCACATGCTCGCCGTCGGGGGTGAGGTACAGCGCCATGCCCTGGCCGTTGTAGCGTGCGGCATAGCCCTGCAGCCCGCCGGGCGCATCGAAGCGGCCGACGACCTCGGCACCACGCGCTTCCACGGCCTTGATCGCCGCCGGCAGTTCCTCGGCCTGGGCCACGGGCAGGGCCAGCAGGCCGATGCCAGCCAGCAGATACGGTAACGGCTTGAGTTGAATCACTGCGCATCCTCTTTCAGTTTTGCCAACGCACGCGCCAGGCTGGCGTGCGAGAGTTCGCCGAGATGGCTGCCGACCTGGCGGCCCTCGGCGTCGTAGAACAGCGTCGTGGGCAGGGCCCTGGAGCCGACATGCTGGCCGAGGCGTCCACCGCCGTCGAGCAGTACGTTCTCCAGCCCCAGGTCCATCGCTTGCAGGAAGCGGTTGATCTCGCCCGCCCCCTCGCCTTGGTTGACGAAGAGGAACAGCGTATCGCGCTCGCGCGCCTGCGCTTCGGCCAGCACCGGCATCTCGCGACGGCACGGCGGGCACCAGGTGGCCCAGAGATTGATCACCAGGGGCTGGCCGACGTATGCCTCCAGCGCCACCGGCCGCCCCTGGCTATCGCGCAGGGCCATGTTCGGCAGGCGCGTGCCCTGCTCGAAGGAATGCCATGCCAGGCTGCCGAGGCCCCAACTCGCCACGCCGACCGCCAGCGCAATCCCCAGGGGCTTGCGCAGCGCCCGCTCGCGCCAGCACCAGCTGGCGCCCAGCGCCAGCGCGGCGAGCACGCCGGGCCAGGCGATGAAGCCGCCGTCGCGGATATCGATGAGCCGCCACCACGCCCCACGGTAATGCTCGAAATAGACGATCACGAAGGCCAGCCGCGCGACCAGCAGCGCCACCAGCAGCAGGCGGAACAGCTGCCGCTCCGGATTGCAGGCACTACGCCGGCCGACCCACCAGCCGCTCAGGGTCGCCAGCAGCAGGCTGCCCAGCAACAGCACATGGGGCACAGCAAGGGCCAGCGGCCCGATATTCACGGTCAGCATTCAGTCCTCTCGCACCTGTGTCATCTCAACGGCCCCGGAGCTCATGCGGGGAACTCCAGCCTGAACGTCGTGAGGCCCGCCGCCGACGAACAGCCGATCCGCCCGTGATGCGCCTCGACGATGGAGCGGGTGATGGCCAGCCCCAGCCCGGCATTGCTCGGGCCGCCTTCGCGCCGCGCCGGGTCGCCCCGGTAGAAGCGGTCGAACAGCCGGCCCAGATGCTCGGGGGCGATGGTCGCCCCGGGGTTGGCGACGCTCAGCGCCACCCCGTCGGCATCCTGCTCGATCAGCACCCGGATCGTCCCGCCATCCGGTGTGTAGCGCAGCGCGTTGGACAACAGGTTGGACAATGCCCGGCGCAGCATCGATCGATCCCCCGCCAGCGTCCCGGCCCCGGACTGCTCGAGATGGATGCCGCGCTCGTCGGCCGAGAGCTGGTAATAGTCCAGCAGCTGTTCGCACAGCTCGTGCAGCTCCACCGGCCGCGCATCGGGGATGATCAGCCCATTGTCGGCCTTGGCCAGGAACAGCATGTCATCGATCATCCGCGACATGCGCTGCAGCTCTTCCAGGTTGGAATGCAGGTTGTCCTGGTATTGCTCCACCGTTCTGGCCCGGGTCAGTGCCACCTCGGTGTGGGTCATCAGATTGCTCAGCGGCGTGCGCAACTCATGGGCGATGTCGGCGGAAAAGTTCGACAGCCGCACGAAGGCATCCTCCAGCCGCGCCAACATCGCGTTGAAGGCCTGCACCAGCTGTTCCAGCTCCGCCGGGATCGACTCGCCGGGGATGCGCTCGCGCAGGGATTTTGCCGAAACCGAGGCCGCCACCTGCGTGACCTCGCGCAACGGCCGCAAGCCGCTGCGCACCAGCAACCAGCCGAGCAGGGCGCTGACCAGCGCACAGAGCACCAGCGCGCTCCACAGCCAGCCGCTGAAGGTATGGAAGAACGCCCTGTGCACCGTGACGTCGAGCAGGATCAGCAGGGTCAGGCGCTGCCCGGCAACCTCGACGTGCCCCGCCTCGCCACGCCAGACCCGGCCGTCGACCTGCAGCTCGCCGCCCCCCTGCCCCGCCAGTTGCAACAGCCGGGTATCGAAGGGCGCGGGCCCAGGCGCCGGAAACAGCTGCCGGCCGCGATCGTCGAAAATGAACGCGGCCAGTCCGCCATGGCCGCCGAGCAGTGCCTGCAGCTGCGGGCGCAGCTCATCGAAGCGGCGCAGATCGTCCAGTCCACCGAGCAGGCCGCGGCCGGCCTCGAGTTTCTCGTGCAGCGTATGGCGGTCCAGCTCGTCGAAATGGTGCACGCTGAGCTGGTTGAAGAAGTAGCCGGCCGCGGCCAGCACACCGGTCACGGCGAGCATGAACATCAGGCTCAGGCGCGCCGTCAGCGACAGACGTTTCATGGTGCATCCGGCTCATCGAGCATGTAGCCCATGCCACGTGCGGTGTGGATCAGCTTGGGCTCGAAGCCGTCGTCGATCTTCGCCCGCAAACGACGAATCGCCACTTCGATGACGTTGGTGTCGCTGTCGAAATTCATGTCCCACACCTGCGAGGCGATCAGCGACTTGGGCAGCACCTCGCCACGCCGGCGCAGCAGCAGTTCCAGCAGGGCGAATTCCTTGGCGGTGAGGTCGATGCGCTGCCCGGCACGCATGGCCCGGCGCTTGAGCAGATCGACCTGCAAATCGGCGATCTTCAGCTGCGTCTGCAGGGCCGCCGCGTTGCCGCGGCGCAACAGCGTGCGCACCCGCGCCAGCAGTTCGGAGAAGGCGAACGGCTTGACCAGGTAATCGTCGGCGCCCAGTTCCAGCCCCTTGACCCGATCCTCGACGCGGTCGCGCGCGGTGAGGAACAGCACCGGCACCTCGCTGCCCGAAGCGCGCACCAGCCGCAGCACTTCCCAGCCGTCCAACCCCGGCATCATCACGTCGAGGATCAACAGATCGTACGGCGTGCTCAGTGCATGCTGCAGGGCGTCGGTGCCGCTGGTCACGCGGTCGACCGTGAAGCCCGCCTCGCTGAGCCCCTGTTGCAGGTAGGTCCCGGTCTTCGGTTCGTCTTCGGCAACCAGCAGTTTCATCGCATCGCCCTCATCCGGAGTTGCCCGAGTGTGACAGCCTCTGCGGCAAACCAACCAGAACGTTACAGAAAAGTAATGTTTCGATCAGCCTGGCGTAAGGCTGCCGGGGCTATGGTGGGGCCGCGATCACCTCAGCCACTTCGGAGGCTCGTCATGCCTGCTCGCCCCTCACCGCGCGACTCCCGGGAACCCGACCAGCGGCAGGCCGGCGAACAGCGCGTGCAGCACGATCCCGTCTGTGGCATGCCCGTGGAAAACGGCGGCCCGTTGCACGCCGTCCACGCGCGGCGCGACTACTACTTCTGCAGCCAGCGTTGCCTGGACCGGTTCGTTGCCGAGCCGCAGCGCTATGTGGCTGGCGCCATGGCGGCCGACGAGGCCTCGCTGGCCAGCGCGGAAGCGGCCGATCCCGGAGCCGAATACACCTGCCCGATGCACCCGGAAATCCGCCAGATCGGCCCCGGCACCTGCCCCAAGTGCGGCATGGCCCTGGAGCCGGTGATGCCGGAGCTGGAGGAACGGGAAAACCCCGAACTGCGCGATTTCAGCCAGCGCTTCTGGTGGACCCTGCCGCTGACGCTGATCGTCACCGTGCTGGCGATGGCCGGGCACTCGCTGGCCCTGTTCCATGGCGCCACGCAGAACTGGGTCGAGCTGGTATTGGCGACGCCGGTGGTGCTGTGGGCCGGCTGGCCGTTCTTCGTGCGCGGCGTACGTTCGGTCAGCCAGCGCAGTCCGAACATGTGGACGCTGATCGGCCTCGGCACGGCGGCGGCCTATCTCTACAGCCTGGTGGCGACCCTGGCACCCGAACTCTTTCCCGCGACCTTCGTGCAGGATGGGCGCATCGGCGTGTACTTCGAGGCCGCCGCGGTGATCATCTCGCTGACGCTGCTCGGCCAGATGCTCGAACTCAGGGCGCGCTCGCAGACCTCGGCGGCGATCAAATCCCTGCTCGGCCTGGCGCCGAAAACCGCGCGGCGCATCGCGGCCGACGGCAGCGAGCAGGACATTCCGCTGACCCACGTGCACAGCGGCGATCGCCTGCGCGTGCGCCCCGGCGAGAAGGTGCCGGTGGACGGCCGGGTGCTCGAGGGCGAAAGCGCGGTGGACGAGTCGATGCTCACCGGCGAGCCGCTGCCGGTGATGAAACACGCCGGCGACAGCCTGATCGGTGCCACGCTCAATACCCATGGCAGCCTGGTGATGGAGGCGCAGAAAGTCGGTTCGGCGACCATGCTCGCGCAGATCGTGCAGATGGTCGCCCAGGCCCAGCGCAGCAAGGCGCCCATGCAGCGCCTGGCCGATGTGATCGCCGGCTACTTCGTGATGGTGGTGATCCTGGTCGCCGTGCTGACCTTCCTCGGCTGGGGCCTGTTCGGCCCGCAGCCGAGCTGGGTGTTCGGTCTGATCAATGCGGTGGCGGTGCTGATCATCGCCTGTCCCTGCGCGCTCGGCCTGGCGACGCCGATGTCGGTGATGGTCGCCACCGGCAAGGCCGCCGGCAGCGGCGTGCTGTTCCGCGATGCCAGCGCCATCGAGAACCTGCGCAAGGTC
Source organism: Stutzerimonas stutzeri (assembly GCF_002890915.1). Classification (GTDB taxonomy): domain Bacteria; phylum Pseudomonadota; class Gammaproteobacteria; order Pseudomonadales; family Pseudomonadaceae; genus Stutzerimonas; species Stutzerimonas stutzeri_AF. The sequence goes on along the minus strand of NZ_POUT01000002.1, from coordinate 229,623 downwards.
GACGTGCTGATCGTCGACAAGACCGGCACCCTCACCGAAGGCCGGCCGGCGTTCCATAGCGTGGTCGCCGCCTCCGGCTTCGACGAGGAACAGGTGCTGCAACTGGCGGCCAGCCTCGACCAGGGCAGCGAACACCCGCTGGCGCACGCCATCGTCGAGCGCGCGCGACAAGCCGGCGTCACGCTCAGCCCGACCGAGACCTTCGAATCCGCCTCGGGCATCGGAGTACGTGGCCGGGTCGACGGCCGGCAACTGCTGCTGGGCAACACCACCCTGCTGGACGAAGCCGGCGTCGATGCCACGCCGTTGCAGGCCCGCTCCGAAGAGCTGCGCGCCGAGGGCGTGAGCATCATGTACTTGGCGGTGGATGGCAGGCTGGCCGGGCTTCTCGCGGTGGCCGATCCGATCAAGCCCACCTCCAGGCAGGCGGTCGAGCACCTGCAGGCGGCCGGCGTGAAGGTCATCATGGCCACCGGCGACGGGCTCACCACGGCACGCGCGGTGGCGCGCCAGATGGGCATCGAAGAAGTCCACGGCGAAGTCAAGCCGCAGGACAAGGAGCGCCTCGCCGCCACCCTGCAACAGGCCGGGCACCGCGTGGCGATGGCCGGCGACGGCATCAACGACGCTCCCGCGCTGGCCCGTGCCGATGTCGGCATCGCCATGGGCACCGGCACCGACGTGGCGATGAACAGCGCCCAGGTCACCCTGGTCAAGGGCGACCTGCTGGGCATCCTGCGCGCCCGCAGCCTGTCGATGGCCACGGTGCGCAACATGCACCAGAACCTGACCTTCGCCTTCCTCTACAACAGCCTGGGCATTCCGTTGGCCGCCGGCCTGTTCTATCCGCTGACCGAGCACCTGCTGTCGCCGCTGATCGCCGCCCTGGCGATGAGCGTGAGTTCGGCCTCGGTGGTGTTCAACGCACTGCGCTTGCGCAAGGCGGGCATTGACTGAATGCTTGACATTGACACCATGTCAAGGTTGAGCATTCAGCCAGGTCGCAAGGGTATCGGCCATGGGAGAACGAACAGCATGAACACGAGCACGTTGAAGATTTCCGGCATGAGCTGCGGCGCCTGCGCCAGGCACGTCAGCGAGGCACTCGAGCCGCTGGCCGGCGTCACCACGGTGGATGTGGACCTGGCCGCCGGCCTCGTCCGCATCGCTGGCACGGCCACCCGCGATGCGTTGATCGCGGCACTCGATGCCGCCGGCTACCCGGCCGAAGCCGTCGCGGATGCGCCTCCCCGGAAAACCGCTTGCGGCGCCAGCGCTGGCTGCTGCTGCCACTGAAACAAACCTCGACCTGGAGAACAGCATGAAACCTTACCTCACCGCCGTCGCCGCCCTGCTGATGAGCGGCGTGGCCCACGCCGCCGACGTCATCGACGTGCACCGGGACGCCAACTGCGGCTGCTGCAAGGACTGGATCAAGTACCTCGAGGCCAACGGTTTCGAAGTGCGCGACCATGTCGAAAGCGACATGCCGGCGGTCAAGCAGCGCCTCGGTGTCGTGCCGCGCCTGGGCTCGTGCCATACCGGGGTGATCGACGGCAAGTTCATCGAAGGCCATGTGCCGGTGGCCCAGATCCGCGAGCTGAAGACCCGTGACGACCTCGCCGGCATCGCCGTACCCGGTATGCCGGCCGGCTCGCCAGGCATGAACTACGGCCAGCCGCACCAGCGTTACCAGGTGATCGCCCTGACCGTCGAAGGCCGCGATCAGGTGCTGGCCGACTACCTGGGCCCCCAGCCGGTCCGCTGAGTTCGGTCGAGCGTACATGGCGGCGCCCGGAGGGACTGGCCACCCGGCCGCCGCCGTGATGAGTCGCCAGTTAATCCGGAGCCGGTCGCCCGCCATGGGAGAAATCTCCCTCCCGAAGAGCTGCCGGCTGGCCTTTTCCTCCCCCTCGAAAAGAGGAAAGGGCTCCCATATACGAAACGCAGCGCAACGCTAGCTTTAGATTCACCCGGGCAATCAGTCGACTAGCCAACCGACGGCCCGATGCAGCCGGGCAACCATCCGGCGGACAGCATGTTTCACCCCACCGCGGGGCGGGGCGTGAAACGAACGCAGCAATGCTCCGCAACCTGGCAAGGAGATGAAGATGGACACCAAGCGGAAAACCCTGGCCACCGCAGTTGCGCTGGCCGGATTACTGGGTGCAGGTGCAGCGCTGGCCGACGGACCGATGCGCCTGACCGAACCGCAAATGGATCAGATGGTTGCAGGGGCACTCGTGTCCGAGAGCACCACCTACGAGTATTTCCATGGCTATTCCAACAACCCGGCAAGCGAGGCGAGCAACGGCACCAGCACTTACGCCACCACCACGCAGGTATGGTGCCCCGGCGCATCGGTGACCTGTGCAACCCCGGCCCAAACCACCATGGTAGGAGACCCCGTCCTGATCGACGGCCCCGGCAACAGCTTCCCCTGACCGTGCCCGGGCCCTGGCGGCTGTGCTGAGACGGGCGCGGCAGCGAGGGCCTTGTCATCCAGATGCTCCACCTCAGGCCATGCCGTTCACAGGTTCCTGTGAACGGCATTGTTGCGACTGGCATATGGATCGTGACGACCTTGCGCCTGTCCGCCAGCGGCCCGGCCGGCATTCATACTGGCACAATGCAGGCCATGGTTTCCCGGTCTAAGCTTGATACACAGACGCTTTGGCCCCGATCGTCCTGACCCCTCAGCGTGGGAAAGGATACGTTCGCCAGGCAGCTCGAGGGGATGTAACCGGTGCCTGGCCTTGCCCGAGCCGGGCATCGAAAGGCAGGGATCACAGGGAGTCGACGCCGCCATGAGTTCGTTGCCCGACCGCTTGCCCGAGGCGCTCCAGGCGATGGCAATCGCCATCCTCACCGCCGCGACACTTGCTCCCTGCGCCAGCCTCGCGGACACCCCCGCCTTGCGCATCGAATCGCTCAAGGAAATGCGGGAGAAAGCGGTGGTCATGCAGCAATGGGAGACCAGCTGCGCAGCCGCCTCGCTGGCCACCGTGCTGACCTACGGCTTCCAGGACCCGGTGAGCGAGCGCTACGTCGCCGCGACCATGCTCAAGGGAACCGAGCCGGCCAAGGTGCGTGCGCGTGGCGGCTTCTCGCTATTGGACATGAAGCGCTTCGTCGAACAGCGGGGCTACGCCGGCGATGCCTACCGGAACCTGGCCCTCGAGGACCTGAAACTGTTCCACGCGCCGATCGTCCCGATCCAGATCCGTGGTTTCAATCACTACGTCGTGCTGAATGCGGTTACCGAGCGTGAGGTACTGCTCGCCGACCCGGCCTTCGGCAATCGCCGCATGTCGCTGGCACGCTTCAATGAAGTCTGGCTGCAAGGCCTGGCTTTTGTCGTATCCCCCCAGTTGAGGTCAGCGCCATGAGCCATTCAGTTCGCCTGTCGACCATCGCCCTGGCTATGGCGGTAGCGGCGCCAGTATGCGCCGAGACCGCCGATGAACTGCGCCAGCAGCTCGAGGCGCAGAAGGCCCTCAACGCGCAGCTGCGCCAGCGGGTTGCCGCCCTCGAAAGCCAGCTCGCCGGGGCGCAGCCGCAACCGGCCTTGCGTGCGCCCGAAAGCAGGGCCCCGGTGATCGAGCCGGACAGCCCGGAGGCCACCACGGCCATCGAGGAGGCGCTGGTATCGCGGGGGCTGATCCTGCTGCCATCCGGCGCCTTCCGCGTGACGCCCAGGTTCACCTGGGTACATTCGGGCTCGGACAACTATCGGGACCGTAGCGACAGCTACATCGGTAGCCTGGGCGGCCAGGCGGGCTTGCCCTGGGGCATGGCGTTCAGCGCCTCCATACCCTATACGCACCGCAATACCTCGATCGGATCGAACAGCGGGGTAGGCGACCTGGTACTGGAACTTGCCAAGAAACTGAACAACGAGACGCAGCACCTGCCCTCGTTCGTCGCCGCCCTGAGCTACTCGCATGACAACGGCGACGATGCCTTCGAACCGGTTCCGATCAGCTATGGCTTCCGCAGCGTGGCGGGCTCGCTTTCGGCGCTCAAGCGTCTCGACCCGGTAGCGCTCTACGGCGGGTTGGCGTACAGCCATGCATATTCGAAGCATGTCAGGGCCGACAACCTGCTCGGGGAGCGTCCCTTCTCCGGACGTATCGCTCCCGGCGACAGCTGGGCCTATCGCCTGGGCGCATCCTTGGCCGCCACGCCGGACATTAGCCTGGACGCTTCGCTGTCAGGAGCCTTCATCGAAGGGGCCGATATCCACTCCAGCGCTACCGGCAAGCGTACGCTTTCCCGGGCGACCATCGCGTCGCTGAACCTGGGGGCCACCTTCATGCTCAGCCGGGACCTGGCGCTGCAACTGTCCGCGTCGGCAGGCGCGACCGACGATTCGCCGGACTACAGCTTCTCCGTGGCCCTGCCCTACCGCTTCTGAGCAAGGCCGGGCCTTCCTATCGAAGCTTCGGCGGGGCTGGAGGCATGTCCAGCCCGTGGCGCTGGGCAAAGACGAACAACCCCAGCCGGCTGGTGACTCCGAGCTTGCCGTAGATAGAGGTCAGATGATTGCGCAGCGTGTGTTCGCTGATATGCAGTTTCTGCGCGACCTGAACCGCAGACATCGCCGTGTACCTCGACAGGGCTGCAACGATCTCCCGTTCGCGCTCGGTGAGCGACGTTATCCGCTGCGACTCAGGGTCAGGCACGCGAGCCGGTACACGGGACAGGCAATCGGCCAGAATCCGCCCGGTGGTCGCACGGTCCAGCCAGAGCTGCCCCTGGACCACCTTGGTGATCGCCGTGACGATCAGCTCTGCCGGCTCCGCCATTTCGAGCACCCCGCAAGCCCCGCAGAGCACGGCCTGGCCATGCACCGACCTGTCCTGCAGCGTAGTCATCACCAGCAGCTTTGCCGGCGATTGCGCCCTGAACCAGGAAATGGCATCGAAGCCACTCTGCATGGCCAGATCGATACCAAGCAGGACGACGTCGGGGGCGGTCTTGTTCAGCAAGGCAAGCGCATCAGCAGGGCTGGTCGCGCTACCGACGACCTCCATGGCAGGCTTCGCATCCCCGATGAGCTTTTCCAGAGCCCAGAGAATGCAACGATGGCCGTCGACAACCAGAACGCGGATCGGCCCAGAGCGCTCAGTACTCATCGAAAATCCCTTCCGTGAGAATCATGCACTGCACTTGAGTATAAGCGCAGATATCGAAGGCTTCGCTCCGAGGTGCCAAACCTGCCCGCGTGCCCGCCCTGCAAGCTGACCGAACCGTAATCTTGCGCTCAGCCTCCTGTCAGCGCAGGCACGCTATGGTTGTCCTGCTCCCTGCGTTCACCTCGCGGCAACACTGCTCGAACATCCCGATCGACCGAACAGGACCAGCATGCAATTCACCAGTTCCCGGCGCACCTTCGTCAAAAGCCTGGCCGTTGGCGGCGCCCTCGCCGGCTTCGGCCTGTGGCGCCAGCCCGTCTGGGCGCTGACCAGCCCCGGCCAACCCACGGTGCTCAGCGGCACCCGGTTCGACCTGAGCATCGACTCGATGACGGTGGACTTCAGCGGCCGCCGACGCACCGCCATGGCCATCAACGGCAGCATTCCCGGCCCGCTGCTGCGCTGGCGCGAGGGCGACAGCGTGACCCTGCGCGTGCGCAACCGCCTGCCGCAGGACACTTCCATCCACTGGCACGGCATCCTGCTGCCGGCCAACATGGACGGCGTGCCCGGCTTCAGCTTCGCCGGCATCGCGCCGGACGGCATGTACGAGTACCACTTCAAGGTCAAGCAGAGCGGCACCTACTGGTACCACAGCCATTCGGCCTTCCAGGAACAGCTCGGCGTCTACGGCCCGCTGGTCATCGACCCGCTCGAGCCGGAACCCTTCGCCTACGACCGCGACTACGTGGTGTTCCTCTCCGACTGGACCGACGAGAGCCCGGCACGGGTGCTGGCCAAGCTGAAGAAGCGATCGGACTACTACAACCAGGGCCGCCGCACCCTCGGCGACTTCATCGGCGACGTCGCCGACAAGGGCTGGCGCGAGGCCTTCGGCGAGCGCTGGGCCTGGGCCAGGATGAACATGTCGCCCACTGACCTGGCCGATGTCAGCGGCGCCACCTACACCTACCTGCTCAACGGCCAGGCGCCGGACGGCAACTGGACCGGCCTGTTCCAGCCGGGCGAGCGCATTCGCCTGCGCCTGATCAACGGCTCGGCGATGAGCTACTTCGATTTCCGCATTCCCGGGCTCAAGCTCACCGTGGTCGCCGCCGACGGCCAGCACATCGAGCCGGTAACAGTGGACGAGATTCGCCTGGCGGTGGCGGAAACCTATGACGTGATCGTCGAGCCCGACGCCAGCCAGGACGCCTACACCCTGTTCGCCCAGGCCATGGACCGCAGCGGCTACGCGCGTGGCACCCTGGCCCGCCGTGCAGGCCTGCAGGCGCCGGTGCCCGGGCCGGACCCGCGGCCGGAACTGAGCATGGCGGACATGGGCCACGGCGATCATGCCGGCCATGGCGCCCCTGCACCGGCCGGGCCGGGGCATGCCGCCATGGATCATGGACAGATGGATCACGCCGCCATGCCCCATGGCACCACCGGCAGCCCGGCAATGCAGGCGCATCCGGCCAGCGAGCAGGGCAATCCGCTGGTGGACATGCAGACCATGATGCCGGTGGCGAAGCTGGACGACCCCGGCATCGGCCTGCGCGACAATGGTCGCCGCGTGCTGACCTACGCCGACCTGCGCAGCGCCTTCGCCGATCCGGACGGCCGCGAGCCGAGCCGCACCCTCGAACTGCACCTGACCGGGCACATGGAGCGCTTCGCCTGGTCGTTCGACGGCATCCCCTTCGCCGACGCCGAGCCGATCCGCCTGAAGTACGGCGAGCGGGTACGCCTCGTGCTGGTCAACGACACCATGATGCACCACCCCATCCACCTGCACGGGATGTGGAGCGACCTGGAAGACGAGCACGGCAATTTCAAGCTGCGCAAGCACACCATCGACATGCCGCCCGGCGCCAGGCGCAGCTACCGCGTCACCGCCGATGCCCTCGGCCGCTGGGCCTACCACTGCCACCTGCTGATGCACATGGACCTCGGGATGTTCCGCGAAGTCCGCGTAGAAGAATGACGGAGAAGCACATGAACACTCGCAAACACAATGCCCTGCTCGCCTTCGGCCTGACCGCCACCCTCAACCTCGGCACCGCCTATGCGCAGAGCGAACACGACGGCCACCATCCGCAGAACGCCCCGGCCGAACAGGCGGCGCCACAGGCCACCCTGCCCAAGCCCGGCCAGGGCGGCATGATGCAAGGCATGGATCACGACAAGATGATGCAGATGCACGATGAGCACATGGGCAAGGGGCAGATGATGGACCACAGCAACATGGGCCAGGGCGGCATGGGCAACGGCATGAACAAGGACGCCGGCCAGGGCAAGCCGCATGATCACTAAGACGCTGCCCGTCGCCCTTGCCCTCGGCCTGGCCGCCACGGCGAGCCAGGCACAGCAGCTCATGGACCACTCCGGCCATGCCATGCCGTCGGCGCACGAGCAGGCACCTTCCCCGCAGATGGAGCATGGCCAGATGGGCCATGGCGACATGGATCACGGCTCGATGGCGCATCCGCCGGCCACCGGCATCCCACCGGGCCAGGAACCGCGTTCGCCGATCCCCACCCTCACCGAGGCAGACCGTGCCGCTGCCTTCCCCGCCCTGCCGCCGCACCGGATGCACCAGGGCGGCAGCCACTTCCTCTTCCTCGCCGACCAGTTGGAATGGCAGGACGCCGACGACGGCAGTGCGCTGGCCTGGGACATTTCCGGCTGGCTCGGTGGCGACGTCGACCGCCTGGCCTTCCGCTCCGAAGGCGAGCGCACCGACGGCCATACCGAAGAGGCCGAACTGCAACTACTCTGGAGCCACGCCATCGGCCCCTGGTGGGAAACCGTCGCCGGCGTGCGCCAGGACTTCAAGCCCGGCTCGGCGCAGACCTGGGCCGCGTTCGGCGTGCAGGGCATGCCGGTGTACGGCCTGGAAACCGAGGCCACCGCCTTCCTCGGCGAAGGCGGCCAGAGCGCGCTGCGCCTGGAGGCCGACTACGACATCCTGCTGACCCGGCGCTGGGTGCTGCAGCCGACCGCCGAGCTCAACCTGCATGGGCGCAACGACGAAGCCCGCGGCGTGGGGGCCGGCCTCAGCGAGGCCAGCGTCGGCCTGCGCCTGCGCTACGAAATCACCCGACAGTTCGCCCCCTACGTCGGCCTGAGCTGGAACCGCGCCTACGGCAATACTGCCGACATCCTGCGCGCCAATGACGAAGACATCAGCGAAACACGTCTACTGGCGGGCATCCGTTTCTGGTTCTAAGGTCCAGCGCATGAAAACCATTCTGACGACACTGGCGGCGGTCGCCCTGGCCACGGCGATTGGCGGTGCCGCGGTGGTGTATTCCGGCATCATCGATGTCGCAGCCGATACCCCGCATGCCGCCCCCCTGCACGCCTTGCTGGAAACCACCCGCAAGTACGCCATCGCGGCGCGCGCCAAGGACATCGAGGTGCCCGGCCTGGACGCCGCCGAACTGATCCGCTCCGGGGCCGGCAACTACGACGCCATGTGCATCGGCTGCCATCTCGCGCCCGGGGTCGCCTCCAGCGAATTGAGCCAGGCCCTCTATCCCGCCCCGCCGAACCTCGCCAAGGCAACGGCCGATGGCGATCCGGCGATCCGTTTCTGGATCATCAAGCACGGCATCAAGTCCACCGGCATGCCGGCCTGGGGCAAGTCCATGGACGATCGCTACATCTGGGGCCTGGTCGCCTTCCTCGAGCGGCTGCCATCGCTCTCCGCCCAGGAATACCAGAGCCTGGTGGCATCCAGCGCGGGCCACCAGCATGGCGGTGGGGAAAGCGACAGGCACGCACCGGGGACAGCAGGCCATGAAGCCGGCACGAACCACGCGGGGCACCCGCATCCGGCCGAGCCCGAGGCGGCGACGGTTCATCGTCACGCCGATGGCAGCCAGCACCGGCACTGATCGCCCTGGGCACGGGGCCGCCCCTGCGGGCGTACCCCCGTGCCGCGGCCGCTATGCCCGGCTCACGACTCCTTCGCGGCGCAGCGGCGGTAGGCGTCGCACCAGGCCTGGTAGCGCGGGTCCTGCCAGACACGCAGGTGCAGGCTCGCCATGCCGTCGGGATCGTTGAGCAGGCGCCAACGTGCCGCTTCGGCATTGCCTTCGGGGCCGGCATCGAGGATCTGCTGCATGCGCTGCTCGCGCAGCGCCTCGGCAGCGGCCACCCGCTTGGCGTGACGCGCCCGCGCCATGCCGCACACCAGCGCGTTGTAGAGCGGGTCCACCGTGGCGGCGAGGAAGCCCTCATGCAGGGCAGCGTCCTGGTTCTGCCGGGTATAGCGATCGGTTGCGGCCAGCTCCGGCGGCGGATTGAACTCCTCCGGAATCAGGAACAGCTTGCGGCGCAACGCGGCCAGCCCCAGCCCCGTGCGACTGGTGATCACCGAGACCGGCGCCGACAGCATCAGCGACACCACGATCGGCGCCAGCCACCAGAGGAAGGCCGGATCGAGCCAGGCCACCAGCGCCGTCCAGAGCACGCCCAGCAGCATCTGCGAGCCGTGCCGGCGCAGCGCTTCGCCCCAGGGCGTGGCGTTGTCGGCGCGCTGCGGCGACTGCCATTGCACCGACCAGCCGAGGAACGCCGCGGTGACGAACACCGTGTGGAACAGCATGCGCACCGGCGCCGCCAGCATCGAGAACAGCGATTCGAGGATCATCGACAGCAACAGCCGCAACCGCCCGCCATACTCGTGCGCACCCTGGATCCAGATCAGCAGCACGCTGAGCAGCTTGGGCAGGAACAGCAGGGTCAGCGTGGCGGTGAACAGCGCGATGGCTTCCTCCGGATGCCAGCGCGGCCACAGCGGGTAGAGCTGGTTCGGCTGCAGGAAATACTCCGGCACCATCAGCGTGTGGATCGCCAGCAGCCCGGTGGACAGCGCCAGGAACACGAACCACAGCGGCGCGGAGAGGTAGGACATGACCCCGGTGAGGAACACGAAGCGGTGCACCGTGTGCATGCCCTTGACCAGGAACAGGCGGAAGTTCATCAGGTTGCCGTGGCACCAGCGGCGGTCGCGCTTGAGTTCGTCGAGCAGGTTGGGCGGCAGTTCCTCGTAGCTGCCCGGCAGGTCGTAGGCGATCCACACGCCCCAGCCGGCGCGGCGCATCAGGGCCGCCTCGACGAAGTCGTGGGAAAGGATGTCGCCGGCGAACGAGCCCTTGCCCGGTAGCGGCGCCAGCGCGCAGTGCTCGATGAAGGGTTTGACCCGGATGATCGCGTTGTGCCCCCAGTAGTGCGATTCGCCCAGCTGCCAGAAGTTGAGGCCGGCAGTGAACAGCGGACCGTAGACCCGCGTGGCGAACTGCTGCATCCGCGCGTAGAGGGTGTCCATGCCCGAGGCCTTGGGCGCCGTCTGGATGATGCCGGCGCCAGGGTTGGCTTCCATCAGCCGCACCAGGCTGGTCAGGCAGGCGCCGCTCATCACGCTGTCGGCATCGAGCACCACCATGTAGCGGTAGCTGCTGCCCCAGCGGCGACAGAAGTCGTCGATGTTGCCGCTCTTGCGCTTCACCCGGCGCCGGCGCCGGCGGTAGAAGATGTGGCCGAAGCCGTCGACCTCGCGGCACAGCTCCAGCCAGGCCTTCTGCTCGGCCACGCAGGTATCCGGGTCGTTGCTGTCGCTGAGCACGAAGATGTCGAAATGCTCGATCTGCCCGGTGGCCAGCAGCGATTCGTAGGTGGCGCGCAGGCCGGCGAACACCCGCGGCACGTCCTCGTTGGCAATCGGCATCACCAGCGCCGTGCGCGCCTCGCGCGGGATCGGCTCGTCGCCCAGCGTGCTGGCGGAGATGTTGTAGCGGTCACGCCCCTTGAGCAGCTGGAAAAAACCCATCAGCGCCGTCCAGAAGCCCACCGAGACCCAGCAGAACAGCAGCGCGAACAGCAGCAGGATGCTGGTCTGCACCACATACGGCAGGATCTGCCGCGCCGACTCCTGCCAGGGTTGCTGGAACACCTCCTGCAGGTCCACCAGCGCCCAGCCCTGATAGGGCAGCACCGACTTCATGTGCCAGGTGGCGAAGACCGTCTGTAGCAGCATCAGCAGCAGCAGGACGGTGCGGCGGAAACCGGCCACCCTGCGCCAGCCGGAACGATCCATCTCGACCGGCGGCGGCATGTCCACCGCCCGGTTCTTCTTGCGCAGCAAGCGCCACCAGCTCAGCCGCAGCACGTTGGTATGCCAGGGCTCGGGCACCATCCGGGTGCGCACGATTGGCGGCGTCGACTGGATGCAGATACGGTCCTGGTGATCGCGCGCGAGCGCCCGGCCACGCTCCAGGGTCTCGCCCCAGCCGAGCCTCAGGCGCGCGACGACCGAGCCCAGCACTCCGGCACCGCCGGCAATGGCCGGTGCACGACGCGCCAGGACCCGGTGCACGTCTTCCAGCTCGCCCCCCTCGTGGGTCACCTCGCGAACCAGGGCCTGGCGCTCGTCTTCGGCGAGTGGCAGTTGATCGATATAGCGCCCGCTAAGGGGAGGCAGCACCGGATTATTCATGGATCGGTATCTGATAGCTCCAGGTTTCGGAAAGCGTCGTCTCGCCGTCCACCAAGGCTGCGCGCAGCTCCACCGGTCGGGCCGGGTCGCGCACCTTCAGCCTCAAGGTCAACCGCCAGCCCTTGCTCACCGGGTTGTGGCGCAGGTTGTTCTCCACCAGTTCGGCGTTGTTGTCGACGCTCACCCGCGTGGACACCGGGGCGTCCGCCGGCAGCCCGGCCAGGTTCGGTCCGGCGAAATCGACGATCAGCGCCATGCTGCCGTCGGGCTGGCGGATCAGGTTCGACTGCTTGACGTCGCCGGTCGACAGCCGCGTCTGGCTGACCCAGGCCAGCGCCGGATCGTGCAGCGCCGGCTCGTCCATGGTGAAGTGCAGGCGGTAGGCGAAATCCAGCGGCTCGCGCGGCTCCGGTCGCTCTTCGGGGACCCAGAACGCGACGATGTTGTCGTTGGTTTCGTCCGGCGTGGGGATTTCCACCAGCTCGACGTGGCCCTTGCCCCAGTCGCCGCTCGGCTCGACCCAGGCGCTCGGGCGCAGCTCGTAGCGATCATCGAGATCCTCGTAGCGGCCGAAGTCCCGGGTGCGCTGCAACAGACCGAAGCCACGCGGATTCTCCACGCTGTAGCTGCTGATCGCCAGGCGCTTGGGGTTGTTCAGCGGACGCCAGATCCACTCGCCGTTGCCGGCCTGAATGGCCAGCCCTTCGGAGTCGTGGAGCTGCGGCCGGTAGTTGAGTTGCCGGCTCGGCTGGTTGGCGCCGAACAGGTACATGCTGGTGAGTGCGCCGATGCCGAGCTTTTCCACCGGCTCGCGCAGATAGACCCGCGCCTGCACGTCGACGGTGCTGTCCTTGCCCGGCGTGACCACCATGCGATAGGCGCCGGTCGCGCGCGGCGAATCCAGCAGTGCATAGATCACCAGGTTGCGCCGGTCGGCCTCCGGCCGCTCGATCCAGAACTCGCGAAAGTGCGGGAATTCCTCGCCGCTGGGCAGCGCCGTGTCGATCGCCAGCCCGCGGGCCGACAGGCCGTAGACCTGGCCCTTGCCGACCACGCGGAAGTAGCTGGCGCCCAGCAGCGTGATCAGCTCGTCCGCCTTGTCCGGCGCGTTCAGCGGATAGAGCACCTTGAAACCGGCGAAGCCGAGGTTTTCCAGCGCCGCCGGGTCGACCTGCACGTTGCCGAAATCGAACATCTCGGGATCGTAGCGCACCCGTTCGACGCCCTTGGCGGTGATTTCGTTGATCCTCACCGGCACGTCGAAATGCATGCCCTGGTGGTAGAACTGCACCTCGAACGGCGTCTGCGCCTCGTGCCAGAGCGCCTTGTCGCCACGAAAGCGCAACTGCTGGTAGTCGGCGAAGGCCATCTCCCGGAACGCCGCCGGCAGGTTGCTCTGCGGCGCGGTGTATCCCGCCGCCGCCAGCTTCTCGGCCTTTTGCGCAACGTCATCGAGGTTGAACGCCCAGCCGCGGCCCGCGAGCAGGCTCATGGACAGGCCCAGCGCCAGAGCCCATACCCGGCTTTTACCGGCGCCCGTTGCCAAATGAATGGTTCGTGACACATCCCCTCCTGTCGAATCGCGATTACGCCGGGCCGTCGATCGGCCCGCTTGCTCGTTGGTCTGCTGCCAGCGGTAATGATTCCCGCGCTAATCGAGGCGGCGCATCATCCCACGCCGGACACGAGCCGGATAGATACCCCGAAACGTCCCGTGCAGGCGCGTGCCAGCGGTCGCCCCGCCGCCTGCGCAGCAGCCTTGGACCGGGGCCTGGCGCGATTCATTGCAGCTCGAAACGCAGGCTTTGCACCCGCTGCGAATCGAGGCCGATCTGCACCTCGAATTCGCCCGCCTCTGCCACCCGCTGCAGCTGGGCGTCGACGAACTTCAGGTCGTCCTCATCGATGCTGAAGCGGACTTCCCGCTCTTCGCCGGCCTCGAGCAAGACCTTGCGAAAGGCCTTGAGTTCTTTCACCGGGCGAATCACCGATGCCACCCGGTCCTGGATATATAGCTGGACCACGGTCGCGCCGCTTCGCTGACCGACGTTCTTCACCTTCACGCGCGCCTGCACTGTTTCCCCGCGTCTGAGAGTGGAGCTGGACAAGCTGACATCGGACAACGCGAAGCGGGTATAGCTCAAGCCGTAGCCGAACGGGTACAGCGGGCCGGTAGGCTCCTCGAAATACTGCGAGGTGTAGTTGCCCGGCTTGCCCTCGACGTATGGCCGCCCGACGCGGAGGTGGTTGTAGTAGGTCGGGATCTGCCCCACCGAGCGCGGGAAGGAAATCGGCAGCTTGCCCGAAGGGTTGTAGTCGCCGAACAGCACGTCGGCGATGGCGTGGCCGCCCTCGGTGCCGCTGAACCAGGTTTCGACGATCGCATCGGCGTTGGCCTTCGCCCAGCCGAGCTCCAGCGGCCGGCCGTTCATCAGCACCAGTACCAGCGGCTTGCCGGTCTCTTTCAGCGCTTCGAGCAGGCGCTGCTGGCCGGGCGGAAGCTGCAGGCTGGTGCGACTCGACGACTCGTGCGACATGCCGCGCGACTCGCCCACCGCAGCGACGATCACGTCGGCCTTCTGCGCGACGGCAAGCGCTTCGGCGATCATCTCGGCGGGGGAACGCGGGTCCTGCACGACCTCCGTGACGTCCCAGTTGAGCTGGTTCAGGTAGTCGACCATGTGCGGGTCGTCGGTCACGTTGGCGCCCCGCGCATACAGCAGTTCCGCCGCCTCGCCCAGCGCCTCGCGCATGCCCTGGCGCAGGGTCACCGATTGCCGGGCGATACCGGCGGCGGACCAGCTGCCCAGCATGTCGAGCGGCGAATCGGCCAGCGGGCCGACCAGGGCGATGCTGCCGTGCTTCTTCAGCGGCAGGATCCGCCCGTGGTTCTCCAGCAACACGAGCGACTGGCGCGCAACGGCTCTCGCTGCGGCGCGATGCAGGCGGCTTTCGGCATTGACGTCCTGCGGATCGTCCTTGGCGGCGCCGATGCGCCGATAGGGATCGTGAAACAGGCCCATGTCGTACTTGGCACCCAGCACCTCGCGCACCGCCGCATCGACCACGTCGATCCCGACCTCGCCCGAACGCACCAGGGCCGGCAGCTCGTCGCGATACAGCGTGTCGGCCATGCTCATGTCGATGCCCGCCTCGATCGCCAAGCGGGCCGCCTCGCGACCGTCGCGCGCGACGCCGTGGCGCAGCAGCTCGCTGATCGCGCCGTGATCGCTGACGGTCATGCCGCGAAAGCCCCAGTCGCGGCGCAACAGGTCGCGCAGCAACCAGCGGTTGGCGCTCGCCGGCACGCCGTTGATGGCGTTCAGCGCCACCATCACGCCGCCGGCCCCGGCATCGATGGCGGCGCGGTACGGCGGCAGGAAATCCTGGTGCATGCGCATCGGGCTCATGTCCACCACGTTGTAGTCGCGTCCGCCCTCGACCGCCCCGTAGAGGGCGAAATGCTTGACGCTGGCCGTGATGCTGTCCGGTGCCGCCGGCGACTCGCCCTGGTAGGCTTTGACCATGGTGCGGGCGATTTCCGAGACCAGGTAGGGGTCCTCGCCGAAACCTTCGGAGGTGCGCCCCCAGCGCGGATCGCGGGAGATGTCGACGGTGGGCGCGAAGGTCATGTCCAGGCCGTCGGCACTGGCCTCGATGGCCGCCACCCGGCCGCTGTGGGCGATGGTGTCCAGGTCCCAGCTCGACGCCAGTCCCAGCCCGATGGGAAAAATCGTCCGGTGGCCATGCACCACGTCGTAGGCGAAGAAGATCGGAATCTTCATCCGGCTGCGCAATGCAGCATCCTGCAAGGGCCGATTGTCATGGCGGGTGACCGTGTTGAAAGTGCCGCCGATCTGCCCCGCCGCCAGTTCCTCGAGCATCCGCGAGCGCGGCATGTCCCCGCCGATACTGATCAGCCGCAGCTGGCCGATCTTTTCCTCGAGGGTCATCCGCTCGATCAGGTCGTCAATGAAGGCTCCTTTCTCGTTCGGCGAAGGGACGGTCGCGGCAGCAGCATGAAGCGAAAAGCCGGCGAGCAAGCCGAGCAGATACATCCGTTTCATTGAAATGTGTTCCAGGCAGGCGGGCATTTGGCGCTTCGCTCGTACCGGGACGGCGCCGAGCAGTGCGCGTGCCGAGTATGAATCGCCCAGCCGGGTACAAACCAGAGGCGCTCGCGGAGAAATTGCTATTCTCGCCTACCCCGCGCCCGCCGAGGCGCACGCAACCGCCCCGATGCGACCACCACTGGAGCAACGCATGCGCCGACTCGCCACGCCAGCCGACTTCGACCGCGTCTACGACATCTACATGCATGAGGAAGTGGTGCCCTTTCTCGGCTTCGAGCCGATGCCCCGCGAGGCCTTCGCCAGGGTCTTCGACCCGTTATTCGAAAGCGGCTGCTTCTACGTGTTCGAGGTCGAGGGGCAGGTCCAGGGGTTCTACAAGGCGCAGCGCCATATCGGCCGCGCCGCCCATGTCGTCTACCTGGGGACGCTGGCGGTGGCGCCGGCGGCGAAAGGCCGCGGCGTGGCGCAGATGATGATGGGCGATGCCCTGGCCCGGCTGCGCGCCGCCGGTATCCGCCGCGTCGAACTGACGGTCGAGGCGGACAATCCGCGTGCGATTGCCTTCTACGAGCGCTTCGGATTCGTACGCGAGGGCACCCAGCGGGCCGCATACAAACGCGCGAGCGACGCAGGCTATGTGGACGAGCTGATGTATGGCCTTTTGCTGGAGCCTCTACAGGCCTGCCCAGCAGGCTGATGCGGCGCCGGACGGCCAGCCTCCGGCACCGCCTCGGTCGCTCAGCCTTTCAGCTTGCTGGCGATCTTGGCCACATGCTCGCCCTGGAAGCGGGCGATGGTCAGTTCCTTGGCCGACGGCTGGCGGGAGCCGTCGCCCCCGGCAATGGTCGAGGCACCATAGGGCGTGCCGCCGTTGGTCTCGGAGATATCGAAGAATTCACTGATGCCGTAGCCGGTCGGCACGATGATCATGCCGTGGTGCGCCAGCGTGGTCCAGGTGGAGGTGATGGTCATCTCCTGGCCGCCGCCGGTGCCGGTCGAGGTGAACACGCTGGCGACCTTGCCATGCAGCGCGCCATTGACCCAGAGGCCGCCGGTCCGGTCGAGGAAATTGCGCATCTGCCCGGACATGTTGCCGAAGCGGGTCGGCGTGCCGAAGATGATCGCATCGTAGCCGGGCAGCTCGGCCGGATCGGCTATCGCCGCGGCCTGCTCGACCTTGCCGCCGGCATTCCTGAACGCATCCTCCGGCATGGTTTCCGGCACACGCTTGATGACCACCTCGGCGCCCGGCACGCGACGCGCGCCCTCGGCCACCGCATTGGCCATGGTTTCGATGTGGCCGTACATCGAGTGATACAGCACGAGAATCTTCGCCATCTGGTGTTCCTCCTGGGGTGAAACGCAAACCTGCTGGTGAATAACCATAGCTCGTGAAAACGCCTGGTCACGTCCGCTCACGAGAGCGCCGCGCTCTCAGGCGTGACGGGGCGGATGATGTATTCGCCCCAGCCTCGAATGGTTGCAATTTCATACCGATAAACATCGACCAGTTCGATACGAACCAGCCGACACCGGAGGACTTGCCCGCTGGCCACGAAGCGCGGCCAGGCTGCCTTAGCTGGAGGCGCCGAAGCGCTTCACCGCCTCCAGCCAGGCCGGATCCAGCCGGCGCTGGTCGATGTCCATGCCCAGCGCCTGCATGGCTTCGCGATGCCGGTCGATCTCGGGGACCATCTCGCTGAGGGCGCTGGAGTTGGCATCCAGCTGGTGCATCTGCGTCATGCCCAGGTGGTAGAAGCGCAGCAGGCGCATGGCCGTGGGGTCCTGCGCGGCGACGCCGGCCTTCAGGTGATGCATCAGGTTGGTGATGCTCATCAGGCTGCGCTTGAGCCGCCAGCCGTAGACCGCCGCGGCCATCCACGGCTGCCGCCAGTACAGCTGGCGCACCAGCGCCACCGTCAGCAGCAGGCCGGCCAACACACCGCCGATGTTCCAGCGCAGGTTGTCGCCGCCCGGCTCGCCGAACAGCGCCACCGCCGCCGTCGCCAGCCCCATGGCCAGCACCGCGAAGGTCGCGATGACGATCAGCGTGCTGCGCCGCGTCTGCTGACGGTACGCCTCCGCGTTCATCGGCTCGATCTCGAATACCAGCATGTCGGATTTCCTGCAGGGCTAATGGCGGCGCGCATTATTGCAGACTACAGGTCTGCCCGAGGCTCAAAGCATCGCCCCGAGGGCGAGGCTCCCACAAGAACAGCAAGCCCACGCCGAACCGATGGGAGGCACGCCCTCGCGGCGACTGCAGGCCGCTGGACTGCCAGAAGCCCAAAAGCATCGCCCCGAGGTCGGGCCTCCCACAGAAGCAGCCTGTGCACACCGAACCCTGTGAGGCGCGCCCTCGCGGCGATTGCAGGCCGCAGGACTGCCTGAGGCTCAAAGCATCGCCCCGAGGTCGGGCCACAAAAGTAGCCGGAGCATGCCGCGGACCCTGTGGGCGCGCCTATCACCCCAGCGCGAACGGCAGCAACAACGCGATCAGGATGCCCAGCAGGCTCATCCCCAGCGCGGCGAAGGCGCCGCATTCGTCGCCCTCCTCCAGCGCCCTGGCCGTGCCGATGGCATGGGCATTGATGCCGTAGCTCAGGCCACGCGCCGCCGGATGCTCGACCCCTGCCCAACGCAGCAGCAACGGGCCCAGCGCGGTGCCGATGACGCCGGTGAGCATGACGAACACCGCCGCCAGCGAAGCCATGCCGCCGAGTTGCTCGGCCACCAGCATGGCGATCGGCATGGTCGCGGATTTCGGCGCCAGGCTCATCAGCACCGGCAGCTGCGCGCCCAGCGCCCAGGCGATCAACAGGGTCAGCGCCACGCAGAGCACGCCACCGACCAGCAGGGTGACGAGGATCGGCCAGAACAACTGTTGGATGCGCCGCAGATGTCGATACAGCGGTACCGCCAGCGCCACCGTCGCCGGGCCCAGCAGCATGGCGATCAACGCGGCGCCCTCGCGGTAGCGCGCATAGTCCATGCCGACCAGCGTCAGCGTGGCGACCACCAGCAGCATCCCCACCATCACCGGTTGCAGCACCAGCCAGCCGCTGCGCCGGTACAGCACGAGCGCCAGTTGGAAGGCAATCAGCGTCAGCGCCACGGAAAACAGCGGGTGCTCCACCAGCGTCAGCCAGAACGCGCGCAGGTCGAGCGTGTTCATGTCCGGTCCTCCTGCCGGCGAATGAGCCACTGCATCAGCCAGCCACAGAACGGCACGGTGACCAGCAGCGACAGTACCAGGCCCGCCGCGATGGCGGGCAGGTCGTCCAGCAGCGCGGCGCCGCTGGTCATGATCCCGGCCGCCGGCACGATCAGCAGCAGCGGCAGATACTGCAGCAGCAGCGCAGCGGTCTTCTCCAGCGGCTCGGGGATGCCGCGGCGCAACAGCAACAGGCCGAACAGCAAGACCATGCCGATGATCGGCCCCGGCAATGCCGGTACCAGCAGGTTGAGCATGCCGCCGAGCAGTTGCAGCAGCACCAGCCAAGTCAGGCCCTTGATGATCATCGGACTGCCTCCAGCCGCTGGTAACGCTCGTCGTGATACATGACATTCCCCCTTCGCTGACCGGCCAAAAGGTATCGACTATGGCTGTAGCTTCCATTGCGCAACAGGTGCAGATGCGCACGAAAAATACGGATCAGTCGAGTTGCGGACGGTTTCGCTGATACAGGTCAACCGTCGCCCCATGGAAGCCTGATAGGCGCCCGCCAGCCTCATCTGATCCGTATTTTCAAGGCAAATCTGAGTCTGTTATACGAACGCTCCGCCGTCGATCATCCGCTCGCCTGAAAAGCCTATGGGGCGAAAACCAATGACCGACCGCATACCCGCGCGGATCATCGAAACCGTTGATCCCAGCCAACCGATCCGCCTGACGCCCGCGCAGCGCGGCGGGCCCATTCATACGCGCAGCTTCAGCGGCTTCTTCCGCAACCTGCGCCTGCTGGGCGGCGGCCTGCTGATGCTGCTCTACTTCGGCACCGTCTGGCTGAACTGGAATGGTCGCCAAGCGGTGCTGTGGGACCTGGGCAGGCAGCAGTTCCACATCTTCGGTGCCACTTTCTGGCCACAGGATTTCATCCTGCTTTCCGGCTTGCTGATCATCGCCGCCTTCGGCCTGTTCTTCATCACCGTGCTGGCCGGCCGCGTCTGGTGCGGCTATGCCTGCCCGCAGAGCAGTTGGACCTGGATGTTCATGTGGGTGGAGAAGATCACCGAGGGCGACCGCCAGCAACGCATCAAGCTGGACGCCGCGCCCTGGTCGGCCGGCAAGCTGCTGCGCCGCACCGCCAAGCATGGCCTGTGGCTGGCGATCAGCCTGGCGACCGCGTTGGCCTTCGTCGGCTACTTCACCCCGGTACGCGAGCTGGTCGGCGATCTCGCCCGTTTCGAACTCGGCCCGGCGGCCACGTTCTGGCTGCTGTTCTTCACCGCCGCGACCTATATCAACGCCGGCTGGCTGCGCGAGCAGGTATGCCTGCACATGTGCCCGTATTCGCGCTTCCAGAGCGCGATGTTCGACGCCGACACCCTGGTGGTCTCCTACGATGCGGCGCGGGGCGAGAACCGCGGCGCGCGGCGCAAGGACAGCGACCCGCGTGCGCAAAACCTGGGCGACTGCATCGATTGCACGCTGTGCGTGCAGGTCTGCCCCACCGGCATCGACATCCGCGATGGCCTGCAGCTGGACTGCATCAGCTGCGGCGCCTGCATCGACGTCTGCGACAGCGTGATGGACAAGATGGGCTATGCCCGCGGCCTGCTGCGCTACACCTCGGAACGCGCGCTGCAAGGCGGCGCCACGCACTTCCTGCGCCCGCGTCTGGTGGGCTATGCCGTGGCGATGGCGGCGATGATCGGCGCCTTAGCCTGGGCGCTGGAGGTTCGCCCGCAGCTGTCGCTGGACGTGACCAAGGATCGCACGCTGTTCCGCGAGAACACCCAGGGGCAGATCGAGAACATGTACCGCCTCAAACTCATCAACAAGACCCAACAACCGCGCCGCTATTCGCTCGCCCTGGACGATGGCCCGTTCGAGCTGCATGGCCCGGACGAGGTCGACCTGGCACCCGGCGAGATCGCCGACCTGCCGGTCAGCGTGGCGCTGCTCGACCCGCGCCAGGCCGGCAGCCACGCGCTGCGCTTCGAGGCTCACGACGTCGCCGAACCGGCCAGCCGGGTGAGCACGCCGAGCACCTTCGTCGCGCCGGCACGGTCGCCGCAGTAGACTTGACGCGCCTACCCGTCACGGCCCGGACACGATGAAACGCTACGAGAAATTCGCCGACGAGATTGCCGAACTGATCCGCAGCGGTGTGCTCGCGCCGGGGGAAAAGGTGCCCTCGGTGCGCCATGCCAGCCGTACCTACGGCGTCAGCCCGTCCACCGTGTTCCAGGCCTACTACCTGCTGGAAGATCGCGGGCTGATCCAGGCGCGAGCACGCTCGGGCTACTTCGTCCGCGAGCACGCCAAGCGCCCGTTGCACGAGCCGGACATCAGCGTGCGACCCGCGCAAACCACCGACGTCGGCGTCAGCGAACTGGTGTTCTCGGTGCTCGCCTCGCTGCGCGACCCTGATACCGTGCCCTTCGGCTCGGCCTTCCCCAGCCCCGAACTGTTCCCCCTGCAGCGCCTGGCGCGCTCCATGGCGCAGAGCGTGCGTGACATGCCGGCGCGCGAGGTGATCGCCGAGATGACCGCCGGCAACCCCGACCTGCGCCGGCAGCTCGCCCTGCGCTACATGGTCAGCGGGGTGATGCTGCCGATGGACGAGCTGGTGATTACCACCGGCGCCATGGAGGCGCTGAACCTCTGCCTGCAGGTGGTGACCGAACCGGGCGATCTGGTGGCCATCGAGGCGCCGGCCTTCTACGCCACCCTGCAGGTGCTGGAACGGCTCAAGCTCAGGGCAGTGGAGATTCCGCTGCACCCGCGCGAAGGCATCGACCTCGACACCCTGGCCGACAGTCTCGCACAGCTGCCGATCAAGGCCTGCTGGTTCATGAGCAGCCTGCAGAACCCGCTCGGCGCGAGCATGGGCGAGGCGAAGAAGCGGCAGCTCTACGAGTTGCTGCAGCGCCATCAGGTGCCGCTGATCGAAGATGACGTCTACGCCGAGCTGTATTTCACCCGCGAACCGCCCAAGCCGGTCAAGAGCCACGACCGCGAAGGCCTGGTGATGCACTGCGGCTCGTTCTCCAAGAGCCTCGCGCCCGGCTACCGGGTGGGCTGGGTCGCTGGCGGCCGCTATGCCGAGCAGATCGCCCGGCTCAAGTTGATGACCACCATCTCCCCGTCCGTGCCCGCGCAGGCGGCCATCGCCGACTACCTGCAGCACGGCGGCTATGATCGCCACCTGCGCAAGCTGCGCCACGCGCTGGAGAGGCAACAGGGCGCGATGCTCGCCTCCGCCGCCCGGCACTTTCCGGCCAGCACCCGGGTGACGCGCCCCAGCGGCGGCTACTTCCTCTGGTTCGAGTTTCCCGAGCGGGTGGATTCGCTGCAGCTGCTACAGCTGGCGCTGGCCCAGGGCATCAGCCTGGCGCCGGGGCCGATCTTCTCAGCGACCCAGCGCTTTCGCAATTGCGCCCGGCTGAATCACGGGCACCCGTGGGATGCGCGCAGCGAGAAGGCGATGGAATTGCTGGGCAGGATGATCAAGTCGTTCTGAGGCGCTGCTGGGCTCGCCCATTCACCGGCTTGATTCGCCGACGCTCGCCGATGTGCGAGCGACCGGGTATCCGCGGTAGGTTGGCGCTGAGCGCAGCGAAGCCCAACAAGGGCCGGTACGGATGTTGGGCTTCGTCGCTGCGCGCCTCAACCCGACCTACATGGACTGCTATCGCCTCAGGCCAGCCCCCCAAAAAAGCAGCATGTGCACACCGACCCTGTAGGCGTCGGCTTGCCGGCGATCATCGGCGTTGCGGCGGATCGCCAGCAAGCTGGCTCCTACAAGTCCCCAGGGGCAACAGCGAACCAGGCCTGGCGATTCCTCAACACGCATTCGGGCACCAGGTTCAGCGCAGCGAGCAGCACCTGTGGCGGCTCGGCGACCGGCTCCGGCGCACGGTTGGGAAAACTCATTTCCAGCAGGCCGTCCTCACGGCGAACGACTGCGGTACCGCCCACCGCCGCGGCGCGAAAGACCAGCGGCGCGGCGGCGATCCGCTGCTCGAGGATGACGAAGGCAGTCTCCGAAAGGTTGTTCTCCGCGGCGATGGCCTGCATCTGCGCATCGCTCAACCAACCATCCAGCGACACCACCGCGGCCGGGTGGCCCTTGAAGCGCTCGTGGGTGAACGCATCGATCTGGCACATCGCGAGCTTCATCATCAGTTCTCGGCAGCAGGGAAAGCATGGATGGGATCTTGCCAGTTGCCCGCCACACTCACCACGGACGGATGCCACGCCCAGCCGACCTACGGAAGCGAATGGCTTGCCGTACGTGACGGTCCAATGCTCACGACCAACAGCCAGGAGACAGGCAATGGGGCTTTTCGATTCGATCAAGGCGAAGCTTGGCTTCGGCGACGTATCCAACGAGGCGCAAACCAAGGCCGACGTACCGCCGGCGGATGCCAGGCTGTCCAATGCCGAAGGCGTCACGCTGTCCAACGACAGACCATCGGCGACGGCCAACGAAACCCTCGCGCCGAACATGGACCTGAACCGTTCGGCAGCCACCGCGCGTGGCGTGGATGTGGTGGCACAACTGGAAGCGAAGGCTGCGCAGTACCCGGAAGCGCTCAACTGGCGCGCATCCATCGTCGATCTGCTGAAGCTGCTGAGCCTGGACAGCAGCCTGGAGTCGCGCCGGCAGCTCGCCACGGAGCTGGGCTGCCCGCCGGAACGGATGGCCGACACGGCGCAGATGAATATGTGGCTGCACCGGGAAGTGATGAGGAAGCTGGCCGAGCATGGCGGCACGATACCGCCGGAGCTGCTGGCTTGAAGCGCAAGGGCCTTCGCGGGGAAGGCCCTTGTCCCAGGTTATGAATTGCGGACCAGTTCATCCGCCAGGAAGTCTTCCTCGAGCAAGGCATCCTGGCCTGCTGCGCCGCCGCCCGCCAGCGACTGTGCCGCCATACGCTTGCTGCGCAGCTTGCCGAACTGGTGATTGAGCGCGTTCTCGAGCTTGTCGACCGCGCCGTCGAGCGCCAACTCCAGCGACTCGGCCTTGTGCGTCACGGAGATCGGCTGCAGCCCCTTCGGCCGCGCCTCGATCTGGCAACGCTTGTCATGGGCACCGGCTTTTTCGCCGTTTTCGTCATTCAGGTGGACGACGACGCGCGTCAGTTCGTCGTCGAAACGCTCCAGCTTGCTGGCGACACTGGCACTGACCCAATCGACCAGACGGGCACTGCCTTCGATGTGGTTATCGCTGTGAACCTGGATTTGCATAAGTCGTCCTTACTTCCGCTTATGAACGGCCACCTTTGCGGATGGCTCGGTATCAGCTATGCCACCGTTTCGCTCATTAAGCAACGCCCAAAATGTCGCCGCGCCTTTCGCTCCGGCAATGGAATTTTCGCTTTGCTATCCGGAACTTGGCACGATTGCAGGCGTTGCCGTCGCGAAGCCTGGCAGATCGCACGGCCGCGAAAGTTGAAAAGATTCTTCAAAACAAAAGCGCGCCGGACATCCGGCGCGCAGGCGCGAGCGCGGCCAGTCAGGCTGCTTGCGAGAACAGCTGCCGCCCGTGATCGAGGTGCTGGTCCACCAGCCATTTGCCGTGGGCGATGGACAGGCGCTGGGCCTTGTCCAGTTCATCCATGAAGGCATGTTCCAGCGGCAACGGCAGACGACGGGTGACATGCCCGGACGGATCGGTGATACGGCAGCCGCCAGCCCAGGGCGTCGAGGTGCCGGGATATTCCAGCACCTCGGCGGTGATGGTGTGATCGCGGTAGGCGCATTGCATCATGGTCATGATCGTTACCTCGCTGTTTGCGGGGCCTCCATCAGCTCACATAGGCTCGGGCCTGATGGATGGGCCGTTATGTTCCCCCGTAGTGAGCGGGCCGTTCGTCGGCCCTCGTCGCGTCTGGACGGTATAGCACAGGCTGCTCGTCCTGCAGGAACGATGCAACGCGCGCGCGACGAACGCGAAATGCCGCGGCGCCGATCAGCCGTCCAGCGACGGCCCGATCAGTTGCGCCAGTTGCGGATAAACGCCTGGCGCGGCCACCAGATACGGGTTGCCGTGCAGCAGGCCGTCGTTGCGGAAGAAATCGTTCACCCGGCCACCGGCCTCCTCCACCAGCACCAGGCCGGCCAGGCAGTCCCAGCTCTTGAGCTGGGTCTCGTAGTAACCGATGAGGCGCCCGGCAGCCACATAGGCGGTCATCAGCGCCCCGGAGCCGTTGCGGATGAACATGCCGCCTTCGCCCAGCAGCTTTTGCAGAAAGGGAATGAAATGCTCCTTGCCGCGCGGGTGGAAGGTGCCGGCGCCGGTCAGCCCCTCGCAGACATGGGTGGCGGCGCTGACCGCGAGCGGGGTGTCGTTGACGAAGGCGCCCCGCCCCCGGCAGCCGTGGAACAGCTCGTCGTGATTCGGATCGGCGATCGCCCCGACATGGGGCTGGCCATCGACCAGCAGGCCGACCGACACGCACCAGTTGTGCAGGCCGTTGACGAAGCAGGCGGTGCCGTCGATGGGATCGATCACCCAGACGCAGCGCGCCTGCAGATCGGCCGAACCGCTTTCCTCGCCGAGAAAGCCATCCTCGGGGAAGCGCTCGGCGAGCCGCGCGCGGATGAAGTCTTCGATCCGCTTGTCGGCAATGCTGACCACATCCTGCCGGTCGCTGCCCTTGTGCTCGACGGCCAGCGCCTCACGGCGCCGGTAGAAATCCATGCCCAGCTGCGCGGCTTCGAGCGCCAGGGCTTTCGCACAGGCATAGCGCGCGTCGATATCGAGGTCGCCGGGAGTCGGTGGGGTCATGGTGGGTCCTTGATCGCGCAAAAACAGGCATTCTAGACGGCCCGATGAGCCAGGAACATGATGGCGACGATGCAAGTAGCCTTGAAAGGCCACTTTTGCTTTAGTTGCCTAATTGGGCTACTTTCTCTTCACGTAGCTTTTCCAGACAACGGAACCTTCCCGATGACCCCGATGGCGGTGCTCACAGGCGACCTGATCGGTTCGCGCTCGATGCACGATACCGAGGCCTTCCTCGCATGCCTCAAGACGCTGCTGGCCACGCTGGGCGAGCGCTATGAGGCGCGCAGCGAAACCTTTCGCGGCGATGGCTTCCAGCTGACCATGCGCCACGCGCAGACGGCCTTCGACTGCGCGCTCGCCTTGCGTGCCGGCCTGATCGCCGCCAGCCCGCCAGGCGAACGCTGGGATGCGCGGCTGGCATTGGGTATCGGCCGGGCCGAAAGCGACGGCCAGGTATACGGCGAGGCGTTCGTGCTGTCCGGCCAGGGCCTGGACGGGATGAAGAAGGAAACCTTCTGCCTGTTCAGCAGCATCCCGCAATTGCTCAGGTACGCCGAGCTGCCCACCGCCTTCGTCGAAGCCATCGTCGAACGCTGGACGCCGGTGGAAGCCCAGACCTACTACCTGCACCTGACCCGCGGCCTGGACCAGCGCAGCATCGCCGAACAGCTGGGTAAATCGCGGGTGACGGTGACCAAGGCGCTGCAACGTGCCGATGCGCGGCTGGTGGATCGCTACCTCGGCTGCGCACGCGACTGGCTGAAGGAGCTCGAAGATGCCTGATTCGATCACGCTGCTGCTCTGGCTGCTGCTGGCCCACGTCGTCCTGGATTTCCTCCTGCCGCTGCGCCGGCGCCTGCAGGAGGCACCGCGCGCCTGGCGCAGCCCCGCGCTGTATCTGCTGGGGCTGGCCCAGGGGCTTGCGGTACTGCTGATCTTCGGGGGGCTGCGCGGCGATCCGGTGCTGGCCGGCTCGGCGGCATTGCTGGTCATGCTGGCGCGCATCCTGGCCGGTGGCTGGGCGGCAGGCCCGCAGCGCTCGGCGCGCAGCCTGCTGCTGGAACAGCTCGCGGCATTGCTGTTGATCGTCGCCTTGTGGCTGACCAGCGAAAGCCTCTGGCAGGCCGTGCCGACCTATCTCGATGCCCAGGCCAATGCGCGCAATCTGCTGATCCTGCTCGGCTATCTGCTGATGCTCGCCCCGGCATCCGGGCTGATCGGCGCCATGCTCAGGCCCTGGCAGGAACGCATCGGCACCGACGATTCGCTGGTCAACGGCGGCGCCTCCGTCGGCTACCTGGAGCGCGGCCTGATCCTGACCCTGGTGCTGCTCGGCCAGTGGCAGGCCATCGGCTTCCTGCTCACGGCGAAAAGCATCCTGCGCTTCAACGAGCTCAAGGGGCGCAACAACCGCCAGCGCAGCGAGTACGTGCTGCTCGGCACCCTGCTCAGTTTCACCCTGAGCATCGCGGTTGGCCTGGCGATCCGCCTGATGCTGGATTTGTAGCGCGACGAATCCAGGCGCCAGCGGTCCTATCTGCGAGCCTCGGCTCTTCCCCCTACGCAGAAAGGAGATTCACCATGGGCTTGTTCAACACGATTCTGGAAAAGATCGGCCTCGGCAAGGCACATGCGGCGCCAGGCAGTACGGCGCCCACCACGCCCCCGGAAGCATCCACCGGCGGTGCGGCGGCACCGGTCACCCCGGCCATGGACCAAGTGGATGTGGCGGCGAAGCTCGACGGCATGGCGGCCAATAACCCGGAAAAACTCAACTGGCGCACCTCCATCGTCGACCTGCTCAAGCTGCTCGGCCTGGACAGCAGCCTGACCGCGCGCAAGGAGCTGGCCAGCGAGCTGGGTTGCCCGCAGGAGAAGATGGCCGATTCGGCGCAGATGAACATGTGGCTGCACAAGACCGTGCTCAACCGGCTGGCCGAGAACGGCGGCAACGTGCCGGCCGACCTGCTCGATTGATGCCGCTCAGCTTGCGCTGACGCCGGAGCGAGGCGGCAGGTTGTAGCCGAGGCGGATGGCGCCGAAGCCCAACCCGTAGCGCCTCCTTCCGCCGGCCGCGCTGTGCCCGCCCAGGGTCCGTTGTCGTTTCGTCGCGGTCGCGAACGAAATGGCGACAGGCCCTAGCGTTCGTGCAGCCGCACGTTGAGTTCGTCGATGATCGGCGCCCACTCCGCATCCTCCACCCATTCGTCCCGCAGCAGCGCCCGCTGCGCCTCGTTCCAGAACGGCGCATCGGCCAGCCTGACGTCCTCCGGCAGCGGCGAATGGCTGGCGATGAAGGCATCGATGCTGGCGGGATCGGAGGCCAGGCCGAGCTGTTCGAACAGGGTACCGAGGTCTTTGTTGGGGAGTTCCATGGTGTTCTCCAGGCGCGTTTGAACAGGCTGAAAGCACGCGTGGCACGTGTTCCAATGCTTGATATTCAGAGGCCGCGCGGCTGAGTACAGTTCCGTGGCAACGACGCGAACACGGGAAACCACGAACGATGGACATACTGCTCTGCGGCAGCTTCGACGATGACGAACGGGACGCCTGGCTCGCGGCGCTGCAAGAGGCCTTGCCCGGTGCCGCCTGGCATCTGTCCGTCACGCCGGAGAGCGCTGGGCGGATCGATGCGGCCGTGGTGGCCAACCCGCCTCCGGGTTCACTGCGGGGCCTGACGAACCTGCGCCTGATCCAGTCGCTCTGGGCCGGCGTCGACCGGCTGCTGGCCGACCCGAGCCTGCCCGCCGATGTGCCGGTCGCACGCATGGTCGATCCGGCCATGAGCGCCGCCATGGCCGAGACCGCGCTCTGGGCGACCCTTTCGCTACACCGCGACTTCTTCGCCTATGCGCGCCAGCAGCGTACGGCCACCTGGCAACCGCTACCGCAACGACGCGCCGACGAAATCCAGGTGACGGTGCTGGGCATGGGCCAGATGGGGCGCGCCTGCGCCAGCCGCCTGCGCGCCCTGGGTTATCGCGTGGCAGGCTGGAACCTGCACGGCGGCAGCATCGCAGGCATCCCCCTGCATTGCGGCATGGCGGCGCTGTGGCCGCTGCTGGGGCGCAGCGACATCCTGATCAACCTGCTGCCATTGACGGCACGGACCATCGACCTGCTGGACCGGCGCTTCTTCGATGCCCTGCGCCCCGGCGCCGGACTGGTCAACCTGGCGCGCGGCGCGCATGTCGTGGAGGCGGATCTGCTCCAGGCCTTGGACAACGGCCAGGTCGGCCAGGCCGTGCTCGATGTATTTCGCAGCGAACCCCTGCCGGCGGACCACCCCTTCTGGCGACACCCGAAGGTGACGCTGCTGCCGCACGTGGCCGCCGCGACCGACCTGCGCAGCGCCGCACGGATCGTCGTACAGAATCTGCAGGCGTTGCGCGACGGCCGTCCACTGGCGTACCAGGTGCAGCGCACGCGGGGCTATTGAGCGCTCAGTCGTGGCTGAGCGCTCCGATCCGGTGGATCGCGAGATCGGCACCGTTGTACTCGTCTTCCTGGCTCAAGCGGATGCCCAGCGAAACCTTGAGCAGCCCATAGACCGCAAAGCCGCCAGCCAGCGCCACCAGCATGCCCAGTGCGCTGCCGATCAGCTGGCTGGCCATGCTGACGCCACCGAGCCCGCCGAGTGCCTGCTGCCCGAAGATACCGCAGGCAATGCCGCCCCAGATGCCGCACAGGCCGTGCAACGGCCAGACGCCGAGCACGTCGTCGATCTTCCAGCGGTTCTGTGTCGCGGTGAACGCCCAGACGAACAATGCCCCGGCGATGGCGCCGGTGGCCAGCGCACCGACCGGATGCATCAGGTCGGAGCCGGCACAGACCGCCACCAGCCCGGCCAGCGGGCCGTTGTGCAGAAAGCCCGGGTCGTTGCGACCGACCAGCCAGGCCGCAGCGGTGCCGCCCACCATCGCCATCAGCGAGTTGACGGCCACCAGCCCGCTGATACCTTCGATGGTCTGGGCGCTCATCACGTTGAAGCCGAACCAGCCGACGATGAGAATCCAGGAGCCGAGCGCCAGGAACGGAATGTTCGACGGTGCGAACGCCACCAAGCGGCCGTCGCGGTAGCGGCCGTTACGCCGGCCGAGCAGGATCACCGCCCCGAAAGCCAGCCAGCCACCCATGGCATGCACCACCACGGAGCCGGCGAAATCATGGAAAGCCGCACCGAACCGGTGCTCCAGCCAGGCCTGAACGCCGAAGTTGCCGTTCCAGATCATGCCTTCGAAGAAGGGGTAGACGAAGGCGACGATCAGCAAGGTCGCGCACAGCTGCGGGCCGAAACGTGCACGCTCGGCGATGCCGCCGGAGATGATCGCCGGTATCGCCGCGGCGAAGGTGAGCAGGAAGAAGAACTTCACCAGCGCGTAGCCATGATCGGCCACCAGTTGCTCGGCCGGCTGCATGAAGGTCACGCCGTAGGCGATCCAGTAGCCGATGAAGAAGTACGCCAGGGTGGATACGGCGAAATCCGTGATGATCTTCGACAGGGCATTGACCTGGTTCTTCAGCCGCACGGTGCCGACTTCGAGAAAGGCGAAGCCGGCATGCATCGCCAGCACCATGACCGCCCCCATGAGGATGAAGAGCGTGTTCGAACCATGGATCAGGGTTTCCACGGCGTTATTGAGGTTTTCCATCGGTAGTTACAGCCTCACCGGGTAGAACGCACCAAAACGGTTATCTTGATCCGCATGACGCACCGCGATGCATCACAAAGTCGGAACCGCTAACCGCCACCTGCAGCCGGGAGGTGGGTCCATCAACGCTTCGATCACGTCAATAGCCTTATTTTTCAATAAGTTATGAATAAACCCAGATTCCTTGCGTGCGCCATTTAGGGGCTTTCACGCCGGCCGCTGCACCATGTCATAGCAATGTGCGTACCAAGCGCAGCGGCCACACGGGTGCCAAGGCACGCAAACCGTGCGACGAAGCCGCTCAGCCTGCCGGTAACCGGGGTTTATAGCGCCGACAAGGCACGATATTCGTCTTGGGCGAGCTGGTCGGTCATGCCGCTGACGAAGTCCTGCAACATGCGATTGCGGCAATAGAATTCCCACAACGGCCGGTCCGCCGAAGCTTGCGGATGATCCTTGAGCGCTTCGTGATAGGCCTTGACCAGTTGATTGGGCAGGCGCCGCGCCAGCATCTGCAGGTGCGGCTCGTTGCGGCAGTTGCCAACCGTGAGCTCATGGAAGACCTCCGGCGGCACGCGCAACAGCGGGGCGTAGTGATCCAGCAGCCCCTGGAGGATGCGATAGCCCTGCAGTTGCAGGGTCTCCACCTCGCGGTGGCAGAACACTCGGTCCATCGCCACGTCCTTGAAGGTCTGCACGATGGCGTTGGGCAGGCTGTCGTCTTCCAGCAGCGCGCGATCGAGCATGCCGTGGTAGACCGCCTCGATGTTGTCGATGAACTGCCGCGCGGCATGCTGGACCAGCGGGTGGATCATGTTCACCCGCAACCAGATGAAGAACTCGCCGACCTTGTTGATCGGCTCCTTCCCGGCGCGCTCCAGCGCATAGTTGACCATGCTGCGAAAGCTGCGCTCAGGCCCGGGAATCGGCGCGTCGGGCGAACCGTGCTCGGCGAACTTGGCCAGCAGCAACTGCGCCAGCTGTTCGATGCTGAAGATGCCCTTCTCCACCGAATCTTCGATGTCCGCCAGGCAGTAGGCGATATCGTCGGCCGCCTCCATGACATAGGCGAGCGGATGGCGCGTGCAGGGCCGCAGATCCAGCGCCGCCTGCAGTTCATGGATGAAGCCTTCCTCGGAAAGGTAGAAACCGGGCTTCTTCTGCAGATAGGCGCCCGGAGTGCCCTTCTGCGGCTTCGGCGCATGGGCCGGACGCACGTACTTGAGCAGGCCGGCAGTCTGGGTATAGGTGAGGTTCAGGCGCAACAGCGTCACCACCAGGCGGATCGCCTGGGCGTTGCCCTCGAACTGCTTGAGGTCGACGAGCATGCGTGTGCGCAACTCGGCATCGCCCTGCCCCGGCGGCACGGCGGCGGCGAACAGTTCGTCCAGATGGCGCTCGAACCAGGCGCCGATGGCATATTCGCCGAAATGACCGAACGGGGGATTGCCGATGTCGTGCATCAGGCAGGCCATTTCCACCAGGCTTTCCAGCGCGCCCTCCAGGCCGTCCAGGCCATAATCGGCCGCCCTGGCGCCGAGCTGTTTATAGAGCGTGCGGACAATGAAGCGGCCGGTCTGCTGGACTTCCAGCGAATGAGTCAGGCGGCTGCGCACCGCGGCGTTGCGTTCGAGCGGGAAGACCTGGGTCTTCTGCTGCAGGCGGCGCACGGCGGCCGAGTTGATGATCCGCCCGCGGTCGCTCTCCAGCTGGTCGATCACCGCGCCCAGGTCGCCATCGCTGGCCCTGAGCCCAGCCTCGGCCCTGCCATAGGGACGCTGGCGGGAGATCTTGTCCTTGAAGTTCACACGCACTGGCATGGATCGTACTCGCTGAGCGGATCGAAGCCGTCGAGCCTAGCGCGGGCGCCGGAGTTTACCAAGCCCCCGCGCCTCTGCTATTCAATCGCCCGCATCTGACAGGAGACAACCATGAGCCGAGCAGATTTCCACACGCGCAACGCCGCCCGGGCCACCGCCGAAGCCCAACGGCTGCTGGCACGCCGCGAAGCGCTGGGCCCCCGCTGGCTTCCCTGGGTAGCCACCGAGCTGTACCAGCTCAGCCCGCCGGAATACACCGCGATGGTCCGCCGCGAGCTGGAGCGGCTGAACGAGGAACGGCTCGGTTGAGCCGCGCAAGAGCGTAATGCTGAGTATTTTGTAGGAGCGCGCCATGCGCGCGATCGCGGGCGTGGCCCGCTCCTACATGTGATCCAACTCCAGCTTGAGTCATTGAGTGAACAGCATTACGCGCAAGAGCGGGCATTTCTTGACCTGATGCATGCTCTGGAGCCGTGGTTGTTGAACTGGACGCGGCCATCGGTCACCCTCCGGCCTTCGCCTCATCGCCCCGAGCAAGCGCTAAACACTCTGTTACTTGCCTTGGCTCTTTTTGCAATTCCTTTTATCTGGGAAGTGCTACGCCCCATGCCCCTGCCCATCCTGCTCAACCGCCGCACCCGCGAGCTGTATTTCGAGCAGGACGACGAGCTGTAACCACACGCCCTGGGATGGCATCGCCGCAGCCGCCTACGCCTACGGCACCGTTGGCCCCTATACCGCCGGCATGCGCCATGCCGCACTCGAAACCCTGCTGCACCGCTACGGCCACCCCGAGGAACAGGTGCTGATCAACCTTGGTTCACCCATTGGCAAGAGCCTGGAGATGCAGATGGGCTTCTGGGAATACCTGCGCGCCTATATGGACAACGGCCCCTGGTTCGACGAAAGCGGTCAGCCCGGCAACTCGTCTGAGTTCAATCAGAGTCTGCTGGAAGTGCGCAAACGCCGAGGACATTGGGCGCGCCTGCAATGGCGTGACATCAAGGAACAGTACAAGGCCAACGACGGTCGCAACTTCCTTAGCGCTTCCGGCTTCATACTGTTGCTCGGCGGTATCTTCCTCGCTCCGCTCAACGCCCTGCAAAACCTCACCTACGCCATCGTCAAGCGCCGCTCGCGCAGCCAGTGGCCGCAGCTGATTCGCGAACGCCTGCGCGCCGACGGCCCGACCAGCCAGCTGGCCGACTCGGCTAGTCGCATGAACCGCCCCGAAGCTCGCACTAGCTCCCCACGACGTGCAAAGCCGCGCCGCAGTGCCATACTGCAGCTGTCATGGAAGGCACCAGGCCGGACGAAGCAGCCATCTGCGCTCCTCTAGCCCTTAAAGGCGACGGCCTGCTCGTGCACCGGGATATGTCCAGCCACGATCAGAGGTGAAACACCATGAGCAAGGGAATGGATGCGAAGAAGAATGCCAAGAAGAAGCCGCTGAAAACCGCGCAGGAAAAACGTATGGCCAAGCGCGACAAGAAGCACGGCACCACGACGTTGCTCGGGGCTCACGCTGCCCCCCGCCAGGGCTGACGCGCCATCGTGACGCCCCGCCCGAACCGATTGGCGCGGGGCGTCTCGCTGTAAAGCTCAAGCCAGGCGCAGCCGCAGCCATCCGTACAGCCAGCCGCCCCAGACGTTGACCACCAGCCCCAGCATCACCAGCAGCGCACCGGCCAGTTGCAGCGGGCCCAGCCGCTCACCCAGCAGCAACGCCGATGAGCTCAGCCCCACCACCGGCACCAGCAGGGAAAAAGGCGCCACCTGGCTGGCCGGGTAGCGCGACAGCAGGCGGCTCCACAGGCCATAACCGAGCAGGGTCGCGCCGAACGCCAGATAGACCAGTACCAGCAGGGTGTCCACACCGAGCCCGCGCAGGGCGAGCTCTATGGCGGTGGGACCTTCCAGCCACAACGACAGCGCCAGGAACGGCAGCGGCGGCACCAGGCTACCCCATACCACCAGGCCGACCAGGTTCACCTTGCCGAACTTGCGCGTGACGATGTTGCCCAGCGCCCACATCGAGGCGGCACCCAGGGTCAGCACGAAGCCGGCCAGGGTCATGCCGCGATCGGCTTGCGTACCGATCAGCACCAGCCCCGCCGCAGCCACCAGCAGCCCCAGCAGATTGGCCCGGCGCAGATGCTCGCCGAGAAACAGCACAGCGAAGAACAGGGTGAAGAAGGCTTGCGACTGCAGCACCAGCGAAGCCAGGCCGGCGGGCATGCCGACCTTCATCGCCGAAAACAGGAAGGCGAACTGCCCCAGCGAAATGGTCAGCCCATAGGCCAATAGCCAGCGCAGCGGCACCTGCGGCTGCTTGACGAAGAAGACCGCCGGCACCGCCGCCAGCATGAAGCGCAGCGCCCCGAGCAGCATGGGCGGTACGTCGTGCAGGCCGACCATGATCACGACGAAATTGAGGCCCCAGACGACGATGACGACCAGCGCGAGCAGCAGATCCCTGGGTGACATAACGACGCATCCCTCGGTGGCAAGACGACCATTAGAGCCACGTGGAGGGCCGGCCGGTCCATACAGTGGGCCGCAAATTGGCCGATACAGTCCGCTCGGAACGACGATCGTCCCTTCATCGCCGACAGAACAGACGAAACCTCGGCAGACCCGATAGAATCGCCAACCGGTTCAACCATCAGACGAGTACGAACATGGGCGCACAGTGGAAAGCGAAACATAAGGAAGCCGCGGCGAATGCCAAGGGCAGGATCTTCGGCAAGCTGTCGAAGGAAATCATGATCGCCGCCCGCAGCGGTCCCGACCCGGACATGAATCCACGCCTGCGCCTGGTGGTCGAACAGGCCAAGAAGGCCTCCATGCCCAAGGACACCCTGGAGCGCGCCATCAAGAAGGGTGCCGGCCTGAGCGGCGAGGTGGTCCACTACGAGCGGACCCTCTACGAGGGTTTCGCCCCGCATCAGGTGCCGCTGATCGTCGAGTGCCTGACCGACAACCTTAACCGCACCGTGGCGGAGATCCGTGTGTTGTTCCGCAAGGGCCAGCTGGGTTCGTCCGGCTCGGTGAGCTGGGACTTCGACCATGTCGGCATGATCGAGGCGAGCCCCACGGGCGATGCCGACGCCGAAGTGGCCGCCATCGAAGCCGGAGCCCAGGATTTCGAGCCCGCCGAAGACGGCGCCACGCTGTTCATCACCGAGCCGACCGACCTCGACGCAGTGTGCAAGGCACTGCCGGAATTCGGCTTCAGCGTGCAGTCGGCACAGCTGGGCTACCGTCCGAAGAACCCGGTAAACCTGTCCGGCGCGGAACTGGAGGAAGTCGAGGCCTTCCTCGAGGCCATCGATGCCCATGACGACGTGCAGAACGTCTATGTCGGCCTGGCCGGCTGAATCTCGGCGTCTATAGTTGTGTCGAGAAAGGCACCCGACGAGCAGGTGAACGATGAGCAACGACAAGCCCACCACGCCCTATAGCCAGCGCGAGCAGGGCTACCGGGAAAAAGCGCTGAAGATGTACCCATGGATCTGCGGGCGTTGCGCGCGGGAGTTCTCGGGCAAGCGCCTCAGCGAGCTGACGGTCCACCACAAGGACCACAACCACGACAACAACCCGGAGGACGGCTCCAACTGGGAGCTGCTTTGCCTGTACTGCCACGACAACGAGCATTCCCGCTATACCGACAACCAGTACCAGGCCGAAGCCCGGCCTGGCAGCGATCTGGGGCCGAAGGAAACCTTCAAGGCCTTCGCCAACCTGGCCGACCTGCTCAAGGGCAAGCAGGGCTGACCAGGCAGCGCGCATTGCGGCCGCTTACTTGACCAGCAGAACCGGGACCGATACCTCGTGGATCACCCGGTTCGCCACCGAGCCCAACAGCAGCCCGGTGAAGCTGCCAAGGCCGCGAGTACCCATCACCACGGTGTCGCACCCCAGGCGTTTGACCGCATCGTTGATCTGCTCGGCGACGTTGCCCAGTACCGAGTGCGTTTCATAGGTGAGGCCACTGCCCTGCAGCATTGCCGCTGCTTCGGCGAGGATGCCCTGTGCCTTGGTCTCCAGGCCCTTGTTGAGTTCGTCGATCATCGCTGCGGTGACATATTCGCCGTAGATGATCGGCTCGTGCTGCGCATTGAGCACGTGGACGTCCATTGCCAGCCCGGCATCACGGGCGAAATCGATGACATATTGCAGGGCCCGCTTGGCGTTTTCCGACCCATCGAATGCAACCAGAACTTTGCGCATGTTCCATCTCCGTCATTGTGTCGTTTCAGCATAGACCAGCTCGCAGTCGCCGCGGGTGCTGCCCGCCCTTGTCTTGAGCTGGTCGAGCGAGCATCATTTCGCCCCCGCAGGCGCCCGCCTGCCCCACTCTGGATCAGGAGGCGCGCCAGGATGACCGTCAACGAAACGCCCGCATTCGGTACAGCTGACGCTTCGTTCCAGGCGGCCGGAGGCCAGGAGGGGCTGGAGCGTCTGGTGGCGGAATTCTATCGGGTGATGGACGAAGACCCGCGAGCTGCGACGATACGGCGCATGTACCCCGAGCAACTGGAACTGGCCCGCGAGAAGCTCGCCAGTTTTCTCAGCGGCTGGCTGGGTGGGCCGCGCCGCTACGCCGAGAAGTACGGCAGCATCCATATTCCGCAGTTTCATACCCGCTGGAGCGTCGGCGAAGCCGAGCGGGATGCGTGGCTGTATTGCATGGAACAGGCCATCGCCCGCCAGCCCTACTCCGCCGAGTTCGCCGAATACCTGCTGCGCCAGTTGAAAGTACCCGCCGAGCGCATCCGCATGGTGCAGTCCATGTGTCCTGCGCAAGGCCGCCAGGGCTGATCAGCCTCCGCTCAGCACTTCCCAAGGCTCTACCGGCCCTTCGACGAGCTGGAACAGCGGGTGCGGTAGCGGGCAGTCTTCGGCCTGCAGCGCGTCGAGCAACGCTGGCTGGCGTACCGCCAGTTTGGCCATCAGGTGCGTGCGCTCGTACTCCAGCTGCCCACGGCTAACCGACATCGGCTCGAGCCTGGCGGCGATACCGATCTTCTGCGCATCGAAGCGATATCCACGCCGCAGCGCTTCGGCATGCACGGCCTGCAGGTAGCCCGCGACCTGGGCGGCTGGTTCGACGCATTGCGCAAAGCGCCGCAGCTGCGGATGCCGGCGGTAGCCGCGGGTCTGCCCGCACAGCACCGCCTGCGCCAGCAGCCCCTCGCGCCAGAGCGCGACCAGCCCCTTGGCATCGAGATAGCGTGGATGCAATGACCACAGGCGCATGCGTCGCCCTCCTCTTTTCCGGTATTTGGCTGTCCATCCAGAACCGACCGATGTCGTCTGCGTCAAAAATAGCAACGCAGCATGGCGCTCCAGAGGCAGGTGCAGCATGAAGATCCGCTTCGCCTCCATCAACCAGCAGAAGATCCGCGAAGTCCGGGAGATTCTCGAACCCAGCGGCATCGAGGTCCTGCCCTTCCCGATACGCATCGAAGAACTGCGCACCGAAGACCTGCAACAACTGGTCAGCGACAAGCTACTGGCTGCGTTCAAGCTGATCGGCAAACCGGTGTTCGTCGAGCATACCGGGCTGTTCATCAACAGCCTCAACGGTTTTCCCGGCGGCCTGACCCAGATCTTCTGGGACCGGTTGCAACCCGAACGATTCTCCGAGCTGATCAGCCGGCTGGATGACCCGACAGCCGAGGCGAAGACGCTGATCGGCTATTGCGACGGGCGCAAGCGGCACTTCTTCGAAGGGGTGGTCGCCGGCAGGATTTCGCCGAAGCCGACCGGCCACGGTGGCTTCGAATGGGATGATGTGTTCATTCCCGACGGACAGAGCCGCACGTTCGCCGAACTCGGCGAACAGAAGAACGGCCTGTCCATGCGCAGACATGCCCTCGACGCCTTCGTCAGCTTCCTCAGGGAGCCCTGAACGGTCATGGACCTGCTGAAAGATGCCTACCGCAACAATCGCCTGATCCTCTTCGTCGGCTCCGGCGTGTCCGCCAATATCGGGCTGCCGCCCTGGAAGGAACTGATCGACGAAATCGCCACGCAGCTTGGGTACGATCCGGAAGTGTTCAATACCTATGGCAATTTTCTCGCCCTGGCCGAGTACTACCGGATCAAGAAGGGCAATATCGGCCCGTTGCGCAGCTGGATGGACCGCGAATGGCACAGGGACATCGAGATACGCGACTCGGAGATTCACCGCCTGATCGTCCATGGCCGTTTCCCGGCCATCTATACCACCAATTACGACCGTTGGCTGGAATACGCGCACGATGCCTATGGCGTCGAGTACGTGAAGATCGCCAATGCCAGCGACCTGACCAAGGCCCACGACGGCATGCGGCAGATCGTCAAGTTCCATGGCGATTTCGACGACGACGCCTCGATCGTGCTGGACGAAACCAGCTACTACCAGCGGCTGCAGTTCGAGACACCGCTGGATATCAAACTGCGTGCCGATACGCTGAGCAAGGCCGTACTGTTCATTGGCTACAGCCTTTCGGATACCAACATCCGTCTACTTTTCCACAAGCTGTCGAAAATCTGGAACGAACATGAAGCGCTCGGCGTCCGGCCTATTTCCTATGTGTTCTCGCACAAACCGAATCCGGTACAGGAAGAAGTTCTCAGCCAATGGGGCATCCGTATGATCGCTTCGGAAGACGACGAACCCGGGCTGGCACTGAAGAACTTTCTTCAGCAACTGGTGGAAGGCTGAGCTATAGAAAAACAACACGCATCGCTTCCATCCCCATGCAGGCAGATGAAACAAGCGAAGCCATATCAAACAAGCGAAACGATAAAGGCGGAAGTTCCGAGCGATGCGGCACGATACCAATACGGTATCGCGCCGCGTGCCGCATCAGTAGTTGAAACCGATACCGATGCTATAGAGGAATACACCGTCATCGTAACGGTCCTGGGCATCACTGCCACTTTTGAACAGGAACTGATATTCGGCCATTGCGGTAATGAACGTCTTGTCCTGAACCCAGTATTTGAGTCCCACTTCCGGCCCCGCCATGAACGTGTCGTCCACCCGGTCGCCATAGACCCCGCCAACGCTGGCGCCAATGAAGGGACGGGCATTGCCGGTGCCGAAGTGATAGTCGTAGAACACCCGTGTCGATCCGTCGAACTTGGTACTTTCATCCTCCGCATCACGCACGTTTATGGTTTGCCGGACACCCCACAGGGATGACTCGGAAAGGTATTTACCCCAGCTACCCTGAACGGAGAACACAGTATCGTCGAAGTCCTTGTCACTGCTTCCTGCACCACCCAAGGTAATTTCACGATCACCGGCCATGGGAGCGGCGCCCGCAACGGCCGGAAACATGGCTGCGACCATCAGGGAAGTTTTCAAGAATCGGTTCATGACGGCACCTCTTGTTCTGCTTGTTGGATTTACGCAAACACCAGAACGCACTGCGTACATTGAGCCAAGCATGCAAACCGAATCTTTTCCTCGACAAATCGACGAATGACACATATTTAACAAAAAACCGAAGAGAATCCTCTAATCGAATGATTCAACTTGAGTTATGCACCTGGAATCATTTTGATATTAACCAGAGCAAGCGAGACCACCCCAACAAACAAGCGAAACGCTGGCATTATTCACATCCGGTTCCTGACTGTTTCCGATCTTCAAAAATTGGCGGCTCGCATTGCGCCTTTACTTTCCCGCTGGTGCATGGAGTTCGTCTGGATCATCGAAACGATCACTCAATGCCAGGTAGAGCCACACCGGCACCAGCGCCATCCCCAGCACGATGCAGCTCCAGGCCGGCCAGGACTCGCCATCCGGGTGTGGGAACAGCAAGCGGCCCATACCGAACAGCAGTGCGTAAAGGGACAGCGCAGTGATCGCCACGGCGAGCAGCCGGCGACCGAGCGCCTTCAACGAAGCGCTCGGCGCCACGCCACAACGCACGGCAGTGCGCCCCCAGAAGCCGAACGGACGAACGCGCCGGTAAAACCGGTCGAGGGTTCGCTCGTCGGTCGCCGGCGTGACGAAACTGACCAGGATCGCCGCCGTGCAGGTCACCAGTGACATGATGCCCAGGCGTATCCACTCCTGGGCCGGCCCGGTGCCGAGCATATGCAGCAGCAACGGTGCCGTGACCAGCGACGCCACCATGGCGGCCAGCTCGGAGTAGAGATTGATCCTCTCCCACAACCAGCGCAGCACCAGCACCGAGCCCATTCCCGCACCGAACAGCAGGGAGACGAACCAGGCCGTCTGGATCGAACCCAGGTTGGCCATGATGAACATGGCGATCAGCAAGATCAACACATTGGACAAGCGCGCCACCCGCACCAGCTCCTCGTTCCTGGGCTTGCGCTTGAGCAGCCTGGGCGCCACGACGCCGGCATACACATCGTTGCTCCAGTAGGACGCCCCCCAATTGAGGTGGGTATCCACCGTCGAGGCCAGCGCCGCCAGCAACCCGATCAGCATCAACCCCCGCGCTCCAGGCGGTAGCAAGGCATCGATACCGGTCACGAACAGCGCCTCGCGCGCGGCGGTGAAGCCGGCACCGCCGGCTTCTTCCGGACTGAACGGATAAAGCACCAGCAGGCCGATGGCGATCGCCAGCCACAACAGGCTGCGCAGGAGGACCTGCACCCAGGTGAAGACCAGCCCGGCGATCCGCGCCTGGCGGTCCGTGGGGCAAGCCATGCAGCGCTGAGCCAGGTAACCGGTACCGTCGGCATTCATCTGGAACAACCACTGCAGGCCAACGATGAGCAGAAAAGGCATGAGGGCATCGCCGACACCGCTCGGGGCGAAGGACAACAGCTGGTCCGCCCGCTGGGCACCGTACAGTTCGACGAGCCGGTCGGTCAGGCCTGCCAGCCCGCCGGCGGCATCGACCACGAACCAGGCGTAGGCCAGGGTCCCCAGCATCGCCACGCTCAACTGCAGCACATCGGTCTGTACCACGGCCCGCAGCCCTCCGGTGATCGAATACATCCCCGTGAACGCCAGAATCAGCACGATCGAGATCAGGTTGTTGGTGGTGGCGGTCGCCCGGTCGAGCCCACCGATGCTCTCGCCCAGGCGAAGACCGCTGGCCTCCACCACACCGAGAATGACCTGGTAGAAGCCGCTGGGCAGCCAGGTGTGCCAGGGCAGGAACACTTCCGCGATGCGGATCGCCGCCACCAGCACCATCGCCAGCACTACGCAGTTGATTACCGTGCCGTAGTAGAGCGCCTTGAACAGGCGCAGCGGTACGACGGCCGGACCGCTGTAGCGCACCCGCGTCAGTTCGGCATCGGTGAGTACACCGGCACGACGCCAACCGGAAGCGAAGACCCAGGCCAGCATCAGAAAGGCCAGCCCGTATATCCACAATCGCCACAAGGCGAATACGCCGGCGGTGGCCACCAACCCGCTGACCAGCAACGGCGTATCGGCGGCGAACTGGGTGGCGGCCATCGAGACTCCGGCGCGCCACCCCTTGATCGTGCGCCCGGCGAGAAAGTATTCGTGCAGGCTCTGCGAAGCCTTGCCGCGCGCCCGCATACCGGCGCAAAGCCCGTAGAGGACGAAGGCCAGTACCATCAGTAGATCCAGCATCCTGTCATCCCGGTCGTTGTTGCGATGAGCCCCTTGAATGCCATGTGCGGGCGAGAACACGCCGATTTCGGCGCTGCACAACAGACGCTAGACTATTCGGCCCCGAGAACGACCGAACGACATGCCAGCCCTCGACTATCAGCCGCTCCCCCTCGCCGCTGGTCCCCTTGCTGATCAGGTTCTACCGCAGCCACAACAGCCGTAACCGCGTGCACCCGGATGCGAAATGCTGGGTCGCCCGGCGCAGCGAGATTCATGCCGGGCTCTGCCTGACACCCGTCGAACAGGGGCATTTCCTGACCGGCTTGCTGGTGGCTCCGCCCGAGCGGAACCGGGGAATCGGCGCCCGGCTGGTTCGTGAAGCCCTGGCCTCGGTCGAAGGGCCGGTCTGGCTGTTCTGCCAGCCACGACTGCGGGAGTTCTATGCCAGGCTGGGCTTCTTTCCCACCGAGCGGTTACCGGAAACCCTGGCCGACCGCCTGGCCCGCTACCAGCGAACCAAGACATTGATCGCCCTGCTCAACGACCGCCGGATACCCCCATGCCCAGACCGACCCTGACTATCGCCATTGCCTGCCTGTTCGACGAGAGTGGACGCATCCTGGTCGTGCGCAAGCGCGGCAGCCGCTTCTTCATGCTGCCCGGTGGCAAGGCGGAAACGGGCGAAAGCCCACTGCAAACGCTCATGCGGGAACTCGACGAGG
Source organism: Stutzerimonas stutzeri (assembly GCF_002890915.1). GTDB lineage: Bacteria > Pseudomonadota > Gammaproteobacteria > Pseudomonadales > Pseudomonadaceae > Stutzerimonas > Stutzerimonas stutzeri_AF. The sequence continues at coordinate 187,183 of NZ_POUT01000002.1, read as the reverse complement.
AGCTGCACCTGCGCCTTGGCGAAGGCGACTTCGAGCCGTTGGGACATTATCAGGCGCCCGCCGCCAACGAGCCGGGGCACTGGGTGCAGGCCGACGTGTTCATGGCGCGGCTCCCCCACGCCGTGCATGCTCAGGCGGAACTCGAGGAACTGGATTGGCTGGAGCTGAGCACTCCGACACGCGATGATCTGGCACCGCTGCTGCGCGAGCGGATCATGCCCGCACTGCTGGAGCGTACCGCGCCCCACTGTGCAAGCGACCACGCGCAACGGTAGAAGCGCTCAAGGCGAGATCGGGTCGCTGGCGGGAAAAGTCTCTTCCAGCGCCTCGTCGAGCTGATCCTCGTCGGCGTCTTCGGGACGCCGGACCACGTCGTCCCGATCTTCGGCGGGCTGGCCGTTCTGCTCTTTGCCGCTCATTCGCTGTGCTCCCGCTGGATGGCTGTGGGAACTTAGGCCATGAACGTGCATTGCGGTTCAACGAGCACTTTGCTGCGGGCAAAAAAAAAAGGGGCGGGAGTTGATCCCCGCCCGCCTCCTTCCATGCTCCTTTACGTCCTGCTCATCGTCCTGATGACATCGCTTCCAGCGATGGTTCCTGACCCTCATCCATGAAGGCCTGTACTTGTCCTTAAGTACGAGCGCGATATTAATGATCCCGACGACTGCGGCAACCGGGGAAAAATCCACAGCGTCGGATTTTCATCGTCCATCACCAAAAATAAGTCATTTAAAATCAACAACTTATACTTACATACATGGATGATCGGGCGATTCGATCGGCCTTTTCACATACTTTTCTTACAGGTTTTGTAAGCAAATGCTTACAAGGGATAGAGACAAACCGGAAAAACAGCTATCCGGGCATTAGCTCGATGGGCTGAAGGCCGCCAGGACGGCAGCGGTTGGACAACGTACAGGGCCGAGGGGGCGCAAACCGCCCTCGGCCCGACGGGATCAGAACGGCGCGCCCTTCCGGGCCTGGCACGGCCAGGCCGCAAGCGCTACTGGAACAAGGCGTCGCTCGACAGCCCATTGCGCTCCAGGATTTCCCGCAGGCGTCGAAGCGCTTCCACCTGAATCTGCCGGACGCGCTCGCGAGTCAATCCGATCTCCTGGCCAACTTCTTCCAGGGTGCACGCCTCATGGCCCCGCAGGCCGAAGCGGCGAATGACCACTTCCCGCTGCTTCTCGGTGAGATCGGACAACCATTGATCGATACTCGCCGAAAGATCGTCATCGAGCAGCAATTCGCAGGGATCGGTCGGTTTTTCGTCGGTCAGGGTGTCGAGCAGGGTCTTGTCGGTATCCGGCCCGAGGGAGACGTCCACCGAAGTCACCCGCTCGTTCAGGCCGAGCATGCGCTTGACTTCCCCCACCGGCTTTTCCAGCAGGTTGGCGATCTCTTCCGGGCTGGGCTCGTGATCGAGCTTCTGCGTCAACTCACGCGCAGCGCGCAGGTAGACGTTCAATTCCTTGACCACATGGATCGGCAGGCGAATCGTGCGGGTCTGGTTCATGATCGCCCGTTCGATGGTCTGGCGAATCCACCAGGTGGCATAGGTGGAAAAACGGAAGCCACGCTCGGGATCGAACTTCTCCACCGCACGAATCAGGCCGAGGTTGCCTTCCTCGACCAGATCGAGCAGCGACAGACCGCGGTTGACGTAGCGCCGTGCGATCTTCACCACCAGGCGCAGGTTGCTCTCGATCATGCGCTTGCGCCCCGCCGGATCACCCTTTTGCGCCAGGCGGGCGAAGTGCACTTCTTCTTCGGGAGTCAGGAGGGGGGAGAAACCGATTTCGTTGAGGTACAACTGGGTCGCATCGAGCGCCCGGTTGTAGTCGATGAACTTGTGTTGCTTGGCCTTGCCAGCAGCCGAAGGCCGGTGCGTATCGCTGGCGCGGTCGAATGCTGTGGCCGGTTCCATGAGCAGAACCGCATCGTCGACGTCAAACTCCAGCGCTTCTTTTTCGAGTGCCATTTATTGTTGTCCTGTTCTGAGTTCGACAACAGGCTCGGGCAGCACGCAATCCTTGGCAATACTCGAGCCCATCCCAGTGCCGGAACAGGCGGGCGTCAGGTCAACGTCTCGGCAGATATTGCAGGGGGTCTACGGGTTTTCCCTGGCGACGAATTTCGAAATGCAGCTTCACCCGGTCGGTTCCCGTCGATCCCATCTCGGCAATGCCTTGCCCAGCCTTGACTTGTTGGCCCTCCCGCACCAGCAGCCTGCGGTTGTGACCGTAGGCGCTTACATAGGTATCGCTGTGCTTGATGATTACAAGTTCGCCGTAACCCCGTAATCCACTACCGGCGTACACAACAGTCCCATCAGAAGCAGCTAAGACAGGCTGTCCTAATTCCCCGGCGATATCAATTCCTTTATTCAAACTGCCGTTTGAGGAAAAACGCCCGATGATCGTGCCGTTCGCCGGCCATGCCCAGCCGCTTGCCGAGCGGGTGACCGGCGTCACCGGCGTGGTCGCCGGCTGGCTGGGTGCGGTGCTGATGCTGGGTTGCCGTGGCACCGGGGTGGCGACCACCACAGGCGTCGAAGGCGCGGGTTTCGGTGCTGCCGGCGCCGGGGCGACAGGGCGCGGTGCGGTGGCGACGGAAGGTGCTGCACGTCCGTCGAAGCTGATCCGCTGGCCAGGATAGATGACGTGCGGCGGCCGGATGCCATTCACCCGGGCCAGCTCACGCCAGTCCCAGCCGAAGCGGAAGGCGATCGACCAGAGCGTATCGCCACGGCGGACGATGTAATGGCCGCTGGTGACACGGTCGCGATTGTTGCGATCGACGACCTGCACGCCCCCCGGCGGAGCGGATGCGCAACCGAGAAGCGTCGAGCCGATCAGCATGACGCCCAGGAACGAACGGACCAGAGGATCGCGAATCCACCGCTGAATGGCTGTGAGCCTCAATGCCCGCTCCCTTTCATAAAAAGTCCGTTCAGACGCTTTCCGCCACCGGCTGACGCCGACCGGCGAACCACTCGAGGCCGAGCACCAGCACGATACCGCCGATAGCCAACAGGATAGCCATCAGCAACTGGGGATCATGCCCGGTTAGGTCGCCGTAGGTGGCGGGCAGCAGGTTCTGCTGCAGCAGAGGGGTCCGTTCGCCGTGCGAGTTGGTCTGCCAGGTGAGGGTTTCCTTCCAGGGCCAGACCTTGTTCAGCGAGCCGAGCATGAGCCCGGTGAGGAACGCCAGGGTCAGGTCGCGCCAGTGCTTGAGCATCCAGCTGAGCAGCTTGGCGAAACTCAGCAGGCCGAGCAGGCAGCCGGCGGCGAAGGTCATCAGCACGCCGACGTCGAGATTCTTGACCGCGCCCAGCACCACCGGATAGAGCCCCAGCAATACCAGGATGAAGCTGCCGGAAATCCCCGGCAGGATCATCGCGCAGATCGCGATGGCACCGGCCAGGAACAGGCTCAGCCCACCGCTGCTCCACTGCATGGGCGCGGCCACGGTGATCCAGTAGGCGAAGCCGATGCCCAGGCAGAAACTGAGGATTCGCGACAGGTTGCGGCGCTGGATTTCCTTGCCGACCAGATGCACCGAGACCAGGATCAGGCCGAAAAAGAACGACCATACCGGGATCGGATGATGCTCCAGCAGATAGGTTATTAGCCTGGCCAGGGTGAAGACGCTGGTGAGGATGCCCGCGAAGAGAACCAGCAGGAAGGTCGCGTTGGCGGTCTTCCAGGCCTCGGCAACGCGGCCGCGCAGCAGCGGAGCGACGGCATAGGGCACCGCGCTGATCGAGCGCAGCAGCTCGTCATAGATACCGGTGATGAAGGCTACCGTGCCGCCCGACACGCCGGGCACCACATCCGCCGCCCCCATGGCCATACCCTTGGCATACAACAACAAAGCGCTCTTCATGTTTCCTTCCGCTGAATGATCAAACTACGGGTCCATTGAGCAGCGGCACGAAACGTACGGTATCCAGAAGATGGCGGGAAAAGCCGTTTTCCTCTCGAATGATCAGCATCAGTTGCTGGACTTCGCCGGCACCCACCGGAATCACCAGGCGCCCACCGGGCGCCAGTTGTTCGAGCAGGGCCTGCGGCACGTCGGCGGCCGCCGCGGTGACGATGATGCCGTTGTAGGGCGCCAGTGCCGGCCAACCCTCCCAACCATCGCCCCAGCGAAAGACCACATTACGCAGCTTGAGTTCGGCCAGGCGCTCCTTGGCACGGTCCTGTAGCGCCTGGATGCGCTCGACCGAGAACACCCGCTCGACCAGTTGCGCCAGCACGGCGGTCTGGTAGCCCGAGCCAGTACCGATCTCCAGCACCTTGTCCAGCGGGCCGTCGGCCAGCAGCAGCTCGCTCATGCGGGCGACCATGAACGGCTGGGAAATCGTCTGGTTGTGGCCGATGGGCAGCGCGGTGTCCTCGTAGGCCCGATGCGCCAGGGCCTCGTCGACGAACAGGTGGCGCGGCGTGCGGCGAATCACCTCGAGCACGTGGGGATTGGACAGCCCCTCCTCGTAGAGCCGCTGGATCAGGCGATCGCGCGTGCGCTGGGATGTCATGCCGGAGCCGTGGAGCAACAGGCTGTCTTGTCCGCGATGGTTCACAGCACATTCTCCAGCCAGCTTTCGAGGCCCTTGAAGGCCTCATGGAAGGTCCGGTCCAGCTGCAGCGGCGTGATCGACACGTAACCCTGCATGACGGCGTGGAAGTCGGTGCCCGGGCCGCCATCCTCGACGTCGCCGGCGACCGAGATCCAGTAGCCCTCCTTGCCGCGCGGGTTGGCCTGCTTGACCGGCGGCTTGGCCCGGCTGCGATGCCCCAGGCGGGTGAGCTGGATGCCGCGGATGTGGTCCAGCGGCAGGTTCGGCACATTCACGCTGAGCACGGTGCGCGGCGGCAGGTCGAGCTGATCGTGCTTCTCCACCAGCGTGCGGGCGATGTAGGCGGCCGTCGGCAGGTTCTCCGGCGAGCGCGAGATCAGCGAGAAGGCAAAGGCGGGAAGGCCGGTGAAACGCCCCTCGATGGCGGCGGCGACCGTGCCGGAATAGAGCACGTCGTCGCCCAGGTTGGCACCGAGGTTGATTCCCGAGACCACCATGTCCGGGGTGTCGTCGAGCAGGCCATTGAGTCCCAGGTGCACGCAATCGGTGGGCGAGCCGTTCAGGCCGATGAAACCGTTGGGCATGCTCACCGGATGCAGCGGGCGGTCCAGGGTGAGCGCGCTGCTGGCGCCGCTCATGTCCTGGATCGGGGCTACCACCTTGCACTCGGCATAATCGGCCAGCGCGTCGTAAAGCGCGGCGAGCCCGGGTGCATACACCCCGTCGTCGTTGGCGATCAGAATACGCATCAGATGTCCGTCTGCCCTGCCAGGCTGACCAGCTCGCGCACCACTGCGGTGGCGAAGCATCCGGTCGGCAGGACGAATTCCAGTTGCAGAATGTCAGGCTCGGGATAATGCCATGACAAACCGCCGATGGGGAGGCGAAGAATGCGCCGTTCGTGCTTCATGCCGGCTTGCGCCAGCCAATTGGCGATTGCCGGCTCGGCAGCGGCGACACGCTGCTCCAGCGCCTGGATTCCGCCGCCTGCCGGCGACTCGCCACTGCCCCACAACGGGCCGGTGGGGTGCAGGTCGAGAATCGCCAGCCGCGGGTCGCTGCACTCGGCCTCGCCTGCCGGGAAAAAGCTGCGGCTGTCGGTGAAGGCGAGCAGGTCGCCCACCTGCGCCCGATCCCAGCTCGCCTCGGCGACCCGCTCGGCCAGGACCCGGTTGAACAGGTAACTGCGCCCGGCCGAGAGCAGCCGCGAGCGCAGGTTGCGCTGCAGCGGCAGTTCCCCTCGGGCGGCGAAGTCGCGGGCGCCGTGCAGGTTGCCGCCCTCGTGACCGAAGCGCTGCAGGCCGAAGTAGTTGGGCACGCCGCGGGCCTTGATCCGCTCCAGTCGGGCATCGAGCGCGGCCTGCTCGCCACGCAGCTCAGTCAGGCGCAGGGTGAAACCGTTGGCCGAATGCGCGCCACGCTGCAGCTTGCGCTGGTGGCGCGTGCGCTGGAGGATCGCCAGGCTTTCGTTCTCCGCCGCCGCCAGGTCCGGATCGGCCTTACCCGGCAGGTGCAGGCTGAACCACTGCCGGGTCAGCGCCTGGCGGTCCTTCAGCCCGGCGTAGCTGATCATCTTCAGCGGCACCCCGGCGGCGCGGGCGATGCGCCTGGCGGCCTCCTCGGTATTCAGGTTGCGCTTTTCCACCCACAACCACAGGTGTTCGCCCTCGCCGGACAGCGGGATGTCGAGTACCTCGTCGACCTGGAAATCCTCGGCGACGGCCTTCAGTACCGCGCTACCGCAGGGCTCGCCATGGGCACGCGGCCCGAGCAGCTGCGCCTCGTTCATGCGTGAACCAGCAAGGCGACCGCATGCACCGCGATCCCCTCCTCGCGCCCGGCGAAGCCGAGCTTCTCGGTGGTGGTGGCCTTGACGTTGACCTGGTCCATCTCGACCTGCAGGTCCTTGGCAATCAGCGCGCGCATGCGCTCGATGTGCGGCGCCATCTTCGGCGCCTGGGCGACGATGGTGGCGTCGACGTTGCCGACCTTCCAGCCCTTGGCCTTCACCTGCTCGAGTACGTGGCGCAGCAGCACGCGGCTGTCGGCCCCCTTGAACTGCGGGTCGGTGTCGGGGAAGTGCTTGCCGATGTCGCCCAGCGCCGCGGCGCCGAGCAGCGCATCGCTCAGCGCATGCAGCAGCACATCACCGTCGGAATGGGCCAGCAGCCCGAACCTGTGTGGAATTCGCACGCCGCCGAGCGTGATGAAATCGCCCTCGCCGAAGCGGTGCACGTCGAAGCCATGGCCGATACGCATAGAAAGAACACCCTGGAAAACTCAGGTGGCGATTCTACAGGAGCGAACAGCCGCAGCGCGGGCGCTTCATCATCGATAGCGGCGATAGGCACCATCAGACGAATCGATCACATATCGTTTTATTCCGATATATAGTTCGCCTCATTCCGATATACGACTGCGAAACAGCCCATGCCCGACGATTTCGACGACATCATCAAGGCGCTCGCCCATCCCCTGCGCCGCGACATCCTGCGCTGGCTCAAGGAGCCGCAGCGCTACTTCGCCGAGCAGCACCACTCGCTGGAGAACGGTGTCTGCGCCGGGCAGATCGACCAGCGCGCGGGCCTCTCGCAATCGACGGTATCGGCGCACCTGGCCACCCTGCAGAAAGCCGGGCTGATCAGCAGCCGGAAGGTTGGCCAGTGGCACTTCTTCAAGCGCAACGACGAGGCCATCCAGGCCTTCGTCGAGCGTATCGGCCAGAATCTCTGACCGTTTTATCGAACCACCCTCGCGTACAGGAGCAGCACGGCTATGCCCACACTCTTCGACCCGATCAGGATCGGCGACCTGGAACTGAACAACCGCATCATCATGGCGCCCCTGACCCGCTGCCGCGCCGAGCCCGGCCGCGTGCCCGGCGAGCTGATGGTCGAGTACTACAGCCAGCGCGCCGATGCCGGCCTGATCATCAGCGAAGCCACCTCGGTGACACCGATGGGCGTCGGTTATCCGGACACGCCCGGCATCTGGTCCGCCGAGCAGGTGCAGGGCTGGAAGAAGATCACCGATGCCGTGCACGCCAAGGGCGGCAAGATCGTCCTGCAGCTCTGGCACGTCGGACGCATCTCCGATCCGCTCTACCTCGACGGCCAGCTGCCGGTCGCGCCCAGCGCCATCAAGCCGGCCGGGCATGTCAGCCTGGTGCGGCCGATGAAGGACTACGAGACGCCGCGCGCATTGCAGACCGAGGAAATCCCCGGCATCGTCGAGGCCTACCGCAAGGGGGCCGAGAACGCCAAGGAAGCCGGTTTCGACGGTGTGGAGATCCATGGCGCCAACGGCTACCTGCTCGACCAGTTCCTGCAGGACAGCACCAACCAGCGCAGCGATCAATACGGCGGCTCGCTGGAGAACCGCGCACGGTTGCTGCTGGAAGTGACCGATGCCGCTATCTCGGTCTGGGGCACCGGCCGCGTCGGCATGCATCTGGCGCCGCGTGCCGACTCCCATGATATGGGCGATTCCAACCGCGCGGAGACCTTCGGCTACGTCGCCCGCGAACTGGGCAAGCGCGGCATCGCCTTCATCTGCACCCGCGAGAAGGCCGGCGAGGACAGCCTCGGTCCGCAGTTGAAGCAGATTTTCGGCGGCGTCTATATCGCCAACGAGCGCTTCACCGGGGAACAGGCCAACGCCTGGCTGGCCGAAGGCAAGGCCGATGCGGTGGCGTTCGGCATTCCCTTCATCGCCAACCCGGACCTGGTCGAGCGGCTGCGCCGGAATGCTCCGCTGAACGAGCCCAGGCCCGAACTGTTCTACGCCCAAGGTGCCGAAGGCTACACCGATTATCCGTCGCTCTAGCTCCTGGCGATGGAAAGGCCCGACCGGGAACTCCGGCCGGGCCTTTTTTGTGACGGTCGTTCCTGGCGGTAGACGCATGGATGAGGCTACGCCGTCATCCACCCTACGCCCTCAACGCCACGGTATGCGGCCTCGTAGGGTGGAAAACCGCAAAGCGTTTTCCACGCGGCCGGCGCATCAAGCAAACGTCCCGGCCAGCATATTCGCCGGCGAACCAGACGCGTGGATGAGGCTACGCCGTCATCCACCCTACGCCCTCAACGCCGCGGTATGCGGCCTCGTAGGGTGGAAAACCGCAAAGCGTTTTCCACGCGGCCAGCGCATCAAGCAAACGCCCCAGCCAGCACAGTAGCCGGCGAAACAGACGTGTGGATGAGGCTGCGCCGTCATCCACCCTACGCCTCCAACGCCGCGGTATGCAGCCTCGTAGGGTGGAAAACCGCAAAGCGTTTTCCACGCGGCCAGCGCATCAAGCAAACGTCCCGGCCAGCACATTCGCCGGCGAACCAGGCGCGTGGATGAGGCTTCGCCGTCATCCACCCTACACCTCCAACGCCACGGTATGCGGCCTCGTAGGGCGGAAAACCGCAAAGCGTTTTCCACGCGGCCGGCGCATCAAGCAAACGTCCCGGCCAGCACAGTCGCCGGCGAACCAGACGCGTGGATGAGGCTACGCCGTCATCCACCCTACACCTTCAACGCCGCGGCGTGATGGCGCAGGTGGTCATCGATGAAGCTGGAGATGAAGTAGTAGCTATGGTCGTAGCCGGGCTGGATGCGCAGCGTCAGCGGGTGATCGGCCGCCCTGGCTGCCGCCTCCAGCGCCTCGGGCTTCAACTGGCTGACCATGAAGTCGTCGCGATCGCCCTGGTCCACCAGGATCGGCAGTTTCTCGCCAGCCTCGGCGATCAGCGTGCAGGCGTCCCACTCGCGCCAGCGCGAACGGTCCGCGCCCAGGTAGTGGGTGAAGGCCTTCTCGCCCCACGGGCAGTTCAGCGGATTGACGATCGGCGCGAAGGCCGACAGCGACCGGTAACGGCCCGGGTTCTTCAGCGCGCAGATCAACGCGCCGTGACCGCCCATGGAGTGCCCGCTGATGCCGCGCCTGTCGGACACCGGGAAATTCGCCTCGATCAGCGCCGGCAGTTCGTCCACCACGTAGTCGTACATGCGGTAGTGCTGCGCCCAGGGCTGTTCGGTAGCGTTGAGGTAGAACCCCGCGCCCAGGCCGAAGTCCCAGGCACCCTCGGGGTCGTCCGGCACGCCGGCGCCGCGCGGGCTAGTATCCGGCGCCACGATGATCAGGCCGAGCTCCGCCGCCAGGCGATGGGCGCCGGCCTTCTGCATGAAGTTCTCGTCCGTGCAGGTCAGCCCGGACAGCCAGTACAGCACCGGCAGCTGCTCGCCCTGCTCGGCCTGCGGCGGCAGGTACACGGCGAAGACCATGTCGCAGTTCAGGCTGCGCGAACGATGCCGGTAGCGCTTGTGCCAGCCACCGAAGCTTTTCTGACAGGAAAGGTTTTCAAGGGTCATGGGTAGGCCTCGCGTAGGGTGGAAAACCGCGAAGCGTTTTCCACCTGCCGAGGTGGATAAGCCGTCTGGCGACGGCGTTAGCCACCCTCCGGATCAATAGTGGATGACGGTACGGATGCTCTTGCCCTCGTGCATCAGGTCGAAGGCCTCGTTGATCTTTTCCAGCGGCAGGTTGTGGGTGATGAAGGTATCCAGCGGGATCTCGCCACTCTGCGCTTTCGCCACGTAGCCCGGCAGTTCGGTACGCCCCTTGACGCCGCCGAAGGCCGAACCGCGCCAGACGCGCCCGGTGACCAGCTGGAACGGCCGGGTGCTGATCTCCTGGCCGGCACCGGCAACGCCGATGATGGTCGACTCGCCCCAGCCCTTGTGGCAGCACTCCAGCGCCGCGCGCATCAGCTGCACGTTGCCGACGCACTCGAAGCTGTAGTCGACGCCGCCGTCGGTCATCTCGACGATCACCTCCTGGATCGGCTTGTCGTGCTCCTTGGGATTGACGAAGTCGGTGGCGCCCAGCTCCTCGGCGATGGCGAACTTGCCCGGATTGATGTCGATGGCGATGATCCGGCTGGCCTTGGCCATCTTGGCACCGATGATCGCCGCCAGGCCGATGCCGCCCAGGCCGAAGATGGCGACCGTGGCGCCCTCTTCCACCTTGGCCGTGTTGAGCACCGCGCCGATACCGGTGGTCACGCCGCAACCCAGCAGGCAGACCTTCTCCAGCGGCGCCTCCTTGGGAATCACCGCCACCGAGACTTCCGGCAGCACGGTGTACTCGGAGAAGGTCGAGCAGCCCATGTAGTGATAGATCGGCTCGCCGTTGTAGCTGAAGCGGCTGGTGCCGTCCGGCATCAGGCCCTTGCCCTGGGTGGCGCGCACCGAGCTGCACAGGTTGGTCTTGCCGGACTTGCAGAACTTGCACTCGCGGCATTCGGCGGTGTACAGCGGGATCACATGGTCACCGACGGCCACCGAGGTGACGCCCTCGCCCACCGCCTCGACGATACCGCCGCCCTCATGGCCGAGGATGCACGGGAAGACGCCTTCGGAATCCTCGCCCGACAGCGTGTAGGCGTCGGTGTGGCATACGCCGGTGGCGACGATGCGGATCAGCACTTCGCCGGCCTTGGGCGGCTCGACGTCCACTTCCACGATCTTCAGGGGCTGGTTGGGGCCGAAGGCGACCGCGGCGCGCGACTTGATGGTCATGGCATCACTCTCGTTGTGTGTCAGGGAAAGCGGAAAGTGTAATTCACTCTCCAACTGGCTTAATGAGCGTTTCGGGAAAACATTATTGCTGCCGAGGAACAATACGCTACCATTTCGCACAACCGTTCCCAGTCCCCCAAGTTGTCTATGCCTGAGTTGTCTGTTGCGGATGGACGTCCTCGAAGTGATAGGAGCGGGCCATGCCCGCGACGCTTTTGCACGCTGAATATTCGCGGGCATGCCCGCTCCTACAGGGGCAACACATGACTGGACACTGCCTGCCGTTTTCCCGGAGCTCCCGATGAATCGCTGGGAAGGCCTCGACGAATTCGTCGCCGTCGCCGAATGTGGCAACTTCATGCGCGCCGCCGAGCGCCTGCGCGTATCGTCCTCGCACGTCAGCCGCCAGGTCGCCCGCCTCGAGGAACGGCTGCAGGCACGCCTGCTCTACCGCACCACCCGCCGCGTGTCGCTGACCGAGGCGGGGCACACCTTCTTCACCCGCTGCCAGCGGCTGATCGAGGAGCGCGACGAAGCCTTCCTGGCGATCAGCGACCTGCATGCCGCGCCGACCGGGCTGCTGCGCATGACTGCCGCGGTGGCCTACGGCGAGCGCTTCATCGTGCCGCTGGTGAACGAATTCATGGCTCGCCACCCGCAACTGCGGGTCGAGATCGAGCTGTCCAACCGCACCCTGGACCTGGTGCAGGAAGGCTACGACCTGGCGATTCGTCTGGGCCGCCTCGGCGACTCGCGGCTGGTCGCCAGCCGTATCGCGCCCCGGGCGATGTACCTGTGTGCCGCACCGGCCTACCTGGAGCGCTACGGGCGCCCGCACACCCTGTCGGAACTGGCGCGGCACAACTGCCTGATCGGCACGGGCGATACCTGGGCATTCCAGGTCGACGGTCGCGAGCAGCACTTCAAACCGACCGGCAACTGGCGCTGCAACAGCGGCCAGGCCGTGCTGGATGCCGCCCTGCGCGGTTTCGGCCTGTGCCAGTTGCCGGACTACTACGTGCAGGAACCGCTGCGCCGCGGCGAGCTGGTCTCGCTGCTCGAAGTCAACCAGCCGCCGGACACCGCCGTCTGGGCGATATATCCGCAGCGGCGCTACCCGCTGCCCAAGGTTCGCCTGCTGATCGAGGCGCTGAAGACCGGGCTCGCGCGCTGCCCGGAATATGCCGGCGAGGAACGCTGAACCGAGCCCGGCACCATGCGTCCGAGGGGGCGGCAGGCGGCGGAACCCAGCCCCGCTTGCCACGTCGTAACTTCTGTAGCTGCATATCCTTCGCGTCTTCGCGCACGGGTATGCAGCGCTTCAATCAGGAGGACACCATGCAGGTTCTGGTGAACAGCAATCACAGCGTCGACGTTTCCAACGGCCTGGAGGAACGCATCAGGGCGACCGTGGAGAGCGAACTGGAACGTTTCGATGGCCAGTTGACCCGGGTCGAAGTTCATCTCAACGACGAAAACAGCGGCAAGAGCGGCCCGCAGGACAAACGCTGCCAGATGGAGGCGCGGGTCAAGGGGCACGAGCCGATTTCCGCCACGCACAAGGCCGAATCGCTGGACCTGGCGATCAACGGCGCCGCGGAGAAACTCAATCACGCCCTGAGCCATGCGCTCGACAAATTCAATCGCCACTGACCACCGGCCAACGATGGCCACAGAAAGCGCCATCAATCACCACTGCGAGGGACCGAATCACCAATTCGATGGAGGCCACCCATGAACCGCCTGCTCGACCGCGAAACCCTTTCCCAACTGCTGTCACGGCGCGAAGGGCCGTGTCTGTCGCTCTACCAGCCCACCCATCGCAGCTTCCCTGAACGCCAGCAGGACCCGATCCGCTTCAAGCATCTGGTCCGGCAACTGGAAGATGCCCTCAAGCAGCAGGGCCACGGCGAACAGGTGCCGTCGCTGCTCAAGCCATTCCATGCGCTGGTCGACGACAACGACTTCTGGAACCATAGCCTCGACGGCCTGGCAGCGTTCGCCGCGAAGGATTACTTCGAGGTCTATCGTCTGCAGCGCAGCGTGCCGGAGCTGGCCGTGGCCAACGAGCGCATGCACCTCAAGCCGCTGCTGCGCATCGCCCAGTCGGCCGACCGCTACCAGATCCTCTGCCTGTCGCGCGACTCGGTGCACCTGTTCGAGGGCAACCGCGATGCGCTCGACGAAGTGAAGCTGCACGAGGCGGTACCGCGCACCCTCACCGAGGCGCTGGGCAGCGATATGACCGACAAGGGCCAGAGCGGCTTCGTCCAGGGCTACAGCCGCGCCGGCGAGCGCGGCGACTCCATGCAGGTCGAGGCCGGCGGCAGCGGCAAGCAGGCGGAGATCGATCGCGACCGCGACCGTTTCTTCCGCGAGGTCGACCGGGCGATCGCCGAGCATCACTCGAAACCCTCGGGGCTGCCGCTGATCCTCGCCGCACTGCCGGAGCAGCAGCCGCACTTCCGCCGTATCAGCCATAACGAGCAGCTGCTGGCCGAAGGCATCGAGATCGGCCAGGGCGCGCTGAGCACCAACGAGCTGCGTGAAAAGAGCTGGCTGGTCATGCAGCCACGCTACCTCAAGCGCCTCGAGGGCCTGCTCGAGCAGTTCGGCTCCTCCCACGGCCAGGGTCTGGGCTCGGATCGCCTGGAGGACATCGGCGAAGCTACCCAGCAAGGCCGGGTCGCCACCCTGCTGGTGGAGGCCGAACGCAAGATTCCCGGGCAGGCCGACAAGGCCCGGGGCAAGGCGATTCCCGGGGACGGTGACGGCATGACCACGCCGGACCTGCTCGACGAGCTGACCATCTGGACCCTGGAACAAGGCGGCGAAGTGGTCGTGGTGCCGGTGGAGCGCATGCCTACCGCCACCGGGGCCGCGGCGATCTATCGCTTCTGAGGGCATATGGCAGACAGGCCCCGGCCTGTCTGCCATGACCGCGAGTTCAAGCCTTCCAGCACCGCTCGAGCCAGAGCAGGTCCTCGGGCCGGGTGATCTTCAGGTTGTCCGCGCGGCCTTCCACCAGGCGCGGCGAAAGCCCTGCCCACTCGATGGCCGAGGCCTCGTCGGTGACCGTCGCCCCGGCCTCCAGCGCCGCCGCGAGCGAGCGTTGCAGGCCGCCCAGATGGAACATCTGCGGCGTATAGGCCTGCCAGATCACGCTGCGATCCACGGTTTCCACGACCCGGCCATCCGGGCCTGCACGCTTGAGCGTGTCGCGCGCGGGCACGGCCAGCAGGCCGCCCACCGCGTCGTCGGCCAGCTCGGCCAGCAATCTGTCCAGATCGCTGCGGGCCAGGTTGGGCCGCGCCGCATCGTGCACCAGCACCCAGTCGCCAGCGCCGGCGCCGAGCTCGCGCAGGCGCTGCAGGCCGCCCAGCACCGAATCGCAACGCTCGCTGCCACCGGCCGCGCGCTGGATACGGGTGTCGCGCGCACACGGCAGGTCCTGCCAGTACGGATCGTCGGGCGCCAGGCAGACCACCAGCCCCAGCAGCCGGGGATGGTCGAGAAAGCAGTCCAGCGTGTGTTCGAGGATGCAGCGCCCAGCCAGTTGCAGGTACTGCTTGGGTCGGTCGGCGCGCATGCGGCTGCCGATGCCGGCGGCCGGAATAACCACCCAGAAGGCAGGAAGGTCGTGAGGGTTCATTCGATCAGCTGATAGAGGGTCTCGCCCTCTTTGACCATGCCGAGTTCCTGGCGGGCACGTTCCTCGACGGTTTCCATGCCCTGCTTGAGCTCCAGGACTTCCGCCTCGAGAATCCGGTTGCGCTCCAGCAGCCGCTCGTTCTCGCCCTGCTGCTCGGCGATCTGCTTGTTCAGGCTGCTGACCTGGGCCAGGCTGCCCTCGCCCACCCACAGGCGATACTGCAAGCCGCCCAGGAGCAGAATCAGCACGACGAACAACCAGTAAGGGCGATAAGGGCGACGCATAGCAGGCATGAAACGGCTTCGGCTGTATTCGAATATGGGAAAGCGGTGACCGGCGGCGGCTGCCCTTTCACGGAAACCGGCTTTCAGGATTGAAGCAAAAAAGGGCGACTCACGCCGCCCTTTTTTAGAATGCCGCGACCCAGAGCCTGTTCACGATCTCGCGAGCTAGAGTCCTGCAAGGCAAAAACAGGCGAGGAAGCGGAGTTTACTGATGTAAATGAGCATGACTCACTCCGTTCGCCCTTCGGGCCGCGCTAAAGCGCGTTAGCCGCAAGCGGCTTGCCGAGCCTGTTTTTAACGCCGCAGGGCCGACGCGCAGCAGATCATGAACAGGTTCTCAGCCGCGGAATTCGGCACGGCCCTTGTACGGCGCCTTGCCGGCCAACTGCTCCTCGATGCGCAGCAGCTGGTTGTACTTCGACACACGGTCGGAGCGGCACAGCGAACCGGTCTTGATCTGGCCGGCGGCAGTGCCCACGGCCAGGTCGGCGATGGTGCTGTCCTCGGTCTCGCCGCTGCGGTGCGAGATCACCGCGGTGTAGCCGGCGGCCTTGGCCATCTGGATGGCTTCCAGGGTTTCGCTCAGCGAGCCGATCTGGTTGAACTTGATCAGGATCGAGTTGGCGATGCCCTTGTCGATGCCTTCCTTGAGGATCTTGGTGTTGGTGACGAACAGGTCGTCGCCGACCAGTTGGACCTTCTCGCCGATCTTGTCGGTCAGCGCCTTCCAGCCGGCCCAGTCGGACTCGTCCATGCCGTCTTCGATGGAGATGATCGGATAACGTTGGCTCAGGCCGGCCAGGTAGTCGGCGAAGCCTTCGGCGTCGAACACCTTGCCTTCACCGGCCAGGTCGTACTTGCCGTCCTGGTAGAACTCGCTGGAGGCGCAGTCCAGGGCCAGGGTCACATCGCTGCCCAGCGTGTAGCCGGCCTTCGCGACCGCCTCGGCAATGGCGCCCAGTGCGTCCTCGTTGGAGGCCAGGTTCGGCGCGAAACCGCCCTCGTCGCCCACCGCGGTATTCAGGCCGCGAGCCTTGAGCACGGCCTTGAGGTGATGGAAGATCTCGGCGCCCATGCGCAGCGCGTCGGCGAAGGTCTTGGCGCCGACCGGCTGGATCATGAATTCCTGGATGTCGACGTTGTTGTCGGCATGCTCGCCGCCGTTGATGATGTTCATCATCGGCACCGGCATGGAGTACTGGCCCGGAGTGCCGTTGAGGTCGGCGATGTGCGCGTAGAGCGGCACGCCCTTGGCCTGGGCGGCGGCCTTGGCGGCGGCCAGGGACACGGCGAGGATGGCGTTGGCGCCCAGCTTGGCCTTGTTCTCGGTACCGTCCAGCTCGATCATCGCCTGGTCCAGGCCCTTCTGGTTGACCGGGTCCTTGCCCAGCAGCAGATCGCGGATCGGGCCGTTGACGTTGGCCACGGCGGTCAGCACGCCCTTGCCCAGGTAGCGGCTCTTGTCGCCATCACGCAGCTCCAGCGCCTCGCGCGAACCGGTGGATGCACCGGACGGCGCACAGGCACTGCCGATGATGCCGTTGTCGAGGATCACGTCGGCTTCCACGGTGGGGTTGCCACGGGAATCGAGAACTTCACGCCCCTTGATGTCGACGATCTTTGCCATTGTTGTTAACACTCCGTAGATAGCTGCAAGGCTTCAAGCAGTTTCGATTGGCGGGAAATTCTTGACCAAGTCATCCAGCTGCTTGAGCTGGGTGAGGAAAGGCTCCAGCTTGTCCAGGCGCAGGGCGCATGGACCGTCGCACTTGGCATTGTCCGGGTCCGGATGCGCTTCGAGGAACAGCCCGGCCAGCCCCTGGGACAGGCCGGCCTTGGCCAGGTCGGTGACCTGGGCACGACGGCCGCCGGCCGAGTCGGCGCGACCGCCGGGCATCTGCAGGGCATGGGTGACGTCGAAGAACACCGGGTACTCGAACTGCTTCATGATGCCGAAGCCGAGCATGTCGACCACCAGGTTGTTGTAGCCGAAGGACGAACCGCGCTCGCAGAGGATCAGTTGGTCGTTGCCGGCCTCTTCGCATTTGCGCAGGATGTGCTTCATTTCCTGCGGTGCGAGGAACTGGGCCTTCTTGATGTTGATCACCGCGCCGGTCTTGGCCATCGCCACCACCAGGTCGGTCTGCCGCGAAAGGAAGGCCGGCAGCTGGATGATGTCACAGACCTCGGCCACCGGCTGCGCCTGCCAGGGCTCGTGCACGTCGGTGATGACCGGCACGCCGAAGGTCTTCTTCACTTCCTCGAAGATCTTCATCCCCTCTTCCAGGCCGGGGCCACGGAACGAGGTGATGGAGGAGCGGTTGGCCTTGTCGAAGCTGGCCTTGAACACGTAGGGAATGCCGAGCTTCTCGGTCACCCGCACGTATTCTTCGCAGGCCTGCATGGCCAGGTCGCGGGACTCCAGCACGTTGATCCCGCCGAACAGCACGAACGGCTTGTCGTTGGCGATCTCGATGCCGCCTACGCGGATGGTCTTCTGGCTCATGCCTTCTTCGCCTTGTAGTCCAGTGCGGCGTTGACGAAGCCGCTGAACAGCGGATGGCCGTCACGCGGCGTGGAGGTGAATTCCGGGTGGAACTGGCAGGCGACGAACCAGGGATGGTCCGGCGCCTCGACCACTTCCACCAGCGCGCCGTCGCCGGAACGGCCGGTAATCTTCAGCCCTGCCGCCTGCAGTTGCGGCAGCAGGTTGTTGTTCACTTCGTAGCGATGGCGATGGCGCTCGACGATGCGCTCCTGGCCATAGCATTCGAATACCTTCGAGCCCGGCTCCAGGCCGCACTCCTGGGCGCCCAGGCGCATGGTGCCGCCCAGGTCCGAGGTATCGCTGCGGGTTTCGACGGCGCCACTGGCGTCTTCCCATTCGGTGATCAGGCCGACCACCGGATGGCTGCTGTTCTTGTCGAACTCGGTGGAATTGGCGTCTTCCCAGCCCAGCACGTCGCGGGCGAACTCGATGACCGCGACCTGCATGCCCAGGCAGATGCCCAGGTAGGGGATCCTGTTCTCGCGCGCATAGCGGACCGTGGCGATCTTGCCTTCCACGCCACGCAGGCCGAAGCCGCCCGGCACCAGGATGGCATCGACGCCTTGCAGCAGGCCGACGCCCTGGTTCTCGATGTCTTCGGAGTCGATATAGCGCAGGTTCACCTTGGTACGGCTCTGGATGCCAGCGTGGCTCATCGCCTCGATCAGAGACTTGTAGGCATCCAGAAGTTCCATGTACTTGCCGACCATGGCGATGGTGACTTCCTTCTCGGGATGCAGCTTGGCATCGACCACACGGTCCCACTCGGACAGGTCGGCGCCACGGCATTCGAGGCCGAAACGCTCGACCACGTAGTCATCGAGACCCTGGGCATGCAGGATGCCCGGGATCTTGTAGATGGTGTCGGCGTCCGGCAGGCTGATCACCGCGCGCTCTTCGACGTTGGTGAACAGCGCGATCTTGCGCCGCGAGGAGACATCGATGGCGCGGTCGGAACGGCAGACCAGCACATCCGGCTGCAGGCCGATGGAGCGCAGTTCCTTGACCGAATGCTGGGTCGGCTTGGTCTTGGTCTCGCCGGCGGTGGCGATGTAGGGCACCAGCGTCAGGTGCATCAGCATGGCGCGCTTGGCGCCGACTTCCACACGCAGTTGGCGGATGGCCTCGAGGAAGGGTTGCGACTCGATGTCGCCGACGGTACCGCCGACTTCCACCAGGGCCACGTCGGCATCGCCGGCGCCCTTGATGATGCGGCGCTTGATCTCGTCGGTGATGTGCGGGATGACCTGGATGGTCGCGCCCAGGTAGTCGCCACGGCGTTCACGACGCAGCACGTCCTCGTAGACGCGGCCGGTGGTGAAGTTGTTGTTCTGGGTCATGCGGGTGCGGATGAACCGCTCGTAGTGGCCCAGGTCGAGGTCAGTCTCGGCGCCGTCGTGGGTGACGAACACCTCACCGTGCTGGAACGGGCTCATGGTGCCCGGATCGACGTTGATGTAAGGGTCCAGCTTGAGCATCGTGACCTTCAGGCCCCGCGCCTCCAGGATGGCCGCCAATGAAGCCGAGGCGATGCCTTTCCCCAATGAAGAAACAACACCACCCGTGACGAAGATGTAGCGCGTCATGAAAAACCCTAGAAGTCTGCGTTAAGCGGCCGGCGCCGCCGGGGGAAAGCGAAGGTGCCATTGCTCGCCGATCGGCAATAGCGCAACTGCCACGGAGTCGAAGAAACCGCAGAAGCTGTATTGAGACGGGAGCGTAGTCTACCGGAAAGGCCTTATCAGCTCAAACCGCTAAAAAGGGGGGGTGCGCCAAGACAGGGCAGGCCATCCCGCGCTCAACTGCGGCAGATTGGCCACCGCGATCAGCTCGCCGTCGCGGTACAGCAAGGGCAGCCGCGCGCGCACGAAGCCCGGCAGACCGGCCTCGTTGAGCAGGCGCTTGAGATCGCGGCGGCCGCGCCCGGGTAGCGCGAGCACTTCGCCGCCCTGGCGGTAGCGCACCTGCAATCGGCCGGAGGGCGGCGCCCCGTCCAGCCGCAGCGTTCCGTTGCCGGGCAGCTCCAGGGCGACACCCGGCTGCGGCCAGTCGACCGGGCCGCCGGCCGGCTCCAGCCAGCCGGCGGGCAGCCACCAGATCCTCTCCCCGCCGCGTTGCAGTTCGCCACCGGCCAACCGCCAGCGGGGCATGGCGTCCGGCCTGGCGTCACGCAGCGCGTTCCAACCCGCCCAATGGTCGCCATCGGGCGCCAGCGTCAGATCCGCCAGCCAGTGGCGCAGTGCGTTGCGCTGCCGTGCCGGCGTCAGTGCGCGCAGCGGCGGCAAGGCGAGGCTGGGCAGCGGCAGCCAGTCGAAACGACTGGGGCCTTGCGCCGTGGCCAGATCCTGCACCGCCAGCTCATCCAGCAGCGCCTGCGCCTCGGCCATGTGCGCGGCCGTGCGCGCCATGTTCGCAGCCGCCTGCGGCCAACGCTGGCGCAGCGCCGGCATGACCCGCTGGCGCAGGTAGTTGCGCGCATGTTCCAGGCTCTGGTTGCTCGGGTCCTCGATCCAGTCGAGCCCATGCTGGCGCGCATAGAGCTCCAGTTCGGCCCGCGACACATCCAGTAGCGGCCGCAGCAACCGCCCCCGCGCCAATGCCCGTTCGGCCGGCATCGCCGCCAATCCGCGCACGCCGGCGCCGCGCAGCAGGCGGAACAGCAGGGTCTCGGCCTGGTCGTCGCGGTGCTGGGCGGTCAGCAGCAGTTCGCCCTCGCCCAGGCAATCGGCGAACGCGGCATAGCGCGCCTCGCGCGCGGCCCGCTCCAGGCTGGCGCCCGCCGCGACCCGGACCCGTACCACCTGCAGCGGAACCCCCAGCCGCTCGCAGACGGCCCGGCAGTGCGCCGACCAGTCGTCGGCGGCGACCTGCAGGCCGTGGTGCACGTGGATGGCGGCAATCGGCGGCAACGCCTGCCCCCCGGCGAGCCGCGCCAGGGCATGCAGCAGCACGCTGGAATCCAGGCCGCCGGAGAAGGCCACCCACCACTTCGGTGACGCCAGCCAGGGAGCGAGTGCGCGAAGCAGACGGGATTCGAGAGACATACGGACGGACTTGGCAGGATTTTTCGACGCCAAGCATAAGCCAGAAACGGACGGTTACGCAGAGGCCAGTACCACACCCTCGAGCCCGAGCACTTCGCCATTGGCGGCGTAGATGCCGTTGCCGTGCTCCCGCACCTGCTTCTCCTGCCCGTCGGCGCATAGCAGCCGGTAGTCGAAGACGAACGCACGCTGCGCCTGCAGACCGGCCTGGACTTCAGCCCAGACATGTTCGCGGTCGTCCGGGTGGATCAGGTCGTTGAAGGTCAGGCTGCGGCTATCCAGCAACTGCTCGGGGCGGTAGCCGGTCAGTTCCAGGCAGCCGGCGCTGACGTATTCCATGCTCCAGTGGCGGTTGTTGCGGCAGCGATAGACCATCATCGGCAGGCCGTCGAGCAGGTTGCTCAGGCTGCGGTGGCTGGCCTGCAGGGACTGGCGCCGCTGCATCTGCCCGGTGATGTCGCCCAGGCTGGCGACGAAGCCGCCGAGCCGGCGCCGCAGGCGTACCTCGACCCAGCGACGCTCGCCGCTGCAGGTGAGATAGCGCAACAGCAGCACCTCCGTCCGCGCCGGGCGCAGCTGTTCCAGCGCCTGGGTCCAGGCCTGCACATCCGCGGGATGAAGGAAGTTGGCCAGCGGCTGCCCCAGACAGTGGCTGAGCCGATGGCCGGTCAGCTCGTACCAGCCGCTGTTGAGCTGGCGAATGCAGCCCCCGGCATCCAGCCGCGCCCATGCCAGCGGCACTTGATCGAGATCGCCGGGCGCGGCGAGCAGCACCTGACGCAGCCAGTCGAACAACCAGAATGCCGTCGATGGAGAAATCATGGCCGCTCCCGTTCCGGCGCACGCGCCGCCAACCGATCGAGGAAGCCGCCCCGGTGGGCCCAGGCTGCCAGCTCCAGCCGCGAATGCAGGTTGAGCTTGGTCAGCAGGTGGCGCACGTGGATCTTCACCGTGCCGTCGCTGATGCCCAGCTCGCGGGCGATCAGCTTGTTGCTCAGGCCTTCGGCAATCAGCGCCAGCGTCTGGCATTCGCGTTCGGTCAGCTCCTGCGCCACGGCCCGCTCGGGCCCTGACGCAGGTACGCGCGGTTCTTCGGCCAGCAGCCGCATGAGCCCCGGCTCCAGCGTGACCCGGCCGCGGGTGCAGCCCTGCAGGTAGGCCACCAGTTGCTCCGGCTCGGTGTCCTTGAGCACATAGCCGTCGGCCCCGCCGCGCAATGCGGCCAGCAGGTCGTCCTGGGAATCGGATGCCGTCAGCACGACGACCTGGCTGTCCGGCAGCACGCGCTTGAGGGCGGCGAGGGTTTCCAGGCCGCTCATGCCCGGCATGTGCAGGTCGAGCAGGATCATCGCCGGCGCCAGCCGCTGCGCCAGCGCGATGCCTTCCGGACCGGACGCCGCCATGCCGAGCACCTGGAAATCCGTCACCGCGCCGAGCAGTTCGGCCAGCCCGCAGCGCAGCAGCGAGTGATCGTCGATGAGGATCAGCGTCAGCGGCTCGTTCATGCGCCGCTCCACAGCAGCCGTATGCAGGTACCGCGCGGCCCGCCCCTGGTGAATTCCAGCCGCGCCCCGATGCCGGCGGCCCGTTCGCGCATGATGCGCAGGCCGAAGTGGCCGCTGTCCGGCAGCTCGTCCGGCAGGCCGATGCCATCGTCTTCCACCCGCACCTCCACGCCGTCGCCTGGCCGGGGCAACAGGCTCACCTGCACGCAGCGGGCATGGGAATGACGCACCACGTTGGCCAGCGCCTCGCGGATGATCTGCAGTACCTGCAGCTCCGCCTCGGGCGTGATCAGGCCGGCCGGGATGCGGTTGTCGAGTTCGAAGACGCAGCCGCTGCAGCGGGCGAACTCGTCCACCGAGGCCTGCACGGCCTCGTTCAGCGTGCGGCCGCCCATGGTCAGGCGCGCCGAGGCGATCAGCTCGCGCACCTGGCGGTGCAGCAACTGCAGCGTGCCGCGCAGCTCGTCGAGCATCGGCTGGGCCGCGGCTTCCTGCTCCGATGTGGCAAGCAGCGCCTGGATGCGGCTGGCACGGATCTGCAGGTAACTGAGCTGTTGCGCCACCGTATCGTGCAGCTCACGCGCGAGCACCGCCCGCTCGGCGGCCAGTTCGCGCCGCTGCCGGCGGCGTTCGCCGGCCAGCGTCTGCAAGGTGTCGCCGAGCAGCAGCCCGATCTCGCGCAAGCGATCGCGCTGGGCCTGGCGCGGCGGGCGCGGGAAATCCACCAGCAACGCACCGGACTCGCCGGCGTCGCTGGCGACCCCGCAGATCAAGCGCTGGCGCCCGGCGCGCAGGCAGCGGGCGCAGTTCATCAATCCGCCGCCCACAGGCAACCGCGTGGGGTCGGCACGCCAAGGACAGTCGTCCTGCGCACTGCAGCCCGCCAGTGCGCCCAGCTGTCGCCAGCCGGCTGCACCTTCGCCCGGCAACAGCAACGACGCATGTTGTGCGCACAACTCGCGCTGCAGGGCCGCCAACAGCTTCAGCAGCGGCTCGTCGCTGCCCGGTTGGCGCAGCAGCCGCAAGGGCAGCTCGCGCAGCAGCCGTTCACCGGATGCGGCATCACGGCCACGCAGCCAGGGCCAGGACCATGGCCAGTTCACCAGGGCGTTGCGCATGGTTGTCTGCGGTGGCATCGGCTCTCTCGGTTGCGGCTCGGGGTCATGCGCAGCGGAGCAAGTTTCATGCCCTGTACGAGGAAAGCGGCAGGAAAGCGGGGAAACACCATCAGGAATTTATTTTTCCCATTGGGAAATATCGCCATCGTTGCCGCCGCCGCTCGACAAACGCACCAGAACGAGGCCGCACGGGCCTTTCCCGCCTTTTTGCGGTGCCGCTCCGGGGCCCTGCGCAAGGCGAGATACCCCAAAGAGGATATGCACAGGAGGAGAGTTGCAGGCGGGCCGCGCTGAATTACCTTCGCTGCACCAAGGCATTTCCGGCGGATGTCCAGCCGACACTTCAGGAGAACGACATGACCCAACGCATCGCCATCATCGGCGCCGGCCCCTGCGGCCTGGCCCAGCTTCGCGCCTTCCAGTCCGCCGCCGCCAAGGGCGCGGCGCTTCCCGAACTGGTCTGCTACGAGAAGCAGAGCGACTGGGGCGGCATGTGGAACTACACCTGGCGCACCGGCCTGGACGAGCACGGCGAGCCGGTGCACGGCAGCATGTACCGCTACCTCTGGTCCAACGGGCCGAAGGAATGCCTGGAATTCGCCGACTATACCTTCGACGAGCACTTCGGCCGGCCGATGGGCTCCTACCCACCGCGCGAAGTGCTCTGGGACTACATCAAGGGCCGCGTCGAGAAAGCTGGCGTGCGCCAGTACATCCAGTTCAACACCGCCGTGCGCGGCGTTGTCTTCGACGAGGCCAGCGGCCAGTTCGAGGTCACCGTGCACAGTTACGAGCAGGATCTGACCCGCACCGAGCGCTTCGACTACGTGGTGGTCGCCAGCGGCCATTTCTCCACGCCGAACGTGCCCTACTTCCCCGGTTTCGAGAGCTTCGCCGGGCGCGTGCTGCACGCCCACGATTTTCGCGACGCACTGGAATTCAAGGACAAGGACGTGCTGGTGGTGGGCAGCAGCTATTCGGCCGAGGACATCGGCTCGCAGTGCTACAAGTACGGCGCCCGCTCGATCACCAGTTGCTATCGCAGCGCACCGATGGGCTACCAGTGGCCGCAGAACTGGGAGGAGAAGCCCATCCTCACCCATGTCAGGGGCAGCACCGCATTCTTCGCCGACGGCAGCAGCAAGCACATCGACGCCATCGTCCTGTGCACCGGCTACAAGCACCACTTCCCGTTCCTCGCCGAGGAACTGCGGCTCAAGACCGACAACCGCCTGTGGCCGCTGAACCTCTACAAGGGCGTGTTCTGGGAAGACAACCCCAGGCTGATCTACCTCGGCATGCAGGACCAGTGGTACAGCTTCAACATGTTCGACGCCCAGGCCTGGTATGCCCGCGACGTCATCCTCGGCCGTATCGCCCTGCCCGACCGCGCCCATATGCGCGCCGAGGACCTGGCCTGGCGGCAGGAGGAGGAAACCCTGGAAACCGCCCAGCAGATGTTCGAATTCCAGGGCGAGTACATCCGCCAGCTGATCGAGGCCACCGATTACCCGAGCTTCGACATCGCCGCGGTGAACAAGACCTTCCTCGACTGGAAGCACGACAAGTACGAGGACATCATGGGCTACCGCAATAAATGCTACCGCTCGTTGATGACCGGCACCCTGGCCACGCCGCACCACACCCCCTGGTTGCAGGCGCTGGACGATTCGCTCGAGGCCTACCTGGGCGGCGCTCCGCTGGCCGAAAGCCCGACGCCCGGCATCGAGGCGGTGGGCTGACGCCTCGACCCCGTAGGAGCCGGCTTGCCGGCGATCGCTCGGCAACGTCCCGGGGATCGCCAGCAAGCTGGCTCCTACCAAGAAACCGGGGCGCCCCCGTACGCCCCGCATTCCCCAGCCTTGCGGAGCCATCCATGCAGCAACCCATGATCAGCCGGCCGCACGAGCCGGCGCTGTTCGCCCGCGCACCGGGCCTGGAGCGACATCGCGTCGCCCCTGGCGGATTGACCGTGGTGGCGCTGGAACCCGGCGACCACCTGGAGGTGATCGACCTCGAAGGCGACCAACTAGCCGAACTGCTGGCCTTCGCCGCGGATGGCCGCGAGGCGCTGGCGGCGCTGGGCCTGCACGCGCAGCCCGGTGCCGACTTCATCGCCCGCCTGCTGGCGGGCGGCAGCGCCGAAGCGGCCCACGTGCGCCTGGGGCTCGCCAGGCGCGACATCGACTGCCGCCAGCTGCCCCCGGCCGCGCGCCTGTGGCAGGCAGCGACTCCCGCCGGCTTCGCCCGCAGCCTGACCGCCGAGGCCACACTGCTGGTGATCGTCGCCGCGCCCGGCGGCCCGGTGCCGGTGGACAGCCAGTTGCGCGCCAGCGAACTGCGCCTGACGATCCGCCGCGCCAACCCGCGCCGCCTACTCACCCCGGCGTTGCCGGAACCGCTCGGCGAGCTGGTCGACGAATTCACCATCCATCCCGGCAGCGCGCGCGACTACGAGGTCGGTGCCGGGCAGTACATCCAGGTGATCGACGTCGCCGGTCGGCAATGCTCGGACTTCGTCGCCTTCGACCGCCGCGGCCTCGACGCCGGCCGCGAGATCGACCTCGACCCCACCGTGACCCGCACCCTGAACGGCAACGCCTACCCCGGCCCCGGCCTGTTCAGCAGGTTCTTCGACCGCGACATGCAGCCGATGCTGGAAGTGGTGCGCGACACCGTCGGCCGCCACGACACCTTCGCCCTGGCCTGCACCGCGCGCTACTACGAAAGCCAGGGCTACTTCGGCCACGCCAACTGCAGCGACAACATCAGCCGCGTCCTGCACCCGTACGGCGTGCGCGGCCGCCCCGGCTGGCCGGCGATCAACTTCTTCTTCAACACTGCCGTCGACGCGCATCAGCAACTGACCCTCGACGAGCCCTGGTCGCGCCCCGGCGACTACGTGCTGCTGCGCGCCATGACCGAGCTGGTCTGCGCCAGCAGTTCCTGCCCGGACGACATCGACCCGGCCAACGGCTGGCAGCCCACCGACATCCATATCCGCGTGTATTCCGACAAGGAGCGCTTCAGTATCGCCATGGCCAACCGCAAGACGCCCGACGCCGACCCGGTGCTGACCCGCGAAAGCGGCTTCCACCCCGGCACCTCCGCCCTCACCCGCCACTTCGTCGACTACCGCGGCTGGTGGACCCCCACCCATTTCGATGGCTACGGAGCCATCGAGGAATACCACGGCTGCCGCGAACGGGTGGCGGTGATGGACCTGTCCGCCCTGCGCAAGTTCGAGGTCATCGGCCCCGACGCCGAGGCCCTGCTCAACTACTGCCTGACCCGCGACGTGCGCAAGCTGGCGGTCGGCCAGGTGGTCTACAGCGCGATGTGCTACGAGCACGGCGGCATGCTCGACGACGGCACGCTGCTGCGCCTGGGGCCGGACACCTTCCGCTGGATCTGCGGCGAGGACTACGCCGGCGTCTGGCTGCGCGAGCAGGCCGAGAGGCTGGGCATGAAGGTGTGGGTCAAGTCCGCCTCCGAGCAGATCCATAACATCGCCGTGCAAGGACCGCTGAGCCGTGAACTGCTGGCACGGATGATCTGGACACCCGGCACCCAGCCGCCGCTCGACGAGCTGGGCTGGTTCCGCTTCCTGGTCGGCCGCCTGGACGACTACAACGGCTGCCCGTTGATGGTCTCGCGCACCGGCTACACCGGCGAGCTGGGCTACGAGATCTGGTGCCACCCGGACGACGCCATGCGGGTCTGGCGGCGCCTCTGGCAGCTGGGCGAGCCGCTCGGCCTGGTGCCGCTGGGCCTGCACGCGCTGGACATGCTGCGCATCGAGGCCGGGCTGATCTTCGCCGGCTACGAATTCAGCGACCAGACCGACCCGTTCGAGGCCGGCATCGGCTTCTGCGTACCGCTCAAGAGCAAGCAAGACGACTTCATCGGCCGCGAGGCCCTGCTGCGGCGCAAGGAGCATCCGCTGCAGCGGCTGGTCGGCCTCGAACTGGAGGGCAACGAAATCGCCCACCACGGCAACTGCGTGCATGCCGGCCGTGCCCAGGTCGGGGTGATCACCAGCGCCACCCGCTCGCCGCTGCTCGGCAGGAACATCGCCCTGTGCCGGCTCGACGTGGCGTATTGCCAGCCCGGTACGCGCCTGGAGATCGGCAAGCTCGACGGCCAGCAGAAGCGCATCGGCGCCACCGTCGTCGCCGGTACCGTCGCCTACGACCCGGACAAGAGCCGGGTCAGGGCGTAGCGGCAAGCCACAAGCGGCAAGAAAAGCCTGGAGCGCGTAGGTTGGGTCGGGGCGCGCAGCCTGAGGAGCGCAGCGACGAAGCCCAACACGTTCGTACCGGTCCCGTTGGGCTTCGCTGCGCTCAGCGCCAACCTACCCATGAGCGCCCGTCTGCACTCGATCTTGGAAAGGGAATTGCTTGGCAATCAGGCAGTGGCGGTCGATACGAAAGCGGCCGCCTCGTATCACCTACTCGAGGAGAACCGGCCGATGTGGTTCAGCAACGCTTCCCGGAGTCTGGCCGATGAACTCGGCCAACTGTTCGATCGGCTACTCGCCGAACAGCCGCTACAGCTGCATGCGCAGCCCAATCTGCAGCGCCAGCCGCAACTGCTTGCCGGCCTGGAACGCCTGCATCGGCACTGCGACGAATTGCGCCGTATCCGCCACGCCAGCGAAAGCGCCCCGCCGCCTCCCTGCACGGCAACGGAATACGCCGGATTGCAGGCTCGCCTGGAGGCCTCCGAGGCCCGCAATGGCGAGCTGCAGCGGGAACTGCTCGACACCCGGCATCAGTTGGCCGAACTGCAAGCCGAGCACGTCGCCTGGCAGGCGGAGCGGCAGGTCTGGGAGCTGACCAAGCGCACCCTGACCGAAGGCTGCTGGGACATGAACGTGGTCGACGGCGACCCCGACCACCCGCAGAACCTGATCCGCTGGTCCGATCAGTTCCGCGCGCTGATCGGCTACCGCCGCGAGGAATTCCCCGACGGCTGGGACAGCTACTTCGCGGTGACCAACCCGGACGACGTAAAGAACGTCATGCGCGTTTTCGGCGCGGCGATGGCCGACACCGAAGGCGATGGCTCCTATGCCGTGGAATACCGCATGCGCCACAAGACCCGCGGCGAAGTGTGGTTCCGCGAGCGCGGCCGCTGCCTGCGCGACGGCAGTGGCGTGCTGCTGCACATCACCGGCGCGGTGCGCGAGATCAGCGACGAGAAGGCCGCCGCCGAGATGCACGAACGCGAGCAGGCCAGCATCCAGACCACCTACGGACAGATCGCCCAGGTCGCCGGCGTGATCAAGGGCATCGCCGAGCAGACCAACCTGCTGGCGCTCAACGCCGCCATCGAAGCGGCCCGTGCCGGCGAGCAGGGCCGCGGCTTCGCCGTGGTGGCCGACGAGGTGCGCAACCTCGCCCGGCGCACCCAGGAATCGGTGCAGCAGATCCAGGCGATGCTGCAGAACAGGAGCCCGGCGAGCTGAACGTTCGCCCCGGTTTCGAACCAATTTCAGGCGCCAGCGCGAAGCTTGAACAGAAAGGGGGCACACGTCCGGCGCAACGAAATCTCGCAAGCCTTCTACGGCGCTCCCGAACGGGTTCTGGCACAAGGCTTGCTATTTCTTCACGAGAACTTTTTATAACTATAGATAAAAACGCAACGACACCTTGTACAGGCGCGACCGCCACTGATCTGCCGGTGACAACCAACTCCAACTACTGCATCGAGGATTCGGCGATGGAAGAGCAGACGACACCTACACTGCAAGAGCTGCAGGCCCTGATAGAAATGACCAACACCCTGAATATGGAAATATTCTACTGGTGGTGTACGGCATTGATGATCCTGATCCACGCGGGCTTCCTGTCCTACGAGATTGGCGCCTCCCGCCTGAAGAACGCCCTGGCCGCCGGCGTCAAGAACATCCTGGCCTTCGGCTTCGTCATCCCCAGCGTGTTCCTGCTCGGCTGGGCCGTGTACAACGCCTTCCCCGACGGTCTGGTGCCGCGCATGGACGCGCTCCTGGCGGCGATGCCCTGGAGCGAGTCCATGGGCCCGAACCTGCAGGACAACGCCACCGGCATCTTCTGGGGCGCCTTCGCCCTGTTCGCCGCCACCACCGGCTCGATCCTCTCCGGGGCGATCATCGAGCGTACGCGGATGAGCGCCTTCATCATCATGACCATCATCCTCGGCGGCGTGCTGTGGCTGCTGGCTGCGGCCTGGGGCTGGCACCCGGAGGGCTGGCTCACGGTCAAGTTCGGCTACCATGACGTCGGCGCCGCCGGCGTGGTGCACATGATCGCCGGCTTCTTCGCCCTGGCCGTGGTGATCAACCTCGGCGCGCGCATCGGCCGTTTCAACCCGGACGGCTCGGCCAACGAGATCGTCGGCCACAGCATGCCGATGAGCGTGGTCGGCCTGATGCTGATCATCGTCGGCTTCTTCGGCTTCCTCGGCGGTTGCATCATCTACAACAGCGGCGCCCAGTGGATCAACATCTACGGCCAGCCGACCAACCTCTCGGCCTTCGCCTTCAACACCCTGATGGGCTTCGCCGGCGGCCTGATCGGTGCCTACCTGACCACCCGCGAGCCGTTCTGGATGATGTCCGGCGGCCTGGTGGGGATCATCTCCGTGGCCCCGGCCCTGGACCTCTACCACCCCGGCCTGGCCTACCTGATCGGCATGGGCGTCGCCGCGGCCGCGCCGCTGGTCAACAACCTGCTGCTCAAGTTCCGCCTCGACGACGCGGTCGGCGCCTTCGCCGTGCATGGCTTCAGCGGCTTCGCCGGCCTGCTCATCAGCGGCGTGTTCCTCTCCGGCTACCCGAACGTCAACGGCATGGCCGAGATCAGCTTCACCGGCCAGCTGGTCGGCGCCCTGGTCATGGCCGCGCTGGGCTTCATCCCCGGCTATGCCATCTCCTACGGCCTGAAGAAGATCGGCATGCTGCGCGTACCGGCCCACGCCGAGGAGCGCGGGCTCGACCTCACCGAAGTACCGGCCCAGGCCTACCCCGAATGGAGCACCCTGTACGGCCACGCCACCGTCGACGACGGCCGCGAATTCACCACCCTCATCGTCGAAAGCAAACCCGCCTGACGACCCATCCCGGGGCGGGCGCCAAGTGCCACGCCCCCAGCACAGGAGCTTGACCATGAGCATCACGACCTTCGAAGGCGCCGCCGCGGTTTTCACCTTCGCCGACAAACCCGCCATCCTGATGGTGATCACCTTCTTCGTTGCCGCCGTGAGCCTGTTCGCCCTGGTGGCGACCATGATTCACGAGAAGCACAGCTACGCCGACCCGGAGCCGAAGAAGCTGAAACACTGAGCCACCGGCCCGTACCCGCGACCGGGTACGGGCCCGCCCGCCGGGCGG
This sequence comes from Stutzerimonas stutzeri, assembly GCF_002890915.1. Lineage (GTDB taxonomy): Bacteria > Pseudomonadota > Gammaproteobacteria > Pseudomonadales > Pseudomonadaceae > Stutzerimonas > Stutzerimonas stutzeri_AF. The sequence continues at coordinate 156,505 of NZ_POUT01000002.1, read as the reverse complement.
CGCCCCTCGCCGCGTCGTCTTCCCCACTCGTCACCGCCCCCACCCGCGGGCCGTGCCGATCGACCACACCGCCTGACACAGGAGACCGCCATGTGGTGGAGCACAGGCCGCGAAACCAGGGCGCCCCGCCCACACTGGCAACAGGCCCTGCTCGAGGGCGACATCGACACCGCCCTCGCCCTCGAAGCAGGGCAGATGCCCGCCACCTTGCGCGCCCGCCTGATGGCCCCGCCGCCAGCGCCCGCCATCGACGAATCCCCCGCCCTCGCCGCCTTGCTCGACCGCCTGGAAGCCCTGCAACGACATAGCCGCCAGGCCGTCGAGCAGGTCGAGAACGTCTTCGGCGAGATCAGCGCGCGCAGCGCCGAGCAACTGCGCTACGTCGGCGATACGCGGGGCTTTCTCGACGACAGCAGCGCCGGTGCCGAACAGCTGCGCAATGAAGTCGGCTTGGAGCTCAAGGCCACCCACGGTTTTTTCTCCGAGCAGTTCAGCGCCCTGGTCGGCCTGATCGAGGACCGCTCCGCCGCCTCGCACAAGGTCATCGGCGACATCGACAACATCGGCCGCACCGTACAGCTGCTGTCGCTGAATGCCGCCATCGAGGCGGCCCATGCCGGCGAGGCCGGACGCGGCTTCGCGGTGGTCGCCAACGAGATCCGCAACCTCGCCCTGCGCACCCAGGAAAACGCCCGCCAAGCCTACGAGCAGATCGACCTGGGCATCCTCGCCGAGCGCCTGAACGGCCTGCTCGATGCCTCCGAGGAACGCTTCGACCAGCTCAGCGCGCGGGTCGGCGAATCCCTGGCGACGCTGCACGACCTGCTCAAGCACATGAGCGAACACCTCGCCGAGATCGAGGGCAACAACCGGGTCATCGCCGCCGGCGTGCGCCTCGGCGAAGGCGCCGACCGCCACCTGCGCAGCCGCAGCAACTGGAGCCAGGGCCTGATCGGCGACCTGCAGGGCTTGTACCGCCAAGGCGAACCGGCGCAGCGCACCGAACACCTGCGCCGCCTGCTGCAGGAGGAAAAGCTGCACCTGGATGCCGGCTACGACCGCCTCGCCGACATCCGCCGGCGCGGCGAGATCCGTATCGCCATCGAACCGCAGTTCAAGGGACTGTCCTTCCGCGAAGTACCCGGCCAGCCGCTGCAGGGCCTGGATGCGGAAATGGCCCAGGCACTGGCACGCTGGCTGGGCGTCAAGTGCCGCTTCATCGAATACCCCTGGGACCGCTGCCTGCAGTTGCTTGAGGCCGGCAGCCATCGCCGCGAACAGGAGGCCGACCTGGTCTGGAGCGCCCTGCCGCCGATGCCGGGCTACGATCACGTGGCCTTCTCCGCGCCCTACGTGTTCCTGCCCTACGTGCTCGCCAAGCGCACCGGCGACGCGCGTATCCGCGGCCTCGACGACCTGCAGGGCAAGGTCCTCGGCTGCGTCAACGACCCCGCCGCCATCGCCGTGCTGGAAGACCTCGGCCTGCGCTGGCCGGCCAATGAGGCCAAGCCCGGCGGACGGATCCGGCTGGCCAACCTGCTGGCCTACAACGACCAGGGCATGATCCACGACTGCCTGCTCGACGGCGTGGTGGACGCCTTCGCCATCGACCTGCCGATCTACCACTGGGCCTGCCATGGCGAGACCAGCCCGTGGCGCGGGCGCCTCGAAATACTGCCGGGCAACCTCGCCCCGGAGCTGTGGTTCTATTGCGCGGCGGTCGCCAACGCACCGGCCAACATCGGCCTGCTGGAGGCCATCGACCGCTTCATCGGCGAATACCGCCAGGGCCACGAATACCGGGAACTGGTCGGCCGCTGGCTGGGCCAGGTCTACGACGACCCGCAGTGGCGCTTCGTCGACGGCGTGCATGACGCCCGCAGCCTGCTGAGCACCACTCAATCCTGACTGACGAGGACCGTCCATGCTCGACCGCCCCCACCTGTACATCGATGGCCAGTGGCTCGCCCCGCAGGCCGGTGGCCGCTTCGAAGTGTTCGACCCCAGCGACGAAGGCCTGCTGGCGCGGGTCGCCGCCGCCGGCCCGGCGGACGTCGACCTGGCCGTGCGCGCCGCACGCCGGGCCTTCGACCAAGGCCCCTGGCCACGCTTGCCCGGCACCGAGCGCGCGACCGTGCTGCGACGCATCGCCGAGGGCATCCGCGCCCGCCAGGACGAACTGGCCGTGCTCGAAGTGCGCGACAACGGCAAGCCGCTGCCCGAGGCGCAGTGGGACATCGCCGACGCTGCCGGCTGTTTCGACTACTACGCGGACCTGGCCGAGCGCCTGGACGGCGAGGAGTTCCCGGTGACCCTGGCCGACGCGCGCTTTCGCGCCAGCGTGGTACGCGAGCCGGTGGGCGTGGCGGCAGCGGTGATCCCCTGGAATTACCCGCTGCTGATGGCCGCCTGGAAAGTCGCACCGGCCCTCGCCGCCGGCTGCTGCATGGTCCTCAAGCCGTCCGAACTGACCCCGCTGAGTGCCCTGGAGCTGGCGCGCATCGCCGACGAAGCCGGATTGCCGGCCGGCGTGCTCAACGTCATCCCCGGCCTAGGCGGCGAAGCCGGAGCGGCGCTGGTCGAACATCCGGGCGTGGACAAGGTGGCCTTCACCGGCAGCGTGCCCACCGGCAGCCGGATCATGCAGGCGGCCGCTCGCGACGTGAAGAACATCAGCCTGGAGCTGGGCGGCAAATCGCCGCTGCTGGTGTTCGCCGACAGCGGCCTCGACGCGGCGGTGGAATGGATCATGTTCGGCATCTTCTGGAACCAGGGCCAGGTCTGCTCCGCCACCTCGCGGGTACTGGTCGAGCGTTCGCTGTACCCCGCCCTGCTCGAACGCCTGGTCGAGCAAGCCCGGAAGATCCGCATCGGCAACGGCCTGGAGGACGGCGTGCTGCTCGGCCCGCTGGTCAGCGCCGGCCAGCACGCCAGGGTCGGCGCCGCCATCGCCCGCGGCCTTGCCGACGGCGCACGCCTGCTATGCGGCGGCGAACGTCCCGCCAGCCAGCCGAAAGGCTGGTTCATGCAACCCACGGTATTCGCCGACGTGCCGCTGGGCAGCGCCCTGTGGCGCGAGGAAATCTTCGGCCCGGTGGTTTGCGTCAACCCGTTCGACGACGAGGCCCAAGCTCTGCACCTGGCCAACGACAGCGACTACGGCCTGGCCGCCGCGGTGATGTCCGCCGACACCGCGCGCTGCGAACGCGTCGCCCGTGGCCTGCGCGCCGGCATCGTCTGGATCAACTGCTCGCAACCCACCTTCAGCGAATTGCCCTGGGGCGGCGTCAAGCGCAGCGGCATCGGCCGCGAACTGGGCGAATGGGGCCTGGACAACTATCTGGAGACCAAGCAGATCACCCGCTATGAAAGTGGCGAGGCGTGGGGGTGGTATCTGAAGTGAACGGCCTCGGCGCCAGCCCTGACACGTGGCGAGAGGAGGTGGAGCCTGTCAGACACACCGCGCGTCGGGTTTCGCTTCGCTCGACCTGGGCGGGCCCGCCCAACCAGGACCGTTGGGACGGGGCGCGCAGCACCGAAGCCCGGCGCATGGCGGAGCTGGCGCGGGACATGCACACGGTGCCCCTTTCGCTCATGGTCACGCTTGCAGCAGGTATTCCAGCACCTCCCCCATCAATACCCGCCCCGCTGCATAGTTCGCCAGGGGCGTGGCGGCCAGTTCATCGACCGTCTGCACCCAAGGTCCCGGACGCAGCTCATCGGCGCACTCGGCCAGCAGGTCAGCGACGATGGCCGGGGTCATTTCCGGGTGGCACTGCAGGCCGATCACCCGTCGGCCGAATTGGAACGCCTGGTGCCGGCAAGCCTCGCTGGACGCCAGCAGCGCGGCGCCAGGCGGCAGCTCGAAGGTTTCGCCGTGCCAGTGCAGCAGTTCGATGCGCTCGGGAAAGACGAAACGCCCCGCCTCCGCCTCGTCCGCTCGCCAGACCGGGAACCAGCCGATTTCCGCCTCGCCGTTGGCATACACCCGGGCACCCAGGGCGCTGGCGATCAGCTGCGCGCCGAGACAGACGCCCAGCACCGCCACGCCGGCATCGATGGCTGCGCGCAGGAAGGCCTTCTCCGCCACCAGCCAGGGCAGCTCGGCTTCGTCGTTGACGCTCATCGGCCCGCCCATGGCAACGATCAGGTCGCACTCGTCCAGGGCGGGTAGACGCGCATCGGGCATGAAGAAACGGGTGTGTTGCACCTCGGCGCCGCGCGCGGCGAACCAGTCGGCCATGCTGCCGACATCCTCGAACGGTACGTGCTGCAGCACCCGTACGCGCATGTTTCGCTCCTCAGGCCAGCGGTTCGGGGCTGGCCAGTTTCAGGCCGACGATGCCGGCGATGATCATGACCAGGCACAGGCTACGCAGCAGGCCGAGCTGCTCGCCCATGTAGAACATGGCGTACAGCACCGTGCCGAGGGTACCGATGCCGACCCATACCGCATAGGCCAGCCCCAGCGGCAGCACGCGTACCGACAGGCTCAGCAGGTAGATGCTCAGCAGCAGGAAGAAGCCGCAGTACAGGCTCGGCCACAGGCGGGTGAAGCCATCGGTACGCGGAATGATCGAGGCGTACAGCACCTCGCAGAGCCCCGCCAGCAGCAGGAAGCCCCAGCCATTCAACCAGGCCATCGTGTTTCTCTCTCTTCGGACAGGACGCAGGGCGGTCGAACCCGCCCTGCGCCAGTGCAGCGAACGCGCTCAACCCTTGGCGGTGCGCTTCTTCTTTTCCGGGTCGTCGAACGGCATGCTGTGGGCGATCGCCCTGGCCGTGAGGCTGCCACGTACCTCCAGCGGCGTGCCCTGCTCGGCGTAGGGCACCTCGAAGCGGGCGATGGCCATGGATTTGCGGCTCAGCCGCGAGTACATGGCGCAGGTGATCACCCCGACCTGCTTGCCGTCGGCCCAGAGGGTATCGCCTTCGGCCGCCGCCTGCTCGCCCTCGAGCAGTACGCCGAAGATCCTGAAGCGCTCCCGGCCCTTGAGCCGCGCATGCTCGATGCCGCCGCGGAACTCGCCCTTGGTCGGCGACACGGTGAAGTCCAGGCCCAGCTCCCAGAGGGTGTCGCCGGCCGGCTCGTCGGCGAAGGGGTACTTCTCCGAGTTGTCGTAGGGGAAGAACAGCAGGTAGCTCTCGACCCGCAGCCAGTCCAGCGCGGTGAACGCGCAGGGGATGATGCCCAGCGCCTTGCCCTTTTCCAAGATGCCGTCCCAGATCGCCGGCGCATCGGCGGCCTTGCAGAAGATCTCGTAGCCGCGCTCGCCGGTGTAGCCGGTGCGCGAGATCATCACCGGGCGGTCGAACAGCCTGGTCTGGATGTGGTGGAAGTACGGCAGCTCGCGGATGCCCGGCACGTGCTCGGCGAGGAAATCCACCGCCAGCGGCCCCTGCAGCGACAGGTCGTGCAGGTCGTCGTCGAACAGCACCGCCACCTGGCGACCCTGGGCCGAGCGCACCAGCATCTCGTAGCCATTGCCGGCACCGTGCACCACCATGAAGGCGTTGGGCCCGGTACGGTAGATGACGCAATCGTCGACGAACTTGCCCGCCTCGTTGAGCATCGTCGCGTAGACCGACTTGCCCGGGTAGAGCTTGGAAATGTCGCGGCTGGTGGCATATTCGAGCAGCGACTCGGCATGCGGGCCAACGTAGTGCACCTTCTTCAGCCCGGACACGTCCATCAGGCCGGCGCGGGTGCGGATCGCCTCGTGGGCATCGGCCAGCGAGGTGGTTCCGTAGGTCCAGGCCGTGCCCATGCCGTTCCAGTCTTCGAGTGCGGAGCCCAGGGCACGATGCCGGGAAGCCAGGGCGGAAATGCGCCAGGAATTAGCCATGTTGTTCTCCTGTTCGTTTGCAAGGCCTGCACGCAGGCGTCGTTCGGGTGGATCGGAATTCAGGCGACCCTGGCCTGCGGATCGAACTGGCTGAGCCAGTCCACCACCGTCTGCCGGTAGAGGGTCAGCCCCTTGTAGTCGGCGATGGCCTCGGGCAGGTCCCTGAGCACGCGGTGCAGGCGGCAGGCCCAGGCCGGGTTGGTGGCCAGTTCCTCGAGGCTGATCAGGTAGGTGCGGATGCCGAACAGCAAGGCGTTGCTGCGCGGCAGGCGCGGCATGAACTGCAGCTCGACGCGCAGGTGTACCAGCCGGGCGACGTTCTCCGGGGTCACCTGGGCGCGCTCGTGGCCCCACTCGTGGAAGGTCTCCGAGGAGGTATCCAGGCGCGGGTTGATGGTCATGGTCCAGTTCAGCCGGCGCACCGGCTGGCCGACCTGGATGTTCATCAGGTACTTCAACGCGCGGTCGAACACGCCCATCTGCGGCGCCAGCGGCACCGGCGCGTGCCACTGCTTGAAGCTCATGCCGGCGTCGAACTTGATCGACCAGTCCGCCGGGCAGGTGACCATGCCGGCGTCCATGAACAGGTCGCCGTCGCGCTGGTCGAGCACGGCGAAATCGCCCTGGGCCTGGCGGGTGATGTATTCCAGCGGCTCGCACGGCAGGCTCGCCGCATCGCCGAAGGTGAAATGCTGCTCGATGCCCAGCGGCCGGTTGATCCAGGTCCAGCGCTCGCCGTCGCGATGCAGCTCGAAGTGCTCCGGGTAGTCGGCGGCCAGGTGCTCCATGAGCATTTCCAGGCTGTCCCAGGCAGCCTGGGCCATGTGCGGCATGACCAGGCAGCGGCCGGGGTCCTTCTCCAGCACGCGGGCGCGCTCGGCCATCTCCGAGACGTAGTGCTCGTCGATGTCGAACCAGTGCTCGAACACCGAACCCGGCGCGCCACCGTTGGCCGGCTCGAGGTTCACCGAGTACATGTAGCTGTCCTCGGGGAACGGGAAGGGAAAGCGGGCGATGGCCGCGGGGCTGTTACGGAAGGTGAAATCGTCCCGGTAGGTTTCCAGGGGGTTCATGACGACGGGCATAGCGGGCACTCTCCTGGGGTCGAAAGGGTGGCGGATGGGGCTGCCTACAGATCGAGCAGCAGCGGGCTGGCACAGCTGCCGCGGGAAACGCAGGGCATCAGCGAATCGGCACGCTGCCCTTCGTCGAGGTAGTGGTCGCGATGCTCCACCGCACCGGCCAGGTAGCGCGTCGCGCACTGGCCGCAGACGCCGCCGCGGCACAGGTTCGGCAGCTCGACACCGGCGGCTTCCAGCGCCTCCAGTAGGCTGAGGTCGGCCGGCACCTCGATGTGCCGGCCGCTGCGCGCCAGCTCGACGCGAAACGGCAGGCCCGGCTCGGGCGCGGCGAAGGCTTCCCAGTGCACCCGGCTATCCGCCCAGCCCAGCGCGCGGGCCTGCTCGCGCAACCCGTCCAGCAGCCGTTGCGGGCCGCAGGCGTAGAGGTGGGTGCCGAGCGGCTGGCCGGCCAGCAGCGCGGCAAGGTCCAGGCGCTGGCCGGCGCTGGAGTCGTAGGCATGCAGGCGCTCGCCGAGACGTTCGGCCAGTTCCTCGACGTAGGCGTCGGTGAGCCGGCCGCGGAAGGCATAGTGCAGCTCGAACGAAGCGCCGCGGGCCTGGAGCTCGGCGATATAGGCCATGAACGGGGTGATGCCGATACCGCCGGCCACCAGCACGTGGTGGCTGGCCTGCGAATGCAGTGGAAACAGGTTGTGTGGCAGCGAGAGTTGCAGGCGGTCGCCCACCGCCACCCGCTCGTGCATGTAGCGTGAGCCGCCGCGCGAGTCGTCCTGCAGGCGCACGGCGATTCGGTAGCAACTACTGTCGGCCGGATCGCCGAGCAGTGAGTAGGCGTTGCGCAGGGTGCGCTCGCCGAGGGGCATCAGCACCTGCACGTGGCTGCCGGAAGAAAAGCCCGGCAGTTGCCCTTCGGCCGCCTCGAAGGTGAATTCGCGTACCACCGGCGTCAACTGGCGCACGGCGGTGACCTTGACCTCCAGCAGCGCGCTCATGGCCGCCCCTCCCCGTAGGGGCGGCTCGGATCGAGGCAGACGCCCATGTAGGCACCCAGGCGCTGGGAGAAGTGCTCGCGCACCAGCAGGTGGACGCCGCAACCGCTGCAGCCGGCCTCGCCCTCCTCGCCGATCTCCTGGAAGGTGCCACAGTGCACGCAATAGAGCCGCCGCCGCGCACCGTTCTTGAACAGCTCGATCTCGTCGCCGAGCAGACCGGCATGCCGAGCCAGGCGATAGACGTGCCAGAGGAACGCCTCGTCGCCGACCACGTACAGCCGCGTGCCCACCTCGGCCTGCTCCAGCAGCAACTGCAGGCGCAGGTAGAGGGCCGCGGGGTTCGCGAAGCGCTCGTGCGGGAGGTCCGCCGCCAACTCGCCGCCCAGGCTGAGCAACTGGGATAGCGGATGGTCCAGCAAGGGCGCGGCGCAGGCCGCATCCTGCGCCACCACGAGGCGGCGGCATGCCGGTTGTGGCGAAGCCACGGTGCGATAGCGGGGTTTGCTGAAGATCGTATCGCTGCCTGACGCGGTCATCTGAAGCCTCCCTGAAACACGAATTCGGCGAGCATGGGTGAACGGATCATTCACTCGTAAAAATTCCCACAAGGAACATTTTGTTCTTTTAAAGAAAGCATGGACCATGCCAGTTCCCGATCTGCCAGTGTTTCCCGGGGCTTGGCCTTCCGTAGCGGTATCGCCCGAAAGAACGGCTGGGAAAATGCACAAATCAGGATCAAATGGCGGGAATAACGCGCCGAATCGGCGCAAGAGGCGGAATTTCGAAGAGAGGCCTTCATGGGTGAATAACGGCTATGAAAGCCGAGGCCGCATGAACGGGGGGTGCGCCCAGGCGCACCCCGCGATGGTTCATGGGTTATAGGCGCGCTCGTTGTGCGCGGAGAGGTCCAGGCCGATCTGCTCGGTTTCCTCGCTGACCCGCAGGCCGCCGGTCAGCAGCGCGGTGAACCGGAGCAGCAGCCAGGTAAGGATGGCGCAATAGGCCAGGGTGAACATTACGCCCTTGAGTTGCACCCATAGCTGGGCCGTGATCGCGACTTCCTCGAAACCGCCGACAGCGGTCGAGGCGAACACGCCGGTCAGCAGCGAGCCGACGATGCCCCCGATCCCGTGCAGGCCGAAGGCGTCCAGCGAGTCGTCGTAACCCAGGCGGCGCTTGAGCGTGGCAATCGCATAGAAGCAGGCCACACCGCTGACCAGGCCCATGACCAGCGCGCCGCCGGGGCCGACGAAACCGCAGGCCGGCGTGATGGCTACCAACCCCGCCAGCGCGCCGGAGGCGGCTCCCAGGGCACTGGGCTTGCCGCTACGCAGGATTTCAGCCAGCAACCAGCCGATCACGCCTGCGCAGGCCGCCGCCTGGGTAGTGAGCATGGCCATGCCGGCCTTGCCATCGGCGGCGACGGCGGAGCCGACGTTGAAGCCGAACCAGCCGACCCACAGCAATGCCGCGCCCACCAGCGCGAAGACCGTGTTGTGCGGCGGCATCGCGATGTTCGGGTAACCGCGCCGGGGGCCGAGCACCAGGCAGGCCACCAGCCCGGCGACGCCGGCACTGATGTGCACCACGGTGCCGCCAGCGAATTCGAGGATGCCCCAATCCCATAGCAGGCCGCCGTCGCCGCCCCAGGCCATGTGAGCCAGCGGGGCATAGCAGACGGTGAACCAGAGTACGCAGAACAGCAGCACGGCGGAGAACTTCATGCGCTCGGCGAAGGAGCCGGCGATGATCATCGGGGTGATCATTGCGAAGGTCATCTGGAACGTGGCGAATACACTCTCGGGAATGCCGGCGACCAGGCCGTCGCGATCCAGGTGGCCCAGGAAGACGTACTGCAGGCCACCGACGATGCTGTGCCAGTTGACCACCCCGGCCTCCATGCCCGTGGCGTCGATCACCAGGCTGTAGCCGTAGAGCACCCACAGCACACCGATCGCGCCGCCGACGGCCAGGCACTGGGTAAACACCGAAAGGATGTTCTTGCTGCGCACCATGCCGCCATAGAACAGCGCCAGCCCGGGCACCAGCATCATCAGCACCAATGCCGTGGATATCATCATCCAGGCCGTGTCGCCGCTATCGAGCACGGCTTCATCGGCCAGGGCCAGCCCCGGCAGCACGGCCAGGGCGGCCAGTCCCGCGCGCAGCCCACGGGCTGCGCCTTCACTCAATCGCATCGTCGTTCCCCCAAGATTCGCTATAGAAATCGCACTCGCGTTCCGGCGCTCGCGTCCCCCCGCTTCGTCGCGAGACGCCGGAGGACGCCTGCGACGAAGCGGGGAACAGGCCTAGAAGCCCTGCCCCGGCACCCAGCGGGTGCCCGCCAGCGGCACACGGGCCATGGCAGCGGATTCCACGGTCAGCGCCACCAGGTCCTCGGGGTCGAGGTTGTGCAGGTGCGACTTGCCGCAGGCGCGGGCCATGGTCTGCGCCTCGAGCACCAGCACGCGCAGGTAGTTGGCCAGGCGGCGGCCGCCCTCCACCGGATCGAGGCGCTTGGCCAGTTCCGGGTCCTGGGTGGTGATGCCGGCCGGGTCGCGGCCGTTCTGCCAGTCATCGTAGAAACCGGCGGCCGAGCCGATCTTCTTCAACTCCTCGTCCAGCCGCGGGTGGTTGTCGCCCAGGGCGATCAGCGCGGCGGTGCCGATGGCCACCGCATCGGCGCCCATGGCCATGGCCTTGGCCACGTCGGCGCCGGTGCGGATGCCGCCGGAGACGATCAGCTGCACCTTGCGATGCATGTCCATTTCCTGCAGGGCCTGCACCGCCTGGGGGATGGCCGAGAGGATCGGGATGCCGACGTGCTCGATGAACACTTCCTGGGTCGCCGCGGTGCCGCCCTGCATGCCGTCGAGCACGATCACGTCGGCGCCGGCCTTCACCGCCAGCTTGACGTCGTAGTACGGCCGGCTGGCGCCGATCTTCACGTAGATCGGTTTTTCCCAGTCGGTGATCTCGCGGATCTCGGCGATCTTGATCGCCAAGTCATCGGGGCCGGTCCAGTCCGGGTGGCGGCAGGCACTACGCTGGTCGACGCCGACCGGCAGGGTGCGCATGCCGGCCACGCGTTCGGTGACCTTCATGCCCAGCAGCATGCCGCCGCCGCCCGGCTTGGCGCCCTGGCCGAGGACGATTTCGATGGCGTCGGCCTTGCGCAGGTCGTCCGGGTTCATGCCGTAGCGCGACGGCAGGTACTGGTAGACCAGGTGCTGCGACTGGCCGCGCTCCTCCGGGGTCATACCGCCGTCGCCGGTGGTGGTGCTGGTGCCGGCGATGCTGGCGCCGCGGCCGAGGGCTTCCTTGGCCTGGGCGGACAGCGCGCCGAAGCTCATGCCGGCGATGGTCACCGGAATCTTCAGGTGGATCGGCTTCCTGGCGAAGCGGGTGCCGAGCACCACGTCGGTGCCGCACTTCTCGCGGTAGCCTTCCAGCGGGTAGCGCGACATGCTGGCGCCGAGCAGCAGCAGGTCGTCGAAGTGCGGTACCTTGCGCTTGGTGCCGCCGCCGCGAATGTCGTAGATGCCGGTCTCGGCGGCGCGCTGGATTTCCTGGATGGTCAGACGGTCGAAGGTGGCGGACTCGCGCAGTACCGGTGGATGTTCGTTGCTCATGGGAAAACTCCTCGAAGGCTTTTTGTAGGAGCGGGCCATGCCCGCGAACGCTTTTTCGCGGGCATGGCCCACCCCTACAAGAGTCAGGGGTGGTCAGTACGCCGAGGCGTTGTCGACCTTGAAGTTGTAGAGCTGGCGGGCCGAGCCGTAGCGCTTGAAGCTGGCCGGGTCCTCGTCGAAGCCGGCGCGGTTCAGCAGTTCGGCCAGTTCCTCGAGGTGCTCGGCGCGCATCTCCTTCTCGATGCAGTCCGAGCCCAGCGACTTGACCGTGCCCTTGACGTAGATGCGCGTCTCGTAGAGCGAATCGCCCAGCGCATCGCCGGCGTCGCCGCAGACCACCAGGCGGCCGGCCTGGGCCATGAAGCAGCTCATGTGGCCGATGCTGCCGCCGACCACGATGTCGACGCCCTTCATCGAGATGCCGCAGCGCGCGCCGGCGTCGCCCTCGATCACCAGCAGGCCGCCATGGGCGGTGGCACCGGCCGATTGCGAGGCGCTGCCCTTCACGCGGACCGAGCCGGACATCATGTTCTCGGCCACGCCGACGCCGACGTTGCCGTGCACGGTGACGCTGGCCTTCTGGTTCATGCCGGCGCAGTAGTAGCCGGCGTGTCCCTGGATATCGATGGACAGCGCCTCGTTCACGCCCACTGCCAGGTTGTGCTTGCCGTCCGGATGGGTGACGACCCACTCGCGCTCGTCGAGGGTCCTCGCCTGGTCGTGCAGCGTCTGGTTGAGATCACGCACGGTGGATTCGCTGAGATTGATGGTTTTCATTCGGTGCGCTCCTCAAACAGCCTTCTTTTCCCAGACATACAGGGTGGCCGGCTCCGGCTCCCAAACCTTGGCCTTGTCGATCCCCGGCAGGCTGGCCAGCGCCTGGTACTCCGAGGCCATGGCCACGTAGTCGTCGGTCTCGGCGAGGATCGCCGGCTTGCAGGCGATCGGATCGCGGATCACCGCGAAGCCGTCACGGGTGCCAATGGCGAAGGTGAAGAAGCCGTCGAGGTCTTCCAGGGCGTGATCGAGCGCCTGCTGCAGGCTATCGCCCTGCTGCAGGCGCCAGGTCAGGTAGCCGGCGGCGACCTCGGTGTCGTTCTCGGTCTCGAAGCCGATGCCGTGGCGCTCGAGCTCCTGGCGCAGGCGGAAATGGTTGGACAGCGAGCCGTTGTGCACCAGGCACAGGTCATCGCCGGTGGAGAACGGGTGGCTGCCCTCCATGGTCACCGCGCTTTCGGTCGCCATGCGGGTATGGCCGATGATGTGGCTGCCCTGCATGCCGGCCAGCGAGAAGCGCTCGGCGATCTCCGCCGGCAGGCCCATGCCCTTGAGAATCTCGATGCTGCGCCCCGCACTCATCACGCGCACGTCCGGCGCCAGCGTCTTCAGCGCGGCGCGCACCACGGCCTCGTCGGCATCGATTTTCAGCACGGCGGCGCTGGCATTCCTGAACCAGTCCACGGAGCAGCCGAGGCAGCCTTCCAGTTCGCCCATCAGGGCCTTCCAGTCGTAGTCGGCCTCGCTGCTCTGCAGGGTCAGTTTGACCCAGCCGTCCTTGACCTCGTCGCCATAGATGGCGAAACCGGCACTGTCCGGCCCGCGGCCGGTCATGGCCAGCAGCATCGGCTCGAACAGCTTGCCGAGCTGGGATTCCAGCGCGGGATTTTTCAGGTAAAGACCCACGATTCCACACATAAAAACTCCTCACTGCGTTCGGGCTGGAAGCCGGAAGCTTGAAACTGAAAGCCGGCACGCGGCCGCTCTTGCTTCCAGCTTCTGGCTTCCAGCTATCTCAAAAGAATTCGGTGTAGCGCTGGATTTCCCAGTCGGAGACATGGCGGCTGTATTCCACCCACTCCATGCGCTTGAGCTTGAGAAACTCGTCGACGATCTCGGCGCCCAGCGTCTCGCGGAACAGCGGGTCGGCCTCCAGTGCGTCGCAGGCTTCCTTGAGCGACTGCGGCAGGGTCTGGATGCCGCGCGCGGCGATCTTTTCCAGGCCCAGGTCGTAGAGGTTCTCGTTGCACGGCGCGCCCGCCTCGAGCTGGCGGTCGATGCCGTCGAGCCCCGCGGCGATGACCGCGGCGGTGACCAGGTAGGGATTGCAGCCGGCGTCCGGCAGGCGGAACTCGATGCGGCCGTAGGGAATGCGCACCATCGCCGAGCGGTTGTTGGCGCCGTAGGCGACGAACGCCGGCGCCCAGGTCGCGCCGGACAACGAGCGCCCCACCACCAGTCGCTTGTAGGAATTCACCGTCGGCGCGGCAAAGGCGCACAGCGCCGGGGCATGCGCCAGCAAGCCGGCGGCGAAGTGATAGGCCAGCTTCGACAGGCCCATGCCGCTGGGATCGCTGGCGTCGTGGAACAGGTTGCCGTTGTGCGCGTCGCCGATCGACAGGTGAAAGTGCATGCCGTTGCCGGCGCGCTTGGGGTCCGGCTTGGGCATGAACGAGCAGATCATGCCCAGCTCGTTGGCGATCTCGCCGGCGGCCATGCGGAAGAAGGTGAAGCGGTCCGCCGAAGTCATGGCGTCGCTGTAGGTGTAGTTGATCTCGAACTGGCCGTTGGCGTCCTCGTGGTCGATCTGGTAGACCTCGAAGTCGACCTTCTGCAGGGCTTCGGTCAGCCGCTCGAGGAATTCACGCGAACGCGACAGGCCCTTGTAGTCGTAGCAGGGCTTGTCCAGGTTGTCGCTGGCATCGACCAGTTGCAGCCGGCCTTCGCCGTCGCGGCGGAACAGGCTGAACTCGGGTTCCAGCCCGGTGTTCAGGGTCCAGCCGCGTTCGCTCAGGCGGCGGATCTGCTGCTGCAGCACGTAGCGGCTGTCGTAGGGCCAGGGCTTGCCGTCGACATGACCGATGCACAGCACGCGCCCGTAGCCCGGTTGCCAGGGCACCGGCGTCAGGGTGGCAAGGTCGCCGCGCGCCATGAAGTCCGGCCCGTGGGGCTCCATGCCCATACCGCAGATGGCGAAGCCGGCGAAACCGGCGCCCACTTCCGCGACGGACTCCAGGCCGCACACCGGTACGGATTTGGTCTTGGCCGAGCCATGGATATCGACAAACTGAGCCAGCACATACTTGATGCCGTGCTGGTCGATGATTCGCTGTGTTTCGCTGGGCAACATTGGATTCGCTCCTCGGTAGAACCGCGCATATTCCGCAAGGGAAATTAATTTTCTCTTTGGGAAATGCAAAGCGCTTGCCAACCCGGCCCGGAGAGCACCGAAACACGTCGCGGGGCCCGTTTCTTCTATATAAGGAGGAAAAATGTTTTCATAGGGCGAAATTCGTACCGCCCGGCATCCTGTTTCGACAGGCGAAGCTGATCATTCTTGGTGCGAAACTTATATTCCAGGAACTAAAATCGCGCAGCCTCAATGACCAAATCGACCGATACGCCGCCCCGCCTCAAACTCGAGCAGTACCTCGGCATCCAGCTCAAGCGCCAGCGCCAGGCCCAGGGTCTGAAGATCGCCGACGTGGCCCGCATCGCCGGCATCAGCCAGGGCATGCTGAGCAAGATCGAGAATGCCCAGGTGTCCACCAGCCTGGATTCGCTCAGCCGTCTGTGCGACGTGCTCGGCATGCCGATGTCCAAGCTGTTCAGCCAGTACGACCAGCAAGGCAGCGGCGCCCTGCTGGTCAAGCAGGGCGAAGGCATGGAGGTGGTGCGCCGCGGCACCGAGAAGGGCCATACCTACCATCTGCTGAACCATACCCGCGGGCCGAAGAAGAGCTTCGAGGCCTACATGATCACCATGGACGATGCCAGCGAGGAGTTCCCCACCTTCTCTCATCCGGGCACCGAGTTCATCCATCTGCTCGAAGGCGAACTGGTCTATCGCCACGGCAACCTGCTCTACCCGATGCACGCCGGCGACAGCCTGACCTTCGACGGCGAAGTCCCGCATGGCCCGGAGAAGCTGGTCGAAGTACCGATCCGCCTGCTCTCGATCATGAACTACGACAAGGATTGAGCAGGTTCACGGCAGAGCCTCCAGGCGCAACAAGCCCCGGGCTTTTGCCAGCATCCGACTGACCTCTTCGGCCATCGCCGCGGCCAGCGCCAGGCGCCTCTGCTGGGACATCCGCGGCCGTGACAAGGCGCAGCTGAGGGCGCCGAGCACCTGCCCGCCGGCATCGACGATGGGCACCGCCAGCCCGGTATAGCCCGGCAGGCGTCGATCCGGCACGCCACAGGCGAAACCCAGGCGGCGCACGCTGTCCAGCGTACCTGCTATGACCTGCGGGTCCAACCCGTAGTCGATGCGCAACAGCGCGGCATTGTGTTCGAGAATGGCGTTGCGCTCGACCCGGCCCAGTTGCGCCAGCAGCACCTGCGAGCCCTGCCCCACGCCCATGGGGATACGCCCGCCCACGGCGTGGCTGTAGCAGCGCACGGGCTGCTCGCCATCCTGCATCTCCAGGCACAGGACGTGATGGCCGTCCGGCACCAGCAGGAAAAAGCTGTCGCCGAAACGCCTGGCCAGCCGCCACAGCGCCGGACGGGCCAGATCCCGCAGGCCATGGGCATTGCCCGCCTGTGCCGCGAGCGCGAACAGTTCGTAGCCCAGCACGAAGCGGCCGCGCTGCCTGCCGTTGCCGACGAACCCCAGCCGGCGCAGCGCCTGCAACAGGCGGTAGGTCGTCGTCTTCGAGCAACCGCTGCTGGTGCACAGGCGCTGCAGATCGGCGCCGGCTTCGCCCGCCGCGGCGATCTCGCGCAACAAGCCCAGGCCGCGTTCCAGCGTCTGGGTGCCGGTCACCTCGCAACCCCGCCGCTTCGATTCCGCCCGGCCAGCAACCGTGCCATCCGATTCGCCCATCCGCGTTTCCCACATGTTGATAAAAATGCCGACAGCGCAGCCGATGCAAATTGCACACCGCGGCGGCCAGGGCACGCTCGGCTCATTTCCCGAACCGAGGCACGCGCCATGTACCCGCATATCCATACGATCAACAGCGACACCCGTCTTCCCACCCATATCGACGTCGCCATCATCGGCGGCGGCATCATCGGCGTCTGCACCGCCTATTTCCTGGCCGCCCGCGGGATTTCCGTGGCGGTGCTGGAAAAGGGCCGGCTCGCGGCGGAACAGTCCTCGCGCAACTGGGGCTGGTGCCGCACCTTGGGCCGCGACCTGGCGGAAATCCCGCTGGCCATGGCCAGCCTGAAGATCTGGGACGACTGGCGGACGACCCTCGGCGAGGACACCGGCTTCCAGCGCAGCGGCATCCTCTATGTCTGCGAGAATGCCCGGCAGCAGGCGGAACAGGCACAGTGGCTGCGCGCGGCCGGTGCGCACGGGGTCGTGGCCCGCGAGCTCGATCCAGCCCAGCTGCGCCAGGCGCTGCCGCAGGCGGGCCGCCACGCCTGGCTCGGCGCGCTGCACGCCCCCGAAGACGGACGAGCCGAACCGCACATGGCCACGGCGGCGATCGCCTGTGCCGCGCAGCGCCTGGGCGCACGCTTCCACGAGCGCTGCGCGGTGCGCGGGCTGCTCCGCGAAGCGGGCCGCGTGAGCGGCGTGGTGACCGAGCACGGCGAACTACGCTGCGCCAGCGTGGTGCTCGCCGGCGGTGCCTGGTCGTCGCTGTTCTGCCGCAACCTCGGCATCCGCCTGCCGCAGCTCAAGGTGATCGCCTCCGTGTTGCGCACCGCGCCGATGCCGGGTGGGCCGGAACTGGCCGTGGGTGCCCATGACTTCGCCTTCCGCAAACGCCGCGACGGCGGTTACACCATCGCCCAGCGCAGCGCCAACATCGCGCCGATCACCCCGGACAGCTTCCGCTACCTGGCGGATTTCCTCCCGGCCCTGGGCCGGCAGTACCGGGAGTTGCGGGTACGCCTAGGCCGGCAGTTCATCGACGAGTGGCGGTTGCCCGCGCACTGGTCGCCGGACCAGCCCAGCCCGTTCGAAGCGCTACGGGTGCTCGATCCGCAGCCCGACCTGGCGATCCTCGCCGAAGCGCGCCGGGCGCTGTGCCGGCACTTTCCGTTCTTCGAGGGGCTGCAGGTCAGCCAGGCCTGGGCGGGCGCCATGGATGCCACGCCCGACGCCCTGCCGGTGATCGGCCCGGTCGCCGAGCTGCCCGGGCTGTTCCTTTCCACCGGTTATTCGGGCCATGGCTTCGGCATCGCGCCGGGCGCCGGCGCGCTGATGGCCGACTTGCTCAGCGGCCAGGTCCCGGCGGTCGACCCACGGCCCTTCCGCTTCGAGCGCCTCCAGGCCGCCCACCCCTGAGTTTCCTGTAGAGATATTTTTTTTCACAAAACTATGGACCGATGCGATCCGTTCGCTTATAAAAACACCGCAGCGAATAATATATTCATGACAGTTAAAAATATTCGCCTACGAAAAAAGAATTCACTCATCAAATTTCGCCTTTGCGCCTTCTGCCCTCCACCCCCTTGAGGACTAGACATGCAACACGCACAGGACCACTTCATCATCAAGATCAGCTGCCCGGCCACCTCGGGCATCGTCGCCGCGGTGACGTCCTTCCTCTCCGCCAACGGTTGCTACATCAGTGAAATGGCGCAGTTCGACGATGAGTTCAGCGGTCGGTTCTTCATGCGCGCGGTGTTTCGCTTCAATGCCGGCCTGGAAGGCGACATCGCCAGCATCGAGCAGGGCTTCGTCGCCGTCGCCAACGACTTCGACATGACCTGGGAACTGCACAGCACGGCCCGCCCGATGCGGGTGCTGCTGATGGTGAGCAAGTTCGACCATTGCCTGAATGACCTGCTGTATCGCTACCACAAGGGCGAGATGGACATGCAGATCACCGCCATCGTTTCCAACCACCTGGACCTGCGGCCGATGGCCGAGCGCGAGGGCATCCGCTTCATCTACCTGCCGGTGACCAAGGAAACCAAGGCCCGCCAGGAAGCCGAGCTGATGAAGGTCGTCGAGGAGACCGGCACCGAACTGGTGGTGCTGGCGCGCTACATGCAAATCCTCTCCGACGACCTGTGCAAGCAACTCTCGGGCCGCGCGATCAATATCCACCACTCGTTCCTGCCCGGCTTCAAGGGCGCCAAGCCGTACCACCAAGCCTTCGAGCGTGGCGTGAAGCTGATCGGCGCCACCGCCCACTACGTCACCTCCGACCTCGACGAAGGCCCGATCATCGAGCAGCAGGTGCAGCGCGTCGACCATGCCTACAAGCCGGACGATCTGGTGAACATCGGTCGCGACACCGAAACCGTGGCGCTCTCCAAGGCGGTCAAGTACCACCTGCAGCACCGCGTCTTCCTCAACCACGACAAGACGGTGATCTTCCGGTGAACAGCCCGACCTGCGACAAACTCATCGACGGCAAGGCCGTCTCGGCGAAGGTTCTCGCCGAAGTGGCGGCCGACGTCGCCCTGCTCGCCGCCGAAGGCATCCTGCCGGCGCTGGCGGTGGTGCTGGTCGGCGACGACCCGGCCAGCCACGTCTACGTGCGCAACAAGGTGCTGCGCGCCGGCGAGGTGGGCATCCGCTCGCTGGAACACCGGCTGCCGGCCGAGGCCAGCGCCGAACAGGTGCTGGCGCTGATCGCCGAGCTGAATGCCGACCCGCAGGTGCACGGCATCCTCGTACAACTACCGCTGCCGGCGCACATCGACGAGACCCGGGTGCTGCAGGCCATCGACCCGGCCAAGGACGTCGACGGTTTCCACAGCGAGAACGTCGGCGGCCTCAGCCAGGGCCGCGATGTGCTCACCCCCTGCACACCGGCTGGCTGCATGCGCCTGCTGCACGACACCCTCGGCGACCTGCGCGGCAAGCACGCGGTTGTGATCGGACGCTCGAACATCGTCGGCAAGCCGATGGCGGCGCTGCTGTTGCAGGCCGACTGCACGGTGAGCGTGCTGCATTCGCGCAGCCAGGACCCGCAGCGCCTGTGCCGCCAGGCCGACATCGTGGTCGCCGCGGTCGGCCGGCCACGGATGATCGACGCCAGCTGGCTGAAGCCCGGCGCGGTGGTGATCGACGTCGGCATCAACCGCATCGAAGAAGATGACCGCACCCGGCTGGTCGGCGACGTCGATTACGCCAGCGCCCTGCCCGTGGCCTCGGCGATCACCCCGGTGCCGGGCGGCGTCGGCCCGATGACCATCGCCATGCTGATGCAGAACACCCTGACCGCTGCCCGCCAGCAGCGATCGCAAGCACCGGCCGCCACGGCCGCGGAGGAGGCAGCATGCCGTTCAGCCTGCTGAAATACGGTCTGTCCTCGGAGTACCCGGCGGAAGTCGACCTGCCGGCACCGAAGGAACTCAGGGACAGCTATGACGTAGTGATCATCGGCGGCGGCGGCCACGGCCTGGCCACCGCCTACTACCTGGCCAGGTACCACGGCGTGACCAACGTCGCGGTGCTGGAGAAGGCTTACCTGGGCGGCGGCAATACCGCGCGCAACACCGCGGTGATCCGCTCGAACTACCTCACCAGCGAAGGCGTGCGCTTCTATACCGAGTCGGTGAAGCTGTTCAAGGCGCTCTCCAACGAGTTCGACTTCAACATCATGTACTCCGAGCGCGGCCAGCTCACCCTGGCGCACACCGACGCCACGGTGCGTGCCTTCCGCCAGCGCGCCGAGGTCAACAAGCACTTCGGCGGCCGCACCGAGATGATCGACCGCCAGCAGATCCGCGAACTGGTGCCGACGCTCAATCTCGATCCCGGGCACCTGCCGGTGCTCGCCGGGCTCTGGCACATCGACGGCGCGACGGCTCGGCATGATGCGGTGGCCTGGGGCTATGCCAAGCAGGCGGCCAAGCGTGGGGTGGAGATCCACCAGCTCACCGAAGCGCAGGA
Organism: Stutzerimonas stutzeri; assembly: GCF_002890915.1. Lineage (GTDB taxonomy): Bacteria > Pseudomonadota > Gammaproteobacteria > Pseudomonadales > Pseudomonadaceae > Stutzerimonas > Stutzerimonas stutzeri_AF. Next base: position 136,141 of record NZ_POUT01000002.1, on the reverse strand, counting down.
TTTCGTGGTCGAGAACGGCCGTGTCGTCGCGGTGAAGACCAACCGCGGCACCGTGCGCTGCGGCTGCGTGGTGCAGGCGATCGCCGGCTACAGTTCGCTGCTGATGAACAAGCTCGGCATCCGCGCGCCGATCCACAGCTACCCGCTGCAGGCGATGGTCACCCAACCGTTCAAGCCGTTCCTCGATCCGCTGGTGAGTTCCTCGGCGCTGCACTGCTACGTGCAGCAGACCGGTCGTGGCGAGGTGGTGATCGGCGGCGGTTCGGACCCCTACCCGCTGTACAACACCCGCTCGACCCTGGAGCTCAAGGAGGGCCTGCTGGCCCATGCCATCGAGATGTTCCCGTTCCTCGCCAACGCGCGATTGATGCGCCAGTGGGCCGGCATCACCGACATGACCCCGGACTACAGCCCGATCATGGGCCTGTCGCCGCTGGAGAACTACTACCTGGACGCCGGCTGGGGCACCTGGGGCTTCAAGGCCACGCCGATCTGCGGCAAGACCATGGCCGAACTGGTCGCCAGCGGCGGCAAGGTCCCGGAGCTCATCCGCCCCTTCGCCCTGGAACGCTTCTCGCGCTTCCAGCAGGTCAACGAGATGGGCGCGACGGCGGCCAGCCACTGACAACCAACCGGATTTTTCACGTAGGAGCCAGCTTGCTGGCGATCGCGACGACGCGAACGACCCCCAGCCTTGCTTGCCAAGGAGTCAATCATGAAGATCATGCCCTGCCCCCTCAACGGCCCGCGCAACATCAGCGAATTCACCTACGGCGGCGAGCTCAGGCGGATGCCCGACCCGCAGGCCTGCAGCGATGACGAGTGGGCCGATTACGTCTTCAACTGCGACAACCGCGCCGGCGTGGTCACCGAGTGGTGGCTGCACAACGCCTCCAGCTACTGGTTCCTCGCCGAGCGCCATACCGTCAGCGACGAGATCATCCGCACCTTCGACCCGAAGGAGCTCTTCGACCGCCGCGTCGACTTCGCCCAGCCGGCGGCGCGCCAGGAGGTGGTCGCATGACCGCCTTCAACCGCCTGCCCGCCCCCATGGGCCTGCTGGTCGACCGCGAGCGACCGCTGGCCTTCACTTTCGACGGCAAGCGCTACCAGGGCCTGCAGGGCGACAGCATCGCCAGTGCGCTGCTCGCCAACGGCCGCTGGCTGATGTCGCGCTCGTTCAAGTACCACCGTCCGCGCGGGCCCCTCACCCTGGCCGGGCAGGACGCCAATACCCTGGTGCAGTTGCCCGACGAGCCCAATGCGCTGGCCGACATGCAGGCGCTCGCCGAGGGTCTCGAGGCCGGTGGACAGAACTTCGCCGGCTCCCTGGACAATGATCGCGATGCCCTGCTCGGGCATTTCTCGCGCTTCATGCCGGTCGGCTTCTACTACCGCTCCTTCTACAAGCCCCAGGGCATCTGGAGGGTCTGGGAGCCGGTCATCCGCAAGAAGGCCGGCCTCGGCGTGCTGAACCTGAAGTTCCAGCCGGAATACCACGACAAGGCCTTCCTCTTCGTCGACGTCGCGGTGGTCGGCGCCGGGCCGGCCGGGCTCAGCGCCGCGCTGCATGCCGCCAACGCCGGCGCCAAGGTGCTGCTCGTCGAGCAGCAGCCCTACCTCGGCGGCGCGCTGGCCTGGGCGCGCTTCGACCTCGAAGGCGTACGCGCCGGGGCGCTGCGCGAGCGGCTGGTGGAGGCCGTGGAACGGCACCCGAACATTCGTCTCCTCACGGAGGCGACCTGCAACGCCTGGTTCACCGACAACTTCCTGCCGGTGATCCAGGGCACGCGGCTGTACAAGGTGCGCGCCAGGGAGTGCATCGTCGCCGCCGGTGCCTTCGACCAGCCGGTGGTGTTCCGCAACAACGACCTGCCCGGCATCATGCTGACCAGCGCTGCCCAGCGGCTGATGAAGCTCTACGCGGTGAAACCGGGCAACCGCGCGGTGGTACTGACCGGCAACGACGACGGCTACCTCGCCGCGCTCGACCTGCACGAGGCCGGGGTGAGCGTCGCCGCGGTCATCGACATGCGCGCCGCGCCCGCCGACGGCCTGCTGGTCACCGCCCTGCAGACCCGCGGCATTCCCCACCTGCCGGGTCATACCGTCTACGAGGCGCTGCACGCCAAGGGCATGCGCCACGTCAGCGGCGTCGACGTGCGCAGCATCGTCGGCGAAGGCCAAGTCGCCAGCGACAGCCAGCGCATCGACTGCGACCTGCTGTGCATGTCCGCCGGCTACATGCCGGCCTACCAGTTGCTGTGCCAGGCCGGCGGCAAGCTGGCCTACGACGACGCCCAGGCCGCCTTCAGCCTCAGCGGCCTGCCGCAGCGGCTGGACGTCGCCGGCTCGGTGAACGGCCTGCATACCCTGGACAACGTACTGCTCGACGGCGCGCGGGCCGCTGGCGGCGCCACCGGGCGCCTGGGCCTGGGCGGCAGCGCGGAGGCGATCTTCGCCGCCGAGCCGAGGGTCAATTTCGACTGGCCGATCTTCCCCCATCCGGACGGCAAGGATTTCGTCGACTTCGACGAGGACCTGCAGGTGCGCGACATTGTCAACGCCACCCGCCACGGTTATCGCGACGTGCAACTGGTCAAGCGCTTCTCCACCGTCGGCATGGGCCCGTCCCAGGGCCGCCATTCGGCGCTGCCCACCGCCCGCCTGGTGGCCAGGGCCACCGGCCGCAGCGTCAGCGAGACCGGGGTGACCACCGCGCGGCCGCCATTCGTCGCGGAAAAGCTCGCCCATGTCGCCGGACGCGGCTTCGACCCCTACCGGCAGACGCCCATGCACCAGCGGCACCTGGAAGCCGGCGCGAAGATGATGCCCGCCGGCGTCTGGCAGCGCCCGGCCTACTACGGCACGGCCGAGGACCGCGAGCGCTGCATGCAGGAAGAGGCGCTGCACGTGCGGCAGAAGGTCGGACTGATCGACGTTTCCACCCTCGGCGGCCTCGACGTGCGCGGCCCGGACGCCGCCGAGCTGCTCGAACGCCTCTACACCTTCGCCTTCGCCAAGCAGCCGGAAGGCCGTTCGCGCTATGCGCTGATGACCAACGAACACGGCGTGGTGATCGACGACGGCGTCTGCGCGCGCTTCGCGCCGAACCACTTCTACGTCACCGCCACCACCAGCGGGGTCGACCGCCTCTACCAGCAGATGCTCAAGTGGAACGCGCAGTGGCGCCTGGACGTGGACGTCACCAACGTCACCGCCGCGCTGGCCGCGGTCAATCTGGCCGGGCCGGATTCGCGCAAGGTGCTGCAGACGTTGTGCAACGACGTCGACCTGTCGGCCGAGGGCTTCCCCTACCTCGGCGTGCGCCAGGGCACGGTGGCCGGTATCCCGGCGCGGCTGCTGCGGGTCGGCTTCGTCGGCGAGCTGGGCTACGAGATCCACGTCCCGGCGCGCTACGGCGAAGCCCTCTGGGATGCGCTGATGCAAGCCGGCCGCACCTTCGACATCCGCCCCTTCGGCGTCGAGAGCCAGCGCCTGCTGCGCCTGGAGAAAGGCCACGTGATCATCGGCCAGGACACCGACGGCATGACCCATCCGGCAGAGATCGACATGGGCTGGGCCATCGCCCGCCGCAAGCCGTTCTTCGTCGGCAAGCGCTCGGTGCAGATCCTCGAAGCCCAGCCGCTCGCGCGCAAACTGGTCGGCTTCAGCCTGCCGAAGGAGACGAGCAAACCGCTGGAAGGCCACCTGGTGCTCGATGGCGAGGCCATCAGCGGCAGCGTCACCTCCTGCGAATACTCGCGCACACTGGACCGGATCATCGGCCTGGCCTATGCGGCCAGCGGGCAATGCACCCCGGGCAGCCATATCCCGATTCGGGTCGAGGGCGGCGAAGTGGTACAGGCCACGGTGGTCGAACTGCCGTTCTTCGATCCGCACAACCAACGCCAGGAGCTGTAAACATGGCCACTCTGCAAGCACAAGACTTCAGCGAGCGCAGCCCGCTGTATCCCCGGCATGCCGACGCGCGGCTCGGCCAGTTGGGCCATGCCGCCGTGGTCGCCGGCTATGGTGACGGCGACGAAGGCGCGCAGCTGCAACGCTGCGCGCTGATCGACCTGAGCAACCTGGCGCGGGTCGGCTTTCGCGGCAACGCCGCGGCCGAATACCTGCAGGCCAGGGGCTACCACCTGCCGGACCGGCCGAACCAGGCACAGCCGCAGGAAGATGGCTGTCTGGTCGCACGCCTGTCGCAGAGCGAATACCTGCTGCTCGGCAGCCTGCGCGACGCGGGCAGCCGCATCCAGCAGGAAGAGGCCGGCTGGCAGCTCGGCGACAGCGCCAACTACCTGCTGCCGCGCCAGGACAGCCACGCCTGGCTGCTGCTGACCGGCGAGCACGCCGGCGCGGTGATGGCCAAGCTCTGCGGCGTCGACCTGCGTGCCGAGTCCTTCCCGCCCGGCTCGGTGGCGCAGACCTCGGCGGCGCGGATCAACGTCATCGTCATCAACGCGTCCCAGGGCGAACTGCCGTGCCTGCAGTTGCTCTGCGACCGAGCGTCGGCCAGCTATTTCTGGGACGTGCTGCTCGACGCCATGGCCGAGTTCGACGGCCGGCCGGCGGGAATCGACGCCCTGCTCTGAGCCGGTCTGCCGGCAGGCGCGAAAAGCATCGCGCCGGGGCGGGCAATCCACAAATGTGGGCGATGTACACCGGCCCCTGTGGGAGGCGCGCCCTCGCGGCGATGCGGGCCGCAGGCCCGCCTTCAACCTTCGAGCACTCCCGAAACAGGAGAAACTACATGGCCAGCAGCGAAGACGCCGAATCCGAACGCGACACCGACTACCGGGTCCCCGCCCTGCAACGTGGCCTGAGCATCCTGCAGATGTTCGGTGCCCGCCAGCGCACCCTCGGCAGCCAGGAGATCGCCGAACGCCTTGGCGTCAGCGTGTCGGCGATCTACCGCATCGTGCATACGCTGAACGAGATGGGCTACCTCCGGAAGGTCGCCAAGAACACCTACGAACTGGGGCCGCAGGTGGTCTCCGACGGCTTCGCCTACCTGGCCAGCCGCGACCTGGTGGACATCGCCCAGCCCCACCTCAATGCCCTGCGCGACCGCACCTCGCTGTCCTGCCACCTGAGCATCCGCGAGCAGACCGACAGCCTCTACATCTACCGCGCCTTCGCCGCCCAGCGGCTGTCGGTGAACATCCCCATCGGCACGCGCATTCCCTGTCACTGCACCGCCATGGGGCGTATCCTGCTGACCGGCCTGTCGCCGATGGCGCTGGACAGCCTCTACCTGCACGTACGCCTCGACGACTACCCGCCGCCGGCGCCGAAGACCCTGCCGGAGTTGCAGCAGACCATCGACGAGGACCGCTCGCGCGGCTGGGTGCTGCACCGCTCCGACTACTCCACCGCCATCGCCTGTGGCATCCACGACCACCTCGGCGACGTGGTCGCGGCCATCAACCTCTCCGGCCCCGAGGCGGTCATGGACAATCCGCAGGCCCGGGAACGCTTTCTGCATGAGTTGCAGCACACCGCACAGGCGATTTCCCGGGAGTTGGGGGCAGCATGACGCACCATCGAAAAACAGTGAGCATCCGCTGCGCGAGCGAAGAAGACATCCCCGCGCTCTGCGGCCTGCTCGGCCAGTTGTTCGCGCAGGAGGCCGAGTTCGCCCCGGACCCGGCTGCCCAGCAGCGCGGCCTGCACGCGATCGTCGGCGATACGCAAAAAGGACAGCTGCTGGTCGCCTGCCAGGACGAGCGCATCGTCGCCATGGTCAGCCTGCTCTACAGCGTCTCTACGGCGCTGGGGGCCAGGGTCGCGTTGCTGGAGGACATGGTGGTCGATGCGGCGCACCGTGGCGACGGTATCGGCTCCGCGCTGCTGCGGTACGCCATCGATTTCGCCCGCGAGCAGGGCTGCCGGCGCATCACCCTGCTCACCGACCAGGACAACCGGGCGGCGCAACGCTTCTATGCGCGCCACGGCTTCGGCCAGTCGCCGATGATCGCGCTGCGTCTGGCGCTGCCGTGACCGACAGCCGACGGTTTTCGAGGCGGGAATAGAAAGGAGGAAGGGCGCGGGCCGGGGCAAGCCCGGCACGGCCAGACGGGGAACGGCAACCAGCGGGTTTCGCCCCGCTTGCCGCTCCCCGGCGAGCGATCAGGCGATGCCGTAGCTCATCAGGCGCTCGTAGCGACGCGCCAGCAGCGCGTCGGTATCCAGCGATTTCAGCATGTGCAACTGGCTGTTGAGCTGCTCGCGCATGGCCGCGGCCATGACGGCCGGATTGCGATGCGCGCCACCCAGCGGCTCGGGGATCACCTTGTCGACGATGCCCAGGTCCTTCAGGCGCTCGGCGGTGACGCCCATGGCCTCGGCCGCTTCCGGCGCCTTCTCGGCGGTGCGCCAGAGGATCGAGGCGCAGCCTTCCGGCGAGATCACCGCGTAGGTGGAATACTGCAGCATGTTCAGCTGGTCGCAGACACCGATGGCCAGCGCGCCGCCGGAACCGCCCTCACCGATCACGGTGGCGATAATCGGCGTCTTCAGCCGCGCCATCACGCGCAGGTTCCAGGCGATGGCCTCGCTCTGGTTGCGCTCCTCGGCATCGATGCCCGGGTAGGCGCCGGGGGTGTCGATGAAGGTCAGGATCGGCATCTTGAAGCGCTCGGCCATCTCCATCAGACGGCAGGCCTTGCGGTAGCCCTCGGGGCGCGGCATGCCGAAGTTGCGGCGTACCTTCTCGCGCACCTCGCGGCCCTTCTGGTGGCCGATGATCATCACCGGCTGGCCGTCCAGACGCGCAGTACCGCCGACGATGGCGGCGTCATCGGAGAAGTGGCGATCACCGTGCAGTTCTTCGAACTCGGTGAACAGGTGGTTGATGTAGTCGAGGGTATAGGGCCGCTGTGGGTGGCGCGCCAGGCGGGCGATCTGCCAGCTGGTCAGATTGCCGAAGATGCTTTCGGTGAGCGATTCGCTCTTGTCCTGCAGGCGGGCAATCTCATCGCCGATGTTCAGCGAGTTGTCGTTACCGACCAGGCGCAATTCTTCGATCTTGGCTTGCAGGTCGGCGATCGGCTGTTCGAAATCCAGGAAATTCGGGTTCATAGGCATCCGTCATGCGTCGACGGCCAGGCGGCCGGGAGGCTGTTCCGTTTTTTGCGCCTTACCTTACGGGAGCGGCGCATTCAGGTCGAACAAAAATTGTTCTGAACCATGACCCGGTCAACACCGGGCCGTTCGGGGCGGGCTCGGAAAGCGCTCATCCAGCGGATTTTCCAAGCCAGACCCTCTAGCGGTATTGCAGGAAGACGTTGTCGCGCCCGAACTGGTCACGCAATGCCTGAATCAAGTTGTCGGCCGGGTCGATTCGCCAGCTCTCGCCGAACTGCAGCAAGGCCCGCGCATCGGCGCCGGTGTACTCCAGGGTGATCGGGCAGGCGCCGCGGTGGCGGCCGCAGACATCGGCCAGCCAGCGCATGCGATCGCCCTTGAGCGCCTCGCTGACGACCTTCACCCGCAGGCTTTCGGCCAGCCCGGTACGCGCCTCTTCCAGGCTCATCACGCGCTTGGCGCGCAGGCGCAGGCCGCCGGAGAAGTCGTCGTTGCTGACCTCGCCCTCGACCACCACCAGGGCATCGGTCTGCAGCAGCGCCTGAGCACTGGCGAAGGCCTCGGCGAACAGCGAGGCCTCGATGCGCCCGGAGCGGTCGTCGAGGGTGATGAAGCCCATCTTGTCGCCCTTCTTGTTCTTCATCACCCGCAGGTTGACGATCAACCCGGCCACGGTCTGCTCGCCGCGGGCCGGACGCAGGTCGATGATGCGCTGGCGAGCGAAGCGCCGCACCTCGCCCTCGTACTCGTCGATCGGGTGGCCGGTCAGGTACAGGCCGAGGGTGTCCTTCTCGCCCTTGAGGCGCTCCTTGATCGACAGCTCGCGGGCCTTGCGGTGGTTGTTGGCGTAGACATCCGCCTCGGGCTCGGCGAAGAGTCCGCCGAACAGATCCATATGGCCGCTTTCCTCGCTGCGCGCGGTCTGTTCGGCGGCCTGTACCGCCTCCTCCATGGCCGCCAGCAGCACCGCGCGGTTGCGGTCGATGTTGGCCTGGTAGGCCTTGGCTTCCTCATGGAAGTACGGGCCCAGGCGGTCCAGCGCGCCGGAGCGGATCAGCGCCTCGAGGGTGCGCTTGTTGATGCGCTTGAGGTCGATCCGCGCGCAGAAGTCGAACAAGTCCTTGAACGGCCCACCCTCGGCACGGCATTCGGCGATGGCTTCGACCGGCCCTTCGCCGACGCCCTTGACCGCGCCCAGGCCGTAGACGATGCGGCCGTCGTCGTTGACGGTGAACTTGAACTCGGAGACGTTCACGTCCGGCGGATCGATGCGCAGCTTCATGCTGCGGCACTCCTCGATGAGGATCACCACCTTGTCGGTGTTGTGCATATCCGCCGAGAGCACCGCGGCCATGAACGGCGCCGGGTAGTGCGCCTTGAGCCAGGCGGTCTGGTAGGAGACCAGGCCGTAGGCCGCCGAGTGCGACTTGTTGAAGCCGTAGCCGGCGAATTTCTCCACCAGGTCGAAGATGTTGCCCGCCAGGTCGGCATCGATGCCGTTGTTGGCGCAGCCTTCGATGAAGCCACCGCGTTGCTTGGCCATCTCCTCGGGCTTCTTCTTGCCCATGGCACGACGCAGCATGTCCGCGCCGCCGAGGGTGTAGCCGGCCATGACCTGGGCGATCTGCATCACCTGTTCCTGGTACAGGATGATGCCGTAGGTGGGCTTGAGCACCGGCTCGAGGCCCGCGTACTGGTAGTCCGGGTGCGGGTAGGAGACCTCGGCCCGGCCGTGCTTGCGGTTGATGAAGTCGTCCACCATGCCCGACTGCAGCGGGCCGGGACGGAACAGTGCCACCAGTGCGATGAGGTCTTCCAGGCAGTCCGGCTTGAGCTTCTTGATCAGCTCCTTCATGCCGCGCGATTCGAGCTGGAACACCGCCGTGGTCTCGGCCTTCTGCAGCAGCTGATAGGTCGGTTTGTCGTCCAGCGGGATGAAGTCGATGTTGACCAGTTCCTCATCCGAGGCACCGTCGCGCTTCTGGACGCGATGGATGGTCTCCAGCGCCCACTTGATGATGGTCAGGGTACGCAGGCCGAGGAAGTCGAACTTCACCAGGCCGGCCTGCTCGACGTCGTCCTTGTCGAACTGGGTCACCAGGCCCCCGCCTTCCTCGTCGCAGGCGATCGGCGCGAAGTCGGTCAGCTTGGTCGGCGCGATCACCACGCCGCCGGCATGCTTGCCGGTGCCGCGGGTGATGCCTTCGAGCTTGAGCGCCATGTCCCAGATTTCCTTGGCGTCCTCGTCGACGGCGAGGAAGTCGCGCAGCGGCTCCTCCATCTCGTAGGCCTTGTCCAGGGTCATGCCGACTTCAAAGGGGATCATCTTCGACAGCCGGTCGGCCAGGCCGTAGGACTTGCCCTGCACCCGCGCCACGTCGCGCACCACCGCCTTGGCCGCCATCGAGCCGAAGGTGATGATCTGGCTCACCGCGTTGCGCCCGTAGGCCTCGGCCACGTAGTCGATCACCCGGTCGCGGCCGTCCATGCAGAAGTCGACGTCGAAGTCGGGCATGGAAATCCGCTCGGGGTTGAGGAAGCGTTCGAACAGCAGGTCGTAGGCCAGCGGATCGAGGTCGGTGATCTTCAGCACGTAGGCCACCAGCGAACCGGCACCCGAACCCCGGCCGGGGCCGACCGGCACGCCGTTGTTCTTGGCCCACTTGATGAAGTCCATCACGATCAGGAAGTAACCGGGAAAGCCCATCTGGATAATGGTGCCCAGCTCGAACTCGAGGCGGTCGATGTAGACCTGCTTCTTCGCCTCGTAGTCGGGCGTGTCCTTGGGCAGCAACACTTCCAGGCGCTCCTCCAGGCCTTCGTACGACACCTGGCGCAGGTAGTCATCGATGGTCATGCCTTCTGGCACGGGGAAGTTCGGCAGGAAGTAGGTGCCCAGCTGCACCTCGATGTTGCAGCGCCTGGCGATCTCGACGGTGTTTTCCAGCGCCTCGGGCAGGTCGGCGAACAGCTCGGCCATCTCCTCGGGCGTCTTCAGGTACTGCTGGTCGGAGTAGCTGCGCGGCCGGCGCGGATCGTCCAGGGTGCGCCCCTCGCCGATGCACACGCGCGTCTCGTGGGCCTCGAAATCCTCCTGCTTGAGGAAGCGCACGTCGTTGGTCGCCACCAGTGGCGTGCCGCTGCGCGCGGCGAGGGCGACCGCGGCGTGCAGATGCTCCTCGTCGTGGACCCGGCTGGTGCGTTGCACCTCGAGATAGAAGCGATCCGGAAACACTTCCCGCCATTCGGCCAGACGGACGTCGGCCAGGGCTTCGTCGCCGTTGAGCAGCGCCTGGCCGATCTCCCCTTCCTTGGCGCCGGACAGGGCGATCAGCCCTTCGGCGGCCTGCTTCACCCAGTCGCGCTCGATGATCACCAGGTCATTGCGCTGGCCTTCGGTCCAACCGCGGGAAACCAGTTCGGTGAGGTTGCGGTAGCCCGTGGCATTCATCGCCAGCAGGGTCAGGCGGCTGAGCGGACCGTCCTCGTCGCAGCCGGCCAGCCAGATATCGGCGCCGCAGATCGGCTTGATCCCGGCCCCCTGCGCCGCCTTGTAGAACTTCACCAGCGAGCACATGTTGCTCATGTCGGTCACCGCCACCGCCGGCATCCCGCCCGCCGCCACCGCCTTGATCAGCGGCTTGACCCGCACCAGCCCATCGACCAGCGAGTACTCGGTGTGCAGACGGAGATGGACGAATGAAACAGGCATGGACGGCCCCTGGAGTGGAAAAACGACAAGCGCGGGATTGTACCGGAAAGCGGCGACGGCCTGGGGGAGAAGCCGGCGCACGGAACCCGGCGCGGCCGCTCAGAGCCTCAAGCTAGAGGAGATGGATCAACGAGCAGGACATTACCCGGCAGGCTCGCCTCCGCGGCGGCTCGTTCGAGCAGCTCCCGTACCGGCGCAAAGGAACGTCGGTGGATCGGCGTCGGCCCCAGCTGGCGCAGCGCCTCGAGATGGCTGGGCGTCGGGTAGCCCTTGTGCCCGGCCAGGCCATAGCCGGGATAGCAGAGATCCAGCGCCTGCATCTCGCGGTCGCGGCTGACCTTCGCCAGGATCGAGGCCGCGGCGATGGCCGGAACCTGGCCGTCGCCCTGGATCACCGGCGCGCTGGGGACGTTCAGGCGGGGGCAGCGGTTGCCGTCGATCAGCGCCAGCCGCGGGGTGACGCTCAACCCCTCCACCGCGCGCTGCATCGCCAGCATGGTCGCATGCAGGATGTTCAGCCGATCGATCTCTTCCACCTCGGCACGCGCCACGCACCAGGCCAGCGCCTTCTCGCAGATCTCGTCGAACAGCGCTTCACGGCGCGCTTCGCTGAGTTTCTTCGAATCGTTCAGGCCGATGATCGGCCGTGCCGGATCGAGGATCACCGCCGCGGTGACCACCGGCCCGCAGAGCGGCCCACGGCCGACCTCGTCGACGCCCGCCACGAGCTCCTCGACCAGGTTGAAATCGAGCCCGAACTGCATCAGCGGACTCCCACCAGGCGCAGCACGGCATCGGCCGCCTGGCTCGAGGCATCGCAACGCAAGGTGCGATGGATGCTGTCGAAGCCCTCGGTCTGGACCTCGCCACCATCCAGCAACGGTGACAGCGCCTGGGCCAGCGCCTCCGGCGTCGCCGCATCCTGCAGCAGCTCGGGGACCAACAGGCGCTGCGCCAGCAGGTTGGGCAGCGCCACGTAGGGGCTCTTCACCAGGCGCCGGAGAATGCGGTAGGTCAGCGGCGCCACGCTGTAGGCCACCACCATCGGCCGCTTGAACAGCAGCGCCTCCAGCGTTGCCGTGCCGGAAGCGATCAGCACCGCGTCGCAGGCGGCCAGCGCCTCATGGGAACGGCCGTCGAGCAGGGTCAGCGGCAGGTCCCGCGTCGCCAGCATCTGCTCCAGCTGCAACCGCCGCTCGGGACTGGCGCAGGGCATCACGAAGCGGATACCGGGGCGCATGGCCCGTAGTCGCTCGGCGGCACTGAGGAACAGCTCGCCCAGGCGCGCCACTTCCCCGCCACGGCTGCCGGGCATCAGCGCCACGACCAGCCCTTCCTGCGGCAGGCCGAGCGCCCCGCGGGCTGCCGCACGATCGGCGCACAGCGGAATGGCATCGGCCAGCGGATGCCCGACGAAGCGCACCGGCACCTGATGGGCATCGTAGAACTTCGCCTCGAAGGGAAACAGTGTGAGCATCAGGTCGCAGGCTTCGCGGATCTTCAGTACCCGTTTCTGCCGCCAGGCCCAGACCGAAGGGCTGACATAGTGCACGGTCTTGATGCCGGCGCGCCTCAGCTTGAGCTCCAGGCCCAGGTTGAAATCCGGCGCATCGATGCCGATGAAGACGTCCGGGCGGACCTCAACCAGCGTTTCCACCAGCCTTCTGCGCCGGGCCAGCAGCTCGGGCAGTCGGCCGAGCACCTCGACCAGCCCCATCACCGCCAGGCGCTCGAGCGGAAAATAGGACACCAGCCCCTCGGCCTGCATGCGCGAGCCGCCGACGCCAATGAACTCGACGTTGCCATGCAGGGCCTTGAGCGCCTGCATGAGCCCGGCGCCGAGGATGTCGCCGGAGGACTCGCCGGCAACCAGCGCGACCCTGAGCGGCCGGCTCATCTCAGCGGGTGATGCCACGGGTGGAGGCCTGGATGGAATCGCGGAACAGCGCGACCTCGGGGAATAGCTGCGCGCTCTCGGCCAGTTCGGCGAGCGCTGCTTCCACTGTCAAACCCTTGCGGTAGACGGTTTTATAGGCATTGCGCAAGGCATGCACGGCTTCATTGCTGAAACCCCGTCGGCGCATGCCTTCGAAATTCATGCTGCGCGCTTCCGCCGGGTTGCCGAAGACCGTCACGAACGCCGGCACGTCCTTGCCGATGGCGGTGCCCATGCCAGAGAAGCTGTGGGCGCCGATATGGCAGAACTGGTGCACCAGCGTGTAGCCGGACAGGATCGCCCAGTTGCCAACGTGCACATGCCCGGCCAGCGCGGTGTTGTTGACCAGGATGCAATGGTCGGCGATCACGCTGTCATGGCCGATGTGCGCATAGGCCATGATCAGGTTGTGATTACCGATGGTGGTTTCGGAACGATCCTGGATCGTGCCGCGATGGATGGTGACGCCCTCGCGGATCACGTTGTGATCGCCGATCACCAGCCGCGTCGGTTCGCCCTTGTATTTAAGGTCAGGGGTGTCTTCACCGACCGAAGAAAACTGATAGATGCGATTGTGCCGGCCGATGCGGGTCGGCCCCTTGATGATCACGTGGGAGGCGATCACCGTTCCCTCGCCAATTTCGACATCCGGCCCGATGATCGACCAGGGCCCGACCTGGACGTCATCCGCCAGCCGGGCCGCAGGATCGATGATGGCGCGAGGGTCGATCAAACTCATATTTCCTGTTCCGCGCAGATGATTTCGCCCGAGCAGACCGGCTTGCCATCGACGCTGGCCCGGCAATCGAATTTCCAGATGCCGCGCTTGACACTGAGGAAGGTCGCCTCGAGCACCAACTGGTCACCAGGGCGCACCGGCTGGCGGAAGCGCAGCTTGTCGGAGCCGACGAAGTAATACAGGGTGCCATCGGAAGGCCGGACGCCCATCATCTTGAATCCGAGCAAGCCGGCCGCCTGGGCCATCGCCTCGATGATCAGCACGCCCGGCATGATCGGGTGCTGCGGGAAGTGTCCGTTGAAGAACGGCTCATTGATGGTTACGTTCTTGTAGGCGCGAATGCGCTTGGCCTCGGTATCCAGCTCGACCACCCGGTCGACCAGCAGGAACGGGTAGCGGTGAGGCAGGTATTCGCGAATCTCGTTGATATCCATCATGTCAGGAAAGAGCCTGTAAAAAAGTATAGGGCTGCCTGCGCCAGAGCTTGCGCCAACATCGCCAGGCATTACCCCGAAAAAACCGGATCAGACGGTGAGTTCAGGCATCAGAAGCCGGATTCTGGGCCTGGGTCACGGCAGCCAGGCTTTTTTCCAGCTGCTGCAGCCGCCGAGCCATGTCATCCAGCTGGCGAATGCGCGCGGCGCTTTTTCTCCAATCGGCGGCATTCTGCATCGCGGTCCCCGAGGAATAGCTGCCTGGCTCACTGATGGAACGCGTGACCATGGTCATCCCGGTGACGAATACGTTGTCGCAGACCTCGATGTGACCCACCATGCCGACCCCGCCCGCGATCATGCAGTTGCGTCCGATCTTGGTGCTGCCCGAAATCCCCACACAACCCGCCATCGCGGTGTTATCGCCGACCTGCACGTTGTGCGCGATCATGATCTGGTTGTCCAGCTTGACGCCGTTGCCGATCAGGGTATCGGACAATGCGCCGCGGTCGATCGTGGTATTGGAGCCGATCTCGACATCGTCACCGATCCGGACGCCGCCGATCTGGGCGATTTTCTGCCACGCGCCCTTTTCCTTGGCGAAGCCGAAGCCCTCACCGCCGATCACCGCACCCGACTGGATGACCACGCGCTTGCCGATCACCACATCGTGATAAAGCGTGACCCGCGGCGCCAGCCGCCCGCCCTCGCCGATCCGGCTGCGCGCACCGATGAACGACTGTGCGCCGACCACCACGTCCGCGCCGATGCTCGCGCCCGACTCGATGACCGCGTAGGCGCCGATACTGGCCGAAGGATGAACCTCCGCGTCGGCCGCTACCACCGCGGTGGGATGAATCCCGCTGGATGCCGCGGGACGGGTCTCGAACAGGTGCGAGGCATGGGCGTAGGCGAGGTAAGGATCGTCCACGATGATCGCCGCGCCCTCGTGGCCCTGTGCATCGGCAGGCGACAACAGCACCGCAGCCGCCCGGCTGGTCGCGAGGTACTTGCGATACTGGCTATTGGCAAGGAAGCTCAGTTGGGTAGGGCCGGCTTCCTGCAAGGTCGCGAGCCCGTCGATGGGCTGGGCGGCATTGCCGCGCAGGCTGCCTCCCAGCTCTTCGGCCAGTTGGCCAAGCGTAAGGACTGCGCCGGACATATCAGCGCAGCTGGTTCATGCGCTCGATGACTTGGCGGGTGATGTCGTACTGCGGCTTGACATCGACCACGGCACCGCGCTCGAGCACCAGATCATAGTTGCCTTTCTTGATGACCTCTTCCACCGCCTGGTCCAGCTTGGGCTTGAGCTGCTTGAGCATGTCCCGGTCGGCGACGGCCTTGGCCTCGTTCAGCTCCTTGGACTGGAACTGGAAGTCACGCGCCTTCTGCTTGAATTCGAGTTCGAGGCGCTCGCGTTCGGCCTGCTGCATCTTGTCGCCATCCTTGACCAGGCGGTCCTGGATGCGCTTGGCATCGCTTTCCAGCGTCTTGAGCTTGGTCAGCTGGGGGCCGAACTTCTTCTCGGCATCCACCGCATAGCGCTTGGCGGCATCGGATTCGAGCAGTGCCATCTGGTAGTTCATGACCGCGATCTTCATCTCGGCGAACGCGGGGGTCGCCACCAGTGCGGCAACGACGAGGAACAGTTGAGTCAACTTACGCACGGTATACACCACTCCTGAAAGAAAGCACTGCAGCATGACGCTGCAGCGTTAGAATGTTTGTCCCAGCGAGAACTGGAAGACCTGGGTATCGGCATCGTCCGGCTTGACCACCGGCATCGCCAGGCTGAAGCTCAGCGGGCCCATGGCGGTGATCCAGGTCAAGCCGACACCGACCGAACTGGCCATGTCGCCGAAGTCGATGTCGCTGCAGTTCTCCGAGCCGGACGGGCAGTTGGTGTCGAATACATTACCAACATCCCAGAACAAGGAGGTGCGCAACGAGCGCTGGTCCTTGACGAACGGCATCGGGAACAGCACTTCCAGGCCCCCCTGGATCAGCACGTTGCCACCGAACGGCAGCGGATCCTGATCCGGATCGGCGATGGTTCCCGGCCGCGTTCCGTCGCTCGGCGTACTGCGCGGGCCGAGGCTGCTGTCCTCGAAGCCACGCACCGAGTTGAAACCACCGGCGTAGTAATGCTCGTAGAACGGCAGGCGCGAAGTCGAGCCGTAGGCGTCGCCGTAGCCCAGGCGGGTATGCATGCGCAGGGTGTAGTCCTTGCTCATCGGCACGAACAACTGGCCGTTGTAGTCGAGCTTGTAGAACGACAGGTCGCTGCCCGGGATGGTGGTTTCGAGGACCAGACTCTGCGAGTGGCCGCGGGTGGCCAGCACGCCGCGGTTCAGGGTCGATTCCGACCAGCCCACCGAGGCCTTGAAGTTGAGGAAGCTGTCGCCCTCCTCTTCCATGAAATCGAAGATCTCGTCGACGGTGTAGCGACCGGTATCCAGGTCGTCCTGCTGGATCGACAGGCCGAACGACAGGCGCGAGGTCTCGCTGATCGGATAGCCGATGTTCACGCCCGCGCCCAGGCTGTCCACCGAATAGCTGGACACGTCGTAGTCCAGTTCGTCGTAGTCGGTGGTGCGGTAGAAGGCGTTGTAGCCGAGGCTGACGCCGTCTTCGGTCCAGTAGGGGTCGACGAAGCCGAAGTTGTAGCGCGACTGGTATTCGCTGCGGGTCAGGCCGAGCGATACCCGGTTACCGGTGCCGAGGAAGTTGTTCTGGCTGATCGAACCACCGAGGATGAGGCCGGCGTTCTGGGCGAAGCCGATGCTCGCCATGATCGAACCGGAGGGCTGCTCCTCGACGCTGTAGTTGACGTCGATCTGGTCGTCGGTGCCCGGTACCTGCGGCGTCTCGACGTTGACTTCCTTGAAGAAGCCGAGGCGTTCGAGGCGGACCTTGGATTGGTCGATCAGGTAGGTCGAGGCCCAGCCGCCTTCCATCTGGCGCATCTCGCGGCGCAGCACTTCGTCTTCGGTCTTGGTGTTGCCGCGGAAGTTGATGCGGTTGACGTAGGCACGCTTGCCCGGGTCCACCACGAAGGTGATGGATACCGTGTTGTCCTCGTCGTGGGCCTCGGGCACGCCGTTGACGTTGGCGAAGGTGTAGCCCTCGTTGCCCAGGCGGCGGGTGATCAGCTCGGAGGTGGTGGTCATCACCTTGCGCGAGAAGACCTGCCCTTGCTTGGCCAGCAGCAGCGCCTCGATCTCTTCCTGCGGGACCTTGAGGTCACCACTGAGCTTGACGTCGCGAACGGTGTAGCGCTCGCCTTCGTCGATGTTGACGGTCACATAGACGTCTTTCTTGTCCGGCGTGATGGATACCTGGGTCGAGGTGATATCCATGTTGATGTAGCCGCGGTCCAGGTAATAGGAGCGCAGACGCTCGAGGTCACCGGAGAGCTTCTCGCGCGCGTACTTGTCGTCGTTGCGGAAGAAGGAAAGCCAGTTGGTGGTCTTGAGCTCGAACAGGTCGACCAGATCCTCGTCCGGGAACACCGTATTGCCCACCACGTTGATGTGCTTGATGGCGGCGACCGAGCCCTCGTTGATCTTGATCTTCAGCGCCACCCGGTTGCGCGGCTGCGGAACCACCTCGGTTTCGATGGTGGCGGAGTAGCGCCCCTGGGCCACGTACTGGCGCTGCAGTTCGTTGCGCACGCCTTCGAGCGTGGCGCGCTGGAAGATTTCGCCTTCGGCCAGGCCGGACTGCTGCAGACCGGACAGCAGGTCCTCGGTCTTGATCGCCTTGTTGCCCTCGATTTCGATCGCCGAAATCGAAGGACGCTCGACCACACTGATGACCAGCACGTTGCCGTCGCGGCCAAGCTGGATGTCCTGGAAGAAACCGGTTTTGAACAGCGCGCGCGTGGCATCGACCAGACGGTTGTCATCGGCCGACTCGCCGACATTCAGCGGCAATGCGCCGAATACGCTGCCGGCGGAGACCCGCTGCAACCCGTTGACCCGAATGTCGGAAATAGTGAAGGACTCAGCGTGAACTTCGGCAATCATCAATGCGGAAATAACCGCAGGTAGCAGCAGACGTTTCATGAAGTCCTTTCTTGTTCAAACCTGATAAATGAGCCGGCGCCTGGAGCGGCGACACTACGGATTCAGTGTTACAGGCGGCCAAGATCATTGACCAGCGCAAGCAGCATCACCCCTACTACCAGGCTGATGCCGATCTGCACTCCCCACCCTTGAACCCTCTCCGACAGAGGGCGCCCGCGGACCCACTCGACCAGATAGAAGAGCAGGTGCCCCCCATCAAGCACCGGGATAGGCAGTAAATTGAGAACCCCCAAGCTTATGCTCAGGTAGGCGAGGAAATTCAGGAAGTCCCCGACCCCGGACTGGGCAGAAGCGCCCGCCACTTTAGCAATGGTTATCGGGCCGCTCAAGTTTTTTACCGAGAGCTCCCCGAAGAGCATTTTCTTCAGGGAATCCAGGGTCAGGAGGCTCATGCTCCAGGTGCGCCTGCCCCCTTCCAGGACCGCATCGAGCGGCCCGAAACTGACCTTGCGCAGCATCTGCGCCGGCCATTCGCCCGCTGCGACCCCCGCCCCCAGATAACCACGGCGGGCCTCGCCCTCTCCGCGCGAAGCGAGGGTCAGGGACAGCTCCAGGCGCTGGCTGTCGCGCTCGATCGTCAGCGCGGCCGGCTGCCCCGGCAGCTGCTTCACCACATCGATGACCTGCTGCCAATCCTCCAGCGGCTGCCCGTTCAGGTCGAGCAGGCGATCGCCGAGGCGAATCCCGGCCGCCTGCGCGGGGCCTTCCGGATCGAGCTGTGCGATGACCGGCGCGATCTGCGGCCGCCACGGACGAATGCCCAGCGAGGTGATCGGATCGGGCTCCTCGACACCCTTCAACCAGTTCCGTAGCGGAATCTGCAGGTGCCGCTCAGCGGAACCATCGAGCTCGCGCACCGCCAGGTCGAGGCTGCCACTTTCACCGAGGCGCCGGACCAGTTGCAGGTTGACGTCGGACCAGCCGTTGACCGGCTTGCCGTTGACCGCGACGATCTCCTGCTCGGCGACCAGCCCGGCCTGCGCGGCGAGGCTGCCGGATTCCACCGCACCGACGACCGGGCGCACCTGCTCGCTGCCGAGCATCGCCAGCAGCCAGAAGAACACCAGGGCGAGCAGGAAATTGGCCAATGGCCCGGCCGAGACGATGGCGAAGCGCTGGCGTACGCTCTTGCGATTGAACGCACTGTCGAGCAACGCAGGGGGCACCTCGCCCTCGCGCTCGTCGAGCATCTTCACGTAGCCCCCCAGGGGGATCGCCGCGATCACGAACTCGGTGCCGTGGCGATCATGCCAGCGCACCAGCGGGCTGCCGAAGCCGACCGAGAAGCGCAGCACCTTCACGCCGCAGCGCCGCGCCACCCAGAAGTGGCCGAACTCGTGGAAAGTGACCAGCACCCCGAGTGCAACCAGGGTGCCGACGATCATGTAAAGCGCGCCCATTCGATCCTCCGGCCTAGAGCCTCTGCCGTTCCGTTGCGAACCGCGACGAATTCCCAGCAGCCCTATCGCCCGCGGCGACCCAGCCACTGCCCGGCAAGCTCCCGGGCCCGGCTGTCCGCCATCAACACATCTTCGAGACAACGGGTCGCAACCGACGCCTCACGATTCAATACGTCGTCGATGATACTCGCGATCTCGGTGAAGCGGATGCGTCGATTGAGAAACGCCTCCACCGCCACCTCGTTCGCCGCATTGAGCATCGCCGGCGACGTGCCGCCCGCCTGCGCCGCCGCCCGAGCGAGGCGCAGGCAGGGAAAGCGCCGATCGTCCGGCGCCTGGAAGTCCAGCCGGCCGATGCGCAACAGATCCAGCGCCGAAACGCCGGAGTCGATCCGCTCGGGCCAGGCCAGCGCATGGGCGATGGGCGTGCGCATGTCCGGATTGCCCAGCTGCGCGAGCACCGAGCCGTCCACGTAATCCACCATGGAATGGATCACGCTCTGCGGATGGACCACCACCTCGACCTGGTCGGGGCGTGCATCGAACAGCCAGCAGGCCTCGATCAGCTCGAGCCCCTTGTTCATCATGCTCGCCGAATCCACGGAGATCTTGCGCCCCATCGACCAGTTGGGATGCGCGCAAGCCTGCTCCGGAGTCACATGCTCGAGCTCGGCAGACGCGACCTCACGGAACGGCCCGCCGGAGGCGGTCAGCAGTATCCGACGCACACCGACGACCGGCAGCCCCCGGGAATAATCCGCCGGCAGGCACTGGAAGATGGCGTTGTGCTCGCTATCGATGGGCAGCAGCACCGCGGCGCTGTCACGCAGCGCCTGCATGAACAGCCCACCCGACATCACCAGGGCTTCCTTGTTCGCCAGCAGCACACGCTTGCCGGCCTGCACCGCGGCGAGCGTGGGGCGCAGCCCCGCCGCACCGACGATGGCAGCCATCACCACGTCGACATCCGGATGCCCGGCCACTTCGCTCAGGCCGCCCTCGCCGCTGAGCACCCGCGTATCCAGGCCATCGCCGAGCAACTGCGCCTGCAGCGCCCGCGCCTGCTCGTCGTCACCCACCACCGCATAGCGCGGCCGATGCGCCAGACAGAGGGCACGCAGTTCGGCAATGCGGCTGAAGCCGGTCAAGGCGAAAACGCCATAGCGCTGCGGATGACGGGCGATGACGTCCAGCGTGCTGAGCCCGATCGAGCCAGTGGCGCCCAGCACGGTTATCTGCAAGGGTCCAGTCACAGCACGCCCCATCCGGCCAGCCACAGCAGCACGACGAACAGCGGAATCGCCGCGGTAAGGCTATCGATGCGATCCATGACCCCGCCATGACCGGGCAGCAGCTGGCTACTGTCCTTGATGCCGGCGCTGCGCTTGAACATGCTCTCGGTCAGGTCGCCGATGACCGATACCAGCACCACCAGCGCCGCCCCCAGCAACGCAAGGATCAACTCGCGGGCGGACCAGCCGCGGTAGATGCCCACCGCCAGCGTGACCAGCAGACTGGTCAGCAGGCCGCCGATCAACCCCTCCCAGCTCTTGCCAGGGCTGACCTGGGGCGCCAGCTTGCGGCGGCCGAAGGTCTTGCCGGAGAAATAGGCACCGATATCGGCAACCCATACCAGAACCATCACCGCCAGGATCAGCCAGTTGCCGAGTGCCCACTGCTTAAGCAGGACCAGCGCCTGCCAGGCCGGCAGCAGGATCAGCAGCCCGATCAGCAGGCTGCCGGCGGAGCCGCCCCAGAACCGGCTGCTTTGCGGGTAGGTGAGCACCAGATAGGTGGCGGCCAGCCACCAGAGCACCGCCAGTGCCAGCAACCAGGGCGCCAGTACCGGAAACCGATAGAGCACGCCAAGCAGCACGACGACCAGCAGCGCGTAGCCGACCCGCATCGCCTGGCTGGCGAACCCGGCCAGGCGCGCCCATTCCCACGCCCCCAGGGCCACGACCAGACCGATGAACAAGGCGAAGGCAAGCCCGTGGAGCAGGAAGAATCCTACGATCGCGATGGGCAGGAGGATTGCCGCGGTGATGATTCGCTGTTTCAGCATTCGGCCTTGACCTCGCTTTCGACCTGTTCGCCGGTCTTGCCGAAGCGCCGCTGCCGCGTAGCGAAATCGGCCAGAGCCTTGCGCATGGCGACATGCTTGAAATCCGGCCAGTACAGATCGGAAAAATACAGCTCGGCGTAGGCGAGCTGCCAGAGCAGGAAATTACTGATGCGTCGCTCGCCGCCTGTACGGATGCACAGATCCGGCAGCGGCATATCGCCGGTCGCCAGGCAGCTCTGGAACAAGGCAGGCGTGATCTCGGCGGGATTGAGCCGCCCCGCCTGCGCTTCGGCGGCCAAACGCTGGGTCGCCTGGAGGATGTCCCACTGCCCGCCGTAGTTGGCGGCGACCTGCAGCACGAAGCGGTGGTTGCCGGCGGTCATTTCCTCAACCTCGCGCATGGCCGCCTGCAGTTCGGGGTGAAAACGCGAGCGATCGCCGATGATACGCAGGCGAATGCCGTTCTCGTCGAGCTTGCGCGCCTCGCGGCGCAACGCCGAGAGGAACAGCTCCATCAGGGCGCCCACCTCATCGGCGGGCCGCTGCCAGTTCTCACTGGAAAACGCGAACAGCGTCAGCACCTCGACACCGGAGTCGGCGCAAACCTCGATCACCGCGCGCACCGCGTCGACGCCGGCCTTGTGCCCGGCCACACCGGGGAGTAGACGCCTTTTCGCCCAGCGATTGTTGCCATCCATGATGATCGCTACGTGACGGGGTAGGTTCCGCCCGGCAATCTGCCTGACCTTTTCCATGAACAACTCTACTTGCGCTAGAACACGCTACAAACAAAAGACAAAGCTGCAAGCGGCAGCTTCAGGGCATCCCGCCTCCGTTGCGCGCGCGAGCCGGCAATGAAGCGAACTCGACGAACACGCCACGGAGGCATCCGATGCAAGCCTTATACGGCCATCAGGTCGGCTTCTTTGGCCTCGAGAGCCTTGTCGATCTCGGCAACGAACTTGTCGGTTAGCTTCTGGACGTCATCCTGGCCGCGACGTTCCTCGTCCTCGCTGATTTCCTTCTCCTTGACCAGGTCCTTCAACTGCGCCAACGCATCGCGGCGAATGTTGCGCACCGCGACGCGGGCGTTCTCGGCCTCGGCACGGGCCTGCTTGGTATAGCCCTTGCGCGTTTCTTCGGTGAGCGCCGGCATCGGCACGCGGATGGTGGTGCCGGCGGTTGCCGGGTTCAGCCCCAGGTCGGAGGTCATGATGGCCTTCTCGACCGCCTGGATCATGCTCTTGTCGAAGACGGTCAGCGCCAGGGTGCGCGAATCTTCCGCCACCACGTTGGCCACCTGGCGCAGCGGCGTGTCGGCGCCGTAGTAGGACACCATCACGCTGTCGAGGATGCTCGGGTGCGCCCGGCCGGTACGGATCTTGGCGAAGGCGTAGTCCAGCGACTCCAGGCTCTTCTTCATGCGCTCCTGCGCGTCTTGCTTGATCTCGTTGATCATTGGTTCGCTTCCTCGATCAGTGTTCCTTCGGCGCCGCCGAGCACGATGTTCAGCAGGGCGCCGGGTTTGTTCATGTTGAAAACGCGCAGCGGCATGGTGTGATCGCGGCACAGGCAGATGGCGGTCAGGTCCATCACGCCAAGCTTGCGATCGAGCACTTCGTCATAGGTCAGTTGCGCGAACTTCTCGGCATTGGGGTCCTTGAACGGATCGGCAGTGTAGACGCCGTCGACCTTGGTCGCCTTGAGCACCACATCGGCCTGGATCTCGATGGCACGCAGGCAGGCCGCCGAATCGGTGGTAAAGAACGGATTGCCGGTACCGGCGGAGAAGATCACCACTTCGCCGGACTTGAGATGACGCATGGCCTTGCGGCGGTCGTAGTGATCGGTCACGCCGACCATGGAAATGGCCGACATCACCAGCGCGGGGATGTTCGAGCGCTCCAGCGCATCACGCATCGCCAGGGCGTTCATCACGGTCGCCAGCATCCCCATGTGGTCGCCGGTCACCCGATCCATGCCCGCAGCGGAAAGCGCCGCGCCACGGAACAGGTTGCCACCGCCGATCACCAGACCGACCTCGACACCGATACCCACCAGTTGCCCGACCTCCAACGCCATGCGATCGAGCACCTTGGGATCGATGCCGAAATCTTCGGAGCCCATCAGGGCCTCGCCGCTTAATTTGAGCAGAATGCGTTTATAGCGAGGATTGCGTGCACTCATCTGCTGAGCCATTGGCGTGTAATCTCCTGCGGCGTGCTATGACTAGAACTGGATTGATCAGACAAAAAAATATCTGCGCTTTGACAACGCAACACTGAGTTGGTGCCAGGCGAAGACTATAACGTGACAGAAAAAACAATTCCGCCGCCCCATTCGACAAAGAGGCCGCGCGCGTAAGCGGGCAGCCTCTTCATCAGGACGACAGAGCGACCTTACTTCTTGGTGGCGGCCACCTGGGCAGCTACTTCGGCAGCGAAATCGACTTCGGCCTTCTCGATACCCTCGCCCACTTCGTAGCGAACGAAGGAAACGATTTCGGCACCGGCCTTCTTCGCCAGCTCGCCGACCTTGACTTCCGGGTTCTTGACGAACGCCTGCTCGACCAGGCTGGCCTCGGCCAGGAACTTGTTGATACGGCCCTTGACCATGTTCTCGACGATGTTCTCCGGCTTGCCGGCGATCTTGTCGGCGTTGAGCTGCATGAAGATTTCCTTCTCCTTGGCGATCAGCTCTTCGGACACGTCGGAGGGGTTCAGCACGGCCGGGTTGCTGGCCGCCACATGCATGGCGATTTCCTTCGCCAGCTCGGCATCGCCACCCTTCAGGGTAACCAGCACGCCAATGCGATGACCGTGCAGGTAGGCACCCACCACCTCGCCTTCGACGGCGGTCAGGCGACGGATGTTGACGTTCTCGCCACACTTGGCGACCAAGGCTTCGCGGGCGGATTCGCGGGAAGCGATCAGCGGGGCCACTTCGGTCAGCTTCTGCTCGAAGGCTTCGTCCAGGCTTTCCTTGACGAAGGCCTTGAAGTCGTCCTGCAGAGCCAGGAAGTCGGTCTGCGAATTGACTTCGATGATCAGGCCACGGCCACCTTCGACGCGAACGGCGATCGAGCCTTCGGCGGCGATGTTACCGGACTTCTTGGCGGCCTTGATGGCACCGGAGGCACGCATGTCGTCGATGGCCTTCTCGATGTCGCCGTTCGCGGCAACCAGTGCTTTCTTGCACTCCATCATGCCCTGGCCGGTACGCTCGCGCAGTTCTTTGACCAAGGCTGCAGTGATTTCTGCCATGTAGGGAATCCTCTCGATTGGTTTCTAACCATTCACCCACGGACTCGGGTGATCAATTCGCAAGAGACAAAAAGGGGGCCTAGCCCCCTTTTCGTTTATCGGGTGTCACGCTGCAGTGCGTCGCACTCAGCCCTGAGCCGCTTCGGAAGCCACTTCCTCGACGAACTCGTCGGCACCGCTGGCGCCGTTCTGGCGACCACGCAGGACGGCATCGGCCATCGAACCCAGGTACAGCTGAACGGCGCGGATGGCGTCGTCGTTACCCGGGATGATGTAGTCGACGCCTTCCGGGCTGCTGTTGGTATCGACGATGCCGATGACCGGGATGCCCAGCTTGTTGGCTTCGGAGATGGCGATGCGCTCGTGATCGACGTCGACGACGAACATGGCGTCCGGCAGGCCGCCCATGTCCTTGATGCCGCCCAGGCTGCGCTCGAGCTTCTCGAGGTCGCGGCTGCGCATCAGCGCTTCTTTCTTGGTCAGCTTCTCGAAAGTGCCGTCCTGGGACTGGGTTTCCAGCTCGCGCAGACGCTTGATGGAAGCACGGATGGTCTTGTAGTTGGTCAGCATGCCGCCCAACCAGCGATGATCGACGTACGGCGAACCGCAACGCGCAGCTTCTTCGCGAACGATCTTGCCAGCGGAACGCTTGGTGCCGACGAACAGAATCTTGTTCTTGCCTGCAGCCAGTTTCTCAACGAAGCGCAGGGCGTCGTTGAACATCGGCAGGGTCTTTTCCAGGTTGATGATGTGGATCTTGTTGCGCGCGCCGAAAATGTACTTGTCCATTTTCGGGTTCCAGTAACGGGTCTGGTGGCCGAAGTGCACACCGGCCTTCAGCATATCGCGCATGGTGACTTGAGACATGATAAGTCCTCGAATAAGTCGGGTTAGGCCTCCACGCGTCCCGATATCCAACTCTTTCGAGCACCCAGGATACCGTGTCGACACGTGTGTGGGGTTCAAGCGCAACGGGTAGTCCCGTCGAGCGGCGCGTTTTATAGCATAGAAAGCGGCTACAAGCTACAAGCTGGAAGCTGGAAGCTGGAAGCTGGAAGCTGGAAGCTGGAAGCTGGAACGGGTTCGGAACGGCGCAAAGGCCGTCAAGCCTTATCGAGGCAGATGCGGTTCCTGCAAGAGCGAGCCATGCTCGCGAACACTGGCCACGCAAGAGCGTCGCGGGCATGGTTCCTGCCCATGTCCGCCGGCCGCTTCCAGCTTCAGGGTTCCAGCTTCAAGCTGCTAACATACCGCCCTTTCCTTTCGTGCCCGAGAGCTTGCAATGACTGTCACCATCAAGACGCCCGAAGACATCGAGAAAATGCGCATCGCCGGGCGGCTCGCCGCCGAAGTGCTCGAGATGATCGGCGAACACGTCAAGCCTGGCGTCACCACCGAAGAACTGGACCGCCTTTGCCATGACCACATCGTCAACGTGCAACAGGCGATTCCGGCGCCCCTCAACTACAAGGGCTTTCCCAAGTCGATCTGCACTTCGATCAATCACGTGGTCTGCCACGGCATTCCCAACGACAAGCCGCTGAAGGATGGCGACATCCTCAACATCGACATCACCGTCATCAAGGACGGCTACCACGGCGACACCAGCAAGATGTTCCTGGTCGGCAAGACGCCGGAATGGGCGCAGCGGCTCTGCCAGATCACCCAGGAGTGCCTATATAAAGGTATCGAACTGGTGCGTCCGGGCGCCCGCCTGGGGGATATCGGCGAGGTGATCCAGAAGCACGCCGAAAAGAACGGTTTCTCGGTGGTGCGCGAATACTGCGGCCACGGCATCGGCAAGGTCTTCCACGAGGAGCCGCAAGTCCTGCACTACGGCCGCGCCGGCACCGGCCTGGAGCTCAAGGAAGGCATGACCTTCACCATCGAGCCGATGATCAACCAGGGCCGCGCCGAGACCCGCCTGCTCGGCGACGGCTGGACCGCCATCACCAAGGACCGCAAGCTGTCGGCGCAATGGGAGCACACCATCCTGGTCACCGCCGACGGCTACGAGATCCTCACCCTGCGCAGCGACGACACCATCGCACGCACCTCCGCCTGAGCCAGGCCCCACTCGATCGCGGTACCACGGGAGGATTTCGCATGCCCCAGGTTGATCCGGAACTGTTCGATCCCAGCCAGTTCCAGGCGGAACTGGCGCTCAAGGCAAGCCCCATTGCCGCGTACAAGAAGGCCATCCGCCAGGCCCGGCAGGTGCTGGACGAGCGCTTCAGGAGCGGCCGCGACATCCGCCGCCTGATCGAGGACCGGGCCTGGTTCGTCGACCAGATCCTGTACTCGGCCTGGAGCCGCTTCGATTGGGACAAGGGTGCCGACATCGCCCTGGTGGCGGTCGGCGGCTACGGCCGCGGCGAGCTGCACCCCTATTCCGACATCGACCTGCTGATCCTGCTCGACGACAACGACCAGGAGGTTTTCCGCGATTCCATCGAGGGCTTCCTCACCCTGCTCTGGGACATCGGCCTGGAAGTCGGCCAGGCCGTGCGCTCGGTCGCCGAATGCGCCGAGCAGGCCCGCGCCGACCTGACCGTCATCACCAACCTGATGGAAAGCCGCACCATCGCCGGCCCCGAGCGCCTGCGCCAGGCCATGCTGAAGGTCACCAGCACGCAACAGATGTGGCCAAGCAAGGAATTCTTCCTGGCCAAGCGCAACGAGCAGCGCGTGCGCCACTCCAAGTACAACAACACCGAATACAACCTCGAACCCAATGTGAAAGGCTCGCCCGGCGGCCTGCGCGACATCCAGACGATTCTCTGGATCGCCCGCCGCGAGTTCGGCACGCTGAATCTGCAGGCCATGGTCGACCAGGGCTTCCTCACCGAGGGCGAACACAGCCTGCTGACGGCCGCCCAGGAATTTCTCTGGAAGGTTCGCTACGGCCTGCACATGCTCGCCGGCCGCGCCGAGGACCGCCTGCTGTTCGACCACCAGCGCAGCCTCGCGGCCCTGCTCGGCTATGAAGACAACGATGCCAAGCTGGCCATCGAGCGCTTCATGCAGAAGTACTACCGGGTGGTCATGAGCATCGCCGAACTCAGCGATCTGGTCGGCCAGCATTTCGCCGAGGTGATCCTCTGGGAGGGCGACTCGGGTCCGGCGCAGCCGCTCAACAGTCGCTTCCAGGTACGCGACGGCTACCTCGAGGCGACCAACCCGACGATCTTCAAACGCACGCCGTTCGCCCTCCTGGAAACCTTCGTCCTGCTTGCCCAGCACCCGGACATCCAAGGCGTGCGCTCCGACACCATCCGCCTGCTGCGCGACCACCGCTACCTGATCGACGATGCATTCCGCCAGGACCTGCGCAACACCAGCCTGTTCATCGAACTGTTCAAGTGCAAGGAAGGCATCCACCGCAACCTGCGGCGCATGAACCGCTACGGCATCCTCGGCCGCTACCTGCCGGAGTTCGGCCATATCGTCGGGCAGATGCAGCACGACCTGTTCCACATCTACACGGTCGACGCGCACACGCTGAACGTCATCAAGTACCTGCGCAAGCTGACCAAGCCGGGCGTCGCCGAGAAGTACCCGCTGGCCAGCAAGCTGGTCGAGCGGCTGCCCAAGCCGGAACTGATCTACATCGCCGGGCTGTATCACGACATCGCCAAGGGGCGCGGCGGCGACCATTCGGAGCTGGGCGCGGTGGATGCCGAACAGTTCTGCAACCGCCACAAGCTACCGGCCTGGGATACCCGCCTGGTGGTCTGGCTGGTCGAAAACCATCTGGTGATGTCGACCACGGCGCAGCGCAAGGACCTGTCCGACCCGCAGGTCATCAACGACTTCGCCCAACGGGTGGGCGACGAGACGCACCTGGACTACCTCTACGTGCTGACCGTCGCCGACATCAACGCCACCAACCCGACATTGTGGAATTCCTGGCGCGCCAGCCTGCTGCGCCAGCTCTACACCGAGACCAAGCGCGCCTTCAAGCGCGGCCTGGAAAACCCGCTGGACCGCGAAGAGCAGATTCGCCAGACCCAGCGGGCGGCGCTCGACCACCTGGTACGCAGCGGCACCGACCCGGACGATGCCGAGCAGCTCTGGGCGCAACTGGGCGACGACTATTTCCTGCGGCATACCGCGATGGACGTGGCCTGGCATACCGACGCGATCATCGAGCACCCGGACGATGGCGGGCCGCTGGTACTGATCAAGGAGACCACCCAGCGCGAATTCGAAGGCGGCACGCAGATCTTCATCTATGCGCCCGACCAGCACGACTTTTTCGCCGTGACCGTGGCCGCCATGGACCAGCTGAACCTGAACATCCACGACGCGCGCATCCTGACCTCGAGCAGCCAGTTCACCCTCGATACCTACATCGTGCTGGATGCCGACGGCACTCCGATCGGCAACAACCCCGTGCGCATCGAGGAGATTCGCCAGGGCCTGATCGACACCCTGCGCAATCCGGACGAGTACCCGGCCATCATCCAGCGCCGCGTGCCGCGCCAGCTCAAGCATTTCGCCTTCCCGCCGCAGGTCACCATCCACAACGACACGCAGCGGCCGCAGACCATCATCGAGATCATCGCGCCGGACCGCCCCGGGCTGCTGGCACGAGTGGGCCAGCTGTTCCTGGCCTTCGACCTGTCGGTGCAGAACGCCAAGATCGCGACCCTCGGCGAACGCGTGGAGGACGTGTTCTTCGTCACCAATGCCGATAATCAGCCGCTGTCCGACCCGCAGCTCTGCGAACGCCTGCAACAGGCACTGGTCGAGGAGTTGCAGCAGGAGAACGAGCAGCAGCCCTCGCCCAGCAGCTTCCTGATCTGAAACGCCGCTCGCGGGAGCGGCGTTTCAGATCAGTCCCAGGGCTTGCCGCGGGTCTGCTCCGTGCAAGGCAGTTTCTGCTGCATCGCCGCCTTGGCCAGCATGTGCGCACTGACCGGGGCGGTGATGAAGAGGAACAGGGTGATCAGCAGCTCGTGCAGGCTCAGGCCATCGTTCTGGCTGCTGAAGAAGATCATCGACGCCACCACGATGCCGCCGACGCCCAGCGTCGTCGCCTTGGTCGGCCCGTGCAGGCGGGTATAGAAATCGGGAAGACGATACAGCCCGATCGCTCCGACCAGCGCGAAAGCGCTGCCGACGATCAGGAACACGCAGACCAGCACTTCAATCCAGAAAGGCATATCGCTCTCCTCAGTCGATGATATCGCCGTGCAGCAAGTGCTTGCCCACCGCGACGGTACTGACGAAGCCCATCACCGCGATCAACAGTGCCGCCTCGAAGAACAGATCGGACGCGAGCCAGATACCGAACAGCACGATCAGCGCCAGGGCATTGATGTAAAGGGTATCCAGCGCGAGCACCCGATCCGGCATGTCCGGCCCCTGGATCAGGCGCACGACGTTGAGCACGGCTGCCAGGCCGAGAACGGCCAGGCAGAAAGGAATCACGTAGGCGAGCATTCGAAAATCTCCAGTAGCGGCGCTTCATAGTTGCGCTTCACCTCAGCGACGAGCATCTCGCTATCCGGCACATCCAGCGCATGGAGGATCAGTGTCTTGCGATCCTCACTGAGGCCGGCCGAGACGGTGCCCGGCGTCAGCGAAATGATGCTGGTCAACGTCGCCAGGACGAACTCGCTCTCGATCGCCACCGGCACTTCGACGAAGGCCGGCCGCAGATGACTCCTGGGGCCGAGCACCAGCTTGGCCACGTGGATGTTGGCGACCGCGATGTCGTAGAACACCTTGAACGTGAACAGGACCAGCTTGAGCGGCTTGCGCACCCGTGGCACCTCGATCAGGAAGCCGCGCACCAGCAATGGAATCGCCCAGCCGAGAAACAGCCCCAAGAGCAGATGAGCGAAACTCAGCGTATTGTTCAGCAACAGCCAGATCAGCGTGAGCAGCAGCGTCAGGGCCGGATTGGGTAGCCAGCGGGCCTTCATGCCTCACCTCCCGAGACGATCTGCAGATAGGGCGTCGGATCGAGCAGCTGCGCCGCGGCAGCCTGGACATATGCCTGCAGCGGTTGCGCGACAGCCACCAGCAGCAGGCTGCCGAGCAGCAGGCCGAGCGTGGCCAGCACCCGGACCGGATCGGCCGCCAGGCCGATTGCCGCCTCGCTGGAGCGCCAGAACACCAGGCTGCCGGCGCGGCTCAGGGCAATCAGCATGCCCAGCCCGCCGACCAGTACCACGCCCCAGAGCAGCATCGCCTCCGCCCCCGGGGCGACGGAGCGCAAGAGCATGAGCTTGCCGAGGAAGCCCGAAAAGGGCGGCAACCCGGCCACCGAAATCGCCCCGGCGAAGAACATCGCGCCCAGCAACAACGGCTGGCGCAGGGCCGGAGCGGAAATCAGGTCGGTGCCGAGTTCGCCGCGCTGGCGGGCGATGAGATCGGCCAGCAGGAACAGCGCCCCCGCGATGAGGGTGCTGTGGATCAGGTAATACAGGGCCGCGGCCAGACTCTGTTCGCTGCCGATGGCGACCCCCGCCAGCAACGTGCCGACCGAAGCCACCACCAGATAAGCCAGCAGCACCTGCAGATTGCGTGCGGCCAGCGCCCCGATCACTGCCGCCCCCAGGGTGAGCAGCGCCAGCGGCCAGAGCCAGACCATGACCAGGTTGCTCAGCTCGCCGGCCTCGCCGCCGAAGATCAGCGTGAATACCCGCACGATGGCATACAACCCGATCTTGGTCATGATCGCGAACAGCGCGGCAACCGGCGCAGTGGCCGAGGCATAGGCCCGCGGCAGCCAGAAATACAACGGCATGACCGCCCCCTTGAGGGCGAAAACCACCAGCAACAGATATCCCGCGGCCGCCACCAGCGGCGCCTCGCCTGGCCCGACCCGACTCACGCGCAGCGCCAGATCGGCCATGTTGAGCGTGCCGAGCAGGCCGTAGAGCATGCTCACCCCGATCAGGAACAGCGAAGAGCCCAGCAGGTTCAACACCACGTAATGCATGCCCGAACGTACCCGTCGCGGGCCATGGCCGTGCAGCAGCAGCGCATAGGAGGAGATCAGCAGAATCTCGAAGAACACGAAGAGATTGAACAGATCGCCGGTGAGGAACGCACCATTGATGCCCAGCAACTGGAACTGGTACAGCGCATGGAAGTTCGGCCCACGTTCGTCATCGCCGCGGCAGGCGTAGAGCGCGGCGAAACCGGCCAGCACGGCGGTGACCAGCAGCATCAGCGCGCTCAGGCGATCGAGCATCAGGATGATGCCGAATGGCGGTTGCCAGTTGCCCAGCGCATAGGTGCGCAACTGGCCGTCACCCGCGAGCAGCAGCAACCAGAGGGCGACCGGCACCAGCGCCCAGGTGGCCGCCAGCGAAAGCAGGCGCTTGGCCGGCTTGCCCAGGCGGTGGAACAGCAGCAACGCCGCGCCCGTGAACAACGGCAGGAGGATCGGCAGGATCAAGGCATGCTTCATTTGCTCGGCTCCTGCCCATCCACATGGTCGGTGCGCAGCTCGCCGATGCTGCGCAGCGCCAGCACCACCACGAAGGCGGTCATGGCGAAGCCAATGACGATGGCGGTCAGCACCAGCGCCTGCGGCAGCGGGTCACCGTAACTGCCGCTCTTGCCGATCACCGCCGGCACCCCGGTCGCGAGCCGGCCCATGGAGAAGATGAACAGGTTGACCGCATAGGAGATCAGCGTCAGCCCCATGACCACCGGAAAGATCCGTGCGCGCAGCAACAGATAGACCCCACTCGCCGTCATGACCCCCAGGGTGATCGCGAATAGCGCCTCCATCACACCACCTCCTTGCTGGACTCGTCCTGACTGACGTGACCGATATTGGAAAGAATCAACAGGGTCGCGCCCACCACCACCAGATATACCCCCAGGTCGAAAAGCATCGCCGTCGCCAGCTCGAACTCGCCGATCAGCGGCAGATGGAAATGATCGAACGCCGACGTCAGGAACGGATAACCGAAGAGCCAGCTGCCCAGGCCGGTCAGCCCGGCAATCAGCAAACCAGCCCCGCTCAGGGTGTGATAGCTGAGCGGCTGGCGCTCCTGGGCCCAGGCCACCCCGTGCGAAACGTACTGGAGAATCAGCGCCACGGCGGTGATCAGGCCGGCGATGAAGCCACCTCCCGGCAGATTGTGCCCACGCAGAAAGATGAACACCGAGATCAGCAACGCCATTGGCAGCAGCGTCCGGGCCAGCGTATCCAGCACCATGGGATGCTTATCGGTGGACCAGAGCCGCCCGGCGTAGTCGCGAACCGGGTGCGGCAGGTGCAACCCGTGCAACAGGCCGTAGATCGCCACGCCGGCGATGGCCAGGACACTGATCTCGCCCAGCGTATCGAAGCCACGGAAGTCGACCAGAATCACGTTGACCACGTTGGCCCCGCCACCGCCGGACACGCTGTTCTCCAGGAAATAGGCGGCGATGCTGTCGTACGGGCGGGTCAGCACCGTGTACGCCAGCAAGGCGACCATGGTGCCGCAACCGCCGGCCAGCAGCAGATCCCTGAAACTGCGCAAGCTGCTGGACTCGGCCGGCGTGCGATCCGGCATGAAGAACAGCGCCAGGATCAGCAGGATGATCGTCACCACTTCCACGGACAACTGGGTCAAGGCCAGATCCGGCGCCGAGTAGCGGGCGAAGAGCAGTGCCACCATGAGCCCGACGACACTCAGCACCATCAGCGCCACCAGCCGGCGGCGGTGGAACAGCACGGTGAGCAACGAGGTGAGAACAAGGATAGCCATGCCCAGCACCGTGATAGCGTCCAGCGGTGTCAGGGCCACCGTGCCGTGCAGCGACGCCAGCGGCGTCAGTGCGAACACCACCAGCACCAGGCTGCTGATCAGCATGAGCGCGATGTAGCGCTGCAACGAACCGTTGTCCAGCAGGCAATTGATGTAACGGGCGGCCAGCGTCAGCCCGCCGATGACCCGCTCGAAGACCTCCAGGGAGTCGACCGAAGGCAGCCCGTCATACCAACGGAATGCCCACTTGCGCAGCGAGTAGATGACAATGCCGCCGATCAGCGCGACGAAGCTCATGGCCAGCGGCAGGTTGATGCCGTGCCAGATCTTCAGGCTGTACTCGGGCACGTTGCCGTTCAAGGTGCCCGACACGGCGGCGGCCAGCAGCGGCCCCACCGTGAAGGCAGGCAACATGCCCACCAGCAGGCAGAGCAGCACGAGAATCTCCACCGGAATCTTCATGTAGCGCGCCGGCTCGTGCGGCGGGTATTTCGGCAGGTCGATGGGCTCGCCATTGAAGAACACGTCGTGCACGAAGCGCAGCGAATAGGCCACCGAGAAGGCGCTGGCCAAGGTCGCCACCGCCGGGATGGCCCAGTAGAAGCTGCCGAGCAGATGCTGTTCGAGCGTTTCGGCGAAGAACATCTCCTTGCTCAGGAAGCCATTGAGCAAGGGCACCCCGGCCATCGCCAGCGAAGCCACCATGGCAAGCGCCGCGGTGTGCGGCATGTACTTCCACATGCCATTGATGCGGCGCATGTCACGGGTGCCGGTTTCATGGTCGATGATTCCGGCCGCCATGAACAACGAGGCCTTGAAGGTCGCGTGGTTGATGATGTGGAAGATCGCCGCCACGGCCCCGAGGCGCGAGTCCAGGCCGAGCAGCAGGGTGATCAGCCCCAGGTGGCTGATGGTCGAGTACGCCAACAAACCCTTGAGATCGTGCTGGAACAGCGCCATCACCGCGCCCAGCAGCAACGTGGCCAGGCCGGTCATGCTGACCAGGTAGAACCACCACTCCGATTCCGCCAGCGCCGGATAGAGCCGCGCGAGCAGGAATACCCCGGCCTTGACCATCGTCGCCGAATGCAGGAATGCCGAGACCGGCGTCGGAGCCGCCATCGCCTGCGGCAGCCAGAAATGAAATGGAAACTGCGCCGACTTGGTGAAGACGCCGAGCAGCACCAGAATCAGGGTCAGCGGGTACAACGCGTTGCCCCGGATCAGATCGCCCGCGGCCAGCACCGCGCTCAACTCGAAGCTGCCGACGATATGGCCGATCAACAGAATCCCGGCCAGCAGCGCCAAGCCACCGCCGCCGGTGACCGCCAGTGCCATGCGTGCGCCCTGCCGGGCATCGGCACGGTGGTTCCAGTAGCCGATCAGCAGGAACGACGACAGGCTCGTCAGCTCCCAGAACATCAGCATCAGCAGCAGGTTCTCGGATAGCACCACGCCGAGCATGGCGCCCATGAACAGCAGGAAGAAGCCATAGAAGCGCCCCATCGGGTCCTTCTTCGACAGGTAGTAGCGGGCGTAGAGAATCACCAGCAGGCCGATCCCGAGGATCAGCAGGGCGAAGAGGAAACCCAGGCCATCGAGCCGCAGGCTGAGGTTCAGGCCCAACTCCGGCAACCAGTCGGAATGGGCGATTTCGGTCTGGCCGGCAAATACCCCGGCCCGTTTGGACAGCAAAAGAATCAGCGCCGCCAATGGCGCCATGGCTGCGCCGAATGCACAGGCCGAGCGCCCGAAGCGCTCCAGCAGCAGGGGCAGGAAAATGCCCAGAAATGGCAAAGCGATAATCAGCGCAAGCGCCATGAACGAGACCCCTTAAGCCACCGATTCGGAGGCATTCTTATCCTTGGCAGGCAAAGCAACTGCCTGAAGCAGCACACAAATGTGCGCCCGATTATCCATACGGATGATGCTGGCGTCATGAATTCATGTATTTCGAAAAACGAAAGGCGCTGCCCCCGCTCCTTTCGGAGCGGATGGCAGCGCCTTGCGGGATGGGCCCGGTGTCAACTCATGGCGTCATGGCGCAACGCGGCTGGTACCACTGACGGTCATGATGCGCACCCGCTGGCCGACGCGGAATACCTGGTTGGGCTCGACCTCCTGAACGTAGGCGCGAACATTGCCATCATCTTCACGCACGGTGATTTCCACACCCTGGGTTCGCGTGATCCCCTCCTCGGCCGCCGCACCCAGCATGCCGCCGGCCACCGCACCGATGACCGCAGCCACCGCGCTGCCCCGCCCACCGCCGACACCACTGCCGGCAACCCCGCCGACGACCGCGCCGGCGCCAGCGCCGATGGGCGTCTTGGTGCCCTCGATCTGGACCGGGCGCAGGGACTCGATGGTGCCATAGCGCACAGTCTGAACGGCACGCGCCTCGTCCCGGGAATAGGTATCCCCGGTCAGGCTGGACGCGCATCCCCCCATGGCCAGCGCCAGAGCAGTGAAGGAAGCGACACAAATGGACTTGCGCATTGGGAATTCTCCTGAGAAACAGCTGTTTCACTCCGATGGACTGCAATGGGCGGCCACGATGAAAAAGCGCTTGGCAACTTCACCATCCTGACTCAGCATTCGCCCCCGTCGAGCATACTTATGCCCTATGCGAGTCGAACCTGGCTCGCCTCCTTCCAACGAGACTGCCCATGGATTACTTCATCATAGCCATCACAACCGTGGCCGGCTTGGCTTTTCATGCCTGGTTGATCGTCCGCTTTCGTCGCTGGGCCGACCGCGACCTGGCGTTGTCGATCGCCGGCAGCGATCCGGACAGGCGCGCCTGGATGCTGCAACGGCTCGCCGAGGCCAAGCTGCAGAAGGTCAGACGGCGGGAACTGCAGGCATGGCTCGAGCAGCAGGCGCAGCGCTACCCGGAAGCCTGAGACAACGCATCCCCGGAAGGCTGGCACTGATCCGGGTTAATCTTCGACACCGCTACAGCCTCCGCCCGATACCAGCCTTCGCCATCCGATCCGCGCCTTTCCGGAAACAGCAGGCTCAGGGCGCCAGGCGCTCACGCCGCCAGCCGTTGGCAACCAGACGGTAATCGAGCCGGTCGTGCAGACGGCTCGGGCGTCCCTGCCAGAACTCGATGCGCTCCGGCAAGAGACGATAACCGCCCCAGTGCGGCGGACAGTGCGGCGCCTTGTCGAGGAAGCGTTGTTCGGTCTCGGCCAGCAGCCGTTCCAGCTCTGCCCGATCGCGGATCACCTGGCTCTGCGGCGACGCCCAGGCTCCCAGCCGGCTGCCCAGCGGCCGCACATGGTAATAGGCATCCGACTCCTCTTGAGTCACCTTCTCCACGCGCCCTTCGATACGCACCTGGCGCTCGAGGGTCGGCCAGAAGAAGGTCATCGCCGCATACGGCGTCGCCTGCAGTTCCTGCCCCTTGGCACTGTCGTAGTTGGTGAAGAAGGTGAAGCCGCGCTCGTCCAGCGCCTTGAGCAGCAGGACCCTGCAATGCGGCCGCCCCTCGGCATCGACCGTCGCCAGGGTCATCGCGTTGGGCTCCACCGGGGCCTGCTCGGTTTGCATCGCCTCGGTGAACCACTGACGGAACAGACCGAAGGGCTCGGCCGGCGCATTGGCCTCGCTGAGTCCGTCACGGGTATAGTCGCGGCGCATATCGGCCAGGGTCTGGATCATCGCGTGGCTCCTAGTTATCGAATAGGCAGGCCTCGGCGTAGCGGGTGATTCACAGCTGGCAGAGGGCAATGAACCGGGTCGACCTGCGGAGGACAAGCTTATCCGTTTTCACCTGCGATCCGCTTGATTCAAGGCAA
Organism: Stutzerimonas stutzeri; assembly: GCF_002890915.1. GTDB lineage: Bacteria > Pseudomonadota > Gammaproteobacteria > Pseudomonadales > Pseudomonadaceae > Stutzerimonas > Stutzerimonas stutzeri_AF. The sequence goes on along the minus strand of NZ_POUT01000002.1, from coordinate 98,871 downwards.
GCCCGCCCAACGAAAACAGGCCCGCATGCGGGCCTGTTCGGATTCACGCCATCTGCATGGCGCCTTATTTGACCGCCTCGGCCGTCGCCACCTGGGTCGCCGCCGGGGCCGGCTGGTTGTACTCGGCGAGCAGGGCCAGCAGCGTGGTCTGCGGCGCCAGCACCATCTCGACCCGGCGATTCAGCGCACGGCCTTCCTTACTGTCGTTGGCCGCACGCGGCATGTCGGAGCCCAGGCCCCGAATGCGCAGCCGATCATGCTTGAGGCCGCTCAGGCGGAAGATGGCCGCGACCGCGCCGGCACGCTCGCGGCTGATGGTGCGATTGATTTCGTCGGAACCGGTGCTGTCGGCATGGCCGAGCACGATCACCGCCGTCTTGTCATCCTGCTCGACCAGCTTCGCCACACGGGTGATCGGTGCAAGGGTGACCGGCAGCAGCATGCCCGGGCGATCCGGGTTGAAGGAGGAGTCCACCGGTGCGGTGACCACCAGCACGCTGTCACGACGCTCCAGTTCGAAACGACTGTCCTTGAGGGCCTCGCGAAGGCGCGTCTCGTAATCGTCGAGCCAGGCTGCATCGATCTTCGGCGCGACGGCCGCGACCTCGGCAGGTTTTTCACTATTGGAGCTACAGCCGGTAACGATCATGCAGAGAATCAGGGAGGCGCTCTTCAGCAGGTTCATGTGCAAGGTTCCGTCGACCAGAAGCGTTCAGGAGAGGCACGCCCCATCCAAGCGGGCGGCTAGTGAAGTATGGGCTGAAATTGTGGACGCAAGTCCTTCTTCTGGAAAGCCTCTGGATTCAGAACTGACGAGTGGTTCAACCCAGGCATTCGGCGACGCAGCGCGCCAGCGACTGCGCGCGCGGGTCCATCAGCACGTAAGGGCCCAGCGTGTTGGTCACGAAGCCGAACGCCAGTTCCCGCTCGGGATCGGCAAAACCGATGCTGCCTCCGGCGCCGGGATGGCCGAACGCCTGCGGCCCCATGGCGAAGGTGGCATTGGCGACCTGGGGCTGGTCGAGCCAGCAGCCCAGGCCGAAACGCGTCTGCGCCAGCAGCGTGCGATCCTCGCCGACACTGTGCTCGCGTGTCATCTCGGCCAGCAACGCATCATCGAGCAGGCGCCCTTGCAGCAGCCCCATGTAGAAGCCGGCCAGCGCACGGGCATTACCGTGACCATTGGCGGCCGGTTGCGCCATGCGCCGCCATTCGGGCTTGTTGCCGCTGTTCATGATCGATGGCGGGTTGTTGAACGCCCGGGCACTGAGCGAAGCCGGCTCGCCGACCATGGCCTGCAGCAGGCGCTGCGCCGCGGCATCGCCGAAGTCGTTGCGGCCACGGGTCAGATGGGCGACGCGGTGGAACTCGCTGTCGGCCAGCCCCACGTGAAGGTCCAGGCCGAGCGGCGTGGCGGTGCGCGCCACGATCGACTCGCCGGGCCCGCAACCATCGACACGCCGCAGCAACTCGCCGACCAGCCAGCCATAGGTCATGGCGGCATAGCCCTGGTCTTCGCCCGGCGTCCACCAGGGTTGCTCGGCCGCCAGCGCCGCGGTCATGCTCGCCCAGTCGTACAGCGCCTCGGCCGGCAGCGGCTGGCGTATCGCCGGCAGTCCGGCCCGATGGCAGAGCAACTGGCGCAGGGTGATCGCCTGCTTGCCGTTCACGGCGAACTCCGGCCAGATCCGCGCGACTGGCTCGTCGAGTTCCAGCTTGCCCTGCGCGACCAGTTGCAAGACCGCCACGGCAGTGAACGCCTTGGTGCAGGAAAACAGGTTCACCAAGGTATCGCTGTGCCAGGCCTGCTCGCCCGAATTGTCGGCGACGCCGGCCCAGAGGTCGACCACCGTCTCGCCGCCGATCTGCACGCAGAGGGCGGCGCCGCGTTGCCCGGCTCGCTCGAACAGCGCGCCGAACGCATCCCTGACCGCCTCGAAGCGAAGATCGAAATATCCCTGAATCTGCACGCCACACCTCGTATCGAATTCACTGCGGGCTCATTCTGGCAAGCGCGAGCGCTCGCGCACAGCCCATTGATGGGTCCCCATCGGAACCGGTGATGGCCGCCCGGCTAACCGATCTGGCGGCGGAACGGCGGCAGCGCGTTGAGGATCGCCTTGCCGTAGCGCTGGGTCACCACCCGCCGGTCGAGCAGCGTGATGGTGCCGCGGTCCGCCTCGGTGCGCAGCAATCGGCCGCAGGCCTGGACCAGCCGCAGCGAGGCGTCCGGCACGGCGATCTCCATGAATGGATTGCCGCCGCGCGCTTCGATCCACTCCGCCAGCGCCGCCTCCACCGGATCGTCCGGCACGGCGAAGGGAATCTTGGCGATGACCACATGCTCGCAATAGGCTCCCGGCAGGTCGACGCCCTCGGCGAAGCTGGCCAGGCCGAACAGCACGCTGGGCTCGCCATCGTCGACCCGCGCCTTGTGCTTGTTCAGCGTCTCCTGCTTGGACAGGTTGCCCTGGATCAGCACCCGCCGGCGCCAGTCGCGCTCGAGGCCGTCGAACACGTCCTGCATCTGCCTGCGCGAGGAGAACAGCACCAGAGTGCCGCGCGAGCCCTCCACCAGTTGCGGCAGTTCGCGCACGATGGCCGCGGTGTGCGCCGCGGCATCGCGCGGGTCGGCCTGCAGGTCCGGGACCCGCAGCACGCCGGCATCGGCATGATGGAAAGGGCTCGGCACCACGGCGGTGACCGCCGCCTTCGGTAGCCCGGCGCGCATGCGGTAGCGATCGAAACTGTTCAGCGCGGTGAGCGTCGCCGAGGTCACCAGCGCGCCGTAGGCCACGTTCCAGAGGTTGCGCCGCAGCGTCTCGGCGGCGAGGATCGGGCTGGCGTTGACCTCGATATCGAACAGCGCGCCGCTGTCGGCCAGGGTCAACCAACGCGCCATCGGCGGACTGTCCTCGGGGTCCTCGACGGTGAAGGCGGTCCACAACTCCCAGTTGCCCTGCGCGCGCGTCAGCAGGCTGCCGAACAGCGGATACCACTCCTCGGCCTGGTGGCTGGCGATGCCGGCCCCCGTTTCGCCATCCATCGCCTCCTTGAGCAGCTCGGCGATACGGCTGAACAGGTCGGTCAACCTGGAAAAGCCCTTCTTCAACTCGCTGCCGAGCTCGATCAGGTGCTCCGGCACCACGCCACCGACGAAGCGGTGGCGTGGTCGCTCGCGACCTTCCATGTCCTCGCCGGCCTTGAAGTCGGCCAGCTGCTCGCAGGCGCTGAACATGAACTGCTGCTGGCTGCGCAGTTCGCGGGCGAGTTCCGGAATGCCCTCGATCAGCCGGCCGAGTTCGCCGGGCAAGGGGTGCTGGGCGAGCAGCTTGGTCAGGTTCTTTTCCACCTGGCCCAGCCAGTCGGCCGTCGAGCGTAGGCGGGTGAAGTGGGCGAAGTGGCCGATGGCCTTGTCCGGCAGGTGGTGCCCTTCGTCGAAGACGTAGATCGTCTCGCGCGGATCGGGCAGCACCGCGCCGCCGCCGAGCGCCAGGTCGGCCAGGACCATGTCGTGGTTGGTGACGATCACATCGACCTTGGTCATGCCCTCGCGCGCCTTGTAGAAGGCGCACTGCTGGAAGTTGGGGCAGTGCCGGCCGGTGCACTGGCTGTGGTCGGTGGTCAGCTGCGCCCAGTCGGCATCGCCGAGCTCTTCCGGCCAGCTGTCGCGGTCACCATCCCAGCGGTTGCCGGCCAGCTTCTCGATCATGTCGCTGAACAGCTTCTGGCTGCGCTCGTCGACCTCGAGGCGAAAGCCCTCCTCCTCGAACAGCTGGGCGGTGGCGCTCTGCGCCTGGCCTTCCTGCAGCAGCATGTCCAGCTTGGACAGGCACAGGTAGCGACCACGGCCCTTGGCCAGGGCGAAGCTGAAGCTGAGCCCGCTGTTGCGCATCAGGTCCGGCAGGTCCTTGTGCACGATCTGCTCCTGCAGCGCCACGGTGGCCGTGGCGATGACCAGCCGCTTGCCGGCGGCCCTGGCGGTGGGGATGGCCGCCAGGCTGTAGGCGACCGTCTTGCCGGTGCCGGTGCCGGCCTCGACCGCGACCACCGCCGGCTCGCCGTCGCGGCGACCCTCGTCGTCGACCTTGATCGCACCGAGCACCTTGGCCACCTCGGCGATCATCAGGCGCTGGCCATAGCGGGGCTTGAGCCCCTTGGCCTCGAGAAAGCGGGAATAGGCGCCCTGGATCTGGGACTTGAGTTCGGTACTGAGCATGGGCGCGGAGCTGTATATATTTTCAGTGTCTCGATGGGGCGGCTATGATAGCGCGCGATCGCCCAACCGCCACCGGAGATTTGCCCATGACGCCTTTCGCCCTGCTCTACGCACTCCACGTACTCGCCGCGACGATCTGGGTGGGCGGCATGTTCTTCGCCTGGATGGTGCTGCGCCCGGCGGCCGGCGCCATGCTACAGGCCCCGGACCGGCTGAAGCTCTGGGCCGACGTGTTCCGCCGCTTCTTCCTCTGGGTCTGGGTGGCCGTGCTGGTACTGCCCATCGGCGGTATCGGCATGTGGCACATGCGCTTCGGCCCCCTGGAAAGCGCGCCACGCTACGTGCACATCATGGCTGGCCTGTACCTGGTGATGCTGGCGTTGTTCCTGCGCATCCAGCTGCTGCAGCTGCCGGCGCTCAAGCGGGCGATCAGCACCGAGGATTGGCCCGCGGGCGGCGCGGTACTCGGCAGGATCCGCCGGCTGGTGGTGATCAACCTGGCGCTGGGCCTGGCCGTCGTCGCACTCGCCAGCGCCCGCCCCCCGCTCTGAGCCAGGCGGACAATAAAAAGCCGGGCCCATAGCCCGGCTGGAAGCCAATCACCAGTCCGAATCAGGGACGGGCTTCGACTTCGGCTTCTACCCGACGGTTGATCGCCCGACCTTCCGGAGTCGCGTTATCGGCGACGGGGCGGGACTCGCCATAACCGACCGCATTCACCCGGCCGCCTTCCACGCCGTACTGGTTGACCAGCACTTCACGCACCGCATTGGCACGCCGCTCGGACAGGCGCTGGTTATAGGCATCGGTACCGATCGAGTCGGTATGACCTTCCAGCACAGTCGAGGTCTGCCCGTACTCTTTCATGAAGTCGGCGAGGTTCTGGATATCGGCGAAACTGTCGGGCTTGACCACGGCGCGATCGAAGTCGAACTTGACGTCCAGCTCGACCCGCACCGGCTCGGCAGCAGGTTCCGGCTCGGGCTCAGGCATCGGCTGCACCGTCTCCACCACCGCGACGGTTTCCTCTTCCATACCGTTTGCCCAACAATAGGCGGCACCGACACCACCGCCGATCAGCGCGCCCCAACCGGCATAGGTGCTGCTTTCAATGGCCCCCAGCGCGGCACCGGTCACGCCACCGACGGCTGCACAGGTGGGCCAATCCTGTTTCTGCACGCCTGCACAACCCGCCAGGAACGTGGTCATGACAATAACGGGTACTGCTGTCCGTAAAGTACTCATCGGTTAAAACCTCCAGTGTGGAATTCAGCCAGAATCGCCACGCACGAGACTCCGGGCGGCTCCGGTTACTTTGAGACTAGGCCGACAAACGGCACCACGCTAGTCTGTACGCTTAAAACGAGGATTCTCGATTGACTGAAAACCCTGTAGCGCGCACGCCCCAGCAAGCCTTGGCGGCCCTGCTCGAACATCACGCACCATCACGCCTCCTGCATGTGGGACACAGCGACCAACCGGCACTCACCGCCTACGCCCAAAGCCATCCGGGCAGCCATGTCGATCGCGCACACACGGCGCCACTACCGCAAGAGCTGGCCCAACAGCGCTACGACCTGGCGTTGCTCGTCGACTGCCTCGAACACCTGCCCAAGCGCAGCGGCCTGGAGCTGCTCGGCGGGATTCGCAATCTGAACGCCAGCCGCATGGCCGTGCTCGTCGACCTGGATGCCTGCGACTGGCAGGCCACCGATTTCTATGCCCTGGCCCTGCAGATTGGCGAACGTTTCCAGCGCGACGGACAGACCTTGACGCTATTCACCTACGACCTGCTCCAATACAAGCAGGTTCCGGACTGGCTGAACGCCCGGTTCTGGGCCAATCCCGAGATGTTCGGCAAATACTGGTGGTGAACATGAGCGATCGGCACGCGCACGAAACCAGCTGCCCTTGCGGCAGCGGCGACTCCCTCGACCAGTGCTGCGGTCGTTATCACGCTGGGACGGCGGCTCCCAGCGCCGAACGACTGATGCGCTCGCGCTACAGCGCTTATGTGCTGGGGCTGATCGACTATCTGCAGGCCACCACGCTACCGGCGCAGCAGGCCGCCCTGGACCTCGAGGCGATGCGCCGCTGGAGCCTGGACAGCACCTGGCTGGGACTGGAAGTGGAAGAAAACGCGGTGCTGGGCGGCAAGCCCGAGCATGCGCTGGTGACCTTCACCGCCCACTGGCACGACCAGAACGGTGAACATGCCCACCGGGAGCGTTCGGCCTTCGTCCAGCGCAACGGACACTGGTACTTCATCGACCCCACGGTTCCCCTGAAGGCCGGGCGCAACGACCCCTGCCCTTGCGGCAGCGGGGAGAAATTCAAGAAATGCTGCGCCGCCTACATCTGATCTCCGTCCCTTGGCTTGCAGCGCGGCAGCCCAAGGGACGGCACGGGCATCGCTCTTACTTCTCGACGAAGGCTCGCTCGATCAGGTAATGCCCCGGATCGCCCATGCGCGGCGACACCTTCAGCCCGAAACTGTCCAGCACCTGGCTGGTTTCATCGAGCATGCTCGGGCTGCCGCAGATCATCGCGCGGTCGTCCTGCGGGTTGATCGGCGGCAGGCCGATGTCGCTGAACAGCTTGCCGCTGCGCATCAGGTCGGTCAGGCGCCCCTGGTGCTCGAAGGGTTCGCGGGTCACCGTCGGGTAGTAGATCAGCTTTTCCTTCACCGCCTCGCCGAAGAACTCGTTCTGCGGCAGATGTTCGGTGATGAATTCGCGGTAGGCGACCTCGTTGACGTAGCGAACGCCGTGCACCAGCACAACCTTCTCGAACCGTTCGTAGGTCTCCGGATCCTGGATCACGCTCATGAACGGCGCCAGCCCGGTGCCGGTGCTGAGCAGGTAGAGATGCTTGCCCGGCAGCAGGTCGTCGAGCACCAGGGTGCCGGTCGGCTTGCGGCTGATCATGAGCTGGTCGCCTTCCTGCAGGTGCTGCAGGCGCGAGGTGAGCGGACCGTCCGGCACCTTGATGCTGAAGAACTCGAGGTGTTCTTCATAGTTCGGGCTCGCGATACTGTAGGCGCGCATCAGCGGACGGCCTTCGACTTCCAGGCCGATCATGACGAACTGGCCATTTTCGAAGCGCAAGCCGGGATTACGGGTAGTCTTGAAGCTGAACAACGTATCGTTCCAATGGTGCACACTGAGGACACGCTCAACGTTCAGGTTACTCATGCTGCGGATTCCTCATTGAGTCGCGGCGGCGTTATGTAGTTGGCAGTTTATCGGCGCCAGCCTTATTCGTTAATCGAATAATAAAGATATAGGTTATCGGTTATATAGATATGCATTTCACTCTTCGCCAGCTCGAAGTGTTCGCCGCGGTTGCCCGCCAGGAGAGCGTCTCGCGCGCGGCCGAAAGCCTTTCGCTGTCGCAGTCGGCCACCAGCACGTCACTGGCCGAATTGGAGCGCCAGTCCGGCTGCCAGTTGTTCGACCGCGCCGGTAAACGTCTGTGCCTGAACGCCCTGGGCCGCCAGCTGTTGCCGCAGGCGGTCGCCCTGCTCGATCAGGCACGAGCCATCGAGGATCTGCTCAACGGCAAGAGCGGCTTCGGTTCGCTGGCGGTAGGCGCGACACTGACCATCGGCAACTACCTCGCCACCCTGCTGATCGGCAGCTTCATGCAGCGCCACCCGGAATGCCGGGTAACGCTGCATGTGCAGAACACCGCGCATATCGTGCAGCAGGTTGCGCAACATGAACTTGATTTGGGTCTAATCGAGGGCGAGTGCCAGCATCCCGACCTAGAGGTCCAGCCCTGGATCGAGGACGAGCTGGTGGTGTTCTGTGCGCCACAGCACCCGCTGGCCCGGCGCGAGACCCTGGACCTGGACGAACTTTCGGGCGAGGCCTGGATCCTGCGTGAACGGGGCTCCGGCACCCGCATGACCTTCGAGCAGGCCATGCGTCATCGACCAGGCAAGCTGAACGTGCGCCTGGAGCTGGAACACACCGAAGCGATCAAACGTGCCGTGGAGTCGGGGCTGGGAATCGGCTGCATCTCGCGACTGGCGCTGCGTGACGCCTTCCGCCGCGGCAGCCTGGTGCCGGTGGTGACGCCGGAGCTGGATCTGCGTCGGCAGTTCTATTTCATCTGGCACTCGCACAAATACCAGACGGCGGCCATGCGCGAATTCGTCGAACAGTGCCAGGCCATGACGTCCGGCGTGCGGCGTAGCGATGAAATCATGCTGCCGCCGATCGCCTGAGGTGCGTCGTCAGCTGGTGGGGATGGAGCCCATCTGCTGCAGCAGCAACGCCGCCTGGGTCCGGGTACGCACACCGAGTTTGCGGAAGATGGCGGTGACATGCGCCTTGATGGTCGCCTCGGAGACGTTCAGCTCGTAGGCGATCTGCTTGTTCAGCAGGCCGTCGCAGACCATCGTCAGCACCCGGAACTGCTGCGGTGTCAGGCTGGCGAGCCCGGCACTGGCCGCCTTGGCTTCGTCGCTGACATTGGCCACGTCCTGGATATTGCTCGGCCACCAGACGTCGCCGTCGAGCACTGCCCGCACCGCTTCCTGGATGGTTTCCAGCGAACTCGATTTCGGAATGAAGCCGCTGGCGCCGAATTCGCGCGAACGCGCGACGACCGCCGCATCCTCCTGCGCCGAAATCATCACCACCGGCAACTGGGGATACTGGCCGCGCAGCAGCACCAGGCCTGAAAAGCCATAGGCGCCCGGCATGTTCAGATCCAGCAGAACCAGGTCCCAGGCTGCGCCCTGATTGAGAAAGCTTTCCAACTCGGCGATGCTGGCCGCCTCCACCAGCCGGACGTTGTCCCCCAGCCCCATGGTGAGTGCCTGCTGCAACGCGCTGCGAAACAGCGGGTGATCATCGGCAATGATTATTTCGTAAGCAGCCATTGGCAGACCTGTAGTTTTTATTGGCGCTTTTCATCGGCTAATAGCCGATGCCGACAAGATGACGGCAAAACCCGACAAATTCCGTCGGGAATTCCCGAGATGGCATTCGGTCGGCAAATGGGAATATCGACTGCCGGCCACAACAAATCAAGCGGCGCAAGCATGCCCACCCACGAATAAGTGGTCAAGCGCGATGCTTTGTAGCAAAGTCTGCGCCTTTTCCTCCGACGAGCCGAAAGATGCGTAGCCAAGCCCTCCGCGCCGACTTCCTGATGCTGATTACCGCCATGATCTGGGGCACCGCCTTCGTCGCCCAGCGCATCGGCATGGACAACATCGGCCCCTTTCTCTTCACTGGCCTGCGCTTCGCCCTCGGCGCCCTGGCCCTGCTGCCGCTGGTGATCTACCGCGGCCGGACCGCCGCGCGTCACGAACCCTTCCTGCAGCGCGGATTGCTGTTCGGCGGCCTGTCCATGGGCCTGGCACTGACCCTGGGTATCAACCTGCAGCAGGTCGGCCTGCTGTTCACCAGCGTGACCAATTCCGGCTTCATCACCGGCCTGTACGTGATCGTGGTGCCGTTGCTGGGGCTCGTTATCGGCCACCGGACCGGCCTGGGCACCTGGCTCGGGGCCTTTCTCGCGGTCGCCGGCATGGCCCTGCTGAGCATCGGCGAGGACTTCCAGGTGGCATCCGGGGATTGGATCCAGTTGGCCGGCGCCTTCGTCTGGGGCCTGCACGTGCTGCTGGTGAGCTTCTTCGTCAGCCGCCACGATGCGATCCGCCTGGCCTTCCTGCAGTTCGCCACCTGTGCGGTGGTGAGCCTGCTGCTCGCGCTGGCCTTCGAGGAAACCGATCCGGCCAGCATCTGGCTCGCCGGACCGGCACTGATCTACGGCGGGCTGTTCGCGGTCGCGGTCGGCTATACCCTGCAGGTGGTGGCACAGAAGCACGCGATCGCCTCCCATGCGGCGATCATCCTCTCCCTCGAGGCGGTGTTCGCGGCCATTGCCGGTGCGCTGTTCCTCGACGAGAGCCTCACCCCGCGCGGCTACCTGGGCTGTGTGCTGATGTTCCTCGGCATGCTGGCCGCCCAACTGTGGCCGCGCAGGCCGGAACCCCTGGCCGTCGAAGCCGCCAAGGCCTGATTGCCGCACCGCGCGGCTATGGCGCGGGCGCTGCCTGCAGGGCCCGATGCGCGGCGTTCTGCAGGTCCGGCTGGCGATGGTGCTTGGCGCCGAGGTAGTGCTCGGTAAAGACGTCCAGCCAGGCATCCAGGGTGTTGGCCGCGGTCGCATCGCCGGCCAGATCGAGACAGAGCGCCGCGACTTCCGCGGTGCACAGGTGATCGCTGCGGGTCGAGCGCCGCAGGCGATAGCGCGACAGGGCCTCCGGCCGCAGGCTGAGCACCGGCAGGCCATCCAGATAGGGACTCTTGCGGAACATCTTGCGCGCCTCGGTCCAGGTCGCATCGAGCAGGACGAACAGTGGCCGCTTGCCGGGCTGTGGCTCGATGCGCTCGACCACGCGCGACGGCTCGGCGTATTCGCCCGGGAAGACCACCAGCGGTTGCCACTGCGGATCGACGAGCAGTTGCAGCAGGTGCGGATCCACACCCGTGCGCTGCCAGGTGAAGGCGAAGGTATCGGGCACCACATCGGCGATCAGCCAGCCGGTATTGCTCGGTTTCAGCGGTTCGATGTCGTGCATCAGCAGGCAGACGCCACTGCGGCTGTCGACCTCCGGCAGCCACGGGCACAGGCAGTGGCTGAACGGTACACGGCAGCGCGCGCAGCGTGGCGCGCGCGATCCGCGGGCGACGAAGGGTTTCAGACTGCGCGCCAGGCGCTCGTCGCGCAGGCGGGCTACGGCATGGGGCATGGATCGGCTCGGGGTCGTTCGGAAGGACGGGATCGGGACGGGGCACACGGCACCGAAACCCGGCGCACAGCGGTCCGCTCAGAGGTTGCGCGACAATCAGGGCCAAGCTACCGGCCCGCGGCGGAAATGGCAAATGAACCGTACCCCACCCCGTCGGTCGAACAAGCGCAGTCATAAGGAGAGCGCCATGTACCGTCTGACCATCCTGCTCGCTCTGAGCCTCGCCCTTCCCATCGCCCATGCCACCTCGCTCCAGGAGCAGCAACTGGGCCAGCTACTCGACCAGGTCGCCCGGGAAAGCAGCGTCGGCACGCCGCGGGCGATCAACGAAGACATCCTCGACCAGGGCTACACCGTCGACGGCAACGAACTGGTCAACCACCTCAGCGTGCAGCCGCGGCATGCCGCCCAGATGCGCGACAACCCGGCCGACGTGCGCAGTCAGCTCGGCGTCAGCGTCTGCGGCAACCAGGGCCTGCGCACGCTGATGAGCCAGGGCGCCGTGCTGCGCTACGAGTTCAGCGAGTACAAATCTAACAGGCCGATCGCCACCGAGCGCTACAAGGCCGCGGATTGCGGCCTGTAGCGGGCCGCCCTCAGGGAAGCCCGGCTCAGTGCCTGGCGCTGTAGTCGTCGCGCAGGGTCTCGGGATCGCCCCTGCCGGCCACCGCAGCCGCTTCCTCACGCGTCAGCAAGGCGGTGCGCGGCACGTTGCGCAGCCGTGCACAGGCGGCTAGCACATTGGCCCAGCTGGCGCGGTTGGCGAACTGCATGCCGAACTCGTCCAGCGTGCCGCCACGATTGCGATAGCCGAGTACCGAACTCTTGCGTGCATCCGGCAGGATCGGCCACAGGTGCCCACGCGCCACCTCCGGGCGCATGTGGGTCAGCAGCACGCGCATTTCCATGCGGTCGGGAAAGAGCCGCTCCGCCATCCCGTCGCTCGCCCGCGCCTCCACCTCCCAGTGGTCGCGCGGCGCCCTGAAACGACCGGGCTCCTGTAGATACACCAGCCGGTAGGCGCATTCGGCTTCCTTGAGGCGCTCTGCGGCACGCAGCATCTCACCCAGCTGGTAGCTGCCGTTGGCGATCAGTAGCAGCGCCCCCTCCCCCGGATTCTCTTCGACGACGATAGCGCCATCGCGGGCCAGCTGCTCGGCCTGGGCCTGGTTGAAATAGCACGGCCGATCGCGCTTGGGCATCACCAGGCAAGCCAGCTCCCCTCGCGCCTTGTAGATCGACGGCAACAGGGCCAGGGCGCTGTTGTGGTCGGCCGGGAACAGCACGCGCACCATGTCGCTCATTTCCCCGAGCAGCGCCTCGCAGAAGGTGGTGTCCTGGTGCGACTGCTGGTTCTTGCCGTTTTCCCAGGTATGCGAGGTCGCGATCAGCGGCCAGCCGAGCCAGCCGGCCGGCCGGCCGATTTCCTTTTGCTGGCGGGAGAAGATGATGCTCTGGCGCACCACACCGAGCATCTTCACGCAGAACGCTTCGTAGCTGGCGACCAGGTTCAAGCCACCCTGGTTGGCGAGGCAGGCGGACACCACGGCCTCTTCGTTGAGCGCGGTGATGACGGCCCCATCGATCGCTTCGAGTTCGCTTTCCGGGTCGATCACCCGGTGCTTGAGCGCCTTGAGCACGCCGGCCAGGCGATTGCTCGCCAGTTCGTCCGGATTGCCCACGCGCGGACGCAGCGACGGGTTGGCCTGGGTCAGTTCGACGAAGAAGCGGTCGACCGCCGCCATCGGCGAGCAGGCATCGTCACGGTAGTTCAGCTGTGGCATGCGCGGTTCCGCGGGCCGGCGCAGCGCCAGCGGGTTGTCACGCTCGAGCGGACGGCCCTGGCGATGGCGGACGAACAGCCCCAGTGCGGCATCCAGTTCCGCCTGCGGGACGAACAGGCGCGCCGCGTGCTCGTTGAACAGTTCGCGGGCCTCGGAATCCAGACGCGGATTACCCGGCAGCGGCAGGTTGTGTGCGGCATTGGTGCCGGCGCCATAGAAGCCGAAGCCCTTGACCGTCTCGGCGATGCCATAGGGTATCGGCAGCGGGTAGTTGAGGATGCCCCGGTCCTTCTCTTCGACCCGGCGCCCCAGGCGCAGCTCCATCTCCCAGAGCGTGGCGACGAAGGCGGCGGGGTCGCGGCCATCGAAGGGAATCGGGTCGAAACCGCACTGCCCCAGGTGCTGGCGGAAATCCTCCAGCCCCTTTTCGGTGCCCAGGGAGGTGCGCTGCTCGATACGCCGACCGTTGGCGATCATCACCGGCAACGCCATTCCGCAATCTTCGGCCCGCCACCAGCGCGGAATCCAGTCGCTGCCGCGCTGCTCTTCCGCGGCGCCATCGGAGAGGAAGGCCACCAGCGTCTCGCCCGGCAAGGGCATGTGCGCGTATTGCAGTTCGGCGAAACCGAGATAGCCGCCCTCGGCGATACCGCCTGCGGTATGAGGATTGACGTGGCTGCCCAGCGGCGCCAGCGGGCTGCCGTCGGCGGCCTGGCGATAGCCGTAGAAATCCTGCAGCAGGCGATTCATGCCCTTTTCGCCTTCACCGTAGGCCTGCGCCTGTTCGGGGTGCAGGTTGCCGGTCAGCAGGTTGAGCGCATCGACCGCCGCCACGCAATGGCCCTGCCCCATCAACCAGGCGCGGGTCCGGCCGGTCAAGGCATTCAGCGCCAGGTAGCCGGCATAGGCCGGCACCATGTTCAGCGCACCGCCGGTATGCCCTTCGGGGCTGCGCTTGAAGTCCTCGGCGCCCAGCGGCGTGCCATCGAGCCGGACATGGCGTGCGTAGGTCATGTGCACCACCAGCCAGAGGCCGGCGCTGGCAACGCGATCGACGGCCTGCAGCACCCGGTAGACGCTGGCGAGATCCGGCTGATGCCCTGCTTGTACCAACTGGTGGGCCAGGCGGAATACGGCCGCCTGGGTCTCCAGCGCATGCTCGAACGGTCCGAAGCCGCCGCGCCAGGCAGCGAATTCCGGCTCGGCTTGGGCATGTTGATCCAGCTCGGTAAGGCTGGGCAGTAGCTGACTCATGGGATCACTCCGTCGGTAAGCAGGATGTGCTGTAGTCTAGGCAGGGCTCGTTTCGTTATCTCTGATATGTATCAAGTGCTCCTGGCAACCGAGCCTGCAAAGTGGACACCATCGTACAGACAGGAAGGCAACATGGCTTTGCTCAGTTTTCTCGGCGCGATACAACAGGTCACCGGCTCCTGCTATCTCATTGAGACCCATGACGGCGCGAGGGTTCTGCTCGAATGCGGCATGCACCAGGGACGCCGGCAGGAGGAAAGCGACAACCGCGCGCCCTTCGCCTTCGACCCCAAGACCCTCGACGCGGTCGTGCTTTCCCATGCCCATATCGATCACAGCGGCCTGTTGCCGCGCCTGGTCGCACTCGGCTATCGCGGCCCGGTGCATTGCACCGATGCCACGGCCGAACTGCTCGAGCTGATGCTGCTGGATTCGGCGCAGATCCAGGAAAAGGACGCCGAATGGGAGAACAAGTGGCGCGCACGTATCGGCAAGCCGTTGATCCAGCCGCTCTACACCCGGGTCGACGCCGAACGCATGCTCGGCCAGCGCGCACCGCATCGGTATGGCGAGACATTCGAAGCCGCAGCCGGGGTCAGCGTGACCTTCCACGATGCCGGCCATATCCTCGGCTCGGCCATCGTGCAGATGGATGTACGGGACCACGGCCGGACCCGCCGCCTGGTATTCTCCGGAGACTTGGGCAACACCTGCTCGCCGCTGATGCACGCGCCCACCGTGCTCAAGGAAGCCGACGTGGTGCTGATGGAGTCGACCTACGGCGACCGCGACCACCGCAGCCACGACGCCACGCTCGAGGAACTGGCCGGCATCCTGCAGCAGGCCCATCGCGATGGCGGCAACGTGCTGATGCCGTCCTTCGCCGTCGGGCGCACCCAGGACCTGATCTACTACCTCGGCCGCTTCCATCGCGAAGGCCGCCTGCCACAGCAGGCGGTCTTCCTCGACAGCCCCATGGCGATCGGCGCCAACGCCATCTACTCGCACTACAAGGACCAGCTGGACCTCAACGGCATCGCCCCCGCGCTCAGCGCAACCAGCAGCAAGCTCTACGCCGAACGCTGGTTGCCGATACTCAAGCCCACGCCGACGCCCGAAGAGTCGATGGCCATCAACCGCTTCAAGAGCGGCGTGATCATCATCGCCGGCAGCGGCATGTGCACCGGCGGGCGCATCCTGCACCACTTCAAGCACAACCTCTGGCGCGAGGAGTGCCATCTGGTGATCCCCGGCTTCCAGGCCCGCGGTACCCTCGGCCGCGCCATCGTCGACGGGGCGAAAAGCGTCAAGCTGCTGCACCAGCGCATTGCCGTGAATGCCAAGGTCCATACGCTCGGCGGGTTTTCCGCGCATGCCGGCCAGTCGCAGCTGATCGACTGGGTCAGTCAGTTCGAGAACCGCCCGGAGCTCTATCTGGTCCACGGCGAACTGGAAAAGATGCAGGTCCTGCAACAGGCCATTCGCGACCGCCTCAACTGGGAAGCCCGGATACCGGAACCCGGTGATCGCATCGCGCTCTGAGTGCTAGCGCCCATCCGAACGCGCCGGAGCCCCGGGTTCCGGCAGCGGAACGGCCCTGCCCAAACGCCTTCGGCTTGAATTCCGCCGATTGCGGCCTCAGCCTGGGCGTAGCACTCATACATGGAGAAGTTGTATGTCTTTCGATCCGGACGACTACCTGTCGCGACACTTCAAGACCAGCGGCGCCGACCTCGAAAGCAGGATCGATGAACTCGTCACCATGGTCGTCCCCGAAACCAGCCCCAACCTGCCGCTGTACCGGGAAATGCTGGTCACCGTGATGCGCATGGCCCAGGCCGACCGCAGCCGTTGGGATGCCAAGATCCTGCTGCAGACGATGCGCGAGATGGAGCACGCCTTCAGCCGCCTGGACCAGTTCAAGCGGCGCCGCAAGGTCACGGTGTTCGGCTCTGCCCGCACGCCGATCGAGCACCCGCTGTATGCACTGGCGCGCCAGCTGGGCAGCACCCTGGCGCACTACAACTTCATGGTCATCACCGGCGCCGGCGGCGGCATCATGGCTGCCGCCCACGAAGGCGCCGGGCGCGACAACAGCCTCGGGCTCAATATCACGCTTCCCTTCGAGCAGCATGCCAACCCGACGGTGGACGGCACCGACAACCTGCTGTCGTTCCACTTCTTCTTCGTGCGCAAACTGTTCTTCATCAAGGAGGCGGACGCCCTGGTACTCTGCCCCGGCGGCTTCGGCACGCTCGATGAAGCACTGGAGGTGCTCACGCTGATCCAGACCGGCAAGAGTCCGCTGGTACCGGTGGTGCTGCTCGACGAACCGGGCGGCTCGTATTGGAGCGATGCGCTGCGGTTCATGCGCGGCCAGCTGGAAGGAAACCGCTACATCCTGCCCAGCGACATGCGCCTGATGCGCCTGGTGGACGATGCCGAGCAAGCCGCCAAGGAAATCGCCGACTTCTATCGCAATTTCCACTCCAGCCGCTGGCTCAAGGACCGCTTCGTCCTGCGCATGAACCACCCGCTGAACGAACTGGCCATGGAGTACCTGAACGACGAGTTCGCCGACCTGTGCCTGAGCGGCGCATTCGAACAGCAAGCGTGCTGCGAATCGGAACTGGACGAGCCGGAACTGCAGCGTCTGCCGCGGTTGAGCTTCGTCTTCAACGGTCGCGACCATGGACGGCTGCGCGAGCTCACCGACTACATCAACGAGCCCACCAGCTGGGCACCGCTGCTGGCGACCGAGGACTGATGGACGAAGGTTCGGGCCTGCGGCCTGCAATCACCACGGGGGCGCGCACAGGGAGTGATGCGCATCCGCAGATGTGTGGGCCCGAGCCCGGATTTCTGTAGGAGCCAGCTTGCTGGCGATACTGTTGAAAAGCTAATCGCCAGCAAGCTGGCTCCTACAAACAGCGTGCCCCTACTTGTAATCCACATGCGCAGACCAACCTGCAGGCAAGGTACTCAGTCGTCTGAAGCGCCACCACGCAGCAGCCGGCCGATCAGCTCCGGCGGATAGCCCCGGTAGCTGAGGAAGCGCCCCTGCTTGGCGCGTTCGCGGGCGTCTGCTGGCAGCCGGCCGAACTTGCGTTGCCAGGCATCGCGCAGTTGCTCGCCCCAGTCGAAGCCGCTGTCGCGCAAGGCCTGCTCGATATCCGCGCGCGGCAGCCCGCGCTGGGCCAGCTCCTCACGGATGCGCAACGGCCCATAGCCGGCATTGGCCCGGCTCCTGACGAAATTTTCGAGGTAACGCGATTCGGACAGCAGGCCCTGCTCGCAGAGACGATCCAGGGCCTGTTCGATCAGTTCGGGCGGGGCGCCGCGCTGGCGCAACTTGCGGAAGAGCTCGACGCGACCATGCTCGCGTCGGGCCAGCAGGTCCATTGCCGCCCGCCGCACCGCGGCGGGGCTATCGAGCACGACGGGCATGCGGATCAGAGATCGGCGTCGACCAGGTCTTCGCTGACCACGTTCGCCTTGCCGCTGCCGCTGACCACCAGCAGTTTCTCGCGAATCTGCTGCTCGATCTCGCGGCCGATCTCCGGATTGTCTTCCAGGTACTTGGCGGCGTTGGCCTTGCCCTGGCCGATCTTGTTGCCCTTGTAGGCGTACCAGGCGCCGGACTTCTCGACCAGGCCCTGCTGCACGCCGAGATCGATGATCTCGCCGTTGCGGTAGATGCCCTTGCCGTAGAGGATCTGGAACTCGGCCTGGCGGAACGGCGGCGCCACCTTGTTCTTCACTACCTTGACGCGGGTTTCGCTGCCGACCACCTCGTCGCCTTCCTTCACCGCGCCGGTACGACGGATGTCCAGGCGCACCGAGGCGTAGAACTTCAACGCGTTACCACCGGTGGTGGTTTCCGGGCTGCCGAACATCACGCCGATCTTCATGCGGATCTGGTTGATGAAGATGACCAGGCAGTTGGCGTTCTTGATGTTGCCGGTGATCTTGCGCAGCGCCTGGGACATCAGACGTGCCTGCAGGCCGACGTGGGCATCGCCCATTTCGCCTTCGATCTCGGCCTTGGGCACCAGCGCCGCCACGGAGTCGACGATGATCACGTCCACCGCGTTGGAGCGCACCAGCATGTCGGTGATTTCCAGCGCCTGCTCGCCGGTGTCCGGCTGCGACACCAGCAGGTCGTCGACATTGACGCCCAGCTTGCCGGCGTAATCCGGGTCCAGCGCGTGCTCGGCATCGACGAAGGCGCAGGTGGCGCCCATCTTCTGCGCCTCGGCGATGACCGAGAGGGTCATGGTGGTCTTGCCCGACGACTCCGGACCGTAGATCTCGACGATGCGGCCTTTCGGCAGGCCACCGATGCCCAGTGCGATATCCAGCCCCAGCGAGCCGGTGGAAATGGCCGGGATCGCCTGGCGATCATGATCGCCCATGCGCATCACCGCGCCCTTGCCGAACTGCTTCTCGATCTGGCCCAGGGCTGCAGCCAAGGCGCGCTTCTTGTTCTCGTCCATCGAATCCTCACTTGATCAAGAGGGCCAGAGGCCACAACAACTGTATAAGTAGACAGTATTAGAACATAGGCAAATTTGCTCGCCTAGCCCTGCGCCGGATTTTCTCCAGCCGCCAGGCGCAACAGTCCTTGCAGCGCGGCCACCACCGTCTGCTCACGCACCGCCTGGCGGTCGCCGGCAAACAGATAGCGCCGGGTATGCAGCTGCGCGCTATCGGCCCAGGCGATCCAGACCGTGCCCACCGGCTTGTCCGCCGAACCGCCGCTCGGCCCGGCGATACCACTGACCGCCACCGCGAAACGCGCACCGCTGTGCTGCTGCGCACCTCGCGCCATGGCCTGCACCACCTCGGCACTGACCGCCCCCACCTGCTCGAACAGCTGCGCCGGCACGCCGAGCTGCAGGGTCTTCTGCGCATTGGAATAGGTGACGTAGCCGGCCTCGAACCAGGCCGAGCTGCCGGCGATCCGGGTGATCGCCTCGGCGATCCCGCCGCCGGTACAGGATTCGGCGGTGGTGACCTGTGCATCCTGTCGTTGCAGGGCTTCGCCCAATCGCGAGGCGAGATCGGTGAGCGTCATCGGGGCTCCGGAAGCGGAAAAACCGCTACCCTACACCAGCTGCCCACACACTTCAGCCCGCCGGATCGCCGGACCGCTCGAGCGGCGCCCCTGCGCCAGCATTACGCCTGCGGCCGCGCCGGTCGGGCCAGTCCGCCCTGGCGACGGCGGCCCAGCCGGCTGACCACCCGGTCGCCGTAACCCTGGATCGGATCGGCCAGGGTACGCTTGATGAAGAAGGCCAATAGTGTAACGACCGCCAGCATGATGCCGATGTACAGCGGACCGGGAATGACCAGCGCCGAGGGATGGAAGTGCAGGCGCTCGGCGATGGCGAACACCGAGGGGTGGGTCAGGAAGATGATGTAGCCCACGCCCCCGACGGGCGCCAGCCAGCGCAGCCCCTGCCCCTTGATTCGCGTCGCCAGCAGGAAGATCGCCATCCCCAGGCTGTAGCTCACGAGATAGCGATACCAGGTTTCACCGAGCCCGGTATCGTGGGAATAGGCGAGCACGCAGGTCGGCAGGAGGAAGACATAGAACAGCGCGACCGCGGCCCAGGCGTAGCCGCCGGAACTAGTGGCGCGTCCGTTGTCGGTGCTTTTCCACAGCGCGCCGAGGAAGCACACACTCACCATCAACGGCAGCGCCACCGGCAACTTGGCCTCCAGGCTGTAGCGCAGGTAGGCGAGCAACAAGGTGAAACCGTACTGCAGGACCAGCAAGAGCAGATCCAGCCGCGCGGAGCTACCCGGCCTGAAGGCGAACATCACCATGCAAAGCACGTAGAAGGTGATCTCGATCTGCAGTGTCCAGTACAGACCGATCACGTTCTCGACCAGGAAGAAGCCCTGCAGCATCGTCGCGTTGACGGCGATGACCAACGCCGAGAACAGCCGCGCCGGGTCGTCCCAGGGAAACATCGTGCCGAGCAGCAGCGACAGCCAGTACAACGGGAACAGGCGGAAGAAACGCTGGCACACGAACGCCGCCACCGGCCGCTCGAAAGTCTGTCGGTTCCGGTACAGGCCGGCGACGATGAAATAGCCGCTCAGGGCGAACAGCACCAGCACGCTGGCCTTGCCGACATCCAGCACCGTCTTGGTCGACAGGAACAGGTAGCTGGTCAGTTCGTCGAAGAGGCCGTCGCGCTTCATCTTGGCGATCAGATGGGAATAGGCGACGCACAGCGCCGCTCCACCGCGCAGGGCGTCGAGTCCGAGGAGTCGGGGCATGTCTGCAGCTCACGTGGGTGTGATGAGAGGGAAAGTCGCCAGAAATCGACGCGAGAAACGCCCAGGCAAGCCGTGTTGCCTTCGCGGGCCGCAGCGACGGCAAAACCCGGGCAAGCTACCGCGACAGCTGCCACAGGGCGCTGCGCAACTGCGAGGCCGGAAGAAATGCATCGAAGGCCCCGCGAAAGTACGGCTCCGGCGCTTCGATAGAACGCAGGTTATCGGCGGCGCCGGCCCGCTTGTCAATGCGCGCGCCGCGCGTACCGACCGCTGACAGCGCGCACGCTATCGCGCCCCCTTGCGCAGCCCGCCGCTGTGCAGCTCCATACCTGCTGAGTGTGGCAGGCCCGTGGTAACCTTGCCGGCTTTCAGCGGGAAGCGCATCCCTTGCCAGGCCGATGTCCACGCCTGGCCCTTCCACTCCACAACGAACCGCACCGCAAGCTGATGACCAAGCCCAACTCCGATCTCTCCGCCCACACCCCAATGATGCAGCAGTACTGGAAGCTCAAGCGCGAGCATCCGGACCAGCTGATGTTCTATCGCATGGGCGACTTCTACGAGCTGTTCTACGACGACGCCAAGAAGGCGGCCGCGCTGCTGGACATCACCCTGACCGCGCGCGGTCAGTCGGCCGGCACCGCGATCCCCATGGCGGGCATTCCCTTCCATTCGGTGGAAGGCTACCTCGCGCGCCTGGTCAAGCTCGGCGAATCGGTGGTGATCTGCGAGCAGATCGGCGATCCCGCCGCCAGCAAGGGGCCGGTGGAGCGCAAGGTGGTGCGCATCATCACCCCGGGCACGGTGAGCGACGAGGCGCTGCTCGACGAGCGCCGCGACAATCTGCTGGCCGCGGTGGTCGGCGACGAGAAGCTGTTCGGCCTGTCGGTGCTGGACATCGCCAGCGGCCGCTTCAGCGTGCAGGAACTCAAGGGTTGGGAAACCCTGCTGGCCGAGCTGGAGCGCCTGAGCCCGGCCGAGCTGCTGATCCCCGACGACTGGCCGCAGGGCCTGCCGCTGGAGAAACGCCGCGGCGTGCGCCGCCGCGCGCCCTGGGATTTCGACCGCGACTCGGCGTTCAAGAGCCTCTGCCAACAGTTCGCCACCCAGGACCTCAAGGGCTTCGGCTGCGAGAACCTGACGCTGGCCATCGGCGCCGCCGGCTGCCTGCTGGCCTACGCCAAGGAAACCCAACGCACCGCCCTGCCCCACCTGCGCAGCCTGCGCCACGAGCGCCTCGACGACACGGTGATCCTCGATGGCGCCACGCGCCGCAACCTGGAGCTGGACGTCAACCTCGCCGGCGGCCGCGACAACACTCTGCAGTCGGTGATGGACCGTTGCCAGACCGCCATGGGCTCGCGCCTGCTGACCCGCTGGCTGAATCGTCCGCTGCGCAACCGCGAGATTCTCGAGGCACGCCAGGACTCGATCACCTGCCTGCTGGAACACTACCGCTTCGAGCAACTGCAGCCACAGCTCAAGGACATCGGCGACCTCGAGCGCATCCTCGCCCGCATCGGCCTGCGCAACGCCCGCCCGCGCGACCTGGCGCGCCTGCGCGATGCCCTGGCTGCGCTGCCGCAACTGCAGGCCGGCATGCAGGAACTGGTCGCCCCGCACCTCAATGCGCTGGCGACGAGCATCGCCACCTATCCCGAGCTGGCCGAGCTGCTGGCCCGCGCCATCATCGACAACCCGCCGGCGGTGATCCGCGACGGCGGCGTGCTCAAGACCGGCTACGACGCCGAACTGGACGAGCTGCAGTCGCTCTCCGAGAACGCCGGTCAGTACCTGATGGACCTGGAAACCCGCGAGAAGGCGCGCACCGGCCTGGCCAACCTCAAGGTCGGCTACAACCGCGTGCACGGCTACTTCATCGAACTGCCGAGCAAGCAGGCCGAATCCGCCCCGGCCGACTACATCCGCCGGCAGACGCTCAAGGGCGCCGAGCGCTTCATTACCCCCGAGCTCAAGGAGTTCGAAGACAAGGCGCTGTCGGCCAAGAGCCGCGCCCTGGCGCGCGAGAAGCTGCTCTACGACGAGCTGCTGGAAACGCTCATCGAGCACCTGGCGCCGCTGCAGGAAAGCGCCGCCGCGCTGGCCGAGCTGGACGTGCTGAGCAACCTCGCCGAACGCGCGCTGAACCTCGACCTCAATCGCCCGCGCTTCGTCGAGCAGCCGTGCATGCGCATCGAGCAGGGCCGCCATCCGGTGGTCGAGCAGGTACTGGAGACACCCTTCGTCGCCAACGACCTCGGCCTCGACGACGCCACCCGCATGCTGGTGATCACCGGGCCGAACATGGGCGGTAAGTCCACCTACATGCGCCAGACCGCGCTGATCGTGCTGCTGGCGCAGATCGGCAGCTTCGTCCCGGCGGCGGCTTGCGAGCTGTCGCTGGTCGACCGTATCTTCACCCGCATCGGCTCGTCGGACGACCTCGCCGGCGGGCGCTCGACCTTCATGGTGGAAATGAGCGAGACCGCCAACATCCTGCACAACGCCAGCGACAAGAGCCTGGTGCTGATGGACGAGGTGGGCCGCGGCACCAGCACCTTCGACGGCCTGTCGCTGGCCTGGGCGGCGGCCGAGCACCTGGCCAAGCTGCGCGCCTTCACCCTGTTCGCCACCCACTACTTCGAGCTGACCGTGCTGCCGGAAAGCGAGCCGGTGGTGGCCAACGTGCACCTCTCGGCCACCGAGCACAACGAGCGCATCGTCTTCCTCCATCACGTACTGCCGGGCCCGGCCAGCCAGAGCTACGGCCTGGCGGTGGCGCAACTGGCCGGCGTGCCGGGCGAGGTGATCCAGCGCGCACGCGACCATCTGTCGCGGCTGGAAACCACCAGCCTGCCCCACGAAGCGCCGAGAATAGCGCCCGGCCAGCCAGCACCCCCCTTGCAGAATGACCTATTCGCCAGCCTGCCGCACCCGGTGATCGAGGAATTGGGACGCATCGATCCCGATGACATGACGCCGCGTCAGGCCCTGGAGCTGCTATACAGCTTGAAATCGCGCGTTTGATGCACCGAGAAAGCTGCTAGAATCGCGCGCATTTTTTGGATATGCGGCATTTGCCTGATGCCGCCTAGCCGCAGGGGCGTCACCGTAACGCCAACCTGACACGCCTGAGGAGATAGCTAGACATGACCTTCGTCGTCACCGACAACTGCATCAAGTGCAAATACACCGACTGCGTGGAAGTCTGCCCGGTGGACTGCTTCTACGAAGGCCCGAACTTCCTGGTGATCCACCCGGACGAGTGCATCGACTGCGCCCTCTGCGAGCCGGAGTGCCCGGCCCAGGCGATCTTCTCCGAGGACGAGGTGCCCGACGACCAGCAGGAATACATCGAGCTGAACGCCGACCTCGCCGAGGTCTGGCCGAACATCACCGAGAAGAAGGATGCGCTGCCGGACGCCGAGGAATGGGACGGCGTGAAGGACAAGTTGCAGTACCTGGAGCGCTGATCCTTCAGCCCGGCCAGCCACGCAGAAATGCCCGCAGCGATGCGGGCATTTTCGTTTGCGCAGCCGACAGCGGCCTCAGGTCCTGTCGATTCCCCGTTTCAGGGCATCCTTCACCTCGCCCTTGACCTGCTGGGCTTCGCCCTTGATCTCCTGGCGCTGGCCTTCGCCCTTCAGGCGCTGGTTGTCCGTCGCTTCGCCCACGCCCTGCTTGATCTTGCCGACGGCTTCGTTGGCGTTGCCCTTGATCTTGTCTTCGCTGCCGCTCATGACGGTCCCCTTC
The DNA here is from genome assembly GCF_002890915.1 of Stutzerimonas stutzeri. Classification (GTDB taxonomy): domain Bacteria; phylum Pseudomonadota; class Gammaproteobacteria; order Pseudomonadales; family Pseudomonadaceae; genus Stutzerimonas; species Stutzerimonas stutzeri_AF. The sequence continues at coordinate 74,798 of NZ_POUT01000002.1, read as the reverse complement.
TGTTTTTATCGATGGCATGGGAGTGGACCGGGCGGGCGCAGCGATGGTTTCTCCCGGCCATCGGATCGCTGGTTCAGGCCTGCCGTGCGCGCAGCAGGCGGCGGAGCAAGGGCCGGCCGGCCAGGTGCAGGAACACCGGCGCACCGACGATCAGGTAGAAGTAATAGGTCACGAAGCGCCAGATCAGGATCGCCGCGGCAGTGGCCGACTTGCCCACCATCGGTGTCAGCAGCGCCGCCGACGCCAGCTCGGCACTGCCGGCGCCGCCCGGCAGGAGACTGAGCTGGCCGGCCGTCAGCGCCAGCAGCTGCACCAGGAAGGTCCATGCCCAGGCGATCTCGCTGCCCAACCCCCGCAACGTCAGGTAGAGCACGCTGTAGCGCAGCAACCAATGTGCAATGGTCAGGCCGAACACCGCCAGCAGGATCCGGCGCGGCAGGCGGAAGCAGTCGACCAGCGCATTGCGGAAGCCCAGCAGCTTGCGCGCCCAGCGGCGCTTGCGCGAGGCCTGCACGCCCAGGCGGGTGACCAGCCAGCCGTTGAGCAGGAACACCTGGCGATGGAAGCGCCCGAGCAGCGCCAGCAGCACCATCACCCCGATCAGCAGCGCCGCGCTGAAGCCCAGCAGGCTGGCCATGTAGGCGTTCAGCGCGTGGGTCAGCGCATAGAACAGTACGCCGACCAGCGCACAGGCGAAGAACAGCAGGTCGCTCAGTTGCTCGACCGCATAGGTCGCCGTCCCTCTCGCCGGTGCCACGCCCTGGCGCATCAGCAGGGCCATCAAGGTCAATGGCCCGCCGGCGCCGCCCGGCGTGGCGCAGATGGCGAACTCGGTGGCGATGACGATACCGAACGCACGCCGCTGCCCCAGCCTGCGTCGCCCCAGCAACAACCGCAGGCGCAGGGCATTGAGATACCAGCCCAGCAGGATCATGCCGAGCATGATCGCCAACAGGCTGGCCGGGAAGCGCCCCAGCCGCTCGAACAGGCCGGTGCCGCCCAGCAGCAGCGGAACCAGCGCCGCGGCGAACAGTGCGCCCAGCAGCCACCAGCGACGGTTCATGCCGCCGGACTCGACGGCGCGTAGCGGCGCAACCAGTCGACCTTGGTGGTCGGCTGCCGGCCTTCCTGCAGCAGGCGCTGCAGCACGGCCAGCCAGTAGTCCCGGGAAAACCCATGGCGCATGTCCACCGGGTGCAGCCCCAGGCGCAGCAGCGGCGCCTGGCGCTGCTGGCGCCGCTGCCCCTCGCTGACCAGCCAGGACAGACCGCGACGCCAGGCACTGCGTGCACTCCAGACCAGCCCCGGCGCCACGATGGGCGTGAAGTCCGGCAGCAGGTAGAAATGCCGCGGGTCGCTGGTGTACAGCAGCCCGCTGCCGGCCAGCGCACGGCGGGTGCCCGGGCTCATCAGCCAGGCCGGCGCGACGAAGCCGTGCAGCGGCCAACCGTAGTGACGGAACAATGCCAGCCCCTGCCCCAGCCGCTCGCGCGCGGCATCCTCGTCCAGCGAATAGAACTCGCCTTCATGGGTGTAGACCCGGCGCATGAACCAGTCCTTCGGCGTGCGTGGCGGCGCTGCCTGATCGGCGTGATAGCAGCCGTGCAGCACCAGTTCATCGCCACGAGCCAGGCGCCCGTCGAGCAGGCGGCGGAATGCCGGATGTGCCCGCAGCGGGTTGCGGTTATGGAAATCCGGCACCACCAGCCAAGTCATGGGCACGCCGCCGATCGCATCCACCGCCTCGACGAACGGCCGGTAGTCCGCCCAGGTTTCCGGCGCCACGTCGTGCAACACCAGCATCAGCGCGCGTTCAGACATTCAAGGCGACCGGCAGATCGGCGGTGCCGAGCACCGCGTGATAATGCGCGAGCAGCCCGGCGACCACCGCATCCCAGGCATGGTGCGCCTCCACGTGCTGACGGGCCTGCAGGCCGAGCATGCGCGGGCCGACCTCGAACAGCTCGCGCACGGCCCGGGCCATGGCATGCGCATCCAGCGGCCGGCACAGCCGCCCGCTGTGGAAGGGCACCAGTTCGGGGAGCGCGCCGGCGCGCGCCGCCACCACCGGAATACCGCAGGCCATCGCCTCCAGCACCACCAGGCCGAAGGTTTCCTGGTTGCCGGCATGCAGCAGCACATCGCTGCTGGCCAGCAAGCGTGCCACCTCGCTGGCGGGACAGAAGCGGTCGATCACCGTCACGTTGTCCGGCACCCGGTGCGGCATGCTCGAGCCCACCAGCAGCAAGTGATAGGGCTTGCCCAGCTGGCGCGCGGTGTCCAGCAGGACATGCAGGTTCTTTTCCCGCGAGCCGCGGCCGGCGAAGATCATCAGCCGTGTATCGTCCGCCAGCCCCAGCTCGGCGCGCAGGCCGGGCGCCCGGCGGCCGGGCTGGAAGGTGTCGAGGTCCACCCCCAGCGGCTGCACGAAGACGTTGTTCACCCCCAGCTCGATGAGCTTGTCGGCCATCACCTGGCTGGGCGCGAGTACGCGGTCGAAGCTGCCGTACAGCCGCGAGACGTAGCCGTTCAGGTTGGTCCCCAGCCAGTGGCCAATCCGGTTGCTGACCAACAGCGGCAGGTCCGAATGATAGAAACCGATCACCGGCACATCCAGCCGGCGCCCAGCATCCAGCGCGGCCCAGGCGGTCATGTACGGGTCGCCGACCTCGATCAGGTCGGGGCGTAGCGAGCGCAGCAGATTGCGCCAGGGCGCACGGCGCACCGGGAAACGGTAGCCCTTGCCGAACGGCAGCACCGGCGCGGGCACCTGGTAGACGCCGTTGTTGTGGCCATAGCAGCTGCCCGGCACCAGGATGCTGTGCCGAACGCCCGGGTAGAACTGAAGTCGACGGTGCTTCGCCTCGAGGTAGGTGCGCACGCCACCGCTGGCGGGTGCGTAGAACATGGTCATATCGGCAATATGCAAGATGCAGCGTCTCCGTTCGGTCCTCTGCGGGCCTGCGTAGCGTCCGGGCGCCGCACCGGTCGGTCCCACGCGAAGAACCCTGTATTGCAATAAATGACCGTTAGGCTGGAGAGTCGTTCGCGCCGCCGGGCCAGTAAGACCTTAGGAGTCGAGGCGCTTGTCGCCGGGGTCCTTGCCCTCGGCCGAGGCATGCTCGATCACCGCGTTGAGTTCGGCGCCGAGCAACAGCACCGCGGCGGAGATGTAGAAATACAGCAGCAACACGATGATTGCCCCGATACTGCCGTAGGTCGCGTCGTAATTACCGAAGTTCTGCACATAGATGCCGAAGCCGACCGAGGCGACGATCCATACGATCACCGCCAGCACCGAGCCCGGCGTGATGAAACGGAACTCCTGCTCGACGTCCGGCGCGACGTAGTACAGCACCGCCACCACCAGCATCATCAGCAATACCGCGATCGGCCAGCGCAGCCAGCTCCATAGCAGCACCACGACGTCTTTCAGCCCGACCTGCTCGGCCAGCCAGCTGATCACCTGCGGTCCGATCACCATCAGGCCGGCGGCCAGCAGCAGCATGACCGCGATGCCGACGGTGTAGACGAGCGACAACAGGGCCAGCTTCCAGCTCGGGCGACCTTCCTGTACGTCGTAGGCCTTGTTCATCGCATTCATCAGCGAGCGCACACCCACCGAAGCCGTCCACAGCGCGACCAGGATACCGATGGAGAGCAGGCCGCCCTTCTGCTCCTGCAACTGGTCGATGACCGGGTTGACCTGATCCAGTGCCACCGGCGGCAGCACCAGCGAGGCCTGCTCGCGCAGCCAGGCGAAGAACTCCGGCAAGTGCAGGAAGCCCAGCAGGGCCATGAGGAAGAGCAGGAAGGGAAACAGCGAGAACAACGCCCGATAGGCCAGCGCCGAGGCGTAGGTGGACATGTCGTCGTTGCTGAACTCCTTGAAGGTGCGCTTGAGCAGGGTCAGCGCTCCGACCCCGCGCGTATCCAGGATTGCCATGCCTTCCCCCAACCGGAACAGAACTGTCTGAATTGGGACGATGGCGCCGTGCAAGAGTTCGGCAGGTGTCGGGCGCGGGAGGCTCGGTGCGACGACCCCGGATCAGCGCAGCGCGACGACGCGCAACTGCTCGGCGAACACCTCGGCCGTGAAGCGCCGGCAGTCGGGATTGTCCAGCATGGCCTGCGCCAGCGCCGGTTCCAGCTGGGTCCGCAACCGGCGCGCCAGGTCGCGCGCGCCGAAACGGGCGTCGTGGCCGCTACACAGCCAGTCCCGCGCCGGGGTGCTGACGAACAGCTCGCAGCGGGCCTTGCGCAACCGCTGGCCGAGCTTGCCGAGTTCGATGTCCAGCAGCGCCTGCAGCCATTGCCCATCGATCCGCTCGAAGGCCAGGATGCGGTCGATCCGGTTGAGGAATTCCGGCTCGAAATGCCGGTGCAAGGCCCGCTCCAGCAGCGTGCCCTCGCCTCGCGGCCGCAGGCGCAGCGCGCGGCGCCAGCCCCGCTGGAAGCGCGAGCGGTACTCGGCGGCGTCCTGCGCGCCGATATTGCTGGTCATGAAGACCAGGCTGTTGCGAAAGTCGATGCGCCGCGTGCCGGCGGCGAGCGTCAGCTGGCCGCTGTCGAGCACGTTGAGCAGGCTGCGCACCACTTCCCGGCTGGCCTTCTCCAGCTCGTCGAAGAGGACGATGCCCGGCCGGCCGAAGCTGCCGGCGATGGCCTCGACATCGAACAGCGTGGTGCCCTCCTTGCTACCGACGTAGCCCGGTGGCGCGCCGGTGAGCGCGGCGGCGTAATGTTCCTGGGCCAGGGTATTCATGTCGATGCGGCAGAAGGCGTCCGGCCGGCCATGGATGGCCTGCGCCAGCAGCCGCACGATCTCGGTCTTGCCGACCCCGGTGGGCCCCATGAACAGGTTGACCGCCAGCGGCCGCTCGGGGTCTCCGATATCGGCCTTGACCACCTTGAGCATCGCTTCGACCTGCGCCAGCACGGCGTCCTGGCCGACGATACGTGCGCGCAGCGATGCCATCACCACATCCGGCTCGAACAGGAAGCGCGACGGCTGCAGCCTGGCCGCCACGTCCTGATCGGCCAGGCGCTCGCGGTTGTGCTCGATCAAATCGTTGACGAAGGGCATGGCGTTCCTTCCGTAAACCTCAAGAGCATCGCCGGCAAGCCGGCTCCTACAGAAAACCGGGCCTGCCGGCGGGCACAGGTCAGCCAGCCGCCTTTTCCTTACCCGGATGCGGCAGCTCGTATACCGGGCAATCGGCGACGCCGACGGTCCGGCGGGTGAGTTTCTCCACATCCTCCCGGGCCTTCTCGGCATCCAGCACCCAGGTGCGGTAGAACTCGAACGGGCAGTCGGCCACGCCCCGGTCGCCGTCGCCGGAGTTGTAGACGCCGGTGTAGCCGCGATGCAGCAGCTTGAACAGGTGGTTCTGCGACTGATCGTTGGCGCGGGCGTCGCGGATCTGCGAGATGGACAGCTGGGCGTACTGGATGCCCATTTCCTCCTCGCCGCATTCGCCCAGGGTACGGCCGTCGAAGCCGATGATCGCCGAGTGGCCGAAGTAGCTGTACACGCCGTCGAAGCCGGCGGCGTTGGCCACCGCCACGTAGCAGTTGTTGGCCCAGGCCATGGTCTTGGACATCAGCACCTGCTGCTCCTTGGCCGGGTACATGTAGCCCTGGCAGCGCACGATCAGCTCGGCGCCCTTCATCGCGCAGTCGCGCCAGATCTCCGGATAGTTGCCGTCGTCGCAGATGATCAGGCTGATCTTCATGCCCTTCGGGCCTTCGGTCACATAGGTGCGGTCGCCCGGGTACCAGCCCTCGATCGGGCACCAGGGGATGCACTTGCGGTACTTCTGCACGATCTCGCCCGCATCGTTTATCAGCACCAGGGTGTTGTAGGGCGCCTTGGCCGGGTCTTCGTTGCGTTCGCCAGTCAGCGAGAAGATGCCCCAGGTCCTGGCCTCGCGGCAGGCGGCGGAGAAGATCGCGGTCTCCTCGCCGGGGATGGTGGTGGCGGTCTCCATCATCTCGCCGGGGTCGTACATGATGCCCATGGTGCTGTACTCGGGGAACACCACCAGGTCCATGCCCGGCAGGCCGAGCTTCATGCCCTTGATCATCTCGGCGATCTTGCGGGCGTTATCGAGCACTTCGGTCCTGGTGTGCAGGCGCGGCATCTTGTAGTTGACGACGGCGACGCCGACGGTATCGGGACTGCTGGAAATATCTCCGTGACGCATGGTGGGTCTCCGTTTGGTTCGGTTTGGCTCGCGGGCGGGCTCTCGGTGGAAAAGGCTTCGCCGTTTTCCACCCTACGCCGGAGGGCTTGACAACGTAGGGTGGAAATCCGCGTAGCGATTTCCACGCTGCTGGAAACAATGGTTAGTGGCTGATCATCCACGGCCGCGCCGAGGGGCTGGCTTTCAGCCCGTGCGGGTTGGCCTTGGTCGGTGTGTTCGGCTTGCTCGGCCCGCAGCAGCTGCAGCCGGCGCCGTGCTTGCGGTTGGCCTTGTATTCGGCCAGCGACTGCGGCGCATGGGCGCTGCGCTCGTTGGTCTCGATGGCGCGGCGTTGGCTGCCGGCCATGGTCGCCAGGCCGGGTGCACTGAGGATCACCCGCCGCGCCTCGCCGCCGCAGGCCGGGCAGGCGCACGGCTGGTCGCGGTCGGCCATGAGCCGCAGCATGGTGAAATCGCCGCAGGCGGCGCAATCGTATTCGTAGATGGGCATGCTGATCGTCCTCTCGGCAACGTAGGTTGGGTCGGCTTAGTCCGCCCGTTGGGCTTCGCTTTCGCTCAACCCAACCCACGTTCCGGTCATTTGTCGTATGCGATGGGCATGTCGATGCTGCCGTCGAGGTGCTTGATCGGGCCGGCGGCGCTGGGGTTGATGTCGAACTCGAAGATATCGGTCGGCAGCCACAGCGTGGCGCAGGCGTTGGGGATGTCGACCACGCCGCTGATGTGCCCCTGCACCGGCGCCGAGCCGAGCAGCGAGTAGCCCTGGGCACCGGAATAGCCGAACTTCTTCAGGTACTCGATGGCATTCAGGCAGGCCTGCTGGTAGGCCAGGTTGACGTCCAGGTAGGCCTGCTTGCCGCTGTCGTCCACCGAGATGCCTTCGAAGATCAGGTAGTTGTTGTAGGTGGGCACGATCGGGCTGGGCTTGAAGATCGGGTTCTTGATGCCGTACTTGGCCATGCCGCCCTTGATCAGCTCGACCTTCATGTGCACCCAGCCGGCCATCTCGATGGCGCCGCAGAAGGTGATCTCGCCGTCGCCCTGGCTGAAGTGCAGGTCGCCCACCGACAACCCGGCACCGTCGACGTAGACCGGGAAGAAGATCTTCGAGCCGCGCGACAGGTCCTTGATGTCGCAGTTGCCGCCGTGCTCGCGCGGCGGCACGGTGCGCGCGCCCTCGGCGGCGATCTTGTCGCGCAGCGCGCCGGAGGCCTTGCCGGCGTGGGCGGTGGCGGCGAACGGCGGGTTGGCCAGCGGCGGCACGCGGGTCGGGTTGGTGTCGATCAGCGCCTGCTCGCGCTCGTTCCAGGCCGACAGCAGCTTGGGGTCGGGCAGGCAGCCGATCAGCCCGGGGTGGATCAGGCCGGCGAAGCGCACGCCGGGAATGTGCCGGCTCTTGGTGAACATGCCCTCGAAGTCCCAGATGGACTTCTGCGCCGCAGGGAAATAATCGGTGAGGAAACCGCCGCCGTTGGTCTTCGAGAAGAAGCCGTTGAAGCCCCACAGCGAGTCCTGCTTGGCGCCGATGTCGAGCAGGTCGACCACCAGCAGGTCGCCCGGCTCGGCGCCCTTCACGCCCACCGGGCCGGACAGGTAGTGCACGGTGGACAGATCCACGTCGCGCACGTCGCTGGCGTCGTCGTCGTTCTTGATCGCGCCGCCGGTCCAGTCGTAGGTCTCGAGGATGAAATCATCACCCGGGTTCACCCAGCAGGCCATGGGAATGTCCGGGTGCCAGCGGTTGTGGATCTGTTCGTTCTCGGGGGCGGGCTGGTTCAAATCGACCTTGATCAGGGTATCGGTCATGACGAAGCTCCTGGGACGTGGATGGAAATCAGCGTTGCGCTGAACACGGGAACTAGTCTTCGCCGTCCTCGGTATTTGCGAAATACGTTGGATGACGTAGGGCAGCGGCAAGCTGTAAACGGCGAGAAAGACAAAAGCCGAGGCCCTGCGGTTGCGCAGTACCTCGGCTCTCGCTTGTAGCGTGCGGCTTGAAGCTTGCGGCTGCTGTTCAGACCGACAGATAGCGGCTGATGGTCGCCTCATCGGCATTGGCCGCGCTTTCCTCGAGCACGAAGCGGCCCTTCTCGATCACCAGGAAGCGGTCGGCGATCTCCATGGTGAAGGACAGCACCTGCTCGGACACCACGATGGTCAGGTCGCGCAAGTTGCGGATTTCCTTCAGCGTGCGGGCGATGTCCTTGATGATCGACGGCTGGATGCCCTCGGTGGGCTCGTCCAGCAGCAGCACCTTGGGATTGGTCGCCAGCGCGCGGGCGATGGCCAGCTGTTGCTGCTGGCCGCCGGAGAGGTTGCCGCCCTTGCGCTTGCGCATCTCGTGCAGCACCGGGAACAGCGCGTAGAGGTCCTCCGGCACCTGGCCGCCGGCCGAGGCCGGCAGGCCGGTCTGGATGTTTTCCAGCACGGTCATGCTGGGGAAGATCATCCGCCCCTGGGGCACGTAGGCGACGCCGCTGGCCACCCGCTGGTGGGTCTCCAGCCCGGCGACCTCCTGGCCGTCGACCTTCACGCTGCCGGCCATCTGCGGCACGATGCCCATCAGGGTCTTGAACAGCGTGGTCTTGCCCATGCCGTTGCGGCCCATGACCGCGACGATTTCCTGCTTGTCGACCTTCAGCTCGAGGTCGTGAAGGATCTGGCTCTGGCCGTAGCCGGAGGCGAGATTGCTGATCTGGAACATGCTGAACTCCTTTTTTGTGCCTGTTGGGCGACACGCGTGGACATGCCTGCGGCGATGTCCACCCTACGGTTGGCCCGGCGTAGGGTGGATAACCGCGAAGCGTTATCCACGCGTTGCCAGGGCCCGCACCGCCTCAATGCCCCAGGTACACCTCGATCACCTTGGGATTGCTCTGCACCGCCTCCATGCTGCCCTCGGCCAGGACCTTGCCCTGGTGCAGCACCGTGACCTTGTGCGCGATGCTCTTGACGAACTCCATGTCGTGCTCGATCACCAGCACCGAGCGGCCCTGGCTGATGCGCTTGAGCAGCTCGGCGGTCTGCGCCCGCTCGCTGACGCTCATGCCCGCCACAGGTTCGTCGAGCATCAGCAGCGCCGGGTCCTGCATCAGCAGCATGCCGATCTCCAGCCACTGCTTCTGCCCGTGGGAGAGCAGCCCGGCCTCGTCGTGCAACTGGTTGGCCAGGCCGATTTCCGCGGCGATCTCCTCGACCCGCGCCACCACCTCGGCGCTGCGCTTGAAGAACAGCGCGCCGAACACCTTGCGCCCGGCCGGGTAGGACATTTCCAGGTTCTCGAACACGCTGAGGTTCTCGTAGATCGAGGGATTCTGGAACTTGCGCCCGACCCCGGCGCGGACGATGTCGAACTCCTTCATCTTCGTCAGCTCGCGGCCGTCGAACTGGATCGAGCCACCGCTGGCCTTGGTCTTGCCGCAGATCAGGTCGAGCACCGTGGTCTTGCCAGCGCCGTTGGGGCCGATCACCACGCGCACCTCGTTGCGGTCCAGGTAGAGATTGAGGTCGTCGACCGCCTTGAAGCCGTCGAAGGAAACCGTCAGGCCTTCGATGGCCAGCACCGGTTTGGGCATCTGAAATCCACTCATGGGGTGCTCTCCAGTTGCTTGGCGGGAACCGCATCGATCATTCCGGCGCCCAAGGTCGACTGCTGCTCGACGGGTTGCGCCGTCGCTGGTCGCCGCCGGTCCGGCAGGCGCAAGCGCGCCAGCCACTTGCGGCCATGGCTCTGCCAGAGACCAGCCAGGCCGTTGGGGAAGTACATGACCACGGCGATGAACAGCCCGCCCATGAAGTACAGCCACAGCTCCGGGAAGCTCTCGGAGAACACCGTCTTGCCGTAGTTCACCAGCAGCGCGCCGTACACCGCGCCAAGCAGCGACATGCGCCCACCAACGGCGGCGAAGATGACCATCTCGATCGACGGCACGATGCCGACGAAGCTCGGCGACATGAAGCCCACCTGCAGGGTGAACATCGCCCCGCCGATGGCCGAGAAGCTCGCCGCCACGCAGAACACGAAGATCTTGAAGCTGGCCACGTCGTAGCCGGAGAAACGCACCCGCTCCTCCTTGTCGCGCATGGCCATCAGCAGGCGGCCGAGCTTGGAGGCGAGGATGAAGCGGCCGAGCAGGATGCAGCCCAGCAGCAGCGCGGCGTTGACGAAGTAGAGGATGGTCTTCGCCTCGTGGCTGCGGATGTCCCAGCCGAGCAGGGTCTTCAGGTCGGTGATGCCGTTGACCCCGCCGGTCAGGCCCTGCTGGCCGATGATCAGGATGGTCAGGATCGCCGCGATGGCCTGGGTGACGATGGAGAAGTACACGTCGCCCACGCGGCGCTTGAACATCGCCATGCCGATGATCAGCGCGAGGATCGCCGGCACCGCCACCACCGCGACCAGGGTGAAGCCGAAGCTCTGGAACGGTTGCCAGAACAACGGCAGCTCGGTGAGCTGGTTCCAGTCCATGAAGTCCGGAATGCCGGGCGTGGACTGGATGCGGGTGCTCTCCGGGTCCGACGCCTCGAGCTTGAGGAACATCGCCATGCAGTAGCCGCCGAGGCCGAAGAAGATGCCCTGGCCGAGGCTGAGAATGCCGCCATAGCCCCAGCACAGCACCAGCCCCACGGCGACGAAGGCGTAGGTCAGGTACTTGCCGACCATGTTCAGGCGGAAGGCATCCAGCACCAGCGGGAACACCACCAGAATCAGCGCGGCGAGGATCAGCAGGCCGATGCCCCCCTGCTTGCCGCCGAGGAATTTATCGAGTGTCGTCGTCTTCATGCCCTGGTCCTCACGTCGTTCGCCATCCCCACAAGAAAACAGCCCATCATTTGCGCACCTTGATCGAGAACAGCCCCTGCGGGCGCAGCATCAGGATCAGGATCACCGCCGACAGGGTCAGCACCTTGGCCATCGAGCCGCTGATGAAGAACTCGGCGATCGATTGCGTCTGGGCGATGGAGAACGCCGAGGCGATAGTGCCAAACAGGCTGGCGGCGCCGCCGAAGACCACCACCAGGAAGGTGTCGACGATGTACAGCGAGCCGGAGGTCGGCCCGGTCGAGCCGATGGTGGTGAAGGCCGCGCCAGCGACCCCGGCCACGCCGCAGCCGAGGGCGAAGGTCATGCGGTCGACCTTCTTCGTGTTGATCCCCACCGCGCGGCTCATCACCCGGTTCTGCACCGTGGCGCGCACCTGCAGGCCCCAGCGCGAGCGGTACAGCAGGAAGAAGATCGCCGCGGTCAGCAGCAGCGTCACGGCCATCACGAACAGGCCGTTGCGCGGAATGTCGATGGCGTCGGTGGGGTTGAACGAGCCCATCAGCCAGTCCGGCATGCTGGCGCTGACCTCGCGCGCGCCGAAGATCGAGCGAAACGCCTGCTGCATCACCAGCGACAGCCCCCAGGTGGCCAGCAGCGTGTCCAGCGGGCGCTGGTAGAGCTTGCTGATCAGTGCCCATTCGGCCAGCCAGCCCAGCGCCCCGGCGATGACGAAGGACAGCACGATGGCGACGAAGAAGTAGTAGGGCTGCAGCTCGGGCATATATTTGAGCGTCAGCACCGAGACGAGATAGGTGGTGTAGGCGCCGACGGTGAGGAACTCGCCGTGGGCCATGTTGATCACCCCCATCTGGCCGAAGATGATCGCCAGGCCGAGCGCCATCAGCAGCAGCACGCAGAACACCGACAGCCCGTTGAAGCCCTGCATGGCCGCGATGGCACCGAACTCCGTTAGCCATTCCATGATGGTCTCCTGAATCGTAAGAGAAGGCCGCAAGCCGAAAGCTGGAAGCTAAGAGCAGATTGCTTTTGCTTCCAGCTTCAGGCTTTCCGCTTCAAGCTGCCGTTACTGATAGCCCTTCGGGAACGGGTTGGGTTCGATCAGATCGGACTCGTAGACCACCTGGAACTGGCCGTCGGCCTGCACCTGGCCGATGCGGGTCTTGCTCCACAGGTGATGGTTCTCGTGCACCTTGACGTAGCCTTCGGGAGCGGTGTTCAGCTCGATGTCCCTGGAGGCGGCGACCACCTTGTCGACGTCGAAGCTGCCGGCCTTCTCCACCGCGGCCTTCCACAGCCAGGGGCCGAGGTAGGCGGCCTGGGTCACGTCGCCGATCACCGCGTCGCTGCCGTACTTGGCCTTGAAGGCCTTGACGAATTCGGCGTTGTTCGGGTTGTCCAGACTCTGGAAGTACTTCATCGAGGCGTAGAAGCCGGCCATGTTCTCGCCGCCGATGCCCAGCAGCTCGTCCTCGGTGACCGACAGGGTCAGCAGGGTCTGCTTGTCCGCGGTGATGCCGGCGGCCTTGAGCTGCTTGTAGAAGGCGACGTTGGAGCCGCCGACCACCGCGGCGAAGATCACGTCGGGCTTCTTCAGCTTGATCTTGTTGGTCAGCGAGCCGAACTGGGTGTTGCCCAGCGGGTAGTACTCCTCGCCCACCACCTTGCCGCCGAGCACGTTCTCGATGTGCTTGCGGGCGATCTTCATCGAGGTGCGCGGCCAGATGTAGTCCGAGCCGAGCAGGTAGAAGGTCTTGGCGCCCTTCTCCTTGGCGACCCAGTCGAGCCCGGCGAGGATCTGCTGGGTCGCCTCCTGGCCGGTGTAGACGACGTTCTTCGACTGCTCCAGTCCTTCATAGAAGGTCGGGTAGTAGAGCAGGCCGTTCTCGCGCTCGAAGATCGGCAGCACCGCCTTGCGCGAGGCCGAGGTCCAGCAGCCGAACACCGCGGCGACCTTGTCGCGTTCCAGCAGCTTCTTGGCCTTCTCGGCGAAGGTCGGCCAGTCGGAGGCGCCGTCTTCCTGGATCACCTTGATCTGCCGGCCGAGGATGCCGCCCGCGGCGTTGATCTGCTCGATGGCCAGGCGCTCGGCCTGGATCGAGCCGGTCTCGGAAATGGCCATGGTGCCGGTGGCCGAATGCAGCTGGCCGACCACCACTTCCGTATCGGTGACGGCCAGCCCGGTGGTGTTGACCTCGGCGCTGGCGGTCGAGGCGAAGATGCTCATCGCCAGCAGCGAGAGTGCTGCAGCCCCCTGCGCGAGCCGGCGGGGAAGGCGGCGTGACGAACCCGTCAGTTTTGAATCCATGATGAATGCTCCTGTCTCGGTGGGCCGTGCATGGCTTGCGGCAGCCTCGCGGCTGCGGGCCGGCATCGGGTCGGGAGCAAGAATGGGCTCGGCGGGCGGGCCGGGGTATACGCAGGATGACGTAAAGGGGTACGTCATCTGACGTATCCGCGCCGGAGCGTTGCTGGTGCATCCTTGCGCCCGTATGGAGCACGACCGCGCATGCGCACCTGCCCGCTGCCACGCGGCGGCGGAGCGCCGCTGCGCAGACGTCTGGCACGCAGCCCGCCGTTCAATGCCAGGCAGTGCCGCACGGGGCACGGAAGTTGCTTGACCCATGAAACGACCATCAGCCGGGGCCGCCCGCGTGCAACTCACAGGAACACAGCGCATCGTCAAGATCCGCCGCGACTACAACAGCTGGGTCGCCGACGAGACGCTGGAAGACTACGCCCTGCGCTTCACTCCCAAGTCGTTCCGCAAGTGGTCGGAATTCCGCATCGCCAACACCGCCCTCGGCGCGGTGTCGTTCCTCGCCCTGGAGGCCATCGGCGGTACCCTGGCGCTTTCCTACGGGTTCACCAACACCCTCTGGGCGATCCTCGCCGTGGCCCTGGTGATCTTCCTCACCAGCCTGCCGATCAGCTACTACGCCGCGCGCTACGGCGTGGACATGGACCTGCTGACCCGCGGCGCCGGCTTCGGCTACTTCGGCTCGACCATCACCTCGCTGATCTACGCCAGCTTCACCTTCCTGTTCTTCGCCCTCGAGGCGGCGATCATGGCGCTGGCGCTGGAGCTGTACTTCGCCCTCCCGCTGGCGCTGGCCTACGTGGTCTGCTCGATCATCATCGTGCCGCTGGTGACCTACGGCATCACCCTGATCAACCGCCTGCAACTGTGGACGCAGCCGGTCTGGCTGGCGCTGTTGCTGCTGCCCTATGCCTTCGTCATCGCCAAGAACCCCGGGGCGCTGGCCGACCTGACCAGCTTCGCCGGCCGCGAGGCCGATGGCGGCGCGTTCAACCTGCTGTCGTTCGGCGCCGCCTGCACCGTGGCGCTGGCGCTGATCACGCAGATCGGCGAGCAGGTCGACTACCTGCGCTTCCTGCCGGAGAAGACCCGCCACAACCGCCGCCGCTGGTGGCTGGCGATGCTCGCCGCCGGCCCCGGCTGGATCGTCCCCGGCGCGCTGAAGATGCTCGCCGGCGCCTTCCTCGCCTTCCTCGCGCTGCAGCACGAGATCCCGCTGGACAAGGCAGCCGAGCCGACGCAGATGTACCTGATGGCCTTCAGCTACGTGTTCGCCTCGCCGGAATGGGCGCTGGGCGCGATGGTGCTGTTCGTCATCGTCTCGCAGGTGAAGATCAACGTGACCAACGCCTACGCCGGCTCGCTGGCCTGGTCGAACTTCTTCGCCCGCGTCACCCACAGTCACCCCGGCCGGGTGGTCTGGCTGGTGTTCAACGTGTCGATCGCGCTGATGCTGATGGAGCTCGGCGTGTTCGAGGCCATCGAGCAGGTGCTCGGGCTCTACGCCAACGTCGCCATCGCCTGGATCGGCGCGCTGGTGGCGGACCTGGTGATCAACAAGCCGTTGGGCCTGTCGCCGCGGGAGATTGAATTCAAGCGCGCGCACCTCTACGACATCAACCCGGTGGGCGTCGGCGCCATGCTGATCGCCTCGCTGCTGGCCATCCTCGCCCACAGCGGCGCCCTCGGCGCGCTGGCCCAGGCGGCCTCGCCGATCATCGCGCTGGGCACGGCGCTGGTCTGCGCGCCGCTGATCGCCTGGCTCACCGGCGGGCGTTACTACATCGCGCGGCAACGCCAGCCGCAGTTGCTCTACCCCTACAGCGTGCGCGGCAAGGTCGCCTGCGTGCTGTGCAGCAATGCCTTCGAGGAGCCGGACACAGCCTTCTGCCCGGCCTACGGCGCGCCGATCTGCTCGCTGTGCTGCTCGCTCGATGCCCGCTGCGGCGACCTTTGCAAGCCCGACGCGCGCTTCTCCGCGCAATGGGAAAACCTCCTCCGCTGGGTCTTCCCGCAGGTCTCCATCCCTCGCCTGCACACGCGCCTGGCGCAGTATCTCGGCGTGCTCGGGCTGATCGTCGGGCTGCTCTCGCTGGCGCTCTGGCTGATCTACAGCCAGGTCTCGCCGGGCGTCGCGGCGGGTTCCCGGGAGGCCGGCGAAAGCCTCTACCAGGCCTTCATCAAGGCCTTCCTGACGCTGTCGCTGTTCGCCGGAATCCTCGCCTGGTGGGTGGTGCTGACGCGCGAGAGCCGCCGCGTCGCCCAGGAGGAATCCGACCGCCAGACCCACCTGCTGATGCAGGAGATCGAGGCCCACCGCAAGACCGACGAGCAGCTGCAAAAGGCCAAGGAAGCTTCCGAGGCTGCCAATGCCGCCAAGAGCCGCTACGTCACCGGCCTCTCCCACGAGCTGCGCACGCCGCTCAACAGCATCCTCGGCTACGCGCAGATCCTGCTGCGCGATACGGCGATGGCGACCCGGCACAAGGATGCCCTGGGCACCATCCACCGCAGCGGCGCGCACCTGCTGTCGTTGATCGACGGCCTGCTCGACGTGGCCCGGATCGAGGCCGGCAAGCTCAACCTCGAGCCTTCGGAGATCGCCTTCCCGGAATTCCTCGTCCAGCTGCGCCAGATGTTCGCGCCGCAGGCCGAGGAAAAGGGCCTGCGCTTCCACTTCGAAAGCCAGGGCCGCATGCCCGCCGTGGTGCGCGGCGACGAGAAGCGCGTGCGGCAGATCCTCATCAACCTGCTCGGCAACGCCGTGCGCTACACCGACGCCGGCAGTATCAGCCTGCGCACCAGCTACCTGCGCGAGACCGCCACCTTCGAGATCGCCGACACCGGC
The DNA here is from genome assembly GCF_002890915.1 of Stutzerimonas stutzeri. Taxonomy (GTDB): domain Bacteria; phylum Pseudomonadota; class Gammaproteobacteria; order Pseudomonadales; family Pseudomonadaceae; genus Stutzerimonas; species Stutzerimonas stutzeri_AF. The sequence goes on along the minus strand of NZ_POUT01000002.1, from coordinate 58,641 downwards.
ATCGGCATCCCCCCCGAGCAGGTCGAGCGGCTGTTCCAGCCCTTCGAGCGCGGCGATCCGCTGCGCCAGGACAACGGACTGGGCCTCGGCCTGACCATCACCCGCATGCTGACCGCGCTGATGGGCGGCGAGCTGTCGGTGAAGAGCGAGCAAGGACGCGGCACCGTGTTCCAGCTGCGGCTGTTCCTCTCCGAGGTGCGCGTGCCGCAGGCGGTGGTGCACGTCGAGCACGACATCGTCGGCTACCTCGGTCCGCGCCGGCGCGTGCTGGTGGTCGACGACCATATCGAGCACCGCCGGGTGCTGGCCGGCATGCTCGAGCCGCTGGGCTTCGAGGTCCTGATGGCAGCCAACGGCCAGGAGGCGCTGAGCCAGGTGTCGCTGCACAATCCCGACCTGATCCTGATGGACCTGTCCATGCCGCAGCTGGACGGCTGGCAGACCGCCGCGCTGATTCGCCGCTCCATCGGCTCGACGGCGCCGATCATCGTCATCTCGGCCAATGCCTTCGTCGACGGCTCCAGCGTGGCCGCCGACTGCAACGACTACCTGCCCAAGCCGGTGCACGCGCCGATCCTGCTGGACAAGATCAGGCAGCAGCTGGCGCTGGAATGGATCCGGCGCGATGCGGGCCAGCCCAGGCCCCGCCCCGCCGGCCTGCCGGCGGCGGCCCTGCTGGCGCTCCAGCAACAGGCTTCGCTGGGTTACCTGCGCGGCGTGTTGCAACTGCTCGACCAGCTGGAGCGCGACGAACCCGCCGCCGCCCAGCAGATCGAGGCATTGCGCCAGCTGGCCAGGCGTTTCCAGCTCGACGAGCTGGGTCGGCGCCTCGACCAAGCGCTGCAGGCCGCCGAAAGCCCGCCCCCCATGGAGAACAGCCATGCATCCAGTTGATCATCCGCAGACCCAGGGCGTCGTGATGATCGTCGATGACGTCCCCGACAACCTCGCCCTGCTGTCGGGCGCCCTCGACCAGGCCGGCTACATGGTGCTGGTGGCGCTCGACGGCCTCAGCGCACTGGAGCGCATGCAGCGCCTGAAACCCGACATCGTCCTGCTCGACGCCATGATGCCGGGGCTCGACGGCTTCGAGACCTGCCGCCGGATCAAGGCCCAGGCGGAGCTGGAAGACGTGCCGGTGCTGTTCATGACCGCCCTGACCGAAAGCGAACACGTGCTCGAAGGCTTCGAGGCCGGCGGCATCGACTACGTGACCAAGCCCATCCACCCGGAACAGGTGCTGGCCCGGGTGGCCGCCCACCTGCGTACCGCGCGCGCCCTGCAGAGCGCCCGCCAGACCTCGCAGCAGTTGCAGGCGCCACCGGACGAACAACAGGTCCAGGCGATGCTGACCCAGCGCTTCCAGCTGACCGGGCGGGAGGTGGAAGTGCTGCACTGGGTCTCCTGCGGCAAGACCAACCGCGACATCGGCGACATCCTCGGCCTCAGCCCGCGCACGGTGAACAAGCACCTGGAACACGTCTACGTGAAGCTCGGCGTGGAAACCCGGACCGCCGCCGCGGCCATCGCGATGTCCGCCATTTCCCGCTGACCCAGGCTGCCCCCCACGGGTTGCGGCAGGACGAGCAGCATCCGGGAACGTTTCCAATGTGCGCCCTGTCTCAAGGTGGCTGATCGATATCAGGGTCACCTGCGATCGCCCCGCCTCCGGGATGTAGGCGGTCGCCACAACAAGAAGGACGACAGGATGTTTTCCAGCTATCTCTACGACGCCGCACTCATCTATAGCCTGGTCTTCACTTCGCTGGGGTTCGTGCTGGGCATGTTCTATAACCACCGCAAGGTCTTCCAGCTGGAAGACAAGGTGCACCGCCTCAAACGCACCATCCGCCACCTGCAGCGCAAGCTCGAACAGCCGCCGGCCGAGCAGCAGCCCGACGAACAGCCCGGGTGCCAGCAGGCCACGCCCAGCGTGCTCTGACAGGCCTGGCCGGCAACGGCATGTCGGCTTGAACGCTGCCGCCAGCGCCCCCAACGCTTGTCCACAACGGAACGCCCGGGATGGCTCGCCGACGAAAGGCCGGCCGCTGCAGGCCAGGCCGTTCGCGGGGTTGCCGGCCAGAGCCGGGAAAGCGCCCGGTGGCGCACGGAACGCTGAAACTTTTGCTTACAGCTCCAAGTCGGAGCCAGAGGAGCTCAGGGGGTACCGGCCGGGTGGCCGATGACCCGAGCGAAGCATCCGGCGAAGGACCGAGGATGCCGCGGCACCCGCCAAGGGCGGGCGCAGTGCCGCGACGGTAGTAGACGGTTACCGAACAGGATGGATCGCCCGCCCCACAGGCGGCCTGGGCAGCGTTGAGCACATACGCTGAACAGGGATTAAGGAAGATGCTTTTCAATTCTGTGGAGTTCATCGCGGGATTTCTCCCGCTGGTGCTGATCGGATTCTTCGTGCTGACCGGCTCAGGCCGGCAGCGCCTCGCGGTCATCTGGCTGACCGTCCTGTCGCTGGTCTTCTATGGCTGGTGGAACCCGGCCTACGTGCCGCTGCTGGCCGGCAGCATGCTGTTCAACTACCTGCTTGGCGGCTATCTGCGCCAGCACCCCTCACGCCTGGTGCTCGGCCTGGCGGTGGCCGCCAATGTGCTACTGCTCGGCTACTACAAGTACACCGGTTTTCTCTTCGGCAACCTCGACGAAGCCTTCGAACTCGGCTGGCGCGTGCACGACATCATCCTGCCGCTGGCCATCTCCTTCTTCACCTTCCAGCAGATCGCCTATCTGGTCGATGCCCACGACGGCGTGGTGGAGGAGCACGGCTTCGCCAACTACTGCCTGTTCATCAGTTTCTTCCCGCAGCTGATCGCCGGGCCGATCACCCACCACGGCGAGATGCTCGCCCAGTTCCGCGAACGCGCTACCTTTCGCGCCCGGCTGGACAACCTCTCCCTGGGTGCGACGATCTTCCTGTTGGGGCTGTTCAAGAAAGTGGTGATCGCCGACACCCTGGCGCTGAAGGCGACACCGGTGTTCAGCCTCGCCGTCGATGGCTCGATTCCATCCTTCTACGACGCCTGGACCGGGGCACTGACCTACACCCTGCAGATCTACTTCGACTTCTCCGGCTACAGCGACATGGCCATCGGCCTGGCCCTGCTGTTCGGCATCAGCCTGCCGGCGAACTTCAACAGCCCGTTCAAGGCACGCAACGTCATCGACTACTGGTCGCGCTGGCACATGACGCTGACGCGCTTTCTCACCGCCTACATCTACAACCCCATCGTGCTGCGCGTGACCCGCGCGCGGATGGCAGCCGGCAAGCCGCAACCGCGGCGCGGCAGGATGACCGCCGGAACCTTCTTCGCCCTGGTCGCCTATCCGACCGTCTTCACCATGTTCATCTCCGGCATCTGGCACGGCGCCGGCTGGCAGTTCGTCGTGTTCGGCCTGTTGCACGGTTTCTACCTGGTGGTCGCCCATGGCTGGCGTGCCTGGAAGGTGAGCCACGGGCGCCAGCTGGACAGCGACCTCTGGTGGCATCGGCTGCCGGCGGTGCTGCTGACCTTCCTCTGCGTGGTGGTGGCGATGGTGTTCTTCCGCGCCGCCGACGTGCCGGCGGCGCTGGCCGTACTCGCCGGCATGCTCGGGCTGAGCCCGGTCAGCACGCAGATGGACCGTTCCGACTTCGTCTACATCGCCGCGCTGCTGCTGTTCGTCTGGGGCATGCCGAACATTCAGCAGTGGATGGGGCATTTCCGTACCGCGCTGAATTTCCAGCCGCAGCCGCACTGGACCGGGCGCTGGCTGCCGTTCGGCGCCTGGCGCCCCGCCCCCGCGTACGGCGTGGCGGTCGGAATGCTCGGGTTCTTCGCCCTGGCCGTCGCCTTCTCCATGGCGCCGACCGAATTTCTCTACTTCCAGTTCTGAACCGCGACAAGGAGTCCCTGGTAATGGAACAACTCTCCTGGCTGCCCCCACATCCCGACCTCAGCGCCGCCATCGGCCAGGCCAAGCACCTGGACGATCCGCTGGCGCGCCTGGCCGAAGCCATCCGGCTCGCCGGCTACCGCCGGGATTTCACCCTCACCGCCCGGCTGGACCGGCTGGCCGCCGCCGGGCTGGCGGAGCATGCAGCAGCGGCGCAACTCATGCCGCTGCGTGTGGCGCTGCTGGCCTCGCACACCGTGGATCACCTGCTGCCGGCCATTCGCGTCGCCGGGTTGCTGCGGCGCCTGGCGCTGACGCTGCATGTCGCGCCCTACGGCATGTATCGCCAGGCGCTGCTGGCCGACGACCCGGCACTGGACGCCTTCGCCCCGCAACTCGTGGTGCTGGCCCTGGATGCCCGCGACACGCCGCTGCAGATGCCGCTGGACGCTTCGCCGGCCGAGGTCGATACCGCCGTGCAGGCGCGTGTCAACGAGCTGCGCCTGCTCTGGCGGCGGGCCCGCGAACGCTACGCCGCGCAGGTCGTGCAACAGACGCTGGTGCCGGTCGATCCGCCGCTGTTCGGCTCCTACGAAGCCCTGGTGCCCGCCTCGCCACAGGCCCTGATCGAGCATTTGAACGCCGCCATCCGCAACGCCGCGCGGGAAGACGGCGTGCTGCTGCTCGACCTCGCCTGGCAGGCCGGCGGTTATGGCAATGGCCTGGCCGACCCGGTGCGCTGGCATCAGGCCAAGCAGCTGGTCAGCCCGACGCTGGCGCCGCTCTATGGCGACCACTTGGCGCGGGTTCTCGCCGCCGCGCTCGGGCTGTCGCGAAAATGCCTGGTGCTGGACCTGGACAACACCCTGTGGGGCGGCGTGGCCGGCGACGATGGGGTCGACGGCATCCAGCTGGGCCAGGGCAGCGCCAGCGGCGAAGCCTTCCTCGCCTTCCAGCGCTACGCCGCGCAACTGGCGCGCCGCGGGGTGATCCTCGCGGTATGCAGCAAGAACGACCTGGACGTGGCCGAAGCGGCGTTCGCCCACCGCGAGATGGCCATCGCCCGCGGCGATGTCGCCGCCTTCATCGCCAACTGGGACGACAAGGCCGGCAACCTGCGGCGCATCGCCACCTTGCTCGACATCGGCCTCGACAGCCTGGTGTTCGTCGACGACAACCCGGCCGAACGCGACATCGTGCGCCGCGAGCTGCCCGCCGTAGCGGTCCCGGAACTGCCCGAGGACGTCGCCGACTACCCGGCCCGGCTGGCGGCGGCCGGCTATTTCGAGGCGGCGTCCTTCACCACCGACGACACCGGCCGCGGCCGCAGCTATGCCGCCAATGCCGAGCGCAAGGCGGCGCTGGGCCAGGCCACCGACATGGACGGCTACCTGCGCGGCCTGGACATGATCCTGCGCGTTACCCGCATCGGCCCCGCCGAACTGGCGCGCAGCACCCAACTGATCAACAAGACCAACCAGTTCAACCTCACCACGCGGCGCTACACCGAGGCCGAGGTCGAGCGCATCGCCGGCGATCCACGCGCCATCGCCCTGGCCCTGCGCCTGGAAGACAAGTTCGGCGACAACGGCCTGATCAGCGTGGTGCTGGCACGCCCCGACGCCGGCATCGAGGCGAACGAATTGCTCATCGACAGCTGGCTGATGAGCTGCCGCGTGCTCGGCCGCCAGGTCGAGGCCGCGGTGCTCGAGGCCCTGGCCGATGCTGCAGCGGCAGCCGGCTGGCATGCACTGGTCGGCGAATACCGACCCACCGAGCGCAACGGCATGGTGGCCGAACATTATCCACGGCTGGGCTTCCAGCAACGCCCGGCCCCGGCAGGCGCCGGCCACGATGCAAGTTTCTGGCGCTACGAGCTGGCCTCGCGCGCTCCCCTCGACCACTTCATCCAGGTGCAAGCATGAACGAAAAGGACATTCTCGCGGCGCTGACCCAGGTCTTTCATGACGTGTTCGACGATGACGACATCGTCCTCAGCGCGCAAACCACCGCCGACTGCATCGATGGCTGGGACAGCCAGGCGCACGTCCTGCTGATCGTCGCCGCCGAACAGCGCTTCGGCATCAAGTTCCGCACCGCCGAACTGGAATCGCTGAAGAACGTCGGCCACTTCGTCCAACTGATCCAGACCAAGCTCGAGGGGCGCTAAGCCATGAGCGGAACCGTCGAAACATCCCTGGGCGGTTCGGCCGCCCGGGCCGTGGCCGATCCGGTCGACATGCGCCCGACCTACCTGCTGGCCCTGCTCGTCGGGCTATTCGGCTCGCTCGGCGCCTTCGCGCTGTTGCTGGCCGGGCTCGAGATCACCGACAACCTGCCCCCGCCGGCCTTCTCCAACAGCCTGTGCGTGGACGAGAAGCTCAGCTTCCTGCGCGACAATCCCGTGCGTGACCCGAACCTGCTGGTGATCGGCTCCTCGGTCGCCTGGCGCCACGTCGACGGCGAGGTACTCGTCGAACAGGCACCCGGCTCGCGCCCATTCAACGGCGCTTTCTGCGGGCTGCACGCGAACCAGGCGGTCTACGTCGCGAACTGGCTGCTCGACCGCCATCCGGGCATCCGCCAGGTGGTGATGATCGTCGATCCGCTGGACTTCGCCGGCTGCTGGAAGGTGCCGGACGCGGTATTCGACCGCGACGACGTCGACAGCTACGTCAACGGACAGGCCTCACCCTGGGGCTACTATCTGCGTTACTTCTCTCCGCGCTCGCTGCTGCACAATGCACGCACGATCAAGGCGCAGCGGGCCAACCTGATCGAATGGGACCCGCTGGTATTCAACCGCTACGGCGATGGCCCGCTGGAACCACGCGGCGACCGTGGCCTGTTCTACGGGCGCCCGGACCCGCTCGATAGCGGTTGCTTCAGTGCGCTGGCGGCACTGGCCGGCCGCCTGGAGCAGGAGAAACGCCAACTGATAGTGGTATCGACGCCACTGCATCCGCAATGGAAAGAAGAGTTCGATCACGACGGCAGCTTCCTCGGCTACTTCGACAACCGGCTGAGCGCCGCGCTAGCCGGCAACGACACAGCTCGCTACTGGAACGCGGACCGCGAATGGGTCGCCCCGCCCTCGGCCTTCGTCGATGCCATCCACCTGCGCTGGTCAGCGGTGCGGGATTTCTCCTCGGCGCTTGCCCGGCAGTTGCTCGAGGCCGAGCGAGACGCCCTGGATGACTCGATCGTCGCCGAAAATGAGGAAATCTTTGCACAGCCATGAGCCCCAAGCGAACCGGCATGCATGACGGCGGTCCAAAGCGAAACATACAAAAACGAATGTAAGCCCAGGAGTACCGCCATGCATTGCCCACCTCTGCTGCGCCCCTGCCTGCTCGTCACCCTGTTCACCGTACCGATGCTGGCATCGGCCGGCATCCTCTCGATCAAGGCGGAGAACGACATCATCTCCTCCGGCAGCGATGGCCATTACAGCAACGGCCTGGAACTGATCTGGGGCTTCGAACCGCAACGGGAACACTGGAGCCGCAACGTCGCCGACTTCCTGCCAGGGTGGTCGGGTGACACGGTGAGCAATGTCGCCTACCGTTTCGGCCACCAGATCTACACCCCCGAGGAAATCGAGACCGACCGCCTGCTCGAAGACGACCGCCCCTATGCCGGGCTGATATTCGCCGGGCTGTCGCTGTTCGCCGACACACAGCACGAGGGCTGGCGTGTGGCCGAGGGGCTGCACCTGGACGTCGGCATCGTCGGCCCCGCCGCTGGTGGCAAGCGGCTGCAGCGTGCGGTGCACAAGGTCACCGACAGCGACGAGCCCATGGGCTGGGACAACCAGTTGGAGAACGAACCCTTCATCAACCTGGCCTATCAGCACCGCTGGTGGTTGCAGGAGCGCTTCGCCGGGCTGGAGCTGGAATACGGCCCGAGCCTAGGGTTCTCGCTCGGCAATCTCTACACCTACGCCTCGGCCGGGCTGGGCGCACGCCTCGGGCAGAACCTCGGGCGCAGCTTCAGCATTCCGGCGGTGACACCGGCGCAGAGCGGCAGCCAGTTCTTCCGCCCCGGCGGCGGGTTCGGCTGGTATGGCTTCGCCAATGTCGAGGGGCGCTACATGGCGCAGAACATGCTGCTCGACGGCAACACCTTCGAGGACAGCCATTCGGTCGACCGTCGCGAATGGGTCGGCGACGCCAAGCTCGGCGTGGCACTGACCTGGGATCGCTGGCAACTGGCATTCGCCAGTGTCTGGCGCACCCACGAGTTCGAAGGCCAGCAGGAGCACGACCAGTTCGGCTCGATCACCCTCTCGACCTGGCTCTGACGGGCCACTGGGCCTCGAAACGAAAAGGCCCGCATCGCTGCGGGCCTTTTGGGGAAATCAGTGGTGCCGGAGACAGGAGTCGAACCTGCGACCTTCGCATTACGAATGCGCTGCTCTACCTACTGAGCTACACCGGCGCCAGGCGGCGGATTATCGGGGGTTCTGCGGCCGGACTCAAGCCCGACCGCAGTCGCTGCGGTGAAATGTCGAGTGACGCCCCGCCAAGCGGGGCGTTTTGCGCTCAGTGAGGCCTTGAAACGGCTTGGCTGTCGTCGCGGCCGAGGTCCTGTTTGACCTGGTTGGCCAGCTGCTCGCCCTCGGCGCTGGCCATCTCGTAGCCTTCACGCGCCTTCTGCTTGAGCCTGCCGCTGAGCTCGTCGCTGCTCGGGCCCATCAGCTCGTCCTCGCGCCGCGTCGGTGGCATCGATGCGGCGAGCAATGCGCCCAGGGCGATGCCCATGGCTCCCAGTGCCAGTGGTTGCTCGTTGAGCAGTTGCGAGAAACCGCCACGGGCACGGTCCGCCGTATGGCGCAGGCTATCGGCTGCATGCCGGCCGGAATCGCCGACACGCTGGCGCGCATTGTCCAGCGTGCTGGAGGCGTCGTGGCGCATCTGCGCGGCCTTGTCCTTGATGCCGCTGCCCTGCTGCCTGAGGCCCGAGGCCTTGGCGGCGAGCCTGTCGGTCACCGACGGGCCGCTGGTTGCGCCGTAGTCCGGTCGCCGGTTCTGCCCGGCCATGAGCCAGACCAGGCCGATCGAGGTGAGCAGCGTCGGCACCGGATTGGCCTTCACGGTATCGCTCAGGTTATGCAGGAACTCACCGCCGCCGCCCTTGGCATAGCCCAGCGCGGTATCGATCATCTGCCCCGGCGACAGCTTGCTTTCCAGGGCGTGAACGATATGGTCGATTTCGGCGCGCTGCTGGTCGATTTCCCGTTCGAGGGTGTCCGGGTCTTTCTGCGCTTCGGCGTCGATCCGATGATGAGTGCTCATGCGTGCCCCCTGACGACTTCTTTGTCTTTATTCAGCGAATGAAGGGTGCGCTCGGGCTTGAAGGACGAGGCTTCGAACTTCTTCTTGCCCGCCGCGACCATGATCAGGCCGATGACCATGACCACACCGCCGACGATCAACGCCGCCAGCCAGGTTTCCATCAGGGTGCCCAGGAAGTACACGGCGGCCATCAGCAGGATGATGAAGCCGGCCAGCAGCACCGCGCCGCCGGTGGCGACACTGGCGGCGCCGGCCTTGGTGGCGCGCAGCGATTCGTTCAGCTCGGCCTTGGCCAGTGCCAGCTCCTTGGTGAACAACGACGGCACCTCACGGGTCAGCTGGCGCAGCAGGCCGCCGACCGAGCCGTCCGGTTCGGAATGGAGCGGTTCATAAGGCGTATTGAGGTTGCGTTGCTCGTTCATCGATTAAGCCCTCCATCTGTGCCTTTGCCATTGTTGCCGTGGCCCTGGGTTGCCGGGGGAACGCCGGCGTTGCTGATGCTGCCGACGGTGCCGGCGGGTGCGCCGCTGGAGATGCGCGAATCCAGCTCGGCCTGGCTGGGCAAGGTTTCCGCCGTCACGTCCGCCGGCACGCCCAGGGGTGAGGTGGGATGCGGTCGCGCGGCGTCGGAATGGCCGTAATCGTGGGTCGGCTCGCGGTGCCCGGCCTGCGCCCGGTGGCTGGAGGCGCGGGCGAAGCGGGTCAGGCCGAAGCCGAGGGCGACGCTGCCGGCGATGAACAGTGCCGGATTGTTGCGGGCCAGGCGATTGACCTCGCCGACCAGTTCGTCGACGCTCTTGCCGCGCAGGTCGTCGGCGAACTCGACCATGCTCTGCGCCATGTCGGATACGTAGTGGGACAGCCCCGCGCGATCTTGCTGTTCCAGTTCCGCCGCAGCGGCCTTGGCGCTGCGGGCGACCTTTTCCAGCTCGTCGGCGGCGCTGCCGCGATAGCTCTCGAACTGGGCCTTGCCCTGGTGCTTGACCTGCTCGGCGGCCTGACGCGCACTCGCCTTGGCCGATTCGCTCATCCGAGCGGCATCGGGGCCAGCGGTCTGCGCCGGAGCCTGGCTGGGCGAGCTGTCCGTGGACTGCAGGGAGCCGGTCTTGGCTGGGCCGCCATAACCTGTGATGTCTTCATCGGGTGTCGTCATGTTGATCCACCTTTCATGGGGTTTGGCCGGATGACCACGGTCCGTTGAAACACAGCGATGCGGGGTTGCCGCGGCCGTGCAGTTTCAGTGCGCACATAAATGGTGACCGGGGCCCAAATTTTGAGTTCCGTCGCTCCAGCCGGGCGGTTCAGGGCTTTGCCAGCGCAGTCGCGGCCCCGGACCGGCACGCCGCGGCAGCCAGCGCCGGGGGCGAAGCGACTCGCCCAACCGAATGGCCGGGACCGGCCGGCATGCGCTCTGGGCTGCGGGTTGGCGGGGAAACGAGCAGGCGAAGCGGCATGGGATGAGGTATCGCGCGCCCGGCTGCTGCCGCGGGCCGACGAGCCGTAGCGAAGGCGTGTTCTTTTCGGCGGGCAAACGCAAGAACGGGCCCGAAGGCCCGTTCCGTATGCATCGCGTCTCGGTCCTTACAGCGGGCCGATGCTGGTGCAGCTGTGTGCCGTCTTGGCGTGCTTCTGCAATACCGGCAGCTGCGGGCGCTGCTTGCCGCTGCTGACATCCAGCGACAGGGCGTAGTCGCCCCACCAGGGCCCGGCCGCCCAGTAGGTGCTGGGAATGCAGTTCTGGCGCAGGTAGGCCATCAGGTTGTCGGTGGCGACGATGGCCGACGGGGAGAAGTCCGGCACGCCGTGCTCACCGATGTAGCCGCGCAGTTTGTTCTGCTTGAGCCAGTCGACGAAGGGCTTGACGCGGTTCACGCCGACCATCGGGTCGAAGGTCTCGCTCTTGTTGAAGTAATTGCCGGAGAAGTCGCTGTCGATGTACATGTGGGCTTCGTATACCAGGTTGTTCTTCGGATCGCGCATCCAGGCGTTGCTGATCAGCTGGCTGTTGTAGTGCGGCCAGTGGTAGGCACTCGACCAACGGTCGCCGGCGACGTAGATCCAGCGCTGGGCATCGACGCTGCGGATCGCCTGCGCGGCGGCCAGGGCAGCCTGCGGCCACAGGCCATTGGTGGAGTACGGCTCGTTCATCAGGCCGTAGCCTTCGACGGCCGGATGGTTCACCACCTGCTGCGCAATCTGCTTCCAGACCGCGGCGAAGGAGCTGATGGGCACCTCGTTCGAGCCGATCAGCTTGCCGAAGTAGCGGTAGTAGTTGTGCAGGTCGAGGATCACCTTGACGTTGTGCTTGTGCGCGAAATCCAGCGACTGCTTGAGACGTGCCAGCTCCTCGGCATTCAGCGGGGTGTTCAGCTTGGGCTGGATGCGCTCCCAGAGAAACGGCAGGCGAACCAGCGGCATGCCCAGGTCGGAATACTTCTTGTAGTACGACTCGGCCGGGTAGGTGTAGTTGGTGCCGTGCGTGCCGGGCACCACGGAAGGCCCGAAACCGGCGCCCGACAGGTTGACCCCGACCAGCCGCGGCTTGCCATTGGTGGTATCCGGCGCGGTAGGCGCCGGCAGGGCGATCTCGGACGGGCTGCTGTCGGCAGGTGCCGAAGGCGTGCTGACGCTCGACTCGCTGATCACGGAAACGGTCTTCGGGTAGCCCAGGGTAGTGCCATTGAGCACCGCGCCTTCCACGAACACGCTCATGTTGGCGCCAACGATCTGCGCACGCAGGATCTTGCGTACCTGGCCGTCGGCCAGTTTCACCGACGCCCCCGCCTTGAAGGCGGCGACGTTGGCGGCAGTGGCCTGGATGGAGAAACCGGCCGAAGCGCGGTAGACACCGTTCAACCAATCGGTATTGGTGAAGTTGTTGAGGTTGCTGGTAGTCACCGTAGTGGTTGGCGAGGGCGCGGTCAGCGTCGGGCTGCTGGTGGCCGAGGCCAGGCTCAGCTTATTGGGCGCACCGACAACGCTGCCATTAACCGCGACGCCATCGAGGAACACACTCATGTTGCTGCCGACAACTTGTACGACCGTCACTTTGCGCACCTGGCCGTCGGCAAGTTTGACCGACACGCCAACTTTGAAAGCGGACTTATTAGCGTCGGTCGCCGGAATGGAGAAACCGGCGGACTTGCGCCATACACCGTTCAGCCAATCGGTATTGGTGAAGTTATTGATGCTGGTGGCGTAACTGGTCTCGGTAGATGGCGCCGGGGCCGGCGTCGAGGTATCGGTCGAGGTATCGGTCGATGTACCGGCAATGCTGACCGAACGCGGCGCACCCACCTTGTTGCCGTCGATCAGCGCACCGTCGAGGAACACGCTCATGTTGCTGCCGACGATCTGCACGCGACTGATCCTGCGCACCTGGCCATCGGCCAGTTGCACCGAGACGCCAGCCTTGAAGGCCGCCTGGTTGGCGGCAGTGGCCTGGATGGAGAAACCCGCCGAGGTGCGGAACACGCCGTTCAGCCAATCAGTATTGGTGAAGGCGTTGATGCTCGCCGAAGTACCGCTGGACGGTGCGGTGCTCACCGGCGAAGTCGTCGTCGAAGTGCCGGCGATGGCCACCGCACGCGGCGCGCCCACCTTGTTGCCGTCGATCAGCGCCCCTTCGAGGAACACGCTCATGTTGGCGCCGACGATCTGCACGCGGCTGATCTTGCGCACCTGGCCATCGGCCAGGTGCACCGAGGCACCCGCCTTGAAGGCCGCCTGGTTGGCAGCAGTGGCCTGGATGGAGAAACCCGCCGAGGTGCGGAATACACCGTTCAGCCAATCGGTATTGGTGAAGGCATTGATCGGCGCGCTGACGCTGGACGTGGTGACGGCGGTCGATGCGACGGCGCGCGGCGCGCTTGCAACCATGAAACCGCCCATGAGTGCAGCCATGGCAACAGAGGTGCAGAGCAGTTTGCGAGCACCGGCAAAAACAGTGGTGGGCATTCAATCTCTCCGGAACTTAATACGTCTAAAGGCGTTGCCTTTAAAAAAGTGGCGAGAGCTCAATTGAGTCGTGGGGCGTTGCGCTGGAAGAAAAGCCGCAGGTGACACAACCAAACGAACCGTTCAGCAAGAAATCCCCCGCCGCCCCCCTGAACACCGGTCAAACCTCTTGCTTGGCGGCTTTATAATAGGTTCAAAAAAATAATGGAAATTTTTCTGACGGAAATATATCGCCAGAAAATCGCCGATAATTGTGAGTGGCTATTAATTTGATACTGTCAAAAATCAATTTGATATCTAAATGACACCATGAAAATCGTATCTGAGTAGCTTCAGATCAATTTATGCGCGTCATTTTTTTGAATTCTGCAAATAAGAAACAGGCAAAAGCTATTGCAACTTTCCCGACGAACGGCAATTGGCAAAAAGCGAGACCTTCCTCTGCGCATCGGGGTCAGAAGAAGCATCGGCAACTGCACAGGGGCCACTCATGGGCGAGCATTTCAAGGTGGGCGATCATGTCGGCTGGAACTCAGAGGCGGGACATGTCAGCGGCACGATCATCCGCGTGCACACGCGCGATACCCACTACAAGGGCCACCTGCGTCACGCCAGCGCGCAGGAGCCGCAGTACGAAATCAAGAGCGACAAGACCGAGCACATCGCCATGCACAGGCATTCGGCGCTGAAGAAACTGCCCTGAGGAAACGGTGAAACAGCCATCCGCCATCTGGACCATCGGCCACTCGACACGCTCGCTGGAGCAGTTCGTCGAGGTGCTCCGGCAGCACCGCATCGAAGCCATCGCCGACGTGCGGCGCTTTCCCGGTTCGCGGCGGCTGCCGCAATTCGGTGGCGACACGCTACGCAGCGCGCTGGCTGAGCACGGCATCGACTATTGCTGGTTCGAAGCGCTCGGCGGCCGGCGCCGGGCGCATGCCGACTCGCAGAACCTGGCCTGGCGCAATGCCTCGTTTCGCGGCTATGCCGATCATCTGCAAAGCACGGAATTCGCCGAAGGCCTGGCGCGCCTGCTGGAACTCGCCGCGCGCCGTCGCACGGCGATGATGTGCGCCGAACTGCTCTGGTGGCGCTGCCACCGCTCGCTGGTGTCGGATGTGCTGAAGGTGCGTGGCATCGAGGTGCTGCATATCCAGGACGGCACGCCAGCGATCCCCCATCCCTTCACCGCCCCGGCCCGCCTCGTCGACGGGCGGCTGAGCTACGTTCCGGGCCGCGGCGAGGCGCTCGGGAAGCAGGCCCGGAACGAACAGATCAGCCTGGATCTGTAGCCGTCAAGCCAACACCGCTTCCGATACCCGGCACGGTCCGGCGGTGACGTAGGTTGGGTTGAGCGCAGCGAAGCCCAACGCCTGGCGGTGAGGTAATGGGCGGACTGTGGTGTATGGCTGGAAACTCGTTTGTTGGGCTTCGCGGAGCTCAGCCCAACCTACGGTAGGGTGCGCTGCGCACCCGAAAGCGAAAGCCCCATGTACCAGGACGGTCGTTCCGACGCTCAGGCCCGCTCGATGCGGTCGGGATGGATGACGATTCGCCCCTGCTTGTAGAGCCCGCCGATGGCCTTCTTGAAATTGCCCTTGCTGACGCCGAAGCGCCGGGCGATCTCCTGCGCCGGGCTCTTGTCGCTCAGTTCGAGCACACCCTGGTTCTCCTCGAGCTGCTGCAGGATCAGCGCCTGCAGGGCATCCGCGGCCTCGCTGCCTATGGGCTGCAGGCTCAGGCTGATCTTGCCGTCGGCGCGCACTTCCTTGATATAGCCACGCTCGCGCATGCCGCCACGGAGGAACTTGAACACCTCGTTCTTGTGGATCAGCCCCCAGTGCCGGCCGTTGATGATCGCCTTGTAGCCCAGGTCGCTGGCCTCGACGATCAGCAGGTCGACTGCCTCGCCGGCCGTATAGGCGGCCGGGGTCTTGTCCAGATGACGGTCCAGGCGCGCGGTGGCGGTGATGCGGCGCGTGCGCTTGTCGATGTAGACGTACACCACGCAGTAGTCGCCGACCTGCAGCGGGCGCTTTTCCTCGGAGTGCGGCAACAGCAGGTCCTTGGGCAGGCCCCAGTCGAGGAAGAGGCCGACGCGGTTGATTTCCACCACCTTGAGGCTGGCGAACTCGCCGACCTGTACCCTGGGTTTCTCCGTGGTGGCGATCAGCTTGTCCTCGCTGTCGAGGTAGACGAAGACGTTGAGCCAGTCGTCCACCTCGGCCGGCGTGTCCTTGGGGATATAGCGCTTGGGCAGCAGGATCTCGCCATCCGGACCGCCGTCCAGGTACAGGCCGAAACCGGTGTGCTTGACGATGGGCAGGCTGTTGTAGCGTCCGATTGCGGCCATTTCAGGTGTCCCGAGCAAGAAAGCTGGCGATTCTAGGTCCGTTGACGTTTCGGCGCGAGCCGCGTTGCGGCGGCGGCCGCCTCGCTTCAGCGCGGCAACGCATAGGCGATGACCGAATCCCCGGCCCTGGTGCCCAGCGAGCCGTGGCCGCCGGCGACCACCACCACCATCTGCCGGCCCGAGCGGCTGCGGTAGGTCATCGGCGTGGACTGGCCGCCGGCCGGCAGCCGCGCCTTCCACAGCTCGCGCCCGGTGGCGGTGTCGTAGGCGCGCAGGTAGTAGTCCAGCGTGCCACTGAGGAAGGCCACGCCGCCGGCGGTGAGCATCGGCCCGCCGAGGCTCGGCACGCCCATCTTGAACGGCAGCGGGAGCGGCGCACGGTCGCGCACCGTGCCGTTGCGGCGCAGCCAGTGGGTCTTGCCGGTGCGCAGGTCGGCCCCCGCCACGTAGCCCCACGGCGGCGCGGTACAGGGCAGGCCGAGCGGCGAGACGAACGGGCCCAGCTCCACCGCGAACGGCGAGCCGAAATTCTCGTTGAGGAACGGCTCCTTGCCGGAGACGTAGGTCGTCAGGTCGTCCTCGCGCGGCACCAGGCGCGAGGTGAAGGCCAGGTAGGCCGGCGTGCTGAAGACCATCTGCCGCACCGGATCGACCGCCACCCCGCCCCAGTTGAAGACGCCGAAGTTGCCCGGATGCACCAGCGTGCCCTGGACCGACGGCGGCGTGTAGCGGCCCTCGTAGCGCAGCGAATGGAACTGGATATGGCACAGCATCTGGTCGACCAGGGTCGCGCCCCAGAGGTCCTTGCCCTGCAGTTTCGGCGGTTCGTAGGACAGCGCCGAAGCGGGTTGGGTCTCGGCAGTCCAGTCGCCTTCCGCGGCACCCTGCGGCGCCGGCACCTCGCGCACCGGCAGGATCGGCTCGCCGCTGCGGCGGTCGAGCACGTAGATGTCGCCCTGCTTGGTCGCCGCCACCAGCGCCGGCACCGGGCCGTTCGCAGTCTGGATGTCGACCAGGCTCGGCTGCGCCGGCACGTCCATGTCCCACAGGTCATGGCGCACGGTCTGGAACACCCAGCGCAACCGGCCGCTGTCGAGGTCCAGGGCGACGATCGAGGACGAGAAGCGCTCGCTGTTCTCGCTGCGACGGCCGCCCCACTGGTCCGGCACCTGGTTGCCCAGCGGCACGTAGACCAGGCCCAGCGCCTCGTCGGCACTGGAAATGCTCCAGCTGTTCGGGCTGCTGGCGCTGTAGGTCCGCCCGGCGGCGATGGGTGCGGTCGCCTCGGGGTTGCCGGGGTCCCAGTTCCATTTCAGCGCGCCGCTGTAGACGTCGTAGGCGCGGATCACCCCGGACGGCTCGTTGGCGCGCACGTTGTCGTTCACCGCCCCGCCGACGATCACCAGGTCGCGGGCCACCACCGGCGGCGAGGTGGAATAGTAGAAGCCCTCCTTCACATGCGGCATGTTCGCCCACAGATCCACCTCGCCGTTGTCGCCGAAGCCGGGGCAGATCTCGCCGGTATGGGCGTCCAGCGCGATCAGACGGGCATCGGCGGTGGGCATGAACAGGCGCTGGCGGCAGGCCTGCCCATCGGCGGGCTCCGGCGCGGCGTGATAGGACAACCCGCGGCAAGTCAGGTGCTGCCGGTTGACCGAATGCGGCACCTTGGGATCGAAGCGCCAGCGCTCCTCGCCAGTCTCGGCGTCGAGGGCGATCACCCGGTTGTGCGGCGTGCACAGGTACAGGCTGTCGTCGATCTTCAGCGGCGTGACTTCGTAGGTGGTCTCGTCCGGGTCGTCCGGACCGCGCAGATCGCCGGTGTGGTAGTGCCAGACCGGTTGCAGGCGCTCGACGTTCTGCGGGGTGATCTGCGCCAGCGGCGAATAACGCTGGCCATGCTGGTTGCGACCATAGGCATGCCAATCGCCGGCGGGAACCGGATCGTTGCTGGCGAGCGCCCCGGCCAATGGCTGCGGCAACATGCCCTTGATGTCGTGGCTATCGTGGCCGATGGCGTAGATGGCCGCCGCGCCCCACAGCGCCACCGCCAACAGCAGCGGCAACGCGGCGCCGCCCCAGGGGCGGAAACCGAACGGCTGCCAGCCCAGCTGCCGCACGATCCACGGCGTCAGCAGCCAGAGGCCGAGCGGTACGACGATGCTGCCGCGTGGCGCCAGTTGCCAGCCGTCCAACCCAACCTCGTAGAGCGCCCAGCCCAGCGTGCCGAGCATCAGCAGCGCATGGACCCACAGCGCCGCTCGCCGCCGCATCAGCAGCAACGCGCCGGTGAGCAGGAAACCGATCGCCACGATGGCGAAATACCAGGTCCCGCCGAGGCTGATGACCTTCGCCCCTCCCGCGCCGAGCGCCAGCCCCAGGATGATGCAGAACACACCGCTGACGACTACAGCCACGATCCTCTCCTTCCGTCTTGTTATCGAACCCGGGGCCGTGCCGGCATGCTGGGCCGACGCCCCATGCCCGGGTGCGGAACGCCGCGTTGTGACGACCTCCCAGAGAGTGGACCGACGCAGGCGCGCGATTGCTCCCGTGTCGTGCGGCGATTGACCAACGACGAAGCGGCGTTCGCGCTACCGCGCCTGCAAGCCGACCTGCAGCAGCCTGCCGTTGCCGGCATCGGTGAGCAGATAGAGGTAGCCGTCGGGGCCGACGCGCACGTCGCGGATACGCGCGCCCAGTTCCTTGAGCAGGCGTTCCTCGCCGACGATGCGGTCGTTGTCCAGCTGCAGGCGGATCAGCGACTGGTCCACCAGGGCGCCGATGAACAGGCTGTGCTGCCAGGCGGGAAAACGGTCGGCGTCGTAGAACGCCATGCCGCTGATGGCCGGCGACTTCGCCCAGACGTGATACGGCGGCTCGGTGCCTTCGGCGGTTTTGCCCCTGGCCTCGGGGATCGGCAGCATGCTGTAGTTGATGCCGTGGGTCGCCAGCGGCCAACCGTAGTTCTTGCCGGCCTGGGGGATATTGATCTCGTCGCCGCCGCGCGGGCCGTGCTCGTGGGTCCAGAGCACGCCGCTCCAAGGGTTGAGCGCGGCGCCCTGCTGGTTGCGATGGCCGTAAGACCAGATTTCCGGGCGGGCGCCCTGCTGGCCGACGAAGGGGTTGTCCCGCGGCACCGTGCCATCGGGGCGGAGGCGCACGACCTTGCCCTGGAGCTTGCCCAAGTCCTGCGCGGTCGGCCGCTGGTTGTTCTCGCCGAGGGCGATGAACAGGTAGCCCTCGCGATCGAACACCAGCCGCGAGCCGAAATGGATGCCGTTGGAGAGCTTCGGCTGCTGGCGGAAGATCACTTCGAAGTCCTCCAGCCGGGTCAGATCCTCGCTGAGCCGGCCGCGACCCACTGCCGTCCCGGCCATTCCCTGCTCGCCGGCCTCGGCGTAGCTCAGGTACACCAGCCGGTCCGTGGCGAAATCCGGCGACAGCTGCACGTCCAGCAACCCACCCTGGGCGCGGGCGAATACCTCCGGCACGCCGCCCAGCGGCTCGGACAGGCTGCCATCCAGGCCGACCAGCCGCAGGTGCCCGGGCCGTTCGGTCACCAGCATGCGCTTGCCGTCCGGCAGGAAGGCCAGCGCCCAGGGGTTTTCCAGGCCTTCGACGATCGGCTTGACCAGCACCTGGCCCTGCTCGCTGGGGTAGCGCTGCGGCTCGGCGGCGAAGACGAACGCAGCGACGAAAAGCGAACCGCAGAGCGCGGTGCGAATGACGGGATGCAGCATGGTGGTCCTCCGCTATGGGCCGACGGTCGCCAGCCCGAACCCTGGCTGGCGGACATTAAAGTGAAGACCAAACCAGCCCCGGACGTGCCGCGAAAACGCTTCAAGAAATGACCGCAGACAGAAACCTGAACAAAAAACGATCAAAATCTGTATAATGCCCGGTTCGACCGATTGAAGGAAAAAGCACTCCATGGCCACGAAAACCACCAGCGCCAAGCGCAAGCCCGAACCCGCAACCGAAACCAGCCAGTCGCTCGCCGAGCAGATGGCCGCCTTCCTCAAGGCCGGCGGTGAAATCCAGACCATCCCCAACGGGGTCAGTGGCCAGACCCAGGGACCGTCCCGGCAGATCACCATCAGCAAGAAGTGATGGCCTGAAATCGCAACGCTTTCGGCGAGCCAGCACCGTCCGCACTGCGGCTCGCCGCGTTCTTCCCCACTCCCCGCCGAGTTCAGCATGACCGACCCCGTGCGCCTGTCCAAACGCCTCGCCGAACAGCTCGGCTGCTCCCGGCGCGAGGCCGAGCTGTATATCGAGGGCGGCTGGGTGACCGTCGACGGCCAGGTGGTGGAAGCCCCCTTCCGCAAGGTCGAACCCGCACAACGCCTCGAACTGCGCGCCGGCGCCACGGCGATAGAGATCGCGCCAGCCACGCTGCTGTTGCACAAGCCCGCCGGCCAGGCAGCCAGTACCGATGCCGAAAGCGCCCTGCGCGTGCTCACGGCGGCCACGCACTGGAGCGAAGACCCCAGCCGCATCGAGCCCCTGCGACGCCACCTGCTGCGGCAGAACGAGCTGCTGCCGCTGGATACCGAGACCAGCGGCCTGGCGGTCTTCAGCCAGCAGCGCGAGGTGATCCGCGTCCTGACCGGCTCGCGCAACCGGCTCGAACAGGAATACATCGTCGAAGTCAGCGGCGAGCCCGAGGCCAACGACCTGGCACGGCTCGCCAAGGGCATCGACCATCGCGGCCGGAGCCTGCCGGCGGCCAAGGTCAGCTGGCAGAGCGAGAATCGCCTGCGCATGGTGCTCAAGGAGCCCGCGCCGGGCGAGGTACGCCTGCTCTGCGAAGCCATCGGCCTGCACGTACTGGCGAGCAAGCGCATCCGCATCGGCCGGCTGTCGATGGCCAGGCTGCCGGCAGGCCAATGGCGCTATCTGGGTGCACACGAGCGTTTCTGACCCCACCGCTCGCGCTCCCCGACGCTGCCGGAACACCGGCCAGCGGGGTAGGCTTGCTTTGCACGCGGTGCTGAATCAGTCTTGAGCCACTTGCCGGGTCGAACCGATCCGCTGCCCGTCTCCAGGACCGCAATGCAGAAACTGCTGCTGTTGTTGCTGCTCCTCTCCCCGCTGAACGTCCTGGCGGTCGAGCGCGTCGCTGTCTGGGCCTACCAGCCCTCGCCCCCCTTCGCCTCCGAGCACAGCCAGGGCCTTTCCGAAGCCCTCGTGCAGTTGTTCAACGAGCACTCGACCAACCAGAAGCGCTTCGACTTCCAGCTCACGCAGCTCCCGCGCAAGCGCCTCGATGCGCGGCTCGCCGACAACGAGCCCGGCGTGCTGCTGTGGGCGACCCCCGAATTCTTCCCGGCGCGGCTGACAGCAGGGGCCCACTGGACGCTGCCGCTGCTGTGCGACACCCAGGATTTCGTCTCCCGCAGCGCGGCCCCCTTCGATTACGACGGGCCGCAGTCGCTGCATGGGCGCAGGCTCGGCGGCATCCTCGGGCATCGCTACACAGCCCTGGAAGAGGATATCGGCCAGGGCCTGATCCACCGCGAGGACGTGCACAGCGATCTGCAGAACCTGAACAAGCTGCTCTCGGAGCGCATCGACGTGGCCCTGATGCCACGTTCGGCATGGCTGTTCTACAGCGTGACCGAGGTATCGCAGGCACAGCTATACGTTTCCCCGAGCCCGCTGTACGTGTTCGACCGCCACCTGCTCACCACCGCCAGCCTCGGTCCCGAGGCCACCCAGTTCATCCGGCAACTGGTCACCGACCTGCCGCGCAGCGCCCTCTGGCAGCAGTTGCTCCGGCGCTACGGCCTGCAGCAGATGAGCGCCCCCTGCCCGAAATACTGAGCAAGCGCCTCTGGCGAATCGAAGCTGGCACGGCCCATACTGGCGAAACAACGAATGGAGAACGCGTCAGTCATGAAAAAGGCACTGGTAATCGGCCTGCTGCTGGCCCTCGGCGGTTGCGCCACCGGCCCCTGCGAACCCTGGAGCGGTAGTGCCTGCCGGGCCGAGCAACTGCTGTACCAGAACGACCTGCTGCAAGCGAAGATCCTGATCACCGTCGGCAACGAGGACGGCTACGAACTGGCCCAGGCCTTGCTCGACCGCAGCGCCCCCCTCGACCGGCGCGGAGAGATCGAGCTCTACCAGGCCCTGCTGCTGATCCGCCAGGGGCCGGAAACCTCCCAGGTCCTGCGCCTGCTGGAAAAGGCCAAGGCCAAGGGCCATCCCCACGCCGTCGCCCTGCTCTACAAGATGTACCAGGAGCCCTACCTGCTCGACGAACCCGACCCGGCCAAGGCCGAGCACTACCGCCGGGCCTACGCCGAGCTGGACGTCGCCCGCAGCGGCTATCCCTCGTTCGAGAAAGCCCTGGAAGTGGTCGACCAGTTGGTCACCCCGCCGCCGCCCATGGCCGACTACCGGGCGCCCTGCCCGCAGTATTGCCTGGAGCTGTCGCGCTAGCCCCTACCGGCCAGGTACGCGGGGCATAACATGCGGGGCAGGGCCAATGCATTTCCACGGCGTGACAAAGGGCTGGGTAGGCTGGGTTGAGCTCAGTTGAATGTTGGGCTTCGGCGCTACGCGCCTCAGGCTGCGCGCCCCGACCCAACCTACGCGCCCCGCCTCACCCAGCGCTGCAAGGGTGAACGTCAGGGCGCGGGCGTCTCCGACAGCCGCGGCTCCTGCTCGCCGTTGGCTACGGCGCGCGCTTCCTGCTCGGTGGCGTAGGGGCCGCCGATCAGCGTGCCGTCCAGTTCCACCACCCAACAGACGGCCCAGGTCGGGCGCCAGGCTTTGGGTACGTCTTCGCCGCTGAGGTGCTTGATCTGCGGGGTCATGGCGTTTCTCCACTGCTGTTGGCCAAGTTGCCGCGGCTCGTGTCGCGGCCCATACGGGGAAGACCATGCGCGTCGCAGTTTTTCTCGCCCGACCTGACGAAACCGCCGCCGGTGCCGCGGCTCTACAGAACTGACGTTACAGGCGAGGACCCGCGATGCGCTTGACCGGCCGGCTGTTTCTGCTGACGCTGCTCGGCTGCCTGCTGCTGGCGGGCTGCAGCCGCGCGACGCTGGTCTACCGCAACCTCGACCTGCTGGTGCCCTGGACGCTCGACGACTACCTGGACCTCGACCGCAGCCAGCGAAGCAAACTCAGAGAGCGGCTGGGCGAACACCTCGCCTGGCATTGCCGGACCCAGTTGCCCGACCTCCTCGCTGGGCTCGAGCGTTTACGCCAGCAGAGCGCCGGCGGCGAACTGGACCGTGATCACCTGCGCCTGCATTACCTCGAGGCGAAGCAGGCGATTCACGCGATCGCCGTCGAAATCACCCCGACCGCCACCGAGCTGCTGCGTGACCTCGACGATGCCCAGGTACGCGAGCTGGCCCGGGCGCTCGACAGCAACCGCCTGGAACATCGCGAGCAATACCTGGCGCCGCCGCTGGAGCGGCAGATACGCGAACGGGCCGAACGCATGCAGGAACGCCTCGAACACTGGTTCGGGCCGCTCGACGCGGCGCAGCGCCAACGCGTGCTGGCCTGGTCGCACGGCCTCGGTGCGCAGAACGCACGCTGGCTGAGGAACCGCGAACACTGGCAGCGCAGCCTGCTCGACGCGCTGAATGCGCGCGGCGAACCGGGCTTCGCTGCGCGCATCGCACAATTGCTGCAGGAGCGCGAGACCCTGCTGGGCGAGGCCGACCGCACCGCGCAACGCAGCGCCGAACAGGCCGCGCTGACGCTGCTGGCCGACCTGCACGGCATGGCCGACGAACGCCAACGCGAGCATCTGCAGCAGCGCCTGGCACGGATGCGCCAGGATTTCGCCACGCTGGACTGCCTGCCCTAGCACATATCGGCAGTCGATTCTGCAGGAGCCCGCTTGCGGGCGATCCGGCGCAACACCGATGATCGCCGGCAAGGACTCGGCGTCCCCCGGGCTCCGACAAGGACTCCGACGCAACACCAGGGCTGTTGACGTTTCGTTCGCGGCCGCGCCGGAATCAACCTCTCCCTAGCAGCCGCCGGACCTCGTGCTGCCCGACCTCGTCCAGCTCGGCCAGCAGCTGCGGCTTGCCGGCCACCAGCGCCGCCAGCGGCACGCCGTCGCGGTAGAGGATGCGGTTGCCGGGCAGCGCCGGCACCTTGTCGCCGGGCAGCAGCGTGCCCAGCTGATTCAGCGGATCGACCGCCGACACCGCCAGCCATTCGCCGGACAGAGGCCGCTTGCGCACCTCGCGCAGCAGGCCGAGCGCTTCCGGCAGGGCGAACTGTTCGCCGGCCACGCCGGCGACGAAGCGCCCGCCGCGGATCTCGCCGCGTGCCTCCAGCCGGTGGTAGACCCGCAACAGTTCGCGCCACGGCGGCAACCAGTCGGCCTCGCGCGCCAGCAGCCGCCAGAACACCACGCCGTAGCGGCGCAGCAGCACCCGGGCGATATGCTCCAGCACCGCGGGATCGAGTGTGGGCCGGCACGCCGGCGGTTCGGCATTCGCGCCGGGTCTGCGCACCAGCGCCCAGCGGCCGGCATCGGCCATGCCACCGATGAAGGCGCCGCCGCGGGTGCGCCGCGCCGTGCGCGAACGCTTGCTGGCCGGCGTCAGCAGCGCGCGCAGGCCGGCGAAACTGTCGGCGTTCACCAGCCCCACCGCGACCAACTCGCCCAGGGCATCCTCCAGCTCGCTGCGCAGCAGGTGCGCCTCGTGCTGCAGTTCGTCGAAGAACAGCGCACCCTGCGCCTGCAGGCAGTCGAACACCCGCTGCGCCCGCGAGGACAGTTCCGGCATTGGCGCGTCGCTCGCCAGCGCATACCAGGCAGTCAGCTGGCGCCGCGGCAGCAGCACGAGCGGCGTACCGCGCACCGGCCCGCCGCTGGCCTTGAGCCGGCCGGCCAGGCGCGTCCAGACGATGCGTCCGGAGCGGCACAGCTCGTCCAGCCAGCTGCCGCCGTAGTCCTTCAGCCGCGCCGGCAACAGGTCGCCTTCCCAGGCCGCGGCGGCCGCCTGGAAGCCTTCCAGTTGCTCGACCAGCGCGGCCAGCGCCTCGCGCCCCTGCAGCCGCGTGGTGCTTGCCAGGTGCTGCCAATCGAACAGGAAACGCATGAAATCGGCGCGCTCCACCGGCTCGATCTCCCGCCGCAGGCGCCTGACCGTGTAGCGATGGATGCGCGCCAGCAGGTGCCGCTCGCACCATTCTTCCTCCACCGCGCCCGGCGTGAAGCGCCCGCGCAGCACGTAACCCTGGCTTTCCAGGCGGGTCAGCGCCAGCGCCACGGCCGAGGCCGGCAGGGCCAACGGCCGCGCGATCAGCGGCACCGGCAGCGGGCCGAAGCCGCTCAGCCGCGCGCGGATCAGCTCCACCAGCGCCGCCTCTTCATCGAGCGGCGCCTCATGGTCGGCCGGCAGTTGCAGGCGCGGCTCGAACGGCGCCTGGGGATAGATCGCGCGCAGCAGCGCCAGGCGCTCCAGCGGCAGCCACAGGGCGCGGTCGTGGGCGACCGGCATGCGCGTCGCACGGCCGCCGCGGGCCAGCTCGGCGAGCCATGGCAGCCACTGCGGCTGTTCCACGGCCTCGGCTTCGGCGATGCAGCCCAGGGCGACCAGCGCCTCGTGCATCTCGTCGGCATTGCGCACCTCCGGCCAGGCCTCCTGGCGCACCGAGTCGATCGCCTCGGGGTCCAGCGCGCCGAGGTCGTCGCTCGATTCCGGGTCGCTCCAGCGCCGGCCGAGCACCGCCTGGGTGCGCCGCTCTTCCAGCGGTGCGTCGTCGAGAAAGGCATAGGGCCGCGCGCTGAGCACCTCCATCGCCAGCGGCGACGGCGCCGGCAGGTCGCGCGCGAGCAGCTCCACCACGCCGCTTTCCATGTGCCGCAACAGCGCCAGCCAGCCGTCGCTGTCCATCGCTTCGTGCAGGCAGTCGTCGAGGGTCTGGCGCACCAGCGGATGGTCGGGAATCTCGCGCTCGCCGACGATGTTCTCCAGGCAGGCGACCTGGTCGGGGAACACCGTGGCCAGCAGGTCCTCGCTCTTCATCCGCTGCAGCTGCGGCGCCACCTTGCGCCCACCGACCATGCGCGGCAGCGCCAGCGCGGTGACCGCGTTCCAGCGCCAGCGCACGCCGAACAGCGGCGCGTCCAGCAGCGCCTGGATCAGCACCTGCTCGGCGCTGGCCGAATGCAGGTAGCGCCAGACCTCCTCCAGGGCGAAGCTGTGGCTGGTGGACAGCGAGAGGATGATGGCGTCCTCGGTGGCCGCCGCCTGCAGCTCGAAGTTGAAGGTGCGGCAGAAGCGCTTGCGCAGCGCCAGGCCCCAGGCGCGGTTGATGCGGCTGCCGTAGGGCGAATGGATGACCAGCTGAGTGCCGCCGGACTCGTCGAAGAAACGCTCCATCACCAGCCGCCGCTGGGTCGGCAGTGCGCCCAGCGCCGAGCGTGCGCGGGCCAGGTATTCGACGATCTGCCGCGCCGCGGGCTCGGGCAGGCCGAGTTCGTCCAGCAGCCAGTCGATCGCCGCTTGCAGCCGGTGCGCCGTCTCTGCAGGCGCACCGCTGCCGGCCAGGCGTGCATCGATCTCGCCGCGCAGCCGCGCCACGGCGAAGGACAGCTCATCGCTGCGCCCCGGCGCCTCGCCGAGCCAGAAGGGGATGTTCGGCGGCTGGCCCTGGGCATCCTCGACGCGCACCCGCCCCGGCTCGATCCTGAGGATGCGGTAGGAGGTGTTGCCCAGCTGGAAGACGTCGCCGGCCAGGCTTTCCACGGCGAAGTCCTCGTTCACCGTGCCGATGTTCAGCCCCTGCGGCTCCAGCAGCACGGCGTAGTCGGCATTGTCGGCGATGGTGCCGCCGGAGGTCAGCGCGGTCAGCCGCCCGCCGCGCCGGCCGCGCAGGCTGTGGCCGACCAGGTCGCGATGCAGGTAGGCGCCGCGCGGGCCATGACGGGTGGTGTAACCCTCGGCGAGCATCTGCAGCAGCGCCTGGTAGTCGGCGTCATCGAGCGCGGCATAGGGCATGGCGCGGCGGATCAGCGCCAGCAGCGCGTCCTCGCGCCACTCGCCGCAGGCCACCTCGGCGACGATCTGCTGGGCCAGCACGTCCAGCGGCGCCCGCGGGATCGCCAGGGTGTCCAGTTCGCCGCGGCGCACGGCATCGAGCAGCGCCGCGCATTCGATCAGGTCGTCGCGCGAGCTGGGGAACAGCCGCCCCTTGGACACCCCGGCGACCTGGTGCCCGGCGCGACCGACGCGCTGCAGGAAGGCGGCGATCGAGCGTGGCGAGCCCAGCTGGCAGACCAGTTCCACGTCGCCGATATCGATCCCCAGTTCCAGCGAGGCGGTGGCCACCAGCACCCGCAGTTCGCCGCGCTTGAGCTTCTGCTCGGCATCCAGCCGCTGCTCGCGCGCCAGGCTGCCATGGTGCGCGGCCACCACCGTACTGCCCAGGCGTTCGGACAGGTGCCGCGCGGCGCGCTCGGCCATGCGCCGGGTGTTGACGAAGACCAGCGTGGTGCGGTGCTCGCCGGCCAGTGCGGCGAGACGATCGTAGACCAGCTCCCAGGCGTCGTTGCTCATCACCGCTTCCAGCGGCACCGGCGGCACCTCCAGCGCCAGGTCGCGGGCGCGGCCATGGCCGATGTCGACGATCTCGCAGGCGCGGCCGCTACCGACCAGGAACTGTGCGACGGCCTCGATCGGCTTCTGCGTCGCCGACAGCCCAACCCGCACCAGCGGCCGGCCGCAGAGCGCCTCCAGGCGCTCCAGCGACAGCGCCAGGTGGCTGCCGCGCTTGTTGCCGGCGATGGCGTGGATCTCGTCGACGATCACGCTCTGCACCTGCGCCAGCATCTGCCGGCCGGAGTCCGAGCCGAGCAGCACGTAGAGCGACTCCGGCGTGGTCACCAGGATATGCGGCACCCGCTTGCGCAGCGCCGCGCGCTCGGCCTGCGGCGTATCGCCGGTGCGCACCGCGGCGCGGATTTCCAGTGGCGGCAGGCCCAGGCGCGCCAGCTCCGCGCCGATCCCGGCCAGCGGCGCCTCCAGGTTGACGTGGATATCGTTGGACAAGGCCTTGAGCGGCGAGACGTAGAGCACCGTGGTGGCATCGGCCAACCCGCCCTCGGCCAGGCCCTGCCGCACCAGTTGGTCGATGGCGGCGAGGAAGGCCGTCAGCGTCTTGCCCGAGCCGGTGGGCGCCGCCACCAGGGTCGAACGCCCGGCGCGGATCAGCGGCCAGGCGGCGGCCTGGGCCGGCGTCGGCGCGGGAAAACTGCGCGCGAACCAGCCGGCCACCGCCGGGTGGAAGGCGTTCAGCGGATCGGGGGAAGGCATGCTCATGCGTCGAATATGGTGCCGCCGCTGCCGCTGCACAAGCGACAGCCCGTCGGTGGCGCGGAAACGGCTCCGGCGCGCGGGGGTCAACCGTCGCACAGCCCGCAACGGAGACGACCATGACCACCACCCCGCTCAGCCTCGACAACGCCATGCAACTGGCTGCCGAGGCCTTCCTGCCCTGCGGTTGCGTCACCAGCGCCAATCCCGAGGACGACAGCTTCGGCTTCACCGTGATGAGCGGCAGCGGCGAGGAGCTGGTGCGGGTGCCGCAGGTGCGCGACTACGCCGACCCGGCACGCATGGCCCAGGTGATCGAGCAGACCCGCCAGGAGCTGATCGACAAGGGCTGCGCCCTGGAACCCTGGAGCATGCCGTTCATCGCCGACGCCAGCGCCATTCCGGAAACCACCCCGAACTACTGATGCCGGTCGCGGCCTGTCCCGCGTCTCGCACCAGCCGGGTGCCGGCCGAAACTTTTACGTTGCGCTTCGGGTCGCTATAGGAGGTGGTTTCGGCCGCTGAAACTTGGACAAGGGGACGCCCATGGGCAATCTGGCATACCAGCCGAAACAGCAGCCGGCACTTGCCGAACTCGATCACCTGTTGCAGCGCTATCGACAGGTGCGCGCCGCCAGCGAGACGATCTGCGCACCGTTGCAGGTCGAGGACTACGTCATCCAGAGCACCCCCGAAGTCAGCCCGCCGAAATGGCACCTGGCCCACGTCAGCTGGTTCTTCGAGACCTTCCTGCTGCTGCCCTACCTGCCCGGTTACCGACGGCTCAACGAGGCCTACGACCATCTGTTCAATTCCTACTACGAAACCCACGGCACGCCGTTCCCGCGGGCCCGGCGCGGCGTGCTGTCGCGCCCGGGGGTGGAGGAGATCTATCACTACCGCCTGCATGTCGACCAGGCGATGGCCGAACTGCTGAGCAACCCGCCACGCGAACAGGCTGGCGAGATCGTCCGCCGCGTCGACCTGGGCCTGCAGCACGAGCAGCAGCATCAGGAACTGCTGCTGATGGACATCAAGCACATCCTCGCGCAGAACCCGATGCACCCGGTCTACCGGGCCGACCTCCAGCCGCCCCGGCACCCAGCCGCGGAGCGGCCGCGCTGGTACGCGTACGCCGGCGGCGTTCAGCACATCGGCCACCCCGGCGGCGATTTCGCCTTCGATTGCGAGAGGCCGCGGCACCGCCAGTTCGTCGAGGATTTCCAGCTGGCCGGACGCCTGGTGAGCAACGCCGAGTACCTGTCGTTCATCGCCGACGGCGGCTACGCCCGCCCCGAGCTGTGGCTGGCCGATGGCTGGGAGCTGATCCAGCGGGCCGGCTGGCACGCGCCGTTGTACTGGCTGCACGCGGACGACGCCTGGCACGAGATGACCCTCGGCGGGCTGCGGCCGCTGGACCTGGAAGCACCGGTCTGCCACGTCAGCTACTACGAGGCCGATGCCTATGCGCGCTGGGCCGGTGCACGCCTGCCCAGCGAGGCCGAATGGGAGCTGGCGGCGGCGGATCAACCGCTGCGCGGCAACTTCCTGGAAAGCGATTACCTGCAGCCCGTCGCCGCCGTACCGGGGCATGGCGGCCCGCTGCAACTGTTCGGCGACGTCTGGGAATGGACCGCCAGCGCCTACCTGCCCTACCCCGGCTTCCGCCCGCTGGAGGGCTGCCTGGGCGAATACAACGGCAAGTTCATGTCCGGCCAGATGGTGCTGCGCGGGGGCTGCTGCGCCACCCCGGAATCGCACATGCGGGTCACCTATCGCAACTTCTTCCAGCCGGCGATGCGCTGGCAGTTCGCCGGGCTGCGCCTGGCCAGGGGGCTTTGAACATGGCGCTGGCCATCCATTTCCACGATCAGCTGCAGCAACCCCATGAAGCCTCGCTGCGCGACGAAGCCCTGGCCGGGTTCGCCGCCACGCCGAAACGTATTTCACCGAAGTTCTTCTACGATCGCCACGGCTCGGAGCTTTTCGAGCAGATCTGCCGGCAGCCGGAGTACTACCTCACCCGCACCGAGGAGCAGATCCTCGCCAGCGCCGCCAACGACATCCTCGACATCGCCGGCCCCCATGCCGACCTGATCGAGCTGGGCAGCGGCGCCAGCCGCAAGGTGCGCCTGCTGCTCGAGGCGCTGCATCCGGCGAGCTACCTGGGCATCGACATCTCCGAGGACTTCCTGCTCTCCAGCACCCAGCGCCTGGCGGCCGACTACCCCTGGCTGGAGGTGCACGCGGCCTGCACCGACTTCTCCCACGGGCTGAACCTGCCGGACGACTTTTCCAGCGAGCACCCGCTGGTGTTCTTCCCCGGCTCGAGCATCGGTAACTTCACCCCGGCCGAAGCCGCGCAGTTCCTGCGCCGCCTGCACGACGTGCTGCCGCAGGGCGGCGGCCTGCTCATCGGCGTCGACCTGATCAAGGAGCTCGACGTGCTCGAAGCCGCCTACAACGACCGCGCCCAGGCCACCGCGGCCTTCAACCTCAACCTTTTGCAACGCATCCGCAACGAGCTGGACAGCGACATCGAGCCCTCGCGCTTCGTCCATCGCGCCTTCTTCAACGAGGCCGAATCGCGTATCGAGATGCACCTGGTCAGCCCTGCCGCGCAGGAGGTGGCCATCGAAGGCCGGCACTTTCATTTCGCCGCCGGCGAGAGCCTGCACACCGAGAACTCCTACAAGTACACCCTCGAGTCCTTCGCCGCGCTGGCCCATGCGGCCGGCTTCGACTGCAGCGGCCAGTGGACCGACCCGCGCGGCCTGTTCAGCGTGCATTACCTGCGTCGGCGCTGAACATGCGCGGCGCCGTCGTCTGCCTGCTGGGCACGCTGGCCTGCGCGCCGGCATTCGCCGAAGAGGCCCTGCGCATCACCGAGCTGCAGCGCTGCGGCGATCTGTTCGCCCACGATCGACTGACCTGGTGCCTGCACGCCAGCGGCCTGCCCGAGGCGCCGGTCCGCCTGCGACTGGCCGGTGAGCCGCTGCCCACCGAGCGGGTCGAGCGCGACGGCGATCGTCTGCGCCTGAGCCTGCCCGCCGCCGAACACCGGAGCGGGCCGCTGTGGCTGGAGCACGACGGCCAGCGCAGCAACCCGGTGTGGCTCTCGCTCGGCCGCAGCCACGTACTCGCAGCCACGGCCGACGAGGTCGCCGAGAACATGGATGGGCTGAGCACCTACCTCGACCTGGTCAGCCTGATCGTCGAGGAAGACCAGGACGGCCTGGAGACCGCTCGGCGACTGGCGGAGAAATACGGCGCGAAGGTGGTGGGCGCCATCGCGCCGCTCAACACCTACCAGCTGCGCCTGCCGGTGGCGAACCTCACCGAGCGCGACGCCATGCTGCTGCGCCTGGGCAACGAGGTCGGCGTCGATGCCGTGGTGATCGAGGAAACCGCTACCGAAGGCGGCGAGCAGGAAACCGGGCGCGAGCACTCGCAGAATCGCGAATGGGCGGCCAACCGCTTTCTCGACGCGGTGGACTACTACCGCGCACGCATCCCGGCCAAGCGCGTGCCGATAGATACCGAAGCGGTGCGCATCGGCGTGATCGAGCGCGCGGTGGATTTCGACGCGCCGAATTTCGCCGGCTACCTGCAGCCGTGCGACCCCGGCAAAGGCCGCACCTGCCTGTACGCGCGCGACGCGGACAAACCCGACAGCCATGGCAGCAGCGTCGCCGGCATCCTCGCCGCACGCGCCGCCGATGCCCGCGACAGCGGCTTTCTCAGCGCGCTGGACGACGTCGGCCCCGGCTTCGAAGTGATCGTCGAGCCCAATTCCGGCAGTGGCATCGCCGCCAAGGTCGCGGCCTCGGTCAACCTGGTGGAAGACGGCGTGCGGATACTGAACTGGAGCTGGGGCCTGCACCGCATCGGCACGGTGGACGTCGACGGCGAGCCGGTGGATTCGCTGCTGCGCTCGGGCATCGCCATGAGCGGCTACGAAGAACTGCTGGAGGAATTCTTCCTCTGGCTACGCCGCGAGCATCCCGACGTGCTGGTCGTCAATTCGGCGGGCAACGGCTCGGCCCGCTCCGGGCGCGACGACTACCGACTGCCCTCCTCGTTCGTCACCGAGCAGTTGCTGGTGGTCGGCGGCCACCAGCGCAGCCGGCGCCAGGACGTGCCGGTGGAGCATCCGCAGTACACCACCAAGCGCGCCTCGTCCAACCTCGACATGCGCGTCGACATCACCGCGGCGGCCTGCATTCGCGCGGCGACCCTGGATGCCGATCAGCGCGGCGCAGTGCACTGCGGCACCTCCTACGCCACGCCGCTGGTGGCCAGCACGGTGGCGGCGATGTTGTCGATCAACCCGCACCTGGAACCGGAGCAGGTACGCGAGCTGCTGCGGCGCAGCGCCATGACCATCGGTCGCGATTCGGATTTCGAGCCGGCCGAGGCCGACGACCTGACGGCGCCGATCCTGCCGTCGGAACGCAACGACCGGCTCGACGACCGCGACGTCGGCCGCTCGGCGCGGCTGGACATGCGCAAGGCGCTGGAGCTGGCGGTGGAAAGCCTGCGGCATGCGCGCTGAAGGCATGCAGCGCCGTCGCGCAGCAAACAGGGGGGCAGGTTCCTGTAGGAGCGCGCCCTGCGCGCGAACCCGGCCCCGCGAAAGCATCGAGTACTCCGTTCCGGCTTTGCCCGGGTGTGGTGCGAACCCCGTTCGGCGGGTTGCAACCCGCCCTACGCCTGAAACCGTAATGCCGTTCAGAGGAGCTTGCTGGCGATCCGCCGCAGCGCCGATGATCGCCGGCAAGGACTCGGCGTCCCCCCGGCTCCTACAGGTCGGTGTGCACATGTTGCTTATCTGAGGGGAATGGCCTGAGGCGATATGGTGGTCCAGGGTGGGCTTCAGCCCACCACGCGTTCGCTGAAACCCAGGACTTGTAGGAGCCCGCTTGCGGGCGATCCGCCGCAACACCGATCGCCGGCCGTTACCGGCTTTGACGTAAGGGCATTTATTTGTTTTGGTGTAAAAGCTGACTGGCCGATGCGAAGCGGGCGAAGCGCAACCGCGCGAAAACCTGAACTTCGTGCTCGACCCGCCAGTCACACTCCCCAACGGCAAAACCGGTAAGGACCTTATGTGTGGCATAGCTGGAGAACTTCGTTTCGACAACCAACCGGCCGACCTGGCCGCGATTGAACGCATCACCCAACACCTGACCGCGCGCGGCCCCGATGCGTGCGGCTTCCACAGCCAGGGCCCGCTGGCCCTGGGCCATCGACGGCTGAAGATCATGGACCTGTGCGAGGCCTCCGGCCAGCCGATGATCGACTCGGCCCTCGGCCTGTCGATGGTCTTCAACGGCGCCATCTACAACTACCCCGAACTGCGCGCGGAGCTCGAAGGCCTCGGCTATCGCTTCTTCTCCGGGGGCGATACCGAGGTGCTGCTCAAGGGCTACCACGCCTGGGGCGAGGCGCTGCTGCCGCGCCTGAACGGCATGTTCGCCTTCGCCATCTGGGAGCGCGACCGCCAGCAGCTGTTCATCGCCCGCGACCGCCTCGGCGTCAAGCCGCTGTACCTGTCGCGCAGCGACCAGCGCCTGCGCTTCGCCTCCGCGCTGCCGGCGCTGCTCAAGGGCGGCGATATCGCCGGCGTGCTGAACCCGGTGGCGCTGAATCACTACATGAGCTTCCACGCCGTGGTACCGGCGCCAGACACGCTGATCGCCGGCATCGAGAAGCTGCCACCGGCCAGCTGGATGCGCGTCGCCGCCGACGGCACGACCACCACCGAGCGCTGGTGGGAGCTGCAGTTCGGTGCCCGCGAAGACGAGCGCGACTACGGCTTCGAGGACTGGAAGCGCCTGACCCTGGACACGATGCGCGAAGCGGTGGCGATTCGTCAGCGCGCCGCGGTGGACGTCGGCGTGCTGCTTTCCGGCGGGGTCGATTCCAGCCTGCTGGTCGGCCTGCTGCGCGAAGCCGGCGTCGCCGACAACCTGTTGACCTTCTCCATCGGCTTCGAAGACGCCGGCGGCGAGCGCGGCGACGAGTTCAAGTACTCGGACATCATCGCCAAGCACTACAACACCCGCCATCACCAGCTGCGCATCCAGGAAAAGGAAATCCTCGAGCAGCTGCCGGCCGCTTTCCAGGCGATGAGCGAGCCGATGGTCAGCCACGACTGCATCGCCTTCTACCTGCTCTCGCGGGAAGTGGCCAAGCACTGCAAGGTGGTGCAGAGCGGCCAGGGCGCCGACGAGCTGTTCGCCGGCTACCACTGGTATCCGCTGGTGGATGGCGCCGAGGATCCGGTGGCCGCCTACCTCGCCGCGTTCCGCGACCGCAGCTACGAGGAGTACGCCGCGACCATGCAGCGGCAGTGGGTGCAGGGCGATTTCTCCGGCGACTTCGTCCGCCGCCACTTCGCCCAGCCCGGCGCCGAGGCCGCGGTGGACAAGGCGCTGCGCATCGACAGCACGATCATGCTGGTCGATGACCCGGTCAAGCGCGTGGACAACATGACCATGGCTTGGGGCCTGGAGGCGCGCACGCCGTTCCTCGATTACCGCGTGGCCGAACTGTCGGCACGCATCCCGGCGAAGTTCAAGCTGCCTGACGGCGGCAAGTACGTGCTCAAGGAAGCCGCGCGCCAGGTGATCCCGGCCGAGGTGATCGACCGGCCCAAGGGCTATTTCCCGGTGCCGGGGCTCAAGCACCTGCAGGGCGCGACCCTCGACTGGGTGCGCGAACTGCTGCTCGACCCGAGCCAGGAACGCGGGCTGTACGACCCGCAGGCGTTGGAAAAGCTGCTGGCCGATCCGGATGGCCAGCTCACCCCGCTGCGCGGCTCAAAACTCTGGCAACTGGCGGCGGTCAACCTTTGGTTGAGCGAACAAGGGCTCTAAGGACTCACGCCCCATGGGGTCGTGAACCTTGCAACGTAAGGAAAGCACCATGCAGAAGTCCCAAGCCTACGGCCAGCGTCTGTTGCGCGGACAGACACCGACCTACCAGCGACTGCAGGCACGCTTCGCCGAAGACGGCCAGGAAGAACCTTGCGGGCCGGTGACCCTGCATTGCGGCTGGGGCCGCATCCTGGTCGGGCATACCTATTCCGACCCGGCGCGGCTCGCCGCCGACCTGCTCAACGAGCAAGCCGGCGAACGCGACATCGCCCTCTACGTCGCCGCCCCGCACCAGGTACTGGCCTACGCGCCACAGCAGCTGTTCCTCGACCCCTCCGACACCCTGCGCCTGTGGTTCACCGACTACCGTCCGGCGCGCCGCAGCTTCCGCGGCTTTGTCGTACGCCGGGTGCAGAGCGAAGCCGACTGGGCGGCGATCAACTGCCTCTACCAGTCGCGCGGCATGCTGCCGGTCGACCCGGCGCTGTGCACACCGCGCGACCAGGGCGGGCCGGTGTACTGGCTGGCCGAGGACGAGAGTTGCGGACAGATCATCGGCAGCGTCATGGGCATCGACCATCACCGCGCCTTCAACGATCCGGAGAACGGCTCCAGCCTCTGGTGTCTGGCGGTCTCGGCCAACTGCCCGCGCCCGGGCGTCGGCGAGGCGCTGGTGCGCCACCTGGTCGAGCATTACATGGGCCGCGGCCTGGCCTACCTCGACCTGTCGGTGCTGCACGACAACCACCAGGCCAAGGCGTTGTACGCCAAGCTGGGCTTTCGCGACCTGCCGACCTTCACCGTCAAGCGCAAGAACAGCTTCAACCAGCCGCTGTTCCTCGGCCCCGGTCCGGAGGCCGAGCTCAATCCCTACGCGCGGATCATCGTCGACGAGGCGCGCCGCCGCGGTATCGAGATCAGTATCGACGACGCCGAGGCCGGCCTGTTCACCCTGACCCAGGGCGGGCGCCGGGTGCGCTGCCGCGAGTCGCTGTCGGACCTGACCTCGGCGGTGAGCATGACCCTCTGCCAGGACAAGCGCCTGACCCACCGCACCCTGTCCCAGGCCGGCATCCGCCTGCCGGCCCAGCAACTGGCCGGCAGCGCCGCGGACAACGCGACCTTTCTCGCCGAGCACGGCAGCGTGGTGGTCAAGCCGGTCGACGGCGAACAGGGCCTGGGCGTGGCGGTCGACCTGCGCGATGCCGAGGACATGGAGCAGGCGATCCACCGCGCACGCCAATACGACAGCCGTGTGCTGCTGGAGAGTTTCCATCCCGGCCTGGATCTGCGCATCGTGGTGATCGGCTACGAAGTGGTCGCCGCCGCGATCCGCCGCCCGGCCGAAGTGATCGGCGACGGCCGCAACAGCATCGGCGCGCTGATCGAAACCCAGAGCCGGCGCCGCCAGGCCGCCACCGGCGGCGAAAGCCGCATCCCGCTGGACGAGGAAACCCGGCGCTGCCTGCGCGACGCCGGGCTCGAGCTGGACAGCGTGCTGCCCGAGGGCCAGCGCCTGGCAGTGCGGCGTACCGCCAACCTGCACACCGGCGGCACCCTGGAAGACGTCACCACGCAGTTGCATCCGGAGCTGGCCGACGCCGCAGTGCGCGCCGCCCGCGCCCTGGACATCCCGGTGGTCGGGCTGGACCTGCTGGTGCCGGCGGCGGACCAGCCGGACTACGTGTTCATCGAAGCCAACGAGCGCGTCGGGCTGGCCAATCACCATCCGCAGCCGACCGCCGAACGCTTCATCGACCTGCTCTTCCCGCTCAGCCACAACGCCGGCTGAACCGGCCTCCGGGCGGCTGCGGCCGCCCGCTCATGTCCCAGCGAACGCGAAGGTGGCCGCCCTACCGCCACCCACGGGAGAATTCATGACCGCGAAATTGCCCGAGCCCGATCTCAACTACCTGCAGCGCGTGCTGCTGGAAATGCTCGCCATCCCCAGTCCCACCGGCTTCACCGACACCATCGTGCGCTACGTCGCCGAACGCCTGAAGGAGCTGGGCATCCCCTTCGAACTGACCCGCCGCGGCACCATCCGCGCCACGCTCAAGGGCCGCCGCTACAGCCCGGACCGGGCGGTGGCCGCGCACCTGGACACCATCGGCGCCATCGTCCGCGAGGTCTACGACAGCGGCCGCCTCGGCCTCGCCCCGGTCGGCTGCTGGTCGAGCCGCTTCGCCGAGGGCAGCCGCGTCAGCGTGTTCACCGACAGCGGCGTGATCCGCGGCAGCGTATTGCCGCTGCTGGCCTCGGGGCATGCCTTCAACACCGCGGTGGACGAGGCGCCGGTCAGCTGGGACCACGTCGAGCTGCGCCTGGACGCCTATACCTACAGCCGCGCCGAAACCTGCGCGCTGGGCGTGAACGTCGGCGATTTCGTCGCCTTCGACCCGATGCCGGAGTTCACCGAGAACGGCTACATCAGCGCCCGCCACCTGGACGACAAGGCCGGCGTCGCCGCGCTGCTGGCAGCGCTCAAGGCCATCGTCGAAAGCGGCCGCGAACCGCCGATCGACGTCCACCCGCTGTTCACCATCACCGAGGAGACCGGTTCCGGCGCGGCCGGCGCGCTGCCCTGGGACGTCAGTGAATTCGTCGGCATCGACATCGCCCCCGCGGCCAAGGGCCAGGCCTCCAGCGAGCATGCGGTGACCGTGGCCATGCAGGATTCCGGCGGCCCCTACGATTTCCATCTCTCGCGCCACCTGCTCAAGCTCGCCGGCGAACATGAGATCGCCGTGCGCCGCGACCTGTTCCGCTACTACCACAGCGATGCCCAGTCGGCGATCGAGGCCGGCCACGACATCCGCACCGCGCTGCTGGCCTTCGGCTGCGACGCCACCCACGGCTACGAGCGCACCCATATCGACAGCCTGGCGGCGATGAGCCGCCTGCTCTGCGGCTACATGCTCAGCCAGCCGGTATTCGCCAGCGACGCCCAGCACACCCAGGACTCGCTCGAGCGCTTCAGCCACCAGCTGGAGCACGACGCGCAGATGGAGAACGACACCCGCGTGCCGGCGGTGGACAGCCTGGTCGGCCGCCAGCAGGACGACAAGCGGAACTGAAGCGCACCGCTTGCGTGACGAGCCGCCGTCTTCGCGCAGGCAAAGCTTGCTGGCCGGCGCGCAACTGGGCAAAGTTACCGGACAAGGAGGTGCGGCACGTCTGGAGGCTCGACATGAGCCCTGAAGGAGTCGGTATCGCCACCGCTCCAATAACAGTGCCGCCCTGTCCCCACATGGGCTGCCCCTTCCGGATTCGACCATGTTGTCGCGTTTATGCCTGGCTCTGCTGCTCTGCTGCCTGTCGGTTCAGGCGTGGGCCTTCGCACCCGTCGCCCTCGATTCGCTCGATACCCGCCAGGCACTCGGCAGCGGCACCCGCTACCTGGAGGACCCGAACGGCGAGTTGCAGGTCGAGGAAGTCCTGGCGCTCCCCGAGCAGCGCTTCCAGCAGGTGCGGCGCGCCCATGTCAACGAAGGCAAGAACCGCTCGACCTGGTGGCTGCGCACCTCGCTCGACAACCGCCTCCAAGAGCCGCTCGGGGGCTTCATCGAGATCAACTACCCGCTGCTCGACCACATCGAACTCTTCCTGCAATACCCTGACGGCAGTTTCAGCAGCCAGCTCTCCGGCGATGAGTACCCCTTCTCGCAGCGGCCGGTGAAAGTCGGCAACTTCTGGTTCCCGGTGGAACTGCCCCCGGGCGAGACGACGCTGCTGCTGCGGATTAAGACCACCAGCACGCTCTATGTTCCCCTCTACTTCAGCACCTACGCCGCCAGCGCTTCGCTGCAGGAGGACCTGAGCGGGATCAGCGGGGCCTTCTACGGCGTCTTGTTCGCCATGTTCTGCTACAACCTGTTCCTGTTCGTCTCGCTGCGCGAACCGTCGTACTTCTGGTACCTGGTCTACAACCTCAACGTCGGGCTGTTCGCGCTCGCCTTCGACGGCCTGCTGATCAAGTGGCTGGGCTCCGGCAACGCAGTGGTGTCGCTGGGCATCTATGCGCTGATGTTCAGCCACTGCCTGATCGCGTTCCAGTTCAGCCGCCACTTCCTGCACACCCGTGAGCTGTTCCCCCGGCTCGACCTCACCCTGCGCGTGTCCTTGCTGCTGGCCCTGACCTGCATGCTTTCCGGACTGATGCTGGACGTGCAGCACTGGAGCATCCTCGCCAGCATCACGGTGATCGTCACCTCGGTCGGCTTGCTGTTCAGCGGCGCCTTCGTCTGGCGCCGGGGCGTGCGCTACGGGCTCTACTACACCCTGGCCTGGGGCGTGCTGCTGGCCTCGTTCATCCTCGTCACCGCCGGCTCGCTGGGCTTCGAGGCATTCGGTCTGTACGGCTCGGCGATCGTCAAGGCGGGCGTCACCTTCGAGCTGATCACGCTGTCCATCGGCCTGGCCGACCGCATCAACCTGCTCAAGGAGGAGGGCTATCGCTCGCGCCAGGCCGCCGAGCGCGCCGCCAGCGAGAACGAGGCCAAGAGCCGCTTCCTGGCCAAGATGAGCCACGAGATCCGCACCCCGCTCAATGGCGTGCTCGGCATGCTGCAACTGCTGCGCGAAACGCCGCTGGACCGCAGCCAGCGCTTCTATCTGGACACCATCTCCAGTTCCGGTCATTCGCTGATGGCGGTGATCAACGACATCCTCGACTACGCGCGCATCGGCTCCGGCAAACTCAGCCTCGAACACATCGAATTCGATCTGGAAGCGCTGATCTCCGAGACCATCAGCCTGTTCACCGCGCAGGCGCTGGAGAAACAGCTGAACCTGCACGTGAGCCTGGAAGCCGGCGTGCCACGGCGAATTCGCGGCGACCCGACACGGCTCAAGCAGATCTTGATGAACCTGCTGAGCAATGCGCTGAAATTCACCGAACAGGGCCATGTGGTGCTGGAGGTGTCCTGCCGCAAGACCGAGAACGGCGATCCGCGCCTGGTGTTCTGCATCAGCGACAGCGGTATCGGCATGCGCCAGGAGGTACTGGCCCAGCTGTTCGAGTCCTTCTCCCAGGGCGACTCCAGCACCACCCGGCGCTATGGCGGCAGCGGGCTGGGACTGGCGATCAGCAAGGAACTGGTGGAAATGATGCAGGGCCATATCGAGGTACAGAGCACCCCGGGGCGCGGCAGCCGCTTCTGCTTCGAGATTCCGCTGCATGCCGCCCTGGACGTGGAAGACCCGCTGGCACTGCTGCTGGCCGGCCGCCCGGCGCTGCTCGCCTCGCAGGACGTACCGGGCCTGGAGGCGGTGAGCCATCTGCTGCGCCGCTGGGGCATGCGCACCGAGCGTTGCCAGACGCCGCAACGCCTGCCGGACTACCTCAGCGACTACACGGCGCCACCGCTGCTGGTCTTGCTGGCGCCTTGGCCCGGCACGCCGACCGACTGGCTGGAACGCCTGCGCCCCCATCTGGAACCCGGCCAGCGTGTGCTCATGCTCTACCCGCCGATCCACGAGCAACCGCCCATTCCGCCGGGGCTGCGCCTGGTCAGCCTGCCGCTACCGTTGCAGAGTTCGTCATTGCGCGCCGCCCTGCAGATGCTCTATCAGGACATGCCTGAACAGCCATCGGGCACACCG
This sequence comes from Stutzerimonas stutzeri, assembly GCF_002890915.1. Lineage (GTDB taxonomy): Bacteria > Pseudomonadota > Gammaproteobacteria > Pseudomonadales > Pseudomonadaceae > Stutzerimonas > Stutzerimonas stutzeri_AF. Next base: position 18,353 of record NZ_POUT01000002.1, on the reverse strand, counting down.
AGCGAGGCGTTGCCGGCCACCCTCCAGGAGCCGTGCATCCTCGTCGCCGAGGACAACCCGGTGAACCAGATGGTGGTCCGCGGCCTGCTGAAGAAGCGCGGTTATACCGTACAACTCGCCGACAACGGCCGTCAGGCGGTGGACATCTACCGGCGCGACCCCGCTGCCGTGCAGCTGATCCTGATGGATTGCGAAATGCCGGAAGTCGACGGCTTCGAGGCCAGCCGGCAGATCCGCAACCTGGAGCTGGAGCGTCAGTTGCCGGCGGTTCCGATCGTCGCGGTGACCGCACACGTGCTCGCCGAGCATCGCCAGCAGGGACTGGCGTCAGGGATGAACGAGTTCATCGGCAAGCCGCTGGAGAGCCAGCAGCTGTATGCTTGCCTGGACAGCTACCTGCAAGGTGGCGCGTCGTAGCGCCACCGAGGCCGTAATGCCGTTAAGGCCACGAACCGGATGCAGGATCACATGCAGGAGCGGGCCACGCCCGCGATTCGCGCGCATGGCGCGCTCCTACAACGTACTCTCTGTGCTTGTCCGAACGACATGCACCTGGGCCGGCTTCGATGCCATGCGCCTTACCCAATTCATTTGAAAGACACGCCATGCTCATTCCCCACGACCAGCTCGAACCGGACACCCTGACCCGCCTCATCGAAGACTTCGTCACCCGCGACGGCACCGACAACGGCGACGAAACGCCGCTGCAGACCCGCGTTGAGCGCGTGCGGCGGGCCCTAGACAAGGGCCAGGCGGTGATCGTCTTCGACGTCGCCAGCCAGCAGTGCCAGCTGGCGCTCAAGCGCGACGTGCCCCGGGAATGGCTCGACGACTGACTCAGCCGAACAGGCCGCTCTCGCGCTCCCAGGCGCAGCGCATGCGCAGGTCGCTCTGCTGCGGGCTGTGGGTGCCCGTCTCGGTCTCCCAGCGGAAGGTGTGGGTACCGTTGAGCTCGGTTTCCAGGTGCACCACCGCGCTGCTCCAGTACAGCTGCTTGAGCAGCGCCTCGAAACGCTGGACCCAGAGCGACCATTCGTATTCGATGGCCCGGTAGCTGGCGCCGAAATGGATCACCTGGGTCTGGTACAGGCCCAGTTCCTCGTCGCCGCAGAAGGAAAACATCTCGCGCCCGATGAACGGCCAGGCCTCGCCCTGCGGCAACGCCTGCAAGGCGGCGCGATTGTTCGCCCGGCGCTGGCGGCATTGCTCGGGGTCGGCGGATGGCCAATCGCGGATGCAGCCATAGACGATGGATTCAGACTCCACGCGAAACTCCGGTGCGGCTGGGGGAGGAAGACCGCGGCTTTCTAACACAGCGCGGCGACGCGGTCATCCGCGGGTTGGGAAGAGGTGAAGCAGGCCACAGCCCTGGCGTCTTCAGCCCGTCGCCGGCCGCGGGCGCAACCGCAGGGCCAGCAGCGCCATGACGACCGCCATGCCCATCAGCACCAGGAACGGCAGGCGGTAGTCGCCGGCCAGATCGCGCCCGAGCCCAGCCAGCACGGGCGTCAGGCAGGCCAGGCAGTAGCCGGTGCAGAGCATCATCGCAGTCAGCCGGCTGACCGCCAGCGGCGTGCTCGCCTCGTACATCGGCAAGATCAACGACAGCGAAAACGTCCCGTTCAGCGCCACCCCGAGCAACATGCAGACCAGCAGCGGCTGCCAGGTCGGCAACAACGCGATCAGCGCCAGGCATACCGTCGCCAGCACGCCGCAGGCGGCCATCAGCAGGTGACGCTTGCCCAGGCGCTGCGCCAGCCAGGGCATGATGAACGCGCTCGGCAGACCGATGAGCATGAAACCGCTGAAGAAGGCATTGCTGCGCAGCAGGCTGTAGCCGGCCTCGTGATAGCGCGCCACCAGCCAGGTGGCCAGGGCGTAGAACAGCCCGGCCTGCAGCGCGAAGTAGAAGCTGATCAACCAGGCACGCGGCTCCCTCCAGGGCAGCCCGGCACGGCTGTCGCTGGCCGCCTCCGGTCGGTTCGGCAAACGCAGCCAGATCAGCAACGCAGCCAGCGCCGGCAGCGCCCAGAGCGCCAGCCCCCAGGTCCAACGCTGGTCCAGCGCCTCGGTCGCCGGTGCCGTCAGCACCACGCCGAGGGTGCCGCCGACCGCCATGCTCAGCGAGTACCAGGCCGCGGTCTGGCCCATGCGTTCGAGAAAGTGGCGCTTGATGAAGCCCGACAGCAGCGGCCCGGCCACGGCGATCCCGGCGCCGACCAGCGCGGCGGTGGTGATCAGCACGCCGGCACTATGGCCGAACAGCCGCAGCAGCAGCGCCGCACCGATCAGGCCGAGGCAGAGGGCGATGCTGCGCTCCAGGCCGAAGCGCACCGCCAGGCGCGGCGCCAGCGGCGCCAGCACGCCCATGAGCAGCACCGGCAATGCAGTGGTCAGGCTGATCAACCCGCGGGAGAGTTCGAGTTCCTCGGCGATGCGCTCGATCAGCGGCGCGAACGAGGTGATGCCGGGGCGCAGGTTGATCGCAGCCAGCACCAGCGCCAGCATCAGGAATCCGCGGGATGGAAATTTCACAAGCAATCCATGGGGTTACGACAAAAGCCGGACAGGCAACCCTACTCCCCGGCCGGCCTTCGGGCAACCGGGCCGGTTCGCATGCCGCATGGCCCGCGTGGCCGCCAACGCCATGCCGTGGCCCCTGCAGGACACGCCGCCCGGCCATGGTCCTTTCGACGCTAGAGCGCCTTGCTCTTGCTGCGCTTCTTCTCCGCCAGCAACGCCATCTCGTCGTAGATGGCCTGCGGGTTCTGCTGCTTGACCTTCCAGGCCTTGCGGCCCTCGTCATGCGGCAGGATCATGAACTCGCCCTTGCCGACCTGCTGGTGGATGTAGTCGGCGATATCCGCCGCGGTGATCGGCGAGGACTCCAGCAGCTTGCCGATCTGCGCTTTGACGTTAGGCGTCGGGCCACGGAAGGAGTCCAGCAGGTTGGTCTGGAAGAACGAGGGGCAGACCACGTGCACGCCCACCTCGGCCTGGCGCAGTTCCACCAGCAGGCTCTCCGACAGCGCCACCACGCCGGCCTTGGCGACGTTGTAGTTGCTCATCCCCGGCGCCTGCATCAGCGCGGCCATGGAGGCGATGTTGATGATCTTGCCCTTGCTCTTCTGCACCAGCGGCAGGAAGGCCTTGCAGCCCTTGACTACCCCCATCAGGTTGATCGCGATCTGCCAGTCCCAGTCTTCCAGCGACAGCTCGTCGAAGAAGCCGCCCGATGCCACGCCGGCGTTGTTGACCACGATGTCGATGCCGCCGAGCTTCTCCTCGCAGGCCTGGGCGAAGGCGACCAACTGGCTGTAGTCGCGCACGTCGCAGCGCATGCTGAAGCCATCGCCGCCGGCCTCGCGAACCATCTTCAGGGTCTGCTCCAGCCCGGCCTCGTTGACATCGGAGAGCGCCAGTTGCCAGCCATCGCGTGCCCAGCGCAGGGCGATCTCGCGCCCGAGTCCGGAGCCGGCACCTGTGACCATCATGCGATTGTGCATCGTTCTGCTGCCTTCTTTGGTTCGGTAATGGCAGCGAGTCTAGCGAATGAGCCAGCCCGAACCGGCATCCATCAGGACGATGAATGTCGCTGGCAAACCCCGGCCCAGGGGGCTGACCGGCGGGTCGCGGCGAGCGGGTAGCAATGAAAAAGGGCAGCCCGAGGGCTGCCCTTTGCTGTGTCGCGAACGATCGTCAGTGAGCGACGGCGCCGGTAGCACCCAGGCCGGTCTGCGAACGAACGAACTGGGCGAAGAAGCGCTCGCGCTCCTCACCCGCACGCGTGGACTTGTCGGTGACCGAGAAGAACCAGATGCCGATGAAGGCCGCGATCATCGAGAACAGCGCCGGATACTTGTAGGGGAAGATCGCCTCGGCGTAGCCGAACACGTCGACCCACACGGTCGGGCTGATGATGGTCAGCACCAGCGCGGTAACCAGGCCCAGCGCGCCGCCGAACAGCGCACCACGGGTGCTCAGGCCTTTCCAGTACATGGAGAGGAACAGCACCGGGAAGTTGCAGCTGGCCGCGATGGAGAATGCCAGGCCCACCATGAAGGCGATGTTCTGCTTCTCGAAGATGATGCCGAGCAGGATCGCCACCACACCCAGCGACAGCGTGGTCAGCTTGGTCACGCGCATCTCGTCCTCTTCCCTGGCCTTGCCCTGCTTGATCACACAGGCGTACAGGTCATGGGAGACCGCCGAGGCACCGGCCAGGGTCAGGCCGGCGACCACCGCGAGGATGGTGGCGAAGGCCACCGCGGAGATGAAGCCCAGGAACAGGTTGCCGCCGACCGCATTGGCCAGGTGGATGGCGACCATGTTGGTGCCGCCGACGATGGCGCCGGTGACGTCCTTGAAGTCCGGGTTGGTGCTGACCAGCAGGATCGCGCCGAAGCCGATGATGAAGGTCAGGATGTAGAAGTAGCCGATGAAGCCGGTCGCGTAGAACACCGACTTGCGGGCTTCCTTGGCATCGGAAACGGTGAAGAAGCGCATCAGGATGTGCGGCAGGCCGGCGGTACCGAACATCAGCGCCAGGCCCAGGGAGATCGCCGAGATCGGGTCGGAAACCAGGCCGCCCGGGCTCATGATCTGCGCGCCCTTGTCGTGGATCTTCACCGCTTCGGCGAACAGGCTGCCGAAGTCGAAGCCGACGCTCTTCATCACCATGATGGCCATGAAGGTGGCGCCGGACAGCAGCAGTACCGCCTTGATGATCTGCACCCAGGTGGTGGCCAGCATGCCGCCGAACAGCACGTACATGACCATCAGCACGCCCACCAGCACCACCGCGACGTAGTAGTCGAGGCCGAACAGCAGCTGGATCAACTTGCCAGCACCGACCATCTGCGCGATCAGGTAGAAGGCCACCACGATCAGCGAACCGAAGGCCGAGAGCAGACGAATCTGCGTCTGGCCGAGGCGATAGGAGGCCACGTCGGAGAAGGTGAACTTGCCCAGGTTGCGCAGGCGCTCGGCCATCAGGAACAGAATGATCGGCCAGCCGACGAGGAAGCCGATGGAATAGATCAGGCCATCGTAGCCACTGGTGTAGACCAGCGCGGAAATGCCCAGGAAGGATGCCGCGGACATGAAGTCACCGGCGATCGCCAGGCCGTTCTGGAAGCCGGTGATGCTGCCGCCGGCGGTGTAGTAGTCGGACGTGGAGGTGTTGCGCTTGGCCGCCCACTTGGTGATGCCCATGGTGAAGGCGATGAACACCACGAACATGAGGATGGCGGTGTAGTTGGTTGCCTGTTTCTGCACTTCGCCGGTAATCGCATCGGCAAGCAGTGCCGGCGAGGCGGCCAACAAGGCGGCAGCCATCAGAAGACGCGCGATCATTATTGCTGAGCCTCGTTGAGGATTTCCTGATTGATGCGATCGAACTCACCGTTGGCACGCTGTACGTAAACGCCGGTCAGGATGAAGGCCATGAAGATCACGCCGACGCCCACCGGGATGCCCCAGGTGGTGACGGTATCGGCCGAAAGCGGAATGCCGAGGATTTGCGGCTCGAACGCGATCAGCAGGATGAATGCAAGGTAAGCCCCAAGCATGACGGCCGACAGCAGCCAGGCGAAACGCCCGCGCTTGGCAACCAGCTCTTGGAAACGTGGGTTGGCATAGATCTGCCGATAAACATTTTCATTGTGCATTGGAATCTGTCTCCACGATCACTGCCCCCAGATGAGAGCAAGGCGGGCTACTTTAGGGCCGGGCAGGCCGAATTCCACCCGACTTTGGTCTGACTGCGCATTATCCGAACACGCGGCCTAGAGCCTCCTGCCCCTCGCGACAAGTGAGATTGCGGACGATTCGCCGGCTCATAGTGTGGCGCTATGTCGCACATGCTCAGCATCGATTTCCGCACCCTGGCGCCCTCGACCAGAATCGAAGCATCGAGACTCAAGGACACCTGACCGCACCACCCGGCATGAGCGCCATGGCAGTTGGCCTCTATAGATGAAGGGATGGCAGCGATGCGGGGCAAGCCAGACGCTCACCCGGCAACAGGGATCGAAATCGCCGGAATGCTGCCATAGTGATGTTGGCTTGCACGGTGCAGCCAATGCAGTTCTGATTGGGACAGATGTCGCCGGGGCACCCAGGCCCTGTTTATGGAGAAGCACCATGCCGTTGTTGTTGTGCCTGACCGCCCTGCTCGCGCTGGTCATCGCGCCGGCTCATGCTGCCGACCTGAGCGCCGCCGAATACGGCTTTCCGCTGGCCAACCCCTTCGAAGCCACCATCGCCACCACCCCGCCGACCCTGCGCGCACCGCTACCGCGCGATGAAGACATCGACCAGGCCGACTACAGCCTGCGCCTGCGCCCGGAACGCGAATTCACCCTTCCCGACAGTTTCTGGCCGGTCAAGCGCCTGCGCTACCGCCTGGCGCGCCAGAACGGCCCGGCGCCGCTGATCTTCATCATCTCCGGTACCGGCGCGCATTACTCCAACGGCAAGACAGAGTCGCTGAAACGGCTGTTCTACGGTGCCGGCTACCATGTGGTGCAGCTCTCCTCGCCCACCAGTTTCGACTTCATGGCCGCCGCCTCGCGCTATGCCACGCCGGGTCTGAGCAGCGACGATGCGCAAGACCTGTATTGGGTCATGCAGGCCATACGCGCCCAGCACCCCAGGCTGGCGGTCACCGAGTTCCACCTCACCGGCTACAGCCTCGGCGCGCTGAACGCCGCCTTCGTCAGCCAACTGGATGAAACGCGGCGCAGCTTCAATTTCAAGAAAGTGCTGCTGATCAATCCGCCGGTGAATCTCTACACCTCGGTCAGCAACCTGGACAAGCTGGTGCAGACCCGCGTCGAAGGCATCGACGACAACACCACGTTCTATGAGGTGGTCCTGGAGAAGCTCACTCGCTACTACCAGCAGAAGGGCTATATCGATCTCGACGAAGCCATGCTCTACGACTTCCAGCAATCGCCGCAGAAACTCAACGACGAGCAGATGGCCATGCTGATCGGCTCGGTGTTCCGCTTTTCGGTCGCCGACATCACCTTCACCTCCGACCTGATCAACCAACGCGGGCTGATCGTTCCCCAGGACTACCCGATCAACGAAGGCACCCGCCTGGAACCGTTCTTCAAGCGCGCCCTGCTGTGCAACTTCGACTGCTACATTACCGAGCAGCTGATCCCCATGTGGCGCGCGCAATACGACGGCGGCAGCCTGGCGCAACTGGTACAGCAGGTCAGCCTCTACGCGCTCGAGGACTACCTGCGCCAAAGCCCGAAGATCGCGGTGATGCACAATGCCGACGACGTCATCCTCGGGCCCGGCGATATCGGCTTCCTGCGCCGGACCCTGGGTGAGCGCCTGACGCTCTACCCGCGCGGCGGCCACTGCGGCAACCTCGAATACCGCGTCAATGCCAAGCACATGCTGGAGTTCTTCCGTGGCTAAATGGATGCTATTGCCCCTGCTGCTGGCCAGTGCCATGGCCCAGGCACAAACGCCCCTCGCCGACGAGGACGGCTTCACCCACCCGCTGCGCAACCTGCAGTTCAACCCGGGGCTGGACCAGCGCGAATTCGAACGCGCCACCTTCCGCGCGCTGGATGTCTACGATCCCTTCGAGTCGTTCAACCGGCGCATGTATCACTTCAACTATCGGCTCGACCAGTGGGTGATGCTGCCGGCGGTGCGCGGCTACGTCTACGTCACACCGCGGGTGGTGCGCACGGGGGTGAGCAATTTCTTCAGCAACCTGGGCGAGATCCCAACCCTGGTGAACAGCACCCTGCAGCTCAAGGGCAAGCGGGCGATGAATGCCACGGCACGCTTGCTGTTCAACAGCATCATCGGCGTTGGCGGCCTGTGGGACCCGGCCACCCGCATGGGCCTGCCGCGCCAGCCGGAGGACTTCGGCCAGACGCTGGGCTACTGGGGCGTGCCCGAGGGCCCCTACCTGATCCTGCCGGCCCTGGGCCCCTCCAACCTGCGCGACACCCTGGGGCTGGCGGGCGACTTCGCCGTCGAGCGGCAGGTCGACTACCTCGAATACGCCCAGGCCAGCGGCGGCGAATTCGGCCTGACCGCACTGCGCCTGGTGGACATCCGCTATACCACCGACTTCCGCTACGGCCTGCTCAACTCGCCGTTCGAATACGAGAAGGTGCGCTACGTCTATAGCCGTGCACGTGAATTGCAGATCGACGAATGATCGATCAAGCCGATTATTTTAAAGCGAATTCAGCAACCATAAATCGATCTGTTCGCTCTACTCTGGCGCCATTCACCACAGAGGAGACGACCATGTCCCTGCGCGAAATCATTTCCCTCACCCGCGGCCATCCCACCGCCGATGGTGCCGGAGTGAATCTGACCCGCGTGTTCGGCGGAGCCGGCGTCGAGCGCTTCGACCCGTTCCTGATGCTCGATGAGTTCGGCTCGAACAACCCGGACGACTACATCGCCGGCTTCCCGCCGCACCCGCATCGCGGCTTCGAAACCATCACCTACATGCTCGAAGGGCGCATGCGCCACGAGGACCACATGGGTAACGTCGGCCTGCTGGAAAGCGGCGGCGTGCAATGGATGACCGCCGCCCGCGGAGTCATCCACAGCGAGATGCCGCAGCAGGAGCACGGCACCATGCGCGGCTTCCAGCTCTGGCTCAACCTGCCAGCCCACGCCAAGCTCGGTGCCCCCGGCTACCGGGATTTCACACCGGGCGAACTGCCCCGGCTGAGCCTTCCGGGCGGCATCGAGGCCAAGGTCATCGCCGGCACGCTGAAGGTCGGCGAGTTCGAGCAGGCCGGGCTCGTGCAGCGTCCGGATACCGAGCCCTACCTGATCGATCTGCAGCTGCCTCCCGGCAGCGAGCTGGCACCGGCCATCCCCGATGGCCATCGGCTGCTGCTGTACGTCTTCGAAGGCGAGCTGCAGGTCGGCGAGCAGGCGGTGGGCAAGGGCCAGCTGGTACGGCTGTCCGAGCATGGCGAACTGCAGTTGCGCAGCCGCCACGGCGCGCGGCTCATGCTGCTGGCAGGCAAGCCGCTGGGCGAACCGATCGTGCAGTACGGACCGTTCGTGATGAACAGTCGGGAGGAAATCGAGCAGGCCTTGCGGGACTTTCGTGACGGGACGCTGGCGTAAGGCGCCTCCGTCAGCCGCACCGCTACGCCGGCGAGCGTCGCCTTTTCTTCTTGTAGAGGCTGCGCTCGCCGGCCGGCCGCGTCTTGAAGCGTCGATGCGCCCACAGGTACTGCTCCGGCAGCGCAGTGACCGCCTCTTCGACCCACCGATTGATACGCAGGCAGTCGGCCTCCTCGCTCTCGCCGGGAAAATCCTCCAGCGGCGGGTGGATCACCAGGCGGTACCCCGAGCCATCGGCCAGCCGTTCCTGGGTGAACGGCACCACCCGCGCCCTGCCCAGCCGGGCGAACTTGGTGGTGGCGGTGACCGTCGCCGCCTGGATGCCGAACAACGGCACGAACAGGCTCTGTTTGCGGCCATAATCCTGGTCCGGTGCGTACCAGATGGCACGGCCGGCGCGCAGCACCTTGAGCATGGCCCGCACGTCCTCGCGCTCAATGGCCGTCGCATCGCGGTTGTGCCGCTCGCGCCCGCGGCGCTGGACGAAGTCGAACACCGGGTTCTTGTGCTCGCGGTACATGCCATCGATGGTATGCCGCTGGCCGAGCAGCGCGGCACCGATCTCCAGCGTGGTGAAATGCAGGGCCATGAGGATCACTCCCTGCCCTTCGGCCTGGGCCCGCTGCAAGTGCTCCAGCCCCTCGATCCGGGCCAGGCGCTGCAGGCGTGCCTGCGGCCACCACCAACTCATGGCCATCTCGAAGAAGGCGATGCCATTGGAGGCGAAGTTCTCCCGCAGCAAGCGTTCGCGCTGCTCGCTGCCGAACTCGGGGAAGCACAATTCCAGGTTGCGCCGCGCAATCGAGCGGCGCGAGCCGGCCAGCCGATACATCAGCGCGCCCAGGCCGCGGCCCAGCCGCAGCAGCACCGGGTAAGGCAGCTGGATCAACAGCCAGAGCAGCCCCAGCCCCAGCCACAGCGGCCAGAAGCGCGGATGCAGGAAGTACGCACGAAACTGAGGACGATCCATGAACGACTCGAAACCAGGAGAAGCCAGCCATTCTAGCGGCAAACATCGGCGATGACCGAACCTTGCAGCGTCACCCTTCGCCGCGCGTCGTCCGATCGCGGAGCCTTCGGTAGGAGCGGGCCATGCCCGCGATGCTTTTGCATGGCCGGGTTCGCGAGCATGGCTCGCTCCTACAGGTCGCTCCGGGTCGTCAACCGTCCCCGGCAATCACCCTCGCGGCTTGCAGGCGGCGGCGTGCCCGGCTATAAGTCCTCGCCATTTACCGCAGCAGGCAGACCATGAGCCAAGCCGACCTTCCCGAACCGTCCCCCGCCTTCCAGCTCAAGGGCAGCATGCTCGCCATCACCGTGCTGGAACTGGCGCACAACGACATCGAGCGCCTCGACCAGCAACTCGCCGCCAAGGTCGAGCAGGCCCCGGACTTCTTCGACAACACCCCGCTGGTGCTGGCGCTGGACAAGCTGCCGGAAGCGTCCCGCGAGATCGACATCCCGGCGCTGGTCGCGCTGTGCCGCAAGCACCGGCTGCGTACCCTGGCCCTGCGCGCCAGCGATGCCGCCCATCTCGAGGCCGCCGCCGCACTGGATCTGCCCGTGCTGCCGCCCTCCGGTGCCCGCGAGCGCAAGCTCGACCTGGCTTCGAAAACCCCGCCCAAGCCGGCAGAGCCGACCTATCGCCCGACCCGCGTGGTCAGCACACCGATCCGCGGTGGCCAGCAGGTCTATGCGCAGGGCGGCGACCTGATCGTCCTGGCGCCGGTGAGTCCCGGTGCGGAACTTCTCGCCGATGGCAACATCCATGTGTACGGTCCGCTTCGCGGGCGCGCCCTGGCGGGCATCAAGGGCGACACGACGGCGCGGATCTTCTGCCAGCAGCTCGCCGCGGAAATGGTTTCCATCGCCGGCCAATACAAGGTCGCCGAGGACCTGCGCCGCGATCCTCTATGGGCCGAAGCAGTGCAGATCGGCCTCTCTGGCGATGTGTTGAACATCACCCGCCTTTAACGGATACTGCCGCGAATTTTCAAGGACCAAACGGGCAATCCTGACGCCGAAATTGGCGGAAGATCCCGATTTTTTCAATTTTTAGGGTGAATCACCTTGGCCAAGATCCTCGTAGTCACTTCCGGCAAGGGTGGCGTCGGTAAAACCACCACCAGCGCCGCCATCGGCACCGGCCTCGCTCTGCGCGGGCACAAGACCGTCATCGTCGATTTCGACGTCGGCCTGCGCAACCTCGACCTGATCATGGGCTGCGAGCGCCGCGTGGTTTACGACTTCGTCAACGTGATCAACGGCGACGCCACCCTGACCCAGGCCCTGATCAAGGACAAGCGCCTGGAGAACCTCTACGTGCTGGCCGCCAGCCAGACCCGTGACAAGGATGCCCTGACCCAGGAAGGCGTCGGCAAGGTCATCGACGAACTGAGCAAGAACTTCGAGTACGTCATCTGCGACTCCCCGGCCGGTATCGAGAAGGGCGCGCATCTGGCGATGTACTTCGCCGACGAAGCCATCGTCGTGACCAACCCGGAAGTCTCCTCGGTACGCGACTCCGACCGCATGCTCGGCCTGCTGGCGAGCAAGTCGCGCCGCGCCGAGAACGGCGAGGAGCCGATCAAGGAACACCTGCTGCTGACCCGCTACAACCCCGAGCGCGTCACCAAGGGCGAGATGCTCGGCGTCGAGGACGTCGAGGAGATCCTTTCCATCCGCCTGCTCGGCGTCATTCCCGAATCGCAGGCCGTGCTCAAGGCCTCCAACCAGGGCATCCCGGTGATCCTCGACGACCAGAGCGATGCCGGCCAGGCCTATAGCGACGCAGTCGACCGTCTGCTCGGCAAGGACGTGGCGCACCGCTTCCTCGACTTCAAGAAGCCCGGCTTCCTGCAACGACTTTTCGGAGGTCGCGAATGAATCTTTTCGACTTCTTCCGTGAACGCAAGAAGAAGGAAACCCCTGCCGCGATCGCGAAAGAGCGCCTGCAGATCATCGTCGCCCACGAACGCGGCCAGCGCAGCGAGCCGGACTACCTGCCGGCGCTGCAGAAAGAGCTGGTCGAGGTGATCCGCAAGTACGTCAACATCGACAGCGAACAGGTACAGGTGGCGCTGGAGGATCAGGGCAACTGCTCGATTCTCGAACTAAACATCACCCTCCCGGATCGCTGAGCGACACCGACGGCAGAAACGGCGGCCCACGGGTCGCCGTCTTCGTTTGTGGAAATGCAAAAATGCCCTTGAGCAATATCCAGATCGTCCACCAGGACACCGCCCTGCTGGTGATCGACAAGCCGACCCTGCTGCTCTCCGTGCCCGGCCGCGCCGAGGACAACCGTGACTGCCTGGTGACCCGCCTGCAGGAGAACGGCTACCCGGAGGCCCGCATCGTGCACCGCCTGGACTGGGAGACCTCCGGGCTGATCGTACTCGCCCGCGACGCCGATACGCACCGCGAACTGTCCCGCCAGTTCCACGACCGCGAGACGGAAAAGGCCTACACCGCGCTGTGCTGGGGCCAGCCGCAGCAGGACAGCGGCAGCATCGACCTGCCGCTGCGTTACGACCCGCCGACCAAGCCGCGTCATGTGGTCGACCACGAGCAGGGCAAGCATGCGCTGACCTTCTGGCGCGTCCTCGAACGCTGCGGCGACTACAGCCGCGTCGAGCTGACACCGATCACCGGACGCTCCCACCAGTTGCGCGTGCACATGCTGTCCATCGGCCACCCGCTGCTCGGCGACCGCCTCTACGCGCATGAACAGGCCCTGCGGGCCCACGAGCGCCTGTGCCTGCACGCCAGCATGCTGACCCTGACCCACCCGCAGAGTGGCGAGCGGCTGCGCTTCGAAAGCCCGGCACCATTCTGAGTGCCCGCCCGGGCCGAGGCGCACGGCGCCGAAGCCCGGCATCTCGCCGGTCGCGGCCGACACTGCGCTTATTCGCCAGGGGCGAATGCTATAGACTTCGTGGCCTTGCAGTCCGGAGACCGCCATGCGCAAAGCACTCAACCAGGGCCTGATCGATTACCTCCAGGCGTCCCCCACCCCGTTCCATGCCACCGCCAACCTTGCCCAGGCCCTGCAAGCCGCCGGCTACAAGGCGCTCGATGAACGCGAACCCTGGTACACCGAGGCCGGCGGGCGCTACTACGTGACCCGCAACGACTCGGCCATCGTGGCCTTCCAGCTCGGCAACAAGCCCCTGGTCGAGCATGGTCTGCGCCTGGTCGGCGCTCACACCGACAGCCCCTGCCTGCGCGTCAAGCCGCAACCGGAACTGCAACGCCAGGGCTTCTGGCAACTGGGCGTGGAAGTCTATGGCGGCGCCTTGCTGGCGCCCTGGTTCGACCGCGATCTGTCGCTGGCCGGACGCGTCACCTACAGCCGCGACGGCCGGATCGAAAGCCAGCTGATCGATTTCCGGCTGCCGATCGCGACGATTCCCAACCTGGCGATCCATCTCAACCGGGAAGCCAACCAAGGCTGGGCGATCAATGCGCAGAACGAGCTGCCGCCGATCCTCGCCCAGGTCGCCAGCCAGGAAAGCCCGGATTTCCGCGCCCTGCTGGCCGAACAGCTGAGCCGTGAGCACGGCTTGCTGGCCGATGTGGTACTGGACTTCGAACTGAGCTTCTACGACACCCAGCCGGCGGCGGTCATCGGCCTCAGCGGCGACTTCATCGCCGGTGCCCGGCTGGACAATCTGCTGTCCTGCTTCGCCGGACTGCAGGCCCTGCTCGAAGCAACCCCCGAGGAAACCTGCATGCTGGTCTGCACCGACCACGAAGAGGTCGGCTCCACCTCGATGTGCGGGGCCGACGGTCCTTTCCTCGAACAGGTATTGCGTCGCCTGCTGCCGGAAGAGGACGTCTTCCAGCGCGCGATCAACCGTTCGCTGCTGATTTCCGCCGACAACGCCCACGCCGTTCACCCCAACTATGCCGACAAGCATGACGGCAACCACGGCCCGAAACTCAACGCCGGCCCGGTGATCAAGGTCAACAGCAACCAGCGCTACGCCACCAGCAGCGAGACCGCCGGATTCTTCCGCCACCTGTGCCTGGAAAACGAAGTGCCGGTACAGAGCTTCGTCACCCGCAGCGACATGGGCTGCGGCTCGACCATCGGCCCGATCACCGCCGGCCAGCTCGGCGTGCGCACCGTGGATATCGGCGTGCCCACCTTCGCCATGCACTCGATCCGCGAACTGGCCGGCAGCCAGGACCTGGCACATCTGGTGAAGGTGCTGACGGCCTTCTATTCGAGCGCCGAGCTGCCCTGAAAAAGGCCATGCCCTGATGCAAACTGCAGGCCTGCCAGGAGCTCAAAAGCATCGCCCCGAGGGCGGGCCTCCCACAAAAGCAGCAAGTGCACGCCGAGCCTCTTGTGGGCGCGCCCTCGCGGCGATACAGGCCCAGGCCGCCCCGAACTCAGCCCCTGGCGTGGGAGCGCCGAAGCCCAACACCAGGGCTTCGCGCCGCTCGATGCCCATCCAGGGTCGGCCACCTATTCCAGGCTGGCGTCGATCACCAGCGCCACCTTGCCGGACACCGTGTTGCTCGCCAGCGCGGCGAATGCGGCCTCGACATCGGCCATGGCGAAAGTCTGCTCCAGGCGCGGCGAGAGCTTGCCGCTGGCGAACAGCGGCCAGACCTTCTCCTCCATTTCCGCCAGCAGGTCGGCCTTGTAGTCGGCGTCGCGGCTGCGCAGCGTCGAGCCGATCAGCTGGATACGCTTGGCCAGCAGCCCCGCCAGGTCCAGCTCGGCCTTGCGACCGCCCATCAGGCCGATCATCACCCAGCGCCCGCCCATGCCCAGCAGTTGCAGATTCAGCGCCGCGTACTTGGCGCCAACCGGGTCGAGGATCATGTCGAACGGCGCGAAATCGCGCAGCGCCTCCAGCGACTCACCGCGCAGCACCCCGCCCTGCGCGCCGAGCGACTCGCAATAGGCCAGGCGCTCGGCCGAACCCACGCTGACCCAGCAGGGATTGCCGAAGGCCTTGCACAGCTGGATCGCGGCCGAACCCACGCCACTGGCGCCGGCGTGCAACAGCACCTTGTCGCCCGCGAGCAGGGCGCCGAGGCGATAGAGGTTCAGCCAGGCCGTGGCATACACCTCCGGAATCACCGCGGCCTCGTGCAATGACAGGCCATCGGGAACCGGCAGCGCGTGGCGAGCATCGACGACCACCTCCTCGGCCATGCCGCCGCCAGCCAGCAACGTGCAGACGCGATCGCCGACCTTCCAGCGGCTACGACCATTGACCTCGCTGATCACCCCGGCGCACTCCAGCCCGAGAATGTCGGTGACCCCGGCCGGCGGCGGATAGTGCCCGGCGCGCTGCAGCAGATCCGCCCGGTTGAGCCCAGCGGCGGCGACCCGAATGCGAACCTCGCCCTCGGCACACGCCGGAGCCGTTCTCTGCGCCCACTCCAGATGCCCCTCGATACCTTGCAATGCCTTCATGCTGCCTCCATAGTGAGTTCAATCCGTACCGCTCAACCGATCGCCCGCTTTCTCGACCACTGTTGTTACCATCGGGCTCATGCTTTCCACCGCCGGACGGAAACGGAACCGGCGCTTATCTTAGATGGCCTAATATGCGTTATTCCCTCGTATCACGTCGCCCCCATGCCATGAAACGCACGCTGACCTGCACCGTTCTCGCCGTTTTCTTCGGCCTCCAGGCTTCCCTCGCGCTGGCCAAAGCCGTCAGCACCCCGGAAAACTGGGACTACCTGCAGCCCGACCGCGAACAGGTGATCGCCAGCCTGAACGTGGTCGAACTGCTCAAGCGTCACCACTACAACAAGCCGCCGCTGAACGATGCGCGCTCGGCCAAGATCTTCGACAGCTATATCCAGATGCTCGATCCGTCGCGCAGCTATTTCCTGGCCTCGGACATCGACGAGTTCGGCAAGTGGCGCAACCAGTTCGACGACTTCCTCAAGGGCGGTAACCTCGAGCCTGGCTTCACCATCTACACACGGCATCTGGAACGTCTGCAGAACCGGCTCGACCATGCACTGGGCCTGCTGGAGAAGGGCGTCGACAGCTTCGACTTCAGCGTCGACGAAGAGCTGCTGGTCGATCGCGAGAAAGCCGCCTGGGCCAAGAATACCGCCGAACTCGACGACCTCTGGCGCAAGCGCGTCAAGGATGAGGTCCTGCGCCTGAAGATCGCCGGCAAGGAGCCGAAGGCCATCGAGGAACTGCTGACCAAGCGCTACAAGAACCAGTTGGCGCGGCTGAACCAGACCCGCGGCGAGGACGTGTTCCAGACCTACATCAACGCCTTCGCGCAATCCTACGACCCGCACACCCAGTACCTGTCGCCGGATAATGCGGAGAACTTCGACATCAACATGAGCCTGTCGCTGGAAGGCATCGGCGCCGTGCTGCAGAGCGACAACGAGCACGTCAAGATCGTGCGCCTGGTGCCGGCCGGCCCGGCCGAGAAGAGCAAGCAGCTGTCGCCGGCGGACAAGATCATCGGCGTGGCCCAGGCCAACGACGAGATGGTCGACGTCATCGGCTGGCGCCTGGACGAGGTGGTCAAGCTGATCCGCGGGCCGAAAGGCTCGGTGGTACGCCTGGAAGTGATCCCGGCGAGCAATGCCCCCAACGACCAGAACACCAAGGTGGTCGCCATCACCCGCGAGGCAGTGAAGCTCGAAGAGCAGGCGGCGAAGAAGTCGGTACTGAACCTCGAACACGAGGGGCAGAACTTCAAGCTCGGCGTCATCGAGATCCCGGCCTTCTACCTCGACTTCAAGGCACTGCGTGCCGGCGACCAGGACTACAAGAGCACCACGCGCGACGTGAAGAAGCTGCTGTCGGAACTGGAAGCGGAAAAGGTCGACGGCGTAGTGATCGACCTGCGCAACAACGGCGGCGGCTCCCTTCAGGAGGCCACCGAGCTGACCGGCCTGTTCATCGACCAGGGCCCCACGGTGCTGGTGCGCAACAGCGACGGCCGCGTCGACGTACTGGCCGACGACCAGGTCGGTGCGTTCTACAAAGGCCCGCTGGCCGTCCTGGTGAACCGCCTCTCGGCCTCCGCCTCGGAGATCTTCGCCGGTGCCATGCAGGACTACCACCGGGCCCTGATCCTCGGCGGCCAGACCTTCGGCAAAGGCACCGTGCAAACCATCCAGCCGCTCAACCACGGCGAGCTGAAACTGACCCTGGCCAAGTTCTACCGCGTCTCGGGCCAGAGCACCCAGCACCAGGGCGTGATTCCCGACATTTCCTACCCCGCCGACGTCGACACCAAGGAAATCGGCGAAAGCGCCCTGCCCGAGGCCCTGCCGTGGGACAGCATCCGCGCCGCGATCAACCCGGACATGAACCCGTTCAAACCGTTTCTCGCCGAGCTGAAAGCACGCCACGAAGCCCGCACCGGCAAGAATCCCGACTTCGTCTTCACCCGCGACCGCCTCGCCCTGGCGCAGGAGCTGATGCACGAAACCACGGTGAGCCTCAACGAAGAGAAACGCCGTGCCCAGCAGGCCGATATCGAGAAGCGCCAACTGGTCCTGGAAAATGCGCTGCGCCAGGCCAAAGGCGAGGAGCCACTGGCCAAGCTGGAGAAGGAAGACGAAACCACGCCGCACCAGGAGCTGGACAAGCCCAAGCCGGAAGACGACGCCTACCTCTCCGAGAGCGGCCGTATTCTGCTCGACTATCTGGGGCTGAGCTCGGCCATGGCCAAGCACTAGGGTCTGTTGCCGTTTCATCGCGAGCCGCGTTGCTGCGAGAAATAGCCCCCGGTTAGGCGCAGGACGCAGGTAATGGTCATTCCCTTGCCAAGTCCTGCAACGACAGCGGGGGCTATTTCCCGCGCAACCCGAAGGGCCGGGCCTGTTTTACCGCGATGCGGCGTTACTCGATGGCTCATTTAGCCGACTAAACTTCGCATCTCGTGCCTTGCCTCGCGGTAAAACAGGCTCCGGCGCGGCCGCGAATGAAACGGCAACAGACCCTAGGCAGAGCGGCAAAACCCGGCGCGGCAATATTCGGTTGGGCCGAGGCGCAATAGGCCGAAAACCAACTCGGCACGATATCCGTGCGTTGAGCTTCGCTGCACTCAGCCCAACCTACGGCCGAGTTCGACCATTCGTAACCGTCCGCCGAACCCATCTCCCCGCTTCTTCCAGATAACGGCATGGTGTCCACCTATTTTTGGTGGACACCATTTCAAGCCACTTTCTGGAGGGTTTCGTGTCTCGACAGCGCCGTACATTTC
>NZ_POUT01000028.1 GCF_002890915.1 Stutzerimonas stutzeri | reverse complement strand
CCAGCAGGGCGAAACCAATCTCTCAAGCAACTCGTTAATCGCCAATGAAGGCAAAACTTTCATTCAGCACACCCAAACTTGCCAGTCCGGTGTCAAGCAGCCTGTCCCCATGAAATGCGAAGAACCTGTTTTCAGCCCGCCTTGAAGCGGCTGACGTTCTCCAGCAGCGTGCCGGCCAGGTCGCTCAGGCGGCTGGCGGTGTGGTGGTTGCTGCCCACCGCCACGCCGTTCTCTTCGGCCATGCGCGCGATGGTGGTGACCTGCTGGGCGATCTCGGCGGACGCCGCGCTCTGCTCGCGCAGGGCGTTGGAGATTTCCGCCACGGTGCAGAGCACCTGGTTGGCCGCCTCGCGGATGCCGCCCATGGCCTCGCCGGCGCGCTGGGCGCGGGCCACACCCTCGTTGACCCGCACCACGCCCTGCTCCATGCCCTGCACGGCGCCTTCGGTGCCCTGCTGGATCGCCGCGACCATCCGTGCGATCTCCTGGGTCGAGTTGGCGGTGCGTTCGGCCAGCTTGCGCACCTCGTCGGCGACCACGGCGAAACCACGCCCCTGCTCGCCGGCACGCGCCGCCTCGATGGCCGCGTTGAGCGCCAGCAGGTTGGTCTGCGCGGCGATGTCGCCGATCACCCCGACGATCGCCGAGATCTGCCCGGAGCGCTCGCCCAGCTCGGCGACGGTGCGTGCCGAATCGCTCACCGAGACGGCGATCTGGCTGATTTCATCGACCACCGCGGCGACGATCTCGCCGCCCTGGCGCGACAGCTCGCCGGAACGCTGCGCCAGCGCATCGGCCTCGCCGGCATTGCGCGCGATGCTCTCGATACCGACGGTCATCTGCTCCACCGCCGCCGCCATGCTCGAGGCGGCGTCGCTCTGGCACTGCGAGGCGACATGGATCTGCCCCGATGCGGTCACCAGGTTGCGCGCCGAATCGGCGACGTGGTTGGAGTTGTCCTTGATGCTGCCGATCAGGCGGCGCATGGCATCGGCCATGTGATTGAAACTGCCCGCGACGTGGCGCAGTTCATCGCGGGCAGCCAGCTCGATGCGGGTGGTGAGATCGCCGCCGGCCAGCCGCTCGCTGCCTGCGCGCAGGCAACGGATGCTGGTCATCACCGACAGGTAGGCGCCCGCCGAGAGATAGCCGATCACCGCCAGCACCCCCAGCAGCACGGCGACGTTCCAGTACAGCACGTGCCGGGCCTCGTCGATACGCTGCTGCAGCAAATGGTCCAGGCTGGGCAACAGCACGTCGCGCATTTGCGCGTAGCCGATGGCGATGGTTTCGGTGGTCATGTCGAAGAACTGCGCCGAGGAGGTGCTGGCGAAATCGCCGCGCACGGCGATGTCCTGCACGACCTGCTCGATACGCTCGCCGCGTGCGTGCATGGTGGCAATGGCCTGGCCCAGCCGTTCGCGCAACTCGGGACGCTGCGCCAGGACCTTCTCGATGCTGCGCTCCATCTCGCGCGTCGCCGACCTGACCTCCTCGGTCAGCACGATCAGGGCGGTGCGCTGCTGGTCGTCCATCGCCCCTTTCGCCAGCACCGCCGATGCGCTGCCGCGCAGTCGCCCCAGACGCTCGATCAGGTAGGGCATGCGGTCGACCGCGGCGGTCATCAGGTAGTAGGTCTGCGGCTCGGGGTCGAAGGTCAGGCCGTAGGCATCCGACAGCAGCGTCTGGAAGCCGAGCAGATTGCCGATCAACGCGGTATGCGCCTGGAAGCTCTGCGCCTGCGTCCAGCCCAGGCCGTCGCGCTTGATCTCGACCCAGGCGCGACCGATCGCCTGCCATTGCCCCAGCGCCCGCTCATCCTCGGTCAGCGCGCCATCGAGCTCGGCCATGGCCGCGTCGACGCGACTCTCCAGCGAAGCCCGGCGGCCGGCGTCGGCGACGTTGCCGCCCAGCTGCATCGCCGAGAGGCCCCGATGCTGCTGCGCCAGTTCGACCACCTGGGACAACGGCCGCGACAGCGCCGACGCCACCAGTTCCCGTTCGGAACGCTCGATGGTGCGGTTGAGCTGGTCGGCGAGGGTCAGCATCAGGCTGGCGAAGATGAGGAAGACCAGCAGCCCGAGCAAGCCGAACTTGGCCGGGTAGCTGAGCCGGTTCATCAGCGCCTCGGCAGGAGAAAAGACCAGTTTCATGAAAGGGTTCCCAGGGTCTGTTGAGTTCAGCGCGGCCGTTCAGGCATGTCGCATGGGCTTGCCCGGCCGCGGCAGGCGCATCCGGTTCCGCCAGCAAAATACGGGGGTGACCGTCCGGTCTTCCCTGATCAGAATCAAGCTTGGCCGCAGCTTGGCAGCCCCCGCCACGCGGCCTGTTCGATTGGTCAGAAAACCATCTT
This sequence comes from Stutzerimonas stutzeri, assembly GCF_002890915.1. GTDB lineage: Bacteria > Pseudomonadota > Gammaproteobacteria > Pseudomonadales > Pseudomonadaceae > Stutzerimonas > Stutzerimonas stutzeri_AF. The sequence continues at coordinate 698 of NZ_POUT01000028.1, read as the reverse complement.
CGCCACGCTCCGCAGACACTATTCCGGCGCCGTTCGCTGGCCTTCGGCGAACGCTGCATCCCTGCCGCGTTCCCAGCTCTGGCGTGGCTTCCGGCGCCAGGCCGTCGGTTCGCGCAAGATGCCCTTTACCCGGGCGGCGGGCTGTGAATAATGCGCCCCCTCCCAAGCGATCCGAGGTAGACCATGAGTGCACCGGCCCATGCCGCGACATCCTCTCTTGGCGCGCGTGCCGTGCTGCTGATCGAACTGGCCCTGGCGATGGGCGGTTTCGCCATCGGCACCGGCGAATTCGCGATCATGGGGCTGATGCCGGACGTGGCGCAGGGCCTGGGCATCAGCGAGCCGCAGGTCGGCCACGTGATCAGCAGCTACGCCCTCGGCGTGGTGGTCGGCGCGCCGCTGCTGGCGATCCTCGGCTCACGGCTGTTGCGCCGGCAGCTGTTGCTGCTGCTGATGGGCTTCTTCGCCCTGGGCAATTTCGCCAGCGCCCTGGCGCCGGACTATCACGCGCTGATGGCCGTCCGCTTCGTCACCGGCCTGCCCCACGGCGCCTATTTCGGCGTGGCGATGCTAGCAGGCCGTTGAAAAACTCGGCTTCAACTGCCCCAACCCGTCCGGTTTGGCGCTTTTTCAAGCGCTTTGGCCTAACGGAGTCCAAACAAGGCCTGACTTCAGGCCTTTTTGACAGGTTTCAGCAC
>NZ_POUT01000027.1:2500-5392 GCF_002890915.1 Stutzerimonas stutzeri | reverse complement strand
GCGGATCGGGGGTTTGGGATAGGTGCTTGACGATGACCTACTCTCACATGGGGAGACCCCACACTACCATCGGCGATGCGTCGTTTCACTGCTGAGTTCGGGATGGGATCAGGTGGTTCCAACGCTCTATGGTCGTCAAGCAATTCGGTTGGGAAGTCGGCATTCAGTCGCCTTCCCGTATTGGGTACGTGATATCGGTATTGCGTGTTCTCTGCAAATCTTCGGTTACTTCTGTCGACTTCACCTCGACACCCTCTGCTACCAGAGCAGATTGTTTGGGTGTTATATGGTCAAGCCTCACGGGCAATTAGTATGGGTTAGCTCAACGCCTCACAACGCTTACACACCCCACCTATCAACGTCGTAGTCTTCGACGGCCCTTCAGGGAGCTCGAGGCTCCAGTGAGATCTCATCTTGAGGCAAGTTTCCCGCTTAGATGCTTTCAGCGGTTATCTCTTCCGAACGTAGCTACCCGGCAATGCCACGGGCGTGACAACCGGAACACCAGAGGTTCGTCCACTCCGGTCCTCTCGTACTAGGAGCAGCCCCTCTCAAATCTCAAACGTCCACGGCAGATAGGGACCGAACTGTCTCACGACGTTCTAAACCCAGCTCGCGTACCACTTTAAATGGCGAACAGCCATACCCTTGGGACCGGCTTCAGCCCCAGGATGTGATGAGCCGACATCGAGGTGCCAAACACCGCCGTCGATATGAACTCTTGGGCGGTATCAGCCTGTTATCCCCGGAGTACCTTTTATCCGTTGAGCGATGGCCCTTCCATACAGAACCACCGGATCACTAAGACCTACTTTCGTACCTGCTCGACGTGTCTGTCTCGCAGTCAAGCGCGCTTTTGCCTTTATACTCTGCGACCGATTTCCGACCGGTCTGAGCGCACCTTCGTACTCCTCCGTTACTCTTTAGGAGGAGACCGCCCCAGTCAAACTACCCACCATACACTGTCCTCGATCCGGATAACGGACCAGAGTTAGAACCTCAAAGTTGCCAGGGTGGTATTTCAAGGATGGCTCCACGCGAACTGGCGTCCACGCTTCAAAGCCTCCCACCTATCCTACACAAGCAAATTCAAAGTCCAGTGCAAAGCTATAGTAAAGGTTCACGGGGTCTTTCCGTCTAGCCGCGGATACACTGCATCTTCACAGCGATTTCAATTTCACTGAGTCTCGGGTGGAGACAGCGCCGCCATCGTTACGCCATTCGTGCAGGTCGGAACTTACCCGACAAGGAATTTCGCTACCTTAGGACCGTTATAGTTACGGCCGCCGTTTACCGGGGCTTCGATCAAGAGCTTCGCTTGCGCTAACCCCATCAATTAACCTTCCGGCACCGGGCAGGCGTCACACCCTATACGTCCACTTTCGTGTTTGCAGAGTGCTGTGTTTTTAATAAACAGTCGCAGCGGCCTGGTATCTTCGACCGGCATGGGCTTACTGAGCAAGTCATTCACCCTCACCGGCGCACCTTCTCCCGAAGTTACGGTGCCATTTTGCCTAGTTCCTTCACCCGAGTTCTCTCAAGCGCCTTGGTATTCTCTACCCAACCACCTGTGTCGGTTTGGGGTACGGTTCCTGATTACCTGAAGCTTAGAGGCTTTTCCTGGAAGCATGGCATCAACCACTTCGCTTTCTAAAAGAAAGCTCGTCATCAGCTCTCGGCATTGAGATCCCGGATTTACCTAAGATCCCTGCCTACCACCTTAAACTTGGACAACCAACGCCAAGCTGGCCTAGCCTTCTCCGTCCCCCCATCGCAGTAACCAGAAGTACGGGAATATTAACCCGTTTCCCATCGACTACGCTCTTCAGCCTCGCCTTAGGGACCGACTCACCCTGCGTCGATTAACGTTGCGCAGGAACCCTTGGTCTTTCGGCGTGCGAGTTTTTCACTCGCATTGTCGTTACTCATGTCAGCATTCGCACTTGTGATACCTCCAGCAAGCTTCTCAACTCACCTTCACAGGCTTACACAACGCTCCTCTACCGCTCATCCTAAGATGAACCCGTAGCTTCGGTACCTGGTTTGAGCCCCGTTACATCTTCCGCGCAGGCCGACTCGACTAGTGAGCTATTACGCTTTCTTTAAAGGATGGCTGCTTCTAAGCCAACCTCCTAGCTGTCTAAGCCTTCCCACATCGTTTCCCACTTAACCAGGATTTTGGGACCTTAGCTGACGGTCTGGGTTGTTTCCCTTTTCACGACGGACGTTAGCACCCGCCGTGTGTCTCCCGTGCTGACACTTGCTGGTATTCGGAGTTTGCATCGGTTTGGTAAGTCGGGATGACCCCCTAGCCGAAACAGTGCTCTACCCCCAGCAGTGATACACGAGGCGCTACCTAAATAGCTTTCGAGGAGAACCAGCTATCTCCGAGCTTGATTAGCCTTTCACTCCGATCCACAGGTCATCCGCTAACTTTTCAACGGTAGTCGGTTCGGTCCTCCAGTCAGTGTTACCTAACCTTCAACCTGCCCATGGATAGATCGCCCGGTTTCGGGTCTATTCCCAGCGACTAGACGCCCTATTAAGACTCGCTTTCGCTACGCCTCCCCTATTCGGTTAAGCTCGCCACTGAAAATAAGTCGCTGACCCATTATACAAAAGGTACGCAGTCACCTAACAAAGTAGGCTCCCACTGCTTGTACGCATACGGTTTCAGGTTCTATTTCACTCCCCTCTCCGGGGTTCTTTTCGCCTTTCCCTCACGGTACTGGTTCACTATCGGTCAGTCAGTAGTATTTAGCCTTGGAGGATGGTCCCCCCATGTTCAGACAAAGTTTCTCGTGCTCCGTCCTACTCGATTTCATTGAAAAGAGACTTTCGCGTACGGGGCTATCACCCACTATGGCCGCACTTTCCAGAGCGTTCCGCTAA
>NZ_POUT01000026.1 GCF_002890915.1 Stutzerimonas stutzeri | reverse complement strand
TCGTATAACTGAACAGCTCGTTTTGTTTGAGGTCGAGTCCACGCATCGGCTTGGGCTGGCTTCGGCAGAAGAGGATGGCCGCCATTTTGCCAGAGCCACGCGGGCTCTGGCTTTTTTCAACGGCCTGTTAGGTCGATGTAGTCGCCACTAGCAAGCTTCACCTCGTCGCGCACCTTGGTGAAGTGATCAACCTCATCCTTGATCTCGCTGATTTCCCTGGCGCTATAGCCCGCCTCTTCCAACTCGTTTGCCAGATTGCCGAAGCAACGAATCAGTGCGGAGGTCATCTTGTACAGGTTCAGGCGCTTCGGCTCGTTGGCCTTGAGCACCTCGGCATTACCTGAGTCGGTGCCACAGAAGAAGCGGAGATAGGCAGGCGTGTCCTTGGGCTTCTCTACCGGTTCGCACAGGGCCTTGATCGCCTCGCGGGCTTCCTCCAGGTCTTCCTGGGCCTTGCTCAGCCGGTCTTCCAGCAGGCCTGCCACATCGGCCTTGTCGTAGCCGTCCAGTGCACCGCTGGTGTAGTCGCCGATGGCGCCTTCCAGCTGCTTGAACAAGTCCTTGTAGTCGATGATGTAACCGTATTGCTTGTCCTCACCATCCAGGCGGTTGACCCGGCAGATGGCCTGGAACAGGCCGTGATCGCGCATCTGTTTGTCGATGTAGAGGTAGGTCGCGGAAGGCGCGTCGAAGCCGGTCAGCAGCTTGTCCACCACGATGAGCAGGCGCATCTGGCCAGGCTCCTTGATGAAGCGCTGCTTCACCTCCTTCTCGAAGGTTTCCGGGTCTTTGTCGCCCAGCATCTGGTTGTAGATTTCGTACTGGCGCAGCTTCTCGGTCAGCCCCTCTCCGGTGGCCTCGCCCTTGATATCCGCTGGCGAAGGCTTGTAACTGGTGACGATGGCGCACTTGTCGCCCATCCCGGCCTTGCAGAACAGCTCATAGCACTTGCAGGCCTCGAAGATGCTGCTGGTCACCAGCATCGCATTGCCCCGGCCATCGGCCAGGCGGTGCTTGGTGGCCATGTCGAGCAGGATGTCGGCGACGATCTTCTCCAGCCGTGACTGGCTGGACAGCACTTTCTGCATAGTGCCCCAGCGCTGCTTGAGCTGCGCCTTGGCCAGGTCGTTCAACCCCTTGGTCTTGGCCTCGAACCACTGATCGATCTTCTGCTGTGAGGTGATGTTCTGGTCGATGTCGCGGGCTTCATAGCGCAGGTCGAGTACCACGCCATCGGACACCGCTTCGTCGAATTTGTAGGTGTGGATGTAGCGACCAAACACCTCGATGCTCTTCTGCTTGTCGGCCTTGAGCAGCGGCGTGCCGGTGAAACCGATAAATACGGCATTGGGCAGGATGGCTTTCATCGCCTTGTGAAGCTCACCGGACTGGGTGCGGTGGCACTCGTCAACGAACACATAGAGGTCGCCCTTAGCGCGGAAGTCTGGCGGCAGACTCTTGCGCAGCTCCTCTACAAAATTTTCTACATCGGCATCCTCGCGGGTGCCGAACTTGTGGATCAGCGAACACAGCAGCCAGGGAGATGGCTGGTTGAGCTTGACGATCAGATCGGCACCACTGGTGGTGCGCACGATCTGCTCATTGACGCCGGTAAACACCTTCTCGATCTGCTCATCCAGCTCGGTGCGGTCGGTGATGATCAGCACCCGCGAGTCCTGGATGTTTTCCCGAATCCACTTGGTCAGCCAGACCATGGTCAGCGACTTACCCGAGCCCTGGGTGTGCCAGATGATCCCGCCCTCGCGCCGACGCAGGTAGCGCTGCGCCTCGCGGATACCGAAGTACTGGTTGTGCCGGCAGAGCTTCTTCACCCCGCTGTCGAAGACGATGTAGTCGTGGATCAGCTCCAGAAAGCGCGCCTTGTTACACAGCTGAAGCAGATGCCGATCCAGCAGATTCTCGGCTGGCGCGCCTTCCGAGCTTTCCTCTTTCCAGGTCAGGTAGTACTTCTCACCGGTCTGGATCGTGCCGTAGCGCAGGCCCTGGGTATCGTTGCCGGCCATCACGTACTGCATGGTGGAGAAGAACGGCTGGATAAATTCGGCCTTCTGGTTATCCAGGTTCTGCCGGATGCCCTCGTTCACTGCCACCTTGGAACGTTTGAGCTCCAATACGCCTAGGGCAATGCCGTTCACATAGAGCACGATATCCGGGCGCTTGGTCTTGGCCTTGGCATCAGCGCCCTTGACGGTGACTTCCTCGGCGATGGCGAAGTGATTGCGCTCAGGGTACTTCCAGTCGATCAGCCATACCGTCTGGGTGTTTTCACCGACCTCGGGCTTGATCTTCACGCCATAGCGCAGCAGCTCGTAGACCGCCCTATTGCGGTCATACAGGCCCTTGCTGGCGTCGTTGGCTACCCGATTAAGCTCGAAGATGGCGCGACTGGCCAGGTTGGCCTCTACGCCTTGCCCCAGCAACCAGTTGCGCAGCAGCTCAGGCTCGATATTGGCGTTGTTCGGTCGTTCGGCCCAGTCGCCCTGGTACTCGTAGCCCAGCTGCTGCCGGAACAGCGCTACTACACGTTGCTGGGTCTTTTTCTCGATCTGGCCGACGATGCTCATCAGTCGTTTCCTTTCGCTTCTGCTGTGTACGTCTTTGCACCGACAGGCTATGAATTAGGCTCGAGTCCTCTACGGGGTAATCGATGCCAGATCTAACAGCGTGAAGCGCGGTCGTCCTTGCCCAACACGGATGACATGTAAGCTCACCTGTACATGTTTGTGTAGCCACTCCCGATTCAAAATATCGGGATCCTCGATGGCAGGGTCGACCTTGCCTTTTATAACGCCAGATTGATCACTAAGTTTGAATTCAAAAGTTCTGGCGCTAGGCAGAACTCCTTGAAACTCCCCACGGTAAGACTCCTGCTGCTCCTGAATATTTTCATCTTGTAAGCGTTCTACTGAGGATTGGAGTTGATGGATGTCGCTGAAACGGAAAAAGCGATCTTTAAATTCCAGACCACACCAAGCATCTTGCTGTGCTAGATAGCCAAGGAATTCAGCGACCTTTCTTACTGCTCTTGGGTGAATTTCTTCGACCAGTTCCGCTACATCATCGTCGGAGCCTTCGGCAGTCGTGCGTAATAGCGCTTGAATTTTCTCTAGAGCCTCTTCACCTTTTTCTGGCTCTGGAAAGAGATCTTCCTGTATGGGTGGCAACTCAAACTCGAAGCCAAAAGAGCCTATAGCCGTGCCTGTGATTAGTAATAGATTTCTGCCTTTGTCCGGAATTGGCCCCATAAAGTTAAGGCTTTTATTTAAACTTGCGGCTACGGCAGCAAATGCATCGGTAAAAGCGCCAGAAGCTTTGCTGGCAAAATCAGCGGAAATTCCATGGCTACCTACAACCGGACGCCCTCTAAAAGTTAGACGTGCTTTCTCAAGCACATGACTAATAGGACATTGTGCAAGGGCTGTCTCGGCTGTGATCAAGCGTTCTTCGAAGGCAATTCTTTCGATGACATTCTCGCTCGGAATTCTGGCTAGAATATCCCGGAGTTCTTTTATTTCCGACTCAAGAGATGAACGAGATGTACTCATTTGGCCGTCTCCTGTGGATATTTTTGACTCAGAATTCGCCGAGCTTCGCTATCTTCATCAGGCTTCAAATTAATTTGAACAAAGCCTTTCCACAGGCCGTCTCGGCGATGCGACCACATGCTGTACCAGTAGCTGATCTGGCGCACTTGCCGGGTATCCGTTGGCTCTCCTAGCACATAAGGATAGGCATCTACTTTATAGGTCGCTTTTACATGGGTATTGCTAAGCAAATTACGTGCTTTCGCGAAAAGAGAGACTTGAGTCTCCCCCGTTGGCAGATGGAAATAGGTCACTACATCTACGTCATTTGGGGGGCGTGTTTCATGGTTTTCAACGTCCTGCATGAAACTGCCGTCCACCCACTGAAACCCGTTTTTCAGTCCTGCGCCATGAAGTGCTGCACGGTAGTCGAGGAAACCTTTCAAGATTTCAGTGCGCTCAGGCGTAAAAGCAAACTGTTCAATAAAGTCGCAAAGCCCCACCTCATAGGGCGAGCGATCTGAGCTATGCCCTGGTTGTTGAGGTCGTATAGGAGGCAATACGCCAGCCATCGTCCATGCGGGAATCATCCATCACGCTCCTTGATTTGTTAGGCGGATTCTACCAGTTAGCAGTTCCTGCATCATGCCCTGCTTGAGCTGGCATGCCTTATCTCGGCGGGCTTCGAGGGCGGCGAGTTCGTCATCCACATCTGAGAGGACTTCCACAATAGCTTTTTGCTCTTCAATCGTAGGGGGAGCATAAAACTTAAAGTTTTTCATATCGCTTGCGTACAAATGATACACGGTTGATCCTGTCACAAGACTCAATACCTGCTCCTCTTGATAGCGAATAATATAACTAAGAAAAGTTCCGTCAATCGACTTATCAAGGCGAATTATGAGGATATCCCCACCAACAACTACCCCGCCAGATAAAATACAGCTTGCCTTGGCAAGCCCTCGTGGCGTTACATCTGAAGTTGGCATTAGCACGTCGCCCTCTTCCGAAAAGACACAGCCATCCACCCAGTCGGTCTGGCTAAGCGTACGCATGATGCGTTCGCCATATTGCGTAAAAAGCTCACCATAATGAATGCAAGGTTGTGCACCGCCTAGCACCAATGCAGATTTTGGCAAACCTTTTCCTTTAAAAAATCGTGCAACGTCCCCAAGCCGCTTCATCTCCCACTCACCACCAAATCCTGGAAGGCGGGCTTGTCCTGTAAGGAGCTGATGAACTGCTACTCCTTTCATCCCTTTTACGTGCTTCGAAACACGAGTTGATGCAGTAGAAAGCTCCTCATCAAGCTGCGAAAGAGTTTTCTCATAGCGCTCGGCAAGTTCACGGATTCGCTTGGTCAATGTCTGGGAAACGCGATCCAGCTCGCTCTGCACATCGGCTTGCAGGGTAGCCAGCCATTTGTCGTCCACCACCAGGGTTTTCAACTCGGCTTCACTGAGCAGGCCATAGTGGGCCTGCACCTTGGCATCCAGCGTCTTCTGCGCGGCTTTGACCTTTTTGCCAGCCTCGGCCTCACGCTCGATGAGTGCTAAACACTGCTCCAGCGCTTGTCGTTCTTCATCGGCGTCGCGCTCGTGCTTGATGGCTCTCAGGCGTGCTTTGACGCTCGCGGCGGTGAGCTTGCCCTTGTCAGTCTTGCCTTCAACTAATGGGCCGTCTTCCCCGCCCTGTTCTTCGTCCAGCTCTTCCAACTCGCGACTGATGGCGTCGCGTTTGGCTCCCATCTCGGTAATGGCAGCGGCTTCACTGGAGTAGTAGCGGCGCACAATCAGTTCGGGCGGTAGCAGGTCGGTATTAGGTTCGCCTTGGCTTTGGCCACTAGCAATAAGTGGCCGCCAGCCATCGATCACCAGTTGGTACACGTCATCCTGCATGGTGGCGTACCAATAGTCTTGGAGGTGCTGGTAGACGTCGTAGGCATCCAACAGCGGAGCCGCCTCGAAGCGGTGAAGCAGGTCTTCGGCCAGGGTATTGAGCAGCGCCTTGGGCCGGTCGCCAATGGTGATGCTTTGCAGGCGCGGTCGGTGCTCGTTGCGCCAGGCATCGAACAGGCCCGCCACGGTCTGGCGGAAGGCATCGAATTCGGGGTGGCCGAAGATGGTCGGCTTGATCTCGCTGATGGCGACCTTGAGGCTGAGGTAACCGGGGCGCAGGGGCTCGAACAGTGCGCCGCACAGGTTAGGCATCACCTGCCAGTAGGCATGCAGGGCGTCGATATCACGCTCGGGAATGCCGCCATGCAGGTGGGCCTCGATGTCCTGAAGATCCTCTGCTTCGCTGGTGTCGATATAGCGCGGGATATTCAGGTTGAAGTCGTTGGCTTCGATCTCAGCCATTGGCACCAGTCGTGCGAATTTCTCCACCTCAATCTGCTGGGTGAAGGTATCGACGATCTTGTGGATGTCCTGCTCACGCAGACGGTTCTTGTTGCCGTCCTTGATAAAACCCTTGCTCGCGTCGATCAGGAACAGGCCCTTGCGACCAGCACTGCCTTCCTTGTCCAGCACGATGATGCAGGCAGGAATGCCGGTGCCATAGAACAGGTTGGCGGGCAGGCCGATGATGCCTTTGATATAGCCCTGCTGGAGGATGCGCTTGCGGATCACCCCTTCGGCACCGCCCCGGAACAGCACACCATGGGGCAGAATCACCGCCGCTTTGCCGGTGCTCTTCAGCGAAGTGAGCATGTGCAGGAGGAAGGCGTAGTCGCCGTTCTTCTCAGGCGGAATGCCGTAGCTAAAGCGGCTGTACTCATCCTCTGCCGGGTTGAAGCCATTGCTCCAGGCCTTGGTTGAGAACGGCGGGTTGGCGACGATAAAGTCGAACAGCTTGAGGTTGCCCATCGAGTCTTTGAAATGCGGTGCGGACAGGGTGTTGTCCTTCCAGATTTCCGCCGTGGGGCAGTCGTGCAGAATCATGTTCATCTTGGCCAAAGCGCTGGTGGCGTTTGTCCATTTCCTGGCCGTAGATGGCCAGATCTAGGCCGGTGACGCTCTTGGCTTCGTCGTGCGCTTTGAGCAGCAGCGAACCCGAACCGCAGGTCGGGTCATAGATGCTCTGCTTGCTGTCGGTGGCACCGGCCAGGCCAATGACCTGCGCCATAATCCGCGACACTTCAGCCGGGGTGTAGAACTGCCCCTTGCTCTTGCCGGACTCGGTGGCGAAGTGGCGCATTAGGTATTCGTAGGCATCGCCAAGGATATCGTCACCCTGAGCGCGGTTGCTGCGGAAATCCAGCCCCGGCGAGTTGAAGATGCTGACCAGGTTGGAGAGGCGGTCGACCATCTCCTTGCCCTTACCGAGCTTCTCCTGGTCGTTGAAGTCGGCCACGTCGATAACGCCGGTGAGGTTATTGGCCTCAGCCAGGCGGGCGATGATCTGGTTGATCTTGTCGCCGATCTCCTTGTCGCCCTTGAGCGCCACCATATCGGCAAAGCTGCCGCCTTCCGGCACCTCGATCAGCGAGTTGGGATCGCCTGCGTATTTGTCCGAGACGTATTTGACGAACAGCAGTACCAGGACGTAGTCCTTGTACTGCGAGGCATCCATCCCGCCACGCAGCTCGTCACAGGATTTCCAGAGGGATGAATAGAGTTCGGACTTCTTGATGGCCATTGGGCGTACTACCTTGCAATGCGGAATGGCAGGTAGCAGCGGGTCTGGGCCTCGTCCGCGTCCCTGCCGAAAGGATGGAGTGAGGGTATCAGAAATGCGGAGCAGCCTCTCCGTAAGCGTCCAGCCAAGTCATCTTCCGAAGCTGTATCACATGGTGCACGGGTAGGCTGTATCACATGCTGCACGCCTACTCTGTATCACACGCTGCACGCATAAAAATCAGTGCGAGACTATTACGG
>NZ_POUT01000025.1 GCF_002890915.1 Stutzerimonas stutzeri | reverse complement strand
TCGTATAACTGAACAGCTCGTTTTGTTTGAGGTCGAGTCCACGCATCGGCTTGGGCTGGCTTCGGCAGAAGAGGATGGCCGCCATTTTGCCAGAGCCACGCGGGCTCTGGCTTTTTTCAACGGCCTGCTAGCTCTTCTGTTCGCCTGTATAGCACGCCTTCGATAGGCGCTTCGAAATGGGAGGCCTGAAGCTCGGCCAAGGGGGCGCGAATTCCGGAGATTTTCGACCACCGCTTTATCGAAACATAGTCAGCCAGTAACTGGCTGAGATCACCCCCTAGGAAGCTAAGCCCCCGCTTCCAGCCCAGAGGCTTTATGAGCCCCAAAGCGCACGCCCTTGTGATCTCCTGCTCGGTCATCCCTGTGATGGCGATGGTCTGCGATAGCGTAAAGTGAGTGTCGTTCTGTGAGGCAAGGTGCTTGTGCATCCATGCCAGCAAGCCCTCCAGGCCAACATTTCCTCTCTCCAGCAGAGATCCCCGATTTGAATCTGGGCGGAATGGAATTTCCTTTTTCAAAATTCCAACAAGGACATGTCCCAGATGGCCTCCATGAACGAATGCAATTCGGGCTGCGTGTGCCATGTCGATCAGCTGAACAGATGCTCCGTTGGCCAGACTAAGATCATTAATCTGATTGGCCAAGGCAAGGAGATCAAAGCGGGCGTCCCGAACAGACCTGTGCCCGCTGTACCCCTGAAGGGCAGAGTACTCAAGTAGAGCCATGATCTCGGCGGGCTCACAGCCTAAGACCTGTGACAGCTGACGATGATCTACTGGTGTCAAAGAGAATGAGTCTTCTTGATTCTGCTCATCGTGAGGATGATCGGAGTTGCACTCGAAATCACGAAGCGGCCATGTGAGTGTCAGTCGGCTTTTCAGCGCGTCAATTGGCAGGTACACAGCTGAGGAGCCAATTGCGGCACACGCTGCTCTGTGATTTCGACATGCATTGGCCCAGGACAGCATTGTCGTTTGCTCGGTGAGCAAGGTGTAGGCCTGATCAAGTAGATCTGGCCAGCACCCAGTTTCCATCGGCGGTCGCTCGCGAGCGGAAAGATCACTATTCATCGGATCAAGGACGCACTGGAGCGCAAGCAACAGATCGCGAATGAAATAGTTGAGCCCCAACGGGTCTGACAATTGGGCGTGCAAGCCAGCGGCGTACGCGGGCAACCTGGCCGGGATTGTGGAGTCCTCTAGAACGAGCTCGCACGAGGGGCAGCGTCCCTCAAGTAACTCTTCTGACCATGAGAGCGCGCCATTGCAATGTGGGCAGTAATGAATCAATTCATGACCATGCTCGTAGCAATGGGTGAACGGCAGGTGGCCAAAGTACATGGGGATCTTTCTCCCATCCTTCAGGCAAGCTGTACAGACTCTCGGAACGCGCAGTTCAAGGTTTCGATAAATCCGCATTGAGTCATACGGTGTGACGTGGGCAAGTGTCTCGTCCTTGACGATCAGAGTGTTTAGCTGATCGGAGCTCAATCCCAGCCACTCCGCTATGGTTGCGATGTTGTCTGAGGACTGATGGTTTTGTGCTCTTGGGCCCTTGATTTTGAGCGTGGAAAAAAGCTCCCGTACTGAGCCACGGCCATTCGCGATAGCTAAACGCAACAGGTATGCGGAGAAATGCTCGCCTGGCTCAGGACGTAGACGTACGGGTAAGAGCTTCGGCTCAGTCATTCGATTCCCGCAACGCCAACGCCCGATCTACCTGGCTCATAGGCATAAGGAAGGGGTTTCCTGTGTTACCCAGGCATCCGGTGCTGAACTCAAATGCACGTCCCAAATGCTGCATGCAAACCTGTTCACCATCGGTCTCTTCAAGCGCATGCTCTAGTAGAGTCGAAACGAAACCATGTAGGCCTCTGGTCGCTAGGTGAAAGCGCTTCAGCATCTCTTCGTCCGTGAGGTTGATACATGGGACACCGATAGCCTCCTGGTAACCGGCCATCAGGTTTTTCCATGCATTGGTTCCAAGGCCAGCAGGTTCCAAATGGAACGGGGCATTGAACCTGCGAATAAGCTGGTCTTCTTCACGGCGACTCTGAATGGTGTCAGTCAGTAAGCGAATGCCGTGCGGTAAGCCGACCAAAATGAATGGGATTCTGGTATCGGTAGAGATGCTTTTGATAGCGTCAGCAGCTTCTTGGGTGCGCCGCTGAGTGTGTTCAGGCAAGACATGCTGAATTTCATCAATGATAATCAGCTGGACGCCTAGTGACTTGGCCAGTCGGTTGAAGCGCATGACCAGAGAGCGCGCAGTGCCCTTATCCGGCTCAGGATCGCCACAAGCTGCCAACAAGGAACATAGGATGTCATTGACGGTCACTCTGGCGTGAAGCGACACATATAGGATCGGTCGTTCAGTACGGTCTTCATACACAATGTCAGGAAACTTCTTCCTGTAGTTGTTGACCAACGTGGACTTACCGACACCACTGGCGCCAAGCAGCATTAGGCCTCGCGGATTAAATCCGGTTGTCTTGTGACTACGGCTAATCGCCTCGGTAGCTTCATCAAATTTGCGATTCCGGATCGTCTTCTGCAAAAAGGCTTCCGTATGAGGCTTACGACGAGGAGCATTACTCAACGGAGACATAGTCATCCTCGTCAGGTGCTTGTGGCCGTGTCTCGTATCCAATCGCATTTGACGCGACGGATTTGCTGGGGGTGCTCAGGACTTCGTTGAGATCCATAGGATTATCAAAATCGTCCAGAGGCACATCCGGCCCTGTACGGCGCTTGTTGCTGCTGTATTCCTCACGAACACCACCATCAAAGACAGGCGCTTCTTCGGCAGTTGTCTTCGCAGTGCGCCCTCTGCGGAGGTCAGCAAATGAGTAGCCCTCCGCATCATAACCAAGAGTATTTGGTACTTCGATCAGTACGTTTGTTTTAGGGTTAACCACGCTGATTGCAGATGCATCTAGCGGGTCGCGATAGATCGTCACCTTAATGTCAGACCTTTCTCCTGGCCTTTTTGACGACTCTAGATCGTGGTACAAACGCTGCAACTCTGTTGAGTTGAATGCCTGATAGTCACAAGTAATTCCTGTTCCGTGCTTGAGTTGCTTTTCTTCACGAATGCCACGCAAGAGTTGCGTGTGCGGCATATCTTCTACAAGGATCGGAGGATATAGCCTTGCACTTTCAGCCCATACCTGTGCTGGGGTTTTCCCGTTAAGGCCAGTATGGGGCGTGTTGTGATAATCATGGATGAACTTGCTGAAGGCTTGCCTGAATTCAGCCAGCGTATACACCGCTGCTTTTTTCACGGTCTCGTCAGAGTAGATTTTTTTGTCATGCTTACCAAGGTATCCATCCAGCCCACTGAAAAAACTCGTACGTACTGTGCCAATGAATCTCTCAATCATTGGTTTTCCCCAGCCCATTCTGGTAGCTGTCTTTACAATGTTCACTTCAAGCCCGCTGAAAAACCTAACAGTATCCTCTGATACATACGCAACGCCTTGGTCGACGATGATCGTAGAAGGCAATCCACAGAATGGATATCTCGGGTCGGTTTTTTTAGAAATCGCATACCTAAGCGTATGGATCACGCAACCTGATGATTCGCTATGCTTGCCTACATGAATGGCATACCCCAGGATGACTCGCGAATAGCCATCCAGAACAAAATATATTGATGGCATTCCAATATATTGTCCGAGCTTATTTTTTAGCCCTACATTAAAGTGGGCTGCATCCATAGAGACTAGATCAAGGATTTTCTTGATCTTTATTTTTGAGTTAGCCGATCTAGCTTCTTCTCGGGCGGCAGACTTCCCAAATCGTGCAAGGATGACGTTAAGTCGGTCAAGCTTCTTAATACGGCGCTCAAAGGTGGATAATGATGGACACGGCGACAAATACTGCCTGCCAAGGTATGCGCGTTCAAATTCTTTATAGGCCATAAGGATAGTGGCCTTCGATTTTTTGAGGTAATGTTTTTTAATCGCCTCGTCCATCAGACCAAAAACTTCTTCTGAAATATTGGGGCGCCTGGTTCTTTTTTTGCCAAAAAGAACTTCTGTCATATTTTTTTGGCATGCCAGCCATTGTTTGTAGATTTTGTGAAGGTGCGAGGTGCTTGGTGGGGCAAGATCTCCAATCTTGGCGGCCACTTCGAAGATTACTCGCTCCCTAACGCCTGCTCCGCAGGGTTTTTGTTCCTTGTTCAATTCCGAGCAATATTCTTCAAATCGAATTACTTCACGCTCTTGCTGTTTATCCAGCTTAACATGGCATGGATTATATGTAGGACGCCTGATTAGACTCATCTCCCCAGAGATGTATGCATGATTCAGCTCCACCTGCGAGATTGAAATATCTTCGCCGTCAATATACTTGATTACCGCGACGCTTTGACCGAAATAGGCGATATGTCCAGTTCTGCCGAAGAGCGAGATGGCATCGCCCTCACTTAGATGTTGCAAGATCATTATTTAACAATTTTCGTATCAACTGATAGCGGCAATTCTGCATTAAACGAAAGGTAGCCGTGCGCTAATATGGCCAGCGGCACAACCTCTCTAACACCAGCAGTCCTTGCGCATTGAATAAGATCGCCATAATAGCCATCCGTAGGCAGAGCCGAAATTATCTGATTGACAGTCTGCATATCCAGTAAAACCCTTTTATATGGATATAGCGTTTCAAGATTATCGATTCGACTGCCAACCCTAACTTCTTCGTTGGTAATAATTTCAAGACGCGAGCCATACGCTTCTCTTAAGCGGTGGTTGATCAACGCAATTTTTTCCATAAGCGCGTCATCAACACGCTCTGCCATTTTGACCTCATGAAAAACGAACTGCTCACTACTCTTTCGTTTAAATAAGTAGTCCGGTGTATATCTACGAATTTCACCGAGTGTATCTTTGTACTGAATAGAAATAGGCTGCGTTTTGTACCCGACGATGTCGCTATCGAACTCCATGAGAAGCAGTGCGTCGCGCTCCAGCATGCTTTCGCACCAGAAGTACTGCCGATTTTTCTGCGAATAGAAGTAGTGGATCGATTTTGACCACATCCCTTTGGGGAGCACCTTCGGTTTCACTGAGCACCCTATGCATCAACGCGATGATGTAAATAATACGAAGCTCTCGGCTCCGGTCAAGAAAAATGTGCATCATCGCGTTGATTCAACGAACGGGCATGGGTAGGATGCGCCCATGGCCAGAAGGGAGACGTGAAGGTGAAGCTCGCTGAAATCGCTGAAATCCGCGCAGGGCACGCATTCCGAAGCGCTATCACTCCAGACCCCATGGCAGGGTGCCGGGTAATCCAGATACGAGACCTCGATCCCGATAAAGGCGTCTTGTGGAGTGGGCTAGAGAGCTGCACGCCGCCTGGACGGAAAAGCCCGATGTGGTTGCGTGAGGGCGACATCTTGCTTCAAGCGCGTGGCCGCAAAAATTTCGCGGTATGCCTAGGCCAGGTGCCCTATGAGCAGGTGGTATGTACCCAGCACTTTTTCATTGTTCGTGTCCATGACCAGCGGTTCACCCCAGCATTTATCGAATGGCAGCTGAACCAAGAGGTCGCGCAGCGACACTTCGATATGAACACCGAGGACACCAATACCCGGCACATCACGCTTGCGACCCTGGGTACAACACCCGTAATGCTCGCTGACCAAGCTACTCAGAAAATGATCCACCAACTAGTTACGCTCGCTCGGGAAGAGCAGCTGCTTTTTGAAGGGTTGATGGACATCAGGCAGCAGCAAATGGCGGCCATAGCCACCCAGGTTCTCAGAGCAGGGGAGACGGTATGAGCAAGGAATCCCTGCTGATGCAAATAACGTCATACCCGAACTACCGGAAGCTGGCGCCGCACCTATTCCTCTTGATCGTAGGTGGGGAGCCCGAGCATGAAGAGCGGGCGAAGGACGAGGAAGCGTTCTTCGGTGAGATTTTTTTTGAACAAATGCTCTGGCGGGTCAGAGAAACCTCACATTTTCTCGCCGATATCCTCGGCAAAAAGCTTGGCATCTATAAGCTGGAGCATGGCGACCTATCTGCTCATCAGGAGCTCTTCAGGTCGCTATCACGTGTTTTGGCAGAGGATGATTCGCAAAGGCCCGCCTTGCTGGAGGCGCTGATTCAGGTGCTTGAAGACACGGCCTCATATAAGGGCGACAGGCCCTGCCCAAGAGAGCTCATTCAAGTGATCTCCGGGCTCTGCCCAGGAGTAGCCGGTAGTTCCTTCTACGACCCCCACAGCTCGACTGGCCGTCTGCTTGCCGAGTTGGTCTCGTCAACCCCGTCCGCTTGGGGGCTGGGTCAATCAGCCTGTGACGAAGGCGTCCTGTACGGACTACTACGTGCTTTCTTCAAGGAGGGCACTCTCAGGTTCGAACAGGCAGATGCCCTGAAGTCCCCGCCCTGCAATCACACCAGGCTTCAGGTCTATGACGTGGTCGTTTCTGACCTGTCTGGAGGCGTTGATACATGGGATCCAGAGCTTGGCGCTATGGATCCGTTTGGGCGATTCAAATTCGGAACAGCCTCGAAAGGCAGAGGGGAGTGGCCGTTCATACAACACATGCTTGCATGCATGCATCCCGATCACGGGATAGCAATCGCGGTGGTTGATTTGGCTGCGCTTACACGGACTGGAAAGGAGTCTGAGATCAGAGGCACGATCATTGCGTCCGGACTGCTGGACAGCGTGATTTATCTCCCGCCCAAGCTTTATCGCAGTGATGTGCGGCCGCTTGCACTCCTCGTCTTCAGGCCATCGAGAGAAGATCGCCCAGTGCTACTTATAGATGGCAGCAAACAGTACACCTCCGAGAAAAGCCTCAACACTCTGACGCCTGCTTGTATCCAACAGATCCGGGAGCATTACTCGCGACGTGAGCCTGTTGACGGCGCTACGGTACTGGCAAATGCCGACGATCTAGAGCGCAATGGCTATGTGCTTAACCCAGGACGCTACTTCTCATCGCGACCTGCTGAAGAAGGGCATGATCTCGACGCATTGAGGCGTGAGCATGCATCCCTCAGGGATAGGCTACGGGAAGTAACTGCTGAAATCGATGATCTTCTCAGTGAATTTTCCGAAGGCTAGGGGCGTGCGTAATTGTCGCAAGATGGCCTTCCTGGCCACAGCAATGCTGGAAAACTTCCCTGAGCTGATCTCGGGCTACATCGTTGATGCCAAGGTGGAGTCTTGCTGCTTGATTGGCTCTGCGTACAAGACTTATGGCTATGCACCCGGGGCGCCCCTGATCTCGGGGGAAATCACACGCATCACTCAGTACTCGTCGGGCCATTGGCTGGTCAGCACGCGCGAGCAGGACTGCTTCGTGATTGCAAACTTCGCGAGAGGCGGTCGTCAGTCGCTGATGCATCTGGCTGAGCTTTTCAACACGGCGCAACTAGTGCGATCACGCTGGCGCTTGCAATAGGAACAGTCATGCGCGAATTGGATGCCGTAACGGCCATGCTTTACGAAGGAGGGGTGCCAATGACGGGCTCCTCGATGACTGATGATGAAGCGCTCAGCTACATGCGCGATCTACGGCTGAACACTGAATTTTGTCTGATCAGAGATTGGATCTGGATTGACCTGGAAGTCACGCCGTTGCAGCTCGCAGAGCTGGAGAAAACACGCCGTCAGCCAGCGCTCATCTTCGCGCACAAAGTCATATACGACTCCGCAAGACGCTGGGATGTAGGCGACTTTGTCAGAACTTCGCCGCTCTACGCGTTTCGCGATGGCTTCCTTTTTCAGACTCTGAACTCGGTTTACGTGCTCCTTGGGGAAGGCCTGAGAAAGAGGGCCTCGGTTGAAACGGTGGGCCGCATTATCTTTTGATCCCGGTGATGCCGATGACCGATCAGATGAAGCACGAAACATGCGAGGTTTGCCGGGAGCGGCGGCGGAGTCAAACGATGTTCGACGATTTACAGCCCAAGGACGATGATTCCTTGGCCTAATCAGTTACGACAGCTGCTCGCAGCTCAATGCAAGCGATAGTTTGGTGACCGGGGTTAACCCCATAGGCCAGACGGTACTTCTTGCGTGAAATCCTCGCGATGGATATTGTGAAGCCGCTTCGTTTGCTTGCTGGTCGAGCCGCCACGCGGCGGTGAACCCAGTTTGCCAGACGGCAGCGATCTCTCTTCGGAGGGCGCTGTTCGGGTCGCGACCAAGATAGCCGTTCTGGTATCTGGGTCTCCCGTAGGTAGTGAGTGTCGCCCGACTGCTGCTTCAACGACCGCAACTCTGTCCTTTCATTGGGCACACCAGGCGGTTGGCAGCTTTATTTTCAGTGCGGCGCTCGTCGTCCAGTCGCGTGAGACGCGGTTGACCGAGGGGCCGAAAAAGGTACGATTCATCGTGCCCCACAGGCTCAGGAGGCCAAGATGCGTCCATGCAAAAACGTGCCAATGCGGCGCGCATGGCAGCCAGGCTGTTGCTAGCTGCCCTCTGCTTCGTTTGCTTGCTGGTCGAGCCGCCACGCGGCGGTGAACCCAGTTTGCCAGACGGCAGCGATCTCTCTTCGGAGGGCGCTGTTCGGGTCGCGACCAAGATAGCCGTTCTGGTATCTGGGTCTCCCGTAGGTAGTGAGTCCCTGTAGCAGTTGGGCAAGAGCGAACTGGTGATGCCCAACAACACAAGGAGTATCTGTGAGTCGGCTATATAAGGACATTTGTAGCCAACGAACGCTCTATGGCGCTTGGCGGAAGGTACGCAGTAGCGCCTTGTTCTCCTCGTCCGATGAAATCAAGCGGGAAGCTGAAGAGTTCGAAAGCCGCCTCCCTGACGCATTGAAAGATATTCAGCGGGCCTTATCGAAGCAGGAGTTCAAATTTCTTCTGCAAACTGGGGTCGCACAGAAGAAGCCTGGTGGCAAATCCCGGCCGTTGGTATTAGCTCCAATTCCGAATCGCATTGTCCAACGAGCCATACTTGACGTGTTGCAGCGTCGTGTTCGGTTCGTTAAGCGAGTTCTAGCCACTCCCACAAGCTACGGCGGCATTCCCGAAAAGCGCGTGTCCATGGCTATCTCGCATGCACGAGAAGCAATGCGCGCAGGAGCCCGATTCCACGTTCGATCAGACATCCCGGCCTTTTTCACTAAAATCAACAAAGATCGGGTTCTAGAACTTCTTCGACCGCATCTGCGTTGTGAGGCCACCCTCAAGCTTTTTGATGAAGCTATCAAAACTGATTTGGCCAATATCGACGAACTCCGGCGAAAGGGGCTGGACGCGATTTTTCCAATCGGAATCGAAGGTGTGGCTCAAGGGTCTCCACTGTCCCCTTTAGTGGCCAACATCTACCTGGCCGACTTCGATCTAGCCATGAACACGAACGGCATCACGTGTCTTCGCTACATCGATGACTTCCTGCTCCTTGCGCCTAACCTGAGTGACGTAGACAAAGCTTTCAATAGAGCGCTGAAGGAGTTGGGCAAGATCGGACTGGCTGCATACGACCCACGTAAAGACAAATCAAAGGCATCCCGTGGGAGTATCCAAGCCGGGTTCGACTTCTTGGGATGCAATGTTTCTCTCGGGCTGATTCAGCCTAGCGAAGCAACACGCAAACGATTCAGGGCAAAACTAGAAGCCGAATTCGCCACAGCTTCACGCGCCCTCCGCTATAACGCTCAGTACCAAGATGGAGACGGAAGATACTCGTACTCATCAGCCCTTTACCAAATCGACAAAATCATCCTGGGGTGGGGAAAGGCTTTCACGTTCTGTAATGGCACCCAATGCATGGATGCGCTGGATAAGTTCATTTCGAAAAAACTTGCTCACCTTGAAGAAGAGAAGATTGCCGTTCTGGCTAAATCTGATAGTGCAGCGCGCAGGAGAATCCTGGGCGTACGCCTCCTCGCTGATATCCAAGGCTGAATCCTTCCTTATCCCGAGCGTTTGCTACGAGCTTTTCTGATAAAGGCCGGTCAGCAGTGAAGCCCCCGCTTCCGTTGGTCACGTCTCCTTGGAGAGGCGTAACCGTCCGCCGAACCCATCTCCCCGCTTCTTCCAGATAACGGCATGGTGTCCACCTATTTTTGGTGGACACCATTTCAAGCCACTTTCTGGAGGGTTTCGTGTCTCGACAGCGCCGTACATTTC
>NZ_POUT01000024.1 GCF_002890915.1 Stutzerimonas stutzeri | reverse complement strand
GTGCTGAAACCTGTCAAAAAGGCCTGAAGTCAGGCCTTGTTTGGACTCCGTTAGGCCAAAGCGCTTGAAAAAGCGCCAAACCGGACGGGTTGGGGCAGTTGAAGCCGAGTTTTTCAACGGCCTGCTAAAGGCCTACGAGCCGGACATGCGCTTTTTGATCGACACCTACATCCGTGCCGACGACAGCGAGAAGATCTCCGCCTTCGACGAACTGTCGCTGATCCAGCTGATCGTGGAGCGCGGTGTCGATGCGGTGGAAGCGCTGCCCAAGGGCATCCGCGAAAGCCAGGAAGCCGTCGCCGAGACCATCGAGAACAACGTGCGCAAGCTGATCATCGATGAGTCGCCGATCAACCCGAAGTACTACGAGACCATGTCTTCGCTTCTCGATGCGCTGATCGCCAAGCGCAAGGAAGACGCCATCAGCTACCAGGAATACCTGGATGAGGTGGTGAAGCTGGCTCAGCAGGCCAAGAATCCGACCAGCTCGACCAACTATCCTGGCTCGATCAATAGTGCTGCTCGCAAGGCGCTGTATGACAACCTGGGAAACAATGCAGGCTTGGCATTGGCTGTAGATGCCGCCGTGCTAGATAGCCGGCAGGACGACTGGCGCGGTAATGCCATGAAGATCAAACGCGTGCGCCTGGCGATCAAGCATGTGCTGGATCAGTGGGGCAAAGATGCCGCTGAGGCCTTGGGCGACTATTCGGCAGGACAGGACAACGAACGGCTGGATGCCTTGCTGGAACTGGTCAAGCATCAGCATGAGTATTGAGTCCCGCAGCATCACGGTCAGCGGTTTGACCGTGGAGGTCGTGCGTAAGCCGATCAAAAACCTGCACCTAGGCGTATATCCGCCGCAAGGACGTGTGCGTGTGGCTGCACCGTTGGCGGTTGACGACGAAGCCGTGCGCCTAGCTGTGGTGGGCAAGCTAGGCTGGATCAAGCGTCAGCGTGCGAAGTTCCAGGCCCAGCCCCGGCAATCCCAACGCCGTATGGTCAGTGGCGAGAGCCATTACTTCCTGGGGCAGCGGTATCGGCTCAGGGTAATAGAGGAGGGTGGTTCACCCCGACTGACCCTCAGGGGCAAGGCTTCGATGCTTTTAACTGTGCGCCCAGATACGACGCCAGAGAAGAAACAGGAAATTCTCCATGCGTTCTACCGTGCGGAGCTGAAAAAACTCGTTCCAGAGCTGTTGGAAAAGTGGCAATCCATCCTGGGCGTTACGGTCAGCGCCTGGGGCATCAAGCGTATGAAAACCAAATGGGGTACGTGCAACATCGAAGCTCGGCGCATCTGGCTGAATCTGGAACTAGCGAAAAAGCCAGTGCAATGCTTGGAGTACATCTTGGTACACGAGCTGACGCACCTTCTGGAGCGTCATCACAACGAGCGGTTTACCGGGCTGCTTGATCAGCACATGCCGCAGTGGCGAATACTGCGTGAGGAGCTGAACGGTTCCGTGCTGGCAGAGTTCTAGGCCGATCGCGGCTATACAGACGTCAATTTAAGCCAATCTAATCGCAAACTCGGTAACAGTGGCCGCTACCTGAAAACACCGGCCTTTCCCTGATTGCACGTAATGACCGGAGCACAGGCCACTGATTTAGAAGGGCTTTTCGAGTTCTCACGCTTGACGGAATTCTCCAGTTAGCTGACGTATGACAGAAAACCAGGGAGACAATACCTCCGACATGGCATCTGGTTTAACATAATATATATTATGCGAAGTCACGACTGAGCCGAACGGGCCAACCCCGGGCGCTTCAGGTTGGTCGACGAATCAACCTGCCTGAAGCGCCCATCTAACCAGTAACCAGCGTTACGCCTGCGTCTGGAAAGCCGGAACCGCCGTCCTGCATTCCCCAATCCGCTCAACTCGCCAACTGTTGGCCGATCGGCAGGCGTCGCACGCGTTTGCCGGTGGCTGCCGCCAAGGCGTTCACGAGGGCTGGAGCCAAGGGTGCGACCGGGGGTTCGCCGATGCCGGTTGGCGCGGCCGTGGACGGGACGAGATGCACTTCGACCTCGGGCATGTCGGCAATACGCAGTGGCGAGTAGTCATGGAAGTTGGACTGGTCCACCTTGCCATCGGTGAACGTGATGGCTTCGCTCATCGCTGCGGACAGCGCGAAACCCACGCCGCCTTCGGTCTGGGCCCGTACTACGTCCGGATTGACCACGATGCCGCAATCCACGGCACAGACGACACGATCGACACGGTAGCGGCCATCGCTCTGCACGGTGACTTCGGCGACCTGCGCCACGAACGAGCCGAACGCTTCGTGTACCGCAACGCCGCGGCCGCGGCGTTCGCCGTCCTTGCCCGGTTCGAGCGGTCGATCCCATCCGGCTTTTTCCGCGGCCAGCTTCAGTACGCCGGCATGACGCGGATGTGCCTCGAGCATGGCCAGGCGCCAGGTCATGGGGTCCTGGCCGGCTGTCTGGGCCAGTTCGTCGATGAAGCATTCGGTGGAGAATGCGGTATGCGTGGAGCCCACCGCCCGCCACCATTGCACCGGCACCGCGATATCCTCCGGTGTATGAAGGTCGACCCGCATGTTGGCGATGGCATACGGCAGGTTCGCCGCACCCTCCACCGAAGTGGCATCGATGCCGTTCTGGATCGCGCCCTCGAACGGCGAACCGGCGGCGACGGATTGGCCGACCAGGCGATGCTGCCAGGCGACCAGACGCCCCTGGGCATCCAGGCCGGCGCGCAGGCGGTGATGGAACATGGGGCGGTAGTTGCCGGCCTGCATGTCATCCTCGCGCAGCCACACCAGCTTCACCGGCGCCCGGCCCTCGATGGCCTTGACGATGTGTGCGGTTTCCAGGATGTAATCGGCGCCCTTGCTGGCGCGGCGCCCGAAACTGCCGCCGGCGTAGAGGGTATGGATGCGCACCTGCTCGGGCTCGAGGCCAAACAGGCCGGCCAGCATTGCCTGGTCGTAGGTTTGTATCTGCGCACCGAACCAGGCCTCGCAGCCTTCCCTGTCGAGCCTGATCACGCAGTTCATCGGTTCCATGGCGGCATGCGCGAGATAGGGAAAGTCGTATTCGGCCTCCAGGGTATGCGCGGCACCGTCCAGTGCCGCCTCGCTGTCCCCCTCCTCTCGGGCAACCGTGCCGGGCGTTTCGGCCAGCGTGCGAAACCGCTCGAACGCTTGCGCCGAGCTCAGGCGGAACGCTGCGCGCTCATCCCATTCGACGCTCAGGGCGTCACGCCCGCGCTTGGCCGTCCAGGTATCGCGGGCGAGCACCGCCACGCCGTTGGGAATCTCCACCACCTCGACCACCCCGTCGATGGCGAGCGCCGGCGCGGGGTCGAAGGACGCTACCAGCGCACCGAATCGCGGTGGATGAGCCACGACCGCCGTCAGCATGTCGGGCAGATGAATATCCTGGGTATAGATGGCGCTGCCATTGATCTTTTCCGGCGAATCCTTGCGGGCAATGCGTTGGCCGATCAGCTTGAATTCGCTCGGCTCCTTGAGCCGCACCTGCTCCGGCACCGCCTGCTCGGCGGCAGCGCCGGCCAGCTCGCCGAAGCGCGCCTGCCGGCCCGATGGCGGATGGCGGAGCACGCCCTCCGCCATCGTGATCGATTCCGCCGGCACCTGCCAACGCTGCGCCGCGGCGGCCACCAGCATCGCCCGGGCCGTGGCGCCGGCCTGGCGCAGCTGTTCCCAGGAATTGGCGATGGCGCTGCTGCCACCGGTGCCCTGCATCGGTCCCCACTGAAGGTTGTTGTAGCGACTGGCGTCGGCGGGTGCGCTTTGCACGCGCACCTGCGACCAGTCCGCGTCCAGCTCCTCGGCGACGATGGTAGCGAGGCCGGTATAGGTCCCCTGCCCCATTTCCAAGTGCTTGGCGATCACGGTGACGCTGTCGTCCTCGCCGATCCGCAGAAAGGCGTTGGGCTCGAAGGTTGCACTTACGGCCTGCTTCTGCGCGTCCTGCGCGAAGGACCAGGGAAAGTAGATCGCCAGCGTCAGGCCTGCCGCGCCCTTCAGGAAACGCCGGCGGCTGTGGTTCTCGATGGACCGGGTCATAGGTTCACCTCGTGCGTCAGGCCAGCGACCTGGCTGCTTCGTGAATGGCGGCGCGTATGCGCACGTAGGTCGCGCAGCGGCAGAGGTTGCCACCCATCGCCTGGTCGATATCGCTGTCCGAGGGCGAGCGGTTGCCCTCCAGCAAGGCGGTAGCGCTCATGATCTGCCCGGACTGGCAATAGCCGCATTGCACGACATCGAGTGCCTGCCAGGCCTGCTGCACCGCCTTGCCTGCCGCGCCCTCGCCGACGCCTTCGATGGTGACGACCTTCGCCTCGGCTACCGCGGAAACCGGCGTGCTACAGGAGCGCACCGCCTGTCCGTTCATATGCACGGTGCAGGCCCCGCACAGCGACATGCCACATCCGTACTTGGTCCCCGTGAGCTGCAACGTATCGCGCAGTACCCACAGCAGCGGCGTGTCGGGTGCGACGTCGACGGACTTCTCCTGGCCATTGATATTGAGCGTGATCATGAAGTGCTGCCTCCGATTGAACGGGGTGCTATCGAAGCTTCAGCCAATCACTATAGAAGGGAATGGTGAACGCCCCCGGCACATCGTCTGCACTTTCGGTGTCAGATCGCTACGCCGTTCTTCAGCGCCACCACCTGGGCCATCAATGACAGGGCTATCTCGGCGGGCGCATGACTGCCGATGTGGAGGCCGATCGGCCCGTGCAAGCGGCCGATCTCATCCGGCGACAGGCCGAGTTCGCTCAGGTAGCCGCGCCGGCGCTCGGTGGTCTGCTTCGAGCCCAGGGCGCCGACGTAGAAGGCCTCGGATTTCAGTGCGGCCAACAGCGCCATGTCGTCCAGCCGAGGATCATGCGTGAGGGTCACGATGGCGGTACGCGCGTCCGGATGGATGTCGAGCACGGCGTCGTCCGGCATGCCGGCCACGAAGGTCACGCGGCCATCGTCCCATTCTGCGGAAAATTCGCTACGCGGGTCGCAGACCAGCACCTCGAACCCCAGCAACAGAGCGATCTCCGCCGCGTAGCGCGAAACCTGCCCTGCCCCGATCAACATCATCCGCCAACGCGGGCCATAGACGGTGCGCAGGGTGCTGCCATCGAAGGCGAATGCATCCTCTGGCCCGGCCTCGCCCAGCCTGCTGCGCCCGGATGCGATGTCAAGCTGGCGAACGCTGAGCAGTTGTTGCGCACAGCGCGCCACCAGCGTCTCGACCCAGTCGCTGTCCACGATCCGCTCTTCGACCAGCCGCAATGTCCCGCCGCAGGGCAGCCCGAATCGCGCCGCCTCTTCGCGGCTCACGCCGTAGCTGATCAGCCTGACCGCGCCCTGTTCGTCGGGCAGGCCCGCGGCCTGGCGCCGGATCAGGTCATCCTCGATGCAGCCGCCGGATACCGAACCGATCACCACGCCATCGTCGCGCAGGGCGAGCATCGAACCGGGCTGGCGTGGCGCACTGCCCCAGGTCTGTACCACGGTGTACAGCCTGACCGCCCTGCCCGCACGTCGCCAGGCCAGCACCGTGCGCAGCACGTCGAGGTCAACATTGTCCATCGGGCCCCTCCGTTTCGTATGCACTCTATCCTCAGACGGACGGCTCTCGAAAAACGCCGCAACCAAGTGACGGCCGGCTCCGCCATGGCGCCATCCGCGACAGGATCACTCTAGGGTCTGTTGACGTTTCATTCACGGCCGCGCCGGCACCTGTTTTTGCGCGAGGCAAGGCACGAGCCGTGAAGTTTGGTGGGCCCAAACGAACGGCGAGTAACACCGCATCGCGCAAAAACAGGCCCGGCCCGAAGGGTTGCGCGTCAAATAGCGCCATGCGGCGTTGCGGGACTTGGCAAGGGACCACCATTACCTACGTCCCGCGCCTGCGGAACGCCGCCCGGCCATGGCGCTATTTGACGCTGCAACGCGGCTCGCGATGAAACGTCAACAGACCCTATCAACTGGCAGGGCCTGCTGGAAAGCCAGGCGGAATTCACGGGGCTTGAGTCCGGCCTGCTTGCGGAAAAAACGGCTGAAATAGGCGCTGTCGGCGAAGCCCAGCTCATGGGCGATCTGCTTGATCTCCAGCTCCGTGTACGCCAGTTGTCGCTGGGCCTCGCGGACGATGCGTTCGTTGATGATCGCCGTCGGCGGCTCGCCCAGCTCGTCACGGCAGATTCGCCCCAGCGTGGTTGACGTGATGCCGAGCGACTCCGCGTAACGTCCCAGCGGCCAGTGCCGGCGGAAATGCTCGTCCACCAGTTCGCGGAACTGGCCCAGCAATGCCGAACGCCGCGGATTGCCCGCACGCGGCATGGCAGCAGGCTGGCCCAGTCGCGCAATATGCACCAGCAACGCGAGCAGCAAGGCATGCCCGGCGGCCACGCTGCCGCGCTCATGGCTGTTGGCCTCTTGCTGGATGAGCATGATCAGCGGCCAGATCGGCTCGCTGCCATCGGCCTGCCAGGGCAGCGCGAACACGCTGGGGCGGCGCATCAGCCCCAGCAGTTCGTGGGAGACGATGCGCGCCATGGATTCCAGCGGGCGCTGCGCCGCGGTGATCACCGTGCCGTTGGTGTCGTGGCTGTTCTTGAAGGCGTGCACCGTGCGGCACGGCAGCAATACCAGGCTCGGCGCGCGGTAGGTCATGCGGCTGTTCTCCAGCGAAACCTCGCCTTCGCCGCTGCGGATGTACACCACCTGCAGCAGCGAGTCGTGCTGATGCGGCTTGATCTCCTGCTTGTGCAGCTCGCTGCGTTCGTTGATCCATTCGAAGTGCAGCAGATCGTGCCAGGCCGGCAACGCGTTTTCGCCGTACAGCGCGTAATTGGGGATGCGTTTCATCGTGCCCTTGACGTGATTGTCTGATTGATCGAATCGTCCTGATGCTTGTTCGAATCGTCACATCATTTTCGCGTTAAATGTAACAACTTGTGATGCAGCCGTGCCGCCTTTTGCAGTTTTCCCGCCTTCGGCATGGCGTTCGAAAAATTCGAAAAAACGAAAAACCTATGAACATGCCGACCTGGCGTGAGTGGCTGTTTTCCGCCAAAGCGCTGATTGCCGCCCTGCTTGCGCTCTATATCGCCTTGGCGATTCCGCTGGACAACCCCTACTGGGCAATGGCCTCGGTCTATATCGTATCCCACCCCCTGTCCGGGGCGACCCGGTCGAAGGCGATCTATCGTGCCCTGGGCACCCTGTCCGGGGCGGCCGCATCGGTAGTGCTGCTACCGCTATTCGCCCACCAGCCGGTGATGCTCAGCATTGCCATGGCGCTGTGGGTCGGCGGCCTGCTCTTCCTCTCGCTGCTCGACCGCAGCCCGCGCAGCTATATCTTCATGCTGGCCGCCTACACGGTGCCGCTGATCAGCCTCAGCGAAGTGAACCATCCGCAAACCATCTTCGACGTGGCGCTGGCGCGCTCCGAGGAAATTCTCCTGGGCATCGTCTGCGCCAGCCTGGTCAATGCCGTGCTGTTTCCCAGCCGCATCGCGCCGGTGCTCGGGGTGCGGATGGACATGCTGCTGCGCGATGGCCGTGCTGCGATCGGCCGCCTGCTCGCGACCCGCCACCTCGGCGACGCCGAGCATGGCGAGCTGCATCGGCTGCTGCTGGATGTGATGGGCCTGGACGGGATGATCGTCCACCTCGGCTACGACAGCCGCAGCGCCCTGCCCGCGCGCCATGCCCGCGAATTTCGTGCGCGCATGGCGATGCTGACCCCGCAGCTGATGTCCGTCGGCGATTCGCTGCGCCGCCTGCAGCGCGAATCGGGCGGAATGCTGCCGGAGCTGGAAGAGCATCTGCAGCTCGTCGATGGCTGGATCCAGGGCGACGCCGCGCAGTTCAGCGCTCGCCACTTGCAGCTGCGCAGCCGGCAGCTGGAGACCTGGCTCGGCGATACCCATCCCGAGCATGCCCTGACGATCGCCGGCGGCCTGGCGCATCTACGAGCGTTGATCGACCTCTGGCAGGATTGTCTGAACCTGCGCCAGGCGTTCGCCACGGGCCATCCGGAGCGGACGCCAGCGCTGCACTACCGCGTGCGGCAACTGATCGGCGGGCCACGGCATTACGACTACGGGCTGCTCGCCATCTCGGCCGGCTCGGTGGCGGTCTCGATTCTCTGCATCAGCCTGTTGTGGTTCGTTTCCGGCTGGGAACATGGCTATAGCGCCGTATTCATCGCCGCTGTGGCCGGCTGTTTCTTCGCCGGGCAGGATAATCCGGCGCCGTTCATCAAGTCCTTCCTGGTGGCCACGGTGATCTCGTCGGTGGCCGGGGGGATCTACCTGTTCGCGCTGATGCCCAACGTGCACGACTTCGGCAGCCTGGCCGCGCTGCTGGCCGGGCCCCTGTTGCTGCTCGGCACCCTCGCCGGGCGGCCGCAGTATGCCGGCACGGTGATCGTGCTGGCGGTACAGACCATTTCCAACATCACCATCCAGGACAGTTACCGGGCCGATTTTCCGCTGTTCGCCGATATTGCCCTGTCCACCACCCTGGGCGTGATCTTCGCGCTGGTCTGGGCGCGGCTGACCCGGCCATTCGGCATGCACTGGGCGGCGCGTCGGCTGGCCCGTGCCGGTTGGCTGAGCCTTGCGCGCCTGGTGGTGGCGAAGAACGCCGGCGATCATGCCGAGGCTGCCTCCGACGTCATCGACCGCACCGCGCAACTACTGCCGCGTCTCGGCCAGCTGGGTGATCGGGGCCTGGCGCTGCGCGACGCCACCCGCGAACTGCGCCTGTGCTTCCGCCTGCTGGAGCTCAAGCGACTGCGACTGCCGCCGGCGGTCAGGGTGCCGTTGCAACCCGCCCTGCTGGCGGCACGCGAATATTTCCAGGTCTGTGCCCGAAGCCACCATCCGCCAGCTGCGCCGGACAGCCTGCGGCGCCAGCTGGACGACTGCCTGGCGTACCTGCAGGGGCGCCCCGAGCGCGTTGCCGGCAAGGCGCGCCTGGCCGTGCACGGCCTGCGCCTGGCACTGTTTCCCGATAACCCGTCAACCGTACGACCGCTGCCGCCAGGCGCAGGCCTCGAACCCGCCGGAGCTGGCATATGACCGGACACCTGAATCTCTACGGCGTTTACGTACCCCTGCTGCTGGTGCTGATGCTCGCCGCCTACCTGCTCAAGGGCCTGCTCGGCATGCTCCTGGAGTACCTGGGCTTCTATCGCTGGGTCTGGCATCCGCCGCTGTTCAACCTCGCCCTGTACGTTCTGCTGCTCGGCGCCCTGTCCAACCTCATGCCCCGGATGTGAATCGTGAATAAATGGATACCCGCCGCCGGCTCCGTGGTGCTGACCCTGCTGGCCGTAGCCATCGCCGTCGTCGTCAGCCTGCACCTGTGGGACTACTACATGGAGGCACCGTGGACGCGCGACGGCCATGTGCACGCCGACATCATCCAGGTCGCGCCCGACGTTTCCGGGCTGGTGACCGAACTGCACGTACGTGACAACCAGAAGGTCGAGCATGGCCAGGTGCTGTTCGTGATCGACCGGGCACGCTTCGAGCTCGCGGTCGCCGAAGCCCGGGCCGCGTTGCTGGAGCGCCAGGCCCAGCTGGAGCAGGCGCGGCGCGAGGCCAAACGCAACCGCGTGCTGAAGGACCTGATCGCCGCCGAGACCGTGGAGATCGGCGACACCCGGGTCAAACGCGCCGAAGCCGCACTGGCCACTGCCGAGGCGGCCCTCGGCGTGGCCCGCCTGAACCTCGAACGCACCACCGTGCGCAGCCCGGTGGACGGCTATCTCAGCGACCAGACCATGCGCGTCGGCGACTACGTGAAGACCGGTACGCCGGTGCTGTCGATCGTCGATACCCGCTCGCTGCGTGTCGAAGGCTACTTCGAGGAGACCAAGCTGCACGCCATCGACATCGGCCAGCCGGTGGAAATCAGGGTAATGGGCGAATCCCAGCACCTGCGTGGCCATGTGCAGAGCATCGCCGCCGGTATCGAGGATCGCGATCGCGCGCGCGGCAAGTCGCTGCTGCCCAACATCGATCCCAGCTTCAACTGGGTACGCCTGGCCCAGCGGATTCCGGTGCGGGTGGTGCTCGACGATGGCCAGCAGACCGACATCCGCCTGATCGTCGGGCGCACCGCAACGCTGTCGGTCCTGCCCTGGCCTGCCGCCGCAACGAAGCCGGCCACGCCATGAGCCGCTACCTTCATATACCGCTGCTCGTCCTGGCCGGCGTACTCGCGGCCTGTGCCCCGGTCGGCCCCGACTATCGCCTGCCCAACGATGCCGCGATCCGGCGCGCCGAGGCGCAGGCGCCGTTCGACCTGGCCGGCAACGCCTGGGTCGAACAGGCGCCGCTGCCCGACGACTGGTGGCAGCTGTATGACGACCCCCTGCTCGAGCGCCTGGTGCGCGAGGCGCTGGCTCACAATACCGATGTGCGCCTGGCCTATCACAACCTGCGTCGTGCCTACGAAGGCTTCCAGATGGCGCATCACGCCCAGGAGATCGAGCTCGGCGGCAATGGCTCGCTCGCACGCGGCCAGCTGTCCAGCGAGGCGCTGGCCCTGCAGGAGAAACTGCCGGTGATGAACCTCGCCGATGCGGGACTCGCCGTCGGCTATCAGCTCGACCTGTTCGGCAAGCTCAGGCGTGCCGCCGAAGCCGCCGGCGCCAACGCCGATGCCAGCGCGGCGGCGCTGGATGCCGCGCGCATCACTGTGGTCGCGCAGGTGGTGCGCAACTATGCCCAGGCGTGTCATGCCCACAACGAACTGACGATTGCCGCACGCTCGCTGGCGATCCAGGAGCGGCAGCTGGACGTGGCCGAGCGTCTACTCGGCGCGGGGCGCGGTAATGAAGTGGACGTGGCCCGCGCGCAGGCCCAGGTCGAGACCTTGCGCGCCGAACTGCCGCCCTTCGAGGCAAAGAGATCGGCCGCGCTGTATCAGCTTGCGGCCCTGCTCGCCCGTACCCCTGGC
Source organism: Stutzerimonas stutzeri (assembly GCF_002890915.1). GTDB lineage: Bacteria > Pseudomonadota > Gammaproteobacteria > Pseudomonadales > Pseudomonadaceae > Stutzerimonas > Stutzerimonas stutzeri_AF. The sequence continues at coordinate 2,304 of NZ_POUT01000024.1, read as the reverse complement.
GACCTGCCGGAGTCGGTCGCCGCCTGCAGCCGCGCGCCGCAGCTGGAGCAACCGATTCCGGTCGGCGATGGCGCCGCCCTGCTCAAGCGCCGCCCGGACATTCGCGCCGCCGAGCGCATGCTCGCCGCGGCCACGGCGGACATCGGGGTTGCCACCGCGATGATGTACCCGCAAATCAATCTCGGCGCCTCGGCGGGCTTCACCGGCATGCTCGAACACATCGGCGATCCGGTAACCCGGCGCTGGGCATTCGGCCCGGCCATCGCCTGGCACTTCCCGACCAGAGTCGACCGCGCGCGGGTGCGTGCCATGCAGGCCGGGGCCGATGCGGCGCTTGCCCGCTTCGACGGCACGGTGCTCGAGGCGCTGCGCGAAACCCAGACCCTGCTCAGTCGCTATGCCCACGACCTGCAACGCAGCCAGGCGTTGCACGATGCGCGCGAGGCCGCCCACCTCGCTGCGGACCATACGCGGCTGCTGTATCAGGAAGGTCGCCTGGCCTATCTCGACAGCCTGGATGCCGAACGCACCCTGGCCTCCGCCGAAGCGGCACTGGCGGCTTCCCAGGCACGGCTGTCGCAGGACCAGGTGGACCTGTTCCTCGCCCTCGGCGGCGGCTGGCAAGGCAGCGCTCGTGGAGCCTCGCCGCAGCGGGAACACTGAACGGTGTTGCCGGCCCGGCGTACACTGGCCGGCGCATCATGACCCGAGAGGTAACGATAGATGGACATGCTGCAAGCGATGCGGGTATTCGTGCGGGTGGTCGATGCCGGTAGCTTCACCGCGGCGGCGGTGGAGTCGGCCATGTCCACGGCGCAGGTTTCCCGGCTGGTCGCGGAACTGGAAAACCACCTGCAGGCCCGGCTGCTGCACCGTACCACGCGGCGCCTCGCACTCACCGAGGCCGGAGCACGATTTCTCGAGCAGTGCCGGGAGATCCTCACGCAGGTGGAGTTGGCGCGGCTGGAAGCAAGCGGTGCGCACCTGACGCCGCGGGGGCGCTTGCGCGTGCATTCGACTACCGGCCTGGGCATCCAACTGCTGTCCGGCCTGGCCGGGCGCTACAACGAACGCTATCCGCAGGTCAGCCTGGACCTGGCGCTGTCGCAATGCCAGCCGGATCTGCTCGAAGCGAACCTGGACGTCATCATCACCCTGTCTCGCGAGCTGCCCGATTCCGAGCTGATCGCCCAGCGGTTGGGCACGGTGTTCAGCGTGGTCTGCGCCGCACCGGCCTACCTGCAGCAGCACGGCACCCCGCGAACACCGTCCGCACTGCATCGGCACCGCTGCCTGCGGCTGGCCGATCCGGTGTTCGTCGACGACTGGCATTTCCTCGCTGACGGCGTCGACGAAACGATCCGTCCCGGCGAAACCTTCAGGGTCAACGTCGCCGAGGCCATGGCCAGCGCCGCCGAGGCTGGCATGGGCATATGCCTGCTGCCCGATTACGTCGCCGCACCGGCATTGCAGCGGGGCAGCCTGGTGCGGTTGCTGCCGCAGTTCCGCCTGCAGGAGAAGACCATCCATGCGCTCTACCCTTCGAGGCGCTTTCTCGACGCGAAGATCAAGACCTGGGTGGAATTCCTCCAGCGGGAGCTGCCCCGGGCCTTTCGCAATTACCACGAGGTCCTGCAAAACCCCGAACACTGGGCCTGAGTGGATTGTTGCGCCGCCGGTAAAGGTTCGTCACCGCCAGCGCTGTTTTTCACGTTGCCGGGCCGTCCTACACTTTATTCAGTGGCAATGAGCAGTGGGTCAGTTCCGCTCCGGCATCCGGTCGGCCGCTCCTTCGACCGCATGCCTTGTCACCTTCTGGCTGCTCCCCCTCGTGGCAGCCTCGTTTATTCCCTGGTGCCTGCCAGCCATGCGGGCGCCGCTTTCGAGCCTCCGGCCGGGCGCCCCAGGCGCCACGCTCCGCAGGCGTTGTGGAGGTCATGATGAACAAACTGATCTGGATCGCCAGCCTGGCGCTCTGCGCACAATGGGCGTCCGCCGCGGACGAACCGACTCCGTACCGCTATGGTGACCGCCTGGATATCGCGCAGGTGGTTTCACTGGAGGTTCCCGCCGGCGGCTGTGAAGTGGTCGAGGCCAAGATGACCTACGTCGATTCCAACGGCGAAACCCGCGAAACCACCTACCTGCGCCAAGGCACCGACTGCAGCAACTTCTAACAGGCCGTTGAAAAAAGCCAGAGCCCGCGTGGCTCTGGCAAAATGGCGGCCATCCTCTTCTGCCGAAGCCAGCCCAAGCCGATGCGTGGACTCGACCTCAAACAAAACGAGCTGTTCAGTTATACGA
>NZ_POUT01000023.1 GCF_002890915.1 Stutzerimonas stutzeri | reverse complement strand
TCGTATAACTGAACAGCTCGTTTTGTTTGAGGTCGAGTCCACGCATCGGCTTGGGCTGGCTTCGGCAGAAGAGGATGGCCGCCATTTTGCCAGAGCCACGCGGGCTCTGGCTTTTTTCAACGGCCTGCTAGTCGTGGCAGCAACCGCCGGTATCCGAGCTGGGGCGCCCGCTCGGCATGACGCCGCCGCCGCTGCCGTAGCGGTCGTGATGGCGCACCCAGTCGGTGAGGTCGTGGTTCGGGCCGTTCTCGTTGCGGCCGTGGGGCGTCATGTCCAGCAGCACATAGGTGCCGAGCAGCTCTTCCGCGCCGCGCCCATAGGCGGAGAAGGTGTGGAAGATGTCGCCCTGCTCGTCGCGCAGGAACACGCTGAAGCCCGACAGCTCCTCGCAGACGAAGGGCTGCCAGACATAGTTGTAGAAGACCTTGCCATCGACGATGTCGTCGGGCTCGAAGGACACGTGGAAGTCGCGGTTGAAGCTGCTGCCGGCCGACGACAGCCAGCGGAAGTGCCAGCCCATGCGCCGGCGGAACGCCTCCAGCCTGTCGAACGGCGCCCGCGAGATGGCGGCGAAGCTGACGTCGTGGTGCTCCAGATGCACCAGCGCGCCCTGGATGTGATCCGCCTCGAACGAGCAGCCGACGCAACCCTCGGTCCAGTCCGGGCCGAACATGAAGTGCTTGATGATCAGCTGGCTGCGCCCGGCGAACAGCTCGCCGAGGCGAACCGGGCCACTGGCGTCGTGGAAGATGTAGTCCTGCTCGATGCGGCGCCAGGGCAGCTGGCGGCGCTTGGCATGGAGGGCGTCGCGCTGGTGGGTGAGCTGCTTCTCCTCGAGCAGATGGGCGCTGTGGGCGGCCAGCCAGTCCTGTTCGGATACGACCTTGTGCGTGCTCATGGGAACCTCCGGTGGCGTGAGTTCGCAAACCTGCTGCGGGGCCCCATCGCGCGGCAGGGGCTCCTGGGTATGTATCGAATGGCGTCGGGCGGAATCGACACCTGGCCATGCGATTCGCCCGGGCGTACGGTTGAACTTCCCGCTGGCCGCCGGGCTCGTAATCCCATGAGCCGCAACGGCGGCTCGACCCGTTCGTTCGCAGAAGGAAAGACGAGATGTACAACAAACCCCTGACCGCCGCGTTCGCCGTTGCCATCCTGGGTTCCGCTGCCGCCTTCGCGGCGGACAGGCCCGGTGCCGACTGGATCACTCTCGAGCAGGCCGTGGAAAAGGCCAAGGCTGCCGGCTACACCGAGCTGCACGGCATCGAGGCCGACAACGATGGCTGGGAAGGCGAGGGCATGAAGCAGGACGGCAAGAAGTACGAGTTCCGGATCGACGGCCGGACCGGCGAAGTCACCAAGGACAAGGAAGACTGACCGCGCCTTTCCCATGCAGGGCGTTCGTCCGCCCTGTCGCCGGGGAGGCCAGCCGAGCGCATAGCGGTTATCATCGCTGGCCCCGCCCGTCGCCATCTTCGCACCATGCCCGCTTCGAACTCCCGCCCCAGCACCGTGCACCTGCCGCCAGGCGACTGGCGCACCGTGCTCGATTGCCTGTGCGATCGTTTCCCGGCTATCGACCGCATGACCTGGCTCGATCGCATGGCCCGCGGCCGGGTGCTGGATGCCGAGCGGCGGCCGATCACTGCGCAGCATCCCTATCGGCCCGGGTTGCGCATCCACTACTTCCGTGAGGTGCCGAACGAGACGCCGGTGCCGTTCGAGGAACGCATCCTCCATGTCGACGACCATCTGGTGGTGGTCGACAAGCCGCATTTCCTCGCGGTGATGCCCGCCGGCGAGTACGTCGAGGAAACGCTGCTGGCCCGCCTGGGCAAGCGCCTGGGCAATCCCGACCTGGTGCCGATCCACCGCATCGACCGGCTCACCGCCGGGCTGGTGCTGTTCTCCAGCAACCGCGAAAGCCGCGGCGCCTACCAGGCGCTGTTTCGCCGGCGCGAGATCCACAAGCGCTACGAAGCGATCTGTCCGGCGCTGCCGCAGCTCGATTTCCCGCTGCGCCGGCGCCTGCGCATGGTCGCTGGCGAGCCGTTCTTCCTGATGCGCGAAGGCGCGGGCGAGCCCAACAGCGAGACGCTGATCGAGGTGCTCGAACGCCGGGGCGAGCTTTGGCGCTACGGGCTGTCGCCGATCAGCGGCCGCAAGCACCAGTTGCGCCTGCACATGGCCTCGCTCGGCGCCGGCATCTGCAACGACCCGTTCTACCCGCGGCTGCTCGAACGCGGCGAGCGCGACACGGACGACTACGCGCGGCCACTCAAGCTGCTGGCGCGCGGCCTGCGTTTCCGCGATCCGCTGAGCGGGGAACCACGCGCATTCGACAGCACGCTGCAACTGCAGTGGTAGGCGGCTGTGGCCATGGCTATCGCAGGCGCCGCTTGCGGGCGATTCGCCGCGACGCCGATGATCGCCGGCAAGGACTCGACGCCCCCCGGGCTCCTGCGGGTTCGCTGTGCACGTGACCTGAGGCGACAGGGCGGCTAGGCAGGGCGGATTTCAGCCCTCCACGCACATCCGTGCAGGCCACGCGCGTGCATTGACTGTTTCAACGCAGCAGCGGGCGCAGCGCCTCGGCCAGCTGCGTTGCCATGTACACCGCGTTGCTTTCGTGGGCGATGCAGTCGGTGCTCCAGATCTGGCCGACGCCGGCCGCGCGGATCACCTCGAGCGCATCGCCGGCGAACAGCGCATGGGTCACCGCCACGTCCACCGAGGCCGCGCCGGCCGCCAGCAGCTTCTGCGCGGCCTGGGCCAGGGTGCGACCGGAGCTGGCGACATCGTCCAGCAGCACCACGCGGCGCCCGGCGAAATCCAGCGCCGGCAGCGCGATCTCGACCCGATGATCGCCGTGGCGCACCTTGCTGCATACGCCATGTTCGAAGCCGTGCGCCGCGGCGGCGGCCTCGATCCACTGCCTGGCTTCGGCGTCCGGGCCGAGCAGCAGCGCGTCGGGATGGCGTTCGGCGATCAGCCGGGCCAGCGCCGGCGCCGCGCAAAGGGCCACCGCCGCGGCCAGCGGCACCGCTTCGTGCAGGGTGGCGACGCGATGCAGGTGCGGGTCGACGGTGATCAAGCCATCGAACTGGCTGGCGAGGAGCTGGCCGATCACCCGCTGGCTGACCACCTCGCCGGGGTTGAAAGCGATGTCCTGGCGCATGTAGGCCAGGTACGGCGCGACCAGGATCAGCCGCCGGGCGCCCAGGCGCCGCGCCTCGCCGGCCACCAGCAGCAGCTCGACGAGCTTCTCGTTGGGGTGGTCGAGGCCGCGGTAGAGCACCAGTTGCCCGGCCAGCGCCTCGCCCTCGGCCAGCGGCAGGCGCAGGCGCAGCTCGTCATCGGGAAAACGGTGGCGCTCGACCATGGCGGCCGGCAGGCCGCAGGCCTCGGCCAGGCGCAGGGCGGCGTCGCGTTCGTCGGCGAAATACAGCAGCAGGCTGTGCATCAGAACTCCACGTAGACGGTCGGAAGCTGGGCGGCATGGCCGAGGCTGAAGCCGCTGGCGCGCTCGCTGGCCTGGCGGGCGAAGGCGAGGTCGGCGGGAAAGTCCGCGTAGACGCGATACAGGCAGTCGCCGGCCTGCACGGGCTCGCCGAGCTTGCGCAGCAGGTCGACGCCGGCGCCCTGGACCTTGGGCGCGCCGGCCAGCCGGGCGATGCGCGCCAGTTGTAGGTTGTCGATGCCGGTGACCATCGCATCGCGGTCGGCCAGCACGTCGAAACTGAGCTTGGCCAGCGGCGGCTGGTTGTGGTCGAAGACCTTGCCGCCCTGGGCCTCGATGATCGAATGCATCTTCTTCAGCGCCCGGCCGGATTCGAGGATGTCGCGGGCGATGGCATAGCCGTCGCCGCCGCGCACGTCGGGATCGAACTCGAGCATGCGGCCGGCCAGACGCAGGGCCTTCTGCCGCAGGTCGTTGGGCGCGCGCGGGTCGTTCTGCAATACGCGCATCACGTCGCGCGCCTCCAGCACCGGGCCGATGCCGGCGCCGATGGGCTGGCGGCCGTCGGTGATCACCACGTCCAGGGTCAGCCCCAGGCGCGAGGCGACGAACTCGAACAGCTTGCGCAGGCGCTGCGCCTCGGCCATCGAGCGCACCTTGGCGGTGGGGCCGATGGGGATGTCCAGCAGCAGGTGGGTGGAGCCGGCGGCGACCTTCTTCGACAGGATCGAGGCGACCATCTGCCCCGGCGAGTCGATCGACAGCGGCCGCTCCACCGCGATCAGCACGTCGTCGGCCGGCGACAGTTCGCTGGTGCCGCCCCAGGCCAGGCAGCCACGCTCGTCGCGGACCATCTCGCAGAGGCGCTCGAACGGCAGCTGGACGTTGGCCAGCACCTCCATGGTGTCGGCGGTGCCGGCCGGCGAGGTGATCGCCCGCGAGCTGGTCTTCGGGCAGAGCATGCCGTGGGCGGCGACGATCGGCACCACCAGCATCGAGGTGCGGTTGCCGGGAATACCGCCGATGCAGTGCTTGTCCACCACCGGGTGCTCATGCCAGTCGAGGCGGCGGCCGACCCGGGCCATGGCGTCGGTGAGGAAGTACACCTCCTCGCGGTCCAGTTCGCCCTGGTTGCAGGCGACGACGAAGGCGGTCAGCTCGATCTTCGAATAGCGGTGCTCGGCGATGTCGCGCACGATGGCCTGGAAGTCTTCGCGGAGCAGGCGTTCGCCGGCGATCTTGCGGTGCAGCGCCGGGATGGAGGCGGCCGGCTCGGCCTGGGCGATCGCGGCGGGCACGCCGGCCTCGGCGCCGAGCTGGGCGAAGGCGTCCTCGGACAAGCCCAGCTCGGTGATACCGACGATGGCCGGGTCGTCCACCAGGTTGAGGCTGGCGAGGATGCGCTTGCCGTTGACGCGGATCTCCACCTTGGCCAGCGCCTGGAAACCCTCGGCGCGGCAGGCGGCGCAGTCGCGGTGCAGGTAGGCGACGTTCTCGCGGTAGGTGTCGATGGCGACCCGGCGCAGGGCCAGGTGCACGGGGGCTTTGCCGCTGGTCGGCGTGTCGCTGGCAATCGTGGTCATGCGGGCGGTTTCGCTGGGGATGGCAACAAGACCCTATCCCCAGCACGTTGCGCTTGCCAAGCGGCCGCGCGTCTTTTGTCCGGCCGCTTTGCCGCAGGTCAGCAAAAGCCGCTGGCGGGCTACTGTGCGACCCAGCCGCCGTCCATGTTCCAGGCCGCGCCGCGCACCTGGTCGCCGGCCTCGCTGCAGAGGAACAGCGCCAGTGCGCCCAGTTGCGCCGGGGTGACGAAATCCAGCGACGGCTGCTTCTCGGCCAGCAGGTCGTGGCGGGCGCGCTGCACGTCGCCATCCTGGCGGGCGCGCTCGTCGATCTGCTGTTGCACCAGCGGCGTCAGCACCCAGCCCGGGCAGATGGCGTTGCAGGTGATCGGCGTGGTGGCGGTCTCCAGCGCCACCACCTTGGTCAGCCCGACCAGCCCGTGCTTGGCGGCGACATAGGCGGACTTCTGTGCCGAGCCGACCAGCCCGTGGGCCGAGGCGACGTTGATGATCCGCCCCCAGCCGCGCCGGCGCATGCCCGGCAGCGCCAGGCGCGTGGTGTGGAACGCCGAGCTGAGGTTGATGGCGATGATCATGTCCCAGCGCTCGACGGGAAATTGCTCCACCGGCGCCACATGCTGGATGCCGGCGTTGTTGACCAGGATATCGACGCCGCCGAACGTCTCTTCGGCGTAGGCGAACAGCTCGCTGATCTGCTGTGCGCTGGCCATGTCCGCCGGGTGGTGGTGCACCTTGCCGCCGTGCCTGGCCACCTCGGCCACCGCCGCGGCGCTGTCGCCGAAGCCGTTGAGCAGCAGGTCGGCGCCGGCCTCGGCCAGCTTCAGCGCGATGCCGAGGCCGATGCCGCTGGTGGAGCCGGTGACCAGCGCGGTCTTGCCTTTGAGATTCATGAGGGAGGTCTCCCGCTTCGAGGTCGTTGTTTTGGGGTGAGTCAACACAAGCGTAGCGAGCGCTGGCCGAGCCGCCCGCCAACGGTGCGCATCGCTCAGACGATGCCGGTCAGGTAGAACACGCCGATCACGAAGAAGGCCGCCGTGGTGGCGATCAGCGTGATGGCGAAGATGTCCTTGTAGGACTCGCGGTGGGTCAGGCCGGTGACGGCCAGCAGGGTGATCACCGCGCCGTTGTGCGGCAGGGTGTCGAGGCCACCCGAGGCCATCGAGGCGACCCGGTGCAGCACCTCCAGCGGAATCTGCGCGGCGTTGGCGGCGGCGACGAAATTCTCCGCCATCGCGGCGAGCGCGATGCTCATGCCGCCGGAAGCCGAGCCGGTGATGCCGGCCAGCAGGTTGACGGTGATGGCTTCGTTGATCAGCGGGTTGGGGATCGCCGACAGCGTACCGGCAACGCTGATGAAGCCCGGCAGCGAGGCGATCACCGCACCGAAGCCGAATTCCGAGGCGGTGTTCATCGCCGCCAGCAGCGAGCCGGCCACCGCGGTGCGGCTGCCCTCGGCCAGCTTGCCGTGCAGGGTGCGGAAGCTGCTCGCCACCACCAGCAGGATGCCCAGCAGCAGCGCCGCTTCCACCGCCCAGATCGCCGTTACCTTGCCCACTTCGGTGACCAGGGGGGCGCTCATGCCGCCCAGCTGCAGGCTGTGGCTGGCGCCATAGACCTGCGGAATCCAGCGGGTGAACAGCAGGTTGGCCACCAGCACCAGGATCAGCGGCGACAACGCCAGCCAGGGATTGGGCAGCGCGATGTCCGACGGCGTCTCCGGTTCGTTGCGCAGGTTGCTGCCATAGCCCTCGCCGGCGGCCAGGGCTTTGCGCAACTGCCACTTGAGGTAGAGCATGCCGAGGCCGAAGACGAACAGCGTGCCGAGCAGGCCCAGCCAGGGCGCCGCCCAGGTGGTGGTGTTGAAGAAGGTGCTGGGGATGATGTTCTGGATCTGCGGCGTACCCGGCAGCGCGGTCATGGTGAAGGTGAACGCGCCGAGGGCGATGGTGGCCGGGATCAGCCGCTTGGGCATGTTGCTCTGGCGGAACATCTCGGCGGCGAACGGATAGACCGCGAACACCACCACGAACAGCGACACGCCGCCGTAGGTCAGCAGCGCGCAGACCAGCACGATCACCAGCATCGCCTGGCTGGTGCCGAGCAGGCGGATCGCCGCGGCGACGATGGAGCGCGAGAAGCCGGACAGTTCGATCAGCTTGCCGAACACTGCGCCGAGCAGGAACACCGGGAAGTACAGCTTGATGAAGCCGACCATCTTCTCCATGAAGATGCCGGTGAAGGCCGGCGCCACCGCCGACGGGTCGGTCAGCAGCACGGCGCCCATGGCCGCGATGGGGGCGAAGAGGATGACGCTGTAGCCACGGTAGGCCGCGAGCATCAGCAGGGCGAGAGCAGCAAGCGCGATGATGACGCTCATCGGGACGATTCTCCTGGCCCGCTGCGGCGCGACCGAATGCTGCCGAGGCATCCGGGAGGCTCGCTGCTGCACGGCAGGCGGTCTGTTGTTGTTGTTCGGCTGCGGGCGTGCCGCGCGGATAGGGATAGCGAGATCCGTGCCAGTACACAACTTATTGATAGAAAAGGAGTTTTACGAGCGTGTCCAGAAACGTGGACGAGGCGCATGTCCGCCGTGCCGGACATGCATGTCCATGAATCCGGACATTGGCCGCGCGCCGGCCGCAGGCGGCCGGCGCGGAGGGTTCAGCTCAGCCAGTACAACCCGCCGGCGATCACCACGCCGGAGAACACCAGGCTGAGCAGGCAGTAGCCCATGATGTCGCGTGCCCCCAGCCCGGCGATGCCCAGCAGCGGCAGGGCCCAGAACGGCTGGATCATGTTGGTCCAGGCGTCGCCCCAGGCGATTGCCATGGCCGTGACCTCCGGCGCCACGCCCAGCGCGGCGCCGGCCGGCAGCATGACCGGCCCTTGCACCGCCCACTGGCCGCCGCCGGAGGGCACGAAGACGTTGACCAGGCCGGCGCTGAGGAATGCCAGTACCGGAAAGCTGTCGGCCGACGACCAGGCGATGAAGGTATCGGTGACCTGACGGCCGAGGGAGACGCCGGCGGCATTGGCGCCGACCATCATCCCCATGATCCCGGCGTAGAAGGGGAATTGCACGACGATGCCGGCGATGCCGCGGATGCTCTCCTCGATGGCGCGCATGTAGCGCTCCGGCGTGCCGTGCATCAGCAGCCCGGCGAAGAGGAAGATCGAGATCACGATGTTCAGGCTCAGGGCCAGGCCGTTGGCGCGGAAGTGCTGGTAGAAGAACAGTAGCGCCAGCGCCACCACGACCAGGCCGAGGATGCGGCTGTCGTCCAGGCGCTGGGTGGCGGTTGCCCGCGGAATGTCGGCCGGCTGTGGTTCCTCCAGCAGCGCCGGGTCCACCACCTTCGGCGTCTTCGGCTGCATGGCCCAGTTCAGCAGCGGCAGGCCGACCACCAGCACGGCGATGATGATCAGGTTGTAGGGCGCGAACAGCGTCTGGCCGACGCCGATGGCTTCGCTCAGCACGCCGCCGCTCATTTTCTCCAGGTCCGCGCCGCCGCTGGCCAGCGACAGCGGAATCGAACCGGAGAAGCCGCCGTGCCAGATCAGGAAGCCCGAATAGGCCGAGGCCACCAGCAGCGGGTAGTCGACCCCGCGTACCTGACGCGCCAGGGCGCGGGCGAACACCGCGCCGATGACCAGACCGAAGCCCCAGTTGATCCAGGAGCCGGCCAGCGCCACCAGCGTGACCAGCACGATGGCCTGTCCGGGCGTCTGCGGCGTTCGCGCCATGCGATCGAGCAGGCGGTTGATCGCCGGGGCGCGTGCCAGGGCATGGCCGGTGACCAGGATCAGCGACATCTGCATGGTGAACGCCAGCAGGTTCCACAGACCGTTGCCCCAGTGCTGTGCCATGGCCGGCAGGCCCTGGCCGGTGCCGAGCATGGCCGCGACCAGTACGATCAGCGTGAGCAGGATGGCGAAGACGAAAGGTGAGGGCAGGAAGCGTTGCACCAGGTAGACGCTGGCAGCGGTTATTCTGTGGATCATGGTTTCACCTCGCTTGTTGTCGTTATGGCGCGCCGCATGGCGGCGATCGTTTCGCTTATGAGTATCGTCCGCTGGGGCTGTTCCCGCCGCGGCCGCTTTCAGGGAGGCTAGGTCGATGCGTATTGCGCTTCTGATGTCGCTGTTCTTCGCCCCGCTTGCGCAGGCGGCCGAGCCGCTGTCATTGCAGCTGGGCACGCATCGGCTGGAGGCCGAATATGCCGTCACCGCCGAGGCGCGCCGGCGTGGCCTGATGCGGCGTACCGAACTGGCGGCGGACAGCGGCATGCTGTTCCGTTTCGACGAGGTGCGGCACCACTGCCTGTGGATGAAGGACACGCCGTTGCCGCTGTCGGCGGTGTTTCTCGATGAGGACGGGGTGATCGTCGACCTGTTCGAACTGGAACCGCTCAGCACGGATGTTCGCTGCTCGCAGACCCCGGCGCGCTATGCGCTGGAGGCGAATCGCGGCTGGTTCGAGGCGCGCGGCATCGGTGTGGGCGGCCGGGTGGAAGGGCTTCCGGGGGATTAGCCACAGTCGTGGCGCTGCGTTGGTGGAAAAGGCCATTGGCCGTTAGCCACCCTACGGCCGATTAGCGCTGACGGCGCGTAGGGTGGCTAACGGCGAAGCCTTATCCACCGATTGCTACGGCCCCCGCTCAATCCAGCGGCAATTCCGTGGTCCGTTTCACCTCGCTCATGGCGATGTGCGAGTGCGCTTCCTGCACGTGTGGCCGCTGCAGCAACTGGTCGCGCAGGAAGCGTTCGTAGCTGTCGATGTCCTTGGCCAGCACCTTGAGCAGGTAGTCCGATTCGCCGGCCATGGTGTAGCACTCCAGCACCTCGGGATAGCCGACCACCGCCTGCTCGAACTCGTCGAGGTTGCTGCGCCCGTGCGCCGAGAGCTTGATGTTGACGAACACCGTCATGTTCAGCCCGAGCTTCTTCGGGTTGAGCAGGGCGACCTTGCGCTCGATCAGCCCTTCTTCCTGCATGCGGTTGATTCGCCGCCAGCACGGCGATTGCGACAGTTCTACCTTCTCGGCGATTTCCGCCGCGGACAGGTCGGCGTTGTGTTGCAGCAGCAGGAGAATCTTGCGGTCGATGCTGCTCAGGGGCGAGGTCTGCATGGCTGTTCCTGTTTTCTTCTTGTAGGCGAATGGTTCATGCACAGAAGCACAGTTCTACCGCAAAAGTAGAAAGAAAATCTCTCCGCGTCACGGCCAGACTTTTAATCGACACGCGACGGCGGGGCGATCCCCTGCCGATCGCCGGCGTGGGACAGCTTCCGTGCGGCTGCCCACGACCCGTCAGGCGGGCAGCACACGATGCCGCCCAGACTCCGATAACAACAAACAGGAGCGCCCCATGTCTCTGGCCGAGATCCGTCTGGACGACAAGTACCGGCTCGCAACCGGTCATCTGTACCTCACCGGCACCCAGGCGCTGACCCGCCTGCCGATGCTGCAGCACCAGCGTGACCAGGCCCGCGGCCTGAACACCGGTGGCTTCATTTCCGGCTATCGCGGCTCGCCACTGGGCGGGCTGGACAAGAGCCTCTGGGAAGCGCGCGACTACCTCAAGCAGCACGCCATCCACTTCCAGCCCGGCGTCAACGAAGAGCTCGCCGCCACCGCGGTGTGGGGCAGCCAGCAGGCCAACCTGTTCCCCGGCGCGAAATACGATGGCGTGTTCGCCATGTGGTACGGCAAGGGCCCGGGGGTGGACCGCTCCGGCGACGTCTTCAAGCACGGCAACGCCGCCGGTGTCTCGCCCCATGGCGGCGTGTTGCTGCTGGCCGGCGACGACCACGGCTGCAAGTCCTCGACGCTGCCGCACCAGAGCGAGCACGCCTTCATCGCCGCCTCGATCCCGGTGCTCAACCCGTCCAACGTCCAGGAAATCCTCGACTACGGCATCATCGGCTGGGAGCTGTCGCGCTATTCCGGCTGCTGGGTGGCGCTCAAGACCATCGCCGAGAACGTCGACTCCTCCGCCGTGGTGGAGGTCGACCCGCTGCGCGTGCAGACGCGCATCCCCGAGGACTTCCAGTTGCCCGAGGACGGTGTGCACATCCGCTGGCCGGACCCGCCGCTGGCCCAGGAAAAGCGCCTCAACCTGTTCAAGATCTACGCTGCCCGGGCTTTTGCGCGGGCCAACAACCTCAACCAGGTGATGCTCGATTCGCCCAACCCGCGCCTGGGCATCATCACCACCGGCAAGTCCTACCTCGACGTGCGCCAGGCGCTGGACGACCTCGGCCTGGACGAGGCGCTGTGCGCCCGGGTCGGCCTGCGGGTGCTCAAGGTCGGCATGAGCTGGCCGCTGGAGCCGGTCTCGGTGCACGAGTTCGCCCAGGGCCTGGACGAGATCCTGGTGGTCGAGGAAAAACGCAGCATCCTCGAGGACCAGCTCACCGGGCAGCTCTACAACTGGCCGGTCAGCAAGCGCCCGCGGGTGGTCGGCGAATTCGACGAGCAGGGCAATTCGCTGCTGCCCAACCTCAGCGAACTGACCCCGGCGATGATCGCCCGGGTCATCGCCAAGCGCCTCGCGCCGATCTACACCAGCGACAGCATCCAGACCCGCCTGGCCTTCCTCGACGCCAAGGAGAAGGCCCTGGCCGCGCGCAGCTACGACACCGTGCGCACCCCGCACTACTGCTCCGGCTGCCCGCACAACACCTCGACCAAGGTCCCCGAGGGCAGCCGCGCCTCGGCCGGCATCGGCTGTCACTACATGGTGCAGTGGATGGACCGGCGCACCGAGACCTTCACCCAGATGGGGGGCGAGGGCGTCAACTGGATCGGCCAGGCGCCGTTCACCGACACCCCGCACATGTTCCAGAACCTCGGCGACGGCACCTACTTCCACTCCGGCAGCCTGGCGATCCGCGCGGCCGTGGCGGCGGGCGTCAACATCACCTACAAGGTGCTCTACAACGACGCCGTGGCCATGACCGGCGGCCAGCCGATCGACGGCGAGCTGCGTGTCGACCAGCTCAGCCGGCAGATCTTCCACGAGGGCGTCAAGCGCATCGCCCTGGTCAGCGACGAGCCGGACAAGTACCCGAGCCGCGACACCTTCGCGCCGATCACCAGCTTCCATCACCGCCGCGAGCTGGATGCCGTGCAGCGCGAGCTGCGCGAATTCAAGGGCGTCTCGGTGATCATCTACGACCAGACCTGCGCCACCGAGAAGCGCCGCCGGCGCAAGCGCGGCAAACTCGAGGACCCGGCCAAGCGCGTGTTCATCAACCCCGCCGTGTGCGAGGGCTGCGGCGATTGCGGCGAGAAGTCCAACTGCCTGTCGGTGCTGCCGCTGGAGACTGAGCTGGGGCGCAAGCGCGAGATCGACCAGAACGCCTGCAACAAGGACTACTCCTGCGTCGAGGGCTTCTGCCCGAGCTTCGTCACCGTGCACGGCGGTCAGTTGCGCAAGCCGCAGGCCGTCGCCGGGGGCATCGATCCGGCGCAACTGCCCGAACCGCAACACCCGTCGCTGGAACGGCCGTGGAACGTGCTGATCCCCGGCGTCGGCGGCAGCGGCGTGACCACCCTCGGCGCGCTGATCGGCATGGCCGCGCATCTGGAGGGCAAGGGTTGCAGCGTGCTCGACCAGGCCGGCCTGGCGCAGAAGTTCGGCCCGGTGACCACCCACGTGCGCATCGCCGCCAGGCAGAGCGACATCTACGCCGTGCGCATCGCCGCCGGCGAAGCCGACCTGCTGCTGGGCTGCGACCTGGTGGTGGCGGCCGGCGACGAGTCGCTGACCCGCCTCAACGAGCGGATCAGCAACGCCGTGGTCAACAGCCACGAATCGGCCACCGCCGAGTTCACCCGCAATCCCGACGCCCAGGTGCCGGGCCCGGCCATGCGCCAGGCGATCAGCGACGCGGTCGGTGCCGAGAAGACCCACTTCGTCGACGCCACCCGGCTGGCCACCCACCTGCTCGGCGACAGCATCGCCACCAACCTGTTCCTGCTCGGTTTCGCCTACCAGCAGGGGCTGCTGCCGGTCTCCGCCGAAGCCATCGAGAAGGCCATCGCGCTCAACGGCGTATCGGCCGAACTGAACCTGCAGGCCTTCCGCTGGGGCCGTCGCGCGGTGCTCGAGCGCGAGGCGGTGGAAGGGCTGGCGCGCCCGGTCGAGGTCGCCGAACCAATCTGTAAAACCCTGGAAGAGATCGTCGAATGGCGCGTGGATTTCCTTACCCGCTACCAGAACGCCGGGCTGGCGCGCCGCTACCGGCAGCTGGTCGAGCGCGTGCGCGACGCCGACAGTGCCGACGATCTGGCGCTGTCCAAGGCGGTGGCGCGCTACTACTTCAAGCTGCTGGCCTACAAGGACGAGTACGAGGTGGCGCGGCTCTACAGCGAGCCGGAATTCCGCCAGCAGCTCCAGGCGCAGTTCGAGGGCGACTACAAGCTGCAGTTCCACCTCGCCCCGGCCTGGCTGGCCAAGCGTGACCCCGTCACCGGCGAGCCGCGCAAGCGCCAGCTGGGGCCGTGGATGCTCAATGTGTTCGGCGTGCTGGCCAAGCTGCGCTTCCTGCGCGGCACGCCTCTGGACCCGTTCGGCTATGGCCACGACCGCCGCGTCGAACGCCAGTTGATCAGCGAGTACGAGAAGACCGTGGACGAGCTGCTGGCCCAGCTCAAGCCGACCAACTACCGCACTGCCGTGGCCATCGCCGCGCTGCCGGAACAGATCCGCGGCTACGGCCCGGTGAAGGAACGCTCCATCGCCAAGGCCCGCCAGCAGGAGAAGCTCTTGCGCGAGCAACTGGCCAAGGGCGACGAAGTGCAGAGCGTGCGGCTGTTCCAGCCGGCGGCGTGACGATGCGCCCGCTGATGGAATGTACCTGGCAGGCTGCGGCCTGCCATCGCCGCGAGGTCGCGCCTCCCACAGGGTTCGGTGTGCACCGGCCGCTTTTTGTGGGAGGCCCGACCCGGGGCGATGCTCTTGGGCTTCGGGGCAGGCCAGCGGCCTGCCATCGCCGCGAGGTCGCGCCTCCCACAGGTTCGGTGTGTACCGGCTGCTTTCGTGGGAGGCCCGCCCCGGGGCGATGCTCTTGGGCTTCGGGGCAGGCCAGCGGCCTGCCATCGCCGCGAGGTCGCGCCTCCCACAGGTTCGGTGTGTACCGGCTGCTTTTTGTGGGAGGCCCGACCCGGGGCGATGCTCTTGGGCTTCCGGGCAGGCCAGCGGCCTGCCATCGCCGCGAGGTCGCGCCTCCTACAGGGTTCGGTGTGCACCGGCCGCTTTTTGTGGGAGGCCCGCCCCGGGGCGATGCTCTTGGGCTTCGGGGCAGGCCAGCGGCCTGCCATCGCCGCGAGGTCGCGCCCACAGGGTTCGGTGTGCGCCGGCCGCTTTTTGTGGGAGGCCCGCCCCGGGGCGATGCTCTTGGGCTTCGGGGCAGGCCAGCGGCCTGCCATCGCCGCGAGGTCGCGCCTCCCACAGGGTTCGGTGTGCACCGGCCGCTTTGGTGGGAGGCCCGACCCCGGGGCGATGCTTTTTAGCCACAACCGTTTTCAAAGGGGCCCGACAGCAAGGCCCTGAATCCAATAACAACGAACGAGGTAACCCAAATGTCCGTCTTCGCGCATCCCGACTTCGACCGCCACGAACAGGTGGTCTTCTGCCATGACCAGGCGTCGGGTCTGAAAGCCATCATCGCCATCCATGACACGCGCCTGGGTCCGGCGCTGGGCGGCTGCCGGATGTTCCCCTACGCCAACGACGACGACGCCCTGCGCGACGTGCTGCGCCTGTCGCGCGGGATGACGCTGAAATCCTCGCTGGCCGGGCTCAAGCTCGGCGGCGGCAAGGCGGTGATCATCGGCGACCCGCATACCGGCAAGAACCAGGCGCTGCTGCACGCCATGGGCGACTTCGTCGACAGCCTCGGCGGGCGCTACATCACCGCCGCCGACTCCGGCACCGGCGATGCCGAAATGCAGGCCTTCGCCCAGCGCACCCGCCATGTGGTCGGCGCCACGCCGCGCACCCTGCTCGACGGCAGCGTCGCCAGCGGCGACCCGTCGCCGTCCACCGCCTACGGCGTCTTCGTCGGCCTCAAGGAAGCGGTGCGCCAGCGCCTCGGTCGCGACGAGCTGACCGGGCTGAAGGTGGCGATCCAGGGCGTCGGCCATGTCGGCCTGGGGCTGGCGCGGCACCTGAAGGCGGCTGGTGCCGAACTGTGGGTGGCGGACATCTTCGATGCCAACGTCAAGCAGGCGATGGACGAGCTGGGCGCCAACGTGGTGCGCCCGCAGGACATCTACGGTCTCGATGTGGACGTCTTCGCGCCCTGCGCCATGGGCGGCATCCTCAACGAGCAGACCCTGGACGTACTGCGCGCGCCGGTGATCGCCGGGGCGGCCAACAACCAGCTGGCCAGCGCCGAGATCGGCGTCGAACTGCAACGGCGCAACCAGCTCTACGCGCCGGACTACGCGATCAACGCCGGCGGCATCATCGACGTCTACTACCAGCGCAACGGCGGCGGCGCCGCGCAGATCGATGCCCATGTGAACGCCATCGCCAGCACGCTGCGCGAGATCTTCGAGCGGGCCGCCGCCAGCGGCGAATGCACCTCGGTGATCGCCGACCGCCTGGCGCTCGAGCGCTTGCAGGCCGGTGGCGCGCCGCAGGTCGCGACCCTCCAGCGGCAGGCTTCATGACGGCACATGGCCGGTCGCCCGAGCGCGCCGGCCTTCGCTGAGCGGGGCGGCGGGCGCTGATCGCCAGCGCCGCGCCCGCTCCGTTCGTTCGCACCATCCCTGACAAAAACAACAAGCAGGAATCCGCAATGACCGATAAAACCAGCCTCGCGGCCGGCACCTTCGCCGGCGCGCGCGCACGCCTCCAGGACAACGCCAGCCGAGGCCTGTGGTCCTCCCGCTGGGTGTTCTTCCTCGCCGCCACCGGCTCCGCCGTGGGCCTGGGCAATATCTGGAAATTCCCCTACGTGACCGGGCAGAACGGCGGCGGCGCCTTCGTGCTGGTCTATCTCGCCTGCATCCTGTTGATCGGCATTCCGCTGCTGATGGCCGAGGTGATGATCGGCCGCCGTGGTCGGGCGAACCCTGATGGCGCCGTGGCGCGGCTGGCGCGAGGCCGGGGCCAGTTCGCGCTGGCGGGTGGTGGGCTGGCTCGGAGGGCTGACCGGCTTTCTCATTCTGAGCTTCTACCTGGTGGTGGCCGGCTGGGCGCTGGCCTATGTGCCGGCGACCTTCAGCGGCGGCTTCACCGGGGTCAGCGGCGAGGCCAGTGGCGCGCTGTTCGGCGCGCTGCTGGCGGACCCGGCGCGGCTGGTGGTCTGCGCCACGCTGGTGCTGGCGGCGACCATGCTGATCGTCGGCTTCGGCGTGCGTGGCGGGCTGGAGCGCTCGCTGCGCTTTCTGATGCCCGGGCTGTTCGTGCTGATGCTGGTGCTGGTGGTCTACGCCGCCATCGAAGGCGAGTTCGCCCAGGCGCTGCAGTTCCTCTTCGTGCCGGACTTTTCCGCGCTGACCGCGCAGAGCGTGCTGGTCGCCCTCGGCCATGCCTTCTTCACCCTCAGCCTGGGCTGCGGCGCGATGATGGTCTACGGCTCCTATCTGCCGGAAGGCACTTCCATCGCCAAGACCTCGATCCTCGTCGCGCTGGCCGACACCGTGGTGGCGTTGCTGGCCGGCCTGGCGATCTTCCCGCTGGTGTTCGGCAACGCGCTGGAACCGGGGGCCGGGCCGGGGCTGATCTTCGTCACCCTGCCCATCGCCTTCGGCCAGATGCCGCTGGGGCAGGTCGTGGGCGGGCTGTTCTTCGTGATGCTGGTGATCGCCGCGCTGACCTCGGCCATTTCGCTCTCCGAGCCGAGCATCGCCTGGCTCACCGAGCGCTTCCGCATCAGCCGGACCAAGGCCGTGCTGGGCAGCGGCCTGGTGCTCTGGCTGCTGAGCCTGGGCAGCGTGTTCTCGTTCAACCACTGGGCGGACTACCAGCTGTTCGGCAAGACCTTCTTCGACACCCTGGACTACCTCACCACCAACTGGCTGATGCCGCTGGGCGGGCTGGGCACGGTGCTGTTCACCGGCTGGGTGCTGCAGCGTCGGGTGGTTGGCGAGGCCATCGACATTCGCAGCGCCGGGCTGTTCCAGGCCTGGTGGAAGCTGCTGCGCTACGGCACGCCGGTGGCCATCGTGCTGGTGTTCCTCAACCTGATCGGACTGATCTGAGCGGTCGATGCAGGCCGCGTGAGCCGCATGGACAAGGCTGCGTCGTGGTCCACCCTGCGCCCGCTCCGTTCGGGCGTAGGGTGGAAAACGCGCAAAGCGCTTTTCCACCGTTCCACAGCATGTGCGGCACCAAGACTGCGGCAGCTTGTCGCACCGGATTGTCAGCTTTTCGTTACGCCTGGCAAGCCGCCGGGCCAGGTTTTCCGTCACTGACGGCACTGTAAGGAAATACTGACAGCCGACCCGCCAGCAGCAGCCTTCCGCGCTCGTAAAGCGGGATTGTCCACGGCCACCCGCTGGGGTGTGATGGGCCCAGCCAAGCCGTGCAACGGCAGTCCTCACAACAATAATCAGGAGGCGAAATGAACGCCGTGAACAAGATCGAACAGCACAACCCCATCGGCACCGACGGCTTCGAGTTCGTCGAATTCACCGCGCCGAATGCCGAGGGCATCAAGCAGCTGCGCACGCTGTTCACCCAGATGGGCTTTACCGAAACCGCCAAGCACCGCTCCAAGGAGGTCTGGCTGTTCCAGCAGCACGACATCAACATCGTGCTCAACGGCAGCCCCACCGGGCATGTGCGCGAGTTTGGCGAGAAGCACGGCCCGAGCGCCTGCGCCATGGCCTTCCGGGTGAAGAATGCCGCGCAGGCCGCTGCCTACGTCGAATCCCAGGGCGCCAAGCTGGTCGGCAGCCACGCCAACTTCGGCGAGCTGAACATCCCCTGCGTCGAAGGCATCGGCGGCTCGCTGCTGTATCTCGTCGACCGCTACGGCGACAAGAGCATCTACGACGTCGACTTCGAGTTCATCGAGGGCCGTACGCCGAACGACAACGCCGTCGGCCTGATGAGCATCGACCACTTGACCCACAACGTGCGTCGCGGGCAGATGGACGTCTGGTCCGGTTTCTACGAGCGCATCGCCAACTTCCGCGAGATTCGCTATTTCGACATCGAGGGCAAGCTGACCGGCCTGTTCTCCCGTGCCATGACCGCGCCCTGCGGCAAGATCCGCATCCCGATCAACGAGTCGGCCGACGACAAGTCGCAGATCGAGGAATTCATCCGCGAGTACCACGGCGAGGGCATCCAGCACATCGCGCTGTCCACCGACGACATCTACGAGACCGTGCGCCGCCTGCGCGCCAACGGCGTGGACTTCATGACCACCCCGGACACCTACTACGAGAAGGTCGATACCCGCGTCGCCGGCCACGGCGAGCCGCTCGACCAGCTGCGCGAGCTGAACCTGCTGATCGACGGTGCGCCGGGGGATGACGGCATCCTCCTGCAGATTTTCACCAACACGGTGATCGGCCCGATCTTCTTCGAGATCATCCAGCGCAAGGGCAACCAGGGCTTCGGCGAAGGCAACTTCAAGGCGCTGTTCGAATCCATCGAGGAAGACCAGGTGCGTCGTGGCGTGATCAAGGCGGGTGAATAAGTCCGGCGTCAGGGTGGGCTGCGTAGGGTGGATGTCGCGAAGCACATCCACGCGTTCGGCGGGGGCGACGGGCCCGCATGGGGCTGACCCGGTTCAGACGCGTGGAAGATGCTTCGCAGTCTTCCACCCTACGCATCGGCAACCACCGCAGCGCCATTCAGATCACGCGGTATCACGAAGGAGAGGCACATGAGCCGCAAATGGATCGGTTTCCCCATCCGCGAAGGGGAGAGTTCGCGTCAGGCGCACTGCGATTTTCCGCAGGGCACCTACGAGCGCGAAATGGGCCGCGAAGGCTTCTTCGGCCCGGCTTCGCACCTGCATCACAAGCATCCGCCGACCGGCTGGATCGACTGGGAAGGCCCGCTGCGTCCGCACGCCTTCAACTTCAATCAGATCCCCAGCGAAGGCGACTGCCCGCTGCAGGCGCCGCTGGCGCTGCACAATGCCGACGTCAAGCTGCGCCTGTGGAAGACCAACGGCGCCATGCGCCACCTGGTGCGCAACGGTGACGGTGACGAACTGCTGTTCATCCACGAGGGCGCCGGGCATCTGTACTGCGACTTCGGCCACCTGGAGTTTCGCGACGGCGACTACCTGATGATCCCGCGCGGCACCGCCTGGCGCATCGAGGCGACGCAGCCGGTGTTCATGCTGCTGATCGAGAACACCGACGGCGCCTACCAGCTGCCGGAAAAAGGCCTGGTCGGCCCGCATGCCATCTTCGACGCCGCGGTGCTCGACCATCCGCGGCTGGACGACGCCTTCCGCGCGCAGCAGGACGAGAACCCCTGGCAGATCCGCATCAAGCGGCGCGACCAGATCACCACCGTGACCTACCCGTACAACCCGCTGGACGTGGTCGGCTGGCACGGCGACAACACCGTGGTACGGCTCAACTGGCGCGACATCCGCCCGCTGATGAGCCATCGCTACCACCTGCCGCCGTCGGCGCACACCACCTTCGTCGCCAACGGTTTCGTGGTCTGCACCTTCACGCCGCGGCCGGTGGAATCCGATCCGGGTGCGCTGAAGGTGCCGTTCTTCCACAACAACGACGACTACGACGAAGTGCTGTTCTACCACCGCGGCAACTTCTTCAGCCGCGACAACATCGAGCAGGGCATGGTGACCTTCCACCCTTGCGGCTTCCCCCACGGGCCGCATCCGAAGGCGCTGAAGAAGGCCAGCACCGACCCGGCGACCTTCGCCGACGAGGTGGCGGTGATGATCGACACCCGCCGCGCGCTGGAAGTCGGCGAGGCTGCCGCAGCCGTCGATGTCCCCGAATACGTCAACTCCTGGCGTGCGCCGGGCAAGGAATCCTGATGAAACTCGCAACCCTCAACCAGGGCCGCGACGGCGTGCTGCTGGTGGTCTCCCGCGATCTCACCCGCGCGGTCAAGGTGCCGCAGATCGCCGCCACGCTGCAGGCCGCGCTGGATGACTGGAACTACTGCAAGCCCAAGCTGGAGGCGGTCTACCAGCGCCTCAACGACGGAGTCGAGGCGGGCGCCTTCGCCTTCGAGCAGCGCGCCTGCCACAGCCCGCTGCCGCGTGCCTATCACTGGGCGGACGGCAGCGCCTACGTCAATCACGTCGAGCTGGTGCGCAAGGCGCGTGGCGCCGAGATGCCGGAGTCCTTCTGGCACGATCCGCTGATGTACCAGGGCGGCGCCGATGCCTTTATCCCTCCGCACAGCCCGATCCTCCTGGCCGACGAGGCCTGGGGCATCGATCTGGAAGGCGAACTGGCGGTGATCACCGACGACGTGCCCATGGGTGCGACACCGGCCGAGGCGGCCTCGCACATCCAGCTGCTGATGCTGGTCAACGACGTGTCGCTGCGCAACCTGATCCCTGGCGAGCTGGCCAAGGGCTTCGGCTTCTACCAGAGCAAGCCGTCGTCGAGCTTCTCGCCGGTGGCGGTGACGCCGGACGAGCTGGGCGAAACCTGGCGCGACGGCAAGGTGCACCGGCCTCTGGTCTCGCATATCAACGGTGAGCTGTTCGGCCAGCCGGATGCCGGCACCGACATGACCTTCAACTTCCCGACCCTGGTCGCCCACGCCGCGCGCACCCGTCCGCTGGGCGCCGGGACCATCATCGGCTCGGGCACGGTGTCGAACTACGATCGCAGTGCCGGCTCGTCCTGCCTGGCCGAGAAGCGCATGCTCGAGGTCATCGAGCACGGCGAGGCGAAGACGCCGTTCCTCAAGTTCGGCGACCGGGTGCGCATCGAGATGTTCGACGCCGCCGGGCAGAGCATCTTCGGCGCCATCGATCAGCAGGTCGAGCCCTATGAGCACTGAGCTGACGCTCTACGGCTACTGGCGCTCCAGTGCCGCCTACCGGGTGCGCATCGCGCTGAATCTGAAGGGCCTGGCCTACCGGCAGGTGCCGGTGCATCTGGTCAAGGATGGCGGCCAGCAGCGTGCGGCCGATTACCGCGCCCTCAACCCGCAGCAGCTGGTGCCGTTGCTGGTCGATGAAGCCAACGGTGGCGCGCGCATCAGTCAGTCGCTGGCGATCCTCGAGTACCTCGACGAGGTGTTTCCGGTGCCGGCGCTGTTGCCGGCCGATCCGGTCGAGCGCGCCCAGGTGCGCTCGCTGGCCATGCACATCGCCTGCGAGATCCATCCACTGAACAACCTGCGCGTGCTGCAGTACCTCAGTGCCGAACTGGGCGTCGACGACGCGGCGAAGAATGCCTGGTACCGGCACTGGGTCGCGCAGGGACTGGCCGCTGTGGAGCAGGGCCTGGAAACCTTTGGTGACAAGCTTTCACTGACCAACCGGCCAGGTTACCTGGAGGCGTGCCTGGTTCCGCAGGTATACAATGCGCGCCGTTTTGCCTGTGACCTCGCGGCGTATCCACGCATTCTCGAGATCGTTGCACGCTGCGAGACGCTTCCGGCCTTCCAGCAGGCCGCGCCGGAGGTGCAGCCCGACGCTCAATGAACGACTGAATCCGCCTTGCACGCCGCCGCGCCCTGCGCGACGGTCCCGATCCCGTCACAGATAACAACAAACAGGTGACGTATGACTCGTGAAAAACCGAAGAACCTCTGGCTCTCGCGCTGGGGCTTCATCCTCGCGGCAACCGGCTCGGCCGTGGGCCTGGGCAACATCTGGAAATTCCCCTACATCACCGGCGAGTTCGGCGGTGGTGCCTTCGTATTGATGTACCTGCTGTGCATCCTCGCCATCGGCGTGCCGGTGATGATGTGCGAAATCGCCATCGGCCGCCGCGGCCGTGGCAGCCCCATCGACGCCATCGGCCGGGTAGTCCGCGAGAACAACGGCAACCCGCTGTGGAAGGCGGTCGGCGGCATGGCCATGACGGCCGGCTTCCTGATCCTCTGCTTCTATGTGGTCGTGGCCGGCTGGGCGTTCGCCTACACGGTGAAGATGCTCGACGGCTCCCTGGCGGCGACCAGCGTCGAGGCGCTGGGCGGGGTATTCGAGGCACACAACTCCAACCCCTGGCAGCTCGGTGGCTGGAGCCTGCTGGTCGCGCTGCTGACGTTGTGGATCGTCGCCAAGGGCGTGCAGAAGGGCATCGAGAACGCCGTGCGCTGGATGATGCCGGGCCTGGCCGTGCTGCTGCTGATCCTCGTCGGCTACGCGGTGACCAGCGGCGGCTTCGATCAGGGCTTCGCTTTCCTGTTCAGCTTCGATACCTCGAAGATCACCGGCGAGGCGCTGCTGGCCGCGCTCGGCCACGCGTTCTTCACCCTCAGCCTGGCGTCCGGCGCGATCCTCACCTACGGCTCGTACATTCCGGACGACCAGTCCATCGCCCGCACCACCTTCATGGTCGCCATCGCCGATACCTGCGTGGCGCTGCTGGCGGGCCTGGCGATCTTCCCGATCATCTTCGCCAACGGCATGGACCCGACCGCCGGCCCTGGCCTGATTTTCATGAGCCTGCCGCTGGCCTTCCAGCAGATGCCGTTCGGTACCGCCTTCGGCGTGCTGTTCTTCGCCATGGTCTCGATTGCCGCGCTGACTTCGGCGATCTCCATGATCGAGGCCACCGTCGCCTACCTCAACGAGAAGCACGGCATCTCGCGGATCAAGGCGGCCATCGGTTCCGGCGCGGTGCTGCTGGTGATCAGCCTGCTGGCGATGCTCTCGTTCAACCTGCTGTCGGGCTGGACGCCGATGGGCAAGAACTTCTTCGACTGGCTGGATTATCTGACCTCGCGCTGGATGATGCCGCTGGGCGGAATCTTCATCGTGCTGCTGGCCGGCTACGCGCTGCGCAGCGAGATCATGCGCGACGAGCTGAACCTGCCGCCGCTGGGCTACGCGCTGTGGCTGTTCATGGTGCGCTACGTCTGCCCGGTGCTGATCCTGATGGTGTTCCTGCATGCCCTCGGCTGGCTGGGTTTCGACCCGTTGGCGCGCTGGTACTGGATCGCCGGCGTGATCGGCGTGCTCACCATCGCCGGCGAGCTGCTGCGGCCGCGGGTAGTGCCGGCGCTGGCCGGGCGCTGAGCCGGGCCGCTGCGCACCTGATGTGCGGTGGTTGGAAAAGGGGCGCTGCGGCGCCCTTTTCTCATGGGCGCGAGGCGGCAACGGAGCATTGTTCGCCGTGCGGGAGTCTGAACTTGTTCAGGTTGCGCATCGACAAGGGAGGCTCCATGAAGATTCTTATCGTGCTCACGTCCCACGACCGGCTGGGCGATACCGGCAAGCCGACCGGCTTCTGGCTGGAGGAATTCGCCGCGCCGTACTACGTCTTTCGCGATGCCGGCGCGCAGGTCGTGCTGGCCTCGCCGCTGGGCGGCGAGCCGCCGCTCGATCCCAAGAGCGACGAGCCCGACGCCCAGACCGAGGCGACCCAGCGCTTCAACGGCGATGGTGAGGCGCAAACCCTGCTGGCCAACACCTACCGGCTGGATCAGGTCTCGGTGGAAGACTTCGATGCGCTGTTCTTTCCCGGTGGCCACGGGCCGCTGTGGGATCTGGTCGAAAACCCGACCTCGATCGCGCTGATCGAATCCTTCGTCCGGGCCGGCAAGCCGGTGGCCGCGGTCTGCCACGCACCGGCGGCGCTGACCGAGGTGCGCGGCAAGGATGGCCAGTACCTGGTCAAGGGCAAGCGCGTCACCGGCTTCACCAATGGCGAGGAAGCGGCGGTGGAGCTGAGCGAGGTGGTGCCGTTCCTGCTGGAGGACCGCCTGCAGGCGCGTGGCGGCCTCTACAGCAAGGGCGCCGACTGGGAGCCCCACGTCCAGGTCGACGGTTTGCTGGTGACCGGGCAGAACCCGGCTTCGTCCGAACCGGCCGCGCGGGCGCTGCTCGAACTGCTGCGCGGCGACTGACGCGCCGTTCCGGCCGCGTTGTGCTTGCCTAGGGTGCAGCGCGGCCAGCTGCTAGACTTCGCGGTTTTCATCCCGCCGAACCGGCGCTGCGAGCCTGCCATGACCTTCGCCTCCCTGGGCCTGATCGAACCGCTGCTGCGGACCCTGGACACCCTCGACTACCGCACGCCGACGCCAGTCCAGGCCGAGGCCATTCCCGCCGTGCTCAAGGACCGCGACCTGATGGCGGCGGCGCAGACCGGCACCGGCAAGACCGCCGGCTTCGCCCTGCCGCTGTTGCAACGCCTGAGCATGGAAGGCGCCAAGGTGGCGAGCAATTCGGTGCGCGCGCTGGTGCTGGTGCCGACCCGCGAGCTGGCCGAACAGGTCCACGAGAGCTTTCGCGCCTACGGGCAGAACCTGCCGCTGCGCACCTACGCGGTATACGGCGGAGTCAGCATCAACCCGCAGATGATGGCGCTGCGCAAGGGCATCGACGTGTTGGTGGCGACCCCCGGCCGGCTGCTCGATCTGTACCGGCAGAACGCCGTGGGCTTCGCCCAGTTGCAGGCGCTGGTGCTGGACGAGGCCGACCGCATGCTCGACCTCGGCTTCGCCGACGAGCTGGAGCAGTTGTTCTGCGCGTTGCCGAAAAAGCGCCAGACCCTGCTGTTCTCCGCGACCTTCTCCGACGCCATCCGCCAGATGGCCCGCGCGCTGCTGCGCGACCCGCTGTCCATCGAAGTCAGCCCGCGCAACGCTGCGGCGAAGACGGTCAAGCAGTGGCTGGTGCCGGTGGACAAGAAGCGCAAGGGCGAGCTGTTCCTGCACCTGCTGGCGGAACGGCGCTGGGGCCAGGTGCTGGTATTCGTCAAGACGCGCAAGGGCGTCGACCAGCTGGTGGACGAGCTGCAGGCGCAGGGCATCGCCAGCGACGCGATCCACGGCGACAAGCCGCAGGCCTCGCGCCTGCGCGCGCTGGAGCGCTTCAAGGCCGGCGAGGTGCGCATCCTGGTGGCCACCGACGTGGCCGCGCGCGGGCTGGACATCCACGACCTGCCGCAGGTGGTCAACTTCGACCTGCCCACCGTCGCCGAGGACTACGTGCACCGCATCGGCCGCACCGGCCGCGCCGGCGCTTTGGGTGAGGCGATCTCCCTGGTCAGCGCCGACGAGGTCGACCAGCTCGCCGCCATCGAGACGCTGATCAAGCAGGTGCTGCCGCGCCACGACGAACCGGGTTTCGTGCCCGATCATCGCGTGCCGACCACCACCCTCGGCGGGCAGATCGTCAAGAAGCCCAAGAAACCGAAAAAGCCCAAGGAGGTGCCCGGCAAGGGCAAGATCCACCTCGGCAACTGGTTCGACGAGAACGAAAAGCCCAACGCCCGGCCGATCCGCAAGGTGCCGAGCCTGGGTGGGGCGAAGCCGGCCAAGAAGCGCTGAACGGCAGTGGAATCGCGCTAAGATCTCCGGACCAAGCGCCGAGACGCCGCATGCGAGGGAACGATGCATGGGAAGCAAGACGACCGCGGTGATCCTGCTGGCCGGCGCGCTGTTCGGCGCCGCTGCCGAGGCCTCCATGAGGTGCGGCACCCGCCTGGTTCATCTGGATGATACCCGCGAGCAGGTCGAGGCCAAGTGCGGCCCCGCCGACAGCCAGACCTCCGAGGGGCCGGCGCTGCGCAGCGACGGTGTCGTGCAACCGGGCGCCGTCAGGATCGACCGCTGGATCTATGGGCCGCGAAACGGCGCCTACTACCACCTGCGCTTCATCGACGGACGGCTGGTCGAAATCCGCATGGAGCGATAGGCCGTAGGGTGGAAAACGGCGAAGCCTTTTCCACCGAGCGTGGGTACAGCGTCGGCGATGGTGTAGGGTGCTTCGCGCACCGGATACGCTGCGGGACTGCCTGTTTCGCGGCCAACGTTCATGTTCGACGCAAGCGGATAGGAGTCATCGCATGTTGAAACTCTGGGGCCGAACCAATTCGACCAACGTGAAGAAGGCGCTCTGGTGCCTGGAAGAGCTTGGCCTTTCCTATACCCGCATCGATGCCGGCGGCGCCTTCGGCGTCGTTGGCGACGCGGAGTATGTCGCCAAGAACCCGAACCGCCTGGTGCCCTGCCTGGAAGACGGCGAGCTGGTGCTCTGGGAATCCAACGCCATCGTCCGCTACCTGGCGGCGCAGTATGGCGAGCCGACGCTGTGGAACGCCGACCCGCGCCAGCGGGCCGAGGCGGACAAGTGGATGGACTGGGTGACCTCGTCCCTGGCGGCACCGTTCCGGGTGGTGTTCTGGAACATCGTGCGCACCGCGCCCGAGCAGCGCGACATGGCCGCGGTCACGGCCGCGCTGCAGGAGTGCGGCGATCTGCTCGCCATTGCCGACGCCGCCCTCGCCGGGCAGCCGTACCTGTCCGGTGCCGACTTCGGCATGGGCGACATTCCGCTCGGCTGCTTCGCCTACGCCTGGTTCGAATTGCCCATCGAGCGCCCCGACCATCCGCACCTTCGCGCGTGGTACCAGCGCCTACGACAGCGCACCGCCTACCAGCGCGCCGTGATGACACCGCTGACCTGACGGTACACGCATCGGCCGTAGGGTGGAAAACGGCGCAGCCTTTTCCACCGGGCGGATCGCCAGACCGCTCGTTTGGCCGTAGCGGTTCCGTTTCCTCCGGGCGAATGCCCTGGTTTGCCGTACTCCGCAACGAGCCGGTGAACCACGCCCACCCCTGCGGGTAATGCTGTTCACTTAACGACTGAAGCTGGCTGTTGGATCTGTAGGAGCGGGCCACGCCCGCGATTCGCGTGCATGGCGCGCTCCTACAAGTACTCTCCGTGCTTATCTGAACAGCTTACATCCCTGCGGGGCCATGTCTGATTGGTCTTGCCCGTTGCGGCTCGCCGGGCTAGAGTGCGCCGGTCACGGTCAATCCCGTGGCCGGGCGTGACAACCCGAATCAACCAAGGCGCGGTAGCGCCATAGCTGAATAGCCGGCGCTTTTTTTGTGCCCGGCTATCGCATTTCTATGGTGGGCCGTGCGGGGCAGGCTTCGGCCTGGCCGGCGTCCTTGGTTGCCGGTTTGTCACCCCCGTACGGTCCGCCACCCAAACCGCGTGACAACGGCGGGTGACGGCTCCTTAATCAAGCCAAGGAGCATAAGGAAAATGCGCTATCCACCTTTTACCCAAGGGCTCCACCTTGGGCGCTTCATCTTGTCGTATACCTCCGTTCTGGAGGTGCGCCATGGCTAAAACCACCTCCACGGTGATCCCCTTCCCCAAGCGTGTCGACCCCCTTACCTGCCTGGATCCCTCCGCCTGCTATTTCCAGATTGCGGCCGAGTTGCGGGTAGCGATGCTGCACAGGCTGTTCTCCCTGTTGGCGCGTTCGGCAGCATCCACCTCCGACGAAGAGTCGCTGCGAGAGACGTGCAGCCACGCCCGAGAACTGCTCAACGATGTAGTGGTGCTGTACCGCAGCTCGTTGGCACAGGCAGCTGGGAGGGAAGAGGATGAATAAACCCAGCACCAGCTACCTGCCGGGCCACGATGGCCACCGCGGCGCGGTGATCAAGTGGCCTGTGAACTGCCATCAGGCCTTCGACAAGGGCGTGGCCAGCGCCCAGGCCTGGCTGGGCAACGACGACAGCGGCTGGCTGTGGGCCGGCCTGATCCTCGAGCGCGACGCGCTACCCACCGGAGCCCAGCGCCGTGCCTTCGAGATCGGCTTTCTCTGCCGGGTACACCAGCGCCTGTGCTCGCCTTCTGGCGGCAACCACCAGGCCAGGAAGACCTGCCTGAAGCTCTGAGCTCGTGGCATAAGCCATATGCCAGATGCCTACCCGATCTGCGCAAGTTGTTGCGCAGATCGGGCTTTTACTGCGAATTGGCACATGGATCGGATACTTCCGATTGCGCCTGGCCGAACGCTTGCGGCAAGGTTCCAGCTTTGGAGCTGGGCTTACGCCAGACGCATAGGATCAGCAAGGATCAAGGAATGAGTGGAAAAAGCGATTGGGAAAAAGCCTGCGATCACGTAATGCCGCATGTATGTCGGCCTGCCTTGCCCAACCCTCCCCGTGAGAGACGACCCGCCGCAAAACGCAGCGGTGAACAGCAACCGCTGGTGAACATCCATCGGGAACGCTGGGAGGCATACGAAAAATACGGCAAGGAGCCAGCGCCACCGCCCAGCAAGCCCCGGGTCGCCTTGCGTATCGGCGTGTTCTTCGACGGCACCGGCAACAATGCCAGCAATACGGCCACCGGCCTGCTCTGTGGCGCCCAGCATCCGATCGCTCCGGCGGACCTGGATGCCAGTTGCAAACCCTATATGTCCGACCCGGACAGCAGCTATGGCAACGATGTCACCAACGTGCATAGGCTGTGGTTTCTCTATCATGAGTCTCGGGTCCCGGAAGGGGATGGCGAGCAGAAACAGGCCTTTCTCAAGGTCTATATCGACGGCATCGGCACCTCGGCGGGTGAGCAGGACAGCCTTGTCGGTTCAGGGCTTGGCCGCGGCGAGACGGGGATAGCCGAACGGGTATACAAGGCTTTCAGCTCAATTAAACGCAGCACTGGCCTTTTCCTCAGAGAAAATCCCGATATCGAAATCTCTCATCTGACCTTCGATACCTTCGGCTTCAGCCGGGGGGCGGCGGCGGCGCGGCATTTTGCCAATGGGGTCGTACAGGGCAAGCATGGGCCGCTGAGGGACATGCTACTTAGCAATGAAAAGGCGTTCAGTCCTTTCTTCATTGACCAGTACCAGCGCGATATCAACATGGGCTTTATCGGGTTGTTCGACACCGTGGCATCCGTTGCAGGGCTGACCAACCTGGGCAATGTGCGCAGCTCGGTGGTGCCGGGGCTCAGGCTGTATCTGCCACGCAAGTATTTCTCTTCCGTGGTGCATCTGGTAGCGCGCGACGAGTATCGCGCCAACTTCGCCCTGAGCCGGGTCAAGCCCGACCACCCGGAAATCACCCTGCCCGGCGCCCACTCGGATATCGGCGGCGGCTATCTGCTCGAAGCGGAGGAATGCCTGTTGATCAGCCCGATGCAGGCACTGGATGTTGCGCTGCATATCGATGTGACGAACACGTCCATCTACTGCGACGCCGAACAGGCGCGGGCTCAATGGCTCGCCAAGGGCTGGCCCGCCGAAATGCTGGAAATCATTACCCCTGAGCCGAAACTGCTACCCGCCAATCAGGACCGCAATGCCCCGAGGCAGAAGCGGGTATATGCGGCATTGCAACTCAAGCGGCCGGTACGTGGCGAGCTGTCGCGAGTGTATCTGCGGGTGATGTATGAGTTGGCTAAGCAGAAGGGCGTGCGCTTTGACGAGATTCCGGATAAATCCGAATACAAGCTACCAACAGAGCTTCAGACCTTATGCGACAGATTCGTTGCCGGCGACTACAGCACCACGTCGGCCGATGAGGCGTTACTCAAACTGAAGTACATCCATGTATCGGCCCACTGGAACCCGCCTGCAAGGCTGCAAGGCAATACACCGCGCACCGGTGGCAAATTGAAATTCATCAATGCCCCTACGGCGGATGCACGGCGCGTGCAACATCCTCATGTACCGGAGTGGACGCTACGATGATACGAATTCTCGGAGCCCTGTTGGGCATTTTGTTGCTGAGTGGCTGCCAAGCTGTCGACCCATTGTCGGGCGAGCGAGACCCGCACTCGCCGTGGTGGAGTGTTGGGCTCGCCGAGCCCGCTTATATGACGGTGTGGGTGGAAACAGTCGAAGTGGAAGATATCCATGGCAGGCTATTTCGCCGTGTAAGCGGTGGCACTGCTCCGAGCGCCAACGGCACCCCGGAAAAGGAAGGGGAGTTGGCGCGGGGTTGGAGTGGCGCCGCCGGAGGGGGGAAGTCCGTAGTCGGTGCCGACCTTCCCAGACGTGTTTTCGTGCGCTGGCAATCCATCGTGGAGCCGCAAACCTATCGAGCCTGGGTCGATATTCCTGAGGAGGCTCGGCAGATCATGCACAACTCAGTTACACGGCGTTGCCCGGAGTACCCTGGGGAGCCCGCTCGCTACCATGCTTCATTAAATCTTGGCTTGGCACCCGGCGGCATAGTGCAGGTATGGGTGATGGATAATTGCTACAAATCCATCAAAGTCGCCCGTACCCAGGCCGAGGTGGAGCCGCTTGGGCCTGACCAAGGCAATAACGAAGGCCGCTACGCTTACAAGGTTAGCGAAAAATCCAGACGTTATATCGAGCGTTTCGGCATTCCTTATGGAAGTTGGTAGCAGCCTTTCCAGGGAGGCCGCCTGCAAGGCTCCCAAGGCGATATACCGCGCGTACACACCTCATGTTTCGAACTGATTATGACTAGGATGCGAATGCTCGGAGCCCTGCTGGGCATTTTGTTGCTGAGCGGCTGCCAGGCCATGGACCCTTTGTCGGGCGAGCGAGATCCGCACTCGTCGTGGTGGAACATCAGCTTTCGCGAACCCGCCTATATGACGGTGTGGGTGGAAACCGTCGAGGTGGAAGATATCCATGGCAGGCTATTCCGCCGTGTAAGCGGTGGCACTGCTCCGAGCGCCAATGGCACTCCAGAAAAGGAAGAAGGGTTGGCGGAGGGGTGGGGAGGGTTCGCTGGGATTGGCAAAGCGGTCGTTGGTGCTGATTTACCCAAACGTGTCTTTGTGCGCTGGCAATCCATCGTGGAACCGCAAACCTACCGGGCCTGGGTAGACATACCGGACGATGCCCGGCAGATCATGCTCACATCGACCGTACGGCGCTGTCCGGAAACCCCAGACTATCCCGCTTCTTACATGGCGCTTATGCACTTGGACCTGGCGCCGGGTGGGATCGTACAAGTTTGGGTGCGGGATAGTTGCAACAACGCCGTCAAAGTTGCCCGTGCCCAGGCTGAGGTGGAATCGTTGGGGCCTCATCTAGGTAAATCCGGTGGGCACTACTACCCGCAATCCGAAAAATCCAAACGCTACATCGAGCGTTTCGGCATTCCTTATGGAAGTTGGTAGCCGCTCTTGTGGCAAGTTGAAATTCATCAATGTCCATACCGGTGGGTGCACAGCACGTACATACTTCATGTACCGAACGGAACATTACTAGGATGCGAATACTAGGAGCCCTGCTGGGCATTTTGTTGAGTGGCTGCCAAGCCATGGACCCTTTGTCGGGCGAGCGAGATCCGCACTCGCCGTGGTGGAACATCAGCTTTCGCGAGCCCGCCTATATGACGGTGTGGGTGGAAACCGTCGAGGTGGAAGATATCCATGGCCGGCTATTCCGCCGTGTAAGCGGTGGCACTGCTCCGAGCGCCAATGGCACTCCAGAAAAGGAAGAAGGATTGGCGGAGGGGTGGGGAGGGTTCGCGGGGATTGGCAAAGCGGTCGTTGGTGCTGATTTACCCAAACGTGTCTTTGTGCGCTGGCAATCCATCGTGGAACCGCAAACCTACCGGGTCTGGGTAGACATACCGGACGATGCCCGGCAGATCATGCGCACATCGACCGTACGGCGCTGTCCGGAAACCCCAGACGCCGCCGCTTCCTATATGGCGCTTATGCACTTGGGGCTGGCGCCGGGTGGGATTGTGCAAGTTTGGGTGCGGGATAGTTGCAACAACGCCATCAAAGTCGCCCGTACCCAAGCCGAGGTGGAGCCGCTTGGACCTGACCAAGGCAATAACGAAGGCCGCTACGCTTACAAGGTCAGCGAAAAATCCAGACGTTATATCGAGCGTTTCGGCATTCCTTATGGGAGCTGGTAGGCAGCACAGTAACCCTCATGGCTGTGGCAGCTTTCGGGCCGAAAGCTGCCATTTTTCTAGCCCCCTTCAGCGCAGCCTTTCCCCCTTGCATATCCCCGCGCCTCACAGACTCATCACCGCCGAAACCACCAGCAACAGCGCCATGGCCTGGTTGAACAGTCGCATGCGTGCGCCGGAATGCAGCAGCTTAGTAAGCGTCCAGCCAAGTCATCTTCCGAAGCTGTATCACATGGTGCACGGGTAGGCTGTATCACATGCTGCACGCCTACTCTGTATCACACGC
The DNA here is from genome assembly GCF_002890915.1 of Stutzerimonas stutzeri. Lineage (GTDB taxonomy): Bacteria > Pseudomonadota > Gammaproteobacteria > Pseudomonadales > Pseudomonadaceae > Stutzerimonas > Stutzerimonas stutzeri_AF. Next base: position 34 of record NZ_POUT01000023.1, on the reverse strand, counting down.
TGCACGCATAAAAATCAGTGCGAGACTATTACGG
>NZ_POUT01000022.1 GCF_002890915.1 Stutzerimonas stutzeri | reverse complement strand
GCCAGTGCAACCTCTTTATTTCGCTAACCTTTTGATTTACAAGAGGTTTTGCTTGAGGACTGCGCCGGAAGTGGTGCGCATTATAGGGACCTGATTTCCCCCGTCAACCGTTTATTTCGGGTTTATTTGCATTTACTCGAACGCGGGACAATTGCTATCGCAAGCACACCGCTACTCTATCTATAGCCCAAGTACGGACAGCGCTTTCACCTTCCTTCAAACTGAACCTGCCAGCTATTACACTAGTGCTTCCTATCCGTTCATGGCTTTCCCATGCCTCAGCACAGCCTCGCACCGCTAGATATTCTTCTGTTCCCCACCTGGCTTGTTCCGGTCGAGCCGGCAGGGGTTGTGCTCAAGGGACATGGGCTGGGCATCCGGGATGGCCGGATTGCGCTGATCGCTCCCCGGGCCGAGGCACTCAAGCATCACGCCAGGGAAGTGCGGGAACTGCAAGGAATGCTGCTGGCACCCGGCCTTATCAATGCCCATGGCCATGCCGCGATGACGCTTTTCCGTGGCCTGGCCGATGATCTCCCGCTGCAGACCTGGCTTCACGACCATATATGGCCGGCCGAGTCTCGCTGGGTCGATGAACAGTTCATCCGCAGCGGCAGCGAGCTGGCCATTGCCGAACAGCTGAAAAGCGGCATCACGTGCTTTTCCGACATGTACTTCTTCCCGAATGTGATCAGCGAGCTGGTACACAAGCATGGGATTCGCGCGCAGATCGCCATTCCGGTACTGGACTTTCCGATTCCAGGCGCTCGCGATGCAGATGAAGCGCTACGCAAAGGCGTCGCGCTGTTCGATGACCTGAAGCATCATCCTCGCATCAGCGTGGCGTTTGGACCGCATGCCCCATATTCGGTAGCAGATGACAAGCTGGAAAGCATCCGCATCCTGGTCGCGGAAATGGACGCCGGAATCCATATGCATGTGCACGAAACCGCACATGAGCTCCAAGAAGCGCTGCGCAAGCACGGAGAGCGCCCCCTGGCCCGACTCGCCCGCCTGCAACTGCTTGGCCCCCGCTTCCAGGCAGTGCACATGACCCAGATCGACGACGAGGATCTGGCGTTACTCACGGAGCACAATTGCAGCGTCATTCATTGTCCGGAATCCAATCTCAAGCTCGCCAGTGGCTTCTGCCCCGTCGAACGGCTTTGGGAGGCTGGCATCAACGTGGCCATTGGCACCGATGGCGCGGCAAGCAACAATGATCTGGATCTGCTGGGCGAAACACGTACCGCGGCCTTGCTGGCCAAGGCGGTTGCGGGCTCGGCTACGGCACTCGATGCCCACCGCGCGCTTCGTATGGCAACGCTCAATGGGGCACGTGCACTGGGACTGGATGACCACACCGGCTCCCTGGAGCTGGGCAAGTTCGCCGACCTCGTCGCATTCGACCTTTCCGGTCTGGCGCAGCAACCGATATACGATCCGGTTTCACAACTGATCTATTCGGCCGGGAGAGACTGCGTCCGCCACGTCTGGGTAGGCGGCAAGCAACTGCTGAATGACCGTTGCCTGACGCGCATGGACGAAGAGCGACTGATCGCCAATGCTCGTCAGTGGGGCGAGAAGATCGCGAGCACCGACAAACTCTGATGCGCGCCCTCCATCGCCGAGGGCATCGGCAATACCGCGACAAACTGACATACAACGATAGGCACCTGTAGCGCCCTTCGTCTGACGGAAGCTGGCAACATGAGCGTTTGCAGCTCAAGCTTCTCCCTCAAGCTTTCAAACGGAACGCACCATGAGTAACGTCGACCACGCTGAAATCGCCAAATTCGAAGCCCTTGCACACCGCTGGTGGGATCGCGAAAGCGAATTCAAGCCCCTGCACGAAATCAATCCACTGCGGGTGAACTGGATAGACGAGCACGCCTCTCTTGCCGGCAAGAAGGTCATCGACATCGGGTGCGGCGGCGGAATTCTCAGCGAAGCGATGGCACACCGCGGCGCCCAGGTAACCGGTATCGACATGGGCGAAGCCCCCTTGTCCGTTGCGCGCCTGCATCTGCTCGAATCCGGGCTGGAAATCGATTATCGGCAAATCACCGCCGAAGCCATGGCCAGCGAATGCCCCGGACAATTCGATGTCGTCACCTGCCTCGAGATGCTCGAACACGTTCCGGACCCGGCATCGGTCATTCGCGCCTGTCATGCACTGGTCAAGCCCGGTGGACAGGTGTTTTTTTCGACGATCAACCGCAACCCGAAGGCTTACGCGTTCGCCATTATCGGAGCGGAGTACCTGCTGCAGCTGCTGCCGCGCGGAACCCATGATTTCAAGAAATTCATCCGCCCATCCGAACTAGGCGCCTGGAGCCGCGATACGGGGCTGGCCGTCAAGGACATCATCGGCGTCACCTACAATCCGCTGACCAAGCAGTACAAGCTTTCCGCGAATGTGGACGTCAACTATATGGTCCAGACGATCAAGGAGGCTTGATGCGCCTGCGCGCTGTTCTGTTCGACATGGACGGTACCCTGCTCGATACCGCTCCCGACTTCATCGCCGTAGCCCAGGCTATGCGCCTTGCCCGAGGGCTTCCTCGCGTGCCGGACCAGCAGATCCGCGATGTCGTATCAGGCGGGGCCAGGGCCATGGTACTCAGCGCGTTCGACACGGACCCGTTTTCGGCTGAATTCGAAGCGCTGCGGCTGGAATTCCTCGAGCGCTACCAGGAGCACTGCGCCATATACAGCCATCTTTACGATGGCATGGCCGAGCTGCTCGAGGACATCGAGCATGCCAACCTGCTCTGGGGAGTGGTCACCAATAAGCCCCTGCGCTTCGCCGAGCCGATAATGCAGCAGCTGGGCCTGGCTTCACGGTCTGCCGTGCTGGTCTGCCCCGACCATGTCAGCAAGAGCAAGCCCGATCCCGAACCCATGTTGCTGGCGTGCCGCCAGCTCAACCTCGATCCACGCACGGTCTTGTTCGTGGGCGATGACCTGCGGGATATCGAGTCCGGCCGCGCCGCGGGAAGCCGTACGGCCGCCGTACGCTATGGCTACATACATCCCGAGGACAACCCTGATCACTGGGGCGCCGACGTGGTGGTGGACCATCCTCTGGAGCTGCGCAACGTACTGGAACGCGCACTCTGCAGTTGCTGAGGCAACGGCTTTCTGAATACCAGTTCGACCTTTTCGCGCCGCACTGCCGGGCGCCACTGTTCATAAGATAGACGAGGCACACGATGTTCGAGTATTCCGCCCGCCCCGACCTTCTCCAGGGGCGCATCATCATGGTTACCGGCGCCGGTCGCGGCATTGGCGAGGCAGCCGCGAAAGCCTATGCCGCACATGGCGCCACCGTTCTTCTGCTGGGCAAGAACGAAGAGAACCTGAACCGCGTCTATGACGATATCGAGGCGGCAGGACATCCGCGCCCCGCCGTCATCCCCTTCAACCTGGAGACCGCGCTGCCGCATCAATACGACGAGTTGGCCGCCATGGTCGAGGGCGAATTCGGACATCTCGACGGCCTTCTCCACAACGCAGCCATCGTCGGCCCCCGCACGCCGCTGGAGCAATTGTCCGGAGACAATTTCATGCGCGTGATGCAGGTGAATGTCAGCGCGATGTTCATGCTGACCAGCACGTTACTGCCGCTGCTCAAGCTTTCCAAGGATGCCTCGGTGATCTTCACATCCAGCAGCGTCGGCCGTAAGGGACGCGCCTACTGGGGTGCCTATGCGGTATCGAAGTTCGCCACCGAGGGCTTGATGCAGGTGCTCGCCGATGAGGTGGAAGACACCGCTGCGGTCCGCGCCAACAGCGTCAACCCGGGTGCCACCCGCACCGACATGCGCGCCAAGGCCTACCCCGCGGAAAACCCTGCGGCCAATCCGTTGCCGGCAGAGATCATGCCCGTCTATCTGTACCTGATGGGTCCGGACAGCGCTGGCGTCAACGGGCAGGCCCTGAACGCACAATAGAGCCGCTACGCTTGGGGCTGGAACCAGCCCCAAGGTCATCCCGTGAGATGATCAAGGACGTTTTGCACGCTCACCACGGCCATCGTTGCCTGCCGCGCCCCGCTTCTTGCCAGCGCCAGGCCGGGAATGGCCGGATTCGTCACTGCGCTTGCCGCCCTTGCGAACCGAATCTCCCGGACGCTCGGCAACCGCTGTCCCCCTGCCCTTGCCGCCGCCATGTGGTTTGCGGGCAGCCTGATCGGCACGAGGGCCGTGCGCTTTTTCCGCAGTGCCATGTACATCGGCTTCGTTCGCCGGACGCAGAGTTCGCGACCGCCGCTCGCCACGACCGAGCGGCTTCGCCACCTTGCGTTGCATGCGGTCGATCTTCTCTTTGGCCTTGGCTTTCATTGCCGGGAGTGCCACCGGCTTGAGACCGACTTCCTCACTGAGGATGTCCACCTCCGCCTGCGACAACTCGCGCCAGCGGCCCATGGGCAGATCGGAGGTCATGAACACCGGCCCGAAACGAACCCGCTTCAGCCGGCTAACCACCAGCCCCTGGGACTCCCACAGGCGGCGAACCTCGCGATTACGGCCCTCCATCACCACGCAGTGGTACCAATGGTTGAGCCCCTCACCGCCCGGCGCCTCCTGGATGTCAGTGAAACGTGCCGGCCCGTCTTCGAGCATCACGCCGGTTTTCAGCCGCTCGATCATCTCGTCGTCGACCTCGCCGCGGACACGTACCGCATATTCGCGGTCCATTTCATAGGAGGGATGCATCAGGCGGTTGGCCAACTCGCCATCGGTAGTGAACAGCAGCAGGCCGGTGGTATTGATGTCGAGGCGACCGATGTTGATCCAGCGGCCTTCTTTGGGGCGCGGCAGCCGGTCGAATACCGTGGGGCGGCCTTCGGGATCGTTGCGGGTGCAAATCTCGCCGTCGGGCTTGTTGTAGATCAGCACGCGGCGAACCGATTCGCTGGCTTCTTCGCGTTTGAGCAGACGGCCATCGACGGCGATCGCGTCATGCGAGTCGACACGCTGGCCCAGGCTCGCAATGGCCCCGTTGACCTTCACCCGCCCCTCGCCGATCCATTTCTCGACGTCGCGGCGCGAGGCCATACCCAGACGGGCAAGCACCTTCTGCAGTTTTTCGCCGTGGGCAACGTGTGCGGTCGTGTCTTCGTGTTCGGTCATCTGGGCACCTCCCGGTGTGGCATTCCGATTGAAAGGGCGCGAATCATACGCGTATCGGTGATAGCGCGCACCAAGGGATAGCGAATCACGCTCCGTTTCCCTAACCCAACGCGGCAAGCGCCTCGGCGGTGTTTCGCTGTATCCGCGCCCAATCGCCGTTCTTCAGGCTTTGTGCATCGATCATCCAGGTACCGCCGACGCACATCACGTTCGGCAGAGCCAGATACTGGGCCGCGTTCGTGGCATTGATGCCGCCGGTAGGACAGAAACGCACATCCGCGAAAGGCCCGCTCAATGCCTTCAAGGCGGCGATACCACCACAGACCTCCGCAGGGAACAGCTTGAAGCGACGATAACCCAGCGCATAGCCCTCCATGACATCCGATGCACTACCGGTACCCGGCAGCAACGGTATGGAGCAGCTCACGCCGGCCTCGAGCATTTCCCGCGTGGAACCGGGCGTCACGATGAACTGTGCACCGGCAGCCTCCACCTCGTCCATCATGCGACGGTCCAGCACCGTTCCGGCACCGACGCACAAGTCGGGGCGCTCTTCGCGCAGGCGGCGAATGGCGGTGATGCCGTGAGGCGAACGCAGGGTGATCTCCAATGTATCGAGGCCGCCGGCAGCAAGCGCGTCGGCCAACGGCAAGATCTGCTCCTCGCTACCGATCGTGATCACCGGAAGAATCCGGGCACGCACGCAAAGGGTTTCGATCAGGGCGTTTTTCTGGTCCATGGTCATGAAAGAATCCTCGGGCCTCATGGGCACCAGTAAATTTCCAGCGGGGAATGCAGGAACGCGCGAATCGGCATCTGCTGGGCATCAGCATTCAATGCCGCACGCATGGTTTCGAGCTTGTCGGTACCCTGGATCGCCAGGCACTGCATCCGGGCGGAGGCCAGTAAGGGATAGGTCAGCGTAATCCGGCACTCGGGGGCAGCCGGCGCGTGCATCGGCAGGCAGCGTTCCGGGCAGTCATGCCGCAGCGCATGCGCAAGGTTCGCATTGCCAGGAAACAGCGAAGCCGTATGTCCATCGTTCCCCATGCCCAGCACGAGCACATCGATGGGACGGGTGAATTCCAGCAACGCCTGATCGGCTAGCCGCGCCGCATCCTCGAGCGCATCCGCAGGCCGATAAAGCCCGAACAGCTGCGCCTCGGCCGCGGCGTTCCGTAATAGATGGCGGCGAACCAGGCCCTCGTTGCTCGCGGGGTCGCTTGGCGGCACCCAACGCTCATCGGCCAGGCCGACCTGCACCCTGGACCATGGAAGTTCCCGCCGCGAGAGTTCCTCGAAGAAGGCAACCGGGCTGCGCCCGCCGGATACGACGAGGCTGGCCACACCATGGGTTTGCACGGCATACGCGAGCGCCTTGGCCACCCCGTCGGCCAGCAGTTCCGCCTGTCGCTGCGCATCGGCCGAACTGTGGGCAATAACGCCAGTGGGCAGATCGAGTTCAGAGATCGCCATACCAGGACCTCCCGTCACGCGTGATGAGGGCAATCGAAGCGACCGGCCCCCAGGAGCCGGCCGGATAAAGTTTGAGTTCTGCACCGAGCCGGGTCCAGCCGTCGATCAACTGATCGCACCATTGCCAGGCGTACTCGATCTCGTCCCGGCGCACGAACAGGTTCTGGTTGCCCTGCATGACTTCCAGCAGCAGGCGCTCGTAGGCATCCGGGATTCGAGCGCTCTTGTAGGTCTCGGAGAAATTCAGCTGCAGAGGGCCGCTGCGAAGATGCATCCCCTTGTCCAGGCCCTGCTCCTTGGTCATCACCTGCAGGGAGATTCCTTCGTCCGGCTGCAAGCGAATGATCAGGCGGTTGCTGATCAACGAGCGCTGCTCCGGGGCGAAGATATAGAACGGCGGCTCCTTGAAATGGATGACGATCTGCGACAGTTTCTGCGCCATGCGCTTGCCGGTGCGCAGATAGAACGGGACGCCCGACCAGCGCCAGTTGCAGATATCGGCCCGCAGCGCCACGAAGGTTTCGGTACTGCTTTCGGTATTGGAATTCTCTTCTTCGAGATAACCGGGAACTGCCTTGCCTGCGACATTCCCGGCAGCGTACTGGCCCCGGACCACACGCTGGTGAATGCTTTCGGGCGTAAGCGGCGCCAGCGCCTTGAGCACCTTGACCTTTTCGTCGCGAATGCTGTCCGCCGTGAGGTTGCTCGGCGGGTCCATGGCGATCAGGCAAAGCAGTTGCAGCAAATGGTTCTGGACCATGTCGCGCAGTTGGCCGGCCTGATCGAAATACCCCCAGCGCCCCTCGATCCCCACCGTTTCGGCAACCGTGATCTCGACATGCGAAATGTGGTGCTGGTCCCACTGCGTCTCGAACAGGCTATTGGCGAAACGCAGTGCAATGAGGTTCTGTACGGTCTCTTTGCCCAGATAGTGGTCGATGCGATAGATACGGTTCTCGGGGAAGTACTGCGCCACGGCATCGTTGATCACCCGGGACGATTCCAGGTCATGCCCGATCGGTTTTTCCAGCACCACTCGCGCCTGCTCGGCAAGCCCGGTCGCTGCGAGGAATCGGCAGATATCGCCGTAGACGGAGGCCGGTGTGGCGAAGTAAGCAATCAGCGGCAGCTCCGCCGGCACGCACTCGGCAAGCGCCGCGTAACCCTCACCCTGGCGAAAATCCATCGTCAGGTACTCAAGCCGGGCAGCGAAACGCTGGAGCGTCCGCTCGTCCAGCTCGCCCGCCGGAATGCGGTTGTGCAACGCCTGCTCGATACGGGCCTTATGGAGCGACGGCTCACCCGGCTCGCGGGATAATGCCAGTATTCGGGTGTCGGCATGCAGCAGGCCGGCCCGATCCAGTTGATACAGGGCGGGAAACAGCTTGCGCAGCGCCAGATCGCCCAAGGCGCCGAACAGGGAGAAAGTGATGGCCTCTAGGGTAATGCCTGGCATGGTCTTTCCGCTTGAAATACAAAAATCTCGATGCAGCCAGAAATACAGCTTAAGCACGACGATGGCTAGCCAAACAGCCCAAATCGATGAATGCCGGCGTCGCGGCGATCACTCAGGAAATACTGGCGCCACCCCAACAGACACGATTGCTCGGCAAATGCTCAAGAGACCATGAAAAAAAAATCGAAAAGAGCGCGAATACGTTAATGCTTCGATAAATTCCCGCAACACCGTATCGGCGTAGCGCCAACAAGCAGCGAACGAAGCCCTGCCCGCTGCTTGGCCGAATCGAGGTTAAATGGGCGCCGTCCGAGAGCGGAACAGCGCCTGGTGCTCCCGACACTGTCTGGCGGCAAGCAGGAATACCCCATGGCCACCACGGGCGAATTCCAGCCAGGTGAAATCCACTTCAGGATACAAAGTCTGGACATGGGTCTGGCTGTTGCCGACCTCGATGATCAGAACGCCATCATCTGTAAGGTGATCCGCAGCTTCGGCGAGCATACGCCGCACCAGATCCAACCCATCATCGCCACAGGCCAAACCCAATGCAGGCTCATGGTGGTATTCCTCAGGCATGTCGGCGAAATCCTCGGCATCCACATACGGCGGATTGGACACGATCAGATCGAAGCGCTGGTTCGGCAAGCCCTGAAAACCGTCGCTCTGCACCGTGTAGACGCGCTCGTCGAGGCCATGGAGTTCGATATTCCGGTTCGCCACCTCCAACGCCTCGAACGAAAGGTCAGCCAGCACCACCTCGGCATCGAGAAACTCATAGGCGCAGGCGATGCCTATGCACCCCGAACCGGTACACAGATCGAGAATCCGCGCGGGCGACTTGTTCAGCCATGGCTCGAAGCGCTGTTCGATGAGTTCGGCTATCGGCGAGCGTGGAATGAGCACCCGCTCATCCACGATGAACGGCAGCCCGCAGAACCAGGCTTGCCCCAGCAGGTAGGCCGTCGGCACACGTTCCTCGATGCGCCGACGCAAGAGCGCCTGCAGATGGGCACACTCATCCAGCTCGAGGCGACAATCCAGATAGCTATCGGACATTTCCCAGGGCAGATGCAACGCGCCGAGCACCAGTTGGCGGGCATCATCCCAGGCGTTATCGGTGCCGTGTCCGAAATAGAGTTGCTCTGCCTGGAATCGGCTGACAGCCCAGCGAATATAGTCACGCAGGGTACGCAAACGGGAGAGCGAAGCGGTCACGGGAGCATCTCCTATGAAAAAGGGCGCGCGAGTTTAGCAGGCGTATGGAAACGCGAGCTACGGCGGTTCCAAGCGTCGGTCGTCAAGTGCGAACAAGCCCGACGCGATCTGTAAATGACCCATTTGATTGAAGCATCCAAAAGCTGGGCGCAGTACCCTTGCGGCCCGGTATAGAACCTGCTGTCTTCACTGGCCATCCAAGCGGATACGAGTATCGAAATCCGCAACCAGGGATTCATCCGGCGAATCATGGGGCCGGGCGGTTCACATCGTCGCGTTCTGGCGCCACAATCAGCCCCCTCACAGTACAAGGAGTCGATAATGACCAAGCCACAGACCATGCTTCAGCTCAGTGGCCGCAGCTATAACCCGGCAACGCTGGCGAACGCCACCCTGCTGGTCATCGACGTGCAGGAAGAGTACCGCAACGGCGTGCTTGCCCTGCCTGCCCTGGACCGGGCATTGCCTGAAATCACCCGCTTGCTGGCCGCCGCGCGCGAAGCCGGCGCGCCGGTCGTGCACGTGCATCACCTGGGCATCAGTGGGGGGTTATTCGACCCCCAGGGTTTTCGCGGCCAGATCATGCCGGAAGCTGCGCCGCAGCCGGGTGAAGCCGTGGTCGCCAAACGACTGCCGAATGCGTTTTCCGGCACCGAGCTCCATGAACTGCTGCAGAAGATCGGCCGCCTGGACCTGATCGTCTGCGGATTCATGACTCATTCGAGCATCAGCACCACCGTCCGGGCCGCCAAGGATTACGGCTACCGCTGCACCCTGGTCGACAGTGCCTGTGCGACCCGCAACCTGCCCATGGGTGACGGCAGCATCGACGCCGAACAGGTCCATCGGATGGAAATGACCATACTGGCCGACAATTTCGCCGTCTGCGTACCCGACGTTGCGGCACTGACCCAGCGCTGATGCCCTCTCCTGCGCACTCTTGCATGGACCCGACGGAGCGCTCCCGGTCATAGCCAGACGACAATCAGAGGTAACCGGAATGAAGCAATCCGATGGCTTCGATGCCCGCCGCCTACGCTCCCGCGGAGCCAGAGGCTGGCCCCTGCGTCTCGGTGTGCTCTTCGGCGCCCTGCTCGCGATGCTCGGCACTCTGATGACCCTCACGGGCCTGGCTTCTCTACTAGGCCGCGGCGAGGCGCTTGGCGCCCTGGGAACGAGCGACGCCGGCGCCGTTGCATCGGGGCTGGGCGTGGCCATACTGCTGGTTGGCGTATTCATCTGGCGCCGCTGCCGGCGCCGATTGCGCCAGCCAAACGAATTGAGCATGGCACGGCACCTGATGAAGAAGCGCGACTGAGCCGAGGAGCCACGCGAACCCCGCCTGGGCAACATGACTGGGGTAAACTGATGCCCTGTCCGGAGGCCCCATGCAAGACGACGACTTTTCCCTTTTCCACTCCGCCGTACGCGGCGTCAAACCGATCAAGCACGAGCGCGCCGAAACCGGCAAGCCACGCAGCAACCGTGAACAGATCGCCAGCCGGCGCGCCAATGCCACCAGTCGAAATGAGCAGACTCGTGTCGACGGCCTTTCCGACCAGTTCGTCATCGACGTGGGCGCCGAAGACGAACTCTACTGGGCCCGGGACGGCGTGCAGGATAGCCAGATACGCAAGCTGAAGGCCGGCCAGATACCCTTCGAGGGCAGCCTCGACCTGCATGGATTGAGCGTGGAGAAAGCGCGCGAGCAGCTGTGGGACTTCATCGCCGAAGCGACCAGGCTCGAGATCCGCTGCGTTCGCGTCACCCACGGCAAGGCGGCGAGGCTGGATGGCAAGCGGCCGCTGATCAAGAGCCACGTCAATACCTGGCTGCGGCAACATCCACAGGTGCTGGGCTTCACCTCCTGCCTTCCCCGCCACGGCGGAACCGGAGCCCTGTATGTGATGCTCAAGCGCACCATGCTGGAAGGCCGTGACGAATGACCGAATCCCGCGCGCCGACGCCGGCATGGTGCTTCGCACTTGCCAGCGGAGCGGCCTCCACCTACCCTTCGCGTTCGCGCCCCATGAACCCTGACAGGTAGTTCAATGTCCCTGGAACAACACTACACCGCGATCCTCGGCCAACTCGGCGAGGACGTTACCCGCGAGGGTCTGCTCGACACGCCCAAACGCGCCGCCAAAGCCATGCAGTACCTGTGCAAGGGCTATCAGCAGACGCTCGAGGAAGTCACCAACGGTGCGCTGTTCAGCTCCGACAACAGCGAGATGGTGCTGGTCAAGAACATCGAGCTGTATTCGCTGTGCGAACACCACATACTGCCCTTCATCGGCAAGGCCCACGTAGCCTATCTCCCCAACGGCAAGGTGCTCGGCCTGTCGAAGGTCGCCCGGATCGTCGACATGTACGCCCGTCGCCTGCAGATCCAGGAGAACCTGACCCGCGAGATCGCCGAGGCGGTACAGCAGGTCACCGACGCCGCCGGCGTTGCAGTGGTCATCGAGGCCCAGCACATGTGCATGATGATGCGGGGCGTGGAGAAGCAGAACTCGTCGATGGTCACCTCGGTGATGCTTGGCCAGTTCCGCGAGAATGCGGCGACCCGTAGCGAGTTTCTCGGATTGGTCAAATAAAAAGGGGCGCTTCCTGGCGCCCCCTTTATCCATCAATCGAACATTCCCACATGCCGCGGGTGGCTGGCGACGCGCTGCAGCCACTGGCGAATGGCCGGATAGCCGTCGAGCAGGAAGCCCCCCTCCTCGGCCACATGGGTGTAAGCATATAGCGCGACGTCGGCAATCGAGTAGTGATCGCCCACCAGGTAAGGCGTCCGCAGCAGTTGCTGTTCCATCACGTTCAGAGCATGGTAGCCATCGAGCTGCTTGGCCTCGTACTCCTCGCGACGCTCCTCGGGCATGCCGAGGTAGACCTTGATGTAGCGCGCCACGGCGATGTAGGGCTCATGGCTGTACTGCTCGAAGAATTGCCACTGCAGCACCTGGGTACGTAGTCGCGGGTCGCCGGGCAGGAATTCGCTACCTTCGGCAAGGTAATTCAGAATCGCGTTGGACTCCCACAGGCAGGAGCCGTCTTCGAGTTCCAGCACCGGGATCTTGCCATTCGGGTTCTTCTTCAGGAACTCCTCCGAGCGCGTCTCGCCACGCAGAATATTGACCGGAATCCATTCATACGGTTTGTCGAGCAGGTGCAGCAACAGCTTGATCTTGTAGCAATTACCCGAACGGTAATCGCCATAGACTTTCAACATGACCCCCTCCGATTCGCCCGCGCCACGCGGGCCGATGTGAAATCTTAGGCTGCCTCCAGCGCGATGGCCTCGCGAATGACACCAGCCAGCCGGCGCAGCCCCTCGCCTAGGCGCTCGGGTGCGACATGGCTGAAGTTCAGCCGCAGATAGCCTGGATTGGCGTCCGGATCGACGAAAAACGGTTCACCCGGCATGAACACGACGTCCTGCGCCAGCGCCTGCTTGAGCAGCGTGCGCGTGTCCAGTGGCTGCTTGAGCGTCAGCCAGAAGAACAGTCCACCTTGCGGCGTCTCCCAGCTCGCCAGATCGCTGAAATGCTCCGTCAGTGCGGCCTGCATGGCGTCGCGGCGAATACGGTAGAAATCGCGCAGCTCCGCCAGGTGCGCACGGTACTGGGGGCTACCCAGCCACTGCAGCGCCTGCCATTGTCCGATGCGATTGGTATGCAGGTCGGCCGACTGCTTCAGCCGCAGCAGATAGGGAAACAGATCCGGCGAAGCGATCAGATAGCCCACGCGCAAACCGGGCAGCAACGTCTTGGAAACCGTACCGGTGTAGATCCAGCTGGCACGCTTCAGGCGCGTCACGATCGGCGTCGCGCTGCCCTGATCGAATACCAGCTCGCGGTAGGGCTCATCCTCCAGCAACGTCACGCCGAATTCATCCAGCAACGCGGCCACGGCGTCGCGCTTGGCCTCGCTGTAGCGCACAGCAGAAGGGTTCTGGAAGGTCGGAATCAGATAGGCAAAAGCCGGCTTGCGCTGCTCCAACGTTGCTCGCAGCGCATCCAGCTGCGGGCCGTCCGCCTCCTGCGCAACCGCCAGGCATTCCGCGCCGAACAGCTGGAACGCCTGCAACGCGGCCAGGTAGGTCGGCGCCTCGACCAGCACCTCGGTGCCCGGGTCGATGAACAACTTCGATACCAGATCCAACGTCTGCTGCGATCCGCTGACGATCAGCACCTGGCTCGCCTCACAGGCGATGCCCAGCGCCCGGGCCTCGGCCGCGATAGCCTCGCGCAGGGCAGGCTCGCCTTCACTCATGCCGTACTGCCCCATGCTCGCGGGCAGCTCGGCCCAGTCGACCTTGGGCAGCATCGGTTCGGCCGGCAGCCCGCCGGCGAAGGACATGACCTCCGGGCGCTGCGCCGCAGCGAGGATTTCACGGATGAGGGAACTTTTGAGGCGGCTGATGCGTTCGGAGAAGGCCATTTCCATACCAGATGCGAAGAGATGCAAAATAAGTCAAACTTCTTGACCGAAATTACGCCTACCACGCCAAATACGTCAATATGCCTGACCTAAAAAAAAGCGCCGTGCAACGGCGGATAATGGAAAGCTTTTTCCACGGCTACCGGGCCTTCACGGCCAAGCCCGACGAGATGCTGGCACGCCGCGGACTGTCGCGGGTGCACCACCGCATCCTGTTCTTCATCGCCAGCTACCCCGACCTCAGCGTCAAGGAGCTGCTGGGCTACCTCGGCGTATCCAAACAGGCGCTGAACACGCCGCTGCGGCAGCTGATCGAAATGCATCTGGTGGAAAGCCTCACCGCCGAGGATGACAAGCGCAAACGCATGCTGCGCTTCACCGCAGAGGGCGCGAAGCTGGAACAGGCCCTGCGCCGGGAACAGGTGCGGCTATTGCAACGGGCGTTCGACGACACCGACGAGCAAGCGGTCGAAGGCTGGCTGGCAGTGAACCAAGCCCTGGCGCTCGAAAGGAGTCGAGGCTGAGCGCAACCAGGATTGTCTTTCCCACGCGCACAAAAACTTCCGGGAGAAGCTTTTAACGTCGCTTGCGACGCGCCGAAGATGACCGCCAGGGTTAGCAGGCCAAAAAAAAGGGCGACCGAAGTCGCCCCTTTTTCATGAAGAACCCGAACTTAGTTCTGGTTTTCCATCTGTGCACGGATCAGATCACCGATGGTGGTCGGGCCGGTGCTTTCAACTTCCTGCTTGGTGCGCAGCTCTTTCATCGCATCCTTCTCGTCTTCGACGTCCTTGGACTTGATGGAGAGGCTGATCACGCGGGACTTGCGATCGATGCTGATGATCTTGGCTTCGACTTCGTCGCCTTCCTTCAGCACGTTGCGCGCGTCTTCGACGCGGTCGCGGCTGATTTCGGAAGCCTTCAGAGTGGCCTCGATATCGTTGCCCAGGTCGATGATCGCGCCCTTGGCATCAACTTCCTTGACGGTACCGCGCACGATGCTGCCCTTGTCGTTCACGGCGGCGTAGTTGGAGAACGGATCGTCTTCCAGCTGCTTGATGCCCAGGGAGATGCGCTCGCGCTCCGGATCGACCGAGAGAATGACGGTGTCCAGCTCGTCGCCCTTCTTGAAGCGGCGCACGGCTTCTTCACCCGGCTCGTTCCAGGAGATGTCGGACAGGTGAACCAGACCGTCGATGCCGCCGTCCAGGCCGATGAAGATACCGAAATCGGTGATCGACTTGATGGTGCCGGAGATGCGGTCGCCCTTGTTGAACTGGCTGGAGAAGTCTTCCCACGGGTTGGACTTGCACTGCTTGATGCCCAGGGAGATACGACGACGCTCTTCGTCGATGTCCAGAACCATGACTTCCACTTCGTCGCCGACCTGTACGACCTTCGACGGGTGGATGTTCTTGTTGGTCCAGTCCATTTCGGAAACGTGCACCAGGCCTTCGACGCCCTCTTCCAGCTCGGCGAAGCAGCCGTAGTCGGTGAGGTTGGTGACGCGGGCCATGACGCGGGTGTTTTCCGGGTAACGGGCCTTGATGGCCACCCACGGGTCTTCGCCCAGCTGCTTCAGGCCCAGGGAGACGCGGTTGCGCTCGCGGTCGAACTTCAGCACCTTGACGTCGATCTCGTCGCCGACGTTGACGATTTCCGACGGATGCTTGATGCGCTTCCAGGCCATGTCGGTGATGTGCAGCAGGCCGTCCACGCCGCCCAGGTCGACGAACGCGCCGTAGTCGGTGAGGTTCTTGACGATACCCTTGACCTGCTGGCCTTCCTGCAGGGATTCCAGCAGGGCTTCGCGCTCGGCGCTGTTCTCGGCTTCCAGGACGCTACGACGGGAAACGACAACGTTGTTGCGCTTCTGGTCCAGCTTGATGACCTTGAACTCGAGTTCCTTGCCTTCCAGGTGAGTGGTGTCGCGCACGGGGCGGACATCGACCAGGGAGCCCGGCAGGAACGCACGGATGCCGTTGACGTCGACGGTGAAGCCACCCTTGACCTTGCCGTTGATGACACCCTTGACCACTTCTTCTGCAGCGAAAGCCGCTTCCAGAACAATCCAGGATTCCGCGCGCTTGGCCTTTTCACGGGACAGCTTGGTTTCACCGAAGCCATCTTCAACCGCGTCCAGAGCAACGTGGACCTCGTCACCCACACTGATGGTCAGCTCGCCCTGCTCGTTGTAGAACTGCTCGACCGGGATGACGCCCTCGGACTTCAGACCGGCATGCACGGTGACCCAGTCACCGTCGATGTCGACCACGATACCGGTGATGATGGCGCCCGGCTGCATGTCGAGGGATTTCAGGCTTTCTTCAAAAAGTTCTGCGAAGCTTTCGCTCATGTTGATTCCTGCTGTTTTCGGACGGAAATCCGCCCAATCTCCACATTCCAGACAATGTGGGTTCATTCATATAAAAAAAGGCCTGTGGGACTGGATCTGGTCTCCCACATGCCTCCTTGTTAACAGCCCGATGCAGGCAGTGCGTCGGCCCTGCTTCTCATCCAGGCTGCCTGGCCGCCTTTCGGCGTTCCGGTTATCCGGCGAAATCGCGGCTGGCGACTTCGCTCAGGATTCTTTCCAGTACCTGCTCGATGGAGAGTGTAGTGGAATCCAGCTGAACCGCATCTGCTGCCGGTTTCAGCGGCGCTACGCTACGCTGGGTATCGCGCTCGTCACGCGCCCGAATCTCCTCAAGAAGACTCGCGAGATTAACATCATCGCCCCGTGCCTTCAACTGCAAGAAGCGTCTGCGCGCGCGTTCCTCGGCACTGGCGGTGAGGAATATCTTCAATGGCGCATCGGGGAACACCACCGTGCCCATGTCGCGGCCATCGGCCACCAGGCCCGGAGCCTCGCGAAAGGCCTTCTGCCGCTGCAGCAACGCGGTACGCACCACCGGCAGCGCAGCCACCTGCGAGGCGCCGGCGCCCACCTGCTCGTTGCGGATGGCCTCGGTGACGTCCTCGCCCTCGAGGATGATGATCATCCCGTGGCCGTCGCGTGCAGGTCCGAACTGCACATCGAGATGCTCGGCGAGCACCTTGAGCGCTTCCTCGTTGGTCAGGTCGACCCCGTGGTTACGCGCCGCGAAGGCCAGCAGGCGGTACAGCGCGCCCGAGTCGAGGAAATTCCAGCCGAGCTTGCCGGCGAGCAGCGCGGCGACCGTGCCCTTGCCCGAACCGCTCGGCCCGTCGATGGTGATGACCGGCACCGGCCTGATCATGAGCCGCCCTCCGAATGAACCCGCATGCCGGCCCGTTGGGCCAGTGCGAGGAAGTTGGGAAACGACGTCGCCACGTTGGCGCAGTCATGAATACGGATTGGCGCACTGGCGCGCAGCGCCGCCACGCTGAAGGACATGGCGATACGGTGGTCGCCATGCGCCCAGACCTCGCCACCGCCAATGGGGCCGCCCTCGATGACGATGCCATCCGGCGTCGGCTCGGCCTTGACACCCAGGGTCTGCAGGCCGTCGGCCATCACCTGGATACGATCCGACTCCTTGACGCGCAGCTCCTCGGCGCCACGCAAGGTGGTGCGACCCTGGGCGCAGGCGGCAGCGACGAAGAGCACCGGGAATTCGTCGATCGCCAGCGGTACCAGCTCCTCGGGAATATCGATGCCCTTGAGCTGGGCACCGCGCACACGGATGTCGGCTACCGGCTCGCCGCCCACTTCACGCGGGTTCTCCAGCGAGATATCGGCGCCCATCAGCTTGAGAATGTCGATCACGCCGGTACGGGTCGGGTTGATGCCGACATGCTCGAGCAGCACGTCGGAGCCCTCGGCGATACTGGCCGCCACCATGAAGAAGGCCGCCGACGAGATATCCGCCGGCACTTCGATATGCGTGGCATGCAGCTTGTGCCCGGGCTCGACGGTGGCGGTGCTGCCCTCCACCTGTACCGGATAGCCGAAACCACGCAGCATGCGCTCGGTATGGTCGCGCGTCGGTGCCGGCTCGGTCACCGAGGTGCGGTCGGCCGCATACAGGCCAGCCAGCAGCAGGCAGGATTTCACCTGGGCGCTGGCCATGGGCATCTCGTAATACATGCCGGACAGCCGCTGGCCGCCGCGAATGGTCAGCGGCGGGCGCCCTTCCGCCGCCGTCTCGATCACCGCGCCCATCTCCCGCAGCGGCTTGGCGACGCGGTTCATCGGCCGCTTGGACAACGAGGCATCGCCGGTCAGGGTGGTGTCGAACGGCTGGGCAGCGAGCAGGCCGGCGAGCAGGCGCATGGAGGTGCCGGAGTTGCCGAGATAGATCGGCCCGGGCGGCGCCTGCAGACCGCGCAGGCCTACGCCGTGCACGGTCACGCGACCCTGCTGGGGCCCCTCGATGACCACACCCATGTCGCGGAACGCCTGGATGGTCGCCAGGGCGTCTTCGCCTTCGAGAAAGCCTTCGACCTCGGTCGTGCCCTCGGCCAGGGAGCCCAGCATGATCGAGCGGTGGGAAATGGACTTGTCGCCCGGGACACGCAGATGGCCGGTCAGGCTGCCGCCCGGATTGGCCAGGAAGATCAGGTCATTGGAATGCATAACGTCCACATAGGCTCTGCGAGCCAGTATTTTGCTGAAATGTTCCCGGGCTGCGCGGGCGCGCGTGAACACGCCCAGCAAGGTATGCCCGTCGCCCTCATCGACCGCGGCGCGCAAGGCATCGAGGTCGGCACGAAAATCGTCCAGGGTGTGCAGTACCGCCTCGCGATTGGCGAGGAAGATGTCGTGCCACATCACAGGATCGCTGCCGGCAATCCGGGTGAAATCGCGAAAACCACCTGCCGCGTAGCGAAAGATTTCGAGATTCTCGTGGCGCTTGGCCAACGAATCAACCAGGCCGAATGCCAGCAGGTGCGGCAGGTGGCTGGTCGCGGCGAGCACCTCGTCGTGATGCTCGACGTCCATGTGCTCGACGTCGGCGCCCAGCGCGGCCCAGAGCGCACTCACCAGCGCCAGCGCGCCGGGATCGGTATTGTCCAGCGGTGTCAGGATGACCTTGTGCCGGCGAAACAGCGTGCCCTTGGCCGCCGTGACGCCGCTCGCTTCCGATCCCGCGATCGGATGCCCGGGCACGAAGCGCGCCGGCATGCTACCGAACACCTTGCGCGCGCAACGCACCACATTGCCCTTGGCGCTGCCCACGTCGGTGATGACCGCATCGCCCAGGTCCAGTTGCGCCAGCTCGCCCAGCAGCCTTTCGAGGGCCAGGATCGGCGTCGCCAGCTGGATCAGGTCGGCATCACGGCAGGCTTCGGCCAGCGTATCGGCGCAGCGGTCCACCACACCCAGTTCGACCGCCAGCTCGCGTGAGCGCGTATCCAGATCGAAACCGACCACCTCGCGGCACAGCCCCGCCTCACGCAACCCCTTGGCGAAGGAACCGCCGATCAACCCGAGCCCGATCACCACCAGGCGGTCGAGAACGGGCTCGGCCCGCCGCGCGAGCATGGTTTGGCTCACGGGACGAGCACCTTGCGCAGCACCTCGAGAAAGCGCGCGTTTTCCGGCTCGGTCCCGATGGACACGCGCAGGAACGTCGGCATCCCGTAGCCGGCGACCGGGCGCACGATCACCCCTTCACGCAGCAGCGCCTGATTGATCGGCGCGGCGTCGCGGGCGAAATCCACCGCAATGAAGTTGCCCTTCGAAGGAATCCAGCTCAGCCCCAATTGGCGGAAGCCTTCCTCCAGCTGCCGCATACCCGCATCGTTGAGGCGACGGCTGGCGGACAGGTAATCGGCGTCATCCAGCGCGGCGCAAGCCGCCACCAGAGCGAGGCTGTTGACGTTGAATGGCTGGCGGACGCGGTTGAGCACGTCGGCGATGACAGGCGAGCTGATCGCATAACCGACGCGCAAGGCCGCCAGGCCGTAGGCCTTGGAGAAGGTGCGCGACACCAGCAGGTTCGGATGGTCGGCAAGGAAGGCCAGACCGTCGGGCAGCGCGTTGCCCTCGGCATATTCGATATAGGCCTCGTCGAGCACCACCAGCACATGCGGCGGTACGCGGGTGAGGAAAGCGCCCAGCGCGTCGGCATCGAACCAGGTGCCGGTCGGGTTGTTCGGATTGGCGATGAAGACCACGCGGGTATCTGCATCGATGGCGGCCAGCATCGCCTCGAGATCGTGCCCCCAGCTCTTCGCCGGCACCGCACGGCCTTGCGCGCCGACCGCCTGGGTGGCAATGGGGTAGACGGCAAAGGCATGGGCGCTGAATACAGCGTTCAGCCCCGGTGCCAGATAGGCGCGGGCGACCAGTTCGAGAATGTCGTTGGAACCGTTGCCCAGCGTTACCTGATCGACACCCACTGCGTAGCGCTCGGCCAGCCGCTGCTTGAGAACGAAGCCGTTGCCGTCCGGGTAGCGGGTGAGTTCCGCCAGTTCGGCCCTGATCGCGTCCAGCGCTTTCGGACTGGGGCCCAGCGGATTCTCGTTGCTGGCCAGCTTGACGATACCCGCCGGGTCCAGATTCAGTTCGCGCGCCAGTTCGTCGACCGGCTTGCCCGGCACGTAGGGCGACAGCTTTTGCACACCCGGCTGGGCCAGGGCGAGGAAATCACAGGGCATATTCAGCTCCGCTGGAGCTGAAAGCCTGAAGCCTGAAGCCTGAAGCCTGAAGCAATCCACACTGCCCCGGAACTTCCAGCTTCCAGCTTCCAGCTTCCAGCTGCTTCTTAAAGTACCGCCTTCGGATAGGACCCCAGCACTTTCAGTGCCACGGCCTCCTGGCCGATCTTCTCCAGCACGTCCTTGATCAGCGGGTCCTGATGGTGGCCGAGGAAATCGATGAAGAACACGTAGGTCCACTTGCCACTGCGCGACGGCCGCGTTTCGATGCGGGTGAGGTCGATGCCATTGGCATGGAACGGCACCAGCAGCTCGTGCAGCGCGCCCGGCTTGTTGCGCATGGAGACGATGATCGAGGTCTTGTCGTCGCCGGTCGGCGGCACTTCCTGGTTGCCGATGATGAGAAAGCGCGTGGAATTGTCCGGGCGATCCTCGATCTTCTCCGCCAGCTTGGTCAGCCCGTAAAGCTGCGCCGCCATGTCGCCGGCGATGGCCGCCGAGTTCCACTCGCTCTTCACCCGCCTGGCGGCGTCGGCGTTGCTGGAGACCGCCACGCGCTCGACGTTCGGGTAGTGCGCATCCAGCCACTTGCGGCACTGGGCCAGGGACTGGGCATGGGAATAGATACGGGTGATGCGATCGGTCTTGGTCGTCTCGCCCACCAGCAGGTGGTGATGGATACGCAGTTCCACTTCGCCGCAGATCACGATGTCATGCTCGAGGAAGCTGTCCAGCGTGTGGTTGACCGCGCCTTCGGTGGAGTTCTCCACCGGCACCACGCCGAAGTTCACCGCCCCGGCGACCACCTCGCGGAACACTTCATCGATCGCTGCCATCGGCGTGCTGATCACCGCATGACCGAAATGCTTGAGCGCCGCCGCCTGGGAGAAGGTGCCCTCCGGGCCGAGATAGGCAATACGCAGCGGCTGCTCCAGCGCCAGGCAGGAGGACATGATCTCGCGGAACAGCCGCGCCATCTCCTCGTTGTCCAGCGGCCCCTTGTTCAGCTCCATGATGTGCTTGAGCACCCAGGCCTCGCGCTCGGGGCGATAGAACACCGCGGATTCGCCCTCGGCCAGCGCCGCGGTCTTGACCCGCGCGACGTCCTGGGCACAGCGCGCACGCTCGCTGATCAGCTCGAGGATCTTCTCATCGAGGCTGTCGATGCGAACGCGCAGCGCCTTCAGCTGATCAGCGTCGCTCATCAGCCGTGCTCCTTCTCGAACTCGGCCATGTAGGCCACCAGGGCTTCGACCGCATCCAGGCCGACCGCGTTGTAGATCGAGGCGCGCATGCCGCCGACCGAGCGATGGCCCTTGAGGTTCAACAGGCCGCGGGCATCGGCGCCGGCGAGGAAGGTCTTGTCCAGGCGCTCGTCGGCCAGGCGGAACGGCACGTTCATCCACGAGCGCGCATTGCTGGCGATCGGGTTGGTATAGAAGTCGCTGGCGTCGATGGCGCCGTAGAGCAGTTCCTTCTTGGCCCGGTTGCGTTGCTCCATGGCCGCCACGCCGCCCTGTTCCTTGAGCCACTCGAAGACCAGCCCGGAGAGATACCAGGAGAAGGTTGCCGGGGTGTTGTACATCGAGCCGTTGTCGGCCGCGACCTTGTAGTCGAGCATGGTCGGGCAGCTGGAACGCGCACGGCCGAGCAGATCCTCGCGGACGATGACCACCACCAGGCCGGAGGGGCCGATGTTCTTCTGCGCCCCGGCATAGATCAGGCCGAATTTCGAAACGTCGATCGAGCGCGACAGGATGTCCGAGGACATGTCGACCACCAGCGGCGTGTCGCCCAGCTCCGGGACCCAGTCGAACTGCAGGCCACCGATGGTCTCGTTGCTGGCGTAATGCAGATAGGCGGCGTTGTCACTCAGCCGCCATTCGTTCTGCCCGGGAATCGCGAAGTAATCGTAGGGCTTGGCGCTCGCCGCGACATTGACGTTGCCGAAACGACGCGCCTCCTCGATGCTCTTGCGCGACCAGATGCCGGTATCGACGTAGTCGGCGACGCCGTCCTCGGGCAGCAGGTTCAGCGGAATCTCGGCGAACTGCTGGCTGGCCCCACCCTGCAGGAACAGCACCTTGTAGTTCGACGGGATCGCCAGCAGCTCACGCAGGTCTTCCTCCGCCTTCTCGGCGATGGCGGTGTAGTCCTCGCTGCGGTGGCTCATCTCCATCACCGACAGGCCCTTGCCGTGCCAGTCGAGAAGCTCCGCCTGGGCGCGTTGAAGGACGGCTTCGGGAAGCGCAGCCGGACCGGCACAGAAGTTAAAAGCGCGTTTGCTCACTGCTGTTCTCTCTCGCTCTTGCTCGATATTGAAACCAGGAACCGAGCGGCCGGCGCCTTCGCCGACCGCCCTCCTACCGCCTGTCCGGCGCCCCTTCACATGGAGACGCCTATGCCAATCAGTCTTCGTCGTCGGTGGGCACGACATCCGGCGGCACGTCGCCGCCACCGCCGAGCAACTCGTCCTCGTTCGGCTCGGTGCTGACCACGGGCATCTCCTTCTCGAGCGCCTCCTCACCGAGCATGGCATCGATGTCTTCCAGCACCTCCTCTTCGGACGGCTCCTGCACCCGCTCCAGGCCAACCAGGTGTTCGCCCTTGGCCAGCTTGATGAGCGTCACGCCCTGGGTATTGCGGCCCAGCGAGGACACCTCGTCGACGCGGGTGCGCACCAGCGTGCCCTGGTCGGAGATCAGCATGATCTCCTCGCCTTCGAGTACCTGCACGGCACCGACCAGCGGGCCGTTGCGCTCGTTGGTCACCATGGCGATCACACCCTGGCCACCACGCCCGCGCCGCGGGAATTCGTCCATCGCCGTGCGCTTGCCATAGCCACGCACGGAGGCGGTGAGGATCTGCGCACCCGGCTCGGGAATCAGCATGGAAATGATCTGCTGCCCCTCGGGCAGGCGCATACCGCGCACGCCACGGGCGTTTCGGCCCATGATGCGAACCTTGCTTTCCTTGAAGCGGATCACCTTGCCACCGTCGGAGAACATCATCACTTCCTGGGCGCCATCGGTCACCGCCGCGGCGATCAGGGTGTCGCCCTCCTCCAGCTTCAGCGCGATGAGCCCGGAGGTGCGCGGCCGGCTGAACTGCACCAGCGGGGTCTTCTTCACCGTGCCGTTGGCGGTGGCCATGAAGATGTAGGCGCCGGTCGGCTCGTCCTTCTCGTCGCCGTCGGCCTCTTCGCCTTCGGCATCGTCGAGCTCGTCGTGCTCGATGACCTGCCCTTCGGCCTCTTCCAGCTCCTCGTCAGCGTCGGTCGCCTGCTTGCGCAGCGCCTCCAGGTCGACCTGGAGCATGGCGGTGATGCGCTCGCCCTCATCGAGCGGCAGCAGATTCACCAGCGGCCGGCCGCGCGAGGTACGCGAGGCCTCGGGAATCTCGTAGGTCTTGAGCCAGTACACCTTGCCCTTGCTGGAGAACAACAGCAGCGTGGTGTGGCTGTTGGCGACCAGCAGGTGTTCGACGTAATCCTCTTCCTTCACACCGGTGGCCGCCTTGCCGCGCCCGCCGCGGCGCTGCGCCTGATAGGCCGCCAGCGGCTGCGACTTGGCATAGCCGCCGTGGGAGATGGTGACGACGCGCTCTTCCTCGGTGATCAGGTCGGCCAGGGTCAGGTCCAGGCGCGATTCGAGAATCTCGGTGCGGCGCGCATCGCCGAAGTCGCGCTTGACGCCTTCGAGCTCTTCGCGGATGACTTCCATCAGACGCACCGGATTGGTCAGGATGCGGATCAGCTCGCCGATCTGGGTAAGGATTTCCTGGTATTCGCTGAGCAGCTTTTCATGCTCCAGCCCGGTCAGGCGGTGCAGGCGCAGATCGAGGATCGCCTGGGCCTGTTCCGGTGACAGGAAGTACTTGCCGTCGCGCAGGCCGTATTGCGGATCCAGGTTTTCCGGACGGCAGGCATCTGCCCCGGCGCGTTCGACCATCGCCTCGACCGCAGTCGACTCCCAGGCGGTGGAGATCAGCGCATCCTTCGCCTCGGCCGGCGTCGGCGAGGCCTTGATCAGCGCGATCACTGGGTCGATGTTGGACAACGCGACCGCCTGGCCCTCGAGGATGTGGCCACGCTCGCGCGCCTTGCGCAGTTCATAGACGGTACGTCGGGTGACGACTTCGCGGCGGTGGCGGACGAAGGCTTCCAGCAGTTCCTTGAGGTTCAGCGTGCGCGGCTGGCCGTCGACCAGTGCCACCACGTTGATGCCGAAGACGCTCTGCAACTGGGTCTGCGCGTAGAGGTTGTTGAGGATCACCTCCGGCACTTCGCCGCGGCGCAGCTCGATGACCACGCGCATGCCGTCCTTGTCGGACTCGTCGCGCAGCTCGGTGATGCCTTCGAGCTTCTTCTCCTTGACCAGCTCGGCGATCTTCTCGATCAGCCGCGCCTTGTTCAGCTGGTAGGGCAGCTCGGTGATGACGATCTGCTGGCGGCCGCCGACCTTGTCGATGTCCTCGATATCGGCGCGCGCACGGATGTAGATGCGCCCGCGACCGGTGCGGTAGGCCTCGATGATGCCAGCACGGCCGTTGATGATGCCCGCGGTGGGGAAGTCCGGGCCGGGGATGAACTGCATCAGTTCGTCGATGCCGATATCGGGATTCTCGATCAGCGCCAGGCAGCCATCGATGACCTCGCCGAGGTTGTGCGGCGGGATGTTGGTCGCCATGCCCACGGCGATACCGCTGGAGCCGTTGACCAGCAGGTTGGGGATCTTGGTCGGCATGACCGCCGGGATCTGCTCGGTACCGTCGTAGTTGGGCACCCAGTCGACGGTTTCCTTGTCCAGGTCGGCCAGCAGCTCGTGCGCCAGCTTGGCCATGCGCACTTCGGTGTAACGCATCGCCGCGGCGCTGTCGCCATCGACCGAACCGAAGTTGCCCTGGCCGTCGACCAGCAGGTAGCGCAGCGAGAACGGCTGTGCCATGCGCACGATGGTGTCGTAGACCGCCGAGTCGCCGTGGGGGTGGTATTTACCGATCACGTCGCCGACCACACGGGCGGATTTCTTGTACGGCTTGTTCCAGTCGTTGCCCAGCTCGCTCATGGCGAACAGTACGCGACGGTGTACCGGTTTCAGGCCATCGCGCGCATCCGGTAGCGCACGGCCGATGATCACGCTCATGGCGTAATCAAGGTAGGACTGCTTGAGCTCGTCTTCGATATTGACCGGGAGGATTTCTTTGGCCAGTTCGCCCATGGAAGCCTGGTTCCTTATAGTCAGCAGGGTCCTGCGATAAGCGCGGGATGGTAACACAGACGGCAGCGTTAAGCTGAGTGTCGCGCCGAGGAAAGGCCGCCTCGGACGCTCCTTCCTCGCATGTCATATACCCGGGAGCGACAGGGGGTCAGTGCAGGCGCTTGCGGTTCATCAATTCGGCCATCTTCGTCGCGCTGGGGCGTTCGACCACGCCTTTCTCGGTGATGATGGCATCGATCAGATCGGCCGGTGTCACGTCGAACACCGGGTTGAATGCCTCGACATCAGCCGCGTAGCGTTGTCCGTTGACCTCTAGCAGCTCGCTGCCGGCCCGTTCTTCGATGGGGATCTCTTCGCCGCTTTCCAAGCCCATGTCGATCGTCGAACTCGGCGCCACCACCATGAAGCGCACACCATGATGCATGGCGAGCACGGCCAACTGATACGTACCGATCTTGTTCGCCACATCGCCATTGGCTGTGATTCGATCGGCACCGACGATGACCCAGGAGATGCCGCGCGCCCTCATCAAGTGGGCGGCAGCGGAATCGACATTCAGCGTCGTCGGCACTCCATCGCCGAGCAGCTCCCAGGCGGTCAACCGTGAGCCCTGCAGCCAGGGGCGGGTCTCGTCCACGTAGACCCGCTCCACCAGCCCCTCCAGATGCGCCGCACGGATGACCCCGAGCGCAGTCCCGAAACCGCCGGTAGCCAATGCGCCGGTATTGCAATGCGTGAGCAGGTTCTGCGGATTGCCTTGGTACCTGCGAATGAGGTCGACACCGAACTGCGCCATCGCCAAATTGGCTTCGCGATCGCTGTCGTGAATGGAAATGGCCTGAGCCTCCAGGACAACGTACGGATCTTCGCCGGGCTTGAGGCGCTCGAGGCGCTCACGCATCTGATTCAAGGCCCAGAACAAATTGACCGCCGTCGGGCGGGAGTCGGCCAGCACCCGGAAGTCCTCCTCCAGCGCCTGACGCCACTCCCCGCCAGCCGCGAGTCGGGCACGCACTGCCAGCACCAATCCATAAGCTGCACTGATCCCAATGGCCGGCGCGCCACGCACGACCATATCCCTGATCGCGCCAGCCACCTCGGCGGCAGAGCCGTAACTGTGCCAAACCTCTTCGATTGGCAGCTTGCGCTGATCCAGCAAGCTCAACCGTCCCGCCAGCCAGTCGATCGACTTCACCTTCTCCGCCGCCAGCAAACGCTCGCGCATGGCTATTTCCTCTCTCAGGCATCACCCAGACTCACACCAGGCAAGCATCCACACTACGATAAATACACGCATGAAAAAGCCCGGCCGTTTCCGAACCGGGCTTCTTTCCCTATCGATTTGGCCGGGACGGAGCGACTGGCCCCTTCGCCCCCGTACCGCAGAGTGGGCGGCAAATTACTGAATTTCCTGGCGCGAGTAAAGGCACCCTTCACCGCGCGCCAACCGCATCCCGTTCCGGTGATTTGGGGCGCATGAACCACCTTCTGGCCACTCTCTTCAGGTCCAGATACAGGTTGCAAAAGGCTTCAACAGCTCTCCCGGGTAGAATCCAGCCCACCACTACCCAATCCCCGAGAGCTCATCAAGCAACTTCGCACCCATCGCTATGCTCCCCAGGCGGGACTGGGATCCCGGTATCGGAGTTGGACATCAGCATGCTCCTGATTCCTTCGGGCTTCGGCGGCAGGAACAAGGGATCGGGGTGAAGAACAGAGAGAAACGGCTGGTCGTGCTGAACACGGTGGCCAAATCGGTCATCGAGGGGCAACGTGGCCTGGATCCAGTCGGGGTATTCCCGTATGGAACCGCCCGACAGGAACGGCAAGGCGACACCGGTTCATCGGATGAACGATTCGGCCTGGAAGAAGGCCCGGATCAGGGCGGCGAAGAAGTACCAGGAACATTTCCTACGACCGGCACCGAAGGGATTCGCCTCGCTCCGCATCCACGACCTGAAGCACACCTTCAGGAGAAGAGGGTTTCGGGCAGCTGGTGTCACCGAGGAAGACAGACGGGCCCTGCTGGACCACAAGAACGTCAGCATCACCAGTCACTACTCGGCGACAGAGCTGGGAAAACTGATCGATGAGGCCAACCAGATTTCGGCTACCGACTCGCGCGGGCCGGCCCTGACGATACTGAGGAGGAAGGCAGGATGAAATATCCCTGAAACGAAAAAGGCCAGTCGTTACCGAACTGGCCTAAGTCGTTGAGGTATATGGTCGGGACGGAGTGATTCGAACACTCTACCCCTTGCACCCCATGCGCTTAATTGATGGATTTCCATAGATCATCATAGACATCCACAAACAACGCAAAACCTAGAAATTACGGGGCTTTCAGGCTATTTTACCTTCCCATAGCGTCCACTATCGTCCACCACCAGCCAAGCGTTTCGGTGGCACAAAAGTGGCACAAAATTCAGGCGTGAAGAATTTTACGAAGGGTAGAGAGTGGCCAAGCTGACGATAAAACAACTAGAGGCCTTCACGGCTGAAGATCACGGAAAGGTCTTCCGAGAGGATGGTGGACTGGTTGCCGAGGTGCGAGCTGGCGTGCGCGGAGTCACGGTTCAGTTCAGCTATGAATTCAAGCTGGATGGCTCCAGAACCCGAAAGCGGCTGGGCAGCTGGCCGAAGAAAAGCTTGGTGCAAATCCGATCTGAGCGAGACGAAGCCCGGACCCTTGTTACGAAAGGCTTGCACCCTACTCTTGCCGCCAAAGCAGCGCGGATCGAGGCACAAGCTGCGGTTGCCGCCACTATTGCTGAGGCTGAGCGTGAAGCTGCGGAAAACAAAACAGTGGCAGATCTGTTTGACGAATGGATACGCGACGGCGTCTCTCGGCAGGATGGCAATGCTGAACTGATCCGCAGCTTCAAAAAAGACGTACTCCCCCTCATTGGCAAGAAGCCGCTTCGCAGCCTGACAGAGAAAGATTTACTCACCGTCCTACGCTCAGTCAAAGCGCGCGGCCTGAACCGTACCGTCGTGATCCGCAGCAAGGACATCGGCCAGATGCTGCGTTGGGGAGAAAAACGTAAGCCGTGGCGCACCCTGATGGCGGACGGCAATCCTGCCGACCTGATCGACGTGAGCAAGCTGCTGGATCACGACTACGAAGAACAGCGCGACCGACTGCTTTCGCCGGATGAGATTCGCGAGCTGCGTGACATCTTCGAGCGCCTGGAGCGTGATTACGAGGCCTTACCCGCCGGCCAAAAATACTCCGGCATCCGTCCAGTTAATCTGCGCGTGCAATGCGCCGTATGGATCTGCCTAAGCACCCTCTGCCGCATCGGCGAACTGCTCAAATCGGAATGGCGCCACGTGGATCTGGAGAAAGGCACTTGGTTCATCCCGGCCGAAGCGACCAAGGGGCATAAGGGTAAACGCCAGGATCACCACGTCTTTCTCTCAGCTTTTGCGCTTGAGCAGTTCAAGCGGCTGCACAAAGAAACTAGCGATACACCGTTCTGCTTCCCCAGCAAGGATGGCAAAAACCACGTCGACACCAAGACGGTCAGCAAGCTCATCGGAGACCGGCAGTGTCGCTTCAAGGACCGCAGCAAGCCCCTAGCGGGTCGCCATCATGACGACTCGTTAGTACTGAGCAATGGTGCCAAAGGTGAATGGACTCCACATGACTTGCGCCGAACTGGCGCGACCATGATGCAAGAGCTGGGGGTAACACTGGAGATCATTGATCGCTGCCAGAACCACTTACTCGGAGGATCCAAAGTGCGTCGGCATTATTTACATCACGACTATGCAAAGGAAAAAACTGAGGCCTGGCGGCTTCTTGGGGAAAGATTAGAGGCGATCCTACCAGCGATACCTTACGCTGAATAATCAGCTATTCAGTTAGCCAAGAACCAGTCCATATCAGCTCCTGCAACCGCCAACACTCATTCAGCCGAATTCTTCCGCCCTTCAGCTGAGCAGAGGCATCTCTGCCCTTTTAACAATTGGTCGGGAGCTGTTCTCTCACCGACAGTCATTACCGACCAAATGTTTACAGTCGAGGATGATATGAACAAAGTACCTACAGCCCAAGGAGGCTGGGTGCCTCTGCTAGTAGTACTCAAAGGCTGCTCTCTCTCTTCGGCCAGTCCAGAGGGATCAAGGCATCCCCGGATAGCTTGTTCCACCTCATACGGGTAGCCGCCACATATCGGGGATCATCACCGAAATACGCATGTTCAATCAGCAGAACCTGCAGGTCATTTTGCTCAGCGGTAGCTTTGAATAGAAAATCCAGGTGCCGACGCATCGCCAGGACTTCCTCATTTTCTCCAATGCTTGCCTCGTCTTCCCCCCGCTGTGGGTAGTAGGGCCGGCTGATCTGATCGAACACCAGAAAGCCAGGTACCGGTGCCTTGATCATCCCGAGATATTTTTGCAGGGCGAAAGATAGCGCGATGTGGATAGCAAGGTAGTTTTCATCCGATCCAGCATCGGGTAGCCGTAATACCGTCTCAGTATCCTTCTCAATAATCGCGATGGCCGGTGGTTTGGAGGAGAACTCCAAATCAGCCTCAATGCATGGTTCGACCGTGGGCAACGATGCGAATGCATCAGACAGATATTGCGAAACTTTTCGTTCGGCGCGTGTGAGCAGCACATGTTTGGCATCGTTATCGATGAGCGCCTCCAGCTCTTCAATCTGCTCGCGCAGGACGTCCAAGTCAGGGCCTGGAAGCGGCGTCGCCGGGTTCATTTCCAGGAACTGCGAAACCTTGCCCATCAGGTGCGCGTGATACTGAGCTAGGTCATCCATTTCCTTGGCTTCGTCGCTTTGCCTAATCCAGGTTTTTATGCGCTCATCGACGCCCTTGAGCTTTTCATTAAGCCTCGCGAGCTCCAACTGCAGTGACCCCTCGTGATCCACAAGACGAGGTCGTACATTCTCAACAGCTACGCTTTCAGAGCGGACGATCTTCATTGATTGGCGGATGGCTTGGGCTGCAGCGATCCCACGCTCACTAGGCGTTTCACACAGAGGGCAAGCGTGGGCCACTGGCTGAAGATGCTCTGCAATTTTCAGCTTCTCGTATTGCCGCCGCACCGCCCCCTCAAAACCCGTCATTTCCTGAAGTGCCGCTTGTGTCGCTCGCGAGCTGCGCCTCGCATTTTCGATATCGCTGAGCAGGCTACGCCGCTGTGTATGGAGACTAGAAAGTTCGCTCTCGTTCGGGTTCTGCCCGCTCCTGTCAATCTTCAGCCGCTTGACCCTCAATAATGCGTCTTGAAGATCAGTTTCTGAAGCATCATCGGGTGGGAGGTCACACAAACCACAACGATGGGCATCCATCAGCAAGCGCATTGCATGCTTTTTGTAATCGCTACCTTCGGCCTGACGAACCCGAAGCTGACGCTCCTCCCGATCAAGCCGCTTGCGCAGGTCGCGTAGCCGACGCTCCTGGATCACTGTGTCTTGAGTAACGACGCCGAGGAAGTATGGCATCGTCTCAATAATGGCTGGTGCTTCGTCGGCCTGATCCAAACCATGAAGTAAAGCGGTCTCGTTGTAGATCACGTCTTTGGGGACGAACATGTAAGCAGTTGCATGGCGCACCGTCGGCCGCCATTTTCGGGCACTGCTTTCGTTTGAAGCGTCTGCTACCCCGCCAATACCAAACGCTCGTTCGATAAAGGATTTGCCCGCCTGAAGGGTTGTCGCGCCTTCAAACTCCGTCAACGACGTTGGGATTGGGAGGTTACGCCCGCTGCTGACAAACATCTTGGTGCTGGTGTCTTGTCCCAGAGGTGGAATGACCCGCCCCGTGATCATCTGCGCATCACCCAATACCCATTTTACGCCCACAGCGATACTGTGGCGTTTCACATGGGCAGCAAGCTCACAGACCTTCGATCCCAAGCAATAGTCGATGGCTTTGATCAGCGTCGACTTACCGGTTCCCGACGCACCGGTGATGATGTTTACCTCGCCAAGCTTCAAGTCGAGAATACGAACGCGGCCGCCCTCGCCCAAAAAGAAGATGCTTGAAATGTTCCAACGGCTCATAGCTCAAGCCCCATAAGGTTGAATACCGTCCTTGTTGAGCCCGCCAGGGCAAACCAATGACCAATTCGGTCGATGTTGTCGAAAATTTTCTGAGTATCCTGCGTGAGCTGTACCCTGAGATGCTTGGGTAGAGACGAGGCGCCTGGGGCTACTTTGCCCTCGGTAGTAATGACCAATAAATTGCTGAAACAGGCAAACCTGACCGCCTCCGTAACGATGTCCAACGACCCATTCACCCGATCAGCGAGACGAATCTGAATAACGGGACTGCGACGCATCCACTCCAATAATCCGGTCTTGCGATTTGTGTGATCGAACGTTGAAGTCAGGTCTCCGGACAACGCTAAAGGCAGAGCGGCGTAACACAACGTGATATCTGGCACTGATCCACTTCGGGTGCGATAAGCTCGGACGAAAGCGGCCAGCAGACAAGCGCAATAAGCCGGATTTGTTTCGGCAAAAATGTCATGAGCAATACCCATCGCTCTAATCCTTGAGAAGCTTCAGGTAGTCTGCGTGCCAGCCCACATGAAGGTCGATTGCAAGCACTTGGTAAGTGCCTTGTACGTAGTAATGAGCGCTCCAGCCATGAGCGATGGGCTCTACTTGGTTTGGAGCGAGCTCATGAGTCCAGCGCAGAAGCTCTAATCCCTTTGCTTCTACCTGAGCCGGTTCAAGGTCAGCGCAATCCTCCACCATCTGAGTATGGCGATCAGACCAGCGTTCGGTGAGCACGCTGTCATAGCTCGCGATTGTCGAGCGCATTCGCGGATTATTGTTGATCCAGCTGGACCGCTGCTCTTTGGCCCGCCATTGAGCGCGGATAGCCTTAGCGATATCCGAAGCTCTCCCGTTCACAAGCTCAATTTGGCGGGTCAGCATTCCATCGGGCTCGTAGTCCTCAGGCTGCGTAAAGTTCGTGAACTCAGCAACCAGTGTTCCATCCTCCAAATCCGCGATGATGGAGGATATTTGCTGCTCCATTTCGCTACGCTGAATGACTCGTTCGCGCTTCCCACACAAGCTGAATACAACTTGCTGATCCCACCACTGCAGTAGGCGCTCCGCTGCCTGCTGCCGTTGCAGGCGAGGAATGATATGCAACCGCCTGGCAACCTCAGCAGGTATTTGTCCGATGGTCCTGCTGTCTTGTTGAATAATCACTCGACGCAACAGGCTCAACCTAGCGCTGGGTTCAAGTTTAAGAAAAGCATCGCACCCTGGCCCCCGAGCAGTATGTGGAAGCTTGATACCCGCCTCCTTAGCCTTGGCCCGCTCGGCAATTACGCGATCGGCTTCCTCTTCCATCGCCAGCAGCAGGGCTTGGCGGTCACTGTTCGGATCGCACAAAGCGGCTAGCGGCGAATCAACTGGTACCTTGCCAACTGAAACAAGGTGGAACGTAGTATCTGCGAGGGAAACAAGAGGCAGGACGTCGATCCAGACCTTGATGGTTTTCCAGAACGCTACGGATCCGAGAGTGACTGCGGGAGGATTGCTCTGAATAGAATGCTTGAGCTGAAACAGCAGGCTTTGTCCGTTGACCTTTAGCTCCACATCGTCTAATCGCTCCACCGCTACAGCGGCCTCGCTAGTCATCTGCGAAATGAGAGTCAGTAACGCAAACTGGCTCTGAAAATAAAAACCAAGCGCTGCCGCTGTCGCTTCATGAAGCACGTTTGTTCCAGTGTTATCTGTCAACCTCTCCAGCGCCTCCCTCTGCTGCGTTTGATTCAAACTACTGCACTGAAAATGGTAACAGAGTGCCATCAGCGAATGCAGCCTAGACACACACTGAACCGTCCAGGGAACTCACTCATCGGTGCGCTATACCTCCAGCTTGGCCAGGCAGAAAGCGCCAAATCCGGATCAGTAGGGGCAGCCAATCAGAATAGGTAATAGCACCATCGCCTGGATGCGAGAATCCGATAGCCTGGCGGCCACCACCCGTTCCATTGCAACCATACCCAACGGTTCTGCCGCCCGGTGGTCAGGCGAACGCGCGGAGTTCCAACGCACAACTGCCTCTCAACCTAAGGACATCAAACAAATAGCCTGTTCTCGCCCACATTTCGTGATCTAATACCCATCCTGTATCAGACACCCGGCGAATGCATCAAAGGTCGACCAACATCGGCACCTGGATCCACCACTCACAAAGTGAAGACGAGCGAGCAAAGTGGGACAAGCTCTAAATCTCCCTTATCGGCTGCCACCTCTCAAACCAGGATTTCTGATTAAAGGCCACGGAAGAAGCTCAAGTAGAGCCATCTGAAGCAAGGAACGGAACGGATGAGCCAGAAGGCAAACGATACTCAACCTATCAGGATAGACTGAGGTTGGGTTTGATGACACCTCCATCGAAACGGTCTATCAAGCGACATATTCAAACCCTCGGTTTATTGGCTCATCGGTATAATGCCGATGCAGCTACGCTCGTAGGGACGATTTTGCACCTATGGTGCAAAATTGAGTGTCCCGCTCTTCCTAAATCGTCCCTACCTTACTCAGAGGCGTTGGCTTCCAGGCAGGAAATCGTCACATTCGTCGCAGTGCTGAGCCAGCTCGGCTTCCTCGACGCCACGTACTGGCTCAGCTCGTCCTATGCGATGCTTACCGAAGAAGGCTATCGCAAGAAGCTGGCAATGTTCTTTACGCCTGTGTCGCTAACGAAAGGACTGCTCGACGACTTAGCCGACCAAGGTACCGATTTTGGACGCCTTTCCTTCATGGATCCAGCCTGCGGAGGGGCGGCGTTCCTGGCCCCGATCGCACTTCGCATGCGAGCAGCATTGGTGGCCGAAGGGCTACCTCCTCTCAGGTTGCTCAAGCATGTCGAGGAGCACCTCTACGGCACCGATTTAGACAAAACGTTGTGCGAGCTATCCAAGCACTTTCTGTGTATGGCTCTGCACGCCGAAATTCAAGAGACAGGCTATATCCCAACATTCAACGTTCAAAATGTGAACTCACTAACCGAGCTGTCCACCAACTTAGGCAAGATCGACGTCGTTGTCTGCAACCCCCCATACCGTAAGATGAGGGCCGAGGAGCTTGAACCTTTGCGGGCCACCTATTCGGACGTTATCGAAGCACAACCTAACCTTTATTGCTTGTTTATCACTCTCTGCGTGCGTCTTCTGCGTAACGGCGGACGTGCTGCGCTCGTCACACCGACTAGCTTTCTTTCTGGCCAATACTTTAGCCGATTACGCCAATTCCTAATACGCAACACCGACATTGAACACATTGGCATGATCAGCGATCGAAAAGGCGTATTTATCGATGTCGAGCAAGAAACCGCGATGACCATCTTGCATCGACGCGCCGAAGAGGATCGCATGCAGGTTCGAGCTAACGTTTCGGTGGTGTCTGCCACAGGCCAATATAGAAGTGTTGGCGAATGTCTGCTTCCAAACGCCGGAGCTGTATGGCCCATTCCGCGCTCTACCGAAGACGTAATTCTTGTAAAAACCATCAGCTCGTTCAAGTTTCGTCTAACGGATTATGGCTACAGAGTGCGTATCGGGGCCTATGTCTGGAACCGCGACAAACGACCTAAGTTCGAGTCGCTTCGGGATGCGCAGGAGGCAGGTGCTTACACAGCCATTCCACTGCTGTGGTCAAGAGATATTATTGCCGGAGGAATTGTCCAGCCAGAAGTTATCTCCACCTACAACGGCGAGCACCGCTTTGTTGATATTGGCAATAAGAAGTGCCTATCGGTGATTAAATCTCCTTGTGTGGTAATGCAGCGAGTGACATCGAATGACCAACCCCGCCGCCTCGTCGCCGCTGCTGTATCACCGTCTATTTTTACTACATACGGCGGCTTTATCGGTGAAAATCACGTAGTGATCGTTGAGCAAGTAACTGATAAACCAGCGTTACCTCCAACGAAGTTGGCAGAGCTCCTAAGCACATATGCGGTGGATCGCTATTTCCGGTGTATTTCTGGGGCCACCAACGTCTCAGTTTTCGAGCTAAGCCAACTTTCGCTACCAGATCCGATAGTGCTTAAAGAGGCTCTGATTAATGGGAGCACCTTGGATCAAGCTGTGAATGACTCCTTTCAACTTATATCTAAGAGTTGAATAGACAAGGCCAGGAGGGCTGCTAATGAGCCATTTCAAATCTATAGCAGAACGCTTGGCAGACCAAGCCAAAGCCCGAGAGAAGCTCTCGGAACTCGCGCGCAAGATTTCGGCACGAAAATTTGATTCTAAGCAGCAAACGCCAAAGCCCAACACTGTTGCGCCTGCACCGCTTTTACCTATTGTCTCTGGGGAGCCGAGCATACCGCGTCCGTGGGCTCATGTACGCGCTGGAAGCGCACATGTGGATTATCAATTGAGATCGACTGATGAGTTTATTGCTCAACAACCGTGGACGAATGAGCTCGTTAGTACACTGCTAAGTGCCGCAGACGAAGGAGGCATCACCCTTTGCTTGATCTGGCCGTCCAAAATGACTTCATTACCTGTCTTACATGCTCTGGCCAACATCGAGCGAGTATTTGCTACGGACTTACGTGGACTTCGGACCCTAATGTACCCCGCCACTCACGCGTGCCGAACCTCTCTTCATAGCGTGCTCGTAGAAAAAACGCAGCTGAGCGATTTCTTCCGAACCCTGTGGGCGGTTCAACCCAACGGATCCGTTTCTCAAGTGAGTAGCACTACGTCGCCGGCTTTTCTCGCTGCGCTGAACGCTATTAACGATATTCGAAACTATCACCCTGAGCTACCTAACCCATCGCTCGCTGAACTTGTTCCAACCTTCGTTTTCGATCCCGCCAAACGTGCCTGGACAACGACAGTTACCAACCCACTCGAACGGACTCTGTCAAAAGTTGATCGCCTCGCAAACCGGCGTGACCTTCGTCAGAAGGTCAGCTCCGAGTGGAGTGAGCCAGACAAGGCACCAGGCGCACTGATGGCCATGCACTACATGGCCAGAAAGGGGGCGTGGCGAACCGCGCTCACCACGCCCGCGTTAAAGGGCCAGGGGCGCCCGGAACTCTTGCTACTCGACGCCACCAGCGCCGCTAACAATACGAGCTCTTCTGCCGTCAAGCGTATCCCTGATTTCTTGCTCTTCACACGCGAGAATGGCTTCGCAGATACCGGGGCAGTTATTGTTACAGACGACCCGAAGACGTTTTTCATCCTTCAAGCACGGCTCAGTAAATTCAAGCTGACATTCTCTACAAAGGAGTGGGCCGTTGAAACCAGCGATGTACTGCTCTCAGCGCATCCCGTTGCTCCAGATTGGGTACCGGCTCAGCGCAGCAGCTCGAATTTCAATGTGAGCATCGTTGACCGGGACGCCTCCCAGCTCGCGCTAGCATTCCAACGTCTGACTGCGTCAGCAGGCAGTGAGGAGAGCCCGGTCTATCAGGCACTACTCGACGCCTGTCTGTACGTCCTACGCCTGTCGAACATGCCAGCGGGATACACCGACCTGACGACTGCGTCGGCGGAAGCCGGCGAAGGCGACTACGGCAGCCAGCAGAATGCCTGGACGCCCGTGAAGCTCAAACTCGCTGCGGCACTGGACTCCGGCGCGCTAAATAAGGTGCGCGATGCCGTTGAACGAGCCATCGCCCGAGCCGAAAAGCTCATCGACGACTGGAACGATGCCACTCCGATGGCGTCACGCGTGCTGGCCGAAGTACAAAAGCATGCAGTTGCCGACCGACAGGGCATCTCGCTGGTGCTGCCGAACAACCGATATGTGCTGCTGGCACAACGTTTTCTCAAGCGGAAACTAGAAGCGGATTGGGCGGCAGCCGACGAGCGCATCGAGTGGCACACGTTGTCCACCGTTGGCAAGACGCTAGCCAGCGACCGTACGGGTAAGCATTTCACCTTCGTTGGCATCAATCCCGACGTGCTACGCATTCTGATAACGCATCCAGAAATGCCGCACGGCTCAGCCGTGCTCGTAGCCTATCGCCAGGCCGAATCAACCCTCACGACGCTCACCAGCATTAAGGAAGTGAGGGCGTTCAAGGCCTACCGGGACCGAATCAACCTGTTGGCGCAGGAACTCGAGCGACGCCTCGCAGACGTGCCAAATCCTCTGGTCATCGGCAAGTTGCGGGAGATGTCCCTCACCTTCAAGTTTGAAGACAACAGCCAGAGCGGCGAGCAGGCATATTACAAGTTTGAACTGGAAGGAGGCGGTAGGTCGTACGCCGCCGGATGGGTCTACCGTCACATGCCTGATGAAGACCCGCCGTTCCGCCGCGCTGCCGCTAGCGCCATTCAGCCCGGCGACTTCATCTTCGACATGAGCGACGAATTGCGCGCCAAGCTGGAGTCGTCACTGCAGATGAACAATGAAGACGTCAGCTCTGTGGTGGACCCTGTCCGCATGCTGCTCAAGCTTTACCACGACGACGTACAACGGCGCTGCGCGTTGATGTTCACTTCCACGAAGCGCTCTGCGTTGGCGCGCGAGATTCACGCCAAGATGGTTGAGCTGGACCCCAAAGCGGCGGACTGTCGGCCTGGTCGCGTGTATTACTGGCTGGCCCTGCAGGCGAAGGACGACACGCGGCCCCATGCTGCCCAAGATTCCAAGTATTTCAAAGTCTTCTGCAAGGCCTTGGGTATCACCGACGAGGCTGCTGAGCAGCACTGGGGCTTCGTTCGCAATGCGCGGCGTTTGAACCAGTGCCTGGGGCGAGAACTGGTCGCCCGATACGCCGAGATTCTTTTCCAGCCCGAGAGCGCGGCGACGTATCGTAAGGTACCCGAAGACGTCATCCGGCAGTTACAGCAAGAGGCGTTACGCTGCATCTATCGCGTCGAACACATCGTGCCTCCGCCGGCGCGCGTGATCACAAGCTAGAAGGGAGAGACAAGTGCCCATCCTCAGTAAGAACCCCCGCGACATTCATCCGGCCTACAAGGAGGCGGTGGTCGACAGCCTACTCAACGGGCTTTCGGCGCGACTGGCTGGCCGCGGTGACTTCTACAAGGTCATCTATGCAGCCAAACCCAGCGCGGCGCTGATGTCCGAATTCATCGTGCCGATGCCAGCCGAAGAGCGCGGCGGCGACGAGGAAGCGGATCCCATCCGTATCAGCGCGCATGGCATGGACTTCCAGATCCGTTCGGCGGCCACGGATACCACGCTGGGCGTTTCGGTGATGGGTGCCGTGTACGTCCGCATTCTCCCAACCGAGGATGATGTGAAGCCTGGGGGTAGGCTGGAAGCCACGTTCCCGCTGACCCGGGAGGCCCGCGCCGACATCCGTAGCAAGGTCAAGGACGCGCTGGGCAAGCTCGCCACTGAGCTGTCAGGCGGCAAGACGCACCCAGAGTGGGCCACGAGGAGCTATGACGCTCGCAAGGCCGTGTACGAGTCAATGGGCTTGCCGTTCGACAACCAGCTAGACCGCACTCCGGCAGAGGAAGACGCCGAGGCAGAGGACACAGACGCTGAAAATGGCGAGAACGGGGAAATACGTCCCGCTCAAGAGGTTGCCGTTAGCCTGTCCACGCCAGACGACTTGGCGGACGATATCCCTCCCCCGCCGAAGTGGCTCAGACTCGATCTTACCCTGCCCTCCTTCGAGTTCACACCGGCGACTGCCGAAGCAGATGCCAAGACGGCAACTGATGAGCTGAATAAGGCTATCGCCAAGCAGCTCGCGGACTGGGCGGCCAACTCGGACCCGGAAAACGGTGGGAAGCTGTGGGGATATCGCCGAGCACGAGTCCGGCCATCCGACGTGCGCAATTGGAAAAGCTTTCTGGAACGGGTACGCGCCTCGGCCCTGGCGGTCATCGTGCCGCAGATTGAGCTGCGCTGGGTCGTTCAAGCTCTACCCGATCCCGTCGATGCAACGCGCATGACAGTCCACTTGGCGCTGGAGAATTGGACCGCGCCGCTCACCAATACCAACTTCAAGGAGCTGGAACCCTCGCTCTTCCAGGTACAGGTGACCGCCTCGGTGCCGGCTGCTGACCACCAGTTCCTCCACTTGGACCGGGTCAGACCGTCCTACCGGTACAACAAGTACCTCAAGTACCCCGCACTGGGGTTCAACGGCGGCGTCACTCTGGCCGTCGACGGCGCGCAGCACCGACTGACCACAACATGGGCGCCGCGTTACGTGCTGCCTCGAATTATCCCCACCGATGGCACCGTTGAACGTAACATCTCAAAACTGTCGCAACCCGACTGCCTGGCTAGCCTGAAGCCGCTCATCACGGCCTACGAGGATTGGCTGACCGAGGTCGAAACGCATCCGGTGGACCAAGGCCTCAACGGGCCGAAAGCCGCCGAGCAACTGGCGGCCGAGAAGGAGAAGCTGCACTCGGACCTCGCGGCCTGGCGCAGTGAGCTGGGAGCCATCCGGTGCGGTCTGGACATTTTGGAGAAGTCGCGCGCAAATTGGAGTGGGCCTGGCGTCCAGAAGTCGCCACTTGGCATCCCATTCGAGGCATGGGTGTCGATGAATACCGCCATGGCCAAGGTAGGCAAGTCGAAGGGCTATGACGAGTGGAGGCTGTTCCAGCTCGCGTTCATCTTGGCGTCTGTCCCCGCTTTCGCGACGCGCATCTCCGAGTTCCATAGCTTCTACACTCCCGACGTTGCTCAGCATGCTAACGCCGTGACGCTGCTGTACTTCTCAACCGGTGGTGGCAAGTCCGAAGCCTTTCTGGGCCTGCTCGCATTCGTGCTCTTCCTCGACCGCCTCAGGGGCAAGCATCGGGGCGTGTCGGCACTAATGCGCTACCCGCTGCGCCTACTCACCCTGCAGCAAGCACGCCGCACCTTCACCACGATGGGCGCCGCTGAAGAGGTTCGCCACTCCCGCGGGTATCCAGGCGAGCCGTTCTCGCTCGGATTCTGGGTGGGCGGCAGCAACACGCCAAATTGGCACTCCGAGGACGGCTACAGCGAAGTTCCTTCCGACGCCGAAGTTCCCCCTAACACAGAGGCCAAGCACAAGGACGTTCAACCCTACAAAAGCGCCCGCGAGCGCTGGCTAAAGCTATCGACGTGCCCGTTTTGTGGCAACAAGGACGGTAGCCTACTGGCGCTGCGCCGTCACTCGGGCACTGGTGCGAACGCGATGGGGCACTATTGCACTGCGCCAAAGGAGAAATGCTCCTGGAATGCTCGCTTCGCCACTCCCACGCCGTTGCCCTTCTACATCGTCGACGAAGATATCTACGACCTAGCTCCGTCGGTCCTTCTAGGCACAGTCGATAAGCTCGCCGCCATCGGCCAGTCGCAAGGGACTATCCGCAAGTTCTTCGGCATGTTCGGTTTGGCTCCGCTGGTTGAGACCGGCAGTGAGCGTTTGTATGTGCCGATAAAGCCCAAGGACTGGGATGGCCACCCGGGCGCCGGAACGCGCGCATTGTTTCCGTCCTTTGCGTCTGGAGAGAAGCGATTCTTTGACCCTTTTCCCTCCCTTCTGATTCAGGACGAGGCGCACCTGCTCGACGAATCCCTGGGGACGTTCTCCGGACTCTTTGAGTCTGCTTTGGAGGCCGCACTTGACCAGCTTGCGCCATTACTGAAGGGACAGCTGTCGTGTGAGCCCGACTCGTCGGTGCGCCGAAGAATCAAGGTCATCGCCGCATCGGCCACGGTCAGCGAGCCACAGCGCCAAATGGCCAACCTCTACCAGCGAGACAACACCATTCAGTTCCCATACCCGGGACCAACCCTATACGACTCGTTCTACGCAACGCCCTTACCACCCGACGCTACACCGGACGATATCGAACGCGCAGCCATCCCCGTCGATAACGTGGAATTGCGCAGCCACTGGGCGCGCGTCTACGCCTCAGTCCTTACCAATGGGCACCGCCACACCGTTGCGATGGCCTCTGTGCTCGGGCACTACCACGTGATGCTTACTCGGCTGTACGAGCGCCTGCGCAGCGAGGATCCGACTATGGAAGAGGCCGCGCGTGCCGAGCTGATTCGATGGGTATCGCCTGGCCCTCTGCAGGCGCAGTTTGTTCGTTTGCTTACCAATGCGGACGCCGCGACGCTGCTCACGCTGGTGGACCTGCACCGCATCGCCCTGACCTATGTCACCAACAAGAAGGGTGGCGACCAGGTCATTGATACCGAGAAGGTCCAGTTCGAGAAGCTTCACCACACCGAGGGTTATACTGACCAGGCCTTGAGTTCGGAGCTCATCTCAGGCGCGGTGTCCGCCGCTGACATCCAGGACATCGTCCGGCGCGCAGAGACCCGCGTTGGCATCAACAAGCCATTCCCGGAGCTGAACAACACCCTTCGATCGGTCATCGCTACCTCTGCCATCTCGCATGGTGTCGACGTAGAAGAGTTCAATGCAATGTTTTTCGCGGGCATCCCGTCAGACATCGCGGAGTACATTCAGGCATCGTCGCGCGTGGGTCGCACACACGTGGGCTTCTCGTTGTTGGTGCCGGTGCCGCAGCGGTATCGGGACCGCTTCGTGCTAGAGATTCACGACATTTTCCACCGGTTTCTTGAGCGGATGATTTTGCCGGCCGCGGTTGACCGATGGGCCGAGAAAGCCCTCGTGCGGGTGATGCCTAGCTTCTTCCAGGAGTACGTATGCGGCATGAACGCCATCGAGCACCTATGCGCATCAGACGACGATAAAAAGCGCAACAGCCCTACGTTTGCGATGGCACCCGACGTGCGTGACTTCCTTGCAGTGCCAGCAAACATGAAGGCCACCGAGGCTTTCATGGAGAAGGCCCTCGGTCTGTCCTTCTCTCCTTCGCCGGAGGGTAAAAACTACTACCGCTCGCTGCTCAAGGAGCAGCTCACACACTACCAACAGGACCTTGGCGTCGACCGGCTCGTCAACGGCACTCGCTTGGTCCAGTTCTTTGCAGCGAGGAACAGCCTGCTACGTCCGATGACATCGTTGCGCGATGTGGACCAACCTGGCCTCATCCATGAGTCCAGCACCGACGCGTCATACAAGCGCGTAGCCGACGGAATGACGGCTCGTGCGATGACTTTCATTCGGCGAGGCTCCGGCGCCGACATCGACTCGACGGATAACGCTACGGAGTCGCGGAGCTGAGGGAGAAGCATGATGGCCAAAGCCAAAACGATGAACCGCTCTCGC
This sequence comes from Stutzerimonas stutzeri, assembly GCF_002890915.1. Classification (GTDB taxonomy): domain Bacteria; phylum Pseudomonadota; class Gammaproteobacteria; order Pseudomonadales; family Pseudomonadaceae; genus Stutzerimonas; species Stutzerimonas stutzeri_AF. The sequence goes on along the minus strand of NZ_POUT01000022.1, from coordinate 2,875 downwards.
AATCAACTTGCGACGGCCTACGCACCAGAAAGCTTTTTCACCTTTGAAGGAGGGATGGGCGCGTGTATCGCTCGCTCATCGGCCGGTGAACCCATTCAGCTGTCGGATTCAACTATGGACCTAGTGTTCGAACGAATGAACGAACTGGGACGCGCCTGGTTCGATGCCGCCTCGTCCGCACGCGATGGTGATCCAACGAAACCACGCATCCTGCCCGCGCAATGCGTCTATGAGGCCTTGCTTGACCCTACAAAAACGGAGTTCCAGCTACCGGGGCAGGACCGCTTCTATCTATGCAGACCTTCGCACATGGAGTACACCCCGGCGCCATTGACGTTCGTGTGTCGCACCTGCGGGATGTTCCAGGACTATGAGACCCTTGCCGAGCTGGACAAGGACCTGGGGAACCTTACGCCCGAGCACTGCCCCAACCCGAAAAACAAGGGCCAATGCGACTGGGATCAGTTGGATGTCATCTTCGTACACTGGTCTGGCCATTGGGAGGCGGCCTTCCCGGGCCAATGGCATTGGAGCGACCGCGATGCCAAGGTCGTCAAGCGCCGCGACAACTGCGTCTGCGGGAGCTATCTGTTCAAATTAAATCGGCGCTCCGCTGGTATTGGCGATTGGTTCTTCGAATGCGCCGCCTGCGACAAGCCCCTGTCACCTAAGTGGCTACAGAACGACCGCGACACCTTGCGCATCCTCGGCCCCGCGATGGGCCCGGATCGGTTGACCGAAGTGCGGATGCAGGCAACGCCTTATCGCGCATCGAGCGCGTATTACGTCAAGTCAGACCTGTTCATAGACTTCAAGGACGGCAGCCAGCAGCTGCTAACTCGACTGCGTCCAGGGCGGGAGGCGGAGCTCAAGGACTTCGTCGCGAAGCAATATGGCTTTGCTGCGCAGCCCATCACGGACGAGGATGTGCAGAAGGCATGCGCAGGCAATCCGGAATGTGTCAAGGACTTGGCGGACTACCTGGCAGCTGTGGAACAGATTCGTACACTTGAGGGGTTCGCCGAACCGATGCGTACAACGCTCAATGGTGCCATCGAGATGGCTTACACCAGTCGGCAGCGGATTCTGGAGGATCTTCGCCGACGACAAATCTTGCTTCCCAAGGTTGATCTTCCAGTGGCAGTTGTCTCGAATCTTCGAAACAGGCAGTCGGCGTTCGCATCCAAGTTCGACCCTTTCCGCCTTGCCATCGAGCATGCGGCGCTGAAGAGCACGCGCCTGGACGTGGAGACGCGGACCAACGGGAAAAAACCATATGTATCCTTCACGCGGCTGGACGAAGACCTGGCGCCAGAAGACAAAGACAAGACGGAACAGTTACAAAGCAACACGCGCGCCTTGTTCGACAAGCTGGGCCTGGATGACATGGGGCTCATCCGCGAGTTCGACCTGTGCCGCTTTAGCTTCGGCTATTCGCGGATGGAGCCGACGCCAATCCTGCGGGAGAAGCGTGGTATGGACATGCCAGTTCGCCTCAACCTATTCCCGCCAGTGAAGCAAAACGACAGCTATAGGTTCCCCGTTTACGTAGTGCAGCAGGGCAACGAGGCCATCTATGTGCGGCTCAAGGAAGAACTCGTTCTCGAATGGCTACTCAGCTTAAATTGCCCAGACATGTTCACGCTGAATCCGGGCGAGAGGATTGGTGCAGGCCTGTTGGGGGCTGCTCAGTCGATGAGTCCTTTCCTGGACAACCTGCCAGAAACCACGGCGCCGCCGGTCTACTTCTATCTGTACACCCTGCTCCACAGCTACTCGCACCTTCTGATGAAACACGTGTCGGAGTATTCCGGCTTGGATCTGGGCTCATTGGGCGAATACATCTTCCCGGCTGACCTGGCGTTCGTTGTCTACCGCAATGGCACGACTATGGACCTGGGTAACCTCTCAGCTCTTTGGCGCAATGCTGGCACGGAAATGCTGACCGCCATGTTGAGTTCTAAGGCAACGCAGTGCGGGACGGGATCACTGTGTACTGAGCGCGGAGGCTCCTGTCCAGACTGCGTGATGATGCCGGAGACGTCCTGCGTTGCTGGCAACAAGCTGCTGTCGCGGTCGGTCCTGCGATCGATTGGTGGCAAGCCTCGTCTCGATAAACGAGGAGCGCCGATTCGGGGTTACTTGGACATGGTTAAGCTGTAGGTGTCGATGGTGTTACAGCCTTCTGCCTCGACGCCCCGTCTCATTCCATCGGTCTTCCGATGCGTTATCCAGGTGTCCAAGCTAGCCCCCTGGAAATCTCTGCAACCCGCCCTCGATCCTCCAGCCAGCCACATGGTGTCCACTTATCTTGTTGGACACCTTTTACCCCCTCGCGGAGGCCTTCCGTGCCAGGCCAACACCGTCCTAGATCCTCAAGGCGCAGTCTTCGGGGGGCTCAGCCTGCTACCGTCCTCGGCTGCCGGCATGGCCTTGAGCTACGGCATCAGCACTAATCTCCTGCACAAATGGATTCGTCGTAGCAGGCACAGCTGGCCGCCGTTCCCTTCGACTTCATACTGAGCCTGCCAGCTATTCCCTGTACGTTCGATATCGGCTTCTGAAGCGACTTTAATACCGTTAGGACCGGCTGAGCTTTAGCACAGCATGAGCTCCACGCCCAACTTCGCCAACGAGATTTAACCAAGTTTCAGACCTGAATCATTTAAGGGAAGACGGGTGCGTATTGCCCTCTTCAGCCCTTCCCTTCTCAGGAGCCTGAACGATGTCGATTAACTGCCCTTCCTGGTAAGCGTCCAGCCAAGTCATCTTCCGAAGCTGTATCACATGGTGCACGGGTAGGCTGTATCACATGCTGCACGCCTACTCTGTATCACACGCTGCACGCATAAAAATCAGTGCGAGACTATTACGG
>NZ_POUT01000021.1 GCF_002890915.1 Stutzerimonas stutzeri | reverse complement strand
CCGTAATAGTCTCGCACTGATTTTTATGCGTGCAGCGTGTGATACAGAGTAGGCGTGCAGCATGTGATACAGCCTACCCGTGCACCATGTGATACAGCTTCGGAAGATGACTTGGCTGGACGCTTACTGGCCAAATACCTCGCCTGACACCCCGCTATTCTTGGGATTCCGAGATAACACCTTCCGCCGAATTAGAGGCTGCTCAGCTCCAGCTATTTTGAAAACCATCGGAAGCGGAAACCCTTAGCCGCCCATAGGGTGAAATATGGCGCCGAACGTGCGAAAGATTTGTGGCCGATGAACACCCCAGGCCCGACGCAGTACAAGGGCTAGCGCCAAAATACTTTGCGAACGTCTACCCCTTATTGGTCGCCGGACATTCCGAAAAATGCTTTGAAACCCGCTTCAAGGTAAGCCGGGCAGTCAAAAGTCATGTTTTCCCCTGCCCTCCCCCACGCTCATTGCGCGCATAGCACCCACACCCCAGGCGGAGTAGTAGCTTCAGCCGCTATCAAATGGAAAAGCTTCAGCAGGCTTGGATCTGTCTCTTCTGTCGCGACAGTTAGCCCCAGGTTCGCGCATGGAAAATTACAAGACCAGGACCTAAATCAGGCCCTAATTGAGGGGTTGCATATCCAATCGATGGCACGCTGGGTTCAAAAGCTTCTCCCACGGTGCACTTTTGTGAACCTATCGCACAGCGGTTTAGGTGCACAAAAGTGCACCTAAAACACATTGGAGGGCCCTTTGCTCGGAGGGGTTGCACACTGAAAATCGTGTGGATGATAAGGGTCACCGATGCCCTAGAAACATCTCTAGCGCAGGTTCTATGCCGCCACTGAGTCGGAGCAAAACCAGTGACCAACACAACCCTGCCAAGCAAAAAACAGATTGCGCACCCTGGGTTTCTCAGTAGCGCCCAAGACGTGGCGAACTATGTCGCTAACTACCTCCGAGGGATTGCAGAAGAGCTCAGCGTCCACAGCTGTGAGCATGTCAAAACGCCCTGCGGAGAAACGAGACTGTCTGGATACATCATGCAACGCGACACTCGCAGCTTCACTGATTGGAACAACATAGCCAGAGAGATTTTTTTGCACCTAGGCTTTGCCGCACTGGGATCGGTACATGCAGTAGCGACTACGGCTTTAGTCAGGTCTGAAATCTGGCATCTCCTCAACCTGTCCCTACCGCCCGGAGCACTTTCTGAAAATGGGCAGATATTTTACGTCACCATGAGGGATGGTCATTTCAGGCTCAAATCAGTTGCCGATGACACTCGTGCCGTTCTGCATGTGCGTGCCGTGTATAAGCCTGCGCTCTTAGGCACTCGCTAGCCGCCCGACGATCGTGTCTAGGGGCGGCCTAGGCGCATCGAACATTTGCGTTTGGATACATATGCGGATGACCAGCAGGCGTTGAAAATACTTCTGCAGGAGCGAAACGACACTGCAGCGCCGGCAACAGCTTACAGAAGTACTTTCGGCCGGCCCAAAGTTTGCGATAGCGCCCAAAGCCACGCCTTCGTGCAACCCCGCCAGGCCTGTCCGAGACCGTATCGCTCAGATTGAAGGAAAACTCTTTCGTAGAAGTTACTTCTGCACCCACGAATTGATACTACTGTGCTTCCTGACCCAAGGGATGACCATCGCAGCGTGAAAGCCGTGTGCGAATCGACGCTTCTGTACCGACAGAAAGCAATGGCACCAGAAAAAGCTTCTGTTCTTGCCAGACCTCTAGCCGCCTCAGCTTGCAAGTGTTCGACAGGTCTCAGCTCCCGGCAACCGGGATCGCCAGCTTGGCCAACATTTAGATGGATGCAAAAACCATAGACTGAATCGCCTTGACTTACGGAGACCACCTGCCAGCTTCTGGCCAACATGCAAACCGCAGCCTCCAGCTCCGAGTTATCTCACTTTGGCAGCGATCTTTAACAGAAGCAGCCTCCCCGACGAAGTTACTTCTACGCAACGATTAGACATCAGGGGATATCCATAATGGATGGCAGCAGATTTCAAAGATGCGACGAAAGATATTCGCTGGCCATGGATTGGCCGCTACTAACGCGCCGACCACCATGCTGAATCCCACCTGCACGAGAGAAGCTCGCTCACCACCCTGATGGGCCAGAAGTAACCTCTCAACTCGTCTCCACCAAAAATCTACTTGCAGCAGCAGCCCTCATGGCCGGTCACGCTATCACCAGCTCATGAGCATCAGCCAGAAACGGCACATCTTTGCTCGTCCATACAGCAAACCGGGCACCAGCCGCTCACGAAGACTAGACCCTGTTTAGGGTACAAACTGCCACCCTACGAAGATTTCAAGCGCTCAAAATGGGATTACAAGCAATCAGCGAGCCGAGTAATTCATGGGTAAGGAACGAGTATCAGGCGCCTACATAAAGGCAAGAATAGGCATCACACGGCACCACGCGACTGAATACGCACGCAATCAGGGTATGAAACCAGCTGGAGCACAGCGATGAACACCATTTTTCTATTGATGGCTCAATATGGAGGAGCTGCCATCATCCCCCTGGAGCGGCTATGCAGGGATTACTTCAGCCACCTGACGCCGGAGAAGTTGAAGATCAAGGTTGCCACCGGCCAGATCGACCTGACTTTGGTGCCGATGGAGAGCAGTCAGAAGTCCGCAAGAGGAGTTCATCTGACCGATCTGGCCGCCTACCTGGATGCCCAGCACAGCAAGGCAAAGCTTGAGCACGATAAGCTAATGGGGCGAGGCATTCGCCGTAGTTCTTAATCCGACCCGGCCCCGATCGTGGGGCCGTCTATCACCCTCTTCAACCATGGCCAATCCTTATACGGATCCCCATTCCCCCGCAGGTGCGTGTAGCGTCGCATCGAGTTCCAATCCCGGTGACCCGACACGCTCGCAGCTTTCGGAATATCCCAACCCATCTCAAAAAGACGCGACACGCCGTCATGGCGCAGGTCGTGAAAGCGCAGATCCTGAATCTCAAGGAAGTGGCAGGCTCGTGTAAACGAGGCAGACACTGACTTGGCGTTGTAGGGAAACACCTCATCAGCTACACGCGGCATTGACTGCAGGATACTCCATGCCTCGCCCGGCACCAGGCACCACACGTCATTGCCCTGTTTCTGACCTGGATTTTTCATATCGGTGATTAGCACCCTCCGGCCTGGTTCATCCATAGCATCCCAACGAATGCGAGTGATCTCTTCCTGTCGGCGAGTCGAGAACAGCGCGAACACGATGATGCGCACCATGTCGATCTGCTGCTTTCGGCGATCACGCATTTCACAGAAGTAGTTCAGGAGCTTATCCAGCTCCTCCAAGGTCGGTCGACGAGTGCGTTCTTTGCTTTTGGTCACCGCCCCCATCTTGCGCAACACCTGACGAGCATCAGGCATCGCCATAGGGTCAATGTCATAGCCCCAGGCTGGTCGGGCAACAGCAAGCACAGCCCCGAGGTGGGCCAGATCATTGCCAACGGTTTGGGCCTGAATGCCATCCTCCTGCATTCGGCGCAACCCGTACTCGACAAGTTGCTGACTGGTGATCTGCACATCCTCTAACGCCCCCAGCCAGGTCTCCCCAATCGCTTTGAGGGTGGCTCTCTTGGTTTTCCCGAGCGGCCTGATCTTTTCGTACTCGTCGAGGTAACGCTCGATCATCTGCCTGACGGTCACGCCCTTCCTATTTGCCCTTGCTATAGCACCAGGCTCGGCCAGCTCCGTCTCTCGGCGCTTGATCCATACCTGGGCCGTAGACCTCCGGTCGAAGGTTTGGCTTTCCTGATATACTGTAACGCCCTGCTGCATGATCCGGATTTGCGCTGTATACCGCGCAGACCCGTCCTTGCGCTTGCGGGTAGTAATAGTGCCCATAAATTTTGCTACATAGTTAAATTGACTTGCTACATTGTAGCAACGCCCACCCAGAAACAAGCAAAAACGAGCAGAAACGGTAGCAAATGAGAGAAACAGATATCCTGCCAAACTATAGCCAGAGCGGCGTAAATCCTCGAAGAGCGCCAAGCAGGAGGTTTTCTGTTGCACCGATGATGGACTGGACTGACCGTCATTGTCGGTTCTTCCTGCGCCAGCTCTCCCGGCATACCCTGCTCTACAGCGAGATGGTCACCACCGGCGCGCTGCTGCATGGCGATGCCGCGCGCTTCCTGCGCCACGACGAGAGCGAGCATCCCCTGGCGCTGCAGCTGGGCGGCAGCGTGCCGGCGGAACTGGCGGCCTGCGCCAAGCTCGCCGAAACCGCCGGGTATGACGAGGTCAACCTCAACGTCGGCTGCCCCAGCGACCGGGTACAGAACAACATGATCGGTGCCTGCCTGATGGGCCACCCACAGCTGGTGGCCGACTGCGTGAAGGCCATGCGCGATGCCGTCGGTATCGAGGTCACCGTCAAGCACCGGATCGGCATCAACGGACGCGACAGCTACGCCGAGCTGTGCGACTTCGTCGGCCAGGTCCGCGACGCCGGTTGCCGCAGCTTCACCGTGCATGCGCGCATCGCCATTCTCGAGGGCCTGTCGCCGAAGCAGAACCGCGAAGTACCACCGCTGCGCTACGACGTCGCGGCGCAACTGAAGCGGGATTTCCCCGATCTGGAAATCGTCCTCAACGGTGGCATCAAGACACTCGACGAATGCCGGGAACATCTGCGGACGTTCGATGGCGTCATGCTCGGGCGCGAGGCCTACCACAACCCCTACCTGCTGGCACGGGTCGATCAGGAACTGTTCGGCAGCACGGCCGCACCGATCAGCCGCGCCCAGGCGCTGCGCAATCTGCGCCCGTACATCGAACGGCATCTGGCCGAGGGCGGCGCCCTGCACCATGTCACCCGCCACGTGCTCGGGCTGGGCCAGGGCTTCCCCGGCGCCCGGCGTTTCCGCCAGCTGCTCTCGGCGGACATCCACAAGGCGAACGATCCATTGGCCCTGCTGGAGCAGGCCATCCTGCTGCTGGAAGGGCACTGAGCGCGCGGAACGCTCGCCGGCCAACTCGATCAAAGGCCAGGCGCATCCGCGCCCATGCGCCCGTTGAGCGGGCCGATGGGCTCGGGTAAGGTCATGTCACTCACAGGATGGAGCCCGCCTTTCCATGACTTCCAAGCTGGAACAACTCAAGCAGTTCACCACCGTCGTCGCCGATACCGGCGACATCGATGCCATTGCCCGCCTGAAACCGGTGGACGCGACCACCAATCCATCGCTGCTGCTCAAGGCGGCCGCCATGCCGCGCTATGCCGACCTGCTCGGCAATGCGATGAAGCAGTGCCAGGGCGACATCGGCCTGGCCTGCGACCTGTTCGCCGTGGCGGTGGGCAAGCAGATCCTCGAACTGATCCCCGGGCGCATCTCCACCGAGGTCGACGCGCGCCTGTCGTTCGATACCCAGGCCATGATCCAGCGCGCCGAGCGCCTGGTCGGCCTCTACGAACAGGCCGGCATCGGCCGCGAGCGCATCCTGATCAAGATCGCCTCCACCTGGGAAGGCATCCGCGCGGCCGAGCAGCTGGAACGGGCCGGCATCCAGACCAACCTCACCCTGCTGTTCTCCTTCACCCAGGCGGTCGCCTGCGCCGAGGCCGGCGTATTCCTGATCTCGCCTTTCGTCGGGCGCATCTACGACTGGTACAAGAAGCACGAAGGCCGCGACTACCAGGGCAGCGAGGACCCGGGCGTGCGTTCGGTCAGCCGGATCTACGACTACTACAAGGCGCATGGCTACCAGACGGTGGTGATGGGGGCCAGCTTCCGCAATATCGGCCAGATCGAGGCGCTGGCCGGCTGCGACCGGCTGACCATCAGCCCGGAACTGCTCGGCCAGCTCGCCGAGGCCAGCGGCACGCTGCAACGCAAGCTCGAGCCGGGGCGCGAAGCCGAACCGCGCATCAGCCTGGATGAAAAGGCCTTCCGCTGGGGGCTGAACGAAGACGCCATGGCGACGGAGAAGCTTGCCGAAGGCATTCGCCAGTTCGCCCGGGATCAGGAGAAGCTCGAAGCGCTACTGGCAGATCTGGCCTGAGTTCCGGTCAGGAACGCTCCAGCGCGGTGACGAGGTCATGGAAGGCCTCGCGGTTGGACTCGTTGAGGCTCATCAGGATCCGGTGAGCCTCCAGCACCTTGGCCTTGACCACGTCTTCCGACTGATCCTGCGACGGCAGGTCGGTCAGGCATTCCGGACACGGCAGCGGCGTGTTGACGATATTGAACACCTGGTCGAACCCCATCGACTGCAGCAGGCGGGTGATGTCCGGGTGGGTGGTGACCAGCGTCGGCAACATGCCCACCTTCTGCCGCGACAGGATCGACAGCTTGGCCAGCAGGCCCAGGGTGGTGCTGTCGATGCTGCGGCTCTCGGTCAGGTCGATGACGATGGAGGAGAAGTTCAGCGACGAGAAGATTTTCTCGATTGTCGCATCCAGCGCCGAACAGAGCGTCAGACGGATCTCACCCACGAACTTCAGTACAAAGGTGCCATCCATCTCGGCGAACTGGATTCTACCAGTACTCATGCAAGGTTCCTGCTCAACACCAGCAAGGCGATATCGTCGGGCATGTCGGCCAGTTCGGCCAACCCGAAGACTCGACGTAATCCATCCAGCGTGCCGCCAGCGTCAGTGACCAGACCGGGCAACGCAGACTCTTTTTCTTTGAGTGTCTCGCCGGGCAAAAGGTCCAGAATGCCGTCGGAGAGCAAGGTCAGGCTGAAGGTCTGTGGCAGCTTCAGCTCGAAATCCTGGTAGGTCGCCTCGGCGAACAGCCCGACCGGCAACCCGCGTCCTTCCAGATAATGGGCGCTATCGCCCGTGTACAGAACCGGCATCGGCAGATGACCACCGATGCTGTAGTGCAATACGTCACGCTCCTGATCGATCACGCCGCCGAGCATGGTGACATGCTTGCCGAGCTTGCAGTTGATCAGCCCGCGGTTGATGTGATCGAGCACTTCCGACGGCTTGAACTCGCGCAGCGTACCGCCGCGACGCGACTCGTACAGCAGCCGCGTGGTCATGAATTTGAGCAGCACGGTGACGAACGCCGACGAGGCACCGTGGCCGGAAACGTCGGCGAGGTAGAAACCGATACGCCGTTCGTCCACCCGGAAGTAATCGACGAAATCACCGGACAGGTAAAGCGACGGAATGATCTGGTGGGCGAAATCGAAACCGTCGGCGCTCCAGGGCGTCACCGGCAGCATGTTCATCTGCACCTGGCGACCGGCGTCCTGGTCCTCCTGCAGCAGGTGCAGGCTGGCCTGCAGGTCGCGGTTGGCGGTTTCCAGCTGCTCGCGATAGCGCCGGTTCTCCAGCCGCAGGCGGGAGCGATCCAGCGCGCGACGCACCGAATGCTCGAGCATCGCCAGATCCTCCAGCGGCTTGATCAGGTAATCGGCGGCGCCCAGGCGCAGCGCTTCCACGGCGTCACTCATCACCCCGGCACCGGAAACCACGATCACCGGCAGGTCGAGCTGGCGCTCGCTGATCTGGCGAATCAGTTCGAGCCCGTCCATCTGCGGCATGCGCAGATCGCAGATCACCAGGTCGGGCTGCTCGGACTCGAAGAGTTCCATACCCTGTGGACCATTGGCGGCCTGCAGGACACGAAAGCCGCTGTCATCCAGATAGGCGGCCAGGCTGGCCCGAACCACATCGTCGTCATCTATGATCAGCAGCGTCGCGCTTGGTTTGTGCATGTTCCTACCAGGCGGTGTCGCCAGGATGATTGGCGAAAGCATTGGCCCCGCGCGGACGCCGGGCATGGGTTCGTTTCAAGGCGCAGACGGTACTCCCATACGATCGGGGTTTCAAGCCGACCGGCCGGCACGTTGCAGGCCGGATTGATGAGAACTATAAGAACCTCGGCAACCATATATAAAAGGACTAAAAAACATGAGTCAGAACGACCGGGACTACAGCGAAAAGCGCGATTTCATCCGCATGCACATCGAAACGGCCGTGACCCTGGAAATCGACGGCACCAGCCTGGAGGGAACCTGCATCGACCTGTCCAGCACCGGCATGCAGGTCGTCGCCCGGACGGCGCTGCAGACGGGCGAACGGCTGCGGGTGCTGATTCCTTCCGAGCACAGCGCGCTCAAGGGGCTGGATGCACAGACCGAGGTGGTGCGCGTCAGCCAGCTGGACGACGGCCGGCAAAGCCTGGGGCTGGCGATATTGGCGATGGCCTGAGGATGATGTCGGGCTTCGGCGCCTCGCGCCTCAGGCTGCGCGCCCCGCCCCAACCTGCACGCCGCAACCCAGGCGATGCATCTCGACCCGCGTAGGTTGGGTTGAGCGGAAGCGAAGCCCAACATGCGAGCTATCAGGCGCCACAATCATTCGTTGCCCCAGGCTGATTGACCAACCGCTATAGCGCCAGACCTTCCCCGCTCAGAAGTCGTCTTCGACCTGGCCGTCCAGGGTACGGAACTCGCGGTTCTGCAGGTAGGCGTTACGCACGAAGATGTACTTGTCGCCGGTGATCATCTTCTCGGCCGACAACAGCCCGGCACGCGTGTCGACCACGTCCACCGCCCGCGTCACGTTGCGGGTCGGCACGTGATCCATGTAGGGATAGGGCTCGAGGAAGGCGTCCGGCACCCGGCCGAAGGCATCGCGCACAGAGCTCGGGCCGAGCAGCGGCAACACGACATAGGGCCCGCTACCCAGGCCCCAGGCCCCCAGGGTCTGGCCGAAATCCTCGTCGTTCTTCTGCAGCCCCATGCGGCTCGCCACGTCGAAGAAGCCCAGCAGGCCGAAGGTGGTGTTGAACAGGATGCGGCTGGTGTCGATGCCGGCATCGCGGACCTTGCCCTGCAACAGGTCGTTGGTCAGCACCACCACGTCACCGAGGTTGCCGAACACGTTGCCGATGCCATCCTCGAGGAAATCCGGCGTCACCTTCTGGTAACCCTTGGCCAACGGCTTGAGGGTATAGGTGTCGACCGTGTCGTTGAAGCGGAACACCGCGCGGTTCACACCTTCCCATGGGTCCTCTTCGGCGGCCTGCGAGAAAGTCGAACCCAACACGGCGGCGGCAGCGACCAGGCTGGCCCTGAGCACGACGAACCAGTCCGTAGCGATATTAGGCATAGCAACTCTCCCTTTTGAATATGTGTGCGACGCGCCAACGCAGACCGCGCAGTATAGAGCCATTTTCATTTTCGGCAGTCGCGGATACGAAACACATCGTTGCAGAATCCTGCGGATAAACCCTGTCGCCCTGCCGCTCTAAAGGAACAGACAAGCCCCGCACCGCTGGTTTACCCTTTGCTCATCGAGGTCCATATCCATGTTGTCCAGAGAGGGAAGCAATATGCCGGAACATGATCTGCAGTCGCAGCTCGAAGAACTGCGTAATCAACTGGCCCAGGACACTCCGCTGACCGATGAGGAGCGCGCTTCGCTGCAGGCGATCGCCCAGGACATCGAAGCCCGCCTGGCGACCCGGGGCACGACCGAGTACAACGATTCGCTGGTGGATGGCGTCAACCTGGCGGTGGAGCGCTTCGAAGTCAGCCATCCGAGCATGGCCCTGACCCTGCGCAACATCATGCAAACCCTGGCGAACATGGGAATCTGAGCCGTCGGAATGAAGAGACCGCGGGGTGGTAGCAAAAATCCCGGCCCCGCGGCAAACCACTCGCCAGCTACTGGCGCACCAGCCGCCGGTTGTCCACCGACAGCGCCTCGGTGCTGCGGTAGGGATTGATATCCAGCCCGCCACGCCGCACATAGCGCGCATAGACCGTGAGCTTTTCCGGCCGCAGCAGGCGCTGCAGGTCGAGGAAGATGCGCTCCACGCACTGCTCGTGGAAATCGGCGTGCTGGCGGAAGCTCACCAGATACGCCAGCAGGCTCTCCGGCTGCAGCGCCGCGCCACGGTATTCCACCACCACACTGCCCCAATCGGGTTGGCCGGTGGCCGGGCAGTTGGACTTGAGCAGGTGGCTGTGCAGGCAGTCCTCGACCTGGCGCGCCGGATCGCAGCGCAGCAGCTCGGCACGCGGCTGGTCGTAATGCTCGATGGCGATCTCCAGCTCGTCGATGCAGCGCCCCGGCAGCGCCGCGACACCCTCGGCACCGACCGCATCCAGCGTGCGCAGGCGAACCGCCACCGGCTTGCCCGCCGCCGCAGAGAGGTCACGGCTCACCACCTCCAGCAGCGCTTCGCGCGACGCGAACACCGACTGGTTCAGCGAGTTGAGGTAGAGCTTGAACGACTTGGATTCGATGATGTTCGGCGAGTCGGCCGGAATCTCGAATTCGCCGATCGCCACCACCGGCTTGCCCGAGGGCAGCAGCCAGGACAGCTCGTAGCAGTTCCAGATATCCACACCGCGATACGGCAGCGTCTCGGCACTCAGGCCCAGTTCGGCCCACTTCGGCGCGCGCGGGATCGGGAACAGCAGGTCGGGGCTGTAGGTAGCGACGTAAGCGCTGGACTTGCCCAGCGGAGAATGTTCGGCGGGATGCTGCATCTGGAGAGAACCTGGAACGAAAACGCCGTGAAGTTTAACGCTTCGCGGCGTCTTTTTCAGCTTGCGACGCGATTACTGGCGCATCCCCCTGCCGCTCACGAGCAGGCGCACGGAAACCAGATAAAGCAACGCCACCGCGACCAGCATGAAGCTGATGGCCACGCCGATGCGGATGTCCGACACGCCGAGAATGCCGTAGCGGAAGGCGTTGACCATGTGCAGCACCGGGTTGGCCAGCGACAGCGTCTGCCAGAACGGCGACAGCAGGTGGATCGAGTAGAACACCCCGCCCAGGTAGGTCAGCGGCGTCAGCACGAAGGTCGGAATGATCGAGATGTCGTCGAAATTGCGCGCGAACACCGCGTTGATGAAGCCGCCGAGGGCGAAGATGCTCGCCGTCAGGGTGATGACCAGCACCGTGACGCCCAGGTGGTGCACCTGCAGATCGGTGAAGAACATCGACAGCAGCGTCACGATCACCGCGACCGCCAGGCCGCGGGTGATGCCGCCCAGGGCGAAGCCGACGACGATCACGTGCGGCGACACCGGCGAGACCAGCAGTTCCTCGATGGAACGCTGGAACTTGGTGCTGAAGAAGCTCGACACCACGTTGCTGTAGGAGTTGGTGATCACCGACATCATGATCAGCCCGGGCACGATGTAGTCCATGTAGCTGAAGCCGTCCATCTCGCCGATACGCGCGCCGATCAGGCTGCCGAAAATGACGAAGTACAGCACCATGGTGATCGCCGGTGGCAGCAGCGTCTGCGGCCAGATACGGGTATAGCGGCGGATCTCGCGGTGGACGATGGTCTGCAGCGCGACCAGGTTGGGGCGCAGTTCGGCACTCATGGCGTCACCTTCAGGTTGTTTTCCACCAGCGACACGAACAGTTCCTCCAGCCGATTGGTCTTGTTGCGCAGGCTCAGCACCTCGATACCCTGGGCGGCCAGCAGGCGGAACAGCTCGGTGACGCCCTGGCTCTTCTCGACCTGCACCTCGAGGGTGTGATGATCGATCAGCCGCGACGGGTAGTTGCCCAGCTCCGGCGCCACCAGCTGCGATTCCTTCAGGTCGAGCAGGAAGGTTTCCACGTGCAGCTGCTTGAGCAGCTCGCGCATGCTGGTGTTCTTGACGATCTGGCCGTGGTCGATGATGCCGATGTTGCGGCACAGCTGCTCGGCCTCTTCCAGATAGTGGGTGGTGAGGATGATGGTGATGCCTTCGCGGTTGAGCTCGGTGAGGAACGACCACATCGAGCGGCGCAGCTCGATGTCCACGCCCGCCGTCGGCTCGTCGAGAATCAGCAGGCGCGGCTGGTGGATCAGCGCGCGGGCGATCATCAGGCGGCGCTTCATCCCGCCGGAGAGCATGCGCGAGGACACGTCGCGCTTGTCCCACAGGCCCAGCTGGTTGAGGTAGCGCTCGGCGCGCTCCTTGGCGACCTTCGCCGGGATGCCGTAGTAGCCGGCCTGGGTCACCAGGATGTCGAAGGCCTTCTCGAACTGGTTGAAGTTGAATTCCTGCGGCACCACGCCCAGGCAGCGCTTGAGGCCGGAGGGGTCGCGGTCCAGGTCGTGGCCGAATACGTTGACCGTGCCGCCGCTCTTGTTCACCAGGGTGGAGAGGATGCCGATGGTGGTGGACTTGCCGGCGCCATTGGGGCCGAGCAAGGCGAAGAAGTCGCCTTCGGCGACATCCAGATCGATGCCCTTGAGGGCCTGGAAGCCGTTGCCGTAGGTCTTGGTCAACTGCCGAATGGACAGAGCAGTACTCATAAGAAGGTGCACACAACGCAAGGGGAGTGAAGCTAGATAAGGGCGCGTATCGCCAATTGCAACCGTCGATCAGGGCGCATCCTGGATACCGCTCGCCTTCAGCGCGACGCTTGCCGGCCCGACCAGCGGCACGACGATCAGCCCGGCGCGCTGGCCGAGCGCGGCTTCGGCCATGGGAAAGAGGATGCGCGCCTGCGGCTCCTCGACGATCCAACGGGTCCCGTCGCCCTCCTCGGCCAGTACGCTGCCAAGTGGCAATGGCGCGAAGTTCTCGATATCGGCCGGCAGGCACAGGCGAAACTGCGGGGTGCGCTTGACGATCTCGCGGGCGACGCGCAGCACGTGCAAAGGCGCTGCGGCCAGCGCCGGCAGTTCCCGCCCCTCGATCATGGCGACCAGGGCCTGCTGGAGCCGCACCAGCGCCCCGCCCGGCTCCTCCGCCAACTCGACAGTGAACGCCTCGGCATCGTGCCGCGTGGCACTCAGCGCGCTGAAGGTGCTGGTCGGCTGGCGCTGCAGCAGCACACCGTCCACGGCCGCCGCATGCAGGCGCGCCAGTGCCTCGGGTGTGGCCTGCTCGCGTTCCCGCCAGGGGCAGATCGCGAACTGCTTCAGCCGCGATGGGCGCATGGCCGAATGCAGGTCATAGTGCCGGCGCTGCCGTCCGCCCGGTTCGAAGAAGCCCGCGACCAGCGCCTCCAGCTCCGCCGCACGCAGCGCCTCGCATCCCCAGACGTCGCCATGGGCGCCGAGGAACAGGCGGTTGAGATCCAGGTCGACCTGCCGCGCCGTGCGCCGCATCGCCGCCGGGTTGGCGAAGACCAGCAACAGGCGCGCATGCGGCTGCACCTCGCCACGGGCGATCGCCCGGATCAGGTGGTCCAGCACATGGATGGGGATCAGCTCGTTGCCGTGAACCCCTGCCGAGAGCAGCAGGTCGAGGCCCTGGTCCTGGCTGGCCGGCGGCGACACCAGCAGTGCGCCCTCGGCCAGCCAGCGCAGCTTCACCCCCTGCGGGGTGAGCTGGATTTTCTCACAGGGCTCGCGCCCGGCGAGGGTCAGCTCCAGCAGCTTGCCGAGGGCGAGCATGCCGGCTTGCCGTCAGTGGTTGCAGTCCGGGCCGTGGACGTGCTCGTCGTCATCGGCCTCGACCGGCTCCATCTCCAGTTGCAGGCTGACCAGGTTGGTCGCCAGCGGACGCAGCACCAGGTTGGCGTATTCGGTGTCGCCGTCCTCGACGTCCACGCCGATCATCAGCTGGCCGTTGCCGACCTGCTGAATCCACACCTCGCGGCCCTGCCAGACCACCGCAAAGCGGGTGCAGGAGGTTTCCAGTTGGGTTCCGTCGACATCTTCCAGAACCAGTTGCAGGCTATCGCTCATTTCGAATGCTCTCGCTTGATGGGGCGCACGGCGCCAGCGACGCCGCGCGCAAGGGATTGATCAGGCCTGGACCAGGGTGGCGATGGCGCGCTCGAAACGCTCCAGGCCCTCATCGATATCGGCCTCGTCGATCACCAGGCTCGGCGCCAGGCGCACCACGTCCGGACCGGCCTGCAGCACCATCAGCGCCTCCTTCTCGGCGGCGGCGCAGAAGGCGCCGGCCTTGCCCTTCCAGGCGTCGGTCAGCACGCAGCCGATCAGCAGGCCACGGCCGCGGATCTGGCTGAACACGCCGTAGCGCTCGCCGATCTGCAGCAGCCGGGTCTTGAAGCGCTCATGCCGTGCCTTGACGCCCTCCAGCACCTCGGGCGTGTTGACGATATCCACCACCGTCTCGGCCACGGCACAGGCCAGCGGGTTGCCGCCGTAGGTGGTGCCGTGGGTACCGACGCTCAGGTGCGCGGCGATCCCGTTGGTGGTCAGCATCGCGCCGATGGGGAAGCCGCCGCCAAGGCTCTTGGCGTTGGTCAGGATGTCCGGCTCCACGCCGTAGTGCATGTAGGCGAACAGCTCGCCGGTGCGGCCCATGCCGGTCTGCACCTCGTCGAAGATCAGCAGCGCGTTGTGCTCGTTGCAGAGCTGGCGCGCGCCTTCCAGGTAGGCCTGCTCGCCCGGCAGGATGCCGCTCTCGCCCTGGATCGGCTCCAGCACCACGGCGCAGGTCTTGTCGGAAATCGCCGCCTTCAGCGCCTCGAGATCGTTGTAGGGCACATGGCTGATGCCCTCGATCTTCGGCCCGAAGCCGTCGGAATATTTCGACTGCCCGCCCACCGTGACGGTGAACAGGGTGCGGCCATGGAAGCTGTTGAGTGCCGAGATGATCTCGAATTTCTGCGGGCCATACACATCATGGGCGTAACGACGGGCCAGCTTGAACGCCGCCTCGTTGGCCTCGGCACCGGAGTTGCAGAAGAACGCGCGGTCGGCGAAGGTCGCCGCCACCAGCTTCTTGGCCAGGCGCAACGCCGGCTCGTTGGTATAGATGTTGGAGATGTGCCAGAGCTTGCCGGCCTGCTCGGTCAGCGCCGCCACCAGCGCCGGATGTGCATGGCCCAGTGCATTGACCGCGATGCCGCCGGCGAAGTCCACCAGTTCTCGACCGCTCTGATCCCAGACTCGCGAACCCAGGCCGCGCACCGGCACGAAGGCGGCGGGGGCGAAGGTGGGAACAATGACCTGGTCGAAATCGGCGCGTTCTACCGGGGTATGCGGGGCGGACATCGGGACTCTCCTGCGATGCGACACTGATGGGAAATGAAAACGCCCCGCCATCGGCGGGGCGTCACTCGCGCAGTGTAAACGCAGGGCCGGCCCTCGTGCGCACTCGTGGAGAAATTCTCTTGCGCGCCCGGCCGGACGGATCAGCCGAAGTGCTGCTGGTCCAGCGCGATGGCCTGGTCCAGCGTCTCCAACAGTGCCTTGCGCACTTTCAGCTTGGTGTTCTTGTGCGCCACCATGTTGATCTTCTTCAGTTGCTCGGCTGCCGCCTTGGCCACCGCCAGCAGCTCGCCGGCCGGCACCAGCTTGTCGAGGAAGCCGGCGTCCACGGCCGCAGCCGGGTCGAACATCTCGCCATTGATCACCGAACGCTGGAACGCCGCCTTGCCCAGCCGATCACGCGCCAGCTCGATGCCGGCGTGGTGCATGGTCATACCGATCTGCACCTCGTTGAGCCCGATATGGAACGGCCCCTCGGTGCCGATGCGGTAGTCGGCCGACAGCAGCAGGAAGGCGCCCTTGGCGATGGCATGCCCCGGGCAGGCGACGATGATCGGGAACGGGTGCGCCAGCATGCGGCGGGAGAAGGTCGAGCCGGTGGCGACCAGCGCCATGGCGTTTTGCGGGCCGGAGGTCATGACCTTGAGATCGTAGCCACCGGAAAGGATTCCCGGCTGCCCGGTGAGGATCACCACCGCACGGTCCTGCTCGGCGCGATCCAGCGCGGCATTGAGCGCCTCGAAAACCGCGGGAGACAGCGCGTTGACCTTGCCATTGCACAGCGTCAGCGTGGCGATGCCGTCTTCGAATTGGTAGGAGACCAGCTCACTCATGACGAGATTCCTTGTTATTGAAGTGAGCAGACGTTACCCAGCCCCCCGGCCCAGGTAAAGCGCGATGACTGACCAGCCGGTCACCGCGAGCCCGCACGCCGCCGTTCGAAGGTCACTGGATTTCCAGCTCGAACTCGGCCAGCGCCCGCGGATGCAGTATGCCCTGCAGTTCCGGATCGGCGACGTGCAGCCCATATGCCCCGTCCGGCAGCCCGCTGGAAATCCGGTAGGGCACGCCCAGGCTATCCGTGCAGACTCGCGCGAGGTCCAGGTAGCGCGGTGTACAGCGCTGCTTGTGCGCATCGCGCAGCACCGCCACGCGTGGCCGCAGTTGCAGGTGCTCGTGTTTCTCCACCACCACGGCGACTTCGCCGGTGTGCAATTGCACCAGCGTGCCCACCGGAAACGCACCGAGCCAGCGGATGAACTCCCGGACCAGTGCCTCATCGAACTGCCGGCCGCTGGCGTCGCGCAGGATGTCGAAAGCCGCCTGCACCGGTCTGGCACGGTCATAGGCACGATGGCTGGTGATCGCATCGAAGGCATCGACGATGGTGATGAGGCGGGTCATGTAGGGAATCTGCTCGGCCACCAGCCCAAGCGGGTAGCCGGTGCCATCGAGCCGCTCGTGATGGCCGTAGGCAGCCTGCAATGCCGCCTGCGGAATGCCCGGCCCCGAGCGCAACGCATCGAAACCGAACTCCGGGTGGCGCTTGATCAACTCGAACTCCTCGGCGGTGAGCTTGCCGGGCTTGTTGAGGACCAGCGGATCGATGCGCATCTTGCCGACATCGTGCAACAGGCCCGCCATGCCCAGCACTTCCAGATCGTCGTCCGCCAGCCCCAGATGATTGCCGAACCCCATCGCCATGATCGACACGGACAGGCAGTGCAAGCCGGTGTAGAGATCCTGGCGCTTCAGCCGGATCAGCCAGAGCATCGCACTTTCATTACGCAACAGGCTCTGCAGATTGCGCCTGACCGCCGCATGGCAGGCACGCGTATCGATCGCCCGCCCGTGCTGCACTTGCTCCAGTACCTGTTCGATCAGGCGGGAGCCGTCGTGATAGGCCGCCTTCGCTTCCTCGACTTCCGCCGACAACGCCCCCTGGCCCCGTTGCCTGCGCTCGGCGGCCGGCACGGCTCCGGCGCACGAACCGCGAGCCGGCTGCGACAGGCGCACCCAGCGGGTTTCATCGATGTACACGTAATCGCAACAGGCACGCACGGCCTGCAGCTCATCGAAGCGCAGCAGTGGAAAACCCTGGAAGGCGAAACCCGTTTCCGCCCACGGTCGATCGAGCTCGCAGATGAACATGCCCAGCTCCAGGTTGCCGACATTCACTCGTCGGCGACCGGGCACCCGTACGGCATCCATTTCGTTGTCTGGGCTGTCCATCCGTCTCATGGGTGAGGTTGCGCTCCGTGTCCTTCGGCGCCCACGTTACTCCAGGCAGCAGCACGGGCGACAATGTCGATCCACTGGAACGTGGAACCTGTCACTTGCCACGGGCGTTTTTCTTAAGCACATGAATAAGCTAAAAAAGTTTTTGCCAAAGGCAATCCGTTCGATTACATTAGCGCGCCTCGACGGACTTGAACCTCCGTCGATCCGGTGAGGTGTCCGAGCGGTTGAAGGAGCACGCCTGGAAAGTGTGTATACGAGAAATCGTATCAAGGGTTCGAATCCCTTCCTCACCGCCAGATTCGATTCAAGCAAGCCCCTGGTTTCCCGGCGAAACCAGGGGCTTTTGCTTTTCCGGCACCCGCGCGACCACGCCTGTCGCGCCCAGTGCGGCTACTTGGCAAAAAGCTGGCCGATATCCTTGAAGGCCTTGAACTCCAGGGCATTGCCGCAGGGATCGAAGAGAAACATGGTGGCCTGCTCGCCAACCTGGCCCTTGAAGCGAACATAGGGCTCGATCACGAACGAAGTGCCCAGGGCCTTCAGGCGCTGGGCCAGGGCCTCCCATTGCTCCCATGGCAACACGATACCGAAGTGCGGTACCGGCACGTCGTGCCCGTCCACCGGGTTGCTGTGCGCCTGCTCCTGCGAAGCGGTTCTGGGGTGCTGGTGGATGACCAGTTGATGGCCGTAGAAATCGAAGTCGACCCACTGGTCGCTGGAGCGTCCCTCCGCCAGGCCAAAGGTCTCGCCGTAGAATTCACGCGCGGCCGGAAGATCGTAGACGGGAATCGCAAGGTGGAAAGGAGAAAGGCTCATCCGAGGCTCCGAGGTCATTGTTGGTTGGAGGTGTAGTCGCGCACACGCAGGCATCGGTCGGACCGGTTCGCCCACCCACCATCCTACGGCTCGCCAAGCACTACAAAAATCAATATATTTTTCTTCGATACACAAACAGAATCTATCGATGATCCGCGAACTCAAGACACTCATCGCCGTTGCGCGCGAAGGCACCTTCGCCGCCGCGGGCGCCAGGATCGGCCTGACCCAGGCTGCGGTCAGCGCACAGATGCAGAGGCTCGAGGCGCAGCTCGGCTTCGAACTGTTCGAACGCCGGGGCCGCAAGGCATACCTGAATCCGATGGGACAGCAGACCCTGCTGCAAGCGCAGGAACTGGTCCGCCTGTACGACAATCTCGGCTCCGCGAGTGCGGAGCATGTGCAGATGGCGCGGGTGAACATCGGGGCGATCGCCTCCATCCAGCGCGCCCTGCTCCCCGATGCCCTGACGCGGTTCCACCGGCAAAGCCCCGGCTGCCGGACGCGGGTGCTGCCCGGCCTGTCGATGGAACTGCTCAACCTGGTGGATGCCGGCGAGATCGATATCGCGGCAATCATCCGCCCGCCGTTCGAGCTGCAGAGCGACCTGCGATGGACCAGCCTGACGCGGGAGCCCTATCGGCTGCTCGTTCCCGAGGCGCTGGCGGGGAACGACTGGCGCGAACTGCTCGCCTCGCAGCCCTTCATCCGCTATGACCGGTCGTCCTTCGGCGGTCGCCAGGTGGACCGTTTCCTGCGGCAGATGCACTTCACCCTGGAAGAGGTCAGCGAACTGGACGAACTGGAGGCCATCGTCAAACTGGTCGGCAATGGCCTGGGCGTTGCCCTGGTGCCGGAAACCGCCTCCGGCAGGCGTTGGCCGAGCTCGGTGCGGGCCATCGACCTCGTCGAACATACGTTCCACCGCGACGTAGGCCTGGTGCACCGTGCCCGGCAAAACCTGAGCGAACCGGCCCGCCTGCTCGCACGACTGATCGTCGAGCAGGCCGCCATGGACGGGCACGACGAAGCCGTGCCCCACTGACCGAGCCTCTAGCCGCGCGGCTTCTGGGCGCCCGCGGCTTCCTTGCGTTTCTTCAGGATGGCCAAGGCGGCCTGCCGCTCCTCTTCGCGCGCCCCGAAGATTCCATCGTCCTTCACGATCTTTATCAGTTCCGCATTTCGCTTGGCTTCATACCGCAATTGCAGTTGTTCCCTTTGCTGGTTCTTTCTGAAGCCGGCTTTTAGTTTTTCCACGTATACGGAGATGCACTTCATAAATAACCTCCCATGCTAGATCCGTCTGCCCAGGCCATCTGATTGCAAATACGGTGTGTGTCTTATTGCTTCCCCTTGGAAAACTACAGGTTCATTTATCCAGCCACGGCGAAGTTCCGATCGGCGATACCTTAACTTCGCCCCTGTGTCTCTATTGCAATAAAGCGATCGCCGTCATGCCGGATAAATGCTGCGCGGGAAAGCCATTTCTTCACCACCGCCCACGCTGATTTCACGCGGCGGCGTCGACAGAACTATACTAGATATGACTAGTCAAAACATGGCTAGTAGCCATCTTTTGACCTTCATGGGGAGGGGAGTCAGATGCAAGTATCTGATTTTTCGGGGCTTTCCTATGAGTCAGAATGCCACCAAAACCCTCGGCAAGCGGATCAAGTCGCTTCGACTAGCCAAGGAATGGACGCAGGCGGACCTGGCCGAGGCTCTAGGGTGCGAGCCCATGACCATCAGCCGCTACGAGCGCGGCAGCTATGCGCCCGGGCTCGAGGCGCTGGAGGAAATGGCCCGTGCCCTGGAGTGCTCGATGGAATCCTTCTTCGTCACCGTAGCGCCGGCATCCCTGCCCTCGGAACCCAGCGGCCAGGAGCTGCGGCACAGCCTTTGCGATATCGCCTACCAGACCGACGACCTGGATACGCTGAAGGAAATCGTCGCCTCGGCCAAAAAGATTCTGGCCCGTCATAAGAAATCTTCTCGCTGAGCAAGAAATCCAGCTTACCATTCGCCTTACCGAAAGCAGGCAATAACGTATTACTTCGACATCGGTTCGCTTATTGAATGAATCGCCAATTACGCCCGCCCCATTCAACTCACGGCATTGCAAAACCAAGCCAGAATTACCCTCAAAGTGTACGGGCTTAGTTACTGATCGCGCGTATTGAATTCGATCCAGAAACCTGCGCGACAGTTATCCCGAACAATTAACACGGCCGCACGTCGGCACCTCATTGTTCAGCCAGATCCCCCGGAGCAAACTGGCCGTTCAAGGGAATACCCGGAACCCGGCTACCCCTATGAATGATCGATACGACCTGCAGCGTTTCGTCGACGCCCAACGCCCGGTGTACGAGCGGGCGCTGGGCGAGCTGCGCGACGGCCACAAGCGTACGCACTGGATGTGGTTTATATTTCCCCAGCTGAGCGGCCTCGGACACAGTGCCATGGCAAGCCGCTACGCCATTTCGGGCGAGGCCGAAGCGCTCGCCTACCTGCAACACCCCCTGCTCGGCCCGCGCCTGGAAGCCTGTACCCGCGCCATGCTGGAACATCGCGGGCAAAGCGCGCAGCGGATTCTCGGCACGCCGGACGATCTGAAATTCCATTCCTGCCTGACGCTGTTCGCCCGCGTCGCACCGCCGCCGGCACCGTTCGACGAAGCGCTGCAGGCATTCTTCGAGGGCCGGCCGGACCCGGCGAGCCTTGCCCTCCTCGGCGGCTGAGCCTCGAAGACAACCGCACGAATGCGGCGCAACCCGAGCGACCTGCGATCAAGGCTGGTCGGCTGCTCCGCCCATCGGGCCGCCAGTCGCCGCACCGCCACTGCTGCTTCCCGCAGCGGCGCCGTTACCGTCATCTGTTCCGATTCCACCCGGCGAAACGCCGCTGCCGGGGCTGACGTTTCCATTGGCACCACCCGGCATGACCGGTACCGGATCGGCGCCGGGACCGCTGGTCGGCTGCCGCACGTCATCGCCACCCGGTCGCGACGTACCTGCCGGCGGGTTGGCGGTACCCGGTGCGCGGGGCCGCGGAGGAACTGCATCGCTCGGCACGCCACCGCGATCGATCCCTTCGGCATCCGCCGGCGGCCCATTCGGCTCACGGATACGGTTGATATCCCTGCCGATCTGCTGGCGATTCTCTTCCATCTCGGCGCCCATCCGGTCTCGCTCCTGCTGCAGGGTCATCTCATCTTCCTGCGCCAGGGCACCAGCCGACGCGCCTGCAAGCAGCAGGTAAAGCGCTAGTTCGTGCTTGCTCATCTCGCTCTCCGTACAAGGGCTTACCCAATGAAGACAACGAAATGAGCCCTACGGCTGCGATACCCCACGCCTGCGCTGGTGTGGAACTTGCTTGGTCAATTGCCCATGGGCGAGCGTCCGGTGCCTCTCGCGCCGGAGCAGGGCTGAAAAGAACTGAGCCAGCATGTCGCCCGACCATTTCGGCCACGCCACAATTCGCGGCACAGAAGAAGAAAAGGCCACGCCATGTTCAAGCAGAAGAAGTTGCGGCAGGCAACACTGATCGTCATCGCCACGGCGGTGATTCTGATCCTGCCCAATCTGTCCCGTATATTCAGCTGAGCGCCGCACCCCGGCGGCGCTGCGAGGAAAGCCTCATGCGCATGCCCGTCCTCATCGCACTGCTCGCCTCGAGTTTCGGCGCCATGGCAGGCGACATCGACCAGAACGCGGCGCTGCAAGCGCTCCAGCAACCCGGCAGCGTGCTGATCGACGTGCGAAGCGCGGAAGAATTCGCGGCGGGGGCCCTGCCAGGGGCCAACCGCATCGACCCCGAACAGCTGGCGCAACGCATCGGCAGCCTGGTACCGGACAAAGACACACCGGTGGTGGTTTACTGCCGCAGCGGCCGACGCTCTTCGGCGGCACAGGATCTCTTGCAGGAGCTTGGTTATCGCCAGGTCATCAACGCCGGCGGCTACGAACAGCTCGACTCGGCGCTGCGCCAGAACTGACCAGCCCGGCCACCCCGACGCGCCGGGCCGGCGCCCTCCTCCTTCGTCTCGGGAACTTCTGGACGGTGAGGACCACTGAAAAACGTGGTCTTCGCCGCTCACGCGCACCCTTGCCGGAGGATTAGATGAACTGGGACGCCCTGCTCAACGAAACATTCTGGATCAACATGGCGATCGTGGTGGGCATCACCCTCGTCAGCTACCTGGTCCTGCGCACCATTCTGGGCATCGTCACCAGGCGCCTGAACACACTCGCCTCGCGTTCCAAGACCCCATTTCTCGGCATCGCCGCCGAACTGCTCGCGCGCACCAGCCGCCTGCTGATCCTGGCCTTCTCGCTGCTCATCGCTCTCAAGGCGGTGGAGTTGCCGGAGCGCTGGGAATCGACGATGTCCCATGGCTGGTTCATCGCCCTGGCATTCCAGATCGCCCTGTGGATGGACACCGGCGTGCGCCTGTGGATGGAAAGCCTGACCCGCGACGGCAAGGCACGCAATCCGGTCACCACCACCATCATCGGCATCATGATCCGCATCGTCGTCTGGACCATGATGCTGCTGTCGATCCTGGCCAACCTGGGCGTGGACATCACCGCCATGGTCGCCAGCCTCGGCGTCGGCGGTATCGCCATCGCCCTGGCGGTGCAGACGCTGCTCAGCGACGTCTTCGCCTCGCTGTCCATTGGCGTCGACAAGCCCTTCGAGATCG
Organism: Stutzerimonas stutzeri; assembly: GCF_002890915.1. Lineage (GTDB taxonomy): Bacteria > Pseudomonadota > Gammaproteobacteria > Pseudomonadales > Pseudomonadaceae > Stutzerimonas > Stutzerimonas stutzeri_AF. Next base: position 23,784 of record NZ_POUT01000021.1, on the reverse strand, counting down.
GCGACTTCGTGGTCTTCGGCGAGGTCGCCGGCACCATCGAGCACATCGGCCTGAAGACCACCCGCATCCGCGCCCTCAGCGGTGAGCAGATCGTCATCTCCAACGCCGACCTGCTGCGGCAGATCGTGCACAACTACAAGCGCATGAACACCCGGCGGATCGTCTTCAAGTTCGGCATCACCTACAACACGCCGAGCGAGAAGGTGAAGGACGTGGCGGCGCTGGTGAAGCGGATCATCGACGGCATCGAGATCGCCAAGTTCGACCGCGCGCATTTCCTCGGCTTCGACGACAGCCAGCTGACCTTCGAGGTCGTCTACATCATGCAGGTCTCGGACTACAACCGCTACATGGACACCCAGCAGGAGATCAACCTCGCCCTGCTGGACGGCATCCGCGGCATGGGCGTGCAGTTCGCCTTCCCGACCCGCAGCGTCGAGTTCATCGGCGGCAGGCTCCCGGAGGTCACCGTGGCCGGGCTTCCCCGCGAGGAGTCCGCGCCCACTCAGGATGCGCCGTCCTCCCAGCCGCCGCAGGATGCCCAACCGACGGCATGATGGCGGCAATGGGCCGCTTCGTCGCCCCGGCGGCCAGGGCCTATGCTGAACAAGGAAGACATTCGGCCCTACAAGGAAAAAACCAATGACGTTGCTCTGGCTGCTGGTTCTTTTGCTCGGCATCGCGGTGATCGCTCATCTGCGCGTCTCGCCGATTCCGGCGTTGGCGATCGTCGCGACCTACCTGATCCTCATGAGCGCCGCCGAGGAACCACCCGGCTGGCTGATGCTCGTGCTTTGGCTCGTGCTGATCGCCGTCGCCGTACCACTGCTGGCCGACGGCCTTCGCCGCAAATACTTCAGCGGCCCGATGTTCGACTGGTTCAAGAAAGTGCTGCCGCCGATTTCCGCCACCGAGCGCGACGCCATCGAGGCCGGCAGCGTCTGGTGGGACGGCGAACTGTTCAGCGGCCGGCCGCACTGGGACACCCTGCTCGATTACCCGCCGGCACGCCTGAGCGACGAGGAACAGGCCTTTCTCGACGGCCCGACCGAAACGCTCTGCGCCATGGTCAGCGAATGGGACATCGCCCAGCGCCTGGACCTGCCGCCGGCCGCCTGGGACTACATCAAGGCCGAGGGCTTCTTCGCCCTGATCATTCCCAAGGAATACGGCGGCAAGGGCTTCTCGGCCTACGCCCATTCGCAGATCGTGATGAAGCTGGCCACCCGCAGCGGCGACCTGGCCAGTACCGTGATGGTGCCCAACTCCCTCGGCCCGGCCGAACTGCTGCTGCACTACGGCACCGACGAACAGCGCAACCATTACCTGCCGCGCCTGGCCGACGGCACCGACATCCCCTGCTTCGCCCTCACCGGTCCCTATGCCGGCTCCGACGCCGGCGCGATGAACGACAGCGGGGTGATCTGCAAGGGCCACTGGCAAGGCGAGGAAGTGCTCGGCCTGCGCCTGAACTGGGAGAAACGCTACATCACCCTCGGCCCGGTCGCGACCCTGCTCGGCGTGGCCTTCAAGACCTACGACCCGGAACATCTGCTCGGCGAAGAGGAAGAACTCGGCATCAGCCTGGCGCTGATCCCCACCGACACCGCCGGCGTTTCCATCGGCCGTCGCCACCTGCCGCTGGGCGCGGCCTTCATGAACGGGCCGAACTGGGGCAAGGACGTCTTCGTGCCGCTGGAAGCGATCATCGGCGGGCGCGAGATGATCGGCAAAGGCTGGATGATGCTGATGAACTGCCTGTCGGTCGGCCGCTCGATTTCACTGCCGGCCACCGGCACCAGCGCCGCCAAGATCTGCAGCTACACCTGCGGCCGCTACACGCAGATCCGCGAACAGTTCAACGTGCCACTGGCCGCCTTCGAGGGCATCCAGGAACCGCTGGCGCGCATCGCGGGCAACGCCTGGCTGATGGACGCCGCGCGCACCCTCACCGCCAACGCGGTCGACCTCGGCGAGAAGCCCTCGGTGCTCTCGGCGATCCTCAAGTATCACCTCACCGAACGCGGCCGCGCCTGCGTCAGCGACGCCATGGATATCCACGGCGGCAAGGGCATCATCCTCGGGCCGAACAACTACCTCGGCCGCCTGTGGCTGTCGGCGCCGATCTCCATCACCGTCGAAGGCGCCAACATTCTCTCGCGCAACCTGATGATCTTCGGCCAGGGCGCGATCCGCTGCCATCCGTTCGTGCTGCGGGAAATGGAAGTGCTACACGAACCCGACCGCGAAGCGGCGGTGGCGAAATTCGACAGCCTGCTGATGCAGCACATCGGTTTCGCCGTCGGCAACACCGCGAGCACCCTGCTGCTGGGGCTGAGCTTCGGTCTCATGGGCCGCGTGCCGGGCACCGCCCTCACCCGCCCCTACTTCCGCGCACTGAACCGCATCGCCGCGGCCTTCGCCATGCTCGCCGACCTCTCGATGATGCTGCTGGGCGGCGAACTCAAGCGCCGCGAGCGGCTGTCGGCACGGCTGGGCGACGTGCTCAGCCAGCTGTATCTCGCCTCGGCGGCACTCAAGCGGTTCCACGACCTGGGCCAGCCCGCCGAACAGGAACCGCTACTGCGCTGGGCCCTGGAGGATTGCCTGGCCAAAGCGGAAGAAGCGCTGAAGAACCTGCTCGCCAATTTCCCCAACCGTGCCCTGGGCTGCGTACTGCATGCGCTGGTGTTCCCCTTCGGCGCCCGCCACAAGGGGCCGTCCGATGCGCTGGATGCCGAAGTGGCGGCCCTGCTCGGCCGTCCGGAAGGCGACCCGGCACTGGAGCGCATCCTCGATGGCATGTACCGCCCACAGGACCCGCAACAGCCGCTCGGCGCCCTGAAGCGCGCCTTCGACGTGCTGGTCGCCAGCCAGGACGCGGCGCAGAAACTGGCCAAGGCGCTGAAGGCCGGCACCATCATGCCGCAGGCCGACGGCCACCCGATCGCCGTGGCGCTGGCCGCCGGGGTCATCGACGAAGCCGAAGCGCAGCGCCTGCAGACCGCCGAAGAGGCGCGCCGCACGGTCATCGACGTGGACGACTTCGCCAAGGAGGAGCTGCAGCTGCAGGACGGGAAGATACGTTGAAGCCGCAGATCACCGGGGGATGACGCTGCATGCGCCGCATTCCGGACATCGCGCCCATGGTGAACTGAATGGCGTGCAGGTTGGGTTGAGGCGCCCGGCGCCGAAGCCCAACTCGCACGAACGTATCGCCTGGCATCACCCTCGTTGGGCTTCGCTACGCTCAACCCAACCTACAGAGCCGAAACCCGGTCGTAGGTTGGGTTGAGCCTGCGAAGCCCAACAAACGAACCGGCAGAGCAACACCTGGGCCGAACCCGCTCATCCGCCCTCGAGCCCGACTCAACCACAACCACCGACGCCTCGCTCAATCCGGCCGGCGTCGCGGCCAGACCAGGCTGAAACGGGCGCCGCCCAGCTCGCTGTGCGCCAGCTGCGAGCGGCCGCCGTGCCAGTAGATGATGCGCCGCACGATGGACAGGCCGAGCCCATGCCCGCCCGAGGCGCGGGTGCGGCTGTCGTCCAGGCGCAGGAACGGCGTGAACACCTTCTCCCAGTCCTCCTCCGGCACGCCGGGACCGTCGTCGTCCACGTCCAGCCGCACCTGCTGCGCCTCGATGGCGAAGCCGACCCGTACCCGGTGCTCGGCATGGCGCATGGCGTTGCTGATCAGGTTGCTCAGGGCGCGGCGCAGATACTGCGGTTCCGCCTCGGCCCAGCAGCTGCCATCCGCGGCCGCGACGCAGTCGCCACGCGCGACGTCGATATCCGGCCGCAGCGGCGCCAGCTCGCCGATCACCTGATCCACCAGCGCGCGCAGATCGACCCGCTGGAACTTCAGCGTCGGCGAGCCACGCTCGAGGCGGGAATACACCAGCATCTCGTCGACCAGCGCATCGAGGTCGTCGATATCGCCGTCCATGCCTTCCAGGTACTTGCGGCGCGCCTCGTCGCTTGCCGCCTCGGCACTCATCTCCAGGCCGAAGCGCAGGCGCGCCACCGGCGTACGCAGCTCGTGGGCCACCGCGCTGACCATCTCACGCTGCACCGCCAGCAGACGTTGCAGGTGCTTGGCCATGCCGTTGAACGCCGCCGCCAACCGACCGACCGAGTCGGTGCCGGCATCCGGCACGCGGGTTTCCAGGTTACCGGCGGCGATGCGCGTGGCTGCGCCCTCTAGTTCGCTCAGCCGCTGCTCCAGCTGGCGCACCAGCAGGTAGACCGTCAGGCCGATCAGCGACAGGCCGAGCACGCCGATCAGCAGCAGCAACTGCGGCGGGTAGGGATTGAGCGGATACAGCGGCCCCAGCTGCATGATCCAGCCGGTTCCGGCGATCGCGGCGAATACGCGAACGGCTTCGCCCCCCCGGTCCAGCGCCATCACCGTGTCGCCCTCGTCGAGACGGCGGCGCTGATCGTCGTCCAGGTTGGCGCTGTCGCGCGTCACCAGTTCCAGGTCGAAACCGAAACCGCGCGCCTGTTTCAGCGTGGCCAGGCGCCGCGGCTGCTCGGCCTCGGGGTAGCGGATCAGCTCGTCGATCAGCAGGTAGATGGTGGCGCGCGCCAGCTGCTCGCTGACCTGCTCCACCTCGCCGGTAAGCACCAGCCGATCCCGGGCACTGACCAGGCTGAACACCGTGGTGCTGCGCGGACGAATCTGCTCGACCAGCACCTGCCCGCGCAGCAGGCGTGCCTCCAGCCGGCTGTCCAGGCTGACATCGTCCAGCGTGCGCACCCGCAGCGGAATCCCCAGCAACCGCCCCCAGAGGTTCGCCGCCTGGCGCCGCTCGACGGGCGTCATGCTGCTCATGTTGTGCGCCATCAGACGGAAGGTGCCGCCGGCCAGGCGCTCGCGATGCGCGTCCGCGCGCACCTCGTTGAGCAACTGCAGGCCGCCGGTGCCGAGCAGCGCCACCAGCACCAGCACCGCCAGCACACCGCCATAGATGCGCAGGAAAATGGAATTCATCGCAGCGCTTCGGCCGCCTCGGGAACGAACAGATAGCCCTTGCCGCGCACCGTCTTGATCAGCCGCGGATGCTCCGGATCGTCGCCGATCTTCGGCCGGATGCGCGAAATGCGCACATCGATGGAGCGATCCTGGCCGTCGTACTCGATGCCGCGCAACTGGGCGAAGATTTCCTCGCGCGAGAGGATGCGCCCGGCATTGGAGGTCAACAGCCAGAGCAGATCGAACTCCGCGCCGGTCAGCTCGATCGGCTGCTCGCGCAGCCAGGCTTCGCGCAGGGCACTATCGACCACCAACGGGCCGAACTGCAGGCGCTTGACGGCCGCGGGAGGCACCTCGAGGCCCTCGCGGCGGCGCAACAGGGCGCGGATGCGGGCCAGCAACAGGCGCGGCCGCACCGGCTTGCAGACATAGTCGTCGGCGCCGGTTTCCAGTCCCAGCACCTGATCCAGGTCGTCGGCGCGGGCGGTGAGCATGAGGATCGGCCCGTCGTAGCGGTCGCGCACCCGGCGGCAGATCGACAGGCCATCCTCGCCGGGCAACATCAGGTCGAGCACCACCAGGTCCGGGCGCTCCTCGATGATGCGCTCGGCGGCGCGGGCGCCATCGGCCTCGATGGCGACCTCGAAACCGCCGTTCGCCAGCAGGTATTCCTGGGTCAACTCGGCCAGCCGCCGATCATCCTCGACGATGAGAATCCGCCACGCTTCTTGTTCCATCCCCCGCCCTCCCGTGATCCATCAGGCACCCGCTGAACGGCGGCCATTGTACCCAAGGCCGGATGCCAGACGAGGCCGAAAAACCGTACTGAAACAAACACAACATATAGTGTCGCGCCGCCACGGAAGAAGATGCCTCAACGATGCGTATTTCGTCGGTTTCCGGGCAAGCGCCGATACCATGCGGGCTGTACCGGCAGTGGCGCATTTCACCCACAAAACACACACATGTTATCCACAGCTTATCCCGGCAATGCGCCTTGCATTGGCGCCGGGCCAGCATTATCTTGTCGCCCCTTCGCTTCCTACCCCCTAGATGTTGGGGTGGAAGGCGCACTGCGACACAATCACGGAAGCACCAGAGGCCGAGCGTGCAGCCCCTCTCTCCGCTACCTGAAACAACCTTTATCCGCCTCCCGTCAAGCCTGAATGCAGCGTCCTGACGGCTGGCCAGCGACTCCAATCCCGGACCAAGCAGCTGTGCTAGGAATCGACTAGAAACACAACATATTGTGTTGACAGTTCATCCAGCCTGACTATTCTTCCGGGACGTCGACTCCACCTGGGAAGGTCGGGTCATCCCTTTTTTTGCGACACCGCATGCGCCGGCCCGCCGGGGCATGCTTCATGCAGTCATGTAGTAAGGAATGCCCGGGCTCACCCGAGCCCGGCACAGAACGAATACCGCGACCAGAGAGAATCCGGAGCCCCCATGCAGAACCAATCCACTCGCGAGAACCCGCTTTCAGCCGATACCCCGGATCTGGCGGCCACCGCCCCGGGCCAGCTGCGCGTGATCAAGCGCAACGGTACCGTCGTGCCCTACACCGACGACAAGATCACCGTTGCCATCACCAAGGCCTTTCTCGCGGTGGAAGGCGGCAACGCCGCCGTGTCCTCGCGCATCCACGACACCGTCGCGCGCCTGACCGAGCAGGTCACCGCCACCTTCAAGCGCCGCATGCCGTCGGGCGGCACCATCCACATCGAGGAGATCCAGGACCAGGTCGAACTGGCCCTGATGCGCGCCGGCGAGCAGAAGGTCGCCCGCGACTACGTGATCTACCGCGAAGCCCGCGCCCAGGAGCGCAAGAGCGCCAGCGTTGCCGGCGAGATCGCCCAGCCGCACCCGAGCATCCGCGTCACCCGCGCCGATGGCAGCCAGCAGCCGCTGGACATGGGCCGCCTGCAGACCATCATCACCGAGGCCTGCGAAGGCCTGGCCGAAGTCGATGGCGCGCTGATCGAGCGTGAAACCCTGAAGAACCTCTACGACGGAGTGGCCGAGAAGGACGTCAACACCGCGCTGGTGATGACCGCCCGCACCCTTGTCGAGCGCGAGCCGAACTACAGCCAGGTCACCGCGCGCCTGCTGATGGACACCCTGCGTGCCGAAGCCCTGGGCTTCCTCGGCGTAGCCGAGTCCGCCACTCACCACGAGATGGCCGATCTTTACGCCAAGGCCCTGCCGGCCTACATCGAGAAAGGCGTCGAGTTCGAACTGCTCGATGCCAAGCTGAAGGGCTATGACCTGGCCAAGCTGGGCGCGGCGCTCGATCACGAGCGCGACCAGCAGTTCACCTACCTCGGCCTGCAGACCCTCTACGACCGCTACTTCATCCACAAGGACAACGTCCGCTTCGAGCTGCCGCAGATCTTCTTCATGCGCGTGGCCATGGGCCTGGCCATCGAGGAAGAGCAGAAAGAAGCGCGCGCCATCGAGTTCTACAACCTGTTGTCGTCCTTCGACTACATGGCCTCGACGCCGACCCTGTTCAACGCCGGCACCCTGCGTCCGCAGCTGTCCTCGTGCTACCTGACCACCGTGCCGGACGACCTGGGCGGCATCTACGACTCCATCCGCGACAACGCCCTGCTGTCCAAATTCGCCGGCGGCCTGGGCAACGACTGGACCCCGGTACGCGCGCTGGGCGCCTACATCAAGGGCACCAACGGCAAGAGCCAGGGCGTCGTGCCGTTCCTGAAAGTGGTCAACGACACCGCCGTGGCGGTCAACCAGGGCGGCAAGCGCAAGGGCGCGGTCTGCGCCTACCTGGAAACCTGGCACCTGGACATCGAGGAATTCCTCGAGCTGCGCAAGAACACCGGTGACGACCGTCGCCGTACCCACGACATGAACACCGCCAACTGGATTCCGGACCTGTTCATGAAGCGCGTGTTCGATGACGGCCCCTGGACCCTGTTCTCCCCGTCCGACGTACCCGACCTGCACGACCTCACCGGCCGCGCCTTCGAGGAGCGTTACGAGTACTACGAGGAGCTGACCAAGTACGGCAAGATCAAGCTGTTCAAGACCCTGCCGGCCAAGGACCTGTGGCGCAAGATGCTCTCGATGCTGTTCGAGACCGGCCACCCGTGGCTGACCTTCAAGGACCCGTGCAACCTGCGCAGCCCGCAGCAGCATGTGGGCGTAGTGCACAGCTCCAACCTGTGCACCGAGATCACCCTGAACACCAACAAGGATGAGATCGCCGTCTGCAACCTGGGCTCGATCAACCTGGTCAACCACATCAATGACGGCAAGCTGGACGCGGCCAAGCTGGAGCGCACCGTGCGCACCGCCGTGCGCATGCTCGACAACGTCATCGACATCAACTACTACAGCGTGCCGCAGGCGCAGAACGCCAACTTCAAGCACCGCCCGGTGGGCCTGGGTATCATGGGCTTCCAGGACGCCCTGTACCTGCAGCACATCGCCTACGGTTCCGATGCCGCCATCGACTTCGCCGACAAGTCCATGGAAGCCATCAGCTACTACGCCATCCAGGCCTCCTGCGACCTGGCCGACGAGCGCGGCGCCTACTCCAGCTTCGACGGCTCACTGTGGTCCAAGGGCATCCTGCCGCTGGATTCCCAGCAGATCCTCATCGAGGCCCGTGGCCAGAAGTATATCGACGTCGACCTGTCCGAATCGCTGGACTGGGCGCCGGTGCGCGAGCGCGTCAAGAAAGGCATCCGCAACTCCAACATCATGGCCATCGCGCCGACCGCGACCATCTCCAACATCGTTGGCGTGTCGCAGTCCATCGAGCCGACGTACCAGAACCTGTACGTCAAGTCGAACCTGTCCGGCGAGTTCACCGTGATCAACCCCTACCTGGTCCACGACCTCAAGGCCCGCGGCCTGTGGGATCCAGTGATGGTCAACGACCTCAAGTACTACGACGGCTCCGTGCAGCAGATCGAACGCATCCCGCAGGACCTGAAGGACCTGTACGCCACCGCCTTCGAAGTGGAAACCAAGTGGATCGTCGAGGCCGCCAGCCGCCGCCAGAAGTGGATCGACCAGGCCCAGTCGCTGAACCTCTACATCGCCGGCGCCTCGGGCAAGAAACTCGACGTGACCTACCGCATGGCGTGGTTCCGCGGTCTGAAGACCACCTACTACCTCCGTGCCCTGGCCGCGACCAGCACCGAGAAGTCCACCATCAACACCGGCAAGCTGAACGCCGTGAGCTCGGTGATCGACGAAAGCCTGAGTGCTGAACCGAAGCCGGCACCGGTACCGCAGGCCTGTTCCATCGATAACCCCGACTGCGAAGCCTGTCAGTAAGAAAGTCGCGCGCATCTGAACGGCGGCTGCGACGTTGCCCGGCGAGTCGGCCCCCATTGCGTACATCAGTACGCTCAGGGGCTCCTCCTGCCGGGCGCCTTGCAGCCACTCGCTCAGCTGCACGCTCGCACCGAGTGGCCTGTTTCGTAGGGTGGATGCCGCTTTCCGCATCCACCGATGCGACCCACTCATGGTCGACCGCGACCAACAATTTCCGCGCTTTTGCGTGCACAACCAAAAGCCACCCATACATCCGACCGGCCATGCCCGGTCCCCAATCAGGAGCAACCGCACATGCTGAGCTGGGACGAATTCGACGAAGAAGAAACCACCACCGCCGCGCCGGCCACCGCAGCCGCGCAGCCGGCGAGCCAGACCGCCGCCAAGCTGGACAACGAAGCCGCCGGCTCCGTGGAAGAAGCCCGCGCCGTTGCCGCTGACGACTCCGACGCCATCGCCCGCGCCAAGCGTGCGCTGGACGAACTGGACGTGCGCGAAGGCCTCAACGAACTGGAAGGCGAAGCCGCCCGCGTGCGCGTCGACGAGAAGCGCATGATCAACGCCCGCGCCGACCTCAACCAGCTCGTCCCCTTCAAGTACGACTGGGCCTGGCAGAAGTATCTGGATGGTTGCGCCAACCACTGGATGCCGCAGGAAGTGAACATGAACGCCGACATTGCCCTGTGGAAGAGCAAGGACGGCCTCAGCGAAGACGAGCGCCGCATCGTCAAGCGCAATCTCGGCTTCTTCTCCACCGCCGACAGCCTGGTCGCCAACAACCTCGTGCTGGCCACCTATCGCCTGATCACCAACCCCGAGTGCCGCCAGTACATCCTGCGCCAGGCCTTCGAAGAGGCGATCCACACCCACGCCTACCAGTACTGCATCGAGTCGCTGGGCATGGATGAAGGCGAGATCTTCAACATGTACCACGAGATCCCCAGCGTCGCGAAAAAGGCCAGCTGGGGCCTCAAGTACACCCGTTCCATCTCCGACCCGACCTTCCAGACCGGCACCCCGGAGACCGACAAGCAGTTCCTGCGCAACCTCATCGCCTACTACTGCGTACTCGAAGGCATCTTCTTCTACTGCGGCTTCACCCAGATCCTCTCCATGGGCCGCCGCAACAAGATGACCGGCACCGCCGAGCAGTTCCAGTACATCCTGCGCGACGAGTCCATGCACCTGAACTTCGGCATCGACATGATCAACCAGATCAAGATCGAGAACCCGCACCTGTGGGACGCCGAGATGAAGGACGAAGCGACCCAGATGATCCTCCAGGGCACCCAGCTGGAAATCGAATACGCCCGTGACACCATGCCCCGTGGCGTGCTCGGCATGAACGCCGCGATGATGGAGGACTACCTCAAGTTCATCGCCAACCGCCGCCTGACGCAGATTGGTCTGAAGGAAGAGTATCCAGGCACCACCAACCCGTTCCCGTGGATGAGCGAGATCATGGACCTGAAGAAGGAGAAGAACTTCTTCGAGACGCGGGTGATTGAGTATCAGACGGGTGGGGCTTTGAGCTGGGATTGATGGCCAACTGACATTGGCGTAGATTAACCCTACACCTGCCATGGATGTTGGGATTTAACTTAAAAGCCCCGCCTAGTGCGGGGCTTTTTTCTAGAGAAGTTAAATGAACATCCCATTTGATCTTAAAGAATCAGTGCAAAATAACACACTTGTGCTTTTTGTTGGATCTGGCTTTTCAACAAATGCAGGACTACCAACTTGGGCAGATTTAGTAAAAATATTTTTAACTGACAATAGAGATAGGATCCCAAACGCCAATGTGTACGAGCAAAACCTTGAGGTTGGAATACTTTCACCGATTGAGGTACTTGAAAAGTTAAAAGACAAGTACAAGAAGCAAATATACGAGAGCTTTGAAAAAAAATTAAGCAACGGAGTCCAAAGCGAAATACACAAGAAACTATGTAAAATCTCAAATAAAATCATAACCACAAACTATGATAAACTAATAGAATATAACTCAGAATCTGCCACTGTAATTGATACCAGCAGCGCATACAATCTATCCAAAATAGACACACAGAGCGAGTTCATATTAAAAATACATGGCGACATCTCCCGCCTCGATAGTTGCATAGTATTTAACGACGACTACATAAGGCTGTACTCCGGAAATACACTAGGTAAATTCCAGCTTGAAAAGATATTCTCGAGCTGCAGCTGCCTCTTTATTGGCTTTAGCTTTAACGATCCATATGTAGAGAAATTATTTGAAAAGATATCAACATTATACTCCGGTTTCGGTCGCCCTCATTTCTGGGCAACCACTGCAGAGAGAGAATTCGATGGAATAAGTAAAATTAAACTTTCAAAAAATGACGAAGTAGAAGAGCTAATAGACAATCTACTCAATATAAAACAAGCTCCTATGCCATTGCAGCAGTTGCCTGAGGAGACCTCGAAACAGCTTGAGGACAAAAGCAGTGAGCTTGAGCTAAAAAACGAAGGGACAGACATACCACCCAATATTGACTACTGGGTAGGGCGTGACTCAGAGCTTCGCTCTTTAGGAATTGATGATAGTTTTAAAGTATTTTTTATCACTGGTATCGGAGGAGAAGGTAAATCCTCTCTAGCTGCATACTATAGCGAACAAAGTAAAAAATCTGAGAAATATGAAATCATAGACTGGAGAGACTTCAAGGAACAAGAACACAACTTCGACTTAAAAATCATAAACATCATAGAGAGAATAACTTATAACAATATAACCCATGAAAACCTGGTAGGACTTGAAACCGACACGCTAATAAATATTTTCTTTAGAGAACTAAAGGATAAAAGCTGCCTTTTTGTTTTCGACAATGTAGACTCCTATATTGACCTTGAAAAATTCGAACCCATAGGCAATATAGGAAAGCTTGTAGAGCTAGCATTAAAAAACCACCACAACTCAAAATTTATTTTCACCTGTCGACCTTTCATTCATTATGCCGGAGTCGACTTTTTACAGCTTCGCCTTTCAGGTCTAACTAAAGAAGATGTCCTTCAATTATTTAGTTCATCAAAGCTACCAATAGGCAGTACTCATATAGAGCAAATCGCCGAGCGGGCCCATAAATTTACAGACGGTCATGCACTATGGATATCCTTGATATTAGCTCAAGCCAAGAGAGGGTTACGCGAGGTTGACGATTTTTTATTAAAAATTGAAAAGAAACACATTACAGCACCATCTGAGAGCTCATTTCTTTCAGAGCGAATCTTGAGGGAGATATGGGACAGCCTTAATAGCAAGCAAAAGATATTACTGCGAACTCTAGCGGAGGCAGTCACCTCTGAAACTGAAGAGGAAATATCAAAGATCATTGGCAGCGAATTAAACTATAATCAATTCTCAAAATCCCTAAGAACACTGAAAGACCTTCATCTTATAGTAGTAAAGGGTGAAGAGTCGTATCTAGAACTGCACCCACTTGTCAAAGAATTCATCAAAACTAATTTCCCATCGCACGAACAAAAAAAATACATATCTTTATTCATTAGCTATTACGATAGAGTAATCGTACTTCTAAAGCCTCGACTCAACCAAATACTAAGCCTCGGCGAGTTCAAATCCTGGTCCAATAAAATTGAACTCCAAATAAACAACAAAGAATATAACGACGCCATAGCCTTACTACTTGAAATACATGACGCAATAATCAGGTCAGGCTACATAGAAGAATTTGTACGCTTATCGTGCCTTTTGCTAGACGGATTACAATGGAGCAAAAGAAACACAAGCCAAATAAAAAACCTTCCAAAATTCATAAACGAAGCCATCACATCTATCATTGACTATGGAGACAACAGCTCCGCAACAAAACATCTAGAAAGCTACAAGACCTCTATCGCCGGAAAAAACAACGAATACATACTTTCTTTATCATTATACACACACCTTCATTGGTACAATGGAAATTTCGCAGACGCTATAAAGTGCGGCGAAGAAGCCCAGCACTTAATATCGAGGAGTGGGGACTCTGATATATGGTCGGCGAAACATCGATTAAATCTTGCTTACAGAGACTCGAAAATAGCAAAAAATATAAATCTCGCTCTAAACTTCTTCTTATCCAGCTACGAGCTTGAGGAAATCATATCTCCAAACTCTTTTAATAGCGAAGTACCATATACACTATATGGAAATACCGGAAGATGCCTTCACTTTATGGAAAGATATGAAGATGCATTGAACTGTTATGCAAAATCAGCACTTCTGATATCAAAAGACAACACCGCAGATGAAGAGCTTAATAAAGGATATGCATTTAGCTGGATCGGCGAAACGCTGAAAATATCAGGCAGCGAAGATTACCTCTATTTCTTATTGTACGCACACCAAAGTTGGAAAACGGTTGCCCCTCCGCTAGCAAACAAAATAGAAGAGATTATAAACACATTGCCTAAGACACCCACTATGAAATCAATACGTTCCACTAGCAGCTGGGATATAGAAAGGTATTGTACTGACTGGTATCAAAAAAGGGTTAAAGATAATTAACTTAATAATGCCGCCGTGGAACTGCCCGCGAACAGCATCCTGATAGAGGGCCTCGTCAAAGGGAGACGAGGCTTGTGGAGTGGTTACGTTTTTCCACACGATAAAACTAATCGAGCACAATATATAGCGCTACCAATACCCTTCGATTGGTGAGCTAGTAACTTATTCCACAACGTATGAGAACCCTTTATCTTGCGAGAAATACTGGACCTCCATAGATAATGGATTCAATGCAGCACAATTCCTTGAGCCACATGCGAGCAAAACGTAACTGATATCCTGTCCAAGAATCCTGACTTTAGTATTCTTTGCCGAATCATCACCTTTAGCAGTCACCAATATATCTGCAGCCTGAGTCCTCCCTTTACTCTCCATTGAAGCCAAGAAAAACAAGAAAGCCATCAACAAAATCAATACAATACCAAAACTCACCACCAAGCGCTTTGCCTTCTTTTCCACCAAAGTATCTTTTCTCTTCCCCAAACACAATCGTCTCAACTTAATAAGCTTCCTCCTTCGCCCAAAAGAGCTGCGACCATAGTCTATATATGCCGGCAATATAAGATAGGAATATACAAAAACACAAAGAAACAAGCCAAGTGCGAAAATAAAAACAGGACCGTAAGAAATCAACAACCCGTTATATAAAATGGCTGCCGTATCGACTCCCAACACATCAGAATCAAGGCCAAGCATCAGAAAGTATCCGTGTCTCTTAGCTGTGCCAGCACAAAACAGAAACCCGGTCAACAGGGCTAAAAGTAAGGCACCATCAAAAATCTTTCTAAACATTAATACTCCTGATATAACCTTATCTTAAAGTAAGTCCCCTATATAATGCATAGAAGGGAAAAGCTTTCGCCATTTTCCACGCCACGCTCGGCAATTATCGATAGAAAAACGTGATGACGCTAGATAACACTCCGCTTATCCAGCAGCGCGCCTTTCGACCACACCGCGTATGAATCAGGCACTGTCCATCCTACGGGATTAGCTCTGTAGCACGGGCAACACTCCACTTATCCCCGTTACGGATTACCCGACAACGCCACTATTAAAAATAAATCGTTATAACCTGCGGCAGACAGAGGTGGGCCTAACTCCATAAATATCTCCGACTTTTATCTAGGGACAGAATATCGACAGGCAGTATTGTTTGCAATACTTTATATTAATAACAACCCACCGCACTTGGCAGGTTGTTATTCACATGGTCACGCCGCCAGCTCTTGATTCTGCAATTTCTCTTGATCTACAATCCCAACCGCGGCAAGTGATACTTTGTTAAGTTTAATCATGATGGCCACAGCCCTTTCCACTCCCACTTGAATGGGGGGGCCATATCGTCGGATAACCAAGCCCTGACGCCTGAGCATGCGCTCAATTCCTGGGACCGTTACCGTCACAAACTCAGAGACTCCTTGACTAACACCAAACTCAAATACTTTTCTTATCACTTCTAGCGTTATGTCCGAAAATGCCATCGACCTGTTTTGCTCGGCGATAATAGCAAACCTACTCAATTCCCAAATGCTCGCTGCTTTTGGTGCACACTGCCCATAAAGAAGCTCTGGAAATGTATGTTCAAGCATATAGGGGCGCACAGTCGGTATGATCCTCCAACAACCGCTGACTCTATTATCTATTGATCTGTTAGCAATTACATAATAGGGGTCAAGCGCGTCGTACCCATCTAGCTCCATACCGTCAATGACCTGTACTTCCCACCCCTTTTTATGCTTAAACACCTCAGCCCTCAGGCTATACATTTCGCGCAATTGGATTTCGGTAAACTCCGTACGCTTCCCTATCTTTATATACATAGTCAGCACCTCGCGTAGAATGAAGGTGCACATTATTCAATATGAATAAATAGGAACAGCTATCAATCCTGATAGCTTACTTATTAAAGTACAGAGAGATAGAGTAACTTGTTTAGCAGGAGGTGATACATGCAAAACGTGGGAAAGCGGGCCAATTTAATAATTGAGCGCATGCGAAGCCTGAGGTTATTAAGAAAGCAAAGCCAAAGCGAATTCTGGATGAAATTTGGCATCAGTCAAGCCGGAGCAAGTCGAATTGAATGCACCAGTCAAATATCTTCACCGGTATTACTACTAGCAGAGCTCTATCTCGCAGGAATTATTGACGACGAAGATCTCTATCAATATTGTACTTACTCCCCTCGCACACCTACCAACCACAAAACCACTGTCGCACCATGCCTAAACCGAAGAGCAACCATCAAATAATTATATCTCCTCCCTGTATTGCTCTTACAACCGCCAACCCTTTGGAATCAACACCATACTTCCTCCGTACATTTTTCAAATGAAAATTAATGGTTGCTTCACTACACGACAAAATTATTGATGTTTCCCAAGCGGTTTTACCTACAGCACACCATTTTAGTACCTCGTATTCTCTGCGCGTTAGGTTCACCTTCTGCTTCTGATCTAGCTTGAGCAGCGCTGTACTGCTGGATATAGCGTAATCTCTAAGCAACGAGGCTATTGGCAGATAACGTTCAATGTTTTTTGTATAATTCATCCTGTCTGAAAGAGTAAATTTAAAGCTTAATAGGCCGGTTTCGCCCCCCGGCCCGTGCAGAGGCAAAGTGATTCCTTGAATCAAACCGTAGGCCGCAGCCTCTTCATAGAATGCTAACTGCTCAAACGTCTCATATATGCTCCGGTCCCAGAGGATTGGTAAAGCTGAAGCAAAACTCTTCTGAACTACGGGATCGACAGAAGCATACCCATTTTCGTCGTATTTCTGACGCCATTCACTGGGATAGGTGCTGAGAATTATCGCATTGTCATTAGGAGCCAGCTTCTCCTTTTTTAGCGCGAAGAGAACCTGCTCTGCATTGACACTTGCGGATAGGCGAACAAGCTTAGAGAACCACTCCGTCAAGCTCGTGGCAGTTAAGAGTTCGGAAAAATCGTACATATAGGCTCGCTATCATCTGTCTATGGGCATGTTTGCTCCAACAGACATCTCATAGCGCCGTTAGCGCTGATACTACTAAAAGCTGTGGAGCCATTTGCTGGCTTGCTGTCATAGTTCAATTAGCATAGACGCGTAAGGCACTTGCAAAATGCAGCCCTGTTCTGAAGCTTTACTCGCCAATTAGACGCAGAGAACACGAAATCAAAGAATGCAATTCCGAATGAATCCGCATACTTGAGCACAAGTTTTAACGAATACACTCAAAACACAACGCCTGCGCGCCTAAAATCTGCTCGGATAGAACTAACAACACAGCTATGGTCGAGAATGCTCGCCCCAGCTCGCTGTGCATATACGACTAATGGCTTAGACTAGCCATCTCCATAGATTCAAAGCCACGAATTGGCCTAAGTAGTCGCTCTAAGAAATAGCCGATTCAAGAGGGATCAGGTGACTCCGAGATTTGATTGTGCTGATCATGCCACGTTACTGAGAAATAAAAATGGCCGCAATCATCCAGCTTATCCGCTAATGGCCACGCTGTGCCAGAGCGCAATCGTTGACGCTATGTGGATCATACGCCGAGTCTGCTCAAGAACAAGGAGGCAAGCGTACCCCAGAAACGCACCAGATATGCCAAGATCGAAAAGCATCCCGAGCATGAGATCGTCACCGTCACAAACCATCTGCAACAGCCACAAGAAACATGGCAAGCTCTGGGCACCGAAGGCGCACGATAGAGAAAGCCAAGAAACAGCTAGAGCCAAGATCGCCCATCCCAGATGATCAAGCACCAGTTCGGCCACACCAAAGTACGCCAGCATGTGCTGGCCACCGCAGGTAAAGCTCGTCTGAATGCGAAAAGGGAGTGCCGCGACTACCCGTAGCGGCTATGAACCAGGAAACGCGGATGGTTTGGGGATTCTGGATTGATTGACCACATCCAAAATCGCTGAAGGAGGAAGCCAACATATGGCTATTTTTTCAAAACCAACCACAGGTGGCACAAAAATAATAGCTTAGAGAGGCATCATGGTTACTAAATCGCTTTCTGGCTAGCACCTAATAATATTGCCAAAATAACCAGAACCATGCCTAAAAGCTGGCCAAATGACAAAATCTCACTTAACACTCCGAAACCTATCAACGCTGCGCTGATAGGCATCACGCCAGTAAATAATCCAGCTACGCTTGCCGGAACCTGCGAAATCCCCCTATACCAAAATAGAAATGAAAGAACACTTGCAGTGATAGAATAAAATACAACCCAACCCCAAAGCTCTGCAGATGGGCCAGTCCAATTGAATCTTATTGCTTGTGGAATAGCTAAAGGCATAAACAAGATAAATCCAACAACATTAACGCCAAACGCCATACTCCACGGATGTACTGTAAGAGATAAGTGTCGAGAAAAAACAGCAAAAATTGCCTCAGCCAAAACGGCCCCCAGCACCAAGGCATTCCCTAGAACAGTCATTGTGCCGGAGAAAGCGGCATCTTGTAGGTTCAAAACAGCTATACCAGTAACCGCAAAAATAATTGCTACTATTCCTCGGCCATGTGTTCGCTCACGCAACCATACCCAAGCCAACAGAGCTATTATGGACGGAAGAGCGCTTGTTATAACCCCAGCACTCATTGCGGTTGTATACTTCACACCATACAACATAAATATGCTAAACAAAAAACAACCGAAAAAAGATTGAATAAAAAGCCCACGCCACGCATAGAAATTTAGCCCCTGTCGAAATGACGATCGAAACATCCCGGGGAGCAATACCACGCTAGCAATGAAAAATCGCAAAACCGCAAAAAGAAAAACAGGAAGCTCTAAAATCACCAGCTTTCCAATGGCAATATTAGCTCCAACCATAAACATAGAAATAGCCAAACAAAAACAAGCAAACACTGGCAATCCAGAGGCACTCTTATGCATTTCCTTTCCATTGATAGCAATGTTTTACAAAAAATATAATTTCATACTTACTGAAAGCCACTATCAAAAAGCCAGACCTCAAATCTCCAAGCCGCAAATCAAAATTACCGCAAATAAATCTGCATTCTACTGTGGTCAACTAGCGTGAGCCAAGAATTTTCGCCCCTACTCTTACTATTGTAGCACCATATTCTATAGCCGTTAGATAATCACTACTCATCCCCATGCTTAACTCGGGAAGATCAAATCGCTCCTGAATGGCTTTCATTCTCGAAAAATAAGGGGCAGGCTTTTCACATGCAGGAGGAATACACATAACGCCGGATATCTTTAAGGCATACTCATCAACACACTGCCGAAACAAGCGCTCAAAATGCTCCGGAAAAACCCCCGACTTCTGAGGCTCCCTTCCAATATTTACTTGAATAAAACATGACAAATTTCGACCTTGCGCAACAATTTCGCGTGCTATCCGGGCAGCAGCTTCTACTCTGTCTATAGACTGAACAACATCAAACATCCGGACGATATCTTTGATTTTTCGTGACTGCAGGGCACCAATATAATGCAGCTTAGTATCGGGGAAATCCTGTAATAAAGAGGGCCATTTCCCAAGCGCTTCTTCTAATCTGCTTTCCCCAAAAACCCTATGTCCCTCAGCTAATAATAGACGTATTCTATCAGCCCCTTGAAACTTTGACACCACTACGAGGCGACATTTAGGCTTTAATACTGATGCTGCTTGGATCTCATTTTTAACGGAGTGATAGTTTTCAAGAATGCTTTGCATCTTCGAGTACCTCAACACCATTTTCAGTTACGAAAATCTTGAGCACAGTTTTGACATGCAATCCGGTTGCTTCTAATACTCTGGCCACACCACCATTTTCAACTTTCTCAACAACACAAATAATTTCGCTAACCTCAGCCCCCGCAGCCCGTATTGCTTTGACAAGGGCTATCAAAGCTCCTCCGGTACTAATAGTATCATCAATAATTGCAACCTTATCCCCAGGCACAATTCCATTCAAATATAAGACCCCCTGGAAATACTCCGACTCCAACTCAACTTTTACCTCATTGTAAGAATCTAGACCATAGGGGTACCAACGCGCAATCGCAAGTGGAGTATTCGACATCACTGAAACCAAGGTTGCTAAGGGGGCACCCTTATCTTCCTCAGTAACTATTTTAGTTACTTTTAAATCTCCGACTTGCATTACAGCTAAGGCAGCTTCCCACAAAACCGTTGGCCTAAGAGCCGGAAGCTGATCCGTAAATTCGTTTACAGTTGTTAGGTGCTTCCCTGACTTCACAACTCTTGCCGCCGCATATACGCTTTTCAGAAGCATTTTCATACCCTCGCGTCATAATTAACTTACTGAGTATTCAGGATAAACACCAGACCAACGACTTTTATACTTCCAAGAGGAATCAAAAAATAAAGTTATAACCACCTTACTTTGAAGCATGCGGCACAATTCTTCACAAACAAGCAAATTCGCTCCACAGGTAGGTCCAATCCCTAGATTTTCTTCCACAATAAACTGTTTCATTCGACTCCAAGATTTCTCCCCATTGACTATCACTATATTATCCACAACCGATTCATTTGTATTACTAGAAAGCACACCCGCCCCCAAACCCATCATATTGTGTGGGGCATGCGTAAACTCCATATTATTTTTCTTCGCATACAAAGGCGCTGACTTATCGACCTCAATACCTACTGTACTTATGTTAGGAAAACGAGACTTCAACACTTCCGATATCCCCGAAAAAGTGCCACCAGTTCCTATTGAGCACACAAAATAGTCAGGGACAACATCCTCCGACTCAAGGTATCTAACAATTTCATTGCCGCATTCTAGCCATGCAGCCTTATTAAGAAGATTCGAACCCTGATCCAGAAAATAAATCTCCCTTGGATCTTTTCCCCTAACAAAATCCTGGGCAGCCTGAACAGCCCCATTCAAGAACAAAGATTTTTCCGTCTCAAATAGTTCCGCACCATATTCGTATATCTGGGCTTTACGCTCATCAGTCATACCCTCTGGCATAAATATTTTTACATCATATCCTTTCTTTTTTCCAACCCAGGCAAGAGCGGCTCCCCCATTACCGGTCGAGCAGTCAACGAGAGTCATCCCTGGCCTTATCTTCCCCTCAGACTCTAATTTATTTACCATATACAAGAAGGTCCGATCCTTATGACTTCCCGTTGGATTCATAAACTCGCATTTTGCAAACACAGTATTTCCATTTAAATTAATACTGCTTACACGATGCATTGGCGTATTGCCAACCTGGTCAAGCTCTAATTGCTTAGACATAATTCCGCCTTCCCCTTTCTTACTGCCCGGTTGCGATCTCCTACCGGTAGGATCTAGCCACTTAGGCCAAGTAGTTCCTAGCAAGATTAAAAGTATTAGAATATTTTTATATCCTTTCACCTTAGAGTTTCGAATGTTTCATCATTCAAGGCCTGCTGCAACCTACCTAATCTGATAGGATTTCCTTAGTGCTTTGGGCATATCGATTAGCCTGAAGATATTTGGCATACCAGCCAAGTCACTGCGAAGCGGTAGCGATGACAGCAAGCGGCAGGCAGTGAACAAATTAGAGTTTGTTGCCAATGATCCATTAGCTCTAACTTGTCAGCTTTTCCTACAGCACAGATGCAGCCGGCGCGAGCTAATCGACAAATCCTTCACTGAAGCCATTCGCGATGAATAGAGGAGGTATTGAACCCTTGGCGCGGATCGCCACTCCTGACGCAACGTGGTTGTTACAGCTCCGGCATCCACTGATCGTTAAATCATTTATACGGATTGCTGGGACTTGAGCACCTTGCCAACCTTGAGGCCCGGAAAGGCGCTTGGCAGTGGATGTCTGAGTTGCATTAGGACAACATGCCAGCCGCTGGACGAAACTCATCGAGCGCGTAGTCGACTGGCCACGATCCAGCTTCCATCGGGCTTTATGACAAGGCATCTATACGATCGACTGGTGCGGTTACGGATGAGCTGAGGTCAGCGAATGATGATGTAAGCGAGGATATCTGGAAGAAATACGTGGAAAAGGCTTCGCCGTTTTCCACCCTACGCTGCGGTGAACTAGCCAGTCAGCTCACACAACCCACCCGGCACCTTCATCACCCACTCCCTCACCGCCCGAACCGTCGGATCATCCCGACGGCTCTCCGGGTACACCAGATGAAACGGCTTGCCCTCCATCTCCGGCCCGAATGGCTGCACCAGCCGCCCTTCCCTCAGTTCATCCTCAATCAACTGACGGCTCATCAAGGCGACGCCCTGCGCGCCGATGGCGGCGGAGATGGCGTGGGTCTCGTCGGAGAAGACCAGCCCGGCACTCACATCCAGCCCCGGCACGTTGGCGAGTTTCTGCCACGACGCCCAATGAATCGGCGCGGACAAGGCGGCTTGCGCACGGAAATGGATCAACGGGTGTTTGGGCAGCTCGGCTATATCCCGCAAGCCGAGGTGCGGGCTGCAGACAGGGACGAAGGTGTTATCGAACAGCTTCTCCGCCACCAGCCCGGGCCAGCGGCCGTCGCCGTAGCGGATGGCGATGTCGGCCGTGACGCCATCCAGCGCCACCGGCTCGTGGGAGGTGTGGAAGCGCAGGTCGATATCCGGATGCGAATCGCGCAGCAGGCACACCCAGGGCACCAGCCAGCGCACCGCGATGGCCGGTGTGGTGCTGAGGGTGATCGCCTGGCGGCAGGGCTTCGCGCTCAGGCGTTCGACCGTGGCGCTGATGCTGTCGAACGCGGCTTCCAGCGTCTGTTGCAGCTCGCGCCCCGGGTCGGTCAGCTCCAGCTTGCGCGGTTTGCGCAGGAACAGCGCCACGCCGAGCGACTCCTCCAGCGAGCGAATCTGGTGGCTGATCGCCGTAGCCGTGACGGACAGCTCCTCCGCAGCCTGTTTGGCGCTCTCGTGGCGAGCGGCGGCTTCGAAGGCTCGCAGCGCAGAAAGCGAAGGTAAGCGGCGGTGCGCCATGGCTGAGTTTCTCTCATCTGTAGTTGGAAGAAATGGTCGTTTGTCGCTCGTACAGCCTAGCCCTAGGCTGGATTTACCGCGAACGACAGATGAATTGAATCACAGAGGAGATTCGCCATGACGCACCTTCTGCACCTCGACGCCAGCGCCCGCCCCGGCCTTGCCGGCAAGGACGAACACGGTTCTCACAGCCGCAACCTCAGCCAGCGCTTCATCAGTCAATGGTTGGCGCGTCGCCCGCAGGATGGCGTGACCTACCGGGACATCGGCCAGAACCCGCCCTCTTTCGTCAGCCACGACTGGATCGCGTCGGCCTTCACGCCAGAGGAGCGTCAACAACCCTGGATGAAGGATGCCCTGGCCGAAAGCGACAGGCTGGTGGACGAACTGCTGGCCGCCGATGTGCTGGTCATCGGCACGCCGCTCTACAACTTCGGCATGCCGGCGGCGCTCAAGGCCTGGATCGATCAGGTGGTGCGCCTGAACCGCACGGTCGGGCTGGACGACAGCAACCCGCTTGATCCCTACGTGCCCATGTTGGCGGATCGGGAGCGGCACGCGGTCATCCTCACCGCCCGGGGCGGCGTAGGCTTCGGCCCCGGAGGGGCGATGGCGCATATGAACCATCTGGAGCCGAACCTGGCGACCGCGCTGGGGTTCATCGGCATCACCCGCATCCACCAGATCGCCATCGAGGGCCAGGAGGTGGGGGGCGAGCTGCTGGCCAATTCGGTGGCCGAGGCGCTGCGTCAGGTGGATGCGCTGGTGGCGGAACTGCAGAGCACCATCGCCGCGCCACGCCCCCGCGTCAGCCAGCGCCAGGCCGAAGCGAGCTAGCGAGCCTGGATGGCGGCCGGACGAGGCGAGCGAAGCGGCGTTCGGTCGCCGCGACTGGGCGGAGCCTCCCGCTCATAGGGGCGATATGGAACCGACTTCCCTTGTAAGTCTTAACTTAGCCTGCTTCAGGCCGTACTTCCCTCTGGTTACGAGACCGTGAGAGAGCTTGGGTCGAAGCAGGTTTTTCTCCCCACTAGTCCGAACGGTTGCCTGGGTTTGA
>NZ_POUT01000020.1 GCF_002890915.1 Stutzerimonas stutzeri | reverse complement strand
GAAAGAGTAACTCTCGAATTCACGAGTGTTGCTTTGTGATGCTGATAATCTTGCGACTACCAGTCTTACATTCACAAGCACCCACACGAATTGCTTGATTCAGTTGTTAAAGAGCGTTTCGATCAAGTCTTTCGTCTCAACCGAGGCCGCGCATTCTACAGCAGCCTTTCTCGCTGTCAAGCTGTTTTTCGAAAATTTCTTTTCTACTCAACCGCTTGCCGCCTTCGATCAACTTGCATCTCTCGTCAGCGGGAGGCGAATCATACAGCGTTCAAACTCGCTGTCAACCACCTCTTTCAACCGCTTTCGATCGACCCGACCGAAGCACCGACAGGACTCAACCACCGCCCCTGCCAGCCCGGCGCATTCTACTCGAATTCGCCGCCAGTGCAACCTCATTATTTCGCTAACCTTTTGATTTACAAGAGGTTTTTCTTGAGGACTGCGCCGGAAGTGGTGCGCATTATAGGGACCTGATTTCCCCCGTCAACCATTTATTTCCAACGGAGCGGAAATAGTCCGGGCAATGCGCACCTTCCGTTCTACAGGCAGTCTGTCAGAACAACCTGAGCGTATAGCTCAGAATCAGACGATTCTCATCGATGTCGCTGCGATAGTTCGAGCGAGCCGCCACGTTGCGCACGCGAATACCGACGTTCTTCAGCGGACCGCTCTGCACGGTATAGCCGATGTCCAGATCGCGCTCCCACTCCTTGCCTTCGAAGCCCAGGCCGCTATCGACATTGTCGCCCTTGATGTAACGCACCGTGGTCACCAACCCGGGAATGCCCAATGCGGCGAAATCGTAGTCATGACGCAGCTGCCAGGAACGTTCGTCGGCACCGGCGAACTCATAGGTCGGCACTTCGTTGCCCAGCGGTGCGATGTTATTGAAGACCCGCGGGAACGCGTCGTCGCCGAACATGGCCTGATAGCCGATCATGAAGGTATGGCCGCCACGTTTGGCCGAGAGCTGTGTGAACGCCGCCCGGTTGTCGATAGCGCCAAGCAGCCGGTCACCATCCTCCTGCGAATCGTAGAAACCGATATTGGCACCCAGCACCCAGTCGCCCATTGGCTGGCTGTGCTTGAAGCTGTAGAAGCGCTGGTCGTAGATATCCTCCAGCTGCGCATACCAGATACCCACAGAGGTGCGCTTGTCGTTGAAGGTGTAGTCCGCACCACCATAGTTGAAGCGGTCGCTGCTCAAGCCGGCGCCGAGTTGCGGCGTATGACCGAGCTTGGCAAACATCTCGCCGTCGCCGGCCTCGTTCAGCAGGCTTCCGGAGCGCAACTGGCCGGCTTGCAGCGTCAGTCCGGCGACTTCGTTGGAGACGATGCTGGCCCCCTGGTAGGTCGGCGGCAACAGGCGAATATCGCTGAAGGCGAGCACTGGTAGGTTCGGCGTCAGCTCGCCGATCCTCAGTTCGGTTTGCGACAGCCGCACCTTGAGCGCGGCACCCAGCCGGCTGTAGTCATCCTGCGCCTTGCCATCACTGCCGGTCGGCAGCAGGCCGGTATTGACCCGGCCACCGCCACTGTCGAGCTTGATGCCGAGCATGCCGATGGCATCGACTCCGAACCCGATCGGCCCCTGGGTATAGCCGGAGTTCACCTTGAGGACGAACCCCTGCGCCCACTCTTCGGATTTGGATTGCTGGTTGGGGCCGACGATGTCCGAGAAATCGCGGCTGAAGTAATAGTTGCGCGCCTGCAGCGTCGCGGAGGCATCCCCGATGAAGCCGCTCTCGGCGGCAATCGCATCCGACAGCATGCAAGCGATGCCGAGGGTGAGGGTGATCCGGGTGAACATTGGTTTCTGAATCATGTGGCTCGTCTCTTGTTGTTGTTTTGGGTGCACGCAACCGCTCCCCCGGAATGAGCCGGTGAAAAAGCAGTGGTCGAATGAATCGCTAAGCCGACGGATTCAGCGGGCCGGCTGTTCTTCTTCGGCGCAGGTTGGTCGAGGTATTGCCGCAGGCCCCGGTGTAGGCCGCAGCCCCAGCAGCAGGTGCGCGGCGATACCGAAGATCAGCCCCCAGAACGCCGCCGACAGACCAAGGAAGGACATCCCCGACGCGGTGACCAGGAAGGTGATCAGCGCGGCCTCGCGATCCTGCGCTACGGCCATCGCGCTGCTCAGCGCACCACCGATGGCCGCCAGCAGGGCCAGGCCGGCCAGCGCGGCGATCAGCGCGGCGGGAAAGGCGCTGAAGATCGACACCAGCGTCGCGCCGAAGAGGCCCAGCAGCAGGTAGAACACACCGCCGGACACGCCGGCCACGTAGCGCTTGGCCGGATCTTCATGGGACTCCCTGCCGGTGCAGATCGCTGCGGTGATCGCCGCCAGGTTCAGCCCGTGGCAGCCGAACGGCGCCAGCAGCAGCGAGCCCAGCGCACTGCTGCTGATCAGCGGGCTGGCCGGCGTACCGTAGCCATCGTTGCGCAGCACCGCCATGCCGGGTACGAACTGCCCGGTCAGTGCCACCATGATCAACGGAAAGGCGATGTTGAACATCACCTGCCAGCTGAACTCCGGCGCGATCCACACCGGTGTCGCCAGTCCGATCACCAGCGCATCGCTGCGCAGCTCGCCCGAGGCGATGGCGATCGCCACACCGACGACCAGTACCGCGAGCACCGCATAGCGCGGCATGCCCCGCTTGAACACGAGATAGGTGGCGAACATCGCCAACACCAGCCACGGTTGCTCCCTGACCGAGACGAACAGCCCGGTGCCGAAGCGGAACAGGATTCCGGCGAGCATGCCGGCGGCGATGGCGGCCGGCAGCCGGTTGATGATCCGGTCGAACGCGCCGGACAGACCGACCAGCAGCACCACCAGACTGCTGACGATATAGGCGCCGACCGCCTCGTTGAGCGTGATCTCGGGCAGCAGGGTCACCAGCAGCGCCGAGCCGGGTGCCGACCAGGCGATGACGATCGGCACCTTGTAGCGCAGGCTGAGCAGGATGCCGAGTACGCCGCTGCCGATGGAGATCGTCCAGATCCATGACGAAAGCACGTCATGTGGCATGTTCCCGGCCTTGGCGGCCTGGAAAATGATCACCAGCGGGCCGGCATAGGAGATCACGGTCGCGATAAAACCGGCGACCACGGCGGAGAGCGAGAAGTCCTTCAGCAATGCTTTCATGTCGCCTCGCAAGACAGGCCAGGCGATCCGTGACGGTGTCCGGACCGCTATTGTTGTAGGTATCGGGCGACGGTGGCACGGCATGCACCACCGACCGGCGATCTTCAGGCGCCCTGCAGCGCGCGCGGACGCTTGCTGCGCTGCTCGGCTTCCGGTGCCGGCGCCCGCTGTAGCTGGAAATCGAAATCCACTTCGGCGAAACGCCCCTGCACGCCGCGCTCACGGCCGGCCTCGGCATCCTCGATGAAGCGAATGTCACCGACCAATCCATCGCGCGTTGCATAGGCGAAGTCGTCCCACAGGTACTGGTCGCCGGACAGGTTGATCTGGGTGGTCAGGTGACGATGGCCCGGCGCGGAGATGAAGAAGTGGATATGGGCGGGGCGCTGCCCATGCCGGCCCAGCAGATCCAGGACCTCCTGGGTCGGGCCATCCGGCGAGCAGCCGTAGCCGGACGGCACGATGCTGCGCGCGCGGTAGTGGCCATTTTCGTCGGTGACGATGCGCCGACGCAGGTTGTAGTCCGACTGGCTCTTGTCGAAGTACGAATAGTTGCCTTGGGTATTGGCGTGCCAGAGGTCCACCGTGGCACCGGCGACCGGCTTGCCGTCCGTGTCGGTGACCTGTCCCTGCAGGAACATCGGGGTGGCGACATCATCTTCGCTGCCGTCATCCATACGGGTCACGCCCTGGGCGATCGGCGCGCCGGCCACGTACAGCGGGCCTTCGATGGTTCGTGGCGTGCCGCCGACGAGGCCGGCCTCCTCGTCCTTGGCGTCCTGCAGCAGATCGAGGTAGTGCTCCAGGCCCAGGCCGGCCACCAGCAACCCCGCCTCGTTGCGACCGCCGAGGCGGTTGAGGTAGTCCACCGCCTTCCAGAATTCGTCCTGGGTGATCTCCAGATCCTCGATGATCTTCGCGGTATCGCACAGGATGCGCTTGATCACCGTCTTCATGCGGCTGCTACCGTTGTCGTTGGCGTAGCCGGCGGCTTCCTTGAAGAAACCCTGAATGGCATCGGTGTGGGAGATTTTCACAGTCATGGCTCAGGCCTCGTCTTGTACTTGTCGTTATGGGATTGGCTAGCGGGGCGCCACGGCCCCAGAATCAGGTGTCGTCTTCGCGGATCGACGAGGGATGGCGACAGAGCGCTTGCACCTCGATCTCCATGTAGGGGAACAGCGGCAGCTGCGTCAGGGTGTCGTGCAGTTCCTGCACGCTGGCGACGTCGAACAGGCTGTAGTTGGCGTACTGTCCGGCGATTCGCCAAAGGTGGCGCCAAGTGCCATCGCGCATCAGGCGCTGGGCCAGTTCCTTCTCGTCGGCCTTGAGCCGGGCAGCGCTGGCCAGGTCCATGTCCGGCGGCAGTTTCACGGTCATCTTCACGTGGAAGAGCATGTCGGGTTCTCCTCTTATTTACGGCTGAAGAACGCCAGGCGCTCTTCATCCAGGGTCAGGCCGAGGCCGGGGGTAGGCGGCACTTCCAACTGGAAATCGCGGTAGAGCGGCGCTTCGCTGACGATTTCCTCGGTCAGCAGCAGCGGGCCGAACAGCTCGGTGGCCCAGGTCAGCCGGTTCAGGGTGACGAAGGCATGCGCCGATGCCAGGGTGCCGATCGAACCTTCCAGCATGGTCCCGCCATACAGCGCGATGCCCGCCGCCTCGGCGATCTGCGCGGTGCGCAGCACGGCACGCGGCCCGCCGTTCTTGGCGATCTTCAGGGCGAACACGCTCGCCGCGCCGGCGGCCGCCAGGCTGAAGGCGTCCTCGACACTCTCGATGGACTCGTCGGCCATGATTGGCGCCGGGCTGCGCTGGTTCAGGCGCACCTGGCCGGCACGGTTGATCCGCGAGATCGGCTGCTCGATCAGGTCGATGCCGTTGTCGCCGAGGACCTGGCAGGCACGGATGGCCTGGGACTCGTCCCAGTACTGGTTGACGTCGACACGCACGCTGGCACGCTCGCCCAGTGCCCGCTTGATGGCGATCACGTGCCGGAGATCATCGTTCACCGGGTTGGCGCCGATCTTCAGCTTGAAGATGCGGTGGCGACGGCTATCGAGCATGTGCTCGGCTTCCTCGATATCCCGCGCGGTATCGCCGCTGGCCAGGGTCCAGGCGACTTCCAGGCTGTCGCGCACGCGGCCGCCGAGCAGTTCGCTGACCGGCAACCCGAGGCGCTTGCCCTGGGCGTCGAGCAAGGCGCTTTCCAACCCGGACTTGGCGAAGGTGTTGCCCTTGGCTGCCTTGTCCAGGCGCAGCATGGCGGCATTGATATTGGCCGCATCCTGGCCGACCCACAGCGGCGCCAGGTGGCTGTCGATGTTGCGCTTGATGCTTTCCGGGCTCTCGTTGCCGTAGGCCAGGCCACCGATGGTGGTGGCTTCGCCGATGCCCTCGATGCCGTCGGCACAGCGCACGCGGATGACCACCAGTGTCTGCTGCTGCATGGTGTGCATCGCCAGCTTGTGCGGCCGGATGGTCGGCAGGTCGACGATGACTGCCTCGATGCGCTCGATCAGGGTGTGGTTCATAGCGGTTCCTGGTGTCAGATTCTTCGGTGATCAGACTTTGGCTGCCGACAGCACCGCCGGCGCGCCGATGTCGCTGCGTTTGCTGGAGACGGCGAAGATAGCCATGGCCAGGGCGGCGATGGCGCCCGGTATGGCGAATGCCATGAAGTTCGCTTGCAGCGGCAGTTCGATGCCCAGCAACGCCCCACCCAGCAGCGGGCCGACGATGGCGCCGTTGCGGCCGATACCCGACGCCCAGCCGAGTCCGGTAGAGCGGATCGACAGGCCATAGAACTGTGCGGCGGCGGCGTAGAGCAGGATCTGCGTACCGATGACGGTAGCGCCGGCGATGAAGATCAGCGTGTAGAGCACCGGCATCGGTGACTTGAAACCCAGCAGGCTGATGGATGCCACCGATACTGCGAAGAACGCCACGACCACCTTGGCCAGGTTGAAGCGGTCGCCCAGCCAGCCGCCGAGAATCGCCCCGGCCATCCCGCCGAAGTTCAGCGCCAGCAGGAACGACAAGCTCGAGCCCAGGCTGTAGCCGGCGTTGGCCATCAGTTTCGGCAGCCAGGAGCCCAACGCGTAGACCATCAGCAGGCAGCAGAAGAACGCCACCCAGAGCGACAGCGTGCGCACACCACGACCATGGCGGAACAGCTCCAGCACCGAGGAGCTCTTGCCCTTCGCCTCGACCAGCACCGGCTCGTCGTTGCGGCCCAGCTGCTGGCCCGGGTCGACCTGATTAAGCAGCGCGCGCGCCTGTTCGATGCGGCCCTGGCGCACCAGGAAACCCACCGACTCCGGCAGTTTCCAGAGAATCAGCGGCAACAGCAGCAGCGGCACGGCAGCGGCGAAGAACATCGCCTCCCAGCCGAAGCGCGGCAGCATGTAGATGCCCAGCCCGGCGGAGCACATGCCGCCCAGCGAATAGCCGCTGAACATGACCGCCACCAGCGTGCTGCGCAGCTTCTTCGGCGCGTACTCGTTCATCAGCGCCACCACGTTGGGCATCAGCCCGCCGCAGCCGAGGCCGGCGAGGAAACGGAAGATGCCGAATTCGGCCGGCGTGCTGGCAAAGCCATTGAGCACCGTGGCCCCGCTGAACAGCAGGAAGCAGATGGCGATGCCCTTCTTGCGGCCGATGCGGTCGGCCAGGGTGCCGAACACCAGCGCGCCAAACATCATGCCGAACAACGCGTAGCTGCCGAGCGCACCGGCCTCCAGCGGGGTCAGGCCCCACTCCTTCATGATCACCGGCAGGACCACGCCATAGATGAACAGGTCATAGCCGTCGAAGATCAGCAACAGCGCGCACAGGCACATGACCAGCCAGTGGAACCCGCTGAAGCGGGCGTTATCGATGATGTCGTGGACGTCTACTTTGCGCATGGCAAGGCTCTCTCTTTTATTGTTGTTGTGAACACGCGTCGAAGCGGCTGACGATGTTTGCGCAGGAGCCGGGGAACGGCTGATCGCCGGCAAGCCGGCTCCTACAGGTGAAACGTCACCCCAGGTCGCCCCCGCCCACCGGCAGGGTCACGCCGGTGATATAGGAGGCTTCGTCGGAGGCGAGGAAAAGGATCGCGCCGACCTGCTCGTCGAGGCTGCCGTAGCGTTTCATCAGGCTGGATTCGACGGTCTGGTCGACGATCTGCTGGTACCAGGCCTTCTCCTGCGCGCTCTGCTCGGCGCCGTTGCGCGGGATGCGCCGCGGCGGCGCCTCGGTGCCGCCCGGGGCGGTGGCGTTGACGCGGATGCCGCGCTGGGCGTTCTCGAACGCGAGGCAGGCGGTCAGCGCGTTGACGCCGCCCTTGGCCGCGCCGTAGGGCACGCGGTTGAGGCTGCGGGTGGCGATCGAGGACACGTTGACGATGGCGCCAGCGCCCTGTTCCAGCATGTGCGGCAAGGCGGCATGGCAGCACCACAGCGTGGGGAACAGCGAGCGGCGCACCTCGGCCTCGATCTCGTGCTCCCGGTAATGCTCGAATGGCTTGGCCCAGATGGTGCCGCCGACGTTGTTGACCAGAATGTCGAGGCGGCCGAAGCGCGCCTTGGCGGCGTCCATCACCCGATGGCAGTCGGCGAACCGTTCGAGGTCGGCAGTCAATGTCAGCACCTCGCCGCCCTGCCCGCACAGCTGGTCGGCCAGCTCGTGGACCAGTTCGGAGCGGTCCACCGCCACCAGCCGGCCGCCCTCTTCGACGAAACGCTCGGCCACGCGGCGGCCGATGCCCTGGGCGGCGCCGGTGATCACGGCGACTTTGTTATGGAAACGCTCGTTCATCTTCCCAACCTCTTACCTGATTTGCGCTACCCGTTCGCCGCGAGGACGCGCCTCCCACCGGTTCGGTGTGCA
The DNA here is from genome assembly GCF_002890915.1 of Stutzerimonas stutzeri. Lineage (GTDB taxonomy): Bacteria > Pseudomonadota > Gammaproteobacteria > Pseudomonadales > Pseudomonadaceae > Stutzerimonas > Stutzerimonas stutzeri_AF. The sequence continues at coordinate 43,599 of NZ_POUT01000020.1, read as the reverse complement.
CCGCCTGTTTTTGTGGGAGGCCCACCCTCGGGGGCGAGGCTTTTACTGTCGATGACCGCGCCCTTTTCGCGGGCGAGCCCGCTCCTACAGGGCCGTGCACGGCTTGTGCTCAGGCGCTGGCGGCGAATTTCTCGTAGTAGAAGTTCGCCGGTTGCAGGCCCTGCTGGCGGATGAACTGGCTGACCGCCTCGACCATCGGCGGCGGACCGCAGAGGTAGATGTCCACTTCGCCGTCGTTGAGGTGTCCGGGCTCGATGTGCTGGGTGACGTAGCCCTTGTGTGGATAGGCGCTGTCCGGGCTGGCGACACAGGCGCTGTAGCTGAAGTTGGGAATGCGCGCGGCGAAGGCTTCCAGCCTGTCCAGTTCCACCAGGTCGTGGTCGTGGGTCACGCCGTAGATCAGGTGCAGCGGATATTCGCTGCCCTGCTCGGCAATCTTCTCCAGCATGGCGGTGAACGGCGCGAGCCCCGTACCGCCGGCGAGCAGCAGCAGCGGCCGCTTGATGTCGCGCAGGTAGAAGCTGCCCAGAGGCCCGGCCAGCGTCAGGTTGTCGCCGGCCTTGGCCAGGTTGGTGAGGAAGCTGCTCATCAGGCCGCCCGGTACGTTGCGGATCAGGAAGCTGACTTCGCCATCCTTGGGCAGCGAACTGAACGAGTAGGCGCGGGTCTGGTCGCTGCCGGGCACGCGCAGGTTGACGTACTGTCCCGGCAGGAACGCCAGCTGGCTCAGCGCATCGCCCTTGAGCGACAGTGCGATGGTGCTTTCGGACAGCCGGCGCACGTCGCTGATGGCCGCTTCGAAGCACACCTGCTCGGTCTTGCATACCTGCGAGGAGGCTGGCACGCGGATCACGCAATCGCTCTCGGCGCGCATCTGGCAGGTCAGCACGTAGCCCTGCCCGGCCTCGTCCTCGCTGAGCGCATCTTCTATATAGTCGTCGCCGAGGTCGTAGCGGCCGGCTTCGGCGAAGCACTTGCAGGCACCGCAGGCGCCGTCGCGGCAGTCCAGTGGGACGTTGATGCCCTGGCGGTAGGCGGCATCGGCCACGGTTTCGCCGATGTTGCTCTCGATGAAGCGGGTCACGCCGTCTTCGAAGTTCAGTGCGATCTTGTAGGTCATGGCAGCGCCCTCACAGGTGGTACACGTCGATCATCTGGCGGATGTAGTCGTTCTTCAGCACGACCTTCTTGGCCTTGATCAGCGGGTTCTCGCCACGCACATCGAGGGTGTAGAAGCTGGTGCCATAGAAGTGGTCGACGGTCTTGTAGCGGAAGCTCAGGGTGTGCCAGTTGAAGCGCAGCCGGCAGAGGCCATCGGCCTGCTCGAGCAGCTCCAGGTTGCTGATGTTGTGCGAGGTCCGGGTGTCCGGGATGGTCGCGCTGGAACGCTCGGTGCGGATGCGGAAGACTCGGTCCTCCAGGCCGCTGCGGTTGCCGTACCAGATCAGCGAGATCTGGCTCTGCGGGTCCTCGGTCAGCTGGTCGCGGTCGTCCCAGGCCGGCATCCAGAAGCTGGCATCGGGGGCGTAGAGTTCCAGCCAGGCGTCCCAGTCCTTGTCGTCGAGGTAGCGCGCTTCGCGATAAAGGAAGTCACGCGCGGCTTCGTAGGAGATGGTCATTCACGCGCCCTCCACGTGGATCAGTCGTTCGTTCTCGGCTTTCACCGCCCTGAGCATTTGCTGCTGCCAGTAGTGGTGCTGCAGGACGAACAACCCTTCGTCCTCGGTACGCGCGCCGCTCATCAGCGGCTGCAGATCGATTTCCCGGGCGCCGGCGTCGGCACCGTCGATCCAGTGCCTGGCGCCGCGGGACATATCGTTCCATTCCATCGCCTGGCCGGCGAAGCCCTGCTGGCAGGCGCGGAACTCTTCCAGGTCGTCGGGAGTGGCCATGCCACTGACGTTGAAGAAATCCTCGTACTGGCGGATGCGCCGCGCACGGGCCTCGGCACTCTCGCCCTTGGGCGCGATGCAATAGATGGTGACTTCGGTCTTGTCCACCGAGAGCGGCTTGGCGATGCGCAGTTGCGAGCCGAACTGGTCCATCAGGTACAGGTTCGGGTAGAGGCAGAGGTTGCGCGAGTTCTCGATCATCCAGTCGGCGCGGGCCTGGCCGAACTCGGCGATCATTTCCTCGCGACGGGCGTACAACGGACGATCCTCGGGATTGTCCCAGCGGGTCCAGAGCAGCAGATGGCCGTTCTCGAAGGAGTAGAAACCGCCGCCCTTCTTGCCCCAGCCGCCGGCGCTCATGGCGCGGATGTCGTCACCGGCCTCCTTGAGCTTGCGCTGCTGCTGGGTGGCGGCGTAGTTCCAGTGCACGGCGGTGACGTGGTAGCCGTCGGCGCCGTTCTCGGCCTGCAGCTTCCAGTTGCCTTCGTAGACGTAGGTGGAAGCGCCGCGCAGGACCTCGATGCCTTCCGGCGACTGGTCGACCACCATGTCGATGATCTTCTTCGATTCGCCGAGGAAGTCTTCCAACGGAGCGACATCCTCGCGCAGGCTGCCGAACAGGAAGCCGCGGTAGGACGCGAAGCGCGCGATCTTCTTCAGGTCGTGCGAGCCGTCGCAATCGAAGCTGTCCGGGTAGCCGGCTTCCTTGGGGTCCTTGACCTTGAGCAGCTTGCCGGAATTGTTGAAGGTCCAGCCATGGAATGGGCAGGTGTAGGTGGCCTTGTTGCCACTCTTGAAGCGGCACAGCATCGCGCCGCGATGACTGCAGGCATTGATGAAGGCGTTGAGCTCGCCGTCCTTGTTGCGCGCGATGAAGATCGGCTGCCGGCCCATCTGGGTGGTGTAGTAGTCGTTCTTCTCGGGAATCTGGCTTTCGTGGGCGAGATAGATCCAGTTGCCTTCGAAGATGTGCTTCATCTCCAGTTCGAACAAGCGTGGATCGGTGAACATCTCGCGCCGGCAGCGAAAGATGCCCTTCTCTTGGTCTTCTTCGAGCAGCGAATCAAGGTAATCGATTCCCAGGGACATGGCCGGGGCCTCCATTGTTATTGTTTCCACGAGATGAAGGCTACGGCGCGGGGAACGGCATCAATATCCGTTTTCTGCAGGATATCTATCCGCTTTTTGCAATGTGGCGTGACGTCGCACGATGAACAGGGCAAGGCCCGCCGTGCGGAACCGGGCGGCGGAGGGATGACGAAGAAAAAAGGAACCGCCATCCGTTACGGACAGCGGCTCGAGGGGGACTCAATGGTGGCGGCGCAGCGTGTCGGAGGGCAGCTCGCCGAAGGTGCTCTTGTAGCTTTCCGAGAACCGCCCCAGGTGCAGGAAGCCATAGTCCATGGCGATCTCGGTGATGTTGCGGACCTTGGCCGAGGGGTCGCTCAGGCGGCCGTGGATCTGCTCCAGCTTGCGCTGGCGGATATAGGACTTGGGCGTGGTGCCGACCTTGCGCTCGAACAGCATGTACAGCGAGCGCAGGCTCATGTTGGCCAGCTCGGCCAGTTGCTCCACGGAAATGTCCTTTTTCAGATGCTCGTCGATGTAGTCGCTGATGCGCCCGAACGACGGGCAGCTGTCGCCCAGCGGCTCGCGGCGCACGTTGTTGGCGAGCATGAACAGCAGCTTGCCGGCGATGATACGGCTGTACTGCTCCTGGATCTGTGGCACGCTCTGCTCGGCCTCGGCTTCCTGGCAGATCAACCCGAGCAGGCTGTCGAAGCCCTCCAGTTGCTGCAGGTTGTAGCGATTGTTGGTGAAGCGGACTCCGCTGCTCGGCGCCTGCCAGTGGTTCTCGCTGCAGGCGGTCTGCAGAACCGAGGCCGGCAACTTGACGATGAGCTTTTCGCAATCGTCGGAATAGGTCAGGTCGACCGGATCGTCCGGATTGATCAACAACAGCTCGCCAGGGGTGAAGTAGTGTTCCTGGCCATTGCCCTTCCACAGGCAATGCCCGCGCTGCAGCAGTTGCAGGTGGTAGATGGTCTCCAGCGCCGGCGAGGAAACATGGACGCTGCCGCCGTAGCTGATCCGGCAGAGGTCGAGCTTGCCGAACGTGCGGTGGCTGAGGCTGGCCTGCGGGCTGCCCGTGCGCGGCAGGCGAATGCAGTGCGAGCCCACATGCTGGTTGACGTATTCCGAAACGGCATGCGGGTCGGCACGCTCGAAAATCCTGCTCTTGGCTTTCAGCAGACTATCCATCACAAGGCACTCGCATAATTTTTATAGTTGCGCCGACGCTGCGACTTCGCCCGGCACCGTCCTCGTTACGCACAGGCAAGCGGTGCGCAAGCGAATCGACTCACGACCAGTGATATCGGCTGTCCGAAGCATAGGAGATTCGACCAAGGGCCGACACCCGGGCCGTTCGGTGACCGAACGCTTTTTACCGAAACAACTGGCTGCTCAGGTCGGCGCTGGCCGCCTGGAGAATCGGCAGGAAGCGTTTTTCCAGCTCGCTTGCCGAGACGCGCCCGGCATGGGTGCTGACGTTCATCGCGGCCAGCACGTGGCCGGTGGAGTCGTAGACCGGGACCGCGATCGAGCGCAGGCCCTGCTCCAGCTCCTGGTCGACGATGCACCAGCCCTGCGCCCGCACCTGCTGCAGGCATTCGAGCAGCGCCTCGGGGGTGTACAGCGTGCGGCTGGTCTTCATCTGCAGGTCGGCATGGGCCAGGTAGTCGCGCAACTCCTCGTCGCTTCTGGCCGCCAGCAGGATTCGCCCCATCGAGGTGCAATAGGCCGGCAGCCGGCTGCCGACGCTCAGGTCTACCGAAATCAGCCGTTGCGGCACCGCCGAGCGCGCCAGGTAGAGCACCTGCTCGCCTTCCAGCGTGGCCAGGTTGCAGGCCTCGTGCAGCTGCTCGCTGATGCGGTCGAGAAACGGCTGCGCCGATACCGCCAGCGGCGTCGAGGACAGGTAGGCATGGCCCAGCGTCAGGACCTTGGGCAGCAGCGAATAGGTCCGCCCGTCGGTGGTGACGTAGCCCAACTGCATCAGGGTGTACAGGCAGCGCCGCACCGCCGCGCGCGGTATCTCGGTGCGGTGGCTGATCTGGGCGATGGTCAGGTGGCGCTTGCGTTCCTGGAAGGCGTTGACCACCGCCAGCCCTCGCGCCAGCGACGACATGAAATTGGGATCGCCGGCGAACTGCTCGATGCGTCGGGCCGGCGACGGCACGGCCGGTGGCGGGGCCAGTATGGGGGTACGCTTCTCGTCCATGGCTCATTCCCGTGCGAAGACAGCTCAGGCGATTATCGAACGCAGTGCTCGATAATCGTAACGCACTGAGCATATCCCAACCGGGCGGGCCGGGCTCGATGCGGGTTTTACAAGGTGTATGCTCGGTACATTCCTTGGTGGCCAATCCAGGCGAGCGGAGATGCCCATGTACCTGCCCGATGCGAACGAGCGCGACCTGCTGCTGATCATCGACGTGCAGAACGACTTCTGCAGCGGCGGCGCCCTGGCGGTTCCCCACGGCGAGGCCGTGATAGAGCCGATCAACCGGCTGTGCGAACGCTTCGCCCACGTCGTGCTCACCCAGGACTGGCATCCCGCCAACCACCACAGCTTCGCCAGCAGCCATGCCGGGCGCAGCCCGTTCGAGCAGATCGAGGCCCCCTACGGCCTGCAGACGCTGTGGCCGGACCACTGCGTCCAGGGCAGCGTCGGCGCGGAGCTGCATCCACAGCTGCGGGCAACGCACGCCGAACTGCTGCTGCGCAAGGGCTATCGCGCATCGATCGACTCCTACTCGGCGTTCTACGAGAACGACCGGGCCACGCCCACCGGGCTGAGCGGCTACCTGCGCGAGCGTGGCTTCGAGCGGCTTTTCCTCTGTGGCCTGGCACTGGATTACTGCGTGCTCTACTCCGCGCTCGATGCACGCCGCGAAGGCTTCGCGGTGACAGTGCTAAAGGATGCCTGTCGCGGCCTCGACGTGCAGGGCTCGGTGGCCACGGCACTGACGCAGATGGCCGCCGCCGGCGTCGAGCTTCGCTGAGCGGCCCGCCAGTCGCCGGCCGCGGCTTAACGGATCAATGGTCATGAGCCCCGACCGCTCTTCTACTATGGTTAGCCTCGTGATGGTTAGCGGGTCCACCGGCCGTTGGGGCAAACCGGGCTCGTGCTACGAAGGTGGGCCGATCCCGATTGTTCGAAGGAGTTCGCCATGCTCACGAAGCTCTTTTTCGCCGGTGACCTGATGTGCGGACGCGGTATCGACCAGATCCTGCCACGGCGGGGCGACCCTCACATATACGAGCCCTATGTGCAGCATGCCGGCGATTATGTGCGCCTGGCCGAAGAAAAGAGCGGCAGGATTCCCAGCACCGTCGACTATGCCTATCCCTGGGGCATCGCCCTGGACGCACTCAGCTCGCGACGGCCGCACGTGCGCCTGACGAATCTCGAAACCTCGCTGACCAGCCGTGGCGAACCCCGCCCGCATGGCCTGCACTACCGGATGAACCCGGGCAACATGGGCATCCTCGAGGTGGCCGAAATCGATTGCTGCTCACTGGCCAACAACCACGTGCTCGACTGGGGCGAAGACGGTCTCAGCGATACGCTGGAAACCCTCGACAGCCACCACATCCGCCACGCCGGCGCCGGCCCGAACGACAGCGCGGCCGAAACGCCCGCGGTCCTGCCCCTGCCCAACGGTCGCAACCTGCTGGTGTTCGCCTACGCCACGCGCGACAGCGGCGTGCCGCCGGACTGGGCAGCCGATGCCCACGAACCGGGGGTCGCCTGGCTGCCCGACCTGTCCACGCATACCCTGCGCCGCGTCGCCCAACGCATTCGCTCGCGCAAGCGCCCCGGGGATCTGGTGGTGGTTTCGTTGCATTGGGGCAGCAACTGGGATTTCGGACTGCACGAGGAGCAGACCCGCTTTGCCCGCGACCTGATCGACGAAGCCGGCGTCGACCTCATCCACGGCCACTCGTCGCATCACGTCAAGGCGCTGGAAGTCTACCGCGAGCGGCTGATCGCCTACGGCTGCGGCGACCTGCTGAACGACTACGAGGGCATCGACGGGCATGACGACTATCGTGGCGACCTGGGCCTGCTCTACTTCGCCAGCCTGAATGCCGACGGCCGGCTGGCCGCCCTGGAACTGCTGCCGATCAAGCGCGCCCGGCTGCGCCTGACCCAGCCCGACGCCACCGAGCGCGACTGGCTGCGCCAGGTACTCAGCCGGGACTCGGCACGCTTCGGCTGCAGCCTGGAGCCGACCCCCTACGACAGCTTCACGCTGACCTGGCCGGCCACGTATCACTGATACCGTCTTTCGGCAACCGGCGGTTCGGGCAGAGGCTTTCTTGCTAGACTACGCGCCCTCGAAATGCCGACACGCCCGCACCATGCCAAGCGATGGTGCCGGCGGAGCCGGCCAGCCCGCTGCAACAGACACGATTCGATGCCCCAAGAAGCCGCCACCCCAGCACTCACGCGCCCCACGCCGCCGTCCCGACGCTTTTCCGTCGCGCCGATGATGGATCGGACTGACAGTTGTAATTTTTCTTTATTTATCAAAAAATTACAAAATCAAAAAAACTTGCTTTAGCAGTTTTTAAGCAACGTATCGTCAAAACCACCTTCCGATGGCAATGGCAACCAGCGTGCCCCCAGAGGACGAGCAGCTTCAGAGCTTTAGCATTTTGGGCTGGTGGTGAATGAGGGATTCGAACCCTTACAGATGTACATCGAGACCGGCCAGGGCCGCGTTTTTCCAGCACTGCATTCTGCCTAGACGGTCAGTAGCGGTGTAAAGAGGCTGGGGTTTTGCTCCAAATTTGCCCCAAACCAGCAGCCAAATATCTCGTCGTACTCCCTACTTTTTAGTAGAGCGAACTGTCATCTGCTCGCATTGACTGGCCCACTCCTTCTTCGTGCCCTGGATTGCACCAAGCAACGGAGCGAAAAAGATGACCGGGGCCTGTATAGCTGCAGCCTTAAACTCACGGAAAAAATCTTTCATTTGGACTCTCCTACCTAGGACGGAGGCGCTGGTGCTGTACTCAATTGTAGCGCCGCTACAGCTGGTGTACGGCCCGACCTGATTTATGAGCCATTCGGCTTGTTAATTTGATACGAGGCCCCCTCTCCGGCTCCTCCTTGCCCGATGCGACCGGAGCAGGGAGCACGTGCATAAATAGCGCAAACGAGAGTTTGTGCCAACGCTCGAGTCTCGTGAAATGCCCCCAAGATGAGCGCCAAGCAACAACGCGCAGATGCAAGGCATCTGACACCTAGCGAACAATGCACTTGGACTCTAGCCACTGCTCTTGCACTTCTCGGAAGTCATGGATACTAGCCATGTCACTAACACAATTCACCCGACAAGCGGGGTAAGGGGAAATAATGATTCTAGTCACTGGATTGATTTTGGCGCTTCCCGCGCTCATTTATTGGCTCTGGAAGCAAGAAAGCATCTACGCAAAACAGTCCCACCAGAAATGGCTGCGGTATCCTGATGTAGAGCTCTATATGAGCAAAACCATGCATGGAGGAAGAAAGTTAGGCCTCGCCTGCAATCACTGCGGATCACGTAGCATTCGCCAACTTGGTTGGGAAGAGAGAAATGATGCGCGACGACTGCATAAGTGCAACCAATGCAACACCTTGCTTTATCGCAGCTATCGCTAGAAGGCACCCTGTGAACCCGCACATCAGACACATATCAAGATACTGTCGCGCTTAATGGAAATTAAGCCTTCAGGACACATGGGCAACTCTCAAAATTAGCGCCGCGTTACTCGCTAGCGGGTAACGCGCACGGACCCACTGAGCAGCTAACGCTCAACAGCCTCTAACTAAAAGAGACAATAATGACGTTACTTTATGTAGTTATCGGCGCACCAACGCTCCTACTGCTTATCGCCGCCATTGGAATACCAATCACTAAACACCTCGATCGCAAAGCGCTAGAAAAAAACAAACATATCAACCTCAAAGAAAGAATCCTTCAAAAGCGGCTAAGCAACAAGCGATAATTCAAAATCAACTTGCGTTTAGCCACTGACAAAGCTAGCACTGCTTTATCTCCCCCTCCTCTCGACTTGCACTTTCCAGAATAGCCGGATACTGGAAATGCCAGAGACCTCTGGCTCAGAGTCTTAAATTACCAAGCGAGATATTAGGATATGAAAAACCTCAGCAGAAGACTTCTTAGCCGCCTTTTCAGCAATAAGCCTAGCAATGGCTACAAAACCATCGTTTATCCAACACAAGGGTGCTCGTTAGTCATTCATGACACGCTAGACTTCAGCCCACTGACAACCGGTGTGCTTCTCGATAATTTGGCCGATCATTGGATTACTGAAGAGACACCTTCAATTCAATCCGAACCTATAGACCGGCACGCCCAAGACTTATTTTTTGAATCACCCAAATTCGACATTAATCCAGCCACCGGCCTTCCGATGCCGGACGGCGCAGTTGACGTAGCAGGAAATGCTTTCGGCACGACCAACCTTAATGACGTGTTGGACTCGAATTTCATCTAGCGATCACTCGCTAAGTGCGCTGCAAGGCATCCCACAACTCATCAGATTGCTCAAGCATTACTTCATGCCCGCAATCTGCCGCCAACTGATGAGCATCTTGCTCTGCGCACACTGAGTCTATCGGCAATACGTGAAGCCTTTACTCCCTTTTTCTAAGGAAAGCAGATGATAATTAAGCTCACTAAAATCATGATGCCTATACTCCTTCTCACAGGCTGCATCACTAACTATATTCCCCTGCCTGGCGAAGCACGCATCAAGTATAAAAACACCGTGCTTGGCTACCACCAGCCCAGCTACGGCACGCTGTTTTATGCCAATAAAAAAATTCAAGATCTATCGCTGTATAAAGACCAAACCTCGATGGTGATGGCACTGCACGGCTACCCCAGCCTGCAAGCAGTGCCACAGGGGCAATTCACAAAAGCGGCAGCTGATGGGGCGAGCGCCGAATATGCCGAGATGTACCGCAGCATGCCGCCTGCAAAGACTGAGGCAACGAAAGCACAGCATGGTAATTACATATCGGGGAATTTGGCGGATCTAGCGGTAGGTCAAGGCAGCATGCCGGCATTGATGCTCGCCGGTGCCCTTGCAGGACAAGATAACTCTCGAAAAGACCCGCGTTATTCATTCTCCAGCATCCTGTGCTTTAAGCCTGTAGAGGGCTATGACGCTGACCGTGCCATTAGAGCTTGTTGGGATGACATAGAGAACAGCATAACCTCGCTACCACAATATCGAGAACCTGCAGAAGTTACCCGCACTTGGAACGTTTTCCTGAAAGTACCCACACTGAAAGGTGAAGATGGACGCGTACAAGCGCTACTACAACGTAGCCAGGCAGAATATGTGAAGGGTTTTGCTCCGAGGGAATTGGGCGGCTATCCGGCGCATATTTTCTCTGTGCAAATTTCTTTTCGCACTCCCAAGGACGATAAGACTAGAACCACTCCCGAGCTGTTACGAAAATTGCTTGCCTCGAACAAGCCAGCCAACTTGGTCTACTTGATCACTGAAAGACCAGAATGGAATTTTACTGGCAGAGGAGTTCCTCTCGGCCTCGTTTTTTAGGTTGAAAGTACCTACCCATAAGCAAATGGCCGCCTGTTTACTAGGCGGCCACAGTTTTCCCGACCGATTTCAGGCTCTCACTACTTAATTTGCTTCCGGCTATACAGCATCTATAAACGTTTAATTTATCGATGAATCTTTATGTCGGCACCAATCATGAAGTAGCCCACCACCACCAAAGCTCACTGATTATTTTGGATATTGAGGTCGATATGGATGATTCTTTCGACTTCCTCATGAGCCACACCCATTCCACGCAAAATGTACTGGACCATACTCTCGACAGCACTGACAGGGCGCCCGCCCTCGAGAATCTTCCTCAGCAGAAACAACATTCCACCGATGATGCAGTCGACCGTGGAATCGATGTCCACCACGTCGAAGGCACCCTCGTTGTTGCCAGTCAGGATGTCACGGGCAAGGGGATTACCCATGGTTGAGATCATGTCGTTGATGCTGTACATCGAGTGCACCAGAAACCAACCCCATACCGGGTCGGTGAGACCACGGTTGTTGGCGCTGATGGAAAATTGACCCACCCTGCCGATTGAAATTTGACCCAGGGCGGATTGCTGATTTTGTTACCAGCAACTGTGGATAAGTCTACCAGCGCAGCTGCTGTTGCCCCCACTCCTTCGCTAGCCCAGTTCAGTTGTTTAAGACCTGCCACACGCAGCCATGTAGCAGGCCGTCGTCGCCATGAAATCAGAACGGCTCATCGTCCTCCGGTTCCTGGCCGCCCTTACGCTTTCGCTCCCGTGATTTGATCTTGGCCTGGGCCGCCAAGCTACTGTGTTGCAGGCGATAGGACTCGTTACCGGTTTCGACGATGTGGCAGTGGTGGGTCAGCCGATCCAGCAGGGCGGTGGTCATCTTGGCGTCGCCGAACACGCTCGACCATTCGGCGAAGCTCAGGTTGGTGGTGATCACCACGCTGGTGTGTTCGTACAGCTTGGACAGCAGGTGAAACAGCAACGCACCGCCAGCCTGGCTGAACGGCAGATAACCCAGTTCGTCGAGGATGACCAGATCCATGCGCAGCAGTGCCTGGGCGATCCGCCCGGCTTTGCCGTCGTGTTTTTCGCGCTCCAGCAGATTGACCAGATCGACCGTGGAGTAGAAGCGCACGCGCTTACCGTGCCGGGTGATGCCGGACACGGCCAGCGCGGTGGCTAGGTGGGTTTTACCGGTGCCTGGCCCACCGATCAGCACCACGTTCTGCGCGGTGTCGGTAAAGCTCAGATTGGCCAGCTCGCTGATCAAGCGAGCGTCGGCGCTGGAGGCGCTGAAGTCGAAGCCGGCCAGATCGCGGTGCATCGGCAGCTTGGCCATGTTCATCTGGTGGCTCACCGAGCGCATGGCGCGATCTGTGTGCTCTTGTTCCAGCAGGTGTTCGAGCAGCCACTTGGACGAGGCTGTGTTCGACTCACCCTGTGCAGTTAACTCCGCCCAGGCCGTGGCCATGCCGTGCAGGCGCAGCTCCTTGAGTTCCGCCATCAAATCACGCATGACCGACCCCCTCGGCCTGGCCACGCAGGCGGTCGTAGCGCGCCGTGTTAGCGACGGGGGCTTCCTTGAGCGACAAGTGGGTTTCGACGCTGGGTGGTGGTTCGGATGCTGTCAGCCGTGCCACGACATTGAGGATGTGTTCGGCGCTCAGGCTGCCGCTCTCCAGTACCAGCTCAACGGCTACCAGCACGGCATCGAGCCCGGCGACCGGTACGGCAGCCAGAACTTGCGCCATGATCCGGTCACCGCCGGCATGACGCCCCAGACCGTGCTTAAGCTGACGCAGCGGCGCCGGCAGATCAGCAAAGGGCGCGCCGTTGCGCAGCGCACCGGGCTTGCGTTCGATCAGCGGGAGGTAGTGCTGCCAGTCATAGCTGACCTGGTCGCGATCCAGCAAGCGGACATGGCTGGCGATCAGCGCGTCGTCAGCCACTACCTCGATTCGCGTCGGATACAAACGGCTGCTGACCCACTTACCCGCGTACTCACACGGCACCGAGTAGCGGTTGCGCCCGACGCTGACCAGGCAGGTGCTGGAGACCCGCGCAGGCCGCTCGACGTAACCGTCGAATGGCGCTGGCACAGGCATCAGTTCAGCGCGCTCCAACTCCAGCACTTCGGCTACACTCAGCCCGCTGTATTGAGGGTGCGTCAGCTCGTTCCAAAGCGCGCGGCAGCGCTGGCCCAGCCAGGCATTGAGTTCCTCGAAGGAGTGAAACTGGCAGTCCTGGGCGTCTAGCCAGATACGCCTACGGCTGTCTTGCACGTTCTTTTCAACGATGCCCTTTTCCCAACCAGCGGCGACGTTGCAGAAGTCCGGATCGAACAGGTAATGCGCGCACATCACCGCAAAGCGCGCATTCACCGCCCGGCCTTTGCCCTTATTGACCTTGTCGACGGCGGTCTTCATGTTGTCGTAGATGCCCCGGCGCGGCACGCCGCCCAAGGCGCCGAACGAGCGTGTATGGGCGTCAAATAACATCTCATGGCCCTGGCTCGGATACGCCACAAGCCAGAACGCACGGCTGGCACACAGCTTCAGATGTGCCACCTGCATACGCCGGTAAATGCCGCCGACCAGCAAGCCTTCCTCGCTCCAGTCAAACTGAAACGCCTCGCCAAGAGCAAAGGTCAGCGGCACAAAGGCCTGCGACGCCTTGCCCTGTCCCCCTCGCCAGGCACGGATAAACGCGGTGAGCTGGCTGTAGCCACCGTCATAACCATCGGCTTTGATTTGCGCCAACAGCGCCTTGGCACTGCGCCGCTGTTGCTTGGGGCGCAGCGAATCGGCTTTTAGCGCCTGCTCTAGCGTGGCGTGAAAAGGGCTGAGTTTGTTAAAGATCGCGCGGCGTTGGTAGACCGGCGGCTTGGCCTCAGGTGCTCTGACCCACTTGTGAATCGTGTTGCGCGCCAGCCCGGTGCGCTTGGCTATCTCATGCAGCGACAGCTTGTCGCGGAAATACATCCGCCGAATTTTGCCCATCATTTCCATACTGATCACCCTGTGTTCTCCTGCTCAAAAATTGAGCAGAAGCAGTTGAACACCTGGGTCAGTTTTCAGTCAGCAGAACAGCCTCTACTGGGTCAGTTTTCGGTCAGCGGGTACACAGCGACCGCGGCAGTCAGTACTGCTCAACGGCTTATCAGGGTCTAATCCGCGCTCATCAGCTGCGATGCAGTATGAGCGCGAAAGGCAACTGCTACGACAATGCGTGTGCGGAGAGCTTCTTCCACAGCCTGAAGGTCGAATGCATCCATGGCGAGCGCTTCATGAGCCGCGCCCAGATGCGTGAAACCGTGTTTGAATACATCGAAACCGACTATAACCGCCAGCGGCGACATAGCACGCTGGGGCACATCAGCCCGCAAGCCTACGAGGCCCGGATGAGTGCTTGAAACTGTGTCCACGGTTGCTGGGCAAGATCAAATCCGTGGTTTGGGTACTTTGCCGGTACTGCCGCCTTTGGCGTGTTCAATTCCATTATGCTAGGACTCCACCACGGAAAAGAAAACGCCGGACGCAAGCGAATGTTTGAAGACATACGGGACAGGTTTGGTGAGAAGGCCGCAGAGTTAGCGTGATAAGAAAGCCACTTCGGTGGCTTTTTTATAACTTGCCGTGCAGTGGCTCGGCTGAGCTGATGGTCGCTTCGCTAAGAAGAGCAAAAGAAAAATAGGGTCGAACCCTAACGGTTTTCGGCCCGTTCGGAAAACGCGAAACGGTCGGGTAAAAAATCGGATTTTGAAAATTTAGCGTCGGACTCTATTTGGCATTTAGAGTTGAATGGTAAAAAATATTTTCGTTTGCCTATTGACAAGGCTTTTCGTTGATTTTAAGCAAAAATTTGGCATATCAAAAAATGGAAATATCGCTTTATTGATATAAAAGTTTGGAAAAATAGGGCGGTAATTTTGAAAGATTTGGCTAAATGTTAGGCTGCTAAATTATTGAAATTTTGGTTTTTTGGGGTGGAATTTCGCGTTTATCACAGTTGTAATTTTTGAAAAACGGGTATCCGGATTAAGTGGTTGATGGGCCTTCCAGCCCCATCCAACCCTTAGTCCTTCCAGAAGGTTGATAGATCGACACCGAAGTTCTTCTCAGGCTCGGGGAGTCCCATGTTGTAGGTCATGGTGGCTCTGCCCAGAAACGGGGATTCCTTGACTTGTGGCGCCTTCTTCTTGTGCTTGGTGGTATAGAGCATCCGGGCTCGCATTACCTCGAACGAATAGCCCCGGCCATCACGGTTTTTGTCCTTGGCTAGGCGGTTTATCGACTACGTGAAAGCGTTGGTGATCGGGATGTCGGTCTCAAAGTAGGTCAGCATCTCTTCACGCCAGCCACTGACGGCGCTGACGAGATCCTTCCAAACCTCCTTCTGCCCCTGGAGGGATGTTGTCAATCCAGGTGGCGAGAGCCTGTTCGGCACCACGCCGATTGGTACAGTCCCAGATATGGTAGAAGCGCTCCTTGTGCTCGTAAGCCGCCAAGAGCTGGGGGGAATGCTCCTGTCCAGGTCTCCATGATGAGCCGTTCGCGGTCTGAAACGTCGTGAGCGCGCTTCAGCAGGATTTTCCGGTCACCTTTGAGGGTCCGGCGCTGATTGGGCTTCAACTCCTTCCTTAGGCCTTTGCGGATCTTCTCTAAGGCCTCGTTGGCCATGCGCACGACGTGGAACTTATCGACCACGATACGGGCCTGTGGCAGCACCGTCTGGAAGGCGCGGCGGTAGGGCTTCCACATGTCCATGCTGACGATCTCGACCTGGTGGCGGTTGGCCATGCTCATGAGGCGTCTTGTCACCCTCTCTTGCTGACGACCGGGTAGCAGGTCCAGCAGGGTGCGCTCTTCCAGATTGGTTAGGATGCAGCAGAGCCCTTGGCAGCAGTCGTGCATCAGGAACGTACAGCTGGCTCATGAAGGCGTGCCGCCTTATCAAGGCCCAGGACGCGCCTATTCCGGAAGTCAAGCATGCGATAGCGAAGACGCTAGGCGATTCAGCGGCGGCGGCTGCCTGGTTGATGTCGTATTTCCGCCCAAATAAAGAGGGCGACACCGAGGAAGATCCATACGTCCGCTAGGTTGAACGATGGCCAGTGCCACTGGGCATAGTGAAAATCGAGAAAATCCTCTACGTAGCCTAACCGCAAGCGATCTGCGACATTGCCCAACGCGCCGCCGAGGATCGCACTGAGGGCGAGCCGATAACTCAGTACGCGTGGTGAACGCCAAAGCCAGTACACCAGTAATATCGAGATAACCAGGGCCAGTCCGATGAAAAGCGGCTGCTGCCAACCGCCGACATCCGCGAGAAAGCTGAAGGCCGCCCCCGTATTGTGGCGGTGGACCCAATTGAAGAAGGGTGCGGCAGGCACGCTTTCACCATGCGCTAGCATGGTGCTGGCAAGGTACTTGCTCGCCTGATCGACAAACAGTAACAGGAGCGAGAGCCACAGCCAGCGCATCGCCTTTCCCGGCTCGTGGGCTTTCTCTGCGAGCCGACTGCCATAAGTAGACATATCCCCTTCCTCCTGACCCAATCTAGAATTTGCTCGCTGCTAAATAACAAGCGTCATGTACCCAACCGATGATGCCGACGAATTCGACGGAGCAGGAGCAGGCCGAGTCCGAGTGCGGTCAGGCCAAGAACAGGCCAATCCCGCCAGCGCACATAAGGGGGCGCGCCAGTTCGCGGTGTCACTTCGGCGCTGAGGGTGGCCACTTCGAACTGCGGAGCACGCTTGAGCACTTTGCCCTCATGATTGATGGCTGCTGTGATACCGGTGTTCGTGGCTCGAAGAAGGTCACGTCCGGTTTCGATGGCACGCATGCGTGCCATCTGGAAATGCTGGAGGGGGCCGAGCGAGCTGCCGAACCAGGCATCGTTGCTGACATTCACCAGTAACTGCGCTTCGGGCAGAAGCTCAGTGACTTCGGCACCAAAGACCGCCTCGTAGCAGATGAGTGCCCCTACGGGCACCCCTGCTGCATTCAGGACGTGCGCTTCCCGTCCCGGTGTGAAGTCGGACATGGGCGCCCCGAGCACGTCGAGGGCCGACCCCAAAAGATCCCGAAACGGAACATATTCACCGAAGGGCACCAGGTGGCGTTTGTAGTAGAAGCCTGAGGGATCGGAGAGGCTTACCACGGCGTTGTAGGTACGGCCCTCCGCCTCGCGTACCGGGACGCCAATCATTAACGATGTGCCTGCCTGATCGGCTAACGCCTCAAGCTCAGCAAGATATGCTTTGGCCTGGTCATGCCACATCGGGATTGCCGCTTCTGGCCAGATCACGATATCGGCTCCGAGATGCTGCGCGGTAAGCGCCTGATAGCGCTCAAGTGTGATGTCCCGGTATCTCGGGTCCCATTTCTTGTCTTGCGCGATGTTTCCTTGCAAGAGGACGACATCGATCGGGTCAGCGGCTGGCTGCGTCCATTCACGATCCAGCAGTTGCAAGCCGGCGAGGGTAGCGACTAACACGGCACCGACTACCGCAGCACGGCGCAGGCTTGGCCCCTGGACAACCCAGGCAAGCCCGCCAGCGAGAAGTGCCACCAGTAAACTCACGCCAAGCACGCCAAAGACGGGAGCGATAGTGGCAAGTGTGGTGTCGGTCTGGCTGTAGCCAATGAAGAGCCAGGGAAAGCCGGTCAAGAACCAGGTGCGCATCCATTCACTCAGCACCCATGCCGCAGGTAGCCCTAGCCAGAGTGCCATTGCATCCATCTCAGGGCGCAGGCAGCGCACGAGGTACGCGACGCCCCATGGAAAGAGGGCGAGCAGCGAGACAAAGGCCGCCGTGACTAACACCGCCACCACGGGGCCATTGCCGTACTGGCTAATGCTGATAAAGACCCAGGAGACACCCACGCCGAAGTAGCCAAGGCCAAAGAGGTAGGCCGACCACAGCGCCTGACGCCTTGAAGACTGCGCGGTCAGGACAAAAAATGTTGCCAGAGCGATCACCGCAAGCCATGCCCAGCCCACAGGGGCAAAGGCAAGCGGCATGGCGCCTCCAGCAAGTAGAGCCATCCCCCCTGTCAGAAGCGGCTTATAGCGCACGCCCGTGTATAGGCTAGAGGGTAGCGCGCACTTATCACCCAATGCTCTCTCGCCTCCGAATCCAGGATCAACCCTGTGGCTCATGCTTTCTTGCTCCGCTTAATCAAGCTGCGTCAATTCATTCGGCCGGCTGGCCAGGGTGGCAAAGTGAATGTTTCTGGACTCGACTAGGTGCGCCGTAAGCTGGGAGCTGCTTCGTATTCGGCCAGCACGACAGTGGCTGTGTTGGGGAGCAGTACGTTAGCTTTGCGATACCACCCCTTCCAAGCCCGCTGATACCAGAACGAACAGGACGAAGCCGCCTATGAAAGCCAGCGGTGAGATGTGCGTATCGTCACCGCTCTCGTGAGCCTCGGAGACCATATCTTCGATGGCAGCGACCGTGAGAAGGCCTGCCGTGAACGTCAGTGCCGCTAGCTTAAATGCCTCCGGCTGGTTCCTGAGTACGAAGTAAGCAAAGACGGCTGCCGAGAGCACAGGAATCGCGAAGGAAGCAGAGAGCAGTATCCGCTTGCTACGAGGGATTCCTTTATCTTTCATGGTGGCGATCGTCGCAAAGCCCTCAGGAACATCGGCGAGAACCTGACCCGCCGCCAGGATTATCGCGACCGACGGTGAGACCGCCGACCCCGCCCCGATCAGGAGGCCATCGCTGAACAGGTCGATGGATACGGCGATATAGATCATCCAGACACTCGTCTGACCGCCTTCTCCCTGCTGGCCTTGTCGCTTCTGGAGACTCTCAACGAGCTTCTCGATACCTACGTAAGCAATGCCGCCCAGCGCGAAAGCGAGGGCGATTACCCAGGCTGAGAGGTTCTCTAGCACGCGCGGCATGATTTCAACCGCCACCACCGCAATGACGAGGCCGGCAGCGCCGTGAAGGGCGTAATTGAGACGGCGCCCGGTAGTTCGGGAGGCCTCCGCAGCGAGCCCACCACTAAAATTGCCTAAGGCGGGCAACAGCGCCAGGCCGAGTACCAGCCAGATACTATCCATCATCTTCCTTCCTTGGTTGATTCCTAGATACGCTACCTTGCTGGCTCCGAGCCTTCGCGCTATATGCTGTCGTTCAGGCCTAGCGCGCTTGTACAGCCACTTCGATCAAGTGTCCCAGGCATCGATAGCTGCGTACCGTGCAGCCTCACCCCTTGAGCGCCAGGATGCGCCGAGCGCCGTTGAGGACGATCAGGCCCACGATGGTACCGATAATCAGGTCAGGGTAGCTGGACCCCGTCCAGGCGACCAAGGCACCGGCGGCGATGACGCCCATGTTGATCACCACATCATTGGCCGAGAATATCCAGCTTGCCTTCATATGCGCGCCGCCTTCGCGGTGCTTGGATATCAACAGCAGGCAACCGGTATTGGCGATCAACGCGACGAAGGCGATCGCCATCATCATCAGCGATTCAGGCTCACTACCGAAAACAAAGCGTCGCACCACCTCGACGAGTACGCCGATAGCCAAAATCAGTTGCAGTACCCCTGCCAGATGCGCGGCACGTACCTGCATTTTCGCACTGCGCCCTACGGCATAGAGAGCCAGGCCATAGACGGCTGCATCGGCAAACATATCCAGGGAATCAGCGATCAGGCCGGTAGACTGGGCGATCAGGCCAGCAGTCATTTCCACCACGAACATGATCGCATTGATACCGAGCAACACGCGCAGAGTGCCTGACTCCTGCGTAGCAGAGACTGCCGAGCTCTCAGCGGCCTTGATCGTCTCTGGGTCGGCAATGACGGTTTCCTGAAGAGAGGCGCCTAGCCCCAAGGTCGCCAGTTTCGCGGTAATGGGCTCAGCCTCGCCGTCATGCACGACCTCCAATCGGCGGTTCGACAAGTCGAAGGACAGCGTTCGAATCTCATCAAAGCCGTTCAGCGCCAAGCGGATCATCCGTTCTTCTGAGGGACAATCCATCTTCGGCACAGCATACACGCTGACCCATTCCCCTGACGCTTCGGAGGAGACCGGCATATCGGTATCCGCTGCAGGCGTTGCATCGCAGCTACATGGGCCACCACAGGCTTTACTCACGATACGGCTCCAGTTAACCAACATAGATTGCTAGTATTAAAAACTATATAGCTACTATAAGGTCAATGGGAAAGATGATCCGTTGAGGAGTAAGCCTGATGCGCATTGGTCAGTTAGCCCAGATAGCGGGTATCGACACGCAGACGATCCGCTTCTATGAGCAGCAGGGCCTGTTGCCGCCGCCAGAACGGCAGGAGAATGGTTACCGTGTCTATACCGAGAAGCATGGCGAGTGGCTTGCCTTTATCCGCCGCTGCCGAATTCTGGACCTGTCACTGACAGAGATTCGCGAGCTACAGAGCTATCAGGACGACCCTCGCCAGCCTTGTACCGCCGTCAACGCCATGCTCGATGACCACATCTCTCATGTGCGGTCGCAGATAACTGCTCTGCAAGCGCTTGAGCAACAACTCGTTTCACTGAGGGCGAGTTGCAACGAGGGTCGGGAGATCAATGCCTGCGGCATCCTGACGGGGATCAGCGAGGAGAGCAAACAACAGCTGTATAGGGCTAGCTCAGGACGTAAGGACTGAGCAGAGACATGCCGGACCTTGCAGTGACATTGTGAATGCATGGTGTGTTGATCGCGAAGCCTCACTGCGTATCTCGGCATGCGAACCTGGGCGTTGCTGCAAACTTGCAGGGGCCGTGAAGAAGAGTCGTCATCAACCAGGTAATCCGCTGAGCTGATGGTTGGTTCCGTCATCATGATATGAGCCAATCAACCAAAAAATCCGGATACCCTGAAAAACCTACCAGTGCTTTTTGTTCGTTAGTCCGTAAAAAAGGAGATCCAAAATGGGCGAGTGGTCTGATTATTTCGAGGATTTTCCAGAGGAGAATCCGGCTAATTATGATGAAAACGGACGATATGACCCTAATGGTATTCAAAGACAAGAACGGGCAAAAGCAGACTACGCCCAGCAGCGTTTAGATGAGGTTTTGAAACAAAAGGGTGTTTTTCACAGGCGGCCAAGTAAAGAATGATCTTGCCCACTTGAAGGCTTGGGAGTGACGGGTACGGTTCTGTTTCATCGGGGTAGCGGTTCTTGCCATGGTTCACCTCGTTGCAGTTTATCGCTTAACGGGGTGTCCACTCGTGCTGGGCAAGATCACTTCCAACTACTCCCCCATCATCGTTCCTGTACAACCTCGCCCACTACCCAGCGGTTCGATGAGGAGAGACTGCCCGCCCATTCTGGGTCGATGTGATTAACGAGCGGTGGGTAGGGTCAGTAGGTAGGCGCTGCTGGCTTCGCCAGAGCGGAATCCTTCAGCAACCTCCATAGACGCTGGCCGCCCCGTAATCGTTTCCGGCCGATTCTGTTTAGAAGAGCCCATCTCGATTTTGGCCCATGAAAGAGCGTGAGTGACGTTGAAATCTGGTTCGATCAGAAGGCGGAGCTGTATTGGTTTTTACGTAGCAACGCCGAAACCGAGCGCTTTCTGAGCGGCCGAAAAGTAGCTCTTTCAGAAGCCAACTGTTTCAACAGAATCGGCCGAAGTCGGCCATTGGAATTCTACAAAACAAGGGCGACTTACAGCTTTACTTCATGCACCTTCATTTCCAGGTCGTAAAATTTAAGTATCACTGACGGCTCACCCTCCCAAAAATAATCATTAAAAATCACCATGTCCAAGTGATCAGAATAATAGCTATAGGTATCAAGCTCAGGTTCCGACCTTTTCTTATCATTAAGCACCAGGTGACATCTATATTTATAAATTCGTCCAGGTAAACCAGAAACAATCTCTACTGCAAGCTTTTGACCAACATGCTCACATATGTTAGTTACTTCTTGGATGCCCATATCAAAATTGCGGTTTCGCTCTCTCTTATAAGTAACAACTGGCGCCGCAGGAAATCCCGGATGAAATTTAGCCCCCACTGAATAAACAATATTATTCAGAGGATCAACCTCCATAAATCCTTTATATGCATAAAATTTATTGAATGTACCGTCGCTCTGTCTAAGCCAAAGCCTATCTCCGTCCTTTATGCCTTCCTGCCCGGTTTTAGGAACTTTAAATCCGATATAATATTTATTCGTAGCGCTCGCCTCTGGTCGCTCTAGTTCGCTTCTAACCTCATCTGTTAACTGGGCATTGGAAATCGCAGGCGCAAACAATGAAAACAAAGCTACAAAAAATCTAATGCTGGGCATCTAAGCGCTCCTAGTCCACAAATAACAAACCGCAAAAATTATTATGCTAGTCGGGCTCTACAAATAACTCTGGCCTTCCCTTGTTATAAATGGCCCTTGGGCGCTCTTTATATTTGCCTGGATCGTAAATATAGATCCACTCTGGAGCCGCTTCTGAGTAACTATCCACCCCCTTTCCTCCGACTATGGCTCCGAGATATAGAGGCCCCCATACTTTTTCCTGAGCTCGCATGAAAGACGGCGCCTGCTGTAATTCAGGAACATATCCAGACATCAGTTGAAACAGCTGTACAGGAGATTTGAAGCCGAGGTCTCCGTAGGGAAGCCCAATCACTTTTGGCTTCAAGTATTTTTCCTGAAAATCTTGATCACTAAAATTTTCATCGTAAAAGCTACGAATGATGCGCTTATTGATATTTTCTACCAATTTAACCGCCTCTTCGCCAGTGGCAGCTTCACTAACAGGAACCCAGGCTACGACTTGAACCATTTGTGATGGCGGAGGGCTAGCCGATCCTCCAAGAATAATCATTGCAGGGTCAAGAGATAATGCCCCGGCAACCATAGAGTCCATATTTACAGAACTACCACCACTTTTCTCTAGCAACTTATTGTACTTTTCACGTGACATGTCTTTAGCGGGAATATCCATTGCATCAGCAATCTGAAGAGCTGTGGACGGCTCACCTGTTCTTGGGATTAACCCACACCCTGAGAGAGCGGCCACCACTAAAGAAATTATAATTAAATTCAGCCTCACTAACGTACCCCTCTGATTGAAGCTGGTTACCAAGTAAATTTAAATATTGACACTCGGCCTTGTCGCTTGAAATCTTATGAATCTCATAAGGCGATTCTCACTCCACGCATGGCGATCAAGGCCTAACCGCCAAGATATGGCAAAATGACACCTTTGATTAGTGTATACGTGCGCCAACCATATAGACAATCAAAAATATCAGACTACCTAAGAGTTGCGATCTGCTCAGCTATGTGGACGCCGCCCGAGCTTTTGTGTAGTCCATGTTATGAAAGCCAAACACAACGGCAGTGCTTCTAGCGCAGATCGGCCTGTCTAGAACACAGTGGATGAGTGACTGCTTCTGGCCGGTTAGCGACGGTCTGACTTCGACCGTCGCAATATATGGTCAGACCTCGGTCTGCTCCGCCATTTCCAGAGCGTCATCGACCTCAATCCCAAGATATCGGACGGTGCTCTCAAGCTTCGTATGGCCGAGCAGAATTTGAATCGCCCGTAGGTTCTTCGTCCTGCGATAGATCAGCGATGCCTTCGTACGTCTCATCGTGTGTGTGCCATACATGGCAGGATCTAGGCCAATGGCTTTTACCCAGCCTTTGACGATACGAGCGTATTGACGAGTGGATAGATGGTCTGATGTATGCAGCCTGCTCGGGAAAAGGCAGTCCTGGCTCCGGAGCTGTGCTTGATGTATCCAGGCGGCGAGAGCAGACCGTGTTTCCCTAGTGTGCGCTCTCTTGCTTGGATGGCATTACGTTCTGGCCCAACGTTACTGTAGCGAATCCGCAGCAGTATCAATCAAAGCCTCCTGTATCCCGCGTGAAGAAAGACGCTACGTTGCGCCCGTTCTTCCACGGCTTCGCTTGCCGCCCCGCTACGGCAGATTCGAAGTATTCATCGAAATGTCATCCTTTAGAAGCAGTGCGTTAACAAGGAATTTCTACCCTTTGCATCGCGAACCGCAATTGTGCGGCCAGCAATATTGCGAAAGGTGATCAAATGACGCCCCATCCGATACAGGACGCCGTGCTGCGGGTCGACCGGTTGAGCGTCGTCTATCCAGGCGGCGTGACAGCCCTACGCGATACCTCGATTGCATTTCGGCGTGGTGAGTTCACCGTGCTGCTTGGTCTCTCGGGCGCAGGCAAGTCGACCTTGCTCCGTAGTCTCAATCGACTCGTCACGCCCACTGGCGGCAGTGTCACCAGCGAACTCGGTGAGCTCGGCAGCGGCTCGGCCTTGCGTCAGCATCGTCGGCGTACCGCCATGATCTTTCAGCACCACCAGCTAATCGAACGTCAAAGCGCACTGGCTAATGTGCTTACCGGTCGGCTGGCCTTTCACAACACGCTCCGCTCGCTGTTTCCTCTGCCGCGTGCCGATCAGGAGATTGCGCTCAGTTGCCTCGCTCGGGTCGGTCTGGCAGACAAGGCGCTAAGCCGGGTGGACAAACTGTCCGGTGGCCAGCAGCAGCGGGTAGGCATCGCGCGTGCGCTAGCGCAACAGCCGGCGATCATTCTGGCCGATGAGCCGGTAGCCAGTCTCGACCCGGCCACTTCGGTCCGTGTTCTCGGATTGCTGCGCGACATCTGCAAGGAAGACGGCATCACCGCCATCGTTTCGCTGCATCAACTCGAATATGCCCGCCGCTTCGCCGATCGCGTCGTCGGGCTGGCCGATTCTCAGATCGTTTTCGATGCCGCGCCCTCGGAACTCACCGATGCGCAGCTTGAGCGCATCTATGCAGGCCGCTCTACGACTCAGCCAGCGAATGCTCCGGCTGAACCACCTGTCATGCTCGAACCTTCACTGGAGATGTCCCGATGAAACGCTTATCCGCGCTCTTATTGACTTGCTTGCTGTCCGCTGTTTCAAGTTTGTCCGCCCTAGCGGCCGATGCCGATCCGGATGTGCTAAAGGTTGCCCTGCTGCCGGACGAAAACGCCTCCGAGCTGATCAAGCGTAACCAGCCGCTGAAGGATTATCTGGAAGAGCATCTGGACAAGAAGGTGCAGCTGATCGTAACCACCGACTATTCCTCGATGATTGAGGCGATGCGCTTTGGCCGTATCGACCTGGCGTATTTCGGTCCGCTGTCCTACGTCATGGCCAAAAGCAAAAGCGACATCGAGCCCTTCGCTGCCATGGTCATCGACGGCAAGCCGACCTATCGCTCGGTGATTATCGCCAATGTGGCGTCAGGCGTGAATGAGTATGCCGACCTTAAGGGCAAGAAGATGGCCTATGGTGACCGGGCATCGACGTCCAGCCATTTGATTCCCAAAACCGTGCTTCTTGAGACGGCCGATTTGACGGGTGGGCAGGACTACGAACAACATTTTGTGGGCACGCATGACGCCGTTGCCGTCAACGTGGCGAACGGCAACGCCGATGCGGGTGGGCTGTCGGAGGTAATTTTCAATCACGTAGCCGAACGTGGCCTAATCGATCCGAGCAAGGTGAAAGTACTTGGTTACAGCGGCGAATACCCCCAGTACCCCTGGGCGATGCGCTCGAACCTGAGCCCCGAGCTGAAAACAAAGGTGCGGGATGTATTCGTCGGTATCGACGATCCCGAAGTGCTGCGCAACTTCAAGGCCGAGGCCTTCGCGCCAATCACCGACGCCGACTACGATGTGATCCGCAACATGGGATCGCTGCTCGGCCTCGACTTCGCCACGATGTGAGCACCGATATGTCTACTCATTACGACGTGCAGGCGCTGCCTGCAGAGCAACGCGAGCACATCCTTCGAGGCTTCGGCCTCGGTTGGTGGCGCCAGCTGGGGCAGGTGGCGATTGTATTCGGAGTGGTGCTGTTGGCCTGCTGGTACGTGGGGCTGCTCGATGCCACCACGCTGCTGAACGGGCTGCCCTCCATCGCGACCCTGGCAGGCGAGGCCATGCCGCCAGACTTTTCGGGCTATCGAAGCTGGATTCGCCCCTTGATCGACACCTTGGCGATGAGCATCGCCGGTACGGCCATCGCAGTGGTGTTCTCGCTGGTGGTGGCCTTCGTTGCAGCGCGCAATACGGCGCCGCACCCCCTTGTGTTCGGTGTTGCCCGGGTGCTGCTCAATGCCCTGCGGTCGGTGCCGGAGCTGATCATGGGCATCATCTTCGTTGCAGCCGTAGGGTTCGGCGCCTTGCCGGGCGTGCTTGCCCTGGGTCTGCATTCGGTCGGCATGGTCGGCAAGTTCTTCGCCGAGGCCATCGAGCACGTCGACGAAGCGCCGGTGGAAGCCGCTCGGGCGGCGGGGGCTACGCCGATGCAAGTGCTGCTGCACGCGGTTTTGCCACAGGTGACGCCGCAGTTCGCCGACGTGGCGATCTACCGCTGGGAATACAACTTTCGCGCCTCCACCGTGATGGGCATGGTTGGCGCCGGCGGTATCGGCTTCGAACTCATGGGCTCGCTGCGCATCATGCAGTACCAGGAGGTTGCAGCAATCCTGCTGGTCATCCTGGCCATGGTCACGCTAGTAGACGCCTTCAGTGGCGTGCTGCGCAAACGTTTCAAATAGGACAAACCATGCTGCCGAAACTCGTTATAACTCACCGAGTACACGATGAGATCCTGCAACTGCTGGCGCCACATTGCGAGCTGATGACCAACCAGACCGACAGCACGCTGACGCGCGAGGAAATTCTGCGCCGCTGTCGCGATGCTCAGGCGATGATGGCGTTCATGCCCGATCGGGTCGATGCAGACTTTCTTCAAGCCTGCCCTGAGCTGCGTGTAGTCGGCTGCGCGCTCAAGGGCTTCGACAATTTCGATGTGGACGCCTGTACTGCCCGCGGGGTCTGGCTGACCTTCGTGCCTGATCTGTTGACGGTCCCGACTGCCGAGCTGGCGATCGGACTGGCGGTGGGGCTGGGGCGGCATCTGCGGGCAGCAGATGCGTTCGTCCGCTCTGGCGAGTTCCAGGGCTGGCAACCACAGTTCTACGGCACGGGGCTGGATAACGCTACGGTCGGCATCCTTGGCATGGGCGCCATCGGACTGGCCATGGCTGATCGCTTGCAGGGATGGGGCGCGACCCTGCAGTACCACGAGGCGAAGGCTCTGGATACACAAACCGAGCAACGGCTCGGCCTGCGCCAGGTGGCGTGCAGCGAACTCTTCGCCAGCTCGGACTTCATCCTGCTGGCGCTTCCCTTGAATGCCGATACCCAGCATCTGGTCAACGCCGAGCTGCTTGCCCTCGTACGGCCGGGCGCTCTGCTTGTAAACCCCTGTCGTGGTTCGGTAGTGGATGAAGCCGCCGTGCTCGCGGCGCTTGAGCGAGGCCAGCTCGGCGGGTATGCGGCGGATGTATTCGAAATGGAAGACTGGGCTCGCGCGGACCGGCCGCGGCTGATCGATCCTGCGCTGCTCGCGCATCCGAATACGCTGTTCACTCCGCACATAGGGTCGGCAGTGCGCGCGGTGCGCCTGGAGATTGAACGTTGTGCAGCGCAGAACATCATCCAGGTATTGGCAGGTGCGCGCCCAATCAACGCTGCGAACCGTCTGCCCAAGGCCGAGCCTGCCGCATGTTGAATCCGGTCTGGCTGAAGAGCCTGGTAGCGATCGTTCAAACAGGCAGTTTTCAGAGCGCGGCGAGGGCGTTGGGGCTGGCCCAGCCGACGGTGTCGCAGCACTTGCAGAAGCTTGAAGAGCAGGTCGGCGTAACGCTGGTGCAGCGCAGTCGTAGCGGCTGCCAGCCTACCACACGGGCGCTGGCCTTCATGCCGCATGCGACCGCCTTGCTCGACATGCACGCCCGGGCGCTAGAAGCCCTGCATGGCAATCGTGAGCGCGTCGGGGCCAGCTCCAACATCGGCACCTACCTTCTCCAGCCATTCGTGCGCAACTATCTGACGACCGCAAATGAGAGGGGCGAGGTGGATCTGCGCATCGCCGCCAACCCGGATGTGGCCGACCAGCTACTGGCGGGCCAGCTCGACGCCGCGATCATGGAATGGTGGCTACCTCACCCCGACTTCGAATACCGCCTCTGGCGGGTCGAGCCGCTGGTGCTTATCGTCAGCCCCGACCATGCGCTGGCTGAAGCAGGGTGCATAGAACGTGATCGTCTGGTGGACCTGCCGATGCTGGGAGGTGAACCGGGTAGCGGTACCGGACGGCTTCTGACCGAATACTTTGGCGAACTGGGCGTGCCTCGCAGCGGTATGCAGCTAGGCAGCACCGAGGCAGTCAAACAAGCAGTGAGGGCGGGACTCGGCGTGTCGTTGGTGATGGCTTCCGCAGTACAAGACGAAGTTCGCAGTGGCGCGCTGGTAGCTCTTCCCATCCCGGGGCTTGAAAAGCGTCTCCAACTGATCTGGCGCAAACCTCCCGGAAATCTGCACCCGCCGGGATTTGTGCGGCACTTATTGGAGGAGGCAGATCTAGCTGGATAAGGTGATGGATGGTTGCGATCCAGCGCTTGGCTTGTCAGCCTAGGGAAACTCTGAAAAAGACTTTCTGATTTGGCAAAATACCGCGACCCCACCCACCGAGTTTCCCGATGAAGCAGATGACCTTCGCCGACGCCGAGTACGCTGGCAAGCGCAAGCAAACCCGCAAGGAGTTGTTCCTGATCGAGATGGATCGGGTGGTGCCGTGGAAGGGCTTGATTGCTTTGATCGAGCCACATTATCCGAAGGGTGAAGGTGGCCGTCCGGCCTACCCGTTGATGGCGATGCTGCGTGTGCATCTGCTGCAGAACTGGTTCGGCTACAGCGATCCAGCGATGGAGGAAGCGCTGTACGAAACCACGATCCTGCGCCAGTTTGCCGGGCTGAACCTGGAGCGCATCCCCGACGAAACCACGGGGTGCTGCTGGTCCGCAAGTGACCCGCTGCGATTGAACGCCGGCGGCCAACCGGCGCTCACATCCGTAACCCTCACGGATTACGGAGGCACACGCATGCTGGTATTCGAGTCGATCTACACCGAAGGTCTGGCGCAGATTTCCTATCTGGTGGGCGACAGCAAGGCCGCCGTCGCCGCGGTGATCGATCCGCGGCGCGACGTCGAGGTCTACCTCGACCTGGCGCGCGACAAGGGCCTGCGCATCGCCTATGCCATCGAGACGCACATCCACGCCGACTTCGTTTCCGGCGCCCAGGCGCTGGCCGAACGCTGCGGCGCCGAGATCATCGGCGGACTACGCCTTCGGGCTGCGTCAGGTGGACGACGGCGAGGTGCTGGAACTGGGTCAGGTCAGCCTGGAAGTGCTGCACTCGCCAGGCCACACCCCCGAGCACATCTCGCTGCTGCTACGTGACAGCCAGCAGGGCGAAGCGCCCTTCGCGCTGTTCACCGGCGATACGCTGTTCAACCTCGACGTCGGCCGCCCCGACCTGCTCGGCGAGGACAGCACCAAGCAGCTGGCAGCGCAGCTCTACGCCACGCTGTTCACCCGCTACCTGCCGCTCGGCGAACGCATCGAGATCTACCCCTGCCACGGCGCCGGCTCGGCCTGCGGCAAATCCATCGGTGACCGTCGCCACTCCACCCTCGGCAAATGGCCAATCGCTTTTTCCACCGGCCAGAGGCACAGGTACTGCCGGATAAGGCTGCGCCGTTATCCACCCTACGCCCCGTCGATCACCCGATGCGCAGGGTGGAAAACGGCCAGCGGCCTTTCCCACACGTCAGTATTCGACTTGCAGTTCGGCGCTGCGCGGTTCGGCTTGGCAGGCCAGCGCCCAGCCCTGACGCACCTCGCTTTCGCTCAGCACCTGGTTGCTGCGCATGCTCACGCTGCCCTCCACCACCCGGCACTTGCAGGCGGCGCAGACACCCGAGCGGCACGCGCTCGGCGGTTGCAGGCCAGCCTGTTCCATGGCCTCCAGCAGCACCTCGCCGCGCGGCACGTCCAGCTCGTGACGGCGACCGTCGAGCGCGACCCGCAGGCGGCTGCGGCGCCCGCCCGGTGCGGCCGTCGGCGCTGCGGCGGCAAAGCGTTCCAGATGGATACGCGCCGCATCCACACCCCGCTCGCCCAGCGCGGCACCCGCGGCATCCATGAACGGTTGCGGCCCGCAGATGAAGGCGTCGGCGGCTGACCAGTCAGCGATCTTCGTGGCAATCGCCGGGCCGCTCGGCACACCCTGCTCGGCATCGAGCCAGATGCGCAGCTGCAGGCGATCGGGGTAACGCGCAGACCACTCGGCCAGCTCCTCGGCAAAGATCAGCGAGGCGGCATCGCGGCTGGCATAGAACAGCCGTACCTGCCCGCTGCCCTCGACCAGCGCCGCCTGCAGGATCGCCATCAGCGGCGTGATACCGCTGCCGGCGCCGAGCAGCAGCAGATCGTCATCCAGGTTGCGCGGCACGAACACGCCGGCCGGCGGCAGCGCCTCGATGCAATCGCCGGCCTGCAGGTTGTCCAGCAGCCAGTTCGACGCGCGGCCGCCGGGCACCCGCTTGATGGTGATGCGCAGCGCGCCATCCGCCTGCGGTCGCTGCGACAGCGAGTAGCAGCGCAGCAGCGCCGGCTCGGCAGCGGGCACCTTCAGCGTGAGGAACTGCCCCGGCTGCGCGGCAAAGCGTGCGCGCTGGGCGGCCGGCACCTGCAGGGTGAACGAGCAGCTGTCGGCGGTTTCGGCCTGGCGTGAGACGATGCGCAGACGGGTGAACTCCCCGGCGGCAGGCGCTGGCGCCGATGCGAACGCGGTCGCGACCGACGTCGTTGCCGGTGTCGACGTCGAAGCCGAAGGTGCAGTCGAAGCCGGCCCCGCCTTGGGCACGCCGCGCAGCATCGGCCATACCGACTTGCGGCGGAACAGCAGCACATAGCCGACATGCAGGCCGATCAGCCACAGCCCCAGGTTGGCGAAGAACTCGTGCACCTCCTCGGCATCGCCCATCCAGCCGATGAAATCGATGTCGCTGGCAGCGCCGAAGACATCCGGCCCCACGCCCGGCAGGGCGGCCAGCACATCGCCGTTGTCGACCATACCCAGGCCGACCACGCTGGCAATGGCGAAACTGCCCAGCGCGCCGACCGTCAGCCACTTGCCGACGCTCGACAGGCCCGGCTTGCTCCGCTGGCCCTTCGGCGGCAGCAGCTGTGGGAAGCCGCGCAGGCGCAGCGGCACGATCAGCAGGCGCCACACCAACAGCGCCACCAGGCCGTAGCCCAGCCAGATATGCAGCGTCTCGGCGTCGTCACCGCTGAGGTAGGCGCCAAGAAAGAAACCGGCCAGCAGCCAGTGGAACAGACGGAAACGATTGAAAGCAGCCACGACGGCGATCCTCATTGAATGGATGCCGCCTTTGTATTCCTGCGAGCTGAAACGAAACTGAACGCCGCCAGCCGCTGCGGTTCAGCTTGGCGTAAGGCGGCGCGCCTAGGCTGCACTCATTCCCAACCGGAGAGCGCACCATGAAAGCCCGCTGGATCATCCTCCTGTCCTGCTGCCTGAGCCTGCCCGCCCTGGCCGAAACCGAACACCCACTGCTGCCCGGCTACGCCGCCCAGGCGCGTCAGGAGAATCCGAACTTCGCCGGTTTCTCCGCCGAGCGCGGCAAGGCGCTGTACTTCGCCGAGGAGCAGCGCAATGGCAAGACCATGAGCTGCACCACCTGCCACACCGCCGACCCGCGTCAGCCCGGCAAGACGCCGGCGCATCGCAAGGTCGATCCGCTGGCGCCGGCAGCCAACCCCGAGCGCTTCACCGACCTGAAGAAGGTCGAGAAATGGTTCCGCCGCAACTGCGACGACGTCTACGCCCGTGAATGCACCGCGCAGGAAAAAGGTGACTTCATCAGCTGGATCGACAGCATCAAATAAGGAGCCTGCCATGAAGATCGCACCCCTCGCTGCCGTCGCCGGGCTGGGCCTGACCCTGGTACTGGCCGGCCTCAGCTTCGCCGATGACGACGACCATCGAGAGCGCAAGGGCTACAAGCGGCCCAAGCGCCTGACGGTACCCAGCGACGCACCGCTGGTGTGGAAGGAAGAATGCGCGGCCTGCCACATGCTCTATTCTCCCGGCCTGCTGCCTGCCGATGCCTGGCGCGAGCAGATGCGCACCCTGGGCGATCACTACGGCAGCAACGCGTCGCTGGACCCGGTGCAGGAAAAGGAAATCCTCGACTTCCTGGTCCGCGCCTCGGCCGCCAACCGCCTACCGGTGGAGCCGTCACCCACCGCCGGCGAGCCGCCACGCATCAGCCAGACGCGCTGGTTCGAGCACAAACACGACGAGCTCAGCGAAGCCAAGTTCGCCCGCGAGTCGGTCGGCGGCCGCTTCAACTGCGTGGCCTGCCATCGCGACGCGGAAAAAGGCGACTTCGACGAGGACCGGGTGAAGATTCCGCGCTGAGACAAAAATAGCCGGAACATTTCGCCAACCGTTGCGTTATATCCCTGCGGCAACCCGGCCGGCAGCGCACGGGCACCGGTAAAAACCGAGGCGTTGGCAACGCAGCAGGTTTTAGCGGCGCCCTGCGCGGTCAACCCAGACGAGCGCTTAATGAACGACAGCGAACAGGACCTCATCCAGCAGGCCGCGCGTGGTGATCGCCAGGCGTTCGGCACGCTAGTGCGCGTCCATCAGGCGCGGGTCTTCCACTTCCTCCGTCGCCTGCTCGGCAGCGCCGACGAGGCCGCGGACCTGACCCAGGAAACGTTCATCCGCGCCTTCCAGGCACTGCCCAGATGGCGCCCGGAGGCACGTTTGCAGACCTGGCTGCTGCAGATCGCGCGCAATGCCGCGCTGGATACGCTGCGCCAGCGGCAGCGCTACGTCGACGTGGCGCCGGAGGAGCAGGCCGAGCCGGTCGATCCGGCGCCGTCGCCGCTAAGCCGACTGCAGAGCGCGCGCGATCTGGCATTGCTGGAACGCTTGCTGGCCCGCCTGCCCCACGAACAGCGCGAGATCCTGCTGCTGCGCGAGGTGGAAGGGCTGGCCTACGACGAACTGGCCGCCACGCTGCAGCTCAACGCCGGCACCGTCAAGTCGCGCCTGGCGCGCGCCCGCGAGGCGCTGCTGCACGGCTACCGTCAGGCCAACGGAGGCACCCTCGATGACTGAGCATCTGGACATGGCGATCCTGTCCGCCTACCTCGACAACGAACTCGACGCCGCCGAACAGCGCCACGCCGACGGCCACCTGGCGGTTTGTCCGCAGTGTCGCGCGACGCTGGCCGAACTCGACGGGCTCGGCCAGGGCTTGCGTGCGCTGGCCTGTCCGGAGCTGCCGGCCGGGTTGCAGGCGCGTCTGCAGCGGCCCTTTGCGCCGCCACCCGCGCGCAGCGGGTGGGCGCGCCACTGGGCGCAGGGTATCGGTGCCGCGGCGTCGGTTCTGCTCGGCCTGCTGCTCGGCTACACCCTGCCCGGCCAGCCGTCGCGCAGCTCACCCAGCCACGACCTGCTCGCCGTCCTCGGCAGCGCGCCACCCGGCGCGCTCTGCGCGCGTCCCGAATTCTGCTATCTGAAGGTAAACCTGAAATGAGCAACACCACCCTGCGCAACGCCCTGGCCCTGTCCGTGCTGGTCAACGTCGGCGTGCTCGCCGGCCTCGGCTGGCAGAAACTCAGTCGCGATGGCCTGCCGATTCCCTCCGGCGCACCGACCGAGCTGTCGCGCGAGCTGCAACTGAGCGCCAGCCAGCTGCAGCGCTGGCACGATGCCGAGGCGCCGTTCCTGGCCTACCTGCGCGCCTCCAACGCCAGCCTCGGCGAACACCGCAACCGGCTGATCGAGGCGATTTTCGCCGAACAGGTGGACCGCACGGTGATCGACGCCGAGCAGGCGAAGATCGCCGAACTGCAGAACGAACAGCAGCGCCTGCTCATCGACCAGCTGCTGCAGGAGCGCGAGATCCTCGAACCGCAGCAGCGCGCGCGGCTCGTCCAGGTGCTCACGCAGCAGTCGTTCGGCGCCGACAACATCGAGCAATTGCACCGCAAATGACGGATTGCACGGCGCGATGGAACAAAACCGTCGCGCCTGCGTTAGAACATCAGGAGCCGCACTTCGCCGGCTCGCTCAATGGAGTTCTATCGATGATCCGCAAACCTTACGCTCTCGCCCTCGCCATCATCCTCGCCGGCACCCTCGGCCACGCCGGCACCAGCCTCGCCGCCACCAGCCATGACCACGGCCACGGCGAAGGCGCGCCGGCGCTGCAACTCGATGCCGGCAAGCGCTGGGCCACCGACGCGCCGCTGCGCCAGGCAATGGGCACCATCAACAACGATATGCGCCAGGCGCTGCCGGCGATCCACGAAGACCGTCTGCCCGCCGCCCGCTACGGCGAACTGGCCGAGACGGTGCGCGGCCAGGTCGCCTACATGGTGGAGAACTGCAAGCTGAGCGCCGAGGCCGACGCGCAGCTGCACCTGATCATCGCCCAGCTGCTCGCCGGTGCCGACGCCATGAGCGGCGCCCCGGCCGGTCAGCGCGACGGCGCGGTGACGGTGGTCGGCGCGCTGGGCGACTACGCCACTTACTTCGCCGACGACAGCTTCAAGCCGCTGGAACACTGATCGACCGCCGCGCTCAACCCTTGTCCGGCCGTGCCGGCGGGGCCGCTTTCACCGCGAGCGGCACCTCGGCGGCCACCGCTTCCGACTCGCCCTCGCCGCTGCGATCTCCGCTGGTGTTGGCCAGCAGGCTGGCGGTGGCGGTCTGCAGGTAGGCGTGCAGCTGGCGCAGCAGCTGCGGCTGATCCTCGGCAGCGGCGATCCGCTCGCCAGCCGGTTCACCGCCCAGGCGATAGCGATACAGCCGCGCCGGCTGCTCCTTGGGCTGTACCAGCACCCGATCACCGCGGATCAGCGCCACGGTCTGGTCGCTGCCCGACGGCTTGACGATGCCGAAACCCGGATCGTCCGCCGGCAGGCTGAGCAAATCGCGGCCCCAGCATTGATGACGCACCTCGCCACCGAGGCGGCCCATGATGGTCGGCACCACGTCCACCTGCGTACCGACCACCTCGCGACGGCTGCCGAAACGCTCGGTGACGCCCGGGGCGATCAGCAGCAGCGGCACGTGGAAGCGCAGCAGGTCCATCTCGGTGACTTCCTCCGGCGCGCCGAAACCGTGGTCGCCGACCACCACGAACAAGGTCTGCTTGAACCAAGGCTGGTTACGCACCTTGTCGAAGAACTGCCCCAGCGCCCAGTCCGAATAACGCATCGCCGTCAGATGCTGATCCAGCGCGCCATGCCCCTCGACAGCAGCGACCGGCAACTGCTCGGGCAGCGCATACGGCGTGTGGTTGGACAGCGTCTGCAGCAGCGCATAGAACGGCGCGCCGTTATCCAGCTTGCCCAGCTCCTCGGCGGCGCGGGTGAACATGTCCTGGTCGGAAACGCCCCAGGTCGGGTCGGAAACCACCGGATTCACGTAGTCGTTGCGGCCGACGAAGCGCTTCATGCCCTGGTTGCCGAAGAACCCCGCCTGGTTGTCCCAGGCGAAATCGCCGTTGTAGACGTAAACGTCGTCGAACGCCCGCGCACCGAGCAGCTGCGGCAGGCCGGAGAAGCGATGGCCGCCTTCGGGCGTCTGCATCAGGTACTCGAAGCCCGGCAGGTTGGGAAAGCAGGCCATGCTGGCGAACATGCCCTGGTGGGTGTGGGTGCCGTTGGCGAAGAAGCGCTCGAACAACAGCCCCTCGCCGGCCAGGCGGTCGAAGTTCGGCGTGATGCCGTCGGCACTGCCGAGCGCGCCGACATAGCGGCCGGCGAAGCTCTCCATGAGGATCACCACCACGTTGCGCACCGCCAGCTGGCCGTCCGCCGGCGGCTGGAAGTCACGGCGCACCGGCGCCAGCTCGGCGTCCACCAGCCGGTCGTTGGCGGTCAGCAGCAGCTCGCGGGCGATCGCCTGCGCATCCGCAACCGGCAGTGTCGCCTTCCAGCTGTTGTCGCGATGGCTCGAGAAGCGGTTGCGCGCCGCATCGTAGAGCGACAGCGTGGCGTTCTGTCCGAGGTGGTTGGCGAAGGTCGAGGCGGTGGTGAAGGCATCGCCCCAGCGCAGCGGCGGGCCCTGACGCAGCGTGCCGCGCGCGGCCACCACGCTGACCACCAGCAACACGCCGAACACCGCGAACCGCGCCGGCCAGCTCGCGCCGCGGCGGGCCGGCGCGCTCGCCAGGCTCACCGGAGCGGCGCGGGTGCGGCGCTCCAGCCAGCCGAACAGCGCGAACAGCGCGGCGCTCGCCGCGAGCCAGGCGGCCAGCAGCCGCAGCACCGGGAAGCCGTGCCAGAGCATGCTCAGCACCGTCGCCGGGTCTTCCTGCAGGTACTGGTGTTGGCGCTGATGGAAAATTGACCCACCCTGCCGATTGAAATTTGACCCAGGGCGGATTGCTGATTTTGTTACCAGCAACTGTGGATAAGTCTACCAGCGCAGCTGCTGTTGCCCCCACTCCTTCGCTAGCCCAGTTCAGTTGTTTAAGACCTGCCACACGCAGCCATGTAGCAGGCCGTCGTCGCCATGAAATCAGAACGGCTCATCGTCCTCCGGTTCTTGGCCGCCCTTACGCTTTCGCTCCCGTGATTTGATCTTGGCCTGGGCCGCCAAGCTACTGTGTTGCAGGCGATAGGACTCGTTACCGGTTTCGACGATGTGGCAGTGGTGGGTCAGCCGATCCAGCAGGGCGGTG
Organism: Stutzerimonas stutzeri; assembly: GCF_002890915.1. Classification (GTDB taxonomy): domain Bacteria; phylum Pseudomonadota; class Gammaproteobacteria; order Pseudomonadales; family Pseudomonadaceae; genus Stutzerimonas; species Stutzerimonas stutzeri_AF. The sequence continues at coordinate 7,402 of NZ_POUT01000020.1, read as the reverse complement.
GTCATCTTGGCGTCGCCGAACACGCTCGACCATTCGGCGAAGCTCAGGTTGGTGGTGATCACCACGCTGGTGTGTTCGTACAGCTTGGACAGCAGGTGAAACAGCAACGCACCGCCAGCCTGGCTGAACGGCAGATAACCCAGTTCGTCGAGGATGACCAGATCCATGCGCAGCAGTGCCTGGGCGATCCGCCCGGCTTTGCCGTCGTGTTTTTCGCGCTCCAGCAGATTGACCAGATCGACCGTGGAGTAGAAGCGCACGCGCTTACTGAGCAACGTCGCACACACGGAGTTTGGTTAAGTCGCAGGCTCGAAGCTTGCTGTCGATGGCCAGATCGAAGAGAGCCAGATCCCGGGATCTTTCTGCAATTTGAAGCCTTACTCGGATGGCCCAGATATCTCTCAGTCGGAGTGGGGTTTTCTGCCCGACCAACTTACCTTTGTTCCAGGGCTGACGGCTACAGGTAGCAATGATGTTTCATGGCAAGTCCTCCACATGTGGGAGGGCAAGCATGGCTAGCCAGAGCAGTGGTCGCTAACCGGCCAATAGCGGTCATCGAGCGATTGATAAAATTTGAGTGATTCAAGCGCATCACCCACGACGACTACTTCGCCATCGAGTTGATGGTATTAGCCTTGTTCAACTCTCGGCATACTGTGCGAAAAATAGGGAGTAAGATGATGAGCGATGAGCTTTATGTTTCCGTCGATGTCGAGACTTCGGGGCCGGTGCCAGGCATCTATAGCCTGCTTTCCATCGGCGCTTGCGTCGTCTCAGCGCCCGCTCAGTCAATCTATCTCGAGCTCCAGCCAGACGGCCTACAACACGATCCAGAGGCTGTCGCCGTAACTGGCCTTGACCTCACCAGGCTCGAAAACGAAGGGCTAGCCCCACAGACTGCGATGCTCAAGCTGGAGCAATGGTTGAACCAGATATGTCCGGCAGATCAGAAAGTCGTTTTCGTGGGGCTGAATGCCCCGTTTGACTGGTCGTTCATCAACTACTACTTCCACAAGTATTCTGGGACGAACCCCTTTGGGTTCACCGCACTCGACATGAAGGCGTATTACATGGGGGTTACCGGATGCCGCTGGAGGGAAACTAAATCGTCCCAAATGACCGCTCGTTTCAACCCCCAAAGCGCACCCAACCATAACGCGTTGGACGACGCACGATTCCAGGGGGAGCTTTTCGCTCTCATGCTGGCAGCGGCACGTAACCACTAATCTGGCCAACTGCCCCAGACGGCTTCAACATAACGCCCATCCCTGAAAGACCAAGCCTTTATGCCTTCGTGGCTGCTGGAGTTGCCCACGATGATGGCCAGCGGGTGCGGCAGCTGTTGGGTGTAGCACGCCGCGAACCTGGAAAAACTCCCGATATCAGCGGGGGAGATCATGGGGATGCTTTGCGGGTGCGTATGCCAGTACCCCACCAGACGGAGACCTGCGGCGTTAGCCTGCGCAATTTCCTTTCGACAGCGACGAGCATTCAAATCCAGCCAGGTCCTACCAGCCCGATCATCTTTATGAGGAGGAGTCGCCAAGGCCAGTACCAATCCGGCAGCACCTGAGGGGTCGACGAATAGCTGTCCTCCACGCTCCACATCAAAGTACTTCTGTCTGTAGCTCTCCAGCAGGCTCGCAACCTCCTGCGATACCAACAGAGGAGTGTTTAGCCCGGGCCAGGTCCATTGCCAGGCGATCGCCGTCATTTACTTCTGTCCGATGCTTCCGGCCAATCGCGCTCCAACTGAGCCTGCTGCATTCCGGCAGGTAGCTCAGGCCCGAGGTAGTTACCTCCCCGCGTAACCACGTCATCAGGTCTATTGATGCTGCTGACCCAGCTCGGGCTGCCGATGCTGCCAATCAACACTCGTAATGCAGCTTGAGAAACCATCGACGCAATGTTCACCATCCCAAGTGAGCCTCCTGGGATGAAACTCTCCCCGCAGGCGGGAAGGGCGACGACCCCACCTTCCGGCCACTCGGTGAACTTGTGCTTAAAATCACCGTTGTCTGTGAATAGGCCCCGAGCATCAAATGCACCAGGTGGTGCAAGGAGCACATGCCCCACCTGTGTATGAGGCTCACTCCAGGCCTGGAGTAAACCCCAGGAGGTGCCATTCGACTTGGCCCCCCACAGCGCCACCTCGGACTGCCAGTCCGCGGTAGTAACCACTACCAGATCCGCTTTATCAAAAACCTCTGGATTCTTGTACATCACCACTTCGGCGAAGGTGGCAAACGCCGCGACTTCCGTAGTGGGCAGGTCTTTGCGAATTTTCTCCTTAAGCGCTTCTGCCTTGGGGAGACCGAGATCATCGGCACCGAGCACATGTCTGCCAAGATTTGCCGAGACCAAGTGGTCCGGGTCAATGAGTGTCAGATGACCAACACCCGAACGCGCCAACTGTAGGGCAACGGTGCTACCCAATGAACCTACCCCGATGCAAACGACGCGAGCCCCTTCTAGTTTCTGCGCCACGCCACTGAGGTCACGGGACAAAATCTCTGTTCGATCCAGCACATCCAGCGTCGTTGCTCGGATCAGAACAGGGGGATGATTGACTGCAACTGCAGGCTGGCGCCGCGCTGATCGCAGGTAAAACCTCGATCCTCGATCCAGCTGTGGGCCGTATGCGCGAACATTCAGGCAGTAGATTGGGGCGCTGGCATCCCCGGGGAGCTCCAAAGCGATCCAGCGGTTGGGCAGTGAGCCACGCTCATTGAACCAAGCTACCAGCTGCGTTCTGTCATTAGGAGCAAGATGCGGCAAGAGCCATGTGAGCAGTAGCTCAGGGGCGGGAAGACGCAGGTCCGGATAGCTCCGAAGCTTTGCGTAGAAACCTGGGGCCTCCGGTGCTCGCATCCTTGGAGATCGGCCAATCGTCCGCCGGCAGTGTCTTTTCAAGGATGCCAAATCCGTGGCGAGCCAGACTGTTTCTTGGCCAGATGGTAACGTTTGTCGAGGATCGCTAAGGGCATACAGCTTCGAGGCAGCTTGAGGGCGATCCAAAAGGATAAGGTTCTGTAGAGATAGCCCTTGCTGCCTAGACCAGTACGATGTGATTTCGCGACGAAATTCGGCGTCCCGGGTAGCCGCACATGAACCCATTCGCGACAAATTTACGATCTTGCATAACCGCGCCAGGCTATCCGACACCACGTATTCAGGGGTGCCCATCACTGGGCGCTCCTGGAAACCATGTAGGCAGAGCCCGACTTCCATAGCGTGAGGCCATACAAGCCACGGCGAAGGCTCGACTGTCAGCCTCAACCCTCCGCGGGGGAAATTCTTGGGAAAGCTTATGCGTAGCCGCCGCTCCGTGCCCGTATAGTCAACTGGCAGAGGGAAGTAGTAGCTCGCAGCTTCACCGGTCCGAGCGACTGCCGGCTGAAGCAGCGCGTGTGCGGCATCTTCGCCAAGAGCACGTCGCAGCGCGGCTATACCACGCTGCAGAGACGTATCCGTCTGATCAACCAAGACGCCCAACTGGCTTCACATCCTCTTGAGAGTTCGCAGTCCCGCTCACGCCTCCAAACATGGTGCCCATTAACATGGCGTTTCGGGTGGTGCCATCAGGCCGGCCAGGCATCGTCCAATTGGGCGGAATTTCGCTATTCACTGCCGAAATGAAGGTAGGGCCAATGCCGAAGTTTTCGTTCACGGCCTTGGCAAACGCTTCTGCGGACTCGAAGCTTTCAAGTCCCAGCGAGACCGATACGCTGGCATTCTCGTGCCATTCTTGGAATGCCCTACGGTAGCGATGTCCATCGAGCGGCCTATTCCATTTTTCAGCGAAGTTTTCGCCGCTATCTGCCGGATTGCAAACCTGGCATTCGTTGCCCCGGTACTTAACGTGATCCGGCATCCTTCGGACGATTTCGAGGATGGCATCTAGCGGCCTTAGCGGCGTCGACTGGGAGTCTTTCGCCACATCAAGGTAGGCGTGGGTAGCGAGAGTAGTGATGACTGCTGAAATCGGACGATGATCCGTATTTTTGGTGCGGATGGCCCACTCATCCCGATGTCGCTTCAGCAGCTTGATCGTAGCCCGAAGTGGGTCTTGATCGAGATAGTCCTGATACTGCGGCAGCGGATCCTGAGTGGCGGCATCAAAAGCGCGCTGGCTTTTCGCGACAGCCATATGTTCCGCCAAGGAGATGGTTTGCGTTGACGCGACCTGCAACCATTTTGAGTAGGGGATCGGGCTACTCGCCTTCCACCCAGTCTCCCGATCCGGTACTTCCAGCTTACCTTCGCCATTGCCTTGAGAGTTCCCATTGATGGCTCGCGCGGGCGTGACATCAATGTGGAATCCAGGGTTTTCGTCAGCATAAATGATCCGGATGCCTCGGCGTAGTTGCTTGATTTCCTCCTGGACACGGCTGCCAGCCTTGAAGCGTTCCTCAATGGCATCCAGAACCTCTTGAGCTCCAGCACCCTGGGCATGAGGGAGCCAAATAATGGCGTCCGCGTCGATGGTGTCCAGATCCTCTGGGGCGCCAGAAACGGGTTTGATCGTTGTCTTCAGGCGCATGGAGCCTTGGACAAAAATGTGCGCCTCCGCCAGTAGTGGATTGTCGGAAGCGTTGAGGATCTTCTCAAGCTGGGAGTATCGGTCGTTGATCTTCTCGTACTGTGCTTCAGACAGTGAGATCTCCTTCGCGGCGCGGAGCAGAAAGTGCTCCCAGCTTCCGCGCTTGGTCTGTTCATTGCTCATGGACATCAACGAACCTCCTGGGCTTGGTGGCCCAACTGTAGTGTTGGCGTGAACCTGTTTTGGTTGTCTTTATCTCGATCGAAAATCAGGTAAGCGTGTTGGTGTTGCGTAGTAAGCAAGGCCCCGAACTCAATTGCCAAAGCAGCGGGAATCGCCGCAAACACATGGATTGTGTCTGCAGTCATGGCCTCAAGCCGGCTCAAGTGCGTTTGTAGAGCGTCGCGAAACGCGTGTATCACGCGACGATTCTGAACCATCGCATAGCTGGGCACTGGGATGCTCAGCTCAGCGATACGTGCACCAGGTAGTGCCTCTTCGACATCGCGAGCTGGGACTTGTGCGGAGATAGACAACACCAGAGCCAGCGGGCCTTCTCCATCCGTGGGCGGGGTGAATACAAACTCGGGAGGTTCGGCTGACTGGTCAGGCCAACGTAGTTGGTGTTCGCGGTTGAACGAAAAAAGCAGGCGCTTGGATCGATCACCTAAGGACTGCCCCAGCATGATCAACGCTGGTATGTCTGCCACGCCCACTACGGCCAGCGCAGGAGCATCACCATAGGCTCCTCCGCGGCGCTTTAGCTGCTGCTCTAATTCGTGCTGAATGTTGTCCTTAATGCTCTGCCAATAGTGGGCATCCCTGCCACGATGGCTCGGGGCCGGAAAAGTGATCTTGATGGGATGATCGAATGCAGTCAGTCCCTCTGAGGACATTGCCACCAACAGATCACGAACGGGGATGTCGTTGTTTGTTGCGAAATGCTGGCTTTGGACAATTACGGGAATCGCTCTTCCACCGTCAGGAGTGGTTGCCGCTAGCCGGACTCGCTCCAGGTATGCTTGGTGCAGGCCGCTAAGGTCGCTTTCCGGATATCCATCAGCATCCCGATCGATTTTGTCATGGCAGCCGGGGCAGAGAAGCATGAGGTTAGCTGTGTCGTTGGTCAGAGATGCGGCCTTGGCTTCGTCATGGTCTGATTGAGCCCGTGGCCCCTTTGGGCTAGCCGGCAGTATGTGAGCCACCTCGCCCCATCTCATAGTTTTGCCAACACGGTAGTCGTGCATGAGGTCAGTGCCGCAAAGTTCACAATGGCCTGCTGCCTGAATCCATACGACATTTTTTGTCGTGCTGTCGGTGTTGTAGCGACCATTAGCAGGATTGTTTTTTTCTTGTTTGCCCACGACTCCTCCTTGAAATATCAGAAGCACTGATATTCGATAGCCCTTTGATATCAGATAAGGTCGCTGAATTGGAAATCAAGGGGGGGAGGGATGAAATAAGTGCCACTTGAGTCGCCTCTGATCTTGTAGGCAGTCGATGACTGCTATTGGCCGAAAACGGACTCCGCCGAAAGGCAGCTGCCGGCCAGAAGCCGGTCATTGAGTCTCGGCTAAAGTCGGGGCGATTTACACAAAATGAAGCGCATACGATGCAGGTATCTGCCTCATAGGCATCGCCAAGCCCAGCTGAACTTCTCAGCAGTCGCTGCTCGAACCGCACGATGTCGATGGCTGTCATGTTCCGACACTCATCGCGCGCATCAGTGACTAGTTCGGACGAGGTTCACTGGCTTTCGTCCGATCCCTTGCGTCCGATAAGTGGAAACCGCGAGCTGACATGCTTAGTGGTTCGAGTACGACAGACGTCTCGAATATGCCTATCGTTTTCTGATCCCCATCCCCCTCAGACCTTCAGCGCCGGGTCAGACTCAGGCTTCCAGTCGCCTATTCCCAATCCCATGTCGCCGGGGCATGCGGGTTCGGAGTAAGCAGGGAGCTCAGTTGCTGGCTACCAGTACCAGGTGCGATTTGGAGCCGGCGGCTTTTCTCGATTGCGCATTCCAGTCGCCCTGGATTCGGCGCGAAGCTTCAGCTTGCGCAGGGAGCAGAGGACGGAACCCCTCCTCGATACACTCGGGGGCCGTTTACTGGCCGGCGCTGGCGAGATGTGCCCAGGGAGACTGGATGAACTCGCTGAAGGAGATGCTGACCACTTCACCGATCCGGGCCTGAGCGTAGATGTCTGCCCAGTTATCGAGTTCAGCGTTAGACATGAGAGGGGTGCCTCCTGGGGCGATTGATGGGATCAGCGTACCAACCCCGCTAGATATGCAACCACGCTAGATACCAACCCCCCCCATGATGAACGCATCATGCGCCGCCAACTCCGCATCGATCTGGTCAACGGTTTTCCACATATATTTCCCTTTCTTTCTAGTTCAGGTTTTCGGCCAAGCTCCCATTTTTTTGGCTTCACACTGGTCAATTTGACTCCATATCAGGGGTACCCCGCGTCACACGTGGTTTTCAGAGGGCTTAGATATAGGGAAATACCGATTTCTCCTGAAATTTAGGTTTTCGCCAGATATGCTCTGCGGCCGATGAAGATGCATCGTCCTACTGAAACCTTCGCCCCGCGAGGGCTTCACAGATCCGATTGATGAAATGCGCATCGCAGGTTTTTCCACGGCCTCTCGCAGGCCAAGAACGACTGCCGTTTAGATGCCCTCGGCCGATCTGACCTGTTTCTTCTGAATATTCATGGCCAAAGTAACCGTCCGCCGAACCCATCTCCCCGCTTCTTCCAGATAACGGCATGGTGTCCACCTATTTTTGGTGGACACCATTTCAAGCCACTTTCTGGAGGGTTTCGTGTCTCGACAGCGCCGTACATTTC
>NZ_POUT01000001.1 GCF_002890915.1 Stutzerimonas stutzeri | reverse complement strand
ATCAGCTATTTCGATCGTCTGGGCATGCCAAGACTCTCCTGACCTCAACATCTCGAACCGCCCGGTGCGGACCCGCATGCCGGGTGGTGTGGGAGGGGAACGGCGGTAGCCGTCCCCTATCCCGATTTGGGGTCATCGCGCTTTCTTGGGGAAGCAAGGATTGACACCGGACTGGCAAGTTTGGGTGTTGCTGCCATTTGGTTTGGGCTTGCGCCTTGGTGATCAGGGCGCTTACCGAGTGTGCTGACACTTCTGGTTTCGGCCCCCCGGCCGAGTCACTTTCTTGTTGCTTGCCCAACAAGAAAGTAACCAAAGAAGAAGGGCACCCGACATCCGGGTCTGTCCGCTACGCGGCCAGACTCCCCTCGTTCCGATGCCGCTCCGGGGGCCGTCACGAAGGGACGTCCCTGTCCCTTCGTTCCTCGCTCGGCGTCCATGCCTCGCGTCCCCCTGCGCGACACCTCCACTCAGCCTCCTGACGGGAACGGAGTCCGAGTTGCCTGGAAGACCGTTGATGCTTGCTTTGGCTTGGCTTTTTCTTTCTGTACGAACCATCAGGCGACACCCAACGCCCCTTCAGGAGGGTGAGCGGAATCGTTGCGTAGGGGGTTGAGCCGCAGGGATGCGGCGAAAGGCTTAAAGGGCCATGGATGGCCCTTGTAAGCCGACCCCTGGAGCGGCGATGGAGAGAACGAACCCTGCGCGTAGCGCAGGGCCGGATGCAGGGGCAAGACTTTTTGGTTCCTTTTGGGGCGACTGCCAAAAGGAACTCGCCCAGCAGGGCGAAACCAAGCTCTCAAGCAGCTCGTTAATCGCCAATGAAAGCAAAACTTTCATTCAACACACCCAATCTTGCCAGTCCGGTGTCAAGCAGCCTGTCCCATGAAATGCGAAGAACCTTTTTTACGGCTATGCCATAGCGCGTTGCGCAGGTTGGGTCGAGGAACGAAGCGCCGAAGCCCAACACGTTCCAGTTGGGCTTCGCTACGCTCAGCGCCAACCTGTCCGTGAACGTCCGATCGCCCGGGCAGCGGCTTTCACCACCAAGCCAAGAGAAGGATCAGAGCGCCAGCACATCCGCCGGCCGTCGGCGGAACCAGCCGGTGAGCGACAGGCGCTCGGCCTGGGTGGCCAGCACCTCATGGGGGAACTCGCCGGAAAGGAACACCACCAGGTTGCCGGCCAGCGGCGGGACGTCCAGCTGCGAACCGTCGGCGAAGTGCATGCGCAGCATGCCGCCATGCGCTGGTTGCCAGTCCGGATTGAGGTAGAGCACCGCGGTCACGCAACGGCTGTCGTCATCGCGGAAGCGGTCCAGGTGGGTCTGGTAGAACGCCCCCGGCGGGTAGAAGGCGAAATGGCACTCGAACTCCTCCAGGCCGAGGAACAGCTCGCGGTTGAGCTGCTGGCGCAAGCCGTCCATGAGCTCGAGGTAGTCATCGCACACCGGCGACTGGCCGGGCTCCAGCCACTGGATATGGTCGCTGCGGATGCCTTCGTGCACCGCCTGCGCCTCGCCGCGGCCGACGCCGGCCGGCGCCAGCGCACCCTCGGCCTCGCGCCTGCGGCACTCGTCGGCCAGCTTGTGGGTCACATCACTGGAAAGGAAGGAACGCTGCAACGACCAGCCGCGCTCGGCCAGGTCGTCGATGATCGAAGAGAACGGCAAGGAAGTGACTCCGAAGGGATACTGACAGAGTCTAGAGTCTGTCGCGACTCCGCCACAAGCTGCGCTGCGGCAATCTCGCCAGCCCGCGGCAGCAGTGCGTTCGCGCCTCGACAAGCATACGCCGGGGCACGGAAAATAGACCGCCCGCCAGACAGGAGTTTCCATGCGCGCCCTTTTAGCCTGTGCACTGCTGACCTTCAGCCTCGTCGGCTTCGCCGATACCTACGAAGAGCTCTACGAGACCGCCGGCTGGACCGAACAGCGGGCCAATTTCGCCGATGCGCTGACCGCCGCCCAGCAACGCTACAAGGACACCCTGCCGCCGGCGGTGTTCCAGGCGCTGGTCACCAACAGCAATCGCCGCTTCGCCTCCCACGCCATCGACCAGCGGGCCCTGGGTGCGCTACGGGCGAACCTGGCGCAGCCGCAGCCAGCACTGGCGTTCTTCCAGTCGCCGCTGGGGCGCAAGATCGTCTCGGCCGAAGTCCTCGCCGCCCGCCGCGAACAGCTGGCCCGCCACGCCGGCGGCCTGCCGCGCATGGAGGCCGGCAGCAATCGTCAGTTGCTGATCCGTCATCTGGCCCAGGCCATTCCCGCCAGCGAAGCGGGCGCCGAGGTCAGCCTGGCGCTGGCCGGGGTCGCGGCCGACAGCCTCAGCCAGATGATTCCCGGCCTGCTCGGCGGCGGCCAGGCACAAAACCTGCTGGGCAGCCAACGCCAGCGCATGGTCGAGCAGATCGAGGGCGATCTCGACAACACCCTGCTCTACGTCTATCGCGAGCTGTCCGATGCCGAGCTGGAGGAGTTCCTGCAGTTCGCCCAGTCGGACGCGGGCAAGGCCTACTACCAGGCTGCGCTGCAGGCACTGCGGGCAGGTCTGGCGGTGGGCATGAGCGGCAACGAGCTGGAACCGCAACAGCCGAGCATCTGAGCCGGCGCTACTTCAGCCGCTCGCGCAGGAAGTCGAAGTAGACGCGGCGAAGCTCTTCGCGTTCGTTCGCCAGATGGTGGCGCGCATCGGGCAGGCGGAGGATTTCCGATGTGGCGAACTTGCGCTGCAGCATGGGCAGGTTGTGGCGCCAGTCCACGGTCATGTCCGCCTCGCCCTGGATGATCAGCGGCGAGTGCGTGCTGTCCGGCGCCCCCTCGATCCGCGGGATCCAGCGCGACAGCGCACCGACCCAGGCCGTGGGCAGGATGTCCGGCTGCAGCGGATCGCGGCTCTGGACGAACTCGAGGAAGGCGGGATCGCTGGAGTTGTCGGTGAAGGTCCGCGGGATCTGCCGCACGAAGCGCCGCACCAGCTCGTAGCTGAGCCGCGAGCGCAGCCAGGCGCGCGGGCGGATCAGCGGTGCCAGCAGGATGGTCCGCCCCAGATCGGCGTTGTCCGCCTGGTGCAGCAGATGGTCGAGGGCGATGGCGCCGCCGGTGCTCTGCCCGAGCAGATGCCAGGGGCGCGGCAGATCCAGCTGGCGCGCCTGTTCGAACAGCCCGGCCAGCACCGCCTGGTACTCGTCGAACTCGTTGATGCTGGCGCGCGGGCCGCTGGACAGCCCGTGCCCGGGCAGGTCGCAGGCCAGCACGGCGAAGCCCATCTCCAGGCCCCAGTCCACCACGTGCCGATACAGGCCCATGTGATCGTAGTAGCCGTGCAGGATCAGCAGGCTGGCATGCGGCTGTTCCGGCCACCAGGCCTGGGCGACCACATCGTAGTCATGTACGCGGAAGCGCCCCAGGCGGCGCTGGACATTGCGCCGGTGCGGCATGTTCAGGCCGTAGTAGGCCTGATACTCGAGGGCTTCAGCGGATACGTCGACAGCCTGGGACAACGGCGGCAGGCCGCGACGCAAACGCTCGGGCTGGATACGCGCGGGCATGGGATTCTTTCGGGTTGCGGTGACTCGGGATATTCAGCTCTGCGCCGCATCATGGCAAGCTTGCGCACCCGCAAACAGAATTCCGCCATGAGCACCCGCCGCAAATACCTGCTCGCCGCATTGATCGCCCTGCTCTGGGCCGGCGCCATGCTGGCCGCCTTCCAGTGGTTCGAGGGGCGTTACCTGCGCACCTTCGAGGGTGAGCGCGCCGAGCTGTTCTCCGGCGACGCGCTCAGGCTGCCCGCCGAACTGCAGGGCCACGGCGCGGTGCGCTTCGTGCACTTCTGGGACCCGGGCTGCCCGTGCAACGTCGGCAACCAGCAGCACCTGCAGGAGCTGCTGCAGCGCTTCGCCGGGCAGCCGGTCGAGTTCTACGAAGTGCGCAAGCCGGGCAGCCAGGGCCGCCTGCCGCAGCCGCTGGCCGCGCTCAAGCCTCTCGAAGGACTCATCGGTGCCGAGCGGCTGCCGGCCAGCCCCGCGGTGGGCATCTGGGACCAGCAAGGCGAGCTGGTCTACATCGGCCCCTACAGCGAGGGCGCGGTGTGCAGTTCGGACAACAGCTTCGTCGAGCCCATCCTCGAGGCAGTGCTCGCCGGGCGCAAGGTGCGCGCCACCCACTCGCTGGCGGTGGCCTGTTTCTGCGACTGGCAGCAATAGCGAATACGGCGGCAGTACGGCAGGCAAACTTGATCGCAATCAAATGATAATTATTATCAACTGAAAGAGAATCGCACCCATTGTTGCGGTCGGCAGCACCGCCGACGATCTTCATGGGAGCCGTTCGATGATTCTCCGCCTGCACCCGCTGGCCCTGGCCTGCCTGGCCATCAGCACCTCTTCCGTTCTCGCCGCCCCGCTGGAGCTGGAGGAAACCGTGGTCACCGCCAAGGGCTACCAGGCCGCGACCCAGGACATCCCGCAGGCGATCGAGGTACTGCAGCCGCGGCCGAGCGAAACCGGCGCGCCGGCCGGCAGCCTGTTCCGCGGTAAACCTGGCCTGGCCGTGCACAGCGACGGCGCCTGGGGCCAGAACCCGGTGCTGCGCGGCCTGAAGAAGGAAAGCGTGGTGCTGATGGTCGATGGCGTGCGGGTCAATTCGGCGCAGCCGCAGGGCTCGCTGGCCTCCTTCCTCGACCTCGGCCTGCTCGACCGCGCCGAGGTGGTCAAGGGCCCGGGTTCGGTGCTCTACGGCAGCGGCGCCATGGGTGGCGTGGTCAACCTGATCACCCCCGAAGCGCGCTTCACCGAGCAGGAGGAAACGGGCGGACGCTTCGGCCTGTCCGCCAGTAGCGTCGACAAAGGCTTCCATGGCGCGGCCTTGCTGCGCAACTCCAGCAGCGACCATGCGCTGGTGCTGGGCGTCGCCGGCCGCAAGCTCAACGACTACGACAGCCCCGGCGGCACCGAGGAACGCACTGGCTACAGCTCCGACAACCTGCTGCTCAAGTACAAGCAGCGGCTGAGCGACGATGTCAGCGTCAACCTCAACCTGCAGCGCCATACCGACCGCGATGTCTGGTATCCCGGTTCGGCCCGCAGCGGCACCCCGGCGCTGCTCGGCACCGTCACCATGCATTCGCCGGAGCAGCGCCGCGAGCTGTTCCAGGTCGGCCTGGAGAATCGCCTCGGCGAGGGCACCCTGAGCACCGAGGTCTACCGCCAGGAGGTCTACCGGGAAATCCGCGCCTACTCCGAGAACCTCGGCCGCAACCAGGTGCGCAACGACGTCAGCTTCATCACCCACGGCCTGCGCTCGTCCTACCGGGTGCCGCTGGCCGACCACCTGCTGAGCGTCGGCGTCGAAGGCTGGCGGATGACCGGCGACCCCGAACGGCACATCCACAACAACCCGCCCTTCTTCGATAACGACCAGCGCAACGACCCGTTCAAGGACGGCGAGGTGACCTCCTACGGCCTGTTCGCCCAGGACGAGTTCGAGCTCGGCCGCACCGCCCTCGTCGCCGGCGCACGCCTGGATCGCGTCCGCGGCGACGCCAGGCAGAAGGGCAGCGGCGCCGCCGCGCAGACCAGCGGCCTCGGCAGCAGCGACACCAGCCTGTCCTGGTCGCTGGGCGCCACCCACCCGCTGAGCGACACGCTCAACCTCTACGCCAACGTCGGCCAGGCCTACCGTGCCCCCGACCTGCGCGAGCGCTTCGAGGATGCCGCCCGCGGCGACGGCTACTACCACATCGGCAACCCGCAGCTCGACCCCGAGCGCTCCACCAGCTTCGAGATCGGCCTCAAGGGCCGTGGCGATGGTTTCGACTACCGCCTGGCGGCCTTCCATACCCGCATCGACGACTACATCGCCGGCCGCGTGACCGGCATGAACTCACCCAACGGCCTGCCGATCAAGCGCACCGAGAACCTTGACGAGGTGGTGATCTACGGCCTTGAAGGCGGCGCCAGCAAGGCCGTCGGCGCCTTCGTGGTGGACGCCGGCTTCACCTGGCTGCGCGGCGAGAACAAGCAGGACGATGAGCCGCTGTACCAGATGCCCGCCCACGAACTGACCCTGGGCATCGGCCAGCCGGCCGAGCGCGGCTTCTACTGGCACGCCCAGCTGCGCGCGGTGGCCGAGCAGGACCGCGTCGCCACGCGCTTCTCCAACGGCACCGAGGATGAGACTGCCGGCTTCGTCACCGCCGATGCCAGCCTCGGCTGGGGCTTCGGCAAGGTCGGCGTGCTGCACAGCGCCAACCTCGACGCCAAGCTGAGCAACCTGTTCGACAAGGCCTATCACGAGCACCTGGCCGACGGCGTCAGCGGCTACGAACTGGAAGCGCCCGGACGCGGCATCACCCTGGCCGTGAGTGGAAGCTTCTGATGATCCGCCGACTGCTGCTCATCGTCCTGCTGGCCGCCGCCACGCCGGCGCTGGCGGGCAAGCTGCCGCGCCTGGTGCTGGCCGGCCCGTCCTCCTCGGTGTCCAACCCGTTGATCCACATGGTCGAGTCCGGTGCCCTGGCGGATATCGCCGAGCAGGTCGAATTCGTCGCCTGGCGCGATCCCGACCAGCTGCGGCTGATGGCACTGAACCGCCAGGCCGACGTGCTGGCCATGCCGGTCAACGTCGCCGCCAACCTCTACAACCGCGGCGCGAGCCTGCGCCTGCTCAACGTCTCGACCTGGGGCCTGCTCTGGCTGGTGTCCCGCGATCCGCAGCTGAACAGCATCGGCGACCTGCGCGGCAAGGAAATCGCCCTGCCGTTTCGCGGCGACATGCCGGACATCCTCTTCGGCCTGCTGGCCGAGCGCGAAGGCCTGGACCTGCGCAAGGACCTGCGCCTGCGCTACGTCGCCACGCCCATCGATGCCATGCAGCTGTTGCTGATGCGGCGCACCGACCATGCGCTGCTGGCCGAGCCGGCGATCTCCATGGCATTGCGCAAGGCCGCCGAGGGCCCCCTGAGCCTGGTCGCACCCGAGCTGCATCGCAGCGTGGACCTGCAGCGCGAATGGGGCCGCCTGCTACAGCGCGAGGCACGCATTCCCCAGGCCGGCATCGCCCTGATGGCCAGCATCAAGGACGACCCGGCGCTCGCCGCGCACATCGCCCGGGCCTATGCCGATTCGCTGCAGTGGTGCCACGCCCATGCCGATGCCTGCGGCCAACTGGTCGCCAGGCACCTGCCGATGCTCAGCGCCGAGGCCGTCGCCGACTCGCTGGCGGTGGCGCAGATGCAGGCGGTGCCGGCCGCCGAGGCACGGGCGGAAGTCGAGTTCCTCTTCGAACGGCTGCTCGAGAAGAATCCGGCGCTGGTCGGCGGCAAGCTGCCGCCGGCGGACTTCTACGCGCCGGCTGGGCCATGAGCCTGCTGCGCAGCTGGCTGGGCGGCCTGCCGGGCTATCTCTGGAGCGGCTGGGGCGCGCTGGCCAGCCTGTGCCTGCTGCTCGCCGGCTGGGAGGCGGTGGCCGCGCATTACGGTCCGCTGGTGCTGCCCGCGCCGCTGGACACCTTCGCCCGCCTGCTGCAGCTGATCGAGGATGGCGCGGCCTGGCCGGAACTGCTGGCCACCGGCCGGCGCGCCCTGCTCGGCTTCGCCCTCTCGGTGCTGCTGGGCAGCGCGCTGGGGCTGGCCGCCGGCGTCTCCATGACCGCCTCGATGATGGCGCGGCCGCTGGTCACGGTGCTGATGGGCATGCCGCCGATCGCCTGGCTGGTGCTGGCGATGCTCTGGTTCGGCGCCAGTGACGGCACGCCGGTGTTCACCGTGTTCATCGCCAGCTTCCCGCTGGTGTTCGTCGGCGCCCTGCAGGGCACGCGCACGCTGGACAACCAGCTCAAGGACATGGCCCTGGCCTTGCGCCTGCCGCGACGCATGCTGTTCTTCGATGTCTACCTGCCGCACGTGGTCTCCTACCTGTTCCCGGCCTGGATCACCGCCCTCGGCATGGCCTGGAAGATCGTGGTGATGGCCGAGCTGCTCGCCACCCAGGACGGCGTCGGCGCGGCGCTGGCGGTCTCGCGCTCGCATCTGGACACCAGCGCCACCATGGCCTGGATCAGCGCCGTGGTGGGCCTGCTGCTGGCGGTGGAATACCTGCTGCTGGAGCCGATCAAGCGCGAAGTCGAACGCTGGCGCGAGGTATCGCCATGAAGCGCCTGCAGGTCCACGGCCTGGGCCACGCCTTCGGCCGCGACGAGATCTTCGCCGGCATCGACTTCGGCCTGGCCGCCGGCGAGGTGGTCGCCCTGGTCGGCCCCTCCGGCTGCGGCAAGACCACCCTGCTGCACCTCTGCGCCGGGCTGCTGGACGTGCAGGAGGGCCGCATCGACAACGGCTTCCGCAACCCGGCCAGCATGTTCCAGCAGCCGCGCCTGCTACCGTGGAAGACCAGCGCCGACAACATCGCGCTGGGGCTCAAGGCGCGCGGTATCGCCCGGCACGCGCGCCTGCGGCAGGCCACTGCGCTGGCCTTGCGCCTGGGCCTGGGCACAGGCGATCTGGCCAAGTTCCCGCACCAGCTTTCCGGCGGCATGCAGAGCCGCGTCTCGCTGGCCCGCGCGCTGGTGCTGCAGCCGGACCTGCTGCTGCTCGACGAACCTTTCGCCGCGCTGGACATCGGCCTCAAGGAGGAGCTCTACGCGCTGCTGCTGGCCGAGCAGGCCGCGCGCGGCATGGGCGTGCTGATGATCACCCACGACCTGATGGAAGCGGTGCGCCTGGCCGACCGCATCCTGGTCATGGCGGCCGAGCCGGGGCGCATCGTCAGCCGCCTGGAACTCGACCTGCCCGCGCCGCAGCGCACCGATGCCTGGATCTACCAGCACACCGCCGAACTGTTGCAGCTGCCGGCGGTGCGGCAGAGCTTCGGCCTGGCCACGCGCGCGCCACAAGCGTTGCCGAGCGTCGCCCAGGGCGCCATACGCGAGGCGGCCTCTCCAGCCACTGCCAGCAGGAGGCGTTCACGATGCTGACTACCGTCACCCGCCGGCTCGCCGCTTGGCCATTGCTGCTGTGCAGCTTCCGCCCGCTGTTTCTCGTCAGCGTGCTGCTGGCCGTGCTCGGCGTGGCGCTCTGGCTCGGCTTTCTCGGTTTCGGCCTGGCGTTGCCGGCGGTCCCGGGCGGCCCGCTGGTCTGGCATGCGCACGAGCTGCTGCTGGGCTTCGGCCTCGCCGCGGTGGCCGGCTTCGTCCTCACCGCGGTGCCCGAATTCACCGCCAGCGCGGCGTTCGGCCGGCGCGTCGGCCTCGGCTTCGTCGCCCTCTGGCTGGCGGCGCGGCTGTGCTTCTGGCTGTCCGGCGTGCTCGGGCCGTGGCCGGCCGCGCTGGGCAACGTCGCCTTCGCCCTGGCGCTGCCGGTGCTGCTGACGCCACGCCTGCTGGGCGACCCGTTGCGCCGCCAGTACGGATTCTTCGGCGGGCTCGGCGCGCTGGCGCTGGTGACGGCAGGCTTTCATCTCGACGTGCTGGCCGGCCACTACCCGATGCGCTGGCTGCACGCAGGCGTCGGCGTGATGATGGTGCTGATCGTGGTGGCGATGAGCCGCATCTCCATGCGCATCCTCAACGACGCCATCCAGGCCCGCCGCGACCGTGGCCACGAGGTGGACGAGGACTATCGCGCCCGGCCGCCGCGACGCAACCTGGCGATCGTCTGCATCGCGCTGTTCAGCCTCGGCGAATGGCTGGCGCTGCCGGTGGCGCTCAACGGCTGGCTGGCGCTGGCCGCGGCGGCGGCGATGCTCAATCTGCTGAACGACTGGCATATCGGCCGGGCGCTGTTCGAGCGCTGGTCGCTGATGCTCTACAGCGTCTACTGGCTGATGGCGCTGGGCTACGCCACATTGGGCATCTCGTTGCTGGCGAACGGCGTAGCCAGCAGCGCCGGCCGGCACCTGCTGACGCTCGGAGCGATGGGCGTGTCGATCCTGGCGGTATTGTGCATCGCCGGGCGCACCCACAGCGGCCATGCGCTGGACCAGCGCCGCTGGGTGCCGCTGGCGGCCGCGCTGCTGGTGCTGGCCGCGCTGCTGCGCGCCGGCGCGGGCCTGCCGGGCGCACCGGCGCAGGTACTGACGCTGCTGGCCGGCCTCGGCTGGCTGACGGCCTTCGCCTTGGCCTTGCGCTACCTGGCACCGATCTGGCTGAGCCCCAGGCCGGACGGCGGGCAGGGTTGCGAGGAGCCGCTGAGCGAGGACAATGCGCCGGGCTGCCGGTAGTGCTGCGACACAGCTCGCCCCCCCCCCGGCGGAACCGTAGGCCGGGTCGGGCGGCGCTCCACTGAGGCGCGTAGCGCAAGCCGAAGCGTTGCCTGACACGTCGCCCGTTGGGCTTCGCTGCGCTCAACCCAACCTACGGCTCTGGCGGTTCAGCTATGTGCCGAGGGCGGCGCCATCGCTTTGCGGCTCTCGATCACCTGGCGCCAGGTCGGCGTGCCGCTGCCCTCGTCGCTCGCCTGCTGCATGGCGCGGATGCGGCGCTTTTCGGCACGGCGCGAGAGGTACCAGGCGAGGAAGGTGGCCAGCGATACGCTGAGCAGGATCAGGCTGGCCACCGCATTGATTTCCGGCTTCACGCCCAGGCGCACGGCGGAGAAGATCTCCATCGGCAACGTGGTCGAGCCCGGCCCGGAGACGAAGCTGGCCAGCACCAGGTCGTCCAGCGACAGGGCGAACGAAAGCATGCCGCCGGCCGCCAGCGACGGCGCGATCATCGGCATGGTGATCAGGAAGAACACCTTCCACGGCCGCGCGCCGAGGTCCATCGCCGCCTCCTCGATGGACAGGTCCAGCTCGCGCAGGCGCGCCATCACCACCACCGCGACGTAGGCCGAGCAGAAGGTGGTATGGGCGATCCAGATGGTCACCAGGCCGCGCTGCGCCGGCCAGCCGATCAGCTGGGCCATGGCGACGAACAGCAGCAGCAGCGACAGGCCGGTGATCACCTCGGGCATCACCAACGGCGCGGTGACCAGCCCGCCGAACAGCGTGCGGCCACGGAACACTGGGATGCGCGTGAGCACGAACGCCGCCATGGTGCCCAGCGCCACCGCGGCGATGGCGGTGTAGGCGGCGACTTCCAGCGAGCGCATCACCGCGCCCATCAGCTGGGCGTTGTCGAGCAGGCCGGCATACCACTTCAGCGACCAGCCACCCCATACCGTCACCAGCCGCGAGGCGTTGAACGAGTAGATGACCAGGATCACCATCGGCAGGTAGATGAACAGCAGGCCGAGCATCAGGATCAGGTTGGAGAAGCTCCAGCGTTTCATGGCGTGCCCTCGGGACGGGTCGAACGGGACGGGTCCGCGCAGGTGCGGGCCTGCTCGCAATGGCGGACGTTCGTGCCATCCGGGATCGCCAGCAAGCTGGCTGCTACTGTCGCGGTCATAGCTTGCCCTCCAATTCCTTGGCCTGGTTCCGGTTGAACAGGATGATCGGTACCAGCAGGATCGCCAGCATCACCACCGCCAGCGCCGAGGCCACCGGCCAGTCGCGGTTGTTGAAGAATTCCTGCCAGAGCACCTTGCCGATCATCAGCGTCTCCGGGCCGCCGAGCAGTTCGGGAATGACGAACTCGCCCACCACCGGGATGAACACCAGCATGCAGCCGGCGATGATGCCGTTCTTCGACAGCGGCACGGTGATCTTCCAGAAGCGGGTGAGGTTGCGCGCGCCAAGGTCGGACGCGGCTTCCAGCAGGCTCGGGTCGTGCTTCACCAGGTTGGCGTAGAGCGGCAGGATCATGAACGGCAGGTAGGAATAGACCACGCCGATGTACACCGCCAGGTCGGTATTGAGGATCTGCAGCGGCGAATCGATCAGGCCGATACCCAGCAGCAGGCTGTTGAGCAGGCCGTTGCTGCTGAGGATGCCCATCCAGGCATAGACGCGGATGAGGATCGCGGTCCAGGTCGGCATCATGATCAGCAGCAGCAGCACGGTCTGCAGGTCCTTGCGCGCGCGGGCGATGGCGTAGGCCATCGGGTAGCCGACCAGCAGGCACAGCAGGGTGCTGAAGAAGGCGATCTTCAACGAGCCGGCATAGGCGGCCAGGTAGAGGTCGTCCTCGCTGAGGAAGATGTAGTTGCCCAGGTTGATCAACACCTGCAGCTGCTGCTCGGCGTAGCTGAAGATTTCCGTGTACGGCGGAATCGCCACGTCGGCCTCGGAGAAGCTGATCTTCAGGACGATGGCGAACGGCAGCAGGAAGAACAGGAACAGCCACAGGAAGGGAACGCCGATGACCAGCCGGCGCCCGCTGTTCAGCCGTGCCCGGCTCATGCCTGCAGCACCACGCCGCTGTCGCTGAGCCAGTGCAGGTAGACCTGCTCTTCCCAGGTCGGCCATTTCACGTGGCGCTCGGCGTTGGCGACGAAGGCCTGCAGCAGCGTCCCCGATTCCAGCTTGATGTAGTACACCGAGTGGCCACCGAGGTAGGCGATGTCATGCACCACGCCCTGCACCCAGTTGTAGCCGGCCAGCTCGAGCACCGGCTTGTCCAGGCTCATCAGCAGCTTCTCCGGGCGCAGGGCGTAGGTCACACGCTTGTCCTCGGCGCGGGTGCTGATGCCGTGGCCGACATAGATCGGCCGTTCCAGTTGCGGACAGTCGATCACCGCATGGTCCTCGGCGTCTTCGATCAGCTCGCCGTCGAACAGGTTGACGTTACCGATGAATTCGCAGACCAGGCGGCTGGCCGGTGTCTCGTAGATGTCCATCGGACTGCCGACCTGGGCGATCCAGCCCTGGTGCATGATGGCGATGCGTTCGGCCATGGTCATGGCCTCTTCCTGGTCGTGGGTGACCATCACGCAGGTCACGCCGACGCGCTCGATGATCTGCACCAGCTCCAGCTGCATCTGCGAGCGCAGCTTCTTGTCCAGCGCGCCCATCGGCTCGTCGAGCAGCAGCAGCTTGGGCCGCTTGGCCAGCGAGCGCGCCAGTGCCACGCGCTGGCGCTGGCCGCCGGAGAGCTGGTGCGGCTTGCGCTTGGCGTACTGGGTCATCTGCACCAGGCCGAGCATTTCCTTGACCCGCTCGTCGATCTCAGCCTTGGCCAGGCCATCCTGTCGGAGGCCGAAGGCGATGTTCTGCTCCACGCTCATGTGCGGGAACAGCGCATAGGACTGGAACATCATGTTGATCGGCCGCTCGTAGGGCGGCAGGTCGGTGATGTCCTGGCCGTCGAGGAAGATGCGCCCCTCGGTGGGCCGCTCGAAGCCGGCGAGCATGCGCAGCAGCGTCGACTTGCCCGAGCCCGAGCCGCCGAGCAGGGCGAAGATCTCGCCCTGGTGGATGCTCACCGAGACGTCGTCGACCGCCACCGTCTCGTCGAATTTCTTGGTGACGCGATCGATCTTCAGCAGCACCTGCTTGTTCTTGCTCTCGCCGCTGAGGGCTTTCTTGTAGGCGCTGGAGGCAACGGCCATGCGCGAACTCCCGAAATGAAAAGGTTGGCCCGGCCTGCGCCGGATATCTGGTGGTCGTTGCTGCGGGCGCGCCGCACGCGGCGCGCCCTGGGATTCACTTGCCGGATTTCACCTTGGTCCAGCTGCGGGTCATCAGGCGCTGGACCTTCGGCGGCAGCTCGGCCGAGACGTAGAGCCGGTCGAGCACTTCCTGCGGCGGATACACCGAGGCGTCCTCACGGACGTCCTGGTCCATCAGTTCGCCCGCCTTGAGATTGGGGTTGGCGTAACCGACGTAGTCGCTCACCGCGGCGATCACCTCGGGGCGCAGCAGGTAGTCGATGAAGGCATGCGCCTCTTCGACGTTTTCGGCATCGGCGGGGATGGCGAGCATGTCGAACCAGAGGTTGCCGCCCTCCTTGGGAATCGCATAGGCGATCTCGATGCCCTTGCCGGCTTCCTCGGCGCGGGCGGCGGCCTGGAACACGTCGCCGGAGAAGCCGGCGGCGACGCAGATGTTGCCATTGGCGAGATCGGAAATGTACTTGGACGAGTGGAAATAGCGCACGTGCGGGCGTACCGCCAGCAGCTTCTGCTCGGCCTTCTGGTAATCGGCGGCGTTCTCGCTGTTGGGGTCCAGGCCCAGGTAATTGAGCATGGCCGGGATCATCTCGTCGGCCGAATCGAGGAAGGCGATGCCGCAGCTGGCCAGCTTCTCGGCATTCTCCGGCTCGAAGATCGCCGCCCAGGAGTCGATCTCGTCGACGCCGAGGGCCGCCTTGACCTTCTCGACGTTGTAGCCGATGCCGTTGGTGCCCCACAGGTAGGGCGCCGCATGGGCGTTGCCGGGGTCGTTCTTCTGCAGTTGCTTGAGCAAGGCCGGGTCGAGGTTTTCCCAGTTCGGCAGCTTGCTCTTGTCCAGTTCCTGGAAGGCACCGGCGCGAATCTGCTTGCCGAGGAAGTGGTTGGACGGCACCACCACGTCGTAGCCGCTGCGCCCGGCCAGCAGCTTGCCTTCGAGGGTCTCGTTGGAGTCGAAGACGTCGTAGACCGGCTTGATGCCGGTCTCCTTCTCGAACTCTTCCAGCGTCGTTTCGCCGATGTAATCCGACCAGTTATAGATGTGCACCGAGGCGGCCTGGGCGGTGGCGGTACCGGCGATGGCGGCGGCGATGATCAGCGACTTGAGGGTCGAGCGCATGGGATGAGTCCTCTTGTTACAGGCCGCACGTTATCCCGGCGGGAAAGGCGGGCTATTTATTGGAAAAACCTCTGGAAATCAACAGATTTGACACGACGACCAATGCGGTCGCGAAAGAAAGGAATGCGGGAACGGGCGACGAGCGGCGGGAAAGGCGTTTCCATCGTTTTCCTCGCGGTGGGGTCGCTCCGCCAGCCGGCGTAGCGGAGCGGTCTCGGGCCTGGTCAGGCCAGGCCGCGTGAGCGGGCCCGGCCTGGCCGAAGCGGATCAGCGACCGGACTTGATCTTGGTCCAGCTGCGGGTCATGGCCCGCTGGGTCTTCGGATCGAGGTCAGGGAAGGTGTAGAGCTTCTGCAGCACCGCCTGGCTCGGGTAGATGCCCGGGTCGGTGCGGATCGCCTCGTCCACTAGCGGGGTCGCGGCAGCGTTGCCGTTGGGGAACTGCACGTAGTCGGTGATCGACGCCATGACCTCCGGCTTCATCAGGTAGTCGAGGAAGGCGTGGGCATTGTCGACGCTCTTCGCATCGGCCGGGATCGCCAGCATGTCGAAGAAGCTGCCGGCCCCTTCCTGCGGGATCTTGTAGCCGACGTTGACGCCGTTGGCCGCCTCTTCGGCGCGCGACTTGGCCTGGTAGATGTCGCCGGAATAGCCGATGGCGACGCAGATGTTGCCGTTGGCCAGGTCGGAGATGTACTTGGAGGAGTGGAAGTAGGCCACGTGCGGGCGGATCTGCATGAACAGCTCCTCGGCCTTCTTCAGCTCGTCGGCCTTGCCGCTGTCCGGGGCATAGCCCAGGTAATGCAGGGCGGCGGGGAGGATCTCGGTCGGCGAATCGAGGAAGGAAACGCCGCAGGACTTCAACTTCTCGATGTTCTCCGGCTTGAACACCAGGTCCCAGCTGTCCACCGGCGCGTTGTCGCCGAGCACGGCCTTGACCTTGTCGACGTTGTAGCCGATGCCGATGGTGCCCCACATGTAGGGAATCGAGTACTGGTTGCCCGGATCGCTCGGCTCCAGCGCCTTGAGCAGGTCCTTGTCGAGGTTGTCCCAGTTCGACAGCTTGGCCTTGTCCAGCTTCTGGAACACGCCGGCCTTGATCTGCTTGGCCAGGAAGGGGTTGGACGGCACCACCACGTCGTAACCGGAGCTGCCGGCCAGCAGCTTGGCTTCCAGCACCTCGTTGCTGTCGAAGACGTCGTAGACCACCTTGATGCCGGTTTCCTTGGTGAAGTTCTCCAGGGTGTCTTCGGCGATGTAGTCGGACCAGTTGTAGACGTGCAGTACCTTTTCCTGGGCCTGCGCAGCCCCGGCGACGGTGCCGGCCAGCGTCATGGCGAATAGGGTCTTGGCGAAGGGATTCATCCGTGCAGCTCCTGTTGTCATCGTTTATATCGGGGCAGTGGAACAGGCCAATGAACGCCGCGGCCTGGCGGCGTGCCGGCATCGACACACCGCGCGGCAGGTCTGGCCATGAGCACGCGCGCAGTCTGGCAAGGTCGGGGGCGTTTTTTCAACAAGCCCAACGCATGCCGGCCACACAATCGACAACCTTAGCCCAGGACATCCGTGGCCGTCGCATCCAGGCAGCGCCTGACCTTGCCGATCAACTCGTCGATCTCCGCTTCGCCGATCACCAGCGGCGGCGAGATGATCATGGTGTCGCCGACCGCGCGCATCACCAGGCCGTTGCGGAAGCAGTGCTCGCGACAGAGCATGCCCACGCCCGGCTCGGCGAAACGCTCGCGGGTCTTCTTGTTCTTCACCAGCTCCAGGGCGCCGAGCATGCCGACGCCACGGGCCTCGCCCACCAGCGGGTGTTCGAGCAGTTCCTGCCAGCGTGATTGCAAATAAGGTGCCGTTTTCGCCTTGACCCGCTCGACGATCTTCTCCTCGCGCAGGATGCGGATGTTCTCCAGCGCCACCGCGGCGGCCACCGGGTGCCCCGAGTAGGTGAAGCCGTGGTAGAACTCGCCGCCCTCGTTGAGGGTCTGCACCACTTCGTCGCGCACCACCACGCCGCCCATGGGGATGTAGCCGGAGGTCAGGCCCTTGGCGATCGGCATCAGGTCCGGTTTCAGCCCGTAGTAGTCGCTGCCGAACCATTCGCCGGTGCGGCCGAAGCCGCAGATGACCTCGTCGGCGATGAACAGGATGTCGTGGCGCGCGAGGATTTCGCGGATCTTCGGCCAGTAGCTGTCCGGCGGGATGATCACGCCGCCGGCGCCCTGGATCGGTTCGGCGATGAAGGCCGCCACCTTGTCCTCGCCCACCTCGAGAATCTTGCGCTCCAGCTGCTCGGCGACGCGCAGGCCGAACGCGTCCGGGTCCATGTCGCCGCCCTCGCCGAACCAGTAGGGCTGGTCGATGTGCTCGATGCCGGGGATCGGGAAGTCGCCCTGGCCGTGCATGGCCTTCATCCCGCCGAGGCTGGCGCCGGCCACGGTCGAGCCGTGGTAGCCGTTCCAGCGGCCGATGACCACCTTCTTCGCCGGCTTGCCCTTGATCGCCCAATAATGGCGCACCATGCGCAGCACGGTGTCGTTGGCCTCCGAGCCCGAGCCGGTGAAGAACACGTGGTTCATCCCGTCCGGCGCGATGTCGGCGATGGCCTTGGCCAGCGCCACGGCCGGCGGGTGCGCGGTCTGGAAGAACAGGTTGTAGTAGGGCAGCTCGCGCATCTGCCGGGCCGCCGCCTCGACCAGTTCCTCGCGGCCATAGCCGACGTTGACGCACCACAGCCCGGCCATGGCGTCGAGGATCTTGTGCCCCTCGCTATCCCACAGGTACACGCCGGAGGCCCGGGTGATGATGCGCGTGCCCTTGGCGTTCAGCGCCTTGTAGTCGGTGAACGGCGGCAGGTGATGGTCGCGGCTCAGGGCTTGCCAGTGCAGGGTTTGCGAATCGCTCATCGGTCACCTCTTGGTCTTGTGTGCATGATCGGCGGATGAAGAGAGCATCATCCCCCTACGGCTCACGTAGGGTGAATCGCGCTTCACCGATCCACCGGATAGCGCGCCACCGAACGGAGTCACGGTGGATGTAAAAAGCGACATCCACCCTACGACTGCTTTACACCGACAACATCAGGAACTCGCGCTCCCAGGAGCTGATGACGCGGTGGTAGTTCTCCTGCTCGGCGCGCTTGACCGCGACGTAGCCGGTGATGAATTTCGGGCTCAGGTACTTCTCCAGCTCGCGGCAGGTTTCCATCCGCTCCAGCGCCGCTTCCAGGGTCAGCGGCAGGCGCAGGTTGCGCCGCTCGTAGCCACGGCCCTTGACCGGCTGGCTCGGCGGCAACTGCTCGACCATGCCGATGTAGCCGCACAGCAGGCTGGCGGCGATGGCCAGGTAGGGGTTGGCGTCGGCGCCGGCCAGACGGTTCTCCACCCGCCGGTTCTGCGGGTCGGAATCCGGCACGCGCAGGCCCACCGTGCGGTTCTCCTCGCCCCACTCGACGTTCACCGGCGCCGAGGTGTCGGGCAGGAAGCGGCGGAACGAATTGACGTTGGGGGCGAACATCGGCAGCAGCTCGGGGATGTACTTCTGCAGGCCGCCGACGTGGTGCAGGAACAGCTGGCTCATCGAGCCGTCGGGGCTGGAGAAGATGTTGCGCCCGGTTTCCAGCTCGATCACGCTCTGGTGCAGGTGCATGGCGCTGCCCGGCTCGCCGGTCATCGGCTTGGCCATGAAGGTGGCGGCGACATTGTGCTTGAGCGCCGCCTCGCGCATGGTGCGCTTGAACACCAGGATCTGGTCGGCCAGGTGCAGCGCCTCGCCATGACGGAAGTTGATTTCCATCTGCGCGGTGCCTTCCTCGTGGATCAGCGTGTCCAGGTCCAGGCCCTGGGCCTCGCACCAGTCGTACATGTCCTCGAACAGCGGGTCGAACTCGTTGGCCGCATCGATGGAGAACGACTGGCGGCCGGTCTCCTGGCGGCCCGAGCGGCCGACCGGCGGCTGGAACGGCAGGTCCGGGTCCTCGCAGCGCTTGGTCAGGTAGAACTCCATCTCCGGCGCGACGATCGGCTGCCAGCCCTTGTCGGCGTACATCTTCAGCACGCGCTTGAGAATATTGCGCGGCGACAGCTCGATGGGATTGCCCATCTTGTCGTAGGTGTCGTGGATCACCTGGGCGGTGGGCTCGATGGCCCAGGGCACGAGGAACACCGCGTTGGGATCGGGGCGGCAGAACATGTCGATGTCGGCCGGGTCGAGCAGCTCGTAGTAGATGTCGTCCTCGACGTAGTCGCCGGTGACGGTCTGCAGCAGCACGCTCTCCGGCAGGCGCATGCCGCGCTCGTCGAGGAACTTGTTGGTCGGTGAAATCTTGCCGCGGGCAATGCCGGTCAGATCGCTGATCAGGCATTCCACTTCGGTGATCTTGCGTTCTTTCAGCCAGCCGGTGAGCTGGTCGAGCTGGATACTCATGGTGACCTCGAATGGGGGTGAGTCGACCGTCAGCGTGTTCGGGCGTGCTCCCGACAGGCCTCGGCGAAGCCCTGGAACAGCGCCAGGTAATGGGGGTGCTCGTGCACCTTCCATTCCGGATGCCACTGTACGCCCAGAGCGAAGCTGCGCGCATGCTCGACGGAGAACGCCTCGATCAGCCCGTCGGGTGCCAGCGCCTCGATGCGCAGGCCGTCGCCGAGGCGCTCGACGCCCTGGCCGTGCACCGAGTTGACGCTGATCTGCGCCGGCAGGCCAAGACGCTGCAGCAGGCCGCCCGGCTGCACGTGCAAGGCATGGCTGAGGCCGTACTGCAGCTCCAGCGGGTCGTCGGGATTCTCGCGGTGGTCCTGGTAGGGACCGGCCTCATGGACCTTCTGGTGCAGGCTGCCGCCGAAGGCCACGTTCATTTCCTGGAAGCCCCGGCAGATGCCGAACACCGGAATCCCGGCCTCGACCGCGGCGCGGATCAGCGGCAGGGTCAGGCGGTCGCGCGACGGGTCGTGCGGGGTGCCCGCAGCGCTCGCCGGCCCGCCATAATGATGGGGCTCGACGTTCGACGGCGAGCCGGTGAACAGCAGGCCGTCGAAGTTTTCCAACAGGGCGGCCGGCTCGATCAGCTCGTCCAGGGCCGGAATCACCAGTGGCACGCCGGCGATCGCCGCGGCGCGCAGGTACTTGTCGCCGGCGATATGGAAACTGTGGGAGCCGATCTGCTTGGTACAGGCGCTGACGCCGATCAGGGGCATGCGAGGCATGGGATACTCGTTAGTCGGATGGGGCATACCGGAGAGTAGTCTTGTTCATTTTTATAGACAATAGCCCGCCTCTCCGGCCCATGCCCGCGTCACGCGCGACCTGCCGCGCCAGCCCAGGGCGCCCCAAAATAGGCCCAACGTGGGCACTCACGGGGCATCCGGGTGCGACTATTGACAGCGCAGAGGCTTTTCGATTGACTCACAGACAAGCATCTGATGATTGAAATTTTTAACAATTAAGGTACTTCATCATGGCCCCCCCGCCGCGTGCCGTTCAGCTCAACGAAGCGAACGCGTTTCTCAAGGAACACCCGGAGGTTCAGTACGTCGACCTGCTGATCACCGACATGAATGGAGTGGTGCGCGGCAAGCGCATCGAGCGCGCCAGCCTGCACAAGGTCTATGAGAAGGGCATCAACCTCCCCGCCTCGCTGTTCGCCCTCGACATCAACGGCATCACCGTGGAAAGCACCGGCCTGGGCATGGACATCGGCGACTCCGACCGCACCTGCTTCCCGATCCCCAATACCCTGAGCAAGGAACCCTGGCAGCGCCGCCCCACCGCGCAGTTGCTGATGACCATGCACGAGCGCGACGGCGCGCCGTTCTTCGCCGACCCGCGCGAAGTGCTGCGCCAGGTGGTGGGCAAGTTCGACGAACTCGGCCTGACCATCTGCGCCGCCTTCGAGCTGGAGTTCTATCTGATCGATCAGGAGAACATCAACGGCCGGCCGCAGCCGCCGCGCTCGCCGATCTCCGGCAAGCGCCCGCACTCGACCCAGGTCTACCTGATCGACGACCTCGACGAATACGTCGACTGTCTGCAGGACATCCTCGAGGGCGCCAAGGAACAGGGCATCCCCGCCGACGCCATCGTCAAGGAAAGCGCCCCGGCACAGTTCGAGGTCAACCTCCACCACGTCGCCGACCCGATCAAGGCCTGCGACTACGCGGTGCTGCTCAAGCGGCTGATCAAGAACATCGCCTACGACCACGAGATGGACACCACCTTCATGGCCAAGCCCTATCCGGGCCAGGCCGGCAACGGGCTGCACGTGCACATCTCGCTGCTGGACAAGCAGGGCAACAACATCTTCGCCACCGACAACCCGCTGGAAAGCCAGCCGCTGCGCCATGCCATCGGCGGCCTGCAGCAGACCATGGCGGCCTCGATGGCCTTCCTCTGCCCCAACGTCAATTCCTACCGCCGCTTCGGCGCCCAGTTCTACGTGCCCAATGCGCCGTGCTGGGGCATGGACAACCGCACCGTGGCGCTGCGCGTGCCCACCGACAGCCCCGATGCCGTGCGCATCGAGCACCGCGTCGCCGGCGCCGATGCCAATCCCTACCTGCTGCTGGCGGGCATCCTCGCCGGCGTGCACCACGGCCTGACCAACAAGCTCGAGCCGGACCAGCCGATCGAGGGCAACTCCTACGAGCAGGTCGAGCCGAGCCTGCCGACCAACCTGCGCGACGCCCTGCGCGAGCTGGACGACAGCGAGATCATGGCGCGCTACATCAGCCCCGACTACATCGACATCTTCGTCGCCTGCAAGGAGAGCGAGCTGGCCGAGTTCGAGCATTCGATCTCGGACCTGGAATACAACTGGTACCTGCATACGGTCTAAGAGCAGCTGGAAGCAAGCGTAGGGTGGATGTCGTTTTCACATCCACCATGACGCCACCCGTCAGGTCAGCGAAGCGTGACCAGCCTACGATCTACACCACGGTAAGGCTGGGTGAGCTTTTTCTTCCAGCTTCAGGCTTCCAGCTGCTCCTCCGAACGACATCGCCTAGAATCACTCCATTTCCGAAAGCCCCAACCCAGCGAGGCCGCCATGTCCCGTACCGTTACCGTCGCCGCCACCCAGATGGCCTGCTCCTGGGATCGCCAGGCGAACATCGCCAACGCCGAGAAGCTGGTGCGCGAAGCCGCCGCCAAGGGCGCGCAGATCATCCTGATCCAGGAACTGTTCGAGACGCCCTACTTCTGCCAGAAACCCAATCCCGAGTACCTGCAGCTGGCCACCAGCGTCGAGGACAACCCGGCCATCCAGCATTTTTGCAAGGTCGCCGCCGAGCTGCAGGTGGTGCTGCCGATCAGCTTCTTCGAGCAGGCCGGGC
Organism: Stutzerimonas stutzeri; assembly: GCF_002890915.1. Taxonomy (GTDB): domain Bacteria; phylum Pseudomonadota; class Gammaproteobacteria; order Pseudomonadales; family Pseudomonadaceae; genus Stutzerimonas; species Stutzerimonas stutzeri_AF. The sequence goes on along the minus strand of NZ_POUT01000001.1, from coordinate 768,787 downwards.
GCGCGCGCTTCAACTCCATCGCCATCATCGATGCCGACGGCGCGCTGCTCGGCGTCTACCGCAAGAGCCATATTCCCGATGGCCCGGGCTACCACGAGAAGTACTACTTCAACCCCGGCGACACCGGTTTCAAGGTCTGGAACACCCGCTACGCGAAGATCGGCGTGGCCATCTGCTGGGACCAGTGGTTCCCCGAAACCGCGCGCAGCATGGCGCTGATGGGCGCCGAACTGCTGTTCTACCCCACCGCCATCGGCAGCGAGCCGCATGACCCGACCATCACCTCGCGCGAGCACTGGCAGCGCGTGCAGCAGGGCCACGCCGGCGCCAACCTGATGCCGCTGGTCGCCAGCAACCGCATCGGCAAGGAAGAGCAGGACGGCTACGACATCACCTTCTACGGCTCGTCGTTCATCGCCGACCAGTTCGGCGCCAAGGTCGAGGAGATGGACCAGACCAGCGAAGGCGTGCTGGTGCACGAATTCGATCTCGACCAACTGGAACACATCCGCAGCGCCTGGGGCGTGTTCCGCGACCGTCGGCCGAACCTCTACGGCCCGATCAGGACCCTGGACGGCTCGCAGCCCTCCGCCTGAGCCACAGCCATTCGTAGGGTGGAAAACCGCGCAGCGTTTTCCACCGTTCGGAAACCAGCGGTGGAAAACGCCTGCGGCCGTTTTCCACCCTACCCACGGACATCGCCATGACCACCCTGAGCACCACACCCCGCACCGACGGCTACTTCATGCCCGCCGAATGGGCGCCGCACAGCCAGACCTGGATGGTCTGGCCGCAGCGCCCGGACAACTGGCGCGAACAGGCCGCACCGGCGCAGGCCGCGTTCGCCGCGGTGGCCAAGGCCATCGCCCGCTTCGAGCCGGTGACCGTCTGCGCCAGCGCCGCGCAGTACCATGCCGCCCGCGCGGCGCTCGACGATCCGCGCATCCGCGTGGTGGAAATGAGCAGCGACGACGCCTGGGTGCGCGATACCGGGCCGACCTTCGTCATCGACGGCCGCGGCGGCCTGCGCGGCGTCGACTGGACCTTCAACGCCTGGGGCGGCAAGGACGGCGGGCTCTACGCCGACTGGCAGCGCGACGACGAAGTGGCCGAGAAGATCCTCGAGATCGAGCGCTGCGAGCGCTACCGCACCGAGGGTTTCGTGCTCGAGGGCGGCTCGATCCACGTCGACGGCGAAGGCACCCTGATCACCACCGAGGAATGCCTGCTCAACCGCAACCGCAATCCGCATCTCTCGCGCGAACAGATCGAGCAGGTGCTGCGCGAGCACCTGGCGGTGGACAGCATCATCTGGCTGCCGCACGGCCTGTACAACGACGAGACCGACGGCCACGTCGACAACTTCTGCTGCTTCGTGCGCCCCGGCGAAGTGCTGCTGGCCTGGACCGACGACCCGGCCGACCCCAACTACGAACGCTGCCAGGCCGCCATGGCCGTGCTCGAGCGGGCTCGCGACGCCAGGGGCCGGGCCATCACCGTGTACAAAATGCCGATCCCCGGCCCGCTGCATGCCAGTGCCGCGGAATGCGCCGGCGTGGCGGCGCTGGATGGCAGCCAGCCGCGCGACCCGTCGATCCGCCTGGCCGGCAGCTACGTGAACTTCCTGATCGTCAACGGTGGCATCATCGCGCCGGCCTTCGGCGACCCGTTGGATGGCGAAGCCCAGCGTATCCTCGCCGAGGTCTTTCCCGAGCATGGGGTGGTGATGGTGCCGGGCCGCGAAATCCTGCTCGGTGGCGGCAACATCCACTGCATCACCCAGCAGCAGCCGGCGCCGCTTCCGCGCTGACGCATCCAATCCCGCAGGCAGGCGCGTGCGCAGCAGCGAGGGGGTGCGGATGGATTTCCTGGTGAATCTCGATGTGGACGACCTGGAACGGGCCGTCGACTTCTACAGCACGGTGTTCGACCTGCGCGTCGGGCATCGCCTGGGCGGCTTCGCCGTCGAGCTGCTCGGCGGCCCGGCGCCGATCTACCTGTTGCGCAAGGAGCCCGGCACGCCAGCCTCAGCCACGGCGAAGCCCCCGCGCCGCAGCTACGCGCGACACTGGACACCGCTGCACCTGGATTTCGTCGTCGACGACATCGAATCGGCCGTGGCCAGGGCGATTGCCCATGGCGCACGCCTCGAACAACCGGCGCAGAGCCACGAATGGGGCAGGCTGGCGCTGCTGGCCGACCCCTTCGGCCACGGCTTCTGCCTGATCGAGTTCCTCGGCCGTGGCTACGATGAGCTGACCAGGTAGGTTGGGTTGAGGCGCGCAGCGCCGAAGCCCAACACGGGTACGCCGCACCCCATTCCTGCATGACACTCCGCGCATTGGGCTTCGCTGCGCTCAACCCAGCCTACGATCTACGCGCGCCGGCCAATCCACGCCCGCGTATCAGGCCACGATCACCTGGTTCTTGCCCAGGCGCTTGGCCTGGTACATCGCCGCGTCGGCGCGAGCGAACACCGCGCTCAGCTCGGCATCGTTGGCCTTGAGGTAGGTCAGGCCGAGGCTGGCGGTGACGCGGAAACGTTCGCCGCTGTCGGCGGTGAACACCACCCGTTCGATCTCGCGCTGCAACCGTTCGGCGATCTGCTCGGCCAGGTCCGGCTGGCAGCCCGGCAGCACGGCGGCGAACTCCTCGCCGCCGATGCGGCCGAACAGGTCGCTCTGGCGCAACGCCGCGGCCCCGCAGCGGGCCACCTTCTGCAGCACCTGGTCGCCCATCTGGTGGCCATGGGTGTCGTTGATGCGCTTGAAGTCATCGATGTCCAGCAGCAGGAACGCCAGCGGCGTGGCGAATTGCCGGGCATGATCGAATTCGCGGCGAGCGCAGTCGAAGAAGTGCCGGCGGTTGCTGCTCTGGGTCAGCACATCGGTGGTGGCCAGGCGCTGCAGTTCGCCCTCGAGCTGCTTCTTCTCGGTGATGTCCTCGGCGATGCCGACGATGATCGGGCCCTGGCCATGCTCGGCGCGGCGGCCGAGGAAGCACTTGTCGCTCAACCAGCGCAACTGGCCGTCGCCACGGATGATGCGGTACTCGCGGGTTTCCACGGCGCCTTCGTCGAGCACGGCGAGCAGGCTCTTCTGCGCGTAGTCCAGGTCGTCGGGATAGATCGCGTTGCGCCATTCGCCGTAGTCGGCCAGCAGCAGCGCCGGCGAACGGCCGAAGATGCACTCGTAGGCCGGGCTGACATAGATCATCCGCTGGGCCTGCCAGTCGAAGGCCCAGAGTACGGCATTGACGCTGCCCAGCAGCGTGCTGAACAGCTGCTCGCGTTCGCCCAGCCGTGCGGCTTCCGCCCGCGCATGCATCAACGCCAGCAAGGTCTGCGCATCGCCGCCCGGCAGCATGCCCACTCCCGCATCACTTCGATTGCTCGCCAACTGCATGGTCTTCTTCCTGAACGACCGCTGCGCGCCGGCAGCGGTACTGCATTGATTGGAATGCAGTTCAGAGAGCCGGCAGGCGACAAAGTTCCGGCTGACGCAACGGCGGGCGATCGCGCCGATCGAAGGTCAGGCGGGTACGACGGACGGCCGCAGCGAGTAGGTGCGCAGGTGCTCGGCGAATTCGCGCAGCGACTGGATGCCGCTGGCCTCGGCGTCGTGCACCCACTGCTTGATCGCCGCCAGCATGTCGTGGCCGTTGGCGCTGGTGCGCGTCCAGATCTGCTGCAAGGCCAGACGCTTCTCGTAGATCACCTTGAGCGCCTGGCTCTGCGCCAGCATGACCTCGATATGCGCCTGCTGCTCCCGTTGCAGCAGGCTCGGCTCGCGCGCCAGCAGGCGCTTGGCGCGGCGCAGCCGATGGCGCAGCGAGGCATCGGCGCGGCCGAGCTCCTGCCGTACCAGCGGCACGATCACCAGCCGGCGGTACTGCGCCATGATCTGGAAGCGGTTGTTGAGGATCGCCATGGCGCTGTCCATGTCCAGCTGGCGCTTGCCCTCGATGCGGTGGGCGATCGGCGCGGTGCGGTTGACCCTGGCCAGGCCGAGCAGACTGAACAGGCGGATCCAGGCCCAGCCCATGTCGAACTCCCATTTGCGCACCGAGAGCTTGGCCGAGTTCGGGTAGGTGTGGTGGTTGTTGTGCAGCTCCTCGCCGCCGATGAGGATGCCCCAGGGCAGCAGGTTGGTCGCCGCGTCGCGGCACTCGAAGTTGCGATAGCCGACCGCGTGGCCGAGGCCGTTGACCACCCCGGCGGCCCAGAACGGGATCCAGATCATCTGCACTGCCCAGATCGTCAGCCCCAGCGCACCGAACAGCGCCAGGTCGATGGCCAGCATCAGCACGATGCCGGCATTGGGCAAGCGGGAGTAGAGGTGGCGCTCGAGCCAGTCATCCGGGCAGTTCTTGCCGTAGATGCGCAGCGTTTCCTCGTTCTTCGCCTCGGCCATGTACAGCTCGGCGCCCTTGCGCAGCACCGTGCCCAGGCCCTTGTGCACCGGGCTGTGGGGATCGTCGGGGGTTTCGCACTTGGCGTGGTGCTTGCGGTGGATGGCGGTCCATTCGCGGGTGTTCATCGCCGTGGTCAGCCACAGCCAGAAACGGAAGAAATGCTTGAGCGCGGGATGCAGCTCCAGCGCGCGGTGTGCCGAATAGCGGTGCAGGTAGACGGTGACACTGACAATGGTGATGTGCGTCAGCAGCAGCGCGGCCGCAATAAGCTGCCAGACCGAGAGGTCGAGTAAACCGGTGTGCCACATGGATAGTGCTGCCTCGATAGTGAACGAGCGGTTCCAGGGGAAACCCTGCTGCGCGCAGCCTAGCACTCCCGCGCGGCGAATCGAGCCGGGCGGCCTGCCGACCGTCGCCTGGCTGATGATTTTTTAGCCAGATTCGGCTGCAATCGCCACGGCCTCGCGGCCTCGGCGGCGGTCGCTATCGATAGTAATGGCATAGAGCTATCATTGTACTTTTTTCAACCGGAATCGCGGCTCCATGCACTCGTCGTACCTCTGCCTCGGGCGCCTTCCCCGCCGCGTACCACCGGGCGTCGCCAGGCGTCGCACGCATCACCGAAACACCCGCCGATGAGCACACCTCACTGGACATTCGCGATCGGCAGCCTGCTGCTCGCCCTGTTGTTCGGCAGCCTGGCGCTCAACGATTACCAGGCCCGCGACGCGGCCTGGCGGCTGGAAATCGAAACCCATGGCGAGCTGCAGAGCCTGGCGCTGCAGAGCGCCCAGCTCAGCCAGCTCCGCCAGGCCGACATGGTCGCCACCGCCCTGGCCGGCAATGCCGAAGTGCTGCGCCGAATGCGCCGCATCGACACCCTGTTGCGCACTGGCGCCCCGCTGGACGGTGCGCGGATCGACGCCTTGCGCCAGCGCCTGCGCGCCACGCTGGCCCCCGCCTGGGAGTCGATGCAACGCCACCAGGCCCTGCACCTGCAGCTATGGGACGCCAGGGGCGTCGCCATCCTGCGCATGCAGCGCCCCGACGCCTTCGGCGATGCGCCGGCGGCCCAGCGGCCGCTGCTGCGCCGGGCATTGGCGGAAGGTGCCGTGCAATCCGGGCTGGAAGTCGACCAGCTCGGTGCCAGCAGCCGCACCATCGTCCCACTGCACGCCGCCGACGAGCCCGGCAGTCCGCTCATCGGTGCGCTGGAAGTCGGCTACGACGCGCTGCCGAAGCTGGACGACCTCGGCGACCAGTTGGCCGCCGGCCTCGCCCTGATCATCGACCAGCAGGCACTGCGCGCCGCGCAGGTCGACCCGCCGAGCGGCGTGCGCCTGGGCCGCGACAGCGACTGGCTGCTGGTCGGCCTCTCGGCCACGCAGATCCTGCACTGGGCGCAGATGGACATGCTGCCCGAACCGGAGAGCGGCATGGCGCTGCGCCTGCTGGAGGCCGACGGGCGCACCTTCCTGCTCAACCAGATCCCGCTGCAGGACGGCCGCTCCTCCGCACCGAAGGCCGCGGCGCTGGTCTGGCGCGACATCAGCGCCATGCAGCGCGAACACCGCCAGGCCGAGCAGCGGCTGCTGGTGAAATGGAGCCTGGCCTGGCTGATCGCCGAAGCGCTGCTGCTGCTTCTGGCGATCCTGCTGCAGCGGCGCAGCGCCGTGCGCAAGCAGCATCGGCTGGCGCAGCGACAGGAGGCGCGCCGCCGCCAGCGCCTGCTCGACCGCGCACAGAAGATCGCCAGCCTGCTGCCGGGCATGGTGTTCCAGCTCAAGCGTTTCGCCAATGGACGCTACGCGTTCCTCTACGTCAGCGAAGGCGCCCGCGAACTCTACGGCATCGAGCCGAGCCTGCTGGCCGAGGATGCCGGCCGGGCGCTGGCAGACGTGTACCCGCCGGACCTGCCGCACCTGCGCGCCGCGCTGCTGCGCCTGGCCACCGCTCCGGGCAGCGGCGCGGTCGAATTCCGCATCCACCACCCGCTGCGCGGGATGCTCTGGGCCGAGGGCCGCGCCACGGCCGAGCGCCTGAGCGACGGCGCGGTGGTCTGGCACGGCTTCATCACCGAGATCACCGAGCTGATGGAGGCCACCCGCGCCCTGCAGAAGAGCGAGAGCCGCTTCCGCGCGATGGTCGGCAACCTCCCGGGCGTGGTCTACCGCTGCCGCAACGACGGCCAGCGCCGGATGAGCTACCTCAGCAGCGGTATCGAGCGGCTGACCGGCTACCCCGCCAGCGATTTCCTCGGCGACCGCGCGCGCAGCTATGCCAGCCTGATCCATCCCGAGGACCGCCCACTGGCCCGGCAGACCCCGGAACAGGACGTGTTCGAGGGCATCTACCGGCTGCTCAACGCCGACGGCCAGACCGTCTGGGTGCGCGAGAAGGCCCGCGTGCTGCGCGAGCGCGACGACCCCACCGGCTGGTGCGACGGCTTCATCTGGGACGTCACCGCGCAGGCGCTGGCGCAGGAGGAGATGCAGGAGCGCGAGCGCTACCTGAGCCTGCTGATCGCCAACGTGATCGACGCCATCGTCATCATCGACGCCCGCGGCATCATCGAGACCTTCAACCACGCCGCCGAACAGATCTTCGGCTACAGCGCGCAGGAGGTCCTCGGCCGCAACCTGTCGATGCTGATGCCCGAACCCGATCGCTCCGCCCACGACGGCTACCTGGCCGCCTACGCGCAACGCGGCACGCCGCGCGCGCTGGAGCAGAACCGCGAACTGACCGCCCTGCGGCGCAACGGCGAGACCTTCACCATCGAGTTGCGCGTCTCACAGATCACCCACCACGGCGAACGCAAGTTCATCGGCCTGGTGCGCGACATCACCGAGCGCAAGCGTATCGAGCGGATGAAGAGCGAACTGGTGTCCATCGTCAGCCACGAGCTGCGCACGCCGCTGACCTCGATTTCCGGCGCCCTCGGCCTGATCGTCGGCGGTGCGCTGGGCGAGCCGCCGGCGGCGATGCGCCAGATGCTGCTCATCGCCCACCAGAACAGCCTGCGCCTGGGCCGGCTGATCGACGACCTGCTGGACATGGACAAGCTGGTCGCCGGCAAGATGACCTTCGCGCTCGGCACGCATTCGCTGGCGCAGCAGCTGGAACAGGCGATCGCCAGCAACCAGGGCTATGCCGCGCAGCACGAGGTGCGCTTCGTCCTGCTGCCGGTGGCGGACCTGCAGATCGTGGCGGACGACGACCGGTTGCAGCAGGTACTGGCCAATTTCATCTCCAATGCCGTCAAATTCTCCCCCGTGGGCGGCGTCGTGGTGCTGAGCGCCGAGCGCCGCGGCGACTGGGCGCGGATCAGCGTCCGCGACCAGGGGCCAGGCATCGCGCAGGCGTTCCATGCACGCATTTTCCAGAAGTTTTCCCAGGCGGACTCCTCCGATACCCGGCACAAGGGCGGCACCGGCCTGGGCCTGGCCATCAGCAAGGAACTGGTCGAACACATGCACGGGCGCATCGGCTTCGAGTCCGAACCCGGCCATGGCGCCTGTTTCTGGTGCGAGCTGCCGCTCGCCACGACGCTAACCTCATGAAAAAAGCCCCGCATCATCACGGAGACCACATGGCCGAGCTAAGGCGCATCCTGCACATCGAAGACGACCCCTCCATCCAGGCGGTGACCAAACTGGCGCTGGAGGCGATCGGCGGCTACGAGGTGCTGTCCTGCTCTTCCGGAAGCCAGGCCCTGGATGAAGTCGAACGCTTCGCGCCCGACTTCATCCTGCTGGACGTGATGATGCCGGGCATGGACGGCCCGGAGACGCTCGCCAGGCTGCGCGAGCGAATCGATCTGCAGCGGATTCCGGTAACATTCATGACCGCCAAGGTACAACCCGGCGAAATCGAGCACCTGCGCAAGCTGGGCGCGCGCGACGTGATCATCAAGCCATTCGATCCGATGCGGTTGCCCGAGCAGATTCGCAGCATCTGGGCCGCTGACCGATACTAGGTTTCGACAGGGCCTGGCATGCAAGGCGCTCCGCTCGCTGGCCTGGCGGGTGCGCCCTGGGCGGCCACCCACCCCACAGCAACGCGGCAGTTCCGTGCCCGCCGGAAACAGCTTCCCGGGCGACATTCAACGAATCGCCAAGGTCCCGACGATGGAGTCACCGCAAGCGAGTCCGACTGCGACGCCAGCCACATCCCAGCCACGCGAACTGTCGCGCCTGGCCGCGTTGCTGCGCTACGAGATCCTCGACACCCCCGAGGAATCCGCCTTCGACGACTTCACCGAACTGGCCGCCCGCCTGTGCGGCACCCCCATCGCGCTGATCTCGCTGGTCGACGAGCGCCGCCAGTGGTTCAAGAGCCGCGTCGGCCTGGAGGTCAGCGAAACCCCGCGGGAAATCTCCTTCTGCACCCATACCATCCGCGGCGAGGCAATCTTCGAGGTTCCCGATGCCCTGCAGGACCCGCGCTTCCGGCAGAACCCGCTGGTGGCCGGCGACCCGCATATCCGCTTCTATGCCGGCACGCCGCTGACCTCGCCCGATGGCCACAACCTCGGCACCCTCTGCGTGATCGACCGCCAGCCGCGCCAACTGACCGCCGAGCAGCGCGACACCCTCGAACGCCTCGGCCGCCAGGTCATCCGCCTGTTCGAGCAGCGTCTGCTGGCGCACCACCACGCCGAGCAGGCGGCCTTGCAGCAGGCGATCCTCGACAGTGCCTCCAGCGCGGTGCTGGTCACCCGTCCCGACGGCATCGTCACCCGCGTCAACCCGAGCGCCGAACGCCTGCTCGGCTACCCGGCGGCGGCCTTGATCGGCCAGCCGCTGACCGCGACGCTGTTCCAGCCCGAAACGCTGCAGCGCCGCGCCGCGCTGCTTTCCAGCGAACTGGGCGTGCCGCTCGCCCCCGGCTTCGCGGTACTCACCGCACCCTTGCACCAGGGCCGGCGCGAGATGTCCGAGTGGCGCCTGCGCCATCACGACGGCAGCGAGGTCCCGGTGCTGCTCGGCGTGACGGCGATCCGCGACGAACAGGCGCAGCTGCGCGGCTACCTGGTCAACGTCTACGATCTGGCCTACCAGGAACAGCTGCAGCTGCGCCTGCAGCAGATCGCCGCGCAGGTGCCGGGCATGCTCTTCCAGTTCCACTGGCGCCCCGACGGCGCCGGCTGCTTCCCCTACGTCAGCGAAGGTATCGAGCAGATCTATGCCCTGAGCCCGGCGCAGCTGGCCAGCAGCTTCGCGCCGATCTATGCCCGCGTGCACCCGGCCGATCGCCCCCGGCTGCTGGCCAGCATCCGCCAGGCCGCCGCCAGCCTGACCGCCTGGCACAGCGAGCACCGCGTCGAACACCCGCGCAAGGGGCTGCTCTGGGTCGAGGCCCGCGCCACGCCGCTGCGGCAGGTCGATGGCTCGGTGCTCTGGCACGGCTTCGTCGCCGACATCACCACGCGCAAGGCCGAACAGCTGGAGCTGGACCGCCAGCAGGAAATGAACCGACGCCTGCTCGAGGCGCTGAGCGAGGCGGTCGTCGCCTGCGATGCCGACGGTTGCCTGACCCTGTTCAACGACAAGGCCAAGCAGTGGCATGGTGGCGACGCCGCGCCGATCTCGCCCGACGACTGGGCGCGGCATTACCGGCTCTACCAGCCCGATGGCGTCACCCCGCTGTCGGTCGGGCAGATCCCGCTGATGCGTGCGCTGCACGGCGAGCACGTCAGCAACCACGAGATGGTGCTGCTCGGCCAGGACACGCCGCGCTACGTGCTGACCAATGCCGACCCGCTGTACACCTCCGACGGCCAGCCGATGGGCGCGGTCGCGGTGATGCACGACATCACCGAGCGCAAGCGCATCGAGCGCCTGCAGCGCGAATTCATCTCCACCGTCAGCCACGAGCTGCGCACGCCGCTGACCTCGATCACCGGCGCGCTGGCGCTGATCTGCTCGAACGTCATGGGCGAAGTCCCGGCGCAGATGAGCGAGCTGCTGGAGATCGCCCACCAGAACAGCCAGCGCCTCAGCGCGCTGATCGACGACCTGCTCGACATGGACAAGCTGCACGCCGGCAAGATGCGTTTCGAGCTGCTGCGCCAACCGCTGCGCCCGCTGCTCGAGCAGGCCCTGCGCAGCAACCACAGCTACGCCGAACAACATGGCGTGCAGCTGCGCCTGGGCGACTGCCCGGCGGTGCAGGTGGAAGTCGATGCCATGCGCCTGCACCAGGTGCTGAGCAACCTGCTGTCCAACGCGGCGAAATTCTCGCCGGCGGGCGAACACGTCGAGCTGTCGGCCGAACGCGGTGACGAACGGGTGCGCGTCAGCGTCCGAGATCGGGGCCCGGGCATTGCCGCGGATTTTCGTGAACGCGTCTTCCACAAGTTCGCCCAGGCCGACTCGTCGGACAGCCGCCAGCAGGGCGGCACCGGCCTCGGCCTGGCCATCAGCAAGGAGCTGATCGAGCACATGGGCGGGTCCATCGGCTTCGACACCGAACCCGGCCAGGGCACCTGCTTCTGGTTCGAGTTGCCCTGTAGCAAGCGGCCCGTCACGGCCAGCGGGAGTCAGCCATGAAACAGCTCAAGCGCATTCTGCATGTCGAGGACGTCCCGTCGATCCAGGTGGTGACCCGCATCGCCCTGGAAAAGCTCGGCGGCTTCGAGGTACTCAGCTGCCCTTCCGGCCAAGCTGCGCTGGAACAGGTGCAGGCCTTCGCCCCGGACCTGATCCTGCTCGACGTGATGCTGCCGCAGATGGACGGCATCGAGCTGGTGCGCCAGCTGGCGCACGTGGTGGACCTGAGCCGCATCCCGGTGGTGCTGCTCACCGGCCACCTGCAGCCCGAACGCCTCGATCTGCTGCGCCAGCTGGGTGTGCGACAGGTACTGAGCAAGCCCTTCGATCCCCTCCAGCTGGCCGGCCAGCTGCAGGAAATCTGGGAGGCCGAACATGCATGACCCGATGCGCCTCGAGTTGCAGCAGCAGTTCGAACTGCTCAACCAGCAGTTCGCCCAGCGGCTGCGGGTCGACCTCGCCGAGCTCGCCGGGCTGACCGACGAGCTGCAGCGCAGCCAGGCGCCGGACAGCCGCCGCCAGCTGATGCTGGCGATTCGCGAGCGCTTGCACCGCCTGGCCGGCGCCGCAGGCACCTTCGGCTTCGACTCGCTCGGCGAGCGCGCCCGGCGGCTGGAGCAACGCGCCGACCGCTGGCTGGAATCGGCCAAGCCCGGCACCCGCGCACTCGAGGCCCTGACCCGCGCGGTCCAGCAACTGGCGAGCGAGACCCCCGGCGAGGAACCGCCGGCGGCCGCGCTGGCGCTGCGGGAAAGCCCGGACGAATTGCCGCCGGGCTGTCGCATCTACCTGCTGGAGGCGGACCCCAAGGCCGGCGCCAGCACGGCGCTGACCCTGCGCAACTTCGGCTACATGGTCAGCCATCTGCGCGATTTCGCCGCCCTGCAGGATGCCGTCGACGCCCAGTTGCCCGATGCGCTGATCGTCAGCGTGCAGCACGACAGCGCGCTCGAGCAGGTCGCGCAACTGCAACAGCGGCTGGAAAGCCCGCTGCCGCTGCTGGTGATCCACGACCATTTCGACTTCGCCAGCCAGCTCGCCGCGGTGCGCGCCGGGGCCCAGGGATTCTTCGGCCGGCCGCTGGACATCACCCAGCTGGAGAACAGCCTGGAGCGCTGCCTGGACCGCCGCCAGGGCGAGCCGTTCCGCGTGCTGATCGTCGACGACGATGCCGAGCTGGCGGCCCGCTACAGCCTGGTGCTGCGCAATTCGCAGATGCAGGTACAAACCCTCGCCGAGCCCACCCGCCTGCTCGACAGCATGCGCAGTTTCAACCCCGAGGTGCTCCTGCTGGACGTCAACATGCCCGGCTGTTCCGGCCCCGAGCTGGCCCAGATGATCCGCCTGCACGACGAGTGGCTGCGGGTGACCATCATCTACCTCTCGGCGGAAACCGATAGCCACCGGCAGATGGCGGCGCTGCTGCAAGCGGGCGACGATTTCATCACCAAGCCGATCAGCGATACCGCGCTGGTCGCCTCGGTGTATTCCCATGCCCAGCGCGCCCGCTCGCTGAGCACGGCGCTGGCGCGCGACAGCCTGACCGGGCTGCTCAAGCACGCCGACATCAAGGAGCAGCTGGCGCTGGAGGTACAGCGCGCCACCCGCAGCGGCAAGCCGGCCAGCGTGGTGATGCTCGATCTCGACCATTTCAAGCAGGTCAACGACCACTACGGACACGCCGCCGGCGACAACGTCATCCGCGCCCTGGCCAACCTGCTGCGCCAGCGCCTGCGGCGCATCGACAGCCTCGGCCGCTACGGTGGCGAGGAGTTCGTCGCGGTGCTGCCGGAATGCTCGGCGCTACAGGCCAGGCGCATCTTCGACGAGATCCGCGTGCGCTTCGCCGCGCTCAGCTTCAACAGCGGCGAGAGCCATACCTTCAGCGTCACCTTCAGCGCCGGCATCAGCGAAACCGACGGCCGCACCACTGCCGGTATCCTGCTGGAACGCGCCGACCAGGCCCTGTACGTCGCCAAGCACAACGGCCGCAACCTGGTGAGCCTGTTCGGCGCAGGTTCCTAGAGCTGGATCCAGGTGGCCTTGAGTTCGGTGTACTTGTCGAAGGCGTGCAGCGACTTGTCGCGACCGTTGCCGGACTGCTTGAAGCCGCCGAACGGCGCGGTCATGTCGCCGCCGTCGTACTGGTTGACCCACACGCTGCCGGCACGCAGGGCGCGCGCGGTGCGGTGCGCCCGGGACAGGTCGGCGGTCCACAGCGCCGCGGCCAGGCCGTAGGGGCTGTCGTTGGCGATGGCGACGGCTTCCTCGGCGCTGTCGAAAGTGATCACCGACAGCACCGGGCCGAAGATTTCCTCGCGGGCGATCTTCATCGCATTGTCGACGCCGTCGAAGAGGGTCGGCTCGACGTACAGCCCGCCGGTTTCCGCCAGGGTGCGCTGGCCGCCGACCAGCACCTGCGCCCCGGCCTCGCGCCCGGCCTCGATGTAGCCGAGCACGGTGTCGAGCTGCTGGGTATCCACCAGCGCGCCGACGTTGGTCGCCGGATCCAGCGGATTGCCCGGCTTCCAGGCCTTGAGCGCCTCGACCACCATGGGCAGGAAGCGCGCCTTGATCGAGCGCTCCACCAGCAGTCGCGAACCGGCGGTGCAGACCTCGCCCTGGTTGAAGGCGATGGCACCGGCCGCCGCCTGGGCCGCGGCCGCGAGGTCCGGCGCGTCGGCGAAGACGATGTTCGGGCTCTTGCCGCCGGCCTCCAGCCAGACGCGCTTCATGTTCGACTCGCCAGCGTAGATCATCAGTTGCTTGGCCACCCGGGTGGAGCCGGTGAAGACCAGGGTGTCGACGTCCATGTGCAGCGCCAGCGCCTTGCCCACGGTATGCCCGTAGCCCGGCAGCACGTTGAGCACGCCGGCCGGAATACCCGCCTCGATGGCCAGCCGGGCGATGCGGAGCGCCGTCAACGGCGACTTCTCCGAGGGCTTGAGCACCACCGAGTTGCCGCTGGCCAGCGCCGGGCCGAGTTTCCAGCAGGCCATCATCAGCGGGAAGTTCCACGGCACGATGGCCGCCACCACGCCCACCGGCTCGCGGGTGACCAGGCCGAGCTGGTCGTGCGGGGTGGCCGCGACCTCGTCGTAGAGCTTGTCGATCGCCTCGCCGCTCCAGCGCAGCGCCCGCGCCGCGCCGGGCACGTCCACCGCCAGCGAATCGCCGATCGGCTTGCCCATGTCGAGGGTTTCCAGCAGCGCCAGCTCCTCGCGGTTGGCTTCCAGCAGGTCGGCGAAGCGGATCATCACCGCCTTGCGCCTGGCCGGCGCCAGCTTCGCCCATACGCCGGCCTCGAATGCCGCACGCGCGCTGGCCACGGCACGCTCGGCATCGGCCTGCTCGCAGCTGGCCACCTGCGCCAGCACGCGCCCGTCCACCGGGCTGACGCAGTCGAAGCGGGCCCCTCCCGCCGCGTCGAGGTATTCGCCCTGGATGAAGGCGCGCCCTTCGATGCGCAAGTCGCGGGCACGCTGTTGCCAGTCGGCGAGGGTCAGGGTGGTCATGGAGCGTCCTCTCGTAAGGTCTTCGGGCTGCTGGAAGGGGCACCCTAAACCAGCGGCGCCGGCCGTATCAATATTTTTTACGAACCAGGCGTTTTACGCCTTGTTTTGTTCGTTTTATTAAACATAGACTCGATGCATCCGCTGTGCGCTCGCCACAGCATAGCCTCCACCCGCAGCCCTGCCGGAGCTCACCATGGCCAACGATTTCCACCCTAGCGCATCGCCCGACCATTTCTGGATGCCCTTCACCGCGAACCGCCAGTTCAAGGCCAGCCCGCGGCTGCTGGAAAGCGCCGAAGGGCTGTATTACACGGCGAGCGACGGCCGCAAGATCCTCGATGGCACCGCCGGCCTCTGGTGCTGCAACGCCGGCCATGCGCGGCGCGAGATCAGCGAGGCGGTGAGCCGGCAGATCGCCAAGATGGACTTCGCCCCGACCTTCCAGATGGGCCATCCGCTGCCCTTCGAGCTGGCACAGAAGCTCAGCGGCATCAGCCCCGAGGGCCTCGACCGGGTGTTCTTCACCAACTCCGGCTCGGAGTCGGTGGACACCGCGCTGAAAATCGCCCTGGCCTACCAGCGCGCCATCGGCCAGGGCACCCGCACCCGGCTGATCGGCCGCGAACTGGCCTATCACGGCGTCGGCTTCGGCGGCATCTCGGTCGGCGGCATGCCGAACAACCGCCGCGCCTTCGGTGCGCTGCTGCCGGGCGTCGACCACCTGCCGCACACCCTCGACCTGCAGCGCAACGCCTTCAGCAAGGGCCTGCCGCAGTATGGCGTGGAGAAGGCCGACGAGCTGGAACGCCTGGTGACCCTGCATGGCGCGGAGAACATCGCCGCGGTGATCGTCGAGCCGATGTCCGGCTCGGCCGGGGTGATCCTGCCACCGCTGGGCTACCTGCAGCGGCTGCGTGAGATCACCGCCAGGCACGGCATCCTGCTGATCTTCGATGAGGTCATCACCGGCTTCGGCCGCGTCGGCGAGCCCTTCGCCGCGCAGCGCTGGGGCGTCACGCCGGACATCCTCACCTGCGCCAAGGGCCTGACCAACGGCGCGGTGCCGATGGGCGCGGTGTTCGTCGCCGACAGGCTGTTCGAGGCCTTCATGACCGGGCCGGAAAGCGCCATCGAGTTCTTCCACGGCTACACCTACTCCGGCCATCCGGTGGCCTGCGCGGCGGCGCTGGCGACCCAGGAGATCTACCAGCGCGAGAACCTGTTCCAGAAGGCCATCGAGCTCGAGCCCTACTGGCAGGACGCGCTGTTCAGCCTCAAGGACCTGCCCAACGTGGTCGACATCCGCACCGTCGGCCTGGTCGCCGGCGTGCAGTTCGCGACGCACGCCGACGGCGTCGGCAAGCGCGGCTACGAGGTGTTCCGCCAGTGCTTCGAGAACGGCCTGATGGTGCGCGCCAGCGGCGACACCATCGCCCTGTCGCCGGCGCTGATCATCGAGAAACCGCAGATCGACACGATGATCGCGCAGTTCGCCGATGGCATCCGCCAGGCCGGCTGAACATTCGGCGCACACGAGCTGCTACGACCCTGCAGGAGCCCGCTTGCGGGCTCCTGCAACGGTGCATACAGGATCATCCGCGTTGATGCCCTCCGAACGCGTGGAAAATGCTCCGCAGTTTTCCACCCTACGCGGCCCGCCCGCATGAATGCTCTCCATCGATCCGACCGGTTGGCATGCGCGTGGGCAAGCGCCACATCGTGCTTGGTGTAGGAGCCGGCTTGCCGGCGATCCTCGTACAAGCTCATCGGTGCGCGGGAGCGCACCCTACACGGTGGGCGTTACAGCGAATCCAGGCAGTCGGCCAGGGCGTTGCCGAGGCCTTCGAGCAGCCGCTCGTAGCCCTGCGCATCCACCGCCAGGCCGACGCCGAGCACGTCCAGCTCGACCATCTTCACCGGCAAGCCGCTGGTCAGCGTTTCAGCCAGGCGCGGGCGGGCCGGCGGTTCGCTGAACACGCAGCTCGGCCCGGCCTGCTGCAGCCGTTCGCGCATCGCCGCGACATGCCGGGCGCCCGGTTGCGCTTCGCCGCCGGCGCTGAACACGCCGGCATGGCGCAGGCCGTAGGCAGCCTCGAAGTAGTCGTAGGCCTCGTGGAAGACGAAGAACGGCTTGTTGCGCACCCCGGCGAAGCGCTGTGCGAGCCGTGCGTCCAGCGCCTCGAGGCGCTGGGCGAAGGCGGCGAGGTTCGCCTGGTAGCGCTCGGCGTTGGCCGGGTCGGCGGCGGCGAAGTCGGCGGCCATGCGCTCGGCGATCACCCGCGCATTGGCCGGCAGCAGCCAGAGGTGCGCGTCGAGGCTGCCGGGGCGATGATCGTGGTCGTGCTTGTCGGCATGCGCGGGCTCGTGGTCGTCATGGTCGTCATGCTCATGAGCGTGCTCGTCGGCCGGATCGTGATCGTCATGCTCATCCGCTTCGGTGTGTTCATGCGCATCGCCGAAATGCCGTAGCGTCAGGCCCGGCAGCGCCTGCACGGCGACGGTCGCGCCCTTGCGCCCGCTCAGCGCATGCGGCAGGAAACTCTCCAGATCCGGGCCGATCCAGTAGAGCAGCTCGGCATCGCGGATTCGC
Source organism: Stutzerimonas stutzeri (assembly GCF_002890915.1). GTDB lineage: Bacteria > Pseudomonadota > Gammaproteobacteria > Pseudomonadales > Pseudomonadaceae > Stutzerimonas > Stutzerimonas stutzeri_AF. The sequence goes on along the minus strand of NZ_POUT01000001.1, from coordinate 751,715 downwards.
CGTACGTCGGACGGGCGTAGCGCATAGTGGTGCGCCGAGGCGCTGGCCGGCAGCAGCACGTCGGGTTCGCCGACGCCGTCCTGCACCGCCGCAGCGATCAGTTGCAGCGGCTTGATGCTGGTCAGCACACGGACTTCGGCTTGGGCGGAGGCGCTGCCGACGAGCAGCGCGGCCAACAGCGAAAGGGAGAAAAGACGGTTCACGGGCATCACTCGAAGGGACGAAATTGGTACATAATAACGTCTCTCCACCACGACGTCGCCGCCCATGTCCAAGACCCCGCTGGCCTGCACGCCCCATGACCACGACCACTGTGTCAGCCACGCGCTGGCCGAAGCCGACAGCCTCTGCGCGCGCCAGGGCGTGCGCCTGACCGCCCTGCGCCGGCGCGTGCTGGAACTGGTCTGGCAAAGCCACAAGCCGCTCGGCGCCTACGACATCCTCGCCGTGCTGAGCGAGCAGGACGGCCGCCGCGCGGCACCGCCGACCGTCTACCGGGCGCTGGATTTCCTGCTGGAGAACGGCCTGGTGCATCGCCTCGCCTCGCTCAACGCCTTCATCGGCTGCAATCATCCGGAGCATCCGCACCAGGGCCAGTTCCTCATCTGCCGTCACTGCCATACCGCCATCGAGCTGGAGCAGCCGGCCATCGCCGAAGCCATCGACGCTGCCGCGCGCAGCGTGGGTTTCGCCGTCGAGGGCCAGACCGTGGAAGTGGTCGGCCTCTGCGCAACGTGCCGGAGCGCGGCATGAGCGAAGTGCTGTTGCGGCTGGACGACATCCATGTGCATTTCGCCAACCAGGCGGTGCTCGAAGGCGCACAGTTGCAGGTGCATCGCGGCGAGATCGTCACCCTGATCGGCCCCAACGGCGCCGGCAAGACCACCCTGGTGCGCACCGTGCTCGGCCTGCTCAAGCCGGATCGCGGCCAGGTCTGGCGCAAGCCGAAGCTGCGGATCGGCTACATGCCGCAGAAGCTCCACGTCGACCCCACCCTGCCGCTGTCGGTGCTGCGCTTTTTGCGCCTGGTGCCCGGCGTCGACCGGGCCCGCGCGCTGGCGGCGCTGGGCGAGGTCGGTGCCGAGCACGTCATCGACAGCCCTCTGCAGAAGATTTCCGGTGGCGAGATGCAGCGCGTGCTGCTGGCCCGCGCCCTGCTGCGCGAGCCGGAACTGCTGGTGCTGGACGAGCCGGTGCAGGGCGTCGACGTCGCCGGCCAGGCCGAGCTGTACCGGCTGATCGGCGTGTTGCGCGATCGCTATGGCTGCGGCGTGCTGATGATTTCCCACGACCTGCACCTGGTGATGAGCGCCACCGACCAGGTGGTCTGCCTGAACCGCCACGTCTGCTGCTCCGGCCATCCGGAGCAGGTCAGCAGCGACCCGGCCTTCGTCGAGCTGTTCGGCCAGGATGCGCGCAGCCTGGCGATCTACCACCACCAGCACGACCACAGCCACGACCTGCACGGCAGCGTGGTGATCGGCAAGCCCCACGTCCACGGCCCGAACTGCAAGCACTAGTAGGGCCTATTGATGCTTTGTCACGGCCGCGCCGGATCCAGTTTTAGCGCGGGGCAAGGCATGAGGAGAGAAGTTTGGTTATTCCAAATAAACGACGAATAACGCAGCACCGCGCTAAAACTGGCCCGGCCCTTCGGAATTGCGCGTCAAATGGTGCCATGCGGCGTTGCGGGACTTGCCAAGGGAGCGACCATTGCCTGCGTCCCGCGCCTTGCCTGGCACCATTTGCCGCGGCAACGCGGCTCGCGACAAAGCATCAATAGGCCCTAGCATGCCCGATTTTCTTCTCAACGCCCTGCTCGCCGGCCTCGCCCTGGCGCTGGTCGCCGGCCCGCTCGGCTCCTTCGTGGTCTGGCGGCGCATGGCCTATTTCGGCGATACCCTGTCGCATGCCGCGCTCTTTGGCGTCGCCCTTGGGCTGATGCTGGACGTCAACCTGACCCTCGCGGTGACGGTCGGCTGCATGCTGCTCGCCCTGCTGCTGGTGACCCTGCAGCAGCGCCAGCCGCTGGCCTCCGACACGCTGCTGGGCATCCTGGCCCACAGCACGCTGTCGCTCGGCCTGGTCTCGCTGAGTTTCATGAAAGACGTACGCATCGACCTGATGGGCTACCTGTTCGGCGACCTGCTGGCCGTCGGGCCGAGCGACCTGGCCTGGATCGCCGGTGGCAGCGCGCTGGTGCTGCTGATGCTGATCCCGCTGTGGCGGCCGCTGCTGGCGATCACCGTGCACGAGGAGCTGGCCAAGGTCGAAGGCCTGCCGGTGGCGGCGATCCGCCTGGCGCTGATGTTGCTGATCGCCGTGGTCATCGCCGTGGCGATGAAGATCGTCGGCGTGCTGCTGATCACCTCGCTGCTGATCATTCCCGCCGCCGCGGCGCAGCGCCACGCGCGCACGCCGGAGCAGATGGCGCTGGGCGCGAGCCTGCTGGGCCTCGTCGCGGTGTGCCTGGGGCTGGCGCTGTCCTGGTTCGAGGACACCCCGGCCGGGCCGTCCATCGTGGTCAGCGCCGCCGCGCTGTTCCTGCTCAGCTTCGCCTGGCCGAAACGCGCATGACCGATCTGAAGTACCTGCGCGGCTACCCCGAGCCGTTGCTGGCCCAAGTGCGCCAGCTGATTGCAGAGGACCGTCTGGGCGACTACCTGGCGCGGCGCTATCCCGGCCGGCATGAGGTGCAGAGCGACAAGGCGCTGTACGGCTATGTGCAGACGCTCAAGCAGGAGTACCTGAAAAGCGCGCCGCCGATCGACAAGGTGCTCTACGACAATCGACTGGACCTGACCCACCGCGCGCTGGGCCTGCATACCGCGGTGTCGCGGGTGCAGGGCGGCAAGCTCAAGGCAAAGAAGGAAATCCGCGTCGCCGCGCTGTTCCGCGAGGCGGCGCCGGAGTTTCTCAGGATGATCGTGGTGCACGAGCTCGCCCACCTGCGCGAAAGCGAGCACAACCGCGCCTTCTACAAGCTCTGCGAACACATGCTGCCCGGCTACGGGCAGATCGAGTTCGACCTGCGACTGTTCCTGCACTGGCGGGAGCTGCAGGGCAGCTGAAGAGGCGCCCCGCGTGGATGGCTTCGGCCATCCACCCTACGCCCGAGCACGCCGGAGCCCCGCGTAGGGTGGAAAACTCGTGCAGCGATTTTCCACGCCTCAGTGCCTGGCTTCGCCTCATGCCGGACCCGGTGCCGCATCCGCGTGGATGGCTTCGGCCATCCACCCTACGCCCGAGCACGCCGGAGCCCCGCGTAGGGTGGAAAACTCGCGCAGCGATTTTCCACGCCTCAGTGCCTGACTTCGCCTCGTGCCGGACCAGGCGCCGCATCCGCGTGGATGGCTTCGACCATCCACCCTACGCCGGGATCGCCTCCGCCGCAGCCTCACGTGCCCACACCCGATGCTGACCGAGTGCCTGGGCGAAGTTGCCGAATACCGCATCGACGTCGTCGCCCTCCAGCAATCCGGCATCGGGGGTGAGCTGCAGCGACGCCAGCAGCGGCCGTGCCGCACCGAGCACCACGATGGGTTTCAAGTGCTTGTAGGCCTCCAGCAGGTAGTGCCTGGCCTCGCCGGACTTGGCCATGGCCGCCGCCGCATCGGCACCGCCAGGGACGAACACGGCGTCGAACATCACCGAGGGCATGCCGTCCATCGCGGCGTCGACCGGCAGCATCTTGCCATCCGCCGTCTTCACCGGAGCCGGCGAGGGGCCGATGATCTTGGCCAGCGCGCCCTGCCCGGCCAGCTTGGCCTTGAATGTATCGATCGCCGCACCATCGACGCCGTTGGCCACCAGAATGGCGATCTTGCGCGACTTGATATTGCCCGGTGCATGGTTCATCAAACTCAGGGCCGGCGAGCTCTGCGGAGTCGGCGCCTTCGGCGGCACAGTTGGCGCGCTCGGTGCCGGCAGGCCGAGGTTCTCGGCCACGCGGCGGGCCAGCTCCAGGTCGATGTTGGCGAGGATCTCGTTGACCTGACGCTCACGGATGAACACCCGCTCGACCTTGCCCAGCTCGAAGGTGTAGGCGCCGATGATGTGCTCCTTCTCCGGACCGCTCATGCTGTTCCAGAACAGCGTGGCCTGGGAGAAGTGGTCGCCGAAGGACTCGCTGCGGTTGCGGATCTTGTGCCCCTCGACCCGCTCCGGATAGCTCTCGAACCCGCCGCCCTGAGCTGCCGGTGGGGTTTCCTTGGGCCAGCCGTTGTCGATCGAATTGGGCTCGTAGTTGGCACGGCCCTTGTGGATGGTCTGGCGATGGAAGGCGTCGCGTTGGTTGTTGTGGAACGGACACAGCGGGCGGTTGATCGGGATCTCATGGAAGTTCGGCCCACCGAGACGCAACAGCTGGGTGTCGGTGTAGGAGAACAGCCGGCCCTGCAGCAGCGGGTCATTGGTGAAGTCGATGCCCGGCACGATATGGCCGATGTGGAAGGCGGCCTGCTCGGTCTCGGCGAAGAAGTTGTCCGGGTTGCGGTTGAGGGTCATCTTGCCGAGCTTCTGCACCGGCACCAGCTCCTCGGGGATGATTTTGGTCGGGTCCAGCAGGTCGAAGTCGAACTTGTGCTCGTCGGCCTCCTCGACCACCTGCACGCCCAGCTCCCACTCGAAGTAGTCGCCCATCTCGATGGACTCCCACATGTCGCGGCGATTGAAGTCCGGGTCCTTGCCGGCGATCTTCAGCGTCTCGTCCCAGACCAGCGAGAAGGCGCCGGCCACCGGCTTCCAGTGGAACTTGACGAAGCGGCTGACGCCCTCGGCATTGATCAGGCGGAAGGTGTGCACGCCGAAGCCTTCCATCGCCCGGTAGCTGCGCGGCAGGGCGCGGTCGGACATGGTCCAGAGCACCATGTGTGCGGACTCGGGCGTCAGCGAGACGAAATCCCAGAAGCTGTCGTGGGCCGATTGCGCCTGCGGGATCTCGTTGTGCGGCTCGGGTTTTACCGCGTGGACGAAGTCCGGAAACTTGATGGCATCCTGGATGAAGAACACCGGCATGTTGTTGCCGACCAGGTCGAAGTTGCCCTCGTCGGTGTAGAACTTGGTGGCGAAGCCGCGCACGTCGCGCACGGTGTCGGCCGAGCCGCGCGAGCCCTGCACGGTGGAGAAGCGCACGAACACCGGGGTCTCCTTGCCTTCGGCGGCGAGAAACGAGGCCTTGGTCAGCCAGCTGTGGTCGGCGTAGCTGACGAACACACCGTGGGCTGCGGCACCGCGGGCATGCACGATGCGCTCGGGAATGCGCTCATGGTCGAAGTGGGTGATCTTCTCGCGCATGATGAAGTCTTCGAGCAGCGAGGGCCCGCGGCCGCCAGCCTTGAGGGTGTTCTGGTTGTCGGCGATCTTCACGCCCTGGTTGGTGCGCAGCGCCTCGCCGGTGGCGTCGCTACGGAAGGTTTCCAGTTGGTCGAGCTTGGCATTGTGGTTGGCGCGGTCCACGGTATCGGTACCGGCCAGTTCGCTCTGCTTGGGAGTCTTGTCCGTCATGATGGTCCTCGATTGGCGGATGGGCTGAGCCACGAACGCTCCAGCTGACAGGCCAGGCCTGAAAGCAGGAGCGATTCACGGCATGCCAGTTAGTGACCGCCAGCGGCGCGACAAGGTTGCTGGGCCGGCCGGATCGCCCGACGATTTGCAAAGGCCCGGAGGCGCAGCGCAACGCCGCCGTTTCGAAGAACTTGACCGGCCACATGAGCCTTTTCGCCACATGCGGTAGAATGCCGGCCTTTCGCCGGACACCCCGGCATCGAACGACCGCACCCACAAGGTTCGCCCGTGATCGAATTTCACCAAGTCCACAAAACCTACCGGGTCGCGGGGCGTGATGTCGCCGCGCTGCAGCCGACCGAACTGCAGATCGCCTCTGGCGAGGTGTTCGGCCTGATCGGCCATTCCGGCGCCGGCAAGAGCACCCTGCTGCGCCTGATCAACCGCCTCGAGGAACCCTCCGGCGGGCGCATCCTGGTCAACGGCGAGGACGTCACCGCGCTGGATGCCGATGGCCTGCGGCGCTTTCGCCAGCGCGTCGGGATGATCTTCCAGCACTTCAACCTGCTGATGTCCAGGACCGTCGCCGACAACGTCGCCATGCCGCTACGCCTGGCCGGCAGCTACTCGCGGGCCGAGATCGACGCCCGCGTCGCCGCCCTGCTCGAGCGCGTCGGCTTGCGCGAGCACGCACGCAAGTACCCGGCACAGCTCTCCGGCGGGCAGAAACAGCGCGTCGGCATCGCCCGTGCGCTGGCCACCGAGCCGGACATCCTGCTCTGCGACGAGGCCACCAGCGCCCTCGACCCGCAGACTACCGCGCAGGTGCTGCAGCTACTGGCCGAGATCAACCGCGAGCTGCAACTGACCATCGTGCTGATCACCCACGAAATGGACGTGATCCGCCGCGTCTGCGACCGCGTGGCGGTGATGGACGACGGCGTGATCGTCGAGCAGGGGCCGGTGACCGAGGTGTTCCTGCATCCCCAGCACCCGACCACCCAGCGTTTCGTGCTGGAAGACGAGGCGGTGGACGAGGGCGACATGCACGACGACTTCGCCCACGTGCCGGGCCGCATCCTGCGCCTGACCTTCCAGGGCGACGCCACCTACAAGCCGCTGCTGGGCACCGTCGCCCGCGAAACCGGGGTCGACTACAGCATCCTGTCCGGACGTATCGACCGCATCAAGGACACCCCCTACGGCCAGCTGACCCTGGCGCTGGTCGGCGGTGACATGGCCGCGGCGCTGGGGCGCCTGGATGCCGCCGACGTGCACGTGGAGGTGCTGCGCTGATGGAAGCTCTGTTCGGCTCCTTGTTCACCAATGTGGATTGGTACGAGATCTGGCTGGCGACGCTGGACACCCTGCTGATGCTCGGCGGCTCGCTGCTGTTCACCATCCTGCTCGGCCTGCCGCTGGGCGTGCTGCTGTTCCTCAGCGGCCCGCGCCAGCTGTTCGAGAACGGCCCGCTCTACGCGCTGCTGTCGTTCATCGTCAACGTGCTGCGCTCGCTGCCGTTCATCATCCTCTTGATCGTGATGATTCCCTTCACCGTGCTGCTGACCGGCACCTCGCTGGGCGTCGCCGGGGCGATTCCGCCGCTGGTGGTGGGCGCCGCGCCGTTCTTCGCGCGGCTGGTGGAGACCGCATTGCGCGAGGTCGACCGCGGCATCATCGAGGCGACCCAGGCGATGGGCGCGACGACCCGGCAGATCATCTTCAGCGCATTGCTGCCCGAGGCGCGCCCAGGCATCATCGCCGCCATCACCGTCACCGCCATCACCCTGGTGTCCTACACCGCGATGGCCGGTGTGGTGGGTGCCGGCGGCCTTGGCGACCTGGCCATCCGCTTCGGCTACCAGCGCTTCCAGACCGACGTCATGGTGGTCACCGTGGTCCTGCTGCTGGTGCTGGTGCAACTGCTGCAGAGCCTCGGCGACCGGCTGGTGACCCACTTTTCACGCAAATGAACCGCAACCAGGGCGAGCGAACCTTCGCACCCCGATCTACCTACGAAGGAACCGAACGATGAAGAAACTGATTGCCGCCCTGGCCACCGTCGCGGCGTTTTCCGCCCAGGCCGCCGAAACCCTGACCGTCGCCGCCACCGCCGTGCCGCATGCCGAGCTGCTGGAGTTCGTCAAGCCGCAACTGGCCGAGCAGGGCGTGACGCTGAACGTCAAGGTCTTCACCGACTACGTGCAGCCGAACATCCAGGTCGCCGAGAAGCGCCTGGACGCCAACTTCTTCCAGCACCAGCCGTACCTGGACGAGTTCAACAAGGGCAAGGGCACCGAGCTGGTCAGCGTCGCCGGCGTGCACATCGAACCCTTCGGCGCCTACTCGAGCAAGGTCAAGTCGCTGGACGAGCTGCCCAACGGCGCCACCGTGGTCATCCCCAACGACGCCACCAACGGCGGCCGCGCCCTGCTGCTGCTGGACAAGGCCGGCGTGATCGGCCTCAAGGAAGGCGCCGGCATCACCGCCACGCCGAAGGACATCGCCGAGAATCCCAAGCGCATCAAGATCCGTGAACTCGAGGCGGCCACCCTGCCGCGCGTGCTGACCCAGGTCGACCTGGCGCTGATCAACACCAACTACGCGCTGGAGGCCAAGCTCAACCCGACCCAGGACGCGCTGGTGATCGAAGGCAGCGACTCGCCCTACGTCAACATCCTGGTCGCCCGTCCGGATAACAAGGACAGCGACGCCATGCAGAAACTGGCCGCTGCCCTGCACAGCGAAGAAGTGCGCCAGTTCATCGAAGAGAAGTACCAGGGCGCCGTGGTCCCGGCATTCTGACCGTCGGGGGCGTACCGTAGGTTACGGTTGAGGCGCGCAGCGCCGAAGCCCAACTCGCGCCGAGGTGTTGCCTGAGGCATCGGCCGTTGGACTTCGCTCAACCCAATCTACGCGGCCCCAGCCAGCCTACTCGAAACCCCGCCCCGTGCGGGGTTTCGGTTTTTCACGGCACCAGCACCGCGGCACCCTGGAAGCGTCCGTGGCGCAGGTCGTCCAGCGCCCGGTTGGCCTGCTGCAACGGGTAGACATGGGTCTCGGTACGAATACCGACCTTCGCCGCGATCGGGAAGAAATCCAGGCCATCCTGGCGCGTCAGGTTGGCCACCGAGACCACTTCGCGCTCCTGCCAGAGGATGTCGTAGGGAAAGCTCGGGATGTCGCTCATGTGGATGCCGGCGCAGACCACCCGGCCGCCCTTGCGCACCGCACGCAGGGCCGCCGGCACCAGCTCGCCGGCCGGCGCGTAGATGATCGCCGCATCCAGCGGCACCGGCGGTGGCTGCGTCGAATCGCCGGCCCAGGTCGCGCCCAGCGAGCGGGCGAAGTCCTGCGCGGCAACGTCGCCGGGACGGCTGAAGGCGTAGACGTCGCGCCCCTGCCAGCGCGCCACCTGCATGACGATATGCGCCGCGGCGCCGAAGCCGTAGAGCCCCAGCCGCTTGCCGGTGCCGGCCTTGACCAGCGAACGCCAGCCGATCAGCCCGGCGCAGAGCAGCGGTGCCAAGGCCACGTCGTCACCCTCCTCGCCCAGGGCGAAGGCGAAACGCGCATCGGCGACCACCCGTTCGGCATAGCCGCCGGGCCGTGTGTAGCCGGTGAATTGCGGCGCGTCGCAGAGGTTCTCCTCGGCGTGCTGGCAGTAGCTGCACACCCCGCAGGTATGCCCGAGCCAAGGAATGCCCACCCGCTGGCCCAGCTCGAAGCCGCTCACCCCCTCGCCCAGCGCATCGACGCGACCGACGATCTCGTGACCGGGAATGATCGGCAGCGGTGCCGCTGGCAACTCGCCGTCGACCACGTGCAAATCGGTGCGGCATACGCCGCAGGCCAGCACCCGCACACGCAGCTCGCCCGGGCCGGGTTGCGGGTCGGGCAGTTCGCGCATCTGCAAGGGTTGACCGGGCTGTTCCAGCAACATGGCACGCATCGACGCGCTCCTTTCGTCCTGTGTGATGGCAGGTTAGCCATGCAGGGCGAATAACGCGAAGCTTATCCGCCGTTGTTCTGTCAGGCGGTATCGGCGGTGGAAAATGCTTTGCAGTTTTCCACCCTACGGGTTGCCTCCTATTCAGGCCGAAGGCGTACCCGTGCCCTCGGCCAGGTGCAGGTTCTTCAGCTTCACGTAGTTGCCGGCGGTGTAGCTGAAGAAGCTGCGCTCCTTGTCGGTCAGCGGCCGGGCCTGTTTCACCGGGCTACCGACGTAGAGGTAGCCCGATTCCAGGGTCTTGCCCGGCGGCACCAGGCTGCCGGCGCCGATGATCACCTCGTCCTCGACCACCACGCCGTCCATCACGATCGAGCCCATGCCCACCAGGATGCGGTTGCCCAGGGTGCAACCGTGCAGGGTGACCTTGTGGCCGACGGTGACCTCGTCGCCGATGGTCAGCGGGAAGCCGTCCGGGTTGTACGGGCCGGCGTGGGTGATGTGCAGCACGCTGCCGTCCTGGATGCTCGAGCGCGCGCCGATGCGGATGCGGTGCATGTCGCCGCGGATCACCGTCAGCGGCCAGACCGAGCTGTCCGTGCCGATTTCCACATCGCCGATGACCACGGCGGAGTCGTCGACGAACGCGCGCTCGCCCAGCAAGGGAGTGGAGTTGTGGTAGCTGCGAATCGCCACGATAGAAACCTCTTTGGCTGCGGGAAGGGTCGATTGTAATTAAGATGGTCGCCAATGCCGCTACAGATTGGCCGGAGCATCGTCCGGCCGCCGTGGTCTGAGTTTCAACCCTCTTCGTCACAAGGTGCACCGTGAGCGCGAACAACCCCCTGCTGCAAGAATTCGACCTGCCGCCCTATACCGCGATCCGTCCGGAACACGTCGAGCCGGCCATCGACAGCATTCTCGGCGACAACCGCGTGGCCATTGCCGAACTGCTCAGCCGCCCGGCCGAAAGCCTCGACTGGCAGACCCTGGTGGTCGGCCTGGACGAGCTGAACGAGCGCCTCGGCCGTGCCTGGAGCCCGGTTGGCCACCTCAACTCGGTGTGCAACAGCCCGGAACTGCGCAGCGCCTACGAGGCCTGCCTGCCCAAGCTGTCGGCCTACTGGACCGAGCTGGGTCAGAACCGTGCGCTGTTCGAGGCCTACCAGGCGCTGGCCGAAAGCCCGCAGGCGGCCGGTTTCGAGGTGGCGCAGCAGACCATCCTCGAACATGCGCTGCGCGACTTCCGCCTGTCCGGTATCGACCTGCCGCCGGTCGAGCAGCAGCGCTTCGGCGCCATCCAGATGAAGCTCGCCGAGCTGGGCAGCAAGTTCTCCAACCAGCTGCTGGACGCCACCCAGGCCTGGACCCGGCACATCACCGACGAGAGCCTGCTGGCCGGGATCACCGATTCGGCCAGGGCGCAGATGGCCGAGGCGGCCAAGGCCAAGGGCCTCGGCGGCTGGCTGATCACCCTGGAATTCCCCAGCTACTACGCGGTCATGACCTACGCCGACGACCGCGCGCTGCGCGAGGAGGTCTATGCCGCCTATTCCACCCGCGCCTCGGACCAGGGACCGAACGCCGGCCAGTTCGACAACGGCCCGGTGATGGAAGAAATCCTCGAACTGCGCCACGAGCTGGCCGGCCTGCTGGGCTACGGCAACTTCGCCGAGCTGTCGCTGGCGACCAAGATGGCCGAGTCCACCGAGCAGGTGCTGAACTTCCTGCGCGACCTGGCGCTGCGCAGCAAGCCGTTCGCCGAGCGCGACCTGGCCGAGCTGCGCGCCTTCGCCGCCGAACAGGGCCTGACCGACCTGCAGAGCTGGGACCTCGGCTACTACGCCGAGAAGCTGCGCCAGCAGCGCTACAGCCTCAACCAGGAGGAGCTGCGCGCCTACTTCCCCATCGACAAGGTGCTCTCCGGGCTGTTCAGCATCGTCCAGCGCCTGTACGGCATCGAGATCCACGAGCTGGAAGGCTTCGACGGCTGGCATCCGGATGTGCGCCTGTTCGAGATCACCGAGCACGGCGAGCATGTCGGGCGCTTCTTCTTCGACCTCTACGCGCGGCCGAACAAGCGCGGCGGCGCCTGGATGGACGGCGCCCGCGACAAGCGCCGCACCGCCGCCGGCACGCTGCAGACGCCGGTGGCCAACCTGGTCTGCAACTTCACCCCGCCGGTGGGCGAGCGCCCGGCGCTGTTGACCCATGACGAGGTCACCACGCTGTTCCACGAATTCGGCCACGGCCTGCACCACCTGCTGACCCAGGTCGAGCACGCCGGCGCCTCGGGCATCAACGGCGTGGCCTGGGATGCGGTGGAGCTGCCCAGCCAGTTCATGGAGAACTGGTGCTGGGACCCCGAGGGCCTGGCGCTGATCTCCGGCCACTACCAGACCGGCGAACGCCTGCCGCAGGACAAGCTGGACATGATGCTGGCGGCGAAGAACTTCCAGTCCGGCATGATGATGGCGCGCCAACTGGAGTTCTCCCTGTTCGACTTCGAACTGCACGCCACCCACGGCGACGGTCGCAGCGTGCTCGAGGTGCTCGAACACATCCGCGACGAGGTCTCGGTGATGCGTCCGCCGGCCTACAACCGCTTCCCCAACAGCTTCGCGCACATCTTCGCCGGCGGTTACGCAGCCGGTTACTACAGCTACAAATGGGCCGAGGTGCTGTCGTCCGATGCCTTCTCGCGCTTCGAGGAGGAAGGGGTGTTCAATTCCGAGACCGGCCGCGCCTTCCGCGAGGCCATCCTGGCGCGTGGCGGCTCGCAGGAACCGATGGTACTGTTCGTCGATTTCCGAGGCCGCGAGCCGTCCATCGACGCCCTGCTGCGCCACCTCGGGCTGGTAGCGGAGGCCGCGGCATGAACGACGAAGTATCCCGAGTCACCACCAAGCGCTTCATCGCCGGGGCCGTGTGCCCGGCGTGCGGCGCCAGCGACTGCATCAAGATGTGGGACGTCGACGGCGTGCCGCACCGCGAATGCGTGGTCTGCGGCTATGCCGACATACTCAACGCCCAGGGCCAGTCGGTGCCGACCGAACTCGGCACGCGGGTCAACAAGGCACAACCCAAGCCGGCCAACCCGCAGGTGCAGTCGGTGCAGTTCTTCCCCAATCCCAAGCTGAAGAAGAAACCCGAATAACCGCCATGCTTCACCTGACCTGTGGCGACCCGGCGGCCGGCTACCGGAATCTGCAGGTCCGCCGCCTCGGTTGAAGGCGCTTGCCGTCGAGAATTGGGCAGGCCTGCGGCCTGCATCGCCGCGAGGTCGCGCCTCCCACAGGTTCGGTGTGCACATACCGCTTTTGTGGGAGGCCCGCCCTCGGGGCGATGCTTTTAAGCTTCTGGCTACTTGGGCCAATCGGCCTTTCAGCCTTCCACCTTCGGCGTCGCCCGCCCCGGCCGCGGCGCGGAGGCGAACAGCCGCTTGAGCTTCATCGCCGGCGCCTCGATCAGGTGCCAGGACAGCGCGGCGAGGGTCAGCGTCGGCACGAAGGCGATCAGCGTCAGGCCGAGCACGCCGACCTGCGGGCCGAACAGGTAGACGGTGAGCTGCTGGAAGGGGAAAGCGTAGATGTACAGGCCGTAGGAGAAATCACCGTACTTGCCGAAGCGCGATGCCCAGGGCAGCGGCGCATAGGCCAGATAGAGCACCAGGTACGGCAGCGCGACGAAGTACACCAGCGGGCCGATGTCGGTGCGGAAGGTCGCCACCAGCGCGGCGAACAGCAGCGCCGCGATCCAGCCGCGCCAGGGGATGGCGTCGCGGTAGAGGAACAGCGCCGAGCCGCTGTAGTAGAGCAGGCCGAGCTTGCAGATGTTCTTGATGAAATAGGACTCGATGCCGAGCTTGCCGAGCAGCCAGAAGTGCCCGAGCGCCAGCACGGCGATGGGCAGGAAGATCAGCCGGCGCCTGAGAAAGCCGGTCAGCCCCAGGATCATCACGCCGATGTACATCAGCACTTCCAGCGGCAGCGTCCACAGCGAGCCGTTGACCACGTCGGGGTAGACGTTGCCGGTGAATACGCCGGGCAGCTCGTAACGCGTCACCAGCAGGATGTTCTGCAGGTAGGTCCAGGTGCCGTCGGCCGCCAGGTAGCGTGCGAGATCGAATTGCGTGACCAGCGGCCCGATGACGAATGCCGAGAGCAGCACCGCGACGATCAGCGCCGGGAAGATGCGCAGTGCGCGCTTGAGCAGGAAGCTCTTCGGGCTGCTGCTGGCCAGCCAGGACGAGGCGATCAGGTAGCCGCTCATGACGAAGAAGATGCCGACGGCGATCGAGCCACCCTTCTCGTAGCCGGTGAGCACGGTCAGCGGCTCGTCCTCGCGGCGCCCGACCAGCGGGTAGCTGTGGGCGAACAGCACCAGCGCGGCAGCGAAGAAGCGCAGGAAGTCGAAATTATTCTCCCGCGTATGGAAGGAACCGGTGGTGTGCATGGGCTCTGCTCCTGACATATGACGGCAGCGGGTTGGAAAGTCTGGAGTGCACGCCCGACGGCGTCGCATTGCCGGTACTGCCGGGCCGGGCGCCCTGACGGCGTGCGGCCTTCCCTGTTTCGATTTTCGGCGGGCTCCGTGGTGGGAATCGCCAGGCGGCTAGGTGCCCGGCTCGACCCGATCAGACCTTTTTGTCCGAGGCAGCGCGCAAATGTTCCCCGGCCAGGCGACGGATGGTCGTCCGTACCGTCGATCGGGATGTCTGGCGTCGATGTTGCAAGCCGATTACTGTATATATAAACAGTATTCGATGAGCCTGAGATGACCCACCTTCGCTCGACGCCCCGCGGCCGCGGCACCGCGATCAACCCCGACAACCGCTTCGCGCCGACGCGCAGCGAAGCCTACGACGACGGCTGGCAGCAGGACGTGCCGCCGACCCGCGCCACCGAGGTGCGCCGCGAGACGGCGAAGACGGTGATCACCCGCAACCAGTCGCCGGACGTCGGCTTCGATCGTTCGGTCAATCCCTATCGCGGCTGCGAGCACGGCTGGGTGTGTTCTGCGATAGGTTCCATCTTGAATTGAGTGATTTTCAACCAGTTTTATAAGGCTGAATAAAATAAGGGAAAGGGGGGTAGGCTTATGCGTGTGTGTGCGTATGCGTGTGTAGATAGTAATATATATATAGATAGTGTTTTTAAAGCTCTTAATTCCAGCCTTGCCTTTTGCTTTTCCTTTCAGTCAAAGCTCGGGCAAAGCTGGTCTTCCTGACTTAATAAACTAAATCAGTTGGAGCCTTACCTGAACTTTAATAGCTCGGGGTTTAGATATGTGATACTCATTCTAAACTTTGAACACTATGTCGGCTATATCAACACCTTAACTGCACCTTGTTCAACATATATCACTATATGGCTGGTAGGTCGTAAGCATTTGCAGTATCCCCGTTTTACCTGCTGATGTTATTTCAAAGCAGGGTGCTTACTTGGCTCTATGCAACGAAACAATCGCTTGAATTTCCTACATTGCAAGAGAGTTAAACACTGAAATTTATTATTAGGATATGGATATTTCGGCAGGTTTTATATTTGACAAGTTGTTAGAATATGATATAACTTAAATATGTTGAATCTGCCGACATCAGTATTCAACCCGAAGCCTTAATGTTAATCGCATTAGGGCTTCACCTTTTTATATACTACTATAATTATAACTAAAGTCAAATCAACTACCGGGTTTAATTATTCTTCGTTTTACATCATTAAAGAAAAGCCCAACCTTCTGGGTTGTACTTAAAGATGTATCGACAACAGTATCAATAGATTCTCTTTTAAATCGTTCTTGCTGACCCATTAAAAATTCGTCGCGTTCTTTTGGGCTCATCTCTTTTAATAGTGCGTAATTTGCCTTATTGAACTCTTTTAAACTGGATTCAATTTTTCTACGGTCGTGAATGTTAAACGAAAGCAAGTTTAATTTTAGGTCGTAATCTTCAACCTTTTGTCTCTTGATTTCATTCTCTTGAATCTGCTTAAGCAACGATTTATTAGATTGATTAAGTTTGTCGTTCTGTTCTATTTGAAAACTAAGTTCTTTTTGTTCTGATGCGATTCTACTTCTAAGAACATCAAGTTCTTTATTCTCTTTCTTAATTAATGATTTGAGCCTATTCTGCTCATCATGTAATGATTTATTTGATTCAACCAAGTCATCTTTAATTTTGGATTGCTTAACAATCTCTTTATTGGTATTGGCTAGGATTCCATTATTTATATTTATATCCGCCTCAAGTTTCTTGAACTGGTCGTTGCGTTCATTCATTCGCTTAATAACTGAGTTGAATTGTTTCTTCTTTAACTCTAATTCTTCGGCTTTACGCTTGTTTTCAATTTCAAGTTTCTTCTTTTCTGCCTCAGCCTTACTAATCTCATCAAGTGTATGATTAAGTAAATTATAACTTCTGGATACCTTGGCTTTATTCTGTTCTTTCTTTATGTTCGCTATCTTTTGCTTATGCTCAATAGTCTTTTCGCTAACTGCTGCTTCTATTAAATAGCCATATTCTTTTAGTTTCTTGTTAACGAATTGATAAACAAGTTCTTGATATGCTTCTCCAATCTTTTGTGCAGACTGGAAAGAATCATTCTTTAATTCTGGTCTGTTTGTGTTTTTTAGATGCTGATTAACAACTTGCAATTGAGCATTGACTAAATCATATTGGCCAGTCTTGCTATTCTTTCCACTGATAAAAATATGAGGATGCACGCCATTTTTCATATCGTCTTTACTTAATACTTCATCACCGTGAAAGACACACGCCTTTATTTCATAGTCTGGCAAATACTGACGATGAAACGAATGTATGATTTTAAGGTAGTCCTCTGGTTTAACTTCACTTATATTATTGCGTGAAGGAAACTTAAAGAACGATTCTTGGATAACTGTCTTCTTCTTATGTGCTAAATCATCAGCAGAATTGACTATCTTGTTATGTAGTTCAATGTAATTGGTTAGTGCTGATTTCTTATCGTTAACACGCTTTAAACTCATTTCATCAAGTGTATTTACGATAGATAAATCAATCGCTCCACTCTCATCAAGAACCGACTGAATAAGTCTTTTTAACTCATCTGGTTCATTATCCTTTTTAACCAGTGTCTTTAATTTACTGACATATTTGGAGCGGTCATTTTTAAACTTAGTTATGTCTTGATGTGCATTTACATCAGCAGAAACAGAACTAACTATATCATTTACGATGGCCTTCCTTTCATCAATAGATAAACTATCAAGGGCAATTATTTTGCCTTGATAAACTATTCTATTGTGTTTAGACAACTGTTCATTGAATTCAAGTTCTCCTTTCTTAACAGTTCTTAAACTGTGAGAAAGTGAACTTCTTAATTGAGCAAGGCCAGCGGTTTTATTTACTCTGGTCTGCTGACCTGAGTAGTTCATACGTTTCCAAATCATAGTAGTATTTTTTACATTCATAAGTCCTCTTGTTAATTGTTAGTTCTGCTTTTGCTTCTGTCCTTCCGACAAGGAACCAGTTAACTTCCCTCAAGCGTAGCGTCTTTGCGTAGCAAAGTGTGGGGAGTTAAACAACTGGTTGATAAAACTTAAAGTTTTAGTTAATTACAAGTTAACATATATTATAATGTTTTCAAGAGGGCATAAAAAAGCCGACTGAATTAGCCGGCTAATTATTCGACCAAATGTATAGCAAACTATTCCAAATCTGGTAAATCAATATCGCTTGGAATGTCTGTTGGAACTCTTTGACCTTCGGCTAAATATCTAACTGTGCCGTCTTTAAATTCAAGTACAAGCATATCGCTCAACCAATCTATCGCTATGCCTTTAAAAATTGATTTCAATGTTAGGTTGTACGCAACTCTTTTTTCAATGGCTTCTTCTGACCTGTCATAGATAATGGATTCAATATCTATGTGTTCAACTTCAAGCAGAGCATTATAGGATTGGGTTGCTTGGTTATACTTCTCTTCTAATAACTTTGAAGATTCATGTAAAGCACTGAAATCATTTTCAAGTTCTTGTAATACTTCATATAAGGTATTGGGAATTGATTGGTTATCAATAACCATTTTCTTTAATCTGGATTTAAAATCATCAATGCTGGATTGAAGTTTATTCTTCTTGTTCTCAACCGCTAGCATCTCATTCTTTATGTTTGAGTAGTCCTTATTTTCTTCAATCAATGATTGAATGTTCAGTCTGTATGTGAACTGAAAGAACAAAGAAAATAATTTTTTCCCTCTAATTGACTGTTGACCTGGAACTACACATTTATGGCCCATTGAATTGGTACATATGAAATAGTCCCTTTCTCCCTTGTTCATATACCGGATAGTACCACCGCACCAACGGCAGTAAATTAAGCCCCTAAATATGTTGTATTGTTGCTTATTATAGTTTCCGGTGAATGGCTTCCTGTCGTTTATTATCTCTTGAACCTTAAAGAATAGAGTTGGTTCTATAACTACTGGATAATAATTTGGAATCGCTTTGCCTTCATCTTTAAGCCTTCTTTTACCACCATCTTCCCAATGCAATTTCTTAGGTTGATGCTCACCTATTAACTTTCTATTTCCCAATAGATATTGCACTTGATGAGGTGCCAACTTATCAACATATAATTGATTGTATTGTTTGGTTGCTTCTAATAGGCCATATTTAAGCGATAACTTGAATAGTTGTTCTATCCTATTAACCTTATCTAAATCTACGAGAAAAACACCATCCTCGACACTTAACCAACTTGGAGCTTTTTTAGTTACGATTTCACCGTCTCGCATTTTATTGCGATTGATATTCCAAGCCTTGCTAATCAAATCACTTTTTCTTTCGCTTTCTTTATTTGCTCGTTCAAACTCTACAAGTGCCGTAATCCAATCTCCGAAATCAAGATTATCAGCATCATAAATCTTGTTTTTATCAAGTATCACGACTTTGATGCCAGCAAACAAAAGATCAGTAAAGATCTTATTGCTTCGAACTATCTTATCCCGTGAAAGTCGATCAAAGTTCTCAATCAACAAATAAGAACCTTTCTCAATTTCCCCCTTCCTGACTTGTTCAAGGAAGCCACCAAGCACCCCATCTTTTGATGCGTTTAAACCACGATATGCGGACGTTGCTGGGTCTTCTAATGCCCTATCTACCGTCAGACCGTATTTGGACACGAAGGCGTCTATAAGGGCGTTTTGACGCTCTCTGGTGCTTCCATCTTCTTGCCGTGTAGATGAAAAGCGAACGTATGGAAAGCACTTTTTGGTCATTTTTTGAGCAGATCAAGGCTATGGAACCTTTAACATAGCACGTCTGCATCTACTGCTTCGCGCGGCCCAGCCATGCCTACTGGGACCTTTCGCCCGGCATCGATTTCGAGACCCGGCTGATCGCCAAGACCAACCTCGCCGAACGCCTGGAGGCCGAGTTGAGCAGGCCCGGCTACGTGCCGCAGCCGATCGCCCTGGGCATCAACACCGATGCTTACCAGCCGCTGGAGCGCGAGCAACGGCTGACCCGCCAGGCGCTGGAGATCCTCCTGCGCTTCCGCCATCCGGTGCACCTGATCACCAAGGGCTCGCTGGTGCTGCGCGACCTCGACCTGCTGGTGCCGCTGGCCGAGCAGCGGCTGGTCAGCGTCGCGGTCAGCCTGACCACGCTGGACGACGAGCTCAAGCGCATCATGGAGCCGCGCACGGCCTCGCCAACGGCGCGGCTGCGGGTGCTGCGCACGCTGCACGAGGCCGGCGTACCGGTCAGCGTGATGTGCGCGCCGATGATCCCGATGATCAACGACATGGAGCTGGAGCGCCTGCTCGAGGCCGCGCGCGAAGCCGGCGCGCGCTCGGCCGGCTACGTGCTGCTGCGCCTGCCCCACGAGATCGCCACGCTGTTCGAGGCCTGGCTCGAGGAACATTTCCCGCAGCGCGCCGCCCACGTCATGAGCCTGATCCGCCAGTCACGTGGCGGCAAGGTCTACGACAGCCGCTTCGGCAGCCGCATGCGCGGCGAGGGCCAGTTCGCCCAGTTACTGGCGCAGCGCTTCCAGCTGGCCTGCAAGCGCCTGGGCTACAACCGCCGCGAGCAGAACCAGGGGCTGGACTGCAGCCTTTTCGCTCCGCCGGGGCAGCAGTTGAATCTGCTCTGAAGGCGCGTTTTACCTTCGGCTTCGAGAACCGCGTGGAAAACGCTTCGCGGTTTTCCACCCTACGTCTGTAGCTTGCCGAGCGAGGCGCAACGAACGGCCCCCCCGGAATGGCAACCCTGTAGGAGCCCGGGGGACGCCGAGTCCTTGCGGGCGATCCGGTGCGGCTATCGCCCGCAAGCGGGCTCCTACAAAAGCGTGACCTCGGGGCGATGCTTTCAAACTTCCGACCGGCATGCAGCGCCCAGGCGCGAAGGAACTATCGCCCACGCGAAAGGCACCAATCGCTGTATTCCCGCGAGCCGGCCGGCATGGCTTCTCGCGTTTCCCGCGGAGGCAATGTGGACTGGATCGACCTGCTGCAATGGCCAGCCATGGTGGTCACGGTGATCGCCGCCTGGCTGATCGGCTCGTTGCGCCCGGGGCGGCGCTTCGTCGGCTTCTGCTGTTTCCTGTTGAGCAACCTGCTCTGGGTGATCTGGGGCTGGTATGCCGGGGCCTGGGCGCTGATCGCCCTGCAGGTTTGCCTGGCGCTGATGAACCTGCGCGGCGTGAAGAAGAACGATGCAGCGCCCGGTCCAGACGCACCCGGCCGCTGAATTGCCAGTGCGTGATCGCTGTCTATACTCCGAATCGTAGGCGTACCTGATTGAAGTTCCGACTGCGCGTGCAGGCGAAGGCGCGGCGACCGAGGCATTCGGTGGCCACGCCGGACAGAATCGGACCGATCGAGAACGTAGCGGGCACAGCGGGGAAAGAGTCCCCGGCCAGCCGATTCTCGGCGGTTTCGATGGCAGTCGGCGGGATAACAAGAATCATAAGGGGAACCCGCAATGTCTCGACATCCACGTATCTGGATGGGGCTTGGGCTATTGGCATTATTCGGCCAGGCCCAGGCGGCCTGGGACGTGAACATGCGCTCCGGCGCAACCGACGTCAGCCGATCGGTGTTCGATCTGCACATGACGATCTTCTGGATCTGCGTGGTCATCGGCGTGCTGGTATTCGGCGTGATGATCTGGTCCATGGTCGCGCACCACCGTTCCAAGCGCCGGCACTCGGCGAATTTCCACGAAAACACCAAGGTCGAGGTGCTCTGGACCGTCATTCCGCTGCTGATCCTGATCGGCATGGCGGTGCCGGCGACCCGCACGCTGATCCACATCTACGATTCCAGCGAGTCCGACGTCGACGTGCAGATCACCGGCTACCAGTGGAAGTGGCACTACAAGTACCTGGGCGAGGACGTCGAGTTCTTCAGCAACCTCACCACGCCACGCGAGCAGATCAACAACCAGGCGCCCAAGGGCGAGCACTACCTGCTGGAGGTCGACCAGCCGCTGGTGATTCCGGCCGGCGCCAAGGTGCGCTTCCTGATCACCGCGGCGGACGTGATCCACTCCTGGTGGGTGCCGGAACTGGCGGTGAAGAAGGATGCCATCCCCGGCTTCATCAACGAATCCTGGACCCGTGTCGAAGAGCCCGGCCTCTACCGCGGCCAGTGCACCGAGTTGTGCGGCAAGGACCACGGCTTCATGCCGGTGGTGGTGGAGGTGAAGTCTGCGGAGGACTACACCGCCTGGCTCGGCGAGAAGAAGGCCGAGGCGGCCAAGCTCGCCGAGCTGACCAGCAAGGAATGGACCCGCGAGGAACTCGCCGAGCGCGGCGAGAAGATCTACCAGACCACCTGTGCCTCCTGCCACCAGGCCGGCGGCGAGGGTATCCCGCCGATGTTCCCGGCGCTCAAGGGTTCGCCCATCGCCACCGGCGACGCCGAAGCGCACATCAATATCGTCGTCAACGGCAAGCCGGGCACCGCCATGGCGGCCTTCGGCAAGCAGCTGTCGGAGGTCGACCTGGCCGCGGTGATCACCTACGAACGCAACGCCTGGAGCAACAAGACCGGCGACATGGTCACGCCGAAAGACGTGCTCGACTTCAAACAGGCCGAAGAAGCCAGTCAATAAGAGGAGTGGCGGCGATGAGTGCAGTGATCGACGATCATGGTCATGCCGGGCATGACCTCCACCACGGCCCGGCCAAGGGGCTGTCCCGCTGGCTGCTGACCACCAACCACAAGGACATCGGCTCGATGTACCTGTGGTTCAGCTTCTGCGCCTTCCTGCTCGGCGGCTCGATGGCGATGGTGATCCGCGCCGAGCTGTTCCAGCCGGGGCTGCAGATCGTGCAGCCGGAATTCTTCAACCAGATGACCACCATGCACGGCCTGATCATGGTCTTCGGCGCGGTGATGCCGGCCTTCGTCGGCCTGGCCAACTGGATGATCCCGCTGATGATCGGCGCGCCGGACATGGCCCTGCCGCGGATGAACAACTTCAGCTTCTGGCTGCTGCCGGCCGCCTTCACCCTGCTGGTCTCGACGCTGTTCATGGAGGGCGGCGGGCCGAACTTCGGCTGGACCTTCTATGCGCCGCTGTCGACCACCTACGCGCCGGAGTCGGTGACCTTCTTCATCTTCGCCATCCACCTGATGGGCATCAGCTCGATCATGGGCGCGATCAACGTCATCGCCACGGTGCTCAACCTGCGCGCGCCGGGTATGACACTGATGAAGATGCCGCTATTCGTCTGGACCTGGCTGATCACCGCGTTCCTGCTGATCGCGGTGATGCCGGTGCTGGCCGGGGTGGTGACCATGATGCTGATGGACATCCACTTCGGCACCAGCTTCTTCAGCGCCGCCGGCGGCGGCGACCCGGTGCTGTTCCAGCACGTGTTCTGGTTCTTCGGCCACCCCGAGGTGTACATCATGATCCTGCCGGCGTTCGGCGCGGTCAGCTCGATCATCCCGGCCTTCAGCCGCAAGCCGCTGTTCGGCTACACCTCGATGGTCTATGCCACCGGCGCGATCGCCTTCCTCTCGTTCATCGTCTGGTCGCACCACATGTTCACCGTCGGCATCCCGGTGACCGGCGAGCTGTTCTTCATGTACGCCACCATGCTGATCGCCGTGCCGACCGGGGTGAAGGTGTTCAACTGGGTGTCGACCATGTGGCGCGGCTCGCTGAGCTTCGAGGCGCCGATGCTGTTCGCCGTGGCCTTCGTCATCCTCTTCACCATCGGCGGCTTCTCCGGACTGATGCTGGCCATCGCCCCGGCGGACTTCCAGTACCACGACACCTATTTCGTGGTGGCGCATTTCCACTACGTGCTGGTGCCGGGGGCGATCTTCGGCATCTTCGCCTCGGCCTACTACTGGCTGCCGAAGTGGACCGGGCACATGTACGACGAGACCCTGGCCAGGCTGCATTTCTGGATGAGCTTCGTCGGCATGAACCTGGCGTTCTTCCCCATGCACTTCGTCGGCCTGGCCGGCATGCCGCGGCGCATCCCCGACTACAACATGATGTTCGCCAACTTCAACATGGTCTCCAGCGTCGGCGCCTTCATGTTCGGCGCCACCCAGCTGCTGTTCCTGTTCATCGTCATCAAGTGCATCCGCGGCGGCCCGGCCGCACCGGCCAAGCCCTGGGACGGCGCCGAGGGGCTGGAGTGGAGCGTGCCGTCGCCGGCGCCCTACCACACCTTCCAGACGCCGCCGGACATGCACCAGCTGCATGAACACCGGATGGGCCCGAAGCATGGCTAGACGGAGTCGGATTCAACGCCGAATCGGCGGGTTGCAACCCGCCCTACGGTCGCCGAGGCCGTTCCCATGAGCGCTGAAATGTCCACCGCCCGCCTGGTCCGCCGCCTGCTGTTCGTGGTGGTGGCGATGTTCGCCTTCGGCTTCGCCCTGGTGCCGATCTACGACGTCATGTGCCAGGCCTTCGGCATCAACGGCAAGACCGCCGGCGCCTATGAGGGCACGCAGAGTGCCGACGCCGCGCGCGAGGTGCGCGTGCAGTTCCTCGCTACCAACGCCGCCGGCATGGTCTGGGAATTCGGCCCGCTGGCCGACCAGCTCAGCGTGCATCCCGGCGCCAGCACGGAAATCCGCTTCGTCGCCTACAACCCGACCGACAAGCCGATGACCGCCCAGGCGATCCCGAGCGTCTCGCCATCCAAGGCGGCGGCCTATTTCCACAAGACCGAATGCTTCTGCTTCACCCAGCAGGTGCTGCAACCGGGCGAACGCATCGAGATGCCGGTGCGCTTCATTGTCGACCGCGACCTGCCCGCCGACGTGCGCCATCTGACCCTCGCCTACACGCTGTTCGACATCACGTCCCGCCAGCCACCGGTCGCCGCCCTGGCGCCGGGCGCGGCCAAGGAGAGTCTGCAATGAGCACCCAGACCCACGAGCAGTACTACGTCCCGGCCCAGAGCAAGTGGCCGATCATCGCCACCGTCGCCCTGCTGGTCACCGTCTTCGGCCTCGGCACCTGGTTCAACGACCTCAAGGCCGACCGCGCCGAATCCAGCGGGCCGCTGATCTTCTTCGTCGGCGCCCTGCTGATCGCCTACATGATGTTCGGCTGGTTCGGCGCGGTGGTGAAGGAGAGCCGCGCGGGGCTCTACAGCGCGCAGATGGACCGCTCGTTCCGCTGGGGCATGAGCTGGTTCATCTTCTCCGAGGTGATGTTCTTCGCCGCCTTCTTCGGCGCGCTGTTCTACATCCGCTACTGGACCGGCCCCTGGCTCGGCGGTGAAGGCGACAAGGGCATCAGCAACATGCTCTGGCCGGGCTTCGAGTACAGCTGGCCGCTGCTGAACACGCCCGATCCCAAGCTCTACCCGGCGCCGGAGGGCACCATCAGCGCCTGGGGCCTGCCGCTGCTCAATACCGTGCTGCTGGTCAGTTCCAGCTTCACCCTGACCTGGGCCCACCATGCGCTGCGCAAGAACAACCGCCAGCAGCTCAAACTGGGCCTGGCGCTGACCGTGCTGCTCGGCGTGGCCTTCCTCGCCTTCCAGATCGAGGAATACGTGCACGCCTATACCGAACTCGGGTTGACGCTGGGCTCGGGCATCTACGGCGCGACCTTCTTCATGCTCACCGGCTTTCACGGCGCCCACGTGACCATGGGCGCGATCATCCTCACGGTGATGCTGGTGCGCATCCTGCGCGGGCATTTCAGCCCGGAACATCACTTCGGCTTCGAGGCGGCCGCCTGGTACTGGCACTTCGTCGATGCGGTGTGGATCGCGCTGTTCATCTTCGTCTACGTGCTCTGAAACCTTTTACAGGAGCGGGCGGGAACGCCGAGTTCATGCCCGCCACCCTCCAGGCCTGCTTGGAGACGAGTCGCATCGAAACGGGAACGAATCCTAGAAACCGAACGCCGGCCGCAGTTGGCCGGACCAGAAGCCCCAGCCGATCAGCGCGACGGTCAGCGCGCTGAGGCTGACACGGATGAACAGGGCCATGACGACCCGGGAGGTTCGCCCCTC
This sequence comes from Stutzerimonas stutzeri, assembly GCF_002890915.1. Classification (GTDB taxonomy): domain Bacteria; phylum Pseudomonadota; class Gammaproteobacteria; order Pseudomonadales; family Pseudomonadaceae; genus Stutzerimonas; species Stutzerimonas stutzeri_AF. The sequence continues at coordinate 726,771 of NZ_POUT01000001.1, read as the reverse complement.
GTCCTTGACCAGGAAGAACAATCCACTGAACAGACTGACCAGCGTGGCCACTAACAACAGAACGATCGCCGCCTTGAGCATGAGCGGGTCCACGACAGGGGTAATGGGGGTGGAGTATAGCCAGCCATATCGACATCCAGCGGTGCCGGCCATGAACGGTTTCAGGCCGGGGCTGCTGCCTACCCTGCTGGTGCTGGCCCTGCTGCCGGGGCTGCTCTGGCTGGGCATCTGGCAGCTGGAACGCAGCGAGCAGAAGCGCGACCTGCTGGAGCGCCAGGAAGCCCGCCAGCAGGCCGCACCGCTGGCGCCGGAACAGATCGGGACGGTCGCCGATCCGGCCTATGCCCGTGTCCATCTGCAGGGCCGCTTCGATGCCGCGCACAGCTTCCTGCTCGACAGCCGCACCCGCGACGGCCAGGTCGGCGTCGAACTACTGCAGCCCTTCCATGACGATCCCAGCGGCCGCTGGGTGATGGTCAACCGCGGCTGGATTCCCTGGCCGGACCGCCGCGTGCCGCCGGCATTCGATACGCCGACGCAACCGTTGAAGCTGGCTGCCTGGGTCTACGTGCCGCCGGGCAAGCCCTTCGTCTTCAGCCATCGCATGGCCGAGGGCTGGCCGCGGCTGATCAACCATGTCGACGTCGAGGCGCTGTGGAAGCTGCTCGGCCGCGACGGGGTGATCCACGAGTTGCGCCTGGAGCCCGGGCCGGGCGCCTATCGCGCCGACTGGCCGGTCACCAGCATGAGCCCGGCGCAGCACCTGGGCTATGCCGTGCAGTGGTTCGCCCTGGCGGCGGCGCTGCTGGCGCTGTTCATCTATTTCGGCGTGCATCAGGCACGAGGGAAGCACAGTGGAAACGATGAATCCGATCCTTGCCGGCCCTGAGCCGAAGCGTGGACACGGGCGGCTGCAGCTGCTGCTGATCGTCGCCGTGGTGCTCGGGCCGATGCTGCTGGCCACGGCGATGTACCGCTTCGGCTTCTGGGTGCCGGAAAGCCGCAGCTACGACGGCGTGCTGATCGCCGACGGCCAGGACCGCAGCGCCATCGGCGTGGGCACGTCGCCTGGCGCGCCGCGCTGGGAACTGCTGGTCACCGCCCCGCAGGGCTGCGACGAAGCCTGCCGGCAACTGGTCTACCTGGCCCGCCAGATCAATATCGGCCTGGCCCGCGAAGCCGCCCGTGCCAGCCACGCGCTGGCCAGCGCCACGCCGCTCGAGCCGGACTACGAACAGCGCCTGCGCCGCGAGTACCCGCAGCTGCAGCGCCATGCGCTGGATGCCGCGGTTTATTCCCGCAACCCCGAGGCGCCGGCCGCGCCGCAGCTGTGGATCGTCGACCCGCACGGCAACCTGGTGCTGCGCTACGACGCCGGCACCGACGGCAAGGCGATTCTCGACGACCTGAAATACCTGCTGAAGATCTCGCAGATCGGCTGACGCATACGGCCGCCTCGCTGCAGTCCCAACGAGGCGCACAAGGAGAACCCGATGGCCAGACCCGGATACCGCCTCGCCCTGATCGCCACCCTGCTGGCTGCGGTGGTGGTGCTGCTCGGCGCCTATACCCGGCTGACCCATGCCGGCCTCGGCTGCCCGGACTGGCCCGGTTGCTACGGTTTCCTCAGCGTGCCGATGAGCGAGCAGCAGCAGGGCCTCGCCGCCCTGCGCTTTCCCGAAGCGCCGCTGGAGGTGCGCAAGGGCTGGAACGAAATGATTCACCGCTACTTCGCCGGCACCCTGGGCCTGGTGATCCTCGCGCTGGCGGTGCAGGCCATGCGCCGTCGCGGGCGGCCTGGGCAACCGCTGAAGCTGCCGCTGGCGCTGCTCGCCGTGGTGATCGCCCAGGCGGCGTTCGGAATGTGGACCGTGACCCTGCAGCTCTGGCCGCAGGTGGTCACCGCGCACCTGCTTGGTGGCTTCACAACTCTAAGTTTGCTGTTCCTGCTGTGCCTGCGGCTGTCCGGCGCATTCGCGCCGCTGCCGGCGGTGTCCGGGCGCTTGCGCGCCTTCGCCGGCTTCGCCCTGCTGCTGGTGATCGGCCAGGTCACCCTTGGCGGCTGGGTCAGCAGCAACTACGCCGCGGTGGCCTGCACCGACTTCCCCACCTGCCACGGCCAATGGTGGCCGCAGATGGATTTCGCCAACGCCTTCGACCTGACCCACCACGACATCGGCCCCAACTACCTCGGCGGCCTGCTCTATGGCGAGGCGCGTACCGCGATCCACGTCAGCCACCGTATCGGTGCGCTGCTGGTGGCGCTGGTGGCACTGCTGCTCGGCGGCATGCTCTGGCGCCAGGGCCTGGGCCGGCTGGCCGCGCTGCTGCTGGCCACGCTGGCGCTGCAGATTGGCCTGGGCATCAGCAACGTGCTGTTCAATCTGCCGCTGGCGGTGGCGGTGGCGCACAACGGCGGCGGTGCCGCGCTGCTGCTGGTGCTGGTGCTGGTCAATTACCGGCTGCGCCAGCCCGCCCAGGCGCCCGCGCATGCCGAAGCCGTATCGATTTCGAACACGACGGGTCGGCTCGATCTGCCCCGCGCATGACCACGAGGAGAAACCCCATGGCGACTCTACTCAGCGAACGCAGCGCCCAGGCCAGCTGGCGCGACTACCTGGAGCTGACCAAACCGAAGGTGGTGCTGCTGATGCTCATCACCTCGCTGGTGGGCATGTTCCTCGCCACCCGCGCCGGCGTGCCGTGGACGGTGCTGCTGTTCGGCAACCTGGGCATCGCCCTGTGCGCCGGCGCCGCCGCGGCGGTGAACCATGTGGTGGACCGGCAGATCGACGCGGTGATGGCGCGCACCCACAAGCGGCCGCTGGCCGAGGGCCGCGTCTCGCCGGCCGCGGCGCTGACCTTCGCCTTCGTCCTCGGCGTCGCCGGGCTGGCCCTGCTGCTGGCCTTCACCAATGCGCTGGCCGCCTGGCTGACGCTGGCCTCGCTGATCGGCTATGCGGTGATCTACACCGGCTTTCTCAAGCGCGCCACACCACAGAACATCGTCATCGGCGGCCTGGCCGGCGCCGCGCCGCCGCTGCTCGGCTGGGTCGCGGTGACCGGCCAGGTCAGCGCCGAGCCGTTGCTGCTGGTGCTGATCATCTTCGCCTGGACGCCGCCGCACTTCTGGGCGCTGGCCATCCACCGCAAGGCCGAATACGCCAAGGTGAACATCCCGATGCTGCCGGTGACCCACGGCGTGCACTACACCAAGGTGCACATCCTGCTCTACACCGCGGTGCTGCTGGCGGTCAGCTTCATGCCCTTCGCCATCCACATGAGCGGCCCGTTGTACCTCGCCGCCGCGGCGCTGCTGGGTGCGCGCTTCCTCTACTGGGCCATCGCGCTGTACCGCGACAGCCGGCCACATGCGGCAATCAAGACCTTCAAATTCAGCATCTGGTACCTGTTCGCGCTGTTCATCGCGCTGCTGGTTGATCATTATCTGTTGCTCAATATCTGAGCCGCCGAACAAGGATTCCCATGACCCGCATCCAGAAAACCGTCTTCATCCTCGTCGCGCTGGTCGCGCTGGTCATCGGGCTGACGGTTTCCAGGGTGCTGAACAGCGAGCGCCAGCTCGATCCCACCCAGCTACTGGACGCCGGCATCGTGCTGCTGCCGCAGAGCCGCCCGCTGCCGGCGCTGAGCCTGACCGACCAGGACGGCGTGCCGGTGCGAATGGACGAACTGGAGGGTCGCTGGACGCTGCTGTTCTTCGGCTACACCTTCTGCCCGGACATCTGCCCGGCCACGCTGGCCGAGCTGCGCCAGCTCAAGGGCCTGCTGCCCGAGGACGTGCGCGGCGAGATCCAGCCGATCCTGGTCAGCGTCGACCCCAACCGCGACACCCCGGAGCAGTTGAAGCAGTACCTGGGCTACTTCAAGGCCGGTTTCCTGGGCCTCACCGGCCCGCTGGACGATATCCAGAGCCTGGCCAACGGCGTCGGCATTCCCTTCATTCCGGGCGATACCAGCAAGAAAAACTATACCGTCGACCACAGCGGCAACCTGGTCATCATCGGCCCGGACGGCCACCAGCACGGCTTCATCCGCGCACCGCTGAGGGTGCAGAAACTCGCCGAGCAACTACCCGCGCTGGTCAGCCGGGCGCAGTAAGCCCGCTCGCCACGGCAAAGGCCGCAGGATAGCTTCAAGCTTAAAAGCATCATTTCGAGGGCGGGCAATTCACAGGGATGTGGTGAATGCCGCAAGCCCGCCGGGAGCGGGCGCGGCCCACAAAAGCAGCGAGCCCACGCCGAACCCTGTGGGAGGCGCGACCTCGCGGCGATGCAGGCCGCAGGCCTGCCAAAAAGCTCAAGAGCATCGCCCCCTCCCACAAAAAGCCGGCGGACCCTGTGGGAGGTGCGACCTCGCGGCGATGCAGGCCTGCCAGAAATGCTTCAACCCGCCTCTGTCGCCATAGCGCGTCGTGCCGCCATCTGCCGCCGCGCGCCAAGCTTGCGCCACCAGATCACCACACCGGTGACCGACAGCACGGCGATCGCCACGCCGAGCACGGCGATCAGGATGCGTCCCGGCAGGCCGAGGATGCGCCCGCCGTGGATCGCCGGCTGCAGCAGATGGAACCGCTGGCCCAGCGTGCCCTGGCCGGGAATCTCCTGGCCGAGCAGACGGCCGTCGGTGCCATGGAAGAACAGCCAGGCATTGCCTTGGTTGCTGTCGTGCTCGCCGAAGCCGGCACCGTAGAAGTTGTATTCGAAGCTGTAGTACAGCTCGGTGATCGCTTCGCTCAGGCCCAGCTCGGCGGCATGCTGCAGGGCGAAATCGTAGGCCTGGTGGAAGTCGTAGGCGGTCGTGCCCAGTTGCTCGGCGGGCAGCCGCCCGCGGGCCTCGTAGACGCTCGGCTCCACCTTCGATACCAGCGACACCAGCGGCTTGAACACCTGCTCGGGCAGGTTCATCGCCACGCTGCTGAGCGCCACCGGTGTGAGCAGCAGCCACAGCCACAAGCCGCCGGCCCGGTGCACGTCGTGGTTCATGCGCTGGCGCTTGATCTTCCAGGCCGTCCACCATTTGCCGAAGAACGGCCGCCCGCGCGGGAAGGTCAGTACCAGCGAGACGAAGCAGTCGATCACCCAGGCGATCGCCACGATGCCCATCAGCCACAGCCCCCAGTTGCCCGGTAGCGCCAGGTTGTAGTGGAACTCGAGGATGAACGGCACCAGGTTCTTGCGCGAGAAGCAGCATTCGCCCCAGTAGCGCGTACCCACCGGCTCGCCGGTCACCGTGTCGAGGTAATGCACCACCGGCCGTTCCTCGTACGGCTTGCCGGTGGCCGGATCGTTGCGCGGCACCAACGCCATCAGCGCGGCATGCCCCGGATCGTCGGGGAACTCCATGTACCAGACCTGCATGCGCGGATTGGCCCGCTCAACGCGCTCCACCAGCGTGCCCGGCGCCAGTACCGGGCCACGGCTGGCGGTGTGGTAGAACTCCGGGTTGAGCCATTCGTCCAGCTCGTGGTGGAAAGCCAGGATGCTGCCGGTGATGCCGGCGAGGAACAGGAACAAGGCGGTGGCCAGGCCGATATAGCGGTGCAGGAGCACGAGAATGGAACGCATCGTCAGTCGTCCGTATTGCAGAAAGCACAAAGCCGCCAACCCGCTGGGGCCGGCGGCCGCTCGGCGATGATCAGAAGTCGTAGGTCACGGTGGCCATGACGTTGCGCGCCTCGCCGTAGTAGCACTGGCTCAGGCTGTTGCACGCGGCGACGTACTTCTCGTCGGTGAGGTTGTTGAGGTTCAACCGTACGCCGACGCCGGCGAGGCCCACGCGCGACAGGTCGTAACCGAGCATGGCGTCGTACAGCGTGTAGGACGGGATATGCAGGGTGTTTTCCGCATCCGCCCAGCTCTTGCCGAAGTAGCGCGCGCCGCCACCGACCTGCAGCCCGGCCAGCGGCCCCCGGTCGAAGGTGTAGTCGGCCCACAGCGAGGCCATGTTGCGCGCGACCGCGTTGGGCCGGTTGCCGCGATTGTTCACCCCGGCCGCGCCGGTGAAGTCCTTGGAATACTCGACATCCATGTAGGTGTAGCTGGCGATGACGTTGACCTGCTCGAGCGGGCGCAGCCGGGCCTCGACTTCCACGCCCTTGGAGGTGAGCTCGCCGACCGCGCGGTAGAAGTTCTCGTTGGAATCCTTGTTCGCCAGGTTGGACTGCTTCAGGTCGAACCAGGAGAGGGTGTAGAGGTCGTCGGTGCCGAGCGGCTGGTACTTCAGGCCCACCTCGTACTGCTCGCCTTCGGTGGCATCCAGCAGGGCGATGTCGTAGACGCCCGGCGACACCTCGTTGTAGGCCGCGGTGGCGTTGGGGTTGAACGACTCGGAGTAGCTGGCGTAGGGCGACAGGCCGTTGTCGAAGGCATAGAGCACACCGACGCGGCCGGTGAACTGCTCGAGCTTGGCGCTATCGGACTGGTCGCCAGTGTACGCATCCTCGGTATGGTCGAAGGACACATCCACCCAATCCTGGCGCATGCCCAGGGAGAAACGCCAGTTGCCGAGGCTGATCAGATCCTGCACGTAGAGGCCGGTCTGCTCCAGCTCGCGGGTCTCGTCGTACTGATGGTAGAACACCGGGCTGCCGGCGCCGACGGCACCGGTGTAGGGGTTGATCGAAGGCAGACCAGAACCCGCGTCGTAGTCGACCTTGGCCTTGCGTCGCTGGTAGTCGAGGCCGGTCACCAGGGTGTGGCTGAGCGCGCCGGTATCGAAGAGGAATTGCAGCTGGTTGTCGACCGTCCAGGCGTGCAACGCCTCGTCGGCACCGGTGAAGTAGCGCACCAGCTCGTCCGCGCTCGCATAGCCATACTGGTAGACCTGGCCGGAGTCCACGGTCGAGTCGAGGTACTGGAAGTTCTGCCGCGCCGAAACCACATCGTTGAAACGGTGTTCGAGCTGGTAGCCGATCATCTGCTGGTCGCGCTCGAACTTCTCGTAGTCCTCGTCGCCCTCGAAGAAGCTGCGCGAGATGCGTCGGCCGTTGTGCGAGGTGACCGTGCCGTCCGCCGGCAGCCCGCCGTGGTAGCCGCTCTCCGGATCGTGCTGCAGCATGGCCTGCAGGGTCAGGCGGGTGTCCGCGCTGAAGTCGATGGAGAGCGACGGCATCAGCGCATAGCGCTGTTCCTCGATGCCATCGACCTGGTTGTCGGCATCCTTGGCGACGCCGACCAGGCGGTAGGCGATGCGCTCGTCGTCCAGCGGGCCGGTGAAGTCGAACGCGGCCTGCTTGTAGTCGTGGCTGCCGTAGGAGAACTGCAACTGGCGGCGGGCCTCCTGCTGCGGCTTCTTGCTGGTCATCGCCACCAGGCCACCGGGCAGGCTGCGGCCGTAGAGCACCGAGGACGGGCCCTTGAGGATGTCGATGCGCTCGATGAAGTACGGATCGACCTGCAGGCTGCTGTAGGTGCCGCTGTCGCCCAGCAGCTTCTGCCCGTCGAGGTAGAGGTTGTCCACCGAGCCATCGGTGATGCCGCGCATGGCGACGTAGTCGTAGCGGGTGGTCGCGCCGTAGGGCGTGCTCATCAGCCCCGGCGTGTAGCGCACCGCCTGGGCGATGGAGCGCGAGCCCTGGTCCTCGATCTGCTGGCGGGTGACCACCGAGACGGTCTGCGAGGTCTCCACCAGCGGCATGCTGGTCTTGGTCGCCACGCTGCTGTGGGTGGCGTTGTAGCCTTGCATCTCGCCCAGCGCGTTGCCCAGGGCGAAGCCCTCGACCACCATCGGCTTGAGTTCGACGGCACTGGCCTGCTCGACGCGCGGGGCCAGCGAGTAGTTGCCCTGGCCGTCGCGTACCGCCTGCAATCCGCTGCCCTGCAGCAGCGCCGCGAAACCGTCCTCGACGCCGTACTGGCCCTGCAGGCCGCGCGACTGGCGCCCCTGCAGCAGGCTGCCGTCGACCGACAACAGCACGCCCGCCTCGCCGGCGAAGCGGCTCAGCGCGCTGGACAGCGGGCCGGCCGGGATGTCGTAGCTGCGCACCGCCTGCTGGCTCGCCGAATTCTCGGCGGCACTCGCCAGCGCAGGCGCCAGAGCCCCCAGCGGCAGGCACAGCAGGGCGGCACGCACCGCGCCGGTCAGGGCGTGCGAGCGGCTGGGAAGGAGCGGCAAACAGGTCGAACGCATGATGAATCCTTTTCCGTGTTGGCGGGACTTATGCGCCTATGCCCGATCAGAATGGAAAAGGGGAACTGCAGATACGAATATTTTTTATTTGCAACTGTTCTTGGGGCTAGGCCGCCGGCTCCAGGCTGACCCACCAGGCCATGCGCCGCTGGATACGCACCGGCAACGTGGCCGCCAGCGCCTCCAGCACCCGCTCGGTGTCGCCCAGTGGAAATGCGCCGACCACCCGCAGGTCGGCGATGCGCGGATCGCAACCGAGATAGCCGTGGCGATAACGCGACAGCTCGGCAAGGAAGTCGCCCAGGCGCTGGTTATCGGCCAGCAGCACGCCGGTCGACCAGGCCTGCCGCTCCGCCCGCACCGGTTGCAGCGCATCGATGCGGCTGAGGCTGAAACCGGCCTGCTGCCCCGCGGCGACGCTGGTGATGCCGAGCCCCGCCAACTGGATATCCACCACGCCAGTATACACGCTGAGCAGGGTCCGGCCGTCATCCTGGCGCAGCGAGAAACGCGCCGCCTGATCGCTGCGCAGCTGCCCTTCACGGCTGCGCAGCAGCAGCGGCGGAGCGCTGCGCCCGCCCGGGGCATCGACCAGCAGCTCGCCACGATAGAGTGACAACCGCCGCGCCTGGCGATCGAAGGCGATATCCACCGCGCTGTCGGTGTTCAGCCACAGCTGCGAACCATCGGCCAGGCGCAGATCGCGGACCTCGCCGACAGCGGTGCGCTGGTCGGCGGTCCACTCGCGCCAGGGTGCCGCCCCGGTCGCCAGCGTGAGCCCGGCACCCCCGCACAGCACGCCCAGCAGCTTCAGCGCCTGGCGCCGGCTCGAGCGCTGCTGGAGCAGGCCGCCGGCGATGCGCCCGACCGGATCGGCTGCCAGCGGCAGCAACTGCCCGCTGATGCGCTCCACCCTCGCCCAGGCCCGGGCATGCTCGGGCTGCCCGACCCATTCCGACCAGGCCTGGCGCTCGGCGGCGCTGACCGTCCCGGATTGCAGCACCGCGAACCAGTGCGCGGCCTCCTGCAACACACGGTAATCGATGCTCATCACTCCTCCGCCACCAGGGTCAGGCAATGCAGCATGGCCTGCGCCATGTACTTCTTCACCATTCGCTCGGAGACCCCCAGTTCCGCGGCGATCGCCGCATAGGTCATGCCCTGCAGTTGCGACATGAGGAAGGCGTTGCGCACCTTCGCCGGCAGGCGCGCCAGCAGCGCGTCGACCTGCAGCAGGGTTTCGACGATCAGCGCCTGCTCCTCCGGCGAGGGCGCCAGCGGCTCGGGCTGCAGCGCCAGCGCATCCAGGTAGGCCTGCTCGATCTGCCGACGGCGCCAGTGATTGATCAGCAGGCCCTTGGCGATGGTATGCAGGTAGGCCCTGGGCTCGCGGATGGCGGCCATGTCCTCGTCCTTGGCCAGCACCCGCACGAAGGTGTCCTGGGCCAGGTCTGCAGCCTTCTGGTTACAGCCGAGCTGGCGCCGCAGCCAGCCATTGAGCCAGCCGTGGTGATCGGCATAGAGCCGATGCAGCAGTTGCTGCCGAACCATACCTTCGGTTGCCATGCGGCCTCCCATGAATGCTGCGGAGGTTAATGCTAACGCTTCTCAACAACATAAATCCACGACCAACTGTCCGCACTGCCGGGCGGCCTTTTGCGCAGCCTCGACTAGGCTTTCAGAACATCCGAATGTGGAGTGCGACCATGCCTCGTCTGCCCCGATTGGCCACCGCGGCCGCCCTGTCGATGTTCTTGCTGCCGGCCCAGGCCCAGCCGATCCTGCCCGGACTCTGGGAGTTCCGTAGCGGCGATATCCAGATGGATGGCCAGCAGATGCCGGGTACCGACGAGATGCTGGCACAGATGCAGAACCTGCCGGCCGAGCAGCGCAGGATGATGGAAGAAATGCTCGCGGCGCAGGGCGTGCAGCTGGGCGGCAAGGGCGTACGCATCTGCCTCAGCGAAGAACAGGTGAAGTCCGGCGACCTGCCGTTTCAGGACGATCCGGCCTGCCGCCAGGAAATCACCGAGCGCAGCGACAGCCGCTGGAAATTTCGCTTCGAGTGCCCCGATGCTCGCGGCCAGGGAGAAACCCGCTTCATCAGCGATCGCGAGTTCGTCAGCACCATCGAGAGCGAATACCGGCAGGGGACCGAAACCGGCACCTCGCGCATGGAGTCCCACGCGCGCTGGGTCGGCGAGGACTGCGGGACGCTCGAACCGGTGCGCTAGCGTCTCGTCTACGCGGCTGATAGGCAAGCCGAATCGCATCGAGCAAACCGATAGTTCCACGTGAAACCCCCATGAACACAGGGGGGCCAGGCCCTACTCGGTTTCCCAGGTGCCCTCGCTGGTCTGCTCGCAGGCCGGTTGGAGAAAGCGGGCATCGCTGGCGATACCGTAGTAGTGGATGTCCTGCCGATAGGGCATGTTGGAAACGCGGGCGTCGCGGCAGATGCCGAAGGCACCTGGCGGACAGTGCTCGACGAACTGCACCTCGACCTGCTGGCCCTCGAGCTGCGGCTGGCAGAAGCCGCTGCGAAACAGCTCGGCGGGAATGCTGCGATTGGCCTGGCAGAGCTGCACCGCCACCCGCCCGTCATCACTGTGGATGACGCAGGCCTCGGCCAGCGCCTCGCCGGTCATGACGCTTCCCGCTAGTAAAGTCAGCAATAACGATAGCCGCACGAATCATTCCTCCCGAATCGCGGCGACTTTAGCACGGGGTGAGCGCAGCCTCTTCCAGCCGCGCCGCAAAATGCGCACCATGGCCGCCATGCTCGAACAGATCCCCACCCACCTCATCGGCGGCCCGCTCGGCGCCGGCAAGACCAGCCTGATCCGCCAGTTGCTGGCACAGAAGCCGGCGGCCGAGCGCTGGGCGGTGCTGGTCAACGAGTTCGGCCAGATCGGCCTGGACGCCGCGCTGCTGAGCAGCGCGGTCGAGGGCGTCAGCCTGGCGGAAGTCGCCGGCGGCTGCCTGTGCTGCGTCAACGGCGTGCCCTTCCAGGTCGGCCTGGGCCGGCTGCTGCGCCAGGCCCGCCCGGATCGCCTGCTGATCGAACCGTCCGGGCTCGGACATCCGGCCGAACTACTGCGCCAGCTTGGCCAGGCGCCCTGGCAGCAGGTCCTGGCGGTTCAGCCGAGCGTGCTGGTGCTGGACGCCCAGGCACTGAGCCAGGGTGCAGCGCTGCCCGACAGCCAGCAGCAGGCCCTGGCGGATGCCGGGCTGCTGCTGATGAACAAGAGCGAGACACTGGACGCGCCGACGCGCGCGCGACTGGCCAGCCAGTTGCCCGAACGGCCACTGTACTGGACCAGCCAGGGCCGGCTGCCGCTGCAGCGCCTGCCGGGCATCCAGGCCCATGCCCACGAAGCATCGCAGCCACCCGCCCTGCCCCAGGGCGCAGTCACGCTGCCGCAGCTCTGGCTCGATCCGCAGCAGCCCATCTGCCAGGTGCAAGGGAATGACGAAGGCTGGAGCATCGGCTGGCGCTGGCACCCGAGCCAGCGCTCCGATCTGCAGCGCATCGCGCACTGGCTGGCGCAATGGCCCTGGCGCCGCGCCAAGCTGGTGCTGCACGGCCGCGAGGGCTGGCGGTCGGCCAATGCGCTGGAGGGTCATACGCTCGAATTCAGACCCAGCGAATGGCGCAGGGATTCGCGGATCGAGCTGATCTTCGCCGAAGCCCAGGCGCAGGTCGCGCTGGAACAGGGTCTGCTCGCTTGCCGCCTGGCGAGCTGACGATGCTCAATCGCGCGTGCGGCGCCAGTCGTCCAGCTGGATCACCCGCCCCGGTTCCGCGGCGGGCTGGAACGGATGGGCGGCCAGCTCGATACGGCCGACCTGCGCGCCGAACATGACGATGCTGCCAGGATGGCGTTGCTCGCCGGTGACGGTGAATTCGAAACCGTAGATGCGCGCCAGCCGGCGCCGCCCCCGGGCATCCGGCAACAGCGCCAGGCGGCGGAAGGCAACGGCGCCGTCGAGCAGCTCGACGTCCATCTTCTGGCAATGCCGGCGCACCGCCAGCAGGGCACGCTCGCGAATGCCGTGGGAATGCCAGAGCCAGGCGCCCGCGGCGGCCAGCAGCATGAACAGGAACAGGTTGCCCAAGGTCAGCATAGGGTTTCGGATCGTTGGCAGAAGGCGCACAGCTTAGCGCTTTTCGTCAGCGCGAGGCGGTTCGGCAGCCGCACTCAGCTTTCCAGCCAGACGTCCCGCACCCAGTGCCAGACCGTTTCCCAGGTTTCCTCGGTCAGTTCGCCGTCGTCGCCGTCCCAGAGGGTAACCTGGCCTTCCAGATCGACCACATAGTAATCGCGACCGTCCTGGCAGAGCGGCACCAGGTCGCGCGGCACCCCGGCATCCCAGGCGTTGGCCGCCACCTCGGGCAGGTAGGTATGCGCTTGCGGATCGGTGGCGGTGACCGGCTCCAGGCGGCCATAGACCACGTCGCTGACCTGCAGCAGGAACTCGCGCAGGCCGAACGGCAGGTTGATCAGCAGCTGTTCCTCGATCTCCACCAGCAGATCGTCGTCCGGCAGTTCCAGCGGCACCGGCACCGGCTCGTTGAGTTCCCGCAGCTGTTCGATGACCTCTTCCATCGCGACTCCCCTCGTACCGCGTCGATCAGCGGGTGTTATACCCGCCCGCGCATTGGCGAGCCAGCGTTTACGCCGTTCACTGGATGAATAGGTCGCGCTACCCCGCTGCCTGCTCACGAGGGCAGATGAAATTCGCTCCTTACCTCTATATGATTCGTATACGTTTCATTTAGACGGAGATTTCCATGGGAATCGTCAATATCGATGACGAGCTGCACGAGCAGATTCGCAAGGCGAGCAGCGTGTCCTGCCGCTCGATCAATGCCCAGGCTGGCTTCTGGATTCGCATCGGCATGTTGTGCGAAATGAACCCAACCCTCAGCTTCAACGAGGTGGTTGCCGCGCAGATGCGCACCGCCGGTGTCGTGGTGCCCGCCAGAGTGGCGGATGCCTCATGACCAAGAAGCCGGAGGAAATCGCCCTGATGGCGGAGTCGGGCAGGTTGCTGGCATCCGTGTTCGGCTATCTGGATCGGTTGGATCTGCTCGGCCTGTCGACCCTGCAGGTCAACGACCTGGTGGATGACTTCATCGTCAATCAGCTCGGCGCGCGCCCCGCGAGCAAGGGGCAGTACGGCTTCGCCTACGCCATGAACACCTCGCGCAACCAAGTGGTGTGCCACGGCGTGCCCAGCGCCTGCGAGATCCTGCAGAGCGGCGATCTGGTGAATTTCGACATCACCCTGGAGAAGAACGGCTATATCGCCGATTCCAGCAAGACCTACCTGATCGGCGAGGTTTCGGCGCAGGCCCGGCAGCTCGTGCAGGTCACTTACGAGGCCATGTGGAAAGGTATCGAAGCCGTGCGGCCTGGTGCCAGGCTCGGCGATATCGGCCATGCCATCGAACGGCACGCCCGCGCCCATGGCTACTCGGTGGTCAGGGAATATTGCGGGCACGGTATCGGCCGGGAAATGCACGAGCCGCCCGAAGTGCTGCACTGGGGCAAACCGAAGACGGGCCTGACGCTGCGTGAAGGCATGGTCTTCACCATCGAACCCATGCTCAACCAGGGCCGCAATGCCGTACGCACCCAGCGCGATGGCTGGACGGTGGTCACCCTCGACGGCAAGCTGTCGGCGCAGTTCGAGCACACCGTGGCGGTGACCCGCGATGGCGCGCGGGTCCTGACGCTCCGCCCCGAGGAACATCGCCCGAGCGGCGTTTCAGGCTCCTTGGGACACGCTCACCCATCCGAAGTGTAATGTCGGCCCGGCACAAGGGCTTGCCGATCGCTGTAGGAGCTAGCTTGCTGGCGATGCTGTTAACCACTGATCGCCAGCAGCAAGCAGCAGCAAGGACTCGGGCGGGAACCGATCCTCACTCGACGGTGACGCTCTTGGCCAGGTTGCGCGGCTGGTCGACGTCGGTGCCGCGCAGCACCGCGACGTAGTAGGACAGCAGCTGCAGCGGCAGGGTGTAGAGGATCGGTGCCAGCGCATCGTGGATATGCGGCATGTTCACCAGGAAGGTACCCTCGCCGTTCTCGATGCCAGCCTCGCGGTCGGCGAAGACGATCAGTTCGCCGCCGCGCGCGCGCACTTCCTGCAGGTTGGACTTGAGCTTCTCCACCAGCTCGTTGTTCGGCGCCACGGTGACCACCGGCATGTCGGCGTCGACCAGCGCCAGCGGGCCGTGCTTGAGTTCGCCGGCCGGATAGGCCTCGGCGTGGATGTAAGAGATTTCCTTGAGCTTGAGCGCGCCCTCCATCGCCACCGGATACTGCGCACCGCGGCCGAGGAACAGGGTGTGGTGCTTCTCGGCGAAATGCTCGGCAATCTTCTCCACCGTGGTATCCATCGCCAGCGCCTCGCCCAGGCGGGTCGGCAGCCGGCGCAATTCCTCGATCAGCTCGGCTTCCCGGGCGGCGTCGAGGCTGCCGTGCACCTGGCCCAGCGCCAGGGTCAGCAACATCAATCCTACCAATTGGGTGGTGAAGGCCTTGGTCGAGGCCACGCCAATCTCCGGGCCGGCCTGGGTCAGCAGCGTGAGGTCGGACTCGCGTACCAGCGAGCTGATGCCGACGTTACAGATCGCCAGGCTGGCCAGGTAGCCCAGCGCCTTGGCGTTGCGCAGCGCGGCCAGGGTGTCGGCGGTCTCGCCGGACTGGGAGATGGTGACGAACAGGGTGTCCGGCTGCACCACCACCTTGCGGTAGCGGAACTCGCTAGCCACCTCGACCTGGCAGGGAATCCCGGCCAGCTCCTCCAGCCAGTAACGCGCGACCATGCCGGCGTGGTAGCTGGTGCCGCAGGCGACGATCTGCACGTTGCGCACCCGGGCGAACAGCTCGGCGGCCTGCGGGCCGAAGGCCTGCACCAGTACCTGGCGCTCGCCGAGACGGCCTTCCAGGGTACGCTGCACGACCTTGGGCTGTTCGTGGATTTCCTTGAGCATGAAGTGGCGGTATTCGCCCTTGTCCGCCGCCTCGGCGCCCTCGTGGTACTGCACGGCCTCGCGCTGTACCGGCTGGCCGTCGACATCCCAGATCTGCACGCTGTCGCGGCGGATCTCGGCGATATCGCCCTCCTCCAGGTACATGAAGCGGTCGGTGACCTGGCGCAGCGCCAGCTGGTCGGAGGCGAGGAAGTTCTCGCCCAGGCCCAGGCCGATCACCAGCGGGCTGCCGCTGCGTGCGGCGAGCAGGCGATCGGGTTGCTTGGCGCTGATCACCGCCAGGCCGTAGGCGCCGTGCAGGTCCTTGACCGTGGCCTTGAGCGCGACGGTCAGGTCACCGAGCTCGTCGAGCTTGTGCTGCAACAGATGCACGATGACTTCGGTATCGGTGTCGGAAACGAAGACGTAGCCGAGCGCCTTGAGCCGTTCGCGCAGCGCCTCGTGGTTCTCGATGATGCCGTTGTGCACCACCGCCAGGTCGTCGCCGGAAAAATGCGGGTGGGCATTGCGCTCGCACGGCGCGCCGTGGGTGGCCCAGCGGGTATGGGCGATGCCCAGGCGGCCGGACAGCTGCGCCTGCGCCTGGGCCTGCTCCAGTTCCGCCACCTTGCCGGAACGGCGCAGGCGCTGCAGCGCGCCGGCGGCATTCAGCACGGCGATGCCGGCGCTGTCGTAGCCCCGGTATTCCAGGCGCTTGAGGCCCTCGAGAAGGATCGCGGTGATGTTGCGTTCGGCGACGGCGCCAACGATGCCACACATGGTTCAGGTCTCCAGATTGGGTTCGACGGCCGCGCAGAGCAGCTTGACGCCGCGGGCCTGGATACGGGTGCGCGCCTCGTCGCTGAGACGCTCATCGGTGATCAGGGTATGGATGCCGCTCCAGGGCAGCTCCAGGTTGGGAATGCGCCGGCCGATCTTGTCCGCTTCGGCCAGCACGATGACTTCCCGGGCGACCTCGGCCATGACACGCGACAGGCCCAGCAGTTCGTTGAAGGTGGTGGTGCCACGTTCGAGGTCGATGCCGTCGGCGCCGATGAACAACTGATCGAAATCATAGGAGCGCAGCACCTGCTCGGCGACCTGGCCCTGGAAGGACTCCGAATGCGGGTCCCAGGTGCCACCGGTCATCAGCAGCACCGGCTCGTGCTCCAGTTCGCGCAGGGCATTGGCCACGCTGAGCGAGTTGGTCATCACCACCAGGCCCGGCTTGTGGCCCAGCTCGGGAATCATCGCCGCGGTGGTGGTGCCGCTGTCGATGATGATCCGCGCATGTTCGCGGATGCAGCCCACCGCTAGGCGCGCGATGGCCTGTTTCCACGGCGAGACGGGCTGGGCCGTGTCGCCGATCAGCTCCTGGGGCAACGGCACCGCACCGCCGTAGCGACGCAGCAGCAGGCCGTTCTTCTCCAGCGCGGCGAGGTCCTTGCGGATGGTGACTTCGGAGGTCTCGAAACGCCGCGACAACTCATCCACGCTGACTTCGCCCTGCTCGTTGAGCAGGGCGAGAATCGCGTGGCGGCGTTGCGGCGTGTTGCGCTTCGACATGAACATGTTTCGATTCGAAAGTTAATGCCGCGAATCAAAACATATGCGCCCGGAGGACGCAAGCTGGCAGTGCCGCTTAAGGCTTCTGCTTGCTCGGCCGCTGCCAGCCGTCGATGTTGCGCTGGCGGCCCCGGCCGAGCGCCAGGGTATGCGTCGGCACATCCTCGGTGATCACCGAGCCCGCACCGGTGGTGGCGCCATCGCCCAGGTTCAGCGGCGCGACCAACGAGCTGTTGGAGCCGATGAACACGTCCTCGCCCATCACCGTCCTGAACTTGTTGGCGCCGTCGTAGTTGCAGGTAATGGTACCGGCGCCGATGTTGCTCCGCGCGCCGATCTCGGCATCGCCCAGGTAGCTCAGGTGGCCGGCCTTGGCGCCTTCGGCCAGGGTCGCGTTCTTCAGTTCGACGAAGTTGCCCACGTGCGCCCTGGCGCCGAGCACACTGCCGGGGCGCAGGCGGGCGAACGGGCCGCAGTCGGCGCCCTCGCCGAGTTCCGCGCCTTCCAGGTGCGAGTTGGCCTTGACGATCGCGCCCTTGCGCAGGGTGCTGTCCCTGATCACGCAGTTGGGGCCGATCGAAACGCCGTCCTCGATGATCACGCTGCCTTCGAGAATCACGTTGACGTCGATCAGCACGTCGCGGCCGACGCTGACGTCGCCGCGCAGGTCGAAGCGCGCCGGATCGCGCAGCGTCACCCCCTCGGCCATCAGTCGGCGGGCCGCGCGCCGCTGATAGTGGCGTTCGAGTTCGGCAAGCTGGATGCGGTCGTTGGCGCCCTGCACTTCCATGGCATCCAGCGGCTGCTCGGTGGCCACACGTAGGCCATCGGCCACCGCCATGGCGATCACGTCGGTCAGGTAGTACTCGCCTTGGACATTGCTGTTGGACAGCCGCCCCAGCCATTCGCCGATACGGCTGCCCGGTACCGCCAGGATGCCGGTATTGCCCTCGCGAATCGCCCGCTGCTCGGCGCTGGCGTCCTTGTGCTCGATGATCGCCTGCACCTCGCCCTGCGCGTCGCGGACGATGCGCCCGTAGCCGCTGGGGTCGTCGAGTACCACGGTGAGCAGCGCCAGCTGCTCGGGACCGACCTTGTGCAACAGGCGCTGCAGGGTTTCGGCCTCGATCAGCGGCACGTCGCCGTAGAGGATCAGCACCCGCTCGGCCGCGAGGTTCGGCAGCGCCTGCGCCACCGCATGGCCGGTGCCGAGCTGCTCGGCCTGGACGACGTAGTTGAGGTCCTCGCCCGCCAGGCACTGGCGCACCTGCTCGGCGCCATGGCCGATGACCACCTGGATGCTCCGGGGCTGCAGCGCACGCGCGGTATCGATGACATGCCCGAGCATGGATTTGCCGGCGACCGGATGCAGCACCTTGGGCAGGGAGGAACGCATGCGGGTGCCCTGACCGGCGGCGAGAATGACGATATCGAGAGACATGGGGCTGATCCTGAAACGGTATCGGGCCGGGTAGCGGCCCGGCGATGCCGGAGCCATCCGCGCGCCGGTCCGACAAATGGCGGAAAAAGAAAAAGGGTAGCCAAGGCTACCCTTTTACTCGTGCGCGATGAAGTCGCGGGCCGATCAGTGCCGGCCGTACTTCTTGCGCAGGTGCTCGATGGTACGCAGCTGGGCGGCAGCTTCGGCCAGACGAGCGGCGGCGGAACCGTAGTCGAAATCCGCCCCCTTCTCGTGCAACGCCTTTTCCGCAGCCTTGACGGCGGCCTGAGCAGCGGCCTCGTCGATGTCCTTGGCGCGCGTGGCGGTATCGGCGAGAACCTTCACCATGTTCGGCTGCACTTCGATGAAGCCGCCGGAGATGTAGAAGATCTCCTCGTCGCCACCCTGCTTGATCACCCGCACCGGACCCGGCTTGAGATCGGTCAGCAGCGGCGCGTGGCCCGGCAGGATACCGATGTCACCCAGGTTGCCATGGGCGACGACCATTTCCACCAGCCCCGAGAACAGCTCTTCTTCCGCGCTGACGATGTCGCAATGGACTGTCATAGCCATACTTATGCCTCGGTAATCAGCCCGCCCGGCCAAGGCCGGTCAGGCTGGATCGGCGCCCGCGAACGGGCGCGCCAGTTACAGTTTCTTGGCTTTCTCGATGGCTTCGTCGATGGTGCCGACCATGTAGAACGCCTGCTCCGGCAGGTGGTCGTACTCGCCATTGAGGATGCCCTGGAAGCCACGGATGGTTTCCTTCAGGGACACGTACTTGCCCGGGGCGCCGGTGAAGACTTCCGCCACGTGGAACGGCTGGGACAGGAAGCGCTGGATCTTGCGCGCGCGCGCCACCAGTTGCTTGTCGGTCTCGGACAGTTCGTCCATGCCGAGAATGGCGATGATGTCCTTCAGTTCCTTGTAGCGCTGCAGCACGTACTGCACGCCGCGGGTCACTTCGTAGTGCTCCTGGCCGACCACCAGCGGGTCCAGCGAACGGCTGGTGGAGTCCAGCGGGTCGACCGCGGGGTAGATACCCAGCGAGGCGATGTCGCGGCTCAGTACCACGGTGGCGTCGAGGTGGGCGAAGGTGGTCGCCGGGCTCGGGTCGGTCAGGTCGTCCGCGGGAACGTAGACGGCCTGGATCGAGGTGATCGAACCGGTCTTGGTGGAGGTGATGCGCTCCTGCAGAACGCCCATTTCCTCGGCCAGGGTCGGCTGATAACCCACCGCGGACGGCATACGACCCAGCAGTGCCGACACTTCGGTACCGGCCAGGGTGTAGCGGTAGATGTTGTCGATGAACAGCAGGACGTCGCGGCCTTCCTCACGGAACTTCTCGGCCATGGTCAGGCCGGTCAGGGCCACGCGCAGACGGTTTCCCGGCGGCTCGTTCATCTGGCCGTAGACCATCGCCACCTTGTCGAGAACGTTGGAGTCCTTCATCTCGTGATAGAAGTCGTTACCTTCACGAGTACGCTCACCGACGCCGGCGAATACGGACAGACCGCTGTGCGCCTTGGCGATGTTGTTGATCAGCTCCATCATGTTCACGGTCTTGCCGACACCGGCACCACCGAACAGACCGACCTTGCCGCCCTTGGCGAACGGGCAGACCAGGTCGATGACCTTGATGCCGGTTTCCAGCAGGTCGTTACCACCCGCCTGCTCGGCGTAGCTCGGCGCGGCGCGGTGGATGCCCCACTGCTCTTCGCACTCGACCGGGCCGGCCTCGTCGATCGGCTCGCCCAGCACGTTCATGATGCGGCCGAGGGTACCGGTGCCGACCGGCACGGCGATGGCCTTGCCGGTGTTGTTGACGTCCAGGCCACGCTTGAGGCCTTCGGTCGAACCCATGGCGATGGTACGGACAATGCCGTCGCCCAGCTGCTGCTGGACTTCCAGGGTGGTCTCGGCGCCCTGAACTTTCAGTGCGTCATAGACGTTCGGCACCAGATCGCGCGGAAATTCCACGTCGATGACGGCGCCGATGATTTGAACGATACGTCCGCTACTCATGTTTGGTTCCTCTGAATATTTGAACCGTTCTTAAACCGCGGCAGCGCCGCCGACGATTTCCGAAATTTCCTGAGTGATCGCAGCCTGACGGGCCTTGTTGTAGACCAGTTGCAGATCGCTGATCAATTCACCGGCGTTGTCGGTTGCGTTCTTCATGGCAATCATCCGCGCCGCCTGTTCGGCTGCGCCGTTCTCGACCACCGCCTGATAGGCCTGGGACTCGATGTAACGAACCAGCAGGGCATCCAGCAGTTGCTGGGCGTCCGGCTCGTAGAGGTAGTCCCACTGACCCTTCTTGACCGGCTCGGCGTTCTCGTCTGCAGCCAGCGGCAGCAGTTGGTCGACCGTCGGTTTCTGGGTCATGGTGTTGATGAACTTGTTGGATACCAGGTACAAGCGATCGATACGGCCCTCGTGGAAGCCATCGAGCATGACCTTGACGCTGCCGATCAGATCGTTGATCGACGGCTCTTCGCCGAGGTTGCCGATTGCCGCGACCACGTTGCCGCCGAAGCTGCGGAAGAAGCTCGCACCCTTGTTGCCGATCACGCAAAGGTCTGCTTCGACCTTCTGATCGTGCCATTCCTTCATGTTCTTGATCAGCGCCTTGAACAGGTTGATGTTCAGGCCGCCGCACAGACCACGGTCGGTGGACACGACGATATAGCCGACACGCTTGACCGGACGCTCCACCATGAACGGGTGACGGTACTCGGGGTTGGCGTTGGCCAGATGGCCAATCACCTGCCGGATCCGCTCCGCATAAGGACGGCTGGCCGCCATGCGCTGCTGTGCCTTGCGCATCTTGCTGACCGCCACCTTCTCCATGGCGCTGGTGATCTTCTGCGTGCTTTTGATGCTCGCAATCTTGCTGCGAATCTCTTTTGCGCCTGCCATTTGACACCTATCGGGTTAGCAGGCGGGCGCCGCGAGGCGCCCGCTGCGGCTTACCAGCTTTGCGTGGCCTTGAACTTCTCGATGCCGGCCTTCAGGCCCGCGTCGATTTCGTCATTGAAGTCGCCCTTCACGTTGATCTTCGCCATCAGCTCGGCGAACTCGCGGTTGAAGAAGGCGATCAGGGCCTGCTCGAAAGCACCCACCTTCGCCACTTCCACGTCGCCCAGGAAGCCACGCTCGGCGGCATACAGGGACACGGACATGTCGGCGATGGACATCGGCGCGTACTGCTTCTGCTTCATCAGCTCGGTGACGCGCTGACCATGCTCGAGCTGCTTGCGGGTGGCCTCGTCCAGATCGGAAGCGAACTGCGCGAACGCAGCCAGTTCACGGTACTGGGCCAGGGCGGTACGGATGCCACCGGAGAGCTTCTTGATGATCTTGGTCTGCGCGGCGCCACCGACGCGGGATACCGAGATACCGGCGTTGACGGCCGGGCGGATGCCTGCGTTGAACATGGCCGATTCCAGGAAGATCTGACCGTCGGTGATGGAAATCACGTTGGTCGGAACGAACGCGGAAACGTCGCCCGCCTGGGTCTCGATGATCGGCAGCGCGGTCAGCGAGCCGGTCTTGCCGGTCACGGCACCGTTGGTGAACTTCTCGACATACTCTTCGGAAACGCGGGAAGCACGCTCCAGCAGACGGCTGTGGAGATAGAACACGTCGCCCGGGTAGGCTTCGCGTCCCGGCGGACGGCGCAGCAGCAGGGAAATCTGGCGATAGGCCACGGCCTGCTTGGACAGATCGTCATAGACGATCAGCGCGTCTTCACCGCGGTCACGGAAGTACTCGCCCATGGTGCAGCCGGCGTACGGAGCCAGGTACTGCAGCGCGGCGGACTCGGAAGCCGAGGCGGCGACGATGATGGTGTTGGCCAGGGCGCCATGCTCTTCCAGCTTGCGCACCACGTTGGCGATGGTCGACTGCTTCTGACCGATGGCCACGTAGACGCAACGGATGCCGCTGTTGCGCTGGTTGATGATGGCGTCGATCGCCATGGCGGTCTTGCCGATCTGGCGGTCACCGATGATCAGCTCGCGCTGGCCACGACCGACCGGGATCATGGCGTCGACCGACTTGTAGCCGGTCTGTACCGGCTGGTCGACCGACTTACGCCAGATCACGCCCGGTGCCACTTTCTCGACGGCGTCGGTTTCCTTGGCGTTGATCGGGCCCTTGCCATCGATCGGGTTGCCCAGTGCGTCGACCACGCGGCCCAGCAGTTCCGGACCTACCGGAACTTCGAGGATGCGGCCGGTGCACTTGGCGCTCATGCCTTCGGTCAGGCCCAGGTAGTTACCCAGAACCACGGCACCGACGGAGTCCTGCTCCAGGTTCAGTGCCATACCGAAGATGCCGCCGGGGAACTCGATCATTTCGCCGTACATGACGTCGGCCAGACCGTAGATGCGTACGATGCCGTCGGAAACGCTGACGACGGTGCCCTCGTTACGGGCTTGAGCAGCGACATCCGATTTCTCGATGCGCTGCTTGATGATTTCACTAATCTCGGAAGGATTCAGTTGCTGCATGCCATGACCCTCAAATCAGGATTTCAACGATTCGGCCAACTGGCTCAGTTTGCCGCGGACCGAACCGTCGACAACCACGTCACCGGCGCGAATCACCACGCCGCCGATCAGCGCAGGATTCACGGCCTGCTGGAGGTTGACGGTGCGATCTAGCCGCTTCGACAGGGCGGCAGCCAAAGTTTGGAGTTGCGCGTTGCTGAGCTCGAAGGCGGTTTCGACTTCGGCTTCGAGCGTTTTCTCGGCTTGCGCCTTGATGTCCTCGTACAGCTCCCACACGGTCGGCAGGACCGACAGGCGATCATTCTCGCCAAGGGTCTGGACGTAGTTGCGGAACGCTTCGTCGGTATCGTCGCCGAGCAGACGCACCAGTTCCTGAACCTTGCTTTCGCTGGTCAGGCGGGGGTCGTTCAGCAACGCTGCGACTTCGGGGACTTCAACAGCGACGGCGGCCAGGTTGAGCATCTTCGACCAGGATTCGGTCTGTCCTGCCGCACTGGCGAACTCGAAAGCGGCTTTCGCGTAAGGCCGAGCAAGCGTCTGGGTATTGATCATCGCTTGCCTCGCTTAGAGTTGGGAGGCCAGTTTTTCGACCAGCTCGTTGTGCACCTTGGCGTCCACCTGGGACTCCAGGATCTTCTCCGCGCCGGCGACGGCCAGAGCCGCTACCTGACTGCGCAGTTGGTCCCTGGCACGGTTCACTTCCTGTTCGATCTCGGCGCGGGCGCCGGCGACCAGTCGCTCGCCTTCCACACGTGCCTGCTGCTTGGCTTCCTCGATGATCGCGTTGGCGTGCTTGTTCGCCTGTTCGATGATCTGGGCTGCCTGCTCCTTGGTCTCACGCAGGGTGTTGGACACCTTGTCCTGAGCCAGTTTCAGGTCTTGCTGCGCACGGCCTGCCGCATCCAGTCCTTCGGCGATCTTCTTCTGGCGCTGCTGCATGGCCTGGGTGATGGGCGGCCATACGAATTTCATGCAGAACCAAACGAAGATAGCGAAGGCGAGCGTCTGACCGAACAGCGTCAAGTTAATGTTCACAGCGATTTACCTCGTGCTATCTCGTTCAACGCGGGAGTCATTCCACGGCGACGGGGCTCGCCCGGCGAACCCCATCTCAAACCGGAAAAATGCTTAGCCGGCGACAACGAAGATGAGGTACATCGCGATACCAACGCCGATCATCGGCACGGCGTCGAGCAGACCGGCCATTAGGAAGGTCTTGGTTTGCAGCTGAGGAGCCAGCTCGGGTTGACGAGCGGTGGATTCCAGCAGTTTGCCGCCCAGCAGGGCGAAGCCGATGCCGGTACCCAGGGCACCCAGACCGATCATGATGGAGGCGGCGATGTAGACGAGTTCCATGTAAAGCTCCTGAAGCTAAGGGGGTTAAGGTTTTTCGGTGAAGCGTTAGCGGTTTTCAGTGATGTTCTTCATGGGCAGAGCTCAGGTACACCACCGTCAGTACCATGAAGATGAAGGCCTGAAGCGGGATCACCAGGATATGGAAGATCGCCCAAGGCACATTCAGGGTCCACTGCACGTAGAACGGCAGCAGAGCGATGAGGATGAACACCACCTCACCGGCATACATGTTGCCGAACAGACGCAGCGCGAGGCTGAGCGGCTTGGTCAGCAGACCGAGGATTTCCAGGAACAGGTTGAACGGCACCAGCGACCAGTGGTTGAACGGGGTGAATGCCAGTTCCTTGCTGAAGCCGCCGAAGCCCTTGACCTTGACGCTGTAGAACAGGATCAGGACGAAGACGCCGAGGGACAGGCCGAAGGTGCCGTTGGGATCGGCGGTCGGCACGATCTTGAAGGCCGGCAGGCCGAGCAGATGAGCGATACCGGGGATGTAGTCGACCGGAATCCACTTCAGGCTGTTCATCAGGAACACCCAGACGAAGATGGTCAGCGCCAGCGGGGCGATCAGGGTGTTGCGGCCGTGGAAGGTATCCTTGACCACGCCTTCGACGAACTCGACGCACATCTCGACGAAGTTCTGCAGCTTGCCCGGTACGCCGGCCGTGGCGGCCTTGGCAGCGCTACGGAACAGCAGGATGAAGAGGGCGCCCATCAGCAGCGACCATCCCAGGGTATCCAGGTGGAACGCCATGAAGCCCATGTCGCGCGCCTCGAGGCCGGTCTGGGCGATGGTCCAGGTGGCTTGATCGAGGACGGAGCCGTCAGCGCGCTCGTAACCCGCCGGCAGCTTGCCGTAGGTCAGGTTCTGCAGGTGGTGCTGGATATATTCAGCCGGGGTACTCGCCATATACGCCTCAAATGCTCAATGCTTCGGATTGTTTTTCATCAGCAGGAGCGCACTTGCACCGACGCCCAGAACCAGCAGATAGCCAGCGAACAAGGCAACCGGCTGCAGCGGCCGCACCCCCACGAACACCAGCGCGAACAGCGCTGCTGCAAGAATCTGTTTACCCATCTCTCCAGACCAGAAGGACTGGATGATCGCCCGGGTCGAACGTGCGCCAAAATAACGAAAGGCCTTGTATGCGAAATACACGTTCGCCAACAGCGCGATCAGACCGCCGCACAAGGCCGAGTAGCCGGCGACGATACCAAAAAGGACCCCACATGAGACAGCGGTCAATAGAGCGACCAGTGCTTGCATCAGCAGAACGCGAAAAGCCGGGAGGCGATGGAAGGGTGTTCTGTTGCGTATGTTCACCGGTTTTCCATCACTGCAGCAGGCCGCGCAAATTAATTGTCCGCAGTCAAAAAAGCGCGGCGAGTATAGGAGCAGGCCAGTCAGCGTTCAACCATCCGGTAGTATTTTCCGACTAGCACTACAAACATTTTGTATCAGCGGATGTGCGCCAGCACGCCCTGCAGTTCGTCCAGTGAACTGTAACGGATCACCAGCTGGCCCTTGCCCTTCTGACCGTGCTTGATCTGCACCGGAGAGCCCAGACGTTCGGCCAGGCGCTGCTCCAGGCGACTGATGTCCGGATCGACCCTGGCCTCGACCTTGGGCGTTTCCTTGCTGTTCAGCCACTGGCGCACCAGCGCTTCGGTCTGCCGCACGGTCAGCCCGCGTGCGACAACATGCCGCGCGCCTTCTATCTGTCGTTCGCCCGGCAAACCCAGCAATGCGCGGGCATGGCCCATCTCCAGGTCGCCATGGGACAGCAGCGTCTTGATCTCTTCGGGCAGGGCGATCAGCCGCAGCAGGTTGCTCACAGCGACGCGCGACTTGCCCACCGCGTCGGCCACCTGCTGCTGGGTCAGCTGGAATTCCTGCTGCAGGCGTTGCAGAGCCACGGCCTCTTCGATCGGATTGAGGTCCTCGCGCTGGATGTTCTCGATCAGCGCCATGGCGATGGCGGCCTCGTCGGCGACTTCCCGGACCAATGCCGGCACGGCTTCGATGCCGGCCTGCTGGCTGGCGCGCCAGCGGCGCTCGCCGGCGATGATCTCGTAGCGGCCGCCAGTGATCGGCCGCACCACGATCGGCTGCATCACGCCATGGGTCCTGATCGACTGGGCCAGCTCTTCCAGGGCCTGCGGGTCCATGTCGCGGCGCGGCTGGTACTTGCCGCGCTGGATCAACTCCAGCGGCAGGTGCTGCAGTTCGCGGGTATCGACCTTGGCCGCCTCTTCCTGCATGGCCGAGACGCTGGCGCCGCCGAGCAGGGCATCCAGTCCGCGTCCTAGGCCTCTTTTCTTGGTCGCCATGAAGATTCCTTATGCGAGGGCGCTGCGCGCGGCCTGGCGCTGGCGCCGCGACAGTTCGCCGGCCAGTGCCAGGTAGGCCAGTGCGCCCTTGGATTGCTTGTCGTAGACCAGTGCCGGCATGCCGTGGCTGGGCGCCTCGGCGAGCCGCACGTTGCGTGGGATGACGGTGTCGTAGAGCTTGTCGCCGAAATGTGCCTTGAGCTGTTCGGAGACGTCGTTGGTCAGGCTGCTGCGCGGGTCGTACATGGTGCGCAACAGGCCTTCGATCTTCAGGCTCGGATTCAGCGCTTGGCCGATGCGCTGGATCGAGTTGACCAGATCGCTCAAGCCTTCGAGCGCGTAGTACTCGCACTGCATGGGGATGATCACGCCGTCGGCGGCGGTCAGCGCGTTGATGGTCAGCATCGACAGCGACGGCGGGCAGTCGATGAGGATGTAGTCGTAGTTCTCGCGCACCGGCGCCAGCGCCTCGCGCAGGCGGTTCTCCTTGGCCGGCAGGTTCAGCAGCGCGACCTCGGCCGCGGTCAGGTCGCGGTTGGCCGGCAGCAGCTGGTAGCCGCCGTGTTCGGAGAACTGCATGGCGTCCACCAGGCTGCATTCGCCGATCAGCACGTCGTAGATCGAGTACTCCAGGTTCAGCTTGTCCACGCCGCTGCCGGTGGTGGCGTTACCCTGGGGGTCGAGGTCGATCAGTAGCACCCGGCGCCGGGTGGCCACCAGCGAGGCGGCCAGGTTGATGCAGGTGGTGGTCTTGGCGACACCGCCCTTCTGGTTGGCGATGGCGAATACTCTGGCCATGGTCAGCGTCTGTCCGTCATGAAGTGCGGCGCAGTATCAGCAGATGGCGCTGGCCTTGGCAACCGGGAACCTTGAGTACGTGACAGGCATCCAAGCGGAAATCGTCCGGCAGCGCCTGCAGTTCGTCGTCGGGCTGCACGCCCTTCATCGCCAGCCAGCGGCAATCGGCTGCCCCCAGATGACGGGTCCAGTCGGTGAAGTCCTGCAGGGAGCTGAAGGCCCGCGAGGTGATGCCGTCGAACGGGGTTGCCGGCCGATAATGTTCCACTCGGTCGTGGACGACCTCGAGATTGGTCAGTTTCAGCTCCAGCTTCACCTGGGTCAGGAAACGGGTCTTCTTGCCGTTGGCGTCGAGCAGGGTGAAGCCATGCTCGGGGAACATGATCGCCAAGGGCACGCCTGGCATGCCACCGCCGCTGCCGACGTCGAGCCAGTGCTGGCCGGCTTCGGCGACGAAGGGCACCACGCTGAGGCTGTCGAGCAGGTGACGCGAGACCATCTCGTCCGGATCGCGCACTGCGGTCAGGTTGTAGGCCTTGTTCCACTTGATCAGCAACGCCAGGTAGGCCAGCAGCTGTTCCTGCTGGTGGGTGCTGACGTCGATGCCGAGTTCAGCGGCGCCGCGAGCAAGCTCGGCGGCGTGCTGTTCGCTGACTCCGTTCATCAGGCGCTCTGCTCCAGTTGCTGGCCAGCATTGCGCTTCTTCAGGTGAATCATCAGCAGCGATACCGCCGCCGGCGTGACGCCGGGAATGCGCGAGGCCTGGCCGAGGGTCTCCGGACGGGCCAGGCCCAGCTTGTGCTGGATCTCCTTGGACAGCCCGGCGATCGTCGCGTAGTCGAGATCGGCCGGCAGGCGCACGTTCTCGCTGGCGCGCAGGCGTTCGATCTCTTCCTGCTGGCGCTCGATGTAGCCGGCGTACTTGGTCTTGATTTCCACCTGCTCGGCGACCTGCGGGTCTTCGGCGCCGGCACCGGTCAGTTCGATCAGGCTCTGGTAGTCGATTTCCGGTCTCGCCAGCAGGTTGAGCAGGTTGTATTCGCGCGCCAGCGGGCTGCCGAAACGCGCGGCGATGGCCTCGCCCTCGGCGCTGCCCGGGCGTACCCAGCAGCTCTTCAGCCGCTGTTCCTCGCGCTCGATGCCTTCGCGCTTGGCGCAGAACGCCGCCCAGCGGCGCTCGTCGACCAGGCCCAGCTCGCGGCCCTTCTCGGTCAGGCGCAGGTCGGCGTTGTCCTCGCGCAGGATCAGCCGGTACTCGGCGCGCGAGGTGAACATGCGGTAGGGCTCCTGGGTGCCGAGGGTGATCAGGTCGTCGACCAGCACGCCGAGGTAGGCCTCGTCGCGGCGCGGGCACCAGCTGTCCTTGCCCTGCGCGCGCAAGGCGGCGTTGGCGCCGGCGAGCAGGCCCTGGGCGCCGGCTTCCTCGTAGCCGGTGGTGCCGTTGATCTGGCCGGCGAAGAACAGCCCGGCGATGACCTTGGTTTCCAGGCTGTACTTGAGGTCGCGCGGGTCGAAGTAGTCGTACTCGATGGCGTAGCCGGGGCGCACGATGTGCGCGTTCTCCATGCCGCGGATGCTCTGCACGATCTGCAGCTGCACGTCGAACGGCAGCGAGGTGGAGATGCCGTTGGGGTACAGCTCGTGGGTGGTCAGGCCTTCGGGCTCGAGGAACACCTGGTGGCTGTCCTTGTCGGCGAAGCGATGGATCTTGTCCTCGATCGACGGGCAGTAGCGCGGGCCGACGCCTTCGATCACGCCGGAATACATCGGCGAGCGATCCAGGTTGGCGGCGATGATCTCGTGGGTGCGCGCGTTGGTGTGGGTGATCCAGCAGCTGACCTGCGGCGGATGCTGCTCGCGCGAGCCGAGGAAGGACATCACCGGCAGCGGCGTATCGCCGGGCTGTTCGGTCATCTGCGTGAAATCCACCGTGCGGCCGTCGATGCGCGGCGGCGTGCCGGTCTTCAGCCGGCCGACGCGCAGCGGTAGTTCGCGCAGGCGCTGGGCCAGGGCGATCGACGGCGGATCGCCGGCACGACCGCCGGAATAGTTCTGCAGGCCGATGTGGATAAGTCCGCCAAGGAAGGTGCCGGTGGTCAGCACCACCGAGCTGGCGAAGAAACGCAACCCCATCTGGGTGACCACGCCCTTGACCTCGTCCTGTTCGACGATCAGGTCGTCGGCCGCCTGCTGGAATATCCACAGGTTGGGCTGGTTCTCCAGGATCTCGCGGATCGCCGCCTTGTACAGCACGCGGTCGGCCTGCGCGCGGGTGGCGCGTACCGCCGGTCCCTTGCGGCTGTTGAGCACGCGGAACTGGATGCCGCCCTTGTCGGTGGCGGTGGCCATGGCTCCGCCCAGGGCATCGATTTCCTTGACCAGATGGCTCTTGCCGATGCCGCCGATGGCCGGGTTGCAGCTCATCTGCCCGAGGGTTTCCACATTGTGGCTGAGCAGCAGGGTCTTCACGCCCATGCGTGCCGCTGCCAGCGCAGCTTCGGTGCCGGCATGGCCGCCGCCGATCACGATCACGTCAAAACGGGAAGGGAAGTCCACCACGCACCTCGTGCCTGTTCAGATGGGAATTGGGGAAACCGCGAAGTATAGGGATTTAGCCGAAGCTAAAGAAGGGCCCTGAGCAAAAAATGATCAACCGTTGGGTCGAATGCTCGGGCAGGCAAAAGAATACAAAGAAGAAGAAATTTATAAAGAGCTTGTTTATATGTTTATGTATGGTGACAAGACATTCTGTGGATAAAAGCTTGCAGCCCACTCCTGGCGCCGTTTGCAAGGAATGATAACCCTGTGCGGTGGCTGGGTGTCGGCGGTGTGTTTGCCGTCGGCAGCCTGTGGATTAAATCAAGGCTTATGCACAAGCGGGATTATCCTCGGCTTTCGGGTCGTCTTATCGACCGGGTTCAGGGCCGTTTTTCCACAGGGCTCCTGCTCCAGCATGGTGGTAGCAGATAAAGCATGCGCACACAGCCATCCGCCGCACTTTGCGGCACGGCGGATGACGGGATTGGGGCGGAGAGGACGGGGGGCGCAGGCGGGTGATTACGCCTGTATCGGACTCACTTGCCGATGCAGAAACTCGAGAAGATACGCCCAAGCAGATCGTCGGAGCTGAACGCCCCGGTGATCTCGCCGAGCGCCTGTTGCGCCAGGCGCAGGTCCTCGGCCAGCAGTTCGCCGGCGCCGGCGAGGGTCAGCTGGGCGTGACCGTGTTGCAGGTACTGCTCGGCCAGGCGCAGCGCATCCAGGTGACGGCGGCGGGCGCTGAAGCTGCTTTCGGCAGTCTGTTCGTAGCCCATGCAGCTTTTCAGGTGCTCGCGCAGCAGCTCGATGCCTTCGCCGGAACGGGCGCACAGGCTCAGCGTCACCTGGCCATCGGCGGCGACCTGCAGGGCGATCGGCTCGCCGCTCAGGTCGGCCTTGTTGCGGATCAGCGTGACCTTGGTCGGCTCCGGGCTGCTGTCGAGGAATTCCGGCCAGAGCGCCGAGGGATCGTCGGCCTCGGGGGCG
Source organism: Stutzerimonas stutzeri (assembly GCF_002890915.1). Lineage (GTDB taxonomy): Bacteria > Pseudomonadota > Gammaproteobacteria > Pseudomonadales > Pseudomonadaceae > Stutzerimonas > Stutzerimonas stutzeri_AF. Next base: position 696,101 of record NZ_POUT01000001.1, on the reverse strand, counting down.
CTGGCATCGACCATCAGCAGCACCCGGTCGGCCTCGCCGATGGCGCTGAGCGCGCGCTGTACGCCGATGCGCTCGACATGGTCCTGGGTGTCGCGCAGCCCGGCGGTGTCCACCACGTGCAGCGGCATGCCGTCGATGAGGATGTGTTCGCGCAGCACGTCGCGGGTGGTGCCGGCGATATCGGTGACGATGGCCGCCTCGCGCCCGGCCAGCGCATTGAGCAGGCTGGACTTGCCGGCGTTGGGCCGGCCGGCGATGACCACCGTCATGCCGTCGCGCAGCAAGGCACCCTGGCCGGCCTCGCGCAAAACTGTGGATAACTCGGCACGTACGCCCTCGAGTTGCGCGAGCACGTGGCCATCGGCGAGGAAATCGATTTCCTCCTCGGGAAAGTCGATGGCCGCCTCGACGTAGATGCGCAGCTGGATCAGGCGCTCGGTGAGCTGGTGCACCCGCCGGGAGAACTCGCCCTGCAGGGAACGCACGGCATTGCGCGCGGCCTGGGCCGAACTCGCCTCGATCAGGTCGGCGATGGCCTCGGCCTGGGCCAGGTCGAGCTTGTCGTTGAGGAAGGCCCGTTCGCTGAATTCGCCGGGCCGCGCCAGCCGCGCGCCCAGCTCCACGCAGCGCTGCAACAGCATGTCAAGCACCACCGGGCCGCCGTGGCCCTGCAGCTCCAGCACATCCTCGCCGGTGAAGGAATGCGGCCCGGGGAAGAACAGCAGCAGCCCTTCGTCGATCACCTCGCCGTCGTCGGCGTGGAACGGCCCGTAGTGCGCATGCCGCGGCGTCGGCTCGCGTCCGCTGAGGGTGATCGCGACCGCCCTGGCACGCGGGCCCGAGACACGGACGATGCCCACCCCGCCGCGTCCGGGCGCGGTGGCGACGGCGGCGATGGTATCGCGGGCATGGCTCATGGGGGCCTCCTGTCAGGCTAACGGGGAGAAAGCAAAACGCCCCAATCAAGGGGCGTTCGCGTAAGCGGGCAAGGCGTCAGGCTTTCTTGGCCGTACCTTCGATCTGCCGGGTAATGTACCACTGCTGGGCGATCGACAGGACGTTGTTGACTACCCAGTACAGCACCAGGCCGGCCGGGAACCAGAGGAAGAAGAAGGTGAAGATGATCGGCAGCAGCTTCATCACCCGCGCCTGCATCGGGTCCGGCGGAGTCGGGTTCAGCTGCTGCTGGATGAACATGGTCACGCCCATCACGATCGGCAGGATGAAGAACGGATCCTTGATCGACAGGTCGGTGATCCAGAACATCCACGGTGCCTGGCGCATCTCCACGCTTTCCAGCAGCACCCAGTAGAGGGCGAGGAATACCGGCATCTGCACCAGGATCGGCAGGCAGCCTCCCAGCGGATTGATCTTCTCCTTCTTGTACAGCTCCATCATCGCCTGGGACATCTTCTGGCGATCGTCACCGAACTGTTCCTTGAGCGCCTGCATCTTCGGCGACACCGCGCGCATGCGCGCCATCGACTTGTAGCTGGCCGCCGACAGCGGGAAGAATGCCAGCTTGATGACGATGGTCAGGGCAATGATCGACCAGCCCCAGTTACCCAGCAGCGCATGGATGTTCTGCAGCAGCCAGAAGATCGGCTGGGCGATGAACCAGAGGATGCCGTAGTCGACGGTCAGGCGCAGGCCGGGCGACAGTGCTTCCAGCTTGTCCTGGCTCTTCGGACCGGCATACAGGGTGGCGCCGGTTTCGCCCTGGGCGCCGGCCGCGACGCTGACCGCCGGACCGGTGAAGCCGATGATGTAGTTGCCCTGGCTGTCCTTGCGGGTCTGCACCTGGTTGGTGTCGTCAGCCTGCGGAATCCAGGCGGTGACGAAGTAGTGCTGCAGCCAGGCGACCCAGCCGCCCCGCACGGTCTCACGCAGGTTCTTTTCGTCCATGTTCTTCATGGAGACCTTGCGATAGGGCTCGTCCTTGGTCCACAGCGCGGCGCCGAGATAGGTGGCGGTGCCGGTGGCGGTGCTGGAGGACGGGTCGCTGCTGTTGTCGCGCTTGAGCTGGCCGAACAGGTAGCCGGTCCAGGGCTTGTCGCTCTGGTTGTCGATCAGGTAGCGCACGCCCAGATCGTAGTTGCCGCGCGCGAAGGTGAAACGCTTGATGTAGTTGACGCCTTCGGCACTGTAGGTCAGGTCGACCACCAGCTGGTCCTGGCCGTCGGCCAGTTGGTATTCGGTCTTCTCGCTGGCGTACTGCGGACGTCCGCTGGCCTTGTCCGGGCCGTCGCCGATCAGGCCGCTCTGCGCCTCGTAGGTACGCTCGCTGCTGCGCTCGAACAGCTGGAACGGCACGTCGGGGCGATCCTGGCGTCGCGGATACTGCGGCAGTTGCAGCTCGACGATGTCGCCGCCCCGCGGATCGATGGCGACGCTCAGCACATCGGTGCGCACGCGGATCAGCTGATTGCTCGGCGCGGCACTGGGCAATGCGCTGGCTTGCTCTTGGCCGGCCACCGCCGGTACGTCTTCGACACCACTCTCGCTGGCAGTAGTGGCTGGAGTATCCGGCAGCGCCGGTGCAGCGGCCTGGCTTTGCGAGGTTTCGGCTGGCAGGGCGGCCTGGCCGTAGTCCTGGTTCCACTGCAGAACCATCAGGTAGGCAACGACTGCCAGGGCTACAAGCAGGATCGAGCGTTTGATATCCATGGTTACTCGGCCATCGGAGATGAATTGGAAGTGTTATGGGAGGGCACGGGATCGTAGCCGCCGGGATTCCACGGATGGCAGCGACCCAGCCGGCGCAGACTCAGCCAGCCGCCGCGCAGCAGACCATGGGTTTCGATGGCCTCGAGTGCATAGCAGGAGCAGCTTGGATAGAAACGACAATGGCTGGCCATCATGGGACTGATGGCGTACTGGTAAACCCTGATCGAAGCGATGGCCAATTTACGCATGGGTAGTGTTGGCTGCTCCAGGTTCGGCGGAGGCCTTGGACGGCGTGCGTGACAGGCGCTTCCAGAGCTTGACGAACTGCCGCGCCAGTTCGGGATTGTCCAGGTCGGCCAATCCCTTGCGGGCGACGATCACGATGTCCCAGCCCGTCAGTTCCAGCTGGTGGTGACGAAAGGTCTCGCGGATCTGCCGCTTGATGCGGTTGCGCTCAACCGAGAGCTTGACGCTCTTCTTGCCGATCACCAGGCCGAGACGAGGGTATTGCAGATCGTTCTCGCGGGCCAGCAGCAGGACGTGCCTGCCAGGTACCTTACCGTAAGGGGAGTCGAAGACTGCCTTGAATTGGCGGGGGGTCAGCAGTCGCTTTTCCCGGCCGAAGTCCCGACTCACTACCTGTTCCGATATCAGACGGTCAGACGCTTGCGGCCTTTGGCGCGACGACGCGACAGGACTTGACGACCGTTCTTGGTGGCCATGCGGGCACGGAAGCCATGGGTACGGGCGCGCTTGATGGTGCTGGGTTGGAAAGTGCGTTTCATGGTGCGTTTACCTGGTGATCCATCGCGGGCCGGAATGGCCCCCTTTTAAGAGACCGGCGATTGTAGAGAAGCTGCCCGGCCAGGTCAATTTCCAACCAGACCTCCGCCTGATAAAAGATAGAAAGAGAGATATTTAAAGCTTTCAAGATGTAATGCTTGTATATGATACCGCCCATGCCTGTGTAAAAGTCCGGCTATGCCCCGTGGTTCGTGGGCTTCAGGAAAGGCGAACCAGGTGGGTAAGCCGTGCGGGGCTGGTGGAGTGTCTCGGAGTAACCTGGGGATGGAATGCCTGGATATCCACAGGAGTCGTTGGCCGCTGGTACTTCACAGGCTCATCCAGAACCTTCAGCTGCGGTTATCCACAAAGTTGAAGGGATGGCTTGGCATAACGTTTCGACTCTGGTTGAGCGACCGGCTTTCGGGTTGTTGTGGATAACCGCAGACCCGACAGCTACAATGCCGCCTTCTTACCTCGACAGCGTCGATAGGAGATTCCGTGTCGGTGGAACTTTGGCAGCAGTGCGTGGAGCTCTTGCGCGATGAACTGCCTGCTCAGCAATTCAACACATGGATTCGTCCGCTCCAGGTAGAAGCCGAGGCTGACGAACTGCGGGTCTACGCGCCCAATCGCTTCGTACTCGACTGGGTCAACGAGAAGTACCTGTCGCGTCTGCTCGAACTGCTTTCCGAGCGTTCCACCGGGCTTGCCCCTGCACTCTCGCTGCTCATCGGCAGCAAGCGCACCGCTGCCGCCGCGCTTCCTTCCGCTGCCGCAGCGGCGGCTCGTGCCCAGCCGCAGCCGGTCCCCGTGGCCCCCAGCGCAATCGAGCAACCGCAGGCTGCACAGTTCGAGCCGCTGTCCGTCGCAACCGAAGAGCCCGAGGCTGCACCGCCGCGAGTCGAGCGCGCCGTGCAGGTGGAGGGCGGGCTCAAGCACACCAGCTATTTGAACCGCACCTTCACCTTCGAGAACTTCGTCGAGGGCAAATCCAACCAGTTGGCACGCGCCGCGGCCTGGCAGGTGGCGGACAATCCCAAGCACGGCTACAACCCGCTGTTCCTCTATGGTGGCGTCGGCCTCGGCAAGACCCACCTGATGCATGCGGTGGGCAATCACCTGCTGAAGAAGAACCCCAACGCCAAGGTGGTCTACCTGCACTCCGAGCGCTTCGTCGCCGACATGGTCAAGGCGCTGCAGCTCAACGCCATCAACGAATTCAAGCGTTTCTACCGCTCGGTGGACGCGCTGCTGATCGACGACATCCAGTTCTTCGCCAAGAAGGAACGCTCGCAGGAAGAGTTCTTCCATACCTTCAATGCGTTGCTCGAAGGTGGGCAGCAGGTCATCCTCACCAGCGATCGCTACCCCAAGGAGATCGACGGCCTGGAGGAGCGCCTGAAATCGCGTTTCGGCTGGGGCCTGACGGTGGCGGTCGAGCCGCCTGAGCTGGAAACCCGGGTGGCGATCCTGATGAAGAAGGCCGACCAGGCCAAGGTCGACCTGCCGCACGATGCGGCCTTCTTCATCGCCCAGCGTATACGTTCCAACGTGCGCGAACTCGAAGGCGCCCTGAAACGGGTGATCGCCCATGCCCACTTCATGGGCCGCGATATCACCATCGAGCTGATCCGCGAATCGCTGAAGGATCTGCTGGCGTTGCAGGACAAGCTCGTCAGCGTCGACAATATCCAGCGCACCGTGGCCGAGTACTACAAGATCAAGATATCCGATCTGTTGTCCAAGCGCCGTTCGCGTTCCGTCGCGCGGCCGCGGCAGGTGGCGATGGCGCTGTCCAAGGAATTGACCAACCACAGCCTGCCGGAGATCGGCGATGCGTTCGGTGGCCGGGATCACACCACGGTCCTGCATGCCTGCCGTAAGATCGCCGAACTTCGGGAAACTGACGCAGATATCCGCGAAGATTACAAGAATCTGCTGCGAACTTTGACAACCTGAGTGCGACCCATCTACTAGGCAAGGGACCAGACCATGCATTTCTCCATTCAGCGCGAAGCCCTGTTGAAACCCCTGCAGCTGGTTGCCGGCGTCGTCGAGCGGCGCCAGACCTTGCCGGTGCTGTCCAACGTCCTGCTGGTGGTGCAGGGACAGCAACTGTCGTTGACCGGTACCGACCTGGAAGTCGAGCTGGTCGGCCGGGTCGCCCTCGAGGATGCCGCCGAACCGGGCGAGATCACCGTGCCGGCACGCAAGCTGATGGACATCTGCAAGAGCCTGCCCAGTGATGCGCTGATCAGTATCCGCCTCGATGAGCAGAAGGTGGTAATCAAGTCCGGGCGCAGTCGTTTCACCCTGTCGACGCTGCCGGCCAACGATTTCCCCACGGTGGAAGAAGGTCCCGGCTCGCTGTCGTTCAGCGTCGAACAAGGCAAGCTGCGCCGCCTGATCGAGCGCAGCAGCTTCGCCATGGCGCAGCAGGACGTGCGTTACTACCTCAACGGCATGCTCATCGAGGTGTCCAGCGGCATGCTGCGCGCCGTGGCCACCGACGGCCATCGCCTGGCGATGTGTTCCATGCAGGCCGGCATCGAGCAGGCCGATCGTCATCAGGTCATCGTCCCGCGCAAGGGCATCCTCGAACTGGCGCGCCTGCTCAACGACCAGGACGCCGAGGTCAGCATCGTCCTGGGCCAGCACCACATTCGCGCCACCACCGGCGAGTTCACCTTCACTTCCAAGCTGGTCGACGGCAAGTTCCCCGACTACGAGCGCGTATTGCCGCGTGGCGGCGACAAGCTGGTGGTCGGTGACCGGCAGCTGCTGCGCGAGGCCTTCAGCCGCACCGCTATTCTCTCCAACGAGAAATACCGCGGCATCCGCCTGCAGCTGGAAAGCGGCCTGCTGAAAATCCAGGCCAACAACCCCGAGCAGGAAGAGGCCGAGGAAGAGGTGGCGGTCGACTACAATGGCGGCTCGCTGGAGATCGGTTTCAACGTCAGCTACCTGCTCGACGTGCTGGGCGTGATGACCACCGACCAGGTTCGCCTGATCCTTTCCGACGCCAACAGCAGCGCCCTGCTGCAGGAATTCGACAACGACGACTCGGCCTACGTCGTGATGCCGATGCGCCTGTAATCGTCGACCTGAATGTCCCTCAGTCGTATCTCCGTCACCGGGGTACGCAATCTGCACCCGGTGACGCTGACGCCCTCTCCTCGCATCAACATCCTCTTCGGCGATAACGGCAGCGGCAAGACCAGTCTGCTCGAGGCTATCCACCTGCTCGGCCTGGCCCGTTCGTTTCGCAGCATCCGCCTCAATCCGGTGATCGGCTACGAGCAGCCGGCCTGCACCGTGTTCGGCCAGGTGCAGCTGCCCGACGAGCACAGCCGCGCGCTGGGCATCTCGCGCGATCGCAGCGGCGAGGTGAGAATCCGTATCGACGGGCAGAGCGTTCGTTCGACCGCCGAGCTCGCCGATACCCTGCCCTTGCAGCTGATCAACCCGGACAGTTTCCGCCTGCTCGAAGGTGCGCCGAAGCTGCGTCGACAATTCCTCGACTGGGGTGTGTTCCACGTGGAACATCGCTTTCTCGGTGCCTGGCAACGGCTGCAACAGGCCCTGCGGCAACGGAACTCGTGGCTGCGGCATGGTACACTTGACGGCGCTTCGGAAGCGGCCTGGAGCCGGGAACTGGCGCTGGCGAGCGACGAGATCGACGGCTATCGGCGCGCCTATATCCAGGCGCTGAAACCGGTCTTCGAAAGAACGCTCGACACGCTGCTGGAGCTCGATGGGCTGACGCTCAGTTATTACCGTGGATGGGACAAGGAGCGCACGCTCAGCGAGGTGCTGGCGGCTTCCCTGGAGCGCGATCGAGCGTTGGGACATACCCAGTCCGGACCTCAACGCGCCGACCTGCGGCTGAGAATGGGCAACCATAACGCGGCTGAAGTTCTGTCGCGCGGCCAACAGAAGCTGGTGGTGTGTGCCTTGCGCATTGCCCAGGGCCACCTCGTCAGCGAGGCGAAGCGTGGGCAGTGCATCTACCTGGTCGACGACCTGCCGTCCGAACTGGACGAGCAGCATCGGCTGGCGTTGTGCAGGTTGCTCGAGCAACTGGACTGTCAGGTGTTCATTACCTGTGTCGATTCAACTGTTTTGCAAGCAGGCTGGTGCGAACAGACACCAGTCTCAATGTTTCACGTGGAACATGGGCATATCAGCCAAGTCCACGGCCCCTCGGGAGTGAAGGCATGAGCGAAAACCACACGTACGATTCGTCGAGCATCAAGGTACTCAAAGGCCTCGATGCCGTGCGCAAGCGTCCCGGCATGTACATCGGCGATACCGACGACGGCACCGGTCTGCACCACATGGTCTTCGAGGTCGTCGATAACTCGATCGACGAAGCCCTGGCCGGCCACTGCAGTGACATCTCCATCACCATTCATGTCGATGAATCCATCACCGTGCGTGACAACGGTCGCGGCATTCCGGTGGACCTCCATAAGGAAGAAGGTGTCTCGGCGGCCGAGGTCATCATGACCGTACTGCACGCCGGTGGTAAGTTCGACGACAACTCCTACAAGGTTTCCGGCGGCCTGCATGGTGTGGGGGTGTCGGTGGTCAATGCACTGTCCGAGGAGCTGCTGCTGACGATCCGCCGCGAAGGCAAGGTCTGGGAACAGCTGTACCGCCACGGCGTGCCGCAGGCGCCGCTTGCCGCAGTCGGCGAGACCGATACCTCGGGCACCGAAATCCACTTCAAGCCTTCGGCCGAGACCTTCCAGAACATCCACTTCAGCTGGGACATCCTGGCCAAGCGCCTGCGCGAGCTGTCCTTCCTCAACTCCGGGGTTGGTATCGTCCTGCGTGACGAGCGCAGCGCCAAGGAAGAACTGTTCAAGTACGAAGGCGGCCTGAGCGCCTTCGTCAGCTACCTCAACACCAACAAGACCGCGGTCAACCAGGTGTTCCACTTCAACGTGCAGCGCGACGACGGCGTCGGTGTCGAGGTGGCGCTGCAGTGGAACGACAGCTTCAACGAGAACATCCTCTGCTTCACCAACAACATCCCGCAACGCGATGGCGGCACCCACCTGGCCGGCTTCCGCTCGGCGCTGACCCGCAACCTGAACGCCTACATCGAGCAGGAAGGCCTGGCGAAGAAGCACAAGATCTCCACCACCGGCGACGATGCGCGCGAGGGCCTGACGGCGATCATCTCGGTGAAGGTGCCGGACCCCAAGTTCAGCTCACAGACCAAGGACAAGCTGGTCTCCTCCGAGGTGAAGACTGCGGTGGAACAGGAGATGGGCAAGTACTTCGCCGACTTCCTGCTCGAGCATCCCAACGAGGCCAAGGCCGTGGTCGGCAAGATGATCGACGCCGCCCGTGCCCGCGAGGCCGCGCGCAAGGCCCGGGAAATGACCCGGCGCAAGGGCGCGCTGGATATCGCCGGCCTGCCGGGCAAGCTCGCCGACTGCCAGGAGAAGGATCCTGCGCTGTCCGAACTCTACATCGTGGAGGGTGATTCCGCGGGTGGCTCGGCCAAGCAGGGGCGCAACCGCAAGACCCAGGCTATCCTGCCGCTCAAGGGCAAGATCCTCAACGTCGAGAAGGCGCGCTTCGACAAGATGCTGTCCTCCCAGGAAGTCGGTACGCTGATCACCGCGCTGGGCTGCGGCATCGGGCGCGAGGAGTACAACATCGACAAGCTGCGCTACCACAACATCATCATCATGACCGATGCCGACGTCGACGGCTCGCACATCCGCACCCTGCTGCTGACCTTCTTCTTCCGCCAGCTGCCGGAGCTGATCGAGCGTGGCTACGTGTATATCGCCCAGCCGCCGCTGTACAAGGTCAAGCGTGGCAAGCAGGAGCAGTACATCAAGGACGACGAGGCGATGGAGGAATACCTGACCCAGTCCGCCCTGGAAGATGCCAGCCTGCACGTCAACGAAGACGCCCCTGGCCTCAACGGCGAGGCGCTGGAGAAGCTGGTCAACGACTACCGCACGGTGATGAAAACGCTGCAGCGCCTGTCGCGGCTGTATCCGCAGGAGCTGACCGAGCACTTCATCTACCTGCCGCGGGTATCGGTCGAGCAACTGGCCGACCAGGCCGCCATGCAGGCCTGGCTGGAGCAGTACGCCGCACTGCTCAAGAATGTGGAGCGCTCCGGCCTCGTCTATAACGCCAGTCTGCGTGAAGACAAGGAGCGCCACCTGTGGCTGCCCGAAGTGGAAATCAGCTCTCACGGGCTGGCCAGCTACATCACCTTCAACCGTGACTTCTTCGCCAGCAACGATTACCGCACCGTCACCGCGCTGGGCGAGAAACTCAATAGCCTGCTCGAGGAAGGTGCCTACGTGCAGCGCGGCGAACGCAAGAAGCCCGTGGCCAGCTTCAAGGAAGCGCTCGACTGGCTGATGGCAGAAGGCACGCGCCGGCACAGTGTCCAGCGCTACAAGGGGTTGGGCGAAATGAACCCGGATCAGCTGTGGGAAACCACCATGGACCCGAACGTGCGCCGCATGCTCAAGGTGACGATCGACGATGCGATTGCTGCCGATCAGATCTTCAATACGCTGATGGGCGATGCCGTCGAACCGCGTCGTGATTTCATCGAAACCAATGCGCTGGCGGTGTCGAACCTGGATTTCTGATTTCCTCTTCGGTGCTTCGAACGAAACCCGGTCCCTGGACCGGGTTTTTTATGCGAGATAGACAATCTGCATCGCCCCGACTGGTTTAATCAATTTCGAAAACAGCCCTTGTCGGCATAAGGTTATCCCCATCGAAAGTTACTTACCTTACCGCCCGATGGGCAGCCAAAATTCAAGCGGGGTATAGCCTAATGTTGGACACCACTCTCAAGACCCAGTTGAAAGCCTACCTGGAGAAGGTCACGCAGCCCTTCGAGATCGTCGCGTCCCTCGATGACGGCGAGAAATCCCAAGAGCTGCTGGGCCTGCTGCAGGACATCGCCGGCCTCAGCGACAAGATCACCCTCAGGACCGATGGCGACGACGCACGCAAACCGTCGTTCGCCCTCAACCGCCTTGGCGGCGACATCGGCCTGCGCTTCGCCGGCATCCCCATGGGCCACGAATTCACCTCGCTGGTGCTGGCCCTGCTGCAGGTCGGCGGCCACCCGTCGAAGACCGCGGCGGACGTGATCGAGCAGATCAAGGCCCTCGACGGCGACTACCGCTTCGAAACCTACTTCTCGCTGTCCTGCCAGAACTGCCCGGACGTGGTCCAGGCGCTGAACCTGATGGCCGTGCTCAACCCGAACGTCAAGCACGTCGCCATCGACGGCGCGCTGTTCCAGGACGAAGTCGAAGCCCGCCAGATCATGTCGGTGCCGAGCATCTACCTCAACGGCGAACCCTTCGCCCAGGGCCGCATGAGCGAGGAAGAAATCCTCGCCAAGCTCGACACCGGCTCCAGCGCCCGTGATGCGGAGAAACTCAATGCCCGCGACGCCTTCGACGTGCTGGTGGTCGGCGGTGGCCCGGCCGGTGCCGCAGCGGCCATCTACGCCGCGCGCAAGGGCATCCGTACCGGTGTCGCGGCCGAGCGCTTCGGCGGCCAGGTGCTGGACACCATGGCCATCGAGAACTTCATCTCGGTGAAGGAAACCGAAGGCCCGAAACTGGCCCGCGCACTGGAAGAGCACGTGCGCGAGTACGAGGTCGACATCCTCAACCTGCAGCGCGCCAGCCAGCTGATCCCGGCCGGCGCCGACGGCCTACACCGCGTCCGGTTCGACAACGGCGGCGAACTCAAGGCCAAGACCCTGATCCTCGCCACCGGTGCGCGCTGGCGCGAGATGAACGTGCCCGGCGAGCAGCAATACCGTGGCCGTGGCGTGGCCTACTGCCCGCACTGCGACGGCCCGCTGTTCAAGGGCAAGCGCGTGGCGGTGATCGGCGGCGGCAACTCCGGCGTGGAAGCGGCCATCGACCTGGCCGGCATCGTCGCCCACGTCACCCTGCTGGAGTTCGGCGAGGACTTGCGGGCCGACGCGGTGCTGCAGCGCAAACTGCAGAGCCTGGCCAACGTCACCATCCTGAAAATGGCGCAGACCACCGAAGTCCAGGGCGACGGGCAGAAAGTCACCGGCCTGCTCTACAAGGACCGCGCCACGGATGAAATGCACAGCGTGGCACTGGAAGGCATCTTCGTGCAGATCGGCCTGCTGCCCAACAGCGACTGGCTCAAGGGCAGCGTGGAACTGAGCCCGTACGGCGAAATCATCGTCGACGCCAAGGGCCAGACCAGCCTCCCCGGCGTATTCGCCGCGGGCGACGTGACCACGGTGCCGTACAAGCAGATCGTCATCGCCATGGGCGAAGGGGCCAAGGCCTCGCTGAGCGCCTTCGATCACCTGATCCGGACGTCGGCGCCGGCCTGAGGCCGGTCGCCACAGCGGCACCCCCTGGAAAGGGAGCGGATGCGAGTCCGCTCCCTTTTTTTTCGTGGCGGGCCTGCTTCACCGTGAGGGCGTCCAAAGGGGCGGCCGTAGGACGCGCTCCGGCGCATCAGCGGCGCGTTGCTTGATGTTCCGCTCGTTGGGCTTCGCGCTGCTCAACCCAACCTACAAGAGTCAGCCCAAGCCGCGTCTGCTGCCTGGAGGCAAGCGCGTAGGTTGGGTTGAGGTGCGCAGCAGCAAAGCCCAACGCTTAGCGAGGCGACGTTGTCACAAGAGGCCGAGCGTAGCGAAGCATTGCTTGATGCTCCGGCTCGTTGGGCTTCGCGTTGCTCAACCCAACCTACAAGAGCCAGTCCAAGCCTTGCTCAGGCCACGCGCCCTGCCCTGCCGTAGACTCTCCAGGCGCTCACTCCGGCTTGCTGAGCACGCAGCAATTGCGCCCGGCGTTCTTCGCCTGGTAGAGCGCCTGGTCGGCGCGCTGCAGCAGGCGCTCGTAGTCGGGATGGCCATCGTGTACCGCCATGCCGATGCTCACCGTCACGCTCAATTCGCCGCCCTGCGGCAGGCGGAAGCGTTCCCTGGCGATGCGCTCGCGCAGCTTCTCCGCGGCGCGCAGTGCCTTTTCGGCGTCGATGTCCACCAGTACCAGGAGAAACTCCTCGCCGCCGAGGCGGAACGCATAGTCGCCACCCCGGGTGTTGGCGGCGAGCAGCGTGGCGACCTGCTGCAGGATCAGGTCGCCGCCGTCGTGGCCATGGCAGTCGTTGATCTTCTTGAAATGATCGACATCGATGATCAGCACGCCGAAGGTGTTGCCGGACTGGCGGCTGTAGAGCACTTCCTTGCCCATCACCACCGGCAGGAACTTGCGGTTGAGCAGGCGCGTCAGCACGTCGCGACCGGCCTCGAGGTCGTTGGCCTGCTCGAACAGGCTGTCGAGGAGGAACTTGATCGAGCGGGTATGCTCGCGAATCTGGTGCAGCGCCGGCAGGTGGCCGCTGCTCCCGGGCGCCTGCGCCGCGAGGCCGGCCAGGCCCCGGTCGATCTGCTCGATGTAGTCGAGAATGCTGGCGCTTTCCGGCGAACCCTGGAAGGCATGCGAGGCCTTGTGGCGGAACCACAGGCCGAACTCCGAACCGGCCAGTTGCGGCAGCATGCCGCCGGTGTTGCCGATGGCCAGGTCGAACATCAACTGGTTTTCCCAGTCCAGCAGCGCGGCGCGCTGACGCTCCTTCTCGGCACCGATGTTCTGCGATACCGAGAACAGCCGGTAGGCTTCCTCGGCCCGCGAGTTGCGGTCATGCGACTGGGAGAAGGCGAAGCAGATGATCTCCACCGCCAGGTCGATGATGTCCGCGCCCATTCGCGCCGCCTTGCGCCGCACCGGCTCGTCCAGGCCGCGCTGCTCCAGCAGCTGGCGCAGGCGCCCCTTGAGCGAGCGGGCTCCGCGCAGTACCAGGCTGACCGGAATCTCGATCCGCGCATGAATTTCGCCGATCTTGCGCTGCAGGTCGACGACGGCATCCAGGTCGCTCTGCGCGGTGGCGGAAAAGATCGTCATGATCCAGTTCTGCATGGACTGGCCGAGGCGGTTCTTCACCTGTTCATGGGACAGGAAGCTGGCCGAGTGCGGGTCGGCCAACATCTGCTCGTAGAAGTAGCGCGCCAGTTCGGCGCTGCTTGCTTCCGCTGCGGCGTGCAGGGCGGCGGCGGCCTCGGCGGGGTGTTCGTCCAGCAGGCGCAGCCATTCGGCGACCAGCTGATGGTTGGGAATCTGCTGCATACGAGACTCGTGTAGAGGGGCAGACTTCCGTGTCGCGCCGTGGAAAAAGGTCAGTCGCCCGGACGACCCTGGGCTTCGAGCTGCTGCACCTGGGCGTTCACCCAATCCTCGGCGCGCTGGTTGAGCTCGGCGATGGCGCGCGGGCTCCCGCTTTCGCCGTGCATGGTCGGGCCGATGACCACCTGAATGGTGCCCGGGCGCTTGCCCCAACCGGCCTTGGGCCAGAACATGCCGGCGTTGTGGGCGATCGGCAGTACCGGCAGGTTGGCATTGATCGCCAGCGCTGCGCCGCTGCGCGAGAACTTGGCCGGCTGGCCGACCGGTACCCGGGTGCCTTCCGGGAAGATCAGCACCCAGGCGCCCTGCTCCAGCCGCTCGTGGCCCTGCTTGGCGACCTGGCGCAGGGCTGCCTTGGGATTGTCGCGATCGATGGCGATGGGCTTGAGCAGCATGATCGCCCAGCCGAAGAAGGGCACCCGCAGCAGCTCGCGCTTGAGCACCTGGGTCAGCGGCTCGAAATACGCCGAGAGGAAGAAGGTTTCCCAAGTGCTCTGGTGCTTGGCCAGGATCACGCAGGGACGCGCCGGGATGTTTTCCGCGCCGTGCACTTCATAGCGCAGGCCGACCAGGGTCCTGGCCAGCCAGACGGCGCAGCGGCACCAGTTCTGCACCACGAAGCGGTAGCGTGCGCGGAAGCCCATGAACGGTGCGCAGGCCAGACTGACCAGGCACCAGGCGAAGGCGGTGAACGCCAGCAGGAAATAGAACAGCGCGATGCGCAGGGGCAGCAGGCTCATCGAGAACTCTCGAGTAGATGATCGACAACGGCGGCCAGGTCATCGAAGACCTGCGTGCCCGGCGGCAGCGCGCCTTCCAGCGTCCGCAGGCCCTTGCCGGTCCTGACCAGGTAGGGCACGCCACCGAGCAGCATGCCGGCATGCAGGTCACGATGGCTGTCGCCGACCACCGGGACGCCCTTGAGGTCCGCCAGGCCGAAGTGCTCGGCGATGCTGCGGTACATCCCCGGCTTGGGCTTGCGGCACTCGCAGCCGTCGTCCGGGCCGTGCGGGCAGTGCACGATCAGATCGATGCGCCCGCCCTGCTCCATCACCAGTTGCTGCATCTTGAAATGCATGTCGCCGAGGGTGCTCGCATCGAACTTGCCGCGCGCCACACCGGACTGGTTGGTGGCCACCGCCACCGTCCAGCCGGCCTTGCACAGCCGCGCGATGGCCTCCAGCGAGCCCGGGATGGGGATCCACTCGTCCACCGACTTGACGTACGCGTCGGAGTCCTCGTTGATCACGCCGTCGCGGTCCAGCACGATCAGCTTCACCGGCTTAGCCAAGTGCGGAAATATCGGCAACGCCAAGGAACAGTCCTCTCAACCGGGCCAGCAAGGCGTAACGGTTGGCGCGCACCGAGGCATCCTCGGCATTCACCAGCACCGCCTCGAAGAAGGCATCCACCGGGCCGCGCAGGTGCGCCAGGCGCTCCAGTGCCTCGCGGTACTGACGTGCCGCGGCGAGCGGCTGCACGGCCTGCTCGGCCTGCTGGATCGCCGAGTACAGCGAGAACTCGGTGGCGTTGTCGAACCAGCGTGGCTCCACGGCCTCCGGCAGCCCGGCTTCGAACTTGCCGAGCAGGTTGGAGACGCGCTTGTTGGCCGCGGCCAGCGCCTCGGCTTCCGGCAGCGTGCGGAAGGCCTGCACCGCCTGCACGCGCTGATCGAAGTCCAGCGCCGATCCGGGCTGCACGGCACGCACCGAGAGGTAGGCGGCGACGTCGACGCCCTCGTCCTCGTAGCGCGCACGCAGGCGGTCGAAGATGAACTCCAGCACCTGATCGGCGAGGCCGGCCGACTTGACCTGTGTACCGAACTGGCCGATGGCGACGTTCACCGCCTCGACCAGGTCCAGGTCCAGCTGCTTCTCGATGAGGATGCGCAGCACGCCGAGGGCGGCGCGGCGCAGGGCGTAGGGGTCCTTGGAGCCGGTCGGCAGCATGCCGATGCCGAATATCCCGACCAGGGTGTCGAGCTTGTCCGCCACTGCCACCGCGGCACCGGTCAGGGTGCTCGGCAGCTCGCCACCGGCGCCACGCGGCATGTACTGCTCGTTCAGCGCCAGTGCAACGTCCTCAGGCTCGCCCTCGTTGAGCGCATAGTAGTAGCCGGCGATGCCCTGCATCTCCGGAAACTCGCCAACCATCTCGGTGGCCAGGTCGGCCTTGCTCAGCAGGCCGGCACGCATGGCGCGCGCCTTGTCGCCGCCGGTGCGCTCGGCGATCAGCCCGGCCAGGCGCGAGACGCGCTCGGCCTTGTCGAACACGGTGCCGAGCTGGGCCTGGAACACCACGTTCTTCAGCCGCTCGTTGAAGCGTTCCAACGGCTGCTTCTTGTCCTGCTTGAAGAAGAACTCGGCGTCGGTCAGGCGCGGGCGCACCACCTTCTCGTTGCCGGCGACGATCTGCGCCGGGTCCTTCGATTCGATGTTGGCCACGGTGATGAAGCGCGGCAGCAGCTTGCCGTCGGCGTCGACCAGGCAGAAATACTTCTGGTTGTCCTGCATGGTGGCGATCAGCGCTTCCTGCGGCACCTCGAGGAAGCGTTCTTCGAACGAGCAGACCAGCGGCACCGGCCACTCCACCAGCGCGGTGACCTCATCGAGCAGCGCCGGCGGCACGATGGCCGTACCGCTCTGCTCGCTGGCCAGCTGCTCGACGCGCTGGGCGATCAGCGCGCGGCGCTCGGCGAAGTCGGCGATCACATGAGCGCCGCGCAGGTCTTCCAGGTAGCTTGCGGGCTTGGAGATATGCACCTGACCCGGGCTGTGGAAGCGATGGCCGCGGGATTCGCGGCCGGCGCGCTGGGCGAGGATCTCGCAATCGATCACCTGCTCGCCGAACAGCATCACCAGCCACTGGGTCGGACGGACGAACTCGTCCTTGCGTGCGGCCCAGCGCATGCGCTTGGGAATCGGCAGGTCGTTCAGCGAAGCCTCGACGATGGCCGGCAGCAGCTGGGCGGCGGGCTGGCCTTCGATGGTGCGGCTGAACTTGAGCTTCGGCCCGCTGCGGTCGATTTCGGCGAGATCGACGCCGCACTTGCGGGCGAAGCCCAGGGCGGCCTGGGTCGGCTCGCCGTCGGCATCGAAGGCGGCCTGCAGCGGCGGGCCGTCGAGGTTGATGCTGCGGTCCGGCTGCTGGGTCGCCAGCTGCTCGACCAGTACCGCCAGGCGCCGTGGCGCGGCGTAGGCGCGGGCCTTGACGAAGCCCAGGCCGGCGTCCTTCAGGCCCTTCTCGATGCCGGCGCAGAAGGCTTCGGCCAGCTTGGCGAGCGCCTTCGGTGGCAGTTCTTCGGTACCCAGTTCGACGAGGAAATCCAGTGCACTCATTCTGCAGCCTCCAGCTTGGCCAGCACTTCGTCACGCAGTTCGGGGGTGGCCATGGGGAAGCCGAGTTTGGCGCGGGCCAGCAGGTAGCTCTGGGCGATCGAACGGGCCAGGCTGCGCACGCGCAGGATGTACTGCTGGCGCGCGGTGACCGAAATGGCGCGACGGGCATCGAGCAGGTTGAAGGTGTGCGAGGCCTTGACCACCATCTCGTAGGCCGGCAGCGGCAGCTCGGCGGCCATCAGCCGGTTGGCTTCGCTCTCGTAGAAATCGAAGAGTTCGAACAGCTTCGGCACATTGGCGTGCTCGAAGTTGTAGGTCGACTGCTCCACCTCGTTCTGGTGGAACACATCGCCGTAGGTCACGGTGCCGAACGGACCGTCGGCCCAGATCAGGTCGTAGACCGAGTCGACACCCTGCAGGTACATGGCCAGGCGCTCCAGGCCATAGGTGATTTCACCGGTGACCGGGTAGCACTCGACGCCGCCGACCTGCTGGAAGTAGGTGAACTGGGTGACTTCCATGCCGTTGAGCCACACCTCCCAGCCCAGACCCCAGGCGCCGAGGGTCGGCGATTCCCAGTTGTCCTCGACGAAACGCACGTCGTGCACCGAGGTGTCGACGCCGATGCGACGCAGCGACTCCAGGTACAGGTCCTGGATGTTGTCCGGGTTGGGCTTCAACACCACCTGGAACTGGTAGTAGTGCTGCAGGCGGTTGGGGTTTTCGCCGTAGCGGCCGTCGGCCGGGCGGCGCGAGGGCTGGACGTAGGCGGCGTTCCAGGTCTCCGGGCCGATGGCGCGCAGGAAGGTGGCGGTGTGGAAGGTACCGGCGCCCATTTCCATGTCATAGGGCTGCAGGACCACGCAGCCCTGCTCGGCCCAGTAGCTTTGCAGGGCGAGGATCAGGTCTTGGAAGGTGCGCACGGCAGGCGTAGTCTGGCTCAAAATTTCACCTGTGCTGGGCTTCGACAGAAAGCCTCGAAGTATACCCCCCGCATGGCTGCGCTTGCGATGGTTTCGGCCATCGGACGAGCCCTGCGCAAGGAGACCACATGCCACGTTGCGCCTGGTGCGGCACGGATCCGCTGTACATCGACTACCACGACCACGAGTGGGGCGTGCCGACCCGCGACCCGCAGGTGTTGTTCGAATTCCTCCTGCTCGAAGCCTTCCAGGCGGGGCTGTCATGGATCACCGTGCTGCGCAAGCGCGAACGCTACCGGCAGGTGCTGTTCGGCTTCGATGCCGAGCGCCTGGCGCGCCTCTCCGACGAGGAGATCGAGGCGCTGATGCAGGACCCCGGCATCATCCGCAACCGGCGCAAGCTGGAGGCCGCGCGCAGCAATGCCCGCGCCTGGCTGCAGCTGGAGAATCCGGTGGAGCTGCTCTGGTCCTTCGTCGAGGGTCGGCCGAAGATCAATTGCTTCGAACGCATCGACCAGGTGCCGGCGGTCACGCCCGAGGCCGAGGCCATGAGCCGCGCACTGAAGAAGGCCGGCTTCAGCTTTGTCGGGCCGACCATCTGCTACGCCTACATGCAGGCCTGCGGGATGGTCATGGACCACACCCTCGATTGCGACCGCCATGCGCAACTGAAGACGCCATGATCTCATCGCCCAGCGGCCGCATGCCGGAGACTTCCTCGCCTGTCACCCCGACGCGGGTTTTGCTGTCGAAGCCTGCGAACGCGACCTGCAGCACAGGCAGCGGCCGCGCCTTTACTGACTGCACGCGGCGCGATCGTTACACTTGACGCCTTTTCGAGTGTTGGAGTCTGTCCGTGGAAAAACTCAAGGGCGCTCTGGTGGTCGGCTCGCTGCGACTGTTCGCCCGCCTGCCCTGGCGCATGGTGCAGGGCCTCGGTTCGGCGATCGGCTGGCTGATGTGGAAGCTGCCGAACCGCTCGCGCGAGGTGGCGCGGATCAACCTGCACAAGTGCTTTCCCGAACTGGACGCCGCGGAGCTGGATGCCCTGCTCGCCCGTACCCTGCGCGAAACCGGCAAGACCTTCACCGAAAGCGCCTGCGCCTGGATCTGGCCGGCGGACAAGACCCTGCGGCTGATCCGCCAGGTCGAGGGGCTGGAGGTGCTGGAGCAGGCGCTGGCCTCGGGCAAGGGCGTGGTCGGCATCACCAGCCACCTGGGCAACTGGGAAGTGCTCAATCATTTCTACTGCGCGCAGTGCAAGCCGATCATCTTCTACCGGCCGCCCAAGCTGAAGGCAGTGGACGACCTGCTGCAGCAGCAGCGTGTGCAGCTGGGCAACCGCGTCGCGCCGTCGACCCGCGAGGGCATCCTCAGTGTCATCAAGGAAGTGCGCCGCGGTGGCTCGGTGGGGATCCCCGCCGACCCCGAGCCGAGCGAAGGCAGCGGTCTGTTCGTGCCGTTCTTCGCCATTCAGGCGCTGACCAGCAAGTTCGTCCCGGGCATGCTCGCTGGCGGCAAGGCGGTCGGTGTGTTCCTCCATGCCTTGCGCCTGGAGGACGGTTCGGGCTTCAAGGTGATTCTCGAGGCGGCGCCCGAGGGAATGTACAGCGACGATAGCGAAACCGCGGTGGCGGCCATGAGTGCGACGATCGAGAAGTACGTGCGTGCCTATCCGAGCCAGTACATGTGGACCATGAAGCGCTTCAAGAAACGCCCGCCTGGCGAGAAGCGCTGGTACTAGGGGCCTGCCGGGGAAAAGAGAAGAACAACGACAACAAGGATGGCCCCATGCGCAATCAGCGACAGCACACCAGGACCAGCATCAAGTGCCGGATCCGCATCACCCATCCCACTTTCGGCGAGGTCTTCGCCCATACCCGCGACCTCTCCGATGGCGGCGTGTATGTCCGGCATCCACAGTTGCTGGTGCTGCAGCCGGGGGCCGTGGTGACCGGCCAGGTGCAGGACCTGCCGATCCCGGCGCCGGAGCTGCGGATGGTGGTGATGCGGGTGGATGCCGAAGGCGTCGGCCTGCAGTTCCTGCGCGACGATTGACGGTCGCCGGGCCGGGTTTCAGTCCGGGGTAAGCCGGTCGAGCCGGCGCAGGAACACGTTCATTTCCTTTTCCGCCTGCCGATCGCCATGGGCGATCGCCGCCGCGATGCCCCGCTCCCAGGCCTGGTGGGCGCCCTGCTTGTCGCCATCGGCCTGCAGCGCCTTGCCCAGCAGCTTCCAGGCGGCCGTGTATTTCGGATCGAGTTCGACGCAGCGGCGCAGGTGCTGCGCCGCCCTGCCCGGCTCGCCGGCATCGAGGTAACCCTTGCCCAGGCCGAAACGCAGCATGGGGTTGTCCATGCCTTGCGAGAGCATCTTTTCCAGGGATTCGAGCATGTCATGCCCCTTCGGCGGCCTTCGGGCCATTGGCTTCAAGTTAAGCAAAGCCGGGTGGAGTTGCCGTTAGTCTTTAGCCTAGTGCGTGGTCGCGACGAGCCGCCAGACGCTTCAATGCGCCTCGTTGACCGCGCTGAGGAACTCCCGGGTGCGTTCCTCGCGCGGCTGGTTGAACAGCTCGTCCGGCGTGCCTTGTTCATGGATGCGGCCCTGATGGAAGAAGCACACGCGATCGGCGAATTCGCGGGCGAAGCCCATCTGGTGGGTGACCATCAGCATGGTCAGGTTGTGCGCCTCGCCGAGCCGGCGGATGACGTTCAGCACCTCGCCGCACAGCTCCGGGTCCAGCGCCGAGGTCACCTCGTCGAACAGCATCACCTTCGGCCGCATGGCCAGCGCCCGGGCGATGGCCACGCGCTGCTGCTGGCCGCCGGAGAGCTGCGCGGGAAAATGCTCCAGCTTGTCTTCCAGGCCGACCATCGCCAGCAGCTCTTCGGCGCGCTGGCGGGCCTCGGCTTTGGTCAGCCCGAGCACCTGCACCGGCGCTTCCATGACGTTCTGCAGGGCATTCATGTGCGGGAACAGGTTGAAGCTCTGGAACACCATGCCGACCTTGCCGCGTATCCGCCGCAGGTGGCGGGCATTGGCGCGCACCAGCTGGCCGCTGGCATCGAGCATGTGCGTCAGCGGCTCGCCGTCGACCTCGATCACGCCTTCGTCGATTTCCTCCAGCGTCATCAGTACCCGCAGCAGGGTGGACTTGCCCGAGCCGCTGGGGCCGATGATGGCCACCTTCTCGCCCTCCTGCACGTCGAGGTCGAGGCCGTCGAGCACGGTGAGCTCGCCGTAGCGCTTGGTCACCCCGGCGAAACGCACCATGGGGCGCTCCGGCTGCTCCGGGCCGAGCGTCGGGCTCAGGGTTCCGTCAGGTTGCACTGGCGTATTCATCGGGCGGGCTCCATGCGGTTTTCCAGGCGGCGCACGCACCAGGCGAGGCCGAGGCTGAGGATGAGGAAGAACAGGCCGACCAGGGTGATCGGTTCCAGGTAGCGGAAGCTTTCCGAGCCGATGTTCTTGGCCCGCTGCATGATTTCCACCACGGTGATCGCCGAGAGCACCGGCGTGTCCTTGAGAATCGAGATCAGGTAGTTGCCCAGCGCCGGCAGCACCGGGCGCAGGGCCTGCGGCAGGATCACGTCGCGGTAGGCGGTCCAGGGCCGCATGTTCAATGCGGTCACCGCCTCCCACTGCGCGCGCGGCACCGCGTCCAGGCCGGCGCGGTAGACCTCGGCGGTGTAGCAGCCGTAATGCAGCGCGATGCCGATGACCCCGGCCTGCAGGGCCGTGAGGTTGAGGCCGTAGTTGGGCAGCACGTAGAAGAGGAAATACACCTGGATCAGCAGCGGCGTGCTGCGGATGAACTCGATCAGCCCGCCGACCGGCCAGGCCAGCCAGCGCTGGCGGCTGCGCCGGCCGATGGCGAGGAACAGGCCGAGCACCACGGCGATGGCGAAGCCGCCCAGGGCGATGCCGAGGGTGGTCAGCGAGGCGTCGAGCAGGCGCGGCAGGATCTCGCCGGCGAACTGCCAGTCGAACAGGTTCATGACAGCCCTCCGCGCATCCGGCCGCGCGCCAGGTGGCGTTCCAGCCGGCGCATGGCGAAGTTGATCGTCTGGGCGAGGGCGAAGTAGACGAGCAGCGCCAGGCCGAAGATTTCCAGCGTCATCAGCGTCGCCTGGTCCAGCTGGCGGGCGCGGAAGGCCAGGTCGGAGAGCGTGATCAGCGACACCAGCGAGGTGTTCTTCAGCAGCTCGATCAGCAGGTTGGTGCCCGGCGGGATCGCCGCCAGCAACGCCTGCGGCAGGATGATCCGGCGTAGGCGGGTAGCCGGCGTCATGTTCAGTGCCTGGCAGGCCTCGTGCTGGCCGCGGTGTACCGAGCGGATGGCGCCGCGCAGTACCTCGGCGCCATAGGCGCCGATGTTCAGGCCGAGGCCGAGCACGGCGACGGCGAAGGCGCTCAGCTCGAGATTGAACGGCGGCAGCGGCAGCACGAAATACAGCCAGAACAGCTGCACCAGTAGCGAGGAGCCGCGAAAGACTTCGATGTAGCCGATGGCCAGCCAGCGCAGCGGCGCGAGCGGCGACAGCCTGGCCAGCGCGGCGGTCAGCGCGCAGGCGATGGCCAGCAGGGAGCCGAAGAAGGTCACCTTGACGGTCACCCAGGCGCCCTGCAGCAGGAGGGGGAGTAGTTCGGTCATGTTGGCGCTATCCGGTTGCCGGAGCGCTGACCGAGGCTGCGCGAGCGGCGGCACAGCCTTGGTCAGCGTTCACTGCCGGGTCGACCGGCCGGCAACGCCGACGGGCCGCCCGGGGTACTTCAGGAGCCGCAGAGTTCGGCCGCGGTCTTGTCGGTCAGGTTCGAGCGGTCGAAGCCGAACGGTTCGACGGTCTGCAGGTGCTCGTCGCTGCCCAGCCACTGCTTGAGTTCGGCATTGACCGCATCGCGCAGCGCCCGGTCCTCGGGGCGGAACGCCAGTGCGCCATAGCCGGCACGGGCCGGGTCGTCCTGGAAGTCGGCAATGGCCTCGACGTCGTTGCCGGCCTTCGCGGCCAGGCCGCGCATGGTCAGCTGGGTGCCGATGGCGGCATCGGCACGCCCGCTGCGCACCGCCTGCAGCTGCGAGGTGGTGTCCGGCACCTGGACGATCTGCGAATCCTTGATGCCGGCCTGACGCGCATAGCCCAGGTTCACCGTGCCGGACATGATCGCCAGCTTGATATCCGGGTTGCCGGCGATGTCTTCGTAGCTGCGCAGCTTCTTCGGGTTGCCTTCGGCCACCAGCAGGGTGTCGAGCAGACGGTAGTGCGGGTCGGTGAACAGCACCTGCTTGCAGCGCTCGGGGGTGATGTACATGCCGGCGGCGATCAGGTCGAAGCGCCCGGCGCGCAGGCCGGGGATCAGCGAGCCCCATTCGGTCAGCACCGGCTTGATGGTGTCGATCTGCAGGCGCTCGAAGACCTTGCGCACGATCTCCGGCGATTCGCCGGTCACCGTGCCGTCGAGCGCGGTGTAGGCGAAGGGGGTTTCGTTGGCGTAGCCGATGCGCACGCTGCTGCTGTCTTTGACGCTTTCCAGGGTATCGGCCTGGGTCAGGCTGCCGAAACCGATGCTGGCCAGGGCGGCGCAGCCGATCAGCAGCCGGCGGGTGGGTGTCGGGATGGTGATGTTCCTCATGGGAGATTCTCCTGTTCCTTGTAGAGACCCGAGGAATCGGATCGTTGTGTTTTAGGAGGGGATTTCGCGCATTCGGGTGGGTTGAACAGGGGCGGTATGCCGCGGCAGGGGTTCCCGATTCGAGCTGCGATAGCCTTTATCAATCGGTCTGCCAATCAGCGGCAATCCGCGCCGATGCAGGCGGAGGGTACAAAAGCTGGGCATAAAATGGAAATCGGAGGGGATTTGAGACGAATGGATGCGATAGCGATTGATCCTGCCGAAGCGCGATGAGCCGGGCGCTGCAGCGATCCGGGCAGGCCAGCGGGTGCCGACGATTGATAAAACGAAACGACCCGCCGGGGCGGGTCGTTCGGGCAGGTTGCGGCGTGGGGTCAGAAGAACGTCAGGCCGGCCTGGAACAACCGCTCGACATCGCGGATGTGCTTCTTGTCGACGAGGAAGAGAATCACGTGGTCGCCGGATTCGATCACCGTGTCGTCGTGGGCGATCAGCACCTGTTCGTCGCGGATCACCGCGCCGATGGTGGTGCCCGGCGGCAGGGCGATCTGCTCGATGGCGCGCCCGACCACCTTGCTCGAGCGCGGATCGCCGTGGGCGATGACCTCGATGGCCTCGGCCGCGCCGCGCCGCAGCGAGTGGGCGCTGACGATGTCACCGCGGCGCACGTGGGTCAGCAGGGTACCGATGGTGGCCAGCTGCGGGCTGATGGCGATATCGATCTCGCCGCCCTGCACCAGGTCGACGTAGGCCGGGTTGTTGATGATGCACATGACCTTGCGCGCCCCCAGCCTTTTGGCCAGCAGCGAGGACATGATGTTGGCCTCGTCGTCGTTGGTCAGGGCGAGGAACACGTCCGCCTCGTTGATGTTCTCCTCCACCAGCAGGTCGCGGTCCGAGGCGCTGCCCTGGAGGATGATGGTGCTGTCCAGGGTGTCGGAGAGGTAGCGGCAGCGCGCCGGGTTCATCTCGATGATCTTGACCTGGTAGCGGCTCTCGATGGCTTCGGCCAGGCGCTCGCCGATGTGCCCGCCGCCTGCGATGACGATGCGCTTGTAGTTCTCGTCGAGCCGGCGCATCTCGCTCATCACCGCGCGGATGTGGCCGCGGGCGGCGATGAAGAACACCTCGTCGTCGGCCTCGATGACCGTGTCGCCCTGCGGCAGGATCGCGTGGTTGCGGCGGAAGATCGCCGCCACGCGGGTATCGACGTTGGGCATGTGGCGACGGATCTGGCGCAGTTCCTGGCCCACCAGCGGCCCGCCGTAGTAGGCGCGTACCGCGACCAGCTGGGCCTTGCCGTCGGCGAAGTCGATCACCTGCAGCGAGCCGGGATGCTGGATCAGGCGCTTGATGTAGTTGGTGACCACCTGCTCCGGGCTGATCAGCACGTCCACCGGGATCGCCTCGTTGGCGAACAGGCCGGAGCGTACCAGGTAGGCCGACTCGCGCACGCGGGCGATCTTGGTCGGGGTATGGAACAGGGTATAGGCCACCTGGCAGGCGACCATGTTGGTCTCGTCGCTGTTGGTCACCGCCACCAGCATGTCGGCGTCGTCCGCGCCGGCCTGGCGCAGCACGGGCGGGAAGGAACCGCGGCCCTGGACGGTGCGGATGTCCAGGCGGTCGCCGAGATCGCGCAGGCGGTCGCCGTCGGTATCCACCACGGTGATGTCGTTGGCCTCGCTGGCGAGGTGCTCGGCGAGGGTGCCGCCGACCTGGCCGGCCCCGAGAATGATGATCTTCACGCGATCACTCCTGAAAGATGGGCGATTGCCGCCGCTTCCATGTTGGGCCCGGACGGGCTGCGCCCGGGTTCAGCTTACGAATGCCGCTCGCGCGGTTGCGCTGCGATCTTGATCAGCTTGGCATAGTAGAAGCCGTCGTGGCCGTCCATCTGCGGCAGCAGCTGGCGGCCATGGGGCTGCGCCAGGCCGAAGCCGCCTGGCAGGTCCAGCTCGCGGGCGCCGGGAGTGCGCTCGAGGAAGGCGCCGATCACCTCGCGATTCTCGGTCGGCAGCACCGAGCAGGTGGCGTACAGCAGCACGCCGCCGACCTCCAGGGTCGGCCACAACGCATCGAGCATCTCGCCCTGCAGCGCGGCCAGCGGCGCAATGTCCTCGGCCTGGCGGGTCAGTTTGATGTCCGGATGGCGGCGGATCACGCCGGTGGCCGAACAGGGCGCATCGAGCAGGATGCGCTGGAACGGCTGGCCGTCCCACCACTGCGCGGTGGCGCGGGCATCGGCGGCGATCAGTTCGGCATCGAGCTGCAGCCGCTCGAGATTTTCCCGCACCCGCGCCAGGCGCTTGGGCTCGAGGTCGAGGGCGATCAGCCTGGCCAGCTGCGGCTCGCGCTCGAGCAGATGGCAGGTCTTGCCGCCCGGCGCGCAGCAGGCATCGAGCACGCGCTGGCCCGGCGCCAGCTCGAGCAGCCCGGCGGCCAGCTGCGCGGCCTCGTCCTGCACGCTGACCCGCCCTTCGGCGAAGCCGGGCAACTGCTGCACGTCGCAGGGCGTGGCCAGGCGGATGCCGTCTTCGCTGAATGCGCAGGCGAAGGCCTCGATGCCGGCGGCCTGCAGCTCGGCCAGGTAGGCGTCGCGACTGGCGTGGCGGCGGTTGACCCGCAGCATCATCGGCGGGTGCGCGTTGTTGGCCGCGCAGATGGCTTCCCAATGCTCCGGCCAGTGCGCCTTGAGCGCCTTCTGCAGCCAGCGCGGATGCGCCACACGGATCACCGGGTCGTGTTCCAGTTCGGCCAGCAGCGCCTCGCCTTCGCGCTGGGCACGGCGCAGCACGGCGTTGAGCAGGCCCTTGGCCCAGGGTTTCTTCAGCCGGTCGACGCAGCCGACGGTCTCGCCGATGGCAGCATGGGCGGGAATGCGGGTATGCAACAGCTGGTAGAGGCCGACCAGCAGCAGCGCCTCGACGTCGCGGTCGGCGGCCTTGAACGGCTTCTGCAGCAGCTTCGCCGCCAGCCCGGCCAGGCGCGGCTGCCAGCGCGCGGTGCCGAAGGCCAGTTCCTGGGTCAGGCCGCGGTCGCGCGGCTCGACCTTGCCCAGTACCTCGGGCAAGCTGCTGCCCAGCGACGCCTTGCCGGAGAGCACCACGGCGAGTGCGCGGGCCGCCGCCAGGCGCGGATTCATTGGCCGAGCACCTGGCCGGGGGCGAATTGCTCGCGGCGGCTGTTGTACAGGTCGGCGAAGGCCAGCGGCTTGCCGCCGGGCAGTTGCAGGCGGGTCAGCAGCAGCGCGCCCTCGCCGCAGGCGACGGACAGCCCTTCCTTGCCGGCGGCGAGAATCAGGCCGGGCTCGCCCTGCCCTGCGCCGAGCCGCGCGCCATGGATCTTCAGCGCCTCGCCGGCGAGCGTACTGTGGCAGATCGGCCAGGGATGGAAGGCGCGGATCAGTCGCTCCAGCTCGACGGCCGGGCGCGTCCAGTCGATGCGCGCCTCGTCCTTGTTCAGCTTGTGCGCGTAGGTGGCGAGCGCGTCGTCCTGGACCTCGGGCGCCAGCGTGCCGGCGGCCAGGGCATCCACCGCCTGTACCACGGCTTGCGCACCCAGTTCGGCGAGGCGGTCATGCAGCGTGCCGCCGGTATCGCTGGCAGCGATCGGCGTGCTCACCTTGAGCAGCATCGGGCCGGTGTCCAGCCCTGCCTCCATCTGCATCACGGTGACGCCGGATTCGCCGTCGCCGGCCTCGATCGCCCGCTGGATCGGCGCCGCGCCGCGCCAGCGTGGCAGCAGCGAGGCATGGCTGTTGATGCAGCCCAGGCGCGGCAGGTCGAGCACCGCCTGCGGCAGGATCAGGCCGTAGGCGACCACCACCATCAGCTCGGCCTGCAGGCCTGCCAGTTCCGCCTGCGCCGCCGGATCGCGCAGGGTCTGCGGCTGGTAGACGGCGATGCCGTGCTGCAGGGCGAGCTGCTTGACCGGGCTGGGCATCAGTTTCTGCCCGCGTCCGGCCGGTCGGTCCGGCTGGGTGTAGACGGCGATGACCGACTGGCCCGCATCGAGCAGGGCCTGCAGATGCCGGGCGGCGAATTCCGGGGTGCCGGCGAAAACGATGCGCATGGGGGAAGACTCGTCAATAAAAAAGGCTTGCGGTCGCAAGCCTTCGGGGATTCGGGGCTCAAGCCTGCTGGCGGTGGATCTTTTCCAGCTTCTTCTTGATCCGGTCACGCTTGAGGTTGGACAGGTAGTCGACGAACAGCTTGCCGTTGAGGTGATCGCACTCGTGCTGGATGCACACCGCCAGCAGGCCTTCGGCGATCAGCTCGTAGGGCTGGCCGTCGCGGTCCAGCGCCTTGACCCTGACCTTCTGCGGGCGCTCGACGTTCTCATAGAAACCCGGTACCGACAGGCAACCTTCCTGGTACTGCTCCATCTCCTCGGTCAGTGGTTCGAACTCGGGGTTGATGAAGACCCGCGGCTCGGACTTGTCCTCGGACAGGTCCATCACCACCACGCGCTTGTGCACATTGACCTGGGTCGCCGCCAGACCGATGCCGGGGGCGTCGTACATGGTTTCGAACATGTCGTCGACCAGCTGACGGATGCCGTCATCGACCACGTCCACCGGCTTGGCGATGGTGCGCAGCCGCGGATCGGGAAACTCAAGGATGTTCAGAATGGCCATATGCGTTTGTGATGCACTTATGGAATAAAGTCAAAAGCCGCTGCTAAGATGCCGAGCAGCTTGGAAAACGGCTTAATGCCGCGTTCCACAAGGGTTCCGCGGCGCTAGGGCGCTTTACGTGAAGGCACATAATAAAGGGATTCACCACATGAGGAAATCACTACTCGCCCTGCTGCTGGTGGCTGTCGGCGGTATCGCCCAGGCCGCGGTGCAGCTCAAGGACAACCATCCGGAGCGGTATACCGTGGTGAAGGGCGACACCCTCTGGGACATTTCCGGACGCTTCCTGCGCGAGCCCTGGAAGTGGCCTGAACTGTGGCACGCCAACCCACAGATCGAGAATCCTCACCTGATCTACCCGGGCGACTCGCTCAACCTCGTCTACATCGACGGCCAGCCGCGGCTGGTGCTCGACCGCGGTGCCTCGCGCGGCACCATCAAGCTGTCGCCCACCGTGCGCACCACGCCGATGGCCGAAGCCATCCCGACCATTCCGCTGGAGGCGATCAACAGCTTCCTGCTGAGCAACCGCATCATCGACACCGCCGAGCAGTTCGAGGGCGCGCCCTACATCGTCGCCGGCAATGCCGAACGGGTGATCAGCGGCGCCGGCGACCGCATCTATGGGCGTGGCGACTTCAACGAACACCTGCCGGCCTACGGCATCTTCCGCCAGGGCAAGACCTACGTCGATCCGGAGACCGGCGAGTTCCTCGGCATCAATGCCGACGATGTCGGCACCGTGGAGATCGCCGAGGTCGAAGGCGACATCGCCACCATGCAGCTGACCCGCACCACCCAGGAAGCGCGTATCGGCGATCGCCTGTTCCCCAGCGAGGAGCGTGCGGTCAACTCCACCTTCATGCCCAGCGCCCCGGCCAGCGAGATCGAAGGCGTGATTCTCGACGTGCCGCGTGGCGTCACCCAGATCGGCCAGTTCGACGTGGTCACGCTGAACAAGGGGGCGCGCGACGGCCTGCAGGACGGCAACGTGCTGGCGGTCTACAAGACCGGCGAGACCGTGCGCGACCGCGTGACCGGCGAGAACGTCAAGATCCCGGACGAGCGCTCCGGGCTGCTGATGGTGTTCCGCACCTACGACAAGCTCAGCTATGGCCTGGTGCTGCAGGCGACCCGCTCGCTGGCGGTGAAGGACAAGGTTCGCAATCCGTAAGGACGAGGCCCCGCCGATGCGGGGCCTGTTTCACCTGGCCTGAGAAAACCACCGCACGGATGCGGTGCGACGAGACAAGGAGCGCTCGCCCATGCCTGCCGTTTCCCCCGCCGAGCTCGAAGCCCGGCTGCGCCTGCACCTGCTGCCCGACCTCGGGCCGCGACGCCTGCACACGTTGCTCCGCGCCTTCCCCGATGCCGCGTCCGCGCTGAGTGCGCCGGCCAGCGCCTGGCGCTCGCTGGGGTTGCCGCCCAGCTGTGCCGAACCGCGGCGCAGCGCCGAAATCCGTGAACGGGCCGGCGCCGCCTTGCTCTGGCTGGAGCAGCCCGACCATCACCTGCTGAGCTGGGACGATCCGGCCTACCCCGCCCTGCTGGCCGAACTGCCGGACGCCCCGCCGCTGCTGTTCGTCGCCGGCGCCCCGGGCCTGCTCGAGCGACCGCAGCTGGCGATGGTCGGCAGCCGTCGTGCCTCGCGCAACGGCCTGGACAATGCACGGGCCTTCGCCCGCAGCCTGGCCGGCGCAGGGTTCGTCATCACCAGCGGCCTGGCGCTGGGCATCGACGGCGCGGCCCACCAGGGTGCCCTGGACGCCGGCGGCCGGACCGTCGCGGTGCTGGGCACCGGGCTCGAACGGCTGTATCCGCAGCGTCATGCACGGCTGGCGCAGCAGATCGTCGAGCAGGGTGGCGCGCTGGTCTCGGAACTGCCGCTGGATTGCGCCCCGCAGGCGAGCAACTTTCCGCGACGCAACCGCATCATCAGCGGTTTGTCGCTCGGCGTGCTGGTGGTCGAGGCGAGCCCCTCCAGCGGCTCGCTGATCACCGCGCGGCTGGCGGCCGAGCAGGGCCGCGAGGTCTATGCGATTCCCGGCTCGATCCACCATCCCGGCGCGCGTGGCTGCCACCAACTGATCCGCCAGGGCGCGGCGCTGGTGGAGTCGGTCGAGGACGTGCTCGAGGGGCTGCGTGGCTGGCAGCGACTGGCTCCGGGGCCGGCGGCCGCGGCGGCGGATGTGCAGGCCGGGCATCCGCTGTTGCGCGAGCTACTGGCCGCGTCGCTGAGCAGCGAGGCGCTGGCCCTGGCGCTCGAGCGCCCGCTGGCGCAGGTGCTGGCCGAACTCACCGAGCTGGAAATCGAGGGACAGGTGGTTTGCGACAACGGCCTGTGGTCGGTCCGGACACTGCGGTAGGTTGGGTTGAGGAGCATAGCGACGAAGCCCAACCCACGCCGCGGTTATTAAGCCGAGACTCCCCGTGCCGGGCTTCGCTGCATTCAACCCAATTAGGCAAGCCATTCAACCCCTGCGCGCGCTGGACGGCTTGGGTACACTGCCGCCATTTATCGAGCAGAGGTCGGCATGATCGGCAGTTGGCGTGTGCAACAGGTCGCCCGGGTGGTCCGGGCCGGTGGCGTGATTGCCTATCCCACCGAAGCGGTCTGGGGGCTGGGCTGCGATCCCTGGGCGGAAGAGGCGGTGCTGCGCCTGCTGGCGCTGAAGGAGCGACCGGTGGAGAAAGGGCTGATCCTGGTCGCCGGCCATATCGAACAGTTCGAGTTCCTGCTGGACGACCTGCCCGAGCGCTGGCGCGACCGGCTGGCCGGCAGCTGGCCGGGCCCGAATACCTGGCTGGTACCCCATCGCGACCGGCTGCCCGAGTGGATCACCGGGCGTCACGACAGCGTGGCCCTGCGGGTCAGCGATCACCCGCTGGTCGCCCGCCTCTGCGCATTGACCGGGCCGCTGGTGTCCACTTCGGCCAACCCCGCCGGGCGCCCGGCGGCGCGTTCGCGACTGCGCGTGGAGCAGTACTTCCCGCAGCAGCTGGATGCCGTGCTCAACGGCCCGCTGGGTGGGCGGCGCAACCCCAGCCTCATCCGCGACTTGCGCAGCGGCGAGATCATTCGGCCGGCTTGAGCGTAAAAATCGGCAGCAGGCTTCAGGCCACAGGCGGTAAGGAAAAGCGCAAAGCTGCCTGACGGGGCGCGCGCAGGCCCGCACATCGATTCGCCTGAAGCTTGAAAAGCATCGCCCCGGGGGCGGGCCTCCCACCAAAAACAGCCGATGCACTCCGCATCCTTTGTGGGCGCGCCCCCGCGGCGATTGCAGGCCGGCCGGCCTGCCAAAGGCATGAAGCCCGAAACCTATGGCACCAGCACGGTCGAACCGGTGGTTTCCCGCCCGGCCAGCTTGCGCTGGGCGGCGGCGGCCTCGCCGAGCGGGAAGCGCTGGCCGATCTCGACCTGGATCTGGCCGCTGGCGATCATCGCGAACAGCTCGTCCGCCATCGCCTGCAGGCGCTCCGGGGTGTCGGCATAGCCGGCGAGGGTCGGCCGGGTGACGAACAACGAGCCTTTTTGCGCCAGCACGCCTAGGTTCACGCCGTTGACGGCGCCGGAGGCGTTGCCGAAGCTGACCAGCAGCCCGCGCGGTGCCACGCAGTCCAGCGAGACGTCCCAGGTGTCCTTGCCCACCGAGTCGTAGACCACCGGGCATTTCTTGCCGTCGGTGAGTTCCAGTACGCGCTGCACCACGTCCTCGTGGCTGCGGTCGATGGTTGCCCAGGCGCCGAGCGCCTTGGCCCGCGCGGCCTTCTCCGCCGAGCCGACCACGCCGATCAGCCGCGCGCCGAGGGCACGGGCCCACTGGCAGGCAATCGAGCCGACCCCACCGGCGGCGGCATGGAAGAGGATGGTTTCGCCGGCCTGCAGCGGGTGGATCTGGCGCAGCAGGTACTGGCAGGTCAGGCCCTTGAGCATCACCGCGGCGGCCTGCTCGAAGCTGATCGACTCCGGCAGCTTGACCAGATGCCGCGCCGGCAACGTATGGTGCTCGCCATAGGCGCCCAGCGGCCCGGTGCCATAGCCGACCCGGTCGCCGGGACGAAAGCCGCTGACGCCCTCGCCTACCGCCTCGACCACCCCGGCGCCTTCCATGCCCAGCCCCGAGGGCAGGCTCGGCGGCGCATAGAGGCCGTCGCGGAAATAGGTGTCGATGAAATTCAGGCCAATGGCATGGTTGCGCACGCGTACCTCGCCGGCGCCCGGTTCGCTGAGCGTGACCTCGACCTGCTCCAGGACTTCGGGACCACCGTGCTGGCTGAATTGGATGCGCTTGGACATGTCTGACTCCTGGTTGCCGGGGGAAAAGGCTTCTATCCAACCTGCCGCGATCGAGTTCGTCAATCGGCCAGGTGCTATGCTTGGCCGGCTATCGGGCCGTGGAAGCGGCCGCTACCCTTTCCAGCACCGGCCTGCCCGGCGGCCGTGCGGTTTTTCCAAGGTGATTTCGTGAACGACAGGACCGAAGCCGTCAAAGCCTATCTGCTCGATCTGCAGGATCGAATCTGCGCAGCACTGGAGGCCGAGGACAGCAGCACGCGCTTCGTCGAGGACGCCTGGACGCGTCCGGGCGGCGGCGGCGGCAGAACCCGGGTGATCGAGAATGGCGCGCTGATCGAGAAAGGCGGCGTCAATTTCTCCCATGTCTACGGCGCCGGCCTGCCGCCCTCGGCCAGCGCCCATCGTCCCGAACTGGCCGGGCGCGGCTTCCAGGCCCTCGGCGTGTCGCTGGTGATCCATCCGGAAAACCCCTACGTGCCGACCTCGCATGCCAACGTGCGCTTCTTCAGCGCCGAGAAGGAAGGCGAGGCGCCGGTCTGGTGGTTCGGCGGCGGCTTCGACCTGACGCCCTACTACGGGGTCGAGGAGGACTGCGTGCACTGGCACCGGGTCGCGCGCGACGCCTGCGCGCCGTTCGGCGCGGACGTCTATCCGCGCTACAAGCAGTGGTGCGACCGCTATTTCTACCTCAAGCACCGCAACGAGCCGCGCGGCGTCGGCGGGCTGTTCTTCGACGACCTCAACCAGTGGGACTTCGATACCTGCTTCGCCTTCATGCGCGCGGTGGGCGATGCCTACCTCGAGGCCTACCTGCCGATCGTGCAGAAGCGCAAGGCGATGCCTTACGGCGAACGCGAACGCGAGTTCCAGGCCCTGCGCCGCGGCCGCTACGTGGAATACAACCTGGTCTACGACCGCGGCACCCTGTTCGGCCTGCAGTCCGGCGGCCGCACCGAGTCCATCCTGATGTCGTTGCCGCCGCTGGTGCGCTGGGGCTACGACAAGCATCCGCAGCCGGGCACGCCGGAAGCGCGCCTGAGCGAATACTTCCTGCAGGAGCGCGACTGGCTCGCAGAGCAGCCGGAAGCCTGAAGCTGGAAGCTGGAAGAAAAAAGCTTCAAGCTTCCAGCTTTCGGCTTTCATTTTAGGATTCCCATGGACCGCTACGGCGTCTTCGGCAACCCCATCGGCCACAGCAAATCACCGCAGATCCACGCCATGTTCGCCGCGCAGACCGGCCAGGCGCTGAGCTACGAACCGCTGCTGGCGCCGCTGGACGACTTCCCGGCGTTCGCCCGCGCGTTCTTTCGCGACGGCCTGGGCGCCAACGTCACCGTGCCGTTCAAGGAGCAGGCCTACCTGCTGGCCGACCAGCTCAGCGAACGCGCCCGCCGTGCCGGTGCGGTAAACACGCTGAAGAAGCTCGACGACGGCCGCCTGCTGGGCGACAACACCGATGGCGCCGGGCTGGTCGGCGACCTGATCCATTCCGGCGTGGCGCTCGCCGGCCAGCGCATCCTGCTGCTGGGCGCCGGCGGCGCCGTGCGCGGCGTGCTCGAACCGCTGCTGGCCCACAAGCCCGCGGCGCTGATCATCGCCAACCGCACGCCGGGCAAGGCCGAGCAGCTGGCGCATGAATTCGCCGAACTCGGCGCGCTGGCGGCCTGCGGCTTCGAGCAGCTCGGCGAGCCGGTGGACCTGATCATCAACGGCACCTCGGCCAGTCTCGGCGGTGAGTTGCCGCCGCTGCCCGACAGCCTGGTGGTTGCGGGGCGGACCTTCTGCTACGACATGATGTACGGCGCGACACCCACGCCCTTCTGCCGATGGGCGACGGCACTCGGCGCGCAGGCCCGCGACGGCCTCGGCATGCTGGTGGAACAGGCGGCGGAGGCCTTCGAACTCTGGCGCGGGGTGCGCCCGGACACCGCGCCGGTGCTTGCCGAACTGCGGCGCCAACTGAGCGCCGGCTGAGTTCGGCTCAGCCGCGGAAATGGATGCGCTGGTGGATGTGCTGGGGAGACTCCAGCTCATCGACGATGCCGGCGGCGATGCGCTGCAGCTGTCGGTGGGGATTGGCGTCGCCCTTGCCGGCGGCCCCGGCCAGGGCCTCGACGCTCAGCAGGCCGCCCGAGGATGGCGTGTCCACCAGCGTCCAGCGCAGTGGGTGGGCCGCCAGCCGCTGCAGCGCCGCCGCGACCTCGGGTTGCTGCTCGATGGCCGGGAAATCGGCGATCAGCAGCAGGCGATTCACGGCGGCCCGTTCCAGCCCGCGCAGCAAGGCCAGCACCGCCTGATAGAAGTCGCGCTGGGGCGACTCGCCGCTGACGGCATCGGTGCTGGGCAGCCACGGCAGGTGGAACAGACAGATCACCGCGTCCATGCCCGCCACGCTCTCGCTGACGCTCAGCGGGTCGAAGGGGTCGCCCGGCTTGGTCCGCAGACCCGGCCGGGCGGCCATCGAATTGAGATCATCGAGCAGCACCACGGCCTCGTGCTGGCGGCTGAGCAGTTCCACCAGCAGCGCGCTGCCGAGATCCGAGTGCGCACCATAGAGGGCGAACTTCAGGCGTGGCGTTTCGGCATTGAGCATGGCACGGCTGCCGATCAGCGACGGGTGACCAGGTAGCCGATCAGTGCGCAGGCGCCAGCGGCCAGCGCCACGGTGCACAAGGGATGCTCGCGGGCGCAGTCGCGGGCCATGCGGCTGGCCTCGCGGGTGCGCTGGGACAGCTCGGCATAGTGCTTGTCCCAGTGCTGGTCGTGCCAGAGCGATTCGGCGCGCGAACGCAGGTTATCCAGATGGTGGCGCGAATCCCGTGCGGCGTCGTGGCGGAGTTCGTCCAGCGCACGCATCAGGCTGTCGATCTCGTGCTGGACTTCTTCGCGGGTGGTGGGCTTGTGGCTGAAGCGGGACATGGCGGGACCTCCCCTCGGTAAGTGTGAGCGTTAGACCCCGGAATCGCCCAGAGGTGCGCCGGCCCACGCACCCTGCCCGGCTCAGTCCAGCACCCCGTGCAGCACCTCGAAGACGATGCCGGTGGCAACGGCCACCAACAGTAGATCGCTGCCGGTGCGCCGCCATTCGTAGCCGTGGTAGTGCGGCAGGTAGCGCAGCTGTTGCGGGCTCAGGCGCTTGCCCCAGCCCCGCGGCAGCGGCTTGCCCTTGACGATGTGCACGTGTGCCGGCAATGCCGGGCCGCGGCCGATGTGGTGGCGATTGGCATGGACCGAGCGATGCACCTCCCGGAAGTCGCTGGGCGGGTTCCGGTACTGCTGGCGCGCCGGTTGCGCTTGCGTCTTGTGCGGCTGCTTCACGGCGGGCCGCTCGCGGTGCGCCGCGGCCGGTTGCTTGGCGTGCTGGCCATGCGGGTTGCTGCGGGCGGCCTGGTCGTGCGGCCCCGGTGCTGCCTGGGCCAGGGCACTGCCCAGGCAAAGGCCGATGATGCCCAGCGTGGTGACGAGACGGGAGGTTTTCATGGCGAGACCCTCGTTGCGGGAAGCCCAGTTCGGTTGAACGATGCACTGCCCTCAGGCAGCGGACGGCCCCATCCTACGGGCGAAATGGCGGCGCGGGCCGTTGTCAGCACGGCTTTACCCGGACTTTTACATATCCCCGGCTTTTGTCAGCACGGCTTTACCTTGTTGCCCGCACGACGGCTGAGCGAGTCGTCGAATGATTCCCTATACTGCAGCGCAGAGCGCCCGGGGCGCCCCTTTCCAACCCCCTTCGAGTCGGGAAACCCTATCGTGAATATTCGTCGTACGATGGCCAGCCTGCTGCTGCTCTGCATCGCCGCGCTACCCGCTATCCAGGCCCAGGCCGCAGGCAAGGCGGCCGTCCAGGAACTCGCCTCCGGCAGCGCCCTGCTGGTCGATCTGAAGACCAACGAAGTGCTCTATTCCAGCAACCCCGACATGGTGGTGCCGATCGCGTCGGTGACCAAGCTGATGACCGCCATGGTCACCCTCGACGCCAAGCTGCCGCTGGACGAACAACTGGCGGTCACCATCCGTGACGCCAAGGAAATGCAGGGCGTGTTCTCGCGCGTGCGCCTCGGCAGCGAGATCAGCCGCCGCGAACTGCTGCTGCTGACCCTGATGTCCTCGGAGAACCGCGCCGCCGCGAGCCTGGCGCACCACTATCCGGGCGGCTACACGGCGTTCGTCCAGGCGATGAACGCCAAGGCGCGGGCGCTGGGCATGACGCAGACTCACTATGTCGAGCCGACCGGGCTGTCTGAGCGCAACGTCTCCAGCGCCAAGGATCTGGTCAAGCTGGTCCGTGCCAGCCGCCAGTACCCGCTGATCCAGCAATTCAGCACCAGCGACGAGAAGACCGTGGCCTTCCGCAAGCCCAACTACACGCTGGGCTTTCGCAACACCAACGCGCTGGTGCGCAAGCACAACTGGGACATCCAGCTGAGCAAGACCGGCTTCACCAACGCCGCCGGTCACTGCCTGGTGATGAGCACCACCATGAACCAGCGCCCGGTGGCTTTCGTGGTGCTCGATGCGTTCGGCAAGTACACCCACATGGCCGATGCCAGCCGCCTGAAGAAGTGGCTGGAAACCGGCACCGTGACGCCTGTCCCTGCCGCGGCGCTCGCCTACAAGCAGCAGAAACAGGCGCAGCGCCAGCTGGCTGCCAAGTCCGGCACGGCCGCCCAGGTCATGGCCGGGGCTCGTTGACGCCGCCGACCGGCAAGCGGCGAACCGGACGGCGGTAAACCCGGGACTGCGGACGCTCGGCAACGATTCTTGAGTTTGCGCAACTCTTTTTCCTGATAAACGTTCCTATCATGAACGTCATTCGCAACTGCGCTGTTCTGGACTGTCGATGAAGCATCGCCGTCTTCCCGCCTGGCTCGCCGGCCTGGCCCTGTTGATGCACCTGCTGAGCATGCCGCTGGCCGGCATGTTGCCGGCCGACGCCAAGCGCCTGCTCGGCTGGAGCGGCCATTGCCCGGCGATGCAGGCCGCGTTGCACCGGGCACATGCGCTGCACGCCTCGGCAGCACCTGCCGAGCATGACCCGGGTAGCCACAGCGGGATGCCGCCGTGCTGTTGCTGCGCCGGTTCCGTCGGACTGGCGGCGCTGCCCAGCGCGGCGCCGTCGTTGCCGCAAGAAGCCGGTGCCAGTGTGATCAGCCGCACCGAACCGCGCAGCCATTGGCCGTTACCGCGGCAACGCTGGCCGGCGCTCAACCCCCGCGCCTCCCCCCTCGCCTGACGCCTGCCGGCGTCATTCTTCGCTGCTACGCCTGAACGCCAGCACGGCCCCCCTGGGCAGCGTGCCGGTGCCTGCCGACGGCTGCTCGCCGCGGCCATGCTGTTGCACTAAGGAAAAACGCGAGATGTTGGAACATTCTGCGCACTCGTCGCGGCGCACCGTGCTGCCGCGCCTGCTCATCGCGGCCCTGGCTGCCGCCCATCTGCCGGCGGGTTTCGCCGAAACCGCCGCCACCGCCCTGTCGCTGGGCAACAGTACCGTTACCGCCCAATCGAGCGGCGCATTGCAGACCAGCAGTGTGATCAGCTCCGTGGACCTGCTGGGCAGCGACATCCTCGAACAGCAGCCGGTGCTCTATAGCTGGGAGCTGTTCCGCCGTGCGCCGGGGGTGATGCTCACCGAGTTCGGCCAGGGCACCAGCTCCGGCAAGCTGTCCTTTCGTGGCTTCAATGGCGAGGGCGAGGTCAACGCGGTCAAGCTGCTGATCGACGGCATCCCGAGCAACAGCAACGACGGCAACATGCCCTACCTGGACATGCTGTTCCCGCTGGAGATCGACGGCATCGAGGTGGTGCGCGGTACCAACGATCCGCGCTACGGCCTGTACAACATCGC
Source organism: Stutzerimonas stutzeri (assembly GCF_002890915.1). Classification (GTDB taxonomy): domain Bacteria; phylum Pseudomonadota; class Gammaproteobacteria; order Pseudomonadales; family Pseudomonadaceae; genus Stutzerimonas; species Stutzerimonas stutzeri_AF. The sequence goes on along the minus strand of NZ_POUT01000001.1, from coordinate 657,725 downwards.
CGGCAACGTCGCCGTGCAGTCGCGCATCGGTGGCGACTACGGCAAGGCGCGGCTGCGCTACGGCAGCTACGACACGCAGGAGCTGCAGCTGGCCAAGGGCATCGAAAGCGGCAACTGGACGCAGAACTACTTCATCGGCCAGCAGAAGAGCGATGGCTACCGCGACCATGCCGGCAGCGAGCGCACCAGCCTGTCCGGCAAATGGTTCTACTCGCCGGACGTCGGCAACTGGCGCCTGGGCCTGATCGCCCGGCACTACGAGGCCGAAGCGGACGAGCCGGGGTACCTGTCCCGTGAGGACGCACGGCACTCGCCCCGCCAGTCCTATGCGCTGTCGGCCAGCGACATGGGCGAGCGGCGCATGAACCAGCTCAGCCTGCATCTGGACAGCCAGCTGGCCAGCGACCTCAGCTGGGCGACCAAGGTCTGGCTCAACACCCTGGATGACGATCGCTGGGTGCGTTTCTCCCAGGCCCAGCCGCAACAGCGGCGCACCACCGAGGAGAAGCACTACGGCGCGCGTACCTCGCTGACCTACCGCCCGGATGTCGCCTGGCTCCATGACCTGGCCCTCGAAGGCGGGCTGGACACCGAGCAGCAGCGCAACCGCAGCGAGCGCTACACCACCGTCGAACGCCAGGTCGTGACCCAGACCCGCCACCAGCGCTTCGACTACGACAGCTACGGCGCCTACCTGCAGGCGGTGATCCAGCCGGTGGAATCGCTGAAGATCATTCCGGCGTTCCGTGTCGATCGCATCAAGGGCGATTTCACCGACGAGCTCAGTGGCAACGATTACGCCGTCAACGACTACGGCAGCATCGAGCAGCCGAAGATCAGCCTGATCTACACCCCCATCGAGCAGCTGAGCCTGTATGGCAACTGGGGCCGGACCTTCCAGATCGGTACCGGCGCGGCCGCCTACAAGGTGCCGCCGCGCACCAGCGATCTCTCGCCGTCGATCAATGACGGCTGGGAAACCGGCATCAAGTTCAGCCCGGCGCACTGGATCGACGGCCGCGTCGCCTACTGGGAGCAGGTCGCCACGGACGAGGTGCGGCGCCGGCTCAACGATCCCCGCGGCGAGTCGGAAAACCTCGGCCAGACTCGGCGCTGGGGCTACGACGCCCAGCTCAATCTCTACCCCGCCAGCGATCTGAATCTGTGGCTGGCGCACTCCTGGCAGTTCTCCGAGATCGAAAAGGCCGACCCCAGCCTGCCGGCCAGCCAGGGCCAGGAGATCGACCACGTGCCGCGCCGGCTGTACTCGGCCGGCAGCAGCTACCAGGCGACGCCGGACCTGCAGCTCAGCGCCTGGCTCAACGGCCAGAGCGACTACTACCTCGAGCGCGAGAATACCCAGGGCAAGTTCGGCGGCTACGTGCTGTTCAACCTGGGCGCCAGCTACCAGCTGACCGAGCAGCTGGCCGTCGACCTGCAGCTGAAGAACCTCACCGACCGCTACCACGAATACGTCTGGTACGACGGCGCGCAGACCCTGCATGCGCCGGGCGATGGCCGCACGCTGTATGCCGCCGTGACCCTGGACTTCTGACCGGCATGAAGCGCTACCTGTACCTGATGCATCGCTGGCTCGGCATCGCCCTGGGGCTGTTCGTCCTGGCCTGGGTCGTCAGTGGCGTGGTGATGCTCTTCGTCGGCTATCCCAAGCTGACGCCGGCCGAGCATCTGGCGCGACTGGCACCGCTGGATGCCGGCTGCTGCATCGCGCCGGCTGCGGCGCTTGCCGCCAGTGGCGATCCGCGTACCCCGCTCAGTCTGCGCCTGACCGGTGCCGGCGGCGCGCCGCGCTACCTGCTGGACTATGGCGACGGACCGCTGCGGGCGGTGGACGCGCGCAGCGGTCGGCGCATCGAACGCATCGGCCCCGTCGAGGCGCTGGCCAGCGCGCGGCAGTTTGCCCGCGGGGCCGACGTGCGCCTGCTCGATCGGGTCGAAGAAGATGCCTGGACGCGCAACCATGCGCTGGCCCGCGAGCGCCCGCTGTACCGGGTGCAGGCCGACGATGCCGGACGGCACCTGCTCTACGTCTCCAGCCACAGCGGGCTGGTGGTGCGCGATGCCAGCGCCCGCGAGCGGGCCTGGAACCGGCTCGGTGCCTGGTTGCACTGGCTCTACCCGTTGCGCGAGGTGATGCCGAAGGCGGCCTGGTCGCCGCTGCTGGTCTATGGCGCCCTGCTCGGCGCGGTGCTGGTGCTGCTGGGCATGCTGATCGGCCTGCTGCGCTGGCGTTTCACCGGGCGCTACCGCAACGGCTCGCACTCGCCCTACCCGGCCGGCGCCGGTCGCCTGCATCACGTCGGCGGCCTGCTGTTCGGCGGGGTGCTGCTGCTCTGGCTGATCAGCGGCCTGCTGTCGATGGAACCCTGGGGCCTGTTCGACAAGCGCTCGACGGTCGCCGCTGGCACGCTGCAGCGGGTGCCGCTGCGTGCCGAGGCGTTGCCCACGGCGCTGGCGCCGGCCCTGCAGTGCCTGCGTCAGGCCGGCCTCGCCGCGGTGGAGCTGCAGTGGCACATGCTCGGCGATCGGCCATACCTGCTCGGTAGCGATGCCCAGGGAGCGACGCGCATCCTGCCGGCAGACTTGAGCGAGCCGGCGCGGCTGCGCTTCGAGCCTGATGAGCTGCAACGCCTAGCAAGCGCAGCTTGGCCCGGCCAGCGGCTGCGGTTCGACTGGCTGGAGCAGGAGGATTTCCACTACTACACGCGCGCCGAGCCGAGCCTGTACAGCCAACTGCCGCGCCGGTTGCCGCTGCTGCGCGTGCGCTTCGACGATCCGGCCGCCACCTGGCTGCACCTGGACCCCTACAGCGGCATGGTCATCGAACAGCTCGACCAGCGCCGGCGTGCGGTGCGCTGGGCGTTCAAGCTGCTGCACAGCTGGGACTGGCTGCCCTTGCTAGAGCGGCCGCTGCTGCGCGACGGCCTGCTGCTGGCCTTCAGTACGGGCGTGCTGGTGATCAGCCTGAGCGGCGTGTTGCTCGGCTGGCGCCGGCTCAGGCCGCGTGCCCGGCGGCGTCCGGCGCGCCGGCCGGCTCAGCCGCCGTGGTTGTCGTAGGCGTCACGAACGAAAAGGGACGGGTCGCCAACCGTTTCGGCGAAGCGCCGCGCTCAGCCGGCCAGCACCGAATCCACCAGCGCCTTGGCCTCGGCCTGGATGCGCGCCAGGTGCGCCTCGCCCTCGAAGCTCTCGGCGTAGATCTTGTACACGTCCTCGGTGCCGGACGGCCGCGCGGCGAACCAGCCGTTCGCCGTTTCCACCTTCAGCCCGCCGATGGCCGCGCCGTTGCCCGGGGCCTCGGTGAGGATGCGCGTGATCGGCTGGCCGGCCAGCTCCTTCGCCGTGACCTGCGATGCCGACAGCTTGCCCAGGCGCGCCTTCTGCTCGCGATTGGCCGCGGCGTCGATGCGCTGGTACACCGGCGCACCGAAGCGGTCGGTCAGTGCCTGGTAGCGCTCGCTCGGGTCCTTGCCGGTGACTGCGGTGATCTCCGCGGCGAGCAGGCCGAGGATCAGCCCGTCCTTGTCGGTGGACCAGGCGCCGCCCTGCTTGTCGAGGAACGAAGCGCCGGCCGATTCCTCGCCGCCGAAGCCCAGGCTGCCGTCCATCAGGCCGTCGACGAACCATTTGAAGCCCACCGGCACTTCCACCAGGCGGCGGTCGATGCCGGCGGCGACGCGGTCGATCATCGACGAGGACACCAGCGTCTTGCCGATGCCGGCCTCGGTGCTCCAGCCCGGGCGATGGGTGAACAGGTATTCGATGGCCACCGCCAGGTAATGGTTGGGGTTCATCAGCCCGCCGGAGCGGGTGACGATGCCGTGGCGGTCGTGGTCGGTGTCGCAGGCGAAGGCCACGTCGAAGCGGTCCTTGTTCTCGATCAGCCCGGCCATGGCGTGCGGCGAGCTGCAGTCCATGCGGATCTTGCCGTCCCAGTCCAGGCGCATGAAGCGGAAGGTCGGGTCGACCACCGTGGACAGCACCTCCAGCGGCAGGCCGAAGCGCTCGGCGATGCGCGGCCAGTAGTGCACACCGGCGCCGCCCAGCGGGTCGACGGCGAACTTCAGGCCCGAGCCGCGGATGGCGTCGAGGTCGATCACCCGCTCCAGCCCGCCGACATAGGCGTCGATGAAATCGAAGCGCTGGGTGGTCGCGGCTTTCAGCGCCTGGCGGTAATCCATGCGCTTGACGCCATCGAGACCGGCGACCAGCAGCGCATTGGCGCGCTCCTGAATCCACTGGGTCACGCCGGTGTCGGCCGGGCCGCCATTGCTGGGGTTGTACTTGAAGCCGCCATCGCCCGGCGGGTTGTGCGACGGCGTGATGACGATGCCATCGGCCAGCCCGCTCGCGCGGCCGCGGTTGTAGCTGAGGATCGCGTTGGAGATCGCCGGGGTCGGCGTGTAGCCCGGCTCGCCGCTGGTTTCGCTGCAGCCGGCGTCGATACGCGTCTCGATGCCGTTGGCCGCCAGCACTTCCAGTGCCGAGACGAACGCCGGCTCGGACAGCGCATGGGTGTCCATGCCCATGAACAGCGGGCCGTCGATGCCTTCCTGGCGGCGGTAATCGCAGATCGCCTGGGTGGTGGCGAGGATGTGCCACTCGTTGAAGCTGCCCTTGAGCGAGGAGCCGCGATGCCCGGAGGTGCCGAACGCCACCTGCTGCGCCGGGTCGGACGGGTCCGGCCGGTCGCTGTAGTAGCGCGCCACCAGGCGCGGCAGATGAGTCAGGGTGTGCGGGTCGGGCAGGCGTCCGGCGTTGGGGGCGATGCTCATGGGGCGGTCCTTTGTGAAGAAGGCGATACGCCGGCCGATCCGGGCGCGGCGAAGAGCGAATGAAACGCCAGTCGGCGTCGTTTATCCAGAGCTAAGACCGCAGCGACGGTGACGGTTCCCTGATCGGAGCCGCCCGCTGCGTTGTGCTCCAGCCGAACGTACCCGTCGCCCGGCATGAACCCATGCCGGGCCCGGGTAACGACTAGTAGCGAGTGGCTTGCCGTTTGGCCGGGGACGGGCTCAAACGTGTGGCCCGTCGGCACCCAGGCGCTCGCTCAGGTAATCGAGAAAACAGGCGATGCGCGAGGCCAGCGCGGTGTTGCGGTAGTACACCGCGTTGATCGGCTGGCGCACGTCGACCCGCTGCGCCGCCAGCACCTCCACCAGCTCGCCGCGCTCGCGATCCTTGCCTGTCATGAAATCCGACAGGCAGGCCAGGCCTTCGCCGGCCAGCGCCAGTTCGCGCACGGTGTCGCCGCTGGAAGCGCGCAGCGATGGCGTGATGCGCCAAGCCTCGCCGAGCTCATGGCGCAGCGGCCAGTCATTGAGGGTGTCCGGCTCGGTGAAGCCGATCAGGCTGTGTCCGGCCAGCTCTTCGACCTGTTGCGGCGTGCCATGCCGCGCCAGATAGCCCGGGCTCGCCAGCACGCGCCGAAAGCTGTGGCACAGCGGCCGCGCATGCAGGCTGGAGTCGGGCAGGGCACCGATGCGGATGGCCAGATCGATGCGTCGCTCCAGCAGATCGACGATACGGTCATCGCTGTGCAGCTCCAGCTCGATCAGCGGATAGCGCGCACGGAAATCGCCGATCAGCGGCACGATCACATGCAGCATGAACGGCGACGCGGTATTGACCCGCAAGCGCCCGGCCGGCGCCTGCCGTCGCAGCGCCATCTGTTCCTCGGCTTCCTCCACGCTGGCCAGGATGCGCCGCGCCTGGCCGAGAAATGCCTCGCCTTCCTCGGTCAGCTCCAGCCGCCGCGTGGTGCGGCGCAACAGCGTCACCGCCAGCTTCTCTTCCAGCCGACTCAACGCCCGGCTGACGCCAGAGGCGGTCTGTTCCAGCTGCTCGGCCGCAGCGCTGATCGAGCCACTGTCGACCACGCTGACAAAGGCGAGCATTTCGTCGAGGTTGGTTTTCATAAGGTGGGGGCGTGTGGATGGGAGCGGAGTGGTGGAGTCTGGCGGCAGTGGTGAATAGCTTCAACCAGGGGGTGCCGATCGCATCTTGATTGGCCGCTGCCCTGCAGCCGATCAACAGGGCGAACACCCGCACGCCCAGGGCCAATGACACATCAGGTGGCAATAGGAAAAGCGAGGATTAATCCATCGTCTGCTTTACCCGTAGGGAAGCAGTGGCTAATGTGCCATCACGCGCAGCAATTGCGCATTCGATCACGTTCCGCTGCGGCAACTTGACGTTGCACCGGCCCGTTTCCAAGGAAGGTATAGATGGCGCGCTTTTTCCCTGTTCGCTCCCAATGCCAGTTCGATACACGTGGCGAGTGGCGTTTTGCCGAGGAGAAAAGCGAGAGAAAAGGTGGCAGATTTATTATTCGCAGATGTTCCGTCCTGCTAGAAAAATAAATCTGCCCCTTTGTTATTCTAGGCAAATCAATCGAAACGCAGCTAAATGCACACCATAGGAAATTCCATGATCTTTTTCATTGCATTGGTTTTAGGTCTTATTCCAGCCATAATTGCAGCCCTTAAAGGGCGTCGCTTCTTTGTCTGGTGGATATATGGTGCTCTCATTTTTATTGTTGCCTTGCCGCACTCGCTGTTCGCGTCAATATTGAAGCGCTGTCCACAGTGCAAAGAAACTGCACGGCGCGATGCAAATATATGCCCGCACTGCAGAACAGAATTTTTACATGATAAACCAATAGCGAAAACACAAAGTCAAACGGGAGCCTCACGTTATTCATCTAACAGTTGGCCGGAATAGCTCCTGGCCGTGCCGCTTGTGCGGTAGTAAAGGCAAATTGTGGTTTTCGGTGGGCGTTTGTCTTGTCACCGAGCCGAGCTATTGGCTCTGACAAAAAAGGGACGACAAAAAAGGACCAAAAAATGGACAGATTTATTTACCTTTCAGGCCGCTAGCCTCATAAGCCATTGGAAATTTTTCGGCGTACCTTTGCCATTCAATCCCCCGAAGGTAAGCATCCATGCAGCTAACGACTCTCCTCGTCCCCACCTACACGCAAATGCTCAAAACCCTCTCAGGCTGGCTGAAGAAGGCGCAGGCCCAGCTACCGGAATCCGAGGCGCAGGCGTTGTTATCCGCGCGGTTGGCGCCCGATATGTTTCCGCTGTCGACTCAGGTTCGCTTTGCCTGCGTGCAGGCGCGAGAGGCCGTGTGCCGGCTGAGAGGCGAGGCCTTCCCGGCTGCTATCAACGAGCTGCTGGACGAGGGGCGGCAGGCCGGCGAGCGGCCGGGCACGCTGGCCGATGCCTATGCCCGGATCGATGAGACGGTGGCGTTGCTCGACGGCCTCGCGGCCGATGCGCTGGATGCCAACACGGACAAGCCAATCGCCCACGAGCTGGCAAACGGGATGATCTTCGATCTGACCGCGGAGCAATACGCCCGTGACTGGACGCTGGCGCAGTTCTATTTTCATGTGATGACCGCGTATTCGATCTTGCGTAAGGAAGGGATCGAGCTGGGCAAGGCGGATTATGTGGCGCATATGCTGCCGTATCTGCGTCCGGAATCGGTTTCGAAGGGGTAGCGAGGTAGCCTGGACGTAACGCGTGGAAAAGGCTTCGCCGTTTTCCACCCTACGCATGTCCGGTGTCGGCAGAGAAGGCCGAGTGGCGTAGGGTGGACAACGCTGCGCTTGTCCACCGATGCGAATCGACGGGCAGGGCATGTGGTTGGCGAAACGCTCGCGGGCTCGGGGCGTCCAACCGGGATGCCGCGCCCGAGCGGTCGTATTTGCGAAAGACGTTCGCCCACCTCGCCACAAAGCAGACCCTCCCATGTTGTTCCGCCGTTTCGAAAACCTGATCGATGTCTTCACGCCCAGCCCGGACGTTGCGCCGCCGGCCGGGATGCTGCGCTTCTATGCCCATTACCTGAAGCAGGTCTGGCCGTTGATGACGGCCGTGCTGGTGGTCGGCTTTTTCGCGGCGCTGATCGAGGTGGCGCTGTTCAGCTTTCTCGGCCAGTTGATCGATATGGCGCAGGCGACCGACGACGCGCGGACCTTCTTCGCCGAGCACCGCAACGCGTTGCTGTGGATGGCGGCGGTGGCGCTGATCATCCGGCCGCTGGTGTTCGGCCTGCACAACCTGCTGACGCATCAGGCGATCAACCCGGGGCTGACCAATCTGATCCGCTGGCAGAACCATCGCTACGTGCTCAAGCAGAGCCTGAACTTCTTCCAGAACGACTTCGCCGGGCGCATCGCCCAGCGCGTGATGCAGACCGGGCCGTCGCTGCGCGATTCGGCCATGCAGGTGATCGATGCGCTGTGGCATGTGATGGTCTATGCCGGCAGCGCGCTGTACCTGTTCGCCGCCGCCGATCTGCGCCTGATCGTGCCCTTGCTGCTGTGGATCGTCGGCTACAGCGCCGCGCTCTGGTACTTCGTGCCGCGTATCCGCGCGCGTTCGGCGGCGGCGTCGGCGGCGCGTTCGAAGGTGATGGGGCGGGTGGTGGACGGCTACAGCAACGTCGCCACGCTCAAGCTGTTCGCCCATTCGCGGGAGGAGGAGAGCTACGCCCGCGAGGCGATGCAGGAGCTGCTCGGCAAGTTCCGCCTGCAGTCGCGGGTGATCACCAGCCTGGATTGCCTCATCACCTGCATGAACGGCGTGCTGATCGTCGGCACCGGCGCGCTGGCGCTGTGGCTGTGGCGCGAGGCGCTGATCAGCACCGGCGCCATCGCCCTGGCGCTGGGCCTGGTGATCCGCATCAACAACATGGCCGAGTGGATCATGTGGGTGGTCAACGGCATCTTCGAGAACGTCGGCACCGTGCAGGACGGCATGAAGAGCATCGTCCGGCCGCGCGACGTGCTCGACCGTGAGGACGCCAGGCCGCTGCAGGTGGAGCAGGGCGCCGTGCGCTTCGAGGATGTGCATTTCCATTACGGCAAAAACGGCGGGGTGATCAGCGGGCTGACCATCGATATTCGCCCGGGCGAGAAGATCGGCCTGGTCGGGCCGTCCGGTGCGGGCAAGTCGACGCTGGTCAACCTGCTGCTGCGCCTCTATGACCTGGAGAGCGGGCGCATCCTGATCGACGGGCAGAACGTCGCCGAGGTCAGCCAGGAGAGCCTGCGCGCCAGTATCGGCGTGGTCACCCAGGACACCGCGCTGCTGCACCGTTCGATCCGCGACAACCTGCGCTACGGCAAGCCCGATGCCACCGAGGAAGAACTCTGGGCCGCGGCACGCAAGGCCCGCGCGGACGCGTTCATCAAGACCCTGGACGACGGCCAGGGCGGCAAGGGCTTCGAGGCGATGGTCGGCGAGCGCGGCGTGAAGCTCTCCGGCGGGCAACGGCAGCGCATCGCCATCGCCCGGGTGCTGCTCAAGGACGCGCCGATCCTGGTGCTCGACGAAGCCACCTCGGCGCTGGATTCGGAGGTCGAGGCGGCGATTCAGGAGAGCCTGGATACCCTGATGGAAGGCAAGACGGTGATCGCCATCGCCCATCGGCTGTCGACCATCGCGCGCATGGATCGGCTGGTGGTGATCGACCAGGGCCAGGTGATCGAGAGCGGCACCCACGCCGAGCTGATCGAACGCGGCGGCCTCTATGCGCGGCTGTGGCAGCACCAGACCGGTGGCTTCGTCGGGGTGGATTGAGGCTGGCCGCAGCACGGTTGCGGCAGGCGCTGGGTGGCGCAGGGAGGTGGAAAAGGCCGCGCCGTTTTCCACCCTGCGAGGATTGGCGGCGGCTCAGTCGAGGTCCGCCGCGCTGTGGCGCTCGGGCGCCTGTTCGGACTCGTCGCCCCAGCTGCGGTTGACCTTGCGCCCGCGGACGACCGCCGGGCGTGCGGCGATCTCCTTCGCCCAGCGCTGCACGTGCCGGTATTCCTGCACCGAGAGGAATTCGGCGGCGTCGTACAGCTCGCCCAGTACCAGCCCGCCGTACCAGGGCCAGATGGCCATGTCGGCGATGCTGTAGTCGTCGCCGGCGATGTAGCGATGCCCGGCCAGCTGGCGGTCGAGCACGTCGAGCTGGCGCTTGGTTTCCATGGCGTAGCGGTTGATCGGGTATTCGTACTTTTCCGGGGCGTAGGCATAGAAGTGGCCGAAACCGCCGCCGAGGAAGGGCGCCGAGCCCATCTGCCAGAACAGCCAGTTGAGCGTCTCGGTGCGCGCGCGGATTTCGGTGGGCAGGAAGGCGCCGAACTTCTCCGCCAGGTAGACCAGGATCGAACCGGACTCGAACACCCGCAACGGTTCGCCGTCGACGCTGCGATCCACCAGTGCGGGAATCTTCGAGTTCGGGTTGATCTCGACGAAGCCGCTGCCGAATTGGTCGCCATCGCCGATGCTGATCAGCCAGGCGTCGTACTCGGCGCCGCTGTGGCCGAGGGCGAGCAGCTCTTCGAGCATGATGCCGACCTTCACTCCATTGGGCGTGGCCAGCGAATACAGCTGCAGCGGGTGCTTGCCCACCGGCAGCGCCTTCTCCTCGCGCGCACCGGCGGTCGGGGCGTTGATATTGGCAAACTTGCCGCCGGAGGGCGCGTCGTGGCTCCAGACCTTCGGCGGTACGTAGGCGGTATCAGGCATGGCGATCTCCTCGAGTGGATACGGGTGTGCGCAGCATGTTACGCGTGCGACCGGGGCGGTCGAAATCGAGCCGGTCGATAGTCGTCATCGACGGTCGGTTATAGACCCCTTTCAGGCCGAGACCAAAAACTTCCGGGCGAAGTTTTGCCGCCGCTCGCAACGACCCGGCGGTGGCCGCCAGGGTTGGCCACAAAAAAGCCGCCGCCCGGATGACCGGGCGGCGGCTCTTCGATACCAGAGGGGTCAGCCGCGCGCGCCGCGTACCCCGGCACTGATCTCGCGGCACAGGCCGAGTACGCCCTCGACGGCTTGCTCGCCGGTCTTGGCATTGGCGATCTGGTCGACCAGTGCGGAACCGACGACCACGCCCTCGGCGAGACGCGCAATGGCCGCCGCCTGTTCCGGGGTGCGGATGCCGAAGCCGACGCACACCGGCAGCTCGGTGTGGCGCTTGAGGCGGGCGACGGCCTGCTCGACATGCTCCAGCGTCGCCGAACCCGCGCCGGTCACGCCGGCCACCGAGACGTAGTAGACGAAGCCCGAGCTGCCGTTCAGCACGACCGGCAGGCGCTTGTCGTCGGTGGTCGGGGTGGTCAGGCGGATGAAGTCGATGCCCGCGGCCTGGGCCGGGTCGCAGAGGTCCTCGTTGTGCTCCGGCGGCAGGTCGACGACGATCAGGCCGTCGACGCCGGCGGCCAGCGCATCCTCGACGAAGCGCGGCACGCCGTAGTGGTGGATGGGGTTGAAGTAGCCCATCAGCACCAGCGGGGTGGTCTGATCCTGCGTGCGGAATTCGCGGACCATCTGCAGCGTCTTGAGCATGTTCTGCTTGCCGGCCAGGGCGCGCAGGTTGGCCAGCTGGATCGCCGGGCCGTCGGCCATCGGGTCGGTGAACGGCATGCCCAGCTCGATCACGTCGGCACCGGCGGCCGGCAGGCCCTTGAGGATGGCCAGGGAGGTGGCATAGTCCGGGTCGCCGGCGGTGACGAAGGTGACCAGGGCGGCGCGGCCCTGCTGCTTGAGTTCGGCGAAGCGGGTCTCGAGGCGGCTCATATGCGCTCCTCCTGTTCGGCAAAGTGGTGCATGACGGTCTGCATGTCCTTGTCGCCACGGCCGGACAGGTTGACCACCATCAGATGGTCCTTCGGCAGCTTCGGCGCGCGCTTGAACACTTCGGCCAGCGCGTGGGACGACTCCAGCGCCGGGATGATGCCTTCCAGGCGGCAGCACTGGTGGAAGGCGTCGAGCGCCTCCTGGTCGGTGATCGAGGTGTACTCGACGCGGCCGATGTCGTGCAGCCAGGCATGCTCGGGGCCGATGCCGGGGTAATCCAGGCCGGCGGAGATGGAGTGGGCGTCGATGATCTGGCCGTCGTCGTCCTGCAGCAGGAAGGTGCGGTTGCCGTGCAGCACGCCGGGTTCGCCGCCGTTGAGGCTGGCCGCGTGCTTGCCGGTCTCGATGCCGTAGCCGGCGGCTTCGACGCCGATGATCTTCACGCTGGCGTCGTCGAGGAACGGGTGGAACAGGCCCATGGCGTTGGAGCCGCCGCCGATGCAGGCCACCAGCGAGTCGGGCAGGCGGCCTTCCTGGGCCTGCAGCTGGTCGCGGGTCTCCTTGCCGATCACCGCCTGGAAGTCGCGGACCATGGCCGGGTAGGGGTGCGGGCCGGCGACGGTGCCGATCAGGTAGAAGGTGCTGTCGACGTTGGTCACCCAGTCGCGCAGCGCCTCGTTCATGGCGTCCTTGAGCGTGCCGGTGCCGGCGGTGACCGGAATCACCTCGGCGCCGAGCAGCTTCATGCGGAAGACGTTGGCCTGCTGGCGGTCGATGTCGGTGGTGCCCATGTAGATCACGCACTGCATGCCGAAGCGCGCGGCCACGGTGGCGGTGGCCACGCCGTGCATGCCGGCGCCGGTCTCGGCGATGATGCGCTGCTTGCCCATGCGCCGGGCCAGGAGGATCTGGCCGATGCAGTTGTTGATCTTGTGCGCGCCGGTGTGGTTCAGCTCCTCGCGCTTGAGGTAGATCTTCGCGCCGCCGCAGAACTCGGTCAGGCGTTCGGCGAAGTACAGCGGCGAGGGGCGGCCGACGTAGTCGCGCTGGAAGTAGGCGAGCTCCTTGGCGAATTCGGGGTCCTGCTTGGCCTTCTCGTATTCGGCAGCCAGCTCGTGGATCAGCGGCATCAGGGTTTCGGCGACGTACTGGCCGCCGAACGAGCCGAACAGGCCGCGGGCGTCGGGGCCGTTGCGGTATGAAGTCATGAGCGATCTCCTGGAGTTCTTTTGTAGGAGCGGCCCTTGGCCGCGAATGAAACCACGCCAATGACCGGGCTACCGGTTCGCGGGCATGGCCCGCTCCTACGCGATTGCATGCACCCTAACCGGATGCGGCGGGGAAAAAAAGCGATAAGATCGCTGCAACTCGTCAGGAAAACTCAACTATGCAAGCCGGCCTCCCGCCACTCAACGCCTTGCGCGCCTTCGAGGCCGTGGCCCGTCTCGGCAGCCTGAAGCAGGCGGCCAGCGAGCTGCACGTCACCCACGGCGCCATCAGCCGGCAGGTTAGGCAACTGGAAGAGCAGCTTGGCCTGGCCCTGCTGGCCAAGGAAGGACGCGGCGTAAAACTCACCGATGCCGGCCTGCGCCTGCGCGATGCCGCCAGCGATGCCTTCGAGCGCCTGCGCAGCACCTGTGCCGAACTGCAGCGGCAGACCGCCGAGGCGCCGTTCGTGCTCGGTTGCCCTGGCAGCCTGCTGGCGCGCTGGTTCATCCCGCGGCTGGACCGGCTCAACCGCGAGCTGCCGGAGCTGCGCCTGCAGCTGTCGGCCAGCGAGGGCGAGCTGGACCCGCGCCGGCCCGGGCTGGACGCCACGCTGTGGTACGCCGAGCCGCCCTGGCCGGCGGACATGCGGGTGTTCGAGCTGGCCGCCGAACGCATCGGCCCGGTGCTCAGCCCGCATCATCCGCGCTGCGCCGCCCTGCGTGACGCCCCGCCCGTGGCCCTGCTCGGCGAAGCGCTGCTGCATACCGCCTCGCGCCCGCAGGCCTGGCCGCGCTGGGCGCGCGGCAACGGCCTGGAGCCGGCGCAGCTCCGGCTGGGGCAGAGCTTCGAACACCTCTATTTCCTGCTGGAGGCGGCGCTGGCCGGCCTCGGCGTGGCCATCGCCCCGCAGCAGCTGGTGGCCGACGACCTGGCCGCCGGGCGCCTGCTGGCGCCCTGGGGCTTCGTCGAAACCGAGGCGAAGCTGGCGCTGTGGGTGCCAACGCGACGCATGGACCGCCGGGCCGAGCAGCTGGCCGAATGGCTGACGCGGGAGATGCAAGGCTAATCCCCGGGACGCAGGCAGGGCGCCCGGCGCGGCTGGCATGCAACACGCATCCCATGCGTTCTCTGCGCCACGGAAACCCTGCCATGAACAAGCTGGACAATGCACTGCTCAACATTCTGATCAAGGACTCGCGTACGTCCTTCGCCGATATCGCCCGCCAGTTGAACATTTCCCGCGCGCATGCCCGTACCCGCGTGCAGGCACTGGTGGAAAGCGGGGTGATCGAGAAATTCACCGCCGTGGTCAACCCGGAAAAGCTCGGCAAGGGGATCTCCACTTTCATCGACCTGACCGTTGCGCCCGCGGCCATCGAGGCGGTGGCCGAGCGGCTGGCGGGTACCGTGGAGGTGGTCAGCCTGTACATCATGAGCGACCTGAAAAGCCTGCATATCCATACCCTCACGGACAGTTACGAGACCTTCGACGCTTTCGTCCGCGAGCACATCTTCAACCACCCGGAAATTCTCACGGTGGACTGCAAGGCCCTGCTAACGCGAGTGAAGCACCGCCGCGGTGGTGCCCGGTTATGAGACCGGCGATGCCTTATAACGGGGCCTGGCGCCTCTTCATGGTGCGTAGCTGACATTCGCTAGCCGTGACGGTTCGCTAATGCCCGATCGAATCGAAGTGGTTTCACCAAGCTGACGAATGTATCGATTCGGCAGGTCGTTCCGCCGTTTCGTCACGAAGCCGATGCCGCGGATGCGTATTTTTTGTGCAACCCAGTGAGCGGTCGATTTTTTGGAATCCAAGATAAATGATTAAAAATCAATAAGTTATAAAGATATTGGGGCTGGCACGGCTGTTGCTCCAGGGCTTGCGCACGACTTTACATCCGATAGGCACCCCGCCGATTGGAATCACGGACTGTGCAACAGGAGATCCGTCATGAGCCTCAACCGTCGTAAATTCCTCGGTGCTGGAGCCGTAGCCGCCGGCGCCGGCCTGGCCCTGGGCGCCCCGGCGATCGCGACCGCCGCCAGCGACAAGACCTTCAATTGGAAAATGACCAACGCCTATGCCCCGGGCTCGCCGTTCTATGTCCAGGGGCCGGGTAGCCCGACAGATTTCTGCAAGCGGGTCGAGGCCATGTCCAATGGCCGGCTGAAAATCCAGCATTTCGCCGCTGGCGAGCTGATTCCGGCGCTGGAGGGCTTCGACGCCGTGTCCAGCGGGCTGGTCGAGATGAATGCCGCCAACGCCTATTTCTGGGCTGGCAAGATCCCCGCCGCGCAGTATTTCACCGCCGTGCCCTTCGGCATGAACACCCAGGGCATGAATGCCTGGTTGTATAACGGTGACGCCCTGAAGCTGTGGGAGGAACTCTACGAGCCCCATGGCCTGGTGCCGATGCCGATGGGCAACACCGGCACCCAGATGACCGGCTGGTTCCGCCAGCCGCTGGATGGCGTCGACAGCCTCAAGGGCCTGAAGATGCGTATCCCCGGCCTGGCCGGCAAGGTCTACAGCGAGCTGGGCGTCGCCGTGCGGCTGTTGCCCGGCGGGGAGATCTTCCCGGCCCTGGAGCGCGGGGTGATTGATGCCGCCGAATTCGTCGGCCCTTACCAGGATCGCCGCATGGGCCTGCACAAGGCGGCCAAGAACTACTACACCACGGGCTGGCACGAGCCGACCAACGTCACTGAGCTGATCATCAACAAGAAGGCCTGGGAGAGCCTGCCGGCCGACCTGCAGGCGATCGTGCGCATCTGCGCCCAGGCCTGTAATGCCGAGAGCCTGGCCTGGTCCGATGCGGTCAACGCCGATGCGCTGGAAGACCTGGTGAGCAACGAGGGGGTGATCGCCAAGCCCTTGCCGGGCGATATCGTCACCCGCCTGCGCGAAGTGACCCAAGACACCCTGGCCAGCATGGCTGCGGCCGATCCGACGACGCGCAAGGTGCATGACCACTTCATGGCCTTCCGCAAGAAATACAGCTCCTGGTCGGCGACCGGCGAGAAAGGTTTCCTGGATCTGGGGGCCTGAGGTGATGTTTGCCGTGATCAACCGCCTGGAGCAGTTGGTCGAGACCCTGGGCGGCCTGGCACGCGGATGCGTGCTGGTGCTGGTCCTGCTGGTTTCGGCCAACGTGCTGATCCGCTATGGCTTTTCCGTGAGCCCGGTGGCGCTGCAGGAGCTGGAGTGGTTCCTGATTTCACCCATCGCCATGCTTGGCATCGCCTACGTGCTGAAGCATCGCGCCGACGTGCGGGTGGATTTCATCTACGAGAAGTTCCAACCGCGCACCCGCGCCGCGGTGGATCTGTTCAGTGCCCTGGCCACTTGCCTGATCGGCCTGTTCCTGGCCTGGGTCTGCTGGCGCTACATGATGCAGTCCTACCAGATCAGCGAAGGCTCGCCGGATCCGGGGGGCTTGCCGCATCGCTATCTGGTCAAGGCTTTCCTGCCGCTGGGATTCGCCCTGTTCGGCCTGCAAGGCATCGCCGATACCCTGCGCGCCCTGCGGGGCCTGCCCGCTCCCCAACCCATGCCCGAGGAAGCCTTGCCGTGAGTCCCAATGAATGGCTGGCGATCCTGATGGTGTTCGCCTTTTTCTCGATGATGATGGTCGGCGTGCCGGTGGCCATATCCCTGGCCGTATCCGGTTTTGTCGCCGGCCTGATCGGCTTCGGCCCGATGCTCTTCAGCCTGTTGCCGGCCCGCATGTTCGGCGTGGTCAGCAACTACACGCTGCTGGCGATACCGCTGTTCACCTTCATGGGCGTGATGCTGGAGAAATCCAGGGTTGCCGAAGACATGCTGGAAACGGTCGGCCAGGCCATGGGCGGCCTGAATGGCGGCATGGGCCTGGCCATCGTGCTGGTGGGCGTGCTGCTCGGCGCCTCCACCGGGATCGTCGGCGCCACCGTGGTCACCATCGGCCTGCTGACCCTGCCGGTGTTGCTGCGGCGGGGCTACAAGCCGAGCGTGGCCTGCGGCACCATCTGCGCTTCTGGCACCCTCGGGCAGATCATTCCGCCGAGCCTGGTGCTGATCCTGCTGGCCGACATCCTCGGCGAGTCGGTGGGTTCGATCTTCGCCGCGGCGTTCATCCCCAGCCTGATGCTGGCCGGAGTCTATGTCGCCTACATGCTGCTGCTCGGCTGGCTGCGCCCGCAGTGGGTCCCGGCGATCCCTGCCGAAGAGCGCGCGCTGATCAGCCGCAAACAGTTGCGGCAGAACATCGCCAAATCGGTATTGCCGCCGCTGCTGCTGGTGGTCTGCGTGCTCGGCTCGATCATCGGCGGGCTGGCCGCACCCACCGAGGCTGCATCCATCGGTGCCCTGGGCGCCCTGGTGATTGCCGGCTGCGCCGGCCGGCTGAACCGCGACACCCTCAAGCAGACCCTGCACGGCACCCTGAGCATCAGCGCGATGATCTTCCTCATCCTGCTCTGCTCGCAGCCCTTCTCCCTGGCCTTCCGCGGCCTGGGTGGCGAGGCGCTGGTGCATGACCTGTTCGACCTGCTGCCCGGCGGTGAACTGGGAGCGATCCTGTTCCTCATGGTGCTGTTGTTCGTGCTCGGCTTCTTCCTGGAGTGGATCGAGATCTCCTACATCGCCTTGCCGATGTTCCTGCCGGTGTTCATGGGCTATGGCACCGATATGGTCTGGCTGGCGATCCTGGTGGCGCTGAACCTGCAGATGTCGTTCCTCACGCCCCCCTTCGGCTGGTCGCTATTCTTCCTCAAGGGGGTGGCGCCGCCGGGCATCAGTACCCGGGACATCTATGCCGGTGCCCTGCCTTTCGTCGGGCTGCAGATCCTGGCCGTGGCCCTGGTGTTTTGCTTCCCGACTCTTGCCACCTGGTTGCCCAAGGCCGTCGGCTGGTAATGCCTGGAGAATCGATCATGGAATTCTTTTCTACCTACAGCCCGCTGTGGCTGGCCGGGCTGGTCAGCGCCCTGCTGTTGACGGGGGCGGTAGCCGGCATCCTCGCCGGCCTGCTTGGGGTCGGTGGCGGCATCGTCATCGTGCCGGTGCTGTATCACCTGTTCACCCTGCTCGGCCTCGATCCCGAGGTGCGCATGCACGTGGCCGTCGGGACCTCGCTGGCGGCCATCGTGCCGACGTCGATCATCTCGGCACGCGCCCATTACCGGCGTGGCGGCCTCAAGCCGGAGCTGCTCAAGCCATTGATCCCCGGCACCCTGATCGGCGTGCTCATCGGTGCGCTGCTCAGCGGCTACCTCAGTGGCCAGTTGCTGGCGGCGATCTTCGCCGTGATCGCCCTGCTGGTGGCACTGAACATGGCTTTCGAGCGCAACCTCAGCCTGCGCGACGGCCTGCCCGGCGCAGCGGGCACCGGGGTGCTGGGAGTGCTCATCGGCAGCCTGTCGACGCTGATGGGCATCGGTGGCGGCACCCTCAGCGTGCCGATCCTCAATGCCTGTCGCACGCCCATGCATATCGCGGTCGGCACCGGCGCGGCCCTGGGGGTGGTGATCAGCCTGCCCGGCGCGTTCGCCTATCTGGTCAACGGCCTGGGCGCGAGCCACTTGCCGCCGGCCACCCTGGGTTACGTCAACCTGCTCGGGCTGGCGCTGATCGTCCCGGTGACCATGCTCACCGCGCCCTGGGGGGCCCGTATCGCCCATGCCATCAACGCGAGCCTGCTGCGCCGCCTGTTCGCCCTGTTCCTCGCCCTGACGGCTGTCCGCATGCTGTTCGGCGCTTTCTCGCTCTAAGGATCGCTCATGCTGAAAAGTACCCACGCCACCCGCGGCATCTTCGTCGCGCCCCATCACCTGGCCGCCCAGGCCGGCCGCGATGTGCTCAAGGCCGGTGGCAATGCCGTCGAAGCCATGGTCGCCGCGGCTGCCAGCATCGCCGTGGTCTATCCGCACATGAACGCCCTCGGCGGCGACGGCTTCTGGCTGATCCATGAACCGGGCAAGGCGCCTGTGGCCATCGATGCCTGCGGTAGCAGCGCGGCCCTGGCCAGCCGCGACTTCTATGCCGGCTGCGAGCAGATTCCCAGCCGTGGGCCCAAGGCGGCGCTGACCGTGGCCGGCACCATCGGCGGTTGGGCCAAGGCTCTGGAGGTGGCCGCCGGCTGGGGGAACCCGTTGCCGTTGCGCGACCTGCTGGGCGAGGCCATCGGCCAAGCACGCGGCGGCATCGTGGTCAGCCGCAGCCAGGCGCACCTCACGCGGGTGAAGTTCGACGAACTCAAGGATGTGCCCGGCTTCGCCGACGTCTACCTGACCGACGACGGGCAGGTGCCGAGCGAAGGCAGCCTGATGAAGCAGGCTGCCCTCGCCAGCACCCTGGAGCAGTTGGCAGAAAGGGGCCTGGATGACTTCTACCGGGGCGAGCTGGCGGCCAGCATGGCCGCCGAACTGGAGCGGTTTGGCAGCCCGTTGCGCCTAGCCGATCTTCAGGCCTACCGGGCGCAGCTGGTTACCCCGCTGCAGGTACGCCTGGGTGACGCGACGCTGTACAACATGCCGCCGCCGACCCAGGGACTGGCCTCGCTGCTGATCCTTGGCGTGTTCGAACGCCTCAAGGTGGCCGAGGCCGAAGGCTTCGCCCATGTGCATGGGCTGGTGGAGTCGACCAAGCAGGCATTCATGATCCGCGATCGCGTGGTCACCGACCCGCGCAGGCTGCCGGCCGATCCTCAGGAATTCCTCTCGCCTGCGAGCCTGGATGCCCTGGTGGCAGCGGTCGATCGAGACAAAGCCTTGGAATGGCCCCGCCCCGCTGCCCCGGGCGACACCATCTGGATGGGTTGCATCGACCAGCAAGGGCGCGCGGTGAGCTTCATCCAGAGCGTGTACTGGGAATTCGGTTCCGGCGTCGTGCTGCCCTCCACGGGCGTGGCCTGGCAGAACCGCGGCATCAGCTTCTCCCTCGATCCCAAGGCGCTGCAGGCGCTGGAACCGGGCCGCAAGCCCTTCCACACCCTCAATCCGGCGCTGGCGCTGTTCGACGATGGAAGGGTGCTGAGCTACGGCACCATGGGCGGCGAAGGCCAGCCGCAGACCCAGGCCGCGGTGTTCAGCCGCTACCGTCTGGGCAGCGATCTGCAGGCGGCGGTCACGGCGCCGCGCTGGCTGCTGGGCCGCACCTGGGGCGACGTCAGCACCAGCCTGAAGCTGGAAAATCGCTTCGCGCCGGAGCTGATCGAGCAACTGCGCGCGGCCGGGCACGTGGTCGAGGTGCTGGACGAGGCCTTCAGCGACACCATGGGCCATGCCGGAGCATTGCTGCGCCACCCCACTGGCGTACTCGAAGGCGCTGCCGATCCGCGCAGCGACGGCAGCGTCTGCGGCCTCTAGCCGGCTGCCGCTGCGCCGAGGCGGTTCAGCTGGCCAGTGCCGCCGGCGCCTTGCGTTCCTCGGCGTAGCCGCGCGGATTGCGGCTCTGCCAGCGCCAGGCATCGGCGAGCATGGTCGTCAGGTCTTTCTCGGCGCGCCAGCCGAGTTCCCGCCAGGCCTTGCCCGGGTCGGACCAGCACTGGGCGATGTCGCCGGCGCGGCGTGGCTTGATCACGTGCGGCAGCGGCCGGCCGGTGACCGCCTCGAAGGCGGCGATCATCTCGCGCACCGAATGGCCCTGGCCGGTGCCGAGGTTCCACAGCGAGACGCCGTGCACCTGTTCGAGCCGCTCCAGCGCCTTGAGATGACCCCGCACCAGATCGACCACGTGGATGTAGTCGCGCACGCCGGTGCCGTCCGGGGTCGGGTAATCGTCGCCGTAGACGTTCAGCTGCTTTCGCCGGCCCACCGCCACCTGCAGCATGTAGGGCAGCAGGTTGTTCGGCACGCCGTCGGGGTCCTCGCCGATCAGCCCGGATTCATGGGCGCCGATCGGGTTGAAGTAGCGCAGCAGGCCGATCGACCAGCGCGGGTCGGAATTGGCCAGGCCCTTGAGCACGTTCTCGGCCATCAGCTTGGACTGGCCGTAGGGGTTGGTCGGCACCCCGGTGGGGCGTTCCTCGGTGATCGGCATCAGCGGCGACTCGCCGTAGACGGTGGCCGAGGAGCTGAACACCAGCCGGAAGATGCCCGCCTCGGCCATCGCCTGGCACAGCGCGATACTGCCGCTGACGTTGGTCTCGTAGTAGCGCAGCGGTTCGCGCACGCTCTCGCCGACCGCCTTGAGCCCGGCGAAGTGCATCACCGCGCTGATCGGATAGGCGGCGAACAATGCGTTGAGCAGGGCGCGGTTGCGCACGTCGCCCTTGACGAAATGCAGCGGCCGCCCGGCCAGTTGCTCGACCCGGTCCAGCGCCAGCTGCGAGCTGTTGCACAGGTTGTCCAGCACCAGCACCTCATGCCCGGCCTGCAGCAGTTCGAGCACCGCATGCGAGCCTATGTAGCCAGCTCCACCTGTCACCAGAATCATCGTCTACCTCCGAAATTCGCAGTTTTTTCGCACACGTTCGGGACACTGCGGCTGGCCGGGCTGGCGCTGCATGAGTCTCCGTGATCGGGATCGGCGTAACGGAACAGAACGGCGACGGCGGGCTGCGCGCGGGTTCCGATGCCGGGTCTACTGGCGTCCTGCAGATAGGGACGGAACAACCTCCGGCCAAGTTCCATCGATCCGCCAGCCGGGCGGCCGTGGCCCCACCATCGGATGATTGGCGGGAACCTGCAACGCCGCTTGCCGTCCATTACCGGCAGGCGGCGTTGCGAGCCGGGCCCCGAATGCCCCCGCGGCGCGCCGTGACGACACGCCTTACGCAGGGCTGCGCTGGCTTTTGAATGTGCCGAGCGTCCGGGCTGGAACCGCCAGGGACGCCGCCGCTCGAAACGAGGTGCCAGATGAGCTGGGCCGGCCCTTTCCAATACGACATCGGCAAATCCCGCGATGCGCGGCAGGCGCCGGCCGAGGTGGTCTTCGACGAGCAGGTGCCGACCCTGCTGTGCCTGTCGCACCTGCGCTGGAGCTTCGTCTACCAGCGCCCGCAGCACCTGATGTCGCGCTTCGCCCGCGACTACAACGTGCTGTTCCACGAGGAACCGATCCCCACCGAGGACGCCGAGCCCTGGCTGGAGGTGCGCCCCGAGGAGAACGGCGTGCAGGTGCTGATCCCGCGCCTGCCGGCCGGCTGCGAGGGCGAGGAGGCGGACCGCGCGCAGCGCCGGCTGCTCGACGACTACCTGCAGCGGCTCGGCGTCGACGAATTGCTGCTCTGGTACTACACGCCGATGAGCCTGGCGTTCTCCGGCCACCTGGCGCCGAGCCTGATCGTCTATGACTGCATGGACGAGCTGTCGGCCTTCCGCGGCGCGCCGCCGCGGCTGATCGAGCGCGAGGTGGAGCTGATGTGCCGCGCCAACCTGGTCTTCACCGGCGGCCACAGCCTCTACGAGGCCAAGCGCCAGCGCCACGACAACGCCCACCCGTTCCCCAGCAGCGTCGACGTCGAGCACTTCGCCGCCGCACGCCGGCCGCAGCACGACCCGGACGACCAGGCGGAAATCCCCCATCCGCGCCTGGGCTTCTACGGCGTGATCGACGAACGCCTCGACCTCGCGCTGATCGAGCGGGTCGCCGCGGCGCGGCCGGACTGGCAGATCGTGCTGGTCGGCCCGGTGGTCAAGCTCGACCCGGGCGAGCTGCCGCGGC
Organism: Stutzerimonas stutzeri; assembly: GCF_002890915.1. Lineage (GTDB taxonomy): Bacteria > Pseudomonadota > Gammaproteobacteria > Pseudomonadales > Pseudomonadaceae > Stutzerimonas > Stutzerimonas stutzeri_AF. The sequence continues at coordinate 635,261 of NZ_POUT01000001.1, read as the reverse complement.
GCGACAACATCCACTACCTGGGCGGCAAGACCTACGACGAGCTGCCGCAGTACCTGGCCGGCTGGGACGTGGCGATCATGCCCTTCGCGCTGAACGAATCGACCCGCTTCATCAGCCCGACCAAGACCCCCGAATACCTCGCCGGTGGTTGCCCGGTGGTGTCCACGCCGATCACCGACGTGGTGCGCACCTATGGCGACACCGGCATCGTGCGCATCGCCGACGGCGCCGAGGCCTTCGTCGCCGCGGCCGAAGCCGCGCTGGCCGACGCCGGGGACCGCGACCGCCTGCTGGCCACGGCCGACGAAATCCTCGGCGACATGTCCTGGGACCACACCTGGAGCCTGATGAAGGAGAAGATGCAATGCGCGATCTGAGCCCGCAGGACGGCAACCCCGAACACCTCGGCGGCGCCGCCGGCGATCGACCCGCCAGCGCGGGACGCGGCTTCGACTACCTGATCGTCGGCGCCGGCTTCGCCGGCAGCGTGCTGGCCGAGCGGCTGGCGGCGGGGCTGAACAAGCGCGTGCTGGTGGTCGACCGCCGTCCGCACATCGGCGGCAACGCCTACGACCACTACGACGAGGCCGGCGTGCTGATCCACCGCTACGGCCCGCACATCTTCCACACCAACTCGCAGCGCATCGTCGACTACCTGTCGCGCTTCACCGAGTGGCGGCCCTACGAGCACCGCGTGCTGGCGCAGGTCGGCGACCAGCAGGTGCCGATCCCGATCAACATGACCACGCTGAACACGCTCTACGGCCTGAACATGAGCACCGAGCAGGAGGCGGCGGATTTCCTCGCCAGCCGCGCCGAGCCGGTGGCGGATATCCGCACCAGCGAGGACGTGGTGGTTAACGGCATCGGCCGCGAGCTGTACCAGACGTTCTTCCGCGGCTACACCCGCAAGCAGTGGGGGCTCGACCCGTCGCAGCTGGACAGGTCGGTCACCGCGCGCATCCCCACGCGCACCAACACCGACGACCGCTACTTCACCGACAGCTTCCAGCAGATGCCCAGGCACGGCTACACGAAGATGTTCGAGAAGATGCTGGCGCACCCCAACATCGAGATCATGCTCGACACCGACTACCGCGCGATCCGTGACGAGGTGCGGTACGACCAGCTGATCTTCTGCGGGCCGATCGACGAGTACTTCGACTACCGCTTCGGCAGGCTGCCGTACCGTTCGCTGAAGTTCGAGCACAAGCAGCTCGACCAGGAGCAGTTCCAGGCGGTGGGGACGGTCAACTACCCCAGCGAGGACGTGCCCTACACGCGCATCAGCGAGTACAAGCACCTCACCGGCCAGATTCATCCGAAGACCAGCGTCACCTACGAATACCCCTCGGCCGAGGGCGATCCCTACTACCCGATCCCGCGGCCGGAGAACGCCGAGCTCTACAGGCGCTACCAGCAGCTCGCCGAGGCGACGCCGAACGTCACCTTCATCGGCCGCCTGGGCACCTACAAGTACTACAACATGGACCAGGTGGTGGGGCAGGCGCTGGCCGCCTACAAGCGCATCGAGGAAGCCGAGCGCGCCCTGGCGCCGGTGGCGGGTTGAGATGCGATGAATGATGCAGAGGGGGGTGAGGTGGTGGGGTGGAGTCCGCTCGTTGGGCTTCGCTTCGCTCAACCCAACCTACGTGACATGCAGGTTGGGTTGAGGAACGCAGTGACGAAGCCCAACACCCCCCACCGGTCCCCGACACGACACAGAGGTAAACGATGCACCATCCCAGCCTGTTCGACAGTTTCTTCCTCGGCGGCTTCGAATGCTCGACCCATCGGCGCGGCGATGGCCGCCGGCTCGACCTGCTGGCCGCCACCGGCCATGACCGCTGGGCCGCCGAGGACTACGCCGCGCTGCGCCGCCACGGCATCCGCACGGTGCGCGACGGCCTGCGCTGGCACCTGATCGAGCGCCTGCCCGGCGAATACGACTGGTCCAGCTTCCTGCCGCAGCTCAGGGCGGCGAACGCCGCCGGCACCCAGGTGATCTGGGACCTGTGCCACTACGGCTGGCCGGACGACCTGGACATCTGGCGACCGCGCTTCGTCGAGCGCTTCGCCCGCTTCGCCGCCGCCGCGGCGCGGCTGCTGCGCGAGGAAAGCGACGCGCCGGCGTTCTATTCGCCGATCAATGAGATGTCCTTCTGGGCCTGGGCCGGCGGCGACCACGGCATCTTCAACCCGCTGGGCCGGGGCCGCGGCGCCGAGCTCAAGCATCAGCTGGTGCGCGCCAGCATCGCCGCCATCGAGGCGATCCGCGAAGTCGATCCGCGGGCGCGCTTCGTGCAGATCGACCCGGCCATCCACATCGGCGCCCGCAACGACCGGCCCGGGCCGCAGCGCGAGGCGGAAAACGCCCGCCAGGCCCAGTTCGAGGCCTGGGACCTGCTCTGCGGCAAGGCCTGGCCGGGCCTCGGCGGCAAGCCGGAATACCTCGACATCGTCGGCATCAACTACTACGCCGACAACCAGTGGTACCTCGGCGGGCCGACCATCGAGCGCGGGCACCCCGACTACCGACCGCTGCAGGGCATCCTCGGCGAGATCCACCAGCGCTACGGGCGGCCGCTGCTGATCGCCGAGACCGGCGCCGAGGGCGACCTGCGCGGCGAATGGCTGCGCTACGTCAGCGAACAGGTGGGCATCGCCCTGCAGCGCGGCGTGCCGATCGAGGGCATCTGCCTCTACCCGGTGCTCGACTACCCCGGCTGGGACGACGAGCGCCACTGCCCGACCGGGCTGTTCGGCTTCGCCGACGCCAACGGCGTGCGCGAGCTGCACGCCGGCCTGGCCGACGAGCTGAAGCTGCAGCAGACGCGCTTCGCCGCGTTCGAGCCCGGGCGGCACCTGGCGCCGGCATGAACGCCCCGGCCATGACGCACACCGCCGCCGGGGTGCTGCCGAGCCGGCCACTGGCGTTCCTCTGGCATTACGTGCGTGCCCGGCCCTGGCATTTCGGCGGCCTGCTGGCGCTGGTGGTGAGCGCGGCGATCTGCGCCGTGGCGGTGCAGTACGGCATGAAGCTCTTGGTCGACGCCATGGCCGAGGGCGGCGAGCGTGGCGGCGCCGACGTCTGGTTCCCGCTGTGGCTGTTCCTCGGCCTGATCGTGGTGGAGAACGTCTTCTGGCGCCTCGGCGGCTGGCTCGGCTGCCGCACCGTGGTGGCCAGCTGCGTGGACATCCGCGTCGACCTGTTCCGCTACCTCACCGGCCATCCGATGCGCTACTTCAACGAGCACTTCGCCGGCGCGCTGGGCAACCGCATCTCCGCCGTGGGCCAGGCCGCGGGCACCCTCTACGGCGGGCTGGCCTGGAAGATCGTGCCGCCGGTCGTCGACTTCCTCGGCGCGGTGGTGGTGCTGTTCACCGTCGACTGGCGCATGGCCGTGGCGCTGATCGGCTTCGTCCTGCTGGTGGCGCTGCTGATCACCGGCTTCGGCATCCGCGGGCGCGGCAGGCATCAGCGCTTCGCCGCCCAGGCCGCGCGGGTCGGCGGCGAGCTGGTGGACGCGGTGTCCAACGTCTGGACCATCAAGGCTTTCTCCGCCCGCGACCGCGAGGCCGAACGCCTGGCCCAGGAGATCGGCTACGAGGCCCACGCCCAGCGGCGCAGCTGGATGTACCTGGAAAAGGCGCGGGTGCTGCACGACATCTGCCTGTCGCTGATGGCCGGCGGCATGCTGGTCTGGGCGGTGCGCAGCTGGCTCGGCGGCGCGGTCAGCGCCGGCGACGTGGTGCTGGTCAGCGCGCTCACCTTCCGCATCCTGCACGGCTCGCGCGACCTGGCCCTGGCGCTGGTCGACACCACCCAGCAGGTCGGCGCCATCGCCGACACCCTGCGCATCATCAACCAGCCCCACGGCCTGGAAGACCCCGAGCCGGTACTGACCCTGGACGAGGGCGACATCGACTTCGAACGCATCCGCTTCGGCTATCCGGGACGCGCGCCGGTGTTCGACGATTTCAGCCTGCACATTCCCGCCGGGCAGAAGGTCGGCATCGTCGGCGCCTCGGGGGCCGGCAAGTCGACGCTGATCGCGCTGATCCAGCGCCTGGACGACGTGCAGGGCGGGCGCATCCTCATCGACGGCCAGGACATCCGCCAGGTCAGCCAGGACAGCCTGCGCGAGAAGATCGCCGTGGTGCCGCAGGAAACCGCGCTGTTCAACCGCAGCATCCTCGAGAACATCCGCTACGGCCGCCCCGAGGCCCGCGACGAGGAAGTGTTCGCGGCGGCGCGGCACGCCTTCTGCGACGGCTTCATCCGCGCCCTGCCCGACGGCTACCGGACCCTGGTCGGCGAGCGCGGGGTGATGCTCTCCGGCGGTCAGCGCCAGCGCCTGGGCATTGCCCGCGCGTTCCTCAAGGACGCGCCGATCCTGGTCCTCGACGAGGCCACCTCGGCGCTGGATACCCAGTCCGAGGCGGAGATCCAGGATGCCCTGAACCAGCTGATCCAGGGCCGCACCGTGCTGGCCGTGGCGCACCGGCTGTCGACCCTGACCCATTTCGATCGCATCGTCGTGCTGCGTGACGGGCGCATCGTCGAGGACGGCGCACCGCACGAACTGCGCCGGCGCGGCGGCGAGTTCGACGCGCTGTGGCGCATGCAGGCCGAAGGCTTCGGCCGCCCGTCCGGGCCGCGCCGGTGAAGCGCATGCCGTAGGGTGGAAAACTGCGAAGCATTTTCCACGCGTCCGGTGCGCATGAACGCGGATTCCCCTGCTTGCACCGTTGTAGGCGCCCGCTTGCGGGCGAACCATAACGGCGGCGTCCAGGCCGATCGCCGGCAAGGACTCGGCGTCCCCCTGGTTTCCTACACAAAGCATGATGCGGCTCCTGCCCACGCCGCCGTACGGGGCCCAGCGGTGGATAAGCTTCGCGTTATCCACCCTGCGCCTGAACTTCGCCGGGTACTGCTAGCCTCAATTCAGGCAGGACGCGTTCATGCGGGCGGAGCCCCGGCGAAGCAGAGGAGAGATTCATGTCGGATCACCACACCTACAAGAAGATCGAGATCGTCGGCTCGTCGCGCAACAGCATCGACGAGGCCATCCGTAATGCCATCGCCGAAGCCGGCAAGACCCTGGAGAACATCGAGTGGTTCGAGGTCGGCGAGATCCGCGGGCATGTCGCCGACGGCCAGGTCGCGCATTTCCAGGTCAGCGTGAAGATCGGCTTCCGTCTCAAGAACAGCTGACGCGCCGGCGCCGGCTGGCGCGCCAGCGCTCTTCAGCCCTGGCGCAGCCCCGCGACGATCTCGAAGGCGCGGTGGCGGTCGGCGGTCTCGTAGAGGTCGCAGGTGAAGATCAGCTCGTCGGCACGGGTCTGCTCCAGCAGCACCTCCAGCCGCGCGCGGACCTTTTGCGGCCCGCCGACCAGCGCCAGGCCGAGGAAGTCGCCCACCGCCTGCTGCTCGTGCGGCAGCCACAGCCCCTGCATGCTCTGCACCGGCGGGCGCAGCACCAGGCTCTGGCCGCGGATCAGCGCGAGGATGCGCTGGTAGACGCTGGTGGCCAGGTATTCGGCCCGCTCGTCGCTGTCGGCGGCGATCAGCGGCACGCCGAGCATCACGTAGGGTTCGTCGAGCACCGCCGAGGGCTGGAAGTTGTCGCGGTAGAGCGTGATCGCCTGGTGCATGTAGCGCGGCGCGAAGTGCGAGGCGAAGGCATACGGCAGGCCCTTGGCCGCCGCCAGCTGGGCGCTGAACAGGCTGGAGCCGAGCAGCCAGATCGGCACGTTGCTGTTCACCCCGGGCATGGCGATCACCCGCTGCTCCGGCTGGCGCGGGCCGAGCAGCATTTCCAGCTCCTCGACATCCTGTGGAAAATCGTCGGCGCTGCCCATGCGGTCGCGGCGCAGCGCTTGGGCGGTGAACTGATCGGCCCCCGGCGCGCGTCCCAGACCCAGGTCGATGCGCCCGGGGTAGAGCGCCTCCAGCGTGCCGAACTGCTCGGCGATCACCAGCGGCGCATGGTTGGGCAGCATCACCCCGCCGGCGCCGAGGCGGATGCGTTCGGTATGGGCGGCCAGATAGCCGATCAGCACGGCGGTGGCGGCGCTGGCGATGCCGTCCATGTTGTGGTGTTCGGCGACCCAGAGGCGTTCGAAGCCGAGCGCCTCGACATGCCGGGCCAGCGCCAGGGCGTTGTGCAGCGCCTGCGCCGGCGTGCCGTCGTCGCGGATCGGCGCCAGGTCGAGGGCGGAAAAACGGGTCTGGGCAATACGGGACATAGGGTTCCTCGGACAATGAAGACGGTCAGTGGCAGTGCTCGGCCTTGGCTTCGACCAGTACGTTGCGCTGCTCGTCGCGCAGCCAGCCCTGCGGGGTGAAGCCCAGCGAGCGGGCCTGGAACAGGTAGCGCCGGCCGGCCTGGAAATCGTCGTAGCGGATCACCAGGGTGCAGCGCATGGTGTGGGTTTCGCCGAACAGGCCGAAGGCGCCGCCGGTGACCTCGAATTCGTAGCGTGCCTCGAGCTCATGGGCGCCCGGCGGCACCAGGAAATAGCGGCCGTCGGGGGTGCGTTTGCGGTCCAGGCGGTCGGACATGAAGATGTCGCTGGGCTGCGCTGTCATGTCGACCCAGGCCATGTTCGGATCGTGCGGCGGCAGCGGGCTGGCGCACCCGGCCAGGGCCAGGGCGAGCAGCGGGGCGGGAAGCAGGCGCATGGGGTAACCCTCCGGCGGATGGGCGGGACGAGGCGGCCCCGTCGTCATCCGTCGAGCCTGCGCCAGATGGCGCGGCTTTTCAACGTGCGCTCAACGTCCGGCGAGGTCGCCGCAACCCTGTTCCTCGGCGCGGGCCAGCAGGTACTGGTGCTGGTCGTAGAGCTTGGCCCAGGGACGGAAGCCGTAGCCGCCGGCGACCAGGCGATAGTGCGAGCCGGCGGCGAAGCGGTCGTATGCCAGGGTCAGCCGGCAATCACGCGGCAGCGGTGCGCTGCCCGGGCCGATGTCGTCGCCGTCGACCTCGAAGCGGTAGCGCATCTCCAGCGTGCGGCTGCCGGGCATGACCTGGAAGTAGCGGTCGTCGTCCAGCGCCCGGCCGTCCACCGCCAGCGCCTGCAGACGGGTTTCGCCGTGGGGGGTGAGTTCGATCCAGGCCTGCGCCGGGTCGGGTTTGGGCAGCCACAGCGAGCAGCCGGCGAGACTGGATAGCAACAACACAAGGAGAAAGCCGCGCATTTACGAACTCCAGCCGGGAACCACGGGGCCCGGCAAGGGATTTTGCAAGAGTGATCGGCACGCGGGATTGCTTGCGGCGCGCGGCCTTTGTAGGGTGCGCCAGTCCCGACCTCTACGGTTTCCCGATGCCGAAAGCCAACGCCGCCTTGATCGACCGCCGTACCCTGCGCTGGGTTCCCGTGCTGCTTGCCGTTGGTCTGATCGGCTGCAGTAGTTACTACGGCCAACTGGCGACGGGGCAACTGCAGCTGCTGCGCCAGCGCCAGCCGATCGCGACGCTGGTCGCCGACCCGGGGCAGGACGCCATCCTGCGCCAGCGCCTGGCCGACGCGCTGCAGGCACGCGACTTCGCCAGCCGGCAACTGGCGCTGCCGGACAATGACAGCTACCGCTCGTATGCCGATATCCAGCGGCCCTATGTGGTGTGGAATGTGTTCGCCACCGAGGAATTCTCGGTGGCGCCGCTCGAGCACTGCTTCCCCATCGCCGGCTGCGTGGCCTACCGCGGCTATTACCACCCGGGCGCGGCCCGTGGTGAAGCGGCGCGCCTGCAGCTGCGCGGGCTGGATACCCACGTCGCAGGGGTGGAGGCCTATTCCACGCTCGGCTGGTTCAGCGACCCGCTGCTCAGCTCCATGTTGCGGCGCAACGACGAGCAGCTGGCGGCGCTGATCTTCCACGAGCTGGCGCACCAGCGGCTGTACCTGCCCGGCGACACGGCCTTCAACGAGTCCTACGCCAGCTTCGTCGAGCGCGAAGGCCTGCGCCAGTGGCGCGCCAGCCGCGGGCTGCCGGAGCCGGACGGGCAGGGCCGGGCACGCTACCGGCAACTGGTGGAACTGCTGCTGCAGACCCGCGAGCGGCTGGCCGGGCTGTACGCCTCGGGGCGGCCGGAAGCCGAGCTGCGAGCGCTGAAGCAGGCTGAATTCGTGCGTCTGCGCCAGCAGTACCGGGTACTGCGGGACGCGCACTGGGATGGCGACCGGCGCTTCGATCGCTGGTTCGCCCAGCCGTTGAACAATGCCACGCTGGTGCCGTTTGGGTTGTACGACCGCTGGGTCGGGGCGTTCGCGGCGTTGTTCGAGCGCAGTGGCGGGGATTGGGGGCGCTTTCATGCAGAGGTGGAGGCGTTGGCCGGGCAGCCGGCGGATGAGCGGGAAGCTGTTTTGTTGGGGTTGGAGCGGTGAAATGGGGAAACACCAAGCTGGGCGTTGTCGATATGAAAGTCTTGCTTTCAAGCCGTGCCCAGTGGGAGGCGCCCGCCCGCGGCGATAGCAGGGCACAGGCCTGCTAGAAGCCCAAGAGCAGCGTCCCGAGGTCGGGCCTCCCACAAAAGCAGCAAGTGCACGCCACCCCCCTGTGGGCGCGCCCTCGCGGCGATTGCCGGCCACAGGCCTGCCCAAAGCTCAAAAGCATCGCCCCGAGGTCGGGCCTCCCACAAAAGCAGCAAGTGCACGCCACCCCCCTGTGGGCGCGCCCTCGCGGCGATTGCCGGCCACAGGCCTGCCCAAAGCTCAAAAGCAGCGCCCCGAGGTCGGGCCTCCCACAAAAGCAGCAAGTGCACGCCACCCCCAGTGGGCGCGCCCTCGCGGCGATGCAGGCCATAGACTTGCCAGAAGCTTGAAGCCGAAAAGTACCTCTCCGGGTTGGGCAATCCGCAGGGATGTAGCGAGTTGCCGTCGGCCACCCCGCACCCAGAAAAAAGGGATGCAACCTCACGATCGCATCCCCTTTCCCAGCCTCCGGCCAGCCCTTCAGCCGCCGGCGGAGCCACCCTCATCCAAGGTACAGCCCCAGGCCTCCAGCGCCGGCCGGTCCGCTTGTGGCGGGCCGAGCCATTCGCTCATCGCGTGGCAACGCTGGTCGAAACACAGTTGGTAATCCCCTGCCTCGGGGGTTCGCCCCAGGCGCAGGAGCGGCAACGGTGGCATCTGGCGCTGGTAGTGCCAGGCCCCGTCACGCAGTTCGGCGCCATCCGGGATTTCCATCCCGGCACCAGAACCCTTGACCCGCGCTTCGCCGAGCAGCAGTCCGTCCGGCGTCACACGGTAATCCTCTTCCCAGCGGATCTTCTCGATGGTGTGGTTCCACGCCAGGGTGAAGGCGGGTGCGGGCAGTTGTGCCCACACCACCCCGGCCAGCCCCAGGCACAGGCCGATCATGCCGTCGCCGGCTCGGCGCGGCGGGCGCGCCAGAAGTGCTGGAGAAGGAAGAGCACGCCCAGGCCGAAGCCGATTTCATCGCTGATCGGCATCGACAGGACCATCGCGGCGCCGGCGGCGAAGGCCAGCGCCTTCTCCCACCAGGCCATGCTGCGCTGCAGGTAGCCGGTGAACACCGCGCCCCACAGGCCGATGGCGAAGGCGGACTTGAACAGCACGTACAGCGTCGCGCCCCAGCTGTCGCCCTGCAGCATCAGCGCCGGCTCATAGACCGCCATGAACGGCACGATGAAGCCGGCGATGGCGATGCGGATCGCCCACATGCTGATCTTCAGCCCGCGCTCCTTGGCGATCGGCGCGGCGGCGAAGCAGGCCAGCGCCACCGGCGGGGTGAGGTCGGCCATGATGCCGAAGTAGAAGACGAACATGTGCGAGACGATCAGCGGCACGCCCAGGTCCAGCAGCGCGGGAGCTGCGATCGAGCTGGTGATGATGTAGTTGGGAATGGTCGGGATGCCCATGCCCAGCACCAGGCAGGTCAGCATGGTCAGGACCAGCGAGATGAACAGGTTGTCGCGGCCGATGGCGAGGATGTAGCCGGCGAAAGTCGAGGCCACCCCGGTCAGCGAGACGACGCCGATGATCACGCCGACCAGGGCGCAGGCGATGCCCACCGGCACCGCGTGGCGCGCGCCTTCCACCAGCGCGTGCAGGCAGATGCGCAGGGTGTCGCGGCCGCCCTTGATGAACCAGCACACCGCCACCAGCACGCCGATGACGGCGAAGATCACGCCGATGCCGAGCTGGAAGAAGCCGGCACAGAGCAGCCCCAGGGCGATCCAGAAGGCGATGCGCAGGCCGACGCTGGAGACCTTGAGGATGATCGCCGAACCGAGGATGACGATGGCGGTCAGCGCCAGGCCGATGGTGCCGGCGAACATCGGCGTGCGGCCGGAGAACAGCAGCCAGACCAGCACCGCCAGCGGAATCAGCAGGTACCAGCGCTCCTTCACCGCGGCCCAGGCGCTCGGGCACTCGTCTTTCGGCAGGCCGTGCAGCTTGGCGCGCTTGGCTTCCAGGTGGACCATCCAGAACACCGAGCCGAAGTACAGCAGCGCCGGAACCAGCGCCGCCTTGGCGATCTCGACGAAGGGCACGTTGATGGTCTCGGCCATGATGAAGGCCACCGCACCCATCACCGGCGGCATGATCTGGCTGCCCATCGACGAGGTCGCCTCGACGCCGCCGGCGAAGGCCGGGCGGTAGCCGAAGCGCTTCATCAGCGGAATGGTGAACTGGCCGGTGGTGACCACGTTGGCCACGCCCGAGCCGGTGATGGTGCCCATCAGCGCCGAGGACACCACCGACACCTTGGCCGGGCCGCCGAGCTTGTGGCCGAACAGGCCCATGGCGAAGTCGGTGAACAGCTTGATCATGCCCGCCTGTTCGAGGAACGAGCCGAACAGGATGAACAGGAAGATGTAGGTGGCCGACACGTAGGTCGGCGTGCCGTACAGGCCTTCGGTGCCGAACGACAGCTGGTTGACGATCTGGTCCAGGTAATAGCCGCGGTGCGCCAGGTCGCCCGGCAGGTATTCGCCGAACAGGCCATAGGCCAGGAACAGCCCGCAGATGATCGGCAGGGCGATGCCCATCACCCGTCGCGCGGCCTCGAACACCAGCACCAGCAGGGTCAGGCCGACGACCATGTCGGTGGTGGTCATGTCGCCGGAGCGCTGGATCAGCTCGCCTTCGAAATACCACTGGTAGATGAAGGTGGCGAAACCCGCCAGGCCCAGCAACCAGGCCAGCGGCTGGAACGGCTTGCCGTTGCCCCGCGCCGGATAGCAGAGAAACACCAGCAGCAGCAGGAAGCCGACGTGACCGGCGCGCAGCACCTGGCTGGAGACCGGGTGAAAGGCGGCGGTGATGATCTGGTAGATGGAGAACAGCAGGGCGACGTAGAACAGCGCCCTCGGCCATTCGCTGGGGCTGGCGTGCAGCCCTTGGCTTTCGCTCATGGAAATCACTCTCAGGAAAAACAGCTTCAAGCTTCAAGCTGCGAGTTTCAGGCTGCAGTGAGGGGGGCGGCGTCCGTGGCTGGCATCTGAAACATGGCGTTGTTTTCAAGCTCCGCAGTCGCTGCAAGCCACCCGCTGCTTTTACTTGCAGCCAGTGGCTTGCAGCTTGCGGCTACTTGAGAACCCCGACTTCCTTGTAGTAGCGCTCGGCACCCGGGTGCAGCGGGATCGGCAGGTTCTTGGTGGCATTTTCCAGCTTGATGTCCTTGGCCGCGGAGTGGGCGTTGCCCAGCGCCGACAGGTTGTCGAACATCAGCTTGGTCATCTGGTAGGCCACCTCGTCGGAGACCTTGTCGTGGGTCACCAGGATGTTGGTGATGGCCACGGTCGGTACGTCGGCGTCCTGGCCGTCGTAGGTGCCGGCCGGAATCACGCCCGGCAGGTAGGCGTCGCTTTCGATCTTCTCGACCACCGAATCCGGGATCTCGACGAAGGTCACCGGCATGGTGCTGGCCAGGTCGCGGATGGCCGCCATGCCCAGGCCCGAGGACTGCAGGGTGGCGTCCAGCTGGCGGTTCTTGATCAGCTCGACCGACTCGGCATAGGGCAGGAATTCGACGCGGCCCATGTCCTCGTAGGCCAGGCCGGCGGCCTTGAAGATCGCGCGGGCGTTGAGTTCGGTGCCGGACTTCGGCGCGCCGACGGAGATGCGCTTGCCCTTGAGGTCTTCCAGGGTCTTGATGCCCGATTCCTTGCTGGCGACGATCTGGATGTAGTTGTTGTAGGTGCCGGCGATGGCGCGCAGGCGCTTGAGCGGCGCCTTGAAGCCGGCGTCCTCGACGCCGTTCCAGGCGTCGGCGACGGAGTCACCCAGGGAGAGGGCCAGTTCGCCACGACCGGCCTGCAGCAGGTTGAGGTTCTCGACCGAGGCCTTGGTCGCCTGCACCGAGGTCTTGGCGCCGTCGATCTTGTTGTACTGCTGCGACAGGGCTACGCCGATCGGGTAGTACACGCCGCTGGTGCCGCCGGTGAGGATGTTGATGAAGGTCGGTGCGGCGACGGCGGCGGTGCTGGCGGTGAAGGCCGCAGCGGCAGCGAGCAGGCCCAAGCGTTTGGTCAGTCTCATGGATGGATCTCCGTTTCGTTGTTATTGGTTGACGCACATCTTGACGATAGACGATTGCCACGGCGCGCATGTGCGGCCGGGTGAACAAGCAGAGAGGCGATGACACCGGAGGGCGTTCCGGGGAGGGAGGTATCGCTGGCAGCTCTTCTTGTCGTTGGAATCGCATCGAGCAATCTGCCTGTAGCAGAAGCCGTGCCATTCGCCGCAAGGGCTCTGCCACGCGGCCTCGCCGAAACGCCATGCGGTGGTATCGGCAAGAATCCGCTCATGGTGGCGTCGTCATCGGCGGGAATTCGCTCATTCCCGGACGGGAGGCACGAACCTCGGCCGGCGCCTGCATTCGAATGGCGGAGTGTTCCCCGACGGAGGTGCGGCATGAGCTCGGCAATCAGCGCGCAGGACCTGGGCATCGACATCGGCAAGGGCGAGGGCGAGCTGTTCAAGTGGTTCCTCGCCAGCTTCCTGTTCGGCAAGCGCATCCAGCAGGACATCGCCGCCGAGGCCTATCGGGTGATCGTCGACAAGCACAAGCGCGACACCCCGCGCAAACTCGGCCACTGCAGCTGGCAGCAACTGGTGGACATGCTCGGCGAAGGCCATTACGTGCGCTACGACGAATCCACCGCCGAGCGCCTGCTCAAGCTCTGCGAGAAGCTCAATGGCGAATACGGCGGCAAGCTCGGGCGCATCCACGCACTCAGCGAGAACCGCAAGGACCTGGAAAGGCGCCTGGCCGAATTCGAGGGTGTCGGCCCCAAGACCGTGGAAATCTTCCTGCGCGAGGCGGCGAAGGTCTGGTACTGAGCGGCCAGACGGCGCTTGCGCACGGCGGGCGAAGCGCTACAGTGGCGCCATCGTCTGTCCGCCGTCGTATCGAAGTTCGCCATGCGTATTTGCCTGCTCGCCTTCAGCCTGTTCCTGCCCGTGCTGGCCAGCGCCGCGCCGGCGCCCTATTACCAGTGGCAGAGCAAGCTCGACGGCACCATCGTCTGCCGCCAGAGCTCGCCCGGCCACGGCTGGGAGCGGCTCGATGACCGGGCCTTCCGCGACCTCAACTGCACGCTGCCCGCCGCCCGCGTCGAACGCCCCGCCGGCATGCCGGGTTTTCGCACCCAGCCGGGGCGCTGAACCGGCGCGAGCCCGGAACCCGCTCACACCGCATGGAAGCCTGTGGGCGCACGCGATCGACCTTTCGCGCCACCCTGTAGGAGCCCGCTTGCGGGCGAAGCGCGGCGGCGCGTAGCGCCGATCGCCGGCAAGCCGGCTCCTACAATGCGGGGCCATGAGCGACGGCTTGCCGTGCATGGGTGCCGGTGGTGGATAAGCTTCGCGTTATCCACCCTACGGACGTATCGGTAGGGTGGAAAACCGCGCAGCGTTTTCCACGCGTTGCCAGCAGGCTGCTCGATATCCCGTCTGCCCTGGCCCAGGTCGTTCTACTCGCTAGAGCGTCATGCCATCGTGCGCCAGGTGCACGTTTTCCGGCAGTTCCCGCGGCTCTTGCATGAACCAGGCATCCAGCTCGTGGCCGATATGGGTCAGCAGCGCCCGGGCCGGCTGCACCGCCTCGATGCTCTCTAATGCGCGGGTCAGGTCGTTGTGGTTGCGCGGCGCTGTCGCGCGGGGCGGTGTCGAGCAGTCGAGTACCAGCACGTCCAGTGCCAGGTCCCGGAGGACGTCGCGGGTGGCGTCCGGCAGGCCGACGGTGTCGGTGAGGTAGGCGATACGGCGTCCGCCGCCCTCCAGCAGGTAGCCGAAGGTGGGCCGCGAATGGGTCAGCGGCAGCGCGGTGACCCGCAGCGTGCCGAGCGGGCGCTGCTCGAAGGCGGCGAACGGTTCGCTGAAGTCGAGAATCCCGGGATGCTTGTAGAGGTCGGCGAGGCCCTCGGGATCGTCCGGGCCGAGTACCGGGATGCGCAGCCCGACGCCCCAGCGCAGCGCCAGCAGGCCCTGGGCATGGTCGGCGTGGTAGTGGGTCTGCAGGATGCCGGCGAAGCTGCCGGGGGCGAAGCGCTCGCACAGGTCCGGCAGGCCGCTGTCGAGCAGCCAGCGCTGGCCGCCGCACTCCACCAGCGCCGAGCAGGGGCCGCGGCGGCGGCGCGGCTCGGCGTGCGCGGCGCGGCAGGCCGGGCAGGCGCAGTTGTACACCGGCACCTGGGCGGCATCGCCGCTGCCGAGCAGGGTCAGGCGCATGGCGCGTGCTCGTCGACCAGCGCCAGCAGCCGTTCGACGCTTTCGCCCAGCGTGGCCGAGTTGTCCAGGCGGAGATAGTCGTCCAGCTCGCCGGCGAACAGCGCGTTGCGCGCCAGCCGCGCCTCGATTTCCGCGTGGGTTTCCCGGCCGCGGGCCCGCAGGCGCTGGCGCAGCACGTCATGCTCGACGCTGAGCAGCACGGCGAGCAGCTCCGGGTAGCGCGCCCGCGCCTGCTGCAGGTGGCCGCGCGAGCCATTGACCAGCACGTGCTCGCCGGCCGCCAGCCAGGCGTCGATCTGCGCCGGGATGCCGTAGGCCAGGCCGTTGGCGCGCCAGCTGAGGGCGAAGGCGTGTTGTGCTTCCAGGCGTTCGAATTCGGCCGGGCTGACCGACTGCGCGGCTTCGCCGACCGCTTCGGCCGAACGGGTGATGACCCGCCGGGCGATGCGCACGCCGCGCTCGGCGAGCAGCGTACGGGCGGCGTCGAGCAGGCTGTCCTTGCCCGCGCCGGAGGGCCCGATCAGGTAGATCAAGCGGCCTTGCATGGGGGGTACTCCCGATTGTCGCAAGCCTGCGGTGGGCAGGCAGTATAGAGCCGGCCGGGATCGGTCTGGGTGGATGATTCGACCCACGGTGGCGCATCCGGTTTTGCTGGCAGGCCTGTGGCCTGCATCGCCGCGAGGGCGCGCCTCCCACCGGTCCGGTGTGTACCGGCTGCTTTTGCTGGCAGGCCTGCTATCGCCGCGGGATCGCGCCTTCCACAAGGGTTCGGAGCGCACCCGTTGCATGCGTGGGAGGCCCGATCCCGGGGCGGTGCTTTTACGGTTCGCGGCATCAGAACACCCGCCGCCCTTGCCGCCAGACCTGCTGGATCACCGGCTGGCCGTGGCGCGAGCGGGCCTGGACCAGGTCGGCGCGCAGGCCGACGCGGATCTCGCCGCGGTCGTCGAGGCCGGCGGCGCGTGCCGGGGCCAGGCTGACGGTGGCGATGGCCTGTGGCAGATCATAGTCGTTGTCCTGCTCGGCCAGGCCCAGCGCGGCCTGCAGCAGGCTGGCCGGGTAGTAGTCGCTGGAGAGGATGTCCAGCACGCCGCGCCGGGCCAGGTCGGCGGCGGCGATGTTGCCCGAGTGCGAGCCGCCGCGGACGATGTTCGGCGCGCCCATCAGCACCTTCAGCCCGCGCGCGTGGCTGGCCTCGGCGGCCTCGAAGGTGGTCGGGAACTCGGCGATGGCCATGCCGTAGCCGGCCGATTCGGCGACGTGTTCGAGGGTCGCGTCGTCGTGGCTGGCCAGCGCCAGGCCGCGGCCCTGGCAGATGTCGACGATGGCGGCTCGCTGCGCATCGCTGTGGCGCGCCGAGTTGGCCAGCTGTTCGGCGACGAAGGCGTCCATTTCCGCCGGGCTCAGGTGGTACTTGCCCATGTAGTACTCGCGGTACTTGGCCATGCGCGCGAATTGGCGCTGGCCCGGCGCGTGGTCCATCACCGAGACCAGCTGCACCAGCGGCTGCTCGACCAGCTCGCGGAACAGTTCCAGGCATTGCGGGTGGCTGACCTCGCAGCGCAGGTGCAGGCGGTGTTCGGCGCGGGTCTGCCCGGCGGCCTCGGCATCGGCGATGGCTTCGAGCATCGTGCCCAGCTGCTGCATGCGCTTGCCCTTGGGGTTGATGTCGCCGATCGACAGCGCATCGAACACCGTGGTGATGCCGGCGGCGACGATCTGCGCGTCGTGGGTCAGCACCGCCGAGGCCGACGGCCAGTCGACGCCCGGGCGCGGGCTCATGTGCTTTTCCAGGTTGTCGGTGTGCAGTTCCACCAGCCCCGGCAGCAGCAGGTCGCCGCCGAGGTCCTGGGCCTGCGGCAGCTGGCTGGCGCCTTCGCCGATGTCGGCGATCAGGCCGTCACGGATCAGCAGGCTGCCGTGGATCACCGCCTCGGCAGTGACCAGCCGGGCGTTGCTGAGTATCTGTTCAGCCGGCATGGGCGAGGTCCTCCTGCGTCATGTCCAGGTAACGGTCGGCGACCGCCTCGCGGATCGCGCGGTCGTGGAAGATGCCGATCAGCGCGCTGCCGGCGGCTTTGGCCTCGGCGATCAGCTCGAGCACCACGCGGGCATTGGCTTCGTCCAGCGAGGCGGTGGGTTCGTCCAGCAGCAGCACCGGCCAGCCGACCATGAAGCCGCGGGCGAGGTTGACCCGCTGCTGCTCGCCGCCGGAGAAGGTGCCGGGCGCCAACTGCCAGAGCCGTTCGGGAATGTTCAGCCGGCTGAGCAGCGCCTTGGCCCGCGCCTCGGCATCGGCACGACTCCAGCCACGGGCCAGCGCCGGTTCCATCACCACCTCCAGCGCCGGCACCCGCGGGATCACCCGCAGGAACTGGCTGACGTAGCCCAGCGTCTGCCGGCGCACGGCGAGCACCTGGCGCGGCGCGGCGCCGACCAGTTCCAGCCAGTCGCCGGCGTGGCGGATGCGGATGCTGCCGGCGGCGGCCAGGTAGTTGCCGTAGAGCGTGCGCAGCAGGGTCGACTTGCCGGCGCCGGAGCGGCCGTGCAACACCAGGCATTCGCCGGCGCCGACGTGGAAGTCCAGCCCGCGCAGCACCTGCAGGCTAACGCCGTGCTGCTGGTGCAGGGTGAAGGTCTTGGCGAGGTCACGGACCTCGATCAGGGTATTCATGGGTGCACTCCTGGCGGGAAGGAAGCGGCCGGATCGCCAGCAAGCTCGCTCCTACAGATGCGGTCGGAGCGGCGCGCTGGTGGTGTAGGAGCCGGTTTGCCGGCGATGGGACGGGCGATGGCGCTCATGGCTGCAGCACCGAGGACACCAGCAACTGCGTATAGGGATGCTGCGGGTCGTCGAGGATCTGGTCGGTGAGGCCGGCCTCCACCACCCGCGAGCGGCGCATCACCATCAGCCGGTCGGCCAGCAGCCGTGCCACGGCGAGGTCGTGGGTGACGATCACCACCGCCAGGTCCAGCTCGCGCACCAGCCCGCGCAAGAGGTCGAGCAGGCGTGCCTGCACCGACACGTCGAGCCCGCCGGTGGGTTCGTCCATGAACACCAGCCTCGGTCCGGAGACCAGGTTGCGGGCGATCTGCAGGCGCTGCTGCATGCCGCCGGAGAAGGTCCGTGGCAGGTCGTCGATGCGCGCCGGGTCGATCTCCACCTGCTTGAGCCAGTCGAGTCCGGCAGTGCGCAGCCGGCCATAGTGGCGTACGCCCTGGGCCATCAGCCGTTCGCCGATGTTGGCGCCGGCCGACACGCCCATGCGCAGGCCGTCGCGCGGGTTCTGCTCGACGAAGCCCCATTCGCTGCGCAGCAGCGTGCGCCGCTCGGCCTCGCTGGCGGCGTAGAGGTCCAGCCAGTCGCCGCCGCCATCGCGGTAGAGCACGCTGCCGCGATCCGGCGGGCAGCGCCCGCAGAGCGCCGAGAGCAGGGTGGACTTGCCCGAGCCGGACTCGCCGACGATGCCCAGCACTTCGCCGGGGTAGAGCTCGAAGGAAACGCCCTGGCAGCCCTTGTCCGGGCCATACAGACGGGTCAGGTCGCGCACCGCGAACAGTGGCTCGGTGCCGACGCTCGTGGCGGGCAGCAGTTGTTCGGCGGCGCTCATGGGCGGCTCTCCTGTTGCTGGGCGCGCTGCGCGCAATAGTCGGTATCCGAGCAGACGAACTGCTTGCTGCCGGCGTCGTCGACGATCAGCTCGTCGAGGAAGGAATCGCCGCTGCCGCAGATGGCGCAGCAGGCGTCCCACTTCTGCACCTCGAAGGGATGGTCCTCGAAGTCCAGGCTGGCCACGCGGGTGTACGGCGGCACGGCGTAGAGGCGCTTCTCGCGGCCGGCGCCGAACAGCATCAGCGCCGGGCTCAGGTGAAGCTTGGGGTTGTCGAATTTGGGAATCGGCGAGGGGTCCATCACGTAGCGCCCGTCCACCGTCACCGGGTAGGCGTAGGCGGTGGCGATATGGCCGAAGGTGGCGATGTCCTCGTAGAGCTTGACGTGCATCACCCCGTAGTCGCCCAGCGCGTGCATGGTGCGCGTCTCGGTTTCCGACGGCTCGATGAAGCGCAGCGGCTCCGGAATCGGCACCTGGTAGACCATGATCTGCCCGGCGGCCAGCGGCGTTTCCGGGATGCGGTGACGGGTCTGGATCACCGTCGCCGCGGGGGTGCGTTCGGTGGTGGCGACCCCGGCGGTGCGGGCGAAGAAGCGCCGGATCGACACCGCGTTGGTGGTGTCGTCGGCGCCCTGGTCGATCACCTTGAGCACGTCGTCGGCGCCGAGGATTGCGGCGGTCAGCTGCATGCCGCCGGTGCCCCAGCCGTAGGGCAGCGGCATCTCGCGGCCGCCGAAGGGCACCTGGTAGCCGGGGATGGCGACCGCCTTGAGCAGCGCGCGGCGGATCATGCGCTTGGTCTGCTCGTCGAGGTAGGCGAAGTTGTAGCCCGCCTCGCGGGCGGGAATGGCCTGGGCATTCATGCGCGTTTCTCCTTCGCCGGCGTCTCGACGGCCATCTCGGCCGGTTCGGCCTGCGGCTGGCGCAGCTTGCGGATCAGTTCCAGCTCGGACTGGAAGTCGACGTAGTGCGGCAGCTTCAGGTGCGAGACGAAGCCGGCGGCCTCGACGTTGTCGCAGTGCATCAGGACGAATTCCTCCTGCTGCGCCGGGCCCTGCACCTCCTCGCCGTACTCGCCGGCACGCAGCGCGCGGTCGACCAGCGCCATGCCCATCGCCTTGCGCTCGGCATAGCCGAAGGCCAGGCCGTAGCCGCGGGTGAACTGCGCCTGCTCGGCGCTGTCGCCGACGAACTGGTTGACCATCTCGCACTCGGTCAGCTCGATGTCGCCGAGGCAGACCGGGAAGCCCAGCTCCTGCGGCTCGATCCAGACCTCCACCGCGCCGATGCGGATCTCGCCGGCGAACGGGTGGTTGCGGCCGTAGCCGCGCTGGGTCGAGTAGCCCAGCGCCAGCAGGAAGCCCTCGTCGCCACGGGCCAGCGCCTGCAGGCGTTCGGCGCGGCCGGCCGGCAGCGCCAGCGGCTCGCGGGTGAGGTCCGGCACCGGCTCGCCGTGGTCGGGCTCCGGGGTCATCAGGCCTTCGGCGCCGAGCAGGTCGAGCACCCGCGGGCAGTCGCCCAGGCTGGCGCCTTCGTCGACCGGCGGGCCGGGGCGTTCGCCTTCGGCGAGCAGGGCGAAGTCGAGCAGGCGGTGGGTGTAGTCGAAGGTCGGGCCGAGCAGCTGGCCGCCGGGCACGTCCTTGAAGGTTGCCGAGATGCGCCGGCTAAGCTGCATGGCGCCGGTGTCCAGCGGCAGGCTTTCGGCGAAGCGCGGCAGCGTGGTGCGGTAGGCGCGCAGGAGGAAGATCGCCTCGACCAGATCACCGGCGGCCTGCTTGATCGCCAGCGCGGCGAGTTCCTCGTCGTACAGCGAGCCTTCGCTCATCACTCGCGCCACGGCGAGCGGTAGCTGCTGGCGGATTTGCTCGACGCCGAGCTCGGCAATGCCGGTATCGCCGCGGCGCTTCTTCGCCAGCAGTGCGTGGGCGTTGTCGATGGCCTGTTCGCCACCCTTGACCGCGACGTACATCAGGCCACCTCCTGCAGCGAATCGCCGATGCGCGTGCTGCGCGGCAGGCCGAGCACCTGGCCGTCGGCACAGAACAGCGCGTCCAGCCCGCGCGGGAAGTCGATCCGCGCGGCGCGTTGCTGCCAGAACGCCGGCGCCAGCGGCAGGCCGACCAGCCGGCTGCCGTCGATGCCCGGCCCCTGCCAGCTCAGCGCCGGGCCGCGCTCGAGGCGGTCGAGCTGGACCAGCAGCGTGCAGGACTGGTCCGGGTAGCGCTCGCTGCCGGGGTAGAAGCCGGACAGGTCGTCCAGCGCGGCGGCGTCGAGCAGGGCGAACAGCGCCTCCTCGCGCGCCTCCACCACCGGGCAGCCGCAGTGGAAGGCCAGGTTGGCGCGGATCGCCGGGGTGTCGAAGGCCGGCGCCAGCCATAGCGGCGTATCGTTGTCGAGCAGGCTCAGGCACAGCGCGTAGGTGGCCGGCTGCAGGCGCTCCACGGCCTCGACGGCGGCCAGCGGCTGGCGCGTGCCGGGTTCGGCCAGGGCCTTGAGCGCGGCGCGGAAGCTCTTCTGGGCGTCCAGCACCGGATCGGCGAAGGCGGCCTGCAGCAGGTCGGATGGGAAGGCGCGATTCATCAGTCTTCTCCTCGCAGCAGCGTGAAGAACTCCACGCGGGTAGTGGCGGTTTCGGCAGCCTTGCGCGCGGCGCGGCGGGCCTGCGCGGTGGCCAGGGGTTCGATCAGCTCGGCCAGCCAGCGCGCCTGTTGCGGGCCCTGCAGGTGGGCGTCGGCGAGCGCGGCGAGCTCGGCGTGGCGCTTGTCGCGGCCGGCGCGGTAGCTGTAGCCGGTGTGGCCGTCGGCCAGGCGCACCACGCAGCGGGTGACGCTCATCTCGCCGAGGTTGAACGGCGCGCCGGTGCCGCCCATGCGCCCGCGCACCAGGGTCATGCCGATTTCCGCGGGGCGGATCAGTTGGTGGGTGCAGTCGCGCAGGGCGTGCTCGAACGGCGCCAGCTCGGCGGCGTCGGCGCGGGCCAGCACCGCCATCCAGCGCTGGCGGGCGGAGGGTTCGCAGGTGTGCATGGGGTTCTCCATCAGGGGGCTACCTGGTACTGGAAGCGGTCGGAGCGGCTCGCCGAGAGGGCGATTTCCACGGGCCGGCCGGCGGGATCGGAGGACAGGGTGAACACCGACAGCAGCGGCATGCGCAGCGGCATCAACAGCCGCGCGGCCTCGTCGCGGTCGGCCAGGCGCGCGCCGATCAGGCTGAAGCTGCGCGCCAGCGGCAGGTCGCGTTCGCCCAGGTAGTGGCGCAGCGAGCCGCCCTGGTAGTCGGCCAGCAGGTCGGCGCGGCTGGCGCAGTAACGATGGCGGATCAGGCTGACCGGCT
The DNA here is from genome assembly GCF_002890915.1 of Stutzerimonas stutzeri. Classification (GTDB taxonomy): domain Bacteria; phylum Pseudomonadota; class Gammaproteobacteria; order Pseudomonadales; family Pseudomonadaceae; genus Stutzerimonas; species Stutzerimonas stutzeri_AF. The sequence goes on along the minus strand of NZ_POUT01000001.1, from coordinate 613,608 downwards.
CGCCGTCGAGCAGGCGCAGGGTGTACAGCTCGATCAGCGCGGCACCGTCCGGCAGCTGCAGGTGGCGCGCCTCCTCGGCGCTGGCGGTGAGCAGGCGGCGCTCCAGCAGGCGCGCCTCGGTGCGCACGCCGAGGGCGGCGAGGGCATCGCTGTAGGCGCTGTCGGCCTGCAGCGGATAGACCAGCGGGCGTTGCAGCACTTGGGTGCCCTTGCCCTGGCGGCGCAGCAGGCGGCCTTCCTGCACCAGCTCGTCGACGGCGCGGCGCAGGGTGTGGCGGTTGACCGCGAAGCGCCGCGCCAGCTGCATTTCGCCGGGGAGGAAGTCGCCGATACGGTAGTGACGCAACTCGCCGCGCAGCACCTGCGCCAGTTCGAGGTAGAGCGGTTCGCTTGCTTGTCTAGACAACTGCATGGTTTTTTCGAAGGCGCCAGGCGCCCACTCCGGTCAGATGAAGAGCTTGCGCAGGCGCTGGGAGAGCAGGTCGATCAGGCTCACCACGGCGATGATGATCAGCAGCAGGGCGGCGGTCTGGGCGAACTGGAAGCCGCGGATGGCTTCCCAGAGGATCACGCCGATGCCGCCGGCGCCGACCATGCCGACCACCGTGGCCGAGCGCACGTTGGATTCGAAGCGGTACAGCGAGTAGGAGATCCACAGCGGCAGCACCTGCGGGATCACCCCGAAGATGACTTCCTGCAGGGCGCTGGCGCCGGTGGCGCGCACGCCTTCCACCGGCCCCGGCTCGATGGCTTCCACCGCCTCGGCGAAGAGCTTGGCGAGCACCCCGGTGGTGCTGATCCACAGCGCCAGCACACCGGCGAAGGGGCCCAGGCCCACGGCGACGACGAAGAGCATGGCGAAGACCATCTCGTTGATCGAGCGGCAGGCGTCCATCAGCCGTCGCACCGGCTGGTAGATCCACCAGGGCACGATGTTCTCCGCGCTGAGGATGCCCAGCGGGATGGCGCAGACGATCGCCAGCAGCGTGCCCCACAGGGCGATGTGCACCGTGGTGACCATTTCCTTGAGGTACAGCCGCCAGTTGCCGAAGTCCGGCGGGAAGAAGTCGGCGGCGAAGGTCGCCATGTTGGCGCCGTCGCGAACCAGCAGCAGCGGGTTCATCTCCGCGCCCTGCCAGGCCCAGGCCAGTACGGCCAGGCACAGGCCCCAGCCGAGCAGGCGCGGCCAGCTGCGCTTGTCGTTGCCCGCCAGCGGCGGCGTGGTACTGAGTGTGGTCATGTTCTGTTCTCGGCGGCGTGGGCGACGCGAACGTGGCGCCGCAGCGCCACGCCCGACGGCGGGATCAGCTGGCCTTGGCGGCTTCGGCTTTCTGCTGGCGCTCGGCCATGCGCTGTTCCAGCGTGGCCAGCTCCTGGTCGATGCCCTGCAGCCTGGCCTGGCGCTCGCCGTCGGAGAGCTTGCTGTCGGCGGCCACTTCGCTGCGCTTCTTGAACAGTTCCAGCTGGCGGATCGGCAACAGCTGGTCGTTGTCCGAGGCGCGGAACGGTGCCCACTGCAGGCCGGCGAGGATTTCCTTCTCGGCCGGCGTGGCGCCGTAGCTCATGAAGAACTCGCGCAGGCGGCTCTTCTGCTCGTCGCTCAGGCTCTTGCGCCATACCAGCGGGTCGGCGGGGATCAGCGGCGAGGTCCAGATCACCTTGAGCTGCGCGGCCTTGTCCGGCGCGGTGATCTGCAGGCGCTCCATGCCTTCGCTGTTGAAGGTGCCGACGTCGACCTGCTTGTTGGCCACCGACAGCGCGTTCACCTCATGGCTGCCGTTGAGGCTGCGCTTGAAGATGCGGCTGGCGTCGACCTTGTTGCGGGCGAACACGTAGTAGCCGGGCACCAGGTAGCCGGAGGTGGAGTTCGGGTCGCCGTTGGCGAAGGTCAGGTCCTTGGCCTTTGCCAGCACGTCTTCGACCGAGTTCAGCGGGCTGTCCCTGTGCACGATCAGGTGGCTGTAGTAGCCGGGGCTGCCGTTGGCGGCGACGGTCTGGGCGAAGACTTCACCATTGGCGCGGTCCACCGCTTCCATCGCCGACTTGTTGCCGTACCAGGCCAGGTCGACCTTGTCGAAGCGCATGCCCTGGATCACCCCGGCGTAGTCGGGGGCGAAGAAGGCCTTCACCTGGTAGCCGGTCTGCTTGCTCATGTCGGCGAGGAAGGGGTCCCAGACGCTGCGCAGGTTCTGCGAGGATTCGGTGGAGATGATGCCGAAGGTCAGGGTCTCGGCGGCCTGGGCCGTGCCCAGCAGGGCGCCGGCCAGCAGCGTGGAGGCCGCGAGGGCATGGCTGATGCGCTTGAACATGGAGGTCACTCCTGAGGTGTGGCGTTGGTTGTCGGGTGTGCCGGCCGCGATCAGCCGTTGACCAGTTGCAATGGCCGCGTCTCGGCGGCGCGGGCGCGGTCGGAGAACAGCAGGCTGGCGTCGAGGTCGGCGCCGTAGAGATCGTTGAGCAGGCCGTCGCTGAGCGCCGCCGAAGGGCCGTCGTAATGGATGTGGCCGCCCTTGAGCGCCACCGCGCGCGGGCAGTAGCGCAGCGCGTAGTCGACCTGATGCAGGGTCACCACCACGGTCTTGCCGTCGCGGCGGTTGATGTCGGCGAGGATTTCCATGACCTTGCGCGCCGATTCCGGGTCGAGCGAGGCGATGGGCTCGTCGGCGAGGATCACCTCGGCCTGCTGGGTCAGCGCACGGGCGATCGCCACGCGCTGCTGCTGCCCGCCGGAGAGCGTCGAGGCGCGTTGCCCGGCGCGCTCGGCCAGGCCGACGCGTTCCAGCGCGGCCAGCGCCTGGCGCTTCTGCGCGTCGCTGAACATGCCCAGCGAACCGCGCCAGCGCGGCATGCGGCCGAGAAAGCCGAGCAGCACGTTGTCCAGCACGCTGAGGCGGGTGACCAGGTTGAACTGCTGGAAGATGTAGCCGATGTCGGCGCGCAGTCGGCGCACCTCGCCATGCAGGCGACCGGTGGCCTGCACCTCGCGGCCGAGCACCTCGATGCGCCCGCCGGCGGAACGGTCGCAGCAGGCCAGCCCGGCCAGGTGGCGCAGCAGGGTGGACTTGCCGGAACCGGACGCGCCGATCAGCGCCACCATCTCGCCCGGCTGCACCGCCAGGCCCAGGTCGAACAGCGCCTGCTTGCCGGCGAAGGTCTTGTTCAGTCGCTCGACTCGAATAGCCGCATTCATCGTCTTGCCCTCTTGTCTGCGCGGCCGGGGAGATCGGCCAACTTGTCTAGACGAGAAGGTAGTCAGCGACTGTTGCAGTCCGGCGAAGCGTTCATGAAGCTGCCGTGACCATTCGATGAAGCTTTCGCGGGCGGTGCTGGGCGATAAACGCACGAAGCACTTTGCCGCCGGCGGCTGGGGCCCCTAAGCTGGATGCCGTCACGCCGCGTCGCCTACACGACGGTCGGGCATTTCAGAAAAAGAGGAAGAGCATGAAACAGAAGATCGTATTCATCACCGGCGCCACCTCCGGCTTCGGCCGCGCCACTGCCCGCCGCTTCGCCGAGGCCGGCTGGGCGCTGGTGCTCAGCGGCCGGCGCAGCGAGCGCCTGGAGCAACTGAAGGGCGAGCTGTCGGCCAAAGTCCCGGTGCACACCGCCACCCTCGACGTGCGCGACGCCGCCGCCGTGCAGCAGGCGGTCGCGCAGCTGCCCGAGGCGTTCCGCCAGGTCGACTGCCTGGTCAACAACGCCGGCCTGGCCCTGGCGCCGCAGCCGGCGCAGCAGGTCGACCTCGCCGACTGGCACACCATGATCGATACCAACATCACCGGCCTGGTCAACGTCACCCATGCGCTGCTGCCGACGCTGATCGCCACCGGCAAGGGCGCCAGCATCGTCAACATCGGCTCGGTGGCTGGCCACTGGCCGTATCCGGGCGGCCACGTCTACGGCGCGACCAAGGCCTTCGTCGAGCAGTTCGGCTACAACCTGCGCTGCGACCTGCTGGGTACCGGCGTGCGCGTCACCGACATCGCCCCGGGCATGGCCGAGACCGAGTTCACCCTGGTCCGCACCAAGGGCGACCAGGCCGCCAGCGACCGGCTGTACCGCGGCACCACACCGCTGAGCGCCGAGGACATCGCCGAGCAGATCTTCTACGTCGCCACCCTGCCCGACCACATCAACATCAATCGCCTGGAAGTGATGCCCACCCGCCAGGCCTGGTCGCCGTTCAATATCGATCGCGACAAGTAGGCAGCGGGCCTGCGGCCCGCATCGCCGCGAGGGCGCGCCCGCTGGGGCCGCGTGCACCGGCTGCTTTTGTGGGAGGCCCGACCTCGGGGCGATGTTTTTCAGGCTTTTGGCAGGGGTGCGGCCTGCATCGCCCGCAGCCCTGCTTCGGCGCAGGCCTCGTCCTGGTCTTCGCTGCCGCCGGAGACGCCGATGCCGCCCAGGCAGCGGCCGTCGAGCAGGACCGGCAGGCCGCCGCCGAACAGCACCAGTCGCTCGCGCGCCGGCAGGCCGATACGCAGCCGCGGGTTCTCGTCGAGCACCTGCAGCCAGTCGCGGGTCGGGAAGCCGAAGCTGGCGGCGGTATAGGCCTTGTCCACGGCGATGCCCTCGGAATGCAGGAAGGCGCCATTCATGCGCAGGTAGGCCAGGGTGTGCCCGGCGCGGTCGACCACCGCCACATGGATGCGGATGCCCAGCGCGCAGGCCTGGGCCACCGCGGCCTCGACCGCGCGCTGAGCGGCCTGCCAGTGCAGGTCGGGTTCGTCGACCCGAAGCGTCATGACGGGCATCTCCACTTCAGCGCCTGACCTTGCTGGCCGGCTCGCCGCCGATGCCGAAGTGCCCCTTGGGCATCTCCGTGATGATCACCCGCACGCTGGCCAGCGGCGCGTCCAGCGAACGCGAGATGGCCTCGCTGACTTCGCGGATCAGGGTCTCCTTCTGTTCGTCGGTTCGACCTTCGAGGATATGGATCTGGGCGATGGGCATGCTGCTATTCCTTGGAAAAAGGCCGGCCACGGCCGGCCGTGGGTTTAGACGAAACGGGCGGAAACGCTGCCCAGCCCCTGGTAACGCACAGTGACGTTGTCCCCCGGCGCCACCGCCACGGCGGCGGTGATGCCGCCGGTCATGATGAAGGTGCCGGCCGGGATGTGCTCGCCGCGCTCGGCCAGCAGGTTGGCCAGCATCGCCACGCTGGACAGCGGATGGCCGAGCACCGCGGCGCCGGCACCGACTTCCACCACCTCGCCGTTCTTCTCCATCACCACGCCGAGGGTGCGCAGGTCGACGTCCTCGAGGCTGGCCATGCGGCCGCCGGTGATGAAGCGGGTCGAGGAGGCGTTGTCGGCCACCACGCTGATCAGGTCGAACCTGAAGTTCTCGTAGCGCGAGTCGATCACCTCGACGGTGGGAATCACGTAGTCGACCGCCGCGATCACGTCGCCGATATGGCAGCCCGGGCCCTTGAGCGGCGCCTTGGTCACCACCGAGATTTCCGCCTCGATCTTCGGATGGATCAGCTCGGCGCAGTCCACCGTGCCGCCGTCCGGCACGCTGAAGTAGTCGGCGAGGAAGCCGTAGATCGGCGTCTCGACGCCCATCTGCGCCATCTTCGCCCAGGAGGTCAGGCCCATCTTCAGGCCGACGATCCTGTTGCCGCGCGCCTCCTTACGCCGGCGGATCTCCCACTGCACGTCGTAGGCATCGGCGAAGGTCATTTGCGGATAGTCGTTGGTGACCTTGTGGATGTCGTGGGCCTGCAGTTCGGCGTTCTCGATGTGCTCGGCCAGGGCCAGCACCTGCTCGCGGGTCAGGGTACGGTTCATGCGCTCACCTTCTGGCTCTGGCGGGCCCTGGCCATGTCCAGGGCGAGGTCTTCGATCATGTCTTCCTGGCCGCCGACGGTGCCGCGCCGGCCCAGTTCGACGAGGATGTCGCGGGCCGGCACGCCGTATTTCTTCTCGGCGCGCTGGGCGAACAGCAAAAACGAGCTGTACACCCCGGCGTAGCCCAGGGTCAGGGCGTCGCGGTCGACGCGGATCGGCTGGTCCATCATCGGCACGACGAGGTCCTCGGCCACATCCATGATCCGGTAGAGGTCGATGCCGGTTTCCACGCCCATGCGCTTGCACACCGCGACGAACACCTCCAGCGGGGTGTTGCCGGCGCCGGCGCCGAGGCCCGCCACCGAGCCGTCGATGCGCGAGGCGCCGGCCTCGATGGCGGCCAGCGAGTTGGCGATGGCCATGCCCATGTTGTGGTGGCCGTGGAAACCGATCTCGGTGGCCGGGCTGAGCTCGGCGCGCAGCAGGCCGATCTTCTCGCTGACCTCGTCGGGCAGCATGTAGCCGGCCGAGTCGGTGCAGTAGATGCAGTTGGCGCCGTAGCTCTCCATCAGCCGGGCCTGCTCGAGCACTTTTTCCGCGCTGATCATGTGCGCCATCATTAGAAAGCCCACGGTGTCGGCGCCGAGCTTGCGCGCCATGCCGATATGCTGCTCGGACACGTCCGCCTCGGTGCAGTGGGTGGCCACGCGGATGGTGGAGACGCCGCAGTCCAGCGCCATCTTCAGGTGGTCGACGGTACCGATGCCGGGCAGCAGCAGGGCGGAGACCCTGGCCTGCTTCAGGCGCGGGATCACCGCGCGCAGGTACTCCTCGTCGCTGTGCGCCGGGAAGCCGTAGTTGATCGAGCGGCCGCCGAGGCCGTCGCCGTGGGTGATCTCGATCAGCGGCATGCCGGCGGCGTCGAGGCCGCTGGCCACGGCGATCATCTGCTCGATGCTGATCTGGTGGCGCTTGGCATGCATGCCGTCGCGCAGGCTCATATCGTGCAGGGTGACCTTCTTGCCTTGCAGATTCATCGTTGTTCTCCTCAGGCCAGTGCCGCTTCGCGCTACGGCAGTTGAATAGTGCCGGCGGCGATTTCCTCGGCGAACATCTCGCCGGTGCGCAGCGCGGCGGCGGTCATGATGTCGAGGTTGCCGGCGTACTTGGGCAGGTAGTCGCCGAGGCCCTCGACCTCCATGAAGATCGACACGCGGTTGCCGTCGAACACCGGGCCGTTCTTCAGGCGGTAGCCGGGTACGTACTTCTGCACCTCGCGGATCATCGCCCGGACCGATTCGCTGATGGCGTCCTGGTCCGGCTCGCCCTCGGTCAGGCAGTGGATGGTGTCGCGCATCATCAGGGGCGGCTCGGCCGGGTTGACGACGATGATCGCCTTGCCCTCCTTCGCCCCGCCGACCTTCTCGATGGCGCCGGCGGTGGTGCGGGTGAACTCGTCGATGTTCTTGCGGGTGCCCGGGCCGATCGAGCGCGAGGACACCGTGGCGACGATCTCGGCGTAGGCCACCGGCTGCACGCGGGACACCGCCGCGACCATGGGGATGGTGGCCTGGCCACCGCAGGTGACCATGTTGACGTTCATCTCCAGTTGGCCGACGTGCTGCTTGAGGTTGACCGGCGGCACGCAATAGGGGCCGATGGCGGCCGGGGTGAGGTCGACCATCAGCACGCCGAGCGCGTTGAGCTTGCGGCTGTTCTCGGCATGCACGTAGGCCGAGGTGGCATCGAAGGCGATACGGATGTCGTCGTCGAGCACGTGCGGCAGCAGCCCGTCGACGCCATCGAAGGTGGTCTTCAGGCCGAACTCGCGGGCGCGCTTCAAACCATCGGATTCGGGGTCGATGCCGACCATCCATACCGGCTCGATCCACTCGGAACGCAGCATCTTCATCACCAGATCGGTGCCGATGTTGCCCGGGCCGATGATGGCCGCTTTCAGTTTCTTGCTCATGGGTGTTTCCCCTGTTCTTGTTCTGGTCAGGTGAAGCGCACGCTGGCGCTGCCGATACCGCCGATCTCGACGCGCATGAAGTCGCCGGCCTTGACCGGCTCCAGCGGCACCAGCGAGCCGGAGAGGATCACCTCGCCGGCCTTCAGGCCGATGCCGAAGCGGCCGAGGGTGTTGGCCAGCCAGGCCACGCAGTTGACCGGCGAGCCGAGCGCGGCGGCGCCGGCGCCAGTGGAGAGCAGCTGGCCGTTCTTCTCCACCAGCATGCCGCAGGTGACCAGGTCGACCCGGCGCGGCGAGACGGCCGTATCGCCGAGCACGAACAGGCCGCAGGAGGCGTTGTCCGCCACGGTGTCCTGGATCTTGATCTGCCAGTCCTGGATGCGCGAATCGACCACCTCGAAGCAGGGGATCACGCACTCGGTGGCGGCCAGCACCTCGGCGTTGGTCACGCCGGGGCCCATCAGGTCCTTCTTGAGGATGAAGGCGATCTCGCCCTCGGCGCGCGGCTGGATCAGCTTCTCGCTGATCGGCATGGCCTCGCCGCTGTTGTAGACCATGGCGTCGGTGAGGTAGCCGAAGTCCGGCTGGTGCACGCCGAGCATGTTCTGCACGGCCTTGCTGGTGACGCCGATCTTCTTGCCGATCACCCGCTCGCCGGCCGCCAGGCGGCGTTCGAGCATGCGCAGGGAGATGTGGTAGGCGTCGTCGACGCCGATGTCGAAGCCGCGGCTGGTCAGCGGCGACACGGTCTCGCGCTGGACCATGGCTTGGTAGAGCTCGTCGCCGAGCTGGTCGATCAATGTCTTGTCCATAACGGTCTCTCTCATGAATGGGCGCGATCCGCCTCGGCGAGGAAGTCCTCGACCAGGCGGGCGAAGCGCTCGGCGTGTTCGATCTGGGTCCAGTGGCCGCACCGGCCGAAGACGTGCAGCTGGCTATTGGGGATCAGCTCGGCCAGGCGCAGCGAGGCCGCCAGCGGGATGATCCGGTCCTCGCGGCCGTGGATGACCAGCGCCTCGTGCGGCAGCGCACGGATGTCGGTTTCGCTGCTGGCGAGATCCTCGATGCCGTTCTGCCGCGGCGGCGGGAACATGGCGGCGAAGGATTCCTGGAAGCCCGGGCGGATGCTGGCCTGGTAGCGCAGCTCGGCCAGCTCGTCGTTGACCAGGTTGCGGTCGTGGGCGAACAGGTCGAGCAGCGCGCGCATGTTGGCCAGCGACGGGGTGTAGCCCCAGGCCGCCTCCAGCCCCGCGGTGAGCGGGAAGCTGACGCCGACGCTGCCCATCAGCACCAGCCGGCGCACCCGCTGCGGGTGGCGGATGGCCAGGGCCAGCGCCAGGCCGCCGCCGAAGGAGTTGCCGACGATATCGGCGCGCTCGATCCCCAGGGCGTCGAGCACGCCGATGGCATGCTCGACCCAGCGCGCCTGGCCGTACTTGCTATCTGCCGGACGCTCGCTGTAGCCGAAGCCGAGCATGTCCGGGGCGATCACCCGCCGCGTGCGCGCCAGCTGCGGGATGATCCCGCGCCAGTTGGCCCAGGCGGTGACGCCGGGGCCGGAGCCGTGGATCAACAGCAGCGGAAAGCCTTGGCCCTGGTCGTGCAGGTTGGTGCGGTAGCCGGCGGCGAGGATCTCGCGGCCGATTTCCGGGCTGTGCTCGGGTGCGTTCATGGCCGGGTCCTCAGAGCTTCACGCAGACGTTCTTCAGCTCGGTGTAGAACTCCAGCGAGTGCACCCCGCCCTCGCGGCCGATGCCCGACTGCTTGGCGCCGCCGAAGGCGGTGCGCAGGTCGCGCAGGAACCAGCTGTTGACCCAGACGATGCCGGCCTCGATGCGCCCGGCGACGCGGTGCGCGCGCGAGGCGTTCTCGGTCCAGATCGCCGAGGCCAGGCCGTAGGGCAGGCTGTTGGCCAGCGCGATGGCCTCCTCTTCCGTGTCGAACGGGCGGATATGGCAGCAGGGGCCGAAGATTTCCTCGGTGACCACCGCCGAATCGTCGGGCAGGCCGGTCCAGATGGTCGGCTGCACCCAGGCGCCGCCGGCCAGGTGCGCCGGCATCTGCGGCACGCCGCCGCCGGTGACCAGGGTGGCGCCTTCGTCGGCGGCCTTCTGGTAGTAGGAAAGGACCTTCTCGCGGTGCTTGAGGCTGACCAGCGGGCCGAAGTTGGCCTGGGGATCGTTCGGCTCGCCTATCACCAGCGCCTCGGCGCCGGCCTTCAGGCGGGCGACGAATTCGTCGAAGATCGGCCGCTCGACGTAGACCCGCTCGGTGCCCAGGCAGACCTGGCCGCAGTTGGCGAAGGCCGAGCGCAGGGTGCCCTCGATGGCCTTGTCCAGGTCGCAATCGGCGAAGACGATGCCGGCATTCTTGCCGCCCAGCTCCAGCGACACCTGGCGCACGCCCCTGGCGGCGGCGCGCATGATGGTCTCGCCGGTGCCGGTCTCGCCGGTGAAGGTGATGGCGTCGACGCCCGGATGGGCGGTGAGCAAGGCGCCGGCCGAGTCGCCGCCGAAGCCGTGCACCACGTTGTACACCCCCGGCGGCACGCCGGCGGCGTTCATCACCTCGCCGAGCAGCGCGGTGGTGCTCGGGGTTTCTTCCGATGGCTTGACCACCACGCAGTTGCCGCAGGCCAGCGCCGGGCCGACCTTCCAGGTCATCAGCAGCAGCGGCAGGTTCCACGGGCTGATCACGCCGATCACCCCCTTGGGCCGGCGCACCGCGTAGTTCAGCGCGCCGGCGCCGTCCGGAGTGGCCATCTCGAAGGCCTCGGTCGGCACGTTCCTGATCAGGTCGGCGAACACCTTGAAGTTGGCGGCGCCGCGCGGGATGTCGATGTGCGAGGCGAGGGATTTCGGCTTGCCGGTGTCCCGGCATTCGGCGTCGAGGAACTCGTCGAAGCGCGCGTTGATGCCGTCGGCGACGCGGTGCAGGATCTCGCTGCGCTCGGCCACGCTCATCCGCCCCCAGGGGCCCTTGAGCGCGGCGCGCGCCGCTTCGACCGCGGCGTCGACCTCGGCCGCGCCGGCCTCGTGGACCCGGGCGATCGGCTGGCCGGTGGCCGGGTCGACGTTGTCGAACAGCTTGCCGCTGGCCGAGCCGACGTATTCGCCGTTGATGAAGTGTCTGATTTCTTTCATGTGCACGCTCTTCTCGTCAGGCAAAAATCAGGTCAGCGCGGTGAGGAAGCGCTCGTTGAGCTGGCGGTCGTGGTAGAAGATCGCCTTGCCCAGCTGGTCGGTGGTCCAGGTCACGGTGGGCTGGTCCGGGTAGTGGTAGTCGCCGCCGCAGAACACCTCGTTGCGGTTGCCCGAGGGGTCGAAGAAGTAGATGGTCTTGCCGTGGGTCAGGCCGTGGCGGGTCGGGCCGATGTCGATCGAGGTGTTGGTCATGCTGATCAGGTCGGCGGCGCGCAGCACGTCGTCCCAGGTGTCGAGGAAGAACGACACGTGGTGCAGCTTGGCCTTCTCCGGGTGGTGGATGAACGCCACGTCGTGGGCCTTCATGCTCAGGGTGAGGAACTGCGCGATGCGCGTGCCGGTCGGGTCGAGCACCTGCTCGGCGAGGCTGAAGCCGAGCACCTCGGTGAACAGCCGCAGGGTTTCCGGCAGTTCGTCGCCGTACAGCAGGGCATGGTCGAAGCGGGTCGCGCGCATGCCCTTGAGGCCGCGCGGCCAGGCTTCCGGGTTGACCTCGGCCAGGCCCCACTTGCCGGTCATCTGCTTCTCGGCGTACAGCTCGAAGCGATGCCCGGACGGCGCGGCGAAGCGGATGCGCCGGCCGCAGCCCTTGAGCTCGCCGGCAGGGATGCTTTCGACCATGCAGCCGAAGGCCACCAGGTCCTCGGTCAGGCGGCCGAGGGTGGCGTCGTCGATGACCTTGAAGGCCATGAAGTCCATGCCCGGCTCGGCGGCTTCACGCAGCACCACGGAGAACTTGTCGGTCTCGGTCCAGCCCTTGAGGTAGACGCGGCCCTTGTCGTCGCGATCCATCTCGATCAGGCCGAGCAGCTCGACGTAGTGTTCGAGGGCCTGGGCCATGTCCAGCACGCGCAGCTGCACGTGGCCGGGACGCAATACACCTTTTTTCATGTCGACACCTTTTGTCTTTGTTGTTGGGTCATTGCGGGGGCGCTAATGCGCGGGAATGCCGGGCGTTTCGGGTCGCGGCGGGCGTTCGATGGCCAGGTCGCTGCGCGGGAACAGCCGGCAGGCCAGCACCTGGCCCCGGACGCGGGCCTGCTCGGGCACGTGCCTGCTGCTCATGCGTCCGCAGTCGAACTCGCCGCTGAGCACCTGCACCTTGCACAGGCCGCAGCCGCCGCCGCGGCAGCCGACCGGCAGGCAGTGCAGCTGCTGCTGTTCCATGGCCTGCAGCACGCTCTGGCCGCCGGTGCAGGCGAAGCTGGCGCCGCTGGTCACTTCGGTAATGCGGTAGGACGGTTCCATGCGCTCACCTCAGATGCGTTTGAACAGGGCCGAACGGGGCGCCTCGACCGCGTTGTCGGCGGCACTGAAGAAGCGCTCCATGAAGATGTCGCGCTCGAACAGGCGGCCCTGCATCAGCGTGGAGATGGCCGCGTCGATCATCGGTGGCGGCCCGCACAGGTAGGCCTTGTGCCCGCCGAAGCGGCCGTCGAAGTGCGCCTTGGCGGCGTCGTGGACGAAGCCGCGGAACCCCTGCCAGCTCGGGTCGTCATTGGCCTGGCTGAGCGCCGGCACGTAGTGGAAGTTGGCGTGCTCGGCCGCGAGCCGCTCGAACAGCTCGCGGTTGTACAGTTCGGCGAGGTTGCGCGCGCCCTGGAACAGGGTGATCTGGCGCGTATCGCCCTGCGCCAGCAGGTCGAGGATCATCGACTGCGGGCTGGACAGCCCCGAGCCGCCGGCGATGAAGATCAGGTCGCCGGGCTGCGAGCCGCGCACGAAGAACTGCCCGTAGGGGCCGGACAGCTTGAGCCGGTCGCCGACCTGCAGTTGCCGGTGGATGAAGGTGGTCGCCGCGCCGCCTTCGACCAGGCGGATATGCAGCTCGGCCTCGTCGGCGCGCCCCGGTGGGTTGGCCAGCGAGAAGGCGCGGCTGCCGTCGATGCCCGGCAGCTCGAGGTTGACGTACTGGCCGGCCTGGAAGGCCATCGGCCGATCCAGTTTCAGCCGCAGGCCCTTGATGGTCGGCGACAGCTCGACGATGGCGCTGACGCTGGCGGCATAGTCCTCCACCGGATGGCCGGCGAAGTCCGGGTCGATGTCGATGTCGGCTTCGATGGTCAGGTCGCTTTGCGGCATTGCGCAGCAGGCCAGCACCTTGCCTTCGTCGCGCTCGACGTCCATCAGGGCGAAGGGCGAGGCGGCGCCGATCTCGACCTCGCCGTCGAGCACCTGCACCTTGCAGGTCGCGCAGGTGCCGTGGCCGCAGGCGAACGGCAGCCAGACGCCCTGGCGCAGGGCCGCCTGGAGGATGGTCTGGCCCTCCTCGACCTCGATCTGTTCGCCGGTCGGTTCGATGGTCACTTGATAGCTCATGGCGATACCCTCAGCTGCAGGAGCCGGCGATGCCGTTCAGGCCAGGCGTGTCCAGGCGCAGCATGTCCTTGTGGCGCAGGCCGTTGGCCGCCAGGCTGGCGGACAGCTCGGGCTGGAACGGCTCATCGTTGAGGTACCAGGTGGCCCGGCGCAGGTCGGCGGCGGCGCTGTCCGGGTGGGCGGCGAAGGCCGGCGCGATCACCTGGTCGAGCAGTTCGGCGAAGCTCAGGGTCGGCGCCACCAGCAGCGCCAGCGGCGAGCAGAACATCAGGTGGCGGTCCCAGCCGACGTACAGCAGCTGGTTGCCATGGAAGTGCTCTTGCACATCGAGCGGGCGAAAACGGTATTCGCCGATCGCTTTGACGGTCATGGGGTGTCCCTCTTGTTCTTGGAATGGGACGGGGCGGCGCTGACCGCCCCGTTGTCGCGGGTCGTTCAGCTGGCCTCGGGCAGCTCCTCGGTGGGCGTGCCGTCCTTCCACTGCTGCCAGCGGCGCTGGTCGCGCGAGCCGGCGTAGTCGAAGTTGTCCTCGCCGAGGTTGATCCGGTAGTAGTCGCGCACCACCGACTCGACGTCGGCGCCGCCGCAGTTGCCCTGGTAGATCTGGTGCACCGGCAGCCAGGCCTGCACGTACTTCTGCGGCTCGTTCTTGAAGATGTCGCAGCAGCCGTCGGAGCAGAAGTGGTAGCGCTCGCCCTCGTGCACGTGGCTGCGGTGGCTGATCCGGGTCGGGTCGCCCGGCTCGGTGAAGATGGTCGGGATCTGGCACACCTGGCACAGCTGCGGCAGGGTCGGGTTGTAGAAGCGCTCGCCCTTCTCCTGCTGCTCGCGCCAGAAGGTGAAGCGCGCGCGGTAGTACTGGTCGAAGGTCTGCGGGTACTTGGCCGAGAGCCAGTCCATCTCCTCGTCGGTCGGCATCCAGGTGTGGAAGTTGGTGGCCTGGCTGTACTGGTAGAAGGTCGCCCAGGCCTGGTGGCTGACGTGCTGCTTGGCCTCCATGCAGTGCTCGACGTACTTCGGCGGGCGGATGCCGTAGCGCTCCAGGTCCTTGAACAGCGCGCCGCCGGCCTGCTCGAAGTAGACCTCCCAGGCCTCGGCCCAGGACATCACCTTGTTCGGCAGCATGTAGTCCATCATCATCCCGACCAGGCTGAGCAGGCGGTTGCCGCGCCAGAACCACTTGTCGATCCAGCCCTGGATGATCGGCACGTTGTCCTCGTGCTGCTCGAGCAGGAACTTGATCACCTCCAGGCCCAGGGTCATGTGCCGCGCCTCGTCGGACTGCGCCGAGAAGCCGAAGGTGACGGTGGCCATGTCGCCGTTGTAGGCGGCGCCGGACATGAACGGCACGAACAACAGGTTGGTCAGCACGTACTCGAAGGAGAACGAGATCGCCGTGAGGAACTCGAACGGCCCCGCCGTGCGCGCATCGTCGAAGAACGACTTGGGCACCGAGAGGAACCACACGCGGTCGTGCATGTGGGCGAAGTCGTGCATGCCGTCGAAGTGCTTGTTGAAGTGGCTCATGGCGTGCACCTGGGTCTGCACGTGGCGCAGCTCGTCGATCGCCTGCATCTGGCAGGCGACCCGCGCGCCGGCGCCGCCGAAGTGCCGGCCGACCCGGGCGAAGCCCTGGAACGCCTGGTACTCGCAGGGGGTGATGCCGCTGAGGAACAGCTTCAGCGCGTTGACGTAGCGCGCGTCGGAGATGTTCTGCTGGCCGTTGTTCTGCGCGAAGGCGTCGAGGATGGCGTAGAGCTTCTTCTCCTTCTCGGCCTGGTACTTCCAGTAGGCGTCCATGGTCAGGCGGAAGGGGTCTTCCCACTTGTCCCAGTCGGTGATCCTGATCCCCTCGAAGCGCTCGTAGGGGTAGATGTCTTCCTTCTTCTGGTAGCTGGGCTCCCAGTCGAGGTCGCGGGTCAGGTAGCGGTACTTGTCTTTCAGGCCGAGTTTCTTGTTGTTGCTCATCACGGGCTCCTCAGTTCTTCCACTCGAGGACGAAACGCTCGTCGTCCTCGTCGACGTTGCCGCCGATGGTGATCACGTCCAGCAGCATTTCCTGCACGTCCCAGTCGCGGCCGAGCCTTTCTTCCATGGTGTCGCGACGGATCTCCAGGCGGCCTTCGGCCTCGATGCGGATCATCGCGGGCTGGTGCTGGACCACCGCGTGGGGGTTGTCGGCGGTGATGGCGTCCACCAGGTAGCGGGCGTTGTCGTTGTCCTGCAGGGCGATATAAACGAGTGACATGACGGGCTCCCTCACTGGTTGAACAGGCCGAGTTTCTTCAGGCGCGCGGCGAAGGCCTGCTGCACCTCGGCCAGCGCGGCCTGGCCGGTGCTGACCTCGGCCAGCGGCGCCAGCGCCTCGACGACCCGGCCCTGCCAGTGGTCGATCCAGGCTTCGATCTGCGCGCGGTTCTGCGGGCTCTCGGCGGCCACGGTCTTGACCATGGCGTCGACCCAGCGGGCGCTTTCGGCGAACCAGCCGCGCATGAACTCGGTGAGCAGGCCGACGTCGCCGGCGCCCTCGGCGCTCAAGGTCTCGTCGAACTTCTGGTAGATCAGCGGGAACAGCAGGCCGTCGCTGACCAGGTTCTGCAGCAGGCTCAGCTCGAACCAGTCGCTGACCACCAGGCTGTCCTCGACCAGGCGGCGCAGCGGCTGCCAGGTGGGGTCGAGCAGCCACTGCTGCTTGGCCGCGTCGAGCGAGGTGCCGGTGCCGCCGTCGAGCAGCAGGCCGATGCGCGACAGGTACTGGGCGATGCCGAGGCGGTCCATGGCGTGGTAGATGTGCATCTGGGTGACGGTGGAGGCTGTGCCGTCGGCGGCGATGCCGCTGTTGTTCATGTTCGCCGCCAGTTCCGCGTGGCGCAGCGGGATCAGCACGCGCAGCACCCGCTCGCGCTGCTCAACGCTCAGACGCTGGAGCAGCCCGCGTTTCTCGCAGAAGGCGAACTCGTGCTCGGTGGTTTCCTGCATGCGCGCACGGGTCTGCACGTAGGCGCCGTAGTAGTACTGGCGCGGATCGCTGACCGCGTACCAGTCGCGCATGCTCAGGCAGGTGCGGGCAGGGTCGTTGAGCAGCTTGTCGGGCTGCCACAGCGGCCGGTAGTGGAAGTTGATCTTCGACTCGATGTCGTAGCTGGCTTCCTGGTAGCGGCTGGCCGGCTTGTCGCCGAAACGCCGGCGGATATGGCTGAACGTCTGGCGGATCGGCTCCACCGTGTGCGTCTTGATCTCTATGCTCATCTTGACCGTACCTTGTTGTTTTTGTGGTATCCGGTTGCCAGGTGGGCGCCGCGCTCGCGCTAGCGGTCGGCGGGCCTGGGCATGCGCGAGCCGGCCTCGCCGAAGCGCCACTTGACCATGTCCGCGTCGACGATCGCGGCCATCGCGGCATCCATGTGCTCGACCCGGTTGTGCCGGCAGAACAGCTCGAAGGCGTCGCGTGGTAGCACCAGCTCGACGAACATCTCCGGCGAACCGATGGCGAAGTCGAACTCGACGAAGCGCGCGCCCGGTGCGCTGCGAACACGGACGTAGCGCTTGAATTGTTCGAAGCTGTTTTCCGACACGGCCATGGCCCTCTCCCGGGTTGCGCTGCTTGCCGAGGGACGTCAGCAACCGCTGTGCCAACGGCGCGAGAGGAATCGCCGGGCGAAACCAACTCACTGAAAACCAAGCGTTTATTTCCAGTTGCGGGTAGCTGGCGAGGGGGTTGGCGGGCCGTTGGGGCAGGCCTGCGGAAGGGGAAGGGATTGATCAATTGATCAATGCGGGAGAGGTGCGTTGCGCAAATGATTTAATCATTTGGTTGAAAATCCCGCGGCAAAAGCATTCCATCTTGCGGGTGACCAGACAGTCATCGTTCTGCCTCGATCCGCCGACGCAAGGCTGGCGGCTCATCCCTACAAGAAGAAAACAAGGGGCGCCCAATGGCACTTAAATACAAGCCCGAGATGCAATATGCGGATCTGCAGGACCTCAGCAGCCAGATCCGTTTCGTCACCACCGAAGGCAAGATCTGGCTCGGCGAGCAGCGCATGCTGCTGATGCAGCTGTCTTCGCTGGCCAGCTTCCGCCGCGAGATGATCAGCCTGATCGGCGTCGAGCGGGCCAAGGGCTTCTTCCTGCGCCTGGGCTACCAGTCCGGCCTGAAGGATGCCGAGCTGGCGCGCAAGCTGCGCCCGGACAGCAGCGAGCTGGAGATCTTCCTCGCCGGGCCGCAGCTGCATTCGCTCAAGGGGCTGGTCAAGGTGCGCCCGCTGGAAGTGGACATCGACATCCAGAGCGGGCTCTTCCACGTCGAGATCGAGTGGATCGACTCCTTCGAGGTGGAAATCTGCCAGACCGAGCTGGGCCTGATGGACGAGCCGGCCTGCTGGACCCTGCTGGGCTATGCCTGCAGCTACAGCTCGGCGTTCATGGGCCGGGAAATCATCTTCCAGGAAGTCAGCTGCCGCGGGCGCGGCGACGACAAGTGCCGGATCATCGGCAAGACCGCCGAGGAATGGGGCGACACCAGCACCTTCCAGGCCTACTTCAAGAGCGACCCGATCATCGAGGAGCTCTACGAGCTGCAGACCCAGGTGGCCAACCTGCGCAGCCGCCTGCAGAAGTACGACGGCCAGTACTACGGCATCGGCCAGTCGCCGGCCTACAAGCGCATCTGCCAGACCATCGACAAGGCGGCGCGTGGCAAGGTCTCGGTGCTGCTGCTGGGCGAGACCGGGGTGGGCAAGGAGGTGATCGCGCGCAGCGTGCACCTGCGCAGCGAGCGGGCCGAGCAGCCCTTCGTCGCGGTCAACTGCGCGGCGATCCCGCCGGACCTGATCGAGTCGGAACTGTTCGGCGTCGACAAGGGCGCCTACACCGGCGCGGTCAACGCGCGCGCCGGGCGCTTCGAGCGGGCCAACGGCGGCACCATCTTCCTCGACGAGGTGATCGAGCTGACCCCGCGGGCCCAGGCCACCCTGCTGCGGGTGCTGCAGGAAGGCGAGCTGGAACGGGTCGGCGGCGACCGCACGCGCAAGATCGACGTGCGGGTGATCGCCGCCACCAACGAGAACCTCGAGGAGGCGGTCAGGGCCGGGCGCTTTCGCGCCGACCTGTTCTACCGGCTCAACGTCTTCCCGGTGCACATCCCGCCGCTGCGCGAGCGCGTCGAGGACATCCCGCTGCTGGCCGAGCATTTCCTGCGCAAGCACCACGAGGAATACGGCAAGAAGACCCTCGGCCTGTCCGACCGTGCGCTGGAGGCCTGCCTGCACTACCAGTGGCCGGGCAATATCCGCGAGCTGGAGAACGTCCTCGAACGCGGGGTGATCCTCACCGACCACAACGAAAGCATCAGCATCGAGGCGATGTTCCCGGGCCTGGCGACGACCACCGGCGGCGGCGACCAGCTGTCCAGCGAGGGCGAACTGGTGCAGCAGCCGTCCACCCGTGGCGAGGGCTGGCTCGAGCAGATCCTCGACCAGGGCATCAGCCTGGAGGACGTCGAGGCCGGGCTGATGCGCGAGGCGCTGAGCCGCAGCGGGCAGAACATCTCGCAGGCGGCGCGCCTGCTCGGGCTGACCCGGCCGGCGCTGGCCTACCGGCTGAAGAAGCTCGACCCGGCCTATCCGCAACAGTGAGGGCGGCGCTTCGCCGGGTTGATCAAATCGACAATCCGCCCCACTCGATTTGATGATTTGCTCAAGCGCCCGCGGCGTGCCGGGATTCCTCCTCGCGCCGCATCTTTCAAGACAAACCCTTTCAAATCAAATGGTTAACCACTAGGAACGGCCCTGCCCAGGCCATGGCACAGCGGTTGCTATGGCCTATGCACCGCTGTTCAACAAAAACAAATAGCTAGTGGTGACCCGTAATGCCGCATTCCCCTGCTTTCGTGCGCAGTGGTGCCGCTCCGCGCGCCAGCGCCTTGCGCACTCTCCTCCTGGCTGGCTTTCCCGTGCTGTTGAGTGGCTGCGAAGCCGCCCTCGACCTGACCGCCGTGCACCGGCAGGCGGACCAGCCGAGCCAGCGTATCGACTACTACCAGGCCATGGCCGGCACGCCGCGGGTGACGCTGCTGGCCGGCAATGACGGCGTGCTGCTGGCCAGCCGCGACCAGGGCGCCAGCTGGCAACGCCGGCAGATCGCCCGTGGCGCCCACGTCATCGACCTCGACGCCTGCGCCAACGGCAGCTTCGTCGCCCTGGATTTCGCCGGAGGCCTCTGGCACAGCGCCGACGACGGCACCAGCTGGCGCCGCGTCGAACTGCCCAGCCAGGAGCAGATGATGACCGCCACCTGCGCGCCGGATGGCAGCTGGTGGGTCGCCGGCAGCTACAGCACCCTGCTCAGCAGCCGCGACCGGGGCGCGAGCTGGCAGACCAGCAGCCTGGACGAGGACGCCATGCTGACCACCCTGCAGTTCATCGACGAGCGGCAGGCGGTGGCCACCGGCGAGTTCGGCCTGGTGTTCACCAGCGAGGACGGCGGCCAGAGCTGGGAGCCCGCCGGCAGCCTGCCGGACGAGTTCTACCCCCACGCGGCGCATTTTCGCAGCCTCGCCGAAGGCTGGGTCGGCGGTCTCAACGGCTTCATCTACCACACCGCCGATGGCGGCGAGACATGGCAGCGCCAGGACACGCCGACCCGCGCGCCGATCTTCGCCTTCAGCGCCGGAGCCGACGGCCTGTTCGCCATCGGCGACCATAGCAGCGTGCTGCGCCTGGCCGGCGACCGCTGGCAGGCCCTGGCGCTGCCCAGCGAGCCGGTCTACCTGCGCGCCGCGGCGATGACCGCCGAGCACCGCCTGACCGTCGCCGGCGGCAAGGGGCTGCTGCTCG
Source organism: Stutzerimonas stutzeri (assembly GCF_002890915.1). GTDB lineage: Bacteria > Pseudomonadota > Gammaproteobacteria > Pseudomonadales > Pseudomonadaceae > Stutzerimonas > Stutzerimonas stutzeri_AF. Next base: position 593,486 of record NZ_POUT01000001.1, on the reverse strand, counting down.
GCCTCGATACCCGCCCGTCCCTGACCGCCGCCCAAGCCCAGTGAGGCCCATGCCATGTCCCTGCATCAGTTCACGCATGTCTTCTACCTGGCCAAGGTCTGGCTGTTCCGCCATCCGCGCAGCGTGCTGCTGGTCATCGCCGCGCTGACGCTGCTGTTCGCCACGCGCATCCCGGCGCTGAAGATCTACACCGACTTCGCCGACCTGCTGCCGCAGCAGCATCCCTACATCCAGCTGCACAACGGCATCAAGGACACCTTCGGCGGCGCCAACGTACTGGTGATCGGCGTCGAGTTCGCCGACGGCGACCTGTTCAGCAACGCCAACCTGGCGACCATCGACCGCCTCACCCAGGGCGTCGACAGCCTGCCCGGGGTCAACCACAACCTGGTCAGCAGCCTGACCCACCGCAACTCGCGCAAGATCTGGCTGACCGAGGTCGGCTCGATCAACTCCGAGCCCTACTACCAGCCCGAATTCGGCCCGCTGGACGACGAGCAACTGGCGGCGATGAAGGCCGACGTGGTGGCCAACCCGCGGGTCTACGGCCCGCTGGTGTCACCGGACCTGAAGGTGGCGCTGGTCAAGGCGCAGCTGATCGAGGGCCAGCTCGACTATGAACAGACCTTCGCCCAGCTGCAGGCGCTGCGCCAGGGCGAGGCGCGCGACGGGGTGAAGATCTACGCCACCGGCCAGCCGGTGCTGGTGGGCTGGGCCTACACCTACATGGAGCAGATCCTGCAGATCTTCCTGTGCACCGTGCTGGCGATGCTGGCGCTGCTGGTGTTCCACTTCCGCAAGGCCTACGGCGTGCTGATCCCGCTCGGCGGGGTGCTGGTGTCGACCGTCTGGGGCCTGGGCATCATCAGCCTGCTGGGCTTCAACCTCGATCCGCTGGGCCTGGTGATTCCCTTCCTGATCGCCGCGCGGGCCATGAGCCACGGCGTGCAGCTGGTCGAGCGCTACTACGCCGAGGTGCGCGCGCTCGGCGACGGCCCGCTGGCGGCGCGCGCCACCTTCGACAGCCTGTTCCGCCCCGGCACCCTGGGCATCGCCTCGGACGCCATCGGCCTGGCGCTGATCGCCATCGGCTCCATCGCGCTGAACACCAAGCTGGGCATCTACGCCTCGCTGTGGGCGACCACGGTGATCTTCTCGGTGCTGATCGGCGTGCCGCTGCTGCTGTCGATCCTGCCGACGCCGAAAAACCCGCAGATCAAGGAAACCTTCCTGCGCCACGTCGGCGGCGTCTGCGCCGCGACCGTCGCCCGCCCCGGCGCGGCCGGCAAGCTGCTGGGCTGCGCCGCACTGGCGATCCTCGCCGGGCTCTGGGCCTCGTCGCAGGTGACCATCGGCGACTCCGAGCCGGGCTCGCCGATCCTCTATCCGGAGCACGACTACAACGTCTCCTCCAAGCAGATCAACCAGCGCTTCCCCGGCTCCGAGGAGCTGTACATCATCGCCGAGCATGCGGAAAAGGGCGGCATCAAGCGCCCCGAGGTGCTCGGCGCGCTGCAGGCGCTGCAGGCGCACATGCTCGCCGACCCCTCGGTGGGCGGCAGCAAGGGCCTGCCGGATCTGATCAAGCAGGTCAACCGGCTGATGCACAACGACGACCCGCGCTGGTTCCAGATCCCGCATGACGCCGATTACGTCGGCGGGCTGATGTTCACCTACATGGCCTCCAGCCCGATCCCCGGCGCGCTCAACGAGTTCAACGACACCGACGACCGCATCGCCAACCTGGTCTTCTACTACAAGGACCGCCAGGGCGAGACCATCCGCCGCGCCATGCACATGGCCAAGCAGTGGATCGCCGAGCACGGCGAGGAGGTGCCCGGCCTCTCCATCCGCCTGGCCGGCGGCACCCTGGGCGTCGCCGCGGCGATGAACGAGTCGGCCTTCGACACCAACCTGCTGGTGCTGCCGCTGGTGTTCCTGCTGATCTTCGCCTTCGTCATGGTCTTCTACACCAGCTGGCACGCCGGGCTGATGATGCTGATGGCGATGCTCTTCGCCACCGTGCTGACCTACGCCTACATGGGCCTGGCCGGCATGAGCATCGACATCAACACGGTGCCGGTGATCGCCGTCGGCATCGGCGTGGGCATCGACTACTCGATCTACATGATGGACCGCATCCGCGAGGAGATGGTCAAGAGCGGCCGGCTGGCCGCCGCCGTGCACCGCGCCATCGCCACCACCGGCATGGCGGTGAGCTTCACCGCCATGACCCTGATGGCCGGCATCGTCATGTGGGTGCTGCTCTCGGACCTGCGCTTCCAGGCCGACGCCGCGCTGCTGCTGTGCGTGATGATCGTGCTCAACGGTTTCACCTCGATGCTGCTGGTGCCCGCCTGGGTGCTGGTGTTCAAGCCGCGCTTCATCACCGATGCCTACGCAGACGAGGACGGGATCATCCACGCCGATCACGATCTGCCCGCCGAATCCCTGCCGGCGACCCCGCGGGTCGAGGCCGGGCTGCCACAGGGGACGGCGTCCCCGGCCTGAGGCCGGACGCGCTGCCCCCACCCCTGATCGCAAGAGGAACTGCCATGCAGAGAACAACAAGAAAAAACCTGCGCACCCTGGGACTCGCCATGCTCGGCGCTACCGGCGTGACCCTGATGCCCCTGGCCAGCGCATTGGCCGAGGAAGAAACCCGTTATACCGGCTACTACGAGAACGCCACCCACGTGCGTGATTCGGCCGGCCTGTCGAAATTCCGCAACACCCTGCAGCTCAATGCCGACCGCGTGCTGGAAGACCGTGGCGCGTTTCGCAACATCAAGTTCCACGGCACCTTCCGCGGCACCTACGACGGCGTCTACGACCTCAACTCCAGCGAGTACGGCAGCGGCGCGGGGGGCGCCATCCAGCTGGAGAACACCGCCGGCGGCAACTCGGTGGCGCATGGCGGCGGGCTGACCGTGCCCGGCACGCTGCTCGGCTTCGACCCGGCGCGCAACCCCAACGAGGGCATGATCGTGCTCGGCGAGAACCTGCACCGGACCCGCGGCGGCGTCGGCTTCGGCGTGCCGGTGCGGCCCTGCGACAAGGACAGCCGCGGCTGCATCGACGACTACCTGGATGCGGACACCAACGACCTGCGCTTCCCCGAATTCAACGAGCGCCTGGACTTCATCCGCGAGCTGTACCTGGACTTCGACCACGGCCTGCCCAACGGCGACATGGTCAGCTGGCGGGTCGGCAAGCAGCAGGTGATCTGGGGCCGCACCGACCTGTTCCGCGTGCTCGACGTGATCAACCCGGTCGACTTCTCGCGCAACAACATCTACGACGAGCTGGAGGACATCCGCATCCCGATGTGGATCGCCAAGGCCGACTGGCGCATGGGCGCCGGCGAGGTGTTCGACGACCTCAACCTGTCGTTCGTCTGGAACTTCGACAAGTTCCGCCCGCACAACCTCGGCCAGTGCGGCACGCCCAACGCGATCCTCGATGCGGCCTGCTTCTTCCGCGGCATGAACAACCTGTGGGAGAACGGCGGCACGGTGGCCAACTTCGCCGGCGCCAGTCCGGCCGGCGGCCTGGCCACCGACTTCGGCCCCGGGCAGATCGGTATCCGCAAGGCGCACATGCCGTCGTGGAGCCTGTCCAACACCCAGTTCGGGGTGAAGCTCGAAGGGGTCTACGGCGACCTCGGCTTCAGCCTCAACGCGCTGACCTATCGCTCGCAGCTGCCCTCGTTGCGCGGCGGCATCCCGGCGACCAACGCCTTCACCGGCGAGACCGCAGTGTGGCCGAGCCTGATCGCCTTCGACATCCACTTCCCGCGGGTCAACCTGGTCGGCGGCTCGCTGGACTACTACTCGCAGGCCATCGACACGGTGTTCCGCTTCGAAGTGGCGCACACCTCCGGCGAGGAGTTCGCCAACACCCTGCAGTCGCGGCTGTTCTCCGAGTCCGACGTGACCCGCTACGTGATCGGCGCCGACAAGAACGTGTTCATCCCCTTCCTCAACCCGGGCCGCGCCTTCCTCATCTCCGGCCAGCTGTTCGGCCAGCACATCCACGAGCACCAGGAGGAGAAGCGCGCCTGGGGCAAGGCCGGCATGCCGGACTGGGAGCAGAACTGGATCGCCACCCTGCTGTTCAAGGGCTGGTGGATGAACGACCGCCTCAGCCCGCAGCTGCTCGCCGCGCACGACTTCAAGGCCCAGGCCACCGCCATCGCGCCGAGCGTCGAGTACCTGTTCAACGACAACCTGCGGATCATCGCCGGCGCCAACGTCAAGGTCGGCCGCGGCGCCCGCGAGTTCGACGACTGCCGCAGCTGCAACCCCTGGGACCCCTTCACCAGCGCCGGCCAGCCGGCCGGCTACACCCTCGGCCTGGGCGGCTACGAGCCACTCGGCCGCTTCCGCGCCGGCCCCATCGGCATGGCGCAGAAGGAAGACGAACTGCAACTGACCCTGCGCTACAGCTTCTGATCACGAGGAACGGACACTATGAACAACAAGAACATCTTCCGTCTGAGCGCCCTGGGCCTGGCGCTGCTCGCCGCTGCCGCCCGCGCGGACGTGGTGGGGAACTCCTTCCAGCCCTACGCCGAGGGCAAGCCGGGCTTCGACGGCCTGAGCGTCGGCATGACCATCGACCAGTCCAACGTCGCGCGATTCAAGGAGATCATCGACCCTGCCTTCTACAGCTTCATCGAGAAGGGCTGGGCCGCGCTGAAGGTCGGCGAGACCACCTCCTTCGACCTCAACCCCAAGTACGTCGAGGCCACCCGCAACGGCATGGACAAGGTCAGGCTGGGCGCCAAGCCGGGCGAGATCGAGGGCTGGGCCGCCGGCCGGCCGTTCCCCCAGGAGCCGGACGCCAACGATCCGCGCGCCGGCGAGAAGCTGGCCTGGAACTACAAGTACGGCTACAACTGGGGCGACAGCGCGGCGATCTACCCGTTCTACTGGAAGTACCGTGACATGAACTCGGGCAAGGTCGAGCGCACCATCAAGTTCAACTTCCACTTCCTCAACTTCACCGGGCGGGTGATCCAGGAACCGACACCGGCGATCACCCCCAACCCCTCGCAACTGTTCCGCGGCATCTACGTCAACGTGCAGGAGCCGCATGACGTGCGCAACACCCAGCTGTTGATCCACCGCGCCGAGGACGACCTCAAGCGCGACAACTCCTGGCTCTACCTCGGCTTCCAGCGCCGCGTGCGCCGCCTGGCCACCGGCCAGGTGACCGACGCCTTCCTCGGTTCGGACCTGATGATCGAGGACTTCGAGGGCTACAACGGGCGCATCTCCGACATGAACTGGAGCTACAAGGGCACCCGCTACATGCTGATGCCGTTCTACAACCACAACGAGCTCAAGCTCGACGCCGAGACGCACAAGGACGGCGACGGCTACCAGGTGGTGGCCTTCGGCGGCCAGGGCGGCTGCTTCCCGGAGATCACCTGGCAGCTGCGCAAGGTCTACGAGGTCGAGGCCGCGCCGGTGGACGCCAGCCACCCGCTGGCCAAGCGCGTGCACTACATGGACGCGCAGACCTTCACCGTGCCGCGCACCATCTCCTACGACCGCAAGGGCGCGCTGTGGAAGACCTTCACCATCGGCCAGGCCCACCCGGACCACCACCTGCCGGTCAACCAGGGCAGCGGCGTGTCGATCGACGACAGCTTCAGCATGATCGACGTGCAGGCCATGCACTGCACCTCCGGCCAGTTCAAGGGGGTGGTCGACGCCAAGCTGAGCCCGCCGGAGATGTTCAGCGTGCAGCACATGCGCGCCACCGGCAACTGACCCGCCGCGCCGCCCGGTGCCCCTGCCGGGCGGCAACCTTCCCCGCCTGACGCGCCGGCCGGCCTCGTGCCGGTGCGCCGGGTGCCGTGCAGGAACCCAATCATGCAGAACAACGCGAACGCATCGGACCCGCTGCGCGACCAGCTCGTGCTGCTGACCGACAGCCAGGCCAACATCCTCTACGCCAGCCCGGCGCTGTGCCGGCACCTCGGCCGGAGCGCGGACGCCCTGACCGGGCAGCCGGCATCCATGCTGCGCCATCCGGACATGCCGGACGGGCCGTTGAAGGACCTGTGGGCGACCCTCGGCCGCGGCCAGCCGTGGATGGGGATGATGAAGAACCGCCGCGCCGACGGCCAGCCGCTCTGGGTCGATGCCTTCATCAGCCCGGTGTTCGACGGCGGCGTGGTCAGTGAATACCAGGCGATCTACCACCTGCCGGATGTCGCCGCCATCCAGCGCGCGGGCGATATCTATCGCATCCGCAGCCAGGGCCGGCAGCCGGCGGCATTGCGCTGGCGCTGGCTGGGCCGGACCCGTGCGCAGGTGCTGCTGGCCACGCTGGCGTTCGCCCCGCTCGGCCTGCTGGCGGCGAACACCGCGCCGGCTTTCGCGCTGGCGTTGCTGGCGGGCTGTGGCGCGTTCTGCTGGCTGCTGCTGAGCCTGCATGCGCGTCCGTTCGCCCGGCTGGTGGCGCAGAGCCGGCGCCTGGTCGAGCACCCGATCAAGCAACTGATCTACACCGGGCGGATCGACGAAATCGGCCAACTGCAGCTGGGCAACCGCCTGCAGGAGGCCCGCCTGGCCTCGATGGTGGCGCGCATCGGCGACAGCAGCGGACGGGTCGCCAGCCAGGCCGAGCGCACCCGCGAGCTGCTCGGCAGCGGCAACCGTGCGGCCGAGCGGCAGCAACAGGCGCTCGACGCGATCAGCGCGGCGGTCGAACAGCTCGGCGCGACCATCCGCGAAGTGGCCGGCAACACCGGCCATGCCGCCGAGCTGACCCGCCAGGCGCAGAGGCTCAGCGTCGAGGGGCAGGACCGGGCCAGCGCCGCGCAGCAGCGCATCGGCGCGCTGGCCGGCACCCTGGACCATTCCGCCGAAGCGATCGGCGTGCTGAGCCGGCACAGCCAGGCCATCGGCGGCATCCTCGAAGTGATTCGCGGCATCGCCGAACAGACCAACCTGCTGGCCTTGAACGCCGCCATCGAAGCCGCCCGGGCCGGCGACAACGGCCGCGGTTTCGCCGTGGTCGCCGACGAGGTGCGCTCCCTGGCGCGGCGCACCCAGGCTTCCACCGACGAGATCCAGCAGATGATCGAGGCCCTGCGCCAGGGCACGGGCGAGGTGGTCAGCCGCATGCAGCAGGGGTTGGAACAATCGCGGGCCAGCGTCGAGCAGGTCGCGGCCACGTCCCGGGCGCTGGCCGACATCACCCGCCATGTCGCCGACATCGCCGCCGTCAGCGGGCAGATCGCCGAGGCGGGCACGCAGCAGGGCGCGGCGGCCGAAGAGATCAACCAGAAGCTCTGCGCCTTGCAGGAGCTGGCCCGCCACAGCCTGCAGCTGCAGCACGACAGCTATGGCGTGGCGGACGAGGTCAGCCGCCAGGCCGGGCGGCAACGAGCCTTGCTCATGCAGATGAATTGACAACCAACACGGAGAGCCGAGGATTTGTTCGCGGCCGTTACATCCAGATCAGGCGCGCCGCCTTGCCAATGGCGTAGCGCGTCCGATTCCGGGGTCGGGTAATTGGTGCGCTACGCGATCACATCACCGTCGCTGATCAGCCTACTGAGGCCAAGAGTGCGGGTGAGCCCGCTCGGGCTTCCGGTCGCATGCTCTATTCCCAGCCAGCAGAACCGCCGGGCTAGTAAATGCGGGCCTTTGGCGGCTGGCCAATGAGGATATGCGGCGGGGCCAGGTAGTCGTCGCGGGAGAACAGGCCTTTGCGACTGGTGCCGGCCTCGGGTTGGCTCATGCGGTGGCCCGTTTGGCAGCCAGTTCGGCTTCGCGTTCGGCGATGGCTCGCTCCAGCTCGGGGGAGCGCTTGGCCCATTGTTCGGGCGGCAGGGGTTGCGACCATTCGACGATGGCAGGATCGGTCAGGTCGGGTGGTGGAGACAGTTTTTTCCGCTCTATCAGGTCGATAAGCAGGGTGTTGAACACGATCAAGCCGCAGAACCCTTCCCATAGCAACGCTAGAAACCACCCCTTGCGCTGGGCCGCTTCGAGCAGATCGTCGATATAGGTGGCCCATATGCCCTTGCTGCGACTAAGACGATAGGTATTGTCGGATACGGCTTCCGGGCCGATCTCCATATAGCTGCGCATGCACTCCCATAGGCGCATGGCCGTGGTGCCGCCGCCACAACTGAAGCCCAGGGTGAAATGCCTGTCTGCCTCCCTGGCAGTCGGGTCGGGATTGGTAAAGCCGACCACCAGCAGCCCCTGGGTGGTCTTGCCATGTTGGCCGATCGAGGAAACGGCGGTGGCGGCGGCGGTCACCTGCTCCCAGGGCACGATCCAGTAGCCGCCATCCTTCTGTGGCACGCAGACTTCGCGGCGCTGACGGTTGAAACGCACAGGGAGGGGAACGGGTTGGGTCAGGCTGTGAAGCAAGATCAGGATGGGAATACCCACCATGCAAAAAGCCAGCAAGAGCATCCACCAGAAATACTCACCCGCACTCCTCTCGTTGTAGACGGCAAAAACAAAAATCAGGAATACCGGCCATATCACCATCACGGCTGAGCCAATACTGTAAGAACCGATATCGAGAAATACCTCGTTCTTGCGCCAGATGGTATTGAGCACATCCCTAGGCGGCTGACCGGTGGGGATATGGGGTGGGGCCAGGTAGTCGTCGCGGGAGAACAGGCCTTTGCGGCTGGTGCCGGCTTCGGGTTGGCTCATTCGGTGGCCCGCTCAGCGTTTAGCTCGGCCTCGCGCTCGGCGATGGCTCGCTCCAGCTCGGGGGAGCGCGTGGCCCATTGTTCGGGCGGCAGGGGTTGCGACCATTCGACGATGGCAGGATCGGTCAGGTCGGGAGGGGGAGCCAGTTTCAGGTTCTGGAGTTTCTCGGCGAAGTAGGTGCCCAGGAAGATCACGAAGAACAGACCATGCAGAACGTCCTTGATATCGCCCTTGCGCAGGCTGGTCACGATGGAGCCTATCTGGGTTTCCTCATATGGCCGCTTGCCCAGGCGTGTATCGGGTACGGCCTGCGGGCCGATCTCCATATAGCTGCGCATACACTCCCATAGGCACATAGCGGTGGTACCGCCGCCACAACTGAAGCCCTGGGTGAAATGTCTGTCCACTTCCTTGGCATTCGGATCGGGGTTGATGAACCCGACCACCAGCATGCCCTGGGTGGTCTTGCCATGCTGGCCAACCGAGGAGACGGCGGTGGCGGCGGCGGTCACCTGTTCCCAGGGCACGATCCAGTAGCTGCCATCCTTCTGTGGTACGCAGACTTCGCGGCGCTGGCGGTTGAAGCGTACGGGGGGGGGGACAGGTTGAACCAGCAGGTACAGCAGCATCAGGATAGGAAAAATCACAAGACAGAAAATAATGTACCAATAAGCAACATCGAGCTCTTTTAGCGGGGGCATCAGCCAGAGGCACAGCAACAGAGGGGGCCACATCACCATGACGAACGAGCCAATGCTGTAAGAACCGATATCGAGAAATACCTCGTTCTTGCGCCAGATGGTATTGAGCACATCCTTAGGCGGCTGGCCGGTGGGGATATGCGGTGGGGCCAGGTAGTCGTCGCGGGAAAAAAGGCCGTTGCGGCTGCTGCCGGCTTCGGGTTGGTTCATACGGTGGCCCGTTCGGCGGCCAGTTCGGCTTCGCGTTCGGCGATGGCTCTCTCCAGCTCGGGGGAGCGCTTGGCCCATTGCTCGGGCGGCAGGGGTTGCGACCATTCGACGATGGCGGGGTCGGTCAGGTCGGGAGGGGGAGACAGTTTTTTCCGCTCTATCAGGTCGATAAGCAGGGTGTTGAACACGATCAGGCCGCAGAACCCTTCCCATAGCAACGCTAGAAACCATCCCTTGCGCTGGGCCGCTTCGAGCAGATCGTCGATATAGGTGGCCCATATGCTCTTGCTGCGACTAAGACGATAGGTATTGTCGGATACGGCCTCCGGGCCGATTTCCATATAGCTGCGCATGCACTCCCATAGGCGCATGGCCGTGGTACCACCGCCACAACTGAAGCCCAGGGTGAAATGCCTGTCTGCCTCCCTGGCATTCGGATCGGGATTGGTGAAACCGACCACCAGCAGCCCCTGAGTGGTCTTGCCATGCTGGCCAATTGAGGAGACGGCGGTGGCGGCGGCGGTCACCTGTTCCCAGGGCACGATCCAGTAACTGCCATCCTTCAGCGGCACGCAGACCTCACGGCGGTGGCGGTTGAAGCGTACGGGGGGGGGCACGGGCTGGGTCAGGCTATGAAGCAGAATCAGGATGGGGATACCGAGCATAATGGAAAACAGTATCGTCAACCCAGTATTCCGCCCGACAAAACCGCCCGTGTTCCAGAGGATAAGAATAGCGAGCATCAGGCATGGCCATAGCACCATGACCGCCGAGCCAATACTGTAAGAACCGATATCGAGAAATACCTCGTTCTTGCGCCAGATGGTATTGAGCACATCCCTGGGCGGCTGGCCGGTGGGGATATGCGGCGGGGCCAGGTAGTCGTCGCGGGAGAACAGGCCGTTGCGGCTGCTGCCGGCTTCGGGTTGGCTCATGCGGAATCCTTGGGTTGCAGATACTCGGTGCCATCCAGGCGGTGGGGCGTGGCGCGGTCCAGTTCCGGGGTTGGGTCGTCGGCGCGCAGTTCAATCACCTCGCCGTCGGTCAGCAGCCCGCTGGGGCCAAGGGCGTAGGCGAGCCCACGGGGGCCGCCGATCACGTTCTCCAGGCCGGCCAGCAGGGACACCGGGCTGTGGTAGCGCAGGCGCAGCGAGGCGCGGTTCTTCGACCAGCAGCAGCCGGCCAGGTAATTCTGCATGGGGGTGGCCTGGCGCGAACAGGCATGGAGGTAGGCGCCGCCGAGGCCGAGCAGCAGCAGGTTGATCGGCCCCATGCCCAGCCTGACCGTGGGGGGAGCGCCAGCTTCGGGCTGGCTCATGCAGCGGTTCGCTCGCTGGCCAGTTCGGCTTCGCGCTGGATAATGGCCTGCTCCAGTTCGGGAGAGCGTTTGGCCCATTGCTCTGGTGGCAAGGGCTGCGACCATACGATGATGGCGGGATCGGTGAAGTCGGGCGGAGGGGCAAGTTTCCAGTGTTGCAACATCAAGATCAACGGCCCACCAAAGGCAAAGATGGTGAAACACAGCCAGAGGGCTTTTCCATATTCACCAGCCTTGAGGTGATCTCTGATACCCACGTAATAAGTCCACCATGCTCCCCAAAAAGGTCCTTTTCCTCCCAAGTTTTCATGGAGATTATCCAAGTCGTTCAAGTGAGGAACAGCCTGCGGGCCGATCTCCATATAGCTGCGCATGCACTCCCATAGGCGCATGGCGGTGGTGCCGCCGCCACAGCTGAAGCCCAGGGTGAAGTGTCTATCCGACTCCTTGGCATTTGGATCGGGGTTGATGAACCCGACCACCAGCATGCCCTGGGTGGTCTTGCCATGCTGGCCAACCGAGGAGACGGCGGTGGCGGCGGCGGTCACCTGTTCCCAGGGCACGATCCAGTAGCTGCCATCCTTCTGTGGTACGCAGACTTCGCGGCGCTGGCGGTTGAAGCGTACGGGGGGGGGGACAGGTTGAACCAGCAGGTACAGCAGCATCAGGATAGGAAAAATCACAAGACAGAAAATAATGTACCAATAAGCAACATCGAGCTCTTTTAGCGGGGGCATCAGCCAGAGGCACAGCAACAGAGGGGGCCACATCACCATGACGAACGAGCCAATGCTGTAGGAGCCGATATCGAGAAACACCTCGTTCTTGCGCCAGATGGTATTGAGCACATCCCTGGGCGGCTGGCCGGTGGGGATATGCGGCGGGGCCAGGTAGTCGTCGCGGGAGAACAAGCCTTTGCGGCTGGTGCCGGCTTCGGGTTGGCTCATACGGAATCCTTGGGTTGCAGGTGCTCGGTGCCGTCCAGGCGTTGGGCCGTGGCGCGATCCAACTCTGGGGTCGGGTCGTCGGCGCGCAGTTCGATCACTTCGCCGTCGGTCAGAAGCCCGCTGGGGCCAAGGGTGTAGGCGAGTCCGCGGGGGCCGCCGATCACGTTCTCCAGGCCGGCCAGCAGGGCCACCGGACTGTGGTAGCGCAGGCGCAATGAGGCGCAGGTCAACGGCCGGGCGAAGGCGCCGCTCAGGCGCAGGCCCTGGCCTTCACCCGTCGGTATCCAGGTGCAGCGGCTGCCGCCGAGCCAGGTGGCGCCCAGGTCGGTCGGCGTGCCTCGGGTGCCTTCGCCGAATATCCTGGCGCTGGCCGGGGTGGGATTGCCGATCAGGGCCAGTTCGACCTGCACGCTGTCGGGATCGGCCCCCGGCAGGTCGAGGGTCAGGGCGGCGATGCCGTCCTGGGTGACGGTATCGCCCGCCGTGCCGGCGATCCGCACGCTTTCTGTCCGCAGGCCCAGCCGCGGTTTATACAGCAGGGCAAGCAACTGCTCGAATTCGGCTACTTGCTGTTGCGCAGCCAAGCTTTCGCGCTTGTAGGCGCGGCCACGCGACCAGCAGCACCCGGCCAGGTAGTTCTGCAAGGGCGTGGCCTGGCGCGACCAGGCATAGAGATAGAGCCCGCCCAGCCCCAGCAACAGCAAATTGAGCGGCCCCATCCCCAATCGGAAGCGGCGGATGGCGGTGGGGGTGTCAATCCTGTTGGCCAGGCGCATTCCGGTTAGACCAAGCCCCAGAAGGCTTTGCGCGCCATAAACCGCCATCTGCCCAGTAACAGCCAGTCGTCTAGTCTCCAGCCAGGGATCGATACGGCTTTGCGCGTTTTCGATTTGTAGCTTTAGCGAATCGAGTTCGTTGCGTGCAGCAACTGCTGATATGCCTCCCACTACTCCTCCAAACAAGGTCAGGGTTGGAGCCGTGAAGGATCGGCTGAAGGGAAGTGTTGCTGTTAGTTCCTGCATCCCCCGCCCAATAATCATCCAGTTCTGCACCACCGCTGTCAGGGCCGCGGCGGCGAACAGGGTGGCGGACAGATGTTCGGCACGGCGCTGGGCGCCTTCCCCTTCGAGCAGGCCGGCCTGGCTAGCGTAGTTGCTGGCGTTCAGGGCGTTGAGCAGCAGCGCGGCCAGCGGCAGCAGGCCGCCGCTGTTCTTCACGGCCGGGGACTGCATTACGCCGGCGGCGTTGCCGCTGCGGATGGCCTGCGCGGTATTGCGCGTCCACTGTTGCAGGGCGTCGGCCTTTTCGCCCAGCAGGCGCCAGACTTCCACGCCGTTCTCCAGGCCGCGCACCAGGCGCGAGTCCTGGCCGAAGCGCGCCACCAGCAGCAGGCCCATCCACTGGCCGGCGAGGCCGGCCTGGGTCTTGCCGGCGAGCAGCGCCGCCCCCAGGCGCGAGACGGTTCCGGCCCAGTAGCCCTCGACATCGTCGGCGAGCCGCTCCAGGGCGCGCAGGGCGGCTTCGTCCAGGGTCTTGCCCAGTGCCGTGCGGGTATCGGCCAGGTTGTCGAGGCTGAGCGCGGCGGCCAGTTCGTTCAAGCGGTTGGTGCTGTTGACCGCCGCCTCCAGCGACGGACTCCAGGCATGGAAGACCAGGCGCAGGCTGCCGGGGTCGTCGGAGCGCACGTAGCCGGCGAACTGTTCGGCGCCTTGCTGGCGGCTGCACTGGGCGCTGAGGCAGGCGTCGGCCAGTTCGTCGAGCCAGCGCTGGTGCGCAGGATCGGCGTAGTCGACGAACCAGGTGCCCGAGGCATGGCGGGGCAGGAACTGGCCGCGGTCGGCATAGAGCGCCTGATGGCGTTCTTCCACCTGGCGATAGTGGGCTGGGGCCTCCTGGTCGAGCCAGGCGTCCAGCCGTTCCAGGTCGATATGCTCGGTGACCTGCGCATGGGCGCGGCCACCGGCCAGGTTGGCGACCTTTTCCTTGCGGTACTCGCGCACGACGTATTCGACTTCTCCGTGCAGATCGGGCGGTATGAAGCCGCGCACCGGTGCCGTGGTGGCGGCCACCTCGGCATGTACCCCGGCCAGTTCCGCATCGGCCTGGGCATGGTTGTAGCGACGGCCGCGCTCCTGGTTGATGCGGCTCTCTTCCCTGAACAGTGCTTCGAGCCGATGCTGGCTGGCCAGGATGGTTTCGCCCTGGTCGGGGGTGATCTGGATATCGCGGTCACGGTAGCGGTAGTTGAGCAGGTTGGCCACTTCGCCGCCGTCCTCGCGGATCAGGCTGCGGATGAAGCCACCGACGCTCTGGCGCAGGTTGTTGTCGGCGATCCAGTGCTCATGGCCAGCCTCCAGGCGTTCCTGCTCGTGGTTGAGGTCGCGCAGCACGCCCAGGTCGTCGTCGAGGGCGGCAAACACCGCATGCAGCGCGCCGGCATCGCTACGTGCCCGGGTGAGCCAGGCGTCGCTGGCGGGGACGTCCCAGGCGACCGCGCTCCATTCGCCCGGCCCCTGCTGTGCCGCTTCGGGATGGCGTGCGGCGGCCCGTTCGCGCTCGGCCAGCCAGGTGCGAGCATCCACATAGGCCTGTACGTTCTCGGCGCTGGGCGCTTCCATCATCCGCCTGCCCAGGGCGTCCACACCTTCGCGGTGGGCGCCGCCGTTGCGCGCATGCTCGTGGGCCAGGGCTTTTTCGCGCACTTCGGGCATCAGTTCCGCCAGTACCCGGTCGGCGTTGTCGAGGGTTGGGCAGTGCGGCGCTTCCAGGCTATGGGCCACTTGCGTGAGGGCGATATGACGCATGCGCTCGCCGGGATTTTCCGCCAGATGCTGGCGAGCCCCGGTGGGCAAGGGGATTTCGCTGTACAGCAGCCAGGCGTCGTGGCGTTTGTCCAGGGCGATACCGACCGACTGGCCGTTCATGGGCAGGGTGTCGTCGTCATCCAGGGCCTGTTCCAGCAGCAGGCCGTCGCTCGCCACGGCGTAGCGACGCAGAGGGCCTTCGTGGTGCCAGAGATAGAGGAAGCCGGGGCGCAGGCGGCGCAGTGCCATCGGGTGGCTTTGCGACGTGGTGCCAGGCTGGACGCAGGCATGTTCCGCCGGCTGTTCGCCCAGTGCATAACGGGTCGGGACGATGAAGACTTCCGCCTGGCGGGCCGGGCAGGCGGCAACCGGGCTGGTCAGTTCTTCCCGGGAGAAATTCCGTTGGGCGGCCTTGTTGGCGGCGGCCAGGTTCAGCGCCTGGTCCTGGGCGTCGGTGGTCATTGGGCGACTTCCTTGTCGATCAGCAATTGCCGTTGAAGTTCGAGTGCCAGATGGTCCAGGCATTGCTCGGGGCGTAACTGCGGGGTGTCGAGTATCCGGCGATAGTTCTCATGGCCCTGGTCGTGCGGGAAGTCCGCTCCCAGCACGGCGCAGAGGTTGGCCCATTGCGCAACCTGATCGGCCGCGCCATAGCCATGGGCACCGGCACCCTGGCGACAGCGGATGGCCCAGGCCTGCCGTGCGGCAGGATCGTTGCCCGCCAGGCAGTCGGGAAAGTGCTGGTCGATATGGGCGAGCAGGTGCCGGTCGAAGGTTTCCAGTTGAGCGCGGTTGAGCCGTGCGGTCTGCTCGTCGCTCAGATGCAGCCAGGGCGTGTCGTCATAGCGGGCCGCGGGAGACGGTGTCCGGCGCTGGAGTTCGATCGCCTCGGCGCCTGCTTCCGAGGGGAGACGCATGCGCAGTATCGGGCCCATCAGCCGTTCACGCTCGTCCGCCGGCAGCTCGGGTAGCCAGTGCCGCATGATCCGCGGATCGTGGTAGCGCAGCAGCACGGTGGCGCCTTGTACGTCGGCATGCACGAGGCTGCGCAGATGCTCGATCAGCTCGGGCTCGCTGGCATCGGTCTCCAGCCACAGTCCGGCCCGGGCCTGCCAGTGTTCGACGAAGTGCCGTTCCAGACGGCTGTCGGAAGCGAGCCGTATCAATACCGGGCCGGCATCGGCCAGTGGCTCGTAGCGGGTGCTCCGGTAGAGCGGGTGCAATGCAGGCGCTTCTTCCAGCTGATGGAGCTGTAGCGGCAGGTTCTCGATCTGGGCGCCGTCGAGCAGCAGATAGGTCCGGTTCATCGGTCGGCCTCCTGCTGGCAGATGGCGCAGAACGGCTGGGCCTGGACGGCAGCGCGCCGTAGCGCCTGCTCCTGCGCCTGGATCAGCAGATTACCCGCCTTGTCGGTATCGGCCGGCCGCGTCTGTCCCGGCAGGATCGGCTTCGCGCCCGGGCCCTTGCCTGGCGTGCCGCCGGAATTCATCTTGATCGCCGCGCCGTTCAGCGTTACGCCGCCCGGATCGAGCTTGAGGAAGCTGCCGCCGGCTGCGGCGGTGAGTTCCGTGCCAGCGTCGATCACCACCTTGTCGCCGGCGTAGTAGTGGATCTCGTCACCCGCCTCGACGAACTGCCCGTTGCCGATCCGGATGTGCTGGTCGCGGCCCACCGTCAGGTGGTCGCTGGCCCTGACTTCCGTTTTGCGGTTGCCGTGGGTGGTGCGGTGTTCCTCGGCCTGGAATTCGCTGTAGGCGTTGGCTTCCACGCGGTCGTGGCGCTCGTGGCCGACGCGGATCTTCTGGTCGTGCTCGATGTTCTGGTCCCAGTCGCGCTGGGCATGGAGGTAGATCTGTTCGGCGCCTGCCCTGTCCTCGATGCGCAGCTCGTTGTAGCCATCGCCGCCCGGCGAGCTGAGGGTCTTGAACACCGATCGGGTCTTGTGCGCCGGCAGCTCGTAGGGTGCGACGTGCTCGGCGTGGTAGAGGCAGCCGGTGACCAGTGGCTGGTCGGGGTCGCCTTCGAGGAAGGTGACCAGCACTTCCATGCCCACCCGCGGGATGGCGACGCCGCCGTAGCGGTCGCCGGCCCAGCTGCTGGAGACGCGCAGCCAGCAGCTGCTCTTGTCGTCGCGTGCGCCTTCGCGGTCCCAGTGCTCTCTGTCCCAGTGGAAGTGCACCTTCACGCGGCCGTACGGGTCGCAGTGGATCTCCTCGCCGGGAGGGCCGGTAACCACGGCGGTCTGGCTGCCGAGGATTTTCGGTTTCGGGTGTTTCAGGGGCGGGCGGTAGGGGATGTCCCAGGGGGTGGCGAGGAAGCGGTTGCGGTAGCCCTGTTGGAAGCCGTCGTCTGGCTGGGTATCGCTGGGCGCCGACTCTTCCAGCACTTGCGGCTGGCGGCCTTCGTGGATCACGTCGTTGAGCAGCCAGAGGTCGTTCCACTGCTGGCGCGGATGGTCGCTGAGCGCGAGGAAGTGGCCGCAGGCGAGAAAGGCGTCGCTCCGGCCCTCGGCCAGTTCATAGTCCGTGCGCAGGCGTTCCAGGCTGCGCCGGGCCAGATGCTTGCCGCGCGTGCGGTCGGTGAAGCGGCCTGGGTAGTCGTATACCTCCAGTGCCGGGCTGAACTCGCTGCGGTAGTCCGCCTCCATCTGCAGCCTGGGCTGCTCGAAATCGTAGTCGCGCCAGCTGGCGTGGGTGCTGCGGGTTTCCAGGCGCACGCCGAAGGCGCGCACCACTTCGTGCTCGGCGGCCAGGCCGCTGTCCTGCCGGTAGTTCAGCGGGGCAAGGCGGGGAAACACGGTCTGGTCGTCGCCGAACACCAGCAGGTGGCGGTCCGCGCTGTGCTGGAAGTGGAAGCTGAGGCCTTCCTCCTCGCACAGGCGCTGGATGAAGTGCAGGTCGGACTCGTCGTACTGCACGCAGTAATCGCGTTCGGGGTAGGCGTAGGGGCCGAGCTGGAAAAGGTAGTCGCTGCCGCCGAGCAGGCCGTGGTCTTCGAGCACTGCGGCGATGATCTGCGGCACCGTCCGCTGCTGGAAGATGCGCTGGTCGAAGCAGTGCCCCAGATAGGTCAGGGCCGGCCGCAGGTCGATGCGGTAGCGGGTCAGGCGCTTGCCCGAATCGCCCTGCTCGATACCGTAGACGATGCCGTGCACGCCCTTGCCGCCGGGGCCGAAGGAGAGGTAGGCGGGCTGGTTGATCAGCGCATCGAGGTCGAGATCGGGGCGCTCGCTGACCAGCTCGATATCGAAGCAATAGGGGTGGTTGAGCCTCTCCCGGCCTTCGAAGCCTGCTACCTGCAGGCCGGTTTCATGACTTGCGATGGCGAGGGTGATGTGCGCCTGGTTGGCATCCCGCATGCCTTGGCCTCCTTCCTTGGGTTAGGCGAAGGCCGGAGGGTGACCGATGGCGGTGTCCAGTTCAACAACCACGGCTCCAGAGCATGCATCAGGTCAAGAAATGCCCGATCTTGCGCGGCTCAAGCGCGCCGGTCCTCGTGCAGCCGCTCCAGCTCGCGGGTGACCGTTACGCCAGGCGTAACGTTCGCCCGGTCGGCTTGATTGATGACCCCCCGGTCACCTCCCTACTGTGCGCTCCACAAAGCGGAAAACCTGTGGAGTCGCCATGACAACAACAATCTCCCCACCGCCGCAGTGGTCGCGTCGTCGAGCCGAAAAGGCCCGTCGTCTCGATCAGGTGCAGAGCCTCGCCGATGGCGTGGTACTGCCCAGCGAGCGGATCGTCGAGGCCCTGGAACTCTTGATCGCCCCTGGCGACCGGGTGGTGCTCGAGGGCAACAACCAGAAGCAGGCGGACTTCCTCTCCCGCTCCCTGGCCAAGGCCGACCCCGGCAAGCTGCACGACCTGCACATGATCATGCCGAGCGTCAGTCGCGCCGAGCATCTGGATCTGTTCGAGCGGCAGATCGCGCGCAAGCTCGACTTCTCCTTCGCCGGCCCGCAGAGCCTGCGCATCAGCCAGCTGCTGGAAGACGGCCTGCTGGAAGTCGGCGCCATCCACACCTACATCGAACTTTACTCGCGCCTCTTGGTGGACCTGATCCCCAACGTCGCGCTGGTGGCCGGCTTTCAGGCCGACCGCCACGGCAACATCTACACCGGCCCCAGCACCGAAGACACCCCGGCGCTGGTCGAGCCGACCGCCTTCAGCGACGGCATCGTCATCGTCCAGGTCAACGAGATCGTCGACGAGCTGCCGCGCGTGGACATCCCGGCGAGCTGGGTCGATTTCGTCGTGGTGGCGGACAATCCCTTCTACATCGAGCCGCTGTTCACCCGCGACCCGCGCCACATCAAGCCGGTGCACGTGCTGATGGCGATGATGGCGATCCGCGGCATCTACGAAAAACACAACGTGCAGTCGCTCAACCACGGCATCGGTTTCAACACCGCGGCCATCGAGCTGATCCTGCCGACCTACGGCGAATCCCTCGGCCTGAAAGGCAAGATCTGCCGCAACTGGACGCTCAACCCGCACCCGACGCTGATCCCGGCGATCGAGACTGGCTGGGTCGAGAGCGTGCATTGCTTCGGCACCGAGCTGGGTATGGAGAACTACATCGCCCAGCGCCCGGACGTGTTCTTCACCGGCCGCGACGGCTCGATGCGCTCCAATCGCATGATGTGCCAGCTGGCCGGGCAGTATGCCGTGGACCTGTTCATCGGCGCCACCCTGCAGGTCGATGGTGATGGGCATTCCTCCACCGTCACCCGCGGGCGTCTGGCCGGTTTCGGCGGCGCGCCGAACATGGGCCACGACCCACGCGGTCGCCGCCATCCGACCCCGGCCTGGCTGGACATGGCCATGCCCGGCGGCGAGGCCCCGGTGACCATGCTCGAGCGCGGCAAGAAGCTCGTGGTGCAGATGGTCGAGACCTTCCAGGAAGGCGGCAAACCCACCTTCGTCGAGCAGCTCGATGCGGTGGACGTGGCGAAGAAGAGCGGCATGCCGCTGGCGCCGATCATGATCTACGGCGACGACGTCACCCACCTGCTCACCGAGGAAGGCATCGCCTACCTGTACAAGGCCCGCTCGCTGGAGGAACGCCAGGCGATGATCGCCGCGGTGGCCGGCGTGACCAGCATCGGCCTGCGGCACAACCCGAAGGACACCGAGCGCATGCGCCGCGAAGGGCTGATCGCCCTGCCGGAAGACCTCGGCATCCGTCGCAACGACGCCACCCGCGAGCTGCTCGCCGCCAAGAGCATCGCCGAGCTGGTGGAGTGGTCCGGCGGCCTCTACAACCCGCCTGCCAAGTTCAGGAGCTGGTGATGAGCGCACTCATTGCACGACAGGCGCCGTCCGCGGCCGAGCGCCTGGCCGATCTGGCGGTGCAGGCGCTGGTCGACGAGGCCGACCTGTCGCCCAAGCCGGGGCTGGTCGACCGGCGCGGCAGTGGCGCGCACAGCGATCTGCACCTGGGGCTGATGCACGCCTCGGCGCAGTCGCTGTGGCCGGCGTTCGCCGCCATGGCCGATGCCGCGCGGAGCGAAGGTCGGGTCAGCCAGGCGCTGCGTGAAACCCTCGGCCAGCTGGGCCGCGACGGCGAAGCGGAGATGCTGCGCGTCACCGCCGGGGTCAACACCCATCGCGGCGCGATCTGGGCGCTGGGGCTGCTCAGCGCAGCGGCCATGCTGGAAAGCGGCGCTTCCGGGATCGCCGCCAGCGCGGCCGCCCTGGCGCGGCTGGACGACCCGGCCGCGCCGCACAACCCGGACAGCCACGGCGCGCGGGTCTGCCGTCGCTACGGCGTGCTCGGCGCCCGCGAACAGGCGCAGCACGGCTTTCCCGCGGTCATCGAGCACGGCTTGCCGCAACTCCTGGCCAGTCGCCGCGCCGGCGCCGGCGAGCAGAACGCCAGGCTCGACGCACTGCTGGCGATCATGAGCAGCCTGACCGACACCTGCGTGCTGCATCGCGCCGGTCTTGAAGGGCTGACCCGCATGCAGGCCGGTGCCCGCGCCGTGCTCGAAGCCGGTGGTGCCGCCAGCCTCGCCGGGCGTCGCCAGCTGCGTCTGCTCGATCGCGACATGCTCGCCCTCAACGCCTCGCCGGGCGGCGCCGCCGATCTCCTGGCCGCCACCCTTTTCCTCGACCGCCTGGCGCCGCATGCGCCGGCGCCGACTGGGAGCAACTGAACATGGAAACCCTGTCTTTCGAATTCGCCGCCGGGCAACCCGCCCGCGGCAAGGCCCTGGTCGGCGTGGTCGGCTCGGGCGATCTGGAAGTGCTGCTGGAACCCGGCCAGGCCGGCAGGCTGGCGATCCAGGTCGTCACCTCGGTCAATGGTGCCGAGCAACGCTGGAAGAGCCTGTTCGAGCGGATGTTCCGCGGAGAGACGCCACCGGCATTGAACATCGATATTCACGATTTCGGGGCCACGCCCGGCGTAGTGCGTCTGCGCCTGGAGCAGGGACTGGAGGAGGTCGGCCATGACTGATGTGTCCGCTAACACCGTGGCCCGTTTACTCGCGTCGCGCAGCTTCGTCGAACTCGGTGCCCGCCAGCGTGCCCGCGCGCTGCTGGACGAAGGCAGCTTCCGCGAACTGCTCGATCCGTTCGCTCGCGTCACCTCGCCCTGGCTGCCGAAGCAGGGCATCGTCACCCAGGCCGACGACGGCGTGGTGGTCGCCAAGGGCACCCTTGACGGCCAGCCGGCGGTGATCGCCGCCATCGAAGGCGCCTTCCAGGGCGGCAGCATGGGCGAAGTCGGCGGCGCGAAGATCGCAGGCTTGCTGGAACTGGCTGCCGAAGACAACCGCAACGGCATCCCGACCCGCGCCGTGCTCCTGCTGGAAACCGGCGGCGTGCGTCTGCAGGAAGCCAACCTGGGCCTGGCCGCCATCGCCGAGATCCAGGCGGCCATCGTCGAGCTGCGCGACTACCAGCCGGTGATCGGCGTGGTCGCCGGTTCCGTCGGCTGCTTCGGCGGCATGTCCATCGCGGCCGGGCTGTGCAGCTACCTGGTCGTGACCCGCGAAGCCCGCGTCGGCCTCAACGGCCCGCAGGTGATCGAGCAGGAAGCCGGGCTCGACGAGTACGACTCGCGCGACCGCCCCTTCATCTGGAGCCTGACCGGCGGCGAGCAACGCTACGCCTCGGGTCTGGTGGACGCCTACGTGGCCGACGACACCGACGCCATCCGCGCGCAACTGCACGAACTGTTCGCCCTCGGCAAGCCGCTGCAGCCGCGCAGCCGCCGCCACGCCTGGTACCTCCAGCGCCTGGCCGACGTCGACACCCGCACGCAGCTCGATGCCGCCGCCGTGCGTGCCCTCTACGAAGGAGATGCCCCATGAGCCGTGGATTGAACTGGTTGCAAGCCCTGGCCGGCGGCCAGGTACAGGCGGGCTATCCGGCCTCGGTGAAGGTGGTCGACGGCACCCTCGGTGAGCGCGCCGCCCGCTATATCGCCGTGGTGCCGGACGCCGAGAATCCCTTCCCGCGCGCGCGCAATGGCGAGGTCGGTCTGCTCGAAGGCTGGGCCCTGGGCCAGGCGCTGGACGAGGTGATCGCGGCCGATCGCGACAAGGCGGACAAGCGTGTGGTGGTCGCCGTGGTCGACGTGCCGAGCCAGGCCTATGGCCGCCGCGAGGAGGCGCTGGGCATTCACCAGGCGCTGGCCGGTGCGGTGGACGGCTATGCCCGTGCGCGGCTGGCCGGGCACCCGGTGATCGCGCTGCTGGTGGGCAAGGCCATGTCCGGTGCCTTTCTCGCTCATGGCTATCAGGCCCAGCGGATCATCGCCCTGCGCGATCCGGGCGTGATGGTGCATGCGATGGGCAAGGCCGCCGCGGCGCGCATCACCCTGCGCAGCGTCGAGGAGCTGGAAGCCCTGGCCGAATCGGTGCCGCCGATGGCCTACGACATCGACAACTACGCGACCCTCGGCCTGCTCTGGGAAACCCTCGCCGTGGATAGCATCGAACAGCCCTCGGCGGATGATCTGGGGCGTGTGCGCGACTGTCTCGCCAAGGCCGTCGCGGACATCGGCGGCAGCAGCGACCTGCGCGGCCGTCTCGGCGCGCCGAATCGCGAGGCGTCGTCGCGGGTGCGCGAACTGTTGCGCGCGCAGTGGTAGCGAACACCTGAGCGGCGGTATCGCCGGACCCGTCAGCGACTCGACAACAACAATCACGAGGAGGCTGTAGATGCACGACACACCTCGCCCCCACGACCTGCTCTGGGGTATGCGTCCCGAGCAGTTGCCGGCCGATGCCCCGGCCTGGGCGGTGGCCGTGCTCGCCGCCGGCCAGCCGGTGGTGGTGCGTCGCGCCGTCGTCGCGCCAGGGCAGGTGGCGGTCGGCCTGCGTGGCGCCACGCGAGACCAGCGTCTGGCCGCGCTGATGCCGATCGCCGCGATCAGCCAGCGGCTGACACCGGAGCAGCTGCTCGATCGTCGCGCCAGCGAGGACCTGCCGGTGTTCCGCGTGCTGGCAGGCCTGCGTCCGCTGCTCGATGCGCTCGGCCATGCCTGGGGTGTCACCGGCTCGGCCGGCTTTCAGCTCGCCACCGGCTTGTCGGCGGCGCATCCGGACAGCGATCTGGACCTGCTGCTCAGGGCCGAACGGCCGCTGCCGCGCAGCGAGGCGCGCCCGCTGCTGCAGCTGCTTGAAGGCCGCGCCTGCCGCGTCGACCTGCAACTGGAAACCCCGCTGGGCGGTGTGGCGCTCGGCGAATGGGCCGGTGGCGCCGCACGGGTGCTGGTCAAGACCGCCGAAGGACCGCGCCTGGTCGGTAACCCCTGGGTAGAGGAGCGGGTGGCATGAGCAGCCTGTTTGCCTTTCCCGGCCAGGGCGCGCAAAAGCCCGGCATGCTCCGGCGACTGCCCGAGGCGCCGGAAGTCGCCGCGACCCTGGCCGAGGCCAGTGCCGTGCTCGGCGAGGATGCGCTGCGGCTCGATTCGGCCGAGGCGCTGCAATCGACCCGCGCGGTGCAGCTCTGCCTGCTGATCGCCGGTGTCGCCGGGGCGCGCCTGCTGATGCGCGATGGCCAGCGGCCGGACTACGTCGCCGGGCTGTCCATCGGTGCCTATGCCGCGGCGGTTGTCGCCGAGTCGCTGACGTTCGCCGACGCCCTGCGCCTGGTCGCCCTGCGCGGCGAGCTGATGCAGCAGGCCTATCCCGAGGGCTACGGCATGACCGCCATCCTCGGCCTGGCGCTGGGCACGGTGGAAAAGCTGCTGGCCGAAGCCGAAGGGTCGGTGCACCTGGGCAACATCAACGCCGACAACCAGCTCGTCATCGCCGGCAGCGATGCCGCCATGGCCGCGGTCGCCGCGCGGGCTAAGGCGCTGGGTGCCTCCTGCGCGCGACGCCTGGCGATGAGCGTGCCCTCGCACTGCGTGCTGCTCGAGCAGCCGGCGCGGGCGCTGGCCGAAGCCTTCGCCGAGGTGGAGGTGCGCGCACCGCGGATTCGCTACCTCAGCGGCTCGTCTGCACGCCCGATATTCGATATCGAGCGCCTGCGCGACGACCTGGCCTTCAACATGTGCCGCGTCGTCGACTGGCACGGCACCCTGCGCACCGCCTTTGAGCGCGGCGTGCGCCTGCACATCGAGCTGCCGCCGGGCCAGGTGCTCACCGGGCTGGCGCGGCGGGTTTTCGAACAGGGTACGCTGGTCGCCTTCGACGGCGCCCGGCTCGACACACTGGACGCCTTGCTGCGTCAGGAGGGCAGCCAGAGCCGATAGACCGCGTGCAGCACCCGGGCGAGCCTTCGCCCAGATCGATGGATAACAACAACGACCTCGACAACACGCACCGACGCCTTCTGCAGGCCCGGCGCAACCCAAAAGGACAAGAACAATGATCATCTTTGGTGTGGCCTTCCTGGCCTTGTGTACCCTCATCGGCATCTTCGTCGGTGAGCTGCTCGGCAAGCTGATCGGCGTGCCGGCCAACGTCGGCGGCGTCGGTATCGCCATGGTGCTGCTGATCCTCGTCGGCAGCTACCTGAAGAACCGTGGCCTGTTCAAGGCCGAGACCGAACAGGGCGTGAAGTTCTGGAGCGCCGTCTACATCCCGATCGTGGTCGCCATGGCCGCGCAGCAGAACGTCTACGGTGCGCTGTCCGGCGGCCCGATGGCGATCCTCGCCGGCGTCGCCGCGGTGGCCCTGGCTTTCGCCCTGGTGCCGGTGCTGGACCGCATCGGCCGAAAAAAGCCTGAGGCCGAGCCGGTTGCCGCCGCCAAGCCCGCCACCAGCAGCGCACGGGGGTAATGGCCATGTACGAGTCCCTGATGAAAGTGATTTCCGGCTACGGCCTGATCAGCGGCTTCGCCCTTATCGGCGCGACCATGTGGCTGTCCTACTGGCTGTCGGACAAGCTCACCAAGGGCCGCCTGCACGGCTCGGCGGTGGCCATCCTCATCGGCCTGCTGCTGTCCTACATCGGCGGCGTGGTCACCGGCGGGCAGAAGGGCCTGGTGGACATCGCCCTGTTCTCCGGTATCGGCCTGCTCGGCGGCGCCATGCTGCGTGACTTCGCCATCGTCGCCACCGGTTTCGGCGTCAGCGTCGAGGAACTCAAGCGCGCCGGTTTCGTCGGTGTGCTGGCGTTGTTCATCGGCGTGTTCGCCTCGTTCGTGGCGGGCGTGGGCGTGGCCATGGCCTTCGGTTACACCGATGCGGTCAGCCTGACCACCATCGGCACCGGCGCGGTGACCTACATCGTCGGTCCGGTGACCGGCGCGGCGATCGGCGCCAGCTCCGAGGTGATGGCGCTGTCGATTGCTGCCGGCCTGGTCAAGGCGATCCTGGTGATGATCGCGACCCCCTTCGTCGCCCCGCTGATCGGTCTGAACAACCCGCGCTCGGCGGTGATCTTCGGCGGCCTGATCGGCACCTCCAGCGGCGTCGCCGGCGGCCTGGCGGCCACCGATCCGAAGCTGGTGCCCTACGGCTGCCTGACCGCGGCGTTCTACACCGCCCTCGGCTGCCTGCTCGGCCCGTCGCTGCTGTTCTTCGTCATGCGCGGGCTGCTCGGCTGAGGTGCGGAAGAAGAAGCGGTGGAAAAGGCTGCGCCGTTTTCCACCCTACGGCCGGTATGCGTAGGGTGGAAAACTCGCAACGCGATTTTCCACCTGTCAGACCGTCGGCTGGCTCCTGAGCAAAGCCGGGGGGTTACAGCGGCGCTTTTTTCTGGCAGGGTGTCACCTGCGATGCGCGACCATTTGCCACAGCTGGCCAGTGACGCGCATCGATGTGCTAGCGGGAGAGACTGCCGTCAGGCAGCGCCGAAGGAGCAACCGCCCCGGAAACTCTCAGGCAAAAGGACCGCTACCACCGCTGAAACTCTGAAGAGCCGCCCGGTTTTCGTCGCCGGGCGCACCGAAGGAGCAAGCGAGCGCCGTATCGGCTCGTGAATCTCTCAGGTCCAGAACAGAGGGGGCGCCCGCCGCGCGTTGGGCGCGCGGGCTATGACCCCCTGACGTTCTGGAGCACGACAATGAAAACAATCGCAGTCATCGGTGGCGGCATCACCGGCGTCACCACCGCCTATGCCCTGGCCAAGCGCGGCTTCGCCGTCACCCTGCTGGAAAAGCACCGCTACGCGGCCATGGAGACCTCGTTCGCCAATGGCGGCCAACTCTCGGCCTCCAATGCCGAGGTGTGGAACCACTGGTCGACGATCGTCAAGGGCCTCAAGTGGATGCTCAAGAGCGACGCGCCGCTGCTGGTCAACCCCAAGCCCAGCTGGCACAAGCTGTCCTGGTTCGCCGAGTTCATCGGCTCGATCCCCAACTACCGCCAGAACACCGTCGAGACCGCTCGGCTGGCCATCGCCGCGCGCGAGCACCTGTTCGCCTGGGCCGAAGCCGAAGGCATCGACTTCGACCTGAAGAAGAAGGGCATCCTGCACATCTACCGCGACAAGGCCGGTTTCGAGCATGCCGCTGAGGTCTCGCGCCTGCTCGCCGAAGGCGGCCTGCCGCGGCGCAGCGTGACCCCCGAGGAGATGCGCGCCATCGAGCCGACCCTGGCCGGCAGCTATTACGGCGGCTACTACACCGAGTGCGATTCCACCGGCGACATCCACAAGTTCACCCATGGGCTGGCCACCGCCATCGAACGGCTCGGCGTGCGCTGCCGCTACGGCGTCGAGGTGAAGTCGGTGGCCAGCGACGGCAAGGGCGCCAGCGTGGTGCTGGCCGGCAGCGAGGGTGACGAGCGCCTGGCATTCGACGGCCTGGTGGTCTGCGCCGGCACCGCCAGCCGCGCCCTGGCCGCGCAGCTGGGCGACCGGGTGAACATCTATCCGGTCAAGGGCTACTCGATCACCGTCAACCTGAACGACGAGCTCAGTCGTGCCTCGGCGCCGACCGTCAGCCTGCTCGACGACGAGACCAAGCTGGTCAGCAGCCGCCTGGGCGACGACCGCTTCCGCGTCGCCGGCACCGCCGAGTTCAACGGTTACAACCGCGACATTCGCGCCGATCGCATCCGCCCGCTGGTGGACTGGGTCAACCAGTGCTTCCCCGGCGTCAACACCCGCAGCGTGGTGCCCTGGGCCGGTCTGCGGCCGATGCTGCCGAACATGATGCCCCGTGTCGGCCGCGGCAAATCGCCGTGCGTGTTCTACAACACCGGCCACGGCCATCTGGGCTGGACGCTGAGCGCGATCACCGCGGACATGATCGGCGATGTGGTGACGCAGAGCCTCGGCCGCCCGGCGCCGGTAGCGCCCGGGCAGCCGGTCGTCGCCTAGCTGGACATGCGCGTAGGGTGGAAGACGGCGAAGCCTCTTCCACCGGCTGTGGTGGCGACCATCCCGGCCCGAGTGGCCCCACGCCGACGCGTGGAAAACCGCTTCGCGGGTTTTCCACCCTACGCCGCTTCAGGCGCGTAGGTTGGGTTGAGGAGCGCAGCGACGAAGCCCAACACGTTGTGCCCCCTGTTGGGCTTCGCTGCGCTCAGCGCCAACCTACCGCGAGCCCAGCCAATCTGCGCCGCTTCAGCTCGGGTGCTTCAGGCTGTACATGCGGCACTCGGCGAGCAGCGCCAGCAGGTTGGGATCGCGCTCCTTGGCCTTGAGGAACACCACGCCGATATGCTGCTGCAGGTGGTAGCGCGCCTGCAGCGGGATCAACCGCACGCGTGATTCGTAGACCATCCCCACGCGCCCCGGCAGCAAGGCGTAGCCGACCCCGGAATTGACCATGCTGAGCAGGGTGAAGATGTCGTTCACCTGCATCGCCACCTTCGGTTCGAACCCCGCCAGCTGGAATACCCGGTTGCCGTCCTGGTGGGTGGCGAAACCCTGCGACAGGGTGATGAAGGTGGCGTCGCGCAGGTCGCTGAGGTCGACCTCGGATTGCTCGGCGAAGGGCGAGTCGGCCGGCGCGGCGAGGAAGATGTCGTCGGAGAACAGCGGTACCTGCTCGCAGTCCGAATCGGCGACGCTCTCGTTGAGCGACACCAGGATCGCATCCAGCTCCATGTTCTTCAGCTTGTAGAGCAGGTCGACGTTGGAACCGAGGATCAGGTCGATGTTGAGCTCGCTGCGGCGCAGCTTCAGGCCCATGATCAGCTGCGGCACGGTCTTCACCGTCAACGAATAGAGCGCGCCGAGCTTGAAGCGCTCGGCCGAGAAGCCGGCCGCCTCGCGGGTCTGGCGCACCGTCTCGAGCACGTCCTTGACCAGTTGCTGGGCGCGCTCCTCGAGCACATAGGCGCTTTCCAGCGGGATCAGGTTGCGCCCCTCATGCTTGAACAGCGGGCAGCGCAGGGCGCTTTCCAGCGAGTGGATGGCGCGGTGCACGCTGACGTTGCTGGTGTTCAGCTCCACCGCCGCCTTGCCCAGGTTGCCGCTGCGCATGAAGGCCAGAAACACTTCCAGCTTCTTCAGGGTCAGTTCTTCGTCGATCTGCATGGCTTTTGCTGCTCCGCGGGCGGGCCGTCGATTATGCCGAAGCCGCGCGCAGCGTGCTGCCGGCCGCGCCTCACCAGCGCAGCAGGCGCGGCCCGAGCAGCGCGCCGAGGGCGCTGGGCAGCAGCATGCCGAGCAGGTACCAGAGCGCCCAGAACGGCACGGCCATTTCCGGGCAATGCAGGCTGTAGGCGAGCGCGGCGATGGCCCCGGCGAGCAGGCCGGCCGCCGCGCCGGCCAGGCGCAGGCGGGTCGGCGCCAGGCCGCGCAGTGCCCAGAACATGCCGATGAAGGTCGGCACCGACAGCAGCGCGATGTTCCACGGGCACTCGCGCCAGGTGCTGCCGAGCAGCAACGGCCAGCGCGCCTCGGCCGGCGCGGCGAGCAGGATCGCCAGTGCGGCGGCCCAGACCAGCGCCACCGGTGCGGCCAGCAGCAGCCAGCAGTTGCCCGCACGCATGCCCGGGCGCGCCATGCGCGTGGCCAGCAGCAGCGCGCCGAGCAACAGCGCCGTCGGTAGCGCGAGCTTGGCCCAGAACAGCGGCGTCCCGGCGATTGCCGCGAGGTCGGCGCGAATGCCGAAACCGGTCGCGATCAGCAGTAGCGCGGCGGCCAGGCCGAGCAACAATGCCATGCCGAAACGCTTGGCGACGACGCGCCGATCCACCGGTGACACGCCGGTGGCGAGCAGGGTAATCAGGTCATCGGTGTTCATCGTGTACCTCGAATCTTCGCTGCCAGTGCCTTCAGGCCGCGGTGGATGCCGACCTTGACCGCCGAACTGGAGAGCCCGGTCAGGCGTGCGGTTTCCTCCACCGACAGTCCCTGCAGCTTCACATGGACGATCGGCAGGCGCTGGCGCGCCGGCAACTGCTCCAGCAGCTTGCCGAGGTCGCGGCGGGCCTCGGCCGGCTCGCTATCCTGCAGTGCGAGCAGCTCGGCGTTGTCGTCCAGCCGGTCGTGGCGCGCCGCATGGCGTGCGCGCGAACGGTAGTAATCGGCCAGCTTGTAGCGGCTGATGGCCTGTACCCAGGCCGTCAGCGGCTGGTCGCGGCGATAGGTCTGCCGCGCGTTGTGCACCGCCAGCAGCACTTCCTGCAGCAGGTCCTCGACATCGCCGGGCTGCTGCAGGCGCCGCTGCAGGTAGCCGCGCAGGTGCGTGCCGAGCTGGGTGAGGAATGCCCGGTACGCCGCCTCGTCGCCGTCGAGCCCGCGCAGCAGCAACGTGCGCAGCTGCGCTTCGCGTGCCTGGAGTATCTGTTGAGGAGTAGTTCGTTCCATCGAGCGCTCGGGTTACAGGTGGAGCGAGGATTCGTCGGCAGGGGCCCGGTAGGGCCGCGAATGCAACGCCGTCCACGGTAGAGGCGCGCCCGGAAAATCTCAAAATAAAATTTTCCGCTGTAACCGTGGCGGCAGGTGCGGCGAATTACCTCACGAGCCATCTGCAGATTCGCCGGTGGCCATTCAACCGATTGCGGAGAACCTTGCCATGAAGACTCTCAACCTTGCTGCCGCCGCCCTGGCGCTCGCTTCGATCGCCGCGGGCGTCCAGGCCGCCGAAACCGACAAGGGCGACATGGAGAAATGCTACGGCGTGGCCATGGCCGGCCAGAACGACTGCAAGGCCGGCGCCGGAACCAGCTGTGCCGGTACCTCGAAGCGGGACTACCAGGGCAATGCCTGGAAGCTGGTGCCCGCCGGCACCTGCACCTCGATCGAGACGCCCAAGGGCATGGGCTCGCTGACCCCGATCGAGCGCTGACGGTGGAGGCGCCGGCCATGAATGCCGTGCTCGGTGCGGGCCTCGGGCTCAAGCCCGAGCACTACGCGCAGGCGAGCGCCTGCGTGGCGGATGGGCTGTGGTTCGAGGTCCACCCGGAGAACTACATGGTCGGCGGCGGCCCCCGGCTCGAGTGGCTGGAGGCCGTGGCCGCGCGGCACCCGCTGTCGCTGCATGGCGTATCGCTGTCGCTGGCGGCCGACTGCCCGCCCGACGAGGCGCACCTGCGCCGGCTCGGGGCGCTGGCCGAACGGGTGCGGCCGGTGCTGGTCTCCGAACACCTGGCCTGGTCGAGCTGGCGCGGCCACTACCATCCCGACCTGCTGCCGTTCCCGCGTACCCACGCGGCGCTCGCACGTATCGCCGCGAACATCGAGCGGACCCAGGACGTGCTGGGGCGGCGTATCGCCATCGAGAACCCCAGCCATTACCTGCGCTTCGACCAGCACCAGTGGGACGAGATCGAATTTCTCGCCGAACTCAGCCGGCGCACCGGTTGCGGCCTGCTGCTGGACGTCAACAACGTGCAGGTCAGCGCACACAACCTGGGATTTTCCGCGACCGATTACCTGCAACGCTTCCCGGCCGAACCGGTGATGGAGATTCACCTCGCCGGGCATAGCCTGGACGGCCCGTCGGCGTTGCTGATCGATTCGCATGACGCGCCGGTGGATGCGGCCGTCTGGGCGCTGTACCGGCAACTGATCGAGCGCATCGGTCCGCGTCCGACACTGATCGAGCGCGACGACCGGCTGCCACCCTTCGACGCGCTGCTGGCCGAACGCTCGCTCGCCCAGCAGGTACTGGAGCACGTCGGAGGCTGGCAATGAACGGCTCGCTGGCGGCATTCCAGGATGCCTTCGTCGCGGCGCTCTACGACAGCCCCGACGCCGCGCCGGATGCGCTGGCCGGATTGCAGGCGCAACCCGGCTTCGCGGTGTACCGCAATAGCCTGATCAAGGGCTGCGTCGAGGCCTTGCGCGCCAATTTCCCCACCGTCGAGCGGCTGGTGGGCGGCGAGTGGTTCGCCGCCGCCGCGGCGCTGCATGCCCGCCAGGCGCCTCCCGTCAGCGGCTCGCTGCTCGAATACGGCGCAACCTTTCCGGCCTTTCTGCAGGCCTTCGAGCCGGCACGGGATCTGCCCTACCTGGGCGGGGTCGCGCAACTGGACCGGCTATGGCTCGAGGTGTTCGGCGCTGCGCAACAGCCCGTCCTGGCAGTCACTACGCTGGCCTCGCAGAGCCCCGCGACCCTGGCCCGGCAGGTGCTGCGACCCCGCGCAGCGGTGCGCTGGCAGTGGTTCGCCGAGCTGCCGGTGTACAGCATCTGGAGCTGCAACCGGGAGGCGCGCGAGGTGCCGGATACGCTGCGCTGGCAAGGCGAGGGCGTGCTGCTCAGCCGTCACGCCGGCGCGATCGGCTGGCAACCGCTGGAGCGGGCCGGCTGTGCGTTCCTCGATGCCTGCGCCAGCGGGCTCGACCTGGAACAGGCCAGCGCCGCGGCGCTGGCGATAGACCCCGAACTCGATTTCACCGACCTGCTCGGCCGGCTGCTGGCGGCAGGCGCGTTCGCCGCCGTGGTGGCGCCGGCGCAACCTGCATGAGGAGACCGTCATGGACACTTCCCAGGTCCAGCACGCCAGCGCGCCGATGCGCCTGCGCCGGCAGTGGAACCGTTTGGCGCACTGGCTGCAGCGGCTGCTCGGCGATTCGCTGCTGAGCCTGGTAGCGCGGCTGGCCGTCGCGGCGATCTTCTTCCTTTCCGGGCGCACCAAGGTGACCGGCGTGCTGGAAATTACCCCGGTGACCTTCGAGCTGTTTCGCAGCGAATACCCGCTGCCACTGCTGCCGCCATACCTGGCGGCGCACCTGGCGACCTACGCCGAACACCTGTTTCCGCTGCTGCTGGTGCTCGGCCTGTTCACCCGGCTGTCGGCCCTGGCGCTGCTGCTGATGACGCTGGTGATCCAGCTGTTCGTCTACCCCGACGCCTGGTCGACCCACCTGAGCTGGGCCGGCCTGCTGCTGCTGATCATCGGGCGCGGCGCCGGCACGGTCTCGCTGGATCGCTGGCTGGGCATCCGTTAGTGGCCTGTTTGGTCCGTTCAGTTAGTCAATTTCGGCGCCCCGGGCCCCGATACGGCGTTGCCGCTCCTCGCCATAGCCCCGCTATGGCTCGTCACAGCGCCTTGTCTCGGAGCCCGGACCATCCGAACTTGAATCAACCAACTAACCGCACAGGCCACTAGGACGCGGGGTCAGGCGAAGATCGTGTCTTCGTCGTCCGGAAGCTCATCGGTCACGAACACGCGGGCATGCCCGCTCTGCTCGTCTTCGATCCTGAGGCCGAAGTAGAGGGCATCGTTGGCGTCCCAGAACGCCTCGACCTGGGCCAGCGGAGCCTGTTCGAGCAGGACCTGGCCGGTGTGTTCGAGGATGATGGAATAGCGTTTGTCAGCGGGCATGGGGAAATGACTCTGATCATCGGGATGGGCTGCGGGCAACCGTGATGTCATTTTGTCACTTCACGGGCCCCGTTCCCCAGCCGTTCATCGCCACGAGGCAAATGCCCGCCGAATGGTCGTGGAATGCTCGATCCAGGTGCGCATCGATTGGCTCGGCAATTGCACGGACTGCCCTTCCCAGCACAGAGGATTTCGTTCGAGCATGACCGACAGGACAGACTTCGAGGTAGACAACAGTCCGGCGCTCTGGCGTTCCCAGGAGATGCTGCTGCTCCAGCAGGTCATGGCGCTGGCCGGCAGGGACTTCGCGGTGGAACCGGTGTTCAAGGAAATGCTGCATCTGCTTTCCGAGCTGCTCGGGCTGAACCGTGGCCGGATCGTGCTGCTCGATCCGGATGGCCGTGGCGGGCACATCCATTACGCCTACGGCCTGACCGACGACGAAGTAGCGCTGGGCCGCTACGCACTCGGCGAGGGGATCACCGGTCGGGTGCTGGCGCATGGGCAGCTCATCATCGTGCAGGACATCGACAAGGAGCCGGTCTTCCTCGGCCGCATGGTTGAACGCAGCAAGCTGCCGGCCGGGCCGGTGTCCTTCATCGCATTGCCGATCCAGATCGGCCAGCAGACCGTGGGGGTGCTGGCCTGCCATCGCATCCGCATGCGTGCGCGACCGCTGGCCGACGACCTGACCGTCCTGCGCATCCTCGCCACGCTCGCCGGGCAGTTGCTGCACCTGCGAGGCTACATCGAGGAGAAGACCCGCGCCCTGGCCCAGCACAACGACCTGCTGACCCGCGCCCTGCATGCCGACGCCACGCGTTATGGCATCGTTGGCAATTCGCCCGAGTTGCTGCGCGCCATTTCCGAGTTGGAGCGGGTTTCGGATGCCACCGCCAGCGTGTTGCTGCTCGGCGAGTCCGGGACCGGCAAGGAACTGTTCGCCCGCGCCCTGCACCTGGCCAGCCCGCGGCGTGACAAGCCATTCATCAAGGTCAATTGCGCGGCGATTCCCGACAGCCTGTTCGAGTCCGAGTTGTTCGGCTACGAACGCGGCGCCTTCACCGGGGCCACTGCCCTGCGCGCCGGCTGGTTCGAGCAGGCCGATGGCGGCACCATTTTCCTCGACGAGATCGGCGAGCTGCCGCTGACCATGCAGACCAAGCTGTTGCGCACCCTGCAGGAAGGCACCATCACCCGGCTCGGCGGCAAGCGTGAGATCCGTATCGATGTGCGTCTGGTGGCGGCGACCAATCGCGACCTGGCCAGCGAGGTGGGGCGCGGGCTGTTTCGCCAGGACCTCTACTACCGCCTCAACGTCATCCCCATCCACCTGCCGTCGCTGGCCGAGCGGCGCAGCGACATCCCGGCACTGGCGATGCATTTCCTCAACCGGGTCAACCAGGCGAACCAGCGCAACATCAACCTGACCGGTGATGCCATCGCCCGGCTGCAGGCCTACCCCTGGCCGGGCAATATCCGCGAGCTGTCCAATGTCATCGAGCGCGTGGTGCTGCTGGCCGATCGCTCTCTGCTCGGCGCCGCGGACCTGGAACCGTTCCTGGCCGGCGGCGAGGCCGTCGGGGACGTGCGAGCACAGGCGACGGTGGACGATGGCCGAGGCGAGGTGGCCATGGCCGTGCGGCCCTACGCGCCGGCGGGCTCGCATAGCGCCGACGAGCTGCGCCAGGCGCTGGCGCGCTGCGGCGGCAACAAGTCGCGTGCCGCGCAATCGCTCGGGCTGACGCCGCGGCAGTTCGGCTATCGCTGGGAAAAGCTCGGCCTGTAGCGGGCGCCTTCCTGCCATTCGGGTCGGCCGATGACATTGTTTACATTGTTTCCAATCTGTTCGTTGGGTATGCCGCCAGATGCGCGGAAAGCGAGCCTTAAATTTCATATCTAATTGATATAAAAGGAATTTTATTGAGTATTCGGTGATTGGCATAACCTCTGCAATGACCCCGACGAGACCAGAAGAGCAGCCCGCTGCTCAGTTTGAATCCCCGTTGGAGAATGCCATGTCCGCCGCACCCGCCACCTGTGCCACCACCGTCAAGACCTACCTGAAGCCGATCGACCGCGACAGCCTGATGGGTTTCGCCGAGAAGGGCCGCAACAACCCCGCCAGCCGGGGCACCAACAAAGTCCACACCGTGATGCAGGGGATGTACCGCAGCCTCAGCTACGTCGGCGAGCATACGCCGGTGGTGGTGGATGAGCCGCTGCACCTGTTCGGCGAGGACACCGCGCCGGCGCCGGGAGAGATCGTGCTGTCCGGCCTGGGCGGCTGCCTGGCGGTGGGCATCACGGCGGTGGCGACCTGGAAGCAGGTGAAGCTGAGCCGCCTGGAAGTGTTCCTCGAAGCGGACATCGGCAACCCGGCGGCCTGGGGTGCCGGTGGTGCAGAGATGCAGCCGGCGCAGATGGGTTTCCAGGAAATCCGCGTGAAGGTGCTGGTGGAGGGCGATGCGAGCCGCGAGGAGCTGGAGGAGATCGTGCGCCAGGCCAATTTCTACTCGCCGGTGGCCAACTCCATGCGCAACCCGATCCCGTTCAGTATCGCCCTGGCCGACTGAGCCTCATCCCGCAGGAGGAATGCCGTCATGCACAGCGCCGTTGTCGTTTCCCCTTCGTCCGTCGCCGGCCTGGCCGATGAGCGCTTGCTCGCCGAAGTCCGCCGTATCGCGGCGGGGCCGCTGGCCCAGTTGGCTAGCCGGATCGACCACGAAGGCCATTACCCCCTGGAGATCATGACCCGGCTCGGCGAGGCGGGAGCCCTGGGCGCCCACCTGCAGAGCCGGGGAGGGCGCTACGATATTGCCCTGGCCGCCATGCAGGAGGTTAGCCGCAGTTGCGGCTCCACCGGCTTCCTTGTCTGGTGCCAGGACGTCTGCGGCCTCTATATGGAGCAGTCGGACAACCCGGCGCTGTTGGCGCGCCTGTCAGATCACGCGCAGGGCCGGACGTTCGGCGGCACCGGCCTGTCGAACCCGATGAAAGCCTTGGCCGGCATCGAGAACATGCTGCTGCGTGCGCGCAAGGTGCCGGGGGGCTACCGCGTCAGCGGCTCGTTGCCCTGGGTCAGCCATATTGCCCAGGGCCAGTACTGCGGGGCCATCGCCGCCGTGGAGCGTGACGATGGCTCGCGGTCCCACGAAATCATGTTTCTGCTCGACATCGATGCGCGCGTGGAGCTTCGCGCCTGCCCGGCCTTTTCCGGGATGGAAGGCACCAGCACATGGCGCATCCAGCTCGACGACTATTTCGTCGGCGAAGACGGCCTGATCGCCGATCCGGCCCGTCCGTTCATCGCGCGCATCCGTGCGGCCTTCATCCTGCTGCAGGCCGGGATGGCCACCGGCCTGGTCCAGGGCAGCCTGGACGCGATGCGCGAGGTCGAGCCGGTGCTGGGCCATGTCAACCACTTCCTGCACGACCGGCCCGAGGAAATCCAGGCCGAGTTCGAGGAACTGGGCGGGCGAATCATGCAGCTGGCGCGCAACCCCTTCGACGGCAGCAAGGACTACCTGCTGGATGTGCTCGACGCCCGCACCCAGGGCGCCGAACTGGCCCTGCGCGCCACCCAGTCGGCGCTCATGCACCAGGGTGCGCGTGGCTATCTGCGCAGCGCGGCGCCCCAGCGGCGTATGCGCGAGGCGCAGTTCGTCGCCATCGTAACCCCGGCGATCAAGCACCTGCGCTGGGAAATGGCCCGCCTGATGAAAGAGGAGCTGCCGGCATGAGCGACATGACCCGGGCCTGGCGGCAGTTCATCTGCCGTGCCTGCGGCCTGATCTACGACGAGGAACTGGGCGACCCGGACAGCGGGTTGGCGCCGGGGACCCGCTTCGAGGACATTCCCGATGACTGGGAATGCCCGCTGTGCGGCGTCACCAAGCTGGACTTCGAGCCCTACCTGCGCCGCGCCGTGCCACCGGCCGCCGCGCTGCCGGCCGGGCCGCGTGGCACCGGCATCGTGGTGGTCGGCGCCGGCCTGGCCGGCTGGGCCACCGTCGAGGCGCTGCGCGAGCGGGATGCGGAGGTGCCGATCACCCTGGTCAGCGGCTGCAGGGGCGACCGCTATCACAAGCCGGAACTGTCGCTGGCGCTGAGCCGCGGCCTGACGGCCGAGTCGCTGGTGCGCGAGACGGCCACCGAAGCGGCGTGCCGGCTCGGCGTGCGGCTGTACAGCGAAACCTTCGTGGTCGGCCTGAGCCCGGCATTGCACCAGTTGCGCACCACCCGCGGCACCCTGGGCTACACCCGGCTGGTGCTCGCCCAGGGCGCGCGTCCGGCATTACCGGCGGTATTGCCGCCGGCGCTGTGCTGGCGGGTGAACGATCTGGCCGGCTGGACTGGCCTGCAGGCGCAACTGGCCAAGGGGCCGCAGCGGGTCGCCATCGTTGGTGCCGGCATGGTCGGCTGCGAACTGGCCGAGGATTTTGCCCGCGCCGGCCACCGGGTCGTCCTGCTGGACCGCCAGCCCCAGCCGCTCGGCCGTCTGCTGCCGGAGCCGGCGGCACGGCGCCTGCGCCAGAGCCAGACGGAGCTTGGCATCGACTACCGTGGCGAGGTGGACGTGACCGCGGTCAGCGTCCTGGCCGATGGCGGCAAATGCATCGAGACCCGCTGCGGCCAGCGCCTGGTGGTCGACCAGATCGTCGCCGCCACCGGGCTGGCCACCGACCCGCGCCTGGCGCGCCAGGCCGGGCTGGCCTTCGACCAGGGCATCCGCGTCGATCCGCTCAGCCTGCGTACCAGCGCCGAGGACATCCATGCGCTGGGCGATTGCATCAGCCTGGATGGCGCTCCCTGTCGCTTCATCGAACCGATCGGCCGGCAGGCCCGGGCAATCGCCCAGGCCTTGCTGGGTGGCGAGGGCGGCGACTATTGCCACCGCGTCCCGGTAATCCGCCTCAAGACCCGCAGCCTGCCCATCGAATTGCATGGCACACCCTGTGCAGATGGCCAATGGCATGTGGTGAGCGAAAACGACGACTACCTGCTCATGGAGCAGCAGGTCGATGGGCATATCACTTCAACCTTGCGTGTCGGTCAGGCCAGCGCTGCCTGACCGTGTGACCTAAAAGAGGGCATCGTGATGACCGACAAGAATTTCTACCGTCCCTACTCGGCGAACAGCAGCCTGGCCGGCTGCAGTTGTGGCGCCCATGCCAGCCAGCGGGAACACGACCAGCAGGCTGAGCAGGCGCGCCTGGCGCGCGGGCGCGACAGCGAGACCCTGTCCCAGGATTTCGTCGAGGCGGCCGCCGTGCGCGCGCTGTTCCCCCACGATGCCACCCGGCGGCGGTTCCTCCAGGCGGTGGGCATGGGCACGGCGATGGCAGCCATCGCCAGCGTGCTGCCGCTGCAATCGCTGCAGGCGATGGCCGCGGAACGGGGCCCGCTGGAGAAGAAGAACCTGAAGATCGGCTTCATCCCGATCAACTGCGCCACGCCGTTGATCATGGCTGACCCGATGGGCTTCTACCGGGAGCAGGGCCTGTCGGTGAGCCTGCAGAAGACCGCCGGCTGGGCGCTGGTCCGCGACCAGATGCTGAACAAGGAACTGGACGCCTCGCACTTCCTCGCGCCGATGCCGCTGGCCATCTCCATGGGCCTGGGTTCCAGCGCCCAGCCGATGCGCGTGGCGACCATCCAGAACATCAATGGCCAAGCCATCACCCTGGCCCTCAAGCACAAGGACAACCGTGATCCGCGCAACTGGAAAGGCTTCAAGTTCGCCATTCCCTTCGAATACTCGATGCACAATTTCCTGTTGCGCTACTACCTGGCCGAGCATGGCCTGGACCCGGACCGTGACGTGCAACTGCGGGTGACCCCGCCGGCGGAGATGATCGCCAACCTGCGGGCGGGCAACATCGATGGCTTCTTCGGCCCCGAGCCGTTCAACCAGCGCGCCGTCTATGACGGCATCGCCTTCCTGCACGTGCTGTCCAAGGACCTCTGGAACGGTCATCCCTGCTGCTCCTTCGGGGCCTCGCAGGCGTTCATCGAAGAGAACCCCAATACCTTCGCCGCACTCTATCGCGCCGTGCTCAACGCCGCGGTGGCCGCTGGCGACCCGCAGAACCTGCCGGAAATCTCGAAGGCCATCTCCACGCCGAACTACCTCAACCAGCCCGAGATCGTCGTGCGCCAGGCGTTGACTGGCCGATATGCGGACGGGCTGGGTGGCGTGCAGAACGTGCCGGACCGTTCCGGGTTCGATCCGATGCCGTGGTACTCCATGGCGACCTGGATGCTGACGCAGATGAAGCGCTGGGGCTACGTCAAGGGCGAGGTGGACTTCAACGGCCTGGCCGAGCAGGTATTCCTGATGACCGACGCCCGCCGTCACATGGCCGAACTGGGGCTGGCCGAGGCCAGCGCCGAGCCTGTCGGCGGCTACAAGGGCTTCAGCGTGATGGGCCGTCCGTTCGATCCGGGCCAGCCGCAAGCCTATCTGGATGGCTTCGCGATCAAACGTGTCTGAAGGAGGCGCCATGAATACTTCGATTCGGTTGAAGGCCGCGCTGTTGTCCTGCGTGATGCTGCTGGTGCTGCTGATGGTCTGGCAGGCGACGACCCGTCCGGGCCAGCAGGCCGCCGGTGCGGTGGACGACGAGTACGCCCTGCTGATGGGACAGGCGGCGGGCGGTGCCAGCGAAACCGTCAATGGCATGCCGACGCCGGCGCAGTTCGCCACGCTGGCCTGGCGACAGATCAGCGACCCGTTCTACGACAATGGCCCGAACGACAAGGGCATCGGCATCCAGCTCGCCCATTCCCTCGCGCGGGTGGGGCTCGGCTACCTGATCGCGGCGCTGGTGGCCATCCCGCTGGGCTTCGTGATCGGCATGTCACCGCTGCTGTACAAGGCCTTCGACCCCTTTATCCAGCTGCTCAAGCCGATCTCACCACTGGCCTGGATGCCGATCGCGCTCTACACCATCAAGGATTCCACCACCTCGGCGATCTTCGTCATCTTCATCTGCTCGGTGTGGCCGATGCTGATCAACACCGCCTTCGGCGTCGCGGGTGTGCGTCGCGACTGGCTGAATGTGGCCCGCACCCTCGAGGTCGGTCCGTTGCGCAAGGCATTCAGGGTGGTCCTGCCGGCTGCGGCGCCGACCATCATCACCGGCATGCGCATCTCCATGGGTATCGCCTGGCTGGTGATCGTCGCGGCGGAAATGTTGATCGGCGGCACCGGGATCGGCTACTTCGTCTGGAACGAGTGGAACAACCTGTCGCTGGGCAACGTGATCTTCGCCGTGCTGATGATCGGCGTGATCGGCATGCTTCTCGATCTCCTCTTCGCCGCTCTGCAAAGGAAGGTGACCTATGTCGAATGAAACCCATCCGCACACCGTCCCCTTCATCAAGGTCGAGGGGTTGGGCAAGCGCTACCGCGACGACCAGCCGCCGGTGTTCGAAAACATCAACTTCAGCATCCAGCAGGGCGAGTTCATCTGCGTGATCGGCCACTCCGGCTGCGGCAAGAGCACCATCCTCAACGTCCTCGCCGGCCTGGAAGAGGCCTCCAGCGGCGGCGTGGTGATGGCCGGCAAGGAGATCGCGGGCCCCAGCCTGGACCGCGGCGTGGTGTTCCAGAGCCATGCGTTGCTGCCCTGGCTGACGGTGGAGCAGAACATCGCCTTCGCCGTGCGCTCGCGCCATCCGCGCTGGTCGCGCCGCCAGGTCGCCGAGCATGGCGCACGCTTCCTGGCGATGGTCGGCCTCGCCGCCGCCGCGCGGAAGAAGCCCAGCGAGCTGTCCGGTGGCATGAAACAGCGCGTCGGTATCGCCCGCGCTTTTGCCGTGGAGCCGAAGATGCTGCTGATGGACGAGCCGTTCGGTGCGCTGGACGCGCTGACCCGCGGCGTCATCCAGAGCGAACTGCTGAAGATCTGCGAAGCGACCCGGCAGACGGTGTTCATGATCACCCACGACGTCGACGAGGCGATTCTGCTGGCCGACAAGATCATGCTGATGAGCAACGGCCCCCAGGCACGGGTGGCCGAGATCGTGATCAACACCCTGCCGCGGACGCGCACCCGGGAAACCATGC
This sequence comes from Stutzerimonas stutzeri, assembly GCF_002890915.1. GTDB lineage: Bacteria > Pseudomonadota > Gammaproteobacteria > Pseudomonadales > Pseudomonadaceae > Stutzerimonas > Stutzerimonas stutzeri_AF. Next base: position 552,603 of record NZ_POUT01000001.1, on the reverse strand, counting down.
ACCACGATCCGCAGTTCTATCGCATTCGCAACCACCTGGTGGATTTCCTCGTGCACCGCTCCAGGGTTATCCAGCAGAGCGGCCCCGCCGCCAGCGGCGGCGAGCCGCTGGTGGTCAGGCCGGGCCTCGAGGACGACGGGCCGCCACCGGGTCCGGACCAGCCACAGAGCTCACGGATGCGCGTCGTCGCCTGAGCGCACCGCCAGTTCCCTTGCACCGATCCACGACCGCGAGCATCCGATGCTCGCGGTACGGGATACCTATCGCCCGAAAACCAAGGAAAAATCCATGCGTGCTCATCTGCTGTTGCCTTGTCCCGCGTTGCTGCTCTCGCTCATCGCCCCCGTGGCCCAGGCCGGGGACGCCTTCTCCGACCTGCTCACCCAGGGCAAGGTCTCGCTCGACCTGCGTTACCGTTACGAACACGTCGACCAGGACAATGCGCTGGCCAACGCCAACGCTCAGACTCTGCGCACCCGCGTCGGCCTGCACAGCGGCAGCTGGTTCGGGCTCTCCGCACTGGTCGAAGTGGACAACGTCAGCCGCCTCGGTGATGAGGATTTCAACGACAGCCGCAATGGCCGCACCGGCTACGCGCTGGTGCCCGACCCGGACGGTAGCGAGGTGAACCAGGCGCTGTTGCGCTATGACACGGCGTTCGGCCATGCCGTGGCCGGCCGGCAGCGCATCGAACTGGACAACCAGCGTTTCGTCGGCGGCGTCGCCTGGCGGCAGAACGAGCAGACCTACGACGGCGTGCTCGGCCGCATCGAGCCGCTCGAGGGCCTGAGCCTGACCTACGCCTACCTGGCCAACATCAACACCCCGTTCGGTCCCGATGGCCAGCATGGCTATCCGACCAACCCGGCTGACATCGAGGGCCACAGCCACCTGTTCAACCTGGCCTATGCCTGGCGGCCGGAGCTGAAACTGGCCGCTTACAGCTACCTGCTCGGCCTCGACAACCTGGCTGTGGCGCCGACCGCCGCGCCCGGCAGCCAGTCCAGCCGCACTACCGGCCTGCGCCTGAGCGGCACCCTACAAGGCATGGGCTATGCCCTGGAATATGCACGCCAGCGCGACTATGCCGGCAATCCCCTGAGCCTGAACGGCCACTATTTCCTCGGTGAGCTGAGCTATCAGCAGGGCGGCTACCTCCTCAAGGCCGGCCACGAAGTGCTGAGCGGCGGCGACGGCCCCGGCAATCGCGCCTTCCAGACTCCGCTGGCGACCAAGCACCTGTTCCAGGGCTGGGCCGACCTGTTCCTGATCACCCCCGCCGAAGGTATCCGCGACAGCTACCTCGGCGGCAGCTTGCCGCTGCTCGGCGGCAGCCTGCAGGCCTGGTACCACCACTTCCGTGCCGACGAGGGCGGGGATCGTTATGGCACGGAACTGGACGTGGCTTATGCCCGGGCGATTCCTGTCGTGAAGAACCTCAGCGCCATGGCCAAGTACGCCCGCTATGACGCCGACGCTTTCGGCGTGGACACCGACAAGTTCTGGCTGCAGCTGCAATACCGCTACTGATCGCGACGGCGCCACCGGGCGTGGGGAGGATGGATGCTGCTGGAAAGCCTGTACGGAGTGGGAGTGGGGTTGGCCTTGGGATTGACCGGGGGTGGCGGCGTGCTGGCCGTACCGGCGTTGGTGCTCGGCCTGGGCTACAGCCTGCCCGAGGCGACCCCGGTGGCATTGGTCGCGGTCGGCGCCTCGGCCCTGCTTGGCGGGCTCGATGGCCTGCGCCGGGGGCTGGTGCGTTATCGGGCGGCGCTGCTGATGGCTGGCGGAGGCGCCCTCTGCGCGCCGCTCGGCCTGCTGCTGGCGCAGGTTCTGCCGGTGGCGGTGCTTATGCTGCTGTTCTGCGCCGTGCTGCTGCTGATCGCTGCGCGTATGGTGGGGCAGGCCCTGGCGCGCACCGTTGCGCAGGGCACCTCCGCCGTGTCGTGCAAGAGCTGTCGGCTGGACAGCACCACCGGGCGCTTTCGCTGGACGCCGCGCTGCTTTCTCAGCCTGTCGCTCATCGGCGGCCTGTCGGGGTTGTTCAGCGGCCTGCTGGGCGTGGGCGGCGGTTTCCTGATCGTTCCCGGCATCCGCCAGGTCAGCGACCTGGGCATGCACGGTATCGTCGCCACCTCGCTGCTGGTGATCGCACTGATCTCCGCTGGCACCGTCATCGGTTTCTGGTGGGCGGGCGGTAGCCTGCCGAGTGCCGCCTGGACCTTCATCGCAGCTGCCGGTGGCGGAATGCTCGGTGGCCGGCTGCTGGCACCCAGGGTATCGGCTCGTGCCTTGCAACTGGGCTTCGCCCTGCTCGCCGGGCTGGCCGCGCTGATGCTGCTGGGCAAGGCGCTCGCATCCCTTCCCCCGCTTTCCTGACTTTCCCGGACTCCTGCCATGCAAGCCCACGTGCACAGCTTCTTCGACGCCCCGACCTCCACCTTCAGCCATGTGGTGCATGCAGGGCCGGGCACCCCCTGCGCCATCATCGACCCGGTGCTCGGCTACGAGCCGAAATCCGGGCGGACCGATACCCGCGCCGCCGATGCGATCCTCGACTACATACGGCAGCAACGGCTCGCCGTGCACTGGCTGCTGGAAACCCACGTGCATGCCGACCACCTCTCCGCCGCCGCCTACCTGCGCGCGCAGGCCGGTGGGTGGATCGCCGCCAGCGAGGCGGTCCGGCAGGTGCGCAAGGTCTTCCTGGGCCTCTACAACCTGCCCGAGAGCTATTGCCAGGCGCATGCCCAGTTCGACCACCTGTTCCGCCCGGACGAGGCTTTCGCCATCGGCGAGCTACAGGCCAGGGCACTGCATGTGCCCGGCCATACCCCGGCGGACCTGGCGTTCCGGGTCGGCGATGACGTGGTCTTCGTCGGCGACACGCTGTTTGCACCGGACGTCGGCACCGCTCGCTGCGATTTCCCCGGCGGCAGTGCCCTGCAACTGTTCCGTTCGATTCGCCGCCTGCTCGACCTGCCCGGGGACACCCGCCTGTTCATGTGCCATGACTATCCGCCGGCCGAACGCGCACCACGTGCCGTGTGCACGGTCGCCGAGCAGCGGGCGACCAACATCCATGCGCGTGACGGCGTCGACGAAACGGATTTCATCGTCATGCGCGGCCAGCGCGACGCGCAGCTGGAACTGCCCGCGCTATTGCTGCCGTCGATCCAGGTAAACATCCGCGCCGGTCTGCTGCCGGAGCCGGAAAGCAATGGGGTGCGTTATCTGAAGGTGCCGCTGGACGGGCTCTGAGCGGAAGCTGGCGGCGCACGATGGGTGCCCTGATGTACAACCGATCGATGAGGAAGTTTTCATGCAGACCAAAGAACATTGGGAAAAGGTGTACACGACCAAGGCCGTGGACGAGGTCAGCTGGTTCCAGGCGCATGCCGGGCTCTCGCTCAAGCTGATTCGCGACGCCGGGGTAGCGCTGACGGCCTCGGTCATCGACGTTGGCGGGGGCGCGTCGACGCTGGTCGATGATCTGATCGCCGAAGGCTTCGAGAACAACACGGTGCTCGACCTCTCCGCCGCTGCCCTGAGCCGAGCCCAGGCGCGCCTGGCGGAGCGGGCCACGGCAGTGGAGTGGCTGGAGGCCGACATTCTCGAAGCCGATCTGGCTACGCAGGCCTACGACGTATGGCACGACAGAGCGGTGTTCCATTTCCTGGTGACGGCTCGCGAGCGACGTGCCTATGTGCAGAAGGTCCTCCAGGCGGTCAAGCCGGGTGGGCTCGTCATCGTGGCGACGTTCGCCGAAGACGGCCCGGACCAGTGCAGCGGATTGTCTGTAAGGCGCTATGCCCCGGATGAATTGCACGCGGAGTTCGGCGAGCCCTTCCTGCTGCTCGGGCACCAGAAGGAATCCCACCGAACGCCTGGCGGTGCCGAGCAGGCGTTCGTTTATTGCGCCTGTCGCAAGCTGGTTTGACCGGCTCCCGGCACCGGGGTCGTCCAGAATGTAAACAATGTATTCATTGTTTGCTTTGGCAATTTCGTCCTCATGGCCCCGAGACGTGTCAGTGGCTCTGGGTAATCTCATTAACTTATTGATTTCAAATTAATTTAACGAGTTTCGTGCGTTTTGGCACAGCGGCTGCAAAAGCTTCGTCGAGATCAGAAAGCATCTCTTGCTCATTCCAACGGAGAAATGCCATGCCTGCTGCCCCCGCCACCTGTGCCACCACCGTCAAGACCTACCTGAAGCCGATCGACCGCGACGGCCTGATGGGTTTCGCCGAGAAGGGCCGCAACAACCCCGCCAGCCGGGGCACCAACAAAGTCCATACCGTGATGCAGGGGATGTACCGCAGCCTCAGCTACGTCGGCGAGCATACGCCGGTGGTGGTGGATGAGCCGCTGCACCTGTTCGGCGAGGACACCGCGCCGGCACCGGGAGAGATCGTGCTGTCCGGCCTGGGCGGCTGCCTGGCGGTGGGCATCACGGCGGTGGCGACCTGGAAGCAGGTGAAGCTGAGCCGCCTGGAAGTGTTCCTAGAAGCGGACATCGGCAACCCGGCGGCCTGGGGTGCCGGTGGCGCGGAGATGCAGCCGGCGCAGATGGGTTTCCAGGAAATCCGCGTGAAGGTGCTGGTGGAGGGCGATGCGAGCCGCGAGGAGCTGGAGGAGATCGTGTGCCAGGCCAATTTCTACTCGCCGGTGGCCAACTCCATGCGCAACCCGATCCCGTTCAGTATTGCCCTGGCTGACTGAACCCTCCCAATCGAACCCCGTGAGCGGGCAGCCGCCGCGCCGCCCGGCAACGACACCAAGAGGAATATCCGATGATTTCCAGCCGCGAAGACGTAACCAAGATGATCCTGGCCGCCAAGGTCAGCAAGGGCCTGAAGTGGAGCCAGGTGGCCGACGCCATCGGCCTGTCGAAGGAGTGGACCACTGCCGGCTGCCTCGGGCAGATGACCTTCGACAAGGCCCAGGCGGAAACCCTCGGCACGCTGTTCGGCCTGTCCGACGAAGCGGTGGCCTGGCTGCAGATCGTGCCGTACAAGGGCTCGCTGCCGACCGCGGTGCCATCCGATCCGCTGATCTACCGCTGGTACGAGATCGTCAGTGTCTACGGCTCGACCATCAAGGAGTTGATCCACGAGGAGTTCGGCGACGGCATCATGAGCGCCATCGATTTCTCCATGGACATCCAGCGCCAGGCCGACCCCAAGGGCGACCGGGTGAACGTCGTGCTGTCCGGCAAGTTCCTGCCCTACAAGAGCTATTGAACCAGACCCGCCCGGGCCGTATGGCGCCGGGCGGTCTCCCGAGGTATGGGAGAAAGGTGCGAACTCGCGTTCGGCCGTGCAGCCCTTGCCCGGGGGCGGAGTAACCGGCACATGCCCCTCACTCGCCGAGGCGGATGCGCCACATGCCCTGGCCACTCTCCTCCACCCAGAAGCCTTCGAGAAACACCGAGCCCTCGAAACGATGCAGTGTGGCTCGGCACTCCGGGTAGCCTTCGCAGCGCAACTGGTAATGGCCTTCGCCCTGGGCGGTTCCGCTGTAGGCGTAGGTTTCCCCGTCCTGGGCATACTCCACGCGCACCCGGTCGGCCTCGAGCCGAACGCTGCAGGGTTCGTCCAGGCTGACACGACTGGCCGAATAGGTTTCCATGCGCGAATTGGGATAGAGCATTTCTCGATTCCTTTTTCCATTGACCCCATCAAGGCCCGGCGAGCCGCTCGGACGGGCCGCTCATCATGACGTGGGGCACTGGCGAGAATCCAGAAAAAGCAAAAGGGCCCAGGTTTTCACCTGAGCCCTTTCATGGATGGCGCATCCGGCGGGATTCGAACCCACGACCCCTGCCTTCGGAGGGCAGTACTCTATCCAGCTGAGCTACGGATGCGTTGCGGGGCGCAATCATACGCATGTCCTCCGCGGGCGTCCATGCTGGCGGTGCGTCGGGGTGCGGGGATATTCGCAAGCGCGTGTGTGGGCGTCGGGGCCGTGGCCGGAGGCTCTATTGCGGGAGCCGCGAGGCTGATTCGGGGCGGGGCGGCTGTTACCCTTGCAGCGGTTGCGGCCGCGGGCCGGGTTTCGCAAGCTGTCGGGGAGTCGGGATGTCGAGTCATATCAAGCTCTGGGATGCGCCGCTGCGCGTGTTCCACTGGTCGTTCGCCGCGGCGGTGATCGCCGCCATCGTCACCGGCTGGGTCGGTGGCAACCTGATGCCCTGGCACGGCCGGCTGGGGCTCGTGGTGCTGGGGCTGCTGGTGTTTCGCCTGCTGTGGGGCTTCGTCGGGTCGACCTATGCGCGCTGGTCGCGGATCTTCGCCGCAACGGTGGGCGTGCGGGATTACCTGCAGGGCAACTGGCGGGAGGCTGGCCACAATCCGCTGGGCGCGCTGTCGGTGCTGGCGATGCTGGGGCTGGTGGGCTTCCAGGTGGTCAGCGGGCTGATGGCGACCGACGATATCGCCTTCCAGGGGCCGCTGTACGCGCTGGTTGGCAGCGATACCGGCAACTGGCTGAGCGGCCTGCACCGGCAGGCGAAGTGGCTGCTGCTCGGGCTGATCGGCCTGCATCTGGCGGCGATCGCCTGGTACGGGCTGGTCAAGCGCAAGCCATTGGTGCGGGCGATGATCGCCGGGCGGATGCGCCGCGAGCATCCGGCGCAGCGGGATGCCCGGGGCGGCTCGCTGGCCACGGCGCTGCTGGCCGTCGTGCTGGCGGTGGGGGTGGTCTGGGGTGTGCAGTCGGTGGCCGGCAGAATGCAGCCACCACCTGCGGCGCCGGCGCCGAGCCTGGATTGGTAGGGCGCTGCCGGTCGGTTCTGGCCGCCCGGCAAGGCGCGAGGGCGCGGGCTCAGTCGGCGCGGAATTTGTCGTGGCAGGATTTGCACGAACCGCCGACGTCGCCGAAGGCCTTCTTGATCGCGGCCTGATCGCCTTCGGCGGCGACCTTGGCGAGCTGGTTGGCGGCACTGGTGAAGGTGCGGCCGATGCGCCCGGCTTCGTCGAGGTTCTGGAAGAACTCGGGCTTGAGGCGGGTCTCGTTGCCCAGCTGCGCGGTGGTGGTGTCCGGGCTGTAGAGGCTGCCCATGCCGGAGTTGGCGATGGCGGCGATGGCGTTGGCGGCGGCGGCGACCCTGGCCTGGTCGTAGGGCTCCTTGCCGTCGATGACCTGGGCCTTGATCTTGCCCATGTTCCAGGCCATGAACTGATAGCCGGCCTGGCGGGTTTCCACCATCTCTTCGGGTTTCAGTTGCGCCTGGGCGGCAGCGCTCGCCAGCAGGACGGCCGCCGCGGCGCCTGTCATCAATGCTTTCACGGTAACTCCTTATCGATCCATGGTTGTCGGCGGCTGGTGCCGCCCGCGTGGAACTATACCCCGCCCAGTAGTGCGGTTTGGGTAACAAGGCGTAACAGACCGCGCAGGCATCAGGCTGGTCAATGGCACGACAACGCCGAGCGTCATGAGCTTGCCGGCCGGCCGGCTGCGGTCCTAGCATGGTCGTTCGCAGTGCAATGCGACGGCAGGAACCGGGCGGCGAAGGACGGTTCAGATGCTCGTCGCGTTCGCCAAACTTTCCGCAGCGGGCCTGCCGCTACGATGCCCGAGGAGACTGCCATGCAACTCAAAGACCCTTCCCTGTTCCGCCAGCAGGCCTATGTCGATGGCGCCTGGCTGGATGCCGACAGTGGCCAGACCATCAGCGTGAACAACCCGGCCACCGGCGAGATTCTCGGTACGGTGCCGAAGATGGGTGCCGCCGAAACCCGCCGTGCCATCGATGCCGCCGAGCGCGCGTTGCCGGCCTGGCGCGGGCTGACCGCCAAGGAGCGCTCGCAGATGCTGCGCCGCTGGTTCGAGCTGCTGATGGAGAACCAGGACGACCTCGGCCGGCTGATGACGCTGGAGCAGGGCAAGCCGCTGGCCGAAGCCAAGGGCGAGATCGCCTATGCCGCCTCCTTCATCGAGTGGTTCGCCGAGGAAGCCAAGCGCATCTACGGCGACACCATCCCCGGCCACCAGCCGGACAAGCGCATCCTCGTCATCAAGCAGCCGATCGGCGTCACCGCGGCGATCACCCCGTGGAACTTCCCGGCGGCGATGATCACCCGCAAGGCCGGCCCGGCGCTGGCGGCCGGTTGCACCATGGTGATCAAGCCGGCTTCGCAGACACCGTTCTCGGCGCTGGCGATGGCCGAGCTGGCCGAACGCGCCGGCATTCCCAAGGGCGTGCTCAGCGTGATCACCGGCTCGGCCGGCGACATCGGCAACGAGCTGACCGCCAACCCCAAGGTGCGCAAGATTTCCTTCACCGGCTCCACCGAAGTGGGCGCCAAGCTGATGGAACAGTGCGCGCCGGGGATCAAGAAGGTCTCGCTGGAGCTGGGCGGCAACGCGCCGTTCATCGTCTTCGACGACGCCGACCTCGATGAGGCGGTGAAGGGCGCCATGCAGTCGAAGTACCGCAATGCCGGGCAGACCTGCGTCTGCGTCAACCGCATCTACGTGCAGGATGGCGTGTACGACGCCTTCGCCGAGAAGTTCCAGGCGGCGGTGGCCCGGCTGCGGGTCGGCAACGGCCTGGAGGAGGGCACCGACATCGGCCCGCTGATCGACGAGCGCGCCGTGGCCAAGGTCCGCGAGCACATCGAGGATGCCGTCGCCCAGGGCGCGCGGCTGGTGGCCGGTGGCCAGGCGCACACGCGGGGCGGCAGCTATTTCGAGCCGAGCGTGCTGGTCGACGTGCCGGACAGCGCCAAGGTGGCCAAGGAAGAAACCTTCGGCCCGCTGGCGCCGCTGTTCCGCTTCAAGGACGAGGCCGAGGCGATCGCCAAGGCCAACGACACCGAGTTCGGCCTGGCTTCCTACTTCTATGCGCGCGACCTGGGCCGCGTGTTCCGCGTCGCCGAGGCGCTGGAGTACGGCATGGTCGGCATCAATACCGGGCTGATCTCCACCGAAGTGGCGCCGTTCGGCGGGGTGAAGTCCTCCGGCCTCGGCCGCGAAGGCTCCAAATACGGCATCGAGGACTATCTGGAAATCAAGTACCTGTGCATGGGGATCTGAGGAGTCGTGCGCCAGCCAGCCCGATCGCGTGGCTGGCTCTTTGCTATTAACGCGGTAAAATCGCGGCCCCTTGCGGCGGCGCACGCTCATCGGATGTACCATTGCAGCTGCCCGAGCGCTTGCTAGGCTGGGCAGTGGCCCTTCATCGAGCAGCGTTGTGAGCATCGCGTCCCACGTTTCCTTTGTCCTCGTCGCCTACAACGAGCCCTGGCGCGCCGATCAGCTTTGCCAGCTGGTTCGCGAGTTGCGCCCGGGCGCGCGCGTGTTGCCGGTGAACGATGGCCAGGCGGCGTTGACCGCCTGCAAGAGACAGGTGCCGAGCCTGCTGATCGCCGATGGCGAGCTGGACGGCCTCGGTGGTGTCGAGCTGCTGCGCGAGCTGCGCCGCCACCCGCCGACGCAACGCCTGCCGTGCATCCTCATCAGCGAACGTACCGACGCCCCCAGCGTGCGCGCGGCACTGCCGCTGGCGCCGGCAGCCTACCTCGGCAAGCCCTGTGACCTGGACGATCTGCGCCGGCGGCTGGACAAGTTGCTGCCGCGCTCGGCCGGGCGGGCGAGCCGGGCCCTGCGCGAACCGGCCGATACACTGGACAGTTTTCTCGAACGCATGCGGCAGAACAATCGTGGCGCGCCGCTGCTGGAGACGGTGCACGCCGCGGCGCTGCGCCTGCAAGCCGGCGACCAGGATCTCGACGAACTGGACGAGCTGCTTGCGCGCGACCCGCAGGTGACCGCGCGGCTGATCAGCGTCGCCAATGGCAGCGGGGCGCACCGGAATACACCGTGCCTGACCCTGGGCCAGGCGCGCCAGTGCCTCGGCAGCAAGCGCAGCCTCAATCTGGTGGCGGAGCTGGCCCTGCAGCACAACGCCCGGCTGGCCGAGCCGCGGCTGGCCGAGCTGGCCGGGCGGCTCGGCGAGCAGGCGCTGCAGACGGCGAACCTGGCCCGTTGGCTGGCCCGCCAGCTGAAACTGGACGCCGAGCTCTGCTACACCGCCGGGCTGCTGCAGAATATCGGCGAACTGGCCCTGCTGCGCAGCCTGCAGGACTGGCTCGACGGGGGCGGCGAGCTGCCCGAGGCTGCCTTGCAGCGCGCCCTGCGCGAGCGCGCTGCCGGTTACGGTTCGGCGTTGCGCACGCAATGGCGCCTGCCGCTGGGGCTGCGCCAGGTGATCAGTGCCTACTACACGCTCGGTGCGGGGGCATTCAGCCGCGAAGCGCTGGTGCTCAACCTGACCCGTCTGCTGGCCGAGCTGCCGACCGAGGCCGTGCCGGCCAGCCTGGTGGGAGAACGCACGGTGCGCCTGCTGCGCCTCGATCCCGACCTGCTGAGCCGCGCCCCGCTGGGCAGAACCGCTGGCCACTGAGCTGCCGCCGGCCTTCTTGGCGACCATTCCGCCGGCTTATAACGGCCGGTCCGCCATCGTCCGCCGAGCGCTTGCGGTCAGCTAAACCCCGTCCTGCCTGCCGATCGATCTCCTAAGCTGTAGTACCCGGCATGCGTCCGGCGAGTGCCCGTCGTCTCTCGACAGTCAGAAATGACTTGGTTATTCTGCTGTGCGAAACATGATTCCGTGAAATAACAATTCCAATCCATTCACACAGCGGAGGCCTACATGACGGAAGTCGTACGGCTGGAAAAACGGGGCGAGATCGCCTTGATCACGGTCGACAACCCCCCGGTCAATGCCCTCGGGAAGGCGGTGCGCCAGGGGCTGCTGCAGGCCTTCCGGGCTGCCGAGGCGGATGCCGCGGTGCGCGCGGTGGTGCTGGCCTGTGCAGGCAACACCTTCATCGCCGGCGCCGACATCAAGGAGTTCGGCAAGCCGCCGCAGGCACCGGCGCTGCCGGACGTGATCGACGCCATCGAGGCCTGCGGCAAGCCCAGCGTCGCGGTGATCCACGGCACCGCGCTGGGGGGCGGCCTCGAAGTCGCGCTCGGCTGCCATTACCGCATCGCCCGCAAGGACGCCCAGGCCGGCCTGCCGGAAGTGAAGCTCGGCCTGCTGCCCGGTGCCGGCGGCACCCAGCGGTTGCCGCGCCTGGCCGGGGTGGCCAAGGCGCTGGAGATGATCGTCAGCGGCCAGCCCATCGGCGCGGCCGAGGCGGTGGCGCATCGCATCGTCGACGAGCTGTTCGAGGGCGACGTCGCCGAGGCCGGCCTGGCCTATGCCCGGCTCATGCTCGAGGAAGGCCGCGTGCCGCGCCGCACTGGCGAGCAGACCGTCGGCCTGGAAGGCGCCGACAATGCCGGGCTGGTCGCCGCCAAGCATGCCGAAGTGGCCAAGCGCATGCCCGGGCTGTTCTCGCCGCTGCGCTGCATCGCCGCGGTGGAAGCCGCGACCCGACTGCCGCTCGCCGAGGGCCTCGCGCGCGAACGCGAGCTGTTCCTCGAATGCCTGAACTCGCCGCAGCGCGCGGCGCTGGTGCACGCCTTCTTCGCCGAACGCCAGGCGAGCCGGATCGCCGACCTGCCGGCCGACGTGCAGCCGCGCGCGATCGATACCGCCGCGGTGATCGGCGGCGGCACCATGGGCGTCGGCATCGCCCTGTGCTTCGCCAATGCCGGGGTGCCGGTGAAACTGCTGGAAATCGATGAAGAGGCGCTGCAGCGCGGCCTGCAGCGCGCCCGTGATACCTACGCGGCCAGCGTCAAGCGCGGCAGCCTGACCCCCGAGGCGATGGAAGAACGCCTCAAGTTGGTCGAAGGCGTTACCGAGTACGCCGCGCTGGCGGATGTCGATGTAGTGGTCGAAGCGGTATTCGAGGACATGGCCGTCAAGCAGCAGGTCTTCGAGCAACTGGACGCGGTGTGCAAGCCCGGCGCGATCCTCGCCTCCAACACCTCGTCGCTGGACCTGAACGCTATCGCTGGCTTCACCCGGCGCCCGCAGGACGTGGTCGGCCTGCACTTCTTCAGCCCGGCCAACGTCATGCGCCTGCTGGAAGTGGTGCGTGGCGAGAAGACCAGCCATGCGGTGCTGGCCAGCGCCATGGCCATCGGCAAGCGGCTGAAGAAGGTCGCGGTGGTGGTCGGCGTGTGCGACGGCTTCGTCGGCAACCGCATGGTCTTCCAGTACGGCCGCGAGGCGGAGTTCCTGCTGGAGGAAGGCGCCACGCCACAACAGGTCGACGCTGCCCTGCGCAATTTCGGCATGGCCATGGGACCGTTCGCCATGCGCGATCTGTCCGGTCTCGACATCGGCCAGGCGATCCGCAAGCGCCAGCGCGCGACGCTGCCGGCGCACTTAGATTTCCCCACCGTCTCGGACAAGCTCTGCGCCGCCGGCATGCTCGGGCAGAAGACCGGCGCCGGCTACTACCGCTACGAGCCCGGCAACCGCACCCCGCAGGAGAACCCCGAACTCGCGCCTATGCTGGAAGCCGCGTCGCGGGAAAAGGGCATCGAGCGGCAGACGCTGGACGAGCGGTACATCGTCGAGCGCTGCATCTTCGCGCTGGTCAACGAAGGCGCCAAGATTCTCGAGGAAGGCATCGCCCAGCGCTCCAGCGACATCGACGTCATCTACCTCAACGGCTACGGCTTCCCGGCCTTCCGCGGCGGGCCGATGTACTACGCCGACAGCGTCGGCCTGGACAAGGTGCTGGCGCGGGTAAAAGAACTGCACGCGCGTTGCGGCGACTGGTGGAAGCCGGCGCCGCTGCTGGAAAAACTGGCCGCCGAAGGCCGCACCTTCACCGAATGGCAGGCCGGCCGATGAACGCCGCCGACCTGTATTCCGAACGCACCATGAGGACCTTCCCATGAACGTCAACTACACGGCCGAAGAGCTCGCCTTCCGCGATGAAGTGCGCGCCTTCCTGAAAAGCGAGCTGCCGGCGGACATCGCCGCCAAGGTCAAGCTCGGCAAGCACATGTCCAAGGAAGACCACCAGCGCTGGCAGCAGATCCTGGTCAAGCGCGGCTGGTATGCGCCGGGCTGGCCGGTGGAGCTGGGCGGCACCACCTGGGGCCCGGTGGAGAAGCACATCTTCGACGAGGAGTGCGCCGCCTTCGGTGCACCGCGCACCGTGCCTTTCGGGGTCAACATGGTCGCCCCGGTGATCATCAAGTTCGGCACCCAGCAGCAGATCGACCACTACCTGCCGCGGATTCTTTCCGGTGAGGACTGGTGGTGCCAGGGCTATTCCGAGCCGGGCGCCGGCTCCGACCTGGCCAGCCTCAAGACCCGCGCCGTGCGTGACGGCGACCACTACGTGGTCAACGGCCAGAAGACCTGGACCACCCTCGGCCAGCACGCCAACATGATCTTCTGTCTGGTGCGCACCGACCCCGAGGCCCAGCAGCAGCGCGGCATCAGCTTCCTGTTGATCGACATGAGCACGCCGGGCATCAGTGTGCGGCCGATCATCACCCTGGACGGCGACCACGAGGTCAACGAAGTCTTCTTCGACAACGTCCGCGTACCGGTGGAAAACCTCGTCGGCGAGGAAAACCAGGGCTGGACCTGCGCCAAGTATCTGCTGACCCACGAGCGCACCGGCCTGGCCGGCATCGGCGCCTCCAAGGCGGCGCTGGCGCATCTCAAGCGCATCGCCATGAAGGAGGTCTGCGACGGCAAGCCCATGCTCGAAGACCCGTTGTTCCGCGCCCAGGTCGCGGAAGTCGAGATGCAGCTGATGGCCATCGAGATGAGCACCCTGCGCATCCTTGCCGCAGCGAAGGAGGGCGGCGTACCTGGCGCCGAGTCGTCGATCCTCAAGATCAAGGGCACCGAGATCCGTCAGGCCATCACCCACCTGCTGCGCAAGGTCATCGGCCCCTACGCGCTGCCGTTCCTCGAGGAGGAGCTGCAGCTGGACTACGACGGCGAGCCGCTGCACGGCGACTACAGCGCGGCGCTGGCCGGCGACTACTTCAACATGCGCAAGCTGTCGATCTTCGGCGGCTCCAACGAAATCCAGAAGAACATCGTCTCGAAGATGATTCTCGAGCTGTAAGGGGGCAACGCCATGGACTTCAAACTGACCGAAGAGCAGCAGATGCTGCAAGACACCGCGGCGCGCCTGGTGCGCGACGCCTATCCGTTCGAACAGCGCGAGAAGTTCAGCGAGTCCGAGCTGGGCTTTTCCGCCGAATTCTGGTCGCAGCTGGGCGAACTGGGCCTGACCGCGGTGCCGTTCTCCGAGGACATCGGCGGCTTTGGTGGTAGCGGCGTGGAAACCATGCTGGTGATGACCGAACTGGGTCGCGGCCTGACGCTGGAGCCGTATCTGCAATCGGTGATCCTTGCGGGTGGCCTGATCAACCAGCTCGGCTCCGATGCGCAGAAGCAGGACCTGCTGCCCCAGGTCGCCGCCGGTTCGCTGCAGCTGGCGGTCGCGTTCGACGAACCGCAGAGCCACTACAACCTGAACGATGTACAGACTCGCGCCGAAGCGGTCGACGGCGGCTATCGGCTCTCCGGACGCAAGGCCGTGGTCATCGGCGGGCACAGTGCCGGGCAGATCATCGTTTCCGCGCGCACTTCCGGCGACAGCCGCGACGAAACGGGCATCAGCCTGTTTCTCGTCGACCCGGACGCCGAAGGCGTAAGCCGTCGCGTCTACCCGACCATCGACGGGCGCAAGGGCTGCGAGCTGTTCCTCGACGACGTGCAGGTGGGTGCCGAGGCGCTGCTTGGCGGGCTCGGCAGTGCCTTACCGGCGCTGCGCTACCAGCAGGGCCGCGCCATCGCCGCGCAGTGCGCCGATGCGCTGGGCAGCATGGACGAAGCCTGCAAGCTGACCCTCGACTACCTGAAGACGCGCAAGCAGTTCGGCGTGCCGATCGGCAAGTTCCAGGTCCTGCAGCACCGCATGGTGGACATGCAGACCGAGCTGGAGCAGGCCACCAGCATGGCGATCCTCGCCGCGACCTTTGCCGATGGCGAAGACAACGACGAGCGCAGCCGTATCATTGCGGCCGCCAAGTACATCTGCGCCCGCGCGGCGCGCAAGGTGGCCGAGGAAGCGATCCAGCTGCACGGCGGCATCGGCATGACCTGGGAATACAACCTCGCCCACCACGCCAAGCGGCTGGTGATGATCGCCCACCAGTTCGGCGACGACGACCATCATCTGCAGGCCTACGCGAAGCTGATGCAGGTGGCCTGAGCGGCCGATCGGCTTGACGAAAAACCCGCTCCCAGGAGCGGGTTTTTCAATGACTGGGGGGGGATGCCGGCGACGTGCTCGAGCCGGGCGTAGGGTGGATAACGCGAAGCTTATCCACCGTTTTTCACCCCGGCATTCGATGCCGCGCCGTCGGTGGAAAATGCTTCGCAGCTTTCCACCCTACATGGCTGCGGCGGCAGCGGTGATCAGACCGGCTTGGCCTGCGCCTCGGCGGTCGTGGCGCCTTGCGGCTTCCATTGCTGCAGTCTATCCAGGCTGCCGCGGTAGTGCTTGAGGCCCATGCCGAGCAGGATGATCGCACCGACCAGGGCGATGCCGGTTACCACCAGCAGCGAGTAGCGCAGCGCCATGTCGTCGCCGAAGACGAAGTCGGTGCCCAGCGCCACGGCGGTCGGGCCGACGCCGAGACCGACCAGGGTGATGACGAACAGGTACACCGCCGAGGCCTGGCCGCGCATGGAGTTGGGCATGATCTCCTGGATCGCCGCCGGGCCGACGCCGAACGGCATGGCGATGGTGAACACGTGCAGGGCGATCAGCGCCAGGGCCAATTGGCCGTCGCCGACCAGGTAGACCAGGTTCAGCGGCAGGGTCAGCGCCGCCGAGACGATGGCGACCCGCAGCGGCGCATCGCGGTAGCCGCGCCGGTGCAGCAGGTCGCACAGGCGCCCGCCGGCGATGATGCCCAGCGAACCGGCGATCGCCACCACCGAGCCGTAGAGCACGCCGACCTCGCTGGCCGACCAGCCGTAGGTGCGGATGAAGAAGGTCGGAATCCACGCCGAGCTGCCATAGGCGGCGAAGGCCAGGCAGGCGAAGCCGAAGTTGTGGCAGAGCACGGTCTTGCGGTTCTGCCTGATATAGGCCGCCACCTCGGCAAGCGGTACCTCGATGCCAGCGCCGACGCCCTGGCGCCGCGGCTCCTTGATCAGCAGCAGCACCGCGGTGAATACCACGCCGGCCGCGCCGAGGATGAGGAAGATCAGCTGCCAGGGACGCACTTCGCCGATCACCGGCAGCAGCACGTCGCCCTGCGCCGAGGCGAACTTGACCACCAGCCCGCCGAGCAGGAAGGCCAGCCCCGAGCCGATGTAGATGCCCATCGAGTAGACGCTCATCGCCGTGCCGCGCAGCTTGGGCGGGAAGCTGTCGGCGATCAGCGAATAGGCCGAGGGCGACAGCGCCGCTTCGCCGACACCGACGCCGATGCGGAAGGTGAGGAAGTGCCAGAAGGTTTTCGCCGTGCCGCACAGCGCCGTCATCAGGCTCCACACCAGCACGCCGATGGCGATGATGCCGCGTCGGCTCTTGCGGTCGGCCAGGCGGCCGATCGGCACGCCGCAGACGGTGTAGAACACGGCGAAGGAGAAGCCCATCAGCAGGCTCATGTGGGTGTCGGTGATGTCGAGGTCACGGCGTATCGGGGCGACCAGCAGGTTGAGGATCTGCCGGTCGACGAAGGACAGGACGTAAGCGAGCATGAGGATGGCGACTGTCAGCCAGGCGCGGGTGCTCGAAGGGTAGCCGTTATTGTTGTTCATGGACGAGGCTCCGTTTGGCGAGGGGCTGCAACCAGCCCAGCCTCACTTTTTCGGAGATCGCCCGAATCGGCAAGCGGAATAACTACCGCATATGTTTCGAAATATGATGGTTATGTTCCGCTGTGCGGAATTAATTACAAGCCGCTGTCGCTTCGGCGCGGCGCTCGTGCAGCTCGGGCAGCAGGTGCGCTTCCCACAGGCTCGGTTGGAAGGCCTGGCGGAAGAAACCGAAGTGGCCGATGCGCGTGGCGCCGATTTCCGCGGGGGCCAGGCGCCGCATGGTCTTCGGTGCCGACGTGTAGAAGCCGTGCAGCGACTCGGTGTTGCGCGCCGACATCATCTCGTCGTCGGTGAAGGAGAGCGACAGCAGCGGCGTCGTCACCGCGGCGAAGGCGCGCCGTACCGGCTCGCCCTCGGCGCCGACCAGGTAGTCCGGATGCAGGCACCAGCGGCGCCACTGGCGGATCACGCCGGCCGGCAGGTCGCCGACCGCGCCGATGCGCGCGCCGGGAAAATAGCCGGCCAGGGCGGTCAGCGCCGGCGCCAGGCCGTGCCAGAGCAGCCAGGCCTGGCGGCGGATCTGCGGGCTGTTCTCGCGCCAGTAGCCGCTGCCGGCAGCGATGGTGATGATGCGCGTCAGCCGCTCGTGGCCTGAGACCAGCGGCAGTACCTGGGCGCCCAGGCTGTGGCCGAGCCAGTACAGCGGCGTGTCTTCGGCCGCATGGGCGGCCTGCGCGAGCATGGCGCTGCAGTCATGGCGGGCCCAGTCGAAGATGTCGACGTCCAACCGGCGCAGCGAGGTGCGGCGCGACTGGCCGATGCCGACGTAATCGAAGGTCACCGCGAGGAAGCCGCACGTGGCGAGCCAGGCGGCGAAATCACTGTAGAAACGCTGCTTGACGCCGATGGCTGGGGCGATCAGCACGACGCCGCGCAGGGCACCGGCCGGTCGATACCAGTGGCTGGCCAGCAGATGGCCGTTGCCGTTGTCGATCGCACGCATTTCAGGCTGTATCGTCGCCATTTTTGTTGTTCTCCGCTTCTGAGATGGCCCTGATCGGTGCAGTATACGAATGACAGAAGATAATTCTAGAAAAATATTCTAGTTATGCATGGGAGGCCGGATGGCCCGTAGTACCCGCAAGCAGCAAATCCTCCAGGCCGCGCTCGCCTGTTTCAGCGAGTCCGGCGTGGATGCCACCACCATCGAGATGATCCGCGATCGCTCCGGGGCGAGCATTGGCAGCCTCTACCATCACTTCGGCAACCGCGAGCGGATCATCGGTGCGCTCTATCTGGAGGGCATCGGCGAGTACGCCGCGCTGCTGGAGGCTGGCCTGTTCGAGTCGCTGGACGCCGAGGCCTGCGTGAAGCTGTTCGTCACCTGCTACGTCGACTGGGTGGTGGCCAATCCCGAATGGGCGCGCTTCATCCTGCACAACCGCGGGCGCGTCGAGGCGGGCGAGATGGGCGAGCGGCTGCGCGACTTCAACCGCGAGCACGGCGGTCGCATCGCCGCGATCCTGCGCCGGCATCGCGAGGCGGGTGCGTTCAAGGCGATCCCGGGGGAGTGCTTCGTCTCGGTGGTGATCGGTCCGGTGCAGGACATGGCGCGCAACTGGCTGGCCGGACGCAGCAAGGCGCCGCTGGCCGACTACCGCGAGCTGCTGGCCGAGATCGCTTGGGACAGCGTGCGCGCCTAGCGTAAGTGCTCGCGCTGGAAGCGGAAGGGGCCTGTAGGAGCGAGCCATGCTCGCGAACCTGGCCACGAAAAAGCATCGCGGGCACGGCCCCACGAGGCCTTTGCGGCAATGCGTTTCACGGTGAAATAGCTGAACGCCACGGGAAGGTATGCGTTCTTGCGTAGGGTGCGCCCACGGCGACGGCTCCGGGGACCTAGACGCCCAGGCTTTCGATATCGCGGGCGAGCATTTCCAACTGGTGCGCCAGCGAGGTCTTGAGGGTTTCTTCGGTGAGCTGGAAGGACGGCGCGCCGCAGGTCAGCACCATGATGCTGCCGTCGGCCAGGTGCAGCGGCACGCCGGCGGCCATGACGTTGCGGTCCCAGTCGCCCAGCGAGAGGCAGAAGCCGTGCTGCGCGAATTCCTCGAACGAGGCCTGCAGCGAGCTTTTCACCGCCCCCCAGCCATCGCCGTATTTGCTCGCCAGCGCGGCCATCAGGTGCTCGCGCTCCTTTTCCGGGGTGGCGGCGAGGAAGGCGCGGCCGGCGGCGGTGGTGGCCAGCGGCAGGCGCACGCCGGCGTCCATGCGCAGGGTGGTGACTTCCGCCGGGCGGCAGTTCTCGACATAGATCATCGACAGCCGGTCGCGGCAGGTCAGGCCGACGGTGGTGTTGGTGCGCCGGGCGAAGTCGTCCATGTACGGCTTGGCCAGCTGGCGCACGCGCAGGTTGGAGACGTAGGCGTAGCCCAGCGCCAGCACGCCGGAGTCCAGCTGGTACTTCTCCAGCTGTTGCGAATAGCTGAGGTAACCGAGCTTGGTCAGCGTGTAGGTCATGCGCGACACCGTCGGCTTGGGCAGCCCGGTGATGCGCGCGATGTCCTGGTTGCCCATGACCACCGAGCCGTGGGTGAAGGCCCGCAGCACATCCAGGCCACGCGACAGGGCCTCGACGAATTTGCGGTCCTTGGGGTTCTCGTTGTCTTCGACGTCGGTCATGGGGGCGGTCTGTCTGTGGTGGCAGCGGGGGCGAACGATAGCAGATCGCCCCGGTGGTCGGCAGTGCCACCGTGCGCAGCCCTGGTTGGCAAAGCGGCCATGTGGCCATGATTGCAGCGGAAAACCTTATCGCATAGTATCGAAAACGACATCATATTTCGCACAGTAAAACAATAATTCGCTATGGAGGTGTCGGATGTCCCTGCCCGCCGAGGGTTATGTCGCCGCTCAGCTTGCCGCCGAGCCCCTGCACAACGTGCACGACCTGCTGGCCAAGGCCGTGCACGCCCATCCGCACTGGAAGGCCTTCACCTGTGGGGATACCACCCTCACCTGCGCCGAGTTCGAGCGGCATGTCGACGCCTTCGCCCGTTTCCTGCGGCATCACGTGGGGCTGCAACCGGGCGAGCGGCTGGCGATCCAGCTGGGCAACTGCCTGCAGTATCCCGTCGCCACCTACGCGGCGCTCAAGGCGGGGCTGGTGCTGGTCAACACCAATCCGCAGTACACCCGCGGCGAGGCGTTGCACCAGTTCAGGGATTCCGGCGCCAGGGCGCTGCTGGTGGTCGAGCCGCTGCTGCCGCTGATCCGCAGCCTGCGCGGCGAGACGGCCATCAAGCAACTGATCGTCGCCCGTGCCGACGATTTCGAGCGCCCTCGCCACGAGATCGACGAGCCCGGTGCCGTGGGTTTCATGCAGGCGCTGCGGCTGGGCGAGCAGTGCCCGCCGCTGGACAGCGTCGCCGGCCTCGAACGGCTGGCGCTGCTGCAGTACACCGGCGGCACCACCGGCGTTTCGAAGGGGGCGATGATCAGCCACCGCAACCTGCTGGCCAACGTGCTGCAGTGCAAGGAGCTGTTTCTGCGCCCCGGTCTGATCGAGCCGGGCAAGGACATCCGCATCGCGCCGTTGCCGCTGTATCACATCATGGCGTTCGCCACCAACATGCTGATCTCGGTGGGTCTCGGCATCCACACCGTGTTCGTCCGCGATGCGCGCAACCTCGACGAACTGGTGGCGGCGATGAAGCACCATCCGTTCACCCTGATGAACGGCATCAACACCCTGTTCGTCGGGTTGATGAGCCATCCGGAGTTCGACAGCATCGATTTTTCCCGGGTGAAGTACGCCAACTCCGGTGGCGCGCCGCTCAACAGCGCCATCGAGCAGCGCTGGTTCGAGCGTACCGGCACGCTGATCCGCGAAGGCTTCGGGCTGACCGAGACCTCGCCGGTGGTTTCGACCGCGACGCCGGTGACGCCGCACAAGCCGGGCTGCGTCGGCCAGCCGCTGGTCGATACCGAGATCCGCGCGGTGCGCGACGACGGCAGCGAGGCGCCGCCCGGTGAGCCCGGCGAGCTGTGGGTGCGCGGGCCGCAGGTCATGCAGGGCTACTGGCAGCGCCCCGAGGAAACCGCCCAGGCGCTGACCGCGGACGGCTGGCTGAAGACCGGCGATATCTGCACGATCGACGAGGACCGGCTGCTGAAGATCGTCGACCGCAAGAAGGACATGATCCTGGTGTCCGGCTTCAACGTCTTTCCCAACGAGATCGAGGACGTGCTGATGCAGCATCCGGCCGTGCGCGAATGCGTGGCCGTCGGCGTGCCGGACGCGCGCAAGGGCGAGGCGGTGAAGGTCTATGTCAGCCTCAAGGAGGCCAGCGTCGACGGCGAGGCGCTGCTGCGGCATTGCCGGCAGTTCCTGACCGGCTACAAGGTGCCGGGTTTCGTCGAGATCCGCGACGAGCTGCCGAAGACCGCGGTGGGCAAGCTGCTGCGCCGCCAGCTGCGTGACGAGGCACGCGCCGCCGCAGGTTGATCGGTGCCTCTTATATATAAGTGCCGGGGCGACGAATGGCGCTGCCGGGCGGCAGCCCTGCCGGCGCCGCACGGTGCCTCGCGAAGCCGCGGCAGCCGGGCGGAAAAATGATTCCGCGCTTGTTGCTCGGGGGGCTTTCTGATATAAAGCAGCGCTCTTTTCTAGGGGCCCGGTATCTTCGTTCCCAGCGTGGCCGGTAAGACCCCCATGAAACGTGGCGCTGAGCGCCGAACTGACAAGTGAATTCAAGCGGCCAACCCATGCCGGGTTGGGCATGTGGTTTAGAGGGCTGAGGCATGTCGAGAGTCTGTCAAGTTACCGGTAAGGGTCCGGTAACCGGGAACAACATTTCCCACGCGAACAACAAAACCCGTCGTCGTTTCCTGCCGAACCTGCAGCATCATCGCTTCTGGGTCGAGTCCGAGAAGCGCTTCGTGCGTCTGCGCGTTTCCGCCAAGGGCATGCGCGTCATCGATAAGCGTGGCATCGACGTCGTTCTGGCCGAGCTGCGCGCCCGCGGCGAAAAGGTTTAAGGAGAGCAATCATGCGTGACCTGATCCGTTTGGTGTCCAGCGCCGGTACCGGCCACTTCTACACCACCGACAAGAACAAGCGCACCACCCCCGACAAGATCGAAATCAAGAAATTCGATCCGGTCGTACGCAAGCACGTGATCTACAAGGAAGCCAAGATCAAGTAATTGATCGGCCCTTGATGGAAGAACCCGCCACCCGGCGGGTTTTTTCGTTTCTGGCGGTCGGCAGGGCGCGCCGCTCGTCAGCGCTCCGGCTAATTTGACAAGAGTCATGTGCTCCCGGCGGAAATTCGCTATCGTTCGCACTTTCTCTTTTTCCACTTCCGGCACGAGGATGCGCAGCGCATGGCGAAGACGGACGGGCCCATCGCGGCAGACAGCAAGAGCACTTCCAGCATCGCCCTGCAGGCGGCTTCCGAGGACATCTGGGCGCAGAAATACCGCCTGACCAGCAAGGACGGCACGCCGATCGACGACAGCGTCGACGACACCTGGCAGCGCGTCGCCCGTGCGCTGGCCGACGTCGAGCCGGCCAAGCAGCGCGAGCACTGGTACGAGCGCTTTCTCTGGGCGCTGCGCAACGGCGCCATCCCGGCCGGGCGGATCATCTCCAACGCCGGTGCACAGGACTACAAGCCGGCCACCTCGACCATCAACTGCACCGTCTCCGGCACCATCACCGACTCGATGGACGATATCCTCGGCAAGGTCCACGAGGCCGGCCTGACGCTCAAGGCCGGCTGCGGCATCGGCTACGAGTTCAGCACCCTGCGCCCGCGCGGCTCCTTCGTCTCGGGGGCCGGCGCGCACACCAGCGGCCCGCTGTCGTTCATGGACATCTTCGACAAGATGTGCTTCACCGTCAGCTCCGCCGGCGGCCGCCGCGGCGCGCAGATGGGCACCTTCGAGGTCGGCCATCCGGACGTGCGCGAGTTCATCCGCGCCAAGCGCGAGGACGGCCGGCTGCGCCAGTTCAACCTCAGCCTGCTGATCACCGACGAATTCATGCAGGCGGTGGAGGCCGACGGCGAATGGCCGCTGATCTTCCCGGTGCACGCCAAGGAAGCCGCCGAGCTGGACCTGAACGACGCCGAACGCGTGCTCTGGCGCGAATGGCCGGTGCACGACGACTACATCGTGCGCGAGGACGGCCTGGTCGCCTGCAAGATCTACGGCAGGGTCAAGGCGCGGCACCTGTGGGACATGATCATGGTCTCCACCTACGACTACGCCGAGCCGGGCTTCATCCTCATCGACCGGGTCAATCAGTTGAACAACAACTGGTGGTGCGAGGCGATCCGCGCGACCAATCCCTGCGGCGAGCAGCCGCTGCCGCCCTATGGCTCCTGCCTGCTGGGCTCGGTCAACCTGACTCATTTCGTGGTCGACCCGTTCGGCGCCGAGGCGCGCTTCGACTGGGAGAAGTACCGCGAGGTGGTGCGCATCTTCACCCGCATGCTGGATAACGTCGTCGAGATCAACGGCCTGCCGCTGGAGCAGCAGCGCCACGAGATCGAGAGCAAGCGCCGCCACGGCATGGGCTTCCTCGGCCTCGGCTCGACCCTGGCGCTGCTCAAGCTGCGTTATGGCAGCCCGGAGGCCTGCGTGTTCACCGAGGAAGTCGCCCGCGAGATGGCGCTGGTCGGTTGGGAACAGGCGCTGGAGCTGTCGAAGGAGAAGGGCGCGGCGCCGCTGCTGAGCGAGGACTTCGAGGTCACCGCCGAGATGCTGCGCAAGCGTCCGGAAATGGCCAAGGATGGCTACCAGGTCGGTGACCGCATCGCCGGCCGGGTGCTGCACGCCAAGTACTCGCGCTACATGCAGAAGATCGCCGAGTACGCGCCGGACCTGATCGAGGCGCTGGCCGAGCAGGGCGCGCGCTTCACCCACCACAGCTCCATCGCACCCACCGGCACCATCAGCCTGAGCCTGGCCAACAACGCTTCCAATGGCATCGAGCCGAGCTTCGCCCACCACTACTCGCGCAACCTGATCCGCCCCGGGCGCAAGGCCAAGGAGAAGATCGAGGTATTCAGCTACGAACTGCTGGCCTACCGCACGCTGATCAACGAGCGTGCCAAGCCGGGCTCCGACGCGCCGGGCGAGAAGCTGCCGGACTACTTCATCACCGCCGACGACGTCAGCCCGACCCAGCACGTGGACATCCAGGCCGCCGCGCAGAAGTGGGTCGACTCGTCGATCTCCAAGACCGCCAACGTGCCGACCGACTACCCGTTCGAGGCGTTCAAGGACATCTACCGCTACGCCTGGCGCCAGGGCCTCAAGGGCTGCACCACCTTCCGCTTCAACCCGGCGGCCTTCCAGGGCGTGCTGGTCAAGGAAGCCGACCTGGAGAAGACCCTCTACCGCTTCACCCTCGAGGACGGCAGCGTGGTCGAGCTCAAGGGTAATCAGGAAGTGGAATACGATGGCGAGGTGAACACCGCCGCCAACCTGTTCGACGCCCTGAAAGAAGGCTACTACGGCAAGTACTGAGCCGGCCTGCCAACCATTTTGGACGCCGGGCCGCGAACGCCGCCCGGCAGGAGAGATTGCACAATGACCGTAAAGATCACCCAGCGCATCAAGGGCTTCAAGGTCGTCGACGAGACCCTCGAGCGTCCCGCGGCGGCAGCGGCCAACACCGACGCCAAGGCGGGCAAGACCGTCCAGGTGGTGGAGATGGACGAGAGCCTGCAGCGCCCGGAAACCCTGATCGGCATGACCTACAAGATCAAGTCGCCGCTGTTCGAGCACGCGCTCTACGTCACCGTCAACGACATCGTGCTCAATGCCGGCACGCCGCACGAGCAGCGCCGGCCGTTCGAGATCTTCATCAATTCGAAGAACATGGACCACTTCCAGTGGATCGTCGCGCTGACCCGCATCATGTCCGCGGTGTTCCGCAAGGGCGGCGACTGCACCTTCCTGGTGGAGGAACTGAAGGCGGTGTTCGACCCGCGCGGCGGCTACCTGAAGAAGGGCGGCGTCTACATGCCGTCGATCGTCGCCGAGATCGGCGCGGTGCTGGAGCGCCATCTGATCGCCATCGGCATGCTCGAAGGCCAGGCGCTGGACGAAACCCAGCTCAAATACCTGGCCGAGAAGCGCGCCGCCTACGAGGCCAGCCAGGGCGCCGTGGCGGTCGAGCCGGGCGAGGGTTTCCCCGCCGGCGCGCAGTTGTGCAACAAGTGCAATACCCAGGCGGTGGTGCAGATGGACGGCTGCGCCACCTGCCTCAACTGCGGCCATTCCAAGTGCGGCTGAGCGGCTCGCCTTGATCGACGGCCCGCTTTACCGAGCGGGCCGGTCTCTGCTAGATTCCAACACATCGTCGTCCAGACAACCCTCAGGTCATGGATTCCATGCTTGCGATCGCACACTGCCTTTCCCGGGTGAAGCCCGCCGCTCACGGCCAGGCGCACCTGTGTGCAATCGCACCTCTCGCATCTGTCGTTGCCGCCTTGGCAATCGCGCCGCCACCTCCACAGGCGGTCGCACTGGGCTGATTCGCCCGCTTCGCAGCTCCAGCTCTGCTTTTCCGGCCCGTTCGGGGTCGCTGCGTGATCGTTTCCGACACGCGCTGGGGCCTGTTTCGCTTCGACAGGTGATTATCGATGACCTTCAACAAATCGCTTTGGACGTCCTATGGCGTCATGACGCTTTTCGTGCTGCTCTGGGGCAGTGCGGCCATATTCACCCGCTGGGGGCTCGACCACGGCTCGCCGTTCGCCCTGCTGATCGTGCGCTTCGCCCTGGCGCTGATGGCGGTGCTGCTCATCGGGGCATACCGGGGGCGCTGGCGGCCCGCCTCCGGCACCGCCGGCCCGGCGGTCGCCAGCGGCCTGCTGATGATCGGCTGCTATTCGATCTGCTATTTCCAGGCCATGGCCTGCGGCGTTACCCCGGGGGTGATGGCGACGTTGCTGGGCGTCCAGCCGATCCTGACCTTGCTGCTGCTGGAGCGGCGCTTTTCGCCGCTGCGCCTGATCGGGCTGCTGGTGGCGCTGGGCGGGCTGGCCGCCGTGGTGTTCCAGAGCCTGGTGCTGGCGCGCTTCTCGCTCGGCGGCATGCTGTTCGCCCTGGGCGCGCTGCTGTGCATGACGCTGGGGGCGATCCTGCAGCAGCGCATCCGTCAGAGTCCGGTGGAGATCCTGCCGATACAGTACGCGGTTAGCCTGCTGCTGTGCCTGGTGTTCGTACCGTTCCAGCCGTTTCGCCTCGAGGCCGTTGCCGGCTTCATCGTGCCGGTGCTCTGGTTGGGGCTGATCATTTCGGTGGCCGCGCAGCTGCTGCTGTACCGGATGATCCGGGCGGGCAATCTGGTCAACGTCACCAGCCTGTTCTATCTGGTGCCGGTGGTTACCGTGGGGATGGATTACCTGTTCCTCGGCAACCGCCTGACGTCTCTCGGCCTGCTGGGCATGGGGGCGATCCTGCTGGGCCTGGGACTGGTGTTCAAGGCGGCGCCGGCCTCGCGAGCGACCTGAGGACAGGGCCGGCCGGCACGGTGGTGGGCAAGCCAGGCCCACCTCCGGACCGCGCTGGCCACGGCGTGGCTGCCGCTCGGCTGCGGTGGAAAAGCGCTGCGCGAGTTTTCACCGGCGCATCCAACGGTGCTGGCCGGCAGGCGTCAGCTCACCACGCGGTAGCACGGCGCGTAGGGCACTCCGCCGGGCAGCTTCATGCGGTGCTGCACGACGAAGGCCTGCAGCAGTTCGTCCAGCGGCCGCATGACCGCCGCGTCGCCGTGGATCTCGTAGCGCCCGTACTGTTCGATGCGGCGGATGCCCTTGTCCTTGACGTTGCCGGCGACGATACCGGAGAACGCGCGGCGCAGGTTGGCGGCCAGCTCGTGGGGCGGCAGATCGCGCCTGAGCTGCAGGTTGGCCATGTTCTCGTGGGTGGGGTCGAACGGCCGCTGGAAGCCTTCCTCGATCTTCAGCAGCCAGTTGAAGTGGAAGGCGTCGTTGCGTTCGCGGCGGAAGCGCCTGACCGTTCGCAGCCCTTCGGCCATCTGCCGGGCGACTTCGCTGGGGTCGTCGATGATGATCTGGTAACGCTGCTGTGCGGCCTCGCCCAGGGTCGCGCCGACGAAGGCGTGGATCTGCCGCAGATAGGGTTCGGCATCCTGCGGGCCGGTGAGGATGACCGGGAAGGGCAGCTCGCGGTTGGCCGGATGCAGCAGGATGCCGAGCAGGTAGAGGAATTCCTCGGCGGTGCCGACCCCGCCGGGGAAGACGATGATGCCGTGGCCGACACGCACGAAGGCCTCCAGGCGCTTCTCGATGTCCGGCAGGATCACCAGTTCGTTGACGATCGGATTGGGCGCCTCGGCGGCGATGATGCCCGGTTCGGTCAGGCCTAGGTAGCGGCTGCCGACCAGGCGCTGCTTGGCGTGGCCGATGGTGGCGCCCTTCATCGGCCCCTTCATCACGCCGGGGCCGCAGCCGGTGCAGACGTCCAGGCTGCGCAGGCCGAGTTCGTGGCCGACGCGCTTGCTGTACTTGTATTCCTCGGTGCTGATCGAGTGCCCACCCCAGCACACCACCATGTTCGGCTCCACGCCGGGGCGCAGGGTGCGGGCGTTGCGCAGCAGGTGGAAGACGTAGTCGGTGATGCCCTGCGAGCTGCTCAGGTCGATGCGGGCACTGTCCAGTTCGCTTTCGGTATAGACGATGTCGCGCAGCGCGCTGAACAGCATCTCCCGCGTGCTGGCGATCATCTCGCCGTCGACGAAGGCGTCGGCCGGGGCATTGAACAGTTCCAGGCGCACGCCGCGGTCCTGCTGCAGGATGCGCACCTCGAAATCCTCGTAGGCCTCGAGGATGGTCTTGGCGTTGTCGATACGGGTGCCGGTGTTGAGGATGGCCAGGGCGCACTGGCGGAACAGCTTGTGGGTACTGCCCGCGCCGACTTCGCTGAGCTGCTGGACTTCACGTTGCGAGAGGGTTTCCAGGCTGCCCTTGGGGCTTACCGAGGCGTTGATTACTTGGCGTTGGGTCATTCTTCGTTCCCTGAGGGCGATGCCTCCGAAGGCCGGTTGCATCGGGATGGTGAGCGCCCATGGTCATCCATGGGCTGCCGCGTTCACGGCCTGGCATATCGCGCGTGATGGTCTCGGCGGGAGGGGCTGAAGGCGGCAGGGGGCGTCATCTTACCCGCCATGTTCCGCGTTGCGGGCATGGATTCTCGACATGCCGTCGCGCGATCGCGTTCGGCCCGGCCCAAGCCACTGCGGCTCAGGCCGCGGCGTCAGAACGCAAAGGGTAAGACACTCGCAGGCTGCTGGCGTGCGGCGAGCAGGCGGCGAAATTCGTCGGGGTTCTTCACCTGGACGTCGGGCTGGCCGGCGAAGTGCTGCGCGGCGATCAGGCGCGACAGCCAGAAGCGTACGCAGGCGACCCGCAACATCGGTTGCCATAGCTCGGCTTCGGCCGGGGTGAAGCGGCGCAGGGCGGAGTAGGCGGCCAGCAGCGGCTCGCTGCGCTCGCCGTCGATCTCGCCGTTGGGGTGCGAACACCAGTCGTTCACGGCGATGGCCAGGTCGTAGAGCATCGGCCCGGAGCAGGCGTTGTAGAAGTCGATCACGCCGGTCAGGTGGCTGCCTTCGAACAGCACGTTGTCGCGGAACAGGTCGGCGTGCAGGTTGGCGCGCGGCAGGGCGAGCAGTTTCGGGCGCAGCTCGGCGATCTCCGCCAGGCCGTCGCGCAGCAGCGGCAACTGATCCTCGTGCAGGCCCAGCGCCAGGCTCGGGCCCTGTTCCTGCATCCAGTCCAGGCCGCGGTCGCTGGCGCGCTCGAGGATGTGTTCGCGGGTCGCCAGGTGCAGCCGGGCCAGCAGCCGGCCGACCTCCGCGCAGTGGTGCGCGTTGGGTTCGGCCACATGCCGGCCGGGTAACCGCGGCTGCAGCAGTGCCGGCTTTTCCGCCAGCTCGCGCAACGCCTCGCCCTGCCTGGTGCGCAGCGCGTAGGGCACCGGCAGTCCGGCGCGCTGCAGCACGTCGAGCAGCTCGATGAAGAACGGCAGGTCCTGCGTCAGCCCACGCTCGATCAGCGTCAGTACGTATTCGCCCTGCTCCAGGCTGACGAAGAAGTTGCTGTTTTCGCTGCCCGCGGCGATACCCTGGAAATCGCGCAGCCGCCCTAGGCCGTAGGGCGCCAGGAAGGCTTCCAGCTCGTCGCGTTGCAGGGGCGTGAATACCGACATGGCAGCCTCCTACCTATCAGGGCATTACCAGCTGAAGATCTTCCAGGACGGAATCAGCATGTCCGGCTGGTCGGCGCGAACGAAGTTGCCGTCGTTGCCGTCGGCGCGCACCAGGAAGTAGGGCTTGCCGTGCTTGGGGGTGATCTTCACGGCGTAGAGGAAGCCATTGACGCGGTATTCCTCGACGGTGCGGTCGCCCTCCTGGCGGATGGTCACGTCCGGCTCGCCTTCGACCGGTTCCTGGGCGAAACCGGCCAGGGGCACGCACGCCAGTAGGCTGGCCAGCATCAGGTGTTTGAGAGCGCGCATGATAACCTTGTCCCTTTGTCGATAAGTGGTCCTTGGCATTCTAGCTCCGGGCCCGCCGAAAAGGTTGATTCCGCTCATGAGCCAAGCCCCCCTCGTCCTGGTGGACGGTTCGTCCTACCTCTACCGCGCCTTCCATGCGCTGCCCCCGCTGACCACCTCCGCCGGCAAGCCCACCGGAGCGGTCAAAGGGGTGTTGAACATGCTGCTGGCGCTGCGCAAGCAGTATCCCGACAGCCCCTTCGCGGTGGTCTTCGATGCCAAGGGCCCGACCTTCCGCGACGAACTGTTCGAACACTACAAGTCCCACCGCCCGCCGATGCCGGACGACCTGCGCGTACAGATCGAACCGCTGCACGCCGCCGTGCGCGCGCTGGGCCTGCCGCTGCTGAACGTGGACGGCGTCGAGGCGGACGACGTCATCGGCACCCTGGCCCGCCAGTGCGCGGCGCTGGGCCGCGACGTGGTGATCTCCACCGGCGACAAGGACATGGCGCAGCTGGTCTGCCCGCACGTCACCCTGGTCAACACCATGACCGGCAGCGTCTACGACATCGAGGGGGTGAAGAGCAAGTTCGGTGTCGGCCCGGAACTGATCATCGACTTCCTCGCGCTGATGGGCGACAAGGTCGATAACATCCCCGGCGTGCCCGGTGTGGGCGAGAAGACCGCCTGCGGCCTGCTCAACGGCATCCCCGGCGGGCTCAAGGGGCTCTACGAGAATCTCGACCAGGTCGCCGGCCTGCCGATCCGCGGCGCCAAGTCGCTGGGCGCCAAGCTGGCCGAGCACCGCGACGCGGCGTTCATGTCCTACGAGCTGGCGACGATCAAGCTCGACGTGGCGCTGGACGTCGAGGTCGGCGACCTGATGCCCGGCGCGCCGCATCGCGAGGCGCTGATCGCGCTGTACCGCGAGCTGGAGTTCAAGCAGTGGCTCGACGAGCTGCTGCGCGAAGCCAAGGCGGCGGGAGAAAACTGCGAGGCGGCACCCGAGGATTGCTCGATTCAGGCCGAGGCGCAGTACGACACGGTCCTCGAACAGGCCGAGTTCGACGCCTGGCTGGCTCGGCTACAGGCCGCCGACTGCTTCGCCTTCGATACCGAGACCACCAGCCTCGATGCCCAGCGCGCCGAGCTGGTCGGCCTGTCGTTCGCCGTCGAGGTTGGGCGGGCAGCCTATGTGCCGCTCTGCCATCACTACATGGGCGTGCCGCCGCAGCTCGATCGCGACACGGTGCTCGCCGCGCTCAAACCGCTGCTGGAAGATCCGGCGAAAACCAAGGTCTGCCAGCACGGCAAGTACGACATGAACGTGCTCGCCCACTACGGCATCGAGATGCGCGGCATGGCCTACGACACCATGCTCGAATCCTACGTGCTGGACGCCACCGCCACCCGCCACGACATGGACAGCCTGGCGCTGAAATACCTCGGCCGCGGCACCATCCGCTTCGAGGACATCGCCGGCAAGGGCGCCAAGCAGCTGACCTTCGACCAGATCGCCATCGAGCAGGCCGGGCCCTACGCGGCCGAGGACGCCGACGTCACCCTGCGCCTGCACCAGACCCTGCTCGGCAAGCTGGAACAGACGCCGTCGCTGCTCCGGGTGCTGCGCGAGATCGAGATGCCGCTGGTGCCGGTGCTGGCGCGCATCGAGCGCAACGGCGCGCTGGTCGATGCGCAACTGCTCGGCCAGCAGAGCGTCGAGCTGGGCGAGAAGCTGGTGCAGCTCAAGCGCGAGGCCTTCGACATCGCCGGCGAGGAGTTCAACCTCGGCTCGCCCAAGCAGCTCGGGGCGATCCTCTATGACAAGCTCGGCTGCCCGGTACTTTCCAAGACCGCCGGCGGCCAGCCGTCGACCGCCGAGGGCGTGCTCGCCGAACTGGCCGAGCAGGATTACCCGCTGCCCAAGGTGATCATGCAGCACCGTTCCCTGAGCAAGCTCAAGGGCACCTACACCGACAAGCTGCCGCAGCAGATCAACCCGCGCACCGGGCGCATCCACACCAGCTACCACCAGGCGGTGGCCGCCACCGGCCGGCTGTCCTCGTCGGACCCGAACCTGCAGAACATCCCGATCAGGACGGCCGAGGGACGGCGTATCCGCCAGGCCTTCATCGCGGCGCCGGGCTACAAGCTGCTGGCGGCCGACTATTCGCAGATCGAACTGCGCATCATGGCCCATCTGGCACAGGACGCCGGCCTGCTGCACGCCTTCCAGAACGACCTGGACGTGCACCGCGCCACGGCTGCCGAAGTCTTCGGCGTGCCGCTGGACCAGGTAACCGCCGATCAGCGGCGCAGCGCCAAGGCGATCAACTTCGGCCTGATCTACGGCATGAGCGCCTTCGGCCTGGCCAAGCAGATCGACGTCGGTCGCAAGGAGGCCCAGGAATACATCGACCGCTACTTCGCCCGCTACCCGGGCGTGCTCGCCTACATGGAGCGCACCCGCGCCCAGGCGGCCGAGCAGGGCTACGTCGAAACGCTGTTCGGCCGCCGCCTGTACCTGCCGGAAATCCATTCGAAGAACGGCGCCATGCGCAAGGCCGCCGAACGCACCGCGATCAACGCGCCGATGCAGGGTACCGCCGCCGACATCATCAAGCGCGCGATGATCGCCGTGGACGGCTGGCTGCAGGAAAGCGGGCTGGACGCCAGGGTGATCCTGCAGGTGCACGACGAACTGGTGCTGGAAGTCCGCGCGGAGCAGGTCGAGCAGGTGCGCGAGACGATCTGCCCGCTGATGAGCAGTGCCGCGGAGCTGAGCGTGCCGCTGCTGGTGGAAGCCGGTGTCGGCGGCAACTGGGACGAAGCGCATTGAGCCTTGGCCGAATTTTTTTTCGCCGGCGGTGAACTAATCCGGAAACCGTTCGGTCAGAGGATGCGAAGGGTGTAAAAATCCTTCGATGCTCCTTGTTGTGTTAAGTGTTGGCAGATCTCTGGACCCCGCCCTAGCGGTCCGGATTTGAACCTCGAACTTCCCCCTCCCCCAATGAAGTTCGAGGTTTTTTTTGCCCGGAGGAAAGTGAGCGTCCTCGACAAACGGCCCGCCCGGGAGGCAGGGCCGTGGCGTTTGCGAACGTCCTGACTGCGCAACATCTTGCACACCCCAAATGTGGATAACCTTGTGGATGAATGCATACAGGCCAGGCAATACGGAGCCTGTAGGCCATTGCGCAACTTTTTGCACGGGGGTGCGCAAGATGTTGCGCAACTTTCTGTGCGCTGGATCACAAATGGCTTTCGGTAGGCTCTGGCTGCTTACGCAATCTATTGATTAATCAGTGTTTTCTGATCCTGGCACGGCACTTGTACTGAGAAGCTCGCCATTCGGCATTCATTCCAGACAAGGAGAGCACCCATGCCAACACCCGCGTACCTGTCCCTCGAAGGCACCAAGCAAGGCCTGATCACCGCCGGCACCTTCACCGAGGACTCTGTGGGTAACATCTTCCAGGAAGGCCACGAAGACCAGATCCTGGTACAGGCCTTCCAGCACCAGGTCATCATCCCGCGCGACCCGCAGTCCGGCCAGCCGACCGGCCAGCGCGTGCACAAGCCGCTGATGATCACCAAGGTGTTCGACAAGTCCTCGCCGCTGATCTTCAACGCCCTGACCTCCGGCGAACGCCTGAACAAGTGCCGCCTGGAGTGGTACCGCACCTCGTCCACCGGGACCCAGGAGCACTACTTCACCATCGAGCTGGAAGATGCGGTGATCGTCGACGTGCAGTCGCGCATGCCCAACTGCCAGGACCCGAACATGTCCCACTTCACCCACCTGGAAGACGTCTACTTCACCTATCGCAAGATCGTCTGGACCCACGAGGTCTCCGGTACGTCCGGTTCCGACGACTGGCGCACCCCGATCGCCGGTTGAGGCGACACCCTTTGGCCAGCCCAGGCTGGCCAAGGTTTTTTGATGCAGTGAACGGAAAAACCGACCGGCCGCTCTGCAATGCGCAACCCGCGTATTGCAGAGCGGCCGCTACCCGATAAGCCGGGTCCCCGCAGCGCTCATGCGCCCCGCCATGGACGGAAACAGGAGGAACATGGATGTTCGCCGCAGCCAACCAGCCCCATTTCACGCTGAGCATCGAAGGGCTCGAGCACGACCTGCAGGTGCTGGCCTTCGACGGCCACGAGGCCATCGCCCAGCCCTACCGCTTCGACCTCGAACTGGTCAGCGAACGCCCCGAGCTGGACCTCGAGGCCCTGCTGCACCGGCCGGCCTTCCTGGCCTTCGATCGCGCCGGCGGCGGCATCCATGGCCTGATCCAGCGTGCCGCCCAGGGCGAGTCCGGCAAGCGCCTGACCCGCTACAGCCTGACCCTGGTGCCGCAACTGGCCTACCTCGCCCACCGCAGCAACCAGCGCATCTTCCAGCAGCTCAGCGTGCCGCAGATCATCGCCCGGATCCTCGAGGAGCACGGCATCCTCGCCGACACCGGCCACCGCTTCCAGCTCGGCCCGGTGCTCTATCCGGCGCGCGACTACTGCGTGCAGTACGACGAGAGCGACCTGCACTTCCTCCAGCGCCTGTGCGAGGAAGAAGGCATCCACTACCACTTCGAGCACGACCGCCAGGGCCATGTGCTGGTCTTCGGCGACGACCAGACGGTGTTTCCGACGCTCGCGCCGGTGGCCTACCAACAGGATTCCGGGCTGGTGGCCGACGAGCCGGTGGTCAAGCGTTTCGGCCTGCGCCTGGAAACCCGCACCAGCCGCGTCAGCCGCCGCGACTACGACTTCGAGCAACCGCGCCTGCAACTGGAGAGTACCGTCTCCGGTGAGCTCGTCCCGGACCTGGAAGACTACGACTACCCTGGGCGCTTCGTCGATCGGGCCCGTGGCAGGCACCTGGCGCAACGCGCTCTGGAGCGCCACCGTCACGACTACCAGCAGGCCGAGGGCAGCAGCGACCAGCCGTGTTTGCTCAGCGGCCATTTCCTCGAACTGACCGACCATCCGCGTGCCGACTGGAACCAGCTCTGGCTACTGAGCGAAATCCACCACCAGGGCCGCCAGCCGCAGGTGCTGGAAGAGTCGGCGACCAGCGATACCCAGCCAGACGACGGCTTCCAGCAGAGCTACCGCAACCGCTTCCTCGCCACACCCTGGGACATCCCCTACCGCCCGGCCCTGAAACACCCGAAACCGAAAATCCTCGGCAGCCAGACCGCCGTGGTCACCGGCCCGGCCGGCGAGGAAATCCACTGCGACCCGCACGGCCGCGTGAAGGTCCAATTCCACTGGGATCGCGAAGGCACACGCGACGACAAGAGCAGCTGCTGGCTGCGCGTCTCCAGCAGCTGGGCCGGCGACCGCTACGGCGGCGTCGCCATCCCGCGGGTGGGCATGGAAGTGCTGGTCACCTTCCTCGAAGGCGACCCCGACCAGCCACTGGTCACCGGCTGCCTCTACCACGCCGAGCACGTCGCGCCCTATGAGCTGCCGGCGCACAAGACCCGATCGGTGTTCAAGACCCTCAGCTCGCCGGGCGGCGATGGCTACAACGAACTGCGCATCGAGGACCGCAAAGGCGCCGAGCAGATCTACGTTCACGCCCAGCGCGACTGGGATGAGAACATCGAGCACGACCAGAAGATCCGCGTTGGCCACGAACGCCACGACCGCGTCGAGGCCAACGCCTACAGCGAATTCCAGGCCGAGGAACACCGCACCACCCACGGCGACCGTAAAACGGAAGTCAGGGCCAGCGACCACCTGACGGTGGGCCGCGACCAGCACATCCGGATCGGCAACGGGCAGTTCGTCGAGGCGGGCCAGGAAATCCACCTCTCCAGCGGCCTGAAAGTGGTGCTCGAAGCCGGCAGCGAACTCACCTTCAAGGCCGCCGGCAGCTTCGTCAAGCTCGACGCCGGCGGCATCACCCTCAGCGGCCCCGTCATCAAGGCCAATTCGGGCGGCAGCCCAGGCAAGGGCTCGGGGGCGAGGCCGATCCTGCCGGGGCAGGTGAGCCCGGCTGATGCGGACAGGCCGGGCGTTCCGCTGGAAGCGCTGCTCAAGCAGAACCTGCTGTTTCGCAGTACCCGCGCGGGTGTGTGCGAAGTCTGCGAGGCGGCCAGGGCCTTGCCGGAGGACGATGCATGAACGCACACCCTGCCACTGGCAACGGCGCCCTTCTGCTGGACGGCGCCCGCCATGAAAATGCCACGGCCTGGCTCTATCAGCGCTTTCCCACTCATCAACCCTGGCCGTTGCTGCTGGGCACGGACTATGAGCCCATCGCCGATGCGGGCCCCATCCTGCTGGACGCCCCGCAGGGTAGTCCGGTCTACGAGGCGTGGCGGCACGGCAGCGATATCGAGGATGGCGTCTGGCTGCAAAGCGATGCCGCGCTGGACGATCTTCAACGTATCCTGCAGCGCCGCCTGCGCATCTTCACGCCGGAGCGGGGCGAACTCTGGTTGCGCCTGGGCGATGCCTGTCCGCTGTACCGTGCCTGGCAGAGCGGGGCGCAGTGGCCGGAAGGTTTCTGGCATGGCGTCCAGGGCGTCTGGCTTCGCGATGGGACCGGCATTTTCTGCGCCTGGCATAATGACCGGCCGCAGCAGGACGGGGCGCCGGACGATCTGGGCATCGCCGCCCAACTGACGCTCGACTGGCCCCTGCTGCAGGCATTGGCCAATCAGGACGATATCGCACAGGACGCGAAACCATGACTGCCCAGGCTCCCCGTTCCTCTCGCTTGACGCCCGCCGCCTGCCCCTTGCTCAGTGCCGTGCTGCCGCTGCGCTATGCACTCGGCCCGACCCTGGCGGTGGATACCAGCGCCCATGAGCTGCCGCCGCTGCGAGGGGAATTTCCCGCCATCGGCGATTATTTCGAGCCCTTGCGCGGCCGCCCGCTGAACTACACCGCACGCCTGCTGCGCGATGGCTGGCTGTACGTCTGGCAGAGCGGGCTGCAACGGCTGGTCGAATACCGCGTCGTCCAGGCCGTGCTGACGCAGACCCCGCGTGGCGGCAAGGTCATCGACGGGCGCAGCCTGGCCTATCTGCTGCTGCCTGCCGGCGAACCGGCCATGCTGGCCTGGTCGCCCAGCCAGTGGAGCGATGCGCAGTTCGCTGCCGCCAGGACCGGCACGGAGATCCGCCAGCGGGTGATGCGCACCATCACTCCGGGCGCGACGCCTTTCAGCGGCCCGGCCCGCGGCATCCACGAGCGGATCGGCGACTATATGGATGCCGACTGGTATGGCTGGAGCTGCGAGCCTTCCTCCGCCCATCGCCCCGCCTGGCCGGGCCTGCTGGACGACATGCGGCGCTGCGAGCAACAGGCCTATGCCCTGATCGACGATCCCTGGGGCGTGTTGCTGGACCTGGCCGAACTGATCCGCGCCCGGCAGCAGGCCTTCAAGGTCACCCGGGAGATCCGCGGCGAGGATTGGGCCATGGCCGGTGTACTCAAGTCCCTGGGCGAGAACGATCCGCAGGTCGGTGGGCAACTGCGCGATATCACCGACTACCGGAAGCTGCACGCCACCTGGCAGGAACAGACGCGGGAGGAAGACGACCACGCTGCCGACATCCGCCGCCTCGGCGAACTCTGGGCGGCCTGGTTCGACACCCTGGCGCAACTCGGTCCCGCCAGCCTGGACACCGCCTGCGGTCACTTCGACATCGAACGTCCCGCGGCCCGCAGTGAACTGGAATTGCACTTCGCGGCGGCCTGCCTCGGCCCGGCGGCCACTGGTCCGGGCGCCAAGGCCATCGCCGACGCGCTGGCGCTCCAGCAGCGCTCCGGCAAACCCTGGCTGGTCTGGTCGCTGCTGGGCCTGGGCAAGCGCCTGGGTATCGGCGAAATCAACGCCCTTACCGGATTGGCCGACGGCGCCCGGGAAAATGGCGCCAACCTGCTCGACGAAGCCCGCAAGCTGGCGGAGCTGCTCAACCAGGCCGCGGAGAAACTGGCCCGGCATGTCCAGGGCTCGGCGCTGGAAGCCCTGTTCACCGCCCTGGCCCCCATTGCCGGGCTGGGCCTGCAACGCGCCGATGACGGCACCAAGGCCGCCGGACGCCTGTACCTGGCGGCCTCGCTGGCGCGCAGCCAGCAACGCCTGGCCGTCGAGGCCGTCAGCCAGCGGCAACTGGGCGAATGGATGAGCGACCTGATGGGCACGCGCCCCAGGCTACCCGCTCATATCAAACCCACACAGTTGAGTGCTGCTATCAGCGACGCCCTGCCATTCTTCCGCCTGCTACCAGCCAAGGACCTGCCTGCCCTGGCCGGACATCTGGCGGCGGACGTCAACCTCAGGGGAATGCTCGACCTTGGCAAGGGCGCGCTGGAAAAGGCGCCGCTCAAGTGCTTGGTGGCGTTGGTGGCGGGGGTGAATTTTGCTTGGGGTGGTTTTCAGTTTTACCGAGAAAGAAACGCCAAAAGTTTATTGAGCGCTCTGGGCGGCGCTTTCGGCGTTTCTTCTGCTCTATTTGCTACCCTGCAGAAAGTCGCAGAAGTTGATTGGAAGACCTCAGTAGAAATCAGTGGCGCGCTGTCCATCAGCTCGCAAAAAACGCTAGAACGTGCATTGGTTCGTGGTGCGGCTACCGCTGGGCTGCAATCGATTACCTCGGGCTTCGATGCGCTGGTCTTCGGAATCGAGGCATTGGAGGCCTATCAAACTGGTGATCTGGACACCGCCACCATCAATGCCGGGTTGACCCTCGCTTCTACCACCAATCTGGCCCTCTATGTACAAGGTTTTCGCGCCATGCGTGCCGCCCGCGCGGCAGTAATGGCTGGCGAAGCCTCCGCGATTGCCCGGGGCATCAGCGTGGCGCCGCACCTGGCTGCCCGCGCGCTGGGCGTCACCATCCTGATCGTCGGTGGGGTGATCGCCCGGCAATATACCCAGGACACTCCACTGGAAGCCTGGGTCAAGCACACCCGCTTCGGCATCCGACCCGCCGATTGGGCCGACAGCTACGAGCGATCGATGACCGAGTTCTACAAGCTCCTCTTTCCCATCGTCTTCCAGGCCTATCGCCTCAACGAACTGAACCCCTATCGTGGCATGCAGACCATCACCTACGTACTGCTGCGCCTGCCGGGCAAGGACGCCCTGACCGACGATATGATCCACTTCAAGGGCCACGAGACCTGGGGCAGCTTCCTTGGCCTCGGTGGCAGGCGCAAGGCCGTGGAATGGACTGGTAAGGACTTCGATCGCCATGACGGCACCCGGGTACGGGGCGAGCCTGGTGTGGCGGTCTATCGCCGCGTCTACCACGAGGAGCACGGCAGCGAACTGGATGCCATCCACGGCGAGCTTAGTTACTCCCCCATCGAGGGTTTGACCCTGCCTCCCATTGAAATCAAGGAACTCGCATGGCTGTAAGCGATTTGATTCAGCAAGCCCGCGCTCGCTTTGGCAAGAACTCCAGCGTGGTGCTGCTTCCCGACCAGTCCACCGGGGAAAAACCTTGGGAGATGTTCGTCACCGACGAACATACCGAGCACTATCTGACCCTAAAGGCCGGGGGAGATACGGGTAGAGGAATGTTGACTGGAATGATGGGAGGAATTGGTGGTTTAACAATGCTTTTTTTCTCTCTTTTATTTGCATTACAAGGGGACATCAAGGACGCGATATTTACGCTCTCATTTACTGCCGCTTTAGTTTTGCCGGCCTTCCTCTGGGAAACTCGCCGCCCACTCCCCCTGCCCATCCTGTTCAACCGCCGCACTCGCGAAGTCTATTTCGATCACAACGGTGAGTTGTTCCATACCCCCTGGGATGGTATCCAGGCGCTGGCCGGCGAGTTCATCATGGTCGGTCCGCATACCGGCGGCATGCGCAATGCTTCCCTGGAAATCCTGGTGCGACGCTTGGGCGAGCCGGACAACGCCCTGCTGGTGAGCCTGGGCCTGCCCATGGGCAAGACCCTGCAGATGCAGAAGGGCTTCTGGGAGTGGCTGCGCGCCTATATGGACAACGGCCCCTGGTTCGACGAGAACGGCCAGCGCAGCGAATCCGATGTCTTCGTCAGGGAAATGCTTTCCGCCCATATGAAACCCACGGACTTTCTCCCTTGGGTCAAACAGAAAATTGCCGAGAAGAAAGCCGCCCATGGCGGCAAAAATTACCTGGACTGGACCGATGCCTTTTCCTTGTTTGGAGAGACCTTGTTCTACCCGATGAACTGGCTGCAGGAGTTCACCTACAACATCGCCAAACGCCGCTCGCGCAACCGCTGGCCGCAGATCGTCACCGAGCGTTTGCAGCCCGACGGACCGATGACGCGGCTGATCGATCTGGAGCGAGAACGTGGGCTGGATGTGTGAATGCGTGGATAGGACTCTGCTGAAGCGGTTCGCGACGAAACGGTCCGGCCGTCCCACCCGGGGAACGGGCTTTTCGTAGGGTGCGCTTCGCGCACCGCCGGGCCTCGGAGGATGCGTGCGCGGAGCGCACCCTACGTCGGGCGGTGCCGGATTGCAGAAGCGGTTTGCTTCACGGCAATTTCGACGGACCTAAGGCAACTCCAGCCCGCCGCCGGCCTTGTGCAATGTGCGCAGGTGCGCGCCGATCTGCGTCAGGTTGGTCTCGATGGTCTCCAGCTCCTGCCGCCGCTCATCGCCCAGCAGTACGCGGACTTCCCGCTCCAGCTCTCCGCTGAGCTGGTTGAGCCGCAGCTGGCGTTGCGCGCTTTCGTGTTCCAGGCGCTGCCATTCGCTGGCCTGGGGCAGGCCGTAGCCCTGGCCGCCAAGCAGTTCGGCAGGGCGGCTCAGGTAGCCGCTGTTGGCGAGGAGCTCCTGCAGCGCGTCGTCGGCCTTGCTCAGCGTGACATCGCGGCCGCGGCCGCCGAGGTAGCGGTTCTTCAGCTCGTCCTGGGCCAGCAGCAATTGCCGGCGCAGGGCTGCCTGCTCGACCAGCAGCAGAGCGGCACTGGCACGCAGGTCGGCCTGTTCGATCCAGCGCCGACGCTCGGCGGCGGGCAGCTCCAGCCATTGCTCGACGCTGTCCTGCGGCAGGCCGAGGCGTTCCTTGAGCACGGCGAACATCGCCTGGTAGCGGTCGCGGTAGGAGTCGAAGCGATAGCCCAGGCGCAGCGCCTCGCGCGGGTCGTCGAGCACGCTGGCGTCGGCCAGGCCACGGTTGATCAGGACTTCCAGCAGGCCGCTGGGCAGGATGCTGTCCAGCGCCGCCAGCTCGGCGCGGGCGGTACCGCTGCGCAGCAGCTTGAGGCTTTCCACCGCGCAGTTGTTGGACAGGAAGTAATAGTTGCCGTCGTAGCTCCAGTGCAGTTCGGCGCTACGCTCGACCAGGGTACGGATCTCGTCGCGGTTCAGCTTCAGCGGCACCGAGGCCAGGCCGCGCAGTTCGACCTTGGTGTATTCATCGATCACCTGGCCCAGCGGCAGGACGAACAGCCGCGACGGGTAGACGCCGGTCAGGCCGTCCCAGCTGGACAGCTGCACGTCGTCGACGAAGGCGCGAAAGGACAGCACCAGGTGCTGGTCCAGATCGAGCCGGCAGTCCGGCCCGGGTTCGCGGCCCGGGGCGCAGATCACCAGGCGCAGCATGCTGTGGCCCCAGCGGCTGACCCAGGCCTCGTTGGCCTCGGCGAACAGGTAGTCGACCTCGTAGACCCGTGCGGGATCGAGCTGCAGCAGTGGCGTGCGACCGAAATCGCGGCCGGCATTGAGGATCGGCAGCCCGGGCGCACAGGCCGCGGTATCCGCCGGTTGCCAGCCGAAGTGTTCGCTGAAGTAGCGCTGCAGCGATGGCCGCCGGCAGGCGTAGCTGGGGTCGAGCAGGAAGTACTCCAGGTTCACCGCGACGAATTCCAACGGGCTGGTCAGCTCGTAGTTGTCCGGGCTGCGCGCCACCTGGGCGTTGTCGTGTTCGCGCTGGCCACGGCGGCCGACCCGTTGCGGCCAGCCGGCCAGGTCGAGCAGGCGCGGATCGTCGCTGAGGGTGAAGCGGCGCCGGGTCTGCCCGCGGCAATCGTCCGGCAGGCCGACCAGGCCGAGGCTGCCGGCGCGTTGGCGGCACTGGCCCTGCAGCAACTGCTGCGCGGGCGACCAGAGGCGGGCGCGGTCGTAGAGATGGACCAGCTCGTGGATGACGGTGGCGAGCAGTTCGCGGCGGAGCGTGCCATGCGGGCGGTCGGTGCGCTGGTGCGCGGCGGAACCGTCGGCGAGTGCCGGCAACAGGCGCCGGTTGAGCTCGATGAGGTCGCCGCCGGCGCGGCCATAGGCCTGTTGCGGCAGGCCGTCGCGCCACCTCACCCGTACCTCGCGCTCCAGGCGCTGCACCAGCCGCGGCGGCAGGGCGGCCAGGGCTTCGTCGAGCAGTGCCTGGCTTGCGGCGCGCTCGGCAGGCCGCAGGCCGCGATCGTCCAGCTTCAGGCGCAATTCGGCCTGGGCGCTTGCGACGACCAGGCCGAGGCAGCCCGCCAGCAGCCAGGCGCAGGCGCGGTTCACAGGGCGAGGATGGCTTCGGCCAGCTCCAGGTCGCTGGCGTTGCGGGCGTCGGGGAATTCGCTGCGCAGCGAGCCGATGGCGGCTTCCAGGTGGGCGCCGCGGATCGCCCCGGCGCTGGCGACGAAGCTGGCGGCATCTTCGCGGGCCTCGACGACCACCTTCATGTCGCTGATGCGGCTGGTCACGTCGGAGGTGAAGTTGATGCTGCGGTCCAGGGCGCGGACCACGATGTTACTGGTGGCGACCAGGGTCTGGGCCTGGGCGCCGGCTGCCAGCAGGACGCATGCGAGGGGGAGGGTGATCAGGCGTTTGAGCATGGACGGGTTCTCGCTTCTTGGGCGACCGACGGGCGGGGCGCCGGTCAGTGAATCACTGGACGAGGATGGCTTCGGCCAGCTCCAGGTCGCTGGCGGCCAGCTCGGGATGCTGCTGGCGCAGCCAGGATAGTGCGGCCTGCAGGCGCGCTCCAGGGTGCTGGCCGGCGCTGGCGACGAAACCGGCGGCGTCGTCGCGGGCATCCGCGAGCAGCTTGTTGTCGAACGGGGCGCTGGTCAGCTGGCTGCTGACGTAGCTGGTCTGGACGATGCTGGCGGTGGTGGTGTCGAAAGCCTGGGCGGAGCCGGTGGCGAGGCAGGCCGCGGTCAATGCCGCGATTTGAAACGAACGCATGTGAGTCCTGTAGCCGGTAAAAACGCCGCCAAGGCTAGCGAAACGCCTTCATCACGGCCAGTACTCAGTTGCTTCGCCAGTTTTCAATGCCAACGCCGGGTCACAGCGCCAGGATCGCCTCGGCCAGTTGCAGGTCGTTGGCATCGAGCTGCGGCACCTGACGGCGGATATGCAGCAGCGCGGCTTCCAGGTGTGCGCCGCGCAGCTCGCCCTGGCTGGCGACGAAGCGCGCGGCATCGTCACGGGCCTCCAGCACCAGTTTGTCGTCGCGCAGCGACGAGGTCAGGTCGGAGGTGGTGTCGATGCTGTTGGTCAGGCCGCCGGCGATCATGTCGGTGGTGGCGGTGAAGCTGGCAGCTGAAACGGTGCCGCTCAGCAGAAGGCCGGCGGCGCACAACGGAAGCAGGATACGGGACATGGTGATTCTCCAGGGCTGTGGCTTCAGACCGCGCCATGGGCGTTACGTTCCCGATGGCGCGGTCCTCGCCGCGCAGCATAGGCTTCGCCCCGCCTGCAGGAAAGCGCGGCGTGTTTCAGCGCCAGAACGGTTTGTTCAGCTCGGCCTCGCGCTCGCTGCGGCTGATGCCGACATCCGCCAGCAGGCGATCGTCGAGGCTTGCCAGTTGGCGGCGGCTGCGGGCGTTCTGTTGCCACTGGCGCAGCAGCCGCACCAGGCGCTGGACCGGCCGTCCGGGGCGGGTGAGGGAAAGGGGGCGTGGCAGGGCGCGATCCATGATGTCGTCCTTCCGCATTCGGCGGGCATGGCTTATGGGCAGACAGGATCGCGCGCGGGGGACGGGCGCAACAGCCACAGGAATCGGGGATTGTGCCGGTGCAGTTGCCGCGTGCTGCTAACTGTACCGCTTGTGGCTGCGGCAACTGTTGCTGCCAGGTGGTGCCGGGTTCAGTCGGGCGCCTGGCGTGCGAGCGCTCCCGG
Source organism: Stutzerimonas stutzeri (assembly GCF_002890915.1). GTDB lineage: Bacteria > Pseudomonadota > Gammaproteobacteria > Pseudomonadales > Pseudomonadaceae > Stutzerimonas > Stutzerimonas stutzeri_AF. The sequence continues at coordinate 509,267 of NZ_POUT01000001.1, read as the reverse complement.
GGTGAAGCCGAACAACAGGCGGAAGGCGGCGATGAACGCCGAAGTGGAATCGTAGCCGCAGGCGAGCGCGACGTCGGTCACCGGCGCGCCCTGTTCGAGCAGCGGCAGCGCGCTGAGCAGGCGCAGGCGCTGGCGCCAGGCGCGGAAGCTGAGGCCGGTGTCGCGGCGGAAGCGGCGGGTCAGGGTCTTTTCCGAGAGGCCCAGCCGTTCGCTCCAGTGGGCGAGGCCGAACGGCAGCTCCGGTGCTGCGTAGAGGGTTTCGCACAGTCGCCGCAGATGCGGGTCGCTGGGCCAGGGCAGCGAATAGCCGATCTCCGGCGCCGCCTGCAACTGATCCAGCAGCACCGCCGCCAGCCGCCCCTCGGCGCCCTGTTCGTCGTATGCCACCGGCAACTGGCCGAAGGCGCGGATCAGTTCGCGTAGCAGCGGACTGACCTCCAGCACCTGGCAACGCGCCGGCGCCCAGGCCAGCACGCTGTCGTCGAGGTACAGGCTGCGCATCTCCGTCTGCGGCGAGCTGATCACTTCGTGCAGCAGGCCCGGTGGGATGAGGATGGCGCGCTGCGGCGGAGCGAGGAAGCGCCCGCCGTCGGTGTGCACGCGCAATACGCCGCTGGTGGCATAGGACAGCTGCGCCCAGGGGTGGCTGTGGCGCGGCGTGGTGGTGCGTTCGGGCAGCGATTCGCTGCGGGCAAACAGGGGCCGGGGCAGCGCATCCATGACCGGGATGCGCCGATGGGGAAGATTGTGGTGTCCGTTTCTCGACATTGCCGGGTCCAGTGGCGTTAGCCGGTTATGCCTGTCGACAGTAGACTCTGCGCCGACTCGCCGCAACACACTCGCCACAGGAACGCGCACATGGCCAGACCCCGCCTGCTACCCGACAACTTCACCCTCGCGCTGATCGCCGCCGTGGCCGTCGCCACCCTGCTGCCCGCGCACGGGCAGGGCGCGGTGGTGTTCGAGTGGATCACCAACCTGGCCATCGCCCTGCTGTTCTTCATGCACGGCGCCAAGCTGTCCGGTACGGCGATCCTTGCCGGCATGACCCACTGGCGCCTGCACCTGCTGGTGTTCGCCTGCACCTTCGTGCTGTTCCCACTGCTGGGGTTGGCGCTCAGGCCGGTGCTGACGCCCATGGTCGGGGCCGAGCTGTACCTCGGCATCCTCTACCTTTGCGCGTTGCCGGCGACGGTACAGTCGGCCATCGCCTTCACCTCGCTGGCGCGCGGCAACATCCCGGCGGCGATCTGCAGTGCGGCGGCTTCCAGCCTGATCGGCATCTTCCTCACGCCGCTGCTGGTGCTGCTGCTGATGGGCGCACAGGCCGATGGTGGCTCGACGCTGGAGGCGATCGGCAAGATCGTCGTGCAACTGCTGCTGCCGTTCATCGCCGGGCAGATCGCGCGGCGCTGGATCGGCGACTGGGTGGCGCGCAACAGGGGTTGGCTGAAGAACGTCGATCAGAGCTCGATCCTGCTGGTGATCTACACCGCCTTCAGCCATGCGGTGATGGAGGACATCTGGGGCCAGATACCGCTGCCGCAGCTGATCGGGCTGGTGCTGGCCTGCTGCCTGTTGCTGGCGCTGGCGTTGCTCGGCACCTATTTCATCGCGCGCTGGCTGGGTTTTGACCTGGAGGACCGCATCACCATCCTCTTCGCCGGTTCGAAGAAGAGCCTGGCCACCGGCATCCCCATGGCCCAGGTGCTGTTCGCCGGCGGCGCGCTGGGTACGCTGATCCTGCCGTTGCTGCTGTTCCACCAGATCCAGCTGATGGTGTGCGCGGTGCTGGCGCAACGCTATGCGCGTCGGCCGGAGCTGGAGCCGGCCTGAAGTCCGGTTAATGCAGGTTGGATTCGTGATCGGCACGCAAGGATCATTTGCCCGAACGGGGCTGGGAGGGCCATGCGGGGCTGGATAAGCTGCGCGGCATTCCGTTCCCGAGGTGTTCCATGAAGAAGATTCTGCTACTCAACGGCGGCAAGGCATTCGCCCATTCGGCCGGCCGCTACAACGCCACCCTGCACGCGGCGGCCAGCGAGACCCTGGAGGCCGCCGGCTTCGAGGTGAGGACCACCGAGATCGACGCCGGCTACGACGTGGCCGAGGAGGTTGCCAAGATCCTCTGGGCCGACGCGTTGATCTACCAGATGCCCGGCTGGTGGATGGGCGCGCCCTGGACGGTGAAGAAGTACCTCGACGAGGTGTTCACCGCCGGCCACGGCAGCCTCTACGCCAACGACGGCCGCACGCGCTCCGACGCCTCGCAGAAGTACGGCAGCGGTGGTCTGCTGCACGGCAAGCACTACATGATCTCGGCGACCTGGAACGCGCCGCAGCAGGCCTTCGACGACCCGAGCGACTTCTTCGCCGGCAAGGGCGTGGACGCCGTCTACCTGCCGTTCCACAAGGCCAACGAGTTCCTCGGTATGCGCGGGCTGCCGACTTTCCTCTGCGTGGATGTGATGAAGCGCCCGGCCATCGAGGCGGACGTGGCGCGCTACCGCCGGCACCTGGGCGAGGTATTCGGTTTCCAGGCCTGAGCTGCCGCTGGGGGCCGCTGCCCGATGAGGTGCCCGAGCCAGTTTGCTCAGCCCGGTTCGCGGGCGTTGCGGGCGAACTCGATGAATGCCTTGAGCGTCGCCGGCACATGTCGGCGACTCGGGTAGTAGAGATGCAGGCCGGGGTAGTAGGGGCACCAGTCTTCCAGTACCTGGACCAGGCGACCGTCGGCGAGCTGGTCCTTGACCAGCTCCTCGAACACATAGGCGAGGCCGACGCCCTGCTGTGCCGGCCCAGGCATCAGGCCGACGTCGTCCAGCGTCAGCGGGCCGTCCACGTCGATCTCCAGTTCGATACCGCCGCGTGCGAACTCCCAGCGGTAGAACGCCCCGCTGGGGAAGCGGTGGCGGATGCAGGGCAGCCCCTGCAGGTCCTGGGGCTTCTGCGGCACGGGGTAGCGCTGGAAGAACTCCGCTGAACCCACCACCACGGAGCGCATGTAGGGGCCGATGGCCAGGGAAACCATGTCCGCTTCCAGCCGCTCGCCGAAGCGCACGCCGGCGTCGAAGCCGGCCGAAACCACGTCCACCAGCGCATCGTCGGTGACGATATCCAGGCGCACGTCCGGGTAGGCCGCCAGGAAGCGGCTGGCGAGCGGCAGCAACACCAGCTGCGCGGCGGGTCGCCCGGCGGTGATGCGCAGTTTGCCCGAGGGTTTGTCACGAAAGCTGTTGAGGTCCTCGAGGGCGTCGTCGATATCGCGAAAGGCCGGCTTGACCCGGCTATAAAGGCGCGCGCCCGCCTCGGTGAGGGCCACGCTGCGCGTGGTGCGGTTGAACAGACGAATCCCGAGGCGGGTTTCCAGGGCGCGCAGGGCATGGCTCAGCGCCGATGGCGTGAGGCCCAGCTCGACCGCCGCGCGGCTGAAGCTCAGGTGATTGGCGATGCACAGGAAGATGGCCAGGTCGGCGGCGGCAACGGTTTTCATATATGTGAATTAAACTCAAAAACCCATGTGATTTTCTTGGGATTATCACATCAGTAGCCGAGGCCTAGAGTGACGTCAACTCATCGACAAGGCCCTGCATGGTGCAGGGTCACTGAAACGGAGGAGTTGATATGCGTACTTGGTTCATTACGGGTGCATCCCGTGGTCTCGGCGCCCTGATCGCACAGCGTGCCCTGTTTGCCGGCGATGCGGTCATCGCCACCGCGCGCAAGCCCGAGGATGTCGAGGCACGCCTCGGCAGCCATCCCAACCTCCTGGCCCTGCGCCTGGACGTCACGCAGGAAGCCGAGGCCCATCAGGCCGTGGCGGCGGGCATCAGGCAGTTCGGCCGCATCGACGTGCTGATCAACAATGCCGGCTTCGGCGTACTCGGTGCGGTGGAGGAAACCAGCGCCAGCGAAACCGAGCGGCTGTTCGCCACCAACGTGTTCGGGGTGCTCAACGTGACCCGTGCGGTGCTGCCGCACATGCGTCGCCAGCGCTCCGGCCACATCATCAACATCTCCTCCATCGGCGGCTACCAGGCCTACATGGGCTGGGGGGTGTACGGCTCCACCAAGTTCGCCGTGGAAGGCATCACCGAGGCGCTGTATCAGGAACTGGCGCCGCTGGGGATCCATGCCACGGTGGTGGAACCCGGATTCTTCCGCACCGACTTCCTCGACGAGCAATCGTTGCTGAAGACCGCCCTGGAACTGCCGGACTACGACGATACCGTCGGGGCCGTGCGCCGGTTCGCCAAGGACTACAACCATGCGCAACCGGGGGACCCGAACAAGTTCGCCGAAGCGATGCTGGCACTGGTCGACGCGCCGAAGCCGCCGCAGCGCCTGGCGCTGGGCAGCGACACCGTGGCGCGCATCGAGCAGAAGCACAGCTTCGTCAGTGCCGAACTGGCCGAGTGGCGGGCGCTGTCCCTGTCCACCGACTTCGACGCCTGAAGCACCCTGTCCCGCACCAGGCCAAAGCCGCCGCGCAGGCACGGGCGGCGCAGCGAAAAAAACCCCTCACGGCGCGGCCGGGAGGGGGTTCTCGCTTCAGCGCGGGTAAGGGATCACTCCACCGCCTTGACCATGTCCTCGACGACCTTCTTGGCGTCGCCGAAGACCATCATGGTCTTGTCCATGTAGAACAGCTCGTTGTCGAGGCCCGCGTAGCCGCTGGCCATGGAGCGCTTGTTGACGATCACCGTCTTGGCCTTGTACGCCTCGAGGATCGGCATGCCGGCGATCGGCGACTTCGGGTCGGTCTTCGCCGCCGGGTTGACCACGTCGTTGGCGCCCAGCACCAGCACCACGTCGGCCTGGCCGAACTCGGCATTGATGTCCTCCATCTCGAAGACCTGCTCGTAGGGCACCTCGGCCTCGGCCAGCAGCACGTTCATATGCCCCGGCATGCGCCCCGCCACCGGGTGGATCGCATACTTCACGGTCACGCCCAGGTGCGTCAGCTTCTCCGCCAGTTCCATCAGCGCGTGCTGCGCGCGGGCCACCGCCAGGCCGTAGCCGGGGACGATGATCACCGTGTCGGCGTTGGTCAGCAGGAAGGCGGCGTCGTCCGAGGAGCCGGACTTCACGTTGCGTTCCTGTTGCGCACCGGCCGGGCCGCCGGCATCGGCGCTGGCGCCGAAGCCGCCGAGGATCACGTTGAAGAACGAGCGGTTCATCGCCTTGCACATGATGTACGAGAGGATCGCGCCGGAGGAGCCGACCAGCGAGCCGGCGATGATCAGCATCGAGTTGTTCAACGAGAAGCCGATACCGGCCGCCGCCCAGCCCGAGTAGCTGTTGAGCATCGACACCACTACCGGCATGTCGGCACCGCCGATGGGGATGATGATCAGCACGCCGATGACGAAGGCTAGCGCCACCAGCAGGGCGAACGCCGGGATATTGCCGGTGAAGGTGTAGACCAGGCCGAGGCCGACGATCGCCAGGCCGACGGCCAGGTTGAGCAGGTGCTGGCCCTGGAACACCACCGGCGCGCCCTGGAACAGGCGGAACTTGTATTTTCCGGACAGCTTGCCGAAGGCGATCACCGAACCGGAGAAGGTGATGGCACCGATGGCCGCGCCGAGGAACAGCTCCAGGCGGTTGCCGGTGGGAATCGCGTAGCCCATGTGCTCGACGATGCCCAACGACTGCGGCTCGACGACTGCGGCGATGGCGATGAACACCGCCGCCAGGCCGATCATGCTGTGCATGAAGGCGACCAGCTCGGGCATCTTGGTCATTTCCACGCGCTTGGCCATGACGGTGCCGACGCTGCCGCCGAGCAGCAGGCCGACGATCACGTAGCCGATGCCGGTGCCGGCCAGTTCGCTGCCGAGCTTGAAGATCAGGCCGACCGTGGTCAGCACGGCGATGGCCATGCCGAGCATGCCGAAGACGTTGCCGCGCCGCGAGCTGGTCGGGTGCGACAGGCCCTTGAGCGCCTGGATGAAGCACACCGAGGCGACGAGGTAGAGCAGGGTGATCAGGTTCATGCTCATGGCTTACTTGGCCTCCGCCTTGGCCGCGCTGCGGTCCTTCTTCTTGAACATTTCCAGCATCCGCCGGGTGACCAGGAAGCCACCGAACACGTTGACCGCCGCCAGCGCCACGGCCAGGGTGCCCATGGCCTTGCCCAGCGGGGTGACGGTGAGCGCGGCGGCCAGCATGGCGCCGACGATGACGATCGCCGAGATCGCGTTGGTGACCGCCATCAGCGGCGTGTGCAGCGCCGGGGTGACGTTCCAGACCACGTGGTAGCCGACGTAGATCGCCAGCACGAAGATGATCAGGTTGTAGATGCCGTCGGAAATCAGGTCCATGGTCGCGTCTCCCTTAAGCGTTGCTGCGCACGACCTGGCCGTCGCGGCACATCAGGCACGCGCGGACGATGTCGTCTTCGAGGTTGAGCTGGAACTGGCCGTCCTTGTCGATGACCAGCTTGAGGAAATCCAGCAGGTTGCGGGCGTAGAGCGCCGAGGCATCGGCCGGCACCCAGGTCGCCAGGTTGCTGTAGCCGACCAGGGTCACGCCGTGGTCGACCACTACCTGGTCGACCACCGACAGCGGGCAGTTGCCGCCATGCGAGGCGGCCATGTCGATCACCACCGAGCCCGGTTTCATCTGTCGCACCGTCTCCTCCTGCAGCAGCACCGGCGCCTTGCGGCCCGGGATCAGCGCGGTGGTGATGACGATGTCGGCCTGCAGCGCGCGCTGGTGCACCGCCTGCGCCTGGCGCGCCATCCACGAGGCCGGCATCGGCCGCGCGTAACCGCCGACGCCCTCGGCGCACTCGCGTTCCTCGTCGGTCTCGTAGGGCACGTCGATGAACTTCGCGCCGAGCGACTCGATCTGTTCCTTCACCGCCGGGCGCACGTCCGAGGCTTCGATCACCGCGCCCAGGCGCTTGGCCGTGGCGATGGCCTGCAGCCCGGCGACACCGGCACCGAGGATCAGCACGCGGGCGGCCTTCACCGTACCGGCGGCGGTCATCAGCATCGGCATGAAGCGCGGATAGTGATGGGCGGCGAGCAGCACCGCCTTGTAGCCGGCGATGTTGGCCTGCGAGGAGAGCACGTCCAGGCTCTGCGCACGGGAGGTGCGCGGCGCCGCCTCGAGGGCGAAGGCGGTGATGCCGCGTGCGGCCATGCGTGCGATGCCGGCATCGTCGAACGGCTCGAGCATGCCGAGCAGCACCGCGCCGGGCTGCATCTGCGCCAGCTCGGCCTCGTTCGGCGCGTTGACCTTGAGCACCACCTCGGCGGCCAGCGCTGCGGCGGCGTCGCCGATGGCCGCGCCGACGGCTTCATAGGCGCTGTCCGGCACGCTGGACAGCAAGCCGGCGCCGCTTTGCAGCGTCACCCGATGCCCTTGGCCGATCAGTTTCTTGACGGTTTCCGGGGTCGCGGCAACCCGCGTTTCCCTGGCCTGGGTTTCGAGAGGAACACCGATGTGCATTGTTGTTGTTCTCCTGCATGATCTTGACCAGAGCACGCTGATCCGCGGCTCTGACGAGCGTTTTTCACCCGCGCGCTACTCTGGCGGGCGGGGTTCGAAACGGCGAAGCGACCTTCTTGTAGTGCCGAAAGAAACCGACTACAGCGCGGCATTCTGCAAGCCCGGAAAAAATCAAACAACTGTTTCAATCAAACGATTGTATTTGGTTCGATGGTCGGCGCATGACCACCTGGTTCGCGCATGGCTCTGCAGCCGGCGCATACCTTGGGCTCGCGCCGAGCGAATGGCTTTCGGCAAGTCGTTCATCCGCATGGATCATGAATGACCTGCCATCGATGCGGTATTCGTCAGCGGTGCCGGCCATGTTCGACCTTGGTGCCGGGTGGCCGTGCGCTTGCGCAGAAAAGCGCAACCGTTGAAATGTCATTCAATCCTTGTAGTCCAACTGGGTTGGATATGCCTGTCCGGAGTGTTTCGAGCGTGGTGGCGTCGGGTCGCTGCGCATCGCCCGCTGGAGCTGCACCATGCCCGAGCTTGACGTGAACGAGATGACCGCGCTGCTGGAGCCGCCGGCCCAGCGTCGCCTGCCGTTCGCCTTCGCCCGCCGCCACGGCGTGATCCTGCTGGAGCGCGGCGGCGAGTTGCGCCTGGCCCTGCGCGAGGGCGCGGCACTGACCGCACTGCAGGAAGCCCAGCGCCTCGCCGGCACGTCGCTGCCGTTGCAGTGGCTGCCCCCGGACGAGTTCGACCAGGCGCTCGGCGCGGCCTACCAGCACGACTCGTCGGCGGCGATGCTGATGGTCGAGGGGCTGGGCAACGAGCTGGACCTGGCCAGCCTCGCCGAGCAGATCCAGGAGACCGAGGATCTGCTGGAGCAGGAGGACGACGCGCCGATCATCCGCCTGATCAACGCCATCCTCGGCGAAGCGATCGCCGAGAACGCCTCGGACATCCATATCGAGACCTTCGAGAAGCGCCTGGTGATCCGCTTCCGCGTCGACGGCATCCTCCGCGAGGTGGTGCAGCCCAAGCGCGAGCTGGCGGCGCTCTTGGTGTCGCGGATCAAGGTCATGGCGCGGCTGGACATCGCCGAGAAGCGCGTCCCGCAGGATGGCCGCATCTCGCTGCGGGTCGGCGGGCGCGAGGTGGACATCCGCGTCTCCACCCTGCCTTCGGCCAACGGCGAGCGCGTGGTGCTGCGCCTGCTCGACAAGCAGGCCGGGCGCCTGACCCTGCGCCACCTGGGCATGAGCGAGCACGACCGGCGGCAGCTGGAGCAGGCGGTGAAGAAGCCCCACGGCATCATCCTGGTCACCGGCCCCACCGGCTCGGGCAAGACCACCACGCTCTATGCCGCGCTGACCACCCTCAACGACCGCACGCGCAACATCCTCACCGTCGAGGACCCCATCGAGTATCACCTCGAAGGCATCGGCCAGACCCAGGTCAACACCAAGGTCGACATGACCTTCGCCCGCGGCCTGCGCGCCATCCTGCGCCAGGACCCGGACGTGGTGATGGTCGGCGAGATCCGCGATCAGGAGACCGCCGACATGGCGGTGCAGGCCTCGCTGACCGGCCACCTGGTGCTCTCTACCCTGCACACCAACAGCGCCATCGGCGCGGTCACGCGACTGGTGGACATGGGCGTCGAGCCGTTCCTGATCTCCTCGTCGCTGCTCGGCGTGCTGGCCCAGCGCCTGGTGCGGGTGCTGTGCCACGACTGCAAGCGGGCCTACGTCGCCGACGCCGCCGAATGCGCGTTGTTCGGCGTCAGCCCGGCCGAGGCGCCGACGCTGTACCACGCCGAAGGCTGCGAGCAGTGTCGCGGCCTCGGCTATCGCGGGCGCACCGGCATCTACGAACTGGTGATCTTCGACGACGCCCTGCGCAGCATGGTCCACACCCGCGCCAGCGAGCAGGACATGCTGCGCCATGCCCGCCTGCTCGGCCCGAGCATCCGCGACGACGGCCTGCGCAAGGTCCGCGAGGGCGTGACCACCATCGAGGAAGTGCTGCGGGTGACCCGTGAGGAATGAACTGCGCGGCGGCGGGGCCTGGCACGATGCGCTCGCGCCTGCCTCTCCTCGGCACTGTTGGGCTTCGCCGCAAGCGGCTCAACCCAACCTACCGGCTACCCCGACCATTCATCGCGCCGGCGAGCGCGTAGGGCGGGTGCAACCCGCCGGCTATGCGGGATGCCGGCTCCGTATCGGCGGGTTGCAACCCGCCCTACGACGGCACGGACCCTGTAGGAGCGGCGTTGGCCGCGATCGGGCCACGAGACGTCCATCCCGTGGTGGGGAGCGTGCCTGATGGCCGCCTTCGAATACATCGCCCTCGATCCGCGCGGGCGCCAGCAGAAGGGCCTGATCGAGGCCGACAGCCCGCGCCAGGCGCGCCAGCTGCTGCGCGACCGGCAATGGGCGCCGCTGGAGGTGAAGCAGGCCAAGTCCAAGGAGGATGCCGGCCACGGCGGTTTCGGCTTCGGCCGTGGCCTCTCGGCGCGCGACCTGGCGCTGGTCACCCGGCAGCTGGCGACCCTGGTGCAGGCCGCGCTGCCCATCGAGGAAGCCCTGCGCGCCGCGGCGGCCCAATCCACCTCGGCGAAGATCAAGTCGATGCTGCTGGCGGTGCGCGCACGGGTGATGGAGGGCCACAGCCTGGCGGCGGCGCTGCGCGAGTATCCGTCGGCGTTTCCCGAGCTGTACCGCGCTACCGTGGCGGCCGGCGAGCACGCCGGCCATCTCGGGCTGGTGCTCGACCAGCTCGCCGACTACACCGACCAGCGCCAGCAGTCGCGGCAGAAGATCCAGCTGGCGCTGCTCTATCCGGTGATCCTGCTGGTCGCCTCGCTGGCCATCGTCGTGCTGCTGCTCGGCTACGTGGTGCCCGACGTGGTCAAGGTATTCGTCAACACCGGCCAGGAGCTGCCGGTGCTGACCCGCGGGCTGATCGCCAGCAGCGACCTGGTCAAGGACTGGGGCTGGCTGATCCTGCTCGGCGGCATCGGTGCCGCACTGGCGATGCGCGCAGCGCTGCGCGACGAGACGCTGCGCCTGCGCTGGCATGCCTTCATCCTGCGCCTGCCGCTGATCGGCCGGCTGAGCCGGGCGACCAACACCGCGCGCTTCGCCTCGACCCTGGCGATCCTCACCAAGAGCGGCGTGCCGCTGGTGGAGGCACTGTCCATCGCCGCCGCGGTGATCGCCAACCGACGCATCCGCGAGCGAGTGGTCGAGGCCGCGCAGAAGGTGCGCGAGGGCAGCAGCCTGACCCGTGCGCTGGAGGCCACCGGCGAATTCCCGCCGATGATGCTGCACATGATCGCCAGCGGGGAGAAGTCCGGTGAACTGGATCAGATGCTGGCGCGTACTGCGCGCAACCAGGAGAACGACCTCGCCGCCCAGGTGTCTCTGCTGGTCGGCCTGTTCGAACCGTTCATGCTGGTGTTCATGGGGGCGGTGGTGCTGGTCATCGTGCTGGCGATCCTGATGCCGATCCTCTCTCTCAATCAACTGGTGGGTTAACGACCATGACAACAAGACTGCAACGCCGCACCCAGGGCGGCTTCACCCTTATCGAGATCATGGTGGTGGTGGTCATCCTCGGCATCCTCGCCGCGCTGGTGGTGCCGCAGGTGATGAGCCGCCCGGAGCAGGCCAAGGTCACCGTGGCCAAGGGCGACATCAAGGCCATCGCCGCCGCGCTGGACATGTACAAGCTGGACAATTTCGCCTATCCGAGCACCCAGCAGGGGCTGGATGCGCTGGTCAAGAAGCCCTCCGGCACCCCGCAGCCGAAGAACTGGAACCGCGACGGCTACCTCAAGCGCCTGCCCCAGGACCCCTGGGGCAACGACTACCAGTACCTGTCGCCGGGCACCCAGGGCCAGTTCGACCTGTATTCCTTCGGCGCCGACGGCAAGCCCGGCGGCAGCGAGTTGAACGCGGACATCGGCAACTGGGACCTCTGACCGATGCGGCGCCGCGCCCGCGCCTTCACCCTCATCGAGCTGCTGGTGGTCATCGTCCTGCTGGGCATCCTGGTCAGCGTGGCGGTGCTCAGCGTCGGCGGCTCCAGCACTTCGCGCGAACTACGTGACGAAGCCCGGCGCCTCGCCGCGCTGATCGGCGTGCTCAGCGATGAGGCGGTGCTCGACAGCCACGAATACGGCCTGCTGGTCGACAGCCAAGGCTATCGCGTGCTGCGCTACGACGAGGCTGCGGCGCGCTGGCGGGAGAGCGAGCGGCGCGAGGCGCGCGAGCTGCCGGCGTGGATGCGCCTGGAGCTGGCACTGGACGGTACGCCACTGGTGCTGCTGGCGCCGCCGAAGCGCGCGGACGACCGCGCCGGGCTGTCCGACGACGACGCACGGGCGAAGCGCAGGGGGCCGCGGCTGGAGCCGCAACTGCTGATCCTTTCCAGTGGCGAGCTGTCGCCGTTCAGCCTGCGCCTGTCCGAACGCAAGCCGGGCGGCAGCGTCTGGCTGATCGCCAGCGACGGCTTCCGCCTGCCCGAGGCCGAGCCGCTCGGAGAGCGGCGATGAAAGCACCTATGGCCAGGGCCGACCGCGGCTTCACCCTGCTCGAAGTGCTGGTGGCGCTGGCGATCTTCGCCACCGTGGCGGCGGTGGTGCTCACCGCCGCCGGACGCAGCCTGAGCAATGCCGCGCGGCTGGAGGAACTGACCCTGGCCGGCTGGATCGCCGACAACCGCATCAGCGAACTGCAGCTGCAGCAGGTTACCCCGGCGGTCGGCCGCGAAACGCTGGAACTCGACTATGCCGGCCGCCAGTGGCAGGTGCTCAGCGAGATCGCGGCCAGCGCCGACCCCGCCCTGCTGCGCGTCACCGTCCGGGTCGCGCTGCCGGCGCCGCGCGGGCGCAACGTGCCGCTGCAGGAGCGCGCGGTCATCCAGCTCAGCGGCTTCGTCGGGGTGCGCTGATGGCCTTACGCATGCGCGCCGCCGCCGGCTTCACCCTGCTCGAACTGCTGATCGCCATCGCCCTGTTCGCCCTGCTCGGCCTGGGCACCTACCGCATGCTCGAAGCGGTGCTGCGCAGCGACGAGGCGGTGCGCGCCCAGGAGCTGCAGCTGCGCGAGCTGAGCCGGGCGCTGTGGGCGTTCGAGCGCGACCTGCAACAGGTCATCGGCCGGCCGATCCGCGACGGCTTCGGCGACGAACGCAACGCCTTCATCGGCCAGTTGGGCGGCGAGGATGGCGCACCGCTGCTGGAGCTGACCCGCGCCGGCTGGCGCAACCCCACCGGCCTGCGCCGCGCCAACCTGCAGCGAGTGCGCTGGCGGCTGGCCGGGAGCAATCTCGAACGGGTCTACTGGGTGGTGCTGGACCGCGACGTCGACAGCGAGCCGCGGGTGCAGCGGGTACTGGAGAACGTGCAGGGCCTGCAACTGCGCTACCTGGACGAGGACGCCGTGTGGCACGAGGAATGGCCGCCGTTCGATTTCGCTCGCGGCGGCCAGGCGGAGGCGGCCGAGCGGCTGCCCGCCGCGCTGGAGCTGAGCCTGGAACACCCGCGCTACGGCCGTATCACACGCCTGCTGCGCCTGCCCGATCCGGCGCCGCAGGACGCCCGGCAGGCGCTGCCCGGTGCCGAGGGCGTGCCCGAGCCGTTCGAAGGGGAGCTGCCGCAATGAGTCGCCAGCGCGGGGTGGCGCTGATCACCGTGCTGCTGGTGGTGGCCATCGTCACCGTGGTCAGCGCGGCGATGGTGGCGCGCCAGCAGCTGGCGATCCGCGCCAGCGCCAACCAGCTGCAGGCGCGCCAGGCCTGGCACTACGCCCTCGGCGGCGAGGCGCTGGCCCAGGCCATGCTCGCCCGCGACCTGCAGGACGGCGGCGAACCGGGTGGCGGCATCGACCATCTGCAGGAAGCCTGGGCGCGACCGCTGCCAGCCTTCGAGATCGACCAGGGCGAGATCATCGTGCGCATCGAAGACCTGGCCGGGCGCTTCAACCTCAATTCCCTGCTGCGCGACCAGCAGCCCAACCCCGCGGCCGTCGAGCAGTTTCGCCGCCTGCTGCTGCGCCTGCAGATCGATGCGCCCTATCCGGAGCGCCTGCTGGACTGGCTCGACGCCGACCAGCAGCCGGGCGACGAGCTGGGCGCCGAGGATAATGCCTACCTCGGCCTCGACCCGCCCTATCGCAGCGCCGGGCGCCGGCTGTACGACCTGTCCGAGCTGCGGTTGCTGCTGGACATGCGCGAGGAGGATTTCCAGCGCCTGGCGCCTTATGTCACCGCGCTGCCGGCGGACGTGCCGCTGAACGTCAACACGGCCAGCGCCCTGCTGCTGTCGAGCCTGGGCGACAACCTCAGCCTGGGCGCTGCCGAGTCGCTGGTCGCGCTGCGCCACCGCGCGCCGTTTCGCAACAGCGCGGCCTTCCTCGCGCAGCCGGCCATGGCCGGTACTACGCTGCAAGGCACTGCGCTGGCGGTTGGCAGTCAATTCTTCCAGGCCACCAGCGAAGTGCGCCTGGGCGATCGCCGGCTGGCGCTGGTCAGCCTGCTGCAGCGCGAGCAGGACGGCAGCGTCCGCGTGCTGGCGCGCAATCTCGGCCAGCCTGCCCGGCTGGCCTCACCGAACGGGAGCCGACCCTGACCATGGATTGCCTTTTCCTGCCCGCCGACTGCCCGGCCCGGCTCATTGCCGAGACCCGCGTCTACTGGTTGCCCAAGGACGAACCCGGACGCTGGCAGGCGCTGGGCGAGTGCAGTGCTGCCGGCGCGATCAGCCTGGTGCTGCCGGCCGAGGTCTGCAGCTTCTTCGCGGTCAACCTGCCGACCCGCAAGGCGCGCTGGATGCAGCAGGCGCTGGCCTATGCCGCCGAGGAACTGCTGGCCGAGAACGTCGACGAGCTGCACCTGGCGCTCGGCGAGGTGCTGGCGGACGGTCGCCAGCGGGTCGTCGCCATCGGCCGCCAGCGGCTGGGCGACTGGCTGGCGCAGTTGCGCGAGCTGGGGTTGCCGGTCGTCGCCATCCACGTCGATGCCGACCTGCTGCCGCGCAAGGCGACCCAGCTGCTGTTCCTCGGCGAGCGCGGCCTGCTCGGCGGCGCCGGGGAAACCCGGCTGGTGTTCGCCAGCCGCGACTGGCCGGCGCTGGCCGGGCACTGCCCGCCACCCTGGCATGCCCAGGGCAGCGAGGCCGAGCCGCCGGTGCCGCTGGAGGATTACCGGCAACTGGACGAGCCCTACGCCTTCCTCGCCGGCCATCGCGCCGCCGCGGTCAACCTGGCCCAGGGCGACTTCGCCGTGGCGGTCGGCAACACCGGCCTCGGCTACTGGAAGCCGCTGTTCGCCGTCGCCGGGCTGATCCTGCTGCTGCAGCTGGGCTTCAACCTCGGCCAGGCCTGGTATTTCCAGCGTCAGGGCGACGCCTATGCCGAGGCCAGCCTGGCGCTGTATCGCGAGCTGTTTCCCGAGGACCTGCGCATCGTCAACCTGCGCGCCCAGTTCGACGATCACCTGGCCCAGCGCAGCGGCGGCCAGGCCGGCCTGCTGCGTCTGCTCGAACATACCGCCGGCGCGCTGGAGGACGGCATCCCGGTGAACGTCGATCAGCTCGACTACAACCAGGATCGCGGCGACCTCGCCCTGCAGGTACGGGCGATGGACTTCGCCACCCTGGAAACGCTGCGCCGGCGTCTGGGCGAAACCGGGCAGAGCGTGCAGCTGGGCTCGGCCAGCCGCGAAGGCGACGGCGTGAGTGCCCGGGTAGTGATCGGAGGCTGACGATGAATCTCAAGCAACAACTGGCCGTGCGCCTCGCCGACTCGCCGCTATGGCAGCGCTGGCAACGCCTGGCGCCGCGCGAGCGCCTGGCGCTGAGCCTGCTCGGCGTCTTTCTCGTCGCGGTGTCGTTCTCTCTCGGCCTGTGGCTGCCGGCGCAGCGCCAGGCGGCCGAGGCCCGGCTCTACTACCAGCAGCAGCGCGAGCTCCATGCCCATCTGGTGCAGAACACCGAACTGGCGCGGCAGATGGCGCGCAGCAATCGCGTCGAGCTGGTGCCGGAGCAGCTGCAGGGCGTGGTCACGCAGAGTGCGCAGCAGGGCAACCTGCTGATCGAAAGCTTCGACAACGGCAGCGACGGCAGCCTGCAGGTCAGCCTGCCCGGCGCGTCCTACGCACTGCTGCTGCGCTGGTTCGACGAGCTGCAGGGCCAGGGCGTGAGCATCGCCGAGGCCAGCCTGGAGCGCGCCGGCGAGGGGCTGGTGAATGCCCGGGTGAGTTTTCGCGCGGGGATCTAGTGGGCGTTGGGGGCGCGGAGCGCACCTTGCACAAGCGTCTCGTGGCAACGCGCTGCGTGCGGCAGCGTAGGACGGGCGGGGACGCCGAGTTCATGCCCGCGCAGCGGACACTGTAAAAGCTTCGCGGGCAAGCCCGCTCCTACAGGACTCCGGTGTGCGCACTGGTCCGGCGAAACGCCGTCAGTGCGGCGTATTGAACTGCAGCGCCAGCGCGCGCAGGGCGGCTTCGGCGGCCAGCACCTTGGTCACCGCTTCGTCGGCCTTCTCGCGGCTGATGCCGAGGCGCTCGAACAGCTGTTGGGGAATCTCGCAGCCCGGCCCGCTGCCGATGCCGCGGTTGTGCAGCAGGCGTACCGCCAGGCAGACCAGATTCGGGTAGGCGAAGTCCTCGCCATCGTAGTTCGGGTCGCTCTGGAAGCGCAGGGCGGCGGCGAGCTCCTCGGGCATGCCCCACAAGCGCATCAGCCAGGCGCCGATCTGTTCGCGGGTGATGCCCAGCAGGTGCTGCTCGATATGGCTGTGGCCCAGGTGCGGGTTGGCTTCCAGGTGCCGGCAGAGCAGCGAGAAATGCGGCGGAAAGACGTGCGCCAGGACCAGGTAGCCGAAGCTGTGCAGCAGTCCGGCCAGGTAGCTCAGGCCCGGCTCGGGGCGCCGTTCGCGGGGAATCGCGCGGGTCAGGCCTTCGATCACCGCGGCGGTGTAGATCGCCTGCTGCCAGTAGGGTGTGGCGTCCTGCGGCTTGTCCTTGGGCAGGCTCAGGGTCTTGCCCAGGGCCAGGCCGAGGGCGAGGTTGATCACCAGGTCGAAGCCCAGCACGCGGACGATGGCGTCCTCCACCGAGCGGATGCGCCCCGGCGCGGCGTAGTAGGGCGAGGCGGCCCAGCTGATCACCTGGGCGGCCAGCGCCGGGTCGGTTTCCACCACGCCGGTGATGTCGTCCACGGTGGCATCGGGGTTGACCCGCAGCTTGATGATCTTCTGCGCGGTATGCGACAGCGGCGGGATCTCGATGGTCTCTTCCAGGCGCTGCTGGATGCGCCGCGCGGTGAAGCTCTGCACCGCCTGGCTGATTTCCGCACGGTCGTCGTCCGGGCGGTCCAGGTTCGGCCGGATGCCGCTCAGCGGCACGGCGAACTGGCCGGCGCTGGCCTTGCTCAGCATGCGCTTGAAGTCGCCGCTGGCGACTTCCACCAGCAGGCCCGGCTGGCCGGATTCGAGCAGCAGCCGTGGCTGCTCCAGCAGGCGCTCTTCGTACAGGCAGGGCGAGCTGGTCACCGCGGGCAGGCCCGGCAGAACGCTCAGGGCGTGATTGCCGAGCATGCGCGCCAGGCGCTCCGGCTTGACCGCCGCCAGCGTGCGGCCGGTCAGTTCGGTGAGGCGGGCGAGGTCGAGCAGGTGGTCCTGGGGAAACAGCACCAGCATCGCGCCGATGCTGTCGTCCAGCAGCACCGCCTGCACGCGCTGGGCGACCGGAAAACCGGGGCGGTTGCGCTGGATCTGGTAGCTCACGCCGAGGTCTTTCAACAGTTTGGTGATCAGGAGCGGCAGTTCGGAGCAGCTCTCGGTGTCGACAGCAGAATTCATGAGCGGGTCCGTCGTGGTGACCTGCCGGAGTATAGCCAAGGCCTCAAGCCTGGGGCTTCCGGCGACGAGTGGTTGTCATACCTGGCCATACTCCTGGCCATGGCGCAGCCAGCGTTCGAGCAGCGGGCTGACGTGCTGCGGCCAGTGTGCCAGCAGTTGCTGTGCCGCGTCGCGTACTGCCGGCAAGAGATCGGCATCGCGCATCAGATCGGCGACCTTGAACTGCAGCAGGCCGGTCTGGCGGGTGCCGAGCATTTCGCCGGGGCCGCGCAGTTCCAGATCCTTCTCGGCGATCAGGAAGCCGTCGCAGGTCTCGCGCATGATCGCCAGGCGCTCACGGCCCAGCTGCGACAGCGGCGCATGGTAGAGCAGCACGCAATGGCTGGCCGTGCTGCCGCGGCCGACCCGCCCGCGCAGCTGGTGCAGTTGGGCCAGGCCCAGGCGTTCGGGGTTCTCGATGATCATCAGGCTGGCGTTGGGCACGTCGACACCCACCTCGATCACCGTGGTGGCGACCAGCAGCTGCAGTTCGCCGCGCTTGAAGCGCTCCATCACCTCGGCCTTCTCGGCCGGTTTCATGCGTCCGTGGATCAGGCCGACGCGCAGGCCGGCCAGCGCCGCCGAAAGGTCGTCGAAGGTGGTCTCGGCGGCCTGGCAGGTGAGCTCCTCGGATTCCTCGATCAGCGTGCACACCCAGTAGGCCTGGCGTCCCTCGTTGCAGGCGATGCGCACCCGCTCGATGACTTCCAGGCGGCGGCTGTCGGCGATCACCAGGGTGTTCACCGGGGTGCGCCCGGGCGGCAGTTCGTCGAGGATCGAGGTGTCGAGGTCGGCATAGGCGCTCATCGCCAGGGTGCGCGGGATCGGCGTGGCGGTCATGATCAGCTGGTGCGGGCAGAGCCGGCCGTCGATGCCTTTCTGGCGCAGGGCCAGGCGCTGCTGCACGCCGAAGCGGTGCTGCTCGTCGATGATCACCAGGGCGAGGTTGCGAAATTGCACCTCGTCCTGGAACAGCGCATGGGTGCCGACCACCATCGGGCAGCCGCCGGCGATGCGTTCCAGCGCCGCGGCGCGGGCCTTGCCCTTGAGCTTGCCGGCCAGCCAGGCGACCTCGATGCCGAGCGGTTCGAGCCACTTGCCGAAGTTGAGGAAGTGCTGCTCGGCAAGGATCTCGGTGGGCGCCATCAGCGCCACCTGGTAACCGGCCTCCAGCGCCTGCAGCGCGGCGAGCGCGGCGACCACCGTCTTGCCGGCGCCGACGTCGCCCTGCACCAGGCGCAGCATCGGCTCGTCCTGGGCCAGGTCGTAGGCGATCTCGGCGCCGACCCGCTGCTGCGCGCCGGTGGGGGCGAAGCCGAGGTTGGCGAGAAAGCGCTGCGGCAACTGCCGCGCCGGCGGCAACTGCGGTGCCTGCTGGGCGCGCACCTGCTCGCGCAGGCGCTGCAGCGACAGCTGGTGGGTCAGCAGCTCCTCGAAGGCCAGGCGGTGCTGCGCCCAGTGGCGGCCCTCGGCGAGTTCTTCCAGGTCGGCGTCGGCCGGCGGTCGGTGCAGGTAGCGGATCGCCTGGTCCAGCGGCCCGAGCCGATAGTCGCGGGCCAGTTCGGCGGGCAGCCAGTCCGGCAGGCTGTGCGGGCCGAGGCGGCTCAGTGCCTGCTGGCTGAGGCTGCGCAGGCGCTGCTGGGTCAGGCCCTCGGTGGTCGGGTAGATCGGCGTCAGGGTCTGCTCCACCGGCGGTGGTTCGCCGCTCAGCGCGCGGTATTCCGGATGGTAGATCTCCAGCCCCGAGGCGCCGGGGCGCGCCTCGCCGTAGCAGCGCAGCTGGGTGCCGCGCTTGAGGGCGTCCTTCTGCGCCTGGCTGAAATGGTAGAAGCGCAGGCTGAGTGTGCCGCTGCCGTCCTGCAGGCGTACCAGCAGGCTGCGCCGGCGGCCCATGACCACGTCGGCGCCGACCACCACGCCCTCGATGACCGCGTCCTGGCCGGGGCGCAGCGCACCGATGGGCACCACGCGGGTGCGGTCCTGATAGCGCAGCGGCAGATGGAACAGCACGTCCTGCAGGGTTTCCAGGCCGACCCTGGCGAGCTTTTCGGCCAGGGCCGCACCGACGCCCTTGAGTGCGGTGACCGGAATGCTCGCCAGCTCGCTCATGGCCTCAGGCGCTGACCGATGGCGGCTTGCCCACCGAGCACAGGCGGACGGAGTCGGCCAGCACCTCGATGGCCTTGGGCCGCGGGAAGCTGGCACGCCAGGCGATGGCCACGGTGCGGAACGGCACCGGCGGGGTCATCGGGCGGATTTCCAGCACCCCCGGGGCGTAGTGATGGCTCTCCACTGCCGACAGCGGCAGGATCGACACGCCCAGGCCCGAGGCGACCATGTGGCGGATGGTTTCCAGCGAGCTGGACTCGACCGTGGTGTGGCTCGGCGCCTCGCCCTTGCGGGTGGTCGGGCAGGCTTCGAGCACCTGGTCGCGGAAGCAGTGGCCTTCGCCGAGCAGCAGCAGGCTCTTGTCGTTGAGCATCTCGGCGTCGATGGTCTTCTTCGCGGTCCAGGGATGCTCGGCCGGCATCAGCACGTAGAACGGCTCGTCGTAGAGCGGCTTGGTCAGCACGTCGGCTTCCTGGAACGGCAGCGCGATGATGATCGCGTCCAGCTCGCCGGTGCGCAGCTTGTCGCGCAGGATGTGGGTGAAGTTCTCTTCGATGTACAGCGGCATGTCCGGCGCTACGCGGTGCAGCTGCGGGATCAGGTGCGGGAACATGTAGGGCCCGACGGTGTAGATGGCGCCGACCTTCAGCGGCGCGGCCAGCTGGTTCTTGCCGACCTGGGCCAGCTCGCGGATGCTCTGCGCCTGCTCCAGCACCTTCTGCGCCTGGGTGACGATGCCCTCGCCCACCGGCGTCAGGCGCACGGCGCTCTTGGTGCGCTCGAAGATCAGTACACCGAGCTCGTCCTCGAGCTTCTTCACGCCGACCGAGAGGGTCGGCTGGCTGACGTGGCAGCGTTCGGCGGCGCGGCCGAAATGCTGTTCCTGGGCAAGGGTGACGATGTAGCGCAGTTCGGTCAGGGTCATAGTCAGCATCCATCAAGATACCGGCAAGCATAGCCTTTTGCGCAGCGCAGAACCAAGCGGCCAGGCATGCGCCGAAAGTCGCTACACTCGGCTCCAGGGAGCCCGCGCAGGCGGGCGCAATTTAGGGATGGAACGTGAAAATGCGCAGACACCTGTCCGTGTTGATCGCCGGTTGTGGCGATGTCGGCAGCCGCCTCGGCCTGCAGCTGAGCTGCGCCGGTTGGACGGTCTACGGGCTGCGGCGGCAGGCGGCGGACCTGCCGGTGCCGATCCTGCCGGTGGATGGCGATCTGGCCGACCCGATCTGCCCGCGCACCTGGCCCAACGGTGCGCTGGATTACCTGGTCTATGCCGCGGCCGCCACGCAGCACGACGAGGCGGGCTATCGCCAGGCCTATGTCGAAGGGCTGCGCAACGTGCTCGGCTGGTTGCAGCAGCATGGGCAGCGGCCGCGGCGCCTGCTGTTCGTCTCCAGCACTGGCGTCTACGCCCAGTGCGCCGGCGAATGGCTCGACGAGAATGCTCCCACCGAACCCGGCGGTTTCACCGGCCAGGTGATGCTCGAGGCCGAGCGCCTGGCGCTGGGCTGCGGCATGCCGGCGACGCGGGTACGCATGGGCGGCCTCTACGATCCGACCCGGCCCTGGCTGCAGAACCAGGTACGCGCCGGCCTGCGCGTCGATCGCGAGCCGCCGCAGTACAGCAACCGCATCCACCGCGACGATGCCGCCGGCCTGCTGGCCTTCCTGCTGCAGGCCGATGCCCGCGGCGAGGCGCTGGCCGACTGCTACCTCGGCGTCGACGACGACCCGGCGCCGCTGCACGAGGTGGTCGACTGGCTGCGTGAGCGGTTGGGCGTGAGCCACTGGGCCGAGCAAGCGGTGACCCGCCGGGCCGGCAGCAAGCGCTGCAGCAACGCGCGGGCGCGGGCGCTGGGCTGGGTGCCGAAGTATCCCAGCTATCGCGACGGCTATGCCGCGGTCGGGCGGGATCGCTGAGCGCCTGCTCTCACGGCAGTCTGGGGGACACACCGCGTCCTTGCTGGCGCTTTACCGGGTCGCGATCTGCCGGGCATGAACGCGGATTGTTCTTTCGCCCCAGCGCGGTGTGCTTCTCGGACTGCACCCTGTTTGCTGCGCGACAGCGCGGCGTCGAAGGCGCGCAGGCGCCTCCTGCGGATATGCAGTCCGTCGGCCGCCGGGCAACTCTGCGCGGGCGCTGCTTACTAAAAATCTGACAGCGCACGCCCTATGGAGGAGCGACAGCGAAGCCGTAAGGGAGAAGTACCGGGGCGGCGTTTCCGGACACCCGACCAGGAGATATCCCATGAGAGCGCTCCGCTGGCACGGCAAGCACGATATCCGCTGCGACGACCACGTTCCCGACCCACGCATCGAGGACCCGCGCGACGCCATCGTCAAGGTCAGTTCGTGCGCCATCTGCGGCTCCGACTTGCACCTGTACGACGGCTTCATGCCCGGCATGCAGCACGGCGACATCATGGGCCACGAGTTCATGGGCGAGGTGATGGAGGTCGGTTCGGCGAACAACAAGCTCAGGGTCGGCGACCGCGTGGTGGTGCCGTTCACCATCGTCTGCGGCGAATGCGACCAGTGCCGGCGCGGCAATTTCTCGGTATGCGAGCGCAGCAACCGCAACCGGGACATCGCCGACAAGGTCTTCGGCCACACCACCGCCGGGCTCTACGGCTACACCCATCTCACCGGCGGCTACCCCGGTGGCCAGGCCGAATACGTCCGCGTGCCCTATGCCGACGTCGGCCCGGTGGTGATTCCCGAGGGACTGAGCGACGAGCAGGTGTTGTTCCTCGGCGACATCCTGCCCACCGGCTGGCAGGCCGCGGCGCAGTGCGACATCCAGCCCACCGACACCGTGGCGGTCTGGGGCGCAGGTCCGGTCGGCCAGTTCGCCGTGCGCAGCGCGGTGATGA
Organism: Stutzerimonas stutzeri; assembly: GCF_002890915.1. Lineage (GTDB taxonomy): Bacteria > Pseudomonadota > Gammaproteobacteria > Pseudomonadales > Pseudomonadaceae > Stutzerimonas > Stutzerimonas stutzeri_AF. The sequence continues at coordinate 486,925 of NZ_POUT01000001.1, read as the reverse complement.
TGGGCGCCGAGCAGGTGATCTGCATCGACAACGTGCCCGAAAGGCTGTCCATGGCCCGCGCCAGCGGCGCCGTGACCATCGATTTCGACGACGAGAGCGTGGTCGAGCGCCTCGCCGAGCTGACCCAGGGCCGCGGTCCGGAAAAATGCATCGACTCGGTGGGCATGGAGGCGCACGCGGCGCGTTCGCTCGATTCGCTGTACGACCGCGCCAAGCAGGCGCTGATGCTGGAGACCGACCGTCCGCACGTGCTGCGCGAGATGATCTACGTCTGCCGCCCGGCCGGGATCATCTCGATTCCGGGCGTCTATGGCGGGCTGATCGACAAGATTCCGTTCGGCGCGGCGATGAACAAGGGGCTGACCTTCCGCATGGGCCAGACCCACGTCAACCGCTGGACCGACGACCTGCTCAGGCGCATCCAGGAAGGCCAGATCGATCCCAGTTTCGTCATCACCCACAGCGTCGGTCTGGAGCAGGGCCCGGCGATGTACAAGACCTTTCGCGACAAGCACGACGGTTGCATCAAGGTCGTGCTCAAGCCCTGATATCGGCCGGCCTGCGCCGAGCGAGGAGATTCCATGAGCATCCCACGTCAAGTCACCCATCCCAACCATCCGGCCCGTGCACTGGCGCGCGGGCTCGGCTGGTTCAGCGTCGGCCTGGGGCTGGCGCAATTATTGGCGCCGCAGCAGGTCGCGCGGTTCATCGGCATGCCGGGCAGCGAGGGCGCCGTGCGCGCCTGCGGCCTGCGCGAGATCGTCACCGGCGTCGGCCTGCTGTTGGCGGACGAGCCCCGGCCCTGGGTCTATGGCCGCATCGGCGGCGATGCGCTGGATCTGGCCGGCCTCGGCTGGAGCATCGAGCACGGCCAGGCACCGGCCAATGCGGCCATCGCCGCGGGCGCGGTAGCCGGTGTCACCCTGCTGGATCTGGGGTGTGCCAAGGCCCTGGATGCCGAGCGGATACCGACCACCGAATGGGACTATGGCGATCGCAGCGGCTTTCCCGCGGCGGCGCAGGCCATGCGCGGTCGCGTAGAAACCGAGTTCGCCGCCGCCCGCGCCGAGCCCAACGGCTATCCGCAGCCATTGCATTGAGTGCTTGCGGGGCATGGCCTGGCTCTCGAATGGCGGGAATTTTTGCTAAGGTGGCCGGCCGTTCCGGTCGTTCGCCCCTCCATCGGGCTCAGCGACGATCATGCCTTGCAGATGAGAGCCCATGTCCTCGGTCGTCAACGTCGTCCTGCCCGTCTTCGCCCTGATTCTTCTCGGTTACCTGTGCCGCCGCACGGGTCGCATGGGGCCGACCGGCGCCTCCGAACTGAACCGCTTCGTCGTCTGGCTGGGGCTGCCGGCGCTGCTGTTCAACGTGGTCGCGACCTCGACCTGGGCACAGCTGTGGCAGCCGGGCTTCATTGCCGCCTTCTCCGTCGGCTGCCTCGGCGTGTTCGGCTTCACCCTCGGCTATCGGCTACTGCAGAAGCAACCGCTGGTCGACGCCAGCCTCGACGCGCTCGGCGCGTCCTACGCCAATACCGGCTATATCGGCATTCCGTTGTGCATGCTGGTGCTCGGTGATGAGGCGCTGCAGCCGGCGATGGTGGCATCGATCGTGGTGGTCTGCGTGCTCTTCGCCATCGCCCTGGCTTGCGTCGAGACCGGCCTGCACGCCGGTCAGGGCTGCGCCCGCACGCTGGGCAAGGTCAGCGGCGCCCTGCTGCGCAACCCGCTGGTGGTGGCGCCGCTGCTCGGTGGGGTCTGGGCGGCCAGCGGCGCGAGCCTGCCGGTGCCGCTGGCGACGCTGCTCAAGCTGCTCGGCGCGGCGGCGGCACCCTGCGCGCTGGTCTCGCTGGGGCTGTTCCTCGCCCAGCCGCAGCCGGCCGGTCGGGTGCAGGGCGTGTGGCCGCTGGTGGGGCTGAAGCTGCTGGTACAGCCGCTGATCACCTGGTACCTGGCCTTCGAGGTGTTCGAGCTGCCGACCCTCTGGGCCTATTCCGCGCTGCTGCTCAGCGCGCTGCCGACCGGCACCGGGCCGTACATGCTCGCCGAGTTCTACGGCCGCGAGGGCTCGCGGGTGTCGCGGGTGGTGCTGTACTCGACGCTCGGTTCGCTGATCACGTTGTCGGTCTGTCTCTATCTGTTACCCACATAAAGGTCCTGGTACGCGTGGATAAGCCTTCGGCGTTATCCACCCTACGCCGGACCTGCCGTAGGGTGGATGGCCACCCCGTGGAAAACCGCGAAGCGTTTTCCACGCGGTAACGGTCAGCTCGTCGGTCGCGTCACTTCCAATACCACGGCGGCGATGCGGTCGCATTTGACGTAGGCGCCGCCGAGCAGCTCCTCGCCGAACACGTCCGGGTCGACTTCGCGATAGGTCCAGCCGAAGGCACTGCCTTCCAGGCGCTGCTGCACCTCGGCCAGGAACGGGTCCTGGTTGTCGAGCATGGCCACGCCGGTATACAGCAGCAGCGTGCCGCCGGGCGCCAGGCGTTCGAGCGCACCGTCGAGGATCGCCAGCGACAGGCCGGCGCCCAGCGGCCCGCCGCCGTGGCGATAGGCGCGCTGGTCGGGGTCGACCAGATAGGGCGGGTTGGCCAGGATCAGGTCGAAGTCGCCGTCGATCGCGCCGAGCAGGTCGCTGTGCGCGGTGCGCAGGTTGTCGGCACCGGCCAGCGCCGCGTTGATCCGCGCCAGGCGCAGCGCTTCGGGGTTGATGTCCAGCGCCAGCACTTCGGCCTGCGGCCGCGCCAGCGCCGTGAGGATCGCTCCCGCGCCGGAGCCGCAGCCGATATCCACCGCGCGGCGCAGCTCGCCGGTATGGCGGTTCAGATGACACTGGATGGCGCTGGCGAAGCGGTAGGTGTCCGGGCCGAAGAACACCGCATCCGGCGCCTCGGTGGGGAACGCCGAGTGCAGGAACAGCTGGCCGTCCAGGCTCGACAGGCGCACCCTGCTGCGCCAGCGCGTGCCGCAGGGTTCGAGCACCTGGGCCTGGTCCATCAGGCTGAACAGCGGCGGCGGCAGCAGTTCGTGCTGGAACGGCCGGCTCCAGCCGAATACGCCGGGCAGGTCTTCGGCGAGGGCGTTCTCCGGGCGCTGGTTGACCCGCTCGTGGGTCAGCGGGGTGGGTGTGATGAAGTGATAGCCGCGATCGCGTATGGCTTGCGCCAGATGCAGCAGTGCGCGGTCCTGCGCGGTTTCCTGGGTCATTCGTGGGGTCCTTGGCGTTTGCCTTTCAGTTGAACAGTTGGCTGAATCGCCGTGTGGCCAGCAGGCCGGCGGCGCTGTGGTGGCGCTGGGGCGCGAGCAGCGGCAGCAGCAGGCGCATGCGTGCTTCGCGGGTCGGCTGCCGCGCCAGCTGGCGTTCGAGCAGCTGCAGCTCGGCGTCGAAATCGTTGCCGGCGGCGTGCTCGCCGGACGACGGTTGCGTCCGCTGTTGCTGGTGCTGCGTGGCGAACGGCATGCCGCGCGGGCTGCGCCTGCCCTCGGGCTGCCAGTCGGCGGCGATCCAGTCATGGATCAGTTGCTGCTCGTGCGCACTGAAAACCCCGAACATGGGCGCCTGTTCGCCGACGATCAGCTGCCAGAAACGGCTTTCCCGCGGGTCCTGGCCATGCCTGATCCAGCCGCGCTGCTCCAGCACGGCGAGGAACGACGCGACGCGTTCCGGCTCGGCCAGCCACTGGTTGACCGTGCGGCCCTCGAAGCGGCAGTAGTCGGAATGGACGAACTGGCCGACGCCAGCCTTCTTCTCGAAGATGCGCAGCACCTCGCGCTGCAGATCGAAGTCGCCGATCACCGAGACGGTGCTGGCGCCCAGTTCGTTGAGGCGATAGCCGGCGCGCACCCGCCGGTAGAACTCGGCGCCGTCGGCGACCTGCGGCCAGGCGTCCAGCAGGCTCTGCACGGCCTTCTTCGCATGGCCGCTGTCGGCGTTGTCGACAGTGACGTGCAGGGTGAAGTAGTAGGGATCGATGCCCAGTTCGGTCAGTTCGTAGGCGGTGATCGGCAGGTGCAGCGGCAACTGCTCGTAGCCGAGGTTGAAGCCGATGATCTCCGGCAGGAAGCGTTCGGCATGCTCGGCCAGCGCCAGTTGGATCGCGCCCTGGACGAAGTGCTCGTCGTCCAGCTGCTGCCAGTCGTCGCAGCCCTGGCTGGCCAGCAGCTTGCGGTAGAGCACCACGTGGTTCTTTTCCGGGCGGCCTTCGCCGAGTTCCTCCAGGTAGGTCTGGATCAGCAGGGTGAAGCGCGGGTCGTCCCAGCGCTGCAGCAGGCCGTAGAGCCAGGCGCCGTCGACCAGCTTGGTCGGCGCTACGCCGCGCAGGAAATGCAGCGCGTGGGCCTTGCCGGAGAAGTAGCGGCGCGGCGCGCCGGCCCGCCGCTGCTGCAGATAGGCCTGGTACTGCCGGCCGACCCTGGCGGTGCGCTGTTCGAGCCACGACTGCAGGTCGCGTGGGTCTTGCGGCAGGTCGCAGGGCAGCGCGGCGGCGGCTTCGAGCTGGCTACGCAGGTAATCCGCGGCAGCCATGCGGGCCTCGTCGTCGACATCGCGGAAGAGGGCGAAATACAGCTCCCGCGACGGTTGCGTCGCCATCTGCGGGACGCTGGCTGGCATGCTCGGCAGGCTTCGAGTGGTGAGTTGCATGGTTCCGCTCTGTGTCGGTTTTCGTGGCATTTGGGCCGCGTCGCGCCGGGAATAGTTCAGCCGCGCCGCCGAGCGGCCATTGGTCCGCAAGGGGGCCGTGACCGTGCAACTTCCCCGCGTCGGGACCTCCCTAAAGCCAAGGGGCCTCGGATCGTCCGGGGCCAGCGCAGCGCGAGGAGGCGTGGTGATGAGCCAGAGCGAACAGGGCCGCGAGAGCATCGAGTCGATCGACCCGAGCGGCGATGCCCACGAGCAGGACCCGGAAACCACCTCGACCCATGGCGAGGTGTCCGGCGGCGACGAGGCCGACGTGCCCGGCGGCGCCTACAACGTGCCACCGGGTATGGCCGAGGAGGTCAGCGACGAGGAGGCGCTGCACGAGGAACCGCACGAGCGGACGCCATCGTCGCCGTGAGGCAGGTGACGGCGATCACAATCGCACGTGGCGCCGGGGGCCGACACTTAAGTGTCCGCTGGCTTCGGTCGCCTGTTGGCTTGAGACACCGCCAGCCGCCGCGGCGATGATTCCCCTGCCCGAGCCATGGATATGCGCCAACACAGCCGCCTCAGTTTCCGTCATATCAGCAGCATCCAGGTCAGCAACCGCCTCAACGGCGAGCCCATGGGCTATGTCGCCGACCTGTCCCTGGGCGGCTTGCGGCTGGTCGCCAGCCAGCCGCTGGCGATCGGCGGCTGCTACGAGATGGTGTTGCACGTGCCGGAGCACGGCGAACGGGTGCGGCAGATCGAGGTGGTGGTGATCTGCCAGTGGGCGCGCAAGGATTCGCGGCGGAACAGCTTCGAGATGGGCTTCGCCCTGGACCGGCCGTCGGAGGCGTTCACCGCGATGGTGGCCGGCCAGATGCCGCGGCGCCGGCGGCCGTACTGAAGCCCAGATCCTGGCGGGCGCTCAGCCGAGGCTGCCGAGGATATTCACGCCGACGCGGTCGGGAATCTCGTTCTGCGACAGCACGTGGAGTCCCGGGCTGAACACCCGTGCATAGCGCGCCAAAAGCGGGCGCAGCTGCGGCATTACGGTGAGGATCGGCGGATGGCCATCCTTGCGCAGCTTTTCTTTCACCACCGGCATGCTGTTCTGCAGCTGATTGAGCAGGCTGGGCTCCACCGGGATGTTGTCCAGGCTTACCGGCCCGGCCTGCTGGGCGATGGCCAGGGCATTGAGCAAGGTGTTCTCCAACGCGTTCTCCAGCACGAACACGCCCAGCTCACGGCGGTCGCCAGCGACCATCGAAACGATGCTGCGGCGCAATGCGAAGCGCACGTCGGCGGCCAGCAGCACCGGGTCCTTGGTGGTCTCGCTGCATTCGAGCAGGGTGCTGGCGATGGTCTCGATGTCGCGCAGCGGCACCTCTTCCTGCAGCAGCTGGCGGTACACACGCATCTGCTGGGTGTAGCTCAGGGCGCTCTTCAGGCTCTCGGCGAGTTTCGGCGCCTGCACGGTCAGGCGCTGCATCAGGTGCTCGACGTCGTCGTGCTTGAACAGGTCCGGCAGGTGCTCGCGGATCACCTTGTTCAGGTGGGTGGCGATGACGCTGGCGCAATCGATCACCTGATAGCCGAGGTTCAGCGCGCGGGACTTGTCGCCCGGCTGAATCCACACCACCTGCATGCGATAGGCCGGGTCGGTGCCGAGGATGCCGTCGATCTCGCCGTACAGCTCCGGCGACGGGATCGCCATCAGGCGGTCGGCGTGCAGCTCGGCGCCATCGATCTTTTCGCCGTTGATGTAGATGTCGTACTGCGAGGCCTTGAGCCGCAGGCTGTCGCGGATCTGCACTTCCGGCAGCAGAAAGCCGAGGTGCTCGGACAGCGTCTGGCGCACGCCGCGCACCCGCGCCGGCAGCGGCGCACCGGACGCCTCGTTGACCAGCCCGACCAGCTTGTAGCCGAGCGACACCGACAGCCGCTCGACCAGCGGAATGTCTTCCCAGGCCAGCGACTGGGCCTTTTCCTTGTCCATCGCCTGGCCGAGCTGCTGGATCTCCTTGAGATCGGCACCCTCGGCCGGTGGCTGCTGCAGCGAGACGCGCCAGCCGATGAAGCCGATCAGTGCGGCGAAGCCGATGAAGGCCAAGTGCGGCATGCCCGGCACCAGGCCGAGCACGAAGAGGATGCCGGCCACGGTGTACAGCGAAGCCGGATTGGCCAGCAGCTGGCGCTGCACCTGGCTGGTGATATCGCTGGATTCGTTGATGCGGGTGACGATGATCGCCGCCGCGGTGGACAGCAGCAGCGCCGGAATCTGCGCCACCAGGCCGTCACCGATGGTGAGCAGGGCGTACTGCTTGAAGGCATCGCCGGCGCCCAGGTCATGGACGAACACGCCGATGGCGAAACCGCCGAACAGGTTGATCAGGAGGATCAGGATGCCGGCGATGGCGTCGCCGCGGACGAACTTCGAGGCGCCATCCATGGCCCCGTAGAAGTCCGCTTCCTTGGCCACTTCCTGGCGCCGCGCCTTGGCTTCTTCCTGGGTGACGAGGCCGGTGTTGAGGTCGGCATCGATGGCCATCTGCTTGCCCGGCAGGGCGTCGAGGGTGAAGCGCGCGGTGACCTCGGAGATGCGCTCGCCGCCTTTGGTGATGACGATGAAGTTGATGATCATCAGGATCACGAACACCACCAGGCCGACGATGAAGTTGCCGCCGATCACCACCTCGCCGAAGGCCTCGATCACCTTGCCCGCCGCGCCGGTGCCGCTGTGGCCCTCGAGCAGCACCACCCGCGTCGAGGCGACGTTGAGGGTCAGGCGCATCAGCGTGGTGACCAGGATCACCGTGGGGAACAGCGAGAAATCCAGGGGGCTCTTCGACGACACGCTGACCAGCAGCACCAGCACCGCCATGGCGATGTTGAAGGTGAACAGGATGTCCAGCAGCTGCGGTGGCAGCGGCAGGATGATCATCGCCAGGATCGACAGGATCAGCACCGGAATGCCGATCCGGCCGCTGCTGAAGGTGGGCGTGAGTTTCTGCATCAGGCTCATGAGCGTGCTCGGTTGAACAGTTCTTCGGGGATGTGGAGGTTGCTGGCCAGCGCCGGCTTGCCCTGGCGACGGCCCTGTCTCCAGGCCTTGAGCTGGAGGATGTAGGTCAGCACGTGGGCCACCGCGGTATACAGCGGTGCCGGGATCTGCTGGTTGACCTGGGTGCTGTAGTAGATCGCCCGCGCCAGTGGCGGCAGCTCGACCACCTCACGCGCGTTGGCCTGGGCCATCTTGCGGATGTACAACGCCATCTCGTCGACGCCGCGGGCGATGACGAAGGGCGTCTCGGCCTTCTTCGGGTCGTACTTGAGCGCCACGGCATAGTGGGTCGGGTTGACGATCACCACGTCGGCATCCTTGATCACCTTGGCGATCTGCCGCTGCGCCAGCGCACGTTGCAGCTGCTTGATGCGCGCCTTCACCTCGGGGCGGCCTTCCTGGTTCTTGTGCTCTTCCTTGCGCTCCTGCTTGGTCATGCGCATTTTCTTCAGGAAGAAGAAGCGCTGCAGCGGGATGTCGATGAAGGAGAACAGCACGAACACCAGCAGCAGTGAGAGCGCCAGGTCGAAGGTCAGCGAGAAGGCACCGCCGATGGCGCTGAAGATGTCGGTGCGCTGCAGCGTGATCAGGCGTGGTGCGGCGTAATACAGCTGCCAGGCGGCGATGCCGAGCAGCGCGGAGATCTTCAGCAGCGACTTGGCCAGCTCGCTCCAGTTCTGCGCGCCGACCATCCGTCCCAGCCCGCTGATGGGGTTGAGCTTGCTGAACTTCGGCGCGAAGTTCTTCGAGGCGAACACCCAGCCGCCCGGCACCAGGGCGAAGGCGATCACCAGGATCGGCGTCAACAGCAGCGGCAGCAGCACGCCGATGAACACCAGCAGGTTATGGGTGAGGATCAGCTGCAGGTCGTCGACGCCGATCTCGCTTTGACGGAAATCGATGTACGAATAGCTGAACGCTTGCTGCATGCCATCGAAGAAGAAGCCGATGCTGAACTTCAACACCAGCAGCGTGGCGAGCAGCGACACCGTGGTGGCGACGTCCTTGGAGCGGGTGACCTGGCCGTCCTGGCGACTCTTCCTGAGTTTCTGCTCGGAGGCCTCTTCGGTCTTTTCCTGGCTGCTGTTCTGCTCAGACATGGCCGCCGCTCCTGAGCAGGATGCCGATCTTGTCCAGCAGATCGCGGGTCAGGTGCAGGTAGGCCTCGGCCAGGTTCGGCAGGGTCAGGTAGATCAGCGACAGCCCGGCCAGGATCGCCATGGGAAAACCGAGCGAGAACAGGTTCATCGCCGGCGAGATGCGGTTGAGCAGGCCGAAGCAGAACTGCACCAGGGTCATGCAGAAGACGATCGGCAGGGCGATCAGCAAGGCTGCCGAGAGCACCCAGGCCATCGACCAGGCGATGGTCTGCAGGCCGTCGTAGAACAGCCCGCTGCCGATCGGCCAGTAGACGAAGCTCTGGTAGATGATACTCACCGTGACCAGATGGCCGTCGATGGCGAAGTACAGCAACGCCAGCAGGATGAAATACAGCTGGTAGATGATCGAGGCCGAGGACACGCCGTTCATGGGGTCGTTGAACACCGCCATGGACAGCCCGAGCTGGGTCGAGACCACGTCGCCGATCAGGGTGAACACGGTGAATACCAGGAGCAGCGCCAGGCCCAGCAACAGGCCCATGGCGATCTGCTCGATGGCCGCGAGGATGCCGGCCAGCGACAGCGGATCGAGAATGGGTGGCGTCGGCAAGGCGGCACCCAGCACCAGGGTCAGCGCCAGCGCTAGGAGGATTCGCACACGCACGCTGATCGCCTTGTGGTTGAACATCGGCGCCAGGCTGAACACGGCCATGATCCGGCAGAACGGCCACCAGTAGGCGAGCAGCGATTGCAGGTAGTGGCCGGCGTGCATCAGGGGATCGTTGGGCATGATTCAGCCGACCAGGCGACCGGCCTGCTGGAAGGTTTCGATGAACAGATCGCTCAGCGTGCGCAGGATCCAGTGCCCGGCGAACACCAGCATGCCGAGGGTGATCAGCAGGCGCGGGAGGAAGCTCAGCATCTGTTCGTTGATCTGGGTGGCGGCCTGGAAAATGCTGATCAAGAGGCCGCCGAGCAGGCTCGGGACGATCAGCACGCAGACCACCAGGACGATCACGTGAATGGCGTTGGAGACGATATGGACGGCGGTGTCGGGGGTTAGCATTGGGGCACCATCACGCGGGGCGTTTTGTAAGAGCCGTTTTGGCTCGGCCGCAGATATGGGGGCGTGACGCTTTCCTCGGCGCCACCTACAGGTTGCGCCTTGCACGGCGCGTCACTTTTTCTTGTGTGGCCAAGAAAAAGTAACCAAAAAGAAGGCCACCCCTGCATCCGGGTTTTGCTTCGCAAAACTCCCCTCGCTCCGGCATTGCTCCGGGGGTCGTCGCGAAGGGACATCCATGTCCCATCGCTCCTCTCTCGGCATCCATGCCTCGAGCCCCCCTGCGCAACGCCTGTGCTCGGCCTCCTGAAGGGGAATCCGGACCGAGTTGCCTGGAGTTTTTCAAGCAGCGATAGATCCAAAGCGTTTCGCTGGTAACTACGCGCAGGCCTTTCGGAACGTAGGGTGGGTAACGCGAAGCTTACCCACCGATTTTTGCGCGCAACGTTCGAGACCAATCGCTGCGTCGATTGCGGTGGAAAATGCTTCGCAGTTTTCCACCCTACGAATTCTCCACGGCCATTGGTCAATTGACCTTGGCTCGACGCCGTTTCCCGCTTTTCCATTGCAGGGCCTGCCAGACGACGCCGAACGCCCCTTTCAGAAGGCCGAATGGAATCGCTGCGCAGAGGGGCGAGCGGCATGGATGCCGCGCGAGGACTGAGCGTCCCCGCGATAAAGGGCCATGGATGGCCCTTGTACGCCGGCCCCCGGAGCGGGGATGGAATGAGGGAAGTCTCGCGAAGCGAGACCCGGATGGAGGGGCAAGACTTTTTGGTTTCTTTTGGGGGGCCGGCCATCCGGGCGACTGCCAAAAGGAACTCGCCCAGCAGGGCGAAACCAATGCGTCGGCCAACTGCGCCAATGGGTTGTACTCGGAGAGCCCCAAGCCCAAACACTTCGCGGCAAAGGTGGCCAGCCTCCCCATTCTCCAAGCCCCACCGCACGGCCAACGCCTTCATCCCCATCACCTAAAACGGCTGAATACTGGTGGTCAACGTCCCCATCAACAGCGCCCAGCCATCGACCAGCACAAACACCATCAGCTTGAACGGCAACGAAATCATCATCGGCGAGAGCATCATCATGCCCATCGCCATCAGCACGCTGGCCACCACCAGGTCGATCACCAGAAACGGCACGAAGATCATGAAGCCCAGCTGGAACGCGGTCTTCAGCTCGCTCAGCACGAACGCCGGCAGCAGCAGCGAGAAATCCAGCTCGTCGAGGTCCTCCGGCAGCTGTTCGCCGGCCAGCGCCACCATGGTTTCCAGGGAGTTCTTGTTGGTCTGCGCCAGCATGAAACCGGCCAGGCTGCCCTTGGCCGAGTCCAGCGCCTGTTCGAGGGTGATCTCGTCGTTCTGGAACGGCTCGTAGGCCTGGCTGTGGATTTCCTGCCAGACCGGGCGCATCACTAGCAGGGTGACGATCAGCGCGATGCCGATCAGCACCTGGTTCGGCGGGCTCTGCTGCAGGCCGATGGCCTGGCGTAGGATGGCCAGCACGATGATGAAGCGGGTAAAGCAGGTCATCATCATCAGCATCGCCGGCAGGAAGCCGAGCAGGGTCATGAGGATGAGGATCTGCAGCTTTACCGAGAACTCCTGGCCGTTCTCGGTATCGTTCAGGTTGAACAGGGTGATCTCGCCGCCGGCGGCCTGGGCTGCCAAGGGCATCAGCCCGATCAGCAGCAGGCCGAGCAGGCTCAGGCCGCGACGCAGGTTCATGGGGCGAAGGCGTCCAGGCTGGTGCCGGACAGTTCGACGATGCGCAGGCCGTAGTTGCCGTTCATCACCACCACCTCGGCCTTGGCGAACAGGGTGCCGTTGACCTTCACGTCCAGCGGTTCGCCGGCCAGCTTGTCGAGCACGATCACGCTGCTGGTGTCGCACTCCATCAGCTCCTTGAGGGAAATTTCCGCGGAGGCGACTTCCAGGGTGACGTTCACCGGAATCTTGCCGAAGAAGCTCAGGTCCTGGCGTGGCGCTGGCGCGGCCGCCGGGGCCGGTACAGCCGGCTCGTCGACCGCATCCAGGCTCAGGTCGCCTTCGTTGATGAGGTTCTCGAATTCGTTGTCGGAAAGATGGCCGTTCATTGGGGGTTCACGCTTTCAAGTGAAGTGAGGAACAGGGCGCCATCCTCTTCGAAGATGGTGCCGCGAAAGAGCTTCTGCTGGTTGATGCGCACTTCGTAACGGTCCAGCGGACGCAGCATGAGGATGTCGTCGAGCTGCAGCGCGAGCACCTGGGCCAGTGGCATCTGTGCCGCGGCCACCACGCAATCGAGGCGTACCGGCAGGTGCTTGATGTGATCGAGGGGGTTGCCGGGCTGGCGCGGCGCGGGCGGGCCGGCCAGGCGGCTGGTCAGTTCATCGACCAGCTCGGTATCCAGATAGATGTAGATCGAGGAGCGGCTGCCGGTGATATGGCTGACGTACTCGTACTCGGCCACATACTCCCAGCTGGTCTCTTCATAGTCGTTGCGGTAACTGTCGAGTTTGCCGAACGTCTCGCCGGACAATATCGAGCGGGCGAATATATCGGTGATATCCATGCCCAACCGATTGCGCATGCGCTGTTCCGAGGTGCTGATCGGCGGCGTATCCTGGCTGGCAATGACGGTGCCGCCGTAATAGCACTCAAGTGCCTCGGTCAATAATGCACGGTCGATGGAAAAACCCACTTTGCCCATGGCCGAGCGATAGATGCAGTCCGGCTCTTCGCTGCGCTCTTCCTGAACATCAATGCGGTTCAGTTCGAGATTGATGCGGTAGTTGCGCAGGAAATAATCACCGATCAGTCGCGGATTCTTGTTGGTACTTTCCTTGATGTACTGCGGAATCTTGTGGTGATGCCGTCCCAGCTTCTGCGGTTTCAATACAGTCAGGCTTTGGGCGGGCACGCCATGGTGGACTTTTGCATTGCCAGTCATGTTGTGAACTGTATGTCCTGAGGTCGGTGAACACGGCGACGATTGCCGCTGGCCATTGGTGCAGACAAGTGGGCTGGCTGGCGCGGGTGTTTTTCCGGGCACGGCTCTAGCGTGCCGCCATCCTAGGCATGGGCGCGTGAGAGGGTTAAATCAAGAGATATCAAATGACCTCTTTTGAGCTCATCTGGCATCGGTTGATTTCAATTAAGCAGAACTGATTGGGCGACGGTGCTGGCGCGCTGATAGCGTGCGCGCACTTGTTCGGGAAGTACCTTTGCGAGCGTGCTGGTTCGATTGCGAGTCAGTGGGCAAAGACGGCAAAGACTTCCGAAAAATTAAATCGATTTTTTATCTTCCCGCATCTCCGCCGATTCGTTGCGCACGAGCGCGGCGCCTCCCGGAGGGCAAGGTGGTCACATTGAAAAGTGTCAGTCAGGCAATGAACTACGCATGCGACGAGCTATTCGATGAATTGCCGGCGAAGAAAGTCGCCATTATCGGAAGTGCCCAGGCCGAAGCCTGCGAATTTCTGCAGGCCGGTTTGCGCAGGCAGGGTTGCGAAGTTGCGCGTTTCAATGATTTCGCCGAACTCGACAAGGCTCGGCTCGATCGCCTGGCATTGATCTTCGTGGTGGTTGCAAGTTTGCCGGCGCGCTCCTTGTATGCGCAGGTGGAAAGTCTTGTGCGGCGTGCAGGCAGCGTCTGCCTGATTCCGGTAGTCGAGTACGCCGACCAGGAAAAGGCCGCCACGCTGCTGGAACTGGGTTGCGTCGACTACCTGCTGTCACCGTTCAGCGAGACCCAGCTGGGTGCGTTGCTGCGCCGCCAGGTCTGTGCCGAGACCGCCCAGGAAAGCTTCGTTTCCTGCTCCCAGGCCGGTCGCCGCCTGCTGGCCATGGCCCAGCGCGTGTCCCTGACCCGCGCGCCGATCCTGATCACTGGCGAGACCGGCACCGGCAAGGAGCTGATGGCGCGCTACATCCATCGCTTTTCCGCCAGCCCGGACGCACCCTTCGTCGCGGTGAACTGCGCGGCGATCCCCGAGCAGATGCTCGAATCCATTCTCTTCGGCCACGAGAAGGGCGCCTTCACCGGCGCGGTGAGCGCCCAGCCCGGCAAGTTCGAGTTGGCCAACGGCGGCACCCTGCTGCTCGACGAGATCGGCGAACTGCCGCTGGGGCTGCAGGCCAAGCTGTTGCGCGTGCTGCAGGAGCAGCGCGTGGAGCGCCTCGGCGGGCGCCGCGAGATCGAGCTGAACGTGCGCATCATCGCCGCGACCAACCGCGACCTGCAGCAGGAGGTGGCCGAGGGCCGCTTCCGCGCCGACCTGATGTTCCGCCTCGACGTGCTGCCGCTGCATATCAGCCCGCTGCGCGAGCGCAAGGAAGACGTTTTGCCGCTGGCGCGCCGCTTCATCAGCAAGTACGCGCCGCAGGAAGCCCACGACGAGCTGCTCACCGAGGACGCCTGCCGCGCGCTGCTGCAGCACGACTGGCCGGGCAACGCCCGCGAACTGGAGAACACCGTACAGCGCGCGCTGGTGCTGCGCAACGGGCTGTTCATCCAGCCGCAGGATCTCGGCCTGGCCGCGCCGGCACAGGTGGAAACCCGGTTGGACAAGCCGCTGGCGCTGGCCGCCGAGAACGGCAAGGCGGCGCTGCGCGCCAGCGGCAAGTGGGCCGAATACCAGCACGTGATCGACACCATCCGCCGCTTCGACGGCCACAAGGCCAAGGCTGCCGCCAGCCTGGGCATGACCTCGCGCGCCTTGCGCTACCGCCTCAACGCCATGCGCGAGCAGGGCATCGAACTGGATTTCTGAACCATCGGGGAAGCACGAGCATGAGTTCCATCAATCAGGTGCAGCAGGATCTGCTGGGCCGCATGCAGCAACTGGCCAGCGTTGCCGAGGGCCAGTCGATCCGTCCGTCGAGCATGGCGGCCAACGCCATCAGCGGATCGTTCGAAGCCGCCCTGCGTTCGGTAGACGCCGAGCAGCACAAGGCCAGCGCGGCGATGGCCGCGGTGGACAGCGGCAAGAGCGACGATCTGGTCGGCGCGATGATCGACAGCCAGAAGGCCAGCGTGTCGTTCTCGGCGCTGCTGCAGGTGCGCAACAAACTGACCACGGCGTTCGACGACGTCATGCGAATGCCGCTTTGATCGGCCCAGAGAGCTAAGACGTGCTGCAGAAACTCAAATCCCGGTTGCCCGAAGGTGGGCTGCAACTCGATCCGCGCGTGACGCTGGCCGGCATGGCGGTGATCGCCGCCGCGCTGGCGGTGGCCGTGGCCTTCTACCTGTGGCGTGACAACGGTTCGTTCCGCCCGCTGCATGGCGCCGGTGAATCGTTCCCCGCCGCCGAAGTGATGCAGGTGCTCGACGGCGAGGCGCTGCAGTACCGCATCCATCCGCAGAGCGGGCAGATCCTGGTGCGCGAGGACCAGCTGGCGCGGGCGCGGCTGCTGCTCAACGCCAAGGGCGTGAAGGTCGCGCAGCCAGCCGGCTACGAGCTGTTCGACAAGGAAGAGCCGCTGGGCACCAGCCAGTTCGTTCAGGACGTGCGCCTCAAGCGCAGCCTGGAAGGCGAACTGGCGCGCACGGTGATGGCGCTCAAGGGCGTGCAGCAGGCGCGGGTACACCTGGCGCAGGAGGAGAACAGCTCCTTCGTGGTCAGCAAGCGCGCGCCGAGCAAGGCGTCGGTGATGTTGCAGCTGGAGTCCGGCTACACGCTGAGCAGCGACCAGGTCGGTGCCATCGTCAATCTGGTCGCCAACAGCGTGCCCAATCTGAAGCCGGAAGATGTCGGCGTGGTCGACCAGTACGGCGCGTTGCTCTCGCGCGGGCTCAACGTCGGTGGCGGGCCGGCGCAGAACTGGCAGGCCGTGGAGGATTACCAGCAGAAGGCCGCGGCCAATATCGAGCAGGTACTGGCGCCGGTGCTGGGCCTGGGCAACTTCCGCATCAGCGTGGCGGCGGATATCGACTTCAGCCAGAAGGAAGAAACCTTCCAGTCCTACGGCGACACGCCGCGCCTGCGCAACGAGGTGCTGCGCAACGAGAGCGCGCTGGATCGCCTGGCGCTGGGCGTGCCCGGTTCGCTGAGCAACCGGCCGCTGCCGCCGGCGCCGGAGGGCGAGGAAGCGCCACCGCCGGCGACCACCGAGAACAAGGGTGCCACCTCGCTGCGCGAGGAATCGACCCGCCAGCTCGACTATGACCAGAGCGTGGTACACGTCAAACACGCCGGCTTCGCCCTGCGTCAGCAGAGCGTGGCGGTGGTGCTCAATGCCGCGGCGGCGCCGGAAGGCGGCTGGAGCGACGCGGCGCGCGCCGAACTGGAGGCCATGGTGCGCAGCGCGGTCGGCTTCAAGTCCGAGCGTGGCGATCTCTTGAGCCTCAGCGTGCTGCCGTTCGCCGCCGTCGAGCAGATCGAGCAGGTCGTGCCCTGGTGGGAGAACAGCCAGGTCCATGCGCTGGCCAAGGTCGGTGTGGCCGGGCTGATCGCCCTGCTGTTGCTGCTGATCGTGGTGCGCCCGGCGGTCCGCAACCTGACCCAGCGCAACGTCGCATCCCTGCCGCAGGGCGACGGCCTGGAGGGCAGTCTGGTCGAGCCAAGCGCGCCGGCCGCGCTGGAAGGCGACAGCCGCCCGGCCCTGGCCAGCCCGCGCGAACCCGGCGGGCCGCACATCTTCGGTGAGCTCAACCCGCTTTCGGAGATCCGCCTGCCGGCGCCGGGCTCGGGCCTCGAGCTGCAGATCGAGCACCTGCAGATGCTCGCCAAGAACGATCCCGAGCGGGTCTCGGAAGTCATCAAGCATTGGATAGGGCGCAATGAAAGAGACCTCAACCCAGCCGGCTGAAGACGGCAAGGCATCGTCCCGCGAGATCAAGCCACGCCCGTTGCAGCTGCGCTCGGTCAGCTCGCTGGACCAGGCGGCGATCCTCATGCTGAGCATGGGCGACGAGATTTCCGCCGGCATCCTGCGCAACTTCTCGCGCGAGGAGATCATCAGCATCAGCCAGGCCATGGCGCGGCTGTCCAACGTCAAGCAGCCGATGGTTTCCGATGTGATCAGCCGCTTCTTCGACGACTACAAGGAGCAGAGCAGCATCAAGGGGGCCTCGCGCTCCTACCTGGCCGGCATGCTCTCCAAGGCGCTGGGCGGCGACATCACCCGCTCGCTGCTCGATTCCATCTACGGCGAGGAGATCCGCGCCAAGATGGCCAAGATGGAGTGGCTCGATCCCAAGCAGTTCGCCGCGCTGATCGCCAAGGAGCACGCGCAGATGCAGGCGGTGTTCCTCGCCTTCCTGCCGCCGGGCATGGCCACCGAGGTGCTTGAGTGCATGCCGGCCGAGCGCCAGGACGAGCTGCTCTACCGCATCGCCAACCTCTCGGAGGTCAACAGCGACGTCATCGCCGAGCTGGAGCAGCTGATCGATCGCAGCCTCAAGGTGCTCAGCACCCAGGGCTCGCAGGTGCGCGGGGTGAAGCAGGCGGCGGACATCATGAACCGCTTCAAGGGCAACCGCGACCAGATGTTCGAGCTGCTGCGCGCGCATAACGAGGAGCTGGTGAGCAAGATCGAAGACGAGATGTACGACTTCTTCATCCTCTCGCGGCAGAACCAGGACGTGCTGCAGACGCTGCTGGAAGTCATCCCGCTGGACGAGTGGGTGGTCGCGCTCAAGGGCGCCGAGCCGGAGCTGGTCAAGGCGATCCAGGGCGCCATGCCCAAGCGCCAGGCGCAGCAGATGGAGTCGATCAACCGGCGCCAGGGCCCGGTGCCGCTGAGCCGCGTCGAGCAGGTGCGCAAGGACATCATGGCCGTGGTGCGCGAGATGTCCGCCGATGGCGAGCTGCAGGTGCAGCTGTTCCGCGAACAGACGGTGGAGTGAGATGACGGTCAAGGTGATCAAGGGTGCCGACCGCAGCTGGCGGCCGTTCCGCTTTCCGCCTCGGGTGAAGCCGCAGGGCCAGACGGCAGAGGGCCTGACTGGCGATCCGGCGGCGCTGCAACGGGCGGTCGCCGATGGCTTCCAGGAAGGCCTCGACAAGGGCTATCGCGAAGGCCTGGAACAGGGCCGCGAGGCGGGCCACCGCGAGGGCTTCCAGCGTGGTGTCGAGGACGGCAAGGCGCTGGGCCTGGAGGATGGCCGGCTGCAGGGGCGGCGCGCATTCGACGAGGCTGGCCGGCCGCTGGAGCGGCTGATCGAGTCCTTCGAGCGCTTCCGCGCCGAGTACGAACAGGCGCGTCGCGAGGAACTGCTGGAGCTGGTGCAGAAGGTGGCGCGCCAGGTGATCCGTTGCGAACTGACGCTGCATCCCACCCAGCTGCTGACCCTCGCCGAGGAGGCGCTGACCGCCATGCCCGGCGACCAGGACGAGGTGCGCATCCATCTCAACCCCGAGGAATGCGCGCGCATCCGCGAACTGGCGCCGGAGCGCGCCGCCGCCTGGCGCCTGGTGCCGGACGAGAAGCTCGCGCTCGGCGAATGCCGCGTGCTCACCGCCCAGGCCGAGGCCGACATCGGCTGCCAGCAGCGGCTGGATGCGTGCATGGAAACCCTCGCCGAACACATCGTGGCGCAGGACTGAGGCATGGCCCTGCGCGACAGCTTCCGCCTCGACGAGGCGCTGCGCTCGCTGGATGGCGTGCAGCTGGCCAAGGTCAGCGGGCGGCTGGTGCGGGTCTCCGGCATGCTGCTGGAAAGCCTCGGCTGCCAGCGCATGACCGGCCAGCGCTGCTACGTCGAGCAGGGCGACGGCAGCATGCTGGAGGCGCAGGTGGTCGGCTTCAACCGCGACATCACCTACCTGATGCCGTTCAAGAAGCCGGTCGGCCTGACCGCCGGCTCGCGGGTATTCCCGGCGCCGGACGAGGCCAAGCTGCATATCGACGAATCCTGGCTCGGCCGCGTGCTCAACGGCCTCGGCGAGCCGCTGGACGAGCTGGGCAAGCTCGGCGGGCGCGATCCGTTGCCCACCGAGCTGCCGACGGTCAACCCGCTCAAGCGCAAGCCGGTCAGCCAGCCGCTGGACGTCGGCGTGCGTGCCATCAACGCCACCCTGACCCTCGGCAAGGGCCAGCGCGTCGGCCTGTTCGCCGGCTCCGGCGTGGGCAAGAGCGTGCTGCTGGGCATGATCACCCGGCAGACCAAGGCCGATGTGGTGGTGGTCGGGCTGATCGGCGAGCGTGGCCGCGAGGTGCAGGAATTCCTCCTGCATTCGCTGGGCGAGGAGGGCCTGAAGAAGGCCGTGGTGGTGGTCGCACCGGCCAACGAGTCGCCGCTGATGCGCCTCAAGGCCACCGAGCTCTGTCACAGCATCGCCGCCTACTTCCGCGACCAGGGCCATGACGTGCTGCTGCTGGTGGATTCGCTGACCCGCTATGCCATGGCCCAGCGCGAGATCGCCCTGGCGCTCGGCGAGCCGCCGGCGACCAAGGGCTACCCGCCGTCGGTGTTCGGCATGCTGCCGGAGCTGGTGGAAAGCGCCGGCAATGGCGCCAGCGACGACGGCAGCCTGAGCGCCATCTACACGGTGCTGGCCGAAGGCGACGACCAGCAGGACCCCATCGTCGACTGCGCGCGGGCGATCCTCGACGGCCATATCGTGCTGTCGCGGCGCCTGGCCGATGCCGGGCACTACCCGGCCATCGACGTCTGCGCCTCGGTCAGCCGCTGCATGAGCCAGGTCGGCCAGCCGCCGCACCTGGGCGCGGCGCGCCAGCTCAAGGCGTTCTACAGCGCCTTCGAGAAGATCAAGGAGCTGATCCCGCTCGGCGGCTATACGCCCGGCGCGGACAGCCAGACCGACCGCGCGGTGCAACTGGCGCCGACCATCGAACGCTTCCTGCGCCAGGACGTCGGCGAAGCCGCGGAACTGGAAACCAGCGTCGCCACCTTGCAGAACATCCTCGGGAAGGCACGATGAAACAGCAGCTCGAAACCCTCGGCCGCCTGGCCAGCCTGCGTGGCAACCGCGTACGCAAGATGCTCGGGCAGGTGCAGTACCAGCAGAACCTCTGCCAGCGCTACCGCAACAACATCACCGGCCTGAGCCGCCTGTGCGGCTTCAGCGTGCCGATGAGCACGCCGCTGCAGCGTGACAACCAGCAGCGCTACAAGGCCACGCTGCACAAGATGGTGGAACTGCAGCGCCGCGAGCTGGCGGTCGCCGAGCAGGCGCTGGAGCGCATCCGGCGCGAGCTGCTGCAGGCCATGCGCAGCGAGAAGGTGGTCGAGCATGTGATCGAGGGCAAGTTGCAGCAATGGCAGCAGCTGCTCGCCCAGCAGGAGCAGAAAATCCAGGACGGGCTGGCCGCCCAGGCCCACTGGCGTGCCGCCCATTGAGCGCGTTCCATCGGCTCGTCGTAGCGGCCGTGGAGCCATACGCTGGCGCTCGGTAGACTAGGGTCTGTTGCCGTTTCATCGCGAGCCGCGTTGCTGCGAGAAATGGCCCCCGGTTAGGCGCAGGACGCAGGTAATGGTCATTCCCTTGCCAAGTCCTGCAACGACAGCGGGGGCTATTTCCCGCGCAACCCGAAGGGCCGGGCCTGTTTTACCGCGATGCGGCGTTACTCGATGGCTCATTTAGGCGACTAAACTTCGCCTCTCGTGCCTTGCCTCGCGGTAAAACAGGCTCCGGCGCGGCCGCGAATGAAACGGCAACAGACCCTAGCCGCGCCCGGCATCGTGAACAGGCATTTAAGTTTCGTGCCCGGGCGGTCGCCTGTTTGGCTGTAACCACCGAGTTGGAAAGAAATCATGGAAATCAGCCGGCACTTCAAGCCCGCCCTGACACCGGCCACCGAGGCCAGCTCCACCCGCCAGCCCGTCGCGCGCCCGGCGCCGGAAACCGCCGCGCGCCAGCCGGAAAGCCTGCCGCTGGAGCAGATGCACGAGGCCCTGCGCGCCATGCCGGAAGTCGACCTGGAGCGCGTCGCGGCGCTCAAGCAGGCGCTGCAGCGCGGTGAGATCAGCAGCGATCCCGCCGAGCTGGCCGGCAGCATGCTCGCCTATCACCGCGGAAGCGATGCGTGAACCAGCGCGACAAGCTGCTCGCGATCGTCGCTAACGACCTCGAGCAGGACTGCGACGATTACCGGGCCCTGCGCGACCTGATGCAGGCGCTCTATGCCTTCCTGCTCGAACGCGACAGCCTGGAGATCGACCGGCTCAACCTGCAGATCACCACGCGCGCCGAAACCATCGGCGCGCGCGCCCAGCGCCGCGCCAAGGTGCTGGGCGCCTTCCGCCTGCCGCAGGATGCGGACGGCATGCAGCGGTTGCTCGCCGGCTACCCCGAGGAGCAGGCCGCGCGTGTACGCCAGCTCTGGCAGCAACTGGGCGCGCTGGCCACGCAGTGCCAGCAGATCAACGAGCGCAACGGCAAGCTGCTGGCGATGCACCACGAGATTCTCGAGCAATTGCTTGCCGGCAGCCACGATGCCCGGCTTTACCAGCCGCAGGGCTACTAAATCCGCCGCGCATCGGGACTGCCGCTCGGCGTCTTGGTGGTGGGCCCTTCCGGTTCGGATGTGGCCGGCCGCTTCCCTTCCTCGCTCCGTTGCCCCCCGGCGCCGGCCTGCGGCTCGCGCACGATAATTCGCGATACGCCTTAAGCGCTCCCCCCTCCACCGTCGCCTTGATACAGGGATGTTCCGCCGCCTCGCCAGGCGGAAACGGCGTTTCCCCGTTTCCCTGTCCGGCGCCCGAGCGGAAGCGGTTTTTCTCCATGGTTGCCGTGAAAAGCCCATTGAATCAATGAGTTGTGACTTGGCACCCAATTTGCTCAACAGGTTTCAGGAAGGGGATCGGTAATGGCGATAGATTCAGATTACGTAAAACAGATGTCGACGCAGCTGGCGACCTATGAAGTTCAGTCTTCGCTGGACCGGCTCAATCGCAACGAGAGCAACTACCAGGCCCAGCGCGATGCGCTGAGCAAGTTGCGCACGTCGCTGACGACCTTCAAATCCGCCGTTGCCGGCCTGAAGACCGGCAAGGCGACGATGCTGGTCAACAGCGCCTCGTTCAGCCAGGAGGGCTACGCCACGGCCACGCTCGGCAGCACGGCGCAGCCGGGCAGCTACCAGTTCTATGTCGAACAGCTGGCCAGCAAGCAGCAGGTCGCCGTGCAGGGGCTGGTCGATGGCAGCCTGAGCGGAACCCTGACCCTCAAGGGTCAGGATTTCGACCTCGGCGGCTATGCCACCCTCGACGAGGCGGCCAAGGCCATCAATGCGGCCGAGCTGGGCGTGCAGGCGACGCTGGTGCGCAGCAACGGCGAGGTCAGCCTGGTACTGACCAGCGCCGAAAGCGGCGTGGCCAACGCCTTCAGCCTGGCCCTGAGCGGCAATGCCAGCGCCAGCACGACCACCCTTTCCGAGGCCGCGGATGCGCGAATTCGCATGGGCGGCAGCTACGGCGCCGGCGGCATCGAGCTGACCAGTTCCAGCAACACCTTCGCCAACGTCATCGACGGCGTCAGCCTGTCGGTCAGCAAGCTCCACAGCGCCGGTGACGCGCCCCTGACGCTCACCATCGGCCAGGACCAGAGCGCGACCAAGGCCAAGGCGCAGAGCTTCGTCGATGCGTTCAACGCGCTGATGACCAGCTTCGACTCGCTGACTGCCAGCGGCACGGAAAGCAGCGCGCGCGGCACCCTGGCCGGCGACGCCAGCGTGCGCAGCATCGAGAGCCGGCTGAATGCGCTGCTGCGTACCGATTTCGGCGGCACCAACCTGATCAACTTCGGCATCAGCGCCGATCGCAACGGCAAGCTGACCATCGACAGCGCCCGTTTCGAGGCGGCGGTGGCCAACGATCCGGAAGGGTTCGAGGCGCTGTTCACCGGCAAGGACAACCTGCTCGACAGCCTCGACAAGACCGTCGCCGGTTACACCAGCAGCACCAACGGCACGCTGAAGAGCCGCCTGGACACGCTGGACATGAACCTGCGGCGCGTCGACGAGCAGTTCGAGAACCTGCAGCAGCAGTACGACACCTACTACGCCCGCTATCTCAAGCAGTTCACCTCCATGATGCAGACCATGCAGAGCATGGAGCAGACCTACGGATTGTTCGGATGACCTACCTGCCCAACGACAGTTACGACAGCTACCGCGCGGTGGACCTGGAAGCCCGCGCGGCGTCCGCATCCCCCTACGAGCTGGTGCTGGTGCTGATGGATGGCCTGCTCGACGAGCTGTCCCGCGCCCGTGGCCATATCGAGCACAAGCGCTATCAGCAGAAGGGCGCTTCGCTGGAGAAGTGCATGAACATCCTCAACGGCCTCAACGGCGCGCTCGACGAAGAGGCCGGCGGCGAGGTCGTGCAGGGGCTGGCGCGGCTCTACGAATACTGCATCTACCGGCTCTCCGATGTCAGCGTGACGCTGTCGCTGGAGGGCCTGGACGAAGTGGTCAACCTGCTCGGCGTGCTGCGTGAGGGCTGGGAGGGCGTCAGTGCCGCGCGCAAGTGATGCCGGGCGCCTGCAGGCGCTGCATGCCGGCCTGCAACGGGCGCTGCAGGCCGGCGACTGGCGGGCTGTCGGCGAGGTCGACCGGGCCATTCGGGCCTGCCTGGAGGCCCTGCCGGCGAGCGCGGCGCTGGATGAGCCGGCGCAGGCCGCCAGGCAGCGGCTCAAGCGTCTGCACGGCGAAGCCCTGAAGGCCTGTGGCGAGGAGTGCGAGCGCTTGCGCCTGCTGCTGGTGAACCATCTCGATTACGCCGAAGGGCGGGCGGCCTACCAGCGGACCGAGATGCTCCAGATGGGGGATCCGGCATGATCCGTTCTATTGCGGCCATGGGCGGCAACGCCGCCGTGGAAGCTTCCGGCCAGCCGGCCGTGGTGCGCCCCGCCGCGCTGGACGGACGGCTGGCAGGCGAGCGCAGCGCCAGTGCCGGGTTGCCGGTGGGGTTCCGCGAGCGCCTGCTGCGGGTGGGTGGCGAGCTCGACATAGCGCCGGTGGCGTTACAATCGGCGATGCCCCTGGAGCCGTTGCCGTCCGTGCAGGCGAACGCCCAGCCGGCTGCCGAGCGCTCCTCCGGGCAGGACGAAAGCGCGCAGGAGCTGACTGCCGAGCAGTGGCTATTCGGCATGCTCGATCAGCAACAGGCGGTGGTGCAGGCGCGCGACCTGGCCGCGGCGCAGCCGGGGCAGGTTGCGCAAGCGGCATCGCCGAGCCCGTCGGGCGAAGTCTTCGTCGATCGGCAGCAAAGGGCGCTGGCGACGCTGGAAACCCTCCTGGCCGGCCAGCGCGGCGAGAGGCCGCCGCTGGCGGGCGATTCCGGCGTCATCGCGGCGTCCCGCTCGTCGACGCCCGATATGCCCGGCGCACTGCCGGTCCCGACCGAGGCACTGGCCGGTGCCCTGGGCCCAGCCGGCGAAACGTCATCCGCCGCACAGGCGGAGCGCCTGCTCGCCGCGCTCGATCCGAACGCGGATCCCGAGCCCCTGGCCATGAGCGGTGAGCGCACGGTGCCGCCGCAGGGAATGGAGCACTCGCTCAAGCTGCACGCCCCGCAAGCCAAGTGGGGCGAGCAGATGCTGCAGGCACTGCGCGAGCACGTCGAGCTGCAGCTGCAGCAGCGGCAGCAGAGCGCCAGTATCCGCTTGGACCCGCCGGAGCTGGGCAGTCTGGAAATCCACCTCAGCCACGAGTCCGGGCGCCTCACCGTGCAGCTCAGCGCCGCCCACGCCGACGTCGCGCGCCTGCTGCAGCAGACCAGCGACCGCCTGCGCCAGGAGCTGGTGGGGCAGCACTTCGTACAGGTCAACGTGCAGGTGGCCGCCGACGGGCAATCGGGCCAGCAAGGCCAGGCGCGCCAGCGGATGCCGGCCGGCGAGGAGCCGGTGGCGGCCAACGGGCCGGCGGAAGACACCGCACAGGATACCGAGCGCTCCGGCAGTCGCGCCCGCGACGTGCTGGTCACGGTTTGATCGGATCAACGCTAATTACTGGATTGTGAATTTGCCATGTCGACGTCTCGTCTCGTTCTCCTGATGCTGCTGCTCAATGTGGTCACCGTCGCCGGTGGCGTCGGTGTCAGTTACTGGCTGCTCAAGCCCGGGCTGGAACAGGCCGCGGGGGCGGGCCAGGCAACGGCCGAGCCGCTGGCGCCGGTGGAATACGAGTTCTATCCGGTGCCGAAGGTCATCGTCAGCCTGCGCGGCGAAGGTCGCGAGCACTACTTCGTGCTGGACCTGGCGCTGCAGGCCGAAGCTTCGGACGAGCCGAAGAACTTCGCCCAGGCCGAACCGCTGGTGCGCAATTCGGTGGTCAGCTACCTCTCCGGACTCAGCTTCGACGAGCTGCGCTCGCTGCCGATCGGCGACCTGCAGGCACGCCTGGAAACCGCGCTGTTCGCCGACTTCGCCAGCAAGAATGCGCTCGCGCCGTTCAAGCACGTGCTGGTCAGCAAGCTGATCGTTCAGTAAGGCCAGCCGCCATGAGCGCCACCTGCCCCATCGACTGCTACGGCGCCACCCCGGCCGGCCATGCGCTGTTCGCGCCGGGCGCCGAGCAGCGCTGGCTGATGCAGTACCTGCCGCTGGTCAAGCGCATCGTCCGCCAGCTGTCGCTGCAGACGAACCAGGTGCTCGACCGCGAGGACATGGAGCAGATCGGCATGATCGGCCTGCTCGAGGGCCTGCGCCGCTATGGCGAGCCGGACGAGCAGTTCGGCCGCTTCGCCGCGCTGCGCATCCGCGGCGCCATTCTCGACGAGCTGCGCCGCCAGGATTGGCGCCCGCGGCAGGTGCGCCAGCAGGTGCACAAGGTGCGCGACGCCATTCGCGAGCTGTCGCGGCGGCTGGGCCATGCGCCCAGCGACGAGGAGATCAAGGCCTTCACCGGCCTCGACGAGAAGGATTACCAGGCCTTCCTCTGGGCCGATTCGTCCGAGGCCATCGAGAGCCTCGACGAACTGCTGCAGAGCGGCCATGAGCAGTTCCCGGATGCGGCCGAGCTGTTCGAGGAGCGCCTGCTCAAGGAGCGGCTCCTGGAACAGGCGCTGGCCCGGCTGGACGAGCGCGAGCGGCTGGTGCTGACGCTCTACTACCAGCACGAGTTGAGCCTCAAGGAAATCGCCCTGGTGCTGGAGGTCAGCGATGCCAGGGTCTGTCAGTTGAGCAAACAGGCGATCGGCAAGGCCTGTCGCTTTCTGGGGTCGGTAGATCCTTAACCGAGAGAAGCCAGTAACGTCATGCAGAAAGTATTAGGTGCATTCATCATCATCGGCTGCGTGCTGGGCGGCTACGCCATGGCCAACGGCAACATGCGGGTGCTCTGGCAGCCGGCCGAAGTGGTGGTCATCCTGGGCGCCGCGATCGGCAGCCTGGTGGTCGGCAACCCCAAGGAAGTGCTGGTGGAGATGCTCTCGCAGATCCGCGGCGTGTTCATCTACCAGCGCCGTGGCGAGGAATTCCAGCGCCAGTTGCTGATGCTGCTCTACGAGCTGCTGGAGATGGTCGATGTAGGCGGCCTCAAGGTGCTCGATTCGCACATCGAGGAGCCGGAGCAAAGCGACCTGTTCGCGCGCTACCCGCTGATCCTCACGGAGAAGAACCTGATGGCGTTCATCGCCGACAACTTCCGCCTGATGGCCATGGGCAAGATCAGCGCCCATGAACTCGAGGGCTTCCTCGAACAGGAGCTGGAGGCCATGGAGCACGCGCTGCTGCAACCGTCGCGCTCGCTGTTCAAGATCGGCGAGGCGATGCCGGGCTTCGGCATCCTCGCGGCGATCATGGGCATCATCATCACCATGGGCAGCATCGGCGGCAGCGTCGCCGAGATCGGCGCCCACGTCGCCGCGGCGCTGGTCGGCACCTTCCTCGGCATCTTCTTCTGCTACTGCCTGATGGAGCCGCTGTCCAACGCCATGGGCCAGCGGGTCAAGACCGAGCTGTCGGCGCTGGAATGCGTGCGCACCACGCTGGTCGCGCACCTGGCCGGCAAGCCGACGCTGCTGGCGGTCGACGCCGGCCGCAAGCTGATCGAACAGGACGTCAAGCCCGCCTTCCGCCAGCTCGAGGTCTGGGTCAACCAGTACGAGGAAGAAAGGGACGCGGCATGAGGAGCCGGGGCAAGGGTAAAGGCGGCGAAGAGCACGAGATCATCGTCCGGCGCCGCTCCAAGAAAGGCCATGAGGACGAGCACGGCGGCGCCTGGAAAGTGGCGTTCGCCGACTTCACCCTGGCGATGATGGCGCTGTTCATGGTGCTGTGGATCATCCAGCCGCAGATGAACCTGACTAACCCGGCCTTCGGCGAGCAGGAGAGCAACCCGCTGGTCGACGGCGGCGCCGGCATCTTCGACGGCACCAGCACCTCGCCGCTGGAGCTGGACGGCGTGCCGGTCCGCCCGCCGCAGGCCGATCCGCAGCCACGCGAGCGGGCCGACCGGGAGCCGGCCGATGGCAGCCGCCATTACGGTTCCAGCGCCGAGCTGCAGGCGCTGGCCGAGCTGATGAAGGAAGTGGCCAGCGAGGTCGATGCCCTGGCCAATGTCGAGGTGGACGTGGTGCCCCAGGGGCTGCGCATCCTGATCAAGGACGACCAGCAACGCTTCATGTTCCAGCGTGGCAGCGCGATCCTCAATCCGCACTTCGAGCGCCTGCTCGGTGTGCTCGCCGGCGTGCTGAGCAAGGTCGAGAACAAGCTGATCATCAGCGGCCATACCGACGCCACGCCCTACCGGCTGCAGGCCGGCTACAACAACTGGAACCTGTCTGGCGACCGTGCCCTGCGTGCGCGCAACGTGCTGGTGGAGGCCGGGCTGCCCGCGCGCTCGGTGCTGCAGGTGACCGCCCAGGCCGACGTCATGCCGCTGCGGCCGGACGATCCCGAGAACGGCGCCAACCGGCGCGTGGAAATCCTGCTGCTGACCGATACGGCCCAACAGCTGTATCAGGAGCTGTTCGGCGACAGCTACGGCAAGGTGCGCTTTTCCGAGAGCGGTGCGCAGTACAGCGAGCCGGGCAAGGCGGGAATTTGAGGCGCGCCAGGGAGCGCGTCCGTCGTAGGAGCCGGCTTGCTGGCGATGCTTCTGCTGCGGCTACGGATCGCCAGCCAACTGGCGCCGGCAAAACCTTCTCGAGATCCTAGAGGGTTTCGCTGTGCTGCTCGGCGCAGTAGACCTGCTGGGTCTCCACCCCGTAAAGGCAGGCGCCGACCTGCTCCAGGGTGATGCGTGCGCCCTTGTGCTTGCCGTAGAACAGGTTGAAGATCAGCTCGTCGTCGAGGTCGCTCGCCGCGGCGAGGCCGCTGATCTCGCCATCCTCCACCACCAGCCGGGCACGGCCGAGGAAATCGCTTTCCACCCTTCCGGAGGCCTCGACGATGGCCGGCGCGTTGCGGGTCATCGAGTAGAAGCGACCGTCGCTGAACACCAGGCTCTGGTTGACCTGCACCAACTGGCCATTGCTTAGCAGCACCTGGCCGCTGGAGGCATAGCGGCCATCGAGCTGGGTCGAGAAGTTGCTGGTCGTGCCCATGGCGACGAATGCCCAAAGCGTCAGCGCCGAGGGCACCATCACCCGCAGCAGACGCTTGCTGGCAGCTCCGGTTTCGGTATGGATACTCATTGCAGGCACCCTTGCAGTGTTTCGTTGGGAATGGCGTTCAACTGGCTCTTGTGCACCTTCAGCCAGTTGATCCGGCCGTCTTTGTGCAGGCACCTTATTTCATAGAATCCAGGTGACATATTGACGATCAGCCGGCCCGGACGCTTGCTCAGGCCGGCGATGCTGGCCATCAGCAGGCGGGTTTCCATCATCATGCGGTCGAGCATCCGCTGGCTCTTCTCGACATACAGCACTTCCAGCTGGCCGATCGTCTGGGTATGCGTCAGCGAGCCCTTGGGGGCGTAGAGGAAGCGGTAGCCCAGGGTCGCCACGGCCAGCAGGAGCATCATGGTCGTACCGAGCAGCAGCGGCGACAGCCAGGGCGAGCGGGGCGTTGCCGCAGCTACAGGTGCTGTGCTAGCCGGTTCGTCGCGCGGCGGCGCGAGCGGGGCGGTATCCGGGACACTGGGCGTGGCGAGGTAATGCGGGTTGAACAGGTAGCCGCGCCGCGGCAGCGTCTGGATGATCTGGTTGGCATCGTCGAACAGCACCTGGCGCAGGGTGTAGATCTGCTGGTTGAGGCTGCCCTGGCTGACGACCCGGTTTTCCCAGGCATGACGCAGCAGTTCCTCGCGCGATACCACCTCGCCGGGGGTCTGCAACAGGCGCTCCAGCACCCGGATACCGGAAAAACCCAGGTCGATCTGCTCTTCGCCGGTACCGGAGCACAGCAGTAGCTGGTAGAGGCGCGGGTCGAAGCGTGCGAGACACGCTTCACGCCCGGTCTTCAGGGTCGTGCAGACGTTGGCATCGGTGGCCTTCCTGGTCAGAGATGTGGTCATGGCGCCCTGAAAGCGTGAAGAGTGTGAACTGGGACAAAGGTTTACCGTGAACTGGTCGGCGGTATATTGGCGCCGTTTTTTTGAACTTACAAGGAACCAAACGAAGAATTGGTTGTCGCCAATGATGGCTATATGACATCATTGGCGATCCCGATGAAGCCCTCCGGTTTGCCCGTATTCCCCTGCAGGGCCCGGAAAGTCTGCGCTTGGGCATATGCTGTAATGGCAAAAGGCCCCTACGCAATGGGTGGCAGCCATTGGTCGGATGGACAAGCCTGCCGAGCATGCAAACGAAAAAGCTGTGCCCTGATTAATCCGTTGCAATGGCAACGGGCCAAAAAACGGCCTGTAGGAGCCGGCTTGCCGGCGATGCTTTGCCTGTGAGGAGGATCGCCAGCAAGCTGGCTCCTACTAAGCGTTTCAGTGCCACGCATAGCAAACGAAAACGCCCCGAACCAGTCGGGGCGTTTTCGTTCGTACAGCACTGGATCGGCCATGCGCAGGCCGATCCGGCGTGGGGCATCAGCCCAGCAGGGACATGACCATGCCCGGCATCTGGCCGGCTTGCTTGAGCATGGAGATGCCGGACTGCAGCAGCATGCTGTTCTTGGTCATGGTGGCGCTTTCCGCAGCGAAGTCGGCATCCATGATGCGACCCTTGGCCATCTCGGTGTTGTCCTTCATGTTGGCCAGGTTGTTGTTGGTGTGGTTCAGGCGGTTGATGTTGGCGCCGAACTGCGCGCGCAGAGCGCCCACGTCATCGAGAATGCCTTCGATCGAAGTCATCGCCGCCGCTGCGTTCGCCGCGGTATCCAGACCCGCCAGGCCAGGGATGGTGGTACCGATGGCGGTAGAAAGCGCTCCGACTTCAGTGGCGACATCCAGCGTCAGTTGTTCGGCGGCGCTGGAGCCGATCTGCAGGACCACGTCAGCAACGAACTTCCCATCAGTGTCCTTGAACAGCTCTTCGCCGGCGTATTTGGTGTTGTCGAAAATGTTCGACAGTTCGGCGGTCAGCTCATCGAATTCGGATTTCAGCGCAGTGCGGTCGTCGGCGCTATTGGTATCGTTCGCTGCCTGAGTCGCGAGATCCTTCATGCGCTGCAGGATGTCGGTCATTTCGTTCAGCGCGCCTTCCGCGGTCTGCAGCAGGGAAACGCCGTCATTCACGTTGCGCATGGCCACGCCCATGCCGCGGCTCTGGGCATTCAGGCGGGTGGCGATCTGCAGGCCGGCGGCGTCGTCGGCGGCGCTGTTGATGCGCAGGCCGGTGCCCAGGCGCTGCTGGTTGGTGCCCAGGGCGTTGTTGGTCTTGCTCAGGTTGGTCTGGGTAACCAGCGAGGAGTAGTTGGTATGAATGGACAGGGCCATGATGGATTCCTTCGTGCTAAGTGGGCTGTAGGAGCTGGCTTGACTGCCTGCTGAAGGGGTAAGGCGACAGCCCTGTTCGAAGGATTAAATCCTGGCGTCAAAATTTTTGGCTCTGCCCAATAGCGTGTTGCTCGAAGTGTCGAGGTGTTCTGAGCGTCCGTAGGAGCGGGCCGTGCCCGCGAATATTCCGGCGCGCAAAGCTTCGCGGGCATGGCCCGCTCCTACAGGGGTGCGTCTATCCGCAACGGCCCACTCGGACAGATCCAATTTTTTGGTGATTGATCGGAGCTGGAAGCTGCGGTTGTTTCAGCCCTCACCCATACAGAATCCGTGACCTCGCGCCTGGCGGCTCTTGTAGGCGCGCCCTCGCGGCGATGCGGGCCGCAGGCTCGCCTGACGGGCTTAAAAAACTCGCGCCGAGGGCGGCCCTCCCACAAAGGCAAAAGCAAAGCCGGCCAGGGGTACCCGTGCACCGGGCATGCTAGAAGGTGCTGGTCACCACCCCTTCCTCTACTACCTGGGCATCGATCACCTTGCCGCTGCGCACGTTGCGCACGCGGATCACCTCGCCCGGCTGGCCGTCGGCCAGCGCCTCGCCGGAGGTGGAGGCTTCGATACCGTCCTGGCTGGCGACGATCTTCACCGGCTGGCCGCGGCGGACCGCCAAAGGTTGCGCCAGCAGCGACGGCGTCAGCGTCTGCCCGGCACGGATGCGCCGCTTGGCAGCCATGCCCTGCACGTCTTCCAGGCGATGGAAATAGCCGCGCTGGGCCTTGCCGATATTGATCGGTTCGAGCCTGAGGTCGTCGCGCCCGAGCGTCTGCCCGCGTTCGATGATGCCCTGGGCATGCACCGCCGGTAGCCAGACGCTGGCCTGGCTGGTCAGTTCCAGCGTCCAGCCGTTGGCCTGCGGGCAGCTGATCGTCAGCCGCTGGCGATCGAGCAGCGACGGGCTGCCGCCCATATCACGAACCTGCAGCGGCTGGTCGCAGCGGGGCAATCGCGTGGCGCTGGCCGGCAGGCTGGTGTCGTGGCTCAGGCGTGCGTCCTGCCAACCCTGGCGTTTCGCTTCGCGCTGCAGCGCCGCATTCAGGTGTCGCTCTACGGCTTGATGTATCTGCCGGTCGGCGCCGCCCTGCGCCCAGGCCAGCGCCGGCAGCAACAACAGGGTGGTCGCCCAGGCGGAAGTGCGTTTTCCGCTTCGTTCGCCATGTCGCCCGCAATGCGGAAGCAGAGCGTTGTGAAGGCATCGCTGCCTTGCTTTTTTATTCAATGAAAACAATAGGTTACCTATGTTTTGGCGGGCCGGCACGAATGCTGCAGAAGCGAACTTCGGTTTGATCACACCGCTTATGCTTCAAGGGTATCGGCGAATGAGTATACGGATTGAAGACGCACTCGGCGTTCACGAACGCGCGCTGGGCTTGCGCATGCAGCGCAGCGAGATCCTCGCGGCGAACCTGGCCAACGAAGACACCCCGGGCTTCCAGGCCCGCGACATCGACTTCGGCGCCGAGATGCAGCGCCTGGACGATGGCGCCTCGTCGCGCCTGAGCATCGCCGGCAGCGATCCGCGCATGCTCTATCGCGTACCGACCCAGGCTTCGCAGGACGGCAACACCGTCGAGCTGTCGGTCGAGCAGGCCCAGTTCTCGCGCAACTCCATGGATTTCCAGACCAGCCTGACCTTCCTGACCATGAAATTCCGTGGCCTGAAGCAGGCCATCGAGGGCCGCTGATGTCATTCGATTCCATCTACCGCATCGCCGGTTCGTCGATGAACGCGCAAACCGTGCGGCTGAACACCGTGGCCAGCAACCTGGCCAACACCGACTCGGCGGCGGCCAACCCGGCGGACGTCTACCAGGCGCGCAAACCGATGTTCGCCGCGGTGTACGAGAACAACTCGCTGACCCGCGGCGTCGGTCTGGGCGGCGCCCATGTGCAGGTGCTCGACGTGGTCACCTCCGGGGCGGAACCCAAGCGCCGCTACGAGCCGGGCAATCCGCTGGCCGACGGCGAGGGCTACGTCTACTACCCCGACATCAACGAGATCGAGGAGATGACCGACATGATGTCGGCCACCCGCAGCTTCGAGACCGGTGTCGAGGTGCTCAACCGCGTCAAGAGCATGCAGCAGAGCCTGCTGCGCCTGGGAGAAGTCTGATGAGTAGCGTCAATTCCGCGCTGGACAGCAGCCTGGCCGGCAACTCCATCGATCAGGTCACGCGCGCCGTCAACGTCAGCGACGCCACCACCATGGAGAACAACTTCATCGAGTTGATGGTCGCGCAGATCAAGTATCAGGACCCGACCAAGCCGGTCGACAGCACCGAGTTCCTCAACCAGTTCTCGGCGATGTCCCAGGTCAAGAGCATGGAGAACATGACCAGCCTGGCGCAGAACAACCTGGTGCTGATGGACAACCTGCAGACGCTGACCGCCGCCGGCCTGGTCGGCCAGCAGGTGCGGGTGGCGGTGGACAGCCTGCAGCTGGGCAAGCAGCCGCTGCAGGGACAGTTCAATCTGGAGCACGCCTCCAACCGTACCGCGGTGGTATTGACCGATTCCAACGGCCTGAAGACCACCCTCGAACTCGGCGCCCGTGCGCCCGGCCAGGTGGCGTTCGACATCGATCCAGAGCAGCTGGGTCTGCCGGCCGGCCAGTACAGCGTGGTGATCGAGTCGGACAACGGCGAGTACCCGCAGGTGGAAGTCGCCGGTCTGGTCGGCAACGTGCGCGTCAGCGCCGAAGGCCCGGTGCTGCAGATCGACGGCGTCGGCTCGGTGCCGTTCTACAACATTCTCGAGTTCGGTGCCGGCCGCGCCTGAGTGCCGCAGCCAGCCACCGAGCCTCCATCCAGCAGAGTCGAGACGCAACCATGAGCTTCAATATCGCCCTGACCGGCCTGTCCGCCGTCAACGAGCAACTCAACACCATCGGCAACAACATCGCCAACTCCGGCACGGTGGGCTTCAAGTCCTCGCGCACCGATTTCGGCAGCCTCTACGCCGAGACCCAGGCCATGGGCGTGGAAGTGATCGGCACCACCCAAAGCATCAGCCAGGGCGGCGCGCTGACCACCACCAACCGCACCCTGGACCTGGCCATTTCCGGCGGCGGCTTCTTCGTCACCCGCGCCAGCAACGGCGACGTCGGCTATACCCGTGCCGGCATCTTCGGCACCGACAAGGACAGCTACATCACCAACAGCCTCGGCCAGCGCCTGCAGGGCTACCCGGCCGATGCCACCGGCAACCTGCAGACCGGCACCGTCGGTGACCTGCAGCTGCGTTCCGGCGGCATCCCGGCCCGCGCCACCGACGCGCTGAGCTTCGTCGCCAACCTGGACGCCAACCAGGAAGTCCCGACCGTGGCCTTCGACCCGCAGGCGGCGGACAGCTACAACTCCACCTACACCACCAAGCTGTACGACTCCCAGGGCAAGGAACACACCCTGACCCAGTACTTCGTCAAGACCGGCGACAACAGCTGGAATGCGCATTACTACGTCGACGGTACCGCCCTCGCTGGCGCCCCGCAGGCACTCACGTTCGACAGCGCCGGCGTGCTCGCCGCGCCGATCGGCAGCGTCGCCCTGGCCGCTCCGCTGGCCGGTGGCGTGGCACCCCTGGCCATCCAGCTCGACTATAGCGGCACCAGCCAGTACGGCTCCGAATTCAGCGTCACCAACAACCGCGCCACCGGCTACGCGGCGGGCGAGCAGACCGGCATGAGCGTGGAGAAGGACGGCAAGGTCTACGCCACCTACTCCAATGGCGAACGCATGCTCCAGGGGCAGGTGGTGCTGGCCAGCTTCGTCAACGCCGAAGGCCTGAAGAACATCAGCGGTACTGCCTGGACCGAAACCGCTGCCTCCGGCGCGGCGATGCTCGGCGCCCCGGGCGTCGGCCAGTACGGCACCCTGGCTTCCGGCGCGCTGGAGAGCTCCAACGTCGACCTCACGCAGCAGCTGGTAGGCCTGATGGAAGGCCAGCGTAACTACCAGGCCAACACCCAGGTCATTTCCACCAACAAGGACCTGACCCAGGCCCTGTTCAACGCTATCTGAGGCTGACCCATGGACCGCTTGGGATACACCGCGATGACGGCCGCCAGCCGTACGATGATGTCGCTGCAGGTGCGCTCGAACAACCTGGCCAACGTCAACACGCCCGGCTTTCGCGCCGACCTCGAACGCGCCCAGGCCGTGGCGGTGGAAGGCTACGGTTACGACAGCCGGCACATGGCGCTGATCGAGAACAACGGCGTCAGCCTGGCTGCCGGACCGATGGTGGCCACCGGTCGCGAGCTGGACTTCGCGGTCAAGGGCAACGGCCTGATCGTGCTGCAGGACGGCGAGGGCGAGGCCTACACCCGCCAGGGCAGCATGCAGGTGGACGCCGAAGGCCGCCTGACACTCAACGGTCGTGCGGTCCTCGGCGAGGGTGGCCCCATCGTCCTGCCCGAGTACGACCGCATGGAGATCGGCAACGACGGCACCGTGTCGATCATGGCGCCCGGCGACTGGATGATGGCTGAGGTCGATCGCATCCGTCTGGTGGACGTGCCGGCGGCCAATCTGATGAAGAACCAGGCCGGCCTGCTGGTGACCCGCGACGGCGAGCCGGCGCAGCCCAGCGAGGACGTGCGGCTGGCCAGCGGCTTCCTCGAGTCGAGCAACGTCTCGGCGATCGACGAGCTGGCCTCGACCATGAGCCTGAACCGCCTGTTCGAAACCCAGGTGAAGATGATGAAAGCCGCCGAGGACCTCTCCGACGCCGGCAACCGAATGATCCGCGGCAGCTGATCGGGAGATAACGCATGAATTCCGCACTTTGGGTCAGCAAGACTGGCCTGGCCGCCCAGGACAAGGCCATGTCCACCGTCGCCAACAACCTGGCCAACGTCAACACCAACGGCTTCAAGAGCGACCGCGCGGTGTTCGAGGACCTGTTCTACGTCATCGAGAAGCAGCCGGGCGCCCAGGCCGACGAGATCAACACCGTGCCGTCCGGCATCCAGCTGGGCAGCGGCGTGCGTGTCGCCGGCACGCAGAAGGTGTTCACCGAGGGCAGCATCCAGACCACTGGCCAGCCGATGGATCTGGCCATCGTCGGCCGCGGCTTCTTCCAGGTCGAGGCGCCCAACGGCGACATCTTCTACACCGAGAACGGCCAGTTCCAGCTCAACGCCGAAGGCATGATGGTCAACGCCCAGGGCCTGCCGCTGAATCCCGCCATCGAAGTGCCCGAAGGCAGCACCGGCTTTACCGTCGGCAGCGACGGCATCGTCACCGCCGTGCTGGCCGGCGATACCCTGCCGTCCGAGCTGGGGCAGATCACCCTGGTCAACTTCACCAACCCCGGCGGGCTGGAAGCGCTGGGCGGCAACCTGTACCGCGAAACCGTCGCCAGCGGCGAGCCGGTGGAAGGCGTGCCGGGCGAGGAAGGCCTCGGCCAGCTCAAGCAGGGCGTGCTGGAAGGCTCCAACGTGCAGGTGGTGGAAGCCATGGTGGCGATGATCGCCATCCAGCGCGCCTACGAGGCCAACGCCAAGGTCCTCGACGCTGCCAGCGGCATGCAGCAGTTCCTCAACCAGACCGTGTGATGCCGATGAAGCCGATCGCCCTCCTGCTCGCCGCGCTACTGCTCGGTGGCTGCGCCAGCTTCGACGAGCTGCTGCCGGACGAGGATTCCAGCGAGTACGAGCCGCTGGAGCTCGACTACAGCCTGCCGCCGACCACCGGCGGCGGCCTGTTCCGCTCCGGCTACGGCGGCTCGCTGGTGAGCGACAAGCGCGCGGTGCGGGTCGGCGACATCCTCACCATCGTGCTGGACGAATCGACCCAGTCGAGCAAGAGCGCCGGCACCAGCTTCGGCAAGCAGTCCAGCATCGGCGTCGGCGTGCCCACCGTGCTCGGCAAGACCTACCCGGACGTCGAAACCGCGGCTTCGGCGGAGCGCGACTTCAGCGGCTCGGCCAAGAGTTCGCAGCAGAACACCCTGCGCGGCTCGATCGCCGTCACCGTGCACCGCGTGTTGCCCAACGGCACGCTGCTGGTCAAGGGCGAGAAGGCGCTGCGGCTGAACCAGGGCGACGAGTACATCCGCCTCGCCGGCCTGGTGCGCATGGACGACATCAACCGCTTCAACCAGGTGTCGTCGCAGAACGTCGCCAACGCACGCATCTCCTACGCCGGCCGCGGCGTGCTCAACGACAGCAACTCGGCCGGCTGGCTGACGCGCTTCTTCGCCCACCCGCTGTTCCCCCTTTAAGTGGAAGTTTTTCCGATGCGTGTGAAGCTGTTTCTCGCCGCCGTCGCGCTGTGCTGGCAACTGCCGGCGCAGGCCGTGCCGCTGATGGATCTGGTGGATATCGAGGGCATCCGCGGCAACCAGCTGATCGGTTATGGCCTGGTGGTCGGACTCGATGGCACCGGTGACAAGAACCAGGTGAAGTTCACCAGCCACTCGGTGGCCAACATGATCAAGCAGTTCGGCATCAACCTGCCGCCGAACGTCGACCCGAAGCTGAAGAACGTCGCCGCAGTGACCGTCACCGCCACGGTGCCGCCGTCCTACAGTCCGGGGCAGAGCGTCGACGTCACCGTGTCCTCGCTGGGCGACGCCAAGAGCCTGCGCGGCGGCCAGCTGCTGATGACCCCGCTGCAGGGTGTCGACGGCGAGGTCTATGCCGTGGCCCAGGGCGCGCTGGTGGTCGGCGGGGTGAATGCCGAGGGCGCCAGCGGTTCCAAGGTGGCGATCAACACCTCCAACAGCGGGCTGATCCCCAATGGCGCGACGGTGGAGCGGATGATTCCCACCGACTTCAGCGAGCGCCCGGAGGTGATGCTCAACGTCCGGCAGCCGAGCTTCCAGACCGTCACCCGCGTGGTCGATGCGGTCGATGGCTACTTCGGCAAGGGCACCGCCACCGCGCTCAATGCCACCAAGGTGTCGATTCGCGCGCCGGTCACCAGCACCCAGCGCATGAGCTTCATGGCGATGCTCGAACGTCTGGACGTGGAAGAAGGTCGCGTGCGGCCGAAGGTGGTGTTCAACAGCCGCACCGGTACCGTGGTGGTCGGCGAGGGCGTGCGCGTGAAGGCGGCCGCGGTGGCCCATGGCTCGCTCACCGTGACCATCAGCGAGCGGCCCCAGGTCAGCCAGCCCGGCCCCTTCTCCCAGGGTCAGACCGCCGTGGTGCCGCAATCGGACGTGTCGGTCGAACAGGATCGCAAGGCCATGTTCAAGTGGCCGGAAGGCGCCAGCCTGGAAAGCATCATCAACACCATCAACAGCCTGGGCGCGACTCCGGATGACGTGATGAGCATCCTCCAGTCGCTGGAACGTGCCGGCGCACTGAACGCCGAACTGATCGTGATGTAAGGCCGCCCATGAGCATCGTTTCCCTACCGCACCACCTCAATGCCATGCGCGCGCGCCACGATGGTCCGAGCGCCGCGCGCCGTGAGCAGCTGGAGATGGTTTCCGAGCAGTTCGAGGCCATGTTCCTGCAGCAGATCCTCAAGCAGATGCGCAAGGCCGGCGACGTGCTGTCGGCCGGCAACCCGATGCGCAGCCGTGAGCTGGACACCATGCGCGACTTCTATGACGAAGTGCTGGCCGAAACCCTGGCCGGCAAGCGCCAGACCGGCATCGCCGACATGCTGGTGCAGCAGCTCTCCGGCGGCCTTGACGGCACGGCGCCGGCGCCTGCCGCGCTCGGTCTGGCCAGTGTCGGGCAGGGCGGCCAGCATGCGCTGCGCGGCACCTGGCAGCGTGGCGTCGAAGCGCTGGACAGCGCCTGGGCGGCGGGCAAGGCGGGCTTTCGCGCACTGGTAGACAGCGTCATCAAACACGAGTCCAGCGGCAACATTGCCGCCGTCTCGCCCAAGGGTGCCCGCGGGCTGATGCAGCTGATGCCCGGCACTGCCCGCGACATGGCCGCCGAGCTTGGTCTGCCCTTCGACGAAGCGCGGCTGACCAGCGATGCCGAGTACAACAAGCGTCTGGGCAGCGCCTACCTGAGCAAGATGCTCGAGCGCTACGACGGTCACCAGGCGCTGGCGCTGGCGGCCTACAACGCCGGCCCCGGCAAGGTCGACGAGTGGCTGAAGAACCATGGCGACCCGCGCCGCGGCGAGATCGATGCGGCC
Source organism: Stutzerimonas stutzeri (assembly GCF_002890915.1). GTDB lineage: Bacteria > Pseudomonadota > Gammaproteobacteria > Pseudomonadales > Pseudomonadaceae > Stutzerimonas > Stutzerimonas stutzeri_AF. The sequence goes on along the minus strand of NZ_POUT01000001.1, from coordinate 448,181 downwards.
AGCTGGGTCCAGAAGATTCCCTACCAGGAGACCCGCGACTACACGCGCAATATTCTCGACGATCTGCAGGCCAGCGCGCCGCTGCACGATACCGAGGGGCGCGTGCTGCCGGGGCATCCGCGCTGGTCGCAGGCGGCGCCGCTTAACCGCGCGGGCGATCCGGTCGCCTTGCATGGAAATACAGCGGTTGCCGGCCGCCATCTTTCGCTGGCGTTCGCCCAACCGATCCGCATCGAATCGAAGGAAGTCCTGTCGTGAGTGTCTTGAGTCAGATTGGCTACAGCGGCGTACGCGCTTCGCAGATCGCCCTTACGGCGACCGGACAGAACATCGCCAACGTCAACACCCCCGGCTTCAGCCGCCTCGCCCCGGAGCTGCATTCGCTCGGCGGGCAGAGCGCCACCAGCATCGGCGGCGGCGTCCAGGTCAGCGGCATTCGCCGGCTGTCCAACGATTTCCAGAACCAGCAGCTGTGGCGCGCCAGCACCGAGAAGAACTACTACGGCACCAGCCAGCAGTACCTGACCGCGCTGGAAGGCCTGATCCACAGCGAAGGCTCCAGTGTCAGCGTCGGCCTCGACAACTTCTTCGCCGCGCTCAGCGAAGCCAGCTCGACGCCCGAATCCATCGCCCTGCGCCAGCAGATCATCGGCGAGGCCAAGCAGCTGGCGCAGCGCTTCAACGGCCTGAACACCAATATCGGCACTCAGCTCAACGCCCTGCAGGGCCAGCGGGTGGCGATGGTCAGCGAGATCAACGGGCTGTCCGGCAACATCGCCGAGCTGAACGCGGAAATCCTGCGGATGGAGTCGGCCGGGCAGGATACCGCCACGCTGCGCGACTACCGCGAGAACCTGATCAAGGACCTCAGCCAGTACGCCGGCATCCGCGTGCAGGAAGTGGCCGACGGCACGCTCACCGTGTCCCTGGCCAACGGCCAGCCGCTGGTGGCGGGCACCACGGCCGGCCAGTTGCGGGTGGAGCAGAACCTGGCCGGCGAGCAGGAGCTGAGCCTGGTGTTCGCCAAGACCACCTTCCCGCTGGTGCAGGACGGCCTCGGCGGTTCGCTCGGTGCCCTTTACGACATGGAATACGATGCGCTGCGCCCGGCCCAGGCCGACCTGCACGACATGGCCGCTGCGCTGGCGCAGAGGGTCAACGACACCCTCGCCGGCGGCTTCGACCTCAATGGCAATCCGGGCCAGCCGCTGTTCGTCTACACCCCCGGCAGCACCAGCGGCATGCTCGCGGTAACCGCGCTGACCCCGGAACAGCTGGCCTTCTCCTCCGCCGGGCAGAGCGGCACCGGCGAAGTCGGCAACAACGAGAACCTGCTGGCGCTGCTGGAGCTCAAGTCGGCCAGTATCGACGTCGCCGGCAGCCAGGTGCCGCTCAACGATGCCTATGCCGGGCTGGTCGGCCGCGTCGGTAGTGCCAGCCGGCAGAACCAGGCCGACCTGGCCGCCGCGACCACCGTCGCCGAGCAGGCCCAGGCCCAGCGCGACAGCGTCAGCGCGGTGAACCTGGACGAGGAAGCGGTCAACCTGATGGCCTACGAGCAGGCCTACCAGGCCAACATGAAGGTCATCAGCACCTCCAACGATCTGTTCAACGCCGTACTGGCAATGTTCTGAGCCGACTGACGAGAAGACACCATGCGCATTTCCAACGCCCAGATCACCGCCATGATGCACGGCTCGCTGAACAACAGCTCCGAGAAGCTCGGCAAGCTGATGCAGCAGATGGCCAGCGGCGAGCGCATGCTGCTGCCGTCCGACGACCCGATCTCGGCGGTCCGCGTGCTGCGCATCCAGCGCGAGGAAGCCAGCCTGACGCAGTACCGTACCAACATCGCCAGCGTCTCCGGCAACCTGTCCAAGCAGGAAGCCAATCTCAAGGCGGCCTCCGACAGCATGCTGAGCATCCGCGACCTGCTGCTGTGGGCGGCCAACGGCAGCAATACCGACGAGGACCTGTCGGCCATCGCCAACGAGCTGGAGTCGCTGGAAAACACCGTGCTCAGCTTCGCCAACGTGCGTGACGAGGAAGGCCGCTACCTGTTCTCCGGCACCCGTTCCAACCAGCCGGCGATCGCCCTGGTCGGCGGTGCCTACGTGCTGCAGGGCAATGACCAGCATCGCCAGGCGGCGGTGGCCAACGGCGTGCTGGTGGAAGAGAACGTCACCGCGGCGCAGATCTTCGGTGCTGGGGTGGGCATGCTCAACGACCTACATGCGCTGGTGCAGACGCTCAAGGACCCGGCGCTGGATTCCAGCGACCCGGCCGTGCGCGCGCAGATCACCGCGACCATGGACAACCTCGACGCCACCCATGGCCGGCTGCTCGGCGCAGTCACCGATCTTGGCGGTCGGCAGAACACCCTGACGCTGCTCAGCAGCAGCAACGAGGACGTCTCGCTGGTGAACCAGAAGATCGAGGGCGAACTGTCGCGACTGGACTACGCCGGTGCCAGCATCGACCTGAACAACTACCAGCTGTCGCTGCAGGCGACCCAGAAGACCTATCTGAAAATCAACGGCCTGACCCTGTTCGGGATGCTCTGAGGCGAGGATGCGTGAATGAAGATTGGCAAGCAGCTACCCGCTGTTTCCGCAATCAGCCCTCAGGAGCGCCGGCAGGCGCTGGTGCCCGATGCTCCTGCGGCCGACGCCCGGCGTGCCGTCGTGCCGGGCGATACCGCGCTCGCCGAGGCCGGCCACAAGAAGAGCACCAGCTTCAGCCTGCAGCTCAACCAGCAGCTGTCCTCGATGCAGTCCGCCGAGAGCTACCTGAACGATCTGCACGGGCGTCTTTCGCAGCTCAAGCTCAGCCTCAGCCGCGAGCTCGGCTCGCCCAGCCAGGCCGCTGGCCAGGAAGCCATCCGGCATGCCGTGCAGCAGGTCGGCGAACTGCTCAAGGAGCGTGGCACGCGCTCCGCCCATTCCCTGGATGCCAACCTCAAACTGCGCTTGAGCGAACCGGTGCGCAGCCGCTTCAGCCTGCAGGGGCTGGATTCGCTGGAGGCCATCCGCCAGTCCGGGCGCGAGACGCTGCTGTTCAGCGGCGGCCGCCAGCTGGCCGAGCCGGTGGCGGTGGTGCTCGATGACGAGCTCGGCGACGAGCAGATCCTCCGGCGCTTCAATGCCACCCTCGGCCAGGCCGGTATCCGCGCCGAACTCGACGACCATGGCCGGCTCAGGTTCTCCGCGCGCGAGAGCGACTGGCAGCAGCTCAAGGGCCAGCTGGCGGTGCAGGGCGAGGGCAAGCTGTTCGCCAAGGGTGGCTTCCAGCGGCTGCAGAGCCAGGAAGAGCAGCTGCTGGCCTTCCCCGAAGAGCTGCAGCTCGATTCGTTCCGCGAGCTGCGCCGCCTGCTCGACTCGGTGGTCGCCGGGCTGGAGAAGGTCACCGCGCTACGCGAGCAGCTCGGCCAGCGCCAGCGCGAGATTCGCGAGTTCCTCGCCCGCCAGGCCGATGCCGACGAGCGCCAATGGGCCCAGGATTTCTCCCGCTCGGTGTTCGACCTCATGCAGCGCAGCCCCTCCAGCTACGCCGCGGTGACCCAGACGGTGGTCGCCCAGGCCAACATCAGCCGCTTCGCAGTGGTCAGCCTGCTGTCCTGAACGCCAGCCTGCTCTTAACACGGCCGATCAGTTGTGCATCATGGCTGTGTAGAAGCCACGCCCCGCGGCGATGCGGGCCGCAGGCCTGCCCGAAGCCAAAAGCTCGCGCCGAGGTCGGCCTCCCACACAAAGCGGAAGCAGGTCGTGCACAGGTCCATCCTCCGCGCACCATTGTTGTAGGAGCCGCGCCCTCGCGGCGATGCGGGCCGTAGGCCTGCCCGAAGCTAAAAGCTCGCGCCGAGGTCGGCCCTCCCACACAAAGCGGAAGCAGGCCGTGCACAGGTCCATCCTCCGCGCACCATTGTTGTAGGAGCCGCACCCCCCGCGGCGATGCGGGCCGCAGGCCTGCCCGAAGCCAAAAGCTCGCGCCGGGGTCGGCCCTCCCACAAGAGCAAAAGCAGCCCTGTCATCCCGCGGTGTCGATCACTCGATGAACTTGATGTCCGACGGCCGCCCGACGGGCAGGGTCTGCAGCGTCTCGCCCAGCAGGCCGCTGTCCGGGTCGCGGCGCAGCAGCACCAGGCTGTCGCTGAGCTGGTTGGCCACCAGCAGGAAGCGCCCGTCCGGCGTGATGGCGAACTCCCGCGGCGCGCGACCTTCGCTGGCGCGGCGCTGGATCTCGCGCAGCGCGCCGTCGGCCTCGATGGCGAAGACGATGATGTGGTTGTAGTCGCCGCGGTCGCTGACGTAGAGAAAGCGCCCGTCGGCCGAGGTGTGGATGGCGCCCGGCGAATGGGTTTCGCCCGTGCCGGGCTCCGCGAGGTCGATCAACTGGCGCCGGATCAGCTGGCCATCGACGTGCGCGAAGCGCGCCACCTGGGCGCTGAGTTCCAGCGTGAGGTAGGCGCTCCTGCCATCCGGGGCGAATACCAGGTGTCGCGGCCCGCTGCCGGGCGGCAGCGCGATACTGGCCGGCTCGGCCGGTTGCAGCGGCCGTTCGGCATTGGCCGGATCGTAGCGGTAGACGAACACCCGGTCGGCGCCCAGGTCGCTGACGAACAGTCGCCGGCCGTCGGGCGCCGGCACCGCCGAATGCACGTGGGCCGAGCGCTGGCGTTCGGGGTGCACGCCGCTGGGCTGGTGCGCGGCGAGTTGCGTCACCGGCTGCGGCCGGCCCTGCGTATCGAGCGGGAGCACCGCCAGGCTGCCGCCGGGATTCTCCCGCGAGCCGTAGTTGCTTACGAACAGGTAGCGGCCATCGATGCTCAGGCTGGCGTGGGTCGGCTCGTCGCCGAGCGTGCTGGCCTGGCCCAGCGGCCGCAGCTCGCCGTCGTCGCCGATGGCGAAGGCGCTGACCCGACCGACCGGGTCGGGATGCCCGGGGCCGTTCTCGTTGGTGGCGTAGAGCCGGCGGCGCTGCTGGTCCAGCACCAGCCAGGACGGGTTGTGGCTGGCGACGGTCTGCAGCGGCTGCAGCTGGCCGTGCTCGGCATCGAAGCGCAGGCGGTGGATGCCGGGGCTGTCGCTGTCATGGGTGTAGCTGCCGATCAGGACGTGGGACATGGATGCTGCGATTCCCGGGGTGCTCAGGGCCAGGGTCGCGGCGAGCGCCATGCGATATGGCAGGCGGCGTGGGCGCATGCGGAGTCTCCGCGACGGTCGTGCAGACTAAGACCGCGCCTGCTGCTTTGCGATCCCGGCGGCGGCGCCTCGTTCTGGCTTCGAGGCACGGCCACGTACCAGGCCATGGCAGCCGATCACCACCGGCACGCCGAGCGAGGCCCAGCTCAGCCAGTCGCCCAGGCCCTCTGAGACCAGCCCGGCGACCAGGCCGAGGACCGACAGCAGGGCGACGATGATCGGCCATGCCCAGATGCGCATCATGCCTGCACCTGCGCGGGGCCGCGCTTGAGCCAGAGGTACAGGCCGCTGCCCAGTACGACGATGGTGAGGATGTCCAGCAGCGCCCACAGCAGCTTCAGCGGCAGGCCGCCGTAGTCGCCGAAATGCAGCGGCTCGGACAACTGCAGGGCGGTGACGTACCACGGGCGGGCGCCGGCTTCGAGCACTTCGCCGCTGGCCGGGTCCACCAGTAGCGCCTGGGTCAGCCGCGAGGTCAGCGGCGTGTCGCCGCTGAGGATCACCGCCACGTGTTCGGGCGTCGCGCGCAGGGTGCCGGGGTAGGCGATCATCGCCACCGCCATGCCCGGCGCGGCCGCCAGTACGCGGTCCACCGCCGCCTGCAGCGAGCCGTCGACGGCCGGCGCGCCGCTGGCATCGGCTGCGAGTAGCACCCGCGTCTCACCGGCCTGCAGCGCACCCACCTGGTCGGCCTGCCAGCTCTTGAAGATCAGGTCCGCCCAGGTGTTGATCACCCCGGTGAAGCCCACCGCCAGCGCCCAGACCAGCGTGACGATGCCGAGCAGGTTGTGCAGGTCCAGCCAGCGCGTGCGCGGCGCCCGTTCACGGCGCACCTCGGCGAAACGCAGCTTGCGCATGAAGGGCGCGTAGAGCACCACGCCGGAGACGATCGCCACCACCAGCAAGAGGCCCATGAAGCCGAGGAACAGCTTGCCCGGCAGCCCGGCGTAGAGGTCGACGTGCAGGCGGTACATCACGCTCATGAAGCCTTCGTCGAACGCCGGCGCGCCGAGCACCTCGGCACTGCGGGCGTCGGCCATGATCAGTGTCGATGCGCTTTCATCGGTGTCGACCCGGGTGTCGAGCTTGACGTACCAGAGATCCGGCGCGTCCTCCTCGGCGAAGAAGTACAGCGGCACCAGCCCCGGATAGGCACGCACCGCCGCCGCGGCGATCTGGTCGAGCGGGGCGCGCGGCGTGCCTTCCGGCATCGGCGGCGCCTCGATCTCGGCGCCGCTCAGGTGGTCGATCTCGTGGGAGAAGATCAGCGGCAGGCCGGTCAGGCACAGCAGCAGGACGAACAGCGTGCAGACGAGGCTGGACCACTTGTGGACCCAGCCCCAGCGACGCAGAGCGGCTGCCCGCATCAGAAGTCGACCGTGGCGCTGAGCGAGAGGGTGCGTGGGGCGCCGAGGACGAGGTAGTTGGCATTCGGATAGCCACCCACCGAGGCCCAGTAATCGCGGCCGGTCACGTTGTCCAGGCGGGCGCGCAGGGTTACGTCACGGTCATCTACGACCATGCGGTAGCGTGCGCCGAGGTCCAGGCGGGTCCAGGAAGGTGCTTCCATATCGTTGGCCGTGTCGGCGTACTGGCTGCTGGTGTAGACGACCCGGCTGGTCAGGGTCAGGCCATTGGTGCCGGGTACGTCCCATTCGCCACCGATGTTCGCCTGGGTGCGCGGCACGCCGATGGCGCGGTTGCCCTCGTCGAGGCCGTCCTGGGTGCTGGTCAGCTCCGCATCGAGCAGGGTCAGGCCGCCCAGCAGGCGTACGCCGTAGGTCGGCTCACCGAACACCGACAGCTCGAGGCCGCGGTTGCGCTGCTCGCCACCATCGCTGAACACGCCGTTTTCCACGGTGCTGAACGGGCGCTCGGTGGTGAACAGCGCCAGGCTGCCGCCGAGGTTGCCGCCATCGTACTTGATGCCCACCTCGGTCTGTTCCGAAACGTAGGGTTCCAGCGCTTCGCCGGCATTGATGATGGCGACCCCGCCGCTGGTGGCTGGCGCGATATCGCCTTTGACCAAGCCTTCGATGTAGTTGGCGTAGAGCGAAACCTCGTCGGTCAGTTGATACACCACGCCAGCGACCGGGCTGTTCTTGTAGCGGTTGTAGGAGGACAGGCGATCACCGCTGTTGTAGTCGTAGCTCTTGGCTTCGATACCCTGGCGACGTGCGCCGAGGGTGACCAGCAGGCGGTCATCCATGAAGCCCAGGGTATCGGCGATGGCCAGGCTCTGGGTGTGGGTACGCTCGGTGACGTTGGGGGCGGACATCGAACCGCCAACCCAGACGGTATCCGGCATCGCGGCGGCGAACGGATGGTAGAGATCCGCTGCATAGTTGCCCGACATGCCGTAGGCGTTGCGCGCTTCCAGGTCGAACATGGCCGCCGACATCACCCATTCGTGGGAGACGTCGCCAGTCTGGCCGCGGGCGCGCAGGCCCACTTCGCTGGTGAATACCTCCTCCTCACGCACGTTGTCGAAGCGGTAGAAGGTGCCGGCGCCCGAACTGCCTGCGGTCATGCTGGCCAAGCGGTTCTTCTCCTCGCCCTCACGCACGCCGGCGGCGAGCCAGCCGGTCACGGCGTCGGAGAAGTCGTATTCGGCGCGGAAGGTGCCGAAGGTCTGCTTCTCCTTCGAGTAGGTCCAGGGCTGGGCGAAGTTGTCCTCGGCGTCCGGCGCGCTGGGAATGCCGCCGCTGGGGGTGACGCTCGGCCGCGGATTGTCGATGAAGTGGTACTGGTGACCGATGTCGCCGGAGAGGCGGAAGTTGTCGCCCTGGTAGTCGAGGCCGAGAGCGAACATGTCGAGGGTGCGCTCCTCGTCCTCGACGGTGGTCTCGCCGGCGCGCTTGGCCGCGTTCAGGCGCACGCCGAAGCGCTCCTCGTCGCCGAAGCGACGGGCGATATCGGCATGGGTCATGGCTTGGCCACCGTTTTCGGCACCGACGGTCAGGCGCGTCAGCGGCTCGTTCGGCGCGCGCTTGGGCAGGATGTTGATCGCCCCGCCGATGCCGCTGCCACCCGGCGCCGCACCGTTGAGGAAGGTGTTGGCGCCGCGGAACACTTCCACACGCTCGATGAACTCGGCGGCCACGTACTGGCGCGGCAGCAGGCCATAGAGGCCGTTGTAGGAAATGTCGTCGGAGTAGACCGGGAAGCCGCGCACCACGTACAGCTCCTGGAAGTTACCGAAGCCGCGGGCGACGCGTACCGAGGGGTCGTTCTGCAGCACGTCGGAGACGCTGCGCGCCTGCTGGTCCTGGATCAGCTGCGAGGTGTAGGACGTCGAGGTGAACGGCGTCTCCATGTAATCGCGGTTGCCCAGGATGCCCACCCGCCCGCCGCGGGCGACCTGTTCGCCGGCGTAGGGCTGGGTCAGGCCGTCGGCCGAGGCGTCGGCGCTGGCGACCACTTGGGTTTCCGGCAGCTCGAGCGGCTCGCTGCGCGGGCTGGCCTGGCCTTCGGCCGTTTGCACCTCGTCCGAGGGCGGGGTGGCGGATTGCTGCGCCATGGCCGGAGCACCGGCGAAGCTGGCGGCAAGGCAGACGGGCAGCAGGGCGGAGACGGCACCTGTTCTACGAGGGAGGCGAAGGCTGGACATGGTGAGGCCTGACTGGGCGTGTGAAGTGTGCGGGAGGTATGCCGCCGACGGGGCGAGCGACATGGGTAGTCGCCTAGGATAATCGAATGATAATAATTCGCAACAGTGTTCAGATTGAGAATGCCCATTTGCCGGCTGGGGAATACCGGGCGCACCGCTCGCAGGCGCTGCACGCTCGGCCTGGTTCAAGCGCCGTGCGATTGAAAAAAATCCAGCGGGCCTGTCGATTCGGGTGAACGCCGCTCGACCAGTCAATGACCCCTAACCACGAGACAGGAGATGGACATGACACACGACATCCGCCAGGACGAAAGCCGCATCCGCCAGCTCCACGAGGCGTTCGAGCGCGACACCAAGGCCAAGGACCTGGAGCGGATCATGGCCCAGTACGCCGACGACCTGGTCGCCTTCGACGCGGTCGGGGCGCTGCAATTCAAGGGCGTGGACGAGTACCGCGCGCACTGGCAGCGCTGCTTCGAGTTCTGCCAGGGCGAGGGCTTTTTCGAGTCCCACGAGCTGCACGTGACGGTGGGCGGCGACCTGGCCTACAGCCGCATGCTCAACCATTGCGGCGGGCCCAACGCCGAGGGCGAAATGCAGACCGGCTGGATGCGCGGCACCCGGGTCTGGGCCCGGCGCGGCGGCGACTGGAAGGTCATCCACGAGCATTTCTCGATGCCCTTCGATATGGAAACCGGCCAGGTCTGCATGTCGCAAGAGTCGTCGTCCGGCCAGCAACGGGCGGGTTGAGCGGTATTCGTCGCCCGCCGACGCGCATCCGGCTGCCGGCTGCTAGCTTTTCTCCGTGCCCGGCAGACGGAGAGCGTCATGAAATACCTGTGCCTGATCTATTACGACGAGCAGCGTGTCGACGAGATGAGCGACGAACAGTGGCAGGCGCTGGTCGCGCGCTGCCTGGCCTGTGGCGAGGCGCTGCGCGCCAGCGGCCACATGCTCGCCGGCGAGCCGCTGCAGGCGGTGCGCACGGCGCGCACGGTGAGGGTCCGCGACGGCGTCGCCACGGTGGTCGATGGACCGTTCGCCGAAACCCGCGAGCAATTGGCCGGCTTCTACCTGATCGAGGCGGTCGATCAGGCCGAGGCCGAGGCCATCGCCGCGAAGATCCCACCGGCGACGCTCGGCTGCGTCGAGGTGCGCCCGCTGCGCCAGTTGCCGCAGCGCTGACATGCGCGGCAGCGGACAAGCCGCGACGGCGGTGGTCGAGGCGATCTACCGCGCCGAGTCGCGCCGGGTGCTGGCGACCCTGATCCGCCTGCTGGGCGACTTCGATCGCGCCGAGGAGGCCTTGCACGATGCCTTCGCCGCGGCACTGCAGCAGTGGCCACGCGACGGCGTGCCGGACAGCCCGCGTGCCTGGCTGGTGTCCGCCGGGCGCTTCAAGGCCATCGACGCCCTGCGCCGGCGCGCGCGGTTCGACGCCTCGCTGCGGCTGCTGGCCGAGCAACTGGAGGACGAGGCGCATGAAGCGGAGCTCGACGAGGTGGAAGACGATCGTCTGCGGCTGATCTTCACCTGCTGCCACCCGGCGCTGCCGGCCGATGCGCGCGTGGCGCTGACCCTGCGCGAAGTCTGCGACCTGACCACCGAGGAGATCGCGCGGGCCTTCCTCGCCGCACCCGCCACCATCGCCCAGCGCATCGTGCGCGCCAAGGCGCGGATCCGCGACGCGCAGATCCCCTATCGCGTGCCGGAGCGCGAGGAACTGCCGGCGCGGCTCGACAGCGTGCTGCGGGTGATCTACCTGGTGTTCAACGAGGGCTATTCGGCCTCGGCGGGAGCGTCGCTGACCCGTGCCGACCTGTGCGCGGAAGCCATCCGCCTCGGCCGGTTGCTGCTGGAGCTGCTGCCCGATGCCGAGGTGATGGGCCTGCTGGCGCTGATGCTGCTGCACGAGGCACGCCGCGCCGCGCGTACCGATGCGGCCGGCGAACTGGTGCGGCTGGAGGAGCAGGACCGCAGCGCCTGGGATCGGCGGCTGATCGCCGAGGGTTCGTTGCTGGTGCGCCGCGCCCTGGCCAGCGGCGACTCCGGGCCCTATGCGCTGCAGGCGGCAATCGTCGCCGTGCATGCCGAGGCGCCGAGCGCGGCGCAGACCGACTGGGCGCAGATCGTCCGGCTCTACGACGTGCTGCTCGGCCTGGCCCAGTCGCCGGTGGTGGAACTGAACCGCGCGGTGGCCGTGGCGATGCGCGACGGCCCGGCGGCCGGGCTGCGCCTGGTGGACGCGCTGCTGGCGCGCGGCGACCTGCGCGACTACCACCTGAGCCACGCCGCCCGTGCTGACCTGCTGCGGCGATTGATGCGTATCGAGGAGGCCCGCGAAGCCTACCGTACGGCCTTGCAACTGGTGCGGCTGGAACCGGAACGGCGCTTCCTGCAGCAGCGGCTGGATGAGTTGGCGTAGCTGCGTCAGGCCGAGGGCTCCCACGCTCCAGCGTGGGAGCCCTGCTGTGGATGCTCTGCGCCCAGCGACACGGAGCATGGGAGCGATCAGCATGCGCACCGGCTTTTCGGAACTGCTTCTCGTAGGAGCCGGCTTGCCGGCGATGAGGCGTATCGATCACCTTCCAAGCGCCGAGTGGGCACGGATCGCCGGCAAGCCGGCTCCTACCTATAGGTCGGGGCTAGCGGCGGATCAGTTGTCCGTGCTGCCGGCCGGCAGGTAATCACCGCGGCTCAGGCCATGGCGCTGCATCTTCTCGTTGAGGGTGCGCCGCGGCAGCTGCAGCAGGGCCATGACCTCGGCGATGTTGCCCTTGCATTGCTGCAGGGCGCTGTGCAGGCACTGCGCCTCGAAGGCTTCCATCTGCTCGGCCAGCGACTGGCCGCCGCTGCCGGCCGGTGCCGGGGCGCTGAGGCCGAGGGCGTGGCGTTCGGCGGCATTGATCAGCTCGCGCACGTTGCCCGGCCAGTCATGGGCGAGCAGCTGCGTCAGCTCGGCGGGGGGCACCGGCGGCGCCTCGCGGCCATGGCGCTGGGCGGCCTGCTGGACGAAGTGCTCGAACAGCAGCGGAATGTCCTCGCGGCGCTCGCGCAACGGCGGGATGTGCAGCTCGGCGACGTTCAGCCGGTACAGCAGGTCCTCGCGGAAACGCCCGCCGCGCACTTCCTCGAGCAGGTCCGGCTTGGCCGCGCTGATCACCCGCAGGTCGACCGCGATGCTGCGGTTGGAGCCCAGCCGTTCCAGGCTCTTTTCCTGCAGCACGCGCAGCAGCTTGACCTGTTGCGCCAGTGGCATGCTCTCGATCTCGTCGAGGAACAGCGTACCGCCGGCGGCGTGCTCGATACGGCCGATGCGCTTGCCCTGGGCGCCGGTGAAGGCGCCGCTCTCGTGGCCGAACAGTTCGCTCTCGAAGATGGTTTCCGGGATCGCCGCGCAGTTGAGCGCGACGAAGGGGCCGCCGGCGCGCGGGCTGAAGTCGTGCAGGCAGCGCGCGACCTGTTCCTTGCCGCTGCCGGTCTCGCCGCGGATCAGCACGTTGACGTCGGTGCCGGCCAATTCCAGCACCTGCCGGCGCAGGGTTTCCATGGCCCGCGAGACGCCGAGCAGCTGCGATTCGATGCGCCCCTTGCGGGCGAACTGCTCGCGCAGCTGGCGGTTCTCGCAGACCAGCCGGCGCTTGTCCATGGCGCGGCGCACGCTGTCGAGCAGGCGCTCGGGGGTGAAGGGTTTCTCGATGAAGTCGTAGGCGCCCTGGCGCAGCGCCTGCACCGCCATGGGCACGTCGCCGTGGCCGGTGACCATGATCACTGGCAGGTCGGCATCCAGCGCCACCAGCTGTTCCAGCAGGCCGAGGCCGTCGAGGTCGGGCATGCGCACGTCGCTGATCAGTACGCCGGGGAAGTCGCGGCCGAGCGCCGCCAGCCCGTCGCGGGCGCGGGCGAAGGTGCGCACGCTGAAGCCGGACAGCTCCAGCCATTGCTGCACCGCCTGGCGGATCGCCGCCTCGTCGTCGATGAAGATTACCTGCCCGCCCATTGTCGATCCTCGCTCGGCCGCTCGCCGCGGCAGTTTACCCGGCGGCGTGCAGCTCGACAGCCGGCAATGTCAGGGTGAACACCGCACCCTGGTCGTCGTTGTGCGCCTCGAGGCTGCCGCCGAGATCGCGGACGATGCCGTAGGACACCGCCAGGCCCAGGCCCAGGCCCTGGCCCACCGGCTTGGTGGTGAAGAAGGGCTCGAACACCTGCTCCAGGTGCTCGCCGGCGATGCCGCCGCCATTGTCGGCGACGCTGAGCCGCCAAGCGTCGCCGACGCGCTGGCAGAGGATGCGCAGGCGCCGCTGCGGGCGTCCGGCCATGGCGTCCAGGGCGTTGTGCAGCAGGTTGATCAGCACCTGCTCGAGGCGGATGGCATCGCCGCTGACCCAGGCCTCGGCCGGTACCTGGCGGAACACCTCGACCTGCTCGCTGCGGATGCGCGGTGCCAGCAACTGCAGCGCCTGCTCCAGCACCTCGGCCAGGCTCAGGCGCTGGGGCAGCCCAGCCGGGCTCTTGCGGGCGAAGGTCTTCAGGTGGCCGGTCAGCGCGGCCATGCGTTCGAGTAGCCCCTCGACGTGGCCCAGGCCTTCGCGCACCTCGGTGTCGCGGCCGCTGTCGAGCAGCAGGCGCAGGCTGGCCAGCTGCATGCGCAGGGCGGTCAGCGGCTGGTTGATCTCGTGGGCCAGCGCCGCGGACATCTGCCCCAGCGCGGCCATGCGCGCGGCGTGCACCAGCTCGTCCTGGGCGGTGCGCAGCTCACGGGTGCGCTCGTGCACCAGCCGTTCCAGTTCGCTGCGGCTGCGCTGCTCGACGCGGCGGGTCTTGCGCCGCTGGGCCAGGTAGAGCAGCAGGAAGGCCAGGGTCATCCACACGCCGGCGGCGGCCAGTCGATAGCTGCGCACGCTGGCGACCACCGACTGCGGTTCCTGCAGCAGGTGCAGGGTCCAGTCCTCTTCCGGCAACTGCAGGCTTTGCCAGAGATAGTCGCGCCGCCCGTCGGGACCGTCCACCTGGCGCCGCTCGCTGCCTTCGCCGAGCGCTTGCAGGCGCGTGCTCTGCAACGGCTGCAGGGTCTGCTCGGCGTAGCGGCGGGCAGCCACCAGGCGGCTGCGTACCTCGTCGCTGAGCGGGCGCAGGTGGCGGAAGCGCCAGGCGGGGCGGTTGGTGAGGATGACGATGTCCAGCGAATCGGCGATCAGCAGGATGCCCGACTGGCCGGCCCAGCTGCGCTGCATGTCTTCCAGTTCGAGCTTGACCACCAGCACGCCGATCACCTCGCCGGCGGCATTCTTCACCGAACTGGAGAGGAAGTAGCCGGGGATGCCGGTGGTCACGCCGACGGCGAAGTAGCGGCCGCTGTCGTTCGCCAGCGCATCGCGGAAATACGGGCGGAAGGCGTAGTTGTAGCCGACGAAGCTGCTCCAGTCGCGCCAGTTGCTGGCAGCGATGGTTTCGCCTTGGCGGTCGAGCAAATACAGCACCGAGGAACCGGCCGCATGGTTCTGCTGCTCCAGGCGCCGATTGAGCCGTTTGCGCAGCTGCTGGTCGTTAGGCGCGGCGAGCAGGGCCTGGATGTCGCTGTCCAGTGCCAGCAACGCCGGCACCGAGCGGAAGCGTTCGACCTGGGTATGGATCGCCTGGGCATAGAGCTCCAGCTGCCCGCGTGCTTCCTGGCCGCGCTCGGCCCAGGCGCGCTCCTCGGCGAGGCGGCCGGCCCAGTACATGCTGAGCAGCAGGCCGACGAGGATCAGCGCAACGATCAGGATGACACGCAGACGGCTGGACATTGCAGGCCTGTGGCGCTCGCGGAAGGAGGCGACGATGTTAAGCGAAAGCCGGGCCCTGTGCAGGTCTGAAGGTAGCGGTCCGCACAAGACCTTTGGTTTCGTGTGGACACTGTTTGATATCAAAATGATATCATCGATATACTCTGGCGATTCGTATCGTGTCGAGCAGGGATTGCTTGTACGGGTCGGCCTGGGCCGCCCGCAGCTAGTCGAGGTCCGCTTTGCTCAGGAAGATTCTTGTCAGCCAGCTCCGCTTCGGGATGTACGTTCATGCGCTCGAGGGGAGCTGGTTCGATCACCCGTTCTGGCGCAGCAAATTCTTGCTGAGCGATCCGGCGGATCTGCAGGCCTTGCGCGGCAGTGGCGTCAAGGCTGTCTGGATCGACGTGAAAAAAGGCCTGGATGTCGTTTTCGCGCCTGCCGCGCCGGAGGAGGTGCTGGCAGCGGTGACGGAGGAGCAGCCCAGTGCACCGCGTGGGCAACCGCAGCGCTGTAGCGTCAGGGATGAACTTCAACGTGCAAGGCTATTGCTCAAACGTTCCCGGGAGCAGGTGACTTCGTTGTTCAACGAGGCGCGCCTGGGGCAGGCGGTCGATCCGCAGCAGTGCCTGCCGCTGGTCGAACAGATTTCCGATTCTTTGGTGCGCAATAGCTCGGCCCTGCTGGGCTTGGCGCGGTTGAAGACCCGGGACGAATACACCTATATGCATTCGGTGGCGGTCTGTGTGCTGATGGTGGCGCTGGCACGGCAACTGGGCATGAGCGAGGACGAGGTCCAGGAAGCGGGAATGGCTGGCTTGCTGCACGATATCGGCAAGATGGCCATGCCGCTCGACGTGCTGAACAAGCCCGGCAAGCTGAGCGATGACGAGTACGCGATCATGCGCAGCCACCCCGAGCGCGGGCATGCCATGCTGCTTACCGCGGAAACGGCCGTTTCCGCGGCGGTATTGGACGTCTGCCTGCATCACCATGAAAAGGTCGATGGCAGCGGCTATCCACATGGGCTGGCGGGTGAGCAGATCAGCCAACTGGCGCGGATGGGTGCCATCTGCGATGTCTACGACGCGATCACCTCCAACCGTCCCTACAAGGCCGCGTGGGACGCGTCGGGCTCGCTGGCCCGGATGGCGCAGTGGAAGGGGCATTTCGACACGCACCTGTTGCACGCGTTCGTGCGCACGGTCGGCATCTATCCGCTGGGCTCACTGGTGCGCTTGCAATCGGGCCGGCTCGGTGTCGTCATCGAGCACAATCCCGAGCAACTGACCGCGCCGCGGCTGAAGCTGTTCTTTTCCTCCCGCACCCGGGCGGCGATACCGCAAGAGGAGCTGGATCTGTCCAGCAGACACTGCAGCGACCGCATCGTCGGCCGGGAAGATCCGGCTGCCTGGGGCTTCACTGACCTGGATGACTTCTGGTCCTAGAGGGCCCTGGCGGTCGTCAAGGCGGGGCCATTGCGAATAGAATGCCGGCCCCTGGCACGATTCTTCCGCTAAATA
Source organism: Stutzerimonas stutzeri (assembly GCF_002890915.1). Classification (GTDB taxonomy): domain Bacteria; phylum Pseudomonadota; class Gammaproteobacteria; order Pseudomonadales; family Pseudomonadaceae; genus Stutzerimonas; species Stutzerimonas stutzeri_AF. The sequence goes on along the minus strand of NZ_POUT01000001.1, from coordinate 432,079 downwards.
GCCCCGACGAGAGCCCGTATCGCCCATGACCTGGCTGCCCAGTCCGCCATAGCGCTCCGCCCCCGCGTCACCCTGCGACTGCCTGTCATGGAGGCGGTCGTACGCTGCTGTCCGTCCCATGCATGGACAGCTGATCGAATTCCGAACTGAAAACTCGCCTTGTATCGCTGCCGGCCATTCCCGTGGTCTGCAAGTCGGTGCTTTTGCTCTGGATATACCGATGCTGCATACACTCAAACAGAACTGGTTCTCCAACGTCCGTGGCGACCTGCTGTCCGGGCTCGTCGTGGCCCTGGCGCTGATTCCCGAGGCCATCGCCTTTTCCATCATTGCCGGGGTCGACCCGCGGGTCGGCCTGTACGCGTCGTTCTGCATCGCGGTGGTGATCGCGTTCGTCGGCGGCCGCCCGGGCATGATTTCGGCCGCCACCGGTGCCATGGCGCTGCTGATGGTGACGCTGGTGCGCGAGCACGGCCTGCAGTACCTGCTGGCGGCGACTCTGTTGTGCGGTGTGCTGCAGATCGGCGCCGGCTACCTGCGGCTCGGTTCGCTGATGCGCTTCGTCTCGCGCTCGGTGGTCACCGGCTTCGTCAACGCCCTGGCGATCCTGATCTTCATGGCCCAGCTGCCGGAACTGACCAACGTCACCTGGCACGTCTACGCGATGACGGCGGGGGGCCTGGGCATCATCTACCTGTTCCCCCGTGTGCCGAAGCTCGGCAAGGTCATTCCTTCGCCGCTGGTGTGCATCCTTTCGATGACCGCGGTGGCGATCTACCTGGGCCTGGATATCCGCACCGTCGGCGACATGGGCGAGCTGCCCGATACCCTGCCGGTCTTCCTCTGGCCGCAGGTGCCGCTGACCTTCGAGACCCTGGCGATCATCTTCCCGTATTCCGCCGCGCTGGCAGTGGTCGGCCTGCTGGAGTCGCTGATGACCGCGACCATCGTCGACGAGCTGACCGACACCGGCAGCGACAAGAACCGCGAGTGCAAGGGCCAGGGCATCGCCAACATCGCCTCCGGCCTGTTCGGCGGCATGGCCGGCTGCGCGATGATCGGCCAATCGGTGATCAACGTGAAATCCGGTGGCCGCACGCGCCTGTCGACACTGGTCGCCGGGGTGGTGCTGTTGCTGCTGGTGGTGTTCTTCAGCGACTGGGTCAGCCGGATTCCCATGGCGGCGCTGGTGGCGGTGATGATCATGGTATCCATCGGCACCTTCAGCTGGGATTCGCTGCGCAACCTCAAGCGCTACCCGCTCTCGACTAATATCGTCATGGTGGTCACCGTGGTCGTCGTGGTGTTCACCCACAACCTGGCCTACGGTGTATTCGCCGGTGTGCTGCTGGCGGCGATGTTCTTCGCCAACAAGGTGGGTCACTACCTGGCCATCGACTCCGAACCGGACGCCGCCGGCAATCAGCGTAGCTACCGGGTGGTGGGGCAGGTGTTCTTCAGCTCCTCGGACAAGTTCACTGCGGCGTTCGATTTCAAGGAGGCGCTGGGCAAGGTGACCATCGACCTGTCCCGCGCGCATTTCTGGGACATCACTGCGGTATCCGCGCTGGACAAGGTGGTGCTCAAGTTCCGTCGCGAGGGCACCGAGGTCGAGGTGCTGGGCCTGAACGAGGCCAGCGCGACCATCGTCGACCGCTTTGGGGTGCATGACAAACCCGATGCCATCGACAAGCTCATGAGTCACTGACCAGGAGGACGAAATGACCCACGTAATGGCGTGTATCGACGGTTCCCCACAGGCTGCGGCGGTCGGCGACTGCGCGGTCTGGGCCAGCCAGCGCCTGGGGGCGCCGCTGACTCTGCTGCATGTGCTGGACCGGCAGCAATATCCGGTGTCGGGCGACCTCAGCGGCATCATCGGCCTGGGCAGCCGGGAATTCCTCCTGCACGAGCTGGCGACGCTGGACGAGAAGCGCGCCAAGCTGGCGCTGGAAGAAGGCCGGCTGCTACTGGATGCGGCGCGACAGCGGGCGATCGCGGCCGGCAGCGCGCAACCGGAGTGCCGGCAGCGGCACGGCGATCTGGTCGAGACGCTGTACGAACTGCAGGACGAGACCCGCCTGCTGGTGATCGGCCGCCAGGGCGAGGACAGTGGCGATGCCATCCGGCACATCGGCAGCCAGCTGGAAAACGTGATCCGCGCGCTGCATCGCCCGATCCTGGTCACGCCCGGCAGTTTCGAGGTGCCGCGCAGCGTGATGCTGGCCTTCGACGGCAGCGCCACCAGCCACAAGGGCGTCGAGATGCTGGCCGCCAGCCCGTTATTCAGCGGTTTGCCGATTCACCTGGTGATGGTCGGCGCCGAGACCGACGACGCCCGTGCCCAGTTGGAGGCCGCACGCGACAGGTTGAGTGCCAGCGGTTTCGAGGCGCATGTCGCCATGCGCAACGGGGAGGTGGAGCCGGCGCTGCATGCCTATCAGGCCGAGCACGGCATCGATCTGCTGGTGATGGGCGCCTACGGCCATTCGCGGATCCGCCAGTTCTTCGTCGGCAGTACCACCACCGGCATGATCCGCACGACCAATACCCCGCTGCTGTTGCTGCGCTGACCGCCGGGCCCGCATCGGCGCGGGCCCGGCAGGGGTCAGCCGTACAGGTCGGCGCGGGTCCAGGGCAACTCGTGGGAGCCGTCCGGCAGCGGCTTGCTGGCGAGGATCTGGTGCAGGTCGATCCAGTCGCGGCGAAAGCCATAGGCACAGCCGGCCAGGTACACCCGCCAGATCCGCAAGGCGCGCTCGGGAACCAGCTGCTGGGCCTGTTGCAGATGCGTCTCGAGACGCTGGCTCCACAGCTGCAACGTGCGCGCGTAATGCAGGCGCAGGCTTTCCACGTCGACGATCTCCAGTCCCGACTCGCTGATGCAGCTGCTGATCTTCACCAGATGCGGCAGTTCCCCGTGGGGAAAGACGTAGCGGTCGATGAACTCGCCGGCCCCGTGACCGACCGGCCGCCCGTCCAGATGCCGCGAGGTGATGCCATGGTTGAGCACCAGCCCGCCCGGGCGCACTGCGCCGAACAGCCGCTGGCAGTACAGCGGCAGGTTGGCATGGCCGACGTGCTCGAACATGCCGACACTGACCGCCTTGTCGAAGCGGCCATCCTGGGGCAGGTCGCGATAGTCCATCAGCTCCAGCGTCACCCGGTCCTGCAGGCCCTCGGCGGCGACCCGCTCACGGGCCAGCGTGAGCTGTTCGCGGCTCAAGGTGATGCCGAACACCTCGGCGCCGAACTCGCGGGCGGCGAAGCGTGCCAGCCCGCCCCAGCCGCAGCCGACATCGAGCAGGCGGTCGCCGGGCTTGAGCCGCAGCTTGCGGCAGAGCAGGCGCAGCTTGGCCTGCTGCGCCTGGTCGAGATCCTCCTGGCCGGTTTCGAAATAGGCACAGGAGTAGACCATGTCCCGGTCCAGCCAGAGCCGGTAGAAATCGTTGGACAGGTCGTAGTGGTAGGAGATCGCCTCGGCATCGGTGGCCTTGTCATGCGCCTCGCGAGCAGGCAGGGGGAAATCGTCCTCGCCCAGCGCGCGGCTCATCTCGTCGCCGATGCGGATGACCTCTTCGAGAGGCCCCAGCAGGTCTATCTGTCCCTCGACATAGGCGGCACCGAGTAGATCCAGGCTGGGATGTGCCAGTTGCGTGATCAGGTTGGAATCCCGGATAACCAGGGTGACGCTTGGGGACGGCCCGAGGTCGATCTCCTTGCCATCCCACAGCCTCAACTTCAGCGGCAAGGCGAGTTCTTTAAGGGCCGGTAGCAATGTTGCCAGCATGCTCGATCTCCTTTTATTGCATCGTAGGAATCCTAGACCATGAATTTGCAAACTGTAGGCTATTGTGATGATAGTTTCCGGCTATGAGCCGAACTGAAGCGACTTTGCCTGCAACCCAGCGGCGCTGGACCTTTCAAGGAGAGACCTGTGGCAGAAGCACCCTCACAGCGAGTACTGATCCTGGTCGCGAGCGGGCCCGGCACCCCGGCGCGCTGCGCCGCGCCTTTTCACATCGCCACCCTGCTGGCCTGCATGGATGCCGAGGTCACGCTCTACCTCACCGGCGAAGGCACGCAGCTGGCGCGCCGGGAGGTGGCCGAATCGCTCCGCGCAGTGGAAAACGGCGAGCCGCTGCTGCATTTCATCCGCAGTGCCAAGCAGGCCGGTGCGCGCCTGTTGATGTGCCGCCAGCCCGGCGTGAGCCTCGAGGCCGGCACGCTGATCGCCGAGCTGGACGAGATTTCCAGCGGCGGCGAGTTGGCACAGATGATTCTCGAATACGAGCGAGTGCTGAGCCTATGAACCTGTACGGCCTGGAATTCCCCGACGCACTGCGCTACGCGCCGGAGCATGGCCTGTGGCTGCGCGAGGAGCGCGACGGCAGCATCACCCTCGGCCTGAGCGCCTACGGTTGCGCGCTGTACGGGCAGATCTTCGCCTTCACCCCCAAGCGCGTCGGCACCCGCATTGGCCGCGAGCGCAGCTTCGGCGTGGTGGAATTCGCCAAGGCCGCCTCCTCGGCCCGCAGCCCGCTCGCCGGCGAGCTGCTGGCGGTGAATGAAGCGCTGCTCGAGCATCCTGCCCTGATCAACCAGGACTGCTACGGCGAAGGCTGGATGGTGCGCCTGCAGCCGGAAGACTGGAACGCCGTGCGCGACACATTCCCGCAAGGCGAAGCGGCCCTGGCGGCGATCAGCGAACGCATGCGGCTGGATAACTTCGACCCCGCGAACGCGCATGTGCAGGCGTTGCGATGGAAGTAGGGGAAATGGCGGAAGGCAGTGAGAGTCGAACTCACCCGGGAACGGCTGCCGTCCCCAACCGGGTTTGAAGCCCGGCCGCACCACCGGGTGCGATTGCCTTCCTTGTTGATTTACAAGGGATGTTTCTCGCGCTCGTGGCGCTTGGGCGCAGTGAGTGTCGAAACGCTGGCTGCCCGGACGTCAAGGTATCCTGCAAACGATGCGGCGCCAAGGGTGTGCGTAGGTGTCGCTGCGTCTGCTGATGACTGATGTCATTTTGCTATCGATTATTAGGATGAGCTGCGTCACAATTCACGTTTTTCTTTCCAGGGATGGGAGAGTGTCGTGAGTGATATGCCCAAGGACCGCCGTGTCTGCCACGCGCTGCGTGACCATATCGACTGCCTGATAGCAGAGGGTGCTTCGCTGACCGGGCGGGATCCGGTCCAGCTCAGTTTCAAGGGGCGGACGCTTACCGTGCAGCATGGCATGCTCATCTGCGACGATGGCCACCAGGATCTGATCGAAACGCTGGCCGAGCTGGAGTGGAGCAGCAAGCGTACCCGGGACATGGCCATCGAGATCTGCCTGAAGCAACTGCAGCAGGCGATCGGTAGCGACGACTATCCGGATTTCCCCGATTCGCAGCCGAAAAAGAGTTGAGCAAAAAAAAGCCCGCAAGAGGCGGGCCGGGAAACCACGGCGGCGGTCATGGGGGAAGCGGGACCGCCGGTAGTGGCTATATGATGCCATTTATGTGAGATGCGTCACATATTTCTTTGCGGCGGAAACATTCCTTCCTTGCCCCATGACGGCTATTCGGGCCTTGCCTCGGTTGCCAGCGCGCTGTCGTGGCGGACCTTGCGTTCGTTGCCGAAGCGGCGGGTGAAGCCGATGCGGTCGAAGTGTTCCAGCAATTGGATGCTGCGCTTGCGGCCGAGCTGGATGCGGTCGCGGAAGGTGGCGGCGCGGATCACGCCGCTTTGTGCTTCCAGCTGCAGGACGTGCCCGGCGAGCTGGCGAATGGTGAACTCGGGATAGAACAGATCTTTAACCACCTGTTGCAGCAGGCCGAGACGGGCGAGCTTGCGTAGCAGGTTGCGCATTTGCGTTTCGTCGACGCCGAGGTCGCGGGCCAGGTCGCGGACCCAGGGTGGGTCGAAGTGGCCGGCTTCGAGCAGTGGCCACAGGCGCGCTTTCAAACCTTCTTCCACATCGCTCAGGCGCACCCGGTGATCGGGGCGGTGCAGCCACGGGCCGCTGGTTTCGATGCGGCCGGCGGCCAGTGCCTGTTCCAGCAGGGCGATGAACACCGGCCGCTCCAGCTGCGGCAGGGCGTAGCGACGCAGGCGGTCGCGGTCGGGGCCAAGTTCGTCGGGTTGTTCTTCGTGAAAACGCTGGAGTGAGTCGAGCAGCGCGGTTTCGAGTTCGCGCCAGCGGGCCTGGTCGAACAGCCGTGGGCCCAGCCGTGTGCTGATCTCCAATACGCCGTGCGGGAGCTGCCAGTCTTCGCGGGGGCGGTTGAACTGGCGTTCCAGGCCTTGCGGGTCGATGCCATTGGTGGCGCTGGCGAGCAGTGGCGGCAATGCCTGCTCCAGGCTCGGCTGGTCAAGGGCGCGAAGTTGCTCCAGCCGCGCGGCACGACGGCGATTGCGTGGCGGTGCAAAGGGGTCGAGCACACGGCCGCCGCCAAGGGTGCGCTGGGCGGACTGGTCGCGCAGAACGATACGGTCACCATGCACCACATGGGCCGGCGCATTGAGCAGCAACTGGGCGAACATGCGTTCGCCCGGGGCCAGGCTTTCGCCTTCGAGCAGGGCGACGCGCGCGGTGACATCCTGGGCGCCGAGGTGCACGTGCAGCGGCGTCCAGTGCTTGAGCTCGTGGGCTTCGCCGGGCAACAGCTGGAGTTCGACGTCGATGCGCCGGGTCGGGGCGTGCAGCAGCGGCTGCAGCAGCCAGTCGCCGCGGTGGATTTGCTCCACCGTCAGGCGTTCGCCGGCCAGGTTCAGTGCCACGCGCTGGCCGGCATGGGCCTGGCCGGCCGCGCGGTTCTGCGCATGCAGGCCGCGCACCCGCACGCTTTTCCCGCTCGGGCTGAGCAGCAGTTCGTCGCCGACCCGCACACGGCCGGCGAAGGCGGTGCCGGTGACCACCACGCCGGCGCCGGTGACGCTGAAGGCGCGGTCGATGGCCAGGCGGAAGTGACCGTCGTCGCTGCGCGCCTGGACCCTGGCCGCTTCGTCGACCAGTGCCGAGCGCAGTACAGCGACGCCCTCGCCGCTGACGCTGGATACCGGAAAGATCGGTGCCCCGGCCAGCGGCCCAGGAGCGAGCAGGTTGTCGATCTGCTGGCGAACTTCTTCGATTCTTTGCGGTTCGGCGCGGTCGATCTTGGTCAGCGCGACGAGGGCCCGGCGAATGCCCAGCAGTTCGACGATGGCCAGGTGTTCGCGGGTCTGCGGCATCACGCCGTCGTCGGCGGCGACCACCAGCAGCATGCAATCGATGCCGCTGGCGCCGGCCAGCATGTTGTGGACGAAGCGCTCGTGGCCCGGTACGTCGATAAAGCCGGTAAGCGCCCCTTCGCCGAGATCGGCATAGGCATAGCCGAGGTCAATGGTGATGCCGCGTTCGCGTTCCTCGCGGCGACGGTCGCCCTGTTGGCCGGTCAGTGCGTGCAGCAGGGCGGTCTTGCCGTGGTCGATATGGCCGGCGGTCCCGACGATCAAGTCGCCAGCTCCTCTTGCAGTTTGGGTAACTGGGCGAGGAAGGCCGGTTCGTCGTCGAGCTGGCGCAGGTCGAGCCAGAGGGCGTCATCGTCGATGCGCCCGAGCACCGGGAGCGGCAGGCAGCGCAGGGCTTCCTCGAGCTGGCGCAGGCTGCGGCCGCGCAGGCGCTTGGGTTGCTGCGGGCGGATGCACAGCGCGGCGCTGGGCAGGCGCGCCACCGGCTGCGCGCCGCTGCCGATCATGCCCAGGGCGTCGCTGACCGCGATCTGCCAGGTTTCGCCGAGCACGGTGGCCAGTGCCGGGGCGATGCGTTCGGCCTGGGCGCGGATGTCCGCCTGCGGGCGGCTGAGCAGGCGCAGGCTGGTCAGGCGTTCGGCCAGGCGGTCGGGGTCGCGGTAGAGGTTGAGCACCGCTTCCAGCGCGGCGAGGGTGAGCTTGTCGACGCGCAGGGCGCGCTTGAGCGGGTTCTTCTTGATCTTCTGGATCAGTGCCTTGCTGCCGACGATCAGCCCGGCCTGCGGGCCGCCGAGCAGCTTGTCGCCGCTGAAGGTGACGATGTCGGCGCCGTCGCGCAGCGCTTCCTGCACCGTCGGCTCCTTGGGCAGGCCCCAGCGCGAGAGGTCGAGCAGGCTGCCGCTGCCCAGATCTTCCAGCAACGGCAGGTCGTGGGCATGGGCGATGCGAGCCAGCTCGGCGGTGGCGACGCTGGCGGTGAAACCCTGCACGCTGTAGTTGCTGGTGTGCACGCGCATCAACAGGCCCGAGCGCGGGTTGATGGCCGCTTGGTAATCCCTGGCGTGGGTGCGGTTGGTGGTGCCCACTTCATGCAGCTTCACCCCGGCGCGGGCCATGATGTCGGGGATGCGGAAGGCGCCGCCGATCTCGATCAGCTCGCCGCGGGAGATGATGCCTTCCTTGCGGGCGCCGAGGCTGTTCAAGGCCAGCAGCACGGCGGCGGCGTTGTTGTTGACCACGGTGACGGCCTCGGCGCCGGTCAGTTCGCGGATCAGCCCTTCGATGAGGTCGTCGCGGTCGCCGCGCTTGCCGCTGGCCAGGTCGAATTCCAGGTTGAGCGGGTAGCGCGCCGCCAGGGTGATCGCCTCGATAGCCTCGTCCGGCAGCAGGGCGCGGCCGAGGTTGGTGTGCAGCACCGTGCCGGTGAGGTTGAACACCCGGCGCACGCGGCTTTTGTGCTGGCTGGCCAGGCGTTCGCCGGCACGTCCGGCGAGCACCGCTTCGGACAGTTCCAGCGCGGCGAGTTGGCCATGGCGGGCCGGTTCGCGCAGTTCGTCGAGCAGGTCGCGCAGGGTATCGAGCAGTGCCTGGCGGCCGTAGCGCTGCTGCAGCGGCTGGCAGGCCGGAGCGCGCAGCAGCCTGTCGACCGAGGGCAGGTGACTGCTGCTCATGCCTCGCCTCCCGGCGCCAGCAGCAGGTTCGGCGCCTGCCGGTTGTAGCCCTGGTCGGCCAGCAGCAGGTCCAGGTCCAGTGTGGCCAGGTCGGCGGAGAGGCTTTCGCCGTCCGGCGCCAGCTCCAGGTAGAGCTGCTTGAGGTAGCCGTTGCACTCCGGGCAGACCTCGGCCTTGACGCCCTGCGGCGAGCCTTCGAAATGCAGGTAGTCGAGCTTCTTGGTACTGCGGCAATGGCTGCATTTGAGCCGCACGTAGTGCCATTCGCAGGCGCACAACGAGCAGACCAGGTAGCGCAGGCCATTGAGCGGACCGCGATGGCGAATCACCCCGGCCATCGGCGGTGCGCCGCAACAGGGGCAGTGGGTCTGGTCTTCGCGCTCGCGCAGGGCCGAGAGGTCGAGCTGCAGCAGCCAGTGGCTCCAGGCCAGTTGCAGCGCCGCGCCGAGGAAGGGCGCCAGCGCCGGCGGCAGGCTGTCGTACTGGCCGCTGACCAGCGCCACGGCCCAGGCCTTGCGCTGGCCGCTGTCGGCGCGGCGCAGCTGGTCGATAGCGGCGGCTACGGCAGGGTTATCCGGCATCACGAAGGCGTCCAGCCAGGCATCCAGCAGCGGCTGCCAGGCGTCGTCGCGCACCAGCGTGTCGGCGGCCAGCGGCGGCAGGTCGTGCCTGAGGCTTTCGCGGGTGCGGTGCGGGTCCGGTGGCGTCGTTTGCGGTGGGTTGTCCAGCACCTGCTGCTGTGCCGTGCAGACGGCGGCGAGCAGGCGCAGGTAGTCGGCGAGCGGGTGGCCATCGGCGAGCCGGGCCAGGCGCTCGCTGCGCAAGGCGAACAGGTCGCGTGGTGGCAGGTTGATGAAGGGTGGTTTGCTGGCAGCGGCTTCGATCTGCCCGGGCTCGAGAATGGTGCCTGCCACGCAGGACTCCTTTTCTTGTGGTTGTGCCGCACAGCATAGCCTGCCGCGTGGCTTTCGATGGATACGTGCAGCCGGAGCTTCCCGCGGTACGGGGAGGCTCCGGCTGGACGAGGGGTGCCGCTTACTTGCGCTCGCTGATCTCCCGGTACCAGGCCGGATGGTGCTTGCGCGCCCAGGCGCGGCTGACCGTGCCATGGAGCATGGCGCCCATCGAGCCCTTGAGCCAGATCGCCGCGTAGATGTGCACGATGATGCTGACGATCAGCACGAAGGCCGCCGCCGCATGCAGCAGGCTTGCCCAGCGCAGCGAGACGATGCCGAAGTAGCCGCTGAAGTATTCGCGCCAGATGACGATGCCGCTGGCGAGCAGCACCAGCATGCAGAGGATCAGCACCCAGAACAGCAGTTTTTGCCCGCCGTTGTAGCGGCCGACTTCGGGCAGCCGGTCTTCGCGGTTGTGCACTACGTCGTTGATCTGGCTGAGCCACTGGCGGTCTCGCGCTTCGATGCGGTTATGCCCGGCGAAACGGATCGCCAGCACCAGGAAGAACACGAACATCGCGACCCCGATGAAGGGATGCAGGATGCGCGTCCAGGTGCCGCCGCCGAACAGCCCGGAAAGGCCGAACAGGGCCGGGTGGAACAGCGCCAGGCCCGATAGCGCGGCGAGGACGAAGAGAATGGCAACGATCCAGTGATTGGTCCGTTGCGACGGGTTGTAGCGTTCGATGTCGTCGTTGTTGTTCATCGTTGGCTCCTTGAGCGATCGGCGGCCCCGAGAGCGGCCCTCCGTGGAGGGCCGCCGGTTTCAGGGTCTCGGCTCCTTGGGGTCGACCACATGCACCGAGGGGTCGACCTGGTGCACCACGGGCTCGCTGAGTTCGGCGTTCTCGTCTTCCTCGACACGGGCCGGGCCGACCCGCGTGTAGTGGAAGAAGCCGGCCAGCACCGCCGCGCCCATGCCCAGCAGGGCCAGGGGCTTGGTCACGCCCTTCCACAGGCTGACCAGCGGACTGATGGTCGGCTCGTTCGGCAGGCCGCTGTACAGCGACGGCTGGTCGGCGTGGTGCAGCACGTACATCACGTGCGTGCCGCCGACGCCGTCCGGGTCGTACAGGCCGGCCTGGTCGAAACCGCGTTCCCTGAGGTCGGTGATGCGCCCGGCGGCATGCTCCTTCATGTCCTCCTTGCTGCCGAAGACGATCGCCCCGGTGGGGCAGGTCTTCACGCAGGCCGGCTCCAGCCCGACCGACACGCGGTCGGAGCACAGCGTGCACTTGTAGGCCTTCTTGTCCTTTTCGGAGATGCGCGGAATGTCGAACGGGCAGCCGGTGATGCAGTAGCCGCAGCCGATGCAGTGGTCCTGGTTGAAGTCGACGATGCCGTTGGCGTATTTCACGATCGCCCCGGGTGACGGGCAGGCCTTGAGGCAGCCCGGGTCGGCGCAGTGCATGCAGCCGTCCTTGCGGATCAGCCACTCGAGGTTGCCGCTGCCGGGGTTCTCGTACTCGGCGAACTTCATCACCGTCCAGGATTCGGCGGTGAGGTCGATCGGGTTGTCGTAGGTTCCGGCGCTGGTGCCGACTTCGTCGCGCAGTTCGTTCCATTCCGAACAGGCGACCTGGCAGGCCTTGCAGCCGATGCACTTGGAGGTGTCGATCAGCTTCGCCACTTCGCCGAGTTCGCGGATCGACGGCCGCTCGGTGGTCGTGGCGGAGCGGGCAATCACGTCTTGAGTAGCCATCATGCCTTCTCCACGTTGACCAGGAACGACTTGAACTCAGGCGTCTGGGTGTTGGCGTCACCGACGAACGGCGTCAGCGTGTTGGTCAGGTAGCCGTTGCGTGCCACCCCGGCGAAGCCCCAGTGCAGCGGGATGCCGACCTGGTGCACGGTCTTGCCGTCGACCGTCAGCGGCTTGATGCGCTTGGTCACCACCGCCACTGCCTTGATGTAGCCGCGGTTGGACGACACCTTGACCCGCTCGCCGGCGGCGATGCCGAGCTCCTTGGCCAGCGCCTCGCCGATCTCGACGAACTGCTCGGGTTGGGTGATCGCGTTGAGCCGGCAATGCTTGGTCCAGAAGTGGAAATGCTCGGTGAGCCGGTAGGTGGTCGCCGCGTAGGGGAACTCGTCGGCGCTGCCGAACAGTTCCATGTCGTTCTTGAACACCCGCGCGGCCGGGTTGCTGGTGGCCTGCGGGTTGTCCGGGTGCAACGGATTGCGCCCGATCGGCGTCTCGAACGGTTCGTAGTGCTCGGGGAACGGGCCCTCGTTCATCTTGTCGATGGCGAACAGCCGGGCCACCCCCTCGGGGTTCATGATGAAGGGGTTCATGCCGTCCGCCGGCGGCGAGTCGACCTTGAAGTCCGGCACGTCGGTGCCGCCCCATTTGCCGCCGTCCCACCACACCAGGCGCTTCTTCTGCGGATTCCAGGGGTTGCCGGCAGGGTCGGCCGAGGCGCGGTTGTAGAGGATGCGCCGGTTGGCCGGCCAGGCCCAGGCCCAGCCAAGGGTCTGGCCCATGCCATAGGGGTCGGCATTGTCGCGCCGCGCCATCTGGTTGCCGGCCTGGGTCCAGGCGCCGCTGAAGATCCAGCAGCCGCACGCGGTGCTGCCGTCGGCGCGCAGCAGGCCGAAACCGGACAGCTGCTCGCCGGCCTTGGCCAGCTGGGTTCCGGTTTGCGGATCGAACACGCTGCCCAGCGCCTTGCCGTTGTACTCCTGGGCGATCTCCTCCGGCGTCGGCTCTTCCGGCTGGCGGTAGGCCCACTCGATGTTGAGCAGCGGCTCGGCGTAGGCGCCGCCTTCCTTGCGGTACAGCTCGCGCAGGCGATGGAACAGCCCGCCCATGATCACCACGTCGGTCTGTGCCTGGCCCGGCGGCTCGGCGGCCTTCCAGTGCCACTGCAGCCAGCGCCCGCTGTTGACCAGCGAGCCGTCCTCCTCGGCGAAGCAGGTGGTCGGCAGGCGGAACACCGTGGTCTGGATGCTGGCGGTGTCGACGTCGTTGTACTCGCCGGCGTTGCGCCAGAACTCCGAGGTCTCGGTGGCCAGCGGGTCCATGATCACCAGGTACTTGAGCTTGGCCAGCGCCGCGCTGACCTTGGCCTTGTTGGGGAACGAGGCGATCGGGTTGAAGCCCTGGCAGAAATAGCCGTTGACCTGCCCCTGGTACATCATGTCGAACACCTTGAGCACGTCGTAGCCGGGGATGTCCAGCTTCGGCAGCCAGTCGTAGCCCCAGTTGTTCTCCGCCGTGGCGTTCTTGCCGTACCAGGCCTTCATCAGGCTGACGTGGAACTTCTCGTAGTGCTGCCAGTAGGACAGCTGACCCGGGCGCAGTGGCTTGGCGGTGCGCTTGGCGATGTAGGCGGTGTAGTCCTGCTCGGCCTCCAGCGGCAGGGTCAGGTAGCCCGGCAGCAGGTTCGAGAGCAGGCCCAGGTCGGTCAGGCCCTGGATGTTGGAGTGGCCGCGCAGGGCGTTCATGCCGCCGCCGGGCATGCCGATGTTGCCGAGTAGCAGCTGCACCATGGCGCCGGTGCGGATCATCTGCGAACCGGTCGAGTGCTGGGTCCAGCCCAGGGCATACATGACGGTCATGGTCTTGCCCGGCGCCGAGGTTTCGGCGATGGCCTCCCAGACCTGCAGCATCTTGTCCTGCGGGGTGCCGCAGATGTTGCTGACCACCTCCGGCGTATAGCGGCTGTAGTGCTGCTTGAGCAGGTTGTAGACGCAGCGCGGGTGGGTGAGGCTCTTGTCGACGCGGGCGAAGCCGTCCTCGTCCAGTTCGTAGCCCCAGGCCGACTTGTCCGGGTAGCTGCGCCTGTCGGCGTCGTAGCCGTTGTACAGGCCGTTCTCGAAGCCGAAGCCTTCCTTCACGATGAACGCCACATCGGTGTAGTTGACCACGTACTCATGCTGGATCTTGTCGTTCTCCAGCAGGTAGTTGATCAGCCCGCCGAGGAAGGCGATGTCGGTACCGGTACGGATCGGCGCATAGATATCGGCCACCGATGCCGAACGGGTGAAGCGTGGATCGACCACCACCAGTCGCGCCTTGTTGTGCGCCTTGGCTTCGGTGACCCATTTGAACCCGCACGGGTGCGCTTCGGCGGCGTTGCCGCCCATGATCAGGACCAGATCGGCATTCTGGATGTCGCTCCAGTGATTGGTCATGGCGCCGCGGCCAAACGTCGGGGCAAGACTTGCCACCGTCGGGCCGTGTCAGACACGTGCCTGGTTGTCGAATCCTAGTATGCCGAGCGAGCGCACCACCTTGTGGGTGATGTAGCCGGCCTCGTTGGACGATGCCGAGGCGGCGAGGAAACCGGTGCTCAGCCAGCGGTTGACCGTCTGGCCCTTGTCGTTGCGCTCGATGAAATTGGCGTCGCGGTCGTCCTTCATCAGCCGGGCGATGCGGTCGAGGGCCTCGCTCCACTCGATGCGCTTCCACTCGTTGCTGCCGGCTTCGCGGACCTCCGGATGGGTCAGGCGGTTGGGGCTGTGGACGAAGTCCAGCAGGCCCGCACCCTTCGGACAGAGCGTGCCGCGGTTGACCGGGTGGTCGGAGTCACCCTCGATATGGATGATCTCCTGGGCGACGTTCTTGCCGCCGCTGCCCTGGCTGTAGAGGATCAACCCGCAGCCGACCGAGCAGTAGGGGCAGGTATTGCGGGTCTCTCGCGTGTTGGTCAGTTTGAAATGCCGGATCGATTCGGCATACGCCGTCGGCGGGGCCATGCCCAATGCCGCCATGCTCGACGCCCCAAGGCCCACACCGCAGACCTTGAAGAACTGTCGACGGTTCATGTCCATCGGTGTTCTCCTTTTTATCAGGCTTGAACGCCGATGCATTGCCGGCGTCTGGTAAGCAGCTTAGTCAAACCTGCGAAAAGTGGAGGACGAATTAAGGCCTATGGCCACTCTCCATCTGCCTGATGCCAGGCCGTCAGCGGCGTTTTGCCGAAGCGCTCAGGCGCCGGTCGGGCCGGCGAGCTGGTTTTTCCATTCCCGCGGCGATTGCCCGGAATGCGCCTTGAAGGCCCGTGACAGCGCCGCTTCGCTGCCGTAGCCGATCTCGGTGGCGATCACCTTCAGCGGTCGCCCACGCTGCAGTGCCTTCTGCGCCAGGCGCACGCGCCAGCCCTGCAGATACTGGCCGGGCGTCACCCCGAGCGTTTCGCGAAAGGCCGTGGCGAACGCGCTGCGTGACATCCCGGCGGCGCCGGCGAGGTCTTCCAGCGTCCAGTCCTGTGCCGGCGCCTCGTGCATCGCCACCAGCGCGTTGCGCAGCCGTGGATGGGCCAGGCCCGAGAGCAGCCCGCCACTGACCGCGTTGCTTTCCATCAGCTGACGCAGGATCTGGATCATCACCACCTCCACCAGCCGCTCGACCAGCGCCATGCGCCCGCAGCGCTGTTCGAAGGCTTCCTCGAACAGCAGCGAGAGCACCGGCTCGGCGCCCCACACGCCATCCAGCGGCAGGCAGACCAGATCGGCCAGCGCCGAGGCGATCGGGTTGGCGGCGCCACCCTCGAACGCCAGGTTCGCGCAGACCATGTCCACCTCGCAGCCCGGCGCGGTGATGAAGCGGTGCGTCAACGGCCGCGGGAACAGCAGCAGGCTCGGTTGCGTGACGTGCAGCGTCTCCCGGCCGTAGCGGACCTCCACCGCACCGCGGCGAATCAGGTGCAGCTGCCCGTGCACGCCATCGCTCTGCAATGTGTTGATGCCACACAGCGGCCCGGTATTGAACACCTGGGCCCGCATCGGGAAGTGCGTCATCAGCGCGGCGAGGCGGTCGGCCATTTTCGTACTCCTGATCAACTTTTCCGGATTTTACATCACCAATAGTTTTTCGTGCTGAGGAGAATAGCGCTTACCGGGCAACACCGCTCCGGCAACTTCAGGAACAGGAGTCACCGTCATGTCCATCGAGAAGATCCTCTACACCGCTACTGCCACTGCCACCGGCGGCCGCGAAGGCCGCGCCAGCTCCTCCGACCAGGCGCTCGACGTGCAGCTGTCCACGCCGCGCGAACTGGGCGGCGCCGGTGGTGCCGGGACCAATCCCGAACAGCTGTTCGCCGCCGGTTACTCGGCCTGCTTTCTCGGCGCGCTGAAGTTCGTCGCCGGCAAACAGAAGGTCGCCCTGCCGGCAGACACCCGCATCACCGGCAAGGTCGGCATCGGCCAGATCCCCACCGGCTTCGGCATCGAGGCCGAACTGACCATCAGCGCCCCTGGCGTCGCCCGCGACGTGCTGCAGAGCCTGGTCGAGCAGGCTCACGTGGTCTGCCCCTATTCCAACGCCACCCGCGGAAACATCGACGTCACGCTGATCATCGCCGACTGAGCCCGGCCAACCACCCATTCGCACAGGAGACCCATGCCATGAACCTCATCAGCCGCACCTTCGCCATTCCGCTGCTGGCCATCGCGCTGCAACCCGCCTTCGCCGCCCAGGCCGCGCAACCGGCGAAGCCCGCCAGCGCCGCCGTCGCCGCGCAGACCGCCAGCACCATCACCACCGCCGATGGCGTGCAGCTCTACTACAAGGACTGGGGCCCGAAGGACGGCCCGGTGGTGACCTTCAGCCACGGCTGGCCGCTGAGTTCCGACAGCTGGGAATCGCAGATGCTGTTCCTCGCCTCGCAGGGCTATCGCGTGGTCGCCCATGACCGGCGCGGCCACGGCCGTTCCAGCCAGCCTTGGGAGGGCAATGACATGGATCACTACGCCGACGACCTGGCGGCGGTGATCGACGCGCTCGACCTGCAGGACGTGACCCTGGTGGGCTTCTCCACCGGTGGTGGCGAGGTGGCGCGCTACATCGGCCGCCACGGCACCGGGCGGGTGAAGAAGGCCGTGCTGGTCAGCGCCGTGCCGCCGATGATGCTGCGCACCGAGGACAACCCCGACGGCGTGCCGCTGGAAGCGTTCGACGGCATCCGCAAGGCCTCGCTGGAGGACCGTGCGCAGCTCTACCTGGACCTCGCCTCCGGCCCGTTCTACGGCTTCAACCGGCCGGGCGCCAAGGTTTCCCAGGGGCTGATCGACAACTGGCGGGCGCAGGGCATGCAGGCCGGGCACAAGAACACCTACGACTCCATCGCCGCCTTCTCGGCCACCGACTTCCGCGAGGACCTGAAGAAGTTCGACGTGCCGACCCTGGTGATCCATGGCGACGACGACCAGATCGTGCCGCTGGACATCTCCGGCAAGGCCTCCGCAGCGCAGATCAAGGATGCGAAGCTGATCGTCTACCCCGGCGCGCCGCACGGCCTGACCGACACACACAAGGCGCGCTTCAATCAGGACCTGCTGGACTTCCTCAGGAAATGACCGGGTGCGTCGCTGCGCCGGCCGCGGTTAGCTCCGCGGCCGGTTTTTTTGCCCAGCAAAAGGTCGCAGGAGGGCGTGGCAGAAACGAAAAACCCCGCCGGGGCGGGGTCTTCGTGGCCTGTCCGGAGGCAGGCCGGTGTGGATTGCGAAACGGTGCCGATCAGGCGTTCTGGCGGATACCGGCCACCAGCCACGGCTGGTTCTCGCCCTGGGCACGTTCCATGCGCCAGCTTTCGCTGAACGGCTCGCCCTGGTCGAAGCGCGAGGTCTTGGCGACGCCGCTGAAGGTCAGCGTTGCGGTGGTCTTCTCGGCATCGTCGTCGACGCCGTCGAGCTGGATCTGCAGGTCGTCGATATAGGTCGACTGGTAGGCATCACCGATCTCGGCGCGCTCCTGCTGGAGGAAACCCAGCAGCTGCGGGGTGACGAACTCGGCGATCTTGTCCATCTCGTTGGCGTCCCAGTGCTGCTGCAGCGCCATGAAATGCTCGCGGGCCGCGGCGACGAAGTTCTGCTCGTTGAACCAGGCCGGGGCGTTGATCACCGGGGCGGCTGCCGGTGCCGCGCTACCACCGAAGATCGAGCTCGGCTGCTGCGGCATCTCGCGCTGCATCGGCGCATGACCGGCCATGGCCGGCTGCTGCTGGCGCCGGCGGGCGGCGAGGAAGCGGAACAGCAGGAAGGCGATCGCGCCGAAAATCAGGATATCCATGAACTGGATGCCCTCGAAGCCGTCGCCCATGAACATCGAGGCGAGCAGGCCACCGGCGGCCAGGCCGGCCAGTGGGCCGAGCCAGCGCGAGGCGCCGCTGGGCGCGGCGGTCGCCTGCCGGCCGGCCTGGGACGACGAGGCCTGGGTCTGCTGGGGCGCCTGGCGGGTCTGGTGGCTCGGTGCCGAGCCGAAGCTCTTGCCGCCGCCGAAGCGCTTGGCGTGGGCGTCCAACGCGAAGGTCAGGCTGATACACAGCGCCATGAAAATGCTAAGCACACGTTGCATTGAGTGTTCCCGCTTTATTGGATAGAGGTACGCGCGCCATCCTGCCGAGCCGGGCAGGGGTTGGCGAGGGGCAGTATGTTACGAGCTTTTGCTTGCGACCGTTGGTCGCGTCCGGCGGCGCCGGCAAACGCTTCCGCTGGTCCTGGAAGGCGAACGGAGCCCGGTGGCTCCGCTCGTCAGGGCGCTCAACGCCAGTTGTACAGCTCCTTCTCGGAGATCTCGTGCATCGGCTTGACCTGCTCCTGGAAGGCCTTCATCGAGGCCCAGATACGGCCGTTCAGCTCGCTCTGCGCGGCCAGCTCGCCGAGTACCAGCTCCGACTGCTCCTGCATGGCGGCCAGCACCTCGTCGGGGAAGCGCTTGAGTTCCACACCCTGCTGCTTGAGCTGGTCCAGCGCCAGGGCGTTGTTGTAGACATAGTCGTCGAGCATGTCGCGGCTGGCGGCGCGGGTCGCTTCGCTGAGGATCGCCTGCAGGTCCTGCGGCAGGCTGTCGAAGGCCTTCTGGTTGACCAGCAGTTCGAGCACCGCCTGCGGCTCCTGCCAGCCGGGGTAATAGTAGTAGCGGGCCGCTTTGTGCAGGCCGAAGGCCAGGTCGTTGTACGGGCTGACCCAGTCGGTGGCGTCGATGGCGCCGGTCTGCAGCGCGGTGAACACCTCGCCGCCGGGCAGGTTGACGGTGGTCGCGCCGAGGCGCGCCAGCACTTCGCCGCCCAGGCCGGGCATGCGAATCTTCAGGCCGCGCAGGTCGGCCAGGGCATTGATTTCCTTGTTGTACCAGCCGCCCATCTGCATGCCGGTATTGCCCACCACCATGGGCTTCACGCCGAACGGCGCATAGGCCTCGTCCCAGAACTTCTGGCCGTCGCCCTTGCTCAGCCAGGCATTCATCTCGATGGCGGACAGGCCGAACGGCACCGAGGTGAAGAACTGCGCGGTGGGCACCTTGCCCTTCCAGTAGTAGGCGGCGCCGTGGCCGAGCTCGGCGGTGCCGCGCGAGACGGCGTCGAACACTTCCATCGCCGGCACCAGTTCACCGGCGGCATAGACCTTGATGGTCAGGCGCCCGGCGCTCATGGTGTTGACGCGTTCGGCCAGGCGTTCGGCGGCGGTGCCCAGGCCCGGGTAATTCTTCGGCCAGGCGGTGACCATCTTCCAAGTGTAGGTCCTGGCCGGTTCACTGGCGGCCTGCTGGCCGGCGGTTTCGACTTTCTTGTCGTCATTGCAACCGGCGAGGCCGAGGGTAGCGAGCAAGGCAGCGGCAGCACCGAACAGATGGCGGCGTTTCATGGGGCGGGTTTCCTTGGTGGCTTTCTTGTTGGTATGAGACGTTGACGTTAGCGTCAAGCTCATAGGGCTTCAAGTTTCGCGTAGCTGAGCATCAGCCATTTGCTGCCTTCGTCCTCGAAATTCACCTGGACCCGCGCCTGCGCGCCGGCGCCTTCGAAGTTGAGGATGGTGCCCTCGCCGAACAGCGCATGGCGCACGCGCTGGCCGAGGCTGAACGGCGTTTCCGGCACGCCGGCGCCAGCGAACAGCGAGCCGCCGCCCATGCTCTTGCCGCTGAACGAGCGCGTCACCGTGTTGCTCAGCCGCACTTCCTGCACCAGCGCCGGCGGGATCTCGCGGACGAAGCGCGAGACCTTGTTGTAGGTCTCGCTGCCGTACAGCCGGCGGGTCTCGGCGTAGGTGATGACCAGCTGCTGCATGGCGCGGGTGATGCCGACGTAGGCCAGGCGGCGTTCCTCTTCCAGGCGGCCGGACTCCTCCAGGCTCATCTTGTGCGGGAACAGGCCTTCCTCCATGCCGATCAGGAACACCAGCGGGAACTCCAGGCCCTTGGCGCTGTGCAGGGTCATCAGCTGCACGCTGTCCTCATGGTCGCCGGCCTGCTGTTCGCCGGCCTCCAGCGAAGCGTGGTCGAGGAAGGCAGCCAGCGGCGACTGGATGTCGTCGTCCTCTTCGCTGTAGTTGTCGAAGGCGCGTGCGGCGGAGACCAGTTCCTCGAGGTTCTCCACCCGCGCCTGGGCCTTCTCGCCCTTCTCGTCGCGGTGGTAGGCGAGCAGGCCGGAGTCCTCGATGACCACCTGCGCCATGCTGTGCAGCGGCAGTTTCTCGACCTTCAGCGCCAGGCTGTCGACCAGCTCGACGAAGCCGTTCAGCGCGCTGGCGGCGCGACCGGAGACGAGCTTGGTGCCGACCGCCTGGTGCAGCGCCGCCCACAGCGAGATCTCGTCCTGGCGCGCCAGCTGGCGCAAGGTCTCGACGGTCTTCTCGCCGATGCCGCGCGCCGGCAGGTTGATCACCCGCTCCAGCGCCGCGTCGTTGTGGCGGGTCTGGATCAGGCGCAGGTAGGCCATGGCGTTCTTGATCTCGGCGCGCTCGAAGAAGCGCTGGCCGCCGTAGATGCGGTAGGGGATCTTCTCGCGCAGCAGCGCCTCTTCCAGCACCCGCGACTGGGCGTTGGAGCGGTAGAGGATGGCGATCTCGCTGCGGCTGGTGCCGTCCTTGATCGCCTTCTCGATGCTCTCGACCACGTAGCGCGCCTCGTCGTGCTCGTTGAAGGCGGCATACAGGCTGATCGGCTCGCCCTCGCAGCCTTCGGTCCACAGCTCCTTGCCCAGGCGGCCCTGGTTGTTGGCGATCAGCGCATTGGCGGCCTTGAGGATGCAGGCGGTGGAGCGGTAGTTCTGCTCCAGGCGGATGGTTTCGGCATCCGGGAAATCGGCGCTGAACTGGTGCAGGTTCTCGATCCGCGCGCCGCGCCAGCCGTAGATCGACTGGTCGTCGTCGCCGACCACCATCAGGCTCTCGCCGCCCTTGGCGAGCAGGCGCAGCCAGGCGTACTGCACGGCGTTGGTGTCCTGGAACTCGTCGACCAGCACGTGGCGGAAGCGCCGCTGGTAGTGCTCCAGCAGGCCTGGATGGTTGCGCCACAGGTCCAGCGCGCGCAGCAGCAGCTCGGAGAAGTCGATCACCCCGGCGCGCGCGCAGGCCTGCTCGTAGGCCTCGTAGATCTTCAACTGGGTGGCGAGGAACAGGTCGCCGCCGGCCTGGATGTTCTGCGGGCGCAGGCCCTCGTCCTTCTGCGCGTTGATCCACCACTGCGCCTGGCGCGCCGGCCAGCGCTGCTCGTCGAGGCCGAGCTCGCGGATCACCCGCTTGACCAGGCGCTGCTGGTCGTCGGAGTCGAGGATCTGGAAATTCTGGTCCAGCTTCGCTTCCTGCCAGTGGGCGCGCAGCAGGCGGTGTGCCAGGCCGTGGAAGGTGCCGACCCACATGCCCTGCGGGTTGACGTGCAGCAGCTGCTCGATGCGCTGGCGCATCTCGGCGGCGGCCTTGTTGGTAAAGGTCACCGAGAGGATCGAATGCAGCGAGGCGCGTTCGACCTGGTGCAGCCAGGCGATACGGTGCACCAGCACCCGGGTCTTGCCCGAGCCGGCGCCGGCCAGCACCAGTTGACGGCCCAGCGGCGCGGCCACGGCCTGGCGCTGGGCATCGTTGAGGGAGTTCAGGAGGAGGGAGAGATCGTCATGCATCGCGGCATTCTATCAGGGCGCCGCGACGGACGGTGCAGCCGTTCGCCGATGACGCCCGTTTCAACGCCGGGCGGCGTGCTCCCCCGCCGTCACCGGTCGCCGACGACGATCTCGAGCCGGCCGATGCCCTGCACGCCGCCGCTCAGGCGGTCGCCGGGTTCGACCGGGCCGACGCCGGCCGGGGTGCCGGTCATGACCAGGTCGCCCGGCTCGAGCACAAACAGCCGCGAAAGGTGCGCGATCACCTCCGCCACGCTCCAGATCTGCGCGGCCAGGTCGCCGTCCTGGCGGGTCTCGCCGTTGATGTCGAGCCAGATGCGGCCCTCGCCGGGGTGACCGATCTCGGCCGCCGGCACCAGCGCCGAGCAGGGGGCGGCGTGGTCGAAGGCCTTGGCCACGGCCCAGGGCCGGCCCATCTTCTTCGCCTCGGCCTGCAGGTCGCGGCGGGTCATGTCCAGCCCCACGGCATAGCCGTAGACGTGTTCGAGGGCCTGCGCGACCGGGATGTCGGCACCGCCGCGGCCGATCGCCACCACCAGCTCGATCTCGTGGTGCACGTCGCGGGTGCCCGGCGGGTAGGGAAAGACGCCACCGTCCGGCAGCAGGCCGTCGGGGTGCTTGGTGAAGAAGAACGGCGGTTCGCGGTCCGGGTCGTGGCCCATCTCGCGGGCGTGCTCGGCATAGTTGCGGCCGACGCAGTAGACGCGCCGCACCGGGAAGCGCCGGTCGCTGCCGGCCACGGCCAGGCTGGGGATGACGGGGTCGAACAGGTACTGCGTGGGTTCGGTCGAATTCATTCGGGACTCCGGATCGGGGTTCGAGGTGTGGCAGGGGAATCGCCCCGCGCACGGGGCGACGGGTCGGTTCAGCGCGGCTGCGGCACGCTGGCGCGCGCGGCGCGGCTGCGCAGGAAGTCGAAGTCGCAACCGGCATCGGCCTGGGTGACGCTGTCGAGGAACAGCTTGCGGTAGCCGCGCTCGTCGCCTTCGCGGGGCTCGGGCAGCCTGGCCTGCTGGCGCCGCCGGGCCAGTTCCTCATCGCTCACCAGCAGCTGCAGCGAGCGTTCCTTGACGCTCAGGCGCAGCCGGTCGCCGCTCTGTACCAGCGCCAGCGGCCCGCCCTCGGCGGCCTCCGGGGTGACGTGGAGGACGATGGTGCCGGCCGCGGTGCCGCTCATGCGGCCGTCGGAAATGCGCACCATGTCCTTCACCCCGGCGCGCGCCAGCTTGCGCGGGATCGGGATGTAGCCGGCCTCCGGCATGCCCGGGGCGCCCTTCGGACCGATGTTCTTGAGCACCAGCACGTCGTCGGCGTTGACGTCCAGGTCCGGGGCGTCGATGCGCCGGGCGAGGTCCTCCAGGCCGTCGAACACCACCACGCGGCCCTCGTGCTCCATCAACTCGGCGCTGGCCGCCGACTGCTTGATGATGGCGCCGGCCGGGGCGATGTTGCCGCGCAGCAGGGCGATGCCGCCCTGCGGGTAGATCGGCTTGTCCAGCGGCCGCACCACCTCCTGCGCAAAGGCGGCGACGGCGTCGAGTTCCTCACCGAGGCTGCGCCCGGTGACGGTCAGCGCGTCCAGGTGCAGGAACGGCCGCAGTTCGCGCAGCACCGGCGCCAGGCCGCCGGCCTTGTGCAGGTCTTCCATGTAGTGGCTGCCGGAGGGCTTGAGGTTGACCAGCACGGGAATGTCGCGGCCCAGCTCGTCGAAGCGGTCGAGATCGATCTGGATGCCGCAGCGCCCGGCGATCGCCGCCAGGTGGACGATGCCGTTGGTCGAGCCGCCGATGGCCAGCAGCACCATCAGCGCGTTCTCGAAGGCCTTCTCGGTGAGGATGCGCTCGGGGGTGATGCCGGCCTCGATCATCGCCACCGCCTGCGCGCCGGTGCGCTCGGCGATGCGCAGGCGGTCGGCGGTGACCGCCGGCGGCGTGGCCCCGCCCGGCAGCATGATGCCCAGCGCCTCGGCGATGCAGGCCATGGTGCTGGCGGTGCCCATCACCGAGCAGGTGCCGACGCTGGCGACCAACTGGTCGTTGACCTCGGCGATCTCCCTTTCGTCGATCTCCTCGCCACGGTAGAGGCCCCAGAAGCGCCGGCAGTCGGTGCAGGCGCCGACGCGCACGCCGCGGTGCGAGCCGGTGAGCATCGAGCCGGTGACCAGCTGGATGGCCGGCACGCCGGCGCTGGCGGCGCCCATCAGCTGCGCCGGCACGGTCTTGTCGCAGCCGCCGACGAGCACCACCGAGTCGATCGGCAGGGCGCGGATCATCTCCTCGGTGTCCATCGACATCAGGTTGCGCAGGAACATGCTGTTGGGGTGGGCGAAGCTCTCGTGGATCGAGATGGTGGGGAAGTCCACCGGCAGCCCGCCGGCGAGCATCACCCCGCGCTTGACCGCCTCGATCAGCTGCGGCGCGTTGCCGTGGCAGGGGTTGAAGCCGCTGCCGGTGTTGGTGATGCCGACGATCGGCCGCTCCAGTGCATCGTCCGAATAGCCGGCGCCCTTGATGAAGGCCTTGCGCAGGAACAGCGAGAATTCCGCATCGCCGTAGTTGGTCAGGCCCTTGCGCATGCCGCGCGCCGGGTCGTGGGTCTTGCTGCCGGAGTCGTTGTTGTTGTTCACGGGGCAATTACCTCTCGGTCTGTCGATGGTAGGCGGGGTGATGGGCTCTCAGCCGGGCGGTTGCGGGGCCGGGCCGGAGCTGCCGCGCACGATCAGTTCGGTGGCGGTCTCAATCGGTCCCGGCCGCGGTTTGCCGGCCAGTGCGTCGAGCAGGTAGGTGCCGGCGCTGGCGCCGATCTGCTCGAGCTCCACGCGGAAGGTGGTCAGCGGCGGCGACATGTGGCGGGCGTAGTCGAAGTCGTTGAAGCCGACCACCGAGACATCCTCGGGCACCCGCACGCCGAGGCTTCTGGCCGCCAGCAGCGCGCCGAAGGCCAGCAGGTCGTTGGCGCAGATGACCGCGGTGGGGCGGGTCGGCCCTTGCAGCAGCTGGCGCATGGCGGCGATGCCGTCTTCCAGCGTCAGGTTGGTCTCCAGGCGCCAGTGCGGCGGCAATTCCAGGCCCACTTCGGCCAGCCGCGCCTGGGTACCGATGATGCGGTCGCCGACCCGGTCGTTGAACGAGGGTTCGCCGACCAGCATGGCGAAGCGGCGGTGGCCGAAGGCGAGCAGGTGGTCGACCATCTGCCGCGCGACGGCGACGTTGTCGAAGCCGACGCTGGGGTGCTGGCTGTCCTGCGCCCAGGCCTGCACGCAGGGGATGCGCTTGCTCTCGATCAACTGCCACATCTTCGGGTCGTGGGTGCGGCCGACCACCATCAGCGCGTCGACGCCGTGTTCGAGCATGGTCTGCACTTCCTTCAGCTCGACCTGGGCGTCGAAGCCGAAGCTGGCCACCAGCAGGGTATAGCCGGCCCGGTGCACGGTCTGCTGGAAGGCGGCGAGCGGGCGCGAGAAGGTCTCGGTGGCCAGGGTCGGCACGACCGCGCCGATGGTCATGCTGCGCCGCGAGGACAGCGTGCGCGCGGCGGCGTTGAGCACGTAGCCGAGTTCGTCGCAGGCGCGCTGCACGGCGCGGCGCTTGTCGTCACGCACGGCCGCGCTGCCGTTGAGCACGCGCGAGACGGTAGCGGTCGACACGCCGGCGCGGCGGGCGACGTCGCGCAGGCCGGCGCGCGACAGCAGGGCAGGGGGTTGGGGCATGGAGTTTCCCATTGCAGTTCGTCGAAAAAAATCACCGTGAGCGAACGGTGGTTGACATCAGGAAAAACCGATTCTAGCTTTTTGTAAACGGTTACATCGCCTCAGTGAGCAAATGTAAGCGGTTACAAGCGTCTGTCAATAGCCTTCGCAACCGCAGCGCCACAGCCTTCCGGGGCGCTTCGCCGCTGAAATGAAACCGGTTACATCGGGCCTCGCCCGTCGTTCCATCGCCGATAACAAGGAAAACAATGCAATGGCCATCATCACCTCGATTTCCGTCTGCGCGGCCCGGGTGCCGCTGGATCGGGTCACCTCCTTCTCCAACCGCACCGTGCATGCCCGCGACTACGGCCTGGTCAAGGTGACCTCCGCGGACGGCGTGACCGGCATCGGCTTCTGCTACGTCGGCAGCGCCGGCGGCGAGCTGCTGCCGGTCGCCGTGGAAAAGCTGCTGGCGCCGGTGCTGCTCGGCCGCGATTCGCTGGACGTCGAGGCGCTGTGGCGCGAGATGTACCAGGAAGCCCTGCTGCAGGGTCGCGCCGGGGTGGTCATGCGCGCCATCAGCATCCTCGACACCGCGCTCTGGGACCTCAACGCGCGCAGCGCCGGCCTGCCGCTGCACCGCTACCTCGGTGCGGCCAGCGCCGAGCGCGTGCTGGCCTACGCCAGCGGCGGCTACTACCTCGACGGCAAGACCCCCGAGCTGCTCGGCGAGGAGCTGGCGCACTACGTGTCGCTCGGCTTCAAGGCGGTGAAGATGAAGACCGGCCGCCTCTCGCCGAAGGAGGAGGAGGCGCGGGTGGCGGCGGCGCGCGAGGCCATCGGCCCCGATGTGGCGCTGATGCTCGACGTCAACAACGGCTGGAGCGACGTCACCGAGGCGCTGCAGTACGTGCGCCGCTTCGAGCGCTACGACCCGGCCTTCGTCGAGGAGCCGTTCCTGGTCGACGACATCGACAGCCACGCGCGCCTGGCGCGGGCCACCTCGATCCCGGTGGCCACCGGCGAGGTGGAGGTCGGCCGCTGGCGGCACAAGGAACTGCTCGACAAGGGCGGCGCGGCCATCCTGCAGACCGACGCGGTGGTCTGCGGCGGCATCACCGAATGGCGTCGCATCGCCGCCATGGCCGCCGGCTACGGCGTGCCGATGTACCCGCACTGGTTCCACGACGTGCACGCGCCGCTGGTGGCCGCCACGCCGAACGCGCGCTACGTGGAGTTCTTCTGGGACGACCAGATGCTCAACTTCCGCCGCCTGATTGACCGCCAGCTGGAGCAGGAAGGCGGCTACATCAAGCTGCACCAGGGGGCCGGACTGGGCTTCGATTTCGCCGAGCAGGCCGTCGCGCAGTACGCGCTTCGCACGCCCGGCGGCGCGCCCTGGCTGACATTGGAACATCACCGCTGAAAGGAGGAGTCATCCATAACCGCTGAAGGGACGCCGCGAAGGCCTTGCGCCACGGCTCGACGAAGCGCCAACAGACCTGGGTTCGATTCGCGCCAGACAACATAAATCCAAGAATAGTGTGGAGTTAGCGAGATGAAGATGAGCAAGAAACTGTCCACCGTAGTCCTGTGCGCCGCAACGCTGGTTGCGGCGCCCTTCACCGTCCAGGCGGAATACGTCGCCGGCGACGAGGTCCGGGTGTTGCAGGGCTTCAAGCCGGGCGGCGGCAGCGATGTGCTGGCGCAACTGGTGCAGCCCTACCTCAGCAAGCAGCTGGGGGTCAATTTCATCAACGAGTACATCCCCGGCGCCACCGGCGCGATCGCCTGGACGCGGCTGACCAAGCAGTCGAAGAAGGACGGTTCGATCATCAGCATCACCAACACCCCCATGCTGATGACCAACTACATCATGAACGATGCGATCACCTACAACATCCGGGAGCTGACGCCGATCGCCAACGTGGTCACCGATCCGGGCATCGCCGTGGTGGGCAAGGACAGCCCGTTCAACAGCATCGAGGACCTGCTGGCCGCCGCCAAGGCCAAGCCGGGGGTCGTCACCGTCGGCAATTCCGGCATGGGCGGCGACGATTTCTTCACCACCCTGCTGATCGAGAAGGCCACCGGCCTGTCGTTCAAGAAGGTCCCGTTCCAGGGTGACGGGCCTTCGGCCACGGCGGCCCTGGGCAACAAGATCGACGTCAGCTTCAACAACGTCGGCACCGTCTACAGCCAGGTGCAGAGCGGCAACCTGAAAGCGCTCGCGGTGTTTTCCGAGAAGCGCATCGACAGCCTGCCCGGCGTGCCGACCCTGAAGGAGAAGGGCATCGACGTGGTCGCCGGCTCTTCGCGCGGCTACAGCGCCCCGGCGGACATTCCCGAGGATGCGCGCACGCAGCTGATCGCTGCCTTCGAGGCGCTGCGCAACGACCAGGCGTTTCTCGCGGATGCCCGGAAGCGGGCGCTGAACATCGACATCGTCACCGGCGAGGACTACGCCAGGATGTTCGAACTCATGGAGACGGAATTCCAGGGTATCTGGCAGGAAGTGGGTAGCAAGCAGTGAAGCGCGCCTGCGAACGCCCCGGGAGGAGGTTCCGATGAACAAGCACAGAGTATTGCTCGGGCTCTTCGGCATCGCCCTGGCCGGGTTGTTTTTCGTCAATGCGCTGAACTACCCGGCGGCAGCGGCCGAGATGCCGCTGATCTACTCGGTGACCGTGGCGTTGCTGTCGCTGGCCATGGTGCTTGCGGAACTGCTGCGCCGGGCTCCGGCCGGCAGTGGCGAGGCGAGTGAAGAACGTCCGCGCCCGCGTCATGCGGCGGCCTTCGCCGTCTTCGCCCTGGCCATCGCCTACGTCGCGGCCATCGATACGCTCGGCTACCTGCTGTCGACCGTGGCGTTCATGGCCGTGGCGCTGCTGGTGATCCGTACGGTGTCGGTGCGTTTCGCGCTCTTCGGGACGGTGGCGCTGGTGGCCGTGGTGTGCCTGGTGTTCATCCATTTCCTCGGGCTCCCCGTTCCGCTGCTTCCTCCGGCGATCTCCTGATCGCCGCTCTTCCACCTTCGGCGAGGCCTTATTCGTGGAAACTTCGATCGTCCTGACCGGGTTGGCCAATGTGCTGACCCTGTCCAATATCGCTGCGATACTCGGCGGCACCCTGTTGGGGCTGTTCGTCGGCGCCATGCCGGGGCTGTCCGCCACCATGGCGCTGGCCCTGCTGCTGCCGCTGACCTTCAGCATGGATACCGCCACCGGCCTGAGCATGCTCGCCTCGCTCTACGTCGGCGCGTCCTATGGCGGCTCGATCGCCGCGATCCTGCTGCGCACGCCGGGTACGCCTTCGGCCGCCGCCACCGTGCTCGACGGCTTCCCGATGTCGCAACAGGGCCAGGCGGGCAAGGCGCTGGGCATCTCGCTGTTCGCGTCCTTCATCGGCGGCCTGCTGAGCGGGGTCGCGCTGCTCATGGCGGCACCGTTGCTCGGCGGCCTGGTGGTGCAGTTCGGGCCGATCGAGCTGTTCGCCATCGCCGTGCTCGGCATCACCATCATCGGTTCGCTGGCCCAGGGCTCGGTGATCAACGGGCTGTTCTCCGGCGCGGTCGGGCTGCTGGTGAGCACGGTGGGCATGGACCTGACCACCGGCACGCCGCGCATGACCTTCGGCAATATCAACCTGTTTTCCGGGATCAGCTTCACCGTGGCCCTGATCGGCCTGTTCTCGATCCCCCAGGCGCTGTCGCTGATCGAGCACTCCAATGCCGCCGCCAAGGTCGCCAGCCGCATCACCGACCGCCTGATTCCCCGGCTCGCCGAGCTGAAGGCGCTGATGCCCAACATCCTGCGTTCGAGCGGGATCGGCATCGTCGTCGGGCTGATCCCCGGCACCGGCGGCGACACCGCCAGCTGGTTCGCCTACAACGAGGCCAAGCGTTTCGCCAGGGACAAGACCGGCTTCGGCCAGGGCGCCCCGGCCGGCGTCGCGGCGCCCGAGGCGGCGAACAACGCGGTGGTCGGCGGTGCGCTGATCCCCACCATCGCCCTCGGCATCCCCGGCAGCTCGGCCACCGCCATCCTGCTCGGCGCCCTGATGGTGCAGGGCATCCTGCCGGGGCCGAACCTGCTCACCGACTACGGCGATGTCACCTACACGCTGATCTGGGCGGTGATCTTCGCCAATCTCGGGCTGCTGGGCGTCGGCCTGATGTTCACCAAGGCCAGCGTGATGGTCACGCGCATCCCGGATGGCTTCATCGCCTGCGCCATCATCGCGCTCTGCGTCATCGGCGCCTACGCCATCAACAACAGCCTGTTCGAGGTGGGGCTGATGCTCGGTTTCGGCCTGTTCGGCTACTGGCTGTCGAAGGCTGGGGTGTCGCCGGCGCCGATGGTCATCGGGCTGATCCTCGGGCCGGTGATGGAGAACGGCTTCCACCAGTCGATGCTCATCGGCAACGGCGACTACGGCATCTTCCTGTCCAGCCCGATCGCCGTGGTGCTGCTGTGCATGGCGGCGTTCTCGATCCTGCAGGCCACCCCGCTGTTCCGCTGGCTGATCGCCTCGCTCCGGCGGCGCGCACAGCTGGCCTGAACCCACCGACCCAGCAGAACAAGACATATGAGGAAAGCATCATGAGTCATGCCATGGGGCGCGTCTGGTCGCCGGTGATCACACCGTTCGGCCCGGACCTCACGCCGGATATGGAACGTTTCATCGCGCATTGCCGCTGGCTGCTGGCCGCCGATGTCGGGCTGGCCGTGTTCGGCACCAATTCCGAGGCCAACTCGCTCTCGGTCGAGGAGAAGATCCGCCTGCTGGACGCCCTGATCGAGGCCGGCATCCCCGCCGCCCGGCTGATGCCGGGGACCGGCGCCTGCGCGCTGTCCGACACCGTCGCGCAGACCCGCCATGCGGTCGGCAAGGGAGTCGAGGGAGTGCTGATGCTGCCGCCGTTCTACTACAAGGGCGTCTCCGACGAAGGGCTGTTCCGCTACTTCAGCGAAGTGATCGAGCGGGTCGCCGACGACGCGCTGCGCATCTACCTCTACCACATCCCGCCGGTGTCGCAGGTGCCGCTGTCGCTGGCGCTGATCGAGCGCCTGCGCATGGCCTATCCGCGGCAGGTGGTCGGCGTGAAGGACAGCTCCGGCGACTGGGCCAACACCCGCGCGATGATCGACCGGTTCGCCGCCGACGGCTTCCAGGTCTATGCCGGCAGCGAGCCTTTCCTGCTGCAGACCCTGCGCGCCGGCGGCGCCGGCTGCATCAGCGCCACGGCGAACGTCAACCCGGCGCCGATCGCCCGGCTGGCGAAGACCTGGCAGGCGGACGACGCCGACACGCAGCAGGCCGCGCTGGTGCGGACCCGCAAGCTGTTCGAACGCTTCCCGATGATTCCCGCGCTCAAGGCGGTCACCGCGCGCTGCAGCGGCCTCGGCCAATGGGCGCGGCTGCGCCCGCCGCTGGTGGAGCTCGACGAGGTGCAGCGCCGGGAGCTGTTCGCCACGCTCGACGAGATCGGCTTCGACATGCCGGGACTGCAGTACAGCTGAGGGGAGATCACCGCATGGACAGGAAACGCATCGTGGCCCTGCGCCGCCTGAAACCGGCGCACCTGCAACGCCTGCGCGAGGCGTTCGAGGTCACCTACTTCGAAGAACCGCAGCACCAGCCCGAGGCGGTCGGCGCCGCGCTGTGCCGGGCGCACGGGCTGATCGGCGGCAAGCTGCAGCTGAGCCCGGCGATGCTCGACGAGGCGCCGCAGCTGGAAGTCGTCTCGACCATCTCGGTGGGCTACGACAACCTGCCCGTCGCCGAGCTGAGCCGCCGCGGCATCCTGCTGACCAACACCCCGGACGTGCTCACCGAGACCACCGCCGACACCGGCTTCATGCTGATCATGGCCAGCGCCCGGCGGCTGGTGGAGCTGGCCAACATGGTGCGCGAGGGGCGCTGGACGCAGCACGTCGGCGAAGCGCAGTTCGGCCACGACGTGCACGGCAAGACGCTCGGCCTGGTCGGGCTGGGGCGCATTGGCCAGGCCGTCGCCCGCCGCGCGCGGGGCTTCGACATGCGCGTGCTCTACAGCAACGCCTCGCCCAAGCCCGCGCTCGAAGCCGAATGGGGCATCGAGCGGCGCAGCTTCGAGCAGCTGCTGGCCGAATCCGACTTCGTCTGCCTCACCGTGCCGCTGACCGAACAGACCGAGCACCTGCTCGGCTACCAGCAGTGCCAGGCGATGAAACGCTCGGCCTTCCTGGTCAACATCGCCCGCGGCAAGGTGGTCGACGAAGCCGGGCTGATCCGCGCCCTGCAGGAGGGCCTGATCGCCGGCGCCGGGCTCGACGTGTTCGAGCAGGAGCCGGTCGCTTGCGACTCGCCGCTGCTGCACATGGACAACGTGGTGACCCTGCCGCACATCGGTTCGGCGACCTGGGAAACCCGCGAGGCGATGGCCAGCTGCGCGATCGACAACCTCTGCCAGGCCCTGCGCGGCGAGCGCCCGCGCGATCTGGTCAACCCCGAGGCCTGGGCGCTGCGCCATCCACATCAGTAGGGAACACCACGACATGCCGGGTAAGCCATCACGACGCTTGGCGTCGATTCTCAACCTGCACGATCTCGAGCGCGCCGCGAAACGCCACCTGCCGCGGCCGATCTACGGCTACATCGCCAACGCGGCGGAGGACGGACGCACCTTCAGCGCCAACCACAGCGCCTTCGACGATTACTCCTTCATACCGCGGGCGCTGGTCGACGTCTCGCAAATCTCGCTGGAGACCGCGCTGTTCGGCCAGCGCTATGCGCTGCCGATCGGCATCGCGCCGATGGGCATCAGCGCGCTGTCGGCCTACCGCGGCGACCTGGTACAGGCGCGGGCGGCGGCCCGCGCCGGCATTCCGATGATCCTCAGCGGCAGTTCGCTGATCCGCATGGAGGAGGTGCTGGCGAACGGCAACACCGACTGGTTCCAGGCCTACCTGCCCGGCGACCGGGCCGGGATCGAGGCGCTGATCGAGCGGGTGCGCAGCGCCGGCTTCGACAAGCTGGTGATCACCGTCGACTACCCGGTGCCGCCCAACTCCGACAACAACAGCCGCGCCGGCTTCTGCTCGCCGCTGCGCCCCAGCCTGCGCCTGGCCCTCGACGGGTTGGCGCGGCCGCGCTGGCTGTTCGGCACGTTCCTGCGCACCCTGCTCGAGCATGGCATGCCGCACTTCGAGAACAACTACGCCACGCGCGGCGTCGCCGTGGTCTCGCGCAACGTCAAGCGCGACTTCTCCGGGCGTAGCCACCTGAACTGGAGCTACCTCGAGCTGGTGCGGCGCCTCTGGCCGGGCAAGCTGGTGGTCAAGGGCATCCTGCATCCGGACGATGCGTGCAAGGCCCGCGATGCCGGCGCCGACGCGCTGATCGTCTCCAACCACGGCGGCCGCCAGCTGGACGGCACCATCGCGGCGCTGCGCGCGCTGCCGGCGGTAGTGGCGGCGGTCGGCGAACTGCCGGTGATGGTCGATAGCGGTTTTCGCCGCGGTACCGACGTGCTCAAGGCGCTGGCGCTGGGCGCGCGTCTGGTGTTCATCGGCCGGCCGTTCAACTACGCGGCGGCCTATGCCGGCGAGGCGGGCGTCAGCCATGCCATCGAGCTCTTGGCGGCGGAACTGCAGCGGGACATGGCCATGCTCGGCGCGACCCGCATCGAGGAACTCAGCGCGCAGTGCCTGATCCGCAATCGCTGAGCCCAGGCGGAGCCCGCGCGGCGGCCGCTGGTCCAGGTCGGGCGCGGGGCGGCATCCCAAACAGGCGGCGTAGAGCCATTGACGGGTCATGCGACTGAACGGTGCTTGCTCTCGCCGCGCCAATGGGCTTTCATTTGGCCCCTGACGCTGTCCACATGCCACTACGCGGTAGCCGCTTCACCGCTCGCATGCGCTCCGGATTCGACGTGGACCGGCAGCATTCCTGACAACAACGATGAGCCACATGACAGAACCGGCCCCCGTTTCTCCGGCCCGTTCGGGCACGCTCGGCGAGCAGCCGGGCATGTCCCTCGAACTGGACGCAGACCGCCTGCAGCTCCTGCTCATGGGCGCCAGGCTACCGGCGCTGCTGACGCTGTGCACCGGCCTGGCCTGCGTCGTGCTGCTCTGGCAGCGGCAGCCGCTGCTGCACCTGCTGTTCTGGCTGCTGTGGGCCGCCGTGCCGGCCGTCTGGCTGCTGCAGCAGACCTGGCTGCTCGAACGCACCCCGGCCGAACGCCGGGTCGCGCCCCACTGGCGGCGTTATTTCATGCTCGGCAACGCCATCTCGGCGCTGGCCCTGGCCTATGCCATCGTCCAACTGGTGCCGGCGGACGATTTCCTGCGACAGGTCCTCATCTACGGGCTCATCGGCTCGATCGTGCTGGCGGTGAGCATCATGTACGCGGTCAGCCTGCCGGCCTTCTTCAGCTTCGTGGCGCCCTGCCTGCTGCCGGCCGGCGTCGGGCTGATCGCCAGCGGCGAGCCGATCCTGCGGGGCTGGGGCGTCCTGGCGTTCGTCCTGTTGCTGACCCTCAGCCTGATCGCCTGGCAGCTCAACCGGATGGTCCGCGACGGCCTGGAACAGCGGCTGCACAAGGCGCGGCTGATCGAGAGCCTGAAAAAGGCCGGGTGCGACGCCGAGCGGCTCAACACCCGCCTGGCATCGGAGATCGAGCAGCGCCGGCACGCCGAACAGCAGTTGCGTAGCGCCTATGACAGCCTCGAACAACGGGTCGCCGAGCGGACCGCGCAGATGGCCAAGGTGGCCGACGAACTCGGCGAAAGCGAGGCGCGCCTGAGCCTGGCCCTCGAAGCCAGCGGCCTCGGCCTGTGGGACTGGGACCTGCAGCACAACACCGTGCATCATTCCCGCCTCGAGGTGGTGTTCGGCATTGGCCAACCACGGCGTTTCGACGACGAAGGCGCCGCCTTGCCGGATGTCCATCCCGACGACCTGCCGGTGGTGCGCGACACGCTGGTCGCCCACCTGAAGGGCGAAACCGAACTCTACGTCGTCGAATACCGCGCTTCGCGGCCCGACGGCGGCTTCATCTGGCTGGAAGACCGCGGCCGGGTGATCCAGCGCGACGATGCCGGGCGTGCGCTGCGCATGATCGGCACCCGCCGCGACGTCAGCGCGCTGCGCCAGCAGGCCGAGCAGCAACGGCTGGCCGCCACCGTGTTCGAGGCCGCCGGCGAAGGCATGGTGATCATGGATGCGCGCTACCGCATCCTCGCCATCAACGACGCCTGCTGCGCGCTGTCCGGCTATTGCCGCGAGGAACTGCTGGGGCGCAGCGTCGCGCGGCTGGCCAGCTCGGCCGAGTCGCAGCGCCAGTACGCGCTGATGCGCCAGTCGCTGGAGCGCGACGGCAGCTGGCAGGGCGAATTGCTGGAGGTGCGCAAGAACGGCGAGGTCTACCCGCAGTGGGTCCAGTTGCGCGAGGTGCGCGACGCCCAGGGCGGCGTCAGCCATGTGGTGGGCTTCGTCTCCGACATGACCGTGCGGCGCCAGGCCGAGGAGCGCCTGCGCTACCTGACGCACTACGACGACCTCACCGGCCTGGCCAACCGCGGCCTGCTCAAGGAGCGCCTGCATGAGGCCTGCCAGCGGGGCCGTCGCAGCGGCTGCAACATGGCGGTGCTGTACATCGACCTCGATCGCTTCAAGATCCTCAACGAAAGCCTCGGCCACGAGGCGGCCGACCAGTTGCTGCGCGAGGTGTCGCGCCGGCTGAGCCAGACGCTCGCCGAGGCCGATACCATCGCCCGGCTGTCCGGCGACGAGTTCGTGGTGCTGCTCGATGGCTACGGCAGCCTGGCCACCCTCGCGCACGTGGGCAGCCGGCTGCTGGCGCGCATCCGCAAGCCGATCGTCATCGGCGAGCAGGAGCTGGTGATCAGCGCCTCCATCGGCGTCAGCCTGCTGCCGGACAACAGCCGCGACGCGGCGACGCTGCTGCGCCAGGCCAACATGGCGATGCAGCAGGCCAAGCACCTGGGCGGCAATACCCTGCAGTTCTTCACCGACCGTCCGCAGGCCTCGAGCATGGAGTACCTGCAGCTGGAGAACCAGCTGCGCAAGGCGCTGGAGGTCGGCCAGCTGGAGGTGTTCTACCAGCCGCGCCTGAGCCTGGCCGACGACTCCCTGGAGGCGGCCGAGGCGCTGGTGCGCTGGCGCCATCCGGAGCTGGGGCTGGTCGCCCCCGGGCAGTTCATCCCGTTGGCCGAGGAGACCGGGCTGATCATCCCGCTGGGCGAGTTCGTCCTGCGCCAGGCCTGCCATCAGGCGCGCCAGTGGCAGCAGCAGGGCCGGGCGGAGATTCGCATCTCGGTGAACCTGTCGGTCAAGCAGTTGCGCCAGGGCAATTTCGTCAGCCTGGTCCGGCAGGTGCTGGAGGAGAGCGGGCTGCCGCCGCAGATGCTCGAACTGGAGCTGACCGAAAGCCAGCTGCTGGACGATATCGACAGCGCCATCGGCATCAGCCAGCAGCTGCGCGCGCTGGGGGTGAAGCTGGCGATCGACGATTTCGGCACCGGTTATTCGTCGCTGAGCTACCTCAAGCGCTTCCCGGTGGATTACGTGAAGATCGACCGCTCATTCATTTCCGGGCTGGAGCATTCCAGCGAGGACGCCGCGATTACCCGGGCGATCATCGCCATGGTGCACAGCCTGGAGCGCAAGGTGGTGGCCGAGGGCGTGGAAACCCAGGCGCAGATGGATTTCCTCAAGGCCAATCGCTGCGACGAGATCCAGGGCTACCTGCTCAGCGCGCCGGTGCCGGTGGAACAGTTCGTCGAGTTGCTGGGATAGGCGCACGGCCCCGTAGATACAAGGGTGCGCTTCGCGTACCGCATGCACCGAGGCCCTGAAAGCATCGCCCCGAGGTCGGGCCTCCCACGAAAGCAGCCTGTGCACACCGCACCCTTGTGGGCGCGCCCTCGTGGCGATGCAGGCCGCAGGCCTGCCGGAGTCCTGAAACCGTAGGCGCATTCGGTAGTTCGCGGCTCAAGCCGCTTCTATCCCCGTGTCGTGCCGCCGTCCAGTTCGCGCATCAGCAGCGCGTAGTGCAGGTCCACGTCTTCCGGCACCGCCAGGTAGACGGTGTGGCCGTCGCCCGGCGCCACCTCGATGGCTTCGCCGCGGCTGTTCTCCAGCGCTTCCAGGCGCAGGTTGAGGTTGCCCTGCGGGGTCATCAGCTCCAGCCTGTCGCCGACGGCGAAGCGGTTCTTCACCCTGACCTCGGCCAGGCCGTTGCGCCGCCCGCCGGTCAGCTCGCCGACGAACTGCTGGCGCTCGGAGAGCGAGAAGCCGCGCTCGTAGTTCTGGTACTCGTCGTGCACGTGGCGGCGCAGGAAGCCCTCGGTGTAGCCGCGGTGGGCGAGGGATTCGAGGGTGTCCATCAGCGACCTGTCGAACGGCCGGCCGGCCACCGCATCGTCGATGGCCTTGCGGTACACCTGCGCGGTGCGCGCCACGTAGTAGTGGCTCTTGGTGCGGCCCTCGATCTTCAGTGAGTGCACGCCCATCTGCACCAGCCGCTCGACATGCTGCACGGCGCGCAGGTCCTTGGAGTTCATGATGTAGGTGCCGTGCTCGTCCTCGCTGACCTCCATGAGCTCGCCGGGGCGGCTGATGTCTTCGAGCAGGAACAGCTCGTCGGTCGGCGCGCCGACGCCCAGGGTCGGCTCGGCGGGCTGCACGGCGATGGGCTGGTAGCGCTGCACGGCGTTGCCCAGCTCGTCTTCCTTGGCCTCGTGGGTCTTGTATTCCCAGCGGCAGGCGTTGGTGCAGGTGCCCTGGTTGGGGTCGCGCTTGTTGATGTAGCCCGACAACAGGCAGCGTCCGGAATAGGCCATGCACAGCGCGCCGTGGACGAACACCTCCAGCTCCATGCCCGGCACCTGCTCGCGGATCTCGCCGATCTCCTCCAGCGACAGCTCGCGCGAGAGGATCACCCGGGAGACGCCCTGGGCGTGCCAGAACTTCACCGTCGCCCAGTTCACCGCGTTGGCCTGCACCGAGAGGTGGATGGTCATCTCGGGGAAATGCTGGCGCACCAGCATGATCAGCCCGGGGTCGGACATGATCAGCGCGTCCGGGCCCATCGCCACCACCGGCTCCAGGTCCTTGATGAAGGTCTTCAGCTTGGCGTTGTGCGGGGCGATGTTGACCACCACGTAGAACTGCTTGCCCAGCGCATGCGCCTCGTCGATGCCGAGCTTGAGGTGGGCGTGGTCGAACTCGTTGTTGCGCACGCGCAGGCTGTAGCGCGGCTGCCCGGCATACACCGCGTCGGCGCCGTAGGCGAAGGCGTAGCGCATGGATTTCAGGGTGCCGGCGGGCGACAGCAGCTCGGGGCGGAAGGGGCGACTCATGGCGGGTGACTCTGGGGTTGCCGAAAAAGAGCGGCGATTCTACGCCGATTGGCGCGGGCTGTGGTCTGGACGGCACACCGCCGGGCGCATCGGCGACGGGCCCGGCGGCGTGGTACGGATGACGGTCAGGCCGCGGCGATCACGTCGCCGTGGTTCTCCGGCTCGATCAGCGCGCGGTGCAGCGCGGCGATGGCGGCGTCGTAGTCGTCCTCG
Source organism: Stutzerimonas stutzeri (assembly GCF_002890915.1). Lineage (GTDB taxonomy): Bacteria > Pseudomonadota > Gammaproteobacteria > Pseudomonadales > Pseudomonadaceae > Stutzerimonas > Stutzerimonas stutzeri_AF. The sequence continues at coordinate 394,118 of NZ_POUT01000001.1, read as the reverse complement.
TTGACCACGCACTGCATCTCCACCTGGCGGATCGACTGGTGGATCGCCTGGATGCTGATGCCGGCCTCGGCCAGCGCCGCCACGGTCTTGGCCAGGATGCCCTTGACCTTGAGGTCCGAGCCGATCGCCGAGACGATGGCCAGGTTGTGCACGGTGACCTCGGCGGCCGGGTACTGCTCCTCGATCAGCCGCGCGGCGCGGTTGATCAGCTTGCGCGAGCCGCAGGCGTACCAGGTGATGCTGTTGGCGTCGGAATCCTTGTTCACCACGTAGAGCTTGAGCTGCTTGAGCAGCTTGCTGATCTCCATGTCGTGGCCGATGTCGCCGAGCATGTCCTGGTCGAACACCTCGATGCCGAAGACGTCCTTGCGCCCGGCGATGATCTCCACGCAGGGCTTCTCGGACTTGTAGTCCTGGCTGATCAGGGTGCCGGCGTGGTGCGGCTCGAAGGCGTTCTTGATGCGCAGCTCGACGCCGGCGCGGCGCAGGGTCTTGGCCGCGCGGGGGTGGATGGCCTCCATGCCGAGGTTCGACAGCTGGTCGGCGACGTCGTAGTTGGTGCGGCCGATGGTCACCACCTTGTCGGCGCCGACCAGGTTCGGGTCGGCGGAAGAGAGGTGGAATTCCTTGTGGATGATCGCCTCGCGGGCACCGGTGGCGGCGGCGATCTGGGCGAAGGTGATCTCGCTGTAGCCGCGGTCGTAGGTGTTCATCAGGCCTTCGGCGCAGTGGGTGTAGCCGGTGGCGACCACCAGTTCGCGGCCGAAATCGAAATCGGCGAAGTGGCTGGCGATCATCTCGTCGAACGGCAGTGGCGCCTCCTGCTGCCAGCCGGTGAGGTCGGCCAGGCGCGCATTGACGCCGCGCTGCTTGAGCGCCAGCACCGAGTTGAAGGCGCTGTGCGCCTCGCCGAGGGAGGCGAGCATCTCGCGCACCTTCATCAGGTGCTCGGAGAGCTGGAAGTGGCCGTAGGCGCAGAGCTTCTGCAGGCTGTGCATGCACTCGCTGGCATCGTCGATGCGCGAGTTGATGAACTGGTTGGCGGCGTGCAGCTCGTATTCACTGGCGAACAGCTCGGCGTTCTTCGCCAGCATGCGCTGGCGCACGGTCTCCAGCGCCTCGCGCCAGGCTTCCTCGTTCTGCGCATCGGCGAAGCGCTGGTAGACGCCCGGCTCGCCGGTCTTCTTGTGCTCCAGCAGCAGGTTGGTCATGCCGCTGTAGGCCGAGACGACGAAGATCCGCTGGTACAGCGCCGGGCCTTCGCGGTGGCCGATGAAGATAGTGTCGAGAACTTCCTCGAAGCGGCTCATCGACGTGCCGCCGATCTTTTCTACGGTATGCATCTTTATATTGCGTCCGATTCTGGCAGGCCGTTGAACGGCCGGGCGCGGCGGGTGCGCACCTCGATCAACGAGCTGGAAAATGAATTCGTCTCCGGGCCGACACGCTCCGACCGGATACGGCGTTCGGGCCCGTCGGTGAGACGCGCCCGGACGCTTCAGAGATACTGTTGCGGCTGGATTTCGAGCGGCTCGAAACGTTCGCGCTCGGCCACGAACGGCGGGCGCGGCTGCTGCGCGCAGAAGGGCGCCTGCACGGCATTGTCCACGTGGTTGTAGACGTAGAACAGGTTGCTCCGTGCGCTGGGCGTGATGTTGCCGTTGGAACCGTGCATGGTGTTGCAGTCGAAGAACACCACGCTGCCGGCCGGGCCGGTGGCGCAGTCGATGCCGAAGCGCTCGGCCAGCTCGCTGAGGCTGTGCTCGTCCGGTACGCCGATCTCCTGCTTGCGCAGGGACTTTTCATAATGGTTTTCCGGGGTGGCGCCGACGCAGCGCACGTAGTGCTTGTGCGAGCCGGGCATCAGCATCAGCGGGCCGTTGTACGGCTGGTTGTCGGTCAACAGGATCGAGCAGGACAGGCAGCGCATGCGCGGCATGCCATCCTCGACGTGCCAGGTCTCGAAGTCCGAGTGCCAGTAGAACTCCTTGCCGCTGAAGCCGGGCTTGAAGTTCATCCGCGACTGGTGCACGTAGACGTCGCCGCCGAGGATGTAGCGGGCGATGCCGGCGATGCGCTGGTCGCTGGCCACGCGGGCGAACAGCGGGTTGTCGCGATGGATGGCGAACACCGAGCGGATCGCGCCGCTGTCGGGCTCCTGGATGGTCTTGCCGGAGCCGGCGACCGCCGGGTCATCGCGCAGGCGCTCGAGTTCGGCACGGAATACCGCCACTTCCTCGGCGCTGAACAGGTTGGGGATGACCAGGTAGCCGTCGCGCTCGAAGCGTTCGACCAGCTCTGCCGCGATCGGCGCATTCTCCAGGTCGCTGCGGTAGACCACTGGGTCGATGCGCGCCTGCCAGCTGGGCTGGTCGTCCTGGCGCGAGGGGTAAAGGTCGATATCTTGCGTCGTCACTCCTGTGTCCTCCGTCCGGTCCGTTGCCGGCTTGTCCGATGGACGCCGGTTTCTCCTCGGTTTGTCGGGCCTGAACGCTGTTGGGCTTCGCAGGCTCAACCCAACCTACCGCGTGCGGTGCGTAGGTTGGATTGAGCGAAGCCCAACAGCGTTCAGGCGATCGCCTCCGCCTCCAGCGGATAGACGCCGCTCGCGTCATGCACTTCGCGCCCGTTGAGCGGCGGGTTGAACACGCAGGCCAGCTTCATGTCCTCGCTGCCGCCGCGCAGCAGGTGCTCGTCATGCTTGTCCAGCACGTACAACGTGCCCGGCTCGATCTTGTAGAGCCTGCCGTCGGCGAGGGTTTCGATCTCGCCATTGCCGCTGATGCAGTACACCGACTCGAAGTGGTTCTGGTAGTGGATGTGCGTCTCGCTACCGGCGTAGATGGTGGTGATGTGGAAGGAGAAGCCCACGTTGTCTTCCTTGAGCAGCATGCGCGTGCTGTCCCAGGTGCCGGTCTGGCTGTGGACCTTGCGGTCGGTCTGCTCGCACTCGGCGAGGGTACGTACGATCATTTTTCGACTCCTCAGGAAGCGGCTTGGTTGGTGTCCTGTTCGGACATCACGGCGGCGAAGGCCTTGTCGAGAATGCCCAGCGCGGTATCGATCTGCGCGTCGCTGATCACCAGCGGGCAGAGGCACTTGACCACTTCGCTGTGGGCGCCGCTGGTCTCGATCACCAGGCCGTTTTCGAAGGCGTGGCGGCACACTGCGGCGGCGATCTCGCCGTCCGGGCAGCTGATGCCGAGCATCATTCCGCGGCCCTTGACGAACAGCGAGTCCGGGCCGTGGCGGCGGACGATGCGCTGCATGCCGTCGGCGATGCGCTTGCCCTTGGCGCGCACGCTGGCGGCGAATTCGTCATCCTGCCAGAAGTGCTCGAGCGCCGCGGCGGCGGTGACGAAGGCGTGGTTGTTGCCGCGGAAGGTGCCGTTGTGCTCGCCCGGCTTCCACTGGTCCAGCTCCTCGCGCAGCAACACCATGGCAAACGGCAGGCCGTAGCCGGACAGCGATTTGGACAGGGTGACGATGTCCGGCCGGATGCCCATCTCCTCGAAGCTGAAGAAGCTGCCGGTGCGGCCACAGCCGGCCTGGATGTCGTCGACGATCAGCAGCATCTCGTGCTTGCGGCAGAGTTTTTCCAGCTTGCGCATCCATTCGGCCGAGGCGGTGTTCAGGCCGCCCTCGCCCTGTACCACCTCGACGATCACCGCGGCCGGCTTGTCGATACCGCTGCTCGGGTCTTCCAGCAGCTTGTCCATCATGCCGATGGTGTTGGCCTTGTCGCCGAAGTAGTTGGCGTAGGGCATGCGGCTGACGTCGGTCAGGCCGATGCCCGAGCCGCCGCGGTGGTGCTGGTTGCCGGTGGCGGCCAGCGCGCCGATGCTGCAGCCGTGGAAGCCGTTGGTGAAGCTGATGATGTTGCGGCGCCCGGTGACCTTGCGCGCCAGCTTCATCGCCGCCTCGACCGCGTTGGTGCCGGTCGGGCCGGTGAACTGCATGCGGTAGTTGCCCATGCCGCGCGGTTCGAGGATCAGCCGGTTGAAGGTGTCGAGGAAGCGCTCCTTGGCCGCGGTGTACATGTCCAGGCCATGGGTGATGCCGTCCTGGGCGATGTAGTCGAGCAGCGCCTGCTTGAGCAGCGGGTGGTTGTGCCCGTAGTTGAGCGTGCCGGCGCCGGCGAGAAAGTCGATGTAGTGCGTGCCGTCGCGGGTGACCAGCTCGGCCCCGCGGGCCTGGGTGAAGACCACGGGGAAGGATCGGCAGTAGCTGCGAACCTTGGATTCGTTCAGTTCAAACGTTTTCATGCGTGCTCCTTGAGTTCTTCTTCTCGGTGGGAGGCATCCAGCTCGGGGATGGCGAAGGGGCCGGCGCGATAGAGCACCTCGTCTTCGTGCTGCCCGGCGAAATGCGCGGCGCGGGAGAACCGCGTGCGGGTGCTGCAGGCGGCGTCCAGCCGGGCGAACGCCCGCTTGAACAGCGCCTGGGACGCCGCGTTGTCCGGCGAGATGGTGGTCTCCATGAAGCGCACGCCGTGCTCGCGGGCCGCCCGTGCGGCCAGTGCCAGCAGCATGCGCAGGGCCAGGCCCTGGCCGCGCATGGCGTCGTCGACGGCGACCTGCCAGACGAACAGCGTGTCCGGCCGCGACGGCGGGCGATAGCCGGAGATGAAGCCGACCAGGCGGCCCTGGGCATCTTCGGCGGCGATGGCGGTATCGGCGAAATCGGAACACTGCAGCAGGTTGCAGTAGACCGAGTTGGTATCGAGGGGCTGGCAGCGGGCTACCAGCTGATGAAGGGAATAACCGTCGCCGTCGGTTGGACGACGGAGCGTTACGGTAGCAAAACTCAAAACAAATCCTTTGGGGTTGTTGATTCAATCCTTTTTCAGGGTAAACACATCGGGAAAGTTTTCTCAACCCGCCATCCGCATATGTGGTATCGCCCTGCGCTGCATATGTCCGGGAAACTGGCGAAGTTTCAGATAGTTCAGGACGTATATTTCAAGTCGTTTCAACACTGTGAAATTGGCGTTACGTCGATAGTTCATCGGGCGATATGTTGCCGGGATTTCGCTGCGTCGCGGAAGTTCGCATCGGGCGGCCATTCAGGGTGCTGAAGGCCGCGTATTATCTGGGCTTCAGGCCGGACGGCAGGGGGCGCTCGAAGCGCCTGGAGTGGTGCGGATGGTGCAGGTGATGCTCGGCGCTATCGCTCGCGATGAACTAGGCGAGACGCAGTGGATATGCGTGCGTTGCGCTGGGGGGCGATCACGAAATATGTTTCAGTCGTGTGGCGGTAAGTTTGCCGTGGATAATTCTCCGGTCAGCGTGGAAGTTGTATCGGCTGATCCAGGGGTTCGAACTAAGCCGCAACGAAAGTGTCGCGATCCGCTCTGTCTCGCACTATACGGCGGCTGCGGCGAAGTTACCGGGCGGCGCCTCAGTGCCACCATTGGCGCCCCTGGCGTTCGATGAACTGGTGCGCCTGTTCGGGGCCATCCTGGCCGGCCGGGTAGGGCCGCGGTTTGCGGTAGTAGCCGTGCCAGCCGCGCAGGATCGGATCGACCCAGCGCCAGGCCGCTTCCACCTCGTCGCGGCGCATGAACAGCGTCGAGTCGCCTTCGATCACGTCCAGCAGCAGGCGCTCGTAGGCGTCCCAGCGGCGGGTGCTGCTGAAGGCGTGGGCGAGGTTGAGGTCCAGTTCCACCGGTTCCAGCTGCATGCCCTTGCCGGGGGCCTTGGCCATCAGCTGCAGGCTGATGCTCTCTTCCGGCTGCAGGCGGATCACCAGGCGGTTGGTCTCGCCCTTCTTGAACAGCAGGTGCGGCACCGGCTTGAAGGTGATGACGATCTCCGAGCGCTTCTTCGCCATGCGCTTGCCGGTGCGCAGGTAGAAGGGCACGCCGGCCCAGCGCCAGTTGTCGATTTCCGCCTGCACGGCGACGAAGGTCTCGGTGTCGCTGTCGTTGTCGATGGCGTGCTCGAAGTAGTAGGCCGGCACGTCGTGCCCGCCGATCTGCCCGGCGCCGTACTGGCCGCGCACGGTCTTGTCCATCACGTCCATGCCGGTGATCGGCTTGAGCGCCTCGAGCACCTTGACCTTCTCGTTGCGCACCGCCTCGGCGTCGAAGCGCACCGGGGCCTCCATCGCCACCAGGCAGAGCAGCTGCAGCAGGTGGTTCTGCAGCATGTCGCGCATGGCGCCGGCGCGGTCGTAGTAGCTGCCGCGGTTCTCCACGCCGAGGGTCTCGGCCACGGTGATCTGCACATGGTCGATGTGCCCGGCACGCCAGATCGGCTCGAACAGCGCGTTGGCGAAACGCAGGGCCATGAGGTTCTGCACGGTTTCCTTGCCCAGGTAGTGGTCGATCCGGTAGATGCGCGGTTCGGCGAACACCGTGCCGATCGCCGCGTTGATCGCCAGTGCCGAGTCGAGCGAATGACCGATGGGTTTTTCCAGCACGATGCGTGCCTCGGCGCCGGCCAGCCCGGCGCTTTCCAGGTGGTCGGCGATGGGCTCGAACAGGTCCGGCGCGGTGGCCAGGTAGTAGACCCGCACGCGGCCGTCGGCCTGGCCGATGTGGTGGGCCAGGCGGACGAATTCACCGCGCTGGGTGGCATCCATGGCGAAGTAGTCGAGGCGTTCGGCGAAGGCTTGCCAGGCGGCGGGGCTGAAGTCGCTGCGTGCCACCTGCGCCCGGCAGTGGCGTTCGGCCAGGGCCAGGTAGCCGTCGCGGTCGAACTTCTTGCGCGCCAGCGCGAGAATCCGCACGTCGGCATGCAGGCGACCGTCGCGGTGCAGGTGGTAGAGCGCCGGCAGCAGCTTGTGCAGGGTCAGGTCGCCGGTGCCGCCGAACACGAGCATGTCACAGGAAATCGACACGGCATCACTCCTCGTAGCTTAAAACGGGTCAATTGTTGGGCGATCGAACGAGCCATGTAGTATAACTACCGACCCACTACAACCCGCTGACGGCCAATGCGGCGCTCCAGGTGCCCCCATAACCGCCCTCAGACGTGATCATAGCGAGTCCGGACCGTGAATCTGTTGCAACACATCGCCCAATCGAGAAGCCTGCTACGGAAGTCGGAGCTGAAGGTGGCCGACCATGTCCTGCTCGACCCGGCCTCGGTGATGCACAGCTCCATGGCCGACCTGGCGCATGCGGTGGGGGTCAGCGAGCCGACCATCGTGCGCTTCTGCCGGGCCATCGGTTGCCTGGGCTTCCAGGACCTCAAGCTGAAGCTGGCGCAGAGCCTGGCCGCCGGTGCCAGCTTCGGCCAGTTCGCCATCAGCGAGAACGACTCGGTGATGGACGTCAGCCTGAAGATCTTCGACACCACCCTGCACACCCTGATGGAGGTGCGCGAGCGCCTCGACCCGCAGGCGCTGGAACGCGCCATCGCCGCCTGCGCCCAGGCCGAACGGGTCGAGTTCTACGGCTTCGGCGCCTCCGGCGCGGTGGCCACCGATGCCCAGCACAAGTTCTTCCGCCTGCTGCTCAGCGCCGCGGCCTATTCCGACCCGCACATGCAGGCGATGTCGGCGGTGACCCTCAAGCCCAGCGACGTGGCGATCTGCATCTCGCAGTCGGGGCGTTCCAAGGACCTGCTGATCACCGCCAACGTGGTGCGCGAGTCCGGCGCGACGCTGATCACCCTCTGCCCGAGCCAGACCCCGCTGGCCGAGCTGGCGACCATCAACCTGGCCATCGACGTGCAGGAAGACACCGAGATCTATACGCCCCTCACGTCGCGTATCGCCCACCTGGTGGTGATCGACGTGCTGGCGATGGGCGTGGCCATGGCCCGTGGGCCGAGCCTGGTCAACCACCTGAAAAGCGTCAAGCGCAGCCTGCGCAGCCTGCGGTTGTCGCCGAAGACGATCAAGTCGCACGAGGAATGACGGCCGCTCGATCGCCTTCATCGACGCGTCATCGCCCTGACTTCAGGGTGTCATCCGCACTGCGGATGCTGGTCTCCCCTCACCCTGTTCTGGGAGACCGCCGATGCATCGCTACAACGACGCCACCGCCAATCTCGACAGCAAGACCCGCCGCAAGCAACAGGACGAGCGGCGCATGCGTTTTCGCCGCGCCATCGAGTCCTATGCCGAGCAACGCCAGCTGCAGCAGGAGCTGGTCGATTTCCCCGAACCGATGGTCGCCAGCTACCTGCGCAACGAGGGAGCGCCGGCACAGGCGGTGCGCTAGCGATGACCTGGCGCCTGCAGGCGCGGGGCCATGCCCGCGGATAGCGGGCACAGCCCCCTAGCAGGCTGTTAAAAAACGTAGGCGAGGCAGCCAGCGCAAGGCAAAAACAGGCGAAAAAGCGCAGCTTACGAGTGGTAAATGAGCATTTTGATCGGACTCGCGCACGAGCCTGTTTTCAACGCCGCGATGGCAACGCAGGTAGTTTTTCAACAGCCTGATAGTGCCCATGGCTCCTGCCGACGTGTGACGGGTGTTCCTGCTCCGGCAGGCTGACCGCGCCACTGAGGTTCAACTGCTGGAGGATGCCGCACGGCAGGCCGTCGTCCGCCGCCGCGCAGCAGCGGCGCAGTTCCAGCAGTTGCTCGCGCAGGGCCTGCAAGCTGGCGATGCGTGCCTGCACGTGGCTGATGTGGGCGTCGACCAGGTCGTTGACGCCGCCGCAGTTCTCCTCGGGCCGGTCGCGCAGGCGCAGCAGGGCGCGGATTTCCTCCAGGGTCATGTCGAGCAGGCGGCAATTGCGGATGAAGGTCAGTCGCTCGACGTGACGCTCGCCATAGATACGGTAGTTGCCCTCGCTGCGGGCCGGGCTCTCCAGCAGGCCTTCGCGCTCGTAGTAGCGAATGGTTTCCACCGGGCAGGCGGTCAGCCGGGCCAGTTCGCCGATTTTCATCTTCACCTCCGCACGGGTGCTTGACCCTATAGTGGCTTCAGGGTGCCTACTCCGCAACAGGGATGCAGGAGAGGCACACACCATGAATCAATGCTGCGGTCATGACCAGCCCAACCCGCAACGGCGCCACGAGGAGGGCCAGGCGTCCGCTGCCAGCCGAAGCGGGCGCGGCAGTGGCGAGCGCACCCGGCTGCGCATCGAACAGATGGATTGTCCCACCGAGGAACGCCTGATCCGCGAGCGACTCGGCGGCATGCCGGGCATCGGGGCGCTGGAATTCAACCTGATCGACCGCGTGCTGACCGTCGAGCACGCCGCGGATGCGCTGCCGGCGGCCCTGGCCGCCATCGGCGAGCTGGGCTTCAGCGCCGAGCCCCAGGGCACGGCGGGTGGCGCCGCACCGCCGCCGGCCATCGCCCCGGTCCGGCGCTGGTGGACCCTGGCGCTGGCCGGGGCGGCCGCGCTGGCGGCCGAGCTCGTGCATTTCAGTGGCCAGGAGGGTAGCTGGCCGGTCTTCGTCCTGGCGCTGCTGGCCATCGGCCTGTGCGGGCTGGGGACCTACCGCAAGGGCTGGATCGCCCTGAAGAACCGCAACCTCAACATCAACGCGCTGATGAGCATCGCGGTGACCGGCGCGCTGCTGATCGGCCAGTGGCCGGAAGCGGCCATGGTCATGGTGCTGTTCACCGTCGCCGAGCTGATCGAGGCCAGATCGCTGGACCGCGCGCGCGATGCCATCCGCAGCTTGATGACACTGGCCCCGGAGCAGGCCAGCGTGCAGCAGGCCGACGGCAGCTGGATCGCCTTGCCGCTGGCCGAGGTGCCGCTGGGGGCGCGGGTGCGGGTGCGCCCCGGTGAGCGCATCGGCCTGGATGGCGAGGTGCTCGCCGGCCGCTCGACGGTCGACCAGGCGCCGATCACCGGCGAGAGCCTGCCGCTGGACAAGGGGCCGGGCGACCCGCTGTTCGCCGGCACCCTCAACGGCGCCGGCGAACTGGAGTACCGCAGCACTGCGCTGGCCGGCGACACCACCCTGGCGCGCATCATCCATGCGGTGGAGCAGGCCCAGGCGTCGCGGGCGCCGACCCAGCGCTTCGTCGACCGCTTCGCGCAGGTCTACACCCCGGCGGTGGTGCTCTTCGCCCTGGCCGTCGCCGCGCTGCCACCGCTGCTGATGGGCGGCGCCTGGTTCGACTGGATCTACCGCGCCCTGGTGCTGCTGGTGGTGGCCTGCCCCTGTGCGCTGGTGATCTCGACCCCGGTGACCATCGTCAGCGGTCTGGCGACGGCGGCGCGCAAGGGCATCTTGGTCAAGGGCGGGGTCTACCTGGAAAGCGGCCGGCATCTGGCCCGCCTGGCGCTGGACAAGACCGGCACCGTCACCCACGGCCAGCCGCGGCAGACCGACCATCAGGCGCTGGTGGCGGATGTGGAGGGTAGCTTCCGGGCCGTGGCCGCCAGCCTGGCGGCGCGCTCCGACCATCCGGTGTCCCTGGCGCTGGCCAGCCGGGCGCGGGAGGAGGGCATCGAGCCGCTGGCGGTCGAGGACCTGCAGGCCCTGGCCGGGCGCGGCGTGCGTGGCCGGGTGGCGGGGCAGGATTACCAGCTCGGCAATCACCGCCTGGTGGAGGAGCTGGGCCTGTGCAGCACCGAGCTGGAAGCGCGCCTGGACAGCCTGGAGCGCCAGGGCAAGAGCGTGGTGGTGCTGTGCGATTCGGTGCGCCCGCTGGCGCTGTTCGCCGTGGCCGACACGGTGAAGCAGAGCAGCCGTGTGGCCATCGCCGAATTGCACAAACTGGGAATCAAGACCGCCATGCTCAGCGGCGACAACCCGCACACGGTACAGGCCATCGCGGCCCAGGTGGGCATCGACGAAGCCTTCGGCAACCTGCTGCCGGCCGACAAGCTCGACGCCATCGCGCGCCTGCAGGCCGATGGCCGGCCGGTGGGCATGGTCGGCGACGGCATCAACGATGCGCCGGCCTTGGCCAGGGCCGAGATCGGCTTCGCCATGGGCGCCGCCGGCACCGACACCGCCATCGAAACCGCCGACGTGGCGCTGCTGGACGACGACCTGCGCAAGATCCCCGCCTTCGTCCGCCTGTCGCGCGCCACCGCCGCCATCCTGCGGCAGAACATCGCCCTGGCCCTGGTGATCAAGGCGCTGTTCCTGGGCTTCGCCCTGGCTGGCCAGGCGACCATGTGGATGGCGGTGTTCGCCGACATGGGCGTCAGCCTGCTGGTGGTGTTCAACGGCCTGCGCCTGCTGCGGGCCTGAGTGGGGAATGGCGGGTCAGCGCAGCCTGGCGCGCGCGTGGCATGGGCACCGTGCGCCGTGATTGGGTGCCGACTGATGATCCGCCATGTTGGGCTTCGCTTCGCTCAACCCAACCTACGGGCGCCACGCTGGCCTGGAGGGTGGCCGCCCGACCGTAGGCTGGGTCGGGGCGCGCAACCTGAGCCGCGTAGCGGCGAAGCCCAACGGGTTCGCGCCAATGCCCCGTTGGGCTTCGCTTCGCTCAGCGCCAACCTACCCGCGAACGCTCGGGCATCGGCAGTTGCTTCAGCCGGCCGCGTCGAAGCGCCTGGCCAGCCCGGCGATCAGTTCGCGTTCGCTGCGGATGAAACCGAGGAACGCCTGGGCCACCGGCGACAGGCGGCGGCCGCGGAGGTTGACCGCGCACCAGCTGCGAAACAGCGGCAGCTCCGCCACCGGCAGTTCGCACAGCAGGCCCTGGGCCAGCTCCTGGTACACCGCGTGGCGCGGCAGCAGCGCCAGGCCGAGGCCGGCGATCACCGCCTCGCGTTGGGCATCCAGCGAGCCGATCTCCAGGGTCTGGGCGAAATGCGCGCGCTTCTGGTGGCAGTATTCCTCGCAGGCCTTGCGCGTGCCCGAGCCGCTTTCGCGCACCAGCAGTGGGTAGGCGGTGAGGTCCTGCAGTTGCAGCTCGCCGCGCGCGCGCAGTGGATGCTCCGGCGGCGCCACCGCGACGATGGGGTTGTTGAGGAAGGGCAGGAAGTCCAGCGGCATGTCCGCGGGTACCTGGCTCATGATCAGCAGGTCGTCGCGGCTGAGGTTCAGACGGCGCACCGCCTGGGCGTGGTTGACCACCACCAGCTGCAGGCTGACCTCCGGGTGCAGGCGCCTGAACGCGGCGAACAGGTGCGGCGTGATGTACTTGGCGCTGGATTCCACCGCCAGGTTCAGTTGCCCCTGCAGCGAGCCCTGCAGGTCGGACAGCTGCATGTCGAGGCTGTCCAGGCGGCCGAAGATATCGGTGCTGGCACGCTGCAGCGCTTCGGCGGCGTCGGTGAGGTAGAGCTTCTTGCCGACATATTCGAACAGCGGCTGGCCGACCAGCTCTTCCAGCTGGCGGATCTGCAGGCTCACCGCCGGCTGGGTCAGCGCCATTTCTTCCGCGGCGCGGCTGTAGGAGCGGCTCTCGCAAACCGCACGAAACACCTGCAACTGGCGCAAAGTCATGCGCATCAGCGATTTTCGCATCCTGTTCTCCGCTATTCATCGAAGGATGGCTGTATCGGCTCATGCCCGACGTAACCTTGACCATCCGGCCAAGATTACGCCAAATAGCCGTTATATATAAGTTTTTACTTATGCTCAATCAAACAATTATTCATTTTAAGTAATCGCCCCAGCGGGCGTAGGGTGAAAAAACTCGCTGCCATAGGCGAGTGATCATCGGCCCGGCATCGGGTCGCCTGCTCAACGATCCGAGGGAAGACAGCGTGATCAAGAAGCTGCTGATCGCCAACCGCGGGGAAATCGCGGTGCGCATCGTCCGCGCCTGCGCCGAAATGGGCGTGCGCTCGGTGGCGATATTTTCCGAGGCCGACCGCCATGCGCTGCACGTCAAGCGCGCCGACGAGGCCTACTTCATCGGTGAGGACCCGCTGGCCGGCTACCTGAACCCGCGCAAGCTGGTCAACCTGGCGGTGGAAACCGGCTGCGATGCGCTGCATCCCGGCTACGGCTTCCTCTCCGAGAATGCCGACCTGGCGGACATCTGCGCCGAACGCGGGATCAGGTTCGTCGGCCCTTCGGCCGAGGTGATTCGCCGCATGGGCGACAAGACCGAGGCGCGGCGCAGCATGATCAAGGCCGGCGTGCCGGTCACGCCGGGTACCGAGGGCAATGTCGCCGATCTCGCCGAGGCGCTGCGCGAGGCCGAGCGTATCGACTATCCGGTGATGCTCAAGGCCACCTCCGGCGGCGGCGGGCGCGGCATCCGCCGCTGCAACTCGCGGGCGGAGCTGGAGGCGGCCTACCCGCGGGTGATCTCCGAAGCGACCAAGGCCTTCGGCAGCGCCGAGGTGTTCCTGGAAAAGTGCATCGTCGAGCCCAAGCACATCGAGGCCCAGGTGCTGGCCGACAGCTTCGGCAACACCGTGCACCTGTTCGAGCGCGACTGCTCGATCCAGCGCCGCAACCAGAAGCTCATCGAGATCGCGCCGAGCCCGCAGCTGACCCCCGAGCAGCGTGCCTACATCGGTGACCTGGCCGTGCGCGCGGCCAAGGCGGTGGGCTACGAGAACGCCGGTACCGTGGAGTTCCTGCTCGCCGACGGGCAGGTCTACTTCATGGAGATGAACACCCGGGTGCAGGTGGAGCACACCATCACCGAGGAAATCACCGGCATCGACATCGTTCGCGAGCAGATCCGCATCGCCAGCGGCCTGCCGCTGTCGGTCAAGCAGGAGGACATCCAGCATCGCGGTTTCTCCCTGCAGTTCCGCATCAACGCCGAGGACCCGCGCAACAACTTCCTGCCCTGCTTCGGCAAGATCACTCGCTACTACGCCCCCGGCGGCCCGGGCGTACGCACCGACACGGCGATCTACACCGGCTACACCATCCCGCCGTATTACGACTCCATGTGCCTGAAGCTGGTGGTCTGGGCGCTGACCTGGGAAGAGGCGCTGGCGCGCGGCTCGCGCGCGCTGGACGACATGCGCGTGCAGGGCGTGAAGACCACCGCCACCTACTACCAGCAGATTCTCGCCAACCCGGACTTCCGCAGCGGCCAGTTCAACACCAGCTTCGTCGACAACCATCCGGAACTGCTGAACTACTCGATCAAACGCAAGCCGGGCGAGCTGGCCCTGGCCATCGCCGCCGCCATCGCCGCCCACGCAGGCCTGTGAGGAACACACCATGAGCAAGAAGATTACGGTCACCGACACCATCCTGCGCGACGCCCACCAGTCGCTGCTGGCGACCCGCATGCGCACCGAGGACATGCTGCCGATCTGCGACAAGCTCGACCGCGTCGGCTACTGGTCGCTGGAAGTCTGGGGCGGCGCGACCTTCGATGCCTGCGTGCGCTTCCTCAAGGAAGACCCCTGGGAGCGCCTGCGCCAGCTCAAGGCGGCGCTGCCCAACACCCGCCTGCAGATGCTCCTGCGCGGGCAGAACCTGCTCGGCTACCGCCACTACAGCGACGACGTGGTCGAAGCCTTCGTCGCCAAGGCGGCGGAGAACGGCATCGACGTGTTCCGCATCTTCGACGCGATGAACGACGTACGGAACCTGGAAACCGCCATCCGCGCGGTGAAGAAGAGCGGCAAGCACGCCCAGGGCACCATCGCCTACACCACCAGCCCGGTGCACACCGTCGAGGCCTTCGTCGAGCAGGCGCGGCAGATGGCGGCCATGGGCATCGACTCCATCGCCATCAAGGACATGGCCGGGCTGCTCACCCCTTACGCCACCGGCGAGCTGGTCAAGGCGCTGAAGCAGGCGTTGCCGGAGCTGGACGTGGTGATCCACTCCCACGACACTGCCGGCGTGGCCAGCATGTGCCAGCTCAAGGCCATCGAGAGCGGCGCCGACCGCATCGATACCGCCATCTCCAGCATGGCCTGGGGCACCAGCCATCCGGGCACCGAGTCGATGGTCGCTGCGCTCAAGGGCACGCCGTACGACACCGGCCTGGATCTGGAACTACTGCAGGAGATCGGCCTGTACTTCTATGCCGTGCGCAAGAAGTACCACCAGTTCGAGAGCGAATTCACCGGCGTCGACACCCGCGTGCAGGTCAACCAGGTCCCCGGCGGGATGATTTCCAACCTCGCCAACCAGCTCAAGGAGCAGGGCGCGCTGCACCGCATGGACGAAGTGCTGGCCGAGATTCCCAAGGTACGCAAGGACCTCGGCTACCCGCCGCTGGTCACCCCGACCTCGCAGATCGTCGGCACCCAGGCGTTCTTCAACGTGCTCGCCGGCGAGCGCTACAAGACCATCACCACCGAGGTGAAGTACTACCTGCAGGGCCGCTACGGCAAGGCGCCGGCGCCGGTCAACGAGCACCTGCGCTTCCAGGCCATCGGCAGCGAGGAGGTCATCGAGGGCCGCCCGGCCGACCTGCTGCTGCCCGAGCTGGACAAGCTGCGCAAGGACATCGGCGCCTTGGCCAGGAGCGAGGAGGACGTGCTGACCTACGCCATGTTCCCCGACATCGGCCGCAAGTTCCTCGAGGAGCGCGAGGCCGGCACCCTGCAGCCCGAGGCGCTGCTGCCGATTCCCGGTACCGCGGGCGTCGCCGGCCAGGAAGGCGTGCCGACCGAGTTCGTCATCGACGTGCACGGCGAGAGCTACCGCGTCGACATCACCGGGGTCGGCGTCAAGGCCGAGGGCAAGCGCCACTTCTACCTGTCCATCGACGGCATGCCGGAGGAAGTGGTGTTCGAGCCGCTCAACGACTTCGTCGGCGCCGGCGGCAGCAAGCGCAAGCAGGCCAGCGCGCCGGGCGACGTCAGCACCACCATGCCGGGCAACGTGGTCGACGTGCTGGTCAAGGAAGGCGATGCGGTCAAGGCCGGCCAGGCCGTGCTGGTCAGCGAGGCGATGAAGATGGAAACCGAGATCCAGGCGCCGATCGCCGGCACCGTCAAGGCCGTGCACGTCGGCAAAGGTGACCGGGTGAATCCGGGAGAAGTCTTGATCGAGATCGAGGGCTGAGTGAAGGCTGGCGCGGCGATCCGCTTGCGCCAGGCCAGCGTCGTCCTGTCTCGCCGGGTCGGGCTGCGCAACGGACAGCGGAACGCGCGGCGCTGGCAACGCGTCCCCTTTGGGAGCCCATGCGGCTCCTTTTTTTCGGGCAGCTCAATTTCCGAGCCGTGGAGAATCTAGATGGGCATCGACCCGGTAGTGCTGTTCTTCGTCTTCGGCCTGTTCGCCGGGCTGGTGAAGAGCGAGTTGAAATTACCGCCAGCGCTCTACGAGACGCTGTCGATCGTACTGCTGCTGGCGATCGGTCTGCATGGC
The DNA here is from genome assembly GCF_002890915.1 of Stutzerimonas stutzeri. GTDB lineage: Bacteria > Pseudomonadota > Gammaproteobacteria > Pseudomonadales > Pseudomonadaceae > Stutzerimonas > Stutzerimonas stutzeri_AF. The sequence goes on along the minus strand of NZ_POUT01000001.1, from coordinate 377,990 downwards.
GGGGTGGAGCTGGCCGAGCAGGCCAGTGCGGCGTTGCTCGGCCAGTCGCTGTTGGTGCTGGCGCTGGGCGTGCTGCTGCCGATCCTGGCGTTCGGTTTGCTGCGCGGCCTGCGCTTCGACCGGGTCAACGCCGCGGCGGTGGCGGCGCACTATGGTTCGGTGAGCGCCGGTACCTTCGCCGTGGTGGTGGCGTACCTGGCGGCGCGCGAGATGTTCTTCGAAAGCTACATGCCGCTGTTCGTGGCGATCCTCGAGATTCCGGCGATCCTGGTGGGCATCCTGCTGGCCAAGGGCGTCTCGCGCGATACCGACTGGAAGGAGCTGGGCCGCGAGATCTTCCTCGGCAAGAGCATCATGCTGCTGCTCGGCGGCCTGCTGATCGGGGCGATCGCCGGCAAGGAGGCGATCAAGCCGCTGGAGCCGCTGTACACCAGCATGTTCAAACCGGTGCTGGCGTTCTTCCTGCTGGAGATGGGCCTGATCGCCTCCGGCCAGCTCGGCTCGCTCAAGCGCTACGGGGTCAAGCTCGCCGCCTTCGCCCTGGCGATGCCGCTGATCGGTGCGCTGATCGGTGCGCTGCTGGCGCGCTTCATGGGGCTCTCGTTGGGTGGCACGGCGATGCTCGCCACGCTGGCGGCGAGTGCGTCCTACATCGCGGTACCGGCGGCGATGCGTCTGGCGGTGCCGGAGGCCAATCCGTCGCTGTCGCTGACCGCGTCGCTGGGCATCACCTTTCCGTTCAACATCCTGATCGGCATTCCGCTCTACCTGGCCCTGGCCGAGCGGCTGATCGCCTGGGGGTTCTGAGATGAACGCGCACAATCGAACACTGCTGACCGTGATCTGCGAGGCGGCGCTGGAGCACAAGTTGGAGGCCGACCTGAAAACCCTCGGCGCCCCCGGTTGGACCCTGTCCGACGCCCGCGGCAGCGGCAGCCGCGGCGTGCGCAGCGCCGGCTGGGACAGCGACGGCAACATCCGCCTGGAAGTGATCTGCAACCGCGAACTGGCCGAGCGCATCGCCGAGCACCTGCAGGCGCGCTACTACGCCAATTTCGCCATGGTCTGCTACCTGGCCGAGGTGGAAGTGCTGCGCCCGGAGAAGTTCTGAGCCGCGCTGTGATGCCGTGGCCCGCGCGGGCGTCCATCCTCCACCAGGACCGATGGAGCTGACGATGCACGCGCTGTTGCAGGAGATTCTCGACGAGGTGCGCCCGCTGCTCGGGCAGGGCCGTGTGGCCAGCTACATCCCGGCCTTGGCCGACGTGGCGCCCGATCAGCTGGGCATCGCCGTGTGCAGCGCCGACGGCGAGCTGTTCCACGCCGGCGACGCGCAGACGCCCTTCTCGATCCAGAGCATTTCCAAGGTGTTCAGCCTGGTGCAGGCCATCGGTCATCGCGGCGAATCGCTATGGGAGCGCCTCGGCCACGAACCCTCCGGGCAACCGTTCAATTCGCTGGTGCAGCTGGAATTCGAACGCGGCCGGCCGCGCAATCCGTTCATCAACGCCGGTGCGCTGGTGATCTGCGACGTCAACCAGTCGCGCTTCGCCACGCCAGAACTGTCAATGCGCGACTTCGTCCGCCACCTGTCCGGCAACCCGCTGATCGTCTCGGATACCCGCGTCGCCGAGTCCGAGTACCAGCACCGCGCGCGCAACGCCGCCATGGCCTATCTGATGCAGTCGTTCGGCAACTTCCACAACGACGTCGAGGCGGTGCTGCGCAGCTATTTCCACCACTGCGCGCTGCGCATGAGCTGCGTCGACCTGGCCCGTGCGTTCGGCTTCCTCGCCCGCGACGGCGTCTGCCCGCAGAGCGGCGAGGCCGTGCTGGCGCCGCGTCAGGCCAAGCAGGTCAACGCCATCATGGCTACCAGCGGCCTCTACGACGAGGCCGGCAACTTCGCCTATCGGGTCGGGCTGCCCGGCAAGAGCGGCGTCGGCGGCGGCATCGCCGCGGTGGTACCCGGCCGCTTCACCGTCTGCGTCTGGTCGCCGGAGCTCAACGCCGCCGGCAACTCGCTGATCGGCATGGCCGCGCTGGAGGCGCTGTCGCAGCGCATCGGCTGGTCCGTATTCTGACGCGCCGTGATGGCGCCTACCTTTGCAACTGGAGAACTGAACATGAGCGACGGCAAGACGAGCGAAACCGCCCAGGAGGCCCTCGAACACATCGTCTCAGGCGTCAAGCGCTTCCGCGAGGAGGTCTACCCGCAGCAGCGCGAACTGTTCAAGAAGCTCGCCTACGAGCAGACGCCGCGGGCGATGTTCATCACCTGCGCCGACTCGCGGATCATTCCGGAGCTGATCACCCAGAGCTCGCCCGGCGACCTGTTCGTCACCCGCAACGTGGGCAACGTGGTGCCGCCGTACGGGCAGATGAACGGTGGCGTTTCCACTGCGATCGAGTTCGCCGTGATGGCCCTCGGCGTGCAGCACATCGTCGTCTGCGGTCATTCCGACTGCGGTGCGATGAAGGCGGTGCTCAACCCCGCCGAACTCGAACGCATGCCGACGGTGAAGGCCTGGCTGCGGCATGCCGAGGTGGCGAAGATCGTCGTCGAGCAGAACTGCGGCTGCGCCAACCACGACACCCTGGGCATCCTCACCGAGGAGAACGTCGTCGCCCAGCTCGACCACCTGCGCACCCACCCCTCGGTGGCGGCACGCCTGGCCAGCGGGCAGCTGTTCATCCATGGCTGGCTGTACGACATCGAGACCAGCGAAATCCGCGCCTACGACGCCGAGCAGGGCAGGTTCCGCCTGATCGGCGACGGCCCGCTGCCGATGGCCACGCCCAAGCCGCGCTACCTGCAGGGCTGAAGCCTGGCCACGAGCTGCGGCGCGTCCCCTGGGCGCGCTCAGCGGCTGCCGGCGAGCACCTTGCCGCGATCGCGGATCAGGTAGCAGAGATCGGGGGTCTTGCTGCAGCCGGCGTAGCCTTCGCCGATGACCGCGTCGAGTGCCTGCTGCAGGCGCTCGACCACCTCGTCCGGCGTGTCGCGGCTCAGCGCCAGGTAGAGCGGCTCGCTGCGAAAGTTCAGCACCACCTGCAACTGCCGTTCCTCCACGCCCTGCTGGCGCGCGTAGTAGCGCCACACCGGGTCGGCGACGGCCCAGAGGTCGATCCGCCCGCCGAGCAGCTTGCGCAGGTTTTCCGGGTCGCTGAGGCTGTCGCCCGGCGCCAGGCCCTGGCTCTCGAGGTAGAGGTTCACGCTGCCGTTCTTGTAGCCGCCGATCCGATAGCTGCCGGCCTGGGCCAGGCTTTGCAGCTTCAGGCCGCGCTCGGGCAGTGCCAGCAGCACGCTGTCGTGGTGCGCCAGCGGGCCGACCCACTTGAACAGCCCGGTGTTCTGCGTGGTCCGGGCGACCGAGAACAGGCCGTGGTCGGCGTCCTGCAGGGTCTGTTCGTAGAGCCTGCTCCAGGGCCCGCGCAGGGCCAGGCTGTAGGCGATGCCGGCGCGCTTGAAGATGTCCCGCACGGTGTCGGCGCCGATCCCTTGCACTTCGTCGCCGCGGGCGAAGTTCTTCAGGTTGGGCGCCATGTTGAACGGCGGGAAGTTGTCGGTCTGCAGGATGACGCGGTAGTTGTCCGGCAACTCGGCATGGACGCCGGCGGCGCCCGTCAGCAGCAGGGCGAACAGCGCGCAGGCGGTGCTGGATCTGGCCATGACATCGGCTCCTTGATGCGATTTGTTTTTATTGTTGGCGCGGGCAAGGGTAGCGGGCCTCTGCCCGCCTCGCCACTGGCGCGAGTCCCGGACGGTCGGGCATGGCCGCTCAACGGGCGGGAATGGGTTTTTCCGAGCTTGATGCTATGATCCGGCGCTGCCGCCAGTCCTCTCACTTAGCGCCCCGCCCGCGGTTCGCTGGAGCCCAGTCGTGCCCACGAGACGTCCCATCGGGCTGCGCCAGTGGATCTGGCGTGCCTTCGTTCGCAGTGCCCTGATTCCGCTGATCCTGGTGGAAACGGCACTCATCGCCGTCTACCTGCTGACCAACAGCGCCATTCGCGACGCGCAGATCGAGCACCTGCGCCAGACCGCGCTGACCGACCTGCAGGCTTCGGTCAACCTGGAATCGCGGTTGATCAACGAGCAACTGAGCCAGATCGCCGCGCTGACCGAGCTGTACCGCAACCTCACCGCCGACGCCCTGCTCGCCGGCGAACCGGCGCTGCCGCCGGCGCTGGCATTGAGCCCCGGCGGGGTGCGCTACAGCCCGGCCGACGACGGTGGCGCGGCGGTCTTCTATTCCAGCGCCACCCCGGCCGGGCGGCAGGATCTGGACAAGATCGCCCGGCTGCGCCGTCTCGAGCCGCTGATGAGGGAGCTGAAGGCGCGCCATCCGCTGGTGGCCAGCCTGTACTTCAACAGCTGGGACAGCCTCAACCACATCTACCCCTGGTTCTTCACCCTCGACCAGTACCCGGCGGACATGGATATCCCCGCCTACAACTTCTATTACCTGGCCGATGCCGCGCACAACCCGGCGCATGGCGTGGTCTGGACCGAGGTCTACCTCGACCCCGCCGGGCACGGCTGGATGATGTCGGCCATCGCCCCGGTGTACCGCGGCGATTTCCTCGAAGGGGTGGTGGGTATCGACATCACCGTCAGCGGCATCCTCGAGCAGATCGGCCAGCTGCGGGTGCCCTGGAGCGGCTACGCCCTGCTGGTCGACGACGACCTGTCGATCATGGCGCTGCCCGAGCCCGGCGAGAAGGATTTCGGCCTCGCCGAGTTGACCGATCACTCCTACCTGGAGGCGATCCGCCGGGAGATGTTCAAGCCCGAGGACTTCCGCCTCGACCGGCGCGGCGAGACCGCCGAGCTGGCCGCGGCCATCGCCGGGCGTATCCGCGGGGTGCAGCAGGTCAGGCTTGGTGGCCGGCCGCAGCTGGTGGCCTGGACCACCGTGGCGCAGACCGGCTGGCATTTGCTGGCGGTGGTCGACGAGGCCGAGGTGTTCCGCCAGACCCACACCCTGGCCAGCCGCTACCAGCATCTCGGCTACCTGCTGATCGCCGGCCTGGTGCTGTTCTACATCGGCTTCTTCGCCTTCATGTGGTGGCGTGCACGCCGGCTCAGCCAGGCGCTGCTGAGGCCGATCGCCGGTATCTCGCGGGCGATGGGCGAGATCGGCCTGGGCCGCTGGCGCCCGCAACCGGTGCAGGCGCAGATTCGCGAGCTGGACGAGATGGCCCGGCACACCCTGGCCATCGGCCAACAGCTGGAGCATAGCGAGACGCAGCGCTCGCATACCCAGAGCCGCCTGGAGCTGGTGCTGGAGAGCGCCACCGAAAGCCTCTGGGAGTACGACCTGCGCGACGGCATGCTGCAGCTGCGCGGCAACATGGTCGGCCGCTTCGGGCTACCGTCCGGGCGGCTCAACGGCGAGCGCTTCCGCGAGCGCATTCACCCCGACGACCTGCCGGCGGCGCTGGCGCAAGTGCAGCGAATCCAGCAGGGGCTGCAGCAGCGCTACGAGGCCGAGTACCGCTTCGCCGACGCCACGGGCCGCTACCATTGGCTGCTGACCCGCGGGCGGGTGCTCGAATGCGACCCACAGACCGGCCTGGCCTGGGTCCTGGCCGGCACCCATGTGGATATCGATGCGCTCAAGCGTGGCGAGGAAGAGCTGCGCGCGGCGACGTTGCAGGCGCAGGCCGCCAGCGAGGCGAAGAGCCACCTGCTGTCGGGCATCAGCCATGAACTGCGCACCCCGCTCAATGCGATCCTCGGCTTCGCCCAGCTGATGCGCATGGATTGCGACGACGAGAGCCAGGCCGAGGCCGCCGAATACCTGGACGAAATCCTCCTCGCCAGTCGCCACCTCAACCAGCTGCTGGCGGAGATCCTCGAGTGGTCGAGCCTGCAGACGGAGCGGCCGCGGCTCGAACTGCAGGCGGTCGAGGTGCGCGACCTGGTCCGCGAGTGTGCCGAGATGATCACCCTGGAAATCCAGCAGCGCGGCCTGGAGCTGGACCTGCAGCTGCCGGAGGCGCGGCTGCGGGTGTTCGCCGAGCCGCTGCGCCTGCGCCAAGTGCTGCTGAACCTGCTGTCCAACGCGATGAAGTACAACGTCCCGCAGGGGCGCATCGGCCTGCGCGTGGAAGCCAGCAGCGCCTGCGTGCGCATCCTGGTGGAGGACACCGGCCTGGGCATCGACCCGCAGCAGCAGGGGCAGGTCTTCGAACCCTTCCAGCGCCTGGGTCGGGAGAACAGCGTGATCCAGGGCACCGGCATCGGCCTGTCGCTGTGCCTGGAGTTCGCCCGGCTGATGAATGGCCAGATGGGCCTGCACAGCGAGCCGGGCGTCGGCAGCCGTTTCTGGATCGAACTGGCGCGTGCGCCCGACGGGGACGGCGAAGGCTGAGGATTGCTCAGTCGGCGCGCTCGCCGCACAGGTCCAGGGCGAACCAGTGCGCCACCTCGGCCGGCGCCAGCCCGGCGCCGAGCAGGGCGAACAGCTTGCCCAGCGCCGCCTCGCGGGTCATTCCGCCGCCGCTCAACAGCCCGCAGGCGGCCAGCTTGCTGCCGGCGGCATACAGGCCGAACTCGACGTGCCCCTGCGGGCACTGGCTGATCGCGACGACCACCACGCCGTTCGCCTGTGCCTCCTGCAGCGCGGCCAGCAGCTCGGCATCGTCCGTCGGCCCGGTGCCGCTGCCGTAGCATTCCAGCACCAGCCCTTGCACGCCGCTGGCCAGCAGCGCCCGTAGCTGGGCGGCCTGCACGCCGGGAAACAGCGGCAGCACGGCGAGATCGACCGGCCGGCGCGGGGTGCGGTAATCGAGGCTGGACGGAATGGCCGCGGCGCGCTGGCCGCGGCGCTGGCGTGGCGGCTCGGCGAAGGCGTCGAGAGTCGCCGTGCCCAGCTTGCTGGCGCGTGCGCCATGCAACAGGGCACCGTGGAAGTACAGGTGCACGCCGGGCGCCACCCCAAGCTGCAGCGCCTGCATGGCGCCGAACAGGTTGTCCCAGGCATCGCTGCCCGGCACGCCGGCCGGCAGCATGGAGCCGGTCAGCACGACCGGCAGCCCCAGCCCCAGCAACAGGAAGCTCAGCGCCGCGGCACTGTAGGCCAGGGTGTCGGTACCGTGCAGCACCAGCACGGCGTCGCAACCGTCCGCTTCGACGCCGCGGCGGATGGCCGCGACCATGGCCAGCCAGTTGTGCGGGTTCATGTTGGCGCTGTCGATCGGCGGCAGCAGTTCGCGGAACTGCCACTCCGGCAGCTGCCGTTCCGGGTGCAAGGCCTGCTGGGCGCGCAGTCGCTCGGCGAAGCCGGAGGCGGGCATCAGCCCGTCGGCGCTCTGCTGCATGCCGATGGTGCCGCCGGTGTACAGCACCAGGAGTTTTCTGGAAGCCGGCATGGGATCTCCTCGAAGGGTGGGAGTTGATGCGGTCCCTGTAAGAGCCTGGGCGTCCCCCGGGCTCCTACAAAAAGCCTCAGGAACGAGCGGCGGCGTCGTCCCCGGCCTTGGCCGGCCAGGCGGCAGGGTCGAGATCGAGATCGGCGAACTGCGCGGGATCGAACACCGGCGACTCTACACCGGCCTTGCGCTGGTTGTCGTAGTCGCGCATCAGGCGCAGGCCGACCTTGAACAGCAGTGCCAGGGCGATCAGGTTGCAGATCGCGAGCAGGCCCATGGTGACGTCGGCGAAGGCGAATACGGTGCCCAGGTCCTGCACCGAACCCCAGAGCACGAGGATGATCACCAGCACGCGATAGATCACCACCGGGGTGCGCTTCTCGGTGAAGAAGCCCAGCGCGTTCTCGCCCAGGTAGTAGTTGTAGATCAGCGTGGTGAACACGAACAGCAGCAGCGCGATGCTGACGAATACCCGGCCCCACTCGCCAACGACGGCGGCGACGGCGGTCTGGGTCAGCACCACGCCGGCCTGGTCCATGCCCGGCTCGTAGGCGCCGGAGAGCAGGATGATCAGCGCGGTGCAGCTGCACAGGATGATGGTGTCGATGAACACCGACAGCGACTGCACGATGCCCTGTGCCACCGGGTGCTTGACCTCGGCCACGGCGGCGACGTTCGGCGCGCTGCCCAGGCCCGCCTCGTTGGAGAACAGGCCGCGCTTGACGCCCATCAGGATGGCTGCGCCGATGCCGCCGGCGAAGGCCTGCTCAAGGCCGAAGGCGCTACGGAAGATCAGGCCGAAGGTTTCCGGTACCGCGCTGGTGTTGCTGCCGATGACGAACAGCGCCATGCCCAGGTAGGAGAAGGCCATGACCGGCACCAGCACGTCGGCCCACTTGGCGATGCGGCGGATGCCACCGAAGATGATGCCGCCGATTACCAGGGTCAGGGCGATGCCGCTGGCCACGGTGGGTACGCCGAAGGTGTCGTGCAGCGAGCTGGCGACGGTGAACGACTGCACGGCATTGAAGCCGAAGCCGAAGGTCATCAGCAGCAGGATCGACACGACGATGCCCAGCCAGCGCTGGCCCAGACCGTGCTGGATGTAGAACGCCGGGCCGCCGCGGTAGGTTCCGTCCGGTTCGCGGCGCTTGTACAGCTGCGCCAGCGAGCACTCGAAGTAGCTGGTGGCCATGCCCACCAGGGCCACCACCCACATCCAGAAGATTGCGCCGGGGCCGCCGAGCATGATCGCCACCGAGACCCCGGCGATGTTGCCCGCGCCGACCCGGCCGGCCACCGAGAGCATCAGCGCCTGGAAGGAGGAGAGCTGCCCCGGCTGCCGCTCGAAGGCGTGGCCGAAGATCGTGAACATGTTGCCGAAATAGCGGAACTGGACGAAGCCGGAGCGGATGGTGAAGAGCAAGCCCAGGCCGATCAGCATGACGATCAGCAGTTTGCTCCAGATAAGGTCGTTGAGAAGGTCGAGCATGGCGATGTTCACCTTGTTGTCGTTGTTAGGGCGTCCGGCGCGCGCCGCTGCGCCGTGCAAGCCGGGGATGTTTCAACAGCAGGGGTACGCGGAGCAATTTCGCGGCTGGCCGCGATATGACGCGACCTGATGCTAGAATGGCGACACTCGCGTCAGATCAGGGCCAACGCTTGTGACCTCCCACCTCGCCGAAAATCTCAAGCTGCTGTGCAGCCATTACCGCTCCATCGCCGAGGTGTGCCGCAAGCTCGCCATCAATCGCGCCCAGTTCAACAAGTACCTGGGCGGGCAGAGCCGGCCGACGCCGTTCAACCTCAAGCGCATCGGCGACTTCTTCGGGGTGGAAGGCTACGAGCTGGAGATGCCGCCGGAGCAGTTCGCCCGGCTGGTCGGTGCGCGCCACCCGGAGGCCCAGGCCGGGCCGCGGGACGATCCGTTGCTGACGCTGCTGCAGCCGCTGCGTGAGCAGGCCACGAGCCTGTCGCGCTACTGCGGCTACTACTTCGAATACGCCAACTGCCTGTCGGTGCCGGGCAGCGTGCTGATCTCCCTGGTGCACCTGCGCGAGGAGAACGGCCTGTACCTGTTCGAGCGCCAGGAGCGCCAGGAACGCGCCAGCCCGACGCTCGGCCAGGCCGAGGACTGGGTTCGCTGTCGCTACCTGGGCGCTGCGTTCGGCCTGCAGGACCGCCTGTTCCTGATCGACTACGAGTCGCTGACGCTCAACGAGATGAGCCAGACCATCCTCATTCCCAGCTTCAAGAGCCGCATCACCCGCCTCAACGGGCTGAAGACCGGCGTCTCCTCGGGCGATCGGCGTACGCCGGCCTGCACCCGCGTGGTCTGGGAATTCCTGGGCAAGGAGATCAACCGCGTCAGCGCCTATCGCCAGGTGATGCTCTACAGCCCGGACGACCCGCGCATCGACCCGGAGATCCGCGAGCGTCTGGCGACCTCGCACGTGGAGAACGGGCTGTTCGGTATCGACTGAGGCATTCCCTGCGCTAACGGCTACGGCCCGAGCGCTCGGCGATTCCTGCTTGAAGCAAGGCGCGCTGGCAAGCTGCGGGGCGCTCACTCCTTGTTGCCGCTGTCGTAGATCGCGCGATCCAACTCCTGCTCGCTGCGCCCGACCAGGGTGGTGGTCATCAGGTCGCCAGCGACGTTCACCGTGGTGCGCGCCATGTCGAGGATGCGGTCGATCCCGGCGATCAGCGCCACGCCTTCCAGGGGCAGGCCGGCGGCGGTGAGCACCAGGCCGAGCATGATCAGCCCGGCGCCGGGGATGCCGGCGGTGCCGATGGAGGCCAGCGTCGCGGTGAGGATGATCATCGCGTACTGCCCGGCGCCCAGGTCGATGCCGAAGGCTTGGGCGATGAACAGCGCCAGCACGCCCTGGTAGATCGCCGTGCCGTCCATGTTGATGGTGGCGCCCACCGGCAGCACGAAACCGGCCACACCCTCGGACACACCGAGGTTCTTGCGTGCGCATTCGATCGACACCGGCAACGTGCCTGAGCTGCTGGACGTACTGAAGGCCACTGCCAGCGCCGGGGCGATACCCTGGAAGAAGCGCAGCGGATTGAGCCGCCCCAGCAGGCCGAGCAGCCCCCCGTAGACCAGCAGCACATGGGCGATGCTGGCCAGGTAGATCACGCCGATCACGCCCGCCAGCGGCAGCAGCACTTCGGCGCCATGGCTGCCGACCACGCCGGCGGTCAGGGCGAAGACGCCGATCGGCGCGACGCGCATCACCAGGTCGGTGAGCTTGTAGAAGGTCTCGGCCAGCGCATCGAACAGGCGCACCGCCGGCGCGCCGCGCTCGCCGATCAGGTTGATGCTCACGCCCAGGGCGATGGCGAAGACGATGATCTGCAGGATGTTGCCTTCGGCAAAGGCGGTGACCGGGTTGGCCGGCACCAGGCCGACCAGGATCGACACCAGCGAGGGCGCCTGCTTGGCCTCCTGGCTGCCGCTGGCGACCATGTGCATCCCTTCGCCGGGGCTGAACAGCGCGCCGAACAACAGGCCGATGCTGACCGCGAAGGCGGTGGTGAGCAGGTAGATGAGGATGGTCTTGAGGCTGATGCGGCCGAGCTTGGCGCTGTCGTGCATCGAGGTGATGCCGGCCACCAGCGAGACGAACACCAGCGGCACGATGAGCATCTTGATCGCGTTGAGGAACAGCGTGCCGACGGGGGCCAGCAGCTGCGCATCCGCGCCGAAGGCCATGCCGGCGGCGACGCCGAGGGCCAGGCCGATGAGAATCTGCTGCCAGAGCGGCAGGCGGACGAGCAGGCGCAGAGGGGCGGAGAGGGTCGTACTCTGGGTCATGGAATTTCCTGTTGTTGTTATTGTGCGGACGGGCCGCGGCGGGCGGCCCGCAGCGAGGCCCGGCCATGTGACCGGGCCGGCGGGGTGATCAGGCCTTCAGCGGCACCAGGCGCGGCGCGATCATGTTTTCCGGGCGCAGGATGTCGGCCAGGGTGGCTTCGTCCAGCAGCCGCTCCTCGCGCACCAGCTCCAGCACGCCGCGCCCGCTGAGCAGTGCCTGGCCGGCGATGCGCGTGGCGTTCTCGTAGCCGATGTAGGGGTTGAGTGCGGTGATCAGGCCGATGGAGTTCTCCATCAGCTGGCGGCAGTGCGCCTCGTTGGCGCTGATGCCGTTGACGCAGTGCTCGCGCAGCATGTCCATGGCGCGCTGCAGCAGGCGGATCGAGTCGAACAGCTTGTAGGCGATCAGCGGCTCCATGACGTTGAGCTGCAGCTGCCCGGCCTCGGCCGCCAGGGTCAGCGCCAGGTCGTTGCCGATCACCTCGAACGCCACCTGGTTGACCGCCTCGGGGATCACCGGGTTGACCTTGCCCGGCATGATCGAGCTGCCCGGCTGGCGCGGCGGCAGGTTGATCTCGTTGATGCCGGTGCGCGGACCGCTGGAGAGCAGGCGCAGGTCGTTGCAGATCTTCGACAGCTTCACCGCCAGGCGCTTGAGCATGCTGGAGAAGGTGACGAAGGCGCCCATGTCGGAGGTGGCCTCGATCAGGTCGGCGGCGGGTTTCAGCGGCTGCCCGCTGATGGTGGCCAGGCGTTGCACGGCCAGCGCCTGATAGCTGGGGTCGGCGTTGATGCCGGTGCCGATGGCGGTGCCGCCGAGGTTGACCTCGACCAGCAGCTGCGGGGCGATCGACCGCAGGTGTTCGAGGTCCTCGCCGAGGGTGGTGGCGAAGGCGCGGAATTCCTGGCCGAGGGTCATCGGCACCGCATCCTGCAGCTGGGTGCGGCCCATCTTGAGGATGTGCGCGAATTCGGCCGACTTGCCGGCGAAGGCCTGCACCAGGCTGTCGAGGCTGGCCAGCAGGGTGTCATGGCCGAGCAGCAGGCCGAGGCGGATGGCGGTGGGGTAGGCGTCGTTGGTCGACTGCGCCATGTTCACGTCGTTGTTCGGGTGCAGGTGGCGGTACTCGCCCTTGGCGTGGCCCATGTGCTCCAGCGCCAGGTTGGCGATTACCTCGTTGGCGTTCATGTTGGTCGAGGTGCCGGCGCCGCCCTGGATCATGTCGACCACGAACTGCTCGTGGTACTCGCCGCGGATCAGCCGCGCGCAGGCCTGGCTGATCGCCTGGTGCTTGGCCTCGGCGAGATGCCCCAGCTCGCGGTTGGCGTCGGCGGCGGCCTGCTTGACCATGGCCAGGGCGACCACCAGCTTGGGAAAGTGCGACAGCGGCACGCCGGAGAGGCGGAAGTTGTTCAGCGCGCGCAGGGTCTGGATGCCGTAATAGGCATCGGCGGGTACTTCGAGCGGGCCAAGCAGGTCTTTTTCGAGGCGAAAGGATGCAGCACAGGACATGATGACTCTTATCCAGGGGGAAAGCGGCAGTGGCCGCGACAGGCGCTAACATAAGGGTTACGGCCGCCAGGCGGCCAATGCCGTTATCCGCTGCCCCATGCATGATCGGCATAATGATGCTGTGACGCCGTTCGGTCGACGAGCGTTATTGTGCACAGGCAGCGCCGGGAGGGCCGCATGAACATCGAGACCAAATGGCTGGAAGATCTCGTCGCGCTGGCGGCGACGCGCAGCTTTTCCCAGGCGGCGGAGCGCCGCTTCGTCACCCAGCCGGCGTTCAGCCGGCGCATCCGCAGCCTGGAGAACACCCTAGGGCTGACCCTGGTGAACCGTACGCGCACACCGGTGGAGCTGACCGAGGCCGGCCAGCTGTTCCTGGTCACGGCGCGCAACATGGTCGAGCAGGTCGGCGAGGTGGTGCGCTACCTGCACAACCTGGAGGGCCAGCGTGGCGAGGTGCTGCAGATCGCCGCGGCGCATTCGCTGGCGCTGGGCTTCTTCCCCGAATGGCTGGCGCAGCTGCGCCGCGACGGCGTGCCGGTCAACAGCCGGCTGGTGGCGACCAACGTCGGCGAGGCGGTGCACTCGCTGCGCGAAGGCGCCTGCGACCTGATCCTCGCCTACCACGATCCGGAGGCGACCCTGCAGATGGACCCCGAGCTGTTCCCCTCGCTGGCGCTGGGGCGCACCGAGATCGTTCCGGTATCCGCGGTGGACGAGGCCGGCGCGCCGCTGTTCGATCCCGACGGCGGGCAGAGCGTGCCGCTGCTGGCCTACAGCGCCGGCGCCTCGCTGGGCCGTTCGGTGAACGCGCTGCTGCGCCAGCGCGGGCTGCGCTCGACCACGGTCTACGAGACGGCCATGGCCGACAGCCTGAAGAGCATGGCGATGCAGAAGCTCGGCCTGGCCTGGGTGCCGCGCCTGAGCGTGAGCGCCGAACTGGCGCGGGGCGAATTGGTGGTCAGCGGCGGGGCGCACTGGCGGGTGCCGCTGGAGATCCGCCTGTACCGCTGTGCGCTGGTGCGCAAGGCGCCGGTGCGGCTGCTCTGGCGCAAGCTGGAAAGCGGCGCCGGCCAGCCGGCCGCCGCGCCGCTCGAACGCTAGGGCCCGTTATCGCGAAAAGCGCTACGAGGCCATGTTCAGCACGATGCGGCCCTCGATCGTGCCGGCGCGCATCTGGTCGAAGATCTGGTTGATGTCGTCCAGTTGGCCGGCATGGATGGTGGCCTTGACCAGGCCCTCGGCGGCGAAGTCCAGCGCTTCCTGCAGGTCGGCGCGGGTGCCGACGATCGAGCCGGTGATGCTGATGGCCTTGAGCACCACGTCGAAGATCGGCGTGGGGAAGTCGCCCGGTGGCAGCCCCACCAGCGCCACCGTGCCACGCCGGCGCGCCATGCCGATGGCCTGGCCGAAGGCGCTGTTGGAGACCGCGGTGACCAGCACGCCGTGGGCGCCGCCGATCTCGTGCTGGATGACCGCCACCGGGTCCTCGCTGCGGGCATTGACGGTCAGGCTGGCGCCGAGTTTCTTCGCCAGCTCCAGCTTGGCGTCGTCGACGTCCACCGCCGCCACGTGCAGCCCCATCGCCCGTGCGTACTGCACCGCGACGTGGCCCAACCCGCCGACGCCGGAAATCACGACCCACTGGCCGGGACGGGCCTCGGTCATCTTCAGGCCCTTGTACACCGTGACCCCGGCGCAGAGGATCGGCGCGATCTCGTCGAACGCCACCGCCTTGGGCAGCAGGCCGACGTAGTCGGGGTCGGCCAGCACGTACTCGGCGTAGCCGCCATTGACCGAATAGCCGGTGTTCTGCTGCGCGGCGCAGAGGGTTTCCCAGCCAGTCAGGCAATGTTCGCAGCAGCCGCAGGCGCTATACAGCCAGGGCACGCCGACGCGGTCGCCCTCCTTGACGCGCGTCACGCCGCTGCCGACCGCGGCGACGTAGCCGACGCCCTCGTGGCCGGGAATGAACGGCAGGCTGGGGCGCACCGGCCAGTCGCCTTCCACCGCGTGCAGGTCGGTATGGCAGACGCCGCAGGCCTCGATCTTCACCAGGATCTGCCCGGGGCCGGGCAGCGGGACCTTCACTTCCTCGATCCGCAGCGGTTCGCCGAAGGCATGTGCCACGGCGGCTTTCATGGTCTGGGTCATGGGGGAGTCTCCTGTGCATAGGAACGCCCAGTCTGCGCTCCTGAAAGGCATCGCAATTGACTTCGGGCAACTCTAGCGCCTATTCAGAACTTTGCCGCGCGCATGGTCGCGGGTGCCGGCGGGCCGGGGCTTGCGCTATACTGCGCGGCCCTCGGTCGGACCGGTTCCGGCCATGTTTCCTGCACGGCCGCGCTGGCTTCAGCGCGGCCGTTGTTCCTGATGCGCCCGCAGGCGCCGAAGAGAGGCACGACGATGACCGCACTGGTAGGCGTGATCATGGGCTCCAAGTCCGACTGGTCCACCCTCAGCCACACCGCCGATATGCTGGAAAAACTGGGCATTCCCCACGAAGTGACGGTGGTCTCCGCCCACCGCACCCCGGACCTGCTCTTCCAGTACGCCGAACAGGCCGAAGCCCGCGGGTTGCGCGTGATCATCGCCGGTGCCGGCGGCGCCGCGCATCTGCCGGGCATGTGCGCGGCCAAGACCCACCTGCCGGTGCTCGGCGTGCCGGTGCAGTCGTCGATGCTCTCCGGCGTCGATTCGCTGCTGTCGATCGTGCAGATGCCCGCCGGCGTGCCGGTCGCGACCCTGGCCATCGGCAAGGCCGGGGCGGTCAATGCGGCGCTGCTTTCGGCGAGCATCCTCGGCCACGAATTCCCCGAGTACCACGCCGCGCTGAAGACATTCCGCGACGAGCAGACCCAGACCGTGCTGGACAACCCGGACCCGCGCGGCTGAGCGGGTTCTACACTTGCCATCGGCGCGCGCGGATGGCCGCCTAACGAAGGGCCGTGAGTTATGAAAATTGGTGTGATCGGTGGCGGCCAGCTGGGCCGCATGCTGGCCCTGGCGGGCACTCCGCTGGGCATGAGCTTCGCTTTCCTCGACCCGGCGCCGGACGCCTGCGCCCAGGCCCTCGGCGAGCACATCCGCGCCGACTACGACGACAAGGAACATCTGCGCCGGCTGGCCGACGAGGTGGACCTGGTGACCTTCGAGTTCGAGAGCGTGCCGGCCGAGACCGTGGCCTTCCTTTCGCAGTTCGTGCCGGTCTACCCGAGTGCCGAAGCGCTGCGCATCGCCCGCGACCGCTGGTTCGAAAAATCCATGTTCAAGGACCTCGGCATCCCCACCCCGGAATTCGCCGACATCCAGTCGCAGGACGACCTCGATGCCGCAGTGGCCGCCATCGGCCTGCCGGCGGTGCTCAAGACCCGCACCCTGGGCTACGACGGCAAGGGCCAGAAGCTGCTGCGCAAGCCCGTCGACGTCGCCGGTGCCTTCGCCGAGCTGGGCAGCGTGCCGTGCATCCTCGAAGGCTTCGTGCCGTTCACCGGCGAGGTCTCGCTGATCGCCGTGCGCGGCCGCGACGGCGAAACCTGCTTCTACCCGCTGGTGCACAACACCCACGAGAGCGGCATCCTGCGCCTGTCGGTGGCCAGCAGCAACCACCCGCTGCAGGCGCTGGCCGAGGACTACGTCGGCCGCGTGCTCGAGCAGCTGGACTACGTCGGCGTGCTGGCCTTCGAGTTCTTCGAGGTGGACGGCGGCCTGAAGGCCAACGAGATCGCCCCGCGCGTGCACAACTCCGGGCACTGGACCATCGAAGGCGCCGAGTGCAGCCAGTTCGAGAACCACCTGCGCGCGGTGGCCGGCCTGCCGCTGGGCTCGACCGCCAAGCTGGGCGAGAGCGCCATGCTCAACTTCATCGGCGAGGTGCCGGAGGTGGCCCGGGTCGTCGCCATCGAGGACTGCCACCTGCACCACTACGGCAAGGCCTTCAAGGCCGGACGCAAGGTCGGCCACGCGACGCTGCGCTGCCCCGACCGCGCCACCCTGGACCGGCAGATCACCGCCGTGGAGACGCTGATCCCCCACCCGTGACCGCCCGGCCGTCCGGCTGCGGCGAACGGTGCCAGAGCCCTCGGGTCCATTGGTTACCCTTTCGGACCTGAGGAGCATATTCATGGGCATCATCGGCACCATCATCATCGGCCTGATCGTCGGCCTCGTCGCGCGTTTCCTCAAACCCGGCGACGACAGCATGGGCTGGATCATGACCATCCTGCTGGGCATCGGCGGCTCGCTGCTGGCCACCTACGGCGGCCAGGCGCTCGGCCTGTACCAGGCCGGCGAGGGCGCGGGCTTTATCGGCGCCGTGGTCGGTGCGATCATCCTGCTGGTGATCTACGGCGTGGTGACCAGCCGCAAGCACTGACTCGCCGCGGGGCCGTTCCGCGGCCCCGTTCATTTTCCACGTAGCCGCCATGCGCCCATTCATCGTTTCGCTGCTCTGCTGCCTCGTACTCGCTTCCACCACCCACGCCGCGTTGCCGGAACTCGACTGGCTCGAACTGATGCCGCCCGAGGATCGCCAGGCACTGGAGGAAATGCCCGAGATCGACCACGCGACCCCCGAGGCCTTGGGCTTCAGCGACCAGGGCGGGCTCAGGCAGGAGGCCGGGCTGCCGGCGGTGATGTACTCGGCCAAGACCGTGGCGGCACTGGACGGCCGCGAGGTTCGCCTCGGCGGCTACCCGGTGCCGCTGGAAAGCGATGCCCGCGGGCGCAGCACCGAGTTCTTCCTGGTGCCCTATCCCGGCGCCTGCATCCACGTACCGCCGCCACCGCCGAACCAGATCGTGCTGGTGCGCTACCCCAAGGGCATCGCCCTGGAAGACATCTACGCGCCGCTGTGGGTCGACGGCCGGCTGCAGGTCGAACCGGTCAGCAACGACCTGGCCGACGCGGCCTACGCACTCGACGCCGACGCCGTCGAACTGGTCGACGAAGATGATCTCTGAGGCGTCGTAGGTTGGCTCGGGGCGCGTAGCCTGAGGAGCGTAGCGACGAAGCTCAACAGGTGCATGCCGATCCCTGTTGGGCTTCGCTGCGCTCAGCGCCAACCTACGAGTGCGCCCGATCGCCCGCCCAGACAGTTTCCAAGGAGCCCCGAATGCCGCTGGATAGCGAACAACGCCAGGCCTTCCGCGCCCTCGCCGAGGATACCGCGGGGATCGACGAGCAGGTCTACCGCACCTTCGAGCGCGACCCGCTGGAGCCGATCATCGGCCTGGGCGACGCCGACGCGCCGATCTGCTTCTTCGGCCGTGACCCGGGCCGCGAGGAGGTGCGCCATGGCGAGCCGTTCATCGGCTCCGGCGGGCAGATCGTGCGGCGCGTGCTCTACCGCCACCTGCATGGCGAGCAGATGCCGGATTTCGAGGCGGGGCGGTCCCTTGGCCGGCACTATTTCTGGATCAACACCGTGCCGTACAAGCCGCTCGGCAACAAGGCCTGGTCGATGGCGGTCAAGCGCCGCTTCCATCCGCGGATGCGCCAGCTGCTGGTGGATAGCTGGCATGGCCGGCACATCGTCACCCTCGGCCGCGAGGCGTTCCTCTGGTTCGGCATCGACCAGCCGCGCGAGCAGCGCCAACGCCTGGACGACTTCTGGTCGCGCGAAGACCGCTTCACGGCCGACCTCGAGGTGCAGCTGCAGGACCCGCAGGGCCATGCCCGCGCGTTCGTCCTGCACCCGCTGCCGCACCCGTCGCCGCTGAACCAGACCTGGTTCAAGCGCTTCCCGGCGTTGCTCGAGGCGCGTCTGCGCCAGCTCGAGCGTTAATCGCTGACCTGATTGCGCATCGCCCCGGCCCGCCAGGCGGCGACGTTGTCCAGCGTGGTGGCCGCGATGGCTGCCAGCGCCTCCTCGGTGAGAAAGGCCTGGTGCGCGGTGACGATCACGTTGGGGAACGACAGCAGGCGGGCCAGCACGTCGTCCTGCAGCGGCAGGCCGGAATGGTCCTCGAAGAACAGCCCGGCCTCCTCCTCGTAGACGTCCAGGCCCAGGTAGCCCAACTGGCCGCTCTTCAGCGCGCCGATCAGCGCCGGGGTGTCGATCAGTGCGCCGCGGCCGGTGTTGATCAGCATGCCGCCGCGCTTCATGCTGGCCAGGCTGTCCTGGTCGATCAGGTGCCGGGTCTGCGCGGTGAGCGGGCAGTGCAGGCTGACGATGTCGCTGCTGGCCAGCAGCTCGTCGAGCGCCACGTAGCGCATGCCCAGCTGTTCCAGTTCGGGGTTGGGGAAGGGATCGTACAACTGCACCTGGCAGCCGAAGCCCTGCATGATGCGTGCGAACACCGTGCCGATCTGCCCGCTGCCGACCACGCCGACGCGCTTGCCCATGAGGTCGAAGCCGGTCAGGCCCTGCAGCGAGAAATTGCCTTCACGGGTGCGGTTGTAGGCGCGCGGCAGGCGCCGGTTGAGCGCCAGGATCAGCGCCACGGTGTGTTCGGCTACCGCGTGCGGCGAGTAGGCCGGCACCCGCACCACCGGCAGGCCGAGGCGCTGGGCGCAGGCCAGGTCGACATGGTTGTAGCCGGCCGAACGCAGCGCGATCAGCCGCGTGCCGCCGGCCGCGAGCTTCTCCAGCACCGGTGCCGACAGCACGTCGTTGACGAACGGGCAGACCACCTCCGCCCCCGCCGCCAATGTGGCGGTGTCCGGATCGAGGCGGGCTTCGAGGAAATGCAACTCGAAGCCATGCGGCCGGTTGGCGGCGAGAAAGCTGTCGCGGTCGTAGGTTTTGCTGCTGAACAGGGTGATGCGCATGCGGAGCCTCTGTGGACATGAGTGGCCTGGCCCGTTTTATCGCAGGCCATGCTGTCACTTAAGCAGAAAAGTTCAAGAGCATCGCCTGGGAGCGGGCGCGGCCTCTCACAAAACCAACCAGCCCACGCTGGACCCTGTGGGAGGCGCCTCTCGCGGCGATAGCAGGCCTGCCAGAAGTTTAAAAGCATCGCCCCGAGGTCGGGCCTCCCACAAACAGCGGGTGCACACCGGACCCCGTGGAGGTGCGTCCCGCGGCGATTGCAGGCGCAGGGCGGGTCGTATCCGCCCTACGATGCCCGGACGGTCCCATGATGCCGCTGGCTATCGACCGGCGCCTGCTCGCGGTCGTGCATGCCGTAGTCGCGCTGCACCGCGGCCACGCGCAGCCGGTAGTCGGCGAAGATCGTTCCGCGCCCGGCGGCCTGGGCATGCCGGTGCGCTTCCTGGCGGCGCCAGGCGGCGATGGCCGCCTCGTCGCGCCAGAACGACAGCGAGAGGGTCTTGCCCGGCGTGCTCAGGCTTTCGAAGCGTTCGACGGAGATCAGGCCGTCGCGCTCTGTCAGCAGCGAGCGTAGTTCGGCGGCGAGGTCGAGGTAGTCCTGGCGGCGGTCGGGGTGGGCCTGGGCTTCGAATATCACGGCGATCATGGCGTGGCTCCTGTTCGTCGGCGCCGGCTGGCGCGTTGCGGGTTTCGGGGCCAGTATCCTTGTCTCGTGCATGGGATGTTTCGTCGTGAGGTGAACCATGGATTACACACCGGGCATCAGCCAGATCGCCGGGCTGCTCGCCGATCCGGGGCGGGCGACGATGATCTGGGCGCTGATGGACGGCAGCGCGCGGCCGGCCGGCGAACTGGCGCTGCTGGCCGGCCTGTCGCCGTCCTCCACCAGCGCTCATCTGGCCAAGCTGACCGAAGGCGGCCTGCTGGTGCTGGAAAGCTACGGGCGCAACCGTTACTACCGGCTCGCCGGGCCCGAAGTGGGCCAGGTGGTGGAAGCCCTGGCCAGCGCGGCGCTGGCTGCGCAGCCGCGCAAGCCGCGACCGCTTCCCGTCGCGCGAGGCACGCCGCTGGCCCTGCGCGAGGCGCGCACCTGCTACGACCATCTGGCCGGCGAGCTGGCGGTGGGACTGTTCGAGCGCATGGCCGGGGCCGGCTGGCTGGTGCCGGACGGCAGGCAGGTAACGGTTACCGATCGCGGTCATGCGGGGCTGGGCGCCCTGGGTATCGACCTCGCGGCCCTGGGGCGGCGCCGCCGGCAACTGGCCTGTGCCTGTCCCGACTGGAGCGAGCGCAAGCCGCACCTGGGCGGCGCGCTCGGTGCAGCGTTGCTGGATACCTGCAGGCAGGCCGGCTGGCTGCGTCCTGCCCAGGGGTCGCGGGCGCTGCACGTGTCGCCGGAAGGCCGCCGGGCCATCGGCCGGATCGCGGCGCAGCTCGGTGCGTAGGCGCCACTGGGCCCTGGGTGAGTGTCAGGGCTTCGGCCGGAAGTACAGCGTCTCGCCGCGGATCAGGCCGGCCAGGCTGGCGTGATCGTTGGTCACTTCGGCCTCGATCGGTTCGTCCTGGCTGGCCACCTTCAGCGTCACCCGGGTGATGGCGCCGAGCGGGCGGATGTCGCGCACTTCGCCGGCCTGGTAGTCGGCCGTGGCGATCCGGCTCAGCGAGACTTCGTGGGGGCGGAAGAGGAGCTGCCGCTCCGCGTCGAGCTGCAGGCGGTTGGCGTCGCCGAGGAAGTGGTAGACGAAGTCGTTGGCCGGCTGCTGGTAGACCTCCGCCGGCGAGCCGATCTGCTCGACCACGCCCTTGTTCATCACCACGATGCGGTCGGCCACTTCCATGGCCTCTTCCTGGTCGTGGGTGACGAACACGCTGGTCAGGTGCACGTCCTCGTGCAGGCGCGCCAGCCAGCGGCGCAGTTCCTTGCGCACCTTGGCGTCGAGGGCGCCGAACGGCTCGTCGAGCAGCAGCACCTTGGGTTCCACCGCCAGGGCGCGGGCCAGGGCGATGCGCTGGCGCTGGCCGCCGGACAGCTGTTCCGGGTAGCGGTCGGCGAGCCAGTCGAGCTGCACCAGGTCGAGCAGTTCGTGCACCTTCTGCTTGATGATCGTTTCGTTCGGCCGCGCGCCCCTGGGCTTCATGCGCAGGCCGAAGGCGACGTTGTCGAACACCGTCATGTGGCGGAACAGCGCGTAGTGCTGGAAGACGAAGCCGACCTTGCGATCGCGCACGTCGTGCCGGGACACGTCCTCGCCGTGGAACACGATGCTGCCGCTGTCCGGGGTTTCCAGGCCGGCGATGATCCGCAGCAGGGTGGTCTTGCCGCAACCGGACGGGCCGAGCAGGGCGACCAGTTCGCCGCTCTGGATGTTCAGGTTGATGTTGTCGAGCGCCTTGAAGGCGTTGAAGTTCTTGCTGACATTCGACACTTCGATGGACATGACTCATTCCTCGCCGGCGCTGGCTTTCAGGCGGTTGATTCGGGATTCGCTCCACTGCTTGAGCAGCAGGATGAACAGGGCCATCAGCAACAGCAGGCTGGCGACGCTGAAGGCGGCGATGTGGTTGTACTCGTTGTGCAGGATTTCCACGTGCAGCGGCAGGGTGTTGGTGTAGCCGCGGATATGCCCGGACACCACCGAGACCGCGCCGAATTCACCCATGGCCCGCGCGGTGCAGAGCACCACGCCGTAGATCAGGCCCCACTTGATGTTGGGCAGGGTGACGTGCCAGAACATCTGCCAGCCGTTGGCGCCCAGCAGGCGCGCGGCTTCCTCCTCGGTGGTGCCCTGCTCCTGCATCAGCGGGATCAGTTCGCGGGCGACGAAGGGCACGGTGACGAACAGGGTGGCGAGGACGATGCCCGGCACGGCGAAGATGATCTGGATGTCGTGTTCGCGCAGCCAGGGGCCGAAGAAGCCCTGGGCGCCGAACAGCAGCACGTAGACCAGGCCGGCGATCACCGGGGAAACCGAGAACGGCAGGTCGATCAGCGTGACCAGGATGCTCTTGCCACGGAATTCGTACTTGCTCACGCACCAGGCGGCGGCCACGCCGAACACCAGGTTGAGCGGCACCGAGATGCCCACGGCGAGCAGCGTCAGGCGCAGCGCGGCCAGGGCGTCGGGCTCGACGATGGCGGCGAAGAAGGGTGCGAAGCCCTTCTGCAGCGCCTGGCTGACCACGATCAGCAGCGGCAGCAGGAGGAACAGGACGAACACCAGCCAGGCGCCGCCGATCAGCAGCCGCCGGCCCCAGGCGTTGCCGCGGCGGGCGGCGTTGCTGGCGGAGGCGGTTAACGTTGCAGAAGTCATGACGGCCTCCTCAGGCACGCGTGATGCGGCGTTGCAGCATGTTGATGAGCAGCAGCAGGACGAACGACACCACCAGCATCAGCACGCCGATGGCGGTAGCGCCGGCGTAGTTGTACTGGTCCAGCTGCACCATGATCAGCAGCGGCAGGATCTCGGTCTTCATCGGCATGTTGCCAGCGATGAAGATGACCGAGCCGTATTCGCCGACGCCCCGCGCGAAGGCCAGGGCGAAGCCGGTCAGCCAGGCGGGCAGCAGCGCCGGCAGCAGCACGTAGCGGAACACCTGCAGCGGCCTGGCGCCCAGGCAGGCGGCGGCCTCCTCGACTTCCCGCGGGATGTCGGCCAGTACCGGCTGCAGGGTGCGCACCACGAAGGGCAGGGTGACGAAGGTCAGCGCCAGGGTGATCCCCAGCGGGGTGTAGGCGATCTTGAAACCCAGCGCGGTGGCGAACTGGCCGATCGGGCCAGCGGGCGCGTACAGCGCGGTGAGGGCGATGCCGGCCACCGCGGTGGGCAGGGCGAAGGGCAGGTCGATCATCGCCTCGATGATCTTGCGGCCGGGAAAGGTGTAGCGCACCAGCGACCAGGCCAGCAGGGTGCCGATCGCGCCGTTGAGCAGGGCGGCGAGCAAGGCGGTGCCGAAGCTGAGTTTCAGCGCGGCCAGTACCCGGGCGGAGGAAATGATCGCCCAGAATTCAGCCCAGCTGAGCTGCGCGGCGGAGATGAACAGGGCACCCAGGGGGATCAGTACCAACAGGCTGAGGTACACCAGGGTGTAGCCCAGCGTCAGCCCGAAGCCGGGTATGACGGGGGAAGTACGGCGGGACATAGGACCTCAGCGGCAAGCTTAAGCGACAGGTAGGTGCCCCAAGCGACGGCCCGCTTGCGGGCTTGTCGCTTGGGGCTGCGCGCGATCAGTGCGCCTTGTAGATCTGGTCGAAGATGCCGCCGTCGTTGAAGAAACGCGGTTGGGCTTCTTTCCAGCCGTGGAAGTAACCGTCGATGGTCACCAGTTCGATGTCGGAGAACTGCTCGCTGAACTCCTTGGCGATCTCCGGGTTGCGCGGGCGGTAGAAGTGCTTGGCCGCCAGGCGCTGGCCTTCATCGCTGTACAGGTACTCGAGGTAGGCCTCGGCGACCTTGCGGGTGCCCTTGCGATCGACGTTGGCGTCGACCACGGTGACCGGCGGCTCGGCGAGGATCGACAGCGACGGCGCGACGATTTCCAGGGCGTCACCGCCTTCTTCCTTGAGCGCCAGGAAGGCCTCGTTCTCCCAGGCCAGCAGCACGTCGCCGATCTTGTTGTTGACGAAGGTAATGGTCGAACCGCGGGCACCGGTGTCCAGTACCGGCACGTTGCGGTAGAGCTTCTCGACGAAATCCTTGGCCTGCTCTTCGCCGCCGTATTCCTTCTCGGCGTAGGCCCAGGCGGCGAGGAAATTCCAGCGTGCGCCGCCGGAGGTCTTCGGGTTCGGCGTGATCACCTCGACGCCCGGCTTGACCAGGTCGTCCCAGTCCTGGATGCCCTTCGGGTTGCCCTTGCGCACCAGGAACACGATGCTCGAGGTGTACGGCGTGCTGGCGTCCGGCAGGCGTTCCTGCCAGTTCTCGGGGATCAGCTTGCCGATCCGGTGCAGCTCGTCGATGTCGCCGGCCAGGGCCAGGGTCACGACGTCGGCGCGCAGACCGTCGATCACCGAGCGGGCCTGCTTGCCGGAGCCGCCATGGGACTGCTGGATGGTCACGGGCTCGTTGCCCTGGGCCTGCCAGTGCCTGGCGAAGGCCTGGTTGAATTCGACATAGAGCTCACGGGTCGGATCGTAGGACACGTTGAGCAGGGTCTGGGCGGCACTGGCGGGCCCAGCGACCAGGGCGCCGGCCAAGGCGGCGAGCGCGAAGAAACGAATGGACATGGATGCAGCTCCTGAAGAAACGGATTCGGTTGTTGGCTGTTTTTCTGTTCGGGGCGTGGGCGATCAACACCGCATTCGCGGGTGACGGCTGCAATGCCGGTGTGTGTGCATGGTGGCTCTTCTCATGGTCACACCCTCCGGTTGTCCAGTCGGGCTGTTAGGGTCAGGCGTTCTTGCCGTTCGACTGCAGGCGGAATTTTTCCTTGCGCTCGATCTGCACGACCTGGCCGTTGTGCACGGTGATTTCCACCGAGCCGAACTTGAGGCCGTTCAGGGCGTTCTGGATTTCGCGCAGGATGCTGGCTTCGTCCTGACCTTCAAGGTTGCGAAGGGTCGCGCTCATCTTCATCTCTCCGTGGCGAAGCCTCCGTGACGGCCGGTATGACCGTAGCCAGGGAGGCATGGATGAGGATGGTAGGCAATACTGAAATATTCTTAAAAATATTGTTTAAGAACATTTATAGATTTAAATCGAATAAGTCGATGCACCACTGATTTTCCTTACATGGAATAAGCAAATAATTTCTTATTCTTTTTGTAGCAGAAAAGGCCTGCTTAGACTGGTGCCCGGAATATCCAGGAGGCGCCGTGATGCGCAGTGAATCGATCCGCTATCTAATAGTGCCGGGCTGGCAGGGCTCGCCCGATGACCATTGGCAAAGCCATTGGCAGCAGGTGTTGCCCAACAGCGCACGGGTGGAACAGGCCGACTGGATGACGCCGCGCCGGGAGGACTGGGTCGGTGAGCTGGAGCGCTGTATCGCCAGCAGCCCGCAGCCGGCGATCCTGGTGGCGCACAGCCTGGGTTGCATCACCGTGGCGCATTGGGCGGCGCAGGCATCGCCGGAACTGTTGCGGCGGGTGCGCGGGGCGCTGTTGGTGGCTCCGGCCGACGTGCAGCGCGACAACTGCCCCGAGGCGCTGCACAACTTCGCGCCGATTCCCCGCCAGGGCCTGCCTTTCGCCAGCCAGCTGGTCGGCTCCGACAACGACAGCGCGGCCAGCGCCGCGCGCGCGATCGAGCTGGGCCGCGACTGGGGCAGCGAAATCGCGATTCTCGGCGGCGCCGGGCATATCAATGTGAAGTCCGGCCATCACCGCTGGGAACAGGGGTTCGCCTACCTGTATCGCCTGCAGAGCCGCATCGAACAGCTGGCCCGCAGGACCGCCTGAAGACGGCGCCCTGCCGGCCACCTACCTGATCTACTGACAGCAGGCGGCCGCGCGGCGGTCCGCCTGGCGGGAGCTTTTTCATGAGCCACAGCCGTTTCACCAGCCAGGCACTGCTGACCTTTCCCGATGCGAAAAAATGGTTATAAATAAATTTTTATTTATTCTTTTTCATCTGTTCGAACAGCGAACATAGTGTGCCGACCAGACGACCCCCCAAGGAGCAGCACCCATGAGTATCCGCCTCGGCGACATCGCCCCCGATTTCGAACAGGATTCCAGCGAAGGCCGCATCCGCTTCCACGAGTGGCTGGATGACAGCTGGGGTGTGCTGTTCTCGCACCCGGCCGACTTCACCCCGGTGTGCACCACCGAACTGGGCTTCACCGCCAAGCTGAAGGACGAGTTCGCCAAGCGCAACGTCAAGGCCATCGCCTTGTCCGTGGACCCGGTGGACTCGCACATCAAGTGGATCGACGACATCAACGAGACGCAGAACACCCGCGTCAACTTCCCGATCCTGGCTGATGCCGACCGCAAGGTCTCCGGGCTGTACGACCTGATCCACCCCAATGCCAGCGATACCCTGACGGTGCGCTCGCTGTTCGTCATCGACCCGAACAAGAAGGTGCGCCTGACCATCACCTACCCGGCCAGTACCGGGCGCAACTTCCACGAGATCCTGCGGGTGATCGATTCGCTGCAGCTCACCGACAACCACAAGGTCGCGACCCCGGCCAACTGGCAGGACGGCGACGAGGTGGTGATCGTGCCCTCGCTCAAGGACGAGGAGGAGATCAAGCAGCGCTTTCCCAAGGGCTATCGCGCGGTCAAGCCGTACCTGCGCCTGACGCCGCAACCTAACCGCTGAGCGAGGACGATCACCGATGATGGTCGTTTCCCTGGCCGGCAGCCCCAGCCAGCGCTCGCGCTCCGGCGTGCTGCTGGATGCGGCGGGTGACTGGCTGCAGCGCCACGGCGTGGAGGTGGTGCGCTACGCCGTACGCGATTTCGAGCCGGCCGACCTGATCCACGCCCGCTTCGACAGCCCGGTGGTGCAGCGTTTTGCCGAGCACGTCGAGCAGGCCGATGGTCTACTGGTGGCCACGCCGGTGTACAAGGCGTCGTTCGCCGGTGCGCTCAAGACGCTGCTGGACCTGCTGCCGGAGCGGGCGCTGGCGAACAAGGCGGTGCTGCCGCTGGCCAGCGGTGGTAGCGCGGCGCACATGCTGGCGCTGGACTACGCGCTCAAGCCCGTGCTGGCGGCGCTCAAGGCACAGGAGATCCTGCACGGCGTGTACGCCGTGGACCGGCAGATCGCCTATGCCGAGGGCAACCAGCCGGCGCGACTGGATGACGAGCTGCGTGAGCGCCTCGAAGCCGCCGCGTCGCAACTGCTCGCGGCGCTGGCGCGATGTCCGCGGCCACTCGATCCGCACCTGTTGAACGACCGGCTGGCCAACGCCCGCTGGAGTATCTGAAAACCCGGGCTCCGGCCCCTGACGCTTCACCCCGCCTTACTCCCCCGCCAACGGGTGAGCAGGTCGCTTCCCAATTCGATCGCAGAGGAGCGTGCCCATGAGCACTCGCAACCTGCGTCGAGGACTGGTCGCCCTGCTTGCCGCGACCCTGTCCATCGGCGCTTTCCATGTCCAGGCCGAAACCCTACGGATCGGCTACCAGAAATACGGCACCCTGGTGCTGCTCAAGGCCCGCGGCACGCTGGAGAAGCGCCTGGCCGGGCAGGGCTTTACCGTGCAGTGGACCGAGTTCCCCGGTGGCCCGCAGTTGCTCGAGGGGCTCAACGTCGGCTCCATCGACTTCGGCGTGACCGGCGAAACCCCGCCGGTGTTCGCCCAGGCGGCCGGCGCCGACCTGCTCTACGTCGCCCACGAGCCGCCGGCACCCAGCGGCGAGGCGATCCTGCTGCCCAAGGACTCGCCGATCCGCTCGCTGGCCGAGCTCAAGGGCAAGAAGATCGCGCTGAACAAGGGCTCCAATGTGCACTACCTGCTGGTCCGCGCACTGGAATCGGCGGGGCTGCAGTACCGCGACATCCAGCCGGTGTACCTGCCGCCAGCCGATGCCCGCGCCGCCTTCGAGCGCGGCAGCGTCGATGCCTGGGTGATCTGGGATCCCTTCCAGGCCGCCGCCGAGGCGCAGCTGCAGGCGCGCACCCTGCGCGACGGCCAGGGGCTGGTCAGCAACCATCAGTTCTACCTCGCGGCGCGCCCGTTCGCCGAGCGCAATCCCGCGGTCATCAGCACCCTGATCGGCGAAATCCGAGATATCGGCCGCTGGGTCGAGGCCAATCCGGACCAGGCCACCGAGCAGGTGGCGCCGCTGCTCGGCCTGTCCCGCGAAATCACCCGCAAGGCGGTGATCCGCCAGGGCTATGGTGCCCGGCCGATCGATCCGGCCGTGGTGCGCGCGCAGCAGGCCATCGCCGACACCTTCACCGAACTCAGGCTGATTCCGAAAAAACTGGCCATCGCCGACGTCGTCTGGACGCCGCCGAAGGGTATCGCCCAGCACGCCGAATGACGGCTGCGCCCACCGTTCCCGGCGCGGCGCCCGGCGGCGCGCCATACCGACCGATACGGAGCATCATATGAGTCTGAATATCTTCTGGTTCCTGCCCACCCACGGCGATGGCCATTACCTGGGCACCGCCGCAGGCGCCCGCGCCGTCGACCATGGTTACCTCGGCCAGGTCGCCCAGGCGGCCGACCGTCTTGGCTACGGCGGCGTACTGATTCCCACCGGGCGCTCCTGCGAGGACTCCTGGCTGGTCGCCGCCTCGCTGATTCCGCTGACGCAGCGGCTGAAATTCCTCATCGCCCTGCGCCCGGGCATCATCTCGCCGACCGTGGCGGCGCGCCAGGCGGCGACCCTGGACCGGCTCTCGGGCGGCCGCGCGCTGTTCAACCTGGTCACCGGCGGCGATCCGGACGAGCTGGCCGGCGACGGCCTGCACCTGTCGCATGCCGAGCGCTACGAGGCCTCCGTCGAATTTACCCGCATCTGGCGCCGCGTGCTGGAAGGCGAGACGGTCGACTACGCCGGCAAGCACATCCAGGTCAAGGGTGCCAAGCTGCTCTATCCGCCGATCCAGCAGCCGCGTCCGCCGCTGTACTTCGGCGGCTCTTCCGAGGCGGCCCACGAGCTGGCCGCCGAACAGGTGGAACTGTACCTGACCTGGGGCGAGCCGCTGGAAGCGGTGGCCGAGAAGATCGCCGACGTGCGCGCCCGCGCCGCCAGGCAGGGTCGCACGGTGCGTTTCGGCATTCGTCTGCACGTGATCGTGCGCGAAACCAACGAAGAGGCCTGGGCCGCCGCCGAGCGGCTGATCAGCCACCTCGACGACGACACCATTGCCCGTGCCCAGGCTTCCCTGGCGCGCTTCGACTCGGTGGGCCAGCAACGCATGGCCGCGTTGCACGGCGGCCGCCGTGATCGATTGGTGGTCGCACCGAACCTCTGGGCCGGGGTCGGCCTGGTGCGCGGTGGCGCCGGCACAGCGCTGGTCGGCGATGGCCCGACCGTGGCCGCGCGGGTCAGGGAGTACGCCGACCTGGGCATCGATACCTTCGTCTTCTCCGGCTATCCGCATCTGGAAGAGAGCTACCGCGTCGCCGAACTGCTGTTCCCGCACCTGGACATCGCCCAGCCGCAACGTCCGGAAAGCCGCGGTTACGTCAGCCCGTTCGGCGAAATGATCTCCAGCGACATCCTGCCGAAGGCAGCGGTCGCCGGCTGACGCTCCACGTGGCATATCCGGCCAGACGTAGGGTGGATGGCCGAATTCATCCACGCGGAGGAAGCGCCGGGACTGACACGGAGCCGATGCCCAGTACCCGTGGAAAATCGCTGCGCGAGTTTTCCACCCTACGGACCTGGAAGGTCGGGTTGCGCATGGCGCGCGTAAACGCAGGAGCGCTCGGGGCTGCAGGGATGCGGCCGCTTATCGAGGAAGGCAGGCACCGCCTGGCGCCTGCCCGGCAGGCAAAACGATGATTTCGAGGCAAGGCATGCACATCACCATCAAACACCTGGCGCCCTGGGCACTGCCCGCCACGCTGCTGGCGGCCTGGCAGGGGGCGGTGGTCTTCGGGCTGCTGTCCACGCGTATCCTGCCGGCGCCCAGCGCCGTGCTCGGTGCCGGCTGGGAATTGCTGGCCAGCGGCGAGATCTGGACGCACCTGGCCATCAGCGGCTGGCGCGCCGGCGTTGGCTTCGCCATCGGCGGTGGCCTCGGCCTGTTGCTGGGCTTCATCACCGGCCTGTCGACATGGGGCGAGCGCTTGCTCGACAGTTCGGTGCAGATGATCCGCAACGTGCCGCACCTGGCGCTGATCCCGCTGGTGATCCTCTGGTTCGGCATCGACGAGAGCGCGAAGGTCTTCCTGGTCGCCCTCGGCACGCTGTTCCCGATCTACCTGAACACCTATCACGGCATCCGCAACGTCGACCCGGCGCTGGTGGAGATGGCGCGCAGTTACGGCTTGTCCGGCTTCGCCCTGTTCCGCCAGGTGATCCTGCCCGGCGCGCTGCCGTCGATCCTGGTCGGCGTGCGCTTCGCCCTCGGCTTCATGTGGCTGACGCTGATCGTCGCCGAGACCATTTCCGCCAGCTCCGGCATCGGCTACCTGGCGATGAACGCCCGCGAGTTCCTGCAGACCGACGTCGTGGTGCTGGCGATCCTGCTCTACGCCGTGCTCGGCAAGCTGGCCGACGTCGCCGCCCGCGGACTGGAGCGTGTCTGGCTGCGCTGGCACCCTGCCTACCAGATCCGGGGAGGTGCGCAATGACCGCGCTGCACAGCATTCGCCAGGGCATCCCGCTGAACATCGAAGGCATCGGCAAGGCCTTCGGCGAGCGCGAAGTGCTCCGGGGCATCGACCTGCACATCCCGGCCGGCCAGTTCGTCGCCGTGGTCGGCCGCAGCGGCTGCGGCAAGAGCACCCTGCTGCGCTTGCTGGCCGGCCTCGACCAGCCGAGCCGGGGCGCCTTGCTGGCCGGCAACGCTCCGCTGCCCGCCGCCCGCGACGACACCCGGCTGATGTTCCAGGACGCCCGCCTGCTGCCTTGGAAGCGGGTGATCGACAACGTCGGCCTGGGCCTTGCCGGCGACTGGCGGCCCAAGGCGCGCGAGGCGTTGGCCGCGGTCGGCCTGGCCGACCGCGCCAACGAATGGCCGGCGGCCTTGTCCGGCGGGCAGAAACAGCGCGTGGCGCTGGCCCGCGCGCTGATCCACCAGCCGCGCCTGTTGCTGCTCGACGAACCGCTCGGCGCGCTGGATGCGCTGACCCGCATCGAGATGCAGCAACTGATCGAGCGGCTCTGGCAGCAGCATGGCTTCACCGTGCTGCTGGTGACCCACGACGTGGCCGAGGCGGTGGCGGTGGCCGACCGGGTGATCCTCATCGAGGACGGCCGCATCGGCCTCGACCTGCCGACCGAGCTGGCCCGCCCGCGGCACCGCGGCTCGGCGCAGCTGGCCGCGCTGGAGGCCGAAGTGCTCGACCGCGTCCTGCAACGCCCGGCGTTGCCGGCACAAGCGGATCCCGTATCACCGTTGCCCACGCAGTTGCGTTGGGCGCTTTAAAAGCAGCTAATTTCGACCCTAGGAGAAATACCATGACCATCAAAGCCATCAACGTGCGCAACCAGTTCAAGGGCACCATCGAGGGCATCGTCATCGGCGACGTGTTGTCGGAAATCGACGTGCAGACCGCCGCCGGCATCGTCACGTCGGTGATCACCACACGCTCGGTGAAAGAGCTGGAACTGGGCGTCGGCAGCGAAGTGATTGCCTTCGTCAAATCCACCGAGGTCTCGATCGCCAAGCTCTAGGCGGGCGTTCGATATGGCCGAAAACGACAAAGGCCCGCTGTGAGCGGGCCTTTGTCGTTTGTATTGGATGGTGCCGGCACCAGGAGTCGAACCCGGGACCTACTGATTACAAGTCAGTTGCTCTACCAGCTGAGCTATACCGGCATAAGAGGGGCGCCATTATAACGATTGGCCTAGCCCTGTAAACCGGTGGATGTACCGCTTCAGCTGCCGCCTTCCGCCCACCCCCCGCTGCTGCTGCGCATGACGGCAAGACCGACCGTTGATGCCGCCGCCACTTCGTGTCGTGAACCGATTGGGATGCGGGCATCGGGCGCGGGTATCGGCCGTGGGTGTGGACTATAAAAAAGAGGGGTTCGAATTCGACGTTGTGCAAAAAGGCCCGATGGCGGGCTTGGCGATTCGTTTCTAGAAAGCCCGCCCGATCTCAGGATTCTCTCCTAGCAAGGAACAGAACAATGAATACCAAAAAAACACTGCATACGGCTCTGCTTTGTCTGTCGGCGACGCTTCTGGCGTCGGCCTGTTCGACATCGACGCCTTCCACGGGGTCGGGCTTCCTGCCGGACTACTCGCAGCTGAAGCAGGAATCCACTGCGGATGGCGGCTCCCGTCAAGTGTACGTGAATCCGGCGTTCACGCCTGCCAGGTACGATGCGGTGTGGCTCGATCCGGTCGTGTTCTATCCCGATCCCAAGCCGACCGACGATGTCTCGATGCAAACGCTGACGCAGATCCGCAATGCGGTTGACCAGTCGTTGCGCAGCAAGATCGGGCAGCAGGTTCAGCTGGTCGATCGCGCGGGGCCGGGCGTCGCCCGTATGCGTGTCGCCATCACCGCAGTCGGGGCCGAGTCCGAAGCGCTCAAGGCCTACCAATACATTCCCATTGCCCTGGTCCTGACTGGCGCCAAGGCGGCACTGGACGGCGGCAGGCCGCGTGAGGCAGCGGTTGCCGTAGAAACGCACGTCATGGACAGCCAGTCGGGGAATCTTCTGTACGCGGCCGTGCGCGGCGGAACCGGCGAACGGATCTCGAAGGCGGATGACGGTCAGGGCGGCGTCCAGCTGTCGCAGCTTCGCCCCTTGGTCGATGCATGGACGACTGGTGCCTCCGAGGATGTGCGCAAATACGTCCGCAGGAAGTGAATCACAGGGCTGCCGTTCCGCACCGGCGCGTGCGGGCACTTGCGCTTGCTTGCTGGGGCCGCTTCACATTTTTGCCGGAATGCCGCGCTCGGCCAGCAGCAACAGGTTGCGCGGCGTCAGCTCGCTCGGGCAGAAGCTGCCGAGGCGGACTTGGTAGCCGTGTTCTTCCAGCAGCAGGGCGCGGTCGAGCAGCAGCCAGAGTTCCAGCGGGCGGCGGAACAGGCCGCGCAGCAGCTCCAGGTTGCGCACTTCGGCCAGGCGCTGCCAGCCGGCGCGTTCCAGTTGTGGCCAGTCTTCGTTGCCGGGAGGTGGCAGCTGCTTCAGGTTGGCCAGGTCGCGGCAGTAGCGCTCGAAGTCTTTCTTCAGCCAGGCGCTGGGCAGCGAGGGCGTCGGCAGGTAGTCGTCCTGCCCGCGCAGGCGGCGCTGGAGGATATCGAAGCCCAGGCGCCAGGCCATCGACTGGTCGCGGTTGCGCCGGTCACGGGCCCCGGCGGTGACGGTTTCGCTCAGCGGCAGGCCCAGGTCGTCGCGTGACAGCACCAGCGACGAGGCCTTCGCCGCGCGCGACAGCGGCGTGTAGCGCGCGGCGCGGGTACGGTTGTAGCAGCAGGGGGCCACGGCGAGTTGCCGGCATTGCTTGTCGATGGCCAGCTGCAACAGCCGTACATGGAGATCGCCGCAGGCATGCAGTGCGACGGGGGTGTGGCCTGCCTGCACGCACTGCGCGGCATCTTCGGCGAGCACGTCCTGGCATCGATGGCTGGCGGCGATGCCGAGCCGCGCGCTCAACCGGGCGCCGTCCTTGACCAGCGCGCGATCCCATTCCAGACAGGTCAGCGCCGCGCCGTCGCGGGCCAGCTGACGGCCGAGATGCCCCTTGCCGGCGCACCAGTCCAGCCAGTGACGGGGCTTCTGGTGAAATTGCAGGCGGGCGGCGAAGGCCTGGATCTGCAGCCATTTGCGCCCGGGCACATCGACGCTTTGGCGGCTGTCGGCGGCCGCTCGTTCATGGGCGGGCAGCGCTTCGATATGGCTCAGGCGGCTGGCGCTCTCGGCCAGCTGCGGGAACGGTGCCGGCGCCGCCAGCATGGCCGGGCGGGTGTGCGCGGCTTCGGCATCGGCCAGCGAGCGCTGGCGCAGCCAGGCCGCGAGTTGCGCATGGTCGTTTTCCCAGGGCAGCACGTGGCTGACGAACGGGCGCGGGCGCCAGAGCGACTGGTGTTCGACGAGGAAGCGGTCCAGTGCGTGGAAGCGCTCGAGCAGGGTAGAGGCGGACATGGCGCGAGTGAACGTGCGGACGGGAGCCGATTGTAGCGGGATGTGCGATGCAGGAAGCACGACGCCCGTCGTGGACGGGCGTCGGTGCGCGGTTACTTGCCGTATACCTGCTCCGGCAGCCAGGTGACGATGTCGGGCCAGATGTACGCGACCACCAGCATGCCGATCTGGATCAGGATGAATGGCAGCACGCCTTTGTACATGACGCTGGTCGGTACGCTGCGGGGCGTCACGCCGCGCAGGTAGAACAGCGAGAAGCCGAAGGGTGGCGTGAGGAAGGAGGTTTGCAGGTTGATGGCGAACATCACGCCGAGCCAGATCGGGTCCAGCCCCATGGCCAGCAGGATCGGGCCGACGATCGGGACCACCACGAAGATGATCTCGATGAAGTCGAGGATGAAGCCGAGCAGGAAGATGACCAGCATCACCACCAGGAAGGCGCCGAGCACCCCGCCAGGCAACGAATGCAGGGCGTCTTCGATCAGTATTTCACCGCCGAAGCCCCGGAATACCAGGGAGAACAGCGAGGCGCCGATGAGGATCAGGAACACCATCGAGGTGATCTCGGTGGTCCCGAAGGCCGCCTCCTTGAGTTGGGTGAAGCTCAGCTGGCGCTTGGCGATCGACAGCACGGTGGCACCCAGCGCGCCGATGGCCGCGGCCTCGGTGGGCGTGGCGTAGCCGGCGAGAATCGAGCCGAGCACCGCTGCGATGAGCACCAGCGGCGGGATCAGTGCGCCGAACAGCTTGCCCCATTCGATCGGGCCCAGCTCTTCCTGCGGCAGGGCCGGCAGTTTTTTCGGCTGGAAAATCGCGATCACGATCAGGTAGAGGATGTACAGGCCGACCAGCACCAGGCCGGGAACCAGCGCGCCGACGAACAGGTCGCCGACCGAGACGGTCTTCGGCGAGAAGATGCCCATTCTCAGCTGCGCCTGCTGGAAGGCGCTGGACATCACGTCGCCGAGCAGGACCAGGATGATCGATGGCGGGATGATCTGGCCGAGGGTGCCGGTGGCGGCCAGGGTGCCGGTGGCGATGGCCGGATCGTAGCCGCGGCGCAGCATGGTCGGCAGCGCCAGCAGGCCCATGGTGACCACGGTGGCGCCGACGATGCCGGTGCTGGCGGCGAGCAGCGCGCCGACCACGCAGACCGAGATCGCCAGGCCGCCGCGCAGGGTGCCGAACAGCCGTGACATGGATTCCAGCAGGTCTTCGGCGACCCGGGATTTCTCCAGCATCACGCCCATGAAGACGAACAGCGGCACCGCCAGCATCGTCTGGTTGTTCATGATGCCGAAGATGCGGTTGGGCAGCGCGTGCAGGAAGCCGACGTCGAAGGTCCCGGTGACCACGCCGATGCCGGCGAACAGCAGCGCCATGCCGCCCAGGGTGAAGGCCACCGGGTAGCCCGACATCAGGGCGAAGCAGATGCTGACGAACAGCGCGATAGCCATCATTTCAGCCATGCTTCACCTCCGCTTCCGGCAGACGGCCGGCGAGGCGGTAGCCGGTCTTGATCAGGTCGGAAAGCGCCTGCAGGGCCAGGCTGCCTACCAGCAGCAGGATGATGCTCTTCTGCAGGAAGACGAACTTGAGCCCGCCGGATTCGTTGGAGCCTTCGCGGGTGGCCCAGGAGCTGCTCACGTAATCCCAGCTGTTCCACGCGATGAACAGGCAGACCGGGATCAGGAACAGCAGATGCCCGAGGCCGTCGATGGTCGCCTGCCGGCGAGGGCTGAACTTCTGATAGAAGATATCGACACGGACATGGCCGTTGCGCTGCAGGGTCCAGGCGGCGGCGCCCATGAACACCAGGGCGTGGCCGTACATGACCGCCTCCTGCAAGGCGATGGCGCCGATGCCGAAGCCGTAGCGCAGTATCACCACGATGGCGGTGCCGATGACGAGAAACAGGGTGATCCAGGCACACAGCTGGCCGAGGCGCATGTTGAGCGCATCGATGAGGCCGGCCACGCGCAGCAGGGGCGGGGGGCTCTGGGACATTTATTAGTCCTTCTTGTAGACGCAAGGTTGGCGGGAGACAGCGATTCTTGCAGCACTGGCGCGTCGCAGCAATCGGCCTACGACTTTTAGCGCATGGTCTAGGCTTGAGGCGCTGGAGCTTCTAATGTTACATGAGCCCGGAAATGCACGCGCATCCCGGGATATGTTTCGCCGGCAAGCCTGTGCAATCGCTTCCGCCCGCAGGCTTCATTCGGAACGAAAGTGCATCGACCCCCGGCAAAGCGTAGCCTTGCCGTCGCGTAATAAAAAAACAAACAACAAGGAGTACCGCATGAAACGTCGTGACATTCTCACCGCCGCTGGTGTAGGCCTGGCCGCTACCGCGCTGGCCGGCTGCAACGACAAGAGCGAGAAGTCGGCCGCAGGCGAAAGCAAGCAGGCCAGCGAACAGCAAACGTTCAACTGGAAGATGGTCACCTCCTGGCCGAAGAACTTCCCGGGCGTCGGCGTCGGAGCCGAGCGCTTCGCCAGTCTGGTCAACGAAATGAGTGGCGGCCGGCTGAAGGTCAAGGTCTATGCGGCCGGCGAACTGGTTCCGGCGCTCGAAGTGTTCGATGCGGTCTCGCGCGGTACGGCGGAAATGGGCCATGGCGCGCCCTATTACTGGAAGGGCAAGGTGCCGGCGGCGCAATTCTTCTGCGCCCTGCCGTTCGGCCCCAACGCCCAGGAAATGAATGCCTGGCTGCACCGTGGTGGCGGCATGCAGCTGTGGGAAGAGGTCTACAAGCCCTACGGCGTGCTGCCGATGGCCTGCGGCGCTACCGGTGTGCAGACCGCCGGCTGGTTCAACAAGGAAATCAACTCGGTCGACGACTTCCGGGGCCTGAAGATGCGCACCCCGGGCCTGGGCGGTGAGGTGCTGACCAAGATGGGCGGCACCGTGGTCAACATGCCGGCCGGCGAGATCTTTACCGCCCTGCAGACCGGCGCCATCGACGCCACCGAGTGGATCGGGCCGTACAACGACCTGGCCCTGGGACTGCACAAGGCATCCAAGTACTACTACACCCCGGGCTGGCAGGAGCCGAACGTCACCTTCGAGCTGGACGTCAACCTCAAGGCCTGGGAAACCCTGCCCGATGACCTCAAGGCCATCGTTCGCGCCGCGGCCCGCGACGTCAACGGCGACATGCTCGACGACTACAACGCCAAGAACATGGAGGCGCTGGAGCAGCTGCGCGAGCAGGGTGTCGAGGTACGCCGGCTGCCCGATGAAGTGCTGGCGCGGCTGAAGGAAGTGGCGGCCGAAGTGGTCGATGCCTCGGCCAAGGCCGATCCGGTGGCGTCCAAGGTCTGGGAGCAGCAGAGTGCCTATCTCAAGCGGCTGTACGAGTACGCCGAACTGAACGAGAAGGACATCTACAACATCCGCGGCTGATAACCGGTCCGGATGACGAACGCCACCCCGGAAACGCGGTGGCGTTTTTTTTGTGGTTCATCGCGCTTTCTTGGGGAAGCAAGGATTGACACCGGACTGGCAAGTTTGGGTATGTTGAATGAAAGTTTTGCTTTCATGGGGCGTTTAGCGAGTTGCTTGAGAGATTGGTTTCGCCCTGCTGGGCGACTCACTTTTTTCAGTCGCGAAAAAAGTAAGCAAAAACGCTTGCCCCTGCATCCGGCCCTGCGCTTCGCTCCGGGTTCGTTCGCTCCATCGCCGCTCCAGGGGCACGCCGCGAAGGGACGTCCCTGTCCCTTCGCGCCTCTCGCGGCGTCCATGCCGCTCAACCCCCTACGCAACGATTCCGCTCACCCTTCTGAAGGGGCGTTGGGCGTCGCCTGATAGTTCGTGCATTGAGCAAAAAGCAACGATCTTCCAGGCGACTCGGACCCCGTTCCCGTCAGGAGGCTCGCGCAGGGGGAGGCAAGGCATGGACGCCGAGCGAGGAACGAAGGACGGGGCCGCCGAGGTAGGGACGTCCCATCGTGACGGCCTCGGAGCGGCACAGGACGGAGGGAAGCCTGACCGCGCAGCGGCCAGACCCGGATGCCGGACGTAATGCTGTTCAGATAAGCACGGAGAGTACTTTGTAGGAGCGCGCCATGCGCGCGAATCGCGGGCGTGGCCCGCTCCTACAGATCCAACATCCAGCTTGAGTCGTTAAGTGAACAGCATTACGGATGCCGGGCGCGCTTTCTCTTTGATTGCTTTCTCGGCGAGCAACGAGATACAGAGCGTAGCGGAGTAACAGCCGCAGGCTGGCCCGAAGGGCGAGCGAAGCGAGTCAAGTGACTCGGCCGGGGGGCCGAAACCAGAAGTGTCAGCACACTCGGTAAGCGCCCTGATCACCAAGGCGCAAGCCCAAACCAAATGGCAGCAACACCCAAACTTGCCAGTCCGGTGTCAAGCAGCCTGTCCCCATGAATGCGAAGAACTTTTTTGTGGCCCTTTTCCGGGTCAGGCGTCCAGCGTGGCGTTCAGGCTGATCTGCGCGTTGAGCACCTTGGATACCGGGCAGCCGGCCTTCGCCTGGTTGGCGATCTGCTGGAACTGCGCTTCGTTGGCGCCGGGCACCCTCGCTTTGAGGGTCAGCTCGACGGCGGTGATGCTGAAGCCTTCGCCATCCTTGTCGAGAGTCACCTCGGCATGGGTCTCGATGCGTTCGGCGGTCAGCCCGGCCTGGCCGAGCATCATCGACAGCGCCATGGAAAAGCAGCCGGCGTGGGCCGCGCCGATCAGCTCTTCGGGGTTGCTGCCGGGAACGTCCTCGAAGCGGGTATTGAAGCCATAGGGAATGTCCTTCAGCGCGCCGCTCTGGGTGCTGATGCTGCCCTTGCCGTCCTTCAGGCCGCCTTGCCAGACGGCGGATGCGCTCTTCTTCATGACGGAACCTCGTGCAAATGGAGTGGGGCGGCGGCCGTGGCCGCGCGGGTCTAGTGCGGCTGCTCGGCGGCGAGGATCGCGCTGGCCAGTTCCATGTCGCTGGCCTGCAGTTGCGGTTGCTCGCTGCGCAGGCTCTGCAGCATGGCCTCCAGGTACGGGCCGCGGATTTCGCCGTTGCTGGCGACGAAGCTGCCGGCATCCTCGCGCGCCGCAACCACCAGCTTGTCGTCCTTGAAGGTCAGGTAGGTGGAGGCCGTGGTGGCGCCCGAGGAAAGGATGTCGCGCACCAGGCCATCGGCCACGGCAGCGCCGAGCGGCGCCAGCGTCAGGGTGATCACAGCGAATAGCGTCTTGCGCATGGTCGGCACCTCCTGAGAGTCGTTCTTTTCAGAGTGCGCCGTCGCGCCAGGAGTTCCGGCGGGCGATCAGCCGGGGCCGTCGAGCAGCTGGCGAATGCGCGTGGCGAGCATGTCGATGCTGAAGGGTTTGGCCAGCATGTCGGTTCCCGGCCCGAGGAAGTCGCTGCGCGCCTCGTTGTCCGGCACGTAGCCGGTGATGAACAGCACCTTCAGCCCGGGGCGCTGCTGGTGTGCGGCTTCCATCAGTTGGCGACCGTTGAGGCCCGGCAGGCCGAAATCGCTGACCAGTAGGTCGAGGCGCTCGCTGCCGTGCAGGTAGGGCAGCGCACTGCCGGCGTCGGCGGCTTCGAGCACCTGGTAGCCGAGCTCCTGTAGCACCTCCACCACCAGCATGCGCACCGCGGCTTCGTCCTCGACCACCAGCACCGTCTCGCCAGCGTGCGCCCGCGGCACTTCGGTGGTCTCTTGCGCCGCGGCGTGTTCCTCTTCCTGCGCCTGGTTGCGCGGCAGGTAGAGGGTGATACGGGTGCCCCGACCGAGGCTGCTGTCGATGCTGGCGTGGCCGCCGGTCTGCTTGGCGAAGCCGTAGACCATCGACAGGCCGAGGCCGGTGCCCTGGCCGATGGGCTTGGTGGTGAAGAACGGATCGAATGCCTTGGCGATGGTCTGCGCCGACATGCCAGCACCGTTGTCGGTGACGCTGAGCACGACATAGTCGCCGGGCTCCGGGACATCGGGCTGGCGCTCGTCGATCTGCAGGTTGTGCGTGCGGATATCCAGCTGGCCGCCGTCGGGCATGGCATCGCGGGCGTTGATCACCAGGTTGAGCAGGGCGTTTTCCAACTGGTGCGCATCGGTGTAGGCCAGCCAGGTGTCGGCCTGCAGTTCGATCTGCAAACGGATGTGCTCGCCGATGGTGCGTCGCAGCATGTCTTCCATGGAAACCACCAGCAGGTTGACGTCCACCGGCCTGGGCGCCAGCGACTGCCGGCGGGCGAATGCCAGCAGGCGGTGGGTCAGCGCGGCGGCGCGGTTGGCCGAGGTGGTGGCGGCGTCGAGGTAGCGGCCGAGGTCGGCGCTGTTGCCGCTGGCGATCCGGTGCTGGATCAGGTCGAGCGCGCCGAGCACGCCGGTGAGCATGTTGTTGAAGTCATGGGCCAGCCCGCCGGTGAGCTGGCCGATGGCTTCCATCTTCTGCGCATGGCGCAGCGCTTCCTCGGCGCGTTCGCGCTCGGCCATCTCGATGTGCAGGCGGCTGTTGATCGCCGCCAGCTCGCGGGTGCGCTCGGCGACCCGCCGCTCCAGGTTGTCGTTGAGTTCGCGTAGCGCCTCCTCGGCGGCGACCTGGGCGGTGACGTCGGTATTGGTGCCGAACCAGTGGGTAACCTGGCCGAAGTCGTCGCGAATCGGCAGTGCGCGCGAGAGGAACCAGCGGTACTTGCCGTCCTTGCCGCGCAGCGGGAAGGTCTCCTCCCAGATCGAGCCGATGGCGAAGGCACGCTTCATCGAGGCACTGACCCGCTCGTGATGGTCAGGGTGGTTGACCGCTCGCCAGCCGAGGGCGCGCATGGCCTCGCAGGTGGTGCCGGTGTAGTCGTACCAGCGCTTGTTGTACCAATAGATGTGCCCGCTGGGCTCGGCCATCCAGGCGAACTGGCTCATGTTGTCGGCGAGGGTGCGGAATTGTTCTTCGCTCTCGCGCAGTGCCCGCTCGGCGCGCATGCGCTCGTCGGCGCTCCAGGCACGGTCGGCGACCTCGCGGATGAACGAGATGTCGTCGTCGAGCCAGGCGCGCGGCTGCTCTTCCAGCAGCATCAGGACCGCGGCGATGCGCCCCTGCTCGAACAGCGGTACGCAGACGATGCTGCGGATGCGGCTTTCGCCGAAGCGTTCGGCATGGCTGGCGGTGCGCGCATCGTGCAGCACGTCCTCGATGACCACCAGTTCGTTCTCCTGCAGGTCGTAGAAGAAGTCCCCGTAGTCGGCGAAATGCACCACCTCGTTGCTGCTGTCGGAGCTGCCGTCGCTCCAGTAGCGTTCGATGGTGGCGCTCTGGCTGGCGGCATCGACGCTGGCGAACAGCACGCGGGCAACGCCGATGGTGCGGCCGATCACGCTCACCGCGGCATGGGCGATGGTCTGGCTGTCGTGCTGTTCGCGCAGCAGGTCGCCCAGTTCGATCAGCGCCGTCTGGCGCTGCTCGGCCTGGCGCCGCTCCCTGATCTGCTGCTCGAGCATGGCGTTCATGCGCTGCATGCGCTCGGCGGCGTTGCGCTCGGCGGTGATGTTGCGCGCCGTGCCGAGAATGCGCACTTCGCCGTTGGGGTCGACCAGGCGACGGCCACAGTTGGCCATCCAGACGAACTGGTTGATGCGGGTGTCGAGGATCCGGTAATCGAGCTGGAACTCGCCTTCGGCTTCACCGGCCAGGGCGTTGCTCAGTGCCTTGATCAACGTGCCGCGGTCGTCCGGGTGCACGCGCGCCAGGACCTCGTGCACGCTCAGCGCCGGCTGCTCCGGTGTCAGCCCGGCCATGGCCTTGAGCTGGCTATCCCAGTGCAGCGAGTGCTGATTGTCGTGGTATTCCCAGACGCCGATGGAGGCGATCTCGTTGGCCAGGCTGATGCGCTGTTCCGCCTCGCGCAGGGCCTGGCTCGCCTGGGCGCGCTCGGCCGCCGCGCGGATGCGTTCGAGCACTTCGCGAACCAGGGTAATGTCGTCCGTGTTCCAGCGCTCCGGCAGGTTGCGGGCAAACAGCAGCACGCCACGCTGCGGCGTGGCCCGCTCTCCCGGCAGTTCGGCCAGCAGCAGGTCGGAGCTGGCCAGGCTGCGGGACAGCTCGTTGCCTGCGCCATGCTTGTCGAGCACGAGGATGCCGTCGCGCCGCAGTTGCGTGGCGACGGTGCCGCCCAGGGCGTGGCGGCCGAGCCGGCTCGGCCGGCCGGGGGCGAGCCATTGCTGCTGGATGACCAGCGCGCCGTCCTCCAGGTTGCCCCAGGCGACGCATTCGCTGCGGGTCAGGTGGGCCAGGCGCTCGTTGAGCACGCAGCGGATGTCGACGCGCTCGCTGTTTTCCTGCAGGCAGTCGCTGAGGTCCAGCAGGAAGGCCTGCCAGGCCTGGCGTCGGGTGCGCTCGCTGATGTCGCTGAAGGTGCAGATCGCGCCCTGCAGCTCGCCGTCGCGGTAGATCGGCGCGACGCGGTATTCCACCGGCAGGCTGCTGCCATCGACGCGGAAGAACAGTTCGTGCTCGACATGCCGCGGCTCGCCGGTGACGGCGGTGTGCTGGATCGGGCAATCGTGCACCGGGTAGGGGCGGCCGTCCGGATGGCTGTGGTGGATCACCTGGTGCA
Source organism: Stutzerimonas stutzeri (assembly GCF_002890915.1). Classification (GTDB taxonomy): domain Bacteria; phylum Pseudomonadota; class Gammaproteobacteria; order Pseudomonadales; family Pseudomonadaceae; genus Stutzerimonas; species Stutzerimonas stutzeri_AF. Next base: position 335,262 of record NZ_POUT01000001.1, on the reverse strand, counting down.
GTTGCCTGCCGAGCACTTCGTCGCGGCTGGCGAAGCCGAGCAGCTTGAGGAAGGCATCGTTGCACAGGGTCACCGCGCCGCTGCGGTCGATGGAATAGAAACCCTCGTTGGCCGAGTCGAGCAGCAGGCGGGTGAAGGCTTCGCTCTCGCGTCGCTCGAGCTCCAGGCGGCGCCGGCTGTCGATGTCCTGGGCGATGCAGATCCAGCGCAGCAGTTGCCCGTCGGCGTCGTAGATCGGCGCGGCGCTGGCCTGGAACCAGCGCAGGTTGCCATCGACGTCGCGCAGTGGCAGTTCGAGGGTGAAGGGCAGTTCCCGGCCCAGGGCCTGCCGCCATTGTTCGGCGATGCGCTGGCGATCGTTCGCGGCGATCGCCGCGAGCCAGCCGCTGCCGCACGAGGCCTCGGCGCCGAGCCCGGTGAACTCGCACCAGTAGCTGTTGCAGAAGCTCAGGCCGCCATCCGCTTCGCACTGCCAGACCACCTGCGGGCTGAGGTCGACCAGGGCGCGGTAGCGCTGCTCGGCATCGCGGATCGCGGCCTGCTGCAGGCGCGCCTCGGTGAGGTCGCGCAGGATCTTGACGAAGCCCCGCGCCTGGCCCTGGCTCTGCAGTGGCGTGAGTACGCCGCTGGCCCAGAAGCGCGAGCCGTCCTTGCGCTGGTGCCAGCGCTCGTCCAGCGCCGAGCCGCGCTGCAGGGCGGTGCGCATTTCCCGTTCAGGGGCGCCCTGCGCGCGATCCTCTTCGCTGAAGATGCAGCCGACATGACGCCCGATCGCTTCTGCGGCCGACCAGCCGAGCTGCCTTTGCGCACCGCTGTTCCAGCTGGTGATCATGCCCTGCGGATCGGTGGAGAGGATGGCGTAATCCTGGGCGCTGTCGATGATCTGGCGGCTGCGCTCTTCCTCGGCGCGGACCCTGCGCAGTGCCAGCAGCGCCATGATCTGGCGCGCCACGGCCTGCAGGTGCGCAGCCTGGCGCGGGGTGAGTTCGCGCGGCTGACGGTCGACGACGCACAGCGTGCCCAGCGGCAGCCCGGCGTCATCGCGCAGGAGCGCGGCGGCATAGAAGCATGCGCTGCTGCCATCGGCCAGGCGCGGCATCGCCAGCGGGGCGCTCAGTTCGTCGGCGCGGTGAACGACCAGTGGGCCGGGTTGCAGGATGGCCTGTGCCGACAGCGAGTGTTCGCGCGCGACGCTCTGCCGGTCCAGGGCGAACGCGGCCAGGCAATGTTGCCGTTCGCTGTCGATGAAATGGATCGCTGCCGCAGGGCAGGCGCAGAGCTCCGCGGCCATGGCGGCGAGTGCGTCGAAATCCGCTTCGGTCGAGGCATCCGCAATGGCATGGCGAGCCAATGCTGTCAGCCGGTCAGCTTCATTCCAGGTCGCTGAGGGGGCGCTGTATTCGACGTTCAAAGTGTCCTGCTCGGCTATCCATTGCGCTGGGTAATCCAAACAAACGGGCCGCGTGTGAGCACCGGCAACGTGGGTTGCCGAGTGCTCAGCAAAAGACTACGCCGAGGTGGCTTGGTTCAGGCCGTGTGCGACAAAAACGCCGACGAACGGAGCATTTTCGCCGCCGAGGTGTCAGCGGCGCTGGGCGGCGTTCAGGGCCTGCAGCAACCGGGCATCCCGGTTGTAGATGTCCGGACGGTAGCGCGGCTGGCCCGTCTCGTCGGCATCCGCGGTCCAGTAGGCCATCAGGATCGCTATCGGTCTGGCCAGGCGGTACTCGTGCGTCTTGCCGCTGGCCAGCAGGGTAGCGACCGTGTCCCGTTCGTCGGGCATGAGCAGCAAGTCGACCAGTTGCAGCGCCGACTCGACGCGCACGCAGCCGGAGCTGAGCGCGCGGGCGGCGCGGGCGAACTGCGGCTGGCTCGGCGTGTCGTGCAGGTAGACCGCGAACGGGTTGGCGAAACGGATCGCCACCTGCCCGAGCGGGTTGGCCGGGCCGGCATCCTGGCGCAGGAAGATGCCGCGTGGGTTGTCCCAGTCGACGCCGTGCGGGTCCAGCGGGTTGCCTTGGGCGTCGAGCACGCGCATCTGGTTGCGCGCCAGGTAGCCGATGTCCTCGCGGATTCGCGGCAGCTTGTCCTGGCGCAGGATGGTCGGCGGCACGGTCCAGGTGGGGTTCAGCGTCAGGCGGGTGACGCGCGATTTCAGCGGGGGGGTCTGGCGCCCCTCGCTACCGACCTGGGTGCGCGTCTGCCAGTGCACGCAACGGTCCTGGAAATAGAACAGCCGCGCGCCGGCGATATCCACCAGCAGCGATTGTGCTTCGAGATCGCGGGAAACCCAGCGCAAGCGTTCGAGATTGATGCGCAACTGGTCGAGACGGCCCGCCGGGCTGACGTTCAGCGCCGCCCGCGTGGCGCTGCCGAGCACGCCGTCGTTCTCGAGCCCGTGCTGCAGCTGGAAGCCCTTGAGTGCTTCGACCAGCTCCGGCGAATAGCGCGTATCGCTGATGCCGGCATCGCCCAGCAGGCGCTGGCGCAGCAGCGGGATACGCGCATCGTTCATTCCCGGGCGCAGCGCCGGCCCCGCGGGGATCGCCTGCCAGCCCGGTAGCGGCGCGGCGCGCAGGCGGGCGTAGGCGCCGCGCAGGTCGCGATACAGCTCCAGCGACGGGCGCGCCTGGTCGAAGGCGGCGGCCGGATCGTCGAGGCCGTCGAGGGCGATCTGCAGCAGGCGCTGGCGATCGTCGGGTTCGGCCGCTTCCGGGCTGCGCCAGATCGGCTCGACCCGCGCCTGCTGCAGGCGGCCGTGGGCCAGGTGCTGCAGCGCCTCGAGATAGACGTGGCTGGCATGCAGGTCGCTGCACTCGCGATGCAACGGCTCGGCCGTGGCGGTCTGCAATTGCTGGCGGACGCGGTCGGGCTGGTACTGCGCGGGATCGAGGCCGTCGTCGGCCAGTTGCGCGAGCTGCTGCAACAGGGCATCGAGCTGCGGGTAGCTGGCCCAGGCGAGCTGGAAGTCGCGTGCCCGGTAGAACGCCGTGAGCCGCTGCAGGGCCTGCGCTTCGAGCGGCGCCGGCAATTGCGGACAGGCGCCTGGCAGCGCCGCGAGGGCCGATTCGATCGGCGCAACGGGCGCCGGGAGCGCCTCGGCCAGGGTGGCGGCGGGAACGCAGCAGAGCCAGACGGCCAGACGGAATGCATGTTTTTTGAACAACGTTTCGCTCCAGACTATCGCCCCGACTGCTAGACTGCGCCGCTCAAGGGCTGCGGCTCCTGGGTTCGGCCAGGGTCCATTTCAGACCATCAGAACATATCGCGCCGGCTGTTTGGGGCTCGCTCGTCTCCCGCCGGCTTTGTCGCGCCGCTGCGCCTGATCGGCGGCGAGTATGAGGCGCCGGCCAGGCAGGAAGCCGCAAGGCCGTGCCCGATGAGGTTGCTCGTTCATGACGTCCATGTTCCGACGTGCCTGCCTGGCGGCAGGTCTTTTCGTTCTCGCGCTGCCCGTATGGGCAGCCCCCGCCAGCTACCAGCCGATGGTCGACGGCCTGGCGCGGCTGGCGCCGACGCTCGATCGCCAGGTACTCACCCACGCCGTCGCGGCCATGCAGTGCGCGGTGAACAACGGCGCCAGCCCGGCCCAGCGACTGGCGGTGATCGACTTCTCGCGGCCCTCCAGCGAGCGCCGCCTATGGATCTTCGACCTGGACAAGGAAGAATTGCTCCTCGAAGACCTGGTCGCCCACGGCCAGAAGTCCGGCGACAACCTGGCGACGCGCTTCTCCAATCTGGTCGGCAGCCACCAGTCGAGCATCGGCCTGTTCCGCACCGCCGAGAGCTACAGCGGCAAGCACGGCTATTCGCTGCGCATGGATGGCCTGGAACCAGGCATCAACGACCGCGCCCGCGAGCGGGCCATCGTCATCCATCCCGCGGCCTACGTCGATCCGTCGTGGATCGTGACCCAGGGCCGCATCGGCCGCAGCCAGGGCTGCCCGGCGGTGCGCCCGGAAGTCGCGCGGATGGTGGTCGACAGCCTCAAGGGCGGGCAGTTCATGTTTTCCTGGTATCCCGACCAGCAGTGGCTGCAGTCCTCCGCCTACCTCAATTGCGAGCCTGCGCGCGTGGCGGGGATACTGGCGGCGCGACAGGGATAAGTCCCTAACTCAACAGCCTGCTAAAAGCGCTGGAGGCTGGAGGGGCTGAACGAAAAGGTGCTCCGAGTAGTCGGATTACGCCTGCGGCTAATCCAGGCTGCGGGCTGGCGTAGGGTGGATCACGCTTCACCGATCCTCCGGGTGGCGATCCACCGGGGCGGGGTCTTGGTGGATGTAAAAAAGCGACATCCACCCCTGCAACCGCCTCCAGCCTCCAGCTTATTTCTGCTCGCTCTGCGGCGTCACCCGCAACACTTCCTCGACGGTGGTCAGGCCGGCGGCGATCTTCTGCGCGCCGGACAGGCGCAGGCTGCGCATGCCGTCCTTGAAGGCGGCGCGGCGCAGGGCGACGATGTCGGTATCGGCGGTGATCAGCGGCTTGATCGCGTCGTTGAGCAGCATGATCTCGTAGACGCCGGCGCGACCGCGATAACCGGTGTCGCGGCATTCCAGGCAACCCACCGCCTGTTGCGCGCTGCTCGGTAGCGGCGCGTTCCACGGTCGGGTCAGCGCCGCCCAGTCGTCGCCATCCAGTTGCAGCGGTGCCTTGCAGTGCGGGCACAGCGTGCGCACCAGGCGCTGGGCCATGACGCCGAGCAGGGTGGCCTTGAGCAGGTAATGCGGCACGCCCAGTTCCAGCAGGCGGGTGATCGCGCTGGGCGCGTCGTTGGTGTGCAGGGTGGACAGCACCAGGTGTCCGGTGAGCGCCGCCTGGATCGCCATCTCGGCGGTCTCCAGGTCGCGAATCTCGCCGATCATGATGATGTCCGGGTCCTGGCGCATCAGCGCGCGCACGCCGCTGGCGAAGGTCAGCTCGATGTTGTGCTGCACCTGCATCTGGTTGAAGGCGCCCTCGATCATCTCGATCGGGTCCTCGATGGTGCAGACGTTCACCTCCGGCGTCGCCAGCTGCTTGAGCGTGGTGTACAGCGTGGTGGTCTTGCCCGAGCCGGTCGGCCCGGTGACCAGGATGATGCCGTTGGGCTGGCAGGTCATGCTCTGCCAGCGGCGCAGGTCGTCGGCGGAGAAGCCCAGCTGGTCGAAGCCCTTGAGCAGCACCTCGGGGTCGAAGATGCGCATCACCATCTTCTCGCCGAAGGCGGTCGGCAGCGTCGACAGGCGCAGCTCCACCTCGCCGCCGTCCGGGGTCTTGGTCTTGACCCGGCCGTCCTGCGGCTTGCGCTTCTCGGCGACGTTCATCCGGCCGAGGCTCTTCAGCCGGCTGACCACCGCCATGGTCACCTGCGGCGGGAACTGGTAGACGTTGTGCAGCACGCCGTCGATGCGAAAGCGCACCGTGCCCTGCTCGCGGCGCGGCTCGATGTGGATGTCGCTGGCGCGCTGCTGGAAGGCGTACTGGAACAGCCAGTCGACGATGTTGACGATGTGCGAATCGTTGGCGTCCGGCTCCTGGTCGCTGGCGCCGAGGTTGAGCAGTTGCTCGAAGTTGCCGACGCCGCTGATCTTCTGCTCGGTGCCGCTGGCGCCGCTGACCGACTTGGCCAGGCGGTAGAACTCGACGGTGAAGCGCTGGATGTCCGCCGGATTGGCCACCACGCGCTTGATCGGGCGCTTGAGCACGTGGGTCAGGTTGGTTTCCCAGCCGTGCACGAACGGCTGGCAGCTGGCGATGGTGACGGCGCTGCTGTCGACCGCCACGGCGAGAATCCCGTGGCGCTGGGCGAAGGCGTAGGACATCAGCGGGGTGATCGCGGCGACGTCGATTTTCAGCGGGTCGATACGCAGGTAGGGCTGGCCGGCGTGTTCGGCCAGCCAGGTGGTCAGGCTTTCCAGGTCGAGCTTCTTGCCCGGGCGTTGCAGGTCGTCGAGCTGCTGCGCGGCGAGGAATTCCAGTGGGTGCTGGCGGTTGTTCACCGCGCTGCGGCGCACCGCCAGGCACTGTTCGGCGCCGTCCTGGTCGACGCGCCCCTGGGCGACCAGCTCGCGCAGCAGGTCGTTGAGATCGAGGAAACGGTCGGCAACGGACGGGGCGAAGGCGGACATCGAGGACTCCATGGGGGGCGGCAAGCTTCAAGCCGCAAGCTGCAAAGTAGACGCGCAAGTAGGGTGGATGTCGCTTTTTACATCCACCATAGCCCCGCTCGCTGGGACCGCCACCCGGTGGACCGCCACCCGGTGGATCGCCACCCGGTGGATCGGTGAAGCGTGATCCACCCTACGCCGGCTTGCGGCTGCTTTTCCCGCAGCTTACTTGGTCAGCGCTTTCCAGGCCTTGAGCGTCCACACAGTATGGGCCTGCTCGACGCGCAACTGACGTGTCTGCTCGTCCAGCGGCTGGCGGGCCAGTGCGTAGAGCTTGGCCAGCTCGCCGTACAGGCGGTCGACTTCCGGCAACTCCAGCACGCCGCGGGCCAGGTGCAGCCAGGCCAGCAGGCGCTCCATGCGCGGGCTCTGTTCGGCGAGGTCTTCGGGTTGCTGCCGGTAGCGCGGCAGTTGCAGCGCCTTGGCTTCTTCAGCCAGCAGATGCAGCAGCCACTTGCCCAGCTCGGCCGCGCCCTGGCGATCGCCGCGGGCGTTGCGCCCGGCGGTCCAGTTGCGTTGCAGCAGCCACAGCGAGGCTTTCAGCGAGAACAGGCCCCAGCGGGTCTGGCCGAGCTCGGCGGCGAATTGTGCGGGGGCCGCCTGGCGTACGCTTTCGTCGGTCTGGCCGGCTTCGACGCGCGGGCGCCAGTCCTGGATCAGCGCATCGAGCCGTTCGCGCAGTTCGCGGCTGCTGGCGCGCGGCGCGGCCTGGCCGAGGCTGCCGAGCAGGGCGCGCAGCTCGATGAGCTGTTGCAGCCAGTCGTCCAGCAGCTTCCAGTGGCCGTTGAAGCGATACTGCTCGGCCAGCCGCTGGCTGTTGCCGAGCAGCTGCCAGCCGAGGGCGGCCACCGCGTCGTCCAGTGCCATCGTCGCCTCCAGCGCGGGCGCCGGCAGGTTCAGGGCGTAGCCATCGGCGTCGTGCAGGCGGTAGCCGCGTTCGGCCTTGCTGATGTCGCAGGGCATCAGCGGCAGGTCGGCGGCCAGTTCGGCGGCCAGCTCCAGCAGCGCTTCGGGCTCGCCCTGGCGTAGTTCCAGCTCCAGTTCGCAGAGCTCTTCGGCCTGCTGGCCGGCGACCACTCGGCCCAGGTCCAGCGCCGCCTCGATCACCACCCGGGCCTTGCCGCGGCCCCAGGCGAGTTCGGCCTTTTCGCGGACGAAATCGGTGTTGAAGATCGGCTTCAGGGTCTTCTTGTCGAGCCCGGCGAGGCTGGCCGGCCAGCAGTCGTCGGTGAGCTTCTTCGTATCCAGCCTGGCCTTGTCCAGGTACCAGTCCCATTCGTTGCGCTCGGACAGCCCGGCGACGCTCTGGCCGCGGCTCTTGAGGGTCTGGATGAACTGCTCTCCGTCACGCCGCAGGCGCAGCGCGACCTTGGCCCCGGCCAGCGCGCGGTCGGCGGTGTCGTAGTACTGGTTGGACAGCTCGTGGCGCGACCAGCCGCTCTTGTTGCGCTTGTTCAGCAGCGGGTGTTCGCGCAGGGCGAGCAGGGTCTCGCGGCTGGCGCGTAGCTTGATTTCGGTTTCTTTCTGCATGGTGCCGACGGGGTGCCTATGATGTGTGGATGTTGCAGCCTGATGACGCACGGTAGCAGGCATGATGGCCTGTCCGTATACTTGCCGCCTCTTTCAAGCCGGGGCCATACCCTATGCCAGTCAATCCTTTCGTCAGCTTGTTCGGACGCTCGCCAATCGGCCCGATGCAGCAGCACATGGCCAAGTCGCATGAGTGCGCCGCGAACCTGGTGCCACTGTTCCAGGCGGTGATGGCCGAAGACTGGGAAATGGTCGAACAGATTCAGCAGCAGATGGCCCAGTTGGAAAACGAGGCCGACAAGCTGAAGAAGAGCGTTCGCCAGCACCTGCCCAAGAGCCTGTTCCTGCCGGTGCCGCGCTCCGATCTGCTGGACCTGCTGAGTGTACAGGACAAGATCGCCAACCGCGCCAAGGACATCGCCGGCCTGATGCTGGGCCGCTGCATGACCATCCCGCAGCCGTTGCAGCCGCAGATGCTGGCCTACGTGCAGCGCAGCGTCGATGCCAGCGCCCAGGCGCTCAAGGCGCTCAAGGAACTGGACTCGCTGCTGGAGACCGGCTTCAGCGGCCGTGAAGCCACGCTCGTCGAGAAGATGGTCGAGGAACTCGAGGAGATCGAGCGCGAAACCGACCGCATGCAGATCACGGTGCGCCGTGCGCTGTTCAACCTGGAAAAGGACCTGCCAGCTGTCGACGTGATCTTCCTCTACAAGATCATCGAATGGATCGGTGACGTGGCCGACCGCGCCGAGCGCGTCGGCAACCGTCTGGAACAATTGCTGGCGCGTTGAGCGCCAGCGTCCTTTCTGGGTTCTACAGGTAATTTTTTATGTCCTTTATCGCGGATTACGGCTTCGTACTCCTGGTGCTCGCCTGCGTGTTCGGTTTCTTCATGGCCTGGGGCGTGGGCGCCAACGACGTGGCCAACGCCATGGGCACCTCGGTGGGCTCCCGCGCCCTGACCATCAAGCAGGCGATCGTCGTCGCCATGGTCTTCGAATTCTGCGGCGCCTATCTGGCTGGTGGCCAGGTGACCGAGACGATCAAGAGCGGCATCGTCGACGCCGAGATGATCACGCCCGACCTGATGGTGCTGGGGATGATGTCCGCCCTGCTGGCCGCCGGTACCTGGCTGCTGGTGGCCTCGATGAAGGGTTGGCCGGTGTCCACCACGCACTCGATCGTCGGTGCGGTGATCGGTTTCGCCGCGGTGGGCATCTCGGTGGATGCGGTGCACTGGAGCGGCGTCGGCCCCATCGTCGCCAGCTGGATCATCTCGCCGATGCTCTCCGGCACCATCGCCTTCGGCGTGTTCATGAGCGTGCAGAAGCTGATCATCGATACCGACGACCCCTTCCACAACGCCAAGCGCTTCGTGCCGCTGTACATGTTCCTCACCGGCTTCATGGTGGCGCTGATGACCCTGTCCAAGGGCCTCAAGCACATCGGTCTGCACCTGAGCGGCGGCGAGAGCTTCCTGCTCGCCGTGGGCGTTGGCGTGCTGGTGATGTTGATCGGCGTCGCCCTGCTGACGCGCATCAAGGTCGACGTGGAGGCGGACAAGGCCTTCCACTTCTCCAGCGTGGAAAAGGTCTTCGCCGTGCTGATGATCTTCACCGCCTGCTCGATGGCCTTCGCCCATGGCTCCAACGACGTCGCCAACGCGGTCGGCCCGCTGGCGGCGGTGGTCGGTGTGCTGCAGTCCGAGGGCGCCGCGGCGATCAGCGCCAAATCGGCGGTGCCGGGCTGGGTGCTGCTGCTGGGGGCGGTCGGTATCGTCATCGGTCTGGCCACCTACGGCTACAAGGTGATCGCCACCATCGGCAAGCAGATCACCGAGCTGACCCCGAGCCGTGGCTTCGCCGCCGAGCTGGCCACCGCCAGCACCGTGGTCGGCGCCTCGGCCATCGGCCTGCCGGTATCCACCACCCACACCCTGGTCGGCGCGGTACTCGGCGTGGGCATCGCCCGCGGCATCGGTGCGCTCAACCTGGGCGTGATCGGCAAGATCTTCATGTCCTGGCTGGTCACCCTGCCGGTGGGCGCGGGCCTGGCCATCGTGTTCTTCCTGGTCCTGCGCGGCATCTTCACCTGATCGCCCGGGCGGCCCGTCGCGGTTGCCGATACGCCCCGTCGAGCTGACGGGGCGTATTCGTTTGCGGGTCCCGCCATGGCGCGTTTCGTGCTTCACTGGAGACTCTGTCCGCTCGCGCCACGGAGGTAACCGGTGCCCATTCCCTCGCTCAAGGAACAGTTCGCCGCGCTCGTTGCCGCACCCTCGGTCAGTTGCACGCAACCCGGCTGGGACCAGAGCAATCGCCCGGTGATCGAACTGCTGGCCGCCTGGCTCGGCGAGCTGGGCTTCGCCTGCGAAACCCCGGAAGTCGCCCCCGGCAAGTTCAACCTGCTGGCCAGCTACGGCAGCGGTCCGGGCGGGCTGGTGCTGGCCGGGCACAGCGATACCGTGCCGTTCGACGCCGCGCTGTGGGCCGCCGACCCGCTGAAGCTGCGCGAAGCCGACGACCGCTGGTACGGTCTCGGCAGTTGCGACATGAAGGGCTTCTTCGCCCTGGTCATCGAAGCGGTCCGCCCGTTGCTGGACCAGCCGTTCCGCCAGCCGCTGCTGATTCTCGCCACCTGTGACGAAGAGAGTTCGATGTCCGGCGCCCGCGCGCTGGCCGCTGCCGGCCAGCCGCTCGGGCGCGCCGCGCTGATCGGCGAACCCACCGGCCTGCATCCGGTGCGCCTGCACAAGGGCATCATGATGGAGCGCATCGACATCCTCGGGCAGAGCGGCCATTCGTCCAATCCGGCCTACGGCCACAGCGCGCTGGAGGCCATGCACGGGGTGCTGGGCGAGCTGCTGACGCTGCGTCGCCAGTGGCAGGGCGAATACCGCAACCCGTTGTTCGACGTGCCGCAGCCGACCCTCAACCTCGGCTGCATCCATGGCGGCGACAACCCCAACCGCATCTGCGGCCAGTGCGCGCTGGAGTTCGACCTGCGCCCGCTACCGGGGATGGACCCGCAGCAGTTGCGGGCGATCATCCGCCAGCGCCTGCAGCCACTGGCCGAGCGCCATCAGGTGCAGATCGAACTGGCGCCGCTGTTCCCCGCGGTGCCGCCCTTCGAGCAGGCGGCCGACAGCGAGCTGGTGCGCCTCGCCGAGCGCCTGACCGGACACCGCGCCGAGGCAGTGGCGTTCGCCACCGAAGCGCCTTATCTTCAGCAGCTTGGCTGCGAGACGCTGGTGCTCGGCCCCGGCGACATCGCCTGCGCGCACCAGCCCGACGAATACCTGCAGCTCGAACGCATCGAGCCGACACTGCAGCTGCTGCGCCGGCTGATCGGGCACTACTGCCTGCAGCCGGCCGTCCAGCCCTAGCGCTGGTACCGAACGAGACCCGCCACCAAAGGCTCCTACATGCACGACTACGTCACCTGGCTCCGCGATTCCTCCCCCTACATCAATTCGCACCGTGACCGCACCTTCGTGGTCATGCTGCCGGGCGACGGCCTGGCCCATGCCAACTTCGCCAACATCGTCCACGACCTGGTGCTGCTGCACAGCCTCGGCGTGCGCCTGGTGCTGGCGTTCGGCTCGCGCCCACAGATCGAGGCGCGCCTCGCCGCCCGCGGGCTGGCGCCGCGCTTTCATCGCGACCTGCGGATCACCGACGCGCCGACCCTGGAATGCGTGATCGACGCCGTCGGCCAGCTGCGCATCGCCCTCGAGGCGCGGCTGTCGATGGACATGGCCGCCTCGCCGATGCAGGGCGCGCGGCTGCGCGTGGCCAGCGGCAATTTCGTCACCGCGCGACCGATCGGCGTGCTCGACGGCGTCGACTACCACCACACCGGCGAGGTGCGGCGTATCGACCGCAAGGGTATCGGCCGCCTGCTCGACGAGCGCACCATCGTACTGCTGCCGCCGCTGGGCTATTCGCCCACCGGGGAAATCTTCAACCTCGCCTGCGAGGACGTCGCCACCCGCGCGGCGATCGACCTGCAGGCCGACAAGCTGGTGCTCTACGGCGCCGAGACCGGCCTGCTCGATGAGAGTGGCAAGCTGGTACGCGAGTTGCGCCCGCAGCAGATCCCAGCCTACGTCGAGCGCCTCGGCAGCCACTACCAGGCCGAGCTGCTGGACGCCGCGGCACAGGCCTGCCGCGGCGGCGTGCGGCGCAGCCACGTGGTCAGCTATGTCGACAACGGGGCGCTGCTCAACGAGCTGTTCACCCGCGACGGCGCCGGCACCCTGGTGACCCAGGAGCAGTTCGAGCAACTGCGCGAGGCGACCATCGAGGACGTCGGCGGGCTGATCGACCTGATCACCCCGCTGGAGGAGCAGGGCATCCTGGTGCGGCGCTCGCGCGAGGTGCTGGAGCGCGAGGTCGAGCAGTTCAGCATCGTCGAGCGCGACGGGCTGATAATCGCTTGCGCGGCGCTGTATCCGATCGCCGAGTCGGATGCCGGCGAACTGGCCTGCCTGGCGGTCAATCCGGAGTACCGCCATGGCGGCCGTGGCGACGAGCTGCTCGAACGCATCGAGCAGCGCGCGCGGCAGTTGGGGTTGAAGAAGCTGATCGTGCTCACCACCCGTACCGCCCATTGGTTCCGCGAGCGTGGCTTCGAACCGATCGGCGTCGAGCGCCTGCCGGCGGCGCGGGCATCGCTGTACAACTTCCAGCGCAATTCGAAGATTTTCGAGAAGCCGCTGTAGGGCGGGTGAAACCCGCGCGGACGGAGCCCAAGCCAACGCCGAAGCGGCGGGTTGCAACCCGCCCTACACCTGCGGCCTGCATCGCCCCGAGGGCGCGCCCACAGGATTCGGTGGAGTCTGCTGCTCTTGTGGGAGGCCCGCCCTCGGGGCGATGCTTTTGAGCTTGCAGCTGCTCTTTCAGACCCCGATGCTCAACAGGCTCGCCTGGTAGGCGGCGACGAACTGGTCGAAATCGGTTTCCTGCTGGGCTTCCAGTGCGGCCTGTTCGGCCAGCGATTGGCGTGATAGGGCCTCGAATTCGGCCAGCTCGGCCGCGCCCGGCGGCTGGCTGCGGAAGTAGTCGGCATGGGCCAGGGTCTGGCGCATGGCGAACTGGCTGAAGCTCTCGCCATGGCGCCGCAGTTCGTCGAGCACGCGCGCCGACGGCGTCAGGCTGCTGTCGGCGACCTTGGCCCGCTGCACGGCCAGGGCCTCGGCATGGCGTCGATCGCCATGGCTGCGATCGAGCAGGTCGGCGACCCGGCCGATTTCGTCCAGCAGTTCGTCGGCCCAGGTCGCCAGCGGCAGGCTCTCGCCGCAGCGGCGCAGCTGCAGGCCCGGGCGCCGGCCTTCCTTGACCACCTTGAGGAAGTTGTCGGTGGCGGCGCCACATTCGCCCTCGACCAGGCAAGGGCTGTCCTGCAGCGCGCAGAACAGCAGGAAGGCGTCGAGGAAGCGCGCCCCGCTGGCGTCGATGCCCAGCGGCAGGAACGGATCGATGTCCAGGCAGCGCACTTCGACGTACTGGATGCCGCGCGCGCGCAAGGCGTGCAGCGGGCGTTCGCCGCTGGCGGTGACGCGCTTGGGGCGGATGTTCGAGTAGTACTCGTTCTCGATCTGCAGGATGTTGGTGTTGAGCTGTTGCCAGTTGCCGGCGGCGTCCTTGGTGCCCAGCTCCACGTAGGGCGGGTAGGGCGTGGAGACCGCGCCGTAGAGGCTTTCGATATAGCTCGGCAGGTCGTCGTAGCAGGGCGTGAGGCCGGCCTGGGCATTGTTCTGGTAGCCCAGGTCGCTCATCCGCAGGCTGGTCGCCCAGGGCAGGTAGAGCGTGTCGGCGTCGAGCGTTTCGAGCTGGTGCGCGCGGCCGCGCAGGAAGCCGGCATCCAGCGCCGGCGAGGCGCCGAACAGGTACATCAGCAGCCAGCTGTAGCGGCGGAAGTTGCGGATCAGGCCGATGTAGCGCGTCGAGCGGTAGTCCTGTGCCGAGCGCGGATCGCCATCGTCGGCCTGCAGGATCGGCCACAGTGCTTCGGGCAGCGAGAAGTTGTAGTGGATGCCGGCGATGCACTGCATGGTCTTGCCGTAGCGCAGCGCCAGCCCCTGGCGGTAGACGTGCTTGAGCCGGCCGATGTGGGAGCTGCCGTATTCGGCGATCGGGATGTCCGCCTCGTCCGGCAGCGGGCAGGGCATCGACGGGCTCCAGAGGTATTCATTGCCGAGCTTGGCGTAGGTGAAACGATGGATGGCCTCGAGCTCGGCCAGGGTATTGCGTGGGTCGCTGTCGGTGCCGGTGATGAACTCCAGCAGCGCCTCGGAATAGTCGGTGGTGATCTTCGGGTGGGTCAGTGCCGAGCCCAGTGCCGCCGGATGCGGGGTCAGGGCCAGGTGACCCTGAGAGTCGACGCGCAGGCACTCGCGCTCGATCCCGTGCAGGCATTGAGTGAGCAGCGAACGCTGTGGGTGCTCGGCCAGCAATGCCAGACGATGGGAGAGGAGATCGCTCAACTTGTGGGTTCCTTCACGCGACGGTCGGCCCAATATGGGGGGGAGAGCGGCAAGCTTCAAGCCACAAGCTGCTTCTAAGTTAGAGGCAGGCGAAGGTCGCTTGCGCCTTGGCGATCAGCTTGTCGCCCTGGTGCACCTCGGCTTCGAGCACCTGGGTGCGCCGCCCGCCGTGCACAACCCAGGCGCGGCAGCGCAGTTCGCCATCGGTCACCGGACGAATGTAGTTGACCTTGCACTCCAGCGTCACGCTGTTCGGCGAGCCATCGCCCAGGCTGTGGCTGGCCTGGCCCATGGCGGTGTCGATCAGCGAGAACAGCGCGCCGCCATGCAGCTTGCCGTGCAGGTTGCGCAGGCCGTCGTGCATGGTCAGGCCGAGCACGGCCTCGCCATTGCCGACCTGGTGGATCTCCAGGCCGAGCAGACGGCCGAAGGCGCTGGAGTTGCCCACCGCCTCGACTTGGATGCTCATGCTTATTTCCTCAGCTGCTTGGCGTTGGCGAACAGCGCGGCCATGCCGGGGTTGGCCGGGGCCGGCTTGTCCTGCTTCGAATGGCGCTCGCTGCGCGGGGCGTTGCCGCGTGGCTTGCCGCCGCGCGGGCCGTCGGTCTTCTCGCCGGGGGTGTCGCTCATGCGCATGGACAGGCCGACGCGGTTGCGCGGGATGTCCACTTCCATGACCTTGACCTTGACGATGTCGCCGGCCTTGACCACCTCGTAGGGGTCCTTGACGAACTTCTCCGACAGCGCGCTGATGTGCACCAGGCCGTCCTGGTGCACGCCGATGTCGACGAAGGCGCCGAAGTTGGTCACGTTGGTCACCACGCCCTCGAGCACCATGCCCGGCTCCAGGTCGCTGAGCTTTTCCACGCCGTCCTGGAATTCGGCGGTCTTGAACTCCGGGCGTGGGTCGCGGCCGGGCTTGTCCAGCTCGCCGAGGATGTCGGTGACGGTGGGCAGGCCGAAGGTCTCGTCGGTGAATTTCTTCGGGTCGAGGCGCTTGAGGAAGGCCGAGTCGCCGATCAGCGAGCGGATGTCGCGGCCGGTATCGGCGGCGATGCGCGTGACCAGCGGATAGGTTTCCGGGTGCACGGCGGAGGCGTCCAGCGGGTTGTCGCCGTTCATCACGCGCAGGAAGCCGGCGGCCTGTTCGAAGGTCTTCTCGCCCAGGCGCGGAACCTTTTTCAGCTCGCTGCGGGACTTGAACGCACCGTTGGCATCGCGGAACTGCACGATGTTGCTGGCCAGCGTCGCGTTGAGCCCGGAGATGCGCGCCAGCAGCGCGGCGGAGGCGGTGTTGACGTCGACGCCGACGGCGTTCACGCAGTCCTCGACCACCGCGTCCAGCGAGCGCGCCAGCTTGAGCTGGGAGACGTCGTGCTGGTACTGGCCGACGCCGATGGATTTCGGGTCGATCTTCACCAGCTCGGCCAGCGGGTCCTGCAGGCGGCGGGCAATGGACACCGCGCCGCGCAGCGATACGTCCAGTTCGGGGAATTCGCGGGCGGCGAGCTCCGAGGCCGAATACACCGAGGCGCCCGCTTCGCTGACCATGATCTTGGTCAGCTTGAGGCCCGGCACCTTCTTGATCAGCTCGCCGGCCAGCTTGTCGGTCTCACGGCTGGCGGTGCCGTTGCCGATGGCGATCAGGTCCACCGCGTGCTTGGCGCACAGCTTGGCGAGGATCGCCAGGGTACCGTCCCAGTCGTTGCGCGGCGCGTGCGGATAGACAGTGGCGGTGTCCAGCAGCTTGCCGGTGGCATCCACCACCGCCACCTTGCAGCCGGTGCGCAGGCCCGGGTCCAGCGCCAGGGTCGCGCGCGGGCCGGCCGGGGCGGCCAGCAGCAGGTCGTGCAGGTTGCGGGCGAACACCGAGATGGCCTCGTCCTCGGCCTTGTCGCGCAGCTCGCCGAGCAGGTCGGTTTCCAGGTGGGTGTAGAGCTTGACCTTCCAGGTCCAGCGCACCACCTCGGCCAGCCACTTGTCGGCGGCGCGCCCGCGGTTGGCGATGCCGAAGCGCTCGCCGATCATCGTCTCGCCCGGGTGCATGCTGCCCGGCGTCTCCTCGCCGACCTTGAGGCTGACGCCGAGAATGCCTTCGTTGCGCCCGCGGAAGATTGCCAGGGCGCGGTGCGAGGGTACGCCCTTGAGCGGTTCGTCGTGCTCGAAGTAGTCGCTGAACTTGGCGCCTTCGCTTTCCTTGCCGGGCACCACGCGGGCGCTGAGGGTGGCGTTGTGCTTGAGGAACTCGCGCAGCCTGGCCAGCAGGTCGGCGTCCTCGGCGAAGCGCTCCATGAGGATGTACTTGGCGCCCTCGAGCACGGCCTTGACGTCGGCGAAGCCCTTCTCGGCGTCGACGAAGCGCTCGGCTTCGGTTTCCGGGGCCAGCTGCGGATCGGCGAACAGCGCATCGGCCAGCTCGCCCAAGCCGGCTTCCAGGGCGATCTGGCCCTTGGTGCGGCGCTTCTGCTTGTAGGGCAGGTAGAGGTCTTCGAGGCGGGTCTTGGTGTCGGCCAGGTCGATCTCGCGCTTGAGCTCGGGGGTCAGCTTGCCCTGCTCCTCGATGCTGGCGAGGATCGAGACGCGGCGCTCGTCCAGTTCGCGCAGGTAGCGCAGGCGCTCCTCCAGGGTGCGCAGCTGGGTATCGTCGAGGCTGCCGGTGACTTCCTTGCGGTAACGGGCGATGAAGGGCACGGTGGAACCTTCGTCGAGCAGCGCCACGGCGGCGGCGACCTGTTGCGGGCGCACGCCCAGCTCGTTGGCGATGCGGGAATTGATGCTGTCCATGTACCTACCTGGGTCAGTCAAACCATGCAGGCCGGGCCTGCGCGAAGCCGGCGATTATAGGGGAAGTGCGACGTCCGGCCTCAAGCGATTGCCGGCAGGCGGTCGTCTGCCGCACGGGCCCGGCGCTTCGACACCTGTCGCGGCGGGAAAAATCTGCTAACAATGGCTGCCAGTTGCGGCATTCAACACTGCGCCATAATGCGCCGTCGAACATCCGGGAGTCTCCATGAGCAGCATTGCGCCCGCCAGCGAAGGCGAAAAGATCCTCATCGTCGATGACGATGCCCGTCTGCGGCGTCTGCTCGAGCGCTTCCTCGACGAGCAGGGCTATCGCGTCCGCACCGTGGAAAACACCGAGCAGATGGACCGCCTGCTCAGCCGCGAGCTGTTCCAGCTGGTGGTGCTCGACCTGATGATGCCGGGCGAGGACGGCCTGTCCGCCTGCCGCCGGCTGCGCCAGGGCAACAACCAGATCCCGATCATCATGCTCACCGCCAAGGGCGACGAGACCAGCCGCATCCAGGGCCTGGAGCAGGGCGCCGACGACTACCTGGCCAAGCCGTTCAACCCCCGCGAGCTGCTTGCGCGCATCCGCGCGGTGCTGCGCCGGCAGGCGCCGCAGGTGCCCGGCGCACCGGCCAGCGAGGACGAGATCGTCACCTTCGGCGACTACCAGCTGTCGCTGGCCACCCGCGAGCTGACCCGGGGCGACCAGATTCACATGCTCACCACCGGCGAATTCGCCGTGCTCAAGGCGCTGGTGCAGCATGCCCGCGAGCCGCTGACCCGCGACAAGCTGATGAACCTTGCCCGCGGCCGCGAGTGGGACGCGTTGGAGCGCTCCATCGACGTGCAGATCTCCCGCCTGCGCCGGCTGATCGAGCCCGACCCGTCCAAGCCGCGCTATATCCAGACGGTATGGGGCGTGGGCTATGTGTTCGTGCCCGATGGCAACAAATGAAGCGGCAAGCCGTAGGTTGGGTTGAGCGCAGCGAAGCCCAACATGAGCGGATGGCCCGGCATGGCAAGACTTGGCGGCCGCCGCATGCCACCACGTTGGGCTTCGCCGCTACGCGACTCAACCCAACCTACGAACGTGCAGCTGCTTTTCTATGAAAACCCCGCTGTGGTTCCCGCAGAGTTTCTTCGCCCGCACCCTGTGGATGGTGCTGATCGTGGTGCTGTTCTCCAAGGTCCTCACGCTGGTCTACCTGATGGCCAACGAGGACGTGCTGGTGGACCGCCAGTACAGCCACGGTGCGGCGCTGAGCCTGCGCGCCTACTGGGCGGCCAGCGCCGAGGACCGCGAGCGCATCGGGCGCGCCGCCGGCCTGCAGCCGATAGCCGAGCAGAACGTGCCGCGCGGCGAGTACCACTGGCCCTACACCGAGATCTTCCAGCGGCAGATGCGTGACGAACTGGGCGACGATACCGAGGTGCGCGTCCGTATCCAGCCGTCCACCGCCATCTGGGTCCGCGCGCCGAGCCTCGGCCCGGACTGGGTACGGGTGCCGTTGTACGCCTACCCGCTGCGCGGCCAGCGCATCTGGAGCGTGCTCGGCTGGTTCCTCGGCATCGGCCTGCTGTCCACCGGTGCGGCCTGGATCTTCGTCAGCCAGCTCAACCTGCCGCTCAAGCGCCTGGTCTACGCCGCCCGGCAGATCGGCAAGGGCCGCCGCGTGCGCCTGCCGATCAGCGACACGCCGAGCGAGATGACCGAGGTCTACCGGGCCTTCAACCAGATGGCCGAGGACGTCGAGCAGGCCGGTCGCGAGCGCGAGCTGATGCTCGCCGGCGTGTCCCATGACCTGCGCACGCCGCTGACGCGCCTGCGCCTGTCGCTGGAGCTGATGGCCAGCGAAGACGAGCTGACCGAGGACATGATCCGCGACGTCGAGGACATGAACGCCATCCTCGACCAGTTCCTCGCCTTCGTCCGCGACGGCAGCGACGAGCCGGTGGAAACCACCGACCTCGGCGTGCTGATCCGCGAGGTGGTCGCGCCCTACAACCAGCAGCAGGAGACCGTGCACCTGCGCGTCGAGCCGATGCCGCCGTTCGCCCTGCGCCGGGTGTCGATCAAGCGGCTGCTGGTCAACCTCATCGAGAATGCCCTGCGCTACGGTGGCAGCGGGGTGGAAGTGGCGGCCTATGTCTCGGGCGACCAGCATGCACCCTACGTGGTGCTCAGCGTGCTCGACCGCGGCCCGGGCATCGATCCGGGCGAGCTGGAGGGCATCTTCAATCCGTTCATCCGCGGCGACCGCGCCCGCGGCGGGCAGGGCGCCGGGCTGGGCCTGGCGATCGTCAAGCGCATCGCCTCGCAGCACGGCGGCATCGTCGAGCTGCGCAACCGCGAAGGCGGCGGCCTCGAAGCCCGCGTCAGCCTGCCCCTCGGCCTGCTGCTGCCGAGGGATGCGATAAAGGCGTAAAAGCAGCTCAGAGCTCGAAGCTTGAAGCTTGAAGCTTGAAGCTTGAAGCTTGAAGCTTCCGGCTATCCCTTGCCCTTGGTACGGGTCAGGTGCGGGCCGCCGTTCTTCTCCAGGTACTGGATGATCAGCCCGGCGACGTCCTTGCCGGTGGTTTCCTCGATGCCGGCCAGGCCCGGCGAGGAGTTCACCTCCATCACCAGCGGGCCATGGTTGGAGCGCAGGATGTCCACCCCGGCGACGTTCAGGCCCATCACCTTGGCCGCGCGGATGGCGGTCATGCGCTCCTCCGGGGTGATCTTGATCAGGCTGGCCGAGCCGCCGCGGTGCAGGTTGGAGCGGAATTCGCCGGGCTTGGCCTGGCGCTTCATCGCCGCGATGACCTTGTCGCCGACCACGAAGCAGCGGATGTCGGCGCCGCCGGCTTCCTTGATGTACTCCTGCACCATGATGTCCTGCTTGAGGCCCATGAACGCCTCGATCACCGACTCGGCGGCCTTCTCGGTCTCGCAGAGCACCACGCCGATGCCCTGGGTGCCTTCCAGCACCTTGATCACCAGCGGCGCGCCGTTGACCATCTGGATCAGGTCGGGGATGTCGTCCGGCGAGTGGGCGAAGCCGGTCACCGGCAGGCCGACGCCGCGCCGCGACAGCAGCTGCAGCGCGCGCAGCTTGTCGCGCGAGCGGGCGATGGCCACCGACTCGTTGAGCGGGAACACCCCCTGCATCTCGAACTGGCGCAGCACCGCGCAGCCGTAGAAGGTCACCGAGGCGCCGATGCGCGGGATCACCGCATCGAAGCCTTCCAGCGGCTTGCCGCGGTAGTGGATCTGCGGCTTGTGGCTGGCGATGTTCATGTAGGCGCGCAGGGTGTCGATCACCACCACCTCATGGCCCCGCTGCTCGCCGGCTTCGACCAGGCGACGGGTGGAATACAGGCGCGGGTTGCGCGACAGCACGGCAATTTTCATTGAGCACCGGAAGAAGTGAGGATCTGGGGTTTGTCTTGGACGTAGGTTCGTGACGGATCGATCAGCCATTGCCCCTCGACCAGCGCCTTGGAGCCGAGCAGCAGGCGGTAGCGCATGGTCTTGCGGCAGGTCAGGGTGAACTCCACCGGCCACGCGTGGCTACCGAGGGCAAGCAGGGTACGCACCACGTAGCGGGTCTGCACCTGGCCATTGGAGCTCTTGATGGTCTTGCGGGTCACCAGCGGCGCCTCGCAGCGATGCCGGCGCTGCACCAGCGTGCCCAGGTGCGCGGTGAAGCGCACCCAGCGCTGGCCATCGCGCTCGAATTCGCTGATGTCGGTGGCGTGCAGGGCCGAGGTGCTGGCCCCGGTGTCGACCTTCGCGCGCAGGCCCACCACGCCCAGATCCGGCAGGGCGATCCATTCACGCAGACCGATGACGGTATGGGGGTCGAGTTTCTTCAATGGGAGTGTCCGAAGAATTTGCCGGCATTCTAGTCGGCGTGCATGACAACTGCATCCGTCTGTAACACCCTGAACGACCGATAGGAGACCGAGCTGGACGATGGCTGAAAAAGACGACGACAAGGTCCGCCTGGACAAGTGGCTGTGGGCCGCACGCTTCTTCAAGACCCGCGCGCTGGCCAAGGCGGCCATCGAAGGCGGCAAGGTGCATTGCCGCGGCGAGCGCTGCAAGCCGAGCAAGGAGCCCAAGGTGGGCGATGAGCTGGTGATCCGCAGCGGCTTCGACGAGCGCACGGTGGTCATCCGCGCGCTGTCGGCGGTGCGCCGCGGCGCGCCCGAGGCGCAGCTGCTCTACGAGGAGACCGCGCAGAGCCTGGCGGCGCGCGAAGAAGCCGCGGCGCTACGCAAGGCCGGTGCCCTCGGCCTGCAGACCGACGGCCGGCCGAGCAAGAAGCAGCGCCGGCAGATCGAACTGCTGCGCGCCTTCAAGCCCGACTAGTCGCGCAGCACCGCCAACTGGCGCAGCAGCGGCAGCCTGGCGGCCAGCTGCATGGGCGCACGTGCCAGCCCCTGCAGCAGCGCGGCGATATGCGCGCCCAGCGGCGTGCAATAGCCCCAGCCGATGGCCAGCAGGGCGATCAGCAGCCCGCCGACGAAATCATCGCTGAACCAGTGGGCGCCGGCCACCAGCCGCGGCAGCATGAACGCCAGGGTGATGCCGGATACCAGCGCGCAACGCCCGCCACGGGCGAACAGTGCCATGAACAGCCCCCAGAGCAGCAGCACCGAGGCGTGATCGCCGGGGAAGCTGCGGCTGGAACGGTCCTTGAGCTCGAATACCCGTTCCAGCAGCGGAAAATGATCGCTCAGCTGGTAGGCGCCGGCGATCGCGACCGACGGGCTGGCGTGCTGCCAGCCGAAGTGGACGGCCAGCTTGGTCACCAGCACGCGGATCACCAGCAGCACCAGCAGCAGGGCGACGAAGGTGAACAGCGCCGGGCGCAGCTGGTGCTGCGCGAACAGCCAGTCGCGCCGGATCAGCAGGGTCAGCAGCAGGGCGCCGACGAGGATGTCGAACACACGAACGCTGGCCAGTGCCCACAGCCAGTCCCACCAGGCCTGGTGACCCAGCGAGCCGTTGAGCAGATGGAAGGTCGCCTGATCGATTGCGTCCCAGAAGGTACGACTGGTCGGCCAGAGCCAGCTGAGCAGCAACAATCCGGCGAACAGGTGGGTGATGAGCCAAGGCAGTGGGCGCCAGCGCGCCTGGGGTGTAGTCACGGGCATGAGGGCGTCCCTGGGGTTGCGATGGCGCGCGATGCTAGAGCCTGCCCTTGCGCCTGTCCCGACTACCTGCGAGCCGTTCAGCCCGCGTTCAGCTTGGCCCTGTCCGGCGCATCCGTCCGGCGGCCGCCCTTGGTCCGAACCGGCTTTGCGCCTAAAATTGCCGCTTCCTCCGCCGTACCTGCGAGCTCCCGGCAATGCCCGATCAAACCCAGCGTTTTCTCTTCGATGATTCCGATGTGCGCGGCGAGATCGCCACGCTCGAGGAAAGCTACCAGCACGTGCTGGCCAAGCACGATTACCCCGAGCCGGTGGCACAACTGCTCGGCGAACTGCTGGCCGCCGCCGCGCTGCTGGTCGGCACGCTCAAGTTCGATGGGCTGTTGATCCTCCAGGCCCGCTCCAGCGGCGCGGTGCCGCTGCTGATGGTCGAGTGCTCCAGCGAGCGCGAGGTGCGCGGCATCGCCCGCTACCACGCCGAGCAGATCGCGCCGGGCGCGAGCCTCGCCGAGCTGATGCCCGAAGGCATGCTGGCGATCACCATCGACCCGGCCAGCGGCCAGCGCTACCAGGGCATCGTCGGCCTCGAGGGGGTCAACCTCGCCGCCTGCCTGACCGATTACTTCGCCGCCTCCGAGCAGCTGCCGACACGCTTCTGGCTCAACGCCGACAGCCGCCGGGCCTGTGGCCTGCTGCTGCAGCAGCTGCCGGCCGACCGCATCAAGGATGCCGAGGAACGTGACGCCAGCTGGGAGCACCTGCGCACCCTGGCCGACACGCTGACCGCCGAGGAGCTGCTGGGGCTGGACAGCGAGACCCTGCTGCATCGCCTTTACCACCAGGAGCAGCTGCGCCTGTTCGATGCGCGCCCGATCCAGTTCCGCTGCAGCTGCTCGCGCGAGCGCTCGGCCCGCGCGCTGGTCAGCCTGGGCCGGCACGATGCCGAGCAACTGGTTGCCGAACAGGGCGGTACGGTCAGCATCGATTGCCAGTTCTGCAACCAGCAGTACACCTACGACGCGGCGGACATCGCCCAGCTGTTCGCCGGTGGCGGCAGCGACGCGCCTTCGGATACCCGCCACTGACGCGCCGGGGCGCCGGCGCGTGCGATACCCGGCCGGGCGCGGTGGACGAAACGCCCGCCGCGCCCGGTGAACCTTTTGGCCATCACAGGCTCATACCCAGCGCGACGCATTTTCTGGCATAATCGCGCGCACTTTTTTCGATGTAGTTCACCGTCCGGTGGGCTACAACAGCATGGAGGAATCGGCCCAGGGCCGACGGGGACACTCATGACGCAAGCCACCAACGCCGTGTACACCGACATCAGCACCGCTCAATTGATCGAAGAAGCCGTCAGGCGCGGCGAGGGCGAGCTGTCCGCCGATGGCTCTCTGGTGGTGAAGACCGGGCATCGCACGGGCCGTTCCCCGGCTGACCGCTACATCGTCGAAGAGCCCAGCACCCAGCACAAGATCGCCTGGGGCCCGATCAACCGGCCGTTCCCGGCGGGCAACTTCGAGGCCCTGTGGAACCGCGTCGAAGCCTACCTGGGCGAGCGTGACAGCTTCGTGTCGCACGTGCACGTCGGTGCCGACCCCGAGCACTACCTCCCCGTCAAGATGGCCACCGAAACGGCCTGGCACAACCTGTTCGGCCGTTGCCTGTTCATCACCCCGGAGCGTTTCAACCCGGCCGGCCTGGGCGAATGGCGCATCCTCAACGCGCCGTTCTTCCAGTGCGTGCCCGAGCGCGACGGCACCAATTCCGATGGCTGCGTGATCCTCAACTTCGCCGAGAAGAAGGTGCTGATCGCCGGCATGCGCTACGCCGGTGAAATGAAGAAGGCCATGTTCTCCGTGCAGAACTTCCTGCTGCCGGACGTCGACGTGCTGCCGATGCACTGCGCCGCCAACATCGGCGAAGACGGCGACACCACCCTGTTCTTCGGCCTGTCCGGCACCGGCAAGACCACCCTGTCGGCCGACGAGAGTCGCTACCTGATCGGCGACGACGAGCACGGCTGGGGCGTCGGTCGCGTGTTCAATATCGAGGGCGGCTGCTACGCCAAGTGCATCGACCTGTCCGAGAAGAACGAGCCGGTGATCTGGAAGGCCATCAAGTTCGGCGCCGTGCTGGAGAACGTGGTGCTCGACGCGCGCACCCGCCTGCCCGACTACGCCGACGCCAGCCTGACCCAGAACAGCCGCGCCGCCTATCCGCTGGAGCACGTCGAGAAGCGTAGCGAGAAGAACCTCGGCGGCGAGCCGAACGCGGTGATCTTCCTCACCTGCGACCTGACCGGCGTGCTGCCGCCGGTGTCGATCCTCAACAACGAGCAGGCCGCCTACCACTTCCTCTCCGGCTACACCGCGCTGGTCGGCTCCACCGAGATGGGTTCGGGCAGCGGCATCAAGTCGACCTTCTCCACCTGCTTCGGCGCGCCGTTCTTCCCGCGTCCGGCCGGCGAATACGCCGAGCTGCTGATCAAGCGCATCAACGGCTTCGGCTCCAAGGTCTACCTGGTCAACACCGGCTGGACCGGCGGCGGCTACGGCGTCGGCAAGCGCTTCAACATCCCCACCACCCGCGCGGTGATCGCGGCGATCCAGAGCGGCGCGCTGGTCGGTGCCGAGACCGAGCACCTGCCGATCATCAACCTGGACGTGCCGAAGGCTGTCGCTGGCGTCGAGACCCAGCTGCTCAACCCGCGCAACACCTGGGCCGACAAGGGCGCCTACGACCAGGCGGCCAAGGAACTGGCGGCCAAGTTCATCGAGAACTTCAAGAAGTTCGATGTCTCCGATGCGATCAGGAGCGCCGGCCCGCAGCTCTGAGCCGCACCGTTCGCATCCGCGTCAAGGCCGCCTCCGGGCGGCTTTTTCGTTTGCGCATAGACATACTCCTGTAGGAGCGGGCCATGCCCCGCGAATATTCCAGCGCGCAAAGCTTGGCGGGCAGGGCCCGCTCCTACGGACGTTCAGAACACCTCGATACTTCGAGCAACATGCAATCGGGCAGAGCCTTTTCGTTGCGCGCAACAAGCATCGAAACAATCGATGATCAACATCAGTCGGCTCGCGTGGATTCGATCGATCGTCGCCCTTAGCATTACCCGTTACATTCGCCCGAGGAGTCGTCATGAACACCGAAGAAGCCATTCGCAGCCGCCGCGCCGTCAAAGCCTATGATCCGGCGTTCCAGCTCAGCCGCGAGGAAAAGGACGAACTGCTGCGGCTGGCGCTGTTCGCGCCGTCGGCCTTCAACCTGCAGCATGTCCGGCTGGTCGAGGTGAGCGACCCGGCCCTGCGCGCGCAGATCCGCGAGGCGGGCTGGAACCAGGCACAGATGACCGACGCCTCGATGCTGGTGGTGGTCTGCGCCCAGCTCGACAGCTGGTCGCAGAATGTTCGCCGCGTCTGGGAGGGGGCGCCTGCCGAGGTGCAGGACTACATGGCCGCTGCCATCGATGCCTACTACCGCGACAAGCCGCAGGTGCAGCGCGACGAAACCATGCGCAGCTGCGGGCTGATGGCGCAGACGCTGATGCTGGCGGCGCGCGCCAGGGGCCTGGAGTCCTGCCCGATGGATGGCTTCGACTTCGCCGCGGTGGCCAAGCTGATCAACCTGCCGGAAAACCACGTGATCGCCCTGATGGTCGCGGTGGGCAAGGGAACGGTCGAGCCCAAGCCACGGGTCGGCAAGCTGCCGTTCGACGAGGTGGTGATCCGCGACCGCTTCTGAGGCGTCGCTTCATGAAACGCCCGCGCGGGCCCGTCTCGCGCGGGCGTCGTTGTTTTCAGTGGATGAGGCCCAGTAGCGTATCGGCGACGCCCTTGGTGCGCCCGGACATGCTCGCGGTATGCCGGCTGGTCGCTTCCAGCGTGTCGAGCAGATCGGTCAGCGCGCCGACGTCGGCCGACTGCGCTTCGATGTGCTCGGCGACCTGGCGGATCTCGGCGGCCAGGCGGCCGATGTCCGTGCTGATTTCCTCGGCATTCTGCCCGGTCTTCTCGGCGAGTTTGCGGACCTCGTCGGCGACCACCGCGAAGCCGCGCCCCAGATCGCCGGCGCGGGCGGCCTCGATGGCGGCGTTGAGCGCCAGCAGGTTGGTCTGCCCGGCGATCTGCTGGATCACCTGGACCACGGACTGGATGCGCTGGCTGGACTGCGCCAGGTCGCGCGTGCTGGAGACCACCGCGTCGGCCTGGCCGACCATCTGCTTGATGGAGTCGCCGGCGCGGTCGATCACCGCGGCCTGCTGGCCGATGTTCAGGCCCAGCGTGTCCATCGAGCCATGCAGCTCGGTGGCGCACAGGCGCAACTGCTCGGCCAGCGCCTGGCGCTGCGCTTCGGCCTGCGCCAGTACCTGCCCGAGGTCGGCCAGGCCGCGGAACACCGGGCGGATGTGCTCGTCCAGGCCGTCGATGTCCAGGCTGCTACTGAAATCCTGGCGCTTGAACTGCTCGATCTGCTTGACCACCACCTGGCTCAGGCCGGCGAGCTTCTTCACCTGTCGGCGCAGGAAGAACGCCTTGAACTCGCCGTGGTAGGCGATGAAGCGGTCGGTGTAGTCGTCGCCAAAGGCCGCTCCGGCCGGTACCCGGAAGAAGAACACGGCCGTCAGCGTCTGGTTCAGGTTCAACCCGAGGATCTCACCGAAGGTCGAGTATCCCAGCACCGGCACGCCGGCGAAGACGTTGCCCATCTCGGCCAGTGTCGATGGGTTGTTCAGGCGCCGGAGGATGCAGTCGTTGAGAATGCCGACCAGCGGCTTGCCCGGCTTGTCCCGCATGAAGCGCTGGAAGTCGCGGCGAGTCGCCTCCGGCAGTGGCGTGCGGCGCACCATCACCAGTTCCTCGCCGGGCGCGACGTCGCAGAACAGGTGGACGCGCTGGTTCGCTGGATCGATGCGCGAGATCGAACGCACGAAGTATTCCTCGCCCACGCGAATGGCGAACGAGTAGTCGGCCAGCCGCGCGTCCAGGGCCTGCTCGCTGCAGTCCAGGGCCTGGCAGAGGGCGGCGACCATCGTGCGGATGTTGCCTTGGGCGTCGACCACCTGGCTGATGTAGCGTTCTTCCAGCGAGGCACTGAGGACGCTCAGGCGCACGGGGGTCGGCTCGAAGTTCTGGCTCTTGAAGACGCCGAAGCGCACCTGCCGGGCGCACTTGAGAAAGACGATCAGGGCGTGGTTCTCATAGCTGCGCGTGCCGTCGTGCAGGCGGGTGTGCTGGAAATCCAGCGTACCGCCGGCCGAGCCACCGACGAACAGGCAGGGGAAACGGCCCGACTCGTAGAGCGCCTCCATGAAGAACGACTCGGATGCCGACAGGCCATCGAAGAAGGCCATGGCGAGGGTGTCGCGGTGATCGATCGGCAGGCCGACCTGCAGCCGGCGGATCGAGTCGACGAGCCGGGCGATGCGTTCGGCCATGCCCAGCTGCGGGCCGCCACCGCGAATGTCGCGACATTCCAGCGGCACGTGGACGATCTCTGCCTGGGCGATGACGCTGGCGTCGAACAGTTGCAGCACCACCCGGTCCCAGCGCTCGCCGGTGGCGCAGTACAGCCGGCCCTGGTCGCTGCACAGCTCGCCGGCGGTGGTGCACAGGCTCAGCACCGCCTGCGGGAAGCGCTGGCGGATCTGCCGGGCCACGGCGTCCAGATCCAGATGGGGCGAGACGAAGCCGGCGATGTAGGTCGGCGTGAAGCGCAGCGCCGCCAGTTGCGGGGCAAGCTCGGCGGCGGAGCTGAGCAGGCTCAGCACACCGTCGGCGGCAGCGCCCTGGCCGGACGCGAGGCGGGAGAAGGAAAACATGCGGACTCTCACAGGCAGGGACGTGGTGCCGCCTGCCGGTGCGGCGAGAGCGCCCACCGGCGGCCAGCCGGACGCCTTGACCCTAGCGACAACGCCCGCAGTGGCCAATGACACCTTGGTACTGCGCCTGAAGTCGTAGCCGTGCCGAACGGCCTGCCGGTCCACGAGCCGGCTCCGGCGCGGCCGTGAACGAAACGGCAACAGCCCCTAGCCGCCCGCCGCCAGGCGCAGCAGTCGGCCCACGCCGGTGTCGTCCGGTAGCAGCAGCAGGCTGAGGCCGAAGATCGCCACCAGCCCGGCCAGGTAGGCGAGCGATACGAGAAGGTGTCCGACCCGTCGGCGCCAGGGCAGGCGACGAACGACAGGGTGGCGAAGGGAGCGGCGCGACGGCATGGGTGCCTCGACGGAGCGGAGAACGGAGCGGAGAACGGAGCGGAGAACGGAGCGGCGGCGCGCAAGGGTAAACCGAATAAAGGCATTTTGCCATTATTGTGGATTGCACCGACGATCCGTCCTGCGTGCGCAGGGTGCGGCCGTAGATGGCGGGCGTGTTCTACACTGAATCGCTCCATCGCCAGCCCCGCTTTCCGGGAGAGCCCGCATGCCGACGCGCCGAACCTTTCTCCAGCACACCGCCGCGCTCACCGCCCTGGCGGCCCTGTCCCCCGGCTTGCCGGTCTTCGCCGCCGACACCGCGCAACTGATGCAGCGCCCGATTCCGGCGAGCGGCGAGGCGTTGCCGGTGATCGGCCTGGGGACTTCGCGAACGTTCCACGTCGGCCTCGACGACGCCTCTCTCGAGCCCCTGCTGGAGGTGATGCGCACCTTCGTCGCGGGTGGCGCCCGGCTGATCGACACCGCGCCCAGCTACGGCGCGGCCGAAGCGGTCACCGGCGAGCTGGTCGCGCGGCTGGAGGCGCGGCAGAAGGTGTTCCTCGCCACCAAAGTGTCCTCCAGCGGCCGCGAAGCGGGCCAGCGGCAGCTCGAGGCGAGCTTCCGGGCCCTGCAGAGCGACACGCTCGACCTGGTGCAGGTGCACAATCTGCAAGACACCGCGACCCAGCTGCAATTGCTGCGCGAGCTGAAGGAGCAGGGCCGGGTGCGCTACATCGGCATCACCCATTACGTCGAGTCGGCGCATGACGACCTGCTGACGGTGCTGCGCAAGGAACGGGGCATCGACTTCGTGCAGCTCAATTATTCGGTGGGCGAGCGCAATGCCGAACGTCGATTGCTGCCGTACTGCGCCGACAACGGCATCGCCACCCTGATCAACCGACCCTTCACCCGCGGCAACCTGCTGTCCAGGGTCAGGGACAAGCCGTTGCCGGACTGGGCCGCCGAGATCGAGGCCAGCTCCTGGGCGCAGTTGCTGCTCAAGTTCATCCTCGCCGAGCCGGGGGTGACGACGGTGATCCCGGCGACCTCGAATCCGCGCTACATGGCCGACAACCTGCTGGCGGGCCAGGGCCGCCTGCCCGATGCGCGCCAGCGCGAGCGGATCGTCCAGGCGTTCGGCTGAGTGGCGCGGCAGCGCCGCCTGATGCCGCGGGAGGCCTGAGCGCATGCCCGGAGCCCTTGCCCGACGCCTGTCGCGCCTGATCGACGCCGGCCCCGGCGAGCTGCCGGCGGCGCTGGCCGGCTTCGGTCTGTTCTTCTGCCTGTTCAGCGGCTACTTCATGCTGCGGCCGATCCGCGAGTCCATGGGCATCCAGGGCGGCGTCGACAACCTGCAGTGGCTGTTCACCGCGACCTTCTTCAGCATGTTGCTGGCGGTGCCGTTGTTCGCCTGGCTCAACTCGCGGGTGGCGCGGATTCACTACATCGACTGGGTGTATGGCTTCTTCTGCGCCAATCTGCTGCTGTTCGCCGCGCTGTTCTTCCTGCTGCGCGACAGCGTCTGGCTGGCGCGGGTGTTCTACGTGTGGATCTCGGTCTACAACCTGTTCGTGGTGTCGGTGGCCTGGAGCCTCATGGCCGATGTCTTCGATGCGCCGCAGGCGCGCCGGCTGTTCGCCTTCATCGCCGCCGGCGCCAGTGTCGGTGGGCTGGTCGGGCCGGCGATGAGCGCGCTGCTGGTGGGGCTGCTCGGCCAGTTCGGGCTGATGCTGCTGGCGGCGCTGCTGCTGGCGCTGGCCGTGGCGATCAAGCATTACCTGATGGCCTGGCGCGAGGTGCTGGGCGCCGGGCGGCCCGGCGCCCAGCAGGCGGAAAACCCGCGCCGGCCGGTGGCCGGCAACCCGTTCAGCGGCCTGACCCGGGTGCTCGGTTCGGGCTACCTGCTGGGCATCGCGGTGTTCGTGCTGTTGCTGACCACCGCCAGCACCTTCCTCTATTTCGAGCAGGCGCGGCTGGTCGCCCAGTTGTTCCCGGAGCGGGCCGGGCAGGTACGGGTGTTCGGCGCGATCGATTTCGTGGTGCAGACCGGCGCGTTGCTGTCGCAGCTGTTCATCACCGGGCGCATCGCCCAGCGGCTTGGCGTGCGCGTGCTGCTGACGGCCGTGCCGGCGCTGGTCTGCCTGGGGTTTATCGGCCTGGCGCTGGCGCCGACCTTCGCCGTGCTCGCCAGTGTGATGATCGCCCGTCGCATCGGCGAGTACGCCTTCGTTCGGCCCGGCCGGGAAATGCTCTTCGCGCCGCTGGATGCCGAAAGCAAGTACAAGGCGAAGAACTTCATCGACACCGTCGTCTATCGCGGCGGCGACGCGCTCAGCGGCTGGGCCAAGAGCCTGCTCGACAGCCTCGGCCAGGGCGTGCTGCTGGTGGCGCTGGTGGGCGCCTTCTGCGCGGCGGTGTGGGGCGGCGTGGGCTGGTTCCTCGGCGGCCGCGCCGATCGCGCCAGCACGACACGCAACGACTGAACTGCCGTCTCGCCCATGTTTTCCAACGGCCCGCTATGGCAAAAGGCTTACAAGGCGCAGCGCTGATTTCCGCTTCAACGGCCCGCCGCGAGTCATTAATCTACGCCCCACTGAAGCGCAGGAAGCCTTCAGGATCAGGAAGACCGACCAGCGCCAGGACGGCACACGAAGGGATCTCGAACCGGTCAGAGAAAACCCGCCTCGGCGAAAACCCGCCTCGGCGGGTTTTTGCTTTTATGCGTGCCTGGCGCCCGGATGCCAGGCACTGCGGCAGCCGTCAGTGGCGGGCGATGGCGACGATCTGCTCGATCAGCCACTGCAGCGCCGCATCGTTCTGCCGCTGCGCCACGCTGACGATATCCAGCGCGAAGCTGCCGAGCTCGAACGGCAGGTCGTACAGCTGCAACGGCAGCAGCGCGGCGAAGTGGCGTGCCAGCTGGGTTGGCAGCACCGCGGCCAGGTCGCTGCTGGCGACGATATGCGCGGCCTGCAGGTAGTTCGGCGTGGTGTAGACCACCTCGCGCTCGAGTCCCCGTTCCTCCAGCCATTGATCGACCATGCCGCGCGTCTGGCCGCCGTGCACCCAGAGATGGCGCAGGCGCAGAAAGCCGTCCAGTTCCCGCGCCTCTTCGGCCCGCGGATGCCCGCGGCGCATGGCCAGCTGCAGCGTCTCGCGGGTCCAGGGGCGGACGTGGAAGCGCGCCGGCACCTCGAGAAAGCGGCCGAGCGCCAGATCGATCTCGCCATTGTCCAGCGCCTCGGCCGGCAGCGTCGGGGCCAGGTGCTGGATGGCCAGGCGGATGCCGGGCGCCTGTTCGGCGAGGCGACGCATCAGCGCCGGCATGCAGAGCAGTTCGACGTAATCGGTGACGGCGATGCGAAAGCGCTGGCGGCTGTGGGCCGGGTCGAAGCTTTCGCCGGCGCTCAGGCTGTGCTCGATCTGCTGCAGCGCATTGCGGATCGGCGCCTCCAGCGCCAGGGCGCGCGGGGTCGGCTGCATGGCGCGGCCGACGCGCACCAGCAGCGGGTCGTCGAGCAGCTCGCGCAAGCGGTTCAGCGCATTGCTGACGGCGGGCTGGCTGAGCGACAGGCGCTCGGCAGCGCGGGAGACGTTGCGTTCGCGCAGCAGCGCGTCGAGTACCCGCAGCAGATTGAGGTCGAAGTTGTAGATATTCATTCAGTGAATCTGAAATATCACAAGACTAAATTTCAAAAATAGTAGCGTCTTCGTCTATGGTTGGTCTCCCGCTTTCTTCCAGCCTTGCGAGGAGGACACCCGCAATGAGCCAATCCCGCTTCGATATCCAGACCGCTGCCGTGATCGGCGCCGGCACCATGGGCCGCGGCATCGTCATCAGCCTGGCCAACGCCGGGATCGAGGTGCTCTGGCTGGACAGTGACCCCGCGATGCTCGCGCAGGCCCTGCGCATGGTCGAGGACACCTACGCGCACAACGTGCGCCAAGGCCGCATCGACCAGGCCGAGGCAGCCGCGCGCCGTGGGCGCATCGGCACGGCGGCGGGCTATCAGGCGCTGGCGGACGTCGACCTGGTGATCGAGGCGGTCTACGAGAACCTCGAGCTGAAGCAGCGCATCTTCCGCGAACTGGACGGCGTCGTGAAAGCCGGCGGCATCCTCGCCAGCAACACCTCGGCGCTGGATATCGACGCCATCGCCGCCGCCACCCGGCGCCCGGAGCAGGTCGTGGGGCTGCACTTCTTCAGCCCGGCGCACATCATGAAGCTGCTGGAGATCGTCCGTGGTGCGAAGACCTCGCCAGCGGTGCTGGACGCCGCCCGCGAACTCGGCCGGCGCATGGGCAAGGTCGGCGTGATCGCCGGCAATTGCCCGGGCTTCATCGGCAACCGCATGCTCGCCACTTACGTGCGCGAGGCGCGGGCGATGCTGCTCGAAGGCGCCTATCCGTATCAGGTCGACGGCGCGCTGCAGGGCTTCGGCTTCGCCATGGGGCCGTTCCGCATGTACGACGTGGTTGGCATCGACCTGGAATGGCGCGCCCGCGAACTGGCCGGCGAAGGCCAGGACCAGCCCGAGGTACAGGTCGACAACCGCCTCTGCGAGCTGGGCCGCTTCGGCCAGAAAGCGCGCATGGGCTACTACCGCTACGCCG
The DNA here is from genome assembly GCF_002890915.1 of Stutzerimonas stutzeri. Taxonomy (GTDB): domain Bacteria; phylum Pseudomonadota; class Gammaproteobacteria; order Pseudomonadales; family Pseudomonadaceae; genus Stutzerimonas; species Stutzerimonas stutzeri_AF. The sequence goes on along the minus strand of NZ_POUT01000001.1, from coordinate 302,351 downwards.
AGGGTAGCCGCCAGGCCGAGCACGACCCCGAGGTGGATGCGCTGGTGCAGCGCGAGTCCGAGCGGCTGGGTTTCCAGCGCCGCGCGATCGGCGCGGAGGAAATCCGCGAACGCTGCCTGCTGGCGCTGGTCAACGAGGGCGCGAAGATCCTCCAGGAAGGCATGGCCGAATCCAGCAGCGATATCGATAGCGTCTACCTCAACGGCTACGGCTTCCCGGCGGAAGTCGGCGGGCCGATGACCTGGGCCGACCGCCAGGGCCTGCCGGCGATCCGCGAGCGGCTGAACGCCCTGGCCGCGCGCCATGGCGAGCACTGGCGGCCGGCCGAACTGATTGACAGCCTGGCCACCCTCGGTGGACGTTTCGTCGACTACAAGAAGGAGGCCTGAGCATGGAATACACCGCTCCCCTGCGCGACATGCGCTTTGTCCTGCACGAACTGTTCGATGCCAGCGGCCACTGCGCGCTGCTGGGCAACGGCCTCGATCGCGAGCTGATCGACGGCGTGCTGGAGGAGGCGGCGCGCTACACCGGCGGCGAGATCGCGCCACTCAACCGCAACAGCGACGAGGAAGGCGTGACCCTGGAGAACGGCGAGGTCAGGACGCCGCAGGGCTTCGTCGAGGCCTACCGGCAGTACGTCGACAATGGCTGGGCGAGCATGACCGGCCCCGCCGAGTACGGCGGCCAGGGCTTCCCGCAACTGGTGGCGTGCGCCTTCCACGAGATGCTGATGGCCGCCTCGCTGTCGTTCCGCGTCTATTCCGGGCTCACCGAGGGCGCGGTGCTGGCGCTGTACAAGCACGGCAGCGAGGAGCTGAAGAGCGCCTATCTGGAGAAGCTGGTCAGCGGCCGCTGGACTGGCACCATGTGCCTTACCGAGCCGCAGGCCGGCACCGACCTGGCGCTGCTGCGCACCCGTGCCGCGCCGCAGGCGGATGGCAGCTACCGGGTCAGCGGCAGCAAGATCTTCATCTCCGGCGGCGAACACGACATGAGCGAGAACATCGTGCACCTGGTGCTGGCGCGGCTGCCGGATGCGCCGCCCGGGGTGAAGGGCATCAGCCTGCTGCTGGTGCCGAAGTTCATCGCCAACGCCGACGGTACGCTGGGCGCGCGCAACGCGCTGAGCTGCGGTGCCCTCGAGCACAAGATGGGCATCAAGGGTGCGGCCACCTGCGTGATGAACTTCGACGGGGCCACTGGCTGGGTCGTCGGCGCGCCGAACCAGGGCCTGGCCTGCATGTTCACCATGATGAACGATGCGCGCTTCCAGGTCGGCCTGCAGGGGCTCGGCCTGGCCGAGCAGGCCTGGCAGGGTGCGTTGGCCTATGCCCGCGAGCGCCTGCAGTCACGCGGGCTGGCCGGCGCGCAGTATCCGGACAAGCCGGCCGACCCGATCATCGTCCATCCCGACGTGCGGCGCATGCTGCTGACGCAGAAGACCCTGGTCGAGGGCGGGCGCATGCTGGCCATGTACTGTGCGCGCCAGCTCGACCTGGAGCATGGCCACCCCGCGCCGGAGCTGCGCCAGGCTGCCGGCCGCCGCGCGGCGCTGCTGATCCCGATCGTCAAGGCCTTCCTCACCGACATGGGCCAGGAAGTCACCAGCCTCGGCGTGCAGGTCTACGGCGGCCATGGCTACATCCGCGAATGGGGCATGGAGCAGCTGATGCGCGACAGCCGCATCACCCAGCTCTACGAGGGCACCAACGGTATCCAGGCGCTGGACTACATCCGCCGCAAGCTGCTCGGCGACGGCGGCGCGGAACTGTCGGCGCTGCAGGCCGAGTTCAGCGAGCTGTGCGACCGCCAGGTCGAGCACCCGGCGCTGCGCGAGCTGGCCGCTACCGTGCAGGCGCGTCTCGGCGAATGGCGTGAGCTGACGGCCGAGGTGATCGCCGCGACCCAGCGTGATCCGCAGGAGATCGGCGCCGTGTCGGTGGATTTTCTCCACTATTCGGCCTACGTGCTGCTGGCCGGCTTCTGGCTGCAGGCCGCAGCGCGGGCGCAGGAGGCGCTGCAGGAGGGCGGCGGCGAGGAGGCGTTCTACCGGGCCAAGCTGGCCAGCGCCGATTTCTACCTGCGCCGCGTACTGCCGCGCGCCAGTGGCCACCGCGAGGCGATCCGCGGCGGCGCCGCCTGCCTGATGGCGCTGGCGGCGGACAGCTTCGCCTTCTGAATCACCTATACCTGTAGGAGCCGCCGTCGCTGGCGATGAATCGTTGGCAGTAAAAAAACATCGCCCGCAAGGACTGGGCGCCCCCTGGCTCCTACCGAGGGTAGCGAGCCGCCCAAGGCATCCATGACAAGAGGAGCCGCCATGCATCCGTTCAGCTTCGCCACCACCGCCCAACTGATCTGCGAAAGCGGCTCGGCCCGGCGCCTCGCCAGCCTCTGCAAGGAGCGCGGCGCGCGTTCGGTGCTGATCGTCAGCGACCCGGGCATCACCCGCCTCGGCCTGCTCGCCGAGGTGCTGCCGGTTTTTTCCAGCGAAGGGCTGCGGGTCGCGGTCTACGACCAGGTGCTGGCCGACCCGCCGGAACACGTCGTGCTGGCCGCGGTGGAACAGGCCCGCGCGCAGCGCGCCGAGCTGATCGTCGGTTTCGGCGGCGGCAGCTCGATGGACGTGGCCAAGCTGGTCGCCCTGCTGGCGCACGGCGAATGCACGCAGTCGCTCGCCGAGGTCTATGGCGTCGGCAACGCCCGCGGTCGGCGGTTGCCGCTGATCCAGGTACCGACCACCGCCGGCACCGGCTCGGAGGTCACCCCGATCGCCATCGTCACCACCGGCGAAACCACCAAGATGGGCGTGGTCTCGCCGCTGCTGCTGCCGGATCTCGCCGTGCTGGACGCCGAGCTGACCCTTGGCCTGCCGCCGGCGGTGACCGCCGCCACCGGCATCGACGCCATGGTGCATGCCATCGAGGCCTACACCAGCGCGCTGAAGAAGAACCCGCTGTCCGACCTGCTGGCGCGCGAGGCCCTGCGCCTGCTGGCTGGCAATCTGGAGGAGGCGGTGCGCAACGGCGGCAACCGCGAGGCGCGCCAGGCCATGCTGCTCGGCGCCTGCCTCGCCGGCCAGGCCTTCGCCAACGCACCGGTGGCGGCGGTGCATGCGCTGGCCTATCCGCTGGGCGGGCACTTCCACATCCCCCACGGTCTGTCCAACGCGCTGGTGCTGCCGCATGTGCTGCGCTTCAACGTCGACGCGGCGGCGACCCACTACGGCGAGCTGGCGCCCATCGTGCTGGGTGCGCGGCTGCGCCAGGGCGACCCGGCGACCTACGCCGAGCAGCTGATCGAGGAGTTCGGCCAGCTCAGCGCCCGTGTCGGCCTGCCCACCCGCCTGCGCGATGCCGGCGTGCCCGAGCACATGCTGGCGCAACTGGCGAAGGAGGCCATGCTGCAGCAGCGCCTGCTGGTGAACAATCCGCGTGAAGTCAGCGAGGCCGACGCGCTGGCGATCTACCAGGCCGCGTACTGACCCCTACCGGTACCATCGTCCCACCTGTGCATCCGCGGAGAACGGCAATGCCCGAGCAACCCAAGCACCTGCGTAGCGACTACAAGCACTTCCAGCCGATCACCACGCGCTGGCACGACAACGACATCTACGGCCACGTCAACAACGTCGCCTATTACGGTTTCTTCGATACCGCGGTGAACCACTACCTGATCCACCAGGGCGGGCTGAACATCCACGGTGGCGAGGTCGTGGGCTTCGTGGTCAGTTCGTCGTGCGACTATTTCGCCTCGATCGCCTTCCCCGACGCCATCGAGGTGGGCTTGCGGGTGGCCAGGCTCGGCAGCTCCTCGGTGCAGTACGAGCTGGCGATCTTCCGCGACGGTGAGCGGGAGGCCTGTGCCGCGGGCCGGTTCGTGCATGTGTTCGTCGAGCGGGCGAACAACCGGCCCACCGCGATCCCGCCCCGCTTGCGCGCCGCCCTGGAGGCGCTGACCTGAGGCGACGGGCCGCCGACCGGGCCCGTCGCGGTGCCATCAGTGATGCTTGTGGTGATGCTTGTGGTGGCCCTTGGCCTTGCCTGGATGACCATGGTAGTGGCCGTCACGGTGGCGGCGGTCGCCCCGGTCATGATCGTCGTCACCGTAGGCGTTGCCCAGCGCCCCGCCCGCACCGCCGCCAACCGCGGCGCCGATCAGTCCGCCGGTGCTGCCGCCGACGCGCTGGCCGATGACATTGCCTCCGGCCGCGCCGAGGCCGCCGCCGATGGCCGCCTCGGTGCGGTTGCGCTTGTCCGCCCCTACCGCGCCCCCGGCCGCACCCCCGACGCCGGCGCCGATCGCGGCACCGGTCGATCCGCCCAGGTGCTCGCCCACCACCGAACCCAGGGCCCCGCCCAGGGCGCCGCCAACGGCGGCCTCGGTGTTGCTGCCGGCGACCGCCGCGCCACTGAGCAAGCTGGCGGACAACAGGAAAATCGAGGCGTACTTCATGGTGTTATCCCGAATATGGAATGGCCGCGCGATCCTCACGTGCCGTTGCGCTTGCCGCAAGGCTTTCCCGACGAAATGAGTGACGCCGTTCTTGTTTCGTAATTATTTGATTTTCAATAGGAACTTTGGCTTGGTGAGGCGGTCGGGGCCTCGCAGGCGTCAGCCCCTTCACGGGGGCGTCCTGGGCGTCAGCGCCGGTCGGCGGCGATGAGCATGTCGCGCACGCGCTTGGCCAGCTCGTCGAGGTTGAACGGCTTGCTGATCATGTCCATGCCGGGGTCGAGGAAGCCGCTGCTGGCGGCCTGCTCGGCATAGCCGGTCATGAACAGCACCAGCAGGTCGGGACGGCGCTGGCGGGCGATGTCGGCCAGTTGCCGGCCATTCATTCCCGGCAGGCCGACATCGGTGATCAGCAGGTCGATGTGCTCGTCGGTTCCCAGCACTTCCACCGCGCGGTTGCCGTCGGCCGCTTCCAGGGCGCGGTAGCCGAGCATTTCCAGCACATCGAGGACCAGCAGGCGGACCGCCGGATCATCCTCGACCACCAGTACGGTTTCGCCCTGCTGCGCCTGCAGCGCGCCGCCGGCTTCGCCAGCGACGGCAGCCGTTTGCGGTTGTTGCTGGTGGGCCGGCAGGTAGAGGCGCACCTCGGTACCTTCGCCGGGGGTGCTGGTGATCTGCACGTGGCCCCCGGCCTGGCGGGTGAAGCCGTAGATCATCGACAGGCCGAGGCCGGTTCCCTGGCCGATGGGCTTGGTGGTGAAGAAGGGCTCGAAGACGCTGGCCAGCACCTTGGCGGTCATGCCGCAGCCGCTGTCGGCGACGCTGAGGGTGACATAGCGTCCGGCGGCCAGCTCGCCGATCTCGCCCTGGCGCTGCAACTGCACGTTGGCGGTGGCGATGCGCAGGGTGCCGCCGTCGGGCATGGCGTCGCGCGCATTGATCACCAGGTTGAGCAGGGCGCTTTCCAGCTGGTTCTCGTCGCTGTTGGCGGCCCATAGTCCGGCCTGCAGGTCGCTCTCGATGCGGATATGGCTGCCCAGCGTGCGGCTCAGCAGGTCGCGCATCGAATCGATCAGCTCGTTCAGCTCGACCCGCTTGAGGTTCAGCGGCTGGCGGCGGGCGAAGGCCAGCAGGCGGTGGGTCAGCGCCGCGGCGCGATTGGCCGAGGTGGCCGCGGCCTCGATGAAGCGCTGGGTCTCGGCGTGGCGGCCGGACTGGATGTAGCGCTGGATCAGGTCGAGCCCGCCGATGATGCCGGTGAGCATGTTGTTGAAGTCGTGGGCGATGCCGCCGGTGAGCTGGCCGACCGCCTCCATCTTCTGCGCCTGGCGCAGCGCGGCCTGGGTCTGCTCGCGGGTGGCCATTTCCTTGAGCAGGCGCTCGTAGACTTCCGCCAGCGCCTCGGTACGCTCCTGGACGCGGCTCTCCAGCGTCTCGTTGAGTTCGCGCAGCGCCTGCTCGGCCTGGCGCCGTTCGCTGACGTCGAGGGCGAGGACGAAGAAGCCCTGTACCACCTCGTGCTCGTCGTGCCGCGGCAGGTACTGTACCAGCAGGTGGCGTGACGTGCCGTCGCCCTGGTGGCTGGCCTCGAAGGCGACCCGCTGCCCGCTCAGCGCGGCACGGATGTTCCCCGTGCGGCTGGCATAGACCTGCTCGCCGAGCACCTCCTGCAAGGTCCGCCCGACCAGCCGGGACTGGCCGAGCCATTCGCGGCAGGAGCGGTTGTGGAAGCGGAAGCGCTCCTGGTCGTCGATGTAGGCGATCAGCACGGGCAGGGCGTCGGTGATGATCTTCAGCTCGGCTTCGCTGTTGCGCAGGGCCTCTTCGCTGAGGTGTTGCCGGGTGATGTCCATCACCGCGCCGGTAAAGCGCAGTGCCCGGCCGGTGTCGTCGTAGTGGCAGCGCCCGCGGGCGAAGGCCCAGCGCGTTTCGCCGCCGTCGCTGTGCAGGCGATAGCGCTCGGCCAGTTCGCCTCCGCTGGCGATGCACTGCTCCAGCGCGGCGCGCACGCGGCCATGGTCATCGCCATGGATGTGCTCGAAGAACGCCTCGAGCGAGAGTCCCTGGCTGCCGCCGGGCAGTTCGAGCTGGTGGACGCGTGACAGCTCGGCCCCGGCGGGCGCGCTGCCGGGGCCGATGTCCCAGTCCCAGATGCCGATCAGGTCGCTGGCCTCCAGCGCCAGCTGCAGGCGGTGTTCGCTGAGCCGGTGGGCTTCGGCGCTGAGCTTGTAGCGCAGCGCGGCCTGCGACAGGCGGGCCTCGGTGCGCACGCGGTCGCTGGTTTCGCAGAGGCACAGCAGCAGCCCGCCGATGCCCTGCCGGTCGTCGCGGATCGGGCTGAGGGCGAGGTTGAACCAGGCCTCGACGAGCTCGCCGTCGCGTTCGAGCTTCAGGTGCTGGTTGTACAACACGCGGGCCTCGCCGCGGCGGGCGGTGTCGCAGGCCGGCGCGAGCAGTTCCCAGGTCGCGCCCCAGCGGCTGCAGGCGGGCTGGCCGAGTTCGGCGGGGTGGCGGCTGCCGATCAGCGCGGCATGGGCGTCGTTGTACAGTTGCAGCGCCTGCTCGCCCCAGAGGATGCACATCGGCAGCGGGGCCTCGAGGATGGTATCGAGCAGTACGCGCAGGGCCGCCGGCCAGCACCGGGGTGGCCCGAGCTTCGTCGCGCTCCAGTCGTGCCGGCGGATCTGCCGCCCCATCTCGCTGTTGCTGTGCGGCCAGAGGTCGGCCCCTGCTGCTGGCATGTCGTGTCCTATCGATCAATCCGTGGCTGAACTGCGGAACCGAGACAGGTAGCGGGCGTTTCGGTTCCGTCGTTTCGATGCTTGTCGCCCCCCCGTTCGTCCTGGAACCGGGTGCTGTCGGCGACAGCGCGGCCAAGTGTAAGGCCTGCGCGGCCAGGGGCGCAGCGTTTCCCGTCAGGCCCGGTGGCCTTGCAGGCTGCGCACCAGGTCGAGGTAATCCTCGACCGCGGCGAACTCCTCGGTGTCCTTCGGCGCGCGGCGGCTGTCCGGTTCGCGAACCGCGAGCAGGTGGGCCACGCCGAAGCGCCGGGCGCTACGCAGGATCGGCAGGCTGTCGTCGATGAACAGCGCGCGCGCCGGGTCGAATGCCAGGTCCTGCCTGAGCGCATGCCAGAACTGCGCCTCTTCCTTGGGGAAGCCATAGTCGTGGGAGCTGATCAGGCGATCGAACCAGGGCGCCAGTTCGACCTTCTCCAGTTTCAGCGACAGCGAGTCGCGATGCGCATTGGTGATCAATACCACGCGCTTGCCCGCCGCGCGCAGGGCGCCGAGGAATTCGTCGGCGGCCGGGCGCAGGGCGATCAGCTCGGCCACCTCGCGCTTCATCTCGCGGATCGGCAGGTCGAGCTCACGGCTCCAGTAGTCCAGGCAGTACCAGGTGAGCTTGCCGACGTGTTCGTTGAACAGCGGCGCCAGCTCCAGTTCGGCCATCGCGCGGCTGATGGCGTGGCGTTCGGCGTAGCGCTGCGGCAGCAGTTCGAGCCAGAAGTGGTTGTCGAAATGCAGGTCCAGCAGGGTGCCGTCCATGTCGAGCAGGACGGTGTCGATTTCGGACCAGGGCAGGGACGCGATCATGGGGCAGGCTCTTCGTGCGGCGATGGGTTGAAAGGGGCGTCGGTGGTCGGCTGGTTGCAAAGCGCTCACGGTCATCGCAAAAAGCCGGGTTATGATAGCCGCTCGCGTTTCCAGGAGTTGCCCATGCGCCAGAAACCCACCGTGCTCGCTCGTGAGATCGTCGCTAGCAGCCGCCTGTTCCGTGTCGAGGAATTGCAGCTGCGCTTTTCCAACGGCGTGGAGCGCACCTACGAGCGCCTGGTCGGCAAGGGCAGCGGCTACGGCGCGGTGATGATCGTGGCGTTGGTCGACGGCGAGAACGCCCTGCTGATCGAGGAATACTGCGGCGGCACCGACAGCTACGAGCTGTCCCTGCCCAAGGGCCTGATCGAACCCGGCGAGGATGTGCTGGAGGCCGCCAACCGCGAACTCAAGGAAGAGGCCGGTTTCGGCGCCCGGCGCCTGGAGCTGCTGACCGAGCTGTCGCTGTCGCCGGGCTACATGAGCCAGAAGATCCAGGTGGTGCTGGCGCGCGACCTGTATCCCGAGCACCTCCCCGGAGACGAGCCGGAGCCGATGCGTATCGAGCAGGTCAGCCTGCGCGAGCTGTCGAGCCTGATCCAGCATCCGCAGTTCAGCGAGGGGCGCGCCCTGGCGGCGCTCTACCTGGCCCGCGATCTATTGACCCAGCGCGGGGAGTTCACCCCATGAGCCATCCCTATCTGTCGGCGGTGATCGATCTGGTGCGCCAGGCCGGCGAGGCGATCCTGCCGTACTGGCGCAGCGAGCTGGAGGTGCAGGCCAAGGCCGATGCGTCGCCGGTCACGGCTGCGGACCTGGCCGCCCATCACGTGTTGCTGGAGGGCCTGACGGCGCTGGATGCCAGCATCCCGGTGCTTTCGGAAGAGGACTGCGCGGCGCCGCTCGGCGAGCGGGCCGGCTGGACGCGCTGGTGGCTGGTCGATCCGCTGGACGGCACCAAGGAATTCATCGCCGGCAGCGAGGAGTTCACCGTCAACGTGGCTCTGGTCGAGCAGGGCAAGGTGCGCTTCGGCGTGGTCGGGATACCCGCCAGCGGCCGCTGTTATTACGGTGGCGAGGATTTCGGCGCCTGGCGCAGTGAAGCCTCGGGTGATACCCAGCCCTTGCGCGTGCGCCAGCGTTCGCCGCAGGCGTTCACCCTGGTGGCCAGCCGACGCCACAGCAGCCCCGCCCAGGAGCGCCTGCTCGCTGGCCTGCGCCAGCGCTTCGGCGAGCTGGCGCTGGTGAATGTCGGCAGTTCGCTGAAGTTCTGCCTGCTCGCCGAAGGCGCGGCCGATTGCTATCCGCGCCTGGCACCCACCTCGCAGTGGGATACGGCCGCGGCCCAGGGCGTGCTCGAAGGCGCCGGTGGCGAGGTGCTGGATATCAACGGTGCGCCGCTGAGCTATGAGGCGCGGGAGAGCTATCTCAATCCCTCGTTCCTGGCCTTGCCCGGGGGTGTCGCCTGGCGTGACGGGCTGATCGGTATCGCGCGGGGCAGCGAAAGCGGCTTGAAGCCGGAAGCTTGAAGCTGGAAGAAAGCGCCTGGCAGGCGCGCTGATGGGGGCGGCGTAGGGCGGGTTGCAACCCGCCAAACGGAGCTGGCGCCCCGCACATCGGCGGGTTTCACCCGCCCTACGCATCGTTTCCAGCTTTTATTTATGCAAGACGAACTGCCCGGTGAAACGCACGGCATCGCGGCCGTCGGCCGCCAGGATCCGGCTTTGCAGCTCCAGGCGCGAGCGGCCGCGGCGGCGGTAGATGGCCTCGAAGCGTTCCCAGGCGGCTTCGCTCGGTGCCGAGCAGATGGCGATGGCGTCGTCCACCACCGGCAACGGGTATTCGATCTGCCCCTCGTGGATGACGATATGGCCGTCCTCGATGCCCGCCTCGCGCAGGCGCAGGTGCAGCCAGCCCCAGCCGGCCAGTACCGCGGCGCAATACAGGCTGCCGCCGAACATGCTGCTCTTGTGGTTGATGTTCGGCTGCAGCGGTACCTGCAGGCGCAGCTCGTGGTTTTCCCACTGATCGACGCGCAGGCCCAGCGAGCGGGTCAGCGGGATGTCGTGATGGAGGATGGCTTCCAGGTAGCGGCTATCGCGGCTCATGCCGGGGCGGTTCCTAAACGTTACGAAGATACAGACAGACGCCAAGCATGACTCTTGAGTCACGGTTTGGCCAGCCCGTTCGCGACTTTCGCCGGGCGGCCGGCGCGCCTGGCGGCTGGTGTTCCCGAACGGTGCCGGAGATGCCGCCGGGGGTAGCTGGTGGTGCGCCGGCGTCAGCCCGAAGACTTGCTGCGGTAGGCGCAGTAACCCGGTCGCGGGCCGATGCGCGGGTGGTTGCGGCAGGTGTCCGGGCGTTTGGCATAGACGCTGCAGAGGCGGGCCTTGCGGTCCAGATAGAGGCAGTCGCCGTTGGCCAGCCGGGTCAGGGTGAAGATTTCGTGCTTGTGGTTGAAATGCTCGACGATGCCGGCCTTGCCCAGGCGCCTGGCGATGGCCTTTGCCGGCTCGTCGCGCTCGAAGGCGTCGACCAGCTCCAGGCGGATCAGGTCGTCGATGCGCACTTCCACCGGCAGGGTGCAGCAGGTCGCATGGCAGTCGCGGCACAGGCCATTGCTGTAGCGCACCCAGGTTTCCAGGCGATCCGGGTCGGCGGAGGCGATCAGCTTGTTCTTCACGGGCGGGCGTTCGAGCAGGTGGGGCGGCGCGATCATAGCGATCTGCGCGGGAATTGCCAGTGTTTCCACCCCTCGCCATTGCCGGACAGGCGGTAGCGCAGATGTAAGGGAAACCTGCAAACCTTTCAGAATCGTCAACGCCGTAGATGAACGGGCGCGGCTGCCATGAGTCCCTTTTGTGTGTCTTCGCTAACCGAGGTCTGTCCATGACGCAGGAAACCGTTAATCCCACCGCCGATGAGGTCACCGCTTTCCGTGAACGCGTGTTGCGCAAGCTCACCTACGCGGTGGGCAAGGACCCGGAGCATGCCTCGGACCATGACTGGTTCGAGGCCGTCGCCCTGGCCGCGCGCGACAGCACCATCGATCGCTGGATGGACTGCACCCGGCAGACCTACCGCGAGGGCCAGAAGCGGGTCTACTACCTTTCCCTGGAATTCCTCATCGGCCGCCTGCTGGTCGACAGCCTGAGCAACCTCGGCCTGTTCGAGGTGGCGCGCGAAGCGCTGGCGGAGCTGGACGTGGATATCGACCGCATCCGCCTGCTGGAGCCGGATGCGGCGCTGGGTAACGGTGGCCTGGGGCGCCTGGCGGCCTGCTTCATGGAAAGCATGGCGACCCTGGGCGTGGCCTCGCACGGTTACGGCATCCGCTACGACCATGGCCTGTTCCGTCAGGCCATCGTCGATGGCTGGCAGCACGAGCAGACCGAAACCTGGCTGGATTTGGGCAACCCCTGGGAGTTCGAGCGCTCGGAGGTCAGCTACCTGATCGGTTTCGGCGGCAACGTCGCCGCCAGTACCGACGAGCGCGGCGAGGTGCAGCATTTCTGGCATTGGGCCGAAGGCGTGCGGGCGATCGCCTACGACACGCCGATCGTCGGCTGGCGCGGGGCGGGCGTGAACACCCTGCGCCTGTGGCGCGCCCGGCCGGAGGCGGATTTCCATCTGGAGCGCTTCAACGCCGGCGACCATATCGGTGCCGCCGCCGAAGAGGCGCGCGCCGAAAGCATCTCGCGGGTGCTCTACCCGGCCGACAGCACCGAGGCCGGCCAGGAGCTGCGCCTGCGCCAGGAATATTTCTTCGTCGCCGCCTCGTTGCAGGACCTGCTGCGCCGCCACCTCAAGCAGCGCGGCACGCTGGACAACCTACCGGAGTTCGCCGCCATCCAGCTCAACGACACCCACCCGGCGATCGCCGTGGCCGAGCTGATGCGCCTGCTGGTCGACGTGCACGGCTACGAGTGGACGCATGCCTGGCGGTTGACCACCGCGACGCTGTCCTATACCAACCACACGCTGCTGCCCGAGGCGCTGGAAACCTGGCCGGTGGGGCTGATGGAGCGCCTGCTGCCGCGGCACATGCAGATCATCTACCTGATCAACGCCTTCCACCTCGACTGCCTGCGCGAGCGCGGGCTGCACGACGCCGACCTGCTGCGCTCGGTCTCGCTGATCGAGGAGGACCACGGCCGCCGGGTGCGCATGGGCAACCTGGCCTTCCTCGGTTCGCACAGCACCAATGGCGTCTCGGCCCTGCATACCCAGCTGATGCGCAAGACGGTGTTCACCGACCTGCACGGGCTGTATCCGCAGCGGATCAACAACAAGACCAACGGCATCACCTTCCGCCGCTGGCTGTACCAGGCCAACCCGCAGCTCACCCGGCTGCTGGTCGACAACCTCGGCGAGGACCTGCTCGATGCGCCGGAGACGCGCCTGCGCGAGCTCGAGCCCTATGCCGAGCAGGCGCACTTCCGCCAGCGATTCGCCGAGCAGCGGCTGGCCAACAAGCGTCATCTGGCGAATGTGATCCACGAGCGCCTGGGCATCTGCGTCGATCCGCAGGCGCTGTTCGACGTGCACGTCAAGCGCATCCACGAATACAAGCGCCAGTTGCTCAATCTGCTGCACACCGTGGCGTTGTACCACGCCATTCGCGACGATCCGGGCGGCAACTGGGTACCGCGGGTGAAGATCTTCGCCGGCAAGGCGGCGGCCAGCTATCACCAGGCCAAGCTGATCATCAAGCTGAGCAACGACATCGCCAACACCATCAACGCCGACCCCACGGTGCGCGGCCTGCTCAAGGTGGTGTTCCTGCCCAACTACAACGTCAGCCTGGCCGAGGACATCATTCCCGCCGCCGACCTCTCCGAGCAGATCTCCACCGCCGGCCTGGAGGCTTCCGGCACCAGCAACATGAAGTTCGCCCTCAACGGCGCGCTGACCATCGGCACGCTGGACGGCGCCAATGTCGAGATGAGCGAGCAGGTGGGGCTGGAGCACATGTTCATCTTCGGCCTCACCGCGCAGCAGGTGAGCGCGCGCAAGCTCGCCAACGAATACAACGCCGAGGCCACCATCGACGCCACCCCACGGCTCAAGGAGGTGCTGGCGGCGATTCGTGGCGGCGCCTTCTGCTCGGAGGACCCGGCCCGCTACGCCGGCCTGGTGGACGGCCTCAGCTGGCACGACACCTTCATGGTCTGCGCCGACTTCGACGCCTACTGGCAGGCGCAGCTGGATGTCGAGGTGTGCTGGCGCGATCCGGCCCGCTGGTGGCGCTCGGCGGTGCTGAACACCGCGCGGATGGGCTGGTTCTCTTCGGACCGGACCATCCGCGAATATGCCCGCGATATCTGGAAGGTCATGTAGCGCGCCTGCCGGCGAGCCCGCCCGGCAGGCTGTACCGGCGGTGCCACCAGCAATGCCGGCGGCCGCTTGCCGTTTCGCTGAACTCTGCCTGCTGCCTGCCGGTCTGAGGGGAGTTAGTTTCCCCGCGGCCTGCTAAACTGCGCGGGTTTATCCTTCCTCCGGAGCCATTTCCATGTCACGCGTAACCCTCAGTCGCTACCTCATCGAGCAGACTCGCAGCAACAACACCCCGGCGGACCTGCGCTTTCTAATCGAGGTGGTCGCGCGAGCGTGCAAGGAGATCAGCCACGCGGTATCCAAGGGCGCCCTCGGCGGGGTGCTGGGCAGTAACGACAGCGAGAACATCCAGGGCGAGGTGCAGAAGAAGCTCGACGTGCTCTCCAACGAGATCCTGCTGGAGGCCAACGAATGGGGCGGGCACCTGGCCGGCATGGCTTCCGAGGAAATGGACAACGCCTACCAGATTCCCGGCAAGTACCCCAAGGGCGCCTACCTGCTAGTCTTCGATCCGCTGGACGGCTCCAGCAACATCGACGTGAACGTCTCGGTCGGCACCATCTTCTCGGTGCTGCGCTGCCCGGATGCCTGCTTCAGCCAGAACGACGCGCTGGGCGAGGAAGCCTTCCTCCAGCCCGGCACCAAGCAGGTCGCCGCCGGCTACGCCATCTACGGCCCGCAGACCATGCTGGTGCTGACCCTCGGCGATGGCGTCATGGGCTTCACCCTGGACCGCGAGCTGGGCAGCTTCGTACTCACCCACGAGCGTCTGCGAGTGCCGGAAAGCACCGCCGAATTCGCCATCAACATGTCCAACCAGCGCCACTGGGAAGAGCCGGTCAGGCGCTACGTCGGCGAGCTGTTGGCCGGCGAGACCGGGCCGCTGGGCAAGAACTACAACATGCGCTGGATCGCCTCGATGGTCGCCGACGTGCACCGCATCCTCACCCGCGGCGGCCTGTTCATGTACCCGCGCGACGCCCGCGAGCCGGAGAAGCCCGGCAAGCTGCGCCTGATGTACGAGGCCAACCCGATGTCGATGATCATCGAGCAGGCCGGCGGCGCGGCCACCAATGGCCTGCAGCGCATCCTCGATATCCAGCCCGAGTCCCTGCACCAGCGCGTGGCAGTGTTCCTCGGCTCGAAGGAAGAAGTCGAACGCATCACCGGCTACCACCAGGGCTGAGTGATGCCGGCCCCCTGGCAGCAACTACTCGACTGGTGGTTCGGCCAGGGCGCCACGGCGGCTGACATCGCCGCCGAGAAGCATGCGCTGTGGTTCGGCTACAAGCCGGCGCAGGATGCCGAGGCCGGCGAGCGCTTCGGTGCCTGGACGCAGCAGGCGCTCGATGGCGGCCTGCAGGAATGGGCCGGGCAGCCCGAGGGCTGGCTGGCGTTGCTGCTGTTGCTCGACCAGCTGCCGCGGATGATCCATCGCGGCACGCCGCAGGCGTTCGCCGGCGACGCGCGTGCCCAGCAGCTGGTCCGCGCTGGTTTGGCGCACGGTGGCGACATGCTGCTGGCGCCGATCCAGCGGGTATTCGTCTACCTGGTGCTGGAGCACACCGAGAATCTCGCCGTGCAGGAGCTGGCCGTCGCGCACTTCACCGCGCTGCGGGACATCGCCGTGGCCGACGAGCGCAAGCTGTACGACGACTTTCTCGATTATGCCGAGCGCCACCGCGAGGTGATCTCGCGTTTTGGCCGCTTTCCCCATCGCAACGCCATGCTCGGGCGCGAGTCCAGCGACGCCGAGGCGGCCTTTCTGGCACGGCCGGGCTCGGGCTTCTGAGTGCCGGCTGCGATGCAGTGAATCCTATAAAGAAGCAAGGAGCTCGATATGTCGTTGCGTACCCCATTGCTGATCGCCGCCGCGCTGTTGCTCGGCGCCTGCAGCCCGATCACCCAGGAGAACTTCGCCAAGCTCAAGCCCGGCATGGAACGCGCCGAGGTGGAGCGGCTGCTCGGCAAGCCGGCCGAGTGCGCCGGCGCGCTGGGCATGTCCAGCTGCACCTGGGGCGAGAAGAACCGCTTCATCAGCGTGCAGTTCGCCGGCGACAAGGTGATGATGTTTTCCGGCAAGGGCCTCAAGTAGCCGCCCCGCTCAGTCCCAGTCCAGCTGCGCCAGTTGCCAGTCGTTCCCTTCCCGCCGCCACTGCAGCCGGACCTGGTAGTGGCCTGCCCGCTGTGGAATCAGCGCTTCGGCGCCGGTCAGGGCGAGCTGTGCCTCGGTATGGCCTCGGTCGGGATAAGTGGGATCGATCCAGCTTCGCTGGGTCAGCGCGATCACCTTGACGTTGCGATGGCGCAGGAACATCAGCGCTGCGGTACGCCTGGCCCAGTCGCGGTCGTACTGCCGCTGGGCCTGGAAGTCGGCGTGCAGCAGCTCCATCAGCACGCTGGTCTGCTTGCTTTCCAGGCTGGCCTGGAGCCTCTCGGCGGCGGCCTGCAGCGCCGCTTCCGGATCGTCGCGCGCGCAGCTGGCGAGCGACAGTGCACAGAGCAGGGGGATGGCAGCGGCTAATTTCCACGGTGACATGCTCAACGCCTCGAACCTCGTTATGATGCCGCTAACGTCATGCGGGCTGGCCGGCCCGCCGTAGATCGGGAGTGTGCCATGCAGACCTTGTTTCCGGAGATAAAACCCTACGCCCGGCACGAGCTGGCGGTCGAAGAACCGCATGTGCTTTACGTCGACGAGAGCGGTTCGCCGGATGGTCTGCCGGTGGTGTTCGTGCATGGCGGCCCCGGCGGCGGCTGCGACGCCATCAGCCGGCGCTTCTTCGACCCGACCCTGTACCGCATCATCACCTTCGACCAGCGCGGCTGCGGGCGCTCGACGCCGCATGCGAGCCTGGAGGGCAACACCACCGCGCACCTGATCGCCGACATGCAGCGCATCCGCGAACACCTGGGCATCGACAAGTGGGTGCTGTTCGGCGGCTCCTGGGGCTCGACGCTGTCGCTGGCCTACGCCCAGGCCTACCCCGAGCACGTGCACGCACTGATCCTGCGCGGCATCTTCCTCTGCCGGCCGCACGACCTGGCCTGGTTCTACCAGGACGGCGCCAGCCGCCTGTTCCCCGACTACTGGCAGGACTTCATCGCGCCGATCCCGCCGGAGGAGCGCGACGACCTGATGCAGGCGTACTACCGCAGGCTCACCGGCAGCGACCAGATCGCCCAGATGCACGCGGCCAAGGCCTGGTCCTGCTGGGAGGGGCGCACCGCCACCCTGCGGCCGAACAACCACGTGGTCGAGCGCTTCACCGATGCCCATCGCGCGCTGTCGATGGCGCGCATCGAATGCCACTACTTCGTCAACCAGGCCTTCCTCGAGCCGGACCAGTTGCTGCGCGACATGCCGAAGATCGCCCACCTGCCCGGCATCATCGTGCATGGCCGCTACGATGCCATTTGCCCGCTGGACAATGCCTGGGCGCTGCACCAGGCCTGGCCGAACAGCGAGCTGCAGATCATCCGCGACGCCGGCCATTCCGCGGCGGAAAGCGGGATCGCCGATGCGTTGGTGCGCGCCACCGGCGAGATCGCCCATCGCCTGCTCGACCTGCCGCCGGCGGATGCCTGATGGAGACGCTCGGATGAAGGGGCTGATCCAGCGCGTGCGGCATGCACGAGTCGAAGTCGCCGGTGAGGTGGTCGGCGCCATCGACCAGGGCCTGCTGGTACTGGTCGGCGTCGAACGCGAGGACGACCGTGCGCGGGCCGACAAGCTGCTGCACAAGCTGCTCAACTACCGGGTGTTCGGCGATGCCGAGGGGCGGATGAACCGCTCGTTGAAGGACGTCGGCGGCGGCCTGCTGCTGGTGTCGCAGTTCACCCTGGCGGCCGATACCCGCAGTGGCCTGCGCCCGAGCTTTTCCTCCGCCGCGCCACCGGCGCAGGGCGAAGAACTCTACGACTACCTGCTCGCGCAGGCGCGCCAGCAGCACCCGCAGGTGGCCTGCGGGCGTTTCGGCGCCGAGATGCAGGTGCACCTGCTCAACGACGGGCCGGTGACCTTCCTGCTGGAAAGCTGAATCACGGGCCGGCTCGGACCTCAGCGCCCGGCCGGCTCCAGGTCGTTGTCGTGCAGCCAGCTGATGGCATATTCGCGAAGCTGCACGGTCTGGTAGCGCAGCCAGGCCTCGCGAGTCTCGGGAAAATCTTCCAGCTTGAAATCGAAGGTGCGCAGCGGTTTGCGACCGTTCAGCGCATTGCTCAGCACGGCATGCGCGATGGGGTCGTGCTGGGTGAACAGGAAGGCTTCGCGCATGGCGATCGATTGCGCCAGTTCCAGCGGCTCTATGTGCAGATAGCGATCCTGCTGCACGTCGTACTTCTCCATGGCGCCGGGTGCCGGCTCGCCGGGGAAGACCGCGCGAATCTCGCCGTTTTCCAGGTCGAGGTAGTATTCGGCGGTATCGCGCCCGTCCAGTGCGTATTCCAGGCGGTGCAAGTCGATGGTCAGTGGTCGCATGGCAAGGACGGCTCTTTGATTGGGATTCTGTCGGGGGGAAGACCCTAGCTCTCTGACCCTCGTGCACCGGCTGGGTGCGCTACGTTCATCGGGGCCGGCTGTAAACGCCGTCGTCGATTCGCTCAGAACAACCGGGCCAGTAGCGCGCTGACCGCCGTTTCCACGCGCAGGATGCGCTCGCCGAGCTGCACCGGCTGCAGGCCGGCGGCGGCGAGCTTTTCCACCTCGTAGGGAATCCAGCCGCCTTCCGGGCCGATGGCCAGGGTCACCGGCTCGGCCAGCGCACGGGGACAGGCCGGATAGTCGCCCGGATGGCCGAGCAGGCCGCGGGTGCCGGCGGCCAGCTGTGGCAGGCGATCCTCGACGAAGGGCTTGAAGCGCTTTTCGATGCTGACCTCGGGCAGCACGGTATCGCGCGCCTGCTCCAGGCCCAGGACCAGTTGTTCGCGAATGGCCGCGGGTTCGAGGAAGGGCGTCTGCCAGAAGCTCTTTTCCACCCGGTAGCTGTTGAGCAGCACCAGCCGCGGCACGCCCATGGCAGCGACGGTCTGCAGCACCCGGCGCAGCATCTTCGGCCGCGGCAGGGCGAGCAGCAGGGTCACCGGCAGCTTGGCCGGCGGCGGCTGGTCGAGGGTCACTCGCAGTTCGGCCTCGCGGGCATCCAGGCGCAGCAGGCGACCGCTGCCCATGTGGCCGCCGAGCAAGCCGACGCGCAGGGTTTCGCCGGCCTCGGCGCGATGTACCTGCTGCAGGTGCGTGAGGCGCCGGTCGCGCAGCAGCACGCGGTCGTCGGCGACGAAATCGGCCGGTTCCAGCAGCAGCAGGTTCACGGCCGTGGCGCGGGTGGCTGGTCGCCGGGTTCCGAGGCCTCCGGCTCGGCATCGCCACGGAAATGCGCGTCGCGCTTCTTGACCATGCTGCCGCAGATCAGCCCGGCCTCGAACAGCAGCCACATCGGCACGGCCAGCAGTGCCTGCGAGAACACGTCCGGCGGCGTCAGCACCATGCCGACCACGAAACAGCCGACGATCACGTAGGGTCGACTCTTGCGCAGGCTGGCGACATCGACGATACCGACCCAGATCAGCAGGAAGGTCGCCACCGGAATCTCGAACGCCACGCCGAAGGCGAAGAACAGCGTGAGGACGAAATCCAGGTACTGGCCGATATCGGTCATCATCGCCACGCCTTCCGGGGTCACGCTGGCGAAGAAGCCGAACATGATCGGGAACACCACGAAGTAGGCGAAGGCCATGCCGGCATAGAACAGGAAGATGCTCGACACCAGCAGCGGCACGGCGATGCGCTTCTCGTGCTTGTACAGGCCGGGGGCGATGAAGCCCCAGATCTGGTGCAGGATGATCGGCATCGAGAGGAACAGCGCGACCATCAGCGTCAGCTTGAACGGCGTCAGGAACGGCGAGGCGACGCCGGTGGCGATCATCGTCGCGCCTTCCGGCAGATAGGCGCGCAGCGGTGCGGCGACCAGCGCGTAGATCTGCTGGGAGAAGTAGAACAGCCCGCCGAACAGCAGGCCGATGGCGATCACGCAGCGCAGCAGGCGCTTGCGTAGCTCGGTCAGGTGGGCGACCAGCGGCATTTCCTGATCGTCGATGGAAGACTGGCTCATGGTTCGGGCGATCTGTCAGGGCGTGGAGCGGGTTCGGCGGCCTTGGGCGACTCGGCCGGCTGTTCGACGCTGGCCGGTTCGGCCGGGCTGCTGGAGGCGGGTTTGCTGTCGCCCGCGCTCGCGGCGGTGCCGGTCGCCGGCGGCAGGATGCTTTGCTTCATTTCCCGTTCGAGGTCGAGGATGCGCTCGTTGTGCAACTGCCGGCGAATCTCGTCGGCGCCGATCTCGCGCTCGACCTCGGCCTTGATGTTGCTGAAGCTGCGTTTCAGGCGGCCGACCCACAAGCCGGTGGTGCGCACCGCGCCGGGCAGGCGTTCCGGGCCGAGCACCAGCAGCGCCACCAGGCCGACCAGCAGCAGTTCGGTGAAACCGATATCGAACATCAGGACGTGCTCACATCAAAAGGGAGAGCGGCCGCGCAAGGGCGGGCATCCGGCTGGAGGTCCGTCGACGTGCGGTCGCGTCGTGCGTTGGGACTAGTCTTTCTTGGTCGGCTCTTCGACCTTGCGTGCCTGGGCGTCGATGGTCTGCCCCGGCTTCTCTTCCACGCCGGGCTTGTCCTCGTCGGTGCCCATGGATTTGCGGAAGCCCTTGATCGCATCGCCGAGATCGGAGCCCAGGCCCTTGAGGCGCTTGGTGCCGAACAGCATGATGACGATGAGCAGGATGATCAGGAGTTGCCAGATGCTGATGCCGCCAAAACCCATGGTGATATCTCCGATGTAATCAGGTTTGCGGGCGCGCGGCTTTTTCCGCGTGCCCGGAGAGACCGAAGCGCCGGTCCAGCTCGTCCAGTACCGCCTGCGGGTGCTGGCCGAGGGCGGCGAGCATGACCAGGCTGTGGAACCAGAGATCGGCGGTTTCGTAGATCAGGTCGCTGCAGTCGCCGCTGATGGCGGCGTCCTTGGCGGCGAGGATGGTCTCCACCGATTCCTCGCCGACCTTTTCGAGAATCTTGTTCAGCCCCTTGTGATACAGGCTGGCCACGTAGGAGCTGTCCGGCGCCGCATCCTTGCGGGCTTCCAGCACCTCGGCCAGGCGGGCGAAGGTGTCACTCATGCTTGTGCTCCGCATAGATGGCGCCGGGGTCCTTGAGGACCGGTTCGACGGTTTTCCAGGCGCCGTTTTCGTAGACGCGGTAGAAGCAGCTTTCGCGGCCGGTATGGCAGGCGATACCGCCGATCTGCTCGACCATGAGGATGATCACGTCCGCGTCGCAGTCCAGGCGCAGTTCGTGCAGCCGCTGCACGTGGCCGGACTCCTCGCCCTTGCGCCACAACTTGCCGCGCGAGCGCGACCAGTAGATGGCGCGGTTCTCCTGCGCGGTCAGCGCCAGGGCCTCGCGGTTCATCCAGGCCATCATCAGCACGCGGCCCGTCTTGTGGTCCTGCGCGATCGCCGGGACCAGGCCGTCGGCGTTCCAGTTGATCTCGTCCAGCCAGTTCATCGAATTCTCCGCTCAATGCGCCAAGTGTGCCAGCCCGAATCGGCGCTGGCTATCGGCGCACCACGATGAGGATGCCCGCCGCCAGCATGAGCCAGGCCGGCCAGGCGGCCAGCGCGGTGAAGCTGGCGGCGTTGCTCGCCAGGGTCGCGCCGCCGCCCAGCAGCACGGCGCCAGTCAGGCGCAGCGACCAGCCGCGATGGCGCTCGTGCCAGGGCGGCGGCGGGTTGTCGGCATGCGGATTGGACATGCGCTCGAGCAGCTCGCGGGTCATGTGCGCCAGGTGCGGGACCTGCTCGATCTGCGCCTGCACGTTCCTGAGCAGTTGCCGCGGGCTCATGCGCTCGCGCATCCAGCGCTCCAGGTAGGGCTGGCCGGTGCTCCACAGGTCAAGGTCCGGGTACAGCTCGCGGCCCAGGCCCTCGATGTTGAGCAGGGTTTTCTGCAGCAGCACCAGCTGCGGCTGGACCTCCATGTTGAAGCGCCGCGCCACCTGGAACAGGCGCACCAGCAACTGGCCGAAGGAGATGTCCTTCAGCGGCTTCTCGAAGATCGGCTCGCAGACGGTACGGATCGCCGCCTCGAATTCGTTGACCTTGGTTTCCGCCGGCACCCAGCCCGAGTCGATGTGCAGCTGCGCGACCTTGCGGTAGTCGCGCTTGAAGAAGGCCATCAGGTTGCGCGCCAGGTAGTCCTGGTCCTCCGGCGTCAGGCTGCCGACGATGCCGAAGTCCACCGCAATGTACTGCGGGCTCCAGGGCTGGTGGGTGCTGACGAAGATGTTGCCGGGATGCATGTCGGCATGGAAGAAGCTGTCGCGGAACACCTGGGTGAAGAAGATTTCCACGCCGCGCTCGGCGAGCTGGCGCATGTCGGTATTCTGCCGCGCCAGCGCAGCCATGTCGGTGACCGGCACGCCGTAGATGCGCTCCATCACCAACACCTGCGGGCGGCAGTAGTCCCAGTACACCTGCGGCACGTAGAGCAGCGCCGAGCCCTCGAAGTTACGCTTGAGCTGGCTGGCATTGGCCGCCTCGCGCAGCAGGTCGAGCTCGTCGTAGATGGTCTTGGCGTAGTCCTCGACCACCTCCACCAGGTGCAGGCGGCGGGCGTCGATGGAGATCCGCTCGGCGCTCTTGGCCAGCATGAACAGCCAGGCCAGGTCCTGGGCGATGACCGGCTTGAGATTCGGCCGCACCACCTTGACCACCACTTCCTCGCCGCTGCGCAGCCGGGCCGCATGTACCTGGGCCACCGAGGCCGAGGCCAGCGGCTTGCTGTCGAAGCGGGCGAACAGCTCGTCGACCGGGGCGCCCAGCTGCTGCTCGATCAGCGCGGTGGCGCGGGCGGAGTCGAACGGCGGCACGCGGTCCTGGAGCATCGCCAGTTCGTCGGCGATGTCCGGCGGCAGCAGGTCGCGACGGGTCGAGAGCAACTGGCCGAACTTGATGAAGATCGGCCCCAGTTCCTCCAGCGCCAGGCGCAGGCGGGCGCCGCGCGACAGCTCGCTGTGCCGCCGCGGAATCCAGCGCCAGGGCAGCAGGTAGCTGGTGCCGCGCAGCCACCAGGGCATCGGCAGGTCGAGGATGATGTCATCGAGGCGGTAGCGGATCACCACCAGCAGGATGCGGAACAGGCGGCGGGCGGCGGCGAACAGCTTCATTCGGGGCGATCTGGATTCAGGTTGTGGGCGAGGCGCTCGATGCGGGCCTCGAGGCGGTCGAGGGTGAGCTTCATGTCGTCCAGTTCGTCGAAGCACGCCTGGGCTTCGGCCTGGCCAACCAGGGCGCGGGCTTCTTCACTGAGATAGTCGGCCAGGTCCTGGCGCAACGTGTCAGCGTTTTCACGCATCCAGTGCAGCGGGTTGCGCAGGCTGCTGCCGAGCAGCTGGGTGCCGACCGGGCCGAGCCAGCGCGAGAATTCGTATTCCCAGTCGAGCTCCAGGTCCTGGAGAATTTCGGCCAGCCCCATCAGCAGGCCGCTGTCGCCGTCGATCTCCACGTCCGGGCCATGCAGCACGGCGGTCTTGTCGCGGCTGGCGGCCAGGCGCAGCAGGCTGGTGGCCGGCGCGCGCAGGCGGCAATCGGCTTCCGCGCCCCAGCTGGAGGCCAGGCGCAGGCCTTCGTCGTCGGCGAGCAGGAACAGCCGCCAGGCCGGCGCCGTGCAGTCGATCTCGATGATCCGTCCGCCCAGCCGCGCCAACCGCGGCAGTGCCGTGGGGTCCAGGCGCAGGACGCGATTGATGCCGCGCTCGGCACCGGCCAGCAGAGCCGCGCGCAGCATCAGGGCTTGATGCCCCGGTGCAGGGCGACGATACCGCCGGTCATGTTGTGGTAGGTGACGCGCTCGAAGCCGGCGTCGACCATCATGCCCTTGAGGGTTTCCTGGTCCGGGTGCATGCGGATCGACTCGGCCAGGTAGCGGTAGCTGTCGGCGTCGTTGGTGATCAGCTTGCCCATCAGTGGCAGCAGGCTGAACGAATAGGCGTCGTAGGCCTTGGAGAACAGCTGGTTGGTCGGCTTGGAGAACTCCAGCACCAGCAGCCGGCCGCCCGGCTTGAGTACGCGCAGCATCGAGGCGATGGCGTCTTCCTTGTGCGTCACGTTGCGCAGGCCGAAGGCGATGGTCACCACGTCGAAGTAATTGTCAGGGAACGGCAGCTTCTCGGCGTCGGCCTGGACGAACCGGACGTTGCCGGCCACGCCCTTGTCCAGCAGCTTGTCGCGGCCGACCTTGAGCATCGAGGCGTTGATATCGGCCAGCACCACTTCGCCGCTGGGACCGACGATGCGCGAGAACTGCCGGGTCAGGTCGCCGGTGCCGCCGGCGATGTCCAGCACGCGGTTGCCGTGGCGCACGCCGGAGAGTTCGATGGTGAAGCGCTTCCACAGCCGGTGGATGCCACCCGACATCAGGTCGTTCATCAGGTCGTACTTGGCGGCCACGGAGTGGAACACCTCGGCCACCTTCTGCGCCTTCTGGCTTTCCGGCACGTTCGTGTAGCCGAAATGGGTGGTCGGTTCTGCGTCATGCGCTTTGCGGGGATCGGTCATGTCACTGTCACCGGAAGAATGTGCCGGGCATTCTAAACCTAAAAAGCCAGCTAATAAGCGTCCAGCTGCGAGCGGTCGGCAAAAGGCGCAGCGACGACGCGTCGCAGGGGGCGACGTGGGTTTGGGGCGCGGTCGGCGGCCTTCGCGCCGTATGCCGGCGCTTTGCTATAGTGCGCACCTTTTCGGGCACAGCAGCCAGGAGTCGTAATGGCCCAGATCATCGTCGAACGTTCCCATAGCCTCGGCCGCGAGGCCGCTCGCGAGAAGGCCGAGCAGCTGGCTGGGCGGCTGGCCCGCGAGTACGGCGTGCACTGCCAGTGGCAGGGCGACGTGCTGGCGGTCAAGCGTAGCGGGGCGGACGGCCGCATCGAGGTGCACGCGGACAGCGTCAGGGTACAGCTCAAGCTCGGCCTGCTGCTCTCGGCGATGGGCAGCAGCATCCAGAGCCAGATCGAGCGCGCGCTGGACAAGGCGCTGGCCTGAGCCCCGCGCTGCCGTCAGCGCACCGAATGTGGCGAGACGGCGAGCTAGGGTGGCTGTCGCTTTTTACATCCACCGCAGCGTCGCCCGGTGGATCGCTGGAACGCGATCCACGGTTTCGCGCTCAGAGCATCAGCTTGACCACCGACTCATCGGGGTCGCGGGATTTGCCGGCGGCCGCCAGGGCCGCAAGGTAGTCATCCCAGAGCACCTGCTGATTCAGCGCCAGGCGTTCCAGGTAGTCCCAGGTGAACAGCCCGCTGTCGTGGCCGTCGCTGAAGGTCAGCTTCAGGGCGTACTGGCCGGCGGGCTCGATTCGCTCCAGGCCGACATTCAGCTTGCCGGTCTGCAACACCGGATTGCCATGGCCCTGCACCTCGGCCGAAGGCGAGTGCACGCGCAGGAATTCGGCGGGCAGGACGTAGCGTTCAGCGCCGCCGTATTCCAGCTCCAGCGTCTTCGAGGCCTTGTGCAGCTTGATGGCGGTGGGGATGCGCATGGGCATACTCCGTATGAGCTTGAAGCGGAAAGCCAAAGCCGGAAGCCTGTCTGCTGCTGAACAGGTCATCCATACCCTTCTTCCAGTTTCTGGCTTCCAGCTTCCAGCTGCTTTTAAAGGATATACCGCGACAGGTCTTCGTCCTGCGCCAGTTCGCCGAGGTGCTCGTTGACGTAGGCCGCGTCGATGCGGATCGGCTCGCCGTTACGCTGGCCGGCCAGGTCGGCGGCGCTGAAGGAGACTTCTTCCAGCAGGCGCTCGAGCAGGGTGTGCAGGCGGCGCGCGCCGATGTTCTCGGTCTTCTCGTTGACCTGCCAGGCGATCTCGGCGATGCGCTGGATGCCATCGGCGAGGAATTCGACGTGCAGGCCCTCGGTCTTCAGCAGCTCGCGGTACTGCTCGGTGAGGCTGGCATGCGGTTCGCTGAGGATGCGCTCGAAGTCCTGCGGGGTCAGCGCCTTGAGTTCGACGCGGATCGGCAGGCGGCCCTGCAGTTCCGGCACCAGGTCGCTGGGCTTGGACAGGTGGAAGGCGCCCGAGGCGATGAACAGGATGTGGTCGGTCTTGACCATGCCCAGCTTGGTGTTGATCGTGCTGCCCTCGATCAGCGGCAGCAGGTCGCGCTGCACGCCCTCGCGGGAGACGTCGGCGCCGCCGGTGTTGCCGCGCTTGGCGACCTTGTCGATCTCGTCGATGAAGACGATGCCGTTCTGCTCCACCGCTTCCAGGGCGCGGGCCTTGAGCTCTTCCTCGTTGACCAGGCGCGCGGCTTCCTCGTCGCGGATCAATTTGAGCGCGTCCTTGATCTTCAGCTTGCGGCTCTTCTTCTTGCCCTTGCCCATGTTGGCGAACAGGTTCTGCAACTGGTTGGTCATCTCCTCCATGCCGGGCGGGGCCATGATCTCGACGCCAGCGGGACTTTCGGCGACCTCGATGTCGATCTCCTTGTCGTCCAGCTGGCCTTCGCGCAGGCGCTTGCGGAACAACTGGCGGGTGTTGGAATCGCTGCTTGGTGCCGGGTCCTCGTTGAAGCCGGCGCGAGCCGGCGGCAGCAGGGCGTCGAGGATGCGCTCCTCGGCGGCGTCCTCGGCGCGGTGGCGCATCCGGTGCACTTCCTGCTCGCGTAGCATCTTCAGCGCGGCGTCGGCCAGGTCGCGGATGATCGAGTCGACGTCGCGGCCGACATAGCCGACTTCGGTGAACTTGGTCGCTTCCACCTTGATGAACGGCGCGTTGGCCAGCTTGGCCAGGCGGCGGGCGATCTCGGTCTTGCCGACGCCGGTCGGGCCGATCATCAGGATGTTCTTCGGGGTGACTTCCTGGCGCAGCTCGGCCGGCAGCTGCATGCGCCGCCAACGGTTGCGCAGGGCGATGGCGACGGCACGCTTGGCGTCGTCCTGGCCGATGATGTGGCGGTTGAGTTCGTGGACGATCTCGCGGGGCGTCATGGGCATTTTCGGTACTCCGGAGGGACGGGACGGCCGGTACTAGACCTCGCTGTCCAGCTCCTCGATGGTCAGATTCTGGTTGGTGAACACGCAGATGCTGCCGGCGATGTTCAGCGCCGTCTCGGCGATTTCCTGGGCCGACATGTCGTCGCCGGCCTTGAGCAGCAGCGCCTTGGCCGCGGCCTGGGCGAAGCCGCCGCCGGAGCCCATGGCGATCAGGTCGTCCTCGGGCTGCACCACGTCGCCGTTGCCGGTGATGATCAGCGAGGCGTCCTTGTTGGCCACCGCCAGCATGGCTTCCAGGCGGCTCAGCGAGCGGTCGGTACGCCAGTCCTTGGCCAGCTCGACGGCGGCGCGGACCAGGTGGCCCTGGTGTTTTTCCAGCTGGCCCTCGAAGCGCTCGAAGAGGGTGAAGGCGTCGGCGGTGGCACCAGCGAAGCCGGCCAGCACCTGGCCGTGGTAGAGACGGCGGACCTTCTTGGCGTTGCCCTTCATGACGGTGTTGCCCAGGGAAACCTGGCCATCGCCGCCCATGACGACTTTGCCGTTGCGGCGCACTGAAACGATGGTGGTCAAGGGGAAATCTCCACGCAGCGGGGCGATGAATGCCCGAATGCGCTTGATATGGGGGAGCCCCTGGAGCTTTTCAACGCCGTACGACCATCGGCGTGCAGGCCGCGTGCGGTAGGCTCTTCAGTCCATGGCGAAGTCGAGCTGGCGCCAGGCCTCGTAGACCGCGACCGCCACGGTGTTGGAGAGATTCAGGCTGCGGCTGTCGGGGCGCATCGGCAGGCGCAGGCGCCGGTCGGCAGGCAGGGCGTTGCGGATCTGCGCCGGCAGGCCGCGGCTTTCCGGGCCGAACAGGAAGGCGTCGCCGCGGCGGTAGCGCACTTCATGGAACGGTTGCGAGCCCTTGGTGGTGAAGGCGAACAGGCGCGGCGCGCCGGGCTCGGCCGGGCTGCCCGGCGGCGCGATGCCGAGCTGGCGCAGGCAGCTGTCCAGGTCGGCGTGCCGCGCGAGGCTGGCGTATTCGTGGTAGTCCAGGCCGGCGCGGCGCAGGCGCTTGTCGTCCAGTTCGTACCCCAGCGGTTCGATCAGGTGCAGGTTGCAGCCGGTGTTGGCGCAGAGCCTGATAATGTTGCCGGTATTCGGAGGGATCTCCGGTTGGAACAGGATGACGTGGAACATGCGTGGCACCGAGGCGGAAGACGAGCGACATTCTACTGTGCCGGACGATCCGCGGCCGCGCCTGCGGCGGCGCTTTTTCGCCTCACTGGTGCTGATCGGGCTGCTGCTGGGCGCGATGATCGGCCGGCTCACCGCGCCGGGGCCGGTGCAGCTGGAGCGCATCGAGGAGCAGGCAGGAGGGCTTACGCTGTGGTTCGATCGCCAGCCCGAGCTCTACGACGAGCACCTCGAAGGCGCCTTCGCCCTGCTGTTGCAGGCGCAGGGTGAGGCACAGTCCGGCCAGTTGCAGGTCGATGGCACGCGGGTCGGCTGGCGGCTGCAGCACACCGCCAAAGGCCTGCTCCTGCACCTGGTGGCGGCCCGCCCGTTGCGGGGGGAGTGGGCCGGGCAGGCCGAAGCCGGCGGCTGGCGCCTCGACGTGCGGGTGACGCCGTAGGGTGGATGGCCGAAGCCATCCACGCGGATGCGCTGCCGGATTTCTCGAGGCGTATCGCTGCACGCCCGCGTGGAAAATCGCTTCGCGAGTTTTCCACCCTACGCTCCTTCGCCCGCCCTCCGCGCCCCGCGCCAGCCTGCTGCCCATGCGTGATCGATACCCGGGTAGGTTGGCGCTGAGTGCAGCGAAGCCCAACAGATACAGGCCCCGCACGTGTTGGGCTTCGTCTCGGCGCTCCTTCGCAAGGATGGGGAGCATGGAGGGCGGCGGCTCAGCCGTCGTCGCCCTCGTCGTCGTCATTGCCGTCGACGCGCATGCCCAGTTCCTTGATCTTGCGCGTCAGGGTGTTGCGGCCCCAGCCCAGCAGCAGGGCGGCGTCGCGGCGGCGGCCGGCGGTGTGCTTGAGGGCGGTCTCGATCATGATCCGTTCGAAGGCCGGCACCGCTTCGTCGAGCAGGCTGGACTGGCCGCGCGCCAGGGCCTGGTCGGACCAGTTGCGCAGGGCCTGTTCCCAGTTGTTCGCCGGCTGTGCGTCGGCCTGCTGGCTGAGCAGCTCCGGCGGCAGGTCGCTGACGTGCACCTCGCGGCCGGACGCCATCACGGTGATCCAGCGGCAGGTGTTCTCCAGTTGGCGCACGTTGCCCGGCCAGGGCAGGTGCTGCAGGTATTCCTTGGTCTCCGGCTTGAGCACCTTGGTCTCGACCGCCAGTTCCTGCGCGGCGCTGGCGAGGAAGTGCTCGGCCAGCGCCGGGATGTCCTCGCGGCGGTCGGCCAGGCGCGGGATGTGGATGCGGATGACGTTCAGGCGGTGGAACAGGTCCTCGCGGAACTTGCCGGCCTGCACCAGGGTTTCCAGGTCCTGGTGGGTCGCGGCGATGATGCGCACGTCGACCCGCACCGGGGTGTGGCCGCCGACCCGGTAGAACTCGCCGTCGGCCAGCACGCGCAGCAGGCGGGTCTGGGTGTCGGCCGGCATGTCGCCGATCTCGTCGAGGAACAGCGTGCCGCCGTCGGCCTGCTCGAAGCGGCCGCGGCGCTGGCTGGCGGCGCCGGTGAAGGCGCCTTTCTCGTGGCCGAACAGTTCCGATTCCATCAGGTCCTTGGGGATCGCCGCCATGTTCAGCGCGATGAACGGCGAGGCCGAGCGCGGGCTGTGGCGGTGCAGGGCATGCGCCACCAGCTCCTTGCCGGTGCCCGATTCGCCATTGATCAGCACGGTGATGTTGGAATGGCTGAGGCGACCGATGGCGCGGAACACCTCCTGCATCGCCGGCGCCTCGCCGATGATCTCCGGCGTGTGGTGGTGGTTGGCCGGCTCCTTGAGCTGCAACTGTTCCTGCGCGTGCTGGTTGGCGCGCTTGACCAGCGACACCGCGTCGTCGACGTCGAACGGCTTGGGCAGGTACTCGAAGGCGCCGCCCTGGTAGGAGGCCACCGCGCTGTCGAGGTCCGAATGCGCGGTCATGATGATCACCGGCAGGCGCGGATACTGCTCGCGGATCTGCGACAGCAGGTCCAGGCCGCTGAGGCCGGGCATGCGGATGTCGGAAATGATCACGTCCGGCTGCTGGCGCGCCAGCCGGGCGAGCACGCCGTCGGCGCTGTCGAAGCTCTGCGTGGCCATGCCTTCCTGCTGCAGGGCCTTTTCCAGGACCCAGCGGATGGAGCGATCGTCGTCGACGATCCAGACGTTTTCGCTTCGGCTCATGCTGTTGGGGCTCCTTGTTCCAGTGGCAGGAAGATCGAGAACGCGGTGTGGCCGGGGTGGCTCTCGCACTCGATCAGGCCCTGGTGCTGACTGATGATGTTCTGGGTGATGGCCAGGCCGAGGCCGGTTCCGTCGGGCCGCCCGCTGACCATGGGGTAGAAGAGCGTGTTCTGCAGTTCGGCCGGGATGCCCGGGCCGTTGTCGATGATTTCGATACGCGCCACCAGGCGATGGCGGATATGCCCGATGGTGAACTGGCGCAGCGTGCGGGTGCGCAGGGTCAGGCGGCCGAGGCCCAGTTCGGTCTGGCCGGAAAGCGCCTGCATGGCGTTGCGCATGATATTGAGCACGGCCTGGATCATCTGCTCGCGGTCCATCAGCACTTCGGGAATGCTCGGGTCGTAGTCGCGCACCAAAATGATGCTTCCCTGGCATTCCGCTTCGATCAGGCTGGCGACGTGTTCCAGCACCTCGTGGATGTTGGTCATCTCCAGCGAGGGTAGCTTGTTCGAGCCGAGCATGCGGTCGACCAGATTGCGCAGCCGGTCGGCCTCCTCGATGATGACCTCGGTGTAGTCCTGCAGGTGCTCGTCGGGCAGTTCGCGCGCCAGCAGCTGGGCGGCGCCGCGGATGCCGCCCAGGGGGTTCTTGATCTCATGGGCGAGGCCGCGCACCAGCATCTTGGTGGTTTCCTGCTTGGACAGCTGCGCCTCTTCCTTGGTGATGCGCAGCAGGCGGTCGCGCGGCAGCACTTCCAGCAGCAGCATGGTCTCCTGGCGGGTCAGCACCGGGGTCACGGCATAGTCCACGGTCAGGCTCTGGCCGGTGGCCGAGGTCAGCGTCGCCTCGCGCTTGGTGAAGGGGTGGGCTTCTTCCACGGCCTGACGCAGCGCGGCCAGGGCCTCCGGCGACTCGGTGAACAGTTCGCTGATGAACTGGCCGTGGCTGCGCTGGCCGCTGACGGCCAGCAGCATCTCGGCGGCCGGGTTCATGTATTCCAGGCGCAAGCGCGAATTGAGCAGCAGCGTCGCGGTAGTCAGGTTCTCGATCAGCAGGCGTTGCAGGGCTTCGTTGATCATGGCTGGTCTGCATCCGGAAGGTCAGACAGGAAATGCAAGAACCAAACCAAGGCGCGCCATTCGGGCGCGGGGCGGTATGTTTCCGGCATCGGGCAGCCTGGCCGGTGAACCAAAATGGTGACGAACGGTATTGATGCCAATTGTGCGCACCAAACAGGTGCGTACCTTGATCATAGAAAGGGCACGAAGGGGATGTCGCGTTTTTCCGGCGGTTTATCCTTGAGCGGGCATTCCGGACGCACGCCGTAGTCGCCCTTCTGGCAGGGCTTGGCCATGCGCCGCTGGGCCAGCGAGGTGCGTATCAGGTGGAATGGCTGGCTCGCGGTGCGCTGCAGGATGCGGGCCTGCTCGTCAACGACTGCCATCGCGAGCCGATGCGTGCCGCGATCGACATTGCTCAGTACGATGGGTGACTGGCTGGCCGGTGTGCCAAGGGGCTGTTCGTCGAGCAGCAACTGGTAGGCATGCCCGGGCTGCAGGGCGGGCTCGCTCTGGAAGGTGACACTGACCGTGCCGGCGTTGTCGCGGATCGTCTCGTCCGCGACCGGGCTGAGGATGTGCAACTGGTAGGCGACGACGACCTCGGCCTCGACTGGCTCGGGCTTTGCGGCCTGGCGCGTGGGGATGGGTGGTGCCGGCATGCTGTTGCCGGGTTTCAGGCGGACCTGTTCGGCCGCCTGGCCGGCCGGGCGATCGGTGAAGACGCGGTTCCCCTCGGCATCTATATAGGTGTAGACCTGGGCGGCCGTCGGCAGCGCGATGACCAGTAGCGCGGCCGCCAGCCAGCGGCTCATGGTGCCGGCCTGGGGCGGAGGGCCGGGCTGGAGGTGTGCACGCGCTGCACGGTGAAGTATTCCGGCTCGCTGCGCTGGATGACCCGTTCGCCGCTGAGCACTTCGACCTGCAGGCGGTGTTCGCCGCGCTCGACATTATTCAGCTGCAGCGAGGTGTCGCTGCCGGCGGCGGCCTGGGGGATGCCGTCGAGCAGGAAGCGCAGGGTGTGGCCGCGCTGCAGCGGTGGCACCAGGCGGGCGCCGACGACGAAGCTGCCGTTGTTGGCGCGCAGTGCTTCTGCGTCCGGGATGCCGGTGACCGTCAGTGTCTGGTAGGGCGCCTGGCTGGCCGGCTGCTCGCCGGGCAGCGGCGGCGGTGGCTCGGGGGTGCGGATATTCACGGTATTGGCCGGTGGTAGTTCGACGGTATCGGCCTGGATGCCTTCCGGAGGCTGGTTGGTGAACACGGTATTGCCGTGCTCGTCGGTGTATTTGTAGATCTCGGCGCTGGCCGGGACGGTCAGGATCAACAGCAGGCCGAACAATGCGCTACGCATGGGGAGCTCCGCGGTGGTAGGTGCTGGAAGCCTTGCACCGTGCGGGGCTGCCGGCAAGTCCGATCGGTGGGAATTGCGAGCGGCGACAAGCTGCGGCCTCATCCTGGCCGCGCGGGTTTCACCCGCCCTACGGTTTGCACGGAGCCCCGGCTTGGCGTAGGGCGGGTTGCAACCCGCCGAACGAGGTTCGCAACACGCCATGGCCGAACCATGCATAACCATGTGGAGGAGGGGACGCGAAAACGAAAAAGGCCACCCGAGGGTGGCCTTCTTGTCGCGCTTAGCGGCTTAGACGCTGTAGTACAGGTCGTATTCCAGCGGGTGCACGAAGGTGCGCACCTTGATCTCTTCTTCCGCCTTCAGCTCGATGTAGGCATCGATGAAGTCGTCGGAGAACACGCCGCCCTTGGTCAGGAAGGCGCGGCCCTTGTCCAGCTCTTCCAGGGCTTCCTTCAGGCTGCCGCAGACCTGCGGGATCAGCTTGCCTTCTTCCGGCGGCAGATCGTACAGGTTCTTGTCGGCGGCATCGCCAGGGTGGATCTTGTTCTGGATACCGTCCAGGCCGGCCATCAGCAGGGCGGCGAAGGCCAGGTAGGGGTTGGCCGACGGGTCCGGGAAGCGCGCCTCGATGCGACGGGCTTTCGGGCTGTTGACGTACGGGATGCGGATCGAGGCGGAGCGGTTGCGGGCCGAGTAGGCCAGCATGACCGGCGCTTCGAAGCCCGGGACCAGACGCTTGTAGGAGTTGGTCGACGGGTTGGTGAAGCCGTTCAGCGCCTTGCCGTGCTTGATGATGCCGCCGATGAAGTACAGGGCGGTCTCGGACAGGCCGGCATAGCCGTCACCGGCGAAGGTGTTCTTGCCGTCCTTGGAGATGGACATGTGCACGTGCATGCCGGAGCCGTTGTCGCCGTACAGGGGCTTGGGCATGAAGGTGGCGGTCTTGCCGTAGGCGTCGGCGACGTTGTGTACGCAGTACTTGAGGGTCTGCACTTCGTCGGCCTTGGCCACCAGGGTGTTGAACTTCACGCCGATCTCGTTCTGGCCGGCGGTGGCCACTTCGTGGTGGTGCACTTCCACGACCAGGCCCATTTCTTCCAGGGCGTTGCACATGGCGGTGCGGATTTCGTGGTCGTGGTCGACCGGCGGAACCGGGAAGTAACCGCCCTTGACGGCCGGACGGTGGCCCTTGTTGCCGCCTTCGATCTCGCCGTCGGTCATCCAGGATGCCTGCTCGGAGTAGATCTTGAACATCGAGCCGGAGATGTCGGACTTGAACTTCACCTGGTCGAAGACGAAGAACTCCGGCTCCGGGCCGACGAATACGGTGTCACCGATACCGGTGGACTTGAGGAATTCCTCGGCGCGGCGGGCGATGGCGCGCGGGTCGCGATCGTAACCCTGCATGGTGGAGGGCTCGATGATGTCGCAGACCAGGATCAGGGTCGGCTCTTCGGTGAACGGATCCAGCACGGCGGTGCTGTCGTCCGGCATCAGGATCATGTCGGAGGCTTCGATGCCCTTCCAGCCAGCGATGGACGAGCCGTCGAACATCTTGCCGTACTCGAAGAAGTCATCGTCGGCATCACGGGCCGGCATGGTGACGTGCTGCTGTTTGCCTTTGGTATCGGTGAAGCGCAGATCAATCCACTTCACATCGTAATCTTTGATCAGTTGAAGCGACTTCGACATGGTGTTCTCCAAGTGGTGGAAGCGTGACAGTTATGCTTCCGAATCAGGGTGAAGCCGGCGGCGATGTTCCGCCAAGGCGACCTGCCTCACAAGAGAGCAAATTGCATGCCAGTGCTCTTTGTTGGAACTATTCGCCCTGTTTGGTGTGGTGGCGGCGATTTTTCGATGAAGAAGCCGGTATGCGCATCGTTGTAATGCACTGTAATAGTGCATTGATGTGCTTGCTGGCATTGTTTTGGTGCGCTGTAGGGTTGGTGAGAAAATCGGTCAAAGCTTGAGCAGTTTCCGCTATACTCCGCGCCCCTCTTTTCATGCCTCGCCGGCGCACGTGCTGTTTCCATGAAGCTGATCGTCAAGGTTTTCCCCGAAATCACCATCAAGAGCCCGCCGGTGCGCAAGGGGTTCATTCGCCAGCTGGCGAAGAACATCCGCACCGTGCTGCG
The DNA here is from genome assembly GCF_002890915.1 of Stutzerimonas stutzeri. Taxonomy (GTDB): domain Bacteria; phylum Pseudomonadota; class Gammaproteobacteria; order Pseudomonadales; family Pseudomonadaceae; genus Stutzerimonas; species Stutzerimonas stutzeri_AF. The sequence goes on along the minus strand of NZ_POUT01000001.1, from coordinate 268,047 downwards.
CGAGCTCGATCCCGAGCTGCGGGTCGAGGGCGTGTGGGACAACATCGAGGTGGAAACCGCGCTCAGCGAGCCGAAGCTGTTGCGCGAGATGATCGAGCGCCTGCGTTGCACGCCGGGTATCGCCCATTGCCTGGAGGTGCACGAATACCCGCTGGGCGATCTGGACGACATCGTCGCCAAGTGCAAGGCGCACTACGCCGAGCGCCTGCCGGGCAGGATCTTCGCCGTGCGCTGCAAGCGTGCCGGCAAGCATCCGTTCAGCTCCATGGACGTCGAGCGCCATGTCGGCAGTCAGCTGCGCCAGCAATGCGGCGCCGCCGGCATCTCGCTGAAGGCGCCGGAAGTCGAGGTGCGCATGGAGATTCGCGACCAGCGCCTGTTCGTCGTGCACCAGCAGCACGACGGTATCGGCGGCTACCCGCTGGGTGCGCTGGAGCAGACCCTGGTGCTGATGTCCGGCGGGTTCGATTCCACCGTCGCCGCCTACCAGATGATGCGCCGCGGGCTGATGACGCACTTCTGCTTCTTCAACCTCGGCGGCCGCGCCCACGAGCTGGGGGTGATGGAAGTCGCCCACTACCTATGGAAGAAGTACGGCAGCTCGCACCGCGTGCTGTTCGTCAGCGTGCCGTTCGAGGAAGTGGTCGGCGAGATCCTGCAGAAGGTCGACAACAGCCAGATGGGCGTGGTCCTGAAGCGCATGATGCTGCGCGCCTCGACCGCGATCGCCGAGCGCCTGCGCATCGATGCGCTGGTCACCGGCGAGGCGATTTCCCAGGTCTCCAGCCAGACCCTGCCGAACCTCTCGGTGATCGATGCGGCCACCGACATGCTGGTGCTGCGCCCGCTGATCGCCAGCCACAAGCAGGACATCATCGACACCGCCTTCCAGATCGGCACCGCCGAGTTCGCCAAGAACATGCCCGAATACTGCGGGGTGATCTCGAAGAACCCGACCACCCGCGCCAAGCGCTACCGCGTCGAGCACGAGGAAAAGCAGTTCGACATGGCCATCCTCGAGCGCGCCCTGGCCAATGCCCGCCAGGTGCCGATCGACCGGGTGATCGACGAGCTGGGCCAGGACATCAGGGTCGAGGAAGTCCGCGAGGCGATGGCTGGCCAGGTCATCCTCGACATCCGTCACCCCGATGCCGCCGAGGACGAACCGCTCGAGCTGCCGGGCATCGAAGTACAGGCGCTGCCGTTCTACGCGCTGAACAACCGTTTCAAGGAACTGGATGAAAACCGCCAGTACCTGCTGTATTGCGACAAAGGTGTCATGAGCCGCCTGCATGCTCACCATCTGCTGAGCGAGGGGCATGTAAATGTTCGCGTCTATCGTCCGGCCTGACGCATCGGTGAAACAGCCGGGGCTATTGGGTGGCAGCATTCGCCACCGTCCTCCCGACCGCTGCTGATCGCAAGGCCCAGTCGTTACAACTCGGACAGCCTGACGTCGTCCGGACTATTCCCAAGCTTCCAGTCCGAGCTCGAAGCCATCTACAGAGAAACGAATCAGTGATCGAGAATCTCCGCAACATCGCCATCATCGCCCACGTCGACCATGGCAAGACCACCCTCGTCGACAAGCTGCTGCGCCTGTCCGGCACCCTCGACCGCAAAGAAGCGGAAAACGAGCGCGTGATGGACTCCAACGACCAGGAGAAGGAACGCGGCATTACCATCCTGGCCAAGAACACCGCGCTGAAGTGGAACGGCTACAACATCAACATCGTCGACACCCCCGGCCACGCCGACTTCGGCGGTGAAGTCGAGCGCGTGATGAGCATGGTCGACTCCGTGCTGCTGGTGGTCGACGCCCAGGACGGCCCCATGCCGCAGACCCGCTTCGTGACCCAGAAGGCGTTCAAGGCCGGCCTGCGTCCGATCGTCGTGGTGAACAAGATCGACCGCCCGGGTGCGCGTCCGGACTGGGTCATCGACCAGATCTTCGACCTGTTCGACAACCTCGGCGCCACCGACGAGCAGCTGGACTTCCCGATCGTCTACGCCAGCGCCCTGAACGGCATCGCCGGCATGGACCACGAGAACATGGACGACAACATGGATGCCCTGTTCCAGGCCATCATCGACCATGTCCCGGCGCCCAAGGTGGACCTCGACGGTCCGTTCCAGATGCAGATCTCCCAGCTGGACTACAACAGCTTCCTCGGTGTGATCGGTATCGGCCGCATCGCTCGCGGCACCATCAAGGCCAACAGCCCGGTGACCGCCATCGGCGCCGACGGCAAGAAGCGTAACGGCCGTATCCTGAAGATCATGGGGCACTCCGGTCTGCAGCGCGTGGAAGTCGCCGAAGCCGAAGCCGGCGACATCGTCTGCGTATCCGGCATGGACGAGCTGTACATCTCCGACACCCTCTGCGACCAGAACGCCGTCGAGGCGCTGCCGCCACTGACCGTCGACCAGCCGACCGTGAGCATGACCTTCCAGGTCAACGACTCGCCCTTCGCCGGCAAGGAAGGCAAGTTCGTCACCAGCCGCAACATCAAGGATCGTCTCGACAAGGAGCTGCTGCACAACGTCGCCCTGCGCGTCGAGCCGGGCGACAGCCCGGAGAAGTTCAAGGTCTCCGGTCGCGGCGAGCTGCATCTCTCGGTATTGATCGAAACCATGCGTCGTGAAGGCTTCGAACTGGCCGTGGGCCGTCCGGAAGTGGTGATCATCGAGAACGAGGCCGGTGAGAAGCAGGAGCCCTACGAGAACGTCACCATCGACATCGAGGAGCAGCACCAGGGACCGGTGATGGAGCAGATGGGCCTGCGCAAGGGCGATCTGACCAACATGATCCCCGACGGCAAGGGCCGCGTGCGCCTGGAATACACCATCCCGGCGCGCGGCCTGATCGGCTTCCGCAACAACTTCCTGACCCTGACCTCGGGTACCGGCATCCTGACCTCGACCTTCAGCCACTACGGCCCGATCAAGGCCGGCGAAGTCACCAACCGCCAGAACGGCGTGCTGGTCTCCATGGCCACCGGTACCGCGCTGACCTACTCGCTGGAAACCCTGCAGGCGCGCGGCAAGCTGTTCCTGGCGCCGGGCGACGAGATCTACGAAGGCCAGCTGTGCGGCATCAACAGCCGTGACAACGACCTGGTGCTCAACCCGACCAAGGGCAAGAAGCTCGACAACATGCGTGCCTCCGGCAAGGACGAGGTCATTGCCCTGGTGCCGCCGATCAAGTTCACCCTCGAGCAGGCGCTGGAATTCATCGCCGACGACGAGCTGGTGGAAGTGACGCCGAAGTCGATCCGCCTGCGCAAGAAGTTCCTCAACGAGAACGACCGCAAGCGCTACGAGCGCAGCAAGGTCTAAAGGCAGCTACAAGCGGCAAGCTTCAAGCTGCAAGAAAAAGCAAAAGCCCCGCCGGAGCGATCCGTGCGGGGCTTTTGCTTGCCGGCGACTCAAGTGGCGCATCGCCCCGAGGTCGGGCCTCCCACAAAAGCAGCGAGCACCGCCGAACCCCTGTGGGCGCGCCCTCGCGGCGATTGCAGGCCGAAGGACTGCCCAAAGCCTGAAGCATCGCCCCGGACAGCAGCCTGTACGCAACAAGTCGAAGGCTTGTTCGTCAGCCCTGTCTAGGATGGTCTGCCTGTGCTGATGTTCCTCTTGACTCGCGGCGTTCGCCCTTTCGGGCCAGTCGGCGGCTGTTACTTCGCTTCGCTACCTTCAGCTCGCGGTATTCACTGTAGTGTTGTCAGCCTGCTGGCAGGCAACGACATCCTCAACGAGCGCAGCGTCAGCGTGCACCAGAGCGCCGCCGGCAATCGGGAAACCGACCGGTGATCCTCTTCGACTACACGGCCAGCCGCGCGCAGGAGGTGCCGTTGCGCCTGCTCGACGGCTATCGCGGCTACCTGATGACCGACGACTACGCCGGCTACAACGCCGTGGCCGCGCAAGAGGGCATCGAACGTCTGGCCTGCTGGGCGCATGCGCGACGCAAGTTCGTCGAGGCGCAGAAGGTGCAGCCCAAGGGCAAAACCGGCCGGGCCGACATGGCGCTGAACCTGATCAACAAGCTCTACGGCATCGAGCGCGACCTGAAAGACACCGACGACAGCGAGCGCCTGGCCGCCCGGCAGCAACGCAGCCAGCCACTGCTAGACCAGCTCAAGGCCTGGCTCGACAAAACCCAGCCGCAGGTCACCGGGCAGACGGCCCTGGGCAAGGCGGTGAACTACCTGGCCAGCAACTGGAGCCGCCTGGTGCGCTACGTCGAAGGTGGGCACCTGCCTATCGACAACAACCGCGCCGAGAACGCCATCCGCCCCTTCGTCATCGGCCGTAAGAACTGGCTGTTCAGCGACACGCCCAAGGGCGCCACGGCCAGTGCGCAGATCTACAGCCTGATCGAAACTGCCAAGGCCAACGGGCAGGAGCCCTACGCTTGGCTGCGTCATATCCTTGAGCGCCTGCCCGCGGCACAGAGCGTCGAAGACTACGAAGCGCTGCTGCCGTGGAACTGCTTGCCGGCTTCTGCCTCGACTTCCTGAAAACAAACTCTGTCTGGCGGACGGGGTTTATGGAGCGCTTACGTTTGCCCGGCCGGGTTCACCCGTTGCGGCGTTTTTCGAGGTGCTCGGCCAGGCGCAGCGCCAGCTGCACGATGGTGTAGGTCGGGTTGGCGAAGCCGCCGCTGGGGAAGACCGAGGAGCCGGCGATATAGAGGTTGCGCTGGCCGAACACCTTGCAGTCGCGGTCGACGATGCCCTGTTCCGGCGTGCGCGCCATGCGGGTGCCGCCCATGTGGTGGCAGCCGCCGAGTTCGTCGTCGTCCGGGAACGGATCGGCGGTGGACAGCCAGTGCTCCAGGCGCAGGCGGCCGAAGTCGCAATCGGCGATATAGCGGCCCAGGCAGCGGGCGCTTTCCAGGGCGCTGCGCTTGTCCTCGTCATCCAGCGTCCAGTACAGCCTCACCCGGGGGATGCCGAGCCGGTCCTTATCCGGTGCCAGCGTGACGCGGTTTTCCGCACGCGGGCGTTGTTCCCAGCTGGCGCGCAGCAGCGCCCCGTAACCCTGCCCCTGGCGATAATCGCGCAGCAGGGTGGCGGCGAGGCGCGGTGCGACCCGGGCCAGCCGGCGGATGCTGGCGAGCGCCTCGACCTCGCCGCCGCGGATGATCCGCAAGCCGCAGTTGAGCAGCTGTTTGCGCGCCATCAGTTCCGGCGCGGGGGATACGAAACCGACGTTCTTCTCGTCGAAATGCAGGCCGGCCCGCTGCCTGAGCAGGGTCTCGCCGAGGGTGAAGTGCGGGTGCTCCATCCAGTAGCGGCCCAGGGTCGCCGGCCGCCTGATCAATACGCCCTGCGCCAGCTGGTTGCTCCACAGCAGCAGGCGGCTGTTCTCGATGCCGCCGGTGGCCAGGATGTAGCACCGCGCGGCGACGCTTCCGCGTTTCCCGCCGGCGTCCACCTGCAGGCCGGTGACCGCCGTGCCGTCGCTCAGTATCGCCAGCAGGCTGGTATCCAGGGCCACCGCGACGTTCGCCGAGGTGAACAGGCGCTCCTTGTATCGCTGGCCGAAGTTCACCGTCGAGTAGCGGAAGCGGCTCTGCTTGAGCGGCGCGCCGGGCAGCGGCGGTTCGTCTTCGGCGGGCCCCAGGCCGAACAGCTCGTCCGCGCGGGTCGCATAGGGTTCGAGGTCGCGGCGGTCGATTGGCCAGCCGCTGTCGGGCAGGCCCGGCCTGGCTGCGAAATCCACCGCGTCCAGCGGCCGGCACCAGCCGCCCCAGCCGTTCGACGAGCCGCCGAAGGCACGTATCCGGCAGCTGTCCAGCGGCCGGTAGACATGCCCGAGGGTTTCGCCACGATAGAGTTCCTGGCCCGCCGCGGAGGGCGATTCGCCGCCGCCTTCGAGCAGCAGGATGCGCTTGCCGGCGTCTTCCAGCGCCAGGGCCAGGGTGATGCCGGCCGGACCGCTGCCGACGATGCAATAGTCGAACGGCGGCGCTCCGGCGAGCTGTTCGACGCTGACCTTCATCAGTCGTCTTCCGGGCGCAGGATCCAGCCGTCGCGCTCGACGTGGCGTGCAAGGTGCGCACGCGCCCCGGGAAGCCCGGTGAGCAGCAGCAGGTTCAACAGGCCGAGCTTGAGCAGGCGTCGTCTTTTCATGTTCATTCACCGGCCTTTGCGGGTGCACACCATCGGCGCGGGTTTCAAGGCGTGTGGCAAGCGCCAGCGGCGGGAGTTCCGCTGCCCCGCGCCCTACAGCCCCAGCGCTTCGCGTAGCTCGGCGGCGGTCAGCATCCTCGCCGAAAGGCCGGAGCCGTAGTCGAAGCGCCTGGCGCTACTCAACGGGCCGACGATCACCGGATCGAAGCCGGCATCGGTGACCAGCCGCGTAGCGACGCGCAGGGCCTCGTCATCATCGCCGGCCAAGGGGATGGCCAGCCGCTCGCCGTCGCGATGGGCCTGGCTGCGCAGGTTGTAGGCCGAGATGGCGTTGAACGCGCGGACCAGCCGCACACCCGGCAGGAAACGCTGAGAGGCCAGTCCGGCGCCCAGCTCGCGAGCTTCCTCGGCCATGGGGCCGTCGCGTGCGGGGATGGGATTGCCGGCATCCAGCACGATCTTGTCCTTGAGCTCCATGGCGTGGTCGCGGCCCACCTGCGGGGTGGCGGCGTAGGGCACCGCCAGCAGGATCACCTCGGCGAGCGCCGCAGCCTCGCGCACCGTGCCGACGCGGGCGCGCTCGCCCAGCTCGTCGGCCAGGGGCTGCAGGCGTTCGGGATGGCGCGAGGAGATCATCACCGAGTGCCCGGCCTCCACCCAGAGCCGGGCCAGGGCGCTGCCGATATTGCCGGTGCCGATGATGCCGATGCGCACCGGCTGTTCCTGCGCCACACCGCATGCAGCGCCCAGCGCCAGTATCAGGCCCAGCAGGCAGGCGGCGAGGCGGTGGCGGGCTTTCATCGGGGCATCCTCCGGTTAGCGCTACCGGGAAAGCATAGGCAACCCTGCCGCACGGTGCTCTTCGAGCGCCGCTGGTGGCTCAGCGGCTCGCGACCGGCGCATTGCCGCGCCGCCAGCGCGCACGGACCGGCTTGTGCAACCAGGGCGCGAGCAGGCGGGTCGACAGCGGGATGAACAGGTACGTCATCAACGGGGTCAGCGCCAGGGTGCTGAGCAGGATGCGCAGCGTCAGCGGCAATTCGCTCAGGGCACCGCCGAACAGCGCGTGGAACAGCAGCGAGACGGGAAAGAACGCCAGCCAGATCGCCACGCTCTGTTTCCAGCGCGGCGGCAGGCGGTCGTCATTGCCGAACCAGGCGTCGATACCGCGGGCGCGGTGCTCGTGGGGCTGGACAAAGAGTTCGCCGCCGCGTTGCAGCCAGGTGCGGCGCGAGGCCGAATGCTCCCAGGCGTCGAGGGTCGGTTCGTCGACGAAGCGAAAGACCATCTGGTATTCATCGTCGCCCGGCGGCGGGGCGAGCACGCCGGAGCCGAGGTAGCCGGGAAAGTCGGCGGCCAGCTGTTCGCCTTCGTGCAGCCAGGCGAGGAAATCGTGATAACGGCCGTCGCGCACGCGGCGGGCCACCATCAGGGTGACGGGTTCGGTAGACATCGTGTATCTCCAGCAGCAGGCCGGCGACCCGGATAGGGCGTTCGGCGGTACGCAGCACCGGGGTGGTGGGCTGCGACGAAGGCCATGCGAGGATCGTTCCGGTTTGCGAAGAGCCCCGTCCCGCCTGGCTTTCCTGGGGAGGTCGGCGACGCGGGCGCGCCACTATACGGGGAAAATGCCCCGTTGAGCAGCGCGGTTCGCACCGCAATGGGTGTCGTCCTGCCGTGCCCTCGAGCCGCCGCGCGCGGGAGCGCCCGCGCATCGTGCCGGGCGGCCTCAGGCCTCGCCGGGGTACTGCGAAGCCTTCAGCAGGCGCGCCAGGTGGATGCTGTTGCGTGCCAGGGTCTGGGTGGTTTGCGCCACCTTTTCCGGAGGCTGCGGCAGGTCCTTGTAATCCGTGCCCTGCATGGCCTCGCCGACCCAGTAGGTCACGGCGTTGGGCGCCAGCGAAAAGCCGAGATCGTTGAGCCCCTGGAAGATCTGCGCGCTGACATGGTGCGCGCCGTCTTCGTTGCCGACCACGGCGACGCCGGCGACCGTGCCGTAGGAGAGCATGCGCCCGACGTCGTCCGTCTCGCCGAGCAGGGCGTCCAGGCGCTCCAGGACGCGCTGGCAGACGCTCGATGGATGGCCGAGCCAGATCGGCGTGCCGAGCAGGAAGATGTCCGCGGCGAGGATCTTGCTGCGCAGCAGCGGCCAGTCGTCGCCGTCGCCCTCGTCGGAGCTGACGCCGGGCTTGATGTTGAAGTCCGCGGCGCGCAGCAGTTCGCCGTAGACGCCCCGTTCGGCGAAAGCGCCCAGGGCCTGGCGCAGCAGCAGTTCGCAGGACGAATCGTTGGGTGAGGGCTTGAGTGTGCAGTTCAGGGCGAAGACCGAAAGCGACATGACGCGGCTCCTGTCAGCGGGGACGATGTTGCTTGGGACCGCGCAGGCGCCGGACCTTCTGCCGGAGATGGACGGGCGGGCATGCCGGTGCCGCTAGGCCGCGTTGCCCGTGATGACGAGAAAGCCCCGCCGACTGCCGTCGGCCGGGGCTTTCCAGGTGCTGTCGGCCCGCGCGGACGCTGCGGTCAGAAGCGGTAGGTCACTTCATCATCGCGATCACGCGGTTGCGCAACTCCGGGTCGGTCTGTACCGCCTGGTTGATGGCGTTGTACTCGTCGATGCTGATGTCGTTCTTTTCGATCACCCCGAGCATCTGCTCGTTGGCTTCCTGCTGCAGTTCGCGCGCCTTGGTGGCGTCCTCGGTCCGCTGCAGCTTGCCGGTGAACTCCTCGCGGATCTCCATGATCTCGCCGAGCGAACTGGCGAAGCCTTCCAGCTTGTCGTCGCTGAACTGCTGGGCGCCGGCCGCCGGTTGTGCGGCGGGCGCCGGTTTGGCAGGTGCCTGCGCGAGGGCGAGCGGCGCGCCGAGGCCGAGGAACAGCGAAAAAATGCCGACGAGAGCGAGACGGGCGTTGGGCTGGGTCATGTTCATTCCTTGCGTTCGATTGAGACGCCAGGTCAGGTGCAGGCGCTGTGCCAATTTCGATCGATTTGCATAACAACTTGATAAACAAGGTTTTTTACAGCTCGTCAGGGTGCCGTGGACCCGTCGGAAGGGCGCCTGTATCGTGCCGATATGACACATGTATCAATCTGGCAGCGGCCATCCAGCCTGCGCGGCGCACTGTTGCTCAAGGTCGTCGTGCCGCTGCTGGCGATCATGTTCGGCTTCTCTTCGGTGCTGCTGTGGACGGTCGAGCGCAATAGCGAGCGGCGCTTGCAGGCCGAGGTCGAGCTGGTGGCGCGAGCGATTCGCCTGCCGCTGAGCGCCAGCCTGGAGAAGAACCACGAACGCACCCTGCAGCAGGTGCTGGAATCGGTACTCGGCGTCGGCCGCGTCTACGGCGCCTACGTCTACGACCGCGACGGCAACCTGGCCGCCTCCGCCGGGGTGGTCGAGCCGGACCAGGACCAGACGGCGATCCAGCAGCTCACCGCCGGCGGCGAGCTGACCGGCGCGTACCAGCGCATCAGGGGCCGTGCGGTGTATTCCTACTTCGTCCCGCTGGCCGAGAGCGGCGGGCAGATCAACGGCCTGTTGCAGGTCACCCGGCGCTGGGGCGATTTCGAGCAGGACATCCGTCGCCTGCGGCTGATCGCCGGTGGGCTCGGCGGCCTGCTGGCCGGCGCGGCGCTGGTGGTGATCCTGCTCGGCCATCGTTCGGCGGTGGGCAAGCACCTGCGGCAGTTGACCAGCAGCATGGCGCGGGTGGCGGCGGGCGATCGCGCGCACCGTGCCTCGGCGGCTGGACCGCAGGAGATCGTGCTGCTGTCCGGCGCGCTCAACGCGATGCTCGACAGCATCGCCGCCGCCGAACGCCAGGTTGCCGAACAGCAGGCCCGCGAGGAGGCGTTGCAGGCGCGCCTGCGCCAGACCCAGCAACTGGCCGCGGTCGGCCGCCTGGCCGCCGGCGTGGCGCACGAGCTGGGCAGCCCGCTGAGCGTGATCGACGGCAAGGCGCAGCGGGTGCTGCGCGACGACGACCTGGGTGAGCCGCATCGCCGTGCGCTGCTGCAGGTCCGCCAGCAGGTGGCGCGGCTCAGCGCCATCGTCCGCCAGCTGCTGGATTTCGGCCGCGCCGCCGGCTCGCCGCTGCGCCGCGTTCCGGCCGAGGTGCTGGTGCATTCGGCCGCCGCCGCGGTGGCCGACGAGCTGGCGGCATTGCGGGTCGCGCTGGAACTGCAGGCACCGGCGCAGACACTGCATTGCCGGGTCGACCCTCCGCGCTTCGAGCAGGCGCTGACCAACCTGCTGCGCAACGCCGCCCAGGCCAGCCCCGGCGGGCGCGTGCGGCTGCGTTGGTGGCACCAGGCCGACCAGCTGCTGTTGCAGGTCGAGGACGATGGCCCGGGTATCGCCGAGGCGCATCGTGGCGCGCTGTTCGAGCCATTCTTCACCACCAAGCCGGTGGGCGAGGGCAGCGGCCTGGGGCTGGCCGTCGCCCACGGCGTGGTCAGCGAGTGCGGCGGGCGCATCGAGCTGGTCCACGGCCGGCTGCCGGGCGCGGCATTTCGCATCGCGCTGCCATTGAGCGAAGAAGAGGAGGAGGAGCATGAGTGATGCGCAGCAGGAACGGGTCCTGCTGGTCGAGGACGACGACGGCCTGCGCCAGTTGCTGGTCGAGGAGCTGGAGGACCGCGGCTTGCAGGTGCGCGCACGGGCCAGCGCGGAACAGGCCGCCGGCGAACTGGAAAGCTGGGAGCCGGCGCTGGTGGTCAGCGACCTGCGCCTGCCCGGTGCCGACGGCATGGCGCTGCTGCGGCGGGTCAAGGCGATGCAGGCGGCGCCGGCGTTCCTGGTGATCACCGCGTTCGGCAGCATCCAGCAGGCGGTGGCAGCGCTCAAGGAGGGCGCCGACGAATTCCTCACCAAGCCGCTGGACCTCGAGCACTTCGCCCTGGCCGTCGCGCGCGCGCTGGAGACCCGCCGCCTGCGCGACGAGGTGCGGCGCTTCCAGCAACTGCTCAGCGACGACCGCTTCCACGGCATGCTCGGCCGCAGCCGGGTGATGCGCGGGCTGTTCGACCAGATCCGCCAGCTGGCGCGCGCCGAAGGGCCGGTGCTGGTGATCGGCGAGAGCGGCACCGGCAAGGAGCTGGTGGCGCGCGCGGTGCATGCCGAGAGCGCGCGGGCCGAGCGACCGTTCCTGGCGATCAACTGCGCCGGGCTGCCGGCCGAACTGCTGGAAAGCGAATTCTTCGGCCATGTCGCCGGCGCTTTCACCGGCGCCAGCCGCGCGCACAAGGGCCTGTTCCAGCAGGCCGATGGCGGCACGCTGTTCCTCGACGAGATCGGCGAGATGCCGCTGCCGTTGCAGGCCAAGCTGCTGCGCGTGCTGCAGGAGGGCAGCATCCGCCCGCTGGGCGCCGAACGCGAGCTGCAGGTGGACGTGCGCATCATCGCCGCCAGCAATCGCCCGCTGGAAACCGCGGCCGGCCGCGAGGCATTCCGCGAGGACCTGTTCTTCCGCCTGGAGACCTTCATCCTGCAGGTCCCGCCGCTGCGCGAGCGCGAGGAGGACCTGGAACTGCTCGCCGCCGGCTTCGTCGCGCACTTCGCCGCGCGCAGCGGGCGGCCGGTGCGCGGGCTGTCCACCGCGGCGCTCGAACAGCTGCGCCGCTACCCCTTTCCCGGCAACGTGCGCGAACTGCAGAACGCCATCGAGCGCGCGGTCACCTTCTGCCAGGGCCGCAGCATCGAGCTCGAACACCTGCCCAGCCGCATCGCCGGCTACCGCGACGACAGCGCGCGCAACGCCGGCGGCGAACTGCTCGCCCGGCTCAGCGACGGCCCGCTGCTGCCGACCCTGGACGAACTGGAGCGACGCTATATCGCGTACGTGCTCAAGCAGGTGGACGGTAACAAGCGTCGCGCCGCGGCGCTGCTGGGCATCGGCCGGCGCACGCTGTACCGGCGGCTGGGAGAACGGGAGGAGGCTCCCTGAAGCCTGAAGCGCAAAATGCATCGCCCCGAGGTCGGGCCTCCCACAAAAGCAGCCGGTGCACACCGCCCTCTATGGGAGGCGCGCCCTCGCGGCGATGCAGGCCGCAGGCCTGCCAGAACGCTGAAACCTCCGTCCCGTGTCCGAGCTTTCGACAGAAGCCAGGTGGTGCACTCCGGCACCTGTGCCCGCCAACCGCGGCTGCGTTCCGTTCCTCCCTCGAGGGTCGCTGCGAGTGGTAAAGCGCGAATTCGCCGCTACGCTGAAGCAGGCTGCTCGCCGCTTTGCGCAGATAACAACAACGATCGCCGCCCACCGAGGCGGCGCCATGAGGTGCGTGCCATGAAGACTCTCCACCTGACCCTGAGCGCCCTGCTCACCCTCGGCTGCGCCGCCGCCAGCGCCGCGCCGACCAGCGACGAAGCGCTGGAACGCATGCGTTCGATGAAAACCACCGGCCAATCGCTGGACATGAAGACCGTCCCGCAGGACGGGCCCACGGCCGATGCCATCCGCGAGAACCTCAAGCGCATCAAGCTGCCCGAGGGCTTTCGCATCGACCTCTACGCCATCGTGCCGGATGCACGGCACATGGCAGTGGGGCCGTCCAGCGGCGTGGTCTTCGTCGGCACGCGCAAGACCGACCTGTGGGCCGTGACCGACCGCACCAAGAACCGCACGGCGGACGAGGTCAAGCGCTTCGCCCCGGCGATCTCCTTCACCCAGCCGGGGCCCTGCTTCAGCCCGGACGGCTTCCTCTTCGTCGCCGAGCACAACCGCGTGCTGGTGTTCCCCGCCGCGGAGTTCTTCTACGAAGGGCCGGACGTGGCGGCCGACATCGTGGTGCCGACCGGCGAGCTGATCCCCCAGGACGAGGAAAGCTACAACCATGGCGCGCGGGTCTGCGCCATCGGCCCGGACAACAAGCTCACCGTCTCGCTCGGCCAGCCGCACAACGTGCCGCCCAAGGACAAGCTGGACCTCTACGCCGAGCGCGGCATCGGCGGCATCGTGCGCATGGAGCGCGACGGCAGCAAGCGCGAGGTGTTCGCCAGCGGCGTGCGCAACTCGGTGGGCATCGCCTACCACCCGACGACCAAGGAGCTGTGGTTCACCGACAACCAGGTCGACGGCATGGGCGACGACATTCCGCCGGGCGAGATCAACCACGCGCCCAAGGCCGGCATGCGCTTCGGCATGCCCTGGTACGGCGGCGGCCAGGTGCGTACCAACGAGTACGCCGACGAAACCCCGCCGGAGGGCCTGACCTTCCCGGTGGTGGAAACCACCGCCCATGCCGCCGACATGGGCCTGACCTTCTACACCGGCAAGCAGTTTCCCGAGCAGTACCGCGGCGGCCTGTTCAGCGCCCAGCGCGGCAGCTGGAACCGCACCGTGCCGGCCGGCGCGCGGGTGATGTTCACGCCGTTCGCCGCCGACGGCAGCGGCCCTTCGGGCGAGACCGTGCCCTTCGCCGAGGGTTGGCTGGACGCGGACACCGGCGAGTACTACGGCCGCATCGTCGACGTCGCCCAGCTCAAGGATGGCTCGCTGCTGGTCAGCGACGACACCGCCGGGGCGATCTACCGCATCTCCTACCAGGGCAACTGAACCGAGGGGAACGCCATGCCGCTCGCCGGAAACGATCGCCCGCGCCCGCATTGGCTTGCGCTGCTGACGCTGCTGTGCCTGGCGTTCCCGGCGCAGGCGGACCTCGCCGAGGGCAAGGCCCGCGCCAGGATGTGCGCCGCCTGCCACGGCATCGACGGGCTCAGCAAGGTTGCCGATGCCCCGAACCTGGCCGGCAACGGCGAGCTCTACCTGACCCGCCAGCTGCAGGCGTTCCGCTCCGGCGAGCGCAAGCATCCGCAGATGAGCGTCATCGCGGCGGGCCTGAGCGAGGCGGACATCGCCGCCGTGGCGGCCTGGTATGCGGCGATCAAGGTCAGCGTCGAACTGCCGGAATGATGCCGCACGCCCCTCTTCAGCGTCGCTGACCGCCGTGCTGTCCCTGGGCAGCACGGCGTCAGTCCCGTCGCCAGTGCGCGCCGACGAAATACTCCTCGTCGCTGGAGTGGCTTCAGCTCGCCAGTTCGCCATCGTAGGCGGATTCCAGCGCGTGGCCGATGCGCTGCGCCAGGTGCAGGCCGGTGCTGGTCACGGAAGACCCTGGCAGCGCGGGTGCGAGCCAGCGACCGGCGGTTGCGATGATTTGTCGCGAGCGGCCTGCCGAGGGGCGATTCTTGAGCCAGACTCCTGGAATGCCGCGTCGTACGGAGGAGCCCGCCATGCCACCGATCATTCCTTTTCCCGACCGTGTACAGGCCGGTCGGGCGCTGGCCGAGCGGCTGGCGCAGATGGACAGCTGGAGCGGTGCGCTGGTGCTCGCGCTGCCCCGGGGCGGCGTGCCGGTGGCCTATGAAGTGGCCGACCGCCTGGGCCTGGAACTGGACATCCTCGTCGTGCGCAAGCTCGGCACGCCGGGCAACCCCGAACTGGCCATGGGCGCGATCGCCAGCGGTGGCGTGCGGGTGATGAACGAGGACATCGTCCATTACAGCCACGCTTCCCACGCCGAGATCGAGGGCACCGTCATCCAGGAGAGCCATGAACTGCAGCGGCGTGAGCGGGCCTATCGCGGCGACCGGCCGCGCCCGGTGATCCAGGATCGTGCGGTGATCCTGGTGGACGACGGCCTGGCCACCGGCGCGACCATGCGCGCTGCGGTCCAGGCCGTACACAAGCTGGGAGCCGGCAGCGTCACGGTGGCGGTCCCGGTGGGGGCGCCGGAGAGCGTCGCGCAACTGGAACAGCTGGCCGACCGCGTCGTCTGCCTGCATCTGCCCCACGACCTGTATGCCATCGGTCGTTGGTACGTGAATTTCGACCAGACGTCCGACCGGCAGGTGATGGACCTGCTGCTGCAGGCCTGGAGCAGGGGAGGAGAACCGGCATGAAACACCCGTCGACACCGATGCGCTTCACCCTCGGCAAGGCCCGCCTGCATGGCGATCTGTGCGTGCCGCAGGGCGCCAGTGGCCTGGTGGTGTTCGTGCATGGCAGCGGCAGCAGCCGGCACAGCCCGCGCAACCAGAGCGTGGCGCGCTATTTCAACGGGCTGGGGCTCGGCACGCTGCTGTTCGACCTGCTCACCACCAGCGAGCAGCCGATCGACGAGATCACTCGCCAGTTGCGCTTCGACATTCCGCTGCTCAGCCAGCGCCTGAGCGGGGTGGTGGATCAGCTGGGGCACGAGGCGAACCTGCGCGACCTGCGCATCGGCCTGTTCGGCGCCAGCACCGGTGCCGCCGCCGCGCTGATCACCGCAGCGTCGCGGCCGGCGGACATCGCCGCCGTGGTCTCCCGGGGTGGCCGGGTCGACCTGGCCGAGCAGTCGCTGGCGCGCGTCAAGGCGGCCTCGCTGTTCATCGTCGGGGAGCGCGACCTGGAGGTGCTGGAACTGAACCGCGAGGCCGCCGCCCACCTGCAGTGCGCACATCAGTTGGCGGTGGTGCCGGGCGCGACCCATCTGTTCGAGGAACACGGCACGCTGGAGGCGGTGGCGCAGCTGGCCGGTGAATGGTTCCTGCGGCACCTCGCCTAGGGGCTTCACCGCTCTCACCCCCATGCCGCCCCGCATACAGGCCGAGCGGCAATGCGCTGAAACAAGGCGTTGCGCCGTGGCTGGTGGACAGCGACGCACTCTTGGCCTCGACTTGTCATAAAGACCGGAATGCCATGGAGGATGAGATGACCCGGGCCCTACTGCGTCGCGCAGCCACCGACGCGCTCTTCTGGTCGTTGATCTATGCCGCGCTGTGGGCGCTGTTCGCCGCCGGGCGCGGCTGGAGCCTGGGCATTCCGACGGTGGCGCTGGCCGTTGCCCTGAGCCTGTGGCTGGGACTGCGGCCACCGGCCCTGCGCCTGGCAGCCTTGCCGGCATTCCTCGGCTGCTTCCTGCGGCACATGCTACTCGGCGCCTGGGACGTGGCGCGGCGCGCCTTTCAGCCCGGTTGCCCGCTGCAACCCGCCTGGCACGATTTCGTGCTGAGCAGCCCCTCGCCGCGGGTCCGCCTGCTGCTCTCGGCGATGGTCGGCCTGCTGCCCGGCACGCTGGCCTCGCGCCTGGACGGCGAGCGGATGCGTGTACACGTGCTGGACGAGCGCCTGCCCTGGCGCGACACCGTGGGCGAACTGGAGCGCCGGCTGGCGCGCCTGCTGGATACGGGGCCGGAACGCTGATGGCGCTGTTCTCGACGCTGCTGCTGCTGACCCTGGTGATCGGCCTGGGGCGCGTACTGCGTGGCCCGAGCCGGGTCGACCGGCTGCTCGCCGTGCAACTGCTCGGCACCACCGGCACCGCGCTGCTGTTGCTGCTGGCGCAATGGCAAGCCCTGCCGGCGCTGCGCGATGCCGCGCTGGTGCTGGCGCTGCTGGCGGCGATGGCCAGCGCGGCGCTGGTGCAGTTGCTGCGCCGGAGCCGGCATGAGTGAGCTGCTCGCCGCGCTGAGCTGGCTGCCGCTGGCCGGCGGCCTGCTGTTCTTTGCCGCCGGCAGTATCGGCCTGTTGCGCTTTCCCGATGCCGTCGCCCGGCTGCATGCGTTGACCAAGGCCGATACCCTCGGCCTCGGCCTGGTGGTCGCCGGGCTCGTGCTGCGCGCCGACGGCCTGCTGGAAATCGGACAGATGCTGCTGATCTGGCTGCTGGTGCTGGCGTCCGGCGCCACCACCTGCCAGCTGCTGGCGCGGCAGACCGAGGAGAAGCGGCCCGATGACTGACTGGTTGCTCGACGCCGTGTGCGGCCTGCTGCTGCTCGTCCTCGCCGGCGGCGCCCTGCATGTGCGCCAGCTGTATGCCGGTGTGCTGCTGTTCATCGCCTTCGGCCTGGTCCTGGCACTGGTCTGGGCGCGGCTGGGCGCGGCCGACCTGGCGCTGGCCGAGGCGGCCATCGGCGCCGGCCTGACCGGCGTGCTGCTGTTCGCCGCGCTGGCCCGCCAACCGCTGGAGGGCAGCGAGCCGCACCTGTCGGGCCGCCGCCGGCTGGCGGCCGTGCTGGTGCTGCTGCCGCTACTGATCCTGCTGCTGCCGCAGCTGGCGCCGCTGGCCACTTTGCACGCGCCGCTGCCGGCGCGCATCGAGGCGGCCATGCCGCACAGCGGCGTCGGGCATCCGGTGACGGCGGTGCTGCTGAACATCCGCGCCTGGGACACGCTGCTGGAACTGGCGGTGCTGCTGCTCGCCCTGCTCGGCGCGCGGCAGCTGGGGCCGGCACGGCTGCAACTGGACGCGCCATGGCCGTTGCTGCGGGCCTGGGGCCGGGCGCTGGCACCGCTGCTGGTGCTGGCCGGCGGCTATATCCTCTGGCGCGGTGCCGAGTCGCCGGGCGGCGCCTTCCAGGCTGGTGCGTTGCTGGCGGCGGGCATCGTGCTGCTGCGCCTGGCCGGCGCGCTGCCGGCGGTGCGCTGGTCGTTCTGGCCGCTGCGCCTGCTGGTGCTGCTCGGCTTGCTGCTGTTCGTGGCGGTCGCCGGGGGTTGCGCTGTATTCGGGGCCGGCTGGCTGAGCTACCCGGCGGGTTGGGCCAAACCGCTGATCCTGTTCATCGAGGCGGCGGCGACGCTGGCCATCGCCGCCAGCCTGAGCCTGCTGGTGATCGGCGACGAGCCGGAGCCGCGCGCATGAGCGCCACCGTATTCTGGATCGGCATCGGCCTGGCGCTCTGGCTGCTGGCCCTGCATGGCCTGCTGACCCTGCGCCACCCGCTGCGGCGGATCATGGCCATCAACCTGATGGGCAGCGGCGTGTTCCTGGTGATGATCGCCCTGGCGGCGCGCAGCCGTCCGACCGATCCGCTGCTGGTGGCGCTGGTGGTGACCGGGTTGGTGATCGCGGTCAGCGCCACGGCGCTGGCGCTGCGCCTGGCCAGCGCACTGGAGCGGCAGGAGGCGGACGAATGAGCGCGGCGCTGCTCAGCCTGTGGTTGCCACTGGCCGGCGCGCTGCTGCTGGTTCTGCTGCGCCCGCGCCATGCCGGGCGCTGGGTGATCGCGCTGAACCTCGCCAGCCTGCTGGCCGCCGCCGTGGCCTTGCAGCTGGCGATGGAGCAGGGCATGCAGCAGCTGTACATCGGCGGTTGGGAACGCGGCCTGGCGATCCGCTTCCAGCTTTCCCCGCTGGCGGCGCTGCTGCTGGTGTTCAGCGCCGGGCTGCACCTGCTGGTGGCGTTGTATGCGGCGCGTATCCCGCATGCCGCCGGCGGCCAGGACTACTGGCCGTTGTCCTGCCTGCTGCAGGCGGCGCTGGCCGCGCTGTGGCTGTCGGCCGATCTGTTCAACCTCTATGTGACGCTGGAACTGCTCGGCCTGGCGGCCGTGGCGCTGGTGGCGCTGGCCGGGCGCAGGGCCTGGCGGCCGGCGCTGAACTACCTGCTGCTGTCGCTGGCCGCTTCGCTCGCCTATCTGCTCGGCGTGGCGCTGTTCTACGGGCGCTACGGGTTGCTGGACATCGCACTGCTGGCGCAGCTGGCCGTGGCGGACGCCCCGACCCGTCTGGCGCTGCTGCTGATGAGCCTGGGGCTGATGCTCAAGGCGGCGCTGTGGCCGCTGCACCTGTGGTTGCCGCCGGCGCATGCCGCCGCGCCGACCGCGGTCAGCGCACTGCTCTCGGCGCTGGTGGTCAAGGGGCCGCTGTTCATCCTCTGGCTGCTCTGGAGCGAGGTCGCGCCGGCGCCGCTCGGCCGCGACGCCGGCGCGCTGTTCGGCGCGGCCGGTGTGCTGGCGCTGCTCGCCGGAGGCTGGTCGGCGCTGCGCGCGCCGCGGCTGAAGAGCCTGGTGGCCTATTCCACCGTGGCCCAGCTCGGCTATGCGTTGCTCGCCCTGGGCCTGCTGCTGCGCCTCGAGGAGCCGCGTCTGCATGCGGCGCTGTGGTTGTTCGTGCTGACCCATGGGCTGGCCAAGGTGTCGATGTTCCTCGCCGCCGGCGAACTGCAGACCATTCTCGGCAGCACCCGTGTGCAGGGCATGAAGGGCGCCAGCCAGAACGTGCCGGTCGCGCTGACGGCCTTCGCCGTGGCCGGCGGCAGCCTGATCGGCTTGCCGCCCAGTGGTGGCTTCCTGGCCAAGTGGCTGCTGTTGCAGCCGCTGTTCGAACGTCCCCAGCACTGGCCCTGGGTGCTGGCGGTGCTGCTCGGCACACTGATGTCCGCAGCCTACGTGTTCCGCGTGCTGGCCCACGGCTTCGACCGTGTGCGGCCGAATCCGCCGAGTATTCATCCGGATCGCCTGGCGCAGTGGCTGGCGCTGCTGCCGGGGTTGCTGGTGTGGAGCCTGGCGCTGATCAGCGAACCGCTGCTGCTCTGGCTCGGCGGGCTCGACCAATGAACTGGAACAGCGTGCTGCCCCTGGGCATCGTGCTCAGCTCGCTGCTGCCGGGGCTGGTGATCTTCGCCCTGCGGGAAGACCAGCAGCGCCTGCGGGTGAGCCTCAACCTGCTCGGGGTGACGCTGAAGCTGCTGCTGGTCGGTGGCATGCTCTACGGCGTCAGCCAGGGGGCCGGGTTCCGCTTCAGCGTGCCGCTGCTGCCCGGTGCCGCGCTGGTCTTGCAGGGCGATGCGCTGTCGCTGCTGTTCGTCGCGCTGTCGTCGCTGCTGTGGGCGGTGACCACTGTCTACGCCATCGCCTACCTGGAGGATTCGCCGCTGCGCTCGCGCTTCTTCGGCTATTTCAGCCTGTGCGTCAGTGCCACCGTGGGGGTGGCGCTGGCGGGCAACCTGGTCAGCTTCCTGCTGTTCTACGAGATGCTGACCCTGGCCACCTTCCCGCTGGTGGTGCACCGTGGCACGCCGGAGGCGCTGCGCGCCGGGCGCATCTACCTGGCCTATACGGTGGGCGGCGGCGCGCTGGTGCTGATGGGCGTGGCGCTGTTGCACAGCCTGGCCGGCACCCCGGATTTCCAGGCGGCCGGCTATCTGCTGGAGCGGGTGGGCGAACATGACGTGGCGCTACGCGTGGCGTTCGTCCTGCTGATCCTCGGCCTCGGGGTGAAGGCGGCGCTGATCCCGCTGCACGGCTGGCTGCCCCAGGCGATGGTGGCGCCGGCACCGGTCAGCGCGCTGCTGCATGCGGTGGCGGTGGTCAAGGCGGGCGCCTTCGGTATCGTGCGGGTGGTCTACGACGTGTTCGGCGCCGAGGCGCTGACCCGCCTGGAGCTGGCCGGCCCGCTGCTCTGGCTGGCGGCGGCGACCATTCTCTATGGCTCGCTGCGTGCGCTGCAGCAGCAGGAGCTGAAGAAGCGCCTGGCCTATTCGACCATCAGCCAGGTGTCCTACGTGACCCTCGGCGTGGCGCTGCTCGGGCCGATCGCCGCGATCGGCGGGCTGGTGCATCTGGTGCACCAGGGGCTGATGAAGGTGACGCTGTTCTACTGCGCCGGCAATTTCGCCGAGACCCTCGGCATCCGCCGTATCCGCGAGATGGACGGCGTCGGCCGGCGCATGCCCTGGAGCATGGCGGCGTTCACGGTCGGCGCGCTGGGCATGATCGGCATCCCGCCGATCGCCGGTTTCATCAGCAAGTGGACGCTGGGGCTCGGCGCGCTGCAGGTCGGGCAGGCCTGGGTGCTGCTGGTGCTGCTCGGCTCGGCGCTGCTCAATGCCGCCTATTTCCTGCCGCTGCTCTGGCGCGGCTGGTTCGCCGAACCGGCACGCTGGTCCAAGGACCGCTGGGCCGGCGAACGTCTCGAAACCCACTGGATGCTGCTGCTGCCGCCGTTGCTCACTGCGCTGCTGTCGCTGCTGGTCGGCCTGCTGGCCGCCACCGCGGTGAGCCCGCTGGGCTGGAGCCAGCTGATCGTCGAGCGGGAGTTCGCCTTGTGAGCGCCTGGCTGTGGCTGCTGGTGCCGGCGACGCCGCTGCTCGCCGCGCTGGTGCTGGCGTGGCTGGGTGCGCGGGTTGCGCCCTGGCTGTGGTTGAGCTGCCTGCCGGCGCTGCTGGCGGTATGGCTGCCGCCGCCGACGCTGGAGTTGCTCTGGCTATGGGAAGGCGTGCGCTGGGGCGCGAGCGATAGCCTGACCCGCGCCTGGCTGGGCTTTTCCGCGGTGCTCTGGAGCTGCGCCGCGAGCTTCGCCGGCAGCAGCGTCGCCGACACCCGGCGCCTGCGCTTCTGGATGTTCTGGCAACTGGCGCTGGCCGGCAACCTGCTGCTGGTGATCGCCACCGATGCGCTGAGCTTCTACCTCGGCTTCAGCGTCATGAGCCTGTCGGCCTACGGGCTGGTCGTTCACCGTGGCGGACCGGGGCCGCGTCGTGCCGGCCGGCTCTACCTGCAGCTGGCGATCTGCGGCGAGATACTGCTGCTGGCGGGGTTGCTGCTGCGCAGCCACGCGGGCGGCAATTCGTTCGATTTCGCCAGCTGGCAGGCGCAGCCGGTCGACAGCCTGAGCCTGGCGTTGCTGCTGCTCGGCCTGGGCCTCAAGGCGGGGTTCTGGCCGCTGCACGTGTGGTTGCCGCTGGCCCACCCCGAAGCGCCGGCACCGGCCAGCGCGGTGCTTTCCGGGGCAATGCTCAAGGCCGGCTTCCTCGGCCTCTGGCGCTGCCTGCCGGAAGCCGACCCGACGCTCGCGGCCTGGAGCGCGCCGCTGCTCGGGGTTGGTTTCTGCGGTGCGCTGTATGCCGCGCTACTGGGGCTGTGCGCCGGCAAGACCAAGGCGGTGCTGGCGTATTCCTCGGTGAGCCAGATGGGCCTGATGCTGATGATCCTGGCGCTGGCCTGGAGTCCCGGCACGCCGGGCGCGGCGCTGTTGCCGGCGCTGGTGCTGTTCGGCGTGCATCACGGCCTGGCCAAGGGCGCATTGTTCCTGGCCGCCGGGCTGCTTCATGACAGCCGCCTGCCGCGCCCTGCCTGGGTGCTGTCGTGGTTGCCGGCGTTGGCGCTGCTGGGCGCGCCATTCACCAGCGGCGCGGCGGTGAAAGTGCTGCTCAAGGACGCCTGGCAGGCCAGCGCCTTCGCGGCCTGGGCGCCCTGGCTGAGCCTTTCCAGCGTCGCCACCGCGCTGCTGTTGCTGCGTGCGCTGTGGCTGATGCAGCGTGACCAGCGGCAGGCGCCGCGGCGGCGTCCGCCTGCGGCCCAGTGGTTGCCCTGGACGCTGCTGAGCATGGCGCCGGTCGTGCTGCCATGGGCCTGGCCGGCGCTGCGCGATCCCTTGCTGGCCAGCGTATACCCGGGTGCTCTCTGGGAAGCGCTGTGGCCGTTGCTGGCGGCGCTGGGCCTGGCCGGGCTGGCCCAGCGGCGTGGCTGGCGGTCGCCGGCGCGCCTGGCCAGGTTGCCGAACCTGGCGCTGTGGTGGTCGCTGGCCCTCACCCGGGTGCTGCGCAATCCGCCGTTTCCCGAGCCGGCCATTCGCCTCGACAAGGCCCGCTGGCGTCGCCGCGAACGGCGCTGGAACCGTCTCTGGGAGGGCGGCACGCTGACCATCAGCGCCTGGCTGCTGGTGGGGTTGCTCTGGCTGGGCTGGCTCTGGTGAGCAGCTGTTAGGGCAAGGCTTTTTCGGCGAAGGGGCGCGTCTCCAGGCCCAGCTGCGCGCGGAAGCTTTCCATGTCGAACATGGTGCAGATTTCCTGGATCTGCCTGGCCGGGGTGAGGGTCCAGAAGGCCATGGCGGAGATGCTGAGCACCTTGTCGCTGGGCGGATAGCCGAACGCGGGGCGCTCGATGGTGCCGATCAGGGTGCTCCAGGTGACCACCTTGTTGCCCTCGGCGATGCACTCCTCGACGGCCACTTCCAGGTCCGGCATGGCATGGCGGATCTGTCGGATCATGTCGAGAAAGGCGGCGCTGTTCAACGGCCGGCCGGCGAACGAGCTCTTGTAGAGAAAGTCCTTGCTGTGCAGTTGCTCGGCCAGGGCCATGTGCCCGCGGTTCCAGGTCAGGTCGATGTGCTGGCGGGCCAGTTTCTTGCGGTCGTCCAGTGACATGCATGCGCTCCGCTGTTCCTGTTGGGGGGGATCGAGTGTGCACTCTAGCAGTGCCTCGGCCCTTGCGGGAGCGCTGGCGGAGTCAGTCGCTGCCGAGCCTGATGCGGAAGGCGGCGCCGCCGAGCGGCGATTCGTCGAGGCTGAGTTCGCCACCGTAGCTGTCGAGGATGTCCTTGACCACGGCCAGGCCGATGCCCTGGCCGGGATGCCGGGCGTCGAGGCGTTCGCCGCGGCGGATGATGCGTGCGCGCTGGTCGGGTGGCACGCCGGGGCCGTCGTCCTCGACGTCGAGCAGCAGTTCGCCGGCGCTGCTCGTCGCGCTGACGCGAACCTGTCGCAGGCACAGGCGGTAGGCGTTCTCCAGCAGGTTGCCGAGCAGTTCCATCAGCGCGCCCTGTTCCATCGATACCAGGCAGTCGTCCGCCAGGCGCAGTTCGACCTGCACCTGCTTGTCGCGGTAGACCTTGTCCAGCGTGCTGCACAGGCTGTGCAGCAGCGGTTGCAGTTCGACGCGGTGGCGCACCAGGCCGCTCTTGCCGAGGCTGGCGCGCTGCAGCTGGTAGCCGATCTGCTGGCTCATGCGCTCGATCTGCACGTGCATCACCTGCGCCTGCTCGCGGCTCTGCGGCTGGCCGCAGAGGCTTTCGCCGACGCCCTGCAGCACGCTGAGCGGGGTCTTCAGGCTGTGCGCCAGGTCGCCGAGGGAATTGCGGTACTGCTCGCGCTGGTGCCGCTCGCCGTCGAGCAGGCGGTTCAGCGAGCGGGTCAGGCGCAGCAGCTCGCGCGGGTGCCGGTCGCTGAGGTGCTCGCGGCGGCCGGCCTCCACTTCGTCGAGCTCGGCGCTGACCCGCCTGAGCGTGCGAAAACCCCAGGTCAGGCCGAGCCAGAGCAGCGCCAGCAGCACCAGCAGGCCGCCGCCGAGCCACAGGTAGAGCTGGCGGCGGAATTCCTCGTAGAGGCTGCGGTATTCGCTGGTCGGCTGCATGGTGACGAAGCTGAAGGCGGTGTCTTGGTTGCCGGGCAGGTATAGTTCGACGTCGTAGACGAAGTATTCCAGGCCCTCGGTGTCGCGCACGCGGAGGAACTCGGTGACCCCGCCCTGGTAGCGCGGGCGGTAGTCGATGCGCTCGTCGGCCGCCGAGCGCGAGCGCCAGAGCAGTTCGCCGCGCTGGTCGAAGATGAAGCCGAGCAACTGGGCATCCGGCAGGTCGAATTCCTCGTCCGGCAGCCGCTCGGGCATTTCCAGCCGCCCGCTTTCCAGCTGCGCGGCGCTGATCAGGGTGCTGGCGTCGGCGGCCAGGCGCTGCTCGATGACCTTTTCGAAGGCCAGGCTGAAAGCACCCTGCAGCAGCGGCAGCAGCGCCAGCATGAACAATGCCGCGAGGCTGGCGGCGCCGAGCATCAGCCGCAGGCGCAGTGACATGGCGCCGCCGCGGCGGCTGCCGAGGCGTGCCCGCAACCGGCGCCAGCGCCGGTTCATCGGCAGCGCTCGGTGAACAGGTAGCCGAGGCCGCGCACGGTCTCGATCGGCTTCATCGCGCAGCGGGCCTCGAGCTTGCGCCGCAGCCGGCCGACCAGCACCTCGATCACGTTGGGATCGCGCTCCTCGTCGTCGCTGTAGAGCTGTTCCATCAGCCGTTCCTTGGCCACCACCTGCTGCTGGTGGCGCATCAGGTATTCGAGGATGCGGTATTCGTAGGCGGTCAGCGCCAGCGGTTCGCCATGGGCGCTGGCCTGCTTGCGGTTGAGGTCGAGCTTCAGCGGGCCGGCCTCGATGCTCGCCTGGGTGAAGCCGCAGGAGCGCCGCAGCAGCGCATTCAGGCGCGCCTCCAGCTCCTCGAACTGGAACGGCTTGACCACGTAGTCGTCGGCGCCGGCGGCCAGGCCTTCGACCTTGTCCTGCCAGTTGCCACGCGCGGTGAGGATGAGGATGGGGAAGCTCTTGCCGCGGTTGCGCAGCTGGCGGATCAGGTCCAGCCCGCTGATGCCCGGCAGGCCGAGGTCGATGACGGCGAGGTCGTGGTTGAATTCGTGGCTCTGGTACAGGGCCTCTTCGGCGTTGGGCACGGCATCGACGACGTGGCCGCTCTCGCCGAGGCGGGTCTGCAAGTGGTGGCGCAGCAGCGCCTCGTCTTCCACCACCAGCACCTTCATGTTGGCTGCGCTCCCTGTATGGACGGCCGGGCGGCCCGGCCGTCGCTCATCGTATTCTTCAGAAGTGATAGTTCAGCCCGAGATAGGCCTGCTTGCTGCTGTGCAGGTCGATCGAGCCGAGCTTGCCGACGCCGCGCTCGGCCACTTCGGTGCCGGCGTTGCTGCGCAGGTAACGGTAACCGGCCTCCACCGAGACGTTATCGGCCAGCGTCTGCAGGATACCGGCCTGCAGGCCGACCAGGTAGCCGATGTCGCTGTCGCGGCTGTAGCCGCGCGATTCGTGCTCCAGCTTGGTCAGGCCGGCGCTGGCGCCGCCGAACAGGCGGGTGCTGTCGCCCAGCGGGAGGAACAGGTCGTAGCTGCCGATCAGGTTCTGCTGGCGCAGCTTGAGGGTGCTGCCGTAGTCGTCGGAGACGTTCTCGTAGGTCAGGTAGTAGCGGCCTTGGTCTGTCATCTGGCCGCCGCGTACGCCCCAGGTGCCGCTGTTCTTGATCACGTCATCGAAGCGGTCTTGCCCCATGTTCTGTTTCAGCGAGCCGGAACGGTCGATGTTGACGGTACTCTCGCCCCAGGTGATGCCGGCGAAGTTTTCCGCGGCATGGGTGCCGAGGCTGAAGAGTCCGAGGGACGTGGCGATGGCCAGAGTGTGCAGTGTTTTCATCGGTGACTCCTTTTCAGGCAGCGGGATACTGACGGCCCCTAGCCTGAACGGTGATCACTGAACCTCGACTGAATCCCGCCTGAACCTGCGCTGAACGAGTGCTGGATGGCCCGCCGCCGGTCGCTTGGCGAGCGAAGCGGAGCCGCGGCCAGGCACTCTACCTGGCAGGCAGCTGTTTCGTTCAGCGGGTTGCCCTACCTTTTCTGTTCGTTCGGAAGAAGCTGCGATCAGGCGCGGCACGACTCGTCCCAATCGAGGCGGCTGCGCAGCAGATACGCCGCTTCGGCTCGATTGGAGGCGCCGATCTTGCGCAACAGGTTGTGGATGTGGCTCTTGATGGTGTGCGGGCTCAGGCACAGCTGTTCGGCGATCTCGGCGTTGGACAGGCCCTTGCCGGCCAGGCTGAGGATTTCCCGTTCACGCAGGGTCAGGCTGGTCTTGGTTTCGGCGAGCTGACGCATCCGTCGCCATTGCCCGAGCAGGCGTTCGGTGAGCACGCGCGGCAGCCAGTCGCCGCCTTCGAGCAGCACGCGGATGCCTTCGAGCAGGTGCTCGCGGGTGGCGTGGCTGTAGAACACGCCGCGAATCACCGGGTGCTTGTCCACCAGCTGCTCGGCCTGTTCGGGCACGATGTTCACCAGCGCCACCGGCGTGTGCTCGTCGAGTTGGTCGATCACGCTGGAAATCTGTTCGGCCTGGCTGTGCCCGGCGTCGACCAGGAACAGATCGGCACCGCGATGCTGGCGGGATTCCAGCCCGGCCAGGGAGACTTCGAGCTGCGCCTGCTCGCCGAGGAAATGGCGAAAGAACAGCCCCAGCAGCTCATTGCCGGTCAGGAGGGTGACAGTCGGGGAGGGAGGGTCCCGGGTAAGATCCGCGTCCATGTTCGGTACCTAGGCAGTCGGGCATGAATGATGAAATCGATGAAAAAGTTACTAAACGACCAGCACCTTGCGGCGAAGTTCAGCTGCGTATCGGCGAACGCTCATTATCCCGGGCGAGCGTGCGCCGCTCGGCCGTGATCGGGGGTAGCCGTCCTGGCAGCTGCGCGTTTTTGCACTAAGGTTGGGGGCATGAGTGTGATCGCTTCTCGCGTGCAGCCGCGTGAACTCAGCCTGCGCGCGCTGGCGACCGGGCTGCTGCTGGGCGCCCTGCTGACGCCCTCGAACGTCTACTCGGGGCTGAAGATCGGCTGGTCGTTCAACATGTCGATCATCGCCCTGCTGATCGGCTTCGCCCTCTGGCGCAGCCTCGCGGCCGGCTTCGGCCTGCCGCGCTGGAGCCTGCTGGAAAGCAACATCAACCAGACCACCGCCTCGTCCTGCGCTTCCATCGTCTCCGGTGGGCTGGTGGCGCCGATCCCGGCCTACACGCTGCTCACCGGCCAGCAGCTGGACAACCTGGCGCTGATGGCCTGGGTGTTCTCGGTGAGCTTTCTCGGCATCTGGGTGGCCTGGTACCTGCGCCCGTCGCTGATCGTCGAGTCCAGGCTGCGCTTTCCCGAGGGCATGGCGACGCTGGCGACCCTGCAGCAGATCTACAGCCATGGCGCCGAGGCCGGCCGCCGCTTGTGGGTGCTGGGCGGTGCGGCGCTGCTTGCCGCCGGCGCCAAGTTGAGCGACGTCTTCCTCTGGGCGTTGCCGCGCTGGGCGCCGTCGGCGCAGTTCGAGCGCCTGACCTTCGCCGTCGAGCCGTCGCTGCTGTTGCTGGGCTTCGGCGGCATCATCGGCCTGCGCGTCGGCCTGTCGCTGTTGCTCGGCGCCGTGCTGGCCTGGGGGCTGCTCGCACCCTGGCTGCTGGCCGAGGGGTTGGTGCGGCTGCCGTCCGCGGCGCAAGGGCCGCAGTTCGCCGTGCTCGTCGAATGGCTGCTGTGGCCGGGCGTCAGCCTGATGGTCTGCGCCACGCTCACCGCGCTGGGGCTGCGCCTGTGGCGCGGGCGTGGCGCGTCGGCGCGCGGTTCGCTGCGGCTGCGGCGGCTGGCCGGGCTGCCCGCCTGTGGGCTGCTGCTGGCGGTGGGGCTGGTGGTGACGCTGCAGGTCGGCCTGTTCGGCATCGACCCGTGGCTGGCGCTGCTGTCGATTCCGCTGGCGCTGCTGCTGGCGGTGGTCGCCGCGCGGGTGGTGGGCGCCACCGGGATTCCACCGATCGGCGCCATCGGCCAGCTGTCGCAGCTGGGCTTCGGCGTGCTCGCTCCGGGGCAGGTGCCGATCAACCTGATGAGCGCCAACACGGCGGGCGGCGCGGCCGGGCAGTGCACCGACCTGCTCAACGACTTCAAGGTCGGCCATGTCATCGGCGCGGCGCCACAGCGCCAGGCGGTGGCGCAGTGCCTGGGCATCCTGCTCGGCAGCGTGGTGGGCGTGCTGGTCTACCGGGTGCTGATCCCCGATCCGCAGGCGCTGTTGATCAGCGCCGAATGGCCGGCGCCGGCGGTCGCGACCTGGAAGGCGGTGGCCGAGGCCCTGACCGGCGGGTTGGGCGCACTGGCCAGCGATATCCGCTGGGCGATGCTGGCCGGGGCGTCGTGCGGGGTGCTGCTGGGGCTGCTGGAGGGGCTGCTGCCGGAACGGCGGCTGCGCTGGTTGCCGAGCTCCGCGGCGCTCGGGCTGGCTTTCATCATCCCCGCCTCGATCTCGTTGATGATGACCTGCGGGGCGTTGCTCGCCTGGTCGTTCGCCTCGCGCTGGCGCAGCCTCGGCGAGCGCTTCGTGATCGTCGCGGCGGCGGGGCTGGTGGCCGGGGAAAGCATGGCCGGCGTCGGCGCCTCGCTGTGGCAGCTGCTGGGCGGATAACGCCCTCGGCGGATGCCGGGCCGCGAAACCCTCCTGGCGCCCTGTTGCCGGATATTAGGTACTCCCTTGAAAAGAGGTGACGACCATGAACATCAAGCAGATTGCGGTAGTGATCCTTGCCGGCCTGTTGTCGAGTACGGGCTTCGCCGGCGGCAGCGGCACGTCCGATGATGCCACCCATGATTCCATGGAGCACGGCACCATGGAGCAGGGCGCCGCGGGTGGCACGGGCAGCGGGACCGGCATGGGCAGCATGCCGGATACCGAAGGCAAGGCCGGCACGACCACCGATCCGGAGCGTGACGATGATGACGACGCGGCTGACCTCGATACCGGCGCCGACGGTGCGCCGCGGGGCGAGCAGGGCAGCACCGGTACGGGCGGTGAAGGCGGCGCACGCGGCGCCTACTGACCGCGGTGAACCACGCCGTCCCGGCGGGCGTTGCGTCCGCCGGGACGTTTGCGTTCGCATTGCCACTGGGCGTCGCGCTGAAACCTTCCCGGTGCCGGTTTGCCCAAACGGTATGGGCTCCATGGCTGGAGGTGTCGCATGTCGGTGCTGCGTTGGTGTGTGCTGTTCCTGGCCCTGCTGGGGAGCCAGGCAGTCGTTGCCGGAGGCACGGGACCGACCCATCCGCAGAAGGCTCGCCAGCATCCGCTGGACAGCAGCGAGCCGCGGCAGGAGGTCATCGAGCGGCCACGTGGCGGCCCGCGAAGCGGGGCGCCGGCGCTGCCCTCGGAGCGGGCGCCGGGCGAGGCGGATAGGCCGCCCTTGCCTGATCGGGAGGAAGGCCCGGCGGTGCCTGACGAGCGGGCTGGAGAACGGCGGGGAGCGAGGACTTAGCGACCGTGCCGCGGCACAAAAAAGCCTCTTCGCATTTCATGGGGACAGGCTGCTTGACGCCGGACTGGCAAGTTTGGGTGTTGCTGCCATTTGGTTTGGGCTTGCGCCTCGGTGATCAGGGCGCTTACCGAGCGTGCTGACACTTCTGGTTTCGGCCCCCCGGCCGAGTCACTTGACTCGCTTCGCTCGCCCTTCGGGCCAGCCTGCGGCTGTTACTCCGCTACGCTCTGTATCTCGTTGCTCGCCGAGAAAGCAATCAAAGAGAAAGCGCGCCCGGCATCCGTAATGCTGTTCACTTAACGACTCAAGCTGGATGTTGGATCTGTAGGAGCGGGCCACGCCCGCGATTCGCGCGCATGGCGCGCTCCTACAAAGTACTCTCCGTGCTTATCTGAACAGCATTACGTCCGGCATCCGGGTCTGGCCGCTGCGCGGCCAGGCTTCCCTCCGTCCTGTGCCGCTCCGAGGCCGTCACGATGGGACGTCCCTACCTCGGCGGCCCCGTCCTTCGTTCCTCGCTCGGCGTCCATGCCTTGCCTCCCCCTGCGCGAGCCTCCTGACGGGAACGGGGTCCGAGTCGCCTGGAAGATCGTTGCTTTTTGCTCAATGCACGAACTATCAGGCGACGCCAAACGCCCCTTCAGGAGGGTGAGCGGAATCGTTGCGTAGGGGGTTGAGCGGCATGGACGCCGCGAGAGACGCGAAGGGACAGGGACGTCCCTTCGCGGCGTGCCCCTGGAGCGGCGATGGAGTGAAACGGAGCGTAGCGGAGTAACAGCCGCAGGCTGGCCCGGAGGGCGAGCGAAGCGAGTAACGGACCCGGAGCGAAGCGCAGGGCCGGATGCAGGGGCAAGCGTTTTTGCTTACTTTTTTCGCGACTGAAAAAAGTGAGTCGCCCAGCAGGGCGAAACCAATCTCTCAAGCAACTCGCTAAACGCCAGTGAAAGCAAAACTTTCATTCAACACACCCAAACTTGCCAGTCCGGTGTCAATCCTTGCTTCCCCAAGAAAGCGCGATGAACCACAAAAAAGGGAGGCCGGAGCCTCCCTCAGCAACCTTCACGCCTTCGTATCAGAACAGTACCCGGCTACGGATGGTGCCATTGACGTGCTGCAGCTTCTCCAGCGCCAGGTCGGAATACTCCTTGTCCACGTCGATCACCACGTAGCCGACCTTCTCGTTGGTCTGCAGGAACTGGCCGCAGACGTTGATGCCGTTGTCGGCGAACACCTTGTTGATCTCGCTCATCACGCCCGGAATGTTCTGGTGGATGTGCAGCAGGCGGTGCTTGCCCGGGTGCGACGGCAGGGCCACTTCGGGGAAGTTGACCGAGGACACCGAGGTGCCGTTGTCGCTGTACTTGACCAGCTTCTCGGCCACTTCCAGGCCGATGTTGGCCTGCGCTTCGGCCGTCGAGCCGCCGATGTGCGGGGTGAGGATCACACGGTCCAGGCCGCGCAGCGGGCTTGCGAACTCCTCGTCGTTGGAGCGCGGCTCCACCGGGAACACGTCGATGGCGGCGCCGATCAGGTGTTCGTCCTTGATCGCGGCGGCCAGGTGGTCCAGCTCGACCACGGTGCCGCGGGCGGCGTTGATCAGGATGCCGCCCTTCTTCATCGCGCGGATTTCCTTCTCGCCGATCATCCACTGGGTGGACGGCAGTTCCGGCACGTGCAGCGAAACGATGTCGCACATGCCCAGGAGGTCGTACAGCGAGCCGACCTGGGTGGCATTGCCCAGCGGCAGCTTGGTCACCACGTCGTAGAAGTAGACCTGCATGCCCAGTGCCTCGGCTAGCACCGAAAGCTGGGTGCCGATGGAGCCGTAGCCGATGATGCCGAGCTTCTTGCCGCGGATCTCGAACGAGTTGGCCGCCGACTTGATCCAGCCGCCGCGGTGGCAGGAGGCGTTCTTCTCGGGGATGCCGCGCAGCAGCAGGATGGCTTCGGCGAGCACCAGCTCGGCCACCGAACGGGTGTTGGAGTAGGGCGCGTTGAACACCGCGATGCCGCGCTCGCGGGCGGCGTTGAGGTCGACCTGGTTGGTGCCGATGCAGAAGCAGCCGACGGCGATCAGCTTCTTCGCCGCGTCGAAGACCTCTTCGGTCAGCTGGGTGCGCGAGCGGATGCCGATGAAGTGGGCATCGGCGATCTTCGCCTTCAGCTCGTCGCCGGACAGCGCGGTCTTGAGGTATTCGATGTTCGAGTAACCGGCGGCCTTCAGGGTGTCGATGGCATTCTGGTGAACGCCTTCCAGAAGAAGGAACTTGATCTTGCTCTTGTCGAGAGAGGTCTGGCTCATCTGCATTAAAACCTTTAAGGCCGGAGGTTATCACTGATGTGTCCAGCGAAGGCTGACCGAACCGGCGGGAGCGGTGTCGGAAGTCTGCCGAGGCACGTTTCAAAGGGGGGCGTATGCTAGCATACGAGCCCCGCGAAACACCCCCATCCCTGTGCTGAAGCGTGCTCAGGGTGACCATGAATCGTATGAGAGTTCCCGTGATGACCGATCCCGCCTTGATCGATGAGCTGAAAACCCTGGTCGAACCCGGCAAGGTATTGACCGACGCCGATTCGCTGAACGCCTACGGCAAGGACTGGACCAAGCATTTCGCCCCGGCGCCCTCGGCCATCGTCTTCCCCAAGACCATCGAGCAGGTGCAGGCCATCGTCCGCTGGGCCAACCAGCACAAGGTCGCGCTGGTGCCCTCGGGCGGGCGCACCGGGCTTTCCGCCGCGGCCGTGGCGGCCAACGGCGAGGTGGTGGTGGCCTTCGACTACATGAACCAGATCCTCGACTTCAACGCCACCGACCGCACCGTGGTCTGCCAGCCGGGCGTGGTCACCGCCGTCCTGCAGCAGTTCGCCGAGGACAAGGGCCTGTACTACCCGGTGGACTTCGCCTCCGCCGGCTCCAGCCAGATCGGCGGCAACATCGGCACCAATGCCGGCGGCATCAAGGTGATCCGCTACGGCATGACCCGCAACTGGGTTGCCGGGCTCAAGGTCGTCACTGGCAAGGGCGACCTGCTGGAACTGAACAAGGACCTGGTCAAGAACGCTACCGGCTATGACCTGCGCCAGCTGTTCATCGGCGCCGAGGGTACGCTTGGATTTGTAGTGGAAGCGACCATGCGCCTGGAGCGCCAGCCGACCAACCTCACGGCGATGGTGCTCGGCACGCCGGACTTCGATTCGATCATGCCGGTGCTGCATGCCTTCCAGGACAAGCTGGACCTGACCGCCTTCGAATTCTTCTCCGACAAGTGCCTGGACAAGATCCTCGGCCGTGGCGACATCCCTGCGCCCTTCGAGACGCGCGCGCCCTTCTATGCGCTGCTGGAATTCGAGGCCACCACCGAGGAGCGCGCCGAGCAGGCGCTGGCGACCTTCGAGCATTGCGTCAACGAAGGCTGGGTGATCGACGGCGTGATGAGCCAGAGCGAGCAGCAGCTGCAGAACCTGTGGAAACTGCGCGAGTACATCTCCGAGACCATCAGCCACTGGACGCCGTACAAGAACGACATCTCGGTCACCGTGTCGAAGGTGCCGGCCTTCCTCGCCGACATCGACGCCATCGTCACCAGCAACTACCCGGACTTCGAGGTGCTCTGGTACGGCCATATCGGCGATGGCAACCTGCACCTGAACATCCTCAAGCCCGAGGCGCTGTCCAAGGAAGAGTTCTTCGACAAGTGCGCGTCGGTGAACAAGTGGGTGTTCGAGACCGTCGAGAAGTACAACGGCTCGATCTCCGCCGAACACGGTGTCGGCATGACCAAGCGCGACTATCTCGAGTACAGCCGCTCGCCGGCCGAGATCGCCTACATGAAGGCGGTCAAGGCGGCATTCGACCCGAACGGCATCATGAACCCCGGCAAGATCTTCGCGGCCTGACCGGGCCCAGGGATATCAGGAGTCTTCGATGAGCTACCAGCACCACTACACCGATGGCACGCCGATCCACTTCCCGCTGGGCAAGGTGGTCTGCATCGGCCGCAACTATGCCGAACACGCCAGGGAGCTGAACAACCCGGTACCGAGCGAGCCGCTGCTGTTCATCAAGGCCGGCAGCTGCGCCGTGCCGCTGGAAGGTGGCTTCGGCATTCCCGCCGACCGCGGCGCGGTGCACTACGAAGCGGAGATCGCCGTGCTGATCGGCAAGCCGCTGTCGCGCAAGCCGAACGAGGAAGAGGTGCGCGACGCCATCTCCGGCTTCGCCCCGGCTCTGGACCTGACCCTGCGCGACGTGCAGGCCAGGCTCAAGGAAAAGGGCCATCCGTGGGAGATCGCCAAGAGCTTCGACGGCGCCTGCGTGCTGGCGCCCTTCGTGCCGGGCGATGCGGTGGAGGACCTGAACGACATCGGCATCCGCCTGAGCATCAACGGCGAGGTCCGCCAGGACGGCAACAGCAACCAGATGCTCAACGCCATCGTGCCGTTGTTGCAGCACATCGCCGGGCATTTCAGCCTGCAACCGGGCGACGTGGTGCTGACCGGCACGCCGGCCGGCGTCGGCCCGCTCGAGCAGGGCGACCAACTGGTGCTGGAGCTGGTCGGGCTGTCGCGGTTCGAGAGCCGCGTGCTCTGATCTCCCCGCCGCGGCGGGACTCCCCCGCCGCGTTTGCCGCTTCCTCGCGGGCCGTACTGTAATCCGGCACCCTCCGCTGGAATGCTTCCCATGGCCGTTCGTTGTTCCCGTTGGCGCCTGCTCGTCGCCGTCGTCCTGTCGCTGCTGTTCGTCGCGCTGCTCGTCGCCGGGCGCCTGCTGCACTGGGACGATCAGCTGCAGCTGTACTGGGACGAACGTTCGGCCAGCCCGGAGCAGCGTGCGGCGGGCATCTGGTTGCCGGACTACCAACTGGTGCTGGAAACCACGCTGGCCGGCCTGGAGGAAGATGAAACCTCCGGGCTGACCTGGAACCCGCTGACCGGCACGCTGTTCACCGTGACCGGCCGGAATCCGCAACTCGTCGAGTTCACGCCCGCCGGCGTCGTCTTGCGGCGTATCCGCCTGAGCGGCTTCGCCGACCCGGAAGCGGTGGAAGCGCTGGGCGACGGCCGCCTGGCGATCGTCGACGAGCGCCGTCGGCTGGTCGCGGTGTTCCGCCTGGAACCGGACGTGGCAACGCTGGATCTGGATGACCTCGCCAGCTATGACCTGGGCTTCGCCGATGCCGGCAACAAGGGCTTCGAGGGGCTGGCCTGGAACCCGCATACGCAACGCCTGCTGCTGGCCAAGGAACGCGACCCGCAGGGGCTGTTCGAGCTGCCCTTCCCCGGCGAGGACGGTGCCGTCGGTGCGCTGCAGGCGCTGCCCAGCCAGCCGCTGCTGGTGCGCGACCTGTCGTCGGTGACGATCGATCCGCGCAGTGGCCATACCCTGCTGCTCTCCGACGAGTCGCGCCTGTTGGTGGAGCTCGACCTGCAGGGGCAGCCGCGCAGCTTCATCAGCCTGTTCGGCGGCCTCAACGGTCTGGCGCACGGCATTGCGCAGGCCGAGGGCGTCGCCATGGATGGCGAGGGCAACATCTATGTGGTGGGCGAGCCGAACCGCTTCTACGTGTTCAGCCGCAAGCGCTGAGGCGCAGTGCGCCCGTTAAGCCTGAGCTAAGCCCGGCCGGACGCAATCGCGATGCCAGAAAACTAGAAGAGCGCAGGTGTCATGCGCGCATTGAAATTCCTTCTGGCGAACCGGGCCCGTTCTACGTGTCCCGCAAGTGATCCGGGTGGCCGGCTGTCGCGCTGACCACCCGGCGCCGGTCAGGTGACCGGTGCGGCGCTCTCGTCCTGCAGCGCCGCATCGGGGGCATGGCGGCGAACCGAGTCGCAGCCCTGTTCGGCGCTGTGCAGGCTGGCATACATCTGGCTCTGGCCGACGACCTGGCCATTGGTGGCCTTGAGCACGAAGTAGTGCTTGCCGTTGCTGGATTCCTTGATCTCGAACGCACCTTCGCGCACGGCGTTCTTGCGTACCGAGTCGATGCCGTTCAGCGCCGAGGCATGGGCCTTGTATTGTTCGCTGGACAGCACGACCTGGCCGTTGCTGGCCAGCAGGTTGAAATGGAACTGGCCGTTGCTGGATTTCTTCAGCTGGAACTTGCCGGACATGGCGACACCCTCCTGTTGGTGGTCTGCGCTTGCTGGTGATGCAGCAAAGGCAAGCGTAGCCGCAAGCGGGGGATATCGCCGCTTCGCTTCAGCGTTCCAGTGTCTGCACGCCGCTTGCGGTGCCGAGCAGCAGGATATCGGCCGGCCGCATGGCGAACAGGCCATTGCTGACCACGCCGACAATGTCGTTGATCTTGCCTTCCAGCTCCGGCGCGAAGCCGATCATCAGGTTGTGCACGTCGAGGATGACGTTGCCGTTGTCGGTCACCACGCCTTCACGGTAGACCGGGTCGCCGCCGAGCTTGACCAGCTCGCGCGCGACGTGGCTGCGCGCCATGGGAATGACTTCCACCGGCAGCGGGAAGGTGCCGAGCTGCTCGACCAGCTTGCTGCCATCGGCAATGCAGATGAAGGTCCTGGCCACCGCCGCGACGATCTTCTCGCGGGTCAGCGCCGCGCCGCCGCCCTTGATCAGCTCGAGGTGCTTGTTGGCTTCGTCGGCGCCGTCGACGTAGAACTCCAGTTCGCTCACCGTGTTCAGGTCGTAGACCGGGATGCCGTGCTGCTTCAGGCGCTCGGCGGTGGCCTCGGAGCTGGCCACCGCACCGTCGAAGAAGCCCTTGTGCCGAGCCAGCAGGTCGATGAAGAAGTTGGCGGTGGAGCCGGTGCCGACGCCGACGATGCTGCGGTCGTTGAGCTTGGGCACGATATGGTCGACGGCGGCCTGGGCGACGGCCTGCTTGAGCTGATCCTGGGTCATGGGAGGGTCCGGGCGGGAAGACGGGGTGTCGATTATAGCCCTGCGTCGCCGACGGGTCTCGCCCGCCGGCTGTACCGGCATTTTTGCGTGCGCATTGTCTGTGGTCGAGGCCGGTGTCGCGGAGTAGACTCGCCGGATTGCCCGCAATTCCCGCCAAGATAGCCAGAATGCTCGAACACTACGTCAAGAAGATCCTCACCTCGCGCGTCTACGACGTCGCCATCGAAACCCCGCTGCAGCCTGCCCGCCAGCTGTCCGAACGCATCGGCAACCAGATTCTGCTCAAGCGCGAGGATCTGCAGCCGGTGTTCTCCTTCAAGGTCCGTGGCGCCTACAACAAGCTGGCACAGCTTTCGCCCGAGGAACTGGCACGCGGCGTGGTCACCGCCTCGGCCGGCAACCATGCGCAGGGCGTGGCGCTGGCGGCCAAGCAGCTGGGCATCAAGGCGACCATCGTCATGCCGCGCACCACCCCCGAGCTGAAGGTGCAGGGCGTGCGCGCCCGCGGCGGCAAGGTGGTGCTGCACGGCGACGCGTTCCCCGAGGCGCTGGCCTATTCGCTGAAGCTGGTGGAAGAGAAGGGCTATGTCTATATCCACCCCTACGACGATCCTGACGTGATCGCCGGCCAGGGCACCGTGGCGATGGAAATCCTGCGCCAGCACCAGGGGCCGATCGACGCGATCTTCGTGCCGGTGGGCGGCGGCGGGCTGGTGGCCGGGATCGCCGCTTACGTGAAATACCTCTATCCGCACACCAAGGTGATCGGCGTCGAGCCGGACGATTCCAACTGCCTGCAGGCGGCCATGGCCGCCGGCCAGCGGGTGGTGCTCGATCAGGTCGGGCTGTTCGCCGACGGCGTGGCGGTGGCGCAGATCGGCGAGCACACCTTCGACATCTGCCGGCGCTACGTCGACGAGGTGATCACCGTCAGCACCGACGAGATCTGCGCGGCGATCAAGGACATCTACGACGACACCCGCTCGATCACCGAGCCGGCCGGCGCGCTGGGCGTGGCCGGGATCAAGAAGTACGTCGAGCGCGAGGGGGCCAGCGGCCAGGTGCTGGTGGCCATCGATTCGGGCGCCAACGTCAATTTCGACCGCCTGCGCCACGTCGCCGAGCGCGCCGAGCTGGGCGAGAAGCGCGAGGCGATCATCGCCGTCACCATTCCCGAGCAGCCGGGCAGCTTCAAGGCCTTCTGCGAGGCCATCGGCAAGCGCCAGATCACCGAGTTCAACTACCGCTACCACACCAACCGCGAGGCGCACATCTTCGTCGGCGTGCAGACCCACCCGGAAACCGATCCGCGCGCGGCGCTGGTGGAGAGCCTGCGCGAGAAGGGCTTCCCGGTGCTCGACCTGACCGACAACGAGCTGGCCAAGCTGCACACGCGGCACATGGTCGGCGGCCATGCGGCCGGGGTCAGCGACGAACGGGTGCTGCGTTTCGAATTTCCCGAACGGCCCGGCGCGCTGTTCAATTTCCTCAACAAGCTGGGCGGGCGCTGGAACATTTCCATGTTCCACTACCGCAACCATGGCGCCGCCGATGGCCGCGTGGTCGCCGGGCTGCAGGTGCCGGAGCAGGAACTGCACCTGCTGCCGGCGGCGCTGGACAAGATCGGCTACCGCTACTGGGATGAAAGCGACAACCCGGCCTACAAGCTGTTTCTCGGCTGAGCGAACGGGCTGCCAGGAGAGCACATGGAACACTACCTGCTGCTGAGAATCGTCCACGCCGTATCGGCGGTGCTGCTGATCCTCGGGCTGATCGCCCACGTGCTGTTGCTGTGGAAGGCCTGGCGCGGCGGCGATGCCGCGCTGCTGCAGCGCAAACTGCGGCGTACCCGGCTGATTGCCCTGCCGCTGCTGGCATTGCTGGCGCTGAGCCTGCCGGCCAGCGGCTGGTGGCTGGCGCACCTGGCCGGCTGGCCGCTGGGCCAGCTGTGGCTGCTGGCCAGTTCGCTGCTGTTCGTCCTGCTGTTGCCGCTCGGGTTGCTGCTCGCCGGGCGCCTGCGCGCCTGCGCGACGCTGGGCGATACACCGGCACCGGCGCGCCTGCTGCGCTTTGCCCTCGCCTATGCCGGGCTGATCCTGCTGGTGCTGCTGGCGATCAGCGGCCTGATGGGCGCCAAGCCGGCCTGATTCCTCCCGCCCGGCCTGGCCGCTGCGCTGCCTCAGCGCAGCGAGATGATCTGCCAGCCGCGCTCTGCGGCGGTCTTGCGCAGGGTCGGGTCCGGGTCGACCGCCACCGGGTGGCTGACGCGCTCGAGCAGCGGCAGGTCGTTGCGCGAATCGCTGTAGAAATAGCTGCCCTCCAGGGTTAGCGCGTTCTCCGCCAGCCAGCGCTCGATGCGCGCCACCTTGCCTTCCTGGAAGCAGGGGATGTCGGTGAGGCGCCCGGTGTAGCGGCCATCCTCCATCCCGCATTCGGTGGCCAGCAGGGTGTCGACGCCCAGCCGTGCGGCGATCGGGCCGGTGATGAATCGGTTGGTGGCGGTGATGATCACCACCCGGTCGCCGGCCTCGAGATGCTGGCGCAGCAGCGCCTCGCCCTTGGCCAGCACGATTGGCTCGATGAAGTCGCGCATGAACTCCGCGTGCCATTGCTGCAGCTGCGGCAATTCGCTGCGGCCGAGGATTTCCTGGCAGAAGTTCTGGTAGGCATGCACGTCGAGGCTGCCGGCGAGGTAGTCCTGGTAGAAGGCATCGTTGCGCGCCCTGTAGCTGTCGGCATCGACGATGCCGCGCTGGCACAGGTATTCGCCCCAGGCGTGGTCGCTGTCACCGGCCAGCAGGGTGTTGTCGAGATCGAATAGAGCCAGGCGCACGGATGGTTTCCTCGGACTGTTGGGGAGGCACCAAGCATAACGGTTGGCGCGCCTGTGCGGCAGCCTCGGCGATGACCGCGTGCGGTGCCGCGCCGAGGCTCTCCTGCGCCGGATGGCCGCTTGCCGTGCTTTCGACTCGTTGCGGTTTTGTGGAACAATGCCGCGACATGCGTCAGCGAGGTTGTATGCCGTGATCGATTCCGATGGTTTTCGCCCCAATGTCGGCATCATCCTGACCAATGATGTCGGTCAGGTGCTCTGGGCTCGGCGGATCAATCAGGATGCCTGGCAATTTCCGCAGGGCGGGATCAATGCCCGTGAAACGCCGGAAGAGGCTCTGCTGCGCGAGCTCAACGAGGAAATCGGCCTGGAGGAGCAGGATGTGAACATCCTCGCCTGCACCCGCGGCTGGTTGCGTTATCGTCTGCCGCAGCGTCTGGTGCGCACCCATAGCCAGCCGCTGTGCATCGGCCAGAAGCAGAAATGGTTCCTGCTGCGCCTGACCAGTACCGAGGAGCGGGTGCGCATGGACCTGACCGGCAAGCCCGAGTTCGACGGCTGGCGCTGGGTCAGCTACTGGTACCCGCTGGGACAGGTGGTCACATTCAAGCGCGAGGTCTATCGTCGCGCACTTAAAGAACTCGCCCCGCGTCTGCCGGTGCGGGACTGAGACGAGGAGAAAGCCTCTGAGCATGCTCGGCACGCTGCGCAAGATTGTCCAGGAAGTGAATGCCGCCAAGGACCTCAAGGCGGCATTGGGCATCATCGTGCTGAGAGTCAGGGAGGCCATGGGTAGCCAGGTCTGCTCGGTCTATCTGCTCGATCCGGAGACCGAACGCTTCGTCCTGATGGCCACCGAAGGCCTCAACAAGCGCGCCATCGGCAAGGTCAGCATGGCACCCAACGAGGGCCTGGTCGGCCTGGTCGGCACCCGCGAGGAGCCGCTCAACCTCGAACACGCTTCCGAACATCCCCGCTATCGCTACTTCGCCGAGACCGGCGAGGAACGCTACGCCTCCTTCCTCGGCGCGCCGATCATCCACCACCGGCGGGTGATGGGCGTGCTGGTCATCCAGCAGAAGGAACGCCGCCAGTTCGACGAGGGCGAGGAGGCCTTCCTGGTCACGATGAGCGCGCAGCTCGCCGGCGTCATCGCCCACGCCGAGGCGACCGGTTCGATCCGCGGTCTCGGCCGCCAGGGCAAGGGCATCCAGGAAACCCGTTTCGTCGGCATTCCGGGCGCGCCGGGTGCTGCGGTCGGGACCGCCCTGGTGGTGCTGCCGCCGGCCGATCTCGAAGTGGTGCCGGACAAGACCGTCGACAACATCGAAGCCGAGCTGACGCTGTTCGAGGCGGCGCTGGAAGCGGTACGCGCCGATATGCGCGGGCTTTCGGAAAAGCTCGCCACGCAGATGCGCAAGGAAGAGCGTGCGCTGTTCGACGTGTACCTGATGATGCTCGACGACTCCGCCCTCGGCGGCGAAGTGGTCAAGGTGATCCGCACCGGCCAGTGGGCCCAGGGCGCGCTGCGCCAGGTGGTCAACGAGCACGTGCGGCGCTTCGAGCTGATGGACGATGCCTACCTGCGCGAGCGTGCCTCGGACGTCAAGGACATCGGCCGGCGCCTGCTTGCCTATCTGCAGGAAGCCCGCCAGCAGACCCTGGTCTACCCCGACAAGACCATCCTGGTCAGCGAGGAACTGTCGCCGGCGATGCTCGGCGAGGTGCCGGAAGGCAAGCTGGTCGGCATGGTCTCGGTGCTCGGCTCGAGCAACTCGCACGTCGCCATCCTCGCCCGCGCCATGGGCATTCCCACGGTGATGGGGGCGGTGGACCTGCCGTATTCCAAGGTCGATGGGATCGAGCTGATCATCGACGGCTACCGCGGCGAGATCATCACCAACCCCGGCAAGGTGCTGCGCGAACAGTACGAAGTGCTCGCCGAGCAGGAGCGCCAGCTCTCCGAGGGGCTCGACGTGCTGCGCGAGCTGCCCTGCGAGACCACCGACGGCCATCGCATACCGCTGTGGGTCAACACCGGCCTGCTCGCCGACGTGGTGCGTGCCCAGGAGCGCGGCGCCGAGGGCGTCGGCCTGTACCGCACCGAAGTGCCCTTCATGATCAAGGAGCGCTTCCCCAGCGAGAAGGAGCAGATGGCCATCTACCGCGAGCAGCTGGAGGCCTTCCATCCGCTGCCGGTGACCATGCGCAGCCTCGATATCGGCGGCGACAAGTGCCTGCCGTATTTCCCGATCAAGGAAGAAAACCCCTTCCTCGGCTGGCGCGGCATCCGCGTCACCCTCGACCATCCGGAAATCTTCCTGCTGCAGGCCCGCGCCATGCTCAAGGCCAGCGCCGGGCTGAACAACCTGCGCATCCTGCTGCCGATGATCTCCGGTATCCGCGAACTGGAAGAAGCGTTGCACCTGATCCACCGCGCCTGGTGCGAGGTGCGCGACGAAGGGCTCGACGTGCGGATGCCGCCGGTGGGGGTGATGATCGAAGTGCCCGCGGCGGTCTACCTGACCCGTGAACTGGCGCGCCTGGTCGACTTCATTTCGGTCGGCTCCAACGACCTGACCCAGTACCTGCTGGCCGTGGACCGCAACAACCCGCGGGTCGCCGACCTCTACGACTACCTGCATCCGGCCGTGCTGGAAGCGCTGCAGCGGGTGGTCAATGAAGCGCATGGCGAAGGCAAGCCAGTGAGCATCTGCGGCGAGATGGCCGGCGATCCGGCGGCGGCCATGCTGCTGCTGGCGATGGGCTTCGACAGCCTGTCGATGAACGCCACCAACCTGCCCAAGGTGAAATGGCTGCTGCGCCAGGTCAGCATGGATACCGCCCAGCAACTGCTGGGCCGGGTCATGCTCCTCGACAGCCCGCAGGTGATCCACAGCACCGTGCAGCTGACCCTGCGCAATCTCGGCCTGAGCAAGCTGATCAATCCTTCCGCTGCCGTCTGAGGTGCTGGGGTGCCCTCAGGCCCCCGGCGGATGGCGATAGTGCACCTCGCCCAGTGGACCTTGCGGGCCGAAGCTGCGTTCGAGAATATCCAGCGTGCCGTCGGCCCGGCGGATCAGCGCGGTGCTGGCGCGGGTGCCGTATTCCGGGCTGGCAATGAAGATGCTCGACAACCGCCGTTCCCATTCCAGCGATACCCCGGTGCGTGGCAGCTCGTGCTCGGCGGCCGGCTGCGTATCGGCGAGCAGCTCCAGCAGGTGCTCCGGATCGGGCCGGGCGAGCTGGCTGGCCAGGGCCGCGCGCGCCCGGGTCAGTTTCGGCCAGGGGGTATCCAGGCCGGCGTTGGACAGCCCATAGAGGCCGGGCGCGAGCGGTCGTGGTTCGCCGGTGTGCGAATGCAGATGCCAGAGTTGTCGGTGATCGCCGACCAGCAGATTGAATCCCGCATAGTCGGCGCAGCGTCCGGCCAGCTCGGCCAGGTAATCGCCCGGCGTCAGCTCGCCGCGCAGGTAACGCTCCGGTAGCTCGCCGCGCGAACGCAGGCCCGGCGGCTGGCCGGGCGCGCGGATGTTGGTCAGCGCGGCGAAACGTCCGCGCGCGGTGATGCCCAGCCAGGTGCCACCGGCCTGCAGGTCGCGCCCGCCGACGATCCAGGGCGCGTCCTCCCAGCAGCCCAGCGGCAGGCTGGGGCGCGCATGGAATTCATCGCGGTTGGCGGCCAGCACCAGCGGCAGTGCATGTTCCGGGCGCCAGGCGAAAACGATCAGGCACATGGGGTCGCTCGGTGGAAGGTTCGAAGCGAGAGCTTGAAGCCAACTGGCCGGCTCGGCAACCGCGTTCGGCTTCCGCCCGCTTTTTCGGCTACCATGCCGCTTTGCCTTGCGGATGGACCACATGGAGTTTCTGCTGTATCTGCTGCTGGGGAGCTTCGCCGGTGTGCTGGCCGGGCTGTTCGGCGTCGGCGGCGGAATGATCATCGTCCCGGTGCTGGTCCTGAGCTTCACCGCACACGGCTTCTCGGAGCAGGTACTGACCCATCTGGCCGTCGGCACTTCGCTGGCGACGATCGTCTTCACCTCGATCAATTCGATCCGGG
Organism: Stutzerimonas stutzeri; assembly: GCF_002890915.1. Lineage (GTDB taxonomy): Bacteria > Pseudomonadota > Gammaproteobacteria > Pseudomonadales > Pseudomonadaceae > Stutzerimonas > Stutzerimonas stutzeri_AF. The sequence goes on along the minus strand of NZ_POUT01000001.1, from coordinate 224,789 downwards.
CGCACCATCGCAGAGGCGCGGTGCGCTGGCCGATCGTGCTGTGGATGACCCTCGGCATTCTCGTCGGCGCCGCGCTCGGCTCGCTGACCGCGGCGGCCATCCAGGGGCCGATGCTGCAGAAGATCATCGGCGTGTTCGCCATCCTCATGGCGATCCAGATGGTGCTCGACATCAAGCCCAAGGCCTCGCGCGGCGTGCCGGGCAAGCCGGGGCTGACCGTGGCCGGCGTTGTGGTCGGCTGGGCTTCGGCAATCTTCGGCATCGGCGGTGGTTCGCTGACGGTGCCCTTTCTCAGCTGGCGCAGCGTGCCGATGCAGCAGGCGGTGGCCACTTCCGCGGCCTGCGGCCTGCCGATCGCCATCGCCGGTGCGCTGAGTTTCATGCTGGTCGGCTGGCACGATCCGCAACTGCCGGAATGGAGCTTCGGCTTCATCTACCTGCCCGCGCTGGTCGGCATTGCCATCACCAGCATGTTCTTCGCGCGTATCGGCGCGAACCTTGCGCATCGGCTGTCGGCCAGGGTCCTGAGACGGTTGTTCGCTCTGCTGCTGCTGAGCGTCGGCATCAATTTTCTTGTTTGAGGAGGCGCGGATGCTGCCCTACCCGCAGATCGATCCGGTGGCGATCGCCATCGGCCCGCTACAGATTCACTGGTACGGCCTGATGTACCTCGTCGGCATCGGCGGCGCCTGGTGGCTGGCATCGCTGCGGGTGCAGCGCTTCGCGCCGGAATGGCCGAAGGACAAGCTGTCGGACTTGGTGTTCTGGGTGGCCATGGGCGTGATCGTCGGTGGGCGCCTGGGTTACGTGCTGTTCTACGACCTGGCTGCCTACATCAATCAGCCCAGCCTGATCCTGCAGGTGTGGAAGGGCGGCATGTCGTTCCATGGCGGGCTGATCGGCGTGCTGCTGTGCTCCTGGATCTTCGCCCGGCGCAACGGCAAGAGCTTCTTCGAACTGATGGACTTCATCGCGCCCTTCGTGCCGATCGGCCTGGGTGCCGGACGCATCGGCAACTTCATCAACGCCGAGCTGTGGGGCAAGGCTTCCGACGTGCCCTGGGCGATGGTCTTCCCCACCGATCCGCAGCAGCTGGCGCGGCATCCGTCGCAGCTCTACCAGTTCGCCCTGGAAGGCGTTGCGCTGTTCGTCATCCTCTGGCTCTATTCGCGCAAGCCGCGGCCGACCATGGCGGTGTCCGGGCTGTTCGCGGTGTGCTACGGCATCTTCCGCTTCATCGTCGAATTCGTCCGCGTGCCGGACGCGCAGCTGGGTTACCTGGCGTTCGGCTGGCTGACCATGGGCCAACTGCTGTGCATCCCCATGGTGTTGCTCGGCGTCGGCATGATCGCCTGGGGTTATCGGCGCGACGCTTCCAACGCCCCGGCCTGACAGGCCGTTGCCCGGCTCGTCGCAGTGTACGCGACAAGCCGGGCCCGGCCTTTTACTATTCGCGCAGCCTTTTCCCCTCCGAGCCCATCGATGAAACAGTACCTCGACCTGATGCGCCATGTGCGCGAACACGGCACCTTCAAGAGCGATCGCACCGGCACCGGCACCTACTCGGTGTTCGGCCATCAGATGCGTTTCGACCTGGGCCAGGGCTTCCCGCTGGTGACCACCAAGAAGTGCCATCTGCGCTCGATCATCCACGAGCTGCTGTGGTTTCTCAAAGGCGACACCAACATCGCCTACCTGAAGGAAAACGGTGTCTCGATCTGGGACGAGTGGGCCGACGAGAACGGCGATCTCGGCCCGGTCTACGGCTACCAGTGGCGTTCCTGGCCGGCGCCGAACGGCGAGTCCATCGACCAGATCGCCAACCTGCTGGCGATGATCAGGAAGAACCCGGATTCGCGCCGGCTGATCGTCTCGGCCTGGAACCCGGCGCTGGTCGAGCAGATGGCGCTGCCGCCGTGCCACGCGCTGTTCCAGTTCTACGTCGCCGACGGCAAGCTCAGCTGCCAGCTCTACCAGCGCTCGGCGGACATCTTCCTCGGCGTGCCCTTCAACATCGCCAGCTACGCGCTGCTGACGCTGATGATGGCGCAGGTCTGCGACCTCGAGCCGGGCGAGTTCATCTGGAGCGGCGGCGACTGCCACCTGTACGCCAACCACCTGGAGCAGGCCGACCTGCAGCTGACCCGCGAACCGCTGCCGCTGCCGACGATGAAACTCAACCCGGCGGTGAAGGACCTGTTCGCCTTCCGCTTCGAGGATTTCGAGCTGGTCGGCTACGAGGCGCATCCGCACATCAAGGCACCCGTCGCTGTCTGACTTTGGTCGGGTTTGCCGCTGCGGATAACCTGACTGTCATGTTTGCCGTATAGACTCGACCACTCAGGGATTCTCAGGGGTCGAGTCATGCGCAGGGTCGTGTTCAATCAGAAGGGCGGGGTCGGCAAGTCGAGCATCGCCTGCAACCTGGCGGCGGTCAGCGCGTCGCAGGGCTACCGCACGCTGCTGGTGGACCTGGATGCCCAAGCCAACTCCACCCACTACCTGACCGGGCTCACCGGCGACGCGGTGCCCACCGGCATCGCCGATTTCTTCAAGCAGGTGCTGGCCGGTGGCAGCGCCGGCAAGAAGGCGCGCCCGCCGATCCTCGAGACGGCCTTCGACAACCTGCACCTGGTCAGCGCCACCGCCGAACTGGCCGACCTGCAGCCCAAGCTGGAGGCCAAGCACAAGATCAACAAGCTGCGCAAACTGCTCGACGGCCTGGCCGAGGAGTACGACCGACTCTACCTGGATACGCCGCCGGCACTGAACTTCTATACCGTTTCGGCGCTGATCGCGGCCGACCGCTGCCTGATTCCCTTCGACTGCGACAGCTTCTCGCGTCAGGCGCTGTACGGCCTGCTGGAGGAGATCGAGGAGCTGAAGGAGGACCACAACGAGACGCTCGAGGTCGAGGGCATCGTGGTCAACCAGTTCCAGCCGCGGGCGGCACTGCCACAGCAAATGATCGAGCAACTGCTCGGCGAAGGCCTGCCGGTGCTGCCGGTCAACCTGATGAACTCGGTGCGGATGCGCGAATCGCACCAGGCCTGCATGCCGCTGGTCTACTTCGACCCGCGGCACAAGCTGAGCCAACAGTTCGTCGAGCTGCACGACCTGCTCGAAGGGCAGGGTTGAGCGGGGCGCCGCCGCCGGGGATTGGCGTGGATGCAGCCCGTCGGGCTTCGGCGTTGCGCACTCCAGGCTACGCGCCACCCTTCACCGATCGATCTCGTAGGTTGGGTTGAGCGCAGCGAAGCCCAACGCATGCGGGTGGGATGTTGGGCTTCGGTGCTGCGCCCCTCAACCCAACCTACGTGTTCCATCCTGCCGCTTCGCTCTCCCCGGCCTCAATCCTCGGCGCGCCGTTCGAGCTTCTTGCCCAGCCGCGAGGCGTAGAGTTCGCCGATCATGCCGCGGCGGAATACCAGCACGCAGACCATGAAGATGATTCCGGTGACCAGCGTCACCGGCAGCTCGGAGGTAGCGAAGTAGTTGCCCAGGGTGGTCACCAGCGCCGCGCCGAAGATCGGCCCGACCAGGGTGCCGATGCCGCCGAGCAGGGTCATCAGCACCACCTCGCCGGACATCTGCCAGCTGACGTCGGTCAGCGTGGCGAACTGGAACACCAGCGCCTTCAGCCCGCCGGCCAGCCCCGCCAGCGCGGCGGACATGACGAAGGCGCCGAGCTTGTAGCGCGACACCGTGTAGCCGAGGGAGATCGCGCGGTTCTCGTTCTCGCGGATCGAGCGCAGGATCATGCCGAACGGGGAGTGGATGACGCGCCAGATCACGAACATCCCGGCGAGGAACACCGAGAGCACGAAGAAGTACATGTACAGCGGCTCCTCGAGATCGATGAAGCCGAACAGATGCCCGCGCGGAATGCCCTGGATGCCGTCCTCGCCATGGGTGAAGCCGGCCTGCAGGCAGAAGAAGAAAAACATCTGCGACAGCGCCAGGGTGATCATCGTCGAGTAGATGCCCTGCCGGCGGATCGCCAGGAAGCCGATGACCAGCCCGAGAAACGCCGCGCCGGCGACGCCGACGAGAATGCCCAGTTCCGGCGGCAGGCCCCATTCCTTCACCGCGTGGGCGGTGAAATAGGCCGAGCCGCCGAAGAACGCCGCATGGCCGAAGGAAAGGATGCCGGTGTAGCCGAGCAGCAGGTTGAAGGCGCAGGCGAACAGCGCGAAGCACAGCACCTTCATCAGGAAGATCGGGTAGAAGTAGAACGGCGCCAGGGCCAGCGCGAGGATGCCGATCAGGATCAGCACGGTTTCCAGGCGCAGCAGCGGGCGCTTGGTCGGCGTGATCGTGCCGGTGGCTTGGCTGTTCATCAGGCGTCCCTCCCCATCAGGCCGGCCGGGCGCACCAGCAGTACGATGGCCATGATCACGAAAATCACGATGTTCGATGCCTCGGGATAGAACACCTTGGTCAGCCCCTCGAGAATGCCCAGCATGTAGCCGGTGATGATCGCGCCGAGAATCGAGCCCATGCCGCCGACCACCACCACGGCGAACACCACGATGATCAGGTTCGAGCCCATCAGCGGGCTGACCTGGTAGATCGGCGCGGCGAGAATGCCGGCCAGCCCGGCCAGTGCCGCGCCCATGCCGTAGGTGAAGGTCAAGAGCAGCGGCACGTTGATGCCGAAGGTGCGCACCAGCGTCGGGTTTTCGGTGGCGGCGCGCAGGTAGGCGCCGAGCTTGGTCTTTTCGATCAACAGCCAGCTGGCGATGCAGATCGCCAGCGAGGCCAGCACCACCCAGGCGCGGTACTTGGGCAGGAACATGAAGCCCAGGTTGTAGCCGCCGGCCAGCTCCTTGGGCACCGCATAGGGTTGCCCGGATGAGCCGTAGTAGTAGCGGAAGGCACCTTCCAGGGCCAGCGCCAGGCCGAAGGTGAAGAGCAGGCTGTAGAGGTGGTCGAGGTTGTACAGCCGCGACAGTGCCACACGCTCGACCACCGCGCTGCACAGGCCGACCACGATCGGTGCGAGGATCAGCGCCGGCCAGTAGCCGATGCCCAGGGTGGCCAGCAGCAGGTAGCCGGCGAAGGCGCCGATCATGTACTGCGCGCCGTGGGCGAAGTTGATGATCTTCAGCATGCCGAAGATGATCGCCAGGCCCAGGCTGAGCATGGCGTAGAACGAGCCGTTGATCAGGCCGATGAGCAGCTGGCCGAGGAACGCCTGGATCGGCACATCGAAAATCGTCGTCATCAGACCCCCAGGACTTCGTTGAGCATGGTCATGCGGCCAGGCAGTTCGTCGACGACGAAGGTATCGATGACCTTGCCGTGATCCACCACGTAGAAGCGGTCGGCGACCTTGCTGGCGAAGCGGAAATTCTGCTCCACCAGCAGGATGGTCATGCCGCGCTGCTTGAGTGTCACCAGCACCTCGCCGATGCGCTGGATGATCACCGGCGCCAGGCCTTCGGTGGGTTCGTCGAGCAGCAGCAAGCGGGCGCCGGTGCGCAGGATGCGCGCCATCGCCAGCATCTGCTGCTCGCCGCCGGAAAGCTTGGTGCCCGGGCTCTTGCGGCGTTCCTCGAGGTTGGGGAACAGCTGGTAGATCTCCGCCAGGCTCATGCCGCCCTTGGCGATCACCGGTGGCAGGGTGAGGTTTTCCTCGACGGTAAGCGTGGAGAAGATGCCGCGCTCCTCCGGCACGTAGCCGATGCCGTGGCGCGCGGTGCGGTGCAGCGGCACGCGCAGCATGTCCTTGCCGTCGAAGCGGATGCTGCCGCTGCGCTTGCGGATGATGCCGACGATGGCGCGCAGCGCGGTGGTCTTGCCCACGCCGTTGCGCCCGAGCAGGGTCACCGTCTCGCCTTGATGAACGTCCAGGTCGATGCCGTGCAGGGCGTGGCTTTCGCCATACCAGGCGTTGAGGTCGCGTACCGACAGCAGGGGTGCGCTTTCAGTCATGTTCGGTCCCCATGTAGGCCACGCGCACGCGCTCGTCCTGGCTGACCGTGCGGTAGTCGCCGGAGGTGAGGATTTCGCCGCGTTGCAATACGGTCACCTGATGGCACAGGTCGGCGACCACCTTGAGGTTGTGCTCGACCATCAGCACGGCGCGCTGGGTGGCGACCTCGCGGATGATCTCGGCGACCACGTGCACGTCCTCATGGCCCATGCCGGCCATGGGTTCGTCGAGCAGCAGCACCTTGGGCTCCAGTGCCAGGGTGGTGGCGATTTCCAGTACGCGCTTGCGTCCGTAGGAGAGGTCGGCGGCCAGCTCGTGGCGCTTGTCGGCCAGGCCGACCGCTTCGATCAGCTGCATGGCGCGCTCGTTCAGGCGGTTGAGCGAGCGCATCGGCAGCCAGAACTGGGTGGCCAGCCCGCCCGGGCGCTGCAGGGCCACGCGCACGTTGTCCAGCACCGACAGGTGCGGGAACACCGCGGAAATCTGGAACGAACGCACCAGGCCCATCCGGGCCACCTTGGCCGGATCGGTGCGGGTGATATCGTGGTCGAGCAGGCGGATGCTGCCAGCGGTGGGCTGCAGGAACTTGGTCAGCAGGTTGAACACCGTGGTCTTGCCCGCGCCGTTGGGGCCGATCAAGGCGTGCACCCGGGCATGGCGCACGTCCAGATCGACGTTGTTGACCGCGACGAAGCCGCCGAACTCACGGCGCAGGCCGCGCGCCGAGAGCACCACGGGCGCGTCCTGCTCGACCTCGCTGGCCGGCGAACCGGCGAAGCCGGCGTGAGCTGCGGCGGCCATGCTCATTGCCCGGCCAGATCGCAGCCGCTGTCGGCCGGCTTGATGTAGGCCTCGTCGCCCGGCACGGTGGCCAGCACCTTGTAGTAGTCCCAGGCGCGCTTGCTTTCCTCGGGCTTCTTCACCTCCATCAGGTAGACGTCGCTGATCAGCCGGCCGTTGGCGCCGACCTTGGCGTTGCGCGCGAAGACGTCGTCCACCGGCATCTCGTGCATCGCCTTGGCCACCGGCTCGGTGGCATCGGTGCCGGCCTTCTCGATGGCCTTGAGGTACTGCATCACGCCCGAATAGGTGCCGGCATGGACCATGTTCGGCATGCGCCCGGTGCGCTTGAAGAAGCGTTCGCCGAACTCGCGCGACTTGTCGTCGCGGTCCCAGTAGAAGCTTTCGGTCAGGGTCAGCCCCTGCGCGGCGTCGAGGCCCAGGCCGTGCACCTCGGCGAGGGTGAAAAGCAGCGCGGCGAGGCGCTGGCCGCCGGCGACGATGCCGAATTCCGCCGCCTGCTTGATGCTGTTGGAGGTATCCAGGCCGGCGTTGGCCAGGCCGATGACCTTGGCCCCGGAGGATTGTGCCTGCAGCAGGAACGACGAATAGTCGGTGGTCGCCAGGGGGTGGCGGACCGCGCCCTTGACCTCGCCCCCCTTGGATTTGACGAACGTCGCGGTCTGCTCCTCCAGCGAATAGCCGAAGGCGTAGTCGGCGGTGAGGAAGTACCAGCTGTCGCCGCCCTGGGATACCAGTGCGCCACCGGTGCCGACTGCCAGCGCGTGGGTGTCGTAGGCCCAGTGGAAACCATAGGGCGAGCATTGCTTGCCGGTCAGCTCGGTGGTGGCGGCGCCGGTGACCAGGTCGATCTTCTTCTTGCTCTTGGAAATGCCCTGCACTGCCAGCGCCACCGAGGAGGTGGTCAGCTCCATGATCGAGTCGACCTGCTCGCGGTCGTACCACTGGCGGGCGATGTTGGAGGCGATGTCCGGCTTGTTCTGGTGGTCGGCGGTGACGATCTCGATCGGCGCGTCCAGCACCTTGCCGCCGAAATCCTCGGCCGCCATCTTCGCCGCCTCGTATGACCATTTGCCGCCGAAATCGGCATACACGCCGGACTGGTCGTTGAGGATGCCGATCTTCACCTTGCCGTCGGAAATCTCGGCCGAGGCGGGAACGGCGATAGCCGCCGTCAGGGTTGCCGCTGCAATTGCTGGAAGCTTCATGCGTATCTCCTTGCACGATGGACCGTTACAGGACAACCCCGCCCGGAGCTGTCGAGGACGGCGCGGGGTCTAGGGGAAAACGGGGCAGGTACGCGCGAACGCGGTCGCGCAGGTCAGCTCGGGGCATGCGGTGAAAGGCGCCTGCAATGCGAGCCATCCGGGCACTGTGGCCCCGCGAGCGTTGCGGTGGCGGGGGAAGCGGGATGGGGAGCGCAGCCGGAGTAGGGTCGCAGCGATGGTCATGGGCGCCTTCTTCTTATTGTTTATTGTTGTTCTAGAAACTAAACGTAGCAGGGGATTTCGCGGAAGCAACTGCGCGGCGGATGTTTCGTGTCGCGGTGGGTGGGGGCGTTTCGGGGCTGGACGCGTTGCACGTCGCTGCCGGGCCGGCCGGGAGAAGGGGGGGCGGGCGCCGTGGTTCGCGGCGCCGGTCGGGGTCAGCGCGCCACCAGCACGTCGCAAGGCGGTTGGTCTAGAAATTGCCGGGTCAGGCTGCCGAGCAGGGCGCTGCTGAGTTCGCCGCGGCTGTGTCCGCCCAGCGCCAGCAACTGCGGTTGCAGCTCGCCGATGGCGGCTTCCAGGCAATTGCTGCGCTCGCCCTGGTAGAGGCTGTAGCTGAGCCGCACGCCGCTGTCCGGCAGCCAGGCCTGGATGTCCTCGAGCAACTGGTCGAACAGCTCCTGCTGCAGGGCCAGGCCGCTCTCGTCCGGGCCGTGCACTTCGGCCACTTCATCGACGTTCAGTGCATGCAGCTCGGCGCCGGCCGGCAGCAGGCGCCAGGCGCATTGCAGGGCGCGGGTGGCGCAGGGCGAGAAGTCCAGGGCAGCCAGGGCCTGGCTGTAGGGCGTCTCTGCCGGGGCGATTGCCAGCAGCAGCGGTGCCGGGGTGGCGAGCAGGATGCGTTCCAGGGTAGTGCCGGCGAAGCCCTGGGTCGAATCGCGGTGATGGCGGCCGAGTACCAGCAGGTCCGCCTCCAGCCCGCGGGCCTGGGTCAGTACTTCCTCGACGGGGTTGCCGCGGCGAAGCCAGGGCTGCTGGTCGCCCAGCCCGTTGTGCTGCAGGCGGTTTTGCAGGAGGCTGCGTGCGGCGACCTCGTCGGCCCCGTTGTCGCGCTCGTCGAGCACGTGCAGCAGGCTCAGGCGCGCCCCGCTCTGCCGGGCCAGCTGGGCGCCGCGCTGCAGGGCCCGGTCGGCTTCCGGAGTCAGATCGTGGGCAACGAGAATGTGCTGAACCATGGCGGCCTCGGAACGCTGGCGGGAAACCGCGAGTATGCCGCGCCGGCGCGCTTCTGTCCGCTGGTGCGTCGTCGCGCTCGGCGAGGATGGCGCTGCCGTGGGTTGATTGAGCGCAACAAGTTTGCCGCTGGCGGCGACTCGCGCTTTTGTCGGGACGGTCCTGCCGCTATGCTTGCCGGCATTCGAGCAGGAGTGAAGGATGAGCAAGGTCAGTGTGCTGGTGGTGGATGACGCGCCCTTTATCCGCGACCTGGTGAAGAAGGCGCTGCGTGGCCACTTCCCGGGTATCCGCATCGAGGACGCGGTCAACGGGCGCAAGGCCCAGCAGATGCTCACGCGCGAGCGCTTCGACCTGATCCTCTGCGACTGGGAAATGCCGGAAATGTCCGGGCTCGAGCTGCTGACCTGGTGTCGTGCGCAGGATGCGCTGAAGGCCCTGCCGTTCATCATGGTCACCAGCCGCGGCGACAAGGAGAACGTGGTGCAGGCGATCCAGTCCGGCGTGTCGGACTTCATCGGCAAGCCGTTCTCCAACGAGCAGCTGACCAGCAAGGTGCGCAAGGCCCTGGGCCGCGCCGGCAAGCTCGACGCCCTGGCCGCCAGCGCGCCGGTCAGGAACATGGCCACCGGCATGGCCAACGATTCGCTGGCCGCGCTGACCGGCGGCAAGGCCGAAGTGGTGCGCCCCGCTGCGCCACCAGCCGCAGCTGCGCCGGCGCCCCTGGTGCAGGCGCCGGCCAAAGCGGCGACCACTGCCGCCGGGCGCGGCCAGGGCCAGTTGCGACTGGCTTCGGGCACCCTGGCCTGCGTGATCAAGGCCCTCAGCCTCAAGGATGCACAGCTGGTGATCAGGCGCGGCGAAACGCTGCCGCAGGTACTTGAAAGCGCCGTGCTCGACCTGGAGCAGGGCGAGGGCGGCGAAATCGCCCGTCTCAACGGCTACCTGCATGCGGTCGCGGCGTTCGAGCCCAAACCCGACAGCGAGTGGCTGCAGCTGTCCTTGCGCTTCGTCGACTGCGACCCGCAGAAGCTCGACTACCTGTCGCGGCTGATCGCCCGCGGCACGGCGCAACGGCATTTCATTCCCGGCGCCTGAGAAGCGGTTCAGCCTGAGCCGGTCCTGGGCCGTTGGCTGACCGTTCGGCGGTTGCCGCGCCACACAAGCTGATCGGCGTCACACCCCGACGGTCGGTGGCTCGCACAGGCGCAACGCCACTGCTAGGCTTGCCGCTCCAACACCCTGACCGTTAGAACTCTGCCGTTATGCTGGGGCGCCTTCTCCTGTTGCTCGGGCTGCCGCTGCTGGCCTCGCCGGCGCTGGCCCTGACCATCTACAAATACACCGATGCCAATGGCGTGGTGACCTACAGCGACCAGGCCGCCCCTGGTGCGCAGGTGTTCGTCTTCCGCGATCGCATGGTGGAAAAGACCGATACCCAGGTCAGGCTGGAGACCCGCAAGCACGCCGCCGGCGAGACGCTGCTGGTACGCAACGATCTCTACGCGCCGGTGGACATCGAACTCAAGCTGGACAACGTCGAGAACGCCGTCGGTGCGCCGGCCAAGCCGATCCGCTGGATCCTGCCGCCGCGCAGCCAGATCCGCCTGGCGACCCTGGCGCCGCGCGATGCCTCCAAGCCGCTGAAATACACGCCCAGGCTGCGCCACGCCCTGGGCGACCCGCGCCTGCTGCCCAAACCCTACAAGTATCCGCTGCCCTGGCGCGGCGGGCCGTTCCGCCTGACCCAGGGCGCCAATGGCCAGTACAGCCACTTCACTCCGAAAGGCCGTTATGCGATGGACATCGCCATGCCCGAGGGCACGCCGATCATTGCCGCGCGCGGCGGCGTGGTGGTGAAAGTGGAGAACGAACAGAGCGGGCGGGGCAACAACCCGGCCGGCAACTTCGTGCGCATCATCCACGACGACGGCACCATGGGCGTCTACCTGCACCTGATGCAGGGTTCGGTGGCCGTGCGCGAAGGCCAGCGGGTGGAAACCGGTACGCGCATCGCCCGTTCCGGCAACACCGGCAACAGCACCGGCCCGCACCTGCATTTCGTCGTGCAGCGCAACGTCGGCCTGGCCATCGAATCGATTCCCTTCGACTTCTCCCAGCCGGTCGACAGCCTGCCGAACTTCGCCGTCGGCGGGGAATAGGGAATAGATAGCTACAAGCTTCAAGTAAAAGCGGAAAAGCGCTCGTGTAGGTCGGTTCACGCTTTACCGACCCGGCGAGTGGGGGGCAGGGTGGATGTAAAAAGCGACATCCACCCTATACTCGCTTGCAGCTGCTTCACCCCTGCTTGAGCACCTTGGCCAGGACGATCTTCGGCCCGCGCATCTTCTTGATGACGATCTGCAACCCTTCGACCTGCAGCTCCTCGTTCTCCTCGGGCACTCGCTTGAGGGTTTCGTAGATCAGGCCGGCCAGGGTTTCGGCCTCGATGTGGTCGAGGTCGACGTGCAGCAGGCGCTCGACCTTGAACAGCGGCGTGTCGCCGCGCACCAGCAGCTTGCCCGGCTGGTAGGCGAGGATGCCGCGCTCGGTCTTGCGGTGCTCGTCCTGGATATCGCCGACCAGCACTTCCAGCACGTCCTCCATGGTCAGGAAGCCGATGACCTTGTGGTCGCCTTCCTCCACCAGGACGAAATGCGCACCGCCCTGGCGGAACTGCTCGAGCAGCTCGCTCAGCGGCATGTGCTTGGACACCCGTTCCAGCGGCCGCAGCAGCTCGTCGAGATCGAAATGCTCGGCCAGCCCGTCATCGCCGGCCAGCGCCAGCAGCAGGTCCTTGATGTGCAACAGGCCGACGTACTCGCCCTGTGCGCTGTCATAGACCGGATAGCGGCTGTACTTGTGGCGGCGGATCACCTCGAGGATTTCCGCCAGCGGCGCGCCGTGCTCGAGCTGCAACAGGTCCTCGCGGGAGTTGGCCCAGTCGACGACCTCCAGCTCGCTCATCTCCACCGCCGAGGCCAGCACCTGGATCTGCTGGTCGCTGGGGTCGCGTGCGCGGTTGGAATGCAGGATCAGCTTGAGTTCTTCGCGGCTGTAGTGGTGCTCGTGATCGGCGCCGGGCTCGCCCTGGCCGGCAATGCGCAGGATGGCGTTGGCGCTGGCGTTGAGTAGGTAGATCGCCGGGTACATCAGCCAGTAGAACAGATACAGCGGGGCGGCCGTCCACAGCGACAGCAGCTCGGGCTTGCGGATCGCCCAGGACTTGGGCGCCAGCTCGCCGACCACGATGTGCAGGTAGGAAATGATGAAGAACGCGGTGAAGAAGGCGATGCCGTGCACCAGCGCCGGCGACTGGATGCCGAGGGCGGCCAGCAGCGGTTCGAGCAGGTGGGCGAAGGCCGGTTCGCCGACCCAGCCGAGGCCCAGCGAAGCCAGGGTGATGCCCAGCTGGCAGGCTGACAGGTAGGCGTCGAGCTGGGTGTGCACGGTGCGCAGGATGTGCCCGCGCCAGCCGTGCTGGCTGGCGATGGCGTCCACCTTGGTGGCGCGCAGCTTGACCATGGCGAACTCGGCGGCGACGAAGAAGCCGTTGAGCAGCACGAGGAACAGGGCGAAGAGGATCAGGCCGAAATCGGCGAAGTAGGAGGAGGCGGCGTAACTGGGGGAAGGGTCCATGAATAGTTCGAAGAGCCGAAGGAGCGCACAGCATGGGGTCGGCTGGTTGGCATTTCAAGCAGACTTGCGTCGTGCGGGATGGGCGCCGGGTAGGTTGGGTTGAGCTCCGCGAAGCCCAACGAACGGAATATCCGGCCATCGCAATATCTCGGCTCCGTCGGTGCCGGGCTTCGCCGCTACGCGGTTCAACCCGACCTTCCTATGCCAGCTGCGACGGCTGGAAGTGACAGGAAAAGCGGCTGCCCTGGCCGGGAATGCTGCTGATGTCCAGCCGGCCCTGGTGGCGCAGCAGCACGTGCTTGACGATGGCCAGCCCCAGCCCGGTGCCGCCGGTGCTGCTGGCGCGGCTCGAATCGACCCGGTAGAAGCGCTCCGTCAGGCGCGGCAGGTGCTTGGGCTCGATGCCGATACCGCTGTCCTCGACGCACAGGTGCGCGCCGGTCTCGTCGCGCCACCAGCGCACGTGGATGTCGCCGCCGTCCGGGGTGTACTTCACCGCATTGAACACCAGGTTGGAAAAGGCGCTGCGCAGCTCCGCCTCGCTGCCCTTGAGCTGCAGCGCCGGGTCGGCATCGAGGCTGATGCCGTGGCCGCGCGCGCCGGACAATGCGCGGGCATCGCTGACGATCGACTGCAGCAGCAGCGCCACCGCCACCGGCGCATTGTCGGCCGGGTGGCTGGTGGCCTCCAGCTTGGCCAGCAACAGCAGGTCGTTGAGCAGGTGCTGCATGCGCCCGGCCTGCTGGTTCATCTGCTGCAGCGCGCGCAGCCAGCGCGGATTGAGCTGGTCGGTATTTTCCAGCAGGGTCTCCAGGTAGCCGGCGATCACCGTCAGCGGGGTGCGCAGTTCATGGGAGACGTTGGCGACGAAATCCTTGCGCATCTGCTCGAGCTGATGCAGCCGGGTGATGTCGCGCACCAGCAGCAGGTGCTCGCTCTTGCCGTAGCGGGTGATGTTGAACTGCAGGCGAATGCGGTCGTTCACCGGCGAGACCAGTTCCAGCGGCTGGTCGTAGTTGCCGTGCTCGAAGTATTCCTTGAATGCCGGGTGGCGCACCAGGTTGGTGATCGGGTGGCCGCTGTCCTGCGGCTTCTTCAGCCCCAGCAGGCGGTTGGCGGCGATGTTCCACCATTCCAGGTTGCCGTCGCTGTCGAGGGTGATCACGGCGTCCTTGAGCGCGGCGGTGGAACCCTGCACGCGGTCGATCACCGCCTGCAACTGGCCGCGCAGGCGCAGGTCGCGGCGTTGCAGCTGGTAGAGGTTGTCGAACACGTCGCCCCAGATGCCGGCGGAGTCCGGCGGCGGCTCGTCGGGATCGGTGCGCCGCAGCCATTTCTGCAGGCGCAGCAACTGGCGCAGCGTCCAGGCGAGGTAGCCGGCCAGGCCGAGCACCAGCATCCAGGCGTACTCGCCGGTGATCAGGCCGAGCAGCAGGCAGCCGCCGAGCAGAAGCAGCAGGCGACGTACGAGGGCTGCTTGCCAATCCTGATTCAACGGAAACGCTCCTGGAGACGGCCGCGGGCGGCACGGTAGGCGGTGAGGCCGGCGGTGGAATCCACGCTCACGTCGGGCGCTCAGCTCTTGCTGGAGAAACGATAGCCGGTGCCGCGCACCGTCTGCACGAGGTTTTCGTAGGCTTCGCCGAGCGCCTTGCGCAGGCGACGGATGTGCACGTCGACGGTGCGCTCCTCGACGTAGACGTTGCCGCCCCAGACCTGGTCGAGCAGCTGGCCGCGGGTGTAGGCGCGTTCCTGGTGGGTCATGAAGAACTGCAGCAGGCGGTATTCGGTGGGGCCCATCTCGGCCGGCTTGCCGTCGATGGTGACGCGATGGCTGATCGGGTCGAGCAGCAGCCCGCCGATCTCGATCGGCGCCTCGCTGTCGGTGGGGGCGGCGCGGCGCAGCACGGCCTTGAGGCGCGCCACCAGTTCGCGCGGGGAGAACGGCTTGGTGATGTAGTCGTCGGCGCCGACCTCCAGGCCCTGGATCTTGTTGTCCTCTTCGCCCTTGGCGGTGAGCATGATGATCGGGGTGTCGGCGGTCAGCTCGTCGCGCTTGAGCCGGCGGGCCAGTTCGATGCCGGACGTGCCGGGCAGCATCCAGTCGAGCAGGATCAGATCGGGCTTGCGATCGACGATCAGGGCATGGGCCTGCTGGGTGTTTTCCGCCTCCAGGCAGTCGTAGCCGGCCATTTCCAGGGCGACGACGATCATCTCGCGGATTGGCGCCTCGTCGTCGACGATCAGTATGCTCTTGCCATTCATGGTCAAGCCTCGGTCGTTTCTTGTCGTCCGGCATTAGATAACGGAATTATTGCAGCCATGTGACAAGCTGGCGGCAGCGCCGCGCCCGGGGGCAGGCTGCGCGCGCGGCGCGCAGGCGCTGCCATTGCCTACGCTTTCGACGCGTAGTCGAGGACGATGCCCACAAGAATGGCCAGCCCCGCCCAGTGGTTGTGGAGGAAGGCCTTGAAGCAGGTCTGCGGTTTGCGCGAGGCGGTCTTCCAGAATTCCCAGGCGAAGCAGGCGGCGGCGCCCACCAGGCCGAGGTGGAACCACTGGCCCAGCTCGAAGCGCACGCCGGCGAGCAGCAGGCAGAACAGCGCCAGGCCCTGCAGCGTGAGGATGATCACCCGGTCGGCGTCGCCGAAGAGGATGGCGGTGGACTTGATGCCGATCTTCAGGTCGTCCTCGCGGTCGGCCATGGCGTAATAGGTGTCGTAGCCCACCGTCCACAGCACGTTGGCGATGAACAGCAGCCAGGCCTCCGGCGGCAGCGTGCCGCGCGTGGCGGTGAAGCACATGAGGATGCCCCAGGAATAGGCGGCCCCGAGCACCACCTGTGGGTAGTAGGTGTAGCGCTTCATGAACGGATACAGCGAGGCTACCGCCAGTGCGCCGAAGGACAGCCAGACGGTAATGGCGTTGGTCAGCAGCACCAGGCCGAAACTCAGCGCCACCAGCACGGCGAACGTCGCCCAGGCCTCGTGTGTGCGCACTCGCCCGGTGGCCAGCGGGCGCATGTTGGTGCGCTGCACGTGGCCGTCGAAGTTGCGATCGGCGAAGTCGTTGATCGCGCAGCCGGCGGCGCGCATCAGGATCACCCCGGCAGTGAAGATGAACAGGTGCTTGGCGCTGGGCATGCCCTCGGCGGCGATCCACAGCGCCGACAGCGTCGGCCACAGCAGCAGGTAGATGCCGATGGGGCGGTCCAGGCGCATCAGCTGGATGAAGTCCCAGGCGCGTGGATGCAGGCGATTGCACGATTGCAGCAGTTTCAGATACATCGGCGGTCTCCATGCGAAAGAGGGCGATTATATAAGGTGGACCCGCACCCCAAGCTCTTAAGGTGTGACGCCCGCGGCCTGCCACAGCGCGGGCAGGAACACCTCGGCGACCAGGATGCCGAGCCGGTCCTGGCTGAAGCACGAGCGCCGGGCCCAAAGCCCATCCTGGCGGTATTCGGACGGCAGCCAGGGCGCCGGATAGTGGCAGGCCTGCAGCGCGCCGCGGGCGAATGCCGGGTCGCTGAACAGCAGCTCGCCCAGCGAACGCTCGCCGAGGTGGCGCAGGTCCAGCCCGGAGCGCTCCAGAGCCTCGCGTGCGGCGACGCTGCGGGCGAACACCCAGGGCTGGTGGTGGCCGCACAGGTAGGTCTCGCGCACCCAGCCTTCGCTGCCGGGCGCCACGCCCAGCGCCGCGCACTCGTCGGCGCGCAGCGCTTGCCAGGCCTGTTGCAGCGGGACGACGCTGAACGCGCCATCGGCCAGTTCGGTGAGGCGGCGGGTCAGCGAGCCTTTGTCGACGTACAGCCAGTCATGCAGGGCGGGATCGAGCGGGCGGGGTAGGCGGTCGGCACTCAGCCAGTCTTTGAATTCGGACACGGGCGCAGTCGGGGCGTAGCGAAAAGAGCGGCGAGTCTAGCATGGAGGGTTAAAGCAGCCTGAAGCCTGAAGCTGGAAGACGAGCTTGACGAGGCTCTGGCACCAGCCCCGCACACTGGCTTCCAGCTGCTTTTTTACGCCCACCCCTCCAACCGCATGGTGGCGCGCACCAGGCGCTGCTCCTCCTGCTCGATTTCCTTGAGGTTGTCGCGAATGCTGTGGATGTGGTCGCGTGCCGCGCGCTGGGCCTGCTCCGGCAGGCGCTCGGTGACGGCGTGGAACAGGCGCGAGTGCTGGCGGTCGATCTGCCGCTTCTGCGCCGGCCGGTGATAGAGGTTGTTCACCGAGGCGAACACGGTCGAGAGCATCAGGTCGGTCAGCGACTGCAGCGTATGCACCAGCACCGGGTTGTGCGAGGCCTCGCAGATCGCCAGGTGGAAGGCGTGATCGAGCCGTGCGTGTTCCCGGGGGTCGCCGCCTTGCTCGTCGGCGTGGGCGGCGAGCATCTCCTCGTAGCGCCGACGCAGCAGGATGAAGTCGGCATCGGTGCCGCGCAGCGCCGCCAGCCGGGCGGACTCGCCCTCGAGCAGGGCGCGCACCTCCAGCAGGTCGTAGAGCGTGCGCGGTTGCGAGTTGAACAGATGCATCAGCGGGCTGGCGTCGTGGTTGCCCGACAGCTCGGCGACGAACGAGCCGCGACCCTGCGCGGTCTCGATGATGCCGCGCCCGCGCAGTACGCGCAGCCCCTCGCGTAGCGCCGAGCGGGAGATACCGAGCTTCTCGCACAGGCGCCGCTCCGAGGGCAGCGCCTGGCCGACCTTGAGCACGCCGTCGACGATCAATCGTTCGATGCGCTCGGCCACCACATCGGCAACTTGACGACGGTCATTGTGCTTTTCGCTCAACATGCAGTCTCTCTCCAGCTGGTAGGACCAGTTGCCGGGGAGTTTAGCCTGAATGGCTGGAGAGTTGTACGCCCGCGCCCTGGGGCGGTATTTCGGTAGTGTTCCGGCTGGCCGACTACAAAAAACTGGTAGGACCAGTTCAGGTTGCGGTAGACGGCCAAGCGCGCCGACGCTAATCATGCGGCAATGCACCGCAGCGGGTCGTGCTGCCGGTGAACCACAAGAGCACTGAACCTGCCATGAACATTCTCTACGACGAACGCGTCGATGGCGCGTTGCCCAAGGTCGACAAGGCCGCGCTGCTGGCCGAGCTGCAAGCACAGCTGCCTGACCTGGAGATCCTCCACCGTCGCGAGGACCTCAAGCCCTACGAGTGCGACGGCCTGTCCGCCTACCGCACCACGCCGATGCTGGTGGTACTGCCCGAGCGCGTCGAGCAGGTCGAGCACCTGCTCAAGCTCTGCCATCGACGCGGCGTACCGGTGGTCGCCCGTGGCGCCGGCACCGGCCTGTCCGGCGGCGCGCTACCGCTGGAGCAGGGCATCCTGCTGGTGATGGCGCGCTTCAACAAGATTCTCGAAGTCGACCCGGCCGGGCGCTTCGCCCGCGTCCAGCCCGGCGTGCGCAACCTGGCGATCTCCCAGGCCGCTGCGCCCTACGAGCTGTACTACGCGCCGGACCCGTCGTCGCAGATCGCCTGCTCCATCGGCGGCAACGTCGCCGAGAATGCCGGCGGCGTGCACTGCCTGAAGTACGGCCTGACCGTGCATAACCTGCTCAAGGTGGAAATCCTCACTGTCGAAGGCGAGCGCATGACGCTCGGCTCCGACGCGCTGGATTCGCCGGGCTTCGACCTGCTGGCGCTGTTCACCGGCTCCGAGGGCATGCTCGGCATCGTCACCGAGGTGACCGTCAAACTGCTGCCCAAGCCGCAGGTGGCCAAGGTGCTGCTGGCCGCCTTCGACTCGGTGGAGAAGGCCGGGCGCGCGGTGGGCGACATCATCGCCGCCGGCATCATCCCCGGTGGCCTGGAGATGATGGACAACCTGTCGATCCGCGCCGCCGAGGACTTCATCCACGCCGGCTACCCGGTGGATGCCGAGGCGATCCTGCTCTGCGAGCTGGATGGCGTCGAAGCCGACGTGCACGACGACTGCGCGCGCGTCAGCGAGGTGCTGAAGCTGGCCGGCGCCACCGAAGTGCGCCTGGCCAAGGACGAAGCCGAGCGCGTGCGCTTCTGGGCCGGGCGCAAGAACGCCTTCCCGGCGGTCGGGCGCATCTCGCCGGACTACTACTGCATGGACGGTACCATTCCGCGCCGCGAGCTGCCGGGCGTGCTCAAGGGCATCAGCGAACTCTCCGAGCGCTTCGGCCTGCGCGTGGCCAACGTGTTCCACGCCGGCGACGGCAACATGCACCCGCTGATCCTCTTCGATGCCAACCAGCCGGGCGAGCTGGAGCGCGCCGAGGAGTTGGGCGGCAAGATCCTCGAGCTGTGCGTCGAGGTCGGCGGCAGCATCACCGGCGAGCATGGCGTCGGCCGCGAGAAGATCAACCAGATGTGCTCGCAGTTCAATGCCGACGAGCTGACCCTGTTCCACGCGGTCAAGGCAGCCTTCGACCCCAGCGGCCTGCTCAACCCCGGCAAGAACATCCCGACGCTGCATCGCTGCGCCGAGTTCGGCCGCATGCATATCCACAACGGCGAGCTGCCTTTCCCCGAACTGGAGCGCTTCTGATGTCCGTATTCGCAAACGACGCCAGCGCGCAACTGCTGGACCAGGTCAACCAGGCGCTCGCCGCGAAGACCCCGCTGCGCATCCAGGGCGGCGGCAGCAAGGCCTTTCTCGGCCGCCCGGTCGAAGGCCAGCTGCTCGACGTGCGCGAGCACCGCGGCATCGTCAGCTACGACCCCACCGAACTGGTGATCACCGTGCGCGCCGGCACTCCGCTGGCGGAGCTGGAAGCGGTGCTGGATGAAGCCGGGCAGATGCTGCCCTGCGAGCCGCCGCACTTCGGGCCCGATGCCACCGTCGGCGGCATGATCGCCGCCGGCCTGTCCGGGCCGCGCCGTCCGTGGAGCGGTTCGGTACGCGATTTCGTGCTCGGCAGCCGGATCATCACCGGCCAGGGCAAGCACCTGCGTTTCGGCGGCGAGGTGATGAAGAACGTCGCCGGCTACGACCTGTCGCGGCTGATGGCCGGCAGTTTCGGCTGCCTCGGCGTGCTCACCGAGGTCTCGCTCAAGGTACTGCCCAAGCCGCGCCTGTGCAGCAGCCTGCGCCTGGAAATCGACCAGGAGCGCGCGCTGCTCGAGCTCGCCGAATGGGGCCAGCAGCCGATTCCGATCAGCGCCGCCAGCCATGACGGCCAGGCGCTCTACCTGCGCCTGGAAGGTGGCGAGGGCTCGGTCCGGGCCGCCTGCGGGCGTATCGGTTGCGCGGAGCTCGATTCCGATTACTGGAATGCGCTGCGCGAACAGCGCCTGGCGTTCTTCGCCGATGCGCGCCCGCTGTGGCGTCTGTCGCTGCCGAACAACACGCCGGTGCTGGGGCTGCCGGGCGAGCAGCTGCTGGACTGGGCCGGTGCCCAGCGCTGGCTGAAGAGCGATGCCGATGCCGAGACGATCCGCGCCATCGCCCACGAAGTCGGCGGCCATGCCACCTGCTTCAGCGCCGGCGCCACGGCCAGCCCGTTCCAGCCGCTGCCCGCGCCGCTGCTGCGCTACCACCAGCAGCTCAAGGCGGCGCTCGATCCGCAGGGCATCTTCAATCCCGGCCGCATGTATTCCGAGGTCTGACGACGTTATGCAAACCAATCTGAGCGAAGCGGCGAAGCAGCTGCCGCGCGCCGAGGAAGCCGAGAGCATCCTGCGCTCCTGCGTGCACTGCGGCTTCTGCAATGCCACCTGCCCGACCTACCAGTTGATCGGCGACGAGCTGGACGGCCCGCGCGGGCGCATCTACCTGATGAAGCAGATGTTCGAGGGCGGCGAGGTGACCGCGAGTACCCAGCTGCACCTGGACCGCTGCCTGACCTGCCGCAACTGCGAAACCACCTGCCCGTCGGGGGTGAAGTACCACAACCTGCTGGACATCGGCCGCGACTTCATCGAACGCCAGGTGCCGCGCCCGCTGGGCGAGCGCGTGGTGCGCGGCGGCCTGCGCACGGTGATTCCGCGCCCGGGGCTGTTCAAGGCGCTGCTGGGTGCCGGCAATGCGCTCAAGCCATTGATGCCGGCCGCACTCCAGGGGCACCTGCCGCGCGAAATCCGCCCGGCCAAGCCGCGCCCACAGGTCATGCACGGCCGCCGTGTGCTGATGCTCGAAGGCTGCGTGCAGCCGAGCCTGTCGCCGAACACCAACGCCGCCGCGGCGCGCGTGCTCGACCGCCTGGGCATCAGCGTCAGCCCGGCGCGCGAAGCCGGCTGCTGTGGTGCGGTGGACTACCACCTCAACGCCCAGGAGGCCGGTCTGGAGCGCGCCCGGCGCAACATCGACGCCTGGTGGCCGGCGATCGAGGCCGGTGCCGAAGCCATCGTGCAGACCGCCAGCGGCTGTGGCGCCTTCGTCAAGGAATACGGCCACCTGCTCAAGGACGACCCGACCTACGCGGCCAAGGCTGCGTGCGTCAGCGAACTGGCCAAGGACCTGGTCGAGGTGCTGCGCGGCACCGAGCTGGAAAAGCTCAACGTATGCCCCGACAAGCGCATGGCCTTCCATTGCCCGTGCACCCTGCAGCACGCACAGAAGCTCGGCGGCGCGGTCGAAGACGTGCTCACCCGCCTGGGCTTCCAGCTCACCGCGGTGCCCGATGCGCACCTGTGCTGTGGCTCGGCGGGCAGCTACTCGATCACCCAGCCGGAGATTTCCATGCGCTTGCGCGACAACAAGCTCGAGGCCCTGGAGAGCGGCAAGCCGGAGGTGATCGTCACCGCCAACATCGGCTGCCAGACCCACCTGGACGGTGCCGGGCGTACACCGGTCAAGCACTGGATCGAAGTGGTCGAGGAATCGATGGGGTAACGGTGGAAAAGGCTGCGCCGTTTTCCACCCTACGACGAGCGAGCTGACCGTAGGGTGGAAATCTCGCCAAGCGAATTTCCACCGCCCGCCGCCCGCCAACGAACAACCGAAATACGAAGACAGGAGAATCGAGATGAAAAGCAAAGCCGTACTGAGCCAGACCGAAGTCGCCACCATCCTCGCCGCCGCCCGCGCCGAAGCGCAGAGCAACGGCTGGGCCGTGACCATCGTCGTCGCCGACGACGGCGGCCACCCGCTGGTACTCGAGCGCCTGGACGGCTGCGCGCCGATCGCCGCCTACATCGCCACCGAGAAGGCGCGCAGCGCCGCGCTGGGCCGCCGCGAGACCAAGGGCTACGAGGACATGGTCAACGGCGGCCGCAGCGCCTTCCTCTCGGCGCCGGTGGTGTGCTCGCTGGAAGGCGGCGTGCCGCTGATCGTCGACGGCCAGGTGATCGGCTCGGTGGGCGTCTCCGGCGTCACCGCCGCCCAGGATGCACAGATCGCCAAAGCCGGCGCCGCCGCCCTGGCCAACTGATTCAGGCAAGAAGGAGAACAATAGATGACCGAGCGTGTAACCCTGGGCCGCCTGCAAGTGGCGGCCAACCTGCAGCGTTTCATCGAGGACGAAGTCCTGCCGGGCACCGGCGTCGAAGCCGCGACCTTCTGGCAGGGCCTGGACGCCCTGGTCCACGATCTGGCGCCGAAGAACCGCGAACTGCTCGCCGAGCGTGATCGCCTGCAGGCCGAGCTGGACGCCTGGCACAAGGCCAATCCGGGGCCGATCGAGGATATGCCGGCCTACCGCGCCTTCCTCGAATCCATCGGCTACCTGCAGCCGGTGCCGGGCGAGGTGAAGATCGAGACCGCCAACGTCGACAGCGAGATCGCCACCCAGGCCGGCCCGCAGCTGGTGGTGCCGATCATGAATGCGCGCTATGCGCTGAACGCCGCCAACGCCCGCTGGGGCTCGCTGTACGACGCGCTGTACGGCACCGACGCGATCTCCGAAGAGGGCGGTGCGCAGAAGGGCCCGGGCTACAACGAAGTGCGTGGCGCCAAGGTCATCGCCTTCGCCCGCAATTTCCTCGATCAGGCCGCGCCGCTGGCCGAAGGCAGCCATGCCGATGCGGTCAACTACCGCGTGCAGGACGGCCAGCTGAAGGTCACCCTGGAGAACGGCAGCGTCACCGCGCTGGCGCAGCCGGAGAAGTTCGCCGGCTTCCAGGGCGACGTGCTCGAACCCCGGGCAGTGCTGTTGAAGAACAACGGCCTGCACATCGAGATCCAGATCGACCCGAACAGCCCGATCGGCCAGACCGATGCCGCCGGCATCAAGGACCTGCTGATCGAGGCCGCGGTCTCCACCATCCTCGACTGCGAAGACTCGGTCGCCGCGGTGGACGCCGATGACAAGGTGCTGGCCTACCGCAACTGGCTGGGCATCGTCCAGGGCACCCTCAGCGAGGAAGTCGCCAAGGGCAGCTCGAGCTTCGTCCGTCGTCTGAATCCGGACCGAGAGTACAGCGCGCCCAATGGCGGCGAGCTGAAACTGCACGGCCGCTCGCTGCTGTTCATCCGCAACGTCGGCCACCTGATGACCAACCCGGCGATCCTCGACGAGGCGGGGCGCGAGATTCCCGAAGGCATCATGGACGGC
This sequence comes from Stutzerimonas stutzeri, assembly GCF_002890915.1. Taxonomy (GTDB): domain Bacteria; phylum Pseudomonadota; class Gammaproteobacteria; order Pseudomonadales; family Pseudomonadaceae; genus Stutzerimonas; species Stutzerimonas stutzeri_AF. Next base: position 201,496 of record NZ_POUT01000001.1, on the reverse strand, counting down.
GTGTTCACCAGCCTGATCGCCAAGCATGATCTCAAGCGCAAGGGCAACTCGCGCACCGGCAGCTTCTACATCGTCAAGCCGAAGATGCACGGGCCCAAGGAAGTCGCCTTCGCCGACGAACTGTTCGGCCGCGTCGAGGACCTGATCGGCGTGCCGCGCTACACCCTGAAGATGGGCATCATGGACGAGGAGCGCCGCACCAGCGCCAACCTCAAGGCCTGCATCGGCGCGGCCAAGCACCGCGTGGCCTTCATCAACACCGGCTTCCTCGACCGCACCGGCGACGAGATGCACACCTGCATGGAAGCCGGCCCGGTGCTGCGCAAGGGCGACATGAAGTCCACTCCGTGGATCCAGTCCTACGAGCGCAACAACGTGCTGGTCGGCCTGGCCTGCGGCCTGCGCGGCAAGGCGCAGATCGGCAAGGGCATGTGGGCCATGCCGGACCTGATGGCGGCCATGCTCGAGCAGAAGATCGGCCACCCGAAATCCGGCGCCAACACCGCCTGGGTACCGTCGCCGACCGGCGCCACCCTGCATGCGCTGCACTACCACCAGGTAGACGTGCAGGCCGTGCAGAGCGAGCTGGAGAAAGTCGACCTGGCCGCCGAGCGCGAGCAGCTGCTCAACGACCTGCTGACCATCCCGGTGGTCGCCGAAGACACGTGGAGCGCCGAAGAGAAGCAGCAGGAACTGGACAACAACTGCCAGGGCATCCTCGGCTACGTGGTGCGCTGGGTCGAGCAGGGCGTCGGTTGCTCCAAGGTGCCGGACATCCACAACGTCGGCCTGATGGAGGACCGCGCCACCCTGCGTATCTCCAGCCAGCACGTGGCCAACTGGCTGCACCATGGCGTGGTGACCCGCGAGCAGGTGCAGGAAACCCTCGAGCGCATGGCCAAGGTGGTGGACCAGCAAAATGCGGGCGATCCGCTCTACCGCGCCATGTCCAGCGACTACACTCAGTCAATCGCGTTCCAGGCGGCGTCGGATCTGGTGTTCAAGGGCCGCGAGCAGCCGTCGGGTTACACCGAGCCTTTGCTGCATGCCTGGCGCCAGCGTTTCAAGCAGGCCAACTGAGCAACGGGAGCAATGGTCACGGCGGCTGAAGGCGATGCGCTTCTGCCGGCGTGATGGTTACAGGCCTCAGGTACCGCAAGGTGCCTGGGGCTTTCGAGCATGGGCTGCAGGTCGCCGCGCGCGGGGGCCGGCAGTCGGGGTTCCGCCCTTGTGGCGGGGTCCATGCTAGGCGCCGGGCACGCCCGGACATAACTAAAAGTGGTTCACAACAAAAAAACAGGGACCCAACAAATGAGTCAAACACTACTGTCCATCCTGGCCTTCGTGCCGCTGGTGCTGGCGGGTGTGCTGCTGATCGGCTTTCGCTGGCCGGCCAAGTATGCGATGCCGCTGGTTTTCGTCCTTACTGCACTGATCGGCCTGCTGGCCTGGGACATGACGCTCAACCGGGTCATCGCCTCGACCTTGCAGGGCCTGATTCTCACCGCGGCGATCCTCTGGATCATCTTCGGTGCGATCCTGTTGCTCAATACGCTGAAGCACTCCGGGGGGATCAGTGCGATTCGGCGTGGCTTCTCCAACATCAGCCCCGACCGTCGCGTGCAGGTGCTGATCGTCGCCTGGCTGTTCGGCTGCTTCATCGAGGGGGCTTCGGGCTTCGGTACGCCGGCCGCGGTGGCCGCGCCGCTGATGGTGGCGCTGGGCTTCCCGGCACTGGCCGCGGTGGTGATGGGGATGATGGTACAGTCCACGCCGGTTTCCTTCGGTGCGGTCGGTACGCCGATCCTGGTCGGCGTCGGCGCAGGCCTGGACCAGACTGGCATCGGCGCGCAGATGGCCGCGCTGGGCAGTAACTGGGATACCTTCTTCCACCTGATCTTCTCGCGCGTCGCGATCATCCACGCGCTGTGCGGGATTCTCATGCCGCTGATCATGATCAGCATCATGACCCGCTACTTCGGCCGCAACAAATCCTGGACCGAAGGCCTGGCCGTGGCGCCGTTCGCGGTGTTCACCGGGCTGTGCTTCGTCATCCCGTACGCCGCCGCCGGCGTGTTCCTCGGCCCGGAGTTCCCCTCGATGATCGGCGCGCTGGTGGGCCTGGCCATCGTGGTGCCGGCAGCCAAGGCCGGCTTCCTGCTGCCCAAGGACAGCTGGGACTTCGCCCCGGCCAGCGAATGGCCGGCGGAGTGGATGGGCCGGATCGAGATGAAGATCGAGGACGTGGCCGGCAAGACGCCGGTCTCCGTGCCGATGGCCTGGGCTCCCTACCTGCTGCTGGCCGCGCTGCTGGTCGCCTCGCGGGTATTCCCGCAGTTCAAGGCGTTGCTGATGTCGTTCACCTTCGGCTGGAAGGACATCCTCGGTGAAACCGGCGTCTCCGGGACCCTGGAGCCGCTGTACCTGCCGGGTGGCATCCTCTGCATGGTGGTGATCCTGACCTTCTTCCTGCACCGCATGAGTGCGCGGGAGCTGGGCGCGGCGGTCAGCGAATCGAGCCGGACCCTGCTCGGCGCCGGCTTCGTGCTGATCTTCACCATCCCGATGGTGCGCATCCTGATCAACTCCGGCGTCAACGGTTCGGACTTGGTGTCCATGCCGGTGGCCATGGCGCAACTGGTGGCCAACAGCGTGGGCGACGTGTATCCGTTCTTCGCCCCGGCGGTCGGTGCGCTGGGCGCGTTCATCGCCGGTTCCAACACCGTGTCCAATCTGATGCTCTCGCAGTTCCAGTTCAACACCGCCGGCCTACTGGGCCTCTCCGGTGCGCTGATGGTGGCGCTGCAGTCGGTCGGCGCGGCGGCGGGCAACATGATCGCCATCCACAACGTGGTGGCCGCTTCGGCGACCGTGGGGCTGCTCGGACGCGAAGGCATCACCCTGCGCAAGACCATGCTGCCGACCCTGTACTACCTCATCCTGGCCGGTAGCATCGGCCTGATCGGGTTCTACGTGATGGGTATCAGCGATCCGCTGGTGGGCGCTGCCGGCTGAGTCCGGTGCCCTGCTGACGGGCGGCTTCGGCCGCCCGTTTTCATTTGTAGACATGGTGCGACGTGGCGTTCTGGTATAGCGTGCGTCGCAATCGACGAGCATCGAGGTCTTGCATGAAGAAATGGCAATGTGTGGTGTGCGGCTACATCTATGACGAGGCCCTGGGCCTGCCGGAAGAGGGCATCGCCCCCGGCACGCGCTGGGAAGACGTACCGGAAGACTGGGTCTGCCCGGACTGCGGCGTCGGCAAGGTGGACTTCGAGATGATCGCCATCTCCTGATTGCGTGCTTCAACAGAACCAACGAGGGCAAATGACGTGACGGCACCCGTAGTGATCATCGGCACCGGCCTGGCCGGTTACAACCTGGCGCGCGAATGGCGCAAGCTCGATAGCGACACGCCGCTGCTGCTGATTACCGCGGACGACGGGCGTTCCTATTCCAAGCCGCTGCTGTCCACCGGCTTCGCCGCCAGCAAGGATGCCGAGAGCCTGGGCATGGCCAGCGCCGGCGCCATGGCCGAGCAGCTGAACGCCGAGATCCGCACGCATACCCGGGTGACCCGGCTCGACCCGGCGAACCGGCGCGTCTGGATCGGCAACGAGCCGGTGGCCTACCGCGACCTGGTGCTGGCCTGGGGCGCGCAGACGCGCAAGGTGGAGGTCGCTGGCGACGCCGATGAAGCGATCTTTCCGATCAACGATCTGCTCGACTACGGCCGCTTCCGCGCCGCCGCCGCCGGCAAGCGCCGGGTGCTGATCCTCGGCGCCGGGCTGATCGGCTGCGAGTTCGCCAACGACCTGCTGCACGGCGGCTATGAGGTCGAGCTGGTCGCGCCGAGCCAGCAGATCATGCCTGGCCTGCTGCCGCAGGAAGCCGCCCGCGCGGTACAGAACGGCCTGGAAGGGCTGGGCGCGCGTTTTCACCTCGGGCCGGTGCTGGAGCGGCTCGAGCATGGCGCCGACGGCCTGGCCGCGCAGCTGTCGGACGGCACGCGGCTGTCCTGCGATCTGGTGGTCAGCGCGGTGGGGCTGCACCCGCGCACCGAGCTGGCGGCCGCGGCGGGGCTGCACGTGGCGCGCGGCATCGTCGTCGATCGCCTGCTGCAGACCTCGCAGCCCCACGTCTACGCACTGGGTGATTGCGCCGAGGTCGAGGGCCTCAACCTGCTCTACGTGATGCCGTTGATGGCTGGCGCGCGGGCGCTGGCGAAAACCCTGTTTGGCAATCCGACCTTCGTCAGTTACGGCCCGATGCCGGTCACGGTGAAGACCCCGGCATGCCCGCTGGTGGTCTCGCCGCCGGCATTGGGAGCCGTCGGCAGCTGGACGGTGGAAGCCTCCGGAAACGACGTCAAAGCGCTCTATCTCGGGCCTGACGGCCAGCTGCTCGGCTATGCGCTGACCGGTGCGGCGGTGCAGCAGCGGCTGGCGTTGAACAAGCAGCTGCCGCCGGTGCTGGCGGAACTACCGCAAATTCTGTCGCTAAAGTCCCCGGGTTGAGGCCGACATGTACCTTGAGGGACTGGCGCAGGTGCTAGCGCCGTGCCATTCTCCAAGGGTCTGCCCCAGCCTAGAGCTGTTGCAGCGCCTTTAGCGCTGTTCTCGCGAACAGTACGGACACAACAACAAAAACGTCTCAGAGGCTCCCAATGCGTAAACCGGAACTCGCCGCCGCCATCGCCGAGAAGGCCGATCTGTCCAAGGACCAGGCCAATCGCGTACTCAACGCCGTGCTGGATGAAATCACCAACGCGCTGAACCGCAAGGACAGCGTCACCCTGGTCGGTTTCGGCACCTTCATACAGCGCCATCGTGGCGCCCGTACCGGAAAGAACCCGCAGACCGGGCAGCCGGTCACCATCAAGGCCAGCAACACCGTCGCCTTCAAGCCCGGCAAGATGCTCAAAGACGCGGTCAACTGACCTGCGCCACCCGGAGCCGTTGGGCTCCGGGTCAACCTGACCGCCGGGTCCGTCCCGGACCGCCCCGTACCCATGCTTCCCTCCGCCGACCAGGCCACTACAATGCGGCCTCTCCCTCGTACCGGTCGGACACTCCCATGAAATTCCGCTTCCTGCTTTGGATGCTGGGCCGCCTGATGGCCAAGGCCAGCCGCACCAATCCCGAGTTCCAGCAGCAGCTGGGCGACAAGGACCTGAGCTTCCAGTTGCATACGCTGGACGGCAAGATCGCCCGGCATTTCGTGGTCAAGGACCAGCGCATCACCAGCAAGCGCGGCCCGGCGAGCGAACCGGCCTTCTCCCTGGGGTTCAAGGATGCCGCCTATGGCTTCGCCACCCTGACGGCGAAGAACAAGCAGCTGGCGTTCATGCAGGGAATTCAGAACAAGGACATCCAGATTCAGGGAAACCCGGCGCTGGTGATGTGGTTTCAGGGGCTGAGCAAATACCTGAAGCCCCGCAAGAAGGCCTGAGAAGCGGCTTCAAGCTTGTGGCTGCTCTTCCCGCCACAGCCTCGCCTCATCCTTCAACCAATCGCGAAACGCCACCAGCCCTGCCGACTCCACCTTGCGCTCGGGAATCATCAGGTAGTACGCCCGCGTCTCGCTGCGATAGGCGTGCGGATGCGCCAGCACCAGCCGCCCCTCGGCCAGTTCCCGCTGGATCAGGAACGGCGGGATCAGCGCCACACCCATGCCATGCTCGGCCGCCTGCGCCAGCATGGAGAACAGCTCCAGCCGCGGACCGGTCATGTCGCGGGCGACCTTCATTCCCTGCGCGTCGAACCACTGGCGCCAGGCGTAGGGGCGGGTGGTCTGCTGCAGCAACGGCAATTCGGCCAGGGTCTGGGTCGTGAACAGCTGTCCCTCGCGCAGCAGGGCGGGGCTGCAGACTGGCTGCAGGTCCTCGGGCATCAGGTAGTGCGCCTCGGTACCGGACCAGTCGGCATCGCCGAAGTAGATGGCAGCATCGAACTCGGTGTCGGCGAAGAGGAAGGGCCGGGTGCGGTTGGTCAGGTTCACCGTGATCTCCGGATGCAGCGCCTGGAAGTGCCTGAGGCGCGGCACCAGCCACTGGGTACCGAAGGTCGGCACCACGGCCAGCTCCAGGCTCATGGCGCCCTGCTGGCCCATCACCGACAGCGTGTCGCGCTCCACCGCGTCCAGCTGCGCGGCGATGCGGCGGGCGTAGGACTGGCCGGCGGCAGTGAGCTTCACGCCGCGCCGCGAACGGCGGAACAGCGCCAGGCCGAGGAATTCCTCCAGCCCGCCGATCTGCCGGCAGATGGCGCTCTGGGTCAGCGCCAGCTCATCGGCCGCTCGGGTAAAGCTCTCGTGGCGGGCGGCGGCCTCGAAGGCGACCAGCGCGGCGGTGCTGGGAATCTTGCGGCGCATTATGCGAAGACCTCACGGAATTTTCCGATTATTGGCCGCAGAGCTTAGCTCGGAGTGAGCAACGCGCACAGGTCGGTGCGAAATCCTCGTTTGCGACGCGCCGTTGCGGCGCCTAGGATCAGCTCATCCCGCCCGCGTGCCCGCGGTGCCGAAGACAACAAGAGGAGGCCCCGAATGGCCGGCAAAGAAAGTTTCAACTGGATCGACCCGCTGCTGCTCGACCAGCAACTGACCGAAGAAGAGCGCATGGTGCGTGACAGCGCCGCGCAGTTCGCTGCCGACAAGCTGGCGCCACGGGTGCTGGAAGCTTTCCGTCATGAGCGCACCGATCCGGCGATCTTCCGCGAGATGGGCGAGACCGGCCTGCTCGGCGCGACCATCCCCGAAGCCTACGGCGGCAGCGGGCTGAACTACGTGTGCTACGGCCTGATCGCCCGCGAGGTCGAGCGCATCGATTCGGGCTACCGCTCGATGATGAGCGTGCAGTCCTCGCTGGTGATGGTGCCGATCTTCGAGTTCGGCAACGAGGCGACCAGGCAGAAGTACCTGCCCAAGCTGGCCAGCGGCGAATACATCGGCTGCTTCGGCCTCACCGAACCGAACCACGGCTCCGACCCCGGCTCGATGATCACCCGCGCCAAGAAGGTCGACGGCGGCTATCGCCTGTCCGGCAGCAAGATGTGGATCACCAACAGCCCGATCGCCGATGTCTTCGTGGTCTGGGCCAAGGATGACGCCGGCGAGATTCGCGGCTTCGTGCTGGAGAAGGGCTGGGAAGGACTGTCCGCCCCGACGATCCACGGCAAGGTCGGCCTGCGCGCCTCGATCACCGGCGAGATCGTCATGGACAACGTGTTCTGCCCGGAAGAGAACGCCTTCCCCGATGTGCGCGGGCTGAAGGGGCCGTTCACCTGCCTGAACAGTGCCCGCTACGGCATCGCCTGGGGCGCGCTGGGCGCCGCCGAGTTCTGCTGGCACACCGCACGCCAGTACACCCTGGACCGTCAGCAGTTCGGCCGGCCGCTGGCCGCCAACCAGCTGATCCAGAAAAAGCTGGCCGACATGCAGACCGAGATCACCCTGGCCCTGCAAGGCTGCCTGCGCCTGGGTCGCATGAAGGACGAAGGCACTGCTGCGGTTGAAATCACCTCGATCATGAAGCGCAACAGCTGTGGCAAATCCCTGGAGATTGCCCGCCTGGCCCGAGACATGCTCGGCGGCAATGGCATCAGCGACGAGTTCGGCGTGGCCCGGCACCTGGTCAACCTGGAGGTGGTGAACACCTACGAGGGCACCCACGATGTGCATGCGCTGATCCTCGGCCGCGCGCAGACTGGCATCCAGGCGTTCTTCTGAGGCGCCGTAGGGTGGAAAACCGCGACAGCGTTTTCCACCTTTGCTGCCCCGCCGTTACGGTCTCGTACCAATCGGTGGAAAAGACCTGCGGTCGTTTTCCACCCTACGCATGAAGGAAATCGCGATGCCCGGCGCCTTGTCGCATATCCGTGTTCTCGACCTGTCGCGCGTGCTCGCCGGGCCCTGGTGCGGGCAGATCCTCGGTGATCTCGGCGCCGAGGTTATCAAGGTCGAGCGCCCTGGCACGGGCGACGATACCCGCCACTGGGGCCCGCCCTATCTCAAGGACCCGCACGGCGAGAACACTTCGGAGGCGGCCTATTACCTGACCGCCAACCGCAACAAGCAGTCGCTGACCGTCGACTTCACCCGGCCCGAGGGCCAGCGCATCATCCGCGAGCTGGTGGCGCAATGCGATGTGCTGCTGGAGAACTTCAAGGTCGGCGGGCTGGCCGCCTACGGGCTGGATTACGAAAGTCTGAAGGCGATCAATCCGCGGCTGATCTTCTGCTCGATTACCGGTTTCGGCCAGGACGGGCCTTACGCCACACGCGCCGGCTACGACTTCATGATCCAGGGCCTCGGCGGGCTGATGAGCCTGACCGGCCGCAGCGATGCGGAGGAGGGCGCCGGGCCGGTGAAGGTCGGCGTGGCGCTGACCGATATCCTCACCGGCCTGTACGCCACCGTTGGCGTGCTCGCTGCGCTGGCACATCGCGAACGCAGCGGCGAGGGCCAGCATATCGACACGGCGCTGCTCGACGTGCAGGTCGCCTGCCTCGGCAACCAGGCGCTGAATTACCTCACCACCGGCGTGGCGCCCAGGCGCATGGGCAATGCCCATCCGAACATCGTGCCCTATCAGGATTTTCCTACTGCCGATGGCGACATCATCCTCACCGTCGGCAACGACGGTCAGTTCCGCAAGTTCTGCGAGGTGGCCGGGCGTCCCGAGTGGGCGGCCGATGATCGCTTCGCCACCAATCGCGCGCGCGTTGCCCATCGCGCCGAGCTGATTCCGCTGATCCGCCAGGTCACGGTGTTCCGCACCACGGCCGAATGGGTCAGTGCGCTGGAGCAGGCCGGCGTGCCCTGCGGGCCGATCAATGACCTGGCCCAGGTATTCGCCGACCCGCAGGTGCAGCATCGCGGGCTGAACGTCGAGATGCCGCACCCGCTGGCCGGCCGCGTGCCGCAGGTGGCCAGCCCGCTGCGGCTGTCCGCTTCGCCAGTGGCGTACCGCAACCCGCCACCACTGCTCGGCGAGCACAGCGAGGCGCTGTTGCAGCGCCTGCTGGGCATGAACGACGAGCAGATCGCCGGCCTGCGCGTGGCCGGAGTGATCTAGCCTGGAGGCTATCTAGCTCAGAAGCCTTCCAGCACGATCTTGCCCTTGGCCTTGCCGCTTTCCAGCAGGGCATGGGCGCGGCGCAGGTTGGCCGCGTTGATGGTGCCGAAGTGCTCGCCGAGGGTGGTGCGCAGCACGCCCTGATCGACCAGCTGGCTGACGCGCTGCAGCAGGTGGTGCTGCTCGATCATGTCCGGCGTCTCGAACAGTGAGCGGGTGAACATCAGCTCCCAGTGCAGCGACAAGCTCTTGCGCTTGAGCTTCATCACGTCCAGCGGCTGGGCCGGATCGTCGATCAGCGCCAGGCGGCCTTGGGGCGTCAGTGCCTCGACCAGCTGGTCGAAATGCTGATCGGTCTGGGTCAGGCTGGCGACATGGCTGACGCTGGCGAAACCGGCGCGCTGCAGCTCGGCGTGCAGCGGCTGGCTATGGTCGATGACATGCTGGGCGCCGAGTTCGCGGGCCCAGGCCTGGGTTTCCGGGCGCGAGGCGGTGGCGATCACGCTGACCTCGGTGAGCTGGCGGGCCAGCTGCAGCATGATCGAACCGACCCCGCCGGCGGCACCGACGATCAGCAGCTGCTGCCCGGCGCCCTGGCCTTCCACCAGTTGCAGGCGTTCGAACAGCAGCTCCCAGGCGGTGATGGCGGTCAGCGGCAGTGCGGCGGCCTCGGCGAAGCTCAGGCTCCGCGGCTTGCGTCCGACGATGCGCTCGTCCACCAGATGACGTTCGCTGTTGCCGCCGGCGCGGGCGATGGAGCCGGCGTAGAACACCTCGTCGCCGACCTTGAACAGGCTGACTTCGCTGCCCACCCCGACCACCACGCCGGCCACGTCCCAGCCCAGCACCTTCGGCTGACCGCCCTCGGGCTGTGTGTTGCGGCGTACCTTGGTATCCACCGGGTTGACCGAAATGGCGCGCACCTCCACCAGCAGGTCCCGCGGACCGGGTACCGGCTCGGGCAGTTCCACATCCTGCAGCGCGCGGGGATCGTCGATGGCGAGGGATTCGAAGTAGGCGACCGCTTTCATGCTGTTGCTCCGTATGGGTTCGGTAGGCGGGCATGCTCAGCTATTTGACTCGGCGGAAAAACGGGGTGATAAGCGAGGCTCTTTCAACGGAATTTTGACAATGCTGCGTATCGACGACCTCCAGCTGTTCGTCCGCACCGCCGACAGCGGTAGCCTTTCCGCGGCCGCGCGCGGGCTCGACGTGTCGCCGGCGGTGGCCAGCGCGGCCTTGAAGCGCCTGGAGGCGAGCCTGGGCGCGCGACTGTTCGCGCGCTCCACCCGCAGCCTGCGCCTGACCGCCGAGGGCGAGGCGTATCTGCTGCATGCCCGGGCGGCGCTGGCCAGCCTGCACGAGGGCGCCCAGGCACTCGCTGGCGGCCGCGAGGCGATCAGCGGCGTGCTGCAGCTGTCGGCGCCCTCGGACTTCGGTCGCAACGTCCTGCTGCCCTGGCTCGACGAATTCCAGGCGCGCCATCCGCAGTTGCAGCTGCGCCTGCTGCTGGGCGACGGGTTGACCGACCTGTTCCGGCAGCCGGTGGACCTGGTCCTGCGTTACGGCGAGCCGCAGGATTCGAGCCTGGTGGCGCTGCCGGTGGCGGCGGGCAATCGCCGGGTGCTGTGCGCTTCGCCGGCCTACCTGCAGCGCCACGGCGCGCCGCAGCGGCTGGACGAACTGGCCGGGCACAACTGCCTGCGCTTCATGCTCGCCGGGCGGGTGCACGACCGCTGGTGCTTTCAGGAGGGCCGCCGGGGGCGCACCGTGCAGGTCGTGGGCGACCGGGTCAGCGACGATGCCGACGTGGTGCGCCGCTGGGCCCTGGCCGGCGCCGGGTTGGCCTACAAGTCGTGGCTGGACATCGCCGATGACGTGACGGCCGGTCGCCTGCGGGTGCTGTTGCCGGAGTGCCTCGGCGAAGCGGCGCCGCTCAGCCTGCTCTGCGCTCATCGGGCCCAGCTGAGCAAGCCGGTACGGCTGCTCCACGAGCATCTGCAGGCGCGTTGTGCGGCCCTGTTGGCGCAGGCACCGTGGGCGCAGCCCGCGGCGAAGGGAGTTTCATCGTTGGCCTGAACTCTTGTGGCGCTTGGCTATTCTTATCTGCGTACTGGCTAACAGAATGGACAAGCGCATCATGCAAACGCAGCGTTTTCGATACACCTGGCAATTGACGGTTGTCGTTCTCATGTCCTGGCTGCTGGCCGGCTGCGGCATCAACAACATTCCGACCTACGACGAGCAGGTCAAGGCCGCCTGGTCGCAGGTGGAGAACCAGTACCAGCGGCGCGCCGACCTGATCCCCAACCTGGTCGAAACGGTCAAGGGCTTCGCCCGCCAGGAGCAGGAAACCCTTACCGCCGTGGTCGAGGCGCGGGCCAAGGCCACCTCGATCCAGGTCGATGCCAGCACCCTGGACGATCCGCAGCAACTGCAGCGCTTCCAGGAGGCGCAGAACCAGCTGACCGGCGCCCTGAGCCGGCTGATGGCGGTGTCCGAGCGCTATCCGGACCTGAAATCGAACCAGAACTTCCTCGCCCTGCAGTCGCAGCTCGAAGGCACCGAGAACCGCATCGCCGTGGCCCGGCGCGATTTCATCGCCGCGGTGGAGCGCTACAACACCGAGATCCGCACCTTCCCCGGGCGCATCTGGCACATGCTGATGTACAGCGACATGCCGATCCGCGAGAACTTCGAGGCCACCGCCGAGAACGCCGAGCAGGCGCCGCAAGTCCAGTTCCGATGATCCATGCACTCGCGCTGGCACTCGGCCTGCTGTTGTGCGCCGGCGGTACCGTCGCCCAGGAAGCCGCGCTGCCGGCGCTGAGCGGCCGGGTGGTGGATCGGGCCGAATTGCTCGACGCGCAGACCGAGGCGCGCCTGACCCGGTTGTTCGCCGCCCACGAGCAGGCGACGGGTGAGCAGGTGGTGGTGGTCACCGTGCCGGACCTGCAGGGGCGCAGCATCGAGGCGTTCGGTGTGACGTTGGGGCGTGCCTGGGGCATCGGTCAGGCGGGCGAGGACAACGGTGCGCTGCTGATCGTCGCCCGTGACGACCGCAAGGTCCGCATCGAAGTCGGCTACGGGCTGGAGGATCGGCTGACCGATGCGCAATCCTCGGTGATCATCAACCGCATCATCGTCCCGGCGTTCCAGCGCGGCGATTTCGCCGCCGGCATCAGCGAGGGGGCGTCAGCGATGATCACCGTGCTTGGCGGCGACCCGCTGCCACCGGAGCTGCGCCCGGTCATGCCGGTGGGTCAGCAGCAACCCGGCGGGCTGGGAATACTGGGCTTTTTCCTGATGCTGGTGGCGATCTTCCTCATCGGCGGCGGTGGTGGTCGTGGCGGCGGCCGTCGTGCCCTGCTGCTCGGGGCCCTGCTCGGCGGCATGGGCCGCGGTGGCGGTTTTGGCGGTGGCGGCTTCGGTGGTGGTGGTTTCGGCGGCGGTGGAGGCGGCTTCGGCGGCGGTGGCGCCTCGGGCGGCTGGTAATTCGACGATGGATGCGCAATGACCTTACTGAGCGAAAGCGAACTGCAACAGGTGGCCGCGGCGATCGAGCGGATCGAGCGTGGCACCGACGCCGAGGTGGTGACCGTGCTCGCCGCCCAGGCCGACGACTATCGCTATATCCCGCTGCTCTGGGCCAGCCTGATCGCGCTGCTGGTGCCCGGCGCCGCGCTGTTCTTCAGCGGCTGGCTGGGCGCCTGGCAGCTGCTGCTGGTGCAATGGGCGACTTTCGTCGTGCTGGCCTGGGTATTTCGCAGCCCGGCGCTGACCAGCCGGCTGATCCCGCGCGCGGTGCGCCGCTGGCGGGCCGGCAACCTGGCCCGCCGGCAGTTCATCGAACTGGGCCTGCACCACACCGATGCCGACACCGGCGTGCTGATCTTCGTCGCCGAGGCCGAGCGCTACGTGGAAATCCTCGTCGATCGCGGCGTCGCCGGCCGTATCGACAACGCCGCCTGGGAATCGATCGTCGCGACCTTCACCGAACGCGTGAGACAGGGCCAGGTGCTCGAAGGCTTCCTCGGTTGCATCGAGGCCAGCGGCGCGTTGCTGGCGCAGCACGTGCCGAAGACCCACGCACGCAACGAGCTGCCCAACCGCCTGGTGCTGCTGCCTTGAGCCTGCTGCGCCGCTAGGTTCAGGGCATGCCGGCGGAAAATGCCAGGGCGGTGAGAAAGCCCAGGGCGGTGATCAGCCCCGCGTAGTCCTGGGTATCGGCGAACGCCTCGGGGATCATGGTATCGGCCAGCATGGCGAGGATCGCGCCGGCGGCGACCGCGGTGGTGGCGGCGATCGCTTCGCCGTCGAGATCCTGGAAGGCACCGTAGCCGACCAGGGCGGCAATCCCCGAGGCCAGGGTGATGCCGCCCCAGACCCCGAAGATGTAGCGCGCCGAGCGCCCGGCCCGCCTCATGCCGGCGGCGCTCGACAACCCTTCGGGAAGGTTGGAGAGGAACACCGCGACCACCGCCGCCAGGCCCACGCCGCCGCCGTGTATCAGGCCGAGGCCGATGACGATGGACTCCGGGATGCCGTCGAGCAGTGCGCCCACGGCAATCGCCAGGCCACTGCCGCTGTCGTCCCGCTCCGAGGGCTGCAGGTCGCCCGAACGCTTGCGGTGCTTGGCGCCGGCCGTGGCGAGCAGCCGGTTGGCCGCGGTGTAGAGGGCGGCACCGCCCATGAAGCCGATCGCGCTGGCACCCAGCCCGCCGATCCGCAGGGCCTCGTCCATCAGTTCGAACGCCAGCGAGGAGATCAGTGCGCCGGCGCCGAAGGCCATGATGGCGGCGATCAGCCGCCGGGGGATCGGCAACCAGTAGCCCGCGGCCGCGCCCAGCAGCAGCGCCGAGCCAGCCAGCAGGCCCCAGAAGCCGGCCTGCAACCACAAGGGAATGGAATCCATACTCCGGCTCCGTCAGCGATAGGCGCCCAGCATATCGGCAAGGGAGCCGCAGCGACATGCGCCGTGCGCGCAGGCCTCAGGCCATTCCAGGGCCTTCCGGTTCCGCCGGTGTCTCGTGCTCACCGGCGACCATGTCGAACAGCGCGCCGGTGCTGTCGTCGAAGGCCGAGGCGGCGACCCGCTCCAGGCCCGCGCCCGCGCCGTGCAGCGGCGAGACGCCATGAGCACGGTCGGCCGGAAGCCGGGCGATGGCGGCCAGGACTTCCTCGCCGGGCACCGTCTCGCATTCGAGCAGCTGCGCGGCGATGTGATCGAGCGCCGGCTTGAGCCGCTGCAGCAGCGCGAGGCAATCCTGGTTGAGTTGCTGCAGGAGCTCGTCAGCGGCTTCCAGGGCCTCGCGCGGATCGCTGTCCAGATGGGCCTCGCGCACGGCCTGCAGGCTCAGCAGCGAGCCGCGGGGGCCCATGCCCAGCGCGCCGACCATGGACAGCGCGATCTTCGAGGCTTCCTGCAAGTCCTGCCCGGCACCGGACGAGACCTCGTGGAAGTACAGCTGTTCGGCCCCGCGCCCGGCCAGCAGCATCTGGATGCGATTGCGCAGCTCGGAATACATGTGCAGCCGCTTGTCCTCGACCGGCGTCACCAGCGTCACGCCCAGCGCCTGGCCGCGCGGCAGGATGGTGACCTTTTCGACCCGACCGACATTGAGCGCGGCGGCGACCAGCGCATGGCCGGCCTCGTGCACGGCGATGCGCTTGCGGTCGGTCGGCGACATCGGCGTCACGCCGGAGGGTTGCTCGCCGATGCGGCAGGTCTCGACGGCATCGACGAAACGCGCCATGTCGACCTGCCTGGCGCCGGTGCGGGCAGCCAGCAGGGCGGCGTGGTTGACGATGTAGGCGATGGCCGCTGGCGTCAGGCCGACGGTGTTGCGCGCCAGCTGGGCGAAATCCAGTGCCGGCGCCGCGTTGATCTTGCCGGCATACAGGCGGAACAGCGCCTCGCGATCCTCCAGGCCCGGCAGGCCGACGGCGATCGAGCGGTCGAAACGGCCCTCGCGCACCAGCGCCGGGTCGAGCGAGTTGGGGAAGTTGGTCGCGCCCAGTACCAGCACGCCGCTGGCCGGGTCGAAGCCGTCCATCTCGGCGAGAAACTGGTTGATGATGCGGTTGCTCTCGGCATCGCTGGAGCGCTGCTGCTCGGCGCGCTTGCCGATGCCGTCGATCTCGTCGATGAAGATGATGCACGGCGCCTGCTTGCGCGCGGTGTGGAACAGCGACTTGACCTTCTGGATGCCGACGCCGAAGTACATCGAGGAGAAATCGCTGCCGGTGACCTGGATGAAGCTGGCGTTGGATTCACTGGCCAGCGCCTTGGCCAGCTGGGTCTTGCCGGTGCCGGGTTCGCCGGTCAGCAGCACGCCCTTGGGCGGGCGGGCGCCGAGCCGGGCATAGGCGGCGGGATCGCGCAGGTAGGCGGTAACGTCGTGCAGCGCCTGCTTGGCCTCGGCGGCGCCGATGACATCGGCGAAGGTGATGCCGCTGCCTTTGCGCTGCACCTGGAAATGGCGGGTCTTCAGGCCGAAGTAGAGCGCCGCGGCGAGCAACAGCAGGGCGATCGGCGAGTAGGGCAGCAGTGCCTTGTAGAAGGGTTTTTCGGCATCGGTCTGGAACAGCGTCAAGGGGAACAGCTCGCCGCGGCCGTCGGCGTAGCGTTCGAGCAGCAGCGCGGCGACGCGCCCGGACTGGTCCGGTATCCAGTAGCGCCGATCACCCTCGGCGGTGATGTAGACCGCATCGGCGCCCAAGGCGGCGCTGGCGATGGCGCCGTCGCGCAGGTCGCCCATCAGCCGGGAGAGATCGCCGCGGTCGGCTTCCCAGGACTCTCGGGAGGTCTGCAACTGGGCGAGCATCGCCGCCGCCGAGCCGGCGGCAGGGGGGGCGTCCGGAGTACTGGGGTTCAACTGCCAGCCGGCCAGGGCCGTGAGCAGCAACAGCGCGAAAATGGACAGCGCAAGGCCGCGGCGACCTTGAAGCAGACGTGGTTTCTTCATTTCACATCCAATCGGGAGATCCGACGCATCGACAAAACAACCGCCTCGCAGGCGGACCACAGTTTTCGGCTACGGGCGTGAAATGGCCCGCATGCGCACCAAGGCGGAGTGCGGTCGCTGGCGATATTTGGAGGGCGTTATGGGCCAGACCGCTGGTCGGATATTGAACTGCCGACAGCGGCGAGGATACGGCAAGCGGGCCCCTGTGAATGGTCGTGCGACGAACGGCCGGCGGGTTTGCGACGAATGACCCGGGATGCCGGGAACCGCCGATCGTCGACATGCTCGGCTATCCATTGAACGAAGCGGCGGGAATTTGTGGCGATTTGGGCTGCCTTAGTGAGCGGGTGTGGATTAGCGGTGAATCCGCCCTGAGCATGTCGACTCGAGAGCCCCGATGAGCTATCTGAAAAAAAATCTGTTGCGTGCGTTGAGCGTCGTGCCGGCGATGTGGCTGCTGCCGGCTCCGGCGGAGAATCTGCCCGAACCCAGCGGGCATGTCGCCAGGGTGATGGGGGCCGCCTATGTCAGCAGTCGCGGCTATACCAATGCGGCCAAGGTCGGCCAGGCGGTGCTGCCGGGGGTGGCGCTGAGCACCGGGGCCGAAGGCGGTTTGGGGGTGATCCTCAATGACGGCAGCGTGTTGTCCTTCGGTCCGCGCAGCGAGCTGATCCTGGAGGAGTATCGCTTCGCCCCGGCGCAGGATGCGCTGCACCTGCGCGCCACGCTCACCCGCGGCACGCTGAGCCTGATTCCCGGGGACATGGCGCGCCTCGATCCGCAGGCGATTGCCATCGATACCCCGGAAGGCCTTGTCCAGGTGCGTGGTGGCCACGTGTTGCTGAAGGTGATCGAGTGAAACGGTTCTTGCGAATGATGGGTATGGCGCTGCTGGCCAGTGCGGCACTGAGCGGCTGTGCGCGGCAATCCTACGTGGCGCTGGCGGACGATCCGGGCGGGCAGGGCGGCGTGGCGCTGGGCGAGGCCGGGCAGCGCCTGCTCGAAACGCCTGGGCAGGGAATGGCCATCGGTGGCGCGGAGCGGCCATTTGCGGTCAATGAGCTGCGCCGCAAGGCGGATTTCGCTGCAGCGCTGGCGGCGCAGCCGGCATTGCCGGAGCGCTTCGTGCTGCCGATCGAGGCCACTGGCGGGCTGGGCAGCGCCGCCGAGCAGACGCTGGAGCGCATACTGCTGGCGGCGCGCCGGCGCGACTATCCGGTGGTCACGGTGATCGGCCATACCGATACCCTCGGCCAGCGTGCAGCCAACGAACAGGTCGGCTTGCGGCGCGCACAAGGCGTAGCCGAACTGCTGAGGAAAAGAGGGCTGGAGGCGATGGAACTGCGGGTGGAGTCCCACGGCGAGCGCAACCTGCTGGTGGCGACGCCGGATGCAACCGCCGAGCCGCGCAACCGGCGGGTCGAGGTCCTAGTGCGTTGAGGCCGTGTTACCGGCGCGGCGAGCCCACCGCGCCGGCGGCGGGGACGCTCAGTCGATCACCATGACCGCGTCCATTTCTACCTGCGCACCCTTGGGCAGGGCGGCGATGCCGATGGCCGCGCGGGCCGGGAACGGCAACTGGAAGTAGCGGCTCATCACCTCGTTGACGGTGGCGAAATTGCCCAGGTCGGTGAGGAAGATGTTGAGCTTGACGATGTCCTTCAGCGAGCCGCCGGCCGCTTCGGCCACCGCCTTGAGGTTCTCGAAGACCTGCACGGCTTGCGCCTCGAAGCCTTCCACCAGCTCCATGGTCCTGGGGTCCAGGGGGATCTGTCCGGACATGTAGACGGTATTGCCGGCCCGGATGGCCTGGGAATAGGTGCCGATGGCGGCGGGGGCCTTGTCGGTGTTGATCACGGTGCGGGACATGGGAATCTCCTTCTGGGATAGCGGCAAGCCTCGAGTGGCAAGCTTCAAGTGAAGAGCGAAAAGCCGAGGGAAGGATTCTAACCCGGTCTTGCACGGAAGCAGCGGCTGCGGCTTGCAACTGCCTGCTCACCAAGAGCCGTAGGGAATGCCGTGCTGTTCGATATAGGCTCTGGAGGTTTCCGAGAGGGGCCGGTGTCCTCCCTGGGAGGTTCCTTCATACGGTCCCTTGGGCTCGATTTCCGCCTGGGCGCGCAGGACTTCGATGGGCCCGCCGCAAGTGCTCATGACCCAGCCCCTGATCACGCCGCCAGGGGCGAGGCCCAAGGCGAGGGCTTCACGGTATTCGCTGGCGGGGCAGGGCGGGTCGAGCCGCTCGCTCATCAACTGTCGCGCGCGTTCGGGGATATCGAGGATGACCCGGTAGGTCTGGGGCTCGGCGAGGGATTGCCAGCGCACGTAGATGCGCCGGGGCAGGTCGGCGCCGTTGGCGTGGCGGCCTGCGCCCCAGCCGAAGCGTTCGCCCCATCCGGCCGCATTTCCTTGGCCTTCAGCAGGGGTACGAACGGCAACTATGCCGCTGCCCACATGGAAGAACCTATGTCCGCGGATATCTTCCACATCGGCGGTTTCCACCCAGGCTTCCATATAGTCCGGGGCCAGGAAGCCTAGGCGCCAGTATTTGTAAGGCAGGCTGCCGGGGTTTCTCTCGGCGCAGCCGCCGAGCAGCAGTGAGGCCAGGATGAGCGATAGGTTGCGTGCGGTCATGATCACCATGATCCGTAGGGAATACCGTGCTGTTCGATATAGGCTCTGGAGGTTTCCGAGAGGAAGTAATACTCGCCATCGGATTGCCCGCCATAAGGCCCCTTGGGCTCGATTTCCGCTTGGGCGCGCAGGACTTCGATGGGCCCGCCGCAGGTGCTCATGACCCAGCCCCTGACCACGCCGCCAGGGGCGAGACCCAAGGCGAGGGCTTCACGGTATTCGCTGGCGGGGCAGGGCGGGTCGAGCCGCTCGCTCATCAACTGTCGCGCGCGTTCGGGGATATCGAGGATGACCCGGTAGGTCTGGGGCTCGGCGAGGGATTGCCAGCGCACGTAGATGCGCCGGGGCAGGTCGGCGCCGTTGACGTGGCGGCCTGCGCCCCAGCCGAAGCGTTCGCCCCATCCGGCCGCATTTCCTTGGCCTTCAGCAGGGGTACGAACGGCAACTATGCCGCTGCCCACATGGAAGAACCTATGTCCGCGGATATCTTCCACATCGGCGGTTTCCACCCAGGCTTCCATATAGTCCGGGGCCAGGAAGCCCAGGCGCCAGTATTTGTAAGGCAGGCTGCCGGGGTTTCTCTCGGCGCAACCGCCGAGCAGCAGGAGGAACAGGACAAGCAGCGGTGCTCTCATCGCTTTTTCTCCCGCGGCCTGTCGGCATGGCGTATCCGTCCGCGCTCGGCCGGGGCATTGACGAAGACCACATCGAGCAGGCTGCCGCCGCGTCCGGCGGCGGCATTCCAGTTGGCCGACAGGTGGACGTAGCGCTGGCTCAGCAGGCGTTCCTCTTCCATATCCAGCGCACCGCTGCCGCTTCTGGCCCAGGCCAGCAGCTTGTCGCTGATGGGCATGAGCTCTTCCGGAAGCGCTAGAGCCGGGTCTTTTTCCTGGATGCGATTGAAGGGAACGCCTGCCTCCACCGCCAGCGCATGCATGACCCGCAGATACACCCGCGAAAGGTGCCCATAGACCCGGCGCTCCAGATAGGGGGCCGCCAGTACGTATTTCATCTGGTCACTACGCCCGCCGCTGAAGGGTGTGAAGTGTTCCCAGACGTCCGTTTCCAGCCGCGCGGTACGGTCATGCGGATCGAGCAGGTCGGCCTGGCGGGCATATTCGGTGTCGCGTTGCGCCTGCTGGTAGGCCAGGGTGCTGAATGGGCTGGTCGCCCGGCTGACCCAGTTACTGCGCGGGCGTATCGGGTAGAGCCGCTCGCTGTCCAGCGGCGGATAGCCGCCGCCCAGGTCCGAATGGGCGCCGGGCAGGACGATTTCCCGGTGCGGCGGGGCAACCTGGTTGAGGGCGAAATTGCGCCGGTATTCGTCGCGGGCGACCAGATGCACCACCCGGCGGGCCGCCTCGGGCGCCAGATGGAGGTCGATACCGCCGTTGACGTCATCGCTGGGATCGCCCCAGTCGTCCCAGCCGCCGAGGGCGGCCACGGTATCGAACAGGCCGATGAAGTTGATGACGACGGCGTCCCGCCAGTCGAAGCCGGGTGCCAGGCCGAGCCTGCGCCTACGGTGCAACTTGCCCAATGGTCCCTGTTCGCGCAGGAGCATCTGGTTGGCGAAATGCCGGGCCGCCGCCGCGCCGCGGCTGAAGCCGAAGATATCCAGTTCCAGCCGGGCCAGTGCGCTTTCGGGGTTTTCGTCCTTGAAGCTAACCAGCGCTTTTTCCAGCAAGGCCAGGCCTTCGTCGATCTTGGCCAGCAAGCCCGTCGCGCCGCGACCGAAGGCCTGGCCAGGAAAGCGGGTGTCCGGCTGGCCGGTGGTTGTACCGATACCGGTGACGTAAACACGTAGATTGGCGTTCTTCTTGTCCGGGGTTAATGCCTGGCCTGAATCATCCCGGTAAAGGTCATACAACCGCCAGATATTGCTTACATCGTTGGCATAGCTGCTGTCCGGGGCGAGATGATGGGCTTCGCAGCGCTGGACCATGGCCAGTGCTTCCTGCTCGCCGAGGCCGAGTGCCGGTGCGCGGCACTGGGCGCCGATGGCGCTGTTGGTGGCATTGTTGCCGGTGCCGTCGAAGAACACGCCGATGCGCAGGGTGACGGCCTGGCGCACCTGCTGCTGCGGCTGCTCGTCCAGTTCTTCCTCTTCGTCCTCTTCTTCCAGCCCCAGCGTGGCGAGGTCGCCGGGTTCCTCCCGCCAGGCGCGGGCCATGGGGGTGGCCGGCCGTTGGGGCAAGGCGGGGCTGGCCGGCATGGCACCCGCGGCGCTGGCGACATTCAGCGGCTCGGGCGGCACGAAGGGCGCCGGGGTGTGCGAGGTGCCGATGATGACGGTGCCCGAGCCGCCGATCACCACGCTGCCGTGGTCGCCGAGGCTGCCCAGGGTGGCGGCTGGTTTTCCATTGATCAGCACGTTGGGGATGAGGTTGCCCGAAAGGGCGCTGCCGCAGCCGGTGGTGTCGCCCGCGCGGGCGGCGGGCAGGCCGTCGAAGAAGACATCGGGCGAGCCGCTGGCGATGGGGTTGGTCCCATGCCCGGTCTTGGGGCAGGCGGTGGGGTCGCCCAGGCGGGCGGCGGGTTTGCCGGACATGACCAATCTCCCTATCGGTATGCGAGCCGGTACCTTGCCGCATGGGCAGTGGTGAGTGCAAATGGCGTTTGGTTTTTTATGGGCTGGTTCGCGGCTGGGCGCCGGTTGCGCCAGAACTTGCACGATAGCGGAGTGTAAAAAAGCCCCGCACGGTCTTCACCGGCGGGGCTTTTCTTGCAGGTTGCAGCCGCGGTTACGCCTTGACCCGGGTGATCCGCGTCACGCCCTTGATCGCCCGCAGCTTCTTGATCACCCGCGCCAGATGCACGCGGTCGTGCACGCTGACCACCAGCTGGACTACGCTGATGCGCCCGTCGCGCTCGTCCATGCCGATCTTCTCGATGTTGCCGTCGGCGGCGTTGACGCTGCCGGCGAGCAGGGCGATCAGGCCGCGCTGGTGTTCCAGCTCGACGCGCAGTTCGACGTTGAACTCGCCGGTGACATCCTTGGACCAGGACAGCTGGATGCACTTGTCCGGGTTGTGGCGGATCTCGCTGATGTTCCGGCAGCTTTCCAGGTGCACCACCATGCCCTTGCCGGCGGACAGATGGCCGACGATCGGGTCGCCGGGAATCGGCGTGCAGCACTTGGCGTAGTTGAGCACCAGCCCCTCGGTGCCGCGGATCGCCAGCGGGCCTTCGAGCGCCGGCGCCTGCTCGCCATCACGCGAGACCAGGCGGCGGGCGATGACGTAGGCCATGCGGTTGCCCAGGCCGATGTCCTCCAGCAGGTCCTCGACGTATTCCATGTGGTATTCGGTGAGGACCTGGCGGATACGTTCGGGGTCGATCTTCTCGAGGCTGGTCTCGAAGCCGCTGAGCGCCTTGCTCAGCAGGCGCTCGCCGAGGTTGATCGACTCCGAGCGGCGCTGCAGCTTGAGCGCGTGGCGGATGTGCGTGCGTGCCTTGCCGGTGACGACGAAGTTGAGCCAGGCCGGGTTCGGCCGGGCGCCCGGCGCGGTGACGATCTCCACCGTCGAGCCGCTTTCCAGCGGCTGCGACAGCGGCGCCAGGCGGCGGTTGACGCGACAGGCGATGCAGGTATTGCCGACGTCGGTGTGCACCGCGTAGGCGAAATCGACGGCGGTCGAGCCCTTGGGCATCTCCATGATGCGGCCCTTGGGAGTGAAGACGTAGACCTCGTCGGGGAACAGGTCGATCTTGACGCTCTCGATGAATTCCAGCGAATTGCCGGCGCGTTGCTGCAGTTCCAGCACGCCCTTGACCCACTGGCGTGCGCGAGCGTGGGTGCCCTTGGGCACCTCGTCTTCTTCGGACTTGTACAGCCAGTGCGCGGCGATACCGTTGTTGGCCATCTCTTCCATTTCGCGGGTGCGGATCTGGATTTCGATGGGCACGCCGTGCATGCCGAACAGCGTGGTGTGCAGCGACTGGTAGCCGTTGGCCTTGGGAATCGCGATGTAGTCCTTGAAGCGGCCCGGCAGCGGCTTGTACAGGCTGTGCACGGCGCCGAGCACGCGATAGCAGGTGTCGGCCTTGTCCACCACGATGCGGAAGGCATAGACGTCCATGATCTCGTTGAACGCCTTGCGCTTGCCGCGCATCTTCTTGTAGATGCTGTACAGGTGTTTCTCGCGGCCCATCACCTCGCCTTCGAGGCCTTCGCGCTCGAGGCAGTGGATCAGCGACTGCTCGATCTTCTCGACGATCTCGTTGCGGTTGCCGCGCGCACGCCGCACCGCGGCGCGGATGCGCTCGGAGCGCATCGGATACATCGCCTTGAAGCCCAGGTCCTCGAATTCCACGCGCATCGAGTGCATGCCCAGGCGGTTGGCGATGGGCGCGTAGATTTCCAGGGTTTCCTTGGCGATACGCCGGCGCTTCTCGCCGGCCAGTACTTCCAGGGTGCGCATGTTGTGCAGGCGGTCGGCGAGCTTGACCAGGATCACGCGGATATCGCGGGCCATGGCCATGGCCATCTTCTGGAAGTTCTCGGCCTGGGCCTCGGCCTTGGTCTCGAAGTTCATCTGGGTCAGCTTGCTGACCCCGTCGACCAGCTCGGCAACGGTTTCGCCGAACTGCGCGATCAGTGCGTCCTTGGGAATGCCGGTGTCCTCGATGACGTCATGCAGCATCGCGGCCATCAGGCTCTGATGGTCCATGTGCATGTCGGCGAGGATGTTGGCGACTGCCAGGGGGTGGGTGACGTAGGCTTCGCCGCTGCGCCGGCGCTGGCCGTCATGGGCCTGCTCGGCGTAGAAATAGGCACGGCGGACCAGGTTGACCTGGTCGGGGCCGAGGTAGGTCGACAGGCGATCCGCAAGAGCGTCTATGGCTGGCAAGGTAGCGCTCCTTGCCGGCGGGCTTCGATGTTCGCGGTTCGACTTCGACCTGGCATTTAGTTAGATGGCCTCGTTCGGCTCTTCCTCGTACTGGGTGAAGAGCGGTTCGTCATCGACGATTTCGTCCTGGGCAATGACATCGTAGTCGACCAGCCCGGAAGCGATTTCACGCAGCGCGACGACGGTCGGCTTGTCGTTTTCCCAGCCCACTTTCGGCTCCTTGCCGCCGGTAGCCAGCTGGCGCGCGCGCTTGGTGGCGAGCATGACCAGCTCGAAGCGGTTATCGACGTTGTCCAGGCAGTCTTCAACGGTAACGCGGGCCATGGTGTTCCTCTGATTCAATAGCGATGGAGCATGCCCGGATGGGCGAGCGGACGGATTAGTTTAAAAAATCACCAGCCTTAATGGAAGCGCTGTTTCTTCGCGGCGCGTGGTCGGTTGAGCGTAGGTTGGGTTGAGCGTAGCGAAGCCCAACACGACGACTCCCAGGCGTTGCCGGTTGCATGCTCATGTTGGGCTTCGTCGCTTCGCTCCTCAACCCAACCTACGCCAGCAACTCGCCGAGCAGGCGGGCGTGGCGCTGCTGCTGGGTACGCTGCTTGAGCTGGTTGGCGCGGAAGATCGACTGCAGGTCGATCAGCGCGTGGGCGAAATCGTCGTTGATCACCAGGTAGTCGTACTCGACGTAGTGGCTCATCTCGCTGACCGCCTCGCGCATGCGTTTCTCGATGATCTCGTCGCTGTCCTGGCCGCGGTTGTTGAGGCGCTGGCGCAGGGCTTCCTGGGTCGGCGGCAGGATGAAGATCGACTTGGCGTGGGGCATCAGCCGGCGCACTTGCTGGGCACCCTGCCAGTCGATCTCCAGGATCAGGTCGTAACCCTCGGCCAGGGTTTCTTCCAGCCAGCGCTGCGAGGTGCCGTAGAGGTTGCCGAACACCTCGGCATGCTCGAGAAATTCGTCGCGTTCCAGGCGCTGGAGAAAATCCTCGCGGCTGACGAAGTGGTAGTTGACCCCGTCGACCTCGCCCGGGCGCATGGCGCGCGTGGTGTGCGAAACCGAGACCCGCACCTGCGGTTGTGCATCGATCAGGGCCTTGACCAGGCTGGTCTTGCCGGCCCCGGAAGGTGCGGAAACGATATAGAGCGTACCGGTGGTGGCGGACATTACGGGTTCCTGGAAGCGCTGTGGTTGCTGATTAGAGAAGGTAGACCAGCCGCTCGTGCGGCCGGCGGTTATTCGATGTTCTGCACCTGTTCGCGCATCTGCTCGATCAGTACCTTGAGATTGACCGCCGCCTGCGTGCTGCGTGGGTCGAAGGCCTTCGAGCCGAGCGTGTTGGCTTCGCGGTTGAGTTCCTGCATGAGGAAGTCGAGACGGCGCCCGGCGGCGCCGCCGGCCTTGAGCACGCGGCGCACCTCGGTCACGTGGGTGCTCAGGCGGTCGAGTTCCTCGGCGACGTCGCTTTTCTGCGCCAGCAGCACCATTTCCTGTTCCAGGCGCTGCGGGTCGAGTTCGGCCCGTATCTCGGCGAAGCGATCGATGAGCTTCTGGCGCTGGGCGGCCAGCATCTGCGGAACCTGTTCGCGCAGCGTGGCGACTTCCTGGAGGATGCTGTCCAGGCGCTCGCCGAGCAGCTTGGCCAGCTCGTCGCCTTCGCGCCGGCGGCCGTCCTTGAGCTGCTCGAGGGCTTGGTGGAACAGCTCCAGCGCGCTCTGGTTGAGTGCCTGCGGATCGACCGCGTCGCCCACCAGCACACCGGGCCAGCCGAGCACCTGCAGTGGATCGATCGGCGCCGGCTGCGCGATCAATGCGGCGATGCTCTCGGCGGCGGCGATCAACTGGCTGGCGCGATCATGGTCGACCTGCAGCGTGGTGCGCTCGTTGGCTTCGGCGAAGCGCAGGGTGCACTCCACCTTGCCGCGCGACAGGCCTTTGCGCAGGGCGTCGCGCACCGCGCCCTCGAGGTCGCGGAACGCTTCCGGCAGGCGCAGGTGCGGCTCCAGGTAGCGGTGGTTGACCGAGCGGATTTCCCAGCTGAGGGTGCCATGGGTGCCGGCCTGTTCGCTGCGGGCAAAGGCCGTCATGCTGTGGACCATCGGGGATACCTCTCGGTGCGGTTGCGAAAGGCGGAGGATTGTAAAGGAAAAGGGCTCCGGCTGCAGGCGGCCGCCGGCCAATGTCGGTCGAGCGCGCGCTGAGAGCGCGCCATGCGCGCGACGCGTGGACGCGGCTGGCTCCCGCATGGCTCCCGGCCGGATGCCCGTATTCGGTGAGCGGTATCGGCCCGGCCGGCCCCTTTTCCGCCCGGGGCCTCTATAATGCCGGGCAACTCTCTTCTCAAGCAGGACGTTCACCCCATGAAACGACCCAGTGGCCGTGCCGCCGATCAGCTGCGCCCGATCCGGATCACCCGCAACTACACCAAGCATGCCGAGGGATCGGTGCTGGTCGAGTTCGGCGATACCAAGGTGATCTGCACCGCCAGCATCGAAACCGGTGTGCCGCGCTTCCTCAAGGGCCAGGGCCAGGGCTGGCTGACTGCGGAATACGGCATGCTGCCGCGCGCTACCGGCGAGCGTAACCAGCGCGAGGCGACCCGCGGCAAGCAAGGCGGACGGACCCTGGAGATCCAGCGGCTGATCGGCCGTTCGCTGCGTGCGGCGCTGGATATGAGCAAGCTCGGCGAGAACACGCTGTTCATCGATTGCGACGTGATCCAGGCCGACGGCGGTACCCGCACGGCTTCCATCACCGGCGCGATGGTCGCGCTGGTCGATGCCCTGAAGCTGCTGAAGAAGCGCGGCGGTCTCAAGGCTGGCGATCCGGTCAAGCAGATGGTGGCGGCGGTTTCCGTCGGCATCTACCAGGGTGAACCGGTACTGGACCTGGATTACCTGGAGGATTCGGCCGCCGAGACCGACCTCAACGTGGTGATGACCGATGCTGGCGGCTTCATCGAGGTGCAGGGCACTGCCGAAGGCGCGCCGTTCCATCCCGACGAGCTCAACGCCATGCTGGCCCTGGCGCACGATGGCGTGCGCCAGTTGTTCGAACTGCAGCGTGCGGCGCTAGCCGACTGAGCGGGGGCGCGCATGAGTGATCAGCAGCTGGCCCCGTTGCCCGGCCGCGAGGCGCGCCAGTGGGCCATGTTCTGCCACTATTCGGCGTTCTTCTGGTTCCTTGCGCCGATGATCGGCAATGTCATCGGCCCGCTGATCGTCTGGCAGCTGAAGAAGGACCTCGATCCTTTCGTCGATCAGCAGGGCAAGGAGGCGCTGAATTTCCAGATCACCTTCAGCATCCTGATGATGATCTGCGGCGTGCTCGCCTGGATTCTCATCGGCTTTCCGCTGATGGTGCTGATCAGCCTGGTGGCGCTGGTGCTGGTGGTGATCGCCGGCATCCGTGCCAACGAGGGCAAGCCTTACCGCTATCCGTTCTGCTGGCGGCTGGTCAAATAGGGCGGCTTCGATCTTCGGTCGATAGCTGAGCGGCGGCCGGCGATGTTCGCGCCGGCCGCCGTTGCGAACCGCTGATTTACAGGCTCAGCGTCCAGTCGTAATCCACGATCAGCGGCGCATGTTGCGAGAAGCGCGGCTGGCGTGGCAGGCGGGCGCCGCGCACGAAACGGCGCAGGCCGGAGGTGAGGATCTGGTAGTCGAAGCGCCAGCCGAGATTGAGCATTTCCGCCTGCTCGGTGTCTGGCCACCAGCTGAACAGGTCCCCCTCGCGGTTGACTTCGCGCAGTGCGTCGACGTAGCCCATGTTGCCGAAGATCTCGTCCAGCCAGGCACGCTCCGGCGCCAGGAAGCCCGGGTCCTGCTGGCAATCGCGCCAGTTCTTCACATCCAGCTTCTGATGGGCGACGTACAGCGAGCCGCAGTACACGTACTCGCGGCGCTTGCGGCGCTGCTTGTCCAGGTAGTGGGCGAAATCGTCCATGAACTTGAGCTTCTGGTTCAGGTTGGCGTCGCCGCCCTGGCCGGAGGGCAGCAGCAGGCTGGCGATGCTGACCTTGTCGAAGTCCGCCTGTAGATAGCGCCCGTAGCGATCTGCCGTCTCGAAGCCCAGCCCGGCGATCACGGCTTTCGGCTGCAGCCTGGAATAGAGCGCCACACCGCCCTGTTCGGGGATTTCGGCGTCGCAGGCATAGAGGAAGTAGCCGTCCAGCTGATAGGCGGGCTCGTCGAGTTCCAAGGCAGAGGCGCGGGTATCCTGCAGGCAGATGACATCGGCATTCTGCGCTTGCAGCCAGCTGAGCAATCCTCGCTGTGCCGCCGCTTGAATGCCATTCACGTTGACGCTGATGATCCGCATAAATGGCCCCTAAAAACACGTGCGTGTATGATAACCCAAGCTCTTCGCAATTAGCTAAATCCGTGCCTTTCCGGGAAATTTCTTCATGCAGGCGTACCAGCGCGAGTTCATTCGCTTCGCCATCGAGCGCGGGGTTCTGCGCTTCGGTGAGTTCACTCTGAAATCCGGGCGTACCAGTCCGTACTTCTTCAATGCCGGCCTGTTCAACAGCGGCAGCGCCCTGGCCCAATTGGGCCGCTTCTATGCCGCGGCCGTGGTGGAAAGCGGTCTCGATTTCGAGGTCATCTTCGGCCCCGCCTACAAGGGCATCCCACTCGCCGCGGCGACCGCCATCGCCTTGGCCGAACGGCACCAGCGCGACCTGCCCTGGTGCTTCAACCGCAAGGAGGCCAAGGACCATGGCGAGGGCGGCACCCTGGTGGGGGCGCCGCTGGCCGGGCGGGTGCTGATCGTCGACGATGTGATCACCGCCGGTACCGCGATCCGCGAGGTGATGCAGATCATCCAGGCGCAGAACGCCGAGGCGGCGGGGGTGCTGATCGCGCTCAATCGCCAGGAACGTGGCCAGGGCGAGCTGTCGGCGATCCAGGAAGTTGAACGTGATTATCGAATGCCGGTAATCAGTATTGTGTCCCTCGAGCAAGTGCTGGAATATCTCGCCGACGATATTCAACTGAAGCAGTACCTGCCCGCGGTGCAAGCCTACCGCGAGCAATATGGAATCTGACCCGGGATAGGTGTTCCGCCATGCGCAAATCGGCAGCCATTCGAACGATGTTCATGCTGGGCGTCCTGCTCCCGGGCGTGGCCATGGCTGCCGAGTTGTATCGCTACGTCGACGATCGCGGCGTAGTGGTGCTCGACCGCCATGGCGTACCGCCGCAGCACATCGGTCGCGGCTACCAGGTGCTCAACGAGCAAGGGCGCGTCATCCGCGAAGTCCCGCCGGCACCGACCGCCGAGGAGTTCGAACGGCTGCAGGCGCAGAAACGCCGTGCCGCCTCGGATGCCCAGTTGCTTCGGCTGTACACCAGTGTCGAGGATGTGGAACGGGCCGAGGCGCGCAAGCTCGCCGAGCTGGACAGCGTGATCGGCCTGGCGCAGGGCAACCTGCAAGCGTTGCGCAACCAGCGCGACGCTTTGCAGAAGCAGGCCGCCAACCACGAAAGGGCGGGGCGCCAGGTTCCGGATAACCTGCTGGCGCAGATCGCCAACCTCGAAAGGGAGCAGGCCAGCCTGCTGCGGGACCTCAAGCGCTACGAGAAGGCGCGGGCCGACGCCGAGGTCAGTTTCGCCGGGGATCGCCAGCGGATCGCCGAGCTGCTCGGGCGAACGGAATAGTCCGATCCGTTGCCACCCCTTCACTTGCCTTCCGATGGCCACGCCCAGCCCTGGGGCGTCGTGTTGGCGTTAATGCATAGCTTGCTTGCTATCACAAAGACCGCTCTAACTCAATAGTTTCAAGGTAGTGATGAGTTGTCGCAGGTCAGTCTGTACCGTGGCGCGAATTTTTTGGGTATGGCTGATCGTCATGAATGGTAGGGACCTACGCAGTTACCAGGAGCTTCACAAGCCAAAGGGAGATTTCGCGACTCGCTCGGATTATCTCGAGCATGAACTGGAGATCATGGCGCCGAAACGCTGGGGGGTGAACCTGCCGTTTCGCGACTACCGCTTCGAATACGAGGACTGGGTGCCGGCGATGGCGGCGACCATCGGCAAGATCGTCATGGTGGCGGCTGTCGTCGCCGCTTTCGCCGGGCCGATGGGGTTATCCAACGAGTTCGTCATCGAGAACGCCCGCTACGAGATGCTGATCGCCGCGCTGCTGTTCGTGGTGGTGTTTTCCGGCTTCCTCAATCCGACCGCCAACCTCGCCGGCACCCATGGGCCGTTGATTCCGTTGATTCCGCTGATCGTCGCTTCGGGCGGGCACCCGATGGCGCTGGGGATCATGGTCGGCGTGCTGGGCTTCACCCTCGGCGTGTTCAAGGGTGGCAGCCTGCTGGCGCGCCTGACCAGCGACGGGGTGTGCGGGGGCTTGCTGCTCTACCTGGGCTTCATCGGCGTCACGTCGCAGATCAAGAAGCTGTTCGGCTGGGCCGATGGCTTCGACATGGGCTACATCGCCTTCGTCGTGGTATTCGCCACCATCGTGATGTATGCCTACCTGGAACATATCCGCATGCGCTGGCTGGCGATACCGCTGGGGTCCGGACTGGCCGCGCTGATCGCCTTCCTGATGGGCGCCCCGTTCGAGTTCAACACCGAGCCGGGCATCCCCAACCTCAACCCGATGTACTGGTGGGGCGAGACCACCGGCTGGCAGCTCGGCCTGCCGGAGCTGCATCACTTCATCGCTGTCGCGCCGTTCGCCGTGCTGGCGGTGGCGATGTGGTCGCCGGACTTTCTCGGCCACCGGGTATTCCAGCAGCTGAACTATCCGCCGAAAGCGAAGAAAGTGCTGATGAACATCGACGACACCATGTGCATCGCGGCTGCGCGGCAGATCGTCGGTACCTCGCTGGGGGGCGGCAACCTGGCTTCGTCCTGGGGGACCTTCATGGTGCCGGCGGCGATCGCCAAGCGGCCGATTCCGGCGGGCGCGCTGCTGACCGGACTGCTCTGCGTGGTGGCGGCGCTGTGGGGCTACCCGATGGACCTGGCTATCTGGCCGCCGGTGCTCAGTGTGGCGCTGATGGTCGGGGTGTTCCTGCCGTTGCTGGAGGCCGGCATGCAGATGACCCGCGAAGGCAAGACCTCGCAGTCGGCGGCCATCGTGATCTTCTCCTCGGCGCTGGTGAACCCGGTATTCGGCTGGTCGCTGACGGTGCTGCTGGACAACCTGGGGCTGATCGGCGACAAGGAGCGCGGCCAGTCGCTGAGCCATCTGCATCGCTGGGTGATCCCGACGATCGTGTTCGTCGTGCTCTGCGGCGTGATGCTGGGTATCGGCATGTTCCCGGGCATCCCGGCGCTGTTCGAATCCTTGCGCATCGACCTCTGAGGCGACGGGCATGAAAAAGGGGAGCCGCGGCTCCCCTTTTTGCGTTGCGCCGGATTCAGCGCTGGCTGTTGGTGATCAGCGTGCCGACGCCGACGTCGGTGAAGATTTCCAGCAGCACCGCGTTGGGCACCCGGCCATCGATGATGTGCGCGCTGTTGACCCCACCCTGCACCGCCTCCAGTGCGCAGCGGATCTTCGGCAGCATGCCGCCGTAGATGGTGCCGTCGGCGATCAGTGCGTCGACCTGGGCGGTGGACAGGCCGGTGAGCACGTTGCCCTGCTTGTCCATCAGGCCGGCGATGTTGGTCAGCAGCATCAGCTTCTCGGCCTTCAGCGCCTCGGCCACCTTGCCGGCCACCAGGTCGGCGTTGATGTTGTACGACTCGCCGTTGTCGCCGACGCCGATGGGCGCGATCACCGGAATGAAGTCGCCGTGCACCAGCATCTCCAGCAGCTCGCTGTTGACCCCGGTGACTTCGCCGACGTGGCCGATGTCGATGATTTCCGGCTTGGTCATTTCCGGCGTCTGCCGCGTGGCCTTGAGCTTCTTCGCGCGGATCAGCCCGGCGTCCTTGCCGGTCAGGCCGATGGCGCTGCCGCCGTGCTGGTTGATCAGGCTGACGATGCTCTTGTTGACCTGGCCGCCGAGGACCATCTCCACCACGTCCATGGTCTGGCTGTCGGTCACCCGCATGCCGTCGATGAAGTGGCTCTCGATGTTCAGCCGCTTGAGCAGGTCGCCGATCTGCGGGCCGCCGCCGTGCACCACCACCGGGTTGATGCCCACCGCCTTCATCAGCACGATGTCACGGGCGAAGCCAGTCTTCAGCTCCTCGCTCTCCATCGCGTTGCCGCCGTACTTGATCACCAGCGTCTTGCCGACGAAGCGGCGGATGTAGGGCAGCGCCTCGGACAGAACCTGGGCGAATTGGGTGGCAGCTTCACGGCTGAGGGTCATGCAGGGCTCCGCAGAATTCAGAACGGCAGTTTGAGGTCGGGTGCAACGCTGTGCAGCTGGGTGCGGAAGACGCCCTGGATGCGCTTCAGCTCGTCCTCGCTGTCAGCCTCGAAGCGCAGCACCAGCACCGGCGTGGTGTTGGAGGCGCGGATCAGGCCCCAGCCCTTGGGATAGTCGACCCGCACGCCATCGAGCGTGATCAGGTTCGCCTCGCCCCACTGGGCGTCGCGTTGCAGGGCGTCAATGATGGTGAATTTGCTTTCTTCTGTCACCGTGATGTTGATTTCCGGCGTGGAGATATCGGCGGGGAAGGCGGCGAACACCTGTTCGGCATCGCGCTTGTCCTGGCTGAGGATCTCCAGCAGGCGCGCGGCGCTGTAGATGCCATCGTCGAAGCCGAACCAGCGCTCCTTGAAGAAGATGTGGCCGCTCATCTCGCCGGCCAGCAGCGCGCCGGATTCCTTCATCTTCTTCTTGATCAGCGAGTGGCCGGTCTTCCACATAACCGGGCGGCCGCCGTAGCCGCTGATCAACGGGGTGAGGCGGCGGGTGCACTTGACGTCGAAGATGATGTCGGCGCCCGGGTTGCGCGAGACCACGTCCTTGGCGAACAGCATCAGCAGGCGATCGGGGTAGATCATGCTGCCGGCGTTGGTCACCACGCCGACGCGGTCGCCGTCGCCGTCGAAGGCCAGGCCCAGGTCGGCCTTTTCCGCTTTCACCTTGGCGATCAGGTCGACCAGGTTTTCCGGCTTGCCCGGGTCCGGGTGGTGATTGGGGAAGTTGCCGTCGACCTCGCAGTACAGTGGGATGACCTTGCAGCCCAGCGCTTCGATCAGTTGTGGGGCGATGACGCCGGCCACGCCGTTGCCGCAATCGACCACCACCTTCATCGGCTTGGCCATGGCGATGTCGTCGCGGATCTGCTGGAAGTAGCGTTCGAGCACGTCGACCTGCTCGACGCTGCCGACGCCTTCGGCCAAGTCGTTGGTTTCGATGCGCCGGCGCAGCGCCTGGATCTGCTCGTTGGCCAGCGTGTCGCCGGCGATGACGATCTTGAAGCCGTTGTAGTCCGGCGGGTTGTGGCTGCCGGTGAGCATCACCCCGGACTTGCCGGCGAGGATGTTGGCCGCGTAGTAGAGCACCGGGGTCGGCACCATGCCGATGTCGCTGACAGTGCAGCCGCTGTCGAGCAGGCCCTGGATCAGCTGTTGCACCAGTTCCGGACCGGAGAGGCGGCCGTCGCGGCCCACGGAAACATTGGGCTCGCCCTTGGCGAGGCTTTCCGAGCCGATCGCGCGGCCCACCCAGTAGGCGGTTTCGTTGGTCAGGCTGTCGCCGACGACGCCACGGATGTCGTAGGCGCGGAAGATGCTGGCGGGCAAGTTCGGGGCTTTGGCGCTGCTCATTGCGTTTTCTCGCTCCTTGCTGTCGAGGCCGAAAAGATCCTGGTCCTCGTCGAGAATATCGATGTCGAGAATATCGGTGTCCGGCACGCGCGGATCGACGTACTCGCTGGATTTGGCTTGCCGGACGGCGGGCGCCGCCGCAGCGGATGCGTGAGTCGGAGCCGATCCGGCGGTGCGGATGGGCAGACGGACCATGTTCCGGGCCAGCGCATCGAGCGCCGGCAGGCTCAAGGCCGGTATTTGGATGGTCTTGCCGGTGGAGAGTTCCTGCAGCAGCCGATTGATCTGCAACACATCCTCGCGCAGCCGCCGCTGCTGGGCGCCGAGCACCAGCTGCAGGCCGATCAGCACGCCGGCCAGCGCCAGCAGCGCGGCGGCCAGCAGCGTCAGGGGCGGGATCGTCGCGCTGCCGGCGGCGCTGCCCGGCTGGAAACTCAGCTTCCAGTTGGGGTTGCCGACGGACAGGTTCAGCGTCGTTGCCGCGCGGGCGCCTGTGCCGCGCTCGATGAGCAGTTGGGCCGGTGCGCCGGAGAACTGTTGGCTCAGGCGCAACTGACCGGCCTCGACGGGCAGTCTGGGCAACGCGGCGAGCAGCCGCTCGAGCTCGATCACCAGTAGCAGCGTGCCGCGTATCGGCTGTTGCGGATCGGCGCGCAGCGCGGTGGCGCTGTAGAGTAGCCAGCGATTGCCTATCTTGTAGGCTTCCGCCGCTGGCGCCTGGCCGTTTGCGGCGCGCTGCAGCAAATCCATCGCGGCGAAATTCATCGGCCCCGGGCGGTTGTTGTCGGGCCTGATCCGGCCAAGTGGGTTGAGGTAGGCATCGACCACGCCCGGCTGCCCGCGCAGGCTGCGCTCGGCCTCGTCGGTCTGCTGTGCGTCGTCCAACGCGTCCAGCAGGCGCAGCCGGGCAACGCTGGCCTGGGTATCGTCCTGCAACTGGCGCAGGGCCTGCTGCAGGGCGCTCGCCTGGCTCTGGCCCCAGGCATTGGCGAGCAGCGCCTGTTGCTGTTGCTGTGCGTTCTGCAGCCCGAACCAGAGCAGCGCGGCGGCGGCGCCGAGGCCGATCAGGCTGGTCGTCAGGCCGGCCAGCAGCGGCTTGAGGTTGGTCGTGCCGCTACGCTTGGTGCGGGGGGCGGCCGGGTTCAGTACGCCTGAATCCTTGGCTGTGCGTTTGAAGAGTGCCATGAAGCTCCTCGAATCATCCTGAAAGGCGGGCAGTGGGCTCAGTGGTTGCCGGAATGCCCGAAGCCGCCGGCGCCGCGGTCGCTGCTGTCGAAGTCGGCGACCAGCTCGAAGCGGGCCTGCACCACCGGCACCAGCACCAGCTGGGCGATGCGTTCGCCGACGGCGATGGAAAAGGCGCTCTGGCCGCGGTTCCAGCAGGACACCATCAGTTCGCCCTGATAATCCGAATCGATCAGGCCGACCAGGTTGCCGAGCACGATGCCGTGCTTGTGGCCCAGGCCCGAGCGCGGCAGCACCAGCGCCGCCAGGCCCGGATCGGCGATGTGGATCGCCAGCCCGGTGGGAATCAGCAGGGTCTCGCCCGGTTGCAGGACGGTGTCGCTCTGCAGCATGGCGCGCAGGTCGAGCCCGGCCGAGCCCGGGGTGGCGTATTCGGGGAGCGGGAAGTCCCGGCCGAGGCGCGGGTCGAGGATCTTCGCTTGGAGTGCGTGCATGGTTGGGTCAGGCCTGTTTCTGGTAGCGGTCGGCGATGAAGGCCACCAGCTCGCGGGCAATGTGCCCCTTGCTGGCCTGGCCGAAGCGGGTTTCGTGCTGCTGGCGGTCGATCACGCTGACGGCGTTGTCTTCGCTGTTGAAGCCGATGCTGGGGTTGGCCACGTCATTGGCGACGATCAGGTCGAGGTTCTTGTCGCGCAGCTTGCGCGTGGCGTATTCCAGCAGGTTCTCGGTTTCGGCGGCGAAGCCGACGCAGAACGGACGATCCGGGCGGCTGGCCAGGGTGGCGAGGATATCCGGATTGCGCACCATCTGGAGCAGCAGGCCGTCACCGCTGTTGGGGTCTTTCTTCAGTTTGTGCGGTGCGACCACTTCCGGGCGGTAGTCGGCCACCGCCGCGGCGGCGATCAGCAGGTCGCAGGGCATCGCCGCTTCGCAGGCGGCGAGCATGTCGCGGGCGCTGACCACGTCGATGCGCTGCACGCGGTCGGGCGTCGGCAGGAACACCGGGCCGGTGACCAGCGTCACCCGTGCGCCGGCCTCGGCGGCGGCCTCGGCCAGGGCGAAGCCCATCTTGCCCGAGCTGTGGTTGGTGATGTAGCGCACCGGGTCGATGTTTTCCTGGGTCGGCCCGGCGGTGATCAGCAGGTGCAGGCCGGTCAGCGTGCCGGTGGCGAAGCAGTCGGCAGCCGCCTGCGCCAGCTCCTCGGCCTCGAGCATGCGGCCCATGCCGACGTCGCCGCAGGCCTGGCTGCCGGAGCCGGGGCCGAACAGGCGGATGCCGCGTTCGAGCAGCAGTTCGCGGTTGGCCTGGGTCGCCGGGTCGGCCCACATCGCCTGGTTCATCGCCGGCGCCAGGGCCACCGGCGCGTTGGTCGCCAGTACCAGGGTGGTCAGCAGGTCGTTGGCGGTGCCCTGGGCCAGGCGCGCCATGAGGTCGGCGGTGGCCGGGGCGACCAGTACCAGGTCGGCCCAGCGGGCCAGTTCGATATGCCCCATGGCCGCTTCGGCGGCGGGATCGAGCAGGTCCAGATGTACCGGATGGCCGGACAGCGCCTGCAGGGTGAGTGGGGTGATGAATTCACGCCCGCCCTGGGTCATCACCACCCGGACCTCGGCGCCGTGGTCGCGCAGGCGGCGGACCAGTTCGGCGCTCTTGTAGGCGGCGATGCCGCCGCCGACGCCCAGGACGATGCGTTTACGATACAGCCGCTGCATAGGCCTGCCTTCTATCTTGTAAGAATTGCCGGGGTGAGAACTGCGTCGGAACTTGCCCGGACCCCCGGAAAAAATGACGGGCTAAGATAGCACAGCGCCCACAGCGGAGAAGTGGGCCCGCTCGACAGGGAGGTGACATGAGCATTCGTGACTGGCCGGCGGCGGAACGGCCGCGGGAGAAGCTACTCGAACAGGGCGCGGCCGCGCTTTCCGACGCCGAATTGCTGGCGATATTCCTGCGCACCGGCGTGGCCGGCAAGAGTGCGGTGGATCTGGCGCGGCATCTGCTCAGCGAATTCGGCAGCCTGCGCGCACTGCTGGAAGCCGATCTCGCCGAATTCGGTGCGCACCTGGGGCTCGGCCCCGCCAAGTTCGCTCAGCTGCAGGCGGTGCTGGAGATGGCGCGGCGACACCTGGCCGAACGCCTGCGCCGCGACTCGGCGTTGGAAAGTCCGCAGGCGGTGCGCGACTACCTCAAGGCGCGCCTGCGCCACGAGCCGCACGAACTGTTCGGCTGCCTGTTCCTCGATGCCAAGCATCGCGTGCTGGCCTTCGAGGTGCTGTTCCACGGCACCATCGACGGCGCCAGCGTCTACCCGCGGCAGGTGGTCAAGCGCGCGCTGGCGCAGAACGCGGCGGCGGTGATCCTCACCCACAATCATCCCTCCGGCGTGGCCGAACCGAGCGAGGCCGATCGCCGGCTGACCCTGCGCCTGAAGGAGGCGCTGGCGCTGATCGATGTGCGGGTGCTGGATCATTTCATCGTCGGCGAGGGGGAGCCGTTGTCGATGGCGGAATATGGGTGGGTGTGAGGGAGATTGGCCTGGGGCCTTCGGCCTCGATCATGAAGCGGGACTTCCACCCCATATCCAATCCTGCCTATTCAAGACCAGGCTTCGCTCAGCTAGGCCAACAACGGCACCAGCAATAACGGCCCGAGCACCAGCAGCACGAAGCGCCCGTTCCAGCCGAAGGCGATGCGCCATGGCGAGAGCTGCGCCTGGCGCGCCAGCATCAGTGCCGAGGGGCCGTAGGGCGAAAGCAGCATCGCCAGCGAGAAGCCGGCGAGCAGCGCCACCGCCGGCTGCATGACCGCCACGCCGTGCCCGGCCAGTTGCGCCAGCAGCGCGGCGCACAGGCTCAGCGAGATGATCGGCGCGACGCCGAGCAGGGCCAGGCCGATGATGGCGAGCAGGCCGGCGCTGCCGAGGCCGAACAGCGCCAGCGGCGTGGCGCTGAAATGGGTGGCCAGGGTGGCCACCGGTACCAGCGCGGCGGTCAGTCCGCCGAGCAGCGCCGAGCAGGCGAAGATGAAGGTCTCGTTGCGCATGCCGGCGAGGGTTTCGCGCACTTCCGTGTAGGCTGCGCGAGGTTTTTCGCCCTGCCGGAACAGGAGGCCGATCACCGCCAGCGGTACCAGCAGCATCGCCGCCTGGGTCGCCGACAGCCAGGTCAGCGCCGCCAGCAGGGCGATCGACAGGATACCGATCAGGCTGCCGAGCAGCAGGCCGCGGAATTCGGCCGGCGGCGCTTCGTCCGTGAGCGTGCCGGACGCGCCCATGCCGT
The DNA here is from genome assembly GCF_002890915.1 of Stutzerimonas stutzeri. Lineage (GTDB taxonomy): Bacteria > Pseudomonadota > Gammaproteobacteria > Pseudomonadales > Pseudomonadaceae > Stutzerimonas > Stutzerimonas stutzeri_AF. The sequence continues at coordinate 163,809 of NZ_POUT01000001.1, read as the reverse complement.
GCAGCTGTTGCAGCCGGCGATTCTCCAGCGGCCAGCCGACCAGCAGCAGGATCGCCGCGGCGAGCAGGCCGAACGGCAGTAGCGCGGCCCAGCTCAGCTCCGGTAGTTCGCGGGTGAGGATCGCCACCGCCACGCTGGTCGGCGCCAGCAGCGGTACCAGGGCGAAACCGCGCAAGGCGGTCACCATCACCCCGCGGCTGCCCTCGCGGCGCTGGGTTTCGCTGTAACGGCGATTCTGCAGATGGCGATCCAGCGAGCCGCAGACCAGGTTGAGCATGCCGAAGCTGAGAATCGAGCTGATCGCGAAGGTGCTCAGCAGATAGCTCGGATAGAGGCTCGCGCGCGGTCCGGCGAGCAGCAGCCGGTGCAGTTCGCCGAGCTGGTGCAGGCGCTTGACCAGGCAGTGCATCAGCCCCAGGGCGCCGATGAAGGCGCCGTAGTACGCCGCCGAGGCGAGCATCCGCTGGCCTTGCGGCCAGCTGGCGTCGCCGCGCAGCAGCCAGTAGCCGAGCAGGCCCAGGGTGACCAGCCCGAGCCGGCGCGGATAGGGCATCAGCGAGCGCCAGTGCCAGGCGAAGAACAGCCCCAGCAGCAGCCCGCTGGCCACGCTGAGCGGTTGCAGCCGGGTCACCAGGGCCAGCAGTTCGCAGAACAGCGCCAGCGGCAGCAGGGCGGTCATGGCGTCAGGGCAGTTCGCTGCGCAACGGGCCGCGCTTGTAGACGCCCTCGCCGAAGGCGATCAGGCGCTGCTGTTCGTCGAGCAGGTCGCAGCTGGCCATGAACACCTTGTGGCCGCTGGAGCGGCAGCGGGCCACCGCGCGGATGCGGCTGCCGGTCGGCGCCGGCGCGCTGAAGCTGACGGTCATCGACAGGGTGGTGGCGACGCGGCGCTGCTCCGGATGCTCGGCCCAGGTGCCGCACAGGCCCATGGCCACGTCGAGCAGCGTCGCGCTGACCCCGCCGTGCAGGTTGCTGGCATTGTTCAGGTGGCGTGGCAGCAGGAGCAGCTCGACCACCGCAAGGTCGGGCGCGTAGTCGACGAGGCGGCAGCCGAGGTCCTGGAAGAAGCCGGTGACGGTGGCTTCCACCTGGCGCAGCGTGATGTCGGAATAATGAGTGTCGGGCATGGCTGTGTTCGCGGATGGCTTGCGCGGCAGCCTGGCAGTCTTTAGGCTTTCGGTCAATCGTGTGGAATGTCATTCCGCTGTGCGAAATAAAAATAAGAGCGATCGAGGAGGTCCGCATGTTTTCCCGTATCGGCATCATCGGCGCCGGCGCCATGGGGCGCGGCATCGCCCAGCTCTTCGCCGCCGCCGGCCAGCAGGTCTGGCTGTACGACGCGCGCCCCGAGGCCGTCGCCGAGGCGCTGGCATTCAACCGCGAGCTGCTCGAGCGCAACGTCGCCAAGGGGCGCATGACGGCCGAGCAGCTCGCCGCCACGCTCGCGCGCATGCAGCCGGCGCATGCCCTGGCCGAACTGGCGGGCTGCGACCTGCTGATCGAGGCGATCGTGGAAAACCTCGAGGCCAAGCAGGCGCTGTTCGTCGAGCTGGAAGGGCTGGTCGGCGCGGAGGCGGTGCTCGCCAGCAATACCTCGTCGCTCTCGGTGACGTGCATCGCCGCCGCCTGCCGCCGTCCGGAGCGGGTGGCGGGCTTTCATTTCTTCAACCCGGTGCCGCTGATGAAGCTGGTCGAGGTGGTGCGCGGCGAACGCACCGCTGCGCAGGTGATCGAGCGGCTGGTGCGGCTCGCCGAGCAGGCCGGGCACTTCCCGGCGGTCACCCCGGATACCCCCGGCTTCCTGGTCAACCATGCCGGCCGCGCCTACGGCACCGAGGCCCTGCGCATCCTCAGCGAGGGGATCGCCAGCGCCGAGCAGATCGACCGTATCCTGCGCGACGGTCCGGGTTTTCGCATGGGGCCGTTCGAGCTGTTCGACCTGACCGGGCTGGACATTTCCCATGCGGTGATGGAGTCGGTCCACGGGCAGTTCTACCAGGACCCGCGCTACACGCCGTCCTACCAGGCGGCCCAGCGCGTCGCCGCCGGCCTGCTCGGGCGCAAGAGCGGCCAGGGCTACTACCGCTACGACAACGGCCAGCAGATCCGCCCGGCGGAGCCGCGGCGCGAGGCGGTCGCTGTCGACCGGCCGTTCTGGCTGGACAGCCGCGACCCCGAACTGCGCGGACGTGTCGCCGCGCTTCTGCACGGAGCCGGCGCGTTGCTGGAACCGGATGCGGAGCCTTCGGCGCGGGCCATCTGCCTCCTCACCCCGCTGGGCGAGGATGCCAGCAGCATGATCGCGCGGTTGGCGTTGCCGGCGGCGCGCTGCATCGCCCTCGACCCGTTCAGCGACTTCGACAGGCGCCGCGTGCTGATGCGCCAGCCGGCCCTCGACCCGGCGCTGGAGGCACAGGCGTGCCAGGCGCTGGGGGGCGACGGCGTTCCCGTCGAAGTGATCAACGACTCGCCGGGCTTCGTCAGCCAGCGGGTGATCGCCAGCATCGTCAACCTCGGCTGTGAGATCGCGCAGAAGGGCATCGCCGAGCCGCAGACGCTGGAGCGCGCCGTCCAGCTCGCCCTCGGCTACCCGAAAGGCCCGCTGGGTTTCGCCGCGCACTACGGCGCGGCGCGGATTCTCACCATCCTGCAGGGCCTGCAGCTGTGCTACGGCGGGGAGCCGCGCTATCGGCCCAGCCCGTGGCTGCGCCGGCGCGTGCAGCTGGGGCTACCGCTGGCCACGCCCGATCGTCCCGACGCCTGAATCGACTCCGGCGCGAGCGCCCGCCGGGACGAACGGCGCTGCCGGCGGGTCTTCAGTTTGCGGCGGGCCTGCCGCTAGCCTGTAAGGTCCCGCATGAAGGCCAGTTGCTACTAAGGAACTACTGTGTTTCGTGGCGGGGATAGGTAAAACACTCTGTCCGTTCGACAAGAACAAGAGGCCGCACATGAGCCCCGCCTTTCGCCGTCAGCCCGGGATCGTCCTGTTCCAGGGGCTGCTGATCATCGGCCTGCTGCTGCTTCAGCACTGGCTGGTGCCGCCGTTGCCCGTGATGGCCTTGTTGTGGCTGGGGGCATCGCTGTGGCCTTGGTTCGTCCGCTGGCCGGCGACGAGTGACGTCGCCGCAAGCGCCGAGGGTGGCCAGCAGGCGTTCACCGACTTCAGCAAGAACCTTTCGCGCAACACCTGCCATAACGCCCTTGCCGCGGCGCAGGTGGCCTACAGCGCCGAGCAATTGGCCAGCCGCCTGCAGTCCCAGCTGCAGGCGGTGAGCGAGATCGCCGGTGGCGCCGAGGGCATCGCCGCCACCGAGCAGGAAAGCGCCGAGCGGGCGCGCCAGGCGCTGGAGGCGGCCGAAGCCGTGCGCCGTCGCAGCGATGCCGGGCAGGCCGAACTGCAGCAGGCGATCGAGCGCATGCAGCAACTGAGCGCACAGACCCAGGCCAGCCGCACGCTGATCGACGGGTTGTCGCTGCGCACCGAGGAAATCCGCCAGATCACCGATGTGATCCAGTCCATCGCCAGCCAGACCAACCTGCTCGCGTTGAACGCCGCCATCGAGGCGGCGCGTGCTGGCGAGGCCGGGCGCGGCTTCGCGGTGGTCGCCGACGAGGTACGCAACCTCGCCGCGCGCACTTCCAGCGCCACCGAGGAAGTCGGGCGCATGGTCGCCGACATCCGCCAGCAGAGCGAAGCGGTGGTGAGCCACATCCAGAAACAGGCCGACGAGCTCGATGCCGCCGCCGGGCAGATCGCCACCACCGGCGAGCAGCTCAGCGGCATCGCCGGGCTGGCCGGTAACGTCGAGAGCCAGGTGGCGCAGATCAGCTCGGGGACCGCCAGCAATCACGAACGCCTCACCGGGCAGTTCGTCGCCCTCGACCAGTTGCGTGCCGACGCCCTGGGCAGCGAGCAGCAGACCCGCCAGCTCGAGCAGGCCGCCGAGCGCCTGGTGGCGCAGGCCGAGAGCGCCAGCGAGCAACTGGCCGAGGTGCAGCTCGACGACTATCACCAGTTCATCTTCGACCTCGCCCGTGAGGGGGCGGCGGCGATCGGCGCGCGCTTCGAGGCCGATATCGAGGCGGGGCGGGTCAGCCTGGACGATCTGTTCGACCGCAACTACCAGGCGCAGCCCGGGACCGACCCGCAGAAGTACCACACCCGCTTCGACCGTTACGCCGACGAGGTGCTGCCGGCGATCCAGGAACCGCTGCTGGAGAAGCACTCGGCCGTGGTCTATGCCATCGCCACCACGCCGGAGGGCTACGTGCCGACCCACAACCGCGCATTCAGCCAGCCGCCGGTGGGCGACCCGCAGATCGACCGGGTCAAGAGCCGCAGCAAGCGCCTGTTCAACGACCGTACGGGCGGGCGTTGTGGCAGCCACCAGCGCAAGGTGCTGCTGCAGACCTACAGCCGCGACACCGGCGAGCTGATGCATGACCTGTCGGTACCGATCATGGTGCGCGGCCGGCACTGGGGCGGCCTGCGCCTGGGCTATCGGCCGGAGGCATAACCGCGCGGCCGTTGCCGACTGCGATCAGCGATCAGGGCGCCACGGCCATCCATTGCTCGCTGAGGCTGCGTGCGTGGCGGTCGACCATGATCGGGGCGAAAGGGCGGCCCGAGGCCGTGGTGAAGTTGTTGCTGCCGCTGTTCATGTCCTCCAGGGCCACCTTGAGGAAGCCCCAGCGGGTCTTCAGCTTCGCCAGCGCCGGATCGCGTTTGCCGTCCAGCGCCGCCATCTGGGCATCGATGGCCGGCACGAGCTGGCGCTCGTCCTGCCCCAGGTAGGTGTCCGGCTGCTCGCGGGCGATCTCGAAGGAGCCGATGTAGGCACGGCTGAGGTATTGCACGGCCAAGTACTCGACCTTCGCCGGCAGCTCGGCCTGCGCGCCGGCACTGGCCTGCTGGGCGCGCACCTCGGTGAGGAAGTCGCGCAGCGCCTTGCTCATCTGCAGCGGCCAGCCCCAGGGCATGTCGTCTTCTGCGCGGCCGAAGCCGGCGCCTTCGCGCAGCCGCTCCTGCAATTGCCGATGGCTTTCGCGCAGTGCCGTGGTCGGAGCGGGAATGCCCTGCAATGCGGCGTCCAATGCGAGGAGGTCGTTTTCCAGGCGCAGCAGATGGGCCTTCTGAAAACCTTCGCCGCGGTAGAGCAGGAGGCTGCTGGTGGCGCGGTTGGCATGGATCTGCAGGCTTTCCAGGGGCGTCAACGGTTGGCCCTGGGCCGTCTCCACCAGACCGGGAAGCAGGCCGAGAAGCAGGAACAGCAGCCAGAAGCGGGTATGACGATGCATAGTCGTGCTCCTTTGTTGTTTTTATAGAAGCGGTGCGGCAGCCCGTGGCCATAGACCCTAGCGGACTCGTGGCCAAGTGGTATCACCCCAAGGAGTGATTTCGCCCCATGGGGCCGATTGGCGGCCAGGCTTGGCCGAAGTGTCCGCTTGACTAACCGAACAGCCCCTAGAGCATGTGCTCCAGGCCGATCACGTCGGCTATCCAGGCATTGAAGCGGCGCCAGAGGCCGCCCGGTTCCTTGTCCAGGGTGCGCAACTGGCCGTTGTCTTCGGCGATCCAGACCATGCGCGGGCTGCCGTCGCGTTCTTCCAGGCGCACCTCGTAGCTGATCGCTGGCGCCATGCCTTCCAGGGTCAGGCGCTGGACTTCCCGGGCGAGCGCCGGGCTTTCCACCAGGATGCCCACCTCGCTGTTCCACAGCACCGAGCGGGGGTCGAGGTTGAGCGAGCCGATGAAGACCTTCTCCTGGTCGAACACCGCGGCCTTGCTGTGCAGGCTCGATTCCGACTCGCCGAAGAAGCTGTAGGAGGTCTGCTCCTCGGGTTGCCGGCGCAGTTCGAACAGGCGCGTGCCCAGCGCGAGCAGTCGCTGTCGGTAGGGCGCGTAGCCGCCATGCACGGCGGGCACGTCGGTGGCTTCCAGGGAGTTGGTGAGCACGCGGATGGTCACGCCGGCATCGGCACGCCCGGCGAGGTATTCGACGCCGCTGTCGGTGGGGATGAAATAGGCCGAGACCAGCGTCAGTTCGCGGCGCACCTGCTGCATGGTCGGCGCCAGCTGGGTGGTCAGCAGCAGCGCCGGTGCCGGCGTGCCGTCGGCGAGCAGTTTTTCCGGGGCGTCCCACAGCGCTTCGCCCGCGGCCCAGGTCAATTGCTCCAGCCACTGCTGCAACTGCGAGTGCTGCCGGTAGGCGAGCAACCGTCGGTACTGCTCGCCATTTTCACGCTGGGCCCGGGCCAGGTAGTCCTGCAACTGCTGGCGCGCCTTGTCCAGGTCGGCCTGCTGCGGCTTGCGCCAGAGGAAATGCTGAATGGGAACGCTCAGCTGGTTGTTCCAGTACTGGTCGAAGCTCTGCGCGAGCTGTTCGGCTACGGGCCCCGCGCCGAGCAGATCGATATCGGTGAAATTGAATTTCTGGTTGGCGTCGAAATACTCATCGCCCAGGTTGCGGCCGCCGACGATGGCCAGGCTGCTATCGACCAGCATCAGTTTGTTGTGCATGCGCCGATGCTGCAGCGAGAGGTGCAACAGCCGTCCCATCGCCCGGGTGATGCCGGTGCTGCGGCCGAGATGCAGGGGATTGAAGACGCGAATCTGGATGTTCGGGTGGGCGGCCAGCGTGGCGATGCGGTAGTCCTGGCCGTCGCTGGTGGTGTCGTCCAGCAGCAGGCGTACGCGCACGCCGCGATCGGCGGCCTGCAGCAGCTCGTCCACCAGGGCGCGGGTGGTCAGGCCGTCGTGCACGATGTAGTACTGGATATCCAGGCTGAGCCGGGCGGCACGGATCATCTCGGCGCGGGCGGCGAACGCCTCGGTGCTCTCCGGCAGTAGCCGGAAGCCCGAATGGCCGGCGGGTTGCGCGGCGGCGAGTTGCTGCACCTGGCGCCCCAGGGGCGATTCGGCCGGCGCCACCGAGAACGATTCGCTCGGTGTCGGTTGGCTGGCACAACCCGCGAGTGCCAGGATCAGCAGGGGCAGCAGATAAGCGCGCAAGGTCACTCCGGTACGCGTCTGGTTACCTGAACTTGGACGCTGCGCTTGGCTTGGAATTCAGAATCGGTCCTTGAGCCGGTACCACAGCATACCCAGCGCCAGCAGCGGCGAGCGCAGCGCGCGGCCGCCGGGGAAAGTCGGGTGCGGGACCTGGGCGAACAGCTCGAAACGGCCGCCGTGCTGCCCGGCGATGGCCTCGGCGAGCAGTCGGCCGGCCAGGTGAGTGGCGTTCAGGCCGTGGCCGGAATAGGCCTGGGCGTAGAACACGTTGGGCTGCTCCGGCAGCCGGCCGATCTGCGGCAGGCGGTTGGCGCCGATGCCGATCATGCCGCCCCACTGGTAGTCGATGCCGATGCCGATCAGCTGTGGGAACACCTGAAGCATCTTCGGTTGCATGTAGGCGGCGATGTCCTTCGGATCGCGCCCCGAGTAGTGGCAGGCGCCGCCGAACAGCAGCCGGCCATCGGCCGAGAGACGGAAGTAATCGAGCGCCACGCGCTGGTCGCAGACCGCCATGTTCTGCGGCAGCAGCTCCTTGCACAGCGGTTCGGGCAGGCGCTCGGTGGCGATGATGTAGCTGCCCGCCGGCAGTACCTTGCCGGCCAGCTGCGGCTGCAGGTCGTTCAGGTAGGCGTTGCAGGCCAGCACCAGGTTGTCGGCCCGCACCACGCCTTGCGCGGTATGCACCTGTACCTGCGCTCCGTAGTCGATGCGTTCGACGCTGGACTGCTCGTACAGTCGCACGCCCAGCGCCTGCGCGGCAGCCGCCTCGCCGAGTGCCAGGTTCAGCGGATGCAGGTGCCCCGAACCCATGTCGACCAGGCCACCGAGGTAGCGCTGCGAGCCGACCACCGAGCCGATGTTCGGCCGCGAGATGCGCTGCAGCGGATGCGGATAGCCGAGGCGCAGCAGGTCGGCGTATTCCTCGTCGAAGCCCTTCAGATGACGCGGCTTGGTCGCCAGGTCGCAGTAGCCCCAGGTCAGGTCGCAATCGATCGCATGCCGTTCGATGCGCTGGCGGACGATGTCGACGGCCTCGAAGCCCATGCGCTTGAGTTCGTCCACGCCCTCCTCGCCGAGGATCGGCGCGAACTGCTCGACATCGTGGCCGACGCCGCGGATCAACTGCCCGCCGTTGCGTCCGCTGGCGCCCCAGCCGATGCGCCGGGCCTCCAGCAGGACCACCGAGAGCCCGCGCTCGGCGAGTTCGATGGCGGTGTTCAGGCCGGAGAAGCCGCCGCCGACGATACAGACATCGGCCTGCTGCTCGTCCTGCAGAGGTGGGAACTGGAGTTCGCGATTGACGCTGGCGGCATAGTAGGAAGGGACATGAACGCCGGCGTTCGGCGCGGATGTACGGCTATTCATCGAAGAGTCATTGGCTATAGGCATGTGCCTAGGGTAGACCGGAGCGGCACCGCCGGGCAAAGGCCAGCCTGACCGACGGCGGCGCCCGGTGGGCGTCGACGGTCGCATGGCCGGGGTGCGCAATGCTCTACTCCGGTACTGGCAGGTCCAGCGACTCCTTGAGTTCTTCCATCACGATGTAGCTCTTCGATTCGCGCACGTGCGGCAGCTTCAGGAGGATGTCGCCCAATAATTTGCGGTAGGAGGCCATCTCGGAGATGCGCGCCTTGACCAGGTAGTCGAAGTCGCCGGAGACCAGGTGGCATTCCAGCACATGCGGCAGCTTGAGTACCGCGCGGCGGAACTCCTCGAAGATGTCGCCGGACTTGTAGGCCAGGCTGATCTCGACGAAGACCAGCAGGCCGGCCTTGAGATGCTGCGGGTTCAGGCGGGCCGAGTAGCCCATGATGATGCCCTCGCGCTCCAGCCGACGCACGCGCTCGGTACAGGGGGTGGTGGACAATCCGACGCGCTCGCCCAGCTCGGTGAACGGCAGGCGCCCTTCGGCCTGCAGGATGCGCAGGATCTGGCGGTCGATCTTGTCCAGCTCACGACGAGTCTGGTGCTTGGTTCTCATGGGGAAATACCCTCCATAAAAAGCCAGGATGGCGTTAATAAAAGGCAAATTTAGCTTTTTATATAGTGAATATCACTGCGCAGGCCTTTTTATACTGCCCTCAATAGTGATCCGTGAAAGCCCGGTCGAAACGGGCGGGAGGGCATGTCATGCGTGTACTGGTACTGGGTAGCGGTGTGGTCGGTACGGCCAGCGCCTACTATCTGGCCCGGGCCGGGTTCGAGGTGGTGGTGGTCGACCGCCAGCCGGCGGTGGCCATGGAAACCAGCTTCGCCAACGCCGGCCAGGTTTCGCCCGGCTATGCCTCGCCATGGGCCGCGCCGGGGGTGCCGCTGAAAGCGATCAAATGGCTGCTGCAGCGCCACGCGCCGCTGGCGATCAAGCTCACCGGGGACGTCGAGCAGTACCTGTGGATGGCGCAGATGCTGCGCAACTGTACCGCCGCGCGCTATGCGGTGAACAAGGAGCGCATGGTGCGGCTGTCCGAATACAGCCGCGACTGCCTCGACGAGTTGCGCGCCGAGACCGGCATCGCCTACGAGGGGCGCCAGCTCGGCACCACCCAGCTGTTCCGTACCCAGGCGCAGCTCGACGCCGCGGCCAAGGACATCGCCGTGCTGGAGCGCTCCGGCGTGCCCTACGAATTGCTCGACCGCGCCGGCATCGCCCGCGCCGAGCCGGCGCTGGCCAAGGTGGCGGACAAGCTCAGCGGCGCCCTGCGCCTGCCCAACGACCAGACCGGCGACTGCCAGATGTTCACCACGCGCCTGGCCGAGATGGCCCGCGAGCTGGGCGTCGAGTTCCGCTTCGAGCAGAACATCCAGCGCCTCGAGTACGCCGGCGACCGACTCGCGGGCGTGTGGATCGACGGCACGCTGGAAACCGCCGACCGCTACGTGCTGGCGCTGGGCAGCTACAGCGCGCAGATGCTCAAGCCGCTGGGCATTCGCGCGCCGGTGTATCCGCTCAAGGGCTATTCGCTGACGGTGCCGATCAGCGACCCGGCGATGGCGCCGCAGTCGACCGTGCTCGACGAAACCTACAAGGTGGCCATCACCCGTTTCGACCAGCGCATCCGCGTCGGCGGCATGGCCGAGATCGCCGGGCACGACTTGTCGCTCAATCCGCGCCGCCGCGAAACGCTGGAAATGGTCGTCAGCGATCTCTTCCCGCTGGGCGGCGACCCGGCCGAGGCGGTATTCTGGACCGGCCTGCGACCGGCGACGCCGGACGGCACGCCGATCATCGGCGCAACACCCTATCGCAACCTGTTCCTCAATACCGGTCATGGCACGCTGGGCTGGACCATGGCCTGCGGTTCCGGCCGGGTACTCGCCGATCTGCTGGCATCCAAGCGGCCGCAGATCAGCACCGAGGGGCTGGACATCTTCCGCTACGGCAAGCACAAGGAGACCCGCAAGCATGCCCATCCGGCGCCTGCACACTGAAACCCGCTACAGCGAGGCGGTCATCCACAACGGCGCGGTGTATCTCTCCGGGCAACTGGCCGACGACCTCGACGGCGATATCCGCCAGCAGACCCGCGAGACGCTGGCCAGCATCGAGCGCCTGCTGGAGGAGGCCGGCACCAGCAAGGCGCGGCTGCTCTCGGCGACCATCCACCTCAAGGACATCGCCGGCGACTATGCCGGGATGAACGAGATCTGGGATGCCTGGCTCGCCCCGGGCACCGCGCCGGCGCGCACCACGGTGCAGGCCTTGATGTACGCGCCGCAGGTGCGGGTGGAGATCACCGTGGTCGCCGCCATGCCCGATCTGGCCGGGCCGGTGCTCTAGCTCCAATCCCACGTAGGGTGGACAACGGCGCAGCCTTGTCCACCGTGGTGGATAAGCCGCAAGCGGCGTTATCCACCCTACGCCGCCGCGCCCGAGATATCGTTCCGGCGTGTTGTAAATTCTGAACGCCATTGCCATCATAAGCGCCCTCATCGCATCGCTCTTGAAAGGGGGCTCCCGTATTGGACGTCGGCGTTCGACTGCAAACCATCCGCAAGCTCAAGGGCTTGTCCCAGCGCGAACTGGCCAAGCGCGCAGGCGTCACCAACAGCACCATTTCCATGATCGAGAAGAACAGCGTCAGCCCGTCGATCAGCTCGCTGAAGAAGGTGCTGGGCGGCATTCCCATGTCGCTGGTGGAGTTCTTCTCGCCGGATTTCGAGCAGGACGGCGACACCCAGGTGGTCTACAAGGCCGGTGAGCTGATCGATATCTCCGACGGTGCGGTGAGCATGAAGCTGGTGGGCAAGGCGCATCCGAGCCGGGCCATCGCCTTTCTCGACGAGACCTATCCGCCGGGCACCGACACCGGCGAGGAGATGCTCGCGCACCAGGGCGAGGAGGCCGGCATGCTGGTGGCCGGGCGCCTGGAACTGACCGTGAACGGCCAGATCTACGTGCTGGAAACCGGCGACAGCTATTACTTCGAGAGCAGCAAGCCGCATCGCTTCCGCAATCCGTTCGATGAGCCGGCCAGGCTGATCAGCGCGACGACGCCGGCGAATTTCTGAGCAGTGATATCCGCAGCGCCAGGTTGGGCACGACGAGACCAGTGCCTTCGGGCTGGTATCTGTTGGGCTTCGCGCCGCTCAGCGCCAACCTACGGGGCGCCCGCTCATCGAGGGCTGGGCGGCATCCCAACTGCCCCATAAGCAAAGGTCGCGCACGCTGGAATGCGACACAGGGTCGCTGCTGGCGCTTGGGCCGAAGCCGGTTGTTTCGGCGAGCAAGGCTTGCCGCTATACTACCGCCCGCCTGCGTAACCGTGGCCGCGGGCGTGTCTAGCCACAATGAGGGTGTAAGGTGAACCTGATTAAGAAGATCCTGGTAGCACAGACTGCCGTAGTGGCCCTGTGGGCAATGAGCGCTCAGGCTGCGACCGACGAAGCCATCGCCGAGCGTCTGAAGCCGGTGGGTGAAGTATGTATTCAAGGTGAAGAGTGCGCAGCGGCGGGTGCCGGCGCTGCCGCTGCCGCGGGCGGCGCTGCCCGCAGCGGCGAAGAGATCTATGGCAAGTTCTGCACCGCCTGCCATGGTTCCGGCCTGCTCAATTCGCCGAAGACCGGCGATTCCGCAGCCTGGTCCGCCCGTGCCGACGCGGCCGGCGGCCTGGATGGCCTGCTCAAGCATGCTATCAGCGGCATCAACGCCATGCCGCCGAAGGGTACCTGCGGCGACTGCTCGGACGACGAGCTGAAGGCTGCGATCCAGCACATGTCCGGTCTCTGATCGCACACGAGCGTCATCTGCAAAGCCGCCTTCGGGCGGCTTTGTCGTATCTGCGCGGAGCAAAGCCGCGACGGGCCGGGTCGAATGTTGCGGATTCTGTTTCCACGCGACATTCCGCGTGGTCATCGCAGGCAGAGAGGTTGTCATGCCCGGTTCCGCGTCGCATCCCGAACAGCTGCGTTTCGCCAGTGACGGACGCACGCCCAACAGTCCGCATCCGCTGCTGATCTATCGCCAGTTGCCGCTGGCCGATGGCGATCTGGCCGTCGCCTTCGAGCGCCTGTTCGACAGCCATCTGTGGCCGGCTGCCTGGCGCGGGTCGATCTACGATTACCAGCACTATCACTCCACCGCGCACGAGGTGCTCGGTGTGTGCCGTGGCTGGGCGCGGGTGATGCTGGGTGGCGAGCGGGGGCGCGAAGTCGAGCTGCGCGCCGGCGATGCGCTGGTGCTGCCGGCCGGCACCGGCCATTGCTGCATGCAGGCGAGCGCGGATTTCCAGGTCGTCGCGGGGTACCCGGCGGGCCAGCACTACGACCTGCTGCGCCCCGATGAGGCTGGCCACGATGCCGCACGTGAGCGTATCGCGCAGGTCGGTGTGCCGATCAGCGATCCGCTGGCCGGCACCCAAGGCGCGCTGGTGCGGCTATGGCGCGAGGCGTCGCTCAGTCGATGAACTGCACCTGGCCGTCGGCCAGCGACTGCACCCGGGCCAGCGACTCGACCCGGAAACCGGCTTCTTCCAGCTCCCGGCGGCCATTCTGGAAGGACTTCTCGATGACGATGCCGAGCCCGGCGATGCTCGCGCCGGCCTGCTGGATGATCGAGATCAGGCCCTTGGCGGCTTTGCCGTTGGCCAGGAAGTCGTCGATGATCAGCACCCGGTCATTGGCCGAGAGGTGGTTGGTGGAGATCGCGATGGTGCTTTCCACCTGCTTGGTGAAGGAATACACCGAGGCGGTCAGCAGGTGGTCGGTGAGCGTCAGCGACTGATGCTTGCGGGCGAAGATCACCGGTACGCCCAGCTCCAGCCCGGCCATCACCGCCGGGGCGATGCCCGAGGCCTCGATGGTGACGATCTTGGTGATGCCGTCTTCGCGGAAGAGGCGGGCGAACTCCTGGCCGATGGCCTGCATCAGGGCGGGGTCGATCTGGTGGTTGAGGAATGCGTCGACCTTGAGTACACGGTCGGAAAGTACGATGCCTTGCTGGCGGATTTTCTGTTTCAGCTGTTCCACGAACACGCTACCTCAAGCGGACTCCAGGGCCAGGCCGCCAGCGGGCACGGCAAGCGACCGCCCTGGGGCCGGGCTCGCGCGCCTCGTCACCGGTGCCATCCGCTCGCTGGCGCTCGCGCGCAGCCTGGAAAGCCGCGCATTCTCGCTCAAATCGCGTATCGCGTGCAAAACCGGCAACTGCGCCGGAGCCGGTGGTCGACGGGCGGTGAGCCGGCGCTCAGCCGAACAGCTGCTGCTTGCGCCGCAGCCAGCGATAGCCGTAGCCGCCCAGGCGCAGGTGCAGCGGATGCCCGCGGGGTTGTTCGTAGTCGCTGTCGGCGAGCACGTCGACCATGTTCTGCAGGTCTTCGTCATCGATCTCCACAGTCACTTCTTCGGGCGACAGGTTGACCAGCATCAGCACGGTGGAGCCGGCGTCGTGGCGGACGGCAAACACCGACGGCGGGCCGACCTGCACCGGGGTGTGCCGGCCCTGGCCGATCTCCCGCAGGCCGATGCGGGTGCGGATCATGTTGCCGGTGCGAGCCAGCAGCGAATCGCCGCGCAGGGTCTGCGCATAGACGTTGAGCCGTTCGTAGCTGAACGGCCCTTGGTCGATCAGCGGTGCGGCCAACTGCTCGGCTTCGGCGCAGGAAAAGCCGGCGTTGGGCTCGTTGGACCATTGCATCGGGGTGCGCACCGCCAGGCGTTCAGGCCGTGACAGGTCGTCGCCCATGCCGATCTCCTCGCCATAGCGGATGATCGGTGTGCCGGGCAGGGAGAACAGCAGGGCATGGGCCATGGCCAGGCGCCGCTCGTCGCCGTCGAGCATCGGCGCCAGGCGCCGGCGGATGCCGCGGCCATAGGCGCGCATGTCCGGATCGGGGGCGAAGGCCTGCATCACTTCCTCGCGCTCCGCCTCGGTGAGCCGTTCCAGGTCCAGCTCGTCGTGGTTGCGCAGCCAGATGGCGTACTGCGAACGTTCCGGCGGCTCCGGCTGGCGGCTCAGGGCATCCATCAGCGGTTGCGCGTCGTTGCGCGCGAGGGCGAGGAAGAAATGGTTGTTGGCCCAGAAGTTCAGCAGCAGGGTCAGCCGGTCACCCTCGCCGAAGTAGTCGCGGTACTCCTGCGGCTCGACGTCTACCTCGCCCAGCAGTACGGTTTCCGGGCGGCGCAGGGTGACGAAGTCGCGCATGTGCTCCAGCAGCCAGTGGCCCTTGGCGCTGTCGCCGGCGCCGGCCTGCTCGATCAGGTGCGAGGCGGCGTCGACGCGAAAACCCGAGACACCGAGGCGCAGCCAGAAGGCCATGATCCGCTCGATCTCCTCCACCACCCGCGGGTTGGCCAGGTTGAGGTCCGGCTCGTGGCTGTAGAACAGGTGCCGGTAGTACTGCCCGGCCTTCTCGTCCCAGGTCCAGACGCTGTCCTCGATGGTGGGGAAGATCGACTCGATGCTGTCGTCCGGCTCGTCCGCCCACAGGTAGTAGTCGCGGTACGGTGAGTGGCGGTCGCTGCGCGCCTGCTGGAACCAGCGGTGCTCGCGCGAGGTGTGCTGCACCACCAGCTCGATGATCACATGCAGGCCGAGTTCCTCGGCCTTCTCCAGCAGGCTGACCACGTCGGCCAGGTCGCCGAAGCGCGGGTCGACCTGCAGGTGGTCGCTGACATCGTAGCCGGCATCGCGGAACGGCGAGCGATAGAAGGGCATCAGCCAGACCGCGGTGGCGCCGAGGCCGCGCACGTAGTCGAGGCGTTCGGTGACGCCGGGCAGGTCGCCGCAGCCGTCGGCGTTGCTGTCGCGAAACAGCGAGGGGTCGATCTGATAGATCACCGCGTTGCGATACCAGAGTGGGCGCATCTTCAGGTTTCCTTCGGGCAGAGGAGCACGGCCTGGCCGGGAGCCAGTTCGCCGGAATAGGGCCGGCCTTCGCCCTGGCCGTCACTGGCGACCTGGAGCTGCCAGGCGCCGTTGAGCGGACAGGCATGGGCCTGCTCGGCGAAATTGATGCAGACGATGCGGCAGTCGTCGCCCAGCTCGCGGCGATAGGCGAGCACCTGCGGGTGCGACGGCAGCTCTTCCCAGCGCCCGTGACGCAGGGCCGGGCTGGCCTTGCGCGCGGCGATCAGCCGGCGATAGAGGGCGAAGGTGGAGTCGGCGGCGCGGTACTGGCGTTCGACGGCCAGCGCCTCGGCATCGGGCGCGAACGGCAGCCAGGGCGCGGCGCCCCAGCCATGCGGCGGTTCGGCGAGCCAGGGCAGCGGTGCGCGACAGCCGTCGCGGCCGCCGGGGTCGATCTGCTCGTCCGGGGCGATCGCGGCGTCCTCCAGGCCCAGTTCTTCGCCCTGGTAGAGGAACGGCGTGCCGCGCAGGGTCAGCAGCAGGACGGCGGCGGCATGGGCGCTGCGCAGCGAGCCCTGGTAGCGGCTGCGCTGGCGGCGGTTGTCGTGGTTGGACAGCACCCAGGTCGGCCAGGCGCCGGCCGGCTCCAGCAACTGCTCGACGTCGCGGATGCAGGTGCGGAACATCACCGGGTCCCAGGGCGCGTCCAGCGGGGTGAAGTTGAACGACATATGCAGTTCGTCGCCGGCGCCGTAGTACTGCAGGATGCGTTCGGTCGAGCGGATGTTCACCTCGCCCACCAGCACGCGGTCGCCGGGGTAGCTGTCGACGATCCGGCGGATGCCGCGCAGCACCTCGTGGCTGTAGGGCTGGTCGTTGAAGTTGGCCAGCGGCTCGCCGGCCAGGCAGCGCGGATCGTCGGCGAATTGCGGATCCTTGCCGGTGCAGTGGATGACGTCGATGCGAAAACCGTCGACGCCGCGCTCGAGCCAGAAGCGCAGCACGCCATGCATCGCCTCGATGACCTCCGGGTTGCGCCAGTTCAGGTCCGGCTGCTGCGGCAGGAACAGGTGCAGGTAGTACTGCTGGGTGTGCTCGTCCCAGGTCCAGGCGCTGCCGGCGTTGAGCTGCGCGCGCCAGTTGTTCGGCTGGTCGCGCCAGATGTACCAGTCGCGCCTGGGGTTGTCCCGCGCGCTACGCGACTCGAGGAACCAGGGGTGCTGGTCCGACGTATGGTTGGGTACGAAGTCCAGCAGCACACGGATGCCACGGGCATGGGCCTCCGCGATCAGCCGGTCGATATCGGCCAGCGAGCCGAACAGCGGGTCGATGTCGCAGTAGTCGCTGATGTCGTAGCCGGCATCGATCATCGGCGAGCGGAACACCGGCGACAGCCACAGCGCATCGACGCCCAGCCGCTGCAGATGGTCGAGCTGGCGCAGCACGCCCGCGAGGTCGCCGACGCCGTCGCCGTTGCCGTCGGCGAACGAGCGTGGGTAGATCTGGTAGACGGTGGCGCCTTTCCACCACGGCGGCTGGGTTGGTTCGCTCATGCGCGCTTCCTTCTCGGTCCTGGCGGGTCGTGGGCGATACCCCTGTGCAGTTACGACTGACGCGAAGCGCCCAGGTTCGCCATTGCCCGAACCGGGCCGAAGGACCACGGGCGCGCCGCTGTCTTTCAGCGGTCCTGGACGGATAGCATGTGGCGATAGCCCGTCTAGCACCTAAGCTAGGCACAGATCGTTCACCAATCCAATCCGGAGACCGTCATGCTGCGTATTGCCATCAATGGGTACGGCCGTATCGGCCGCACCGTCCTGCGCGCGCTGTTCGAACGTGGGCTGGACAACCAGATCCACATCGAGGCCATCAACGACCTCAGCGAGACCGCCACCCTGGCGCACCTGACCCGCTTCGATTCGACCTTCGGGCGTTTCCAGGGCCAGGTCGACGTGCACGATGACATCCTGCAGATCCGCGGGCAGTCGATCCGCCTGCTCTGCGAGCGCGACGCCAGCAGGCTGCCGTGGGGGGAGCTGGGCGTGGACGTGGTGCTGGAGTGCTCGGGCAAGTTCAAGAAGCGCGAACTGGTCGAACAGCACCTGCAGGCCGGGGCCGGGCGGGTCTTCGCCTCGCACCCGCTGGACGGGGCGGACCTGACCGTGGTCTACGGCGTCAACCACGAGCTGCTCGGCAGCCAGCGGGTGATCTCCAATGCCTCCTGCACCACCAACTGCCTGGCGCCGCTGGCCAAGGTGCTGCACCAGGCGGTCGGCATCCGCCAGGGGCTGCTCAACACCGTGCACTCCTATACCAATGACCAGAGCCTGCTGGACAAGGCCCACCGGGACCTCTATCGCGCCCGCGCCGCGGCGCTGTCGATGATTCCCTCGACCACCGGCGCGGCCAAGGCCATCGGCCTGGTGCTGCCGGAACTGGCCGGGCGCCTGGATGGCCTGTCGGTGCGCGTGCCGACGCCGAACGTCTCGCTGGTGGACCTGACCTTCACCGCCGAGCGCCCACCGGCCAGTGTCGAGGCGGTCAACCAGATGCTGCGCGAAGGCGCACGGCAACTGCCCACCGGCGTCATGGAGTGCAACGAACTGCCGCTGGTCTCCAGCGACTTCAACGGCTATCCGATTTCCTGCGTGGCCGATCTCAACCACACCCGCGTGCAGGGCGACCTGGTCAAGGTGCTGGCCTGGTACGACAACGAGTGGGCCTTCTCCCACCGTATGCTCGACGTGCTGCTGAGCTGGGAGGCGCTGTGTTCGGGCGCTTGAGTGCAACGGTCTGCACGGCTCGCAGGTTGGGGCGGGTGCGCAGTTCGTAGGTTGGGTTGAGCGAAGCGAAGCCCAACTTACCCAACCCAACAAGGAGGCACGAGCCAAGGCGGCTCCCTCGCCGGACAAGGATGGCGTTGGGCTTCGGCGCTGCGCGCCGCAACCCCACCTACGGGTTGCGGCGCATAAATCGAGACGAAAGGTCTCGATTT
Organism: Stutzerimonas stutzeri; assembly: GCF_002890915.1. GTDB lineage: Bacteria > Pseudomonadota > Gammaproteobacteria > Pseudomonadales > Pseudomonadaceae > Stutzerimonas > Stutzerimonas stutzeri_AF. The sequence continues at coordinate 145,515 of NZ_POUT01000001.1, read as the reverse complement.
GCGGTTGACGGCGGCCGTCTATACTTTCTACTCTCCAGAAACGATAGTGAGACAAAAAGTCTCAAAATAATAAAAGCTGCCGCGCCAGGCAGCGCTGCTTGGAGAGTGCCCCATGAGCCATCGCATCGTTCTGCCGCGCCTGATGGAAATCGGCGCCGGCGCCAGCCAGCAGCTCGCCAGCGTGCTGCGCACGCTGGGTTGCAGCCGCCCGCTGATCGTCACCGACCGCATGATGGTCGAGTTGGGCTATGTCGCCCGCCTGAGCGAACAACTGGAGCAGGCCGGCATCGCCAGCCAATGCTTCGCCGATACCCTGCCCGAACCCACCGCCGCCTCGATCCGCGCCGGGGTGGAGATGGTCCGCGAGGGCGACTTCGACTCCATCGTCGCCCTCGGCGGTGGCAGCCCGATCGACTCGGCCAAGGCCATCGGCATCCTCGGCAAGTTCGGCGGCGAGATGCGCGACTACCGCTTCCCGCGTGACGTCAGCGAGGCCGGCCTGCCGCTGGTCGCCATCCCCACCACCGCCGGCACCGGCTCGGAGGCGACCCGCTTCACCATCATCACCGACGAGACCAGCGACGAGAAAATGCTCTGCGCCGGCCTCGGCTTCATGCCCGTCGCCGCGCTGATCGACTACGAGCTGACCCTCTCGCTGCCGCCGCGGGTCACCGCCGACACCGGCATCGACGCGCTGACCCATGCCATCGAGGCCTACGTCAGCCGCAAGGCCAGCCTCTACAGCGACGCCCAGGCACTCGAAGCCATGCGCCTGCTGGCACCGAACCTGCGCAGCGCCTTCCACGAGCCGAATAATCGTGCCGCGCGCGAGGCGATGATGCTTGGCTCGAACCTCGCCGGGATCGCCTTCTCCAACGCCTCGGTGGCGCTGGTGCACGGCATGAGCCGGCCGATCGGCGCCTTCTTCCACGTGCCGCACGGGCTGTCCAACGCCATGCTGCTGCCGGCGATCACCGCCTTCTCGATTCCCGCCGCGCCCGAGCGCTATGCCGATTGCGCCCGCGCCATGGGCATCGCCGCCGAAGGCGACAGCGTCGAGGCCGCCAACGACAAGTTGCTGGCCGAGCTGCGCGCGCTCAACCAGGAACTGAAGGTGCCGAGCCCCGCGCAGTTCGGCATCGAGCGCGCGCGCTTCTTCGAACTGCGCGAAACCATGGCGCGCCAGGCGCTGGCCTCGGGTTCGCCGGGCAACAACCCACGCGTGCCCACGGAAGCGGAAATCATCGACCTCTACGAAACCGTCTGGAACCAGGAGTGAGACCATGCAGACCCTCGGCAACCTGATCAACAACGAAGCCGTCGCCGGCCGTTCCGGGCGCAGCGCCACCGTTTACAACCCGGCCAGCGGCGAAGCGCGGCTGCAGGTCTCGCTGGCCTCGGCGGAGGAAACCCGCGAAGCCATCGGCGCCGCCCAGGCCGCCTTCGACGGCTGGTCGAAGACCCCGCCGCTGGTGCGTGCGCGGGTGATGTTCCGCTTCAAGGAGCTGCTCGAACGCCGCCGCGACGACGTCGCCCGGCTGATCACCAGCGAGCACGGCAAGGTCTTTTCCGACGCCCAGGGCGAAGTCACCCGCGGGCTGGAAGTGGTCGAGTTCGCCTGCGGCATCCCGCACCTGCTCAAGGGCGAGTTCTCCTCCAACGTCGGCCGCGACATCGACTCCAACTCGCTGATGCAGCCGCTGGGCGTCTGCGCCGGCATCACCCCGTTCAACTTCCCGGCGATGGTGCCGCTGTGGATGGTTCCGGTGGCGCTCGCCTGCGGCAACACCTTTGTCCTCAAGCCGTCGGAGAAGGACCCGAGCGCGACCATGCTGATCGGCGAGCTGCTGGCCGAGGCGGGACTGCCGGCCGGCGTGCTGAACATCGTCAACGGCAACAAGGAAGCGGTGGACGTGCTGCTGACCGACGAGCGCGTGCAATCGGTGAGCTTCGTCGGCTCGACGCCGATCGCCGAGTACATCTACCGGACCGCCTCGGCCCACGGCAAGCGCTGCCAGGCCCTGGGCGGGGCGAAGAACCATATGGTGGTCATGCCCGACGCCGATCCGCAGCAGGTGGTCAGTTCGCTGATGGGTGCCGCCTACGGCTCGGCCGGCGAGCGTTGCATGGCGATCTCGGTGGCGGTGTGCGTCGGCGACGAGGTGGCCGACAAGCTGGTCGGCATGCTCCGCGACGAGATCGGCCGGATGCGCACCGGCCCGGGCCTGGGCGTCGAGCCCGAACCGCAGATGGGCCCGCTGGTCACCCGCGAGCACCAGCAGAAGGTCCTCGGTTACATCGACCTCGGCGTCGAGGAAGGCGCGACGCTGGTCTGCGACGGTCGCGGCTACAGTGTCCAGGGCTACGAGAACGGCTTCTACGTCGGCCCGACGCTGTTCGATCACGTCACCCCGCAGATGCGCATCTACCAGGAGGAAATCTTCGGCCCGGTGCTGGCCGTGGTGCGGGTCGCGTCGTTCGACGAGGCGCTGCAGCTGGTCAACGACCACGAGTACGGCAACGGCACCTCGATCTTCACCCGCGACGGCGACACCGCGCGGCAGTACGAGGAGAACGTCAGGGTCGGCATGGTCGGCGTCAACGTGCCGATCCCGGTGCCGATGGCCTTCCACTGCTTCGGCGGCTGGAAGCGTTCGATCTTCGGCCCGCTGAACATGCATGGCCCGGACGGGGTGCGTTTCTTCACCCGGATGAAGACCGTGACCCGGCGCTGGCCCACCGGTATCCGCGCCGGTGCCGAGTTCGCCATGCCGACGATGAAGTAAGCTCGCGCGACACGAGAGCGTAGGGTGGAAAACCGCGCAGCGTTTTCCACCGCTACCCCTGCCTGGCTCCGCCGCCTGCGGGCGGCCTGTCATCCATCGTCATGAGTGAAACCATGCGCAGTACCCGCGAAAAAGGTTCCTCCATCACCCGCGTGCTGGAAATCATCGAGGCAGTGGCCGCTGCCAAGGACCCCCTGACGCCGACCGCACTGGCGGAAAGGCTGGATATTCCAAAAGCCAGTGCACATCGCCTGGTGCAAACGCTGGAGAGCGAAGGCTTCCTGCAGTTCGGCCTGCGCGGCGGGCTGCTGCCGGGCGAGCGGCTACACGTCGCCGCGCTGAACATCCTGCGCAGCAGCCGGCACAAGGCGTTGCGCCAGGCGATCCTGCGCCAATTGTCCGAAGCCATCGGCGAAACCTGCGGCCTGGCGATCCCGGACGGGTTGGACATGCTCTATTTCGACCGGGTGCAGACCAACTGGCCGCTGCAGATCAACCTGCCGATCGGCAGCCATACACCGCTGTGGTGCACCGCCAGCGGCAAGCTCTACCTCGCCTCGCTGCCCCCCGAGCAGCTGGAGCGGGTGCTGCCGCGCCTGCCGGTCCAGCGCCTGGCGCGCAACACCCTCACCGACCTCAGCGCATTGCGCGACGACCTGGCGCGCATCCGCGAGGAGCAACTGGGCACCGATTCCGAGGAGTTCATCGATGGCATGGTGGCCTGCGCGGTGCCGGTGCGCGATGCGCAGGGCGAGTTGCTCGCCTGCCTGTTCAGCCATGCCCCGGTGATCCGCTGCTCGATGGCGCAATTGCTCGAGTTCGTACCGCGCCTGCGCGCCGCTGCCAGCGAACTGGAAGCGGTACTCGGCAGCGCGGCCGTGCTGCAGGAGCAACGCTGAGTCAGATCACGTAGAACAGTATCGCGATGAAGTGCAGCAGGCTGCCGACCATCACGAAGATGTGCCAGACGCCATGCCAGTGGCGAAAGCGCTCGTCGTAGACGAAGAACACGATGCCGATGGTGTAGCACAGGCCGCCGCCCAGCAGCCAGGCGAAACCCGCACCGCCCAGCGCGGCGAACAGCGGCCTGACCGCCACCAGCACGATCCAGCCCATCACCGCGTAGATCACCAGCGACAGCACCCGCGCCTCCGAGCGCGGCTTGATCTCCTGCGCCATGCCGATCAGCGCCAGGCCCCAGACGATGCCGAACAGTGTCCAGCCCCAGGCGCCGCTCAGCGTTACCAGGCAGAACGGCGTGTAGCTGCCGGCGATCAGCAGGTAGATCGACAGGTGGTCGAGCTTGCGCATGACCACCTTGGCCCGCCCACGCAGGCTGTGATAGAGCGTGGAGATGCTGTAGAGCAGGATCAGGCTGAGGCCGTAGATCGCCACGCTGACGATCTCCAGCACCGTGCCGTCGAGCGCGGCGAGCACCAGCAGCCAGATGGCGCCCATGCAGGCCAGCACTGCACCGACCAGGTGCGTCCAGGCATTGAAGCGTTCGCCGTGGTACATCGAATCCCTCCCGAACATGCGACCTGCCAAGCATGCCGCGCCTGGGTTACGGGATTCAAACAGACGAATGACGATCGTCGGAATTCAGGGGAGAGCGATTTCAGGCTTTTTGGCAGCCCTTCGACCTGCATCGCCCCGAGGTCGGGCCTCCCACAAAAGCAGCATACCTTCGCCAGACTGGTGGGAGGCGCGCCCTCGCGGCGATGTTTTTTAGGCTTCAGGCTTCAGGCTTCAGGCGGGATTTCCCTAGCGCTTCAGCATCGCCCGCATCGCCGCCAGCGCGTCGTTGCCGCGCGCGGCCTTGACTTCCACCGGGGCGTCTTCCTGGCCTTCCCACTCCAGGTCTTCGGGCGGCAGTTCGTCGAGGAAGCGGCTGGGCAGGCATTCGATGATCTCGCCGTACTGCTTGCGCTTGGCGGCGAAGGTCATCGCCAGGTTCTGCCGCGCGCGAGTGATGCCGACGTAGGCCAGGCGGCGCTCTTCCTCGATGGTATCGGCCTCGATGCTGGAGCGGTGCGGGAGGATTTCCTCCTCCATGCCGAGGATGAACACGTAGGGGAACTCCAGGCCCTTGGAGGCGTGCAGGGTCATCATCTGCACGCCCTCGGCGCCTTCTTCCTCTTCCTGCTGGCGTTCGAGCATGTCGCGCAGCACCAGCTTGGCGATGGCCTGCTCGATGGTCATGTCGCCGTCCTCGTCCTTCTCCAGGGTATTCTTCAGGGCGTCGATGAGGAACCAGACGTTGCCCATGCGGAAATCCGCGGCCTTGTCGCTGGAGGTCTGCGAGCGCACCCAGGTCTCGTAGTCGATGTCCATGACCATGCTGCGCAGCGCGGCGATCGGGTCGTTCTGCGCGCATTGCTGGCGCAGGTCGTCCATGTAGCGCTTGAAGCGCGCCAGGCGTTCGGTGAAGCGGGTGTCCAGGTGTTCGCCCAGGCCGATCTCGTCGCAGGCGGCGTACATGCTGATCTTGCGCGCGGTGGCATAGTTGCCGAGCTTCTCCAGGGTGGTGGAGCCGATCTCGCGGCGCGGCACGTTGATCACTCGCAGGAAGGCGTTGTCGTCGTCCGGGTTGACCAGCAGGCGGAAGTAGCTCATCAGGTCCTTGACCTCCTGGCGGGAGAAGAAGCTGGTGCCGCCGGACAGCCGGTAGGGAATCTGGTGGTGCTGCAGCTTCAGCTCGATCAGCTTGGCCTGGTAGTTGCCGCGGTAGAGGATGGCGAAGTCGCTGTAGGGCCGCTGGGTCTTGAGGTGCAGGGTGAGGATTTCCACTGCCACGCGCTCGGCCTCGGCTTCCTCGTTGCGGCAGCGGATCACCCGGATCGGGTCGCCGTGCCCCATTTCGGACCACAGCTGTTTCTCGAAGGCGTGCGGGTTGTTGGCGATCAGCACGTTGGCGCACTTGAGGATGCGGCTGGTGGAGCGGTAGTTCTGCTCGAGCATCACCACCTTCAGCGACGGGAAGTCCTCCTTGAGCTGCATCAGGTTCTCCGGCCGCGCGCCGCGCCAGGCGTAGATCGACTGATCGTCGTCGCCGACCACGGTGAAGTGCGCGCGCTCCTGCACCAGCATCTTGACCAGCAGATACTGGCTGGCGTTGGTGTCCTGGTATTCGTCGACCAGCATGTAGCGCACCTTGTTGCGCCACTTCTCCAGCACTTCGGGGTGGTCCTGGAACAGCTTCACCGGCTGCAGGATCAGGTCGTCGAAGTCCACCGCGTTGTAGGCCTTGAGGGTGCGCTGGTAGTGCGTGTAGACGATGGCCGCGGTCTGTTCCTTGGGGTTGCGCGCCTCGGCCAGGGCCTGGTCGGGCAGGATCAGGTCGTTCTTCCAGTTGCCGATGTAGTGCTTGATCTCGTCGACGCCATCGTCACCGGCATATTCCTTCTGCATGATGTCGGTCAGCAGTGCCTTGATGTCGCCCTCGTCGAAGATCGAGAAGCCCGGCTTGTAGCCGAGCCTGGCATATTCCTTGCGGATGATGTTCAGGCCCAGGTTGTGGAAGGTCGACACGGTCAGGCCCTTGCCTTCGCCGCCGCGCAGCAGGCTGCCGACGCGTTCCTTCATCTCGCGGGCGGCCTTGTTGGTGAAGGTCACGGCGACGATGTACTGCGCGCGGATGCCGCATTGCTGGATGAGGTAGGCGATCTTGCGGGTGATCACGCTGGTCTTGCCGGAGCCGGCACCGGCGAGCACCAGCATGGGGCCGCCGACGTAATTCACGGCTTCCTGTTGCCGAGGGTTGAGTCGGGACATGTCGTTCAGGTCGTTCGAAGCGGGGGCGGGAGTTTAGCAGGCTGAAGGTTGATGCCGGTCAGTCGCTCATCAATAAGCCACCAATCGTCGCCCGCTGGGCCTTGGCTAATGAAAATAATCCATTAGTCTTGTCGGCGCGCTGCAGGATGCGGGTGTTACCTGGCACAGGGATATGTGGGAATCATGAGGCGAATCGCACGCCTCCAACATATCGACTCGCGGAGGCCGCTTGCCAGCGCCCGTCCAATCCATGCCGCTGTTGCTGCTGACCGAGCGGCCCGAATGGGCCGAGCGGTTGCGCGCCTGCCTGCAGGCCTCGCGCAGCCAGCAGCCGCTGATCGTCGAGCGCGACTGGGAAACGGCCCGCGCGCATCTCGCCGGCCCCTGCCTGCTGCTGGCGACCCCCGCCTGCCAGCCGGCCGCCGGACTTTGCCCATGGCCGCTGATCCTGCTGCTCGACGAGGAACCGCGGGAGGCGCCGGAGGGCGCGGTCGATTGGCTGGTGGCCGACCAGTTGACCCCCGAAGTGCTGCGCCGCTGCCTGCGCTATGTGCGCGAGCGCTGCAATCTGCAGGGCACCCTGCAGCGTCTCGCCGAACAGGACCCGCACACCGGTATCGCCAATCGCCAGGGCTTCCAGGTGCTGCTGCTGGAGGCGCTGGCCGAACATCAGGGCCAGGGGCTGGTGCTCGGCTACCTGGACCTGGACAACTTCCGCCACGTCAACGATGCGCTCGGCCACCGGGCCGGCGACCGGCTGATCCTGCAGGTGGTGGCGCGGCTCAAGGCGCAGCTGGAGGTCGGCGACCTGCTGGCGCGCCTGGGCGGCGACGAATTCGCCCTGCTGCTGGATACTCGCGACGATCCCCTGCGTGCCGAGGCGGTCGCCGATCGCCTCGTCGAGGCCCTGGCCGAACCCTACTGGGTCGACGGCGAAAGTCTGATGCTCGGCTGCAGCCTCGGCCTGGCGCGTGCCTCTGCCGGCATCGGTGCCGACCCGCTGCTCTGGCGTGCGCAGATCGCCATGCGCCAGGCCAAGGCCAGCCAGGGCTGCACCTGGTACTTCTACGACGAGCAGGCCAACCGCGGCGCGCGCAGCCTGGTCGATCAGGAAGGCGAGCTGCGCCGGGCGCTGCGCCGCGATGAGCTGGAGCTGCACTACCAGCCGCGATTGTGCCTGGAGAGCGGGCGTATCGTCGGCATCGAGGCGCTGGTGCGCTGGCGGCATCCCGAGCGCGGCCTGCTGGCGCCGGACGCCTTCGTTCCCATGGCCGAGGAGAGCGGGCTGATCGTGCCGCTGGGCTACTGGGTGATCGCCCGCGCGCTGCGCGACCTGCAAAGCCTGCACGCCCAGGGCGCACAGCTGCTGCACATGGCGATCAACCTGTCGTTCCGCCAGTTCCAGGACAGCCAGTTGCTGCCGACCCTCAACCGGCTGATCGACGAACGGGGCATCGATCCGCACTGGCTGGAATTCGAACTCACCGAAACCGCGGTGATGCGCCGCAGCGAGCAGGTCCAGCAGACCATGCAGGCCCTCGGCCGGCTCGGCGTGCGCTTCTCGCTGGACGACTTCGGCACGGGCTTCTCGTCGTTCGTGCACCTCTCCAGCCTGCCGATCACCCTGCTGAAGGTCGACAAGAGCTTCGTCGCCGGCATGATCGTGCGGCCCGAGAAGCGGCAACTGGTGCAGGCGATGATCGGCCTGGCGCACAACCTGCAGCTGGAAGTGGTCGCCGAGGGGGTGGAAACCGCCGAGCAACTCGAGCTGCTGCGCCAGTTCGGCGCCCAGCAGGTGCAGGGCTATCTGGTCAGCCGGCCGCTGCCGCTGGCCGGGCTGATCGCCTTCATGAGCGCCGAGCGCCAGGCCGGCCAGGCACACTGAGCGGCCTGGCGCGTCTTCAGCGGACCATGTGCAGGAAGTGCATGTGCTTCTCGTACTGGTCGAGGATGTCACCGATCACGTCGTCACGGCTCCAGCCCATCACGTCGTAGTCCTGCCCGCCTTCCTTGAGGTGCACCTCGGCACGGAAGTACTTGCGCTCCTCGCGCTCGTCCTCCTCGCTGGTGGTGACGACGAAGCTCGGCATCACGTAGGCGCGCGGACGCACCTCGTAGATGAAGTCCGGTTCGCCCTCGTGGCGGATCTCGATGCGCACGCGGCGATCCTCGCCTTCGCTGAGTTCGACACTGTAGCCCTGCTTGCGCATTTCCTCGGCGATCGCCTCGCAGGCCGGACGCACCACCTCGGCGATGAAGCGCACCACATGGGCGCGGCGCGGGAACAGCATCAGGTTGCGCAGGCGCCGCTGCCAGCCGCCGGCACCGCGTGGCGCGCTGGGCGAGATGCTCAGCGCCTGGTAGCGCAGGCCCTGCTTGGTCGCATCCAGGCGCAACGCCTTGAGCAGCCCCCACATCGAGCAGAGCAGGGCGATGGTGAACGGCAGCGCGCTGGCGATGGTGGCGGTCTGCAGCGCGGTGAGGCCGTCGGCCAGCAGCAGCGCGATGGCCACGCCGCCCATCGAGGCCGCCCAGAAGATGCGTTGCCATACCGGCGTGCCCGGATGGCCGCCGGAGGCGAGCATGTCCACCACCAGCGCGCCGGAGTCGGCCGAGGTGACGAAGAACACCACCACCATGATGATGGCGATCAGCGAGATGAGCGCGGAGAACGGGAAGTGCTCAAGGAAGGCGAACAGCGCCAGCGAGCTGTCCTGCTCGATGGCCTCGCCGAGGCTGCTGACGTGTTCCCAGAGGATCATGTGGATCGCGCTGTCGCCGAACACGGTCATCCACAGCAGGGTGAAGGCCGTAGGCACCAGCAGTACGCCGGCGACGAACTCGCGGATCGTGCGGCCACGGGAGATCCGTGCGATGAACAGGCCGACGAAGGGCGACCAGGCCAGCCACCAGCCCCAGTAGAACAGGGTCCAGCCGCCGATCCAGTCGTTCGGTTCGTAGGCGTAGAGGTTGAAGGTCTTGTTGACGATATCCGACAGGTAGCTGCCGGTGTTCTGCACGAAGGTCTGCAGGATGAACACCGTGGGGCCGGCGATCAGCACCAGCAGCATCAGCAGGGCCGCCAGCGTCAGGTTCAGCTCGGACAGGCGCCGCACTCCCTTGTCCAGGCCGCTGACCACCGAGATCGTCGCCAGCAGCGTGGTGGCGATGATCAGGCCGATCTGCACCGGCACCGATACCGGCAGCCCGTACAGGTGGTTGAGCCCGGTGTTGATCTGGGTGACGCCCAGGCCCAGCGAGGTGGCGACGCCGAGCACCGTGCCGATGATCGCGAAGATGTCCATGGCATGCCCGATCGGCCCGTGGATGCGTTCGCCGATCAGCGGGTAGAGCGCCGAACGCAGGGTCAGCGGCAGGCCGTGGCGGTAGGCGAAGTAGGCCAGGATCATCGCCACGATGGCGTAGATCGACCAGGCGTGCAGGCCCCAGTGGAAGAAGGTGATCTTCATGGCATCGCGGGCGGCGAGGACCGTGCCGCCTTCGCCCGTCGGCGGCGAAAGGAAATGCATCACCGGTTCGGCGACGCCGAAGAACATCAGGCCGATGCCCATGCCGGCGGAGAACAGCATGGCGAACCAGGTCAGGGCGCTGTAGTCCGGTTCGCTGTGGTCGGGGCCGAGCTTGATGTCACCGTAGCGGCTGAAGGCCAGCAATACCACCATCAGCAGGATCAGCGCGACGGCGAGGATGTACAGCCAGCTGACGTTGGCGATGATCCAGGCCTGCGCCTCGCTGAACAGCATTTGCGCATGGCTCTGGAAGGCGACGCTGTAGATCACCAGCGCCAGGATGATGAGGGCCGAGCCGTAGAAGACCGGGGCGGTGAAGGTTGAAGACGAAGACTGTTTTGCCTCCATGCTGCGCTCCTTTGTGGGTGTCTGGGGAGTGGCCGCCTGTGGCGAAAGGACAGCAATTTAACACAGACCGCCAAACGGCCCGGCCGACGCCAGGCTCGGCGCCACTGGCCGACACGGGGGCGCTCCGGCGCCGGCCGCGCGCAAGGGCTTGCTTCAGGCCTGGCTGCCGGGGCGGTACTGCAGCGCTTCGGCGAGGTGCTGGCGGCCGATGCGGGGGGCCTGTTCGAGGTCGGCGAGGGTGCGAGCCACCTTGAGCAGCCGGTGGGCGGCGCGCAGCGACAGGCCGAGGCGCTCGCAGGCGTGCTCCAGCCAGCGCTGGTCCTCGGCCTGCAACTGGCAGTGGCTGCGCAGGCCGGCGAGGTCGAGAAAGGCATTCGCGCAGCCCTGGCGCGCCAGCTGCAGCTGCCGGGCCTGTGCCACCTGGGCGGCGGCTTCGGCACTGCTTTGCCCGGCTTGCGGCGGCGCGTTGAGCGCGGTGGCTTCGCGGGCGACGGTCAGGTGCAGGTCGATGCGATCGAGCAGCGGTCCGGAGAGCTTGCTGCGATAGCGCTGGATCTGGTCGGGCGAGCAGTGGCAACGGCCGCCGGGATCGCCGAGATAGCCACAGGGGCAGGGATTCATCGCCGCCACCAGCTGGAAGCGCGCCGGGAAGCGCACCTTGTCGCGCGCCCGGGCGATGACGATCTGGCCCGATTCCAGTGGCTCGCGCAGCACCTCGAGAACCTTGCGGTCGAACTCGGGCAGTTCATCGAGAAACAGCACGCCCTGGTGCGCCAGGGTGATCTCGCCGGGTTGCGGCCGGCTACCGCCACCGACCAGCGCCGGCCCGGATGCACTGTGATGGGGCTGGCGAAAGGGGCGCTGCGGCCAGTGCGCGAGCGGGCTGTGGCTGGCCACCGAATGGATCGCCGCGACTTCCAGCGCTTCCTGCTCGTCGAGCGGCGGCAGCAGCCCGGGCAGGCGGCTGGCCAGCAGGGTCTTGCCGGTCCCCGGTGGGCCGGAGAACAGCAGGTTGTGCGCGCCGGCCGCAGCGACCAGCAGGCCGCGCTTGGCGGCCTGCTGGCCCTGCACGTCGGCCAGGTCGGGGTAGGGCAGGGTCTGGCGCAGCAGCCCCTGCGCCACATAGGGTTGCAGCGGCGTCGCGCCATTGAAGTGCGCGGCGACTTCGAGCAGGTGGTCGGCGGCATAGACGACCAGGCCGGAGGCCAGGCTGGCTTCCTCGGCATTGGCCCGTGGCACCAGTAAGGCACGGCCGGCAGCGCGTGCCGCGAGTGCCGCCGGCAGCACGCCCTGGACCGGCCGCAGTGCGCCGGACAGCGCCAGCTCGCCGAGGCATTCCAGGCTATCGAGGCGCTCGGCGGGCAGCTGGCCGCTGGCGGCGAGGATGCCGAGGGCGATGGCGAGGTCGAAGCGGCCGCCATCCTTGGGCAGGTCGGCGGGGGCAAGGTTGAGGGTGATGCGCCGCGGCGGGAAATCGAAGCCGGAGGTGAGGATGGCGCTACGCACGCGGTCCTTGCTTTCCTTGACCGCGGTTTCCGGCAAGCCCACCAGCGCCAGCGCCGGCAGGCCGTTGGCCAGGTGAGCCTCGACCGTCACCGACGGGGCTTCGACGCCGACCTGCGCGCGGCTGTGAACGATGGCCAGGGACATTCGATCGCTCCTTGATCGTGTCGCGGCCCGGTCTATTCGGACGCGGGCGGCGCGAGTCTTTCTTCCAGTTCGGTGACTTTGGCTTCCAGCGCCTCCAGGCGGGCGCGGGTGCGGGCGAGCACGACCATCTGGCTGTCGAATTCGTCGCGGCTGACCACATCGAGCTTGTTCAGCGCGCCTTGCACCACAGCCTTGAGCTGGGCTTCGAATTCGCTGCGCGGCAGCGGCGCCTCGCCATTGAACAGGCGCGAGGCCTGGGAACCGATGGCATCTAGGAAAGCTTTGGGCGGCAACATTGACAATACCTGCTGTTGAACGGCGCGCAGTGTAGCACGCGATTTTTTTGGTTTGCCTGCGCACAAAAATTGAGCAGTTGCGGGTATGCGTGCGCCCTGTTTTGGTGCGTGCGTGCGGCGCAACCGCCCGTCGGGGCGCGGCGTCGGTGGCTGGAGCCCCTGAAATCCGGCCTTGGCTAAAGCTGGCATCGATTCTGCTTTGTCCCCATCGACGCATGCACCACCGGGTTGCGGCGCACAGGCGATTCGAGACGCGTTGTTGGAGAGGTTGGTGGTGTCGGTTTAGCCGCTCCGGCCGCAGTCGGAGCGTTACAAGAGCCAGACACTGAGCTTAGACTTGAGCCGGGTTCGTACTTCTGGGGCAAGTCCACCTAAAACGGGAGAAGTTTTCATGAAACTAGTCACTGCCATCATCAAGCCGTTCAAGCTGGACGACGTGCGCGAGTCGCTGTCGGAAATCGGCGTGCAGGGCATCACGGTCACCGAGGTCAAGGGTTTCGGTCGCCAGAAGGGGCATACCGAGCTGTACCGCGGTGCCGAATACGTCGTCGATTTCCTGCCGAAAGTGAAGATCGACGTGGCCATCGCCGACGATCAGCTCGATCGCGTGATCGAGGCCATCACCAAGGCGGCCAACACCGGCAAGATCGGTGACGGCAAGATCTTCGTCGTCAACCTGGAACAGGCCATCCGCATCCGTACCGGCGAAACCGATACCGACGCGATTTAAGCAGACCTGCGAACCCCCCACGCCCCAGGAGTAAAACCATGACTCTGCGAAAATTCGCAGGGCTAGGAGCCCTTTTGTCCCTGTTAAGCCCCGGCCTGGCCATGGCGCAGGAGGCAACGCTGGATTCAGGCGACACGGCATGGATGCTCACGGCCACCGCGCTGGTGCTGTTCATGACGGTCCCTGGGCTGGCCCTGTTCTACGGCGGCATGGTCCGCTCGAAGAATATCCTCTCGGTGATGATGCAATGCTTCGCCGTCACTGGCCTGATGAGCATCCTCTGGATGGTCTACGGCTATAGCCTCGCCTTCGACACTACCGGCATGGAAGCGGGAGTCACCAACTTCAATTCCTTCGTCGGTGGCCTGGAGCGCGCCTTCCTCAGCGGCCTGAGCCCCGACAGCCTGATCGGCGCCTTCCCGGAAAGCGTCTTCATCACCTTCCAGATGACCTTCGCCATCATCACCCCGGCGCTCATCGTCGGCGCCTTCGCCGAACGCATGAAGTTCTCGGCGATGCTGGTCTTCCTCGGTGTCTGGTTCACCCTGGTCTATGCACCGATCGCCCACATGGTCTGGAGCGGCGACGGCGGCCTGATGTGGGACTGGGGCGTGCTCGACTTCGCCGGTGGCACCGTGGTGCACATCAACGCTGGTATCGCCGGCCTGGTGGCCTGCCTAGTGCTGGGCAAGCGCAAGGGCTACCCGACCACGCCGATGGCACCGCACAACCTGGGCCTGACCCTGGTCGGCGCGGGAATGCTCTGGGTCGGCTGGTTCGGCTTCAACGCCGGCTCCGCGGTGGCCGCCGACGGCACCGCCGGCATGGCCATGCTGGTCACCCAGATCGCCACCGCGGCGGCGGCACTGAGCTGGATGTTCGCCGAGTGGATCGCCCATGGCAAACCCAGCGCGCTGGGCATCGCCTCCGGCGTGGTCGCCGGCCTCGTCGCCATCACCCCGGCCGCCGGTACGGTCGGCCCGATGGGCGCGCTGGTCATCGGCCTGGTCTCCGGCGTGGTCTGCTTCCTCTGCGCGACCAGCCTGAAGCGCAAGCTGGGCTACGACGACTCGCTGGACGCCTTCGGTGTGCACGGCATCGGCGGCATCGTCGGCGCGCTGCTCACCGGGGTGTTCGCGGCACCGGTGCTGGGGGGCTTCGGTGAGGTGGAAAGCATCGCGCTGCAGCTGTGGATCCAGTTCAAGGGCGTGCTCTTCACGGTGATCTATACCGCCGTCGTCACCTTCGTGATCCTCAAGGTGATCGATCTGGTGATGGGCCTGCGGGTCACCGAGGAGCAGGAGACCGTCGGCCTCGACCTCAGCCTGCACAACGAGCGTGGCTACAACCTGTAACCCATTTCAGGGCAGCCCCGGAGCCAACCCGGGGCCAGGGCAGGCCGTCGGCGCAGAACGCGGCGGCCTGCAGACCGAACAGCGCGAGAAGCGCGACAGCAAGAGGTGAAACATGGATAGCACAGCGTTGATACCCGTCCAGTACGGACTCGATACCTTCTACTTCCTGATCTGCGGAGCCCTGGTGATGTGGATGGCGGCCGGTTTCGCCATGCTCGAGTCCGGCCTGGTCCGGGCGAAGAACACCGCCGAGATCCTGACCAAGAACATCGTGCTCTATGCGGTGGCGTCGATCATGTACCTGCTGATCGGCTACTACATCATGTATTCCAGCCCGGAAGGCGGCATTCTCCCCAGCCTGGGCTTCCTGATCGGCGACGAGAACGCGGTCGACGTGGTAGCCGCCGGTGGTGAGGACGCGCCGTACTATTCCTCGCGCTCCGACTTCTTCTTCCAGGTCGTGTTCGCCGCCACCTGCATGTCGGTGGTCTCCGGTGCGGTGGCCGAGCGCATGAAGCTCTGGGCCTTCATCGCCTTCGCCGTGGTGATGACCGGCTTCATCTACCCGGTGCAGGGGTTCTGGAAATGGGGCAGCGGTTTCCTTAATGCCGCCGGGTTCCTCGACTTCGCCGGTTCCGGCGTGGTGCACATGGCGGGTGCCACCGCGGCGCTGGCGGGTGTCCTGCTGCTTGGCGCGCGCAAGGGCAAGTACGGCCCGAACGGCCAGATCAATGCCATCCCCGGCGCCAACATGCCGCTGGCGACCCTCGGTGCGTTCATCCTGTGGATGGGCTGGTTCGGCTTCAACGGTGGCTCGCAGCTGAAGATGAGCACCATCGAGGATGCCAACGCCGTGGCCCAGGTCTTCGTCAACACCAACATGGGCGCCGCCGGCGGCCTGGTGGCGGCGCTGATCACCGCCCGCCTGCTGTTCGGCAAGTCCGACCTGACCATGGTGCTCAACGGCGCCCTGGCCGGCCTGGTGGCGATCACCGCCGAGCCGCTGACCCCGAGTGCCCTGCAGGCGACGCTGATCGGCGGCGTCGGCGGCGTGCTGGTGGTGTTCAGCATCCTCGGCCTGGACAAGCTGAAGCTCGATGATCCGGTCGGCGCCATCTCCGTGCACGGCGTCGCCGGCATGTGGGGCCTGCTGGCGGTGCCGCTGACCAACGCGGATGCCTCCTTCGGCGCACAGCTGCTGGGCCTGGTGTCGATCTTCCTCTGGGTGTTCATCGCCAGCCTGATCGTCTGGGGCATCATTAAAGCGGTGATCGGCCTGCGCGTCAGCGAGGAAGAGGAATACGAGGGCGTCGACGTGGTCGAGTGCGGTCTGGAAGCCTATCCGGAATTCACCCGTCAGTAACGATTCGACGGCTTGTGACAAGGGCGCCTTTTGGCGCCCTTTGTTTTTTCTGGCGCCACGCTAGAATGCGCGCGATCAGCCGTTGAACATGAGTCTTCCCACATGTGGCAACAGACCCGGATCGCCCTGCGGCCGCGGCCGCGCGGTTTTCACCTGATCACCGACGAGTTGCTGGCGGCGCTGCCGGAACTGCGGCAATGCCGGATCGGTCTGTTACATCTGTGGCTGCGGCATACCTCGGCCTCGCTGACCGTCAACGAAAACGCCGATGCCGCGGTGCGCCGGGATTTCGAGCGCTTCTTCAACCGCCTGGTGCCGCAGGGTGAGGGCGGCTACGAGCACGATTACGAAGGGCCGGACGATCTGCCCGCGCACTTCAAGGCCAGCCTGCTCGGCTGTCAGCTGAGCCTGCCGGTCAGCGATGGGCGCCTGGCGCTGGGGACCTGGCAGGGCGTCTATCTCGGGGAACACCGCGATCAGGGTGGTTCGCGGCAGATAGTGGCAACGCTGCACGGAACGGCAAGTTGAATTTTTTTTGGCGGTGACGGTCATTCCGCATCGCTGGGCTATAACTTACTACCGCTTTGGCAAGCCATGAGGTTGAACATGAGCGAAGAAGAACTAGAACAAGACGATCTGGACGTGGGCGACGAGGAGGAAGGGGAGGAGCTGAACGCGGCCGACGACGCCGACGACAGCCTCGACGACGAAGGCACCGACAGCGAGCGGGCCACGCCGACCAAGAAGGCCAAGGCGAAAGCCGCCGAGCCTGACGAACTGCCGAGCCTGGAGGCCAAGCAGAAGGAGCGCGATGCGCTGGCGCGGGCCATGGAGGAATTCCTGGCGCGTGGCGGTCGGGTGCAGGAGGTCGAGCCCAATGTGGTCGCCGACCCGCCGAAGAAGCCTGATAGCAAGTACGGAAGCCGCCCTATCTGAGCACGGATGAATACCCAGAAGCCCGCCCGCGTGCGGGCTTCTTCGTGTCTGGACGGCTGCGGCCGTTCGTCAGCTGCTGCGCCAGCCGTGCAGCAGCTTGGGCAGATCGGCCAGGCTGCGGATCTCGGCGTCCGGCTGGTAGTCGTGCTGCCAGGCGATGCCGCCCGGGTTGAACCAGACCGCGCGCAGGCCGGCCTGCTGTGCGCCGGCGATATCGTCCAGCGCATGGTCGCCGATGTGCACCGCCTGGCTCGCCTCGACTTCGCCGAGGCGTAGCGCCTGCTGGAACGGGTGCGGGTCGGGCTTGCCGACGCCCAGTTCCTCGGCGCAGAGGGTGAAGCGGAAATAGTCGGCCAGGCCCAGGCGGCGCACGTCGGCGTTGCCGTTGGTGATCACGCCGAGGGTGTAGTGGTTGGCGAGGAATTCCAGGGTGGGCTGCACGTCGGGGTAGATCTGCACCCCATGGCGCGCTTCGAGGAACACCTGGAAGCCCTGCTCGGCCAGCTCGCTCGCCTCGTGGGCGGGGTAGCCGGCATCGTTCAACGCATGGAACAGGATGCGCCGGCGCAGCTCACTGATGCGGTGCCGGAGCGCCGGCTCGCGCTCGACCAGCATGCGCCGGATCGCCCCCAGCGCCTCGATCGGAAACTCGCCCAGGCGCGGAGCATTGTGGCCCAGCCAGTCGCGCAGGGCGGTTTCGGCGCTGTGGATCGCCGGGCTGGCTTCCCAGAAGGTGTCGTCGAGGTCGAAGGTGATCAGGCGGATGCTCATGTGTCGGTGTCCTGCTTGCGCTTGGCGCGCGGGTGCGCCTGGTCGTAGACCTTGGCCAGGTGCTGGAAATCCAGGTGGGTGTAGATCTGCGTGGTGCCGATGTCGGCGTGGCCGAGCAGTTCCTGCACCGAGCGCAGGTCCTGTGAGGATTCCAGCAGGTGACTGGCGAAGCTGTGGCGCAGCATGTGCGGATGCAGGTGCTGGCCGAGCTCGCGCACGCCGGCCTGGCGTACCCGCAACTGCACGGCGCGGGCGCCGAGGCGGCGGCCCTGCTGGCCGATGAAGACCGCGCCGTCGGCCGGGTTGGCCAGTGCCCGCAACGGCAGCCAGGTCTGCAGCGCTTCGCGTGCCTTGCGGCCGACCGGCAGCTCGCGGACCTTGTTGCCCTTGCCGAGCACTCGCACCAGGCCGGCGGCCAGGTCGAGCTGGTCGAGGTTCAGCCCGACCAGTTCGGACAGGCGCAACCCCGAGGAATAGAACAGCTCCAGCATCGCCTGGTCGCGGTGGGCGATGAACTCGTCTTCCACGCCGCCATCGAGCAGCTGCATGGCGCGGTCGGTATCCAGCAGGCGCGGCAGGCGCCGTTCGCCCTTGGGGGCCGACAGGCCCGTAGCCGGGTCGTGCTGGCAGCGGCCTTCCTGGTTGAGATAGCGGTAGAAGCCGCGCACCGAGGACAGCAGGCGCGCCAGGCTGCGGCTGGACTGGCCCTTGCGGTGCAGCTCGGCGATCAGCTGGCGCAGGTGGCGGCCGTGCAGCTCGTTCCAGCTGGCGATGTGCTGCTGCGCGCAGTAGCCGAGCAGCTTGTGCAGGTCGCGCCGGTAGCCATCCAGCGAATGCGCCGACAGCTGCCGGGCGCTGCGCAGGTGTTCGAGGTAGGCGTCTAGATCGGTTTGCACAAGGGCTCCTTCGATCTGGAAAAGCGGCAAGCTACCCATGGATGTAGGAGCCAGCTTGCTGGCGATGTTGCAAGCCACCGATCGCCAGCAAGCTGGCTCCTACACTGATGCGCTTGCAGTTGCTTCTAGGGTCTGTTGCCGTTTCGTCGCGAGCCGCGTTGCCGCGCCAAATGACGCCAGGCAAGGCGCGGGACGCAGGTAATGGTCATTCCCTTGCCAAGTCCCGCAACGCCGCATGGCGCCATTTGCCGCGCAACCCGAAGGGCCGGGCCGGTTTTTGCGCGGTGCTGCGTTATTCGTCGTTCATTTGGAATAACCAAACTTCACTCCTCATGCCTTGCCCCGCGCAAAAACCGGCTCCGGCGCGGCCGCGAACGAAATGGCAACAGACCCTAGCGTACCGACCGCAGCGGCGTGCCGAAGCGCGGCAGCACGCGGGTGAGCACTTCGGCGATGTAGCCGAGGAACAGCGTGCCCAGCGAGCTCTTGTAGTGCTGTGGATCGGGGCTGCCGATCGCCAGCACGCCCAGCTGGTTGGCGAGCGTGACCACCGCGGCCGAGCCGATGCTGGAGCTGTCCTCGGCGCCGAACAGGAAGCTCAGCTCGTGCGGGCGCAGCACGCCGCAGATGGTCTTGCCGCCGTCCAGCAGGCCGCCGATGCTCTGCTGCGCCTCGCCGGAGCTGACGCAGCGGCCCACCGGCAGCGCGGCGTCGCTGAACAGGATCAGGCTGACGTAGGGTACCTGGAACTCGTGGCGCAGGCTGTCTTCCACCGCGCTGACCACTTCCTCCAGGCTGCCGGCATCGAGCAGGTCGAGCACCAGCCGGCGGGTCTTGTCGAACAGCCGATCGTTGTCGCGGGCGACGTCCATCAGTTGCGACAGGCGGTGGCGCATCTCGATGTTGCGTTCGCGCAGCAGCTTGACCTGGCGCTCCACCAGCGACACCGCGCTGCCGGGCTGGTGGGGGATGCGCAATTCGGGAATCAGCTCGTCGTGGTCGACGAAGAATTCCGGGTGGGCACGCAGGTAGGCGGCGACGGCTTCGGCGTCGGGCAGCGGCTCGTTGCCCTGGGTCTGGTCGGTCATAGGCGAACCTGTCCTTCAAAAACGCGAACGGCGGGGCCGGTCATCATAACCGGCTGCCCCGGGCCTGCCCATTCGATGGACAGACGGCCGCCGGGCAGCTCGATCTGCACCGGCGAGTCCATCCAGCCCTGGCGGATGGCGGCGACCGCCGCGGCGCAGGCGCCGGTGCCACAGGCCTGGGTTTCACCGGCGCCACGCTCCCAGACGCGCAGGCGCGCATGCTGGCGGTCGATGACCTGCAGGAAGCCCGCGTTGACCCGCTGCGGGAAGCGCGGATGGTGTTCGATCTTCGGGCCCAGCTCGTGCACCGGCGCCTGGTCGACGTTGTCGACGCGCAATACGGCATGCGGGTTGCCCATGGATACGGCGGCGATTTCGAGGCTCTGGCCGTCGACCTGCAGCGGATAGCTGAGCGCCTCGCCTTCGGCCTGGAAGGGAATCTCGACCGGCACCAGGCGGGGCGGCCCCATGTCGACGCGGATCTGGCCATCCGGGCGGATATCCAGTTCGATGATGCCGCCCTTGGTCTCGACGCGGATCCTGCGCTTGACGGTCAGGCGCTTGTCCACCACGAAGCGGGCGAAGCAGCGCGCGCCGTTGCCGCACTGCTCCACTTCCGAGCCGTCGGAATTGAAGATGCGGTAGCGGAAGTCCACGTCCGGATTCTGCGGCGGCTCGACGATCAGCAACTGGTCGAAGCCGATGCCGGTATGGCGATCGCCCCATTGCTTGGCGTGCTTGGGCTGGATGTGCGCGTGCTGGCTGACCAGGTCGATGACCATGAAGTCGTTGCCGATGCCGTGCATCTTGGTAAAGCGCAGAAGCATGGTCTCGGCCTCAACTGGGCAGCGGGCTTTCGCCGGCATAAAGCTCCTGCACGCTCTCGCGGCGGCGCACCTCGAAGGCCTGCTCGCCATCCACCAGCACCTCCGCGGCGCGGCCGCGGCTGTTGTAGTTGGAGCTCATGACGAAACCATAGGCACCGGCCGAGCACACGGCCAGCAGATCGCCTTCGGCCAGGGCCAGTTCGCGGTCCTTGGCGAGGAAGTCGCCGGTCTCGCAGATCGGCCCGACGATGTCGTAGCGGCGGGGCTGGCCGGCACGCGGCTGCACGGCGATCACGTTCATCCAGGCCTGGTACAGCGCCGGACGGATCAGGTCGTTCATCGCCGCATCGACGATGGCGAAATCCTTGTGCGCGGTGTGCTTGAGGTACTCCACGCGGGTCAGCAGCACGCCGGCGTTGGCGACGATGGAGCGGCCCGGTTCGAACACCAGTGCCAGCCCGCGGCCCTCGATGCGCTGGCGCACGGCCTGGATGTAGTCGCCGGCCAGTGGCGGCTGTTCGTCGCGGTAGCGCACGCCGAGGCCGCCACCCAGGTCCAGGTGACGGATGTGGATGTCGTGTGCGGCGAGGCGGTCGATCAACGCCAGCAGGCGATCGAGCGCATCGAGAAACGGTGGCAGGCTGGTCAGTTGCGAACCGATATGACAGTCGACGCCAACCACCTCCAGGTTCGGCAGCTCGGCAGCGCGGGCATAGACCGCCTCGGCCTGGTCGATGTCGATGCCGAACTTGTTTTCCTTGAGCCCGGTGGAAATGTACGGGTGGGTGCCGGCGTCCACGTCCGGGTTGACCCGCAGCGACACCGGCGCCTGCAGGCCCAGCTCGGCGGCGACCTGCTGCAGGCGCTCCAGCTCATCGGTGGATTCGACGTTGAAGCAGTGCACGCCGACCTCCAGCGCGCGGCGCATGTCGTCGCGGGTCTTGCCGACGCCGGAGAAGACGATGCGCTGCGGCTGGCCGCCAGCGGCCAGCACGCGCTCCAGCTCGCCGCGCGAGACGATGTCGAAGCCGGCGCCGAGGCGCGCCAGGACGTTCAGCACGCCCAGGTTCGAGTTGGCCTTGACGGCGAAGCAGACCAGATGCGGCATGCCCTGCAGCGCATCGGCGTAGGCCCGGTACTGGGCCTCGATGTGGGCGCGGGAGTAGACGTAGGTCGGGGTGCCGAAGCGCTGTGCCAGCGCGGACAGTGCCACGCCCTCCGCGAAGAGCTGACCGTCGCGGTACGAGAAGGCTTCCATGAATTGCCTCCTTTAGAGTTCGAAACGGTCTTTGGAACGTTCTTTGACGGTTTGCTCGTCATCCGGCAGGTACAACGGACCTTTCTGGCCGCAGCCACTGAGCGCGGCGGCGAAAACGGCGAGGGCGACGAAGGGAAGCAACAGACGCTTCATGGGGGTTGGAATCCTTGAAAAAGCTAATCGCCGGAGTATACCCAGCACCCGCCGGATTGCCTATGCGGGCTGCGTGTGGCGTGGCCGCCGCGACCGGCGTTGCCGCGGGACTTTTGCAGGAGCGGGCTATGTCCGCGATGGCTTGCAGGGCCTGCTTCGCGAGCATGGCTCGCTACGGTACTCGCCGAGCCCGCCTGGGGATGGGTTGTATCGAAACGGGAACAAGCTCTAAGCTCGCCGCCATTCAGTGCGGCCCGCTGCCGCGCCCCTTTCAGCCGAGGAACAGCCGCATGAGCCTGAGCGAAGCCCGCTATCACGATCTGGTCGATACCGTGCAGGAAAGTGTCGAGGACGCATTCGATGACAGCGGCCTTGATGTCGACCTGGAAAATTCCGGCGGGGTGCTGACGGTGCGCTTCGACAATGGCAGCCAGCTGATCCTCAGCCGCCAGCCGGCCTTGCGCCAGCTGTGGGTCGCCGCACGTTCCGGCGGCTTCCATTTCGACTATGACGAAAGTAGCCGGTTGTGGCTGTGCGACGCCAGCGGCGAGCGGCTCGGCGAGCTGCTCGCGCGTGCCACCCAGGAACAGGCCGGCGAAGCGCTGACGTTCGACGAGCTCTGAGCCCGTCGTCCTGCAGCGCCCGTGATTGCTGGCCTGCGGGGCGGGGCCTTGCTTATTCGGGCCGCTGTGATAGTGTCTTGCACAGGTCAACAAAACCCCGCCTTCGGGCGGGGTTTTGCTTTTTTCGCCTTTTGATTTTTGCAGGAGCTAGCCAGAACCCATGACCAGCGCACCGCCGATCATCCTCACCCAACTCGATCTGCAGCGGCTTGAGCGGCTGCTCGACAACCTGGACGACTACGGTCCGGCTGCCGAAGCGCTCGAGCAGGAATTGTCGCGGGCGCAGGTCGTGGAGCGCAGCGAAATGCCCGCCGGCGTCGTCACCATGAACTCGCGCGTGCATTGTCGCGACGAAGGCAGCGGCAAGGACTACCACCTGACGCTGGTCTATCCGCAGGACGCCGGCAAGGAAGGCACCGTTTCCGTGCTGGCGCCGGTGGGCACCGCGCTGCTGGGCATGAGCGTCGGCCAGCATATCGACTGGCCGGCGCCGGGCGGCAAGATGCTCAAGCTCACCCTGCTCGCCATCGAGTATCAACCCGAAGCGGCGGGCGACCCGCTCTGAGCTTCAGCTCCCGCCCGCTCCATCGCCCGGCAGATCCCGCTGCCGGGCTTCCAGTGCCGCGATACGCTGCTCCAGCCGATAGTTCCGATACAGCCGCAATGGCCAGCAGGATGGCCGCTGCGGCGCGCAGCCCGTGGTCGATGACGGCCGAGTCGAGAAAGTCCATTCAAACCTCGATGTTCAGAGCGTGTCGAGAAAGCTGCGTAGCGCCTTCAGTTCGTCCCGGTTCAGCTCCAGCGCTTGGAGGCGCGCCGAGGTGGTCGGAAACAGCGGGTCGTCCTGCTGCGCGGCGGTGGGTTTCGGCCGAGGCATGCCGACGTTGTAGAAGTTGAGCAGGCCCATCAGGTCGGGAAACAGCCCGTTGTGAATCCACGGCCCGGTCCGGCTCACCAGACGCAGCGACGGCGTGCGGAAACGACCGACGTCCTCCGCCCGGCCGGTCACCTCGTAGCGTCCCAGGTCCTGGTACTTGCGGCCGTAGTAGGTCATGCCGGCGTTGTGGAATCGATCGTCGCTCATGGCCGGGCCGAAGTGGCAGTTCATGCAGCGCGCCCGGGTGCGAAACAGATGCAGGCCGTGCAGTTGTTCGTCGCTCAGTGCATCGTGGCGCCCGCGCAGGAAACGCTCGAAGCGCGTCGTGCGAGCGAAACGCACCAGCGTGCGCTGGTAGCTGGCCAGAGCCTGGCGCAGCATGCGCGCGTCGATCGCATCCGCGCCGAACGCCTCGGCGAAACGCTGACGATAGCCGGCGTCGGCATTCAGCCGTCGCAGCAGTTCGTCCCGCTCGAAGGCCATTTCCAGCGGGTCCTCCACGGGAAACAGCGCCTGGTCCTCGAGGCTGGCGGCGCGGCCGTCCCAGAACGGCTGGCGGGTGAAGCCGCTCATCACCAGGCTCGGTGAATTGCGCCGCCCGGCCTGGCGGTCATGGCCGAAGGACACCTTGCGGCCATCGGCGAAGGCCAGGTCCGGCTCGTGGCAGGAGGCGCAGGCGATCTGCCTCGAGCGCGACAGGATGGGGTCGAAGAACAGCCGCTCGCCCAGGGCCGCCTTGGCCTCACTGAAAGGATTGCCCGGCGGCGAGGGCGCACGCTCGGGCAGCGGGCCGAGTTCCTGCCAGGCGATGTCCTTGTCCACGTGTGGCGTCGGCCAGGTGTGTGGCGGCTGGGTGTAGATCTGGCGCAGGCAGGCGTAGCCCTCCCTGTCCGGCGCAGGGGCGAGGTGGTACAGGCAGTCGTCGGCCTGGGCCGCGACACTCAGCAGTACGCTGAATAGCGTAACGGGCAACAGTTGCATGGCCATCAGAACCGGTAACCGACTTCCAACCAGAACTGGCGACCGGTTTCATAGACTGCCGAGTCGTAGTAGGCCGAGGCGCTGGTATTGTCGTTGGCGTTGCTGCGGTTGGTGAGGTTGTAGACATCGAGATTGACGAAAATGGCCTGGCCTTCGAGCGTTGGCTGCTCCCAGGCGAGGCGCGCGTCCCAGGTGAAGGCATTGCCATACGACTTGTCGTAGTAGGCGCGATAGCCGTTGACCGATTGCAAGGCCTGTTTGAGCGTATCGACACCGGCGCGATAGCGGAAGAAGTTGCTCCAGCTGAGGCGCCAGACGGGGATCTCGGTGATGATGGTGAGCCGGTAGGTCCAGTCGCGGGTGTAGTTCGATGGAGGCAGGTCGCTGATGTGGATCACCTTGCCCTGGTAATGGACGTAGCGATCCTCTTCGACAGAGTCCGCGTAGCTGTTGTGATTGGTATTGTGGTGGGTCCAGTCGGCTGCCAGTTGGCCCGAGGTGCGGGCCCCCCAGGCATCGAAGCTGCGCAGAGGGGTAAGAGTCAGCGTCAGCACTTCGGTGTTGGACTGGCCATCGTTGGTGTAGCGGTAGTCGCCGTTGACCTGTTCCACCTCCATGACCTGGTCGCGGCCCTTGCGCTTGACCCATTTCACTCCCAGTTCGAGATCATCGAGCCGCTGGGTCAGGCCGAAGGTCAGTTCGTCGTCATGGGGAATGTCCAGTTTCGAGAACAGGGTGTCGTCACCCTGGGCGCGTTCGCCCCAGGTGAAGCCGTTGCCGGCGTTGCGCAGGTAGGTGTGTTCCAGCGCGCTGCGGCCCTGTTGCAGGCGCCAACCGGCTGAGTTGCGGCCATAGTAACGGTTGACTCCGGTATGGAAGCGGGTGCTGCGCTCGCCGAAGACATCCCACTCCAGGGCGAAACGCGGTGCCAGCGTGTGCTTGTCCATGTAGTCGTCGCTGTCCAGGCGTGCGCCTGGGCGCAGCATGAGGTTGCCGAAGCGGATCTCGTCCTGAAGGAAGGCGGCCCAGCTGTTGAGGGAAAAGCGTACTTCGCCCTGGTCATAGCGGGTCAGAGTGCCGACATACTGCCCCAGGTCTTCGTCGCATAGCCCCTGTCCCGGCATGCTGGCACAGGTACGGCTGCCCAACAGGGAATAGACGTTCACCGTGGACGTGCTCAGGCGCTCGTAATCGTATTTCAGGTGGCGGAACTCGAAGCCCGTCTGGAACAGGTGCTGGCTGCCGAACAGATCGAGTCTGTTCCAGTCCGCAACCAGCTTGTAGTCGAACGCATCCTGGCTCTGCTCGATGTCGCCATAGCCGCCTTCGGTCGAGATCGTGCCGATGCCCCAGTCCTTGTCGGCCGTCTTGCGCCAGTTGTTCCAGTCGTCACGGTCGCTGTCGCGGGAGTTTTCCAGGCGGCTTAGTGACAGGTTCTGGGTAACGCGGGCGAATTGGCCCTGGTAGAGGGCCTTGGTATTGAGCATCAGGCCGCCCGACTCGACGCTGTAGCGGCTGTCGAGAGCGTTGTTGCGGTAGTGGGTTGATTCCTCCGGCGCGTAGGTCAGGCTGCCTTCGAGATCCAGCTGGTCGTTGGCCTGCCAGACGGCCTTGAGGAAGATGTTCTGCGCCTTGCGTTCTTCGTCGCGCGTTTGCGCGCTGTAGCCGACCTTGCCGATGTTGTTGGGGGTGTATTGATGCACCGGAATGCTCGATTCTTTCTGCACAATGTTGGCCAGCAGACCGACGCTCTCGGTCAGGTAACCCTCCAGTGTGGCGCGGTAGATATGCTTGGTGAATTCGGGCTGATAGCTGTCCGCGTAGCCGGTGCCTGATCCGGCGCCCTCGAAGTTCTCCCGTTCATCGTCATCGACGTGATACTCGGTCCACTGCGCACGGGTGGTCTGGTAGGACAGCCGGCCGTGCAGGTCACGCGTCGGCTTGCGGGTATTGGCTTCCACTACGCCGCCGTTGAAGCCGCCGTATTGTGCACCGACGTTGCTGTCGAGCACCCGGATTTCTTCCAGCAGGTCGGTGTCCAGTGCCAGACCCTGGCTGCGACCTGGCACGGCATTCGCCAGGTTGTGTTGGCTCTGGGCAGGATCGATGTCATTGTTCATGTTCATGCCATCGACCAGAAAGGCGTTCTGGTAGAACTTGGCGCCGTTGATGCTGATATTGGCCGGGCCGATCTCGCCGGGTGTCTTGCTGCTCAGCTGGGCATTGTCGAACTGCACGTTGGGATGGATCTTCAGCAGGCTGGTGATATCGCCGTTGCCGGCCGGAAGGCTTTCGATGAGGTGCCGGTCTATCGTGGTTTCGCCCTGCTTGTGTGTGCGGTCGGCCAGCACCACCACGTCGTCGAACTGCAGGGGACGCCGTTCGGCCCGGTCCGCGCTCGGGGTGACGGCCGGTGCGGGCTCCAGGCTGAGGGTGCCGCCGCGCTGCTGGTGCCAGGTGAGCCCGGTGCCGGCGAGCAGACGCTGCAAGGCTTGCTCCAGCGTCAGTTCGCCCTGCACGGCGCCGGACTGCTTGTCCCTGAGCAGCTGGCCGCTGACGCTGACCTGGACGCCGGCCTGCTGGCCGAAGGCGATCAGTGCGGCGGCCAGCGGTTGCGCGGCGATGTCGAACGAGCGGGTCTGCTGGCGGACGTCGATGGTTTCGGCTGCCGTAGCGAAGTCGGGGCTGGCCAGCAGCAGTGCCACGGCGATGACGGCGAACAGGCGACTGGAATGGAGCGGGGTGCGGGCTGGCCCGGCGGGGCGGTGGTTCACTGAAGAATCCCTCTACTGCATGCTTAGATGAGAACAATTCCCGATTGCAGGCAAGAAGACGGATGACGGTTCAGAATTTTCAGAAAATCGCGAATTTTCCTTGAGCCGGTTTTAACGCAGCAGGGTCCGCAGGTCGGGCGCGTAGGTTGGGCTGAGGAGCGTAGCGACGAAGCCCAACACGTCAGTGTGCGATCGATCAATGGCTCGAACACCGGCTGCTGCAGGAAATCCGTGCCCGATTCCCCAGCAAGGCCTGACGCGGGCAAAGCTTTTCAACGGCCCGTCAGCGGCGGATCACCAGCAGGTAGGGCGACCAGCTTTCCACTCGGCCGCCATGGGGTTGGACCAACGCCTGCAGCGCGGCCTGCGGATGTTGCAGGTCGTACCGGCCGGTGACGCGCTCGTTGGCCAGCGCCGGGTCCTGCAGCAGGATCCAGCCGGCATAATGCGGCCGCAACTGCTCCAGCAGTTCGCCGATCGGCTGGTCTTCGGCGATCAGTTCGCCGCGGCGCCAGGCGGCCACGCGTGCCGGCATGACGCGGTCGCGCATGCGCAGTCCGTCGCGGGTGTCCAGACGCATGCGGTCGCCGCCCTTGAGTCGGGTATTGCGCCGCGGGTCCTCGACGCGCACCGAGCCATGTTCGACGGCGACGCTCAACGTCGGCCCCTGCAGGGCTACGGAGAAGGCGGTGCCGGTGACTTCGACGCGGCTGTCGCCGGCCTGCACGGTGAAGGGGCGCGAAGCATCGGGAGTGACCTCGAAAAAGACTTCGCCCTGCAGCAGGTCCAGATGGCGGTGATCGTCGTCGAAGCGGGGCCGGATGGCGCTGCCGCCCTTCAGCCAGACCCGGCTGCCATCCTCCAGGACCAGTTGCCGCGGCGCGCCCTTGCCGTTGTCCAGCTCGCCATGCCCGTGCCACGGCAGCAGCACCATGAGCAAGGCCAGACAGGCGGCGAGGGCGCTGCCGATGACTGCGAACCGGCGCCGGCGCATACCGGGCCAGCGCCGATGGCTGGTGCGTGGCAACTGGCCGCTGAGGCGCCAGACCCGCTCGGCCCGCTGCCAGGCCCGGGCATGGGCGGGAGAGGCCTGCTGCCAGGCGCGACAGGCCGCGCGCAGCTCTTCGTCGTCCGGCGATTCCTGAATCCAGAGCAGCCATTCCATGGCGCTGTTCCAGTTCGGGTCCGGGCGAGGAAGGTCCTTCATCGTGGCGCTCATCGCGTTCGAGGTCTGTGGGTTGCCCGCCGTTGGGGGCGTTTGCGGGGGGCGGCGCATCAGCATGCCCCATCGTCCAGGCTGGCTGCGCAGTGGCTGAGCGCGGTTCGCACCAACTGGTGCGCGAGGCCGATGGAGATGCCGAGGTGCGCGGCGATCTGCTGCAGGGTATAGCCACCCAGCCGGTGCATTTCGAAGGCGATGCGGGTGCGTTCCGGCAGCCGTGCCAGCGCCTCGGCGATCAGGCGCAGCTCGTCCTGCTGGCACAGCTGCTGTTCGGGGGAGGGGGTACTCGCCGGCAGTTCGGCGAGCAGATCGTCGGCATCTTCCTGGCGTTGCACGTTGCCGGCGCGGCGAACCAGGTCCAGCGACAGGTTGCGCACGATGCGATAGAGATAGGCCAGCGGCTGCGCGAGATGGTCGCGTTCGGCCTGGCTGAAACGTACCCAGGCCTCCTGCACGACTTCCTCGGCCTCGGCGCGGCAGCCGGTGATCGGCGCCGCGTAATCCACGAGTGCGTTGCGATGGTTCACGAACAGATCGGTACTGTTGCCTGGCTCGTTCACGATGGATGCTCTGGTTGGGGCGCAGCCCGTTGGCGTGGCGATCCTGGCGTGAAGGAAAATTGTTATCAAATGCTAGTTATTCTCATCTGCTCCTGAGCGCCAGGTTCAGTGCCGCTTCCAGCCGTGACTTGTAGCGCAGGTGCTGCACGGTCTGGCTGCGCCCCGTGCCGTGCAGGCCGGTGAGGTCGAGGTCGGTGATGTAGCAGGGGTAGCGCTCGCCATTGCGCCGGCGCGCGAGGATGTAGCGCGCCACCGTGGCGAATAGCTCGGCACCGTATTCCAACCCGGAAAACTCCTGGTGGTTGCAGTACAGCGTGACCTGCGAGCGGCCCTGGTCGCCCGGCTCGATGATGGCCTGGACGTCGTAGAACGGATCGCTGACTTCCCCTTGCGGCGCGGGCCGAGGTTCCAGCCGCATACCCCCGTCCTGGTCACGAAGGATGCGGTGGACGTGAATCTCCAGCGTGTTCGGTGCCAGGCCTTCGCCCAGCGGCCACTGGGCATTGCGCCGGTAGGCCAGCGATTGCAGGAAGCGCAGCAAAGGCATCAGCAGGCGTTGTTCGTCGCGATAGGGCAGTTGCTGGCGCCACAGCGCGTTGCATTCGTCGAGCACGCTGAGTTCGGCGCTTTCACCGGCGCTGCGGTAGAACACCTGCAGGCAGTCCGGGCGTCCGAGCGGCAGGATCAGCGCCAGATCGTCGCCGGCCAGCGCCTGGCGGTCGAGGCGGATCGGGCTGAAGACGTGGTGCGCCTCGCCCAGGTGTTCGAGCAGGGCCGGCCGGTCGTTGAGGCTGGCCAGGCTGATGTCGCCGGCTACGCGGCGCAGCAGGTGAAAATGCTGGCGCACCTGCAGCAGGTAGCGACAGTGATCGGCGGCGAAGACCTGGCGGGCATCATCGAAGATTTCCTGGACCCGCCGGGCGATGGCCTGGCCCCGGTTGCGTGCGAAGCAGAACACCTGCAGTTCGGGCCGCCGGTCATCGCCCAGCAGGCTGGCGAGGTATTCGCGCAGGCATTGGGCAAGCGCCTGCGGACCTTCGTAGCGGGTCACCAGCAGCTCGTTCCAGCTGTTCAGCGTGACCTGGTCGATGCTCAGCACCAGATTCTCCGGCGTCACGACCTGGCCGGATGGCTCGGCGTTCGCCGCATCGGCCTGGAGCGTCATGGGATCGATGCCGACATTGATCAGCAAGAGCACCCGGCTGGGTCTGCTGCTGGCCAGCAGCGCCTCTTCGCCGACCTGGGGCAGCGGCATCGGCAGCGCACGACGCAGGTCGCTGAGCAGTGCGAACAGCTCCGGCTCGCTCAGGCCGCTGTCGCCAGGGAACAGCGCCAGGTGGGTACCGGCATCGACCACGCCATTGCGGTGGCACCAGGCGAGCAGCGCCAGCAATTCGCGGGAGCGCTTGAGCGGAGCGAAGTCCGGCCATTGCTGGGGCGTGAGGCTGCCCTGGTAGAGCGACCAATGCACCTCGCCGGCGGCGTCGTAGCCGTGCACCAGAGTCAGGCTGTCTTCGGCCATGTCCGGCGAGATGCCGAGGTTGACCACTTCGACCTTGCCGGCCTTGCGCTCGATGGCGGCGTACAGCCGGCGGCCGAGTACGCCGAGATCACGGCTGTTGAGCGGGCTGGCGGCCTGCAGGCGGCGGGGGAAGTCGTTGAGGAAGCGGTAGCCGTAGGTCAGCTCGTTGACCAGCGCGCGGCGCTCCTGGCTGACCTGGCGGACCTTCCACTGGTTGCGATTGTCGAGCAGGGCGAGCTGCCGCTCGTCCCAGCGCCAGGCCAGGACCAGGCGCTCGAGCAGACGACGCTGCCAGCTCTTGTGGCGGTTGCGCGGCGGGCGGCTGAGTGGCCGGTTGATCTTCAGGTACAGGCAGCGCCGCGCCAGTTCCAGGCGTTCGTGGTCGCCGCGTTCGCCCAGATAGCGCTCGATGGCGCCATAGGCGGCAATGTAGGGGTCGAGTTCGTCCAGCTCGGCGTGCCCGTCATAGATCGCCTGCTTGAAATCCAGGGCGAGACAGCGCAAGCGTGGATGCTGGCTGGCGTAGACCTCCACCAGCAGCAGCTTGAACAGCGACTTGTAGGGCGCGTCGATGGCCTTGTAGAGCTGCCAGAGCCCGGCGCCGACGAATTCGCCGGGTGGCACCAGGCCGAGATGGCCGAGGTCGAGCACGTCCTCTTCACGGACGAAGCGCTTGGCCAGCAACGTCGCCACGTAGTCGTCGTAACGGTGTTCCTCGTAGGCCGGCACCAGCCACCAGAGCGGGGTACGCCCGCCGAGCCAGAGCGCCGTGCGGTAGAACTCGTCCAGCAGCAGATAGTGCTGGGTAGTGCCGCAGTCGTCGGAGGTCAGCTGTGCTTCGCGCTGGCCTTGGGTGAAACGCTGCGGGTCGACCAGGAAGAAGTGCGCCTCGCTGCCCTGGCTTGCCGCCCAGGCACGCAGAGCCTCGCACTTGCGCCCCAGCTCCTCGAGCTGCCGGGCGTCGAGCGCCGGATCGTGGCAGACCCAGACATCGAGGTCACTGTGTTCGTCCTGGGCGACGGTGCCCAGGCTGCCCATCAGGAACAGCCCGAGGATCGGCTGGGGCGGCTTGCCGCGCAGGGGCTTGTAGGCGAACGAGCGGCTCAGGCGCTGCGCCTCGGCCAGCTGTTCGGCGTCCGGTTCGAAGCCGGCGAGCCCGGCGGGCGCGGTGGCCGAAACGTAGCCGGGCAGGATCGGGTGGTTGACGTGAAACAGCAGCGGCAGGAGCTTGAGCACCTGCTGCTGGCGCGTCGACATCGCCTGTAGTGCACGATCCAGGCGCTGGCCATTGACCGCCAGGAAGCGCGTGCGAAGCGTGGCCAGCACCTTGCGATCGATGCCTTCTTCGAGGATCGGGTGGATTTTCTGCGTGCGGATCATGATGGTTCGTGCAGGCGGCTAACCTCTGGTCATCGGCTGGCCGGCGTGGCGCTTGAGGGCGCTGCCAAGGGTTCCGCCGAACGGTCGCGGCCATTGCCCGGGGCCGGCATTATCCGTGCCCCGGACCACGAAATGCAAAAGCGGCGCGCGCCGCCGTTGCCGCTCAGGCGGTCGCGGCTTCGCCGAGGATGGTCAGCAGCGTTTGCGTCTGCTCGGCCGCGTCGCGGCCGAGGCTGGTGAGATAGCCGCCGTCGGCCTGGGTGATCAGGCCCTTGGCGTGCAGGCGCGCGAAGGCGGCGATGGTGGCGGGACTGGCATCGTGGTGAACCTTGAGGCCCTCCTGCAGATTTTCCAGGTTGAACTGTCGAAGGACTTCCAGTTCGGCGACCAACTCAGGGGTGTACGACATGCTCGCTCCTCGGATGGTGGGCGGTTGCCCTGTCCGCTGAGTGTAGATGCTGTCGGCGGGGCTGCCTTGATCCAGGTCCAGGAGATGGCGGTCGGAAGGGCACCCTGCATGTGCACACCGACCCGTAGGCGCCCGGGGGAGTCCTTGCCGGCGATCATCGGCGTTGCGGCGGATCGCCAGCAAGCTGGCTCCTACAAGCCACGATGGGACTTTGCCGGGCCCTATTCGGGCATGTCCGGCAGGTTGCGCAGCATGGCCTCGTAGGCGGCGCCGTCGAAGGGGCGATCCTCGCTGAGCATGCCGCGGATTTCATGGGCCAGTACCAGCGCCATCATCTGCAGGCTTTCCTCGCGTTCGTAGCCGACCAGCGTGAGCTTGTTCAGCGTGGCCTGGGTGGCCGCCGGTTCGCCAGCTTCGAGCTGGTTCTCGATGGCCTGGATCAGGGTGGCTTCGGCGAAGGCTTCGTCTTCTTCGCTGTCCCGGGTGTCGTGCGTCATGGCAGGCGTCTCGTCGAGGATGGCCGGATTCGCTTGATCCAGCTGGCAAAGGGTGCAGCTGCCGTCGTCCGGGCGGCTGGTCTCGACGTAGCGTACCCGTCGATGGGCGGTCTGGCGATCGGCGCTGACGCGAAAGCGTGGACGGTCTGTGTCGGACATGGGGTTTCCTCGATAGCTGCTGGCTCCTAGGCGCGCCAGGGGCGCAACTCGAGCCGGGCGGGGCGCTGTCAGTCCATGAAGCTCAGCGCCAGGCAGAGCAACCCGAACGCGGTCCAGACCAGCGAGAAGATGACCGGCGTGCGCAGCGAGAACAGCAGCGTCCGTTTGTAGCGCTTGCCGCCGACGGGGCTGTTGCCCTCGCCGAACAGCGCCGATTCGTTGTTCGGCAGCATGCCGACGCGCCCTTCCAGTTGCAGCAGCTCGGCCTGCTTCTGGTGCCAGCGTTCGATGACATCGAAGTTGGCCTTGATGCCCGGCATCGCATGCAGCGACGTCACCAGCCCGAGGATGGCCAGCACCGCCGGAACCACCAGGCGGAACAGGTTGCCCCAGTCCGGATTGCTGTTGGCCATCGACGAGGCGAAGGCGATCATCAGGAAGGATTGCGAGGCCAGGTAGGCGTTGGTGCGATCGGCCAGCAGCGACGACTCGAAGTGGATCTCCGAGCGATAGAAGGCCAGACGTTCCTTGGGCGACTCGAAGAGTTCGCCGCCTTGGGTGTCCTGGTTCAGCAACAGGGTGCGCAGGTCGGTCATGCCGGTTCCGCTGGGTTCGACGGGCACTGGCGGATTCGCCAGCGGTTGCTTGGTAGGTCAAGCGTGCCGGCCGAGAGTTCCGGTGGGCGGCTCAGCGGTCGTCTGGGCGATGGCGCGCGCCGCGGTTCTGCCAGAGCAGAACCAGCAGTGCCGCGAAGGCCAGCGACCAGCAGGCCGCGGCGAACAGCAGCCAGCCCGGCTGCGCCAGCCCCAGCAGCGCCGGCACTACCCGCGCCAGCGCGGCGAGGCTGATCAGCAGCACCGGCGGATGAATCCACGGCCTGGCGTTGGCATCGCGCCAGCGCTGGGTCAGCCAGGTGCGCGCCATCACGCCGAAGGTCAGGCTGCCCAGTGCACCGACGCTCAGCGCATGCAGCGTCGCAGTCTGTGGCAGCGCCGGCAGCAGCGTACCCAGCCCGAGCAGCAGCAGGCCGATGGCCAGCCAGGCATAGCCGAGCAGCAATACCAGCAGGTCCGCCCGCGTGCCGCAGCGCCAGGGCCGCCAGCGCAGCAGGCGGATCGCGGTGAGCACGCTGGCGGCGACCAGCAGGGCGCCGGTCAGGCGTTCCAGCGGTGGCCAGGGCAGCGGTTTCAGCAGCGCGGCGAGTAGCAGCAGGACCAGTACCGTTCCCTCCAGGCGTGGTTGCACGCGTGCAGCCTGCGCGCGGCCCTGGCTCTGCGCGTGCCCGGCGATCGCCGGTGCGATGATCCGTCCGCCCATGAAGAACAGCAGCACGGCGATCAGCAGCAGGCCTTCGCTGAGCAGCGGCCAGGCGAAGCCCCGGGAAAAGGCGATCCCGGCGCTGGCGCTGAGCAGGCTCAGGCCGCCGACCACCGGGGCGACCGTCTGGTTGCGCCATTTCTTCGCCGCGCCGAGAAAGCGCGGCAGCACCTTCCAGGCGAGCCCGGCGGCGAACAGCACGGCGCTCGCCAGCGTCAGCCACGAGCCCGGCCAGAGCAGGAAACTGACGCGCGCCAGCGACCAGCAGCCGAGCAGGGCCAGGGTCAGGCGCAGTGGCTGCGGGCCGAGCAGGTAGCCGGCGATCACCGCCAGGGCGAAACCGAAGAGCATTTCATGGGCGTGCCCGGCGGGTGTGGCCAGGCCCGGCAGGAGCGGAACCAGGCCGAGCAGGCTCAGCACCGACCAGGGCAACAGCAGCGCCGCATACAGCGCGGCCGCGGGGAAGAAGCAGGCGTTGGCGAAGGGCAGGCGCGGTTTGCGCGGGTGCATTGCGCACCTCCTCCGAGGAATGCGTGACGGGGCGGGCGCCCCGTCACCGGCAGCGGTCAGCGGCTGGCGAGCAGCGCCCGGCCGCGTTCGACGGCGGCGCGCACCTGCGCCGGGGCGGTGCCGCCGATATGGTCGCGGGCGTTCACCGAGCCCTCCAGGGTCAGCACGGCGAACACGTCGTCGCCGATCTGGTCGCTGAAGCGACGCAGCTCGTCGAGGCTCATCTCGGCCAGGTCCTTGCCGCTGTCCACGCCGTATTTCACCGCGTGGCCGACGATCTCGTGGCAGTCGCGGAACGGCAGGCCCTTGCGCACCAGGTAGTCGGCGAGATCGGTGGCGGTGGAGAAGCCGCGCAGCGCCGCCTCGCGCATGACCTCGCGCTTCGGACGGATCGCCGGAATCATGTCGGCGAACGCGCGCAAGCTGTCGCGCAGGGTGTCGGCGGCGTCGAACAGCGGTTCCTTGTCTTCCTGGTTGTCCTTGTTGTACGCCAGCGGCTGGCCCTTCATCAGCGCCAAGAGGCCGGTCAGCGCGCCGAACACGCGGCCGGTCTTGCCGCGTACCAGCTCGGGCACGTCCGGGTTCTTCTTCTGCGGCATGATGGAGGAGCCGGTGCAGAAGCGATCCGGCAGGTCGATGAACTGGAACTGGGCGCTGGTCCAGAGCACCAGCTCCTCGGAGAAGCGCGACAGGTGCATCATCGCCACGGAGGCGGCGGCGCAGAATTCGATGGCGAAGTCGCGATCCGAGACGCCATCCAGCGAGTTGCCGGAGATCGCTTCGAAACCGAGCAACTGGCAGGTGATCTCGCGCTGGATCGGGTAGGTGGTGCCGGCCAGCGCGGCCGAGCCCAGTGGCATGCGGTTGGTGCGCTTGCGGCAGTCGACCAGGCGCTCGTAGTCGCGGCTGAGCATCTCGAACCAGGCCAGCAGGTGATGGCCGAAGGTCACCGGCTGGGCGGTCTGCAGGTGGGTGAAGCCGGGCATGATGGTGCCCGCCTCGGCTTCGGCCAGGCCCAGCAGGCCCTGCTGCAGGCGGGTGATCTCGCCGAGGATCTGGTCGATCTCGTCGCGCAGCCAAAGACGGATGTCGGTGGCCACCTGGTCGTTGCGGCTGCGTCCGGTGTGCAGCTTCTTGCCGACGATGCCGATGCGGTCGGTCAGCCGCGCCTCGATGTTCATGTGCACGTCTTCCAGGTCGACGCGCCAGTCGAAGGTGCCGGCCTCGATCTCGGCCTGGATGTCCTTGAGGTTGGCGATGATCTGGTCGCGCTCATCGCGGCTCAGCACGCCGGCCTTTTCCAGCATCGTGGCGTGGGCGATCGAGCCCATGATGTCGTGGCGGTAGAGGCGCTTGTCGAACTCGACGGAGGCGGTGAATCGGGCGACGAAGGCGTCGACGGGCTCGCTGAAACGGCCGCCCCAGGACTGGTTGGTCTTGTCGGTGCTCATGAATGCGCTCGCTGAAAATCCGGAAGCTGGAGGAAAGCGGCGATGATAGCAGGGTTCCTTGGACTGTCGGATGCGGTGACGGGCCGCCGCGAAGGGTGAGCTGGCTGGCAAATCCGCGTTTTTCCGCCGCCGGCGGCCAGTGCCCGGCTTGCCGTTGCCGGGGCGCGCAAGGAAACTGCCGGGCATGCCAACCGACGGGCCGAACCTGTGAAATCCACTGCCGTATCCGATGAATTCTTCGTGCCCGAGTTGTGCCAGCCAGAGGCGTTGCTCGGTCTGGTGCTGCTCGCCGAGCTGCTGGTACTGGTGCTGGTGCTGGCCGAGCCGATGCAGCCGGGCTTCGACTGGATGCGCCTGGCGCTGACCTCGCTGTTCGTGCAGTGGATCGTGCTGCTGTCGGCCGGCACCATGTGCCTGCTGCGCCCGCTGCTGGCGCGGTTGCGGGCCTCGCTGGCGGGGCTGGTGTGTTGCCTGCTGGTGGTGGGGCTGACCCTCGCCTGCACCGCGGTGGCGGACATCTACGAGCTCGGCGGGCCATTGTCGCGCACCGGCGAGGTCAACCTGTACCTGCGTCATGCACTGATCAGCCTGATCATGTCCGGTCTGCTGCTACGCTATTTCTATCTGCAGAGCCAATGGCGGCGCCAGGAACAGGCCGAACTGCGTGCGCGGATCGAATCGCTACAGGCACGGATTCGCCCGCATTTCCTGTTCAACAGCCTGAACAGCATCGCCTGCCTGGTCGCCAGCGACCCGGCCAAGGCCGAGCAGGCGGTGCTGGACCTGTCCGACCTGTTTCGCGCCAGCCTGGCGCGCCCCGGCACTCTGGTGACCTGGAGCGAGGAGTTGGAATTGTCGCGACGCTATCTGTCGATCGAGCAATACCGTCTTGGCGAGCGCCTGCGCATGCAGTGGCAGGTCGACGGCGTGCCGGACGATCTGCCGATCCCGCAGCTCACCCTGCAGCCGCTGCTGGAGAACGCGCTGGTCTACGGCATCCAGCCACGCATCGAGGGCGGTGTGGTCGGCGTAACGGCCGATTATGTCGATGGCGTGTTTCAGCTGGAAGTCAGCAACCCCTTCGACGAGACCGCTCAAACACAGGCTTCGCGCGGTACGCGGCAGGGTTTGCACAATATCGACGCACGATTAGCGGCACTTTTCGGCCCGCAAGCGAGTCTCAGCGTGGAGCGCCGTGATGGCCGCCATTACACCTGTCTACGCTATCCATGTGCGAGACGAATGCAGGAAGCCAGAACTCTATGAATGTCCTGATTGTCGATGACGAACCTCTAGCCCGCGAGCGCCTCAGCCGACTGGTAGGTGACCTCGACGGTTATCGTGTCCTCGAACCTGCCGCCAGCAACGGTGAGGAGGCCCTCGCCCTGATCGAAGAGTTGCGCCCGGATATCGTGCTGCTGGATATCCGCATGCCCGGGCTCGATGGCCTGCAGGTTGCGGCCAGGCTCTGCGAGATGGATGCACCGCCGGCCGTGATCTTCTGTACGGCCCATGACGAATTCGCCCTCGAAGCCTTCCAGGTCAGCGCGGTCGGCTACCTGGTCAAGCCGGTGCGCCCCGAGCACCTGAGCGAGGCCCTGAGGAAAGCCGAGCGCCCCAACCGGGTACAGCTCGCGGCGCTGACGCGGCCGGCGGCGGTGTCCGGCGCCGGGCCACGCAGCCATATCAGCGCGCGCACCCGCAAGGGCATCGAGCTGATTCCGCTGGATCAGGTGATCTATTTCATCGCCGATCACAAGTACGTCACCCTGCGCCACGAGGGGGGCGAGGTGCTGCTGGACGAGCCGTTGAAGTCGCTGGAAGACGAGTTCGGCGAACGCTTCGTGCGCATTCACCGCAATGCACTGGTGTTCCGTGACCGCATCGAGCGCCTGCAGCGCACCCCGCTGGGGCACTTCCAGCTGTTCCTCAAGGGGCTCAATGGCGAAGCGCTGACGGTCAGCCGTCGGCACGTCGCCGGCGTGCGCAAGCTGATGCAGAATCTCTGAGAAGCGGCTTGAAGCCTGAAGCTGGAAGCGTGAAGTAAAAGCGGAACGAGCTTGACGGCGCTTCGGCGCTAAATCGCACCCTGATTCGCTTCCGGCTTCCGGCTTCCGGCTTCCGGCTTCCGGCTTCCGGCTTCCGGCTTCCGGCTTCCGGCTTCCGGCTGCTTTCCTTGATCCCGGCCAGCCCAGTCCGCGCACCGGGCCTGTTATCATCGCCGGCAGTTCATCTGCTTTGGAATTGCCCCATGTCTCGCGAAATTCGCATCGCCACCCGCAAGAGTGCCCTGGCCCTGTGGCAGGCCGAATACGTCAAGGCGCGCCTGGAGGCGTCGCATCCGGGGCTGAAGGTCAGCCTGGTGCCGATGGTCAGCCGCGGCGACAAGCTGCTCGATGCGCCGCTGGCGAAGATCGGCGGCAAGGGCCTGTTCGTCAAGGAACTGGAAACCGCGCTGCTGGAAAACGAGGCGGACATCGCCGTGCATTCGATGAAGGACGTGCCGATGGAGTTTCCCGCCGGGCTCGGCCTGTACTGCATCTGCGAGCGCGAAGACCCGCGCGACGCCTTCGTCTCCAACCGTTTCGACAGCCTCGACGCGCTGCCGCCCGGCAGCGTGGTCGGCACCTCCAGCCTGCGCCGCCAGGCGCAACTGCTGGCGCGCCGGCCGGACCTGAAGATCCAGTTCCTGCGCGGCAACGTCAACACCCGCCTGGCCAAGCTCGATGCCGGCGAGTACGACGCCATCATCCTCGCCGCCGCCGGCCTGATCCGGCTCGGCTTCGGCGAGCGCATCCGCTCCAGCATCGGCGTCGACGAGAGCCTGCCGGCCGGCGGCCAGGGTGCCGTGGGCATCGAGTGCCGTACCGCCGACAGCGAGTTGCACCAATTGCTGGCCTGCCTGAACGACCCTGCGACCGCCACCCGGGTCACGGCCGAACGTGCGCTGAACAAGCGCCTGAACGGCGGCTGCCAGGTGCCGATCGCCTGCTACGCGGTGCTCGAAGGCGAACAGTTGTGGCTGCGCGGCCTGGTCGGTCAGCCGGACGGCACCCTGCTGCTGCGCGCCGAAGGCCGTGCACCGGCCGCGGAGGCCGAGGCGCTGGGTGTGCGGGTCGCCGAAGACCTGCTGGCCCAGGGCGCCGAGCAGATCCTCAAGGCGGTCTATGGCGAGGCCGGGCACGCGTGAGCGGCTGGCGCCTGCTGTTGACCCGGCCGGCCGAGGAGTGTGCCGCACTGGCGGCGACCCTGGCCGGTGCCGGCATCCACAGTGCGAGCCTGCCGCTGCTGGCGATCGAGCCCCTGGCGGAAACCGCCGAGCAACGTGCGACGATCCTCGAACTGGATCGCTACTGCGCGGTGGTCGTGGTCAGCAAACCGGCTGCGCGGCTGGGCCTCGAACTGCTCGACCGCTACTGGCCGCAGCCGCCGTTCGGCCAGGCCTGGTTCAGCGTCGGTGCCGCCACTGGCGCGATCCTCGAAGGCTACGGTCTGGATGTGAGCTGGCCGCAGCATGGCGATGACAGCGAGGCGCTGCTGGCCCTGCCACGGTTGAGCGAGGCGCTGGCCCGGCCGGAGCCGAAGCTGCTGATCCTGCGCGGCGAGGGCGGTCGCGAATTCCTCGCCGAGACGTTGCGAAGCCGCGGTGTGCAGGTGGACATTCTCGAGCTCTATCGACGCCACCTGCCGAGCTATCCGCCGGGGGCCCTGGCCGCCACCCTGGAAGCGGAACGGCTCAACGGCCTGGTGGTCAGCAGTGGGCAGGGTTTGCAGTCGCTGCGCGAGCTGGCGGCCGAGAGCTGGCCCGAGGTGGTTGAGCTACCCTTGTTCGTACCCAGCCCGCGGGTGGCCGAGATGGCTCGACGGCTGGGCGCCAAACGAATCGTAGATTGCCGTGGCGCAGGAGCCGCGGCCTTGCTGGCGGCCTTGCGGGAAACCACCCTGGCCGCTTCCTGATGCAAAGGATGGAAACGTGAGCGAAGCAGATTCCAAGAAAGACCCGCTGCAACCCCCTGCCAGTGAGCCGACTCCCGCCGTCGAGTCCGTCCAGTCCGAACCATCCAAGCCTGCTGCCGGTGGCCTTGGGAAAGCCCTGGCCGCGCTGGCGCTGCTGGTCGGTGTCGGCGCCATCGCGCTGGGTGGCTACAGCCTCTGGCAATTGCAGCAGCTCGGTGCCCAGGAAGATCGCCAGCTCCAGGCATTGCAGGGCGCCAGCGAACAGACTCGGCAACTGGCGGCTAGCGATCAGCAACTGGCCGCGCGCCTCGGTCGGCTGGAACAGCTGCCCTCGGCCGCCGAACTGGAGGAGCGGCGGCGCCTGCTGGCCGCGCTGCAGAGCGACCAGCAGCGGCTCTCCGGTCGCGTCGAGCAGGTGCTCGGCGCCAGCCGCGAGCAATGGCGCCTGGCCGAGGCCGAACACCTGCTGCGCATGGCCATGCTGCAGCTGTCGGCGATGCAGGACGTCAAGAGCGCCGAGATGCTGGTGCACGAGGCCGACCTGATCCTGCAGAAGCAGGACGACCCGAGCGCCTATGCCACCCGGCAGAAGCTGCTCGAAGGGCTGGAGGCGCTGCGCAGCCTGCCGGAACTCGATCGTACCGGGCTGTTCCTGCAGCTCGGCGCGCTGCGCGGGCAGAGCAGCCAGCTCAGCGCCCTGGCGCCGGAGTTCGTCAATGGCGAAGCGTTGCCCGAGGTTGCGGGGCAGAGCCGCTGGCAGCGCTGGCTGGACGAGCTGACCCGCTACGTGCGCGTCGATTTCGATGCCAGTGCCGACGTCAAGCCGCTGCTGGCGGGGCAGACGCTGGGCCAGGTGCGCCTGGCGCTGTCGCTGGCCATCGAGCAGGCGCAGTGGGCCGTGCTCAACGGTAATGCCGAGGTGTACCGGCAGTCCCTGCAGCAGGCCAGTGCGCTGTTGCAGGACCATTTCAGCGAGGAGAACGGCCAGGCGCGCGGCCTGCGCGAGCGCATCGAGAC
The DNA here is from genome assembly GCF_002890915.1 of Stutzerimonas stutzeri. Lineage (GTDB taxonomy): Bacteria > Pseudomonadota > Gammaproteobacteria > Pseudomonadales > Pseudomonadaceae > Stutzerimonas > Stutzerimonas stutzeri_AF. The sequence continues at coordinate 104,498 of NZ_POUT01000001.1, read as the reverse complement.
GCTGTCGCGGCGCGAGGTGCAGGTGACGCTGCCGGACCTGGCGCCCGCGCTCAAGGCGCTGCAGGCCTACGTACAGCAGCAGGAGACACCTGAAAGCGCCGCGCCAGCCGAACCCGCGGCCGACGAGCAGGAGGCGCAGCGCACATGAAACGCCTGGCCCTGGTACTCATTCTGCTGCTCGCCATCGCGGGCTTGCTCGGCTGGGCGATCAGCCAGAGCGCCGGCTATGTGCTGATCACCTACGACCGCTTCCGTTACGAGTCGAGCTTCTGGGTCTTCCTCGCGCTGGTCGCCTGCCTCTGGTTGCTGGCAGTGGCGCTGCACTGGTTGCTTGGTGTGCTGCAGGTCTCCGGCGCACTGGTCAACCCCTGGTCGCGCCGACACCGCGCCCGGCGGGTCGAGAACGCCTCGCGGCGTGGCTTGCGGGAACTGGCCGAGGGGCAGTGGAGCCACGCCCTCGCTCATCTGCGCCTGGCGGCGGACAACGATCGCCAGCCGCTGGTGCACTACCTGGGCGCGGCGCGCGCCGCCAACGAACTGGGCGAACACGAGCAGAGCGACGAGCTGCTGCGCAAGGCGCAGGAGCGCGAGCCCGAGGCGGCGCTGGCGATCGGCCTGACCCAGGCGCAGCTGCAGATCGCCCGCGGCCAGTACGCCGAGGCGCGTGCTTCGCTCAGCGCATTGCAGGATGAGCATCCGCGTCATCCCTACGTGCTTGCGCTGCTGCAACAGCTGTACGTGCAGCTCGAGGACTGGCCGGCGCTGTGCCGGCTGCTGCCGGAACTGCGCAAGCATCGGGTATTGCCACCGGCGCGCCTGGGCGAGCTGGAAGTGCTCGCCTGGACCGCTGCCATCGAGCAGGCCGGGCAAGCGGCGGAACCCTCCGAGGAGGCCGTGCAGGTGCTCAACCAACGCTGGCAGACGGTACCGAGCGCCCTGCGTGGCGGGGCGCTGGTGGTGCGTGCCTATGCGGATGGGCTGAACCGCCTGGGCGCCGAGGCCAAGGCCGAAGAGGTGCTCTTCGCGGCGATCAAGCGACAGTTCGACGAGCGCCTGGTGGAGCGCTACGGCCGCGTTCGCGGGCGCGAGCCGGCGCGCCAGCTCGCGCAGGCCGAAGCCTGGTTGAAGGACCACCCGGACAATGCCGTGCTACTGCTGGCGCTGGGGCGCCTGAGCCTGCGCAACGAGCTGTGGGGCAAGGCCCGCGATTACCTGGAAGCGAGCCTGCGCTTCGATCATCGGCCGGAAACCTGCGCCGAACTGGCGCGCCTGCTGGCCCAGCTGGGCGATACCGAAAGCAGCAACCGCCTGTTCCAGCAGGGCGTCGGCCTGCTCGACCGTACGCTTCCGGCCACGTTGTGATCGACTAGTCAGGTCCGCCATGCCGCGGGCCTGACGCATGCGCACGACCCTGGCGCGGCTTGTAAGGCGATCCCGCTTTCCACTACCGTAGCGGACTTTTCCAGCCCAGCTAGCGGAGCCATCATGCGCCTGGCCAGCCCTCGTTCATTATTTCTTCTCGCCTTCCTCGGCAGCGCCCTGCTGATCGTCGTCGCGCTCTATCTGGAACACGTCGTGGGCCTGGTGCCCTGCCCGCTGTGCATCGTGCAGCGCATCTGCACCATCGGCTTCGGCCTGGTCTGCCTGGTGGCCGCCATCCACGGGCCGGCGCGGGTCGGCCGGAGGATCTACGCGGTACTCGCGTTGCTGTTCGTGCTTGCCGGTGGCGCCACGGCGATTCGGCAGATCTGGTTGCAGAGCATTCCGGCCGACCAGTTGCCGAGCTGCCTGCCGAGCCTGGAATACATGATGGAAGCGCTGCCGTTCCAGGAGATCGTCCGGCTGGTGCTGCATGGCACCGCCGAATGCGCGGAAGTGAACTGGACCCTGCTGGGCCTGAGCATTCCGGAATGGAGCCTGCTGGCGTTCATCGGCATGGCGATCCTCTGCGCCTGGCAGCTGCTGCGTCGCGACTGAACCAATCCTTTTCCCTAACGGCGAACTCCCGTTGCGGTTGTATGGTCTTCTTTTCCAGGGTGCACGGCACCTCGGGGGAGCCTTCCAGCGGCGGCGCGGAAATTTCGTCGGCATTGCTTGATGCTTCGAGCGCCGCGGCATAGTCTGCTCGTGCGGTGACGGAATCTTGCCATTCGCTGCCGCCACTCACCCAAAGGCCGATACCGAAAGACAAAAACGTCTCGGAATGGCGTAGAAGCATCATCGATTAGGGAAGTGAGGTCATCATGCTCGAAAGCTGTCGGAACGCCCAGGAACGCTGGGGTGGTGTGCATCTGCTGATCGACCGCTGGCTGCACGAACGTCACGCACTGATCAACGCATTCGACAACCTGCATGTGGAGCGCGATGGCGCTACACGCCAGGCATTGCAGAAGTTCTGCGAACTGCTGGTCGACTATGTGTCGGCCGGCCATTTCGAAATCTACGAGCAATTGCTCGCCGAGGCCGAGGCCTTTGGCGACGTGCGCGGGATCGAACTGGCGAAGCAGATATATCCGCGCATCGAAACCATCACTCAGGTCGCACTGGCCTTCAATGACCGTTGCGAGAAGGGCGACTGCCTGGGCAGTCCGGGCCTGGACGATGAGCTCAGGCAGCTCGGCCAACTGCTGCACGAGCGTTTCGAACTGGAAGATTGCCTGATCGAAGTGCTGCACAACGCGCACAAGCAGGCCGCCGCTACCGCCTGAGTATCGGCCGCACGGCTGCCGGATCGCTCGCGTCAGGCCGGTACGCCGAGCGCGAGGTTTTCCGGGTGGCTGGCGGCTGCCTGGCAGGCCGTCTAGTATGGGGGCATCGATCCTGCCAGGAGGCACTTTCATGCCCGCGAAGAAGAAGTCGGTCACCACTCCGCTGCATCTGCTGCAGCAGCTTTCGCACAGCCTCATCGACCATCTGGACAAGGCCTGTACCCAGGCGCGAAAGGAAGCTGAGGACTCGCTTGCCAAGCTGCAGAAGCAGCGTGGCAAGGTCCAGGACAAATTGCTCAAGGCCCGTGCCAAGCTGGACGACGCCGGCAGTGCGGGCAAGGTCAAGGCCCAGGCCAAGGCGCGTGCCCGGATCGACGAACTGGAAGCATCGCTGGCGCTGCTGCAGACGCGTCAGAGCGAGACCCTGACGTACGTCACCGAACTCAAGCGCGACACCGAGCAAAGCCTGAAGCTGGCCCAGGGCATCCGCCAGGTTGCCGATGCCGCCGACCAGGCGTTGCAGGCACGCAACCAGCCGATCGCGAGCAAAGCACCCGCGGCCCGCAGCGGCGCATCCAAACCGGCGGCTGCGGCGAAGAGCGCGAGCAAGCCGGCGCCGGCCGCGCGTGCCGCCAAACCAGCCGCTACGCCGGCACCGGCCGCCGGGACGCCGCCGCGCAGCAAGCCGGCCGGCAGCCGAACCAGGCCGGCTGCGGCCCGCCAAGCCACCGGCGGCGCCAAGCCGGTGGCCAGCAAGCCCGCCGCCAAGCCGGCGGCAACGAAAAAGCCCGCCGCACGCAAGCCGGCAGCCAAGCCCGCTGCCACGCCTCCTCAGTCGCCAAGCAGCGCCAGCTGAGTCTGCTGAGCCGCGTGGCGCAGGATCTCCAGCGCCGCGCGGCAGTCGCCCGCGGGGCGCAACTGCGCCAGCCATTGCGCGGACTCCGGACCCGGCGGCCAGGCCTGGCTCGCTTCCTGGAGTTTCACCAGCAGCGCCCGTTCCGCCTCGAGTTCCAGCGCCTTCAGCTTTTCGCGCAGCGGTTGCAGCGTCGCGTCTTCGTCGGCGCACGGGCGCCAGGCCTGACGCAGCTGGCGTAGCGGCTGCACCACCTGGCGCTGCCAGGGCATGGCCAGGCGCGTGAGCCGTTGCCGCCGTGGCGCATTGCACCCGATGCCGCGCGCCTGCAGCCAGGCCGCGCAGAGCAGCAGGCAGACGTCTGCCCCGCCGGCTTGCAGTTCCAGGCAGGCGTCCTCGACGCCGGGGCGGGCGTAGCAGGCGAGGGCGAAGGACCAGAGATCGGTATTGGGCATGGCGTGCGCCTTTTTTTCGTCGGCGCCCGGTTGGCTTTCCGGGCGAGCTGATAAACTCCGCGGCCATTATGATCCGACTTCAGAACCTCACTCTACAGCGCGGCCCCCAGCGTCTGCTGGAAGGCGCCGAGCTGACCCTGCATCCCGGCCAGAAGGCCGGCCTGGTCGGAGCCAACGGCGCCGGCAAATCCACCCTGTTCGCCTTGCTGCGTGGCGAGCTGGTGCCCGATGGCGGCGATTGCCAGCTGCCGCCGGACTGGCGCATCGCGCACATGCGCCAGGAGATCGACACCCTCGAGCGCCTGGCGGTGGACTACGTACTCGATGGCGACATCGAGCTGCGCCGCATCCAGGCCGCGCTCGCCGCCGCCGAGCAGGCGCACGACGGCAACGCCCTGGCCCGGCTGCATACCGAGCTGGACACTGCCGACGGCTACAGCGCCGATGCCCGCGCGCGCAAGCTGCTGGCCGGGCTGGGCTTTTCCAACGAGCAGATGGCGTTGCCGGTCGGCAGTTTCTCCGGTGGCTGGCGCATGCGCCTGAACCTCGCCCAGGCGCTGATGTGCCCGTCGGACCTGCTGCTGCTCGACGAGCCGACCAACCACCTGGACCTGGATGCGATCCTCTGGCTGGAGGACTGGCTCAAGGGGTATCCCGGCACGCTGCTGCTGATTTCCCACGACCGCGATTTCCTCGACGCGGTGGTCGATCACGTCATCCATCTCGAGCAGCGCAAGCTGCCCCTCTACCGCGGCGGCTACTCGGCGTTCGAGCGCACCCGTGCCGAGCGCCTGGCGCAGCAGCAGCAGGCCTACGAGAAGCAGCAGGCGCAGCGCGCGCACATGGAAAGCTTCATCCGCCGCTTCAAGGCCAAGGCGACCAAGGCGCGCCAGGCGCAGAGCCGGATCAAGGCGCTGGAACGGCTGGAGGAGCTGGCGCCGGCGCATGTGGATTCGCCGTTCGATTTCCGCTTCCGCGAGGCCGACAAGGTCTCCAGCCCGTTGCTCGACCTGGCCGAAGGACGGCTCGGCTACGGCGAGAAGGTGGTGCTCGAGCAGGTCAAGCTGCAACTGGTGCCCGGTGCGCGCATCGGCCTGCTGGGCCCCAACGGCGCCGGCAAGTCGACCCTGATCAAGACCCTCGCCGCCGAGCTCGTGCCGATCGGCGGCCGGCTGCAGCGCGGCGAGAACCTGGTAGTCGGCTACTTCGCCCAGCACCAGCTCGATTCGCTCGATCCCAAGGCCAGCCCGCTGCTGCACCTGCAGCGCATCGCCGCCAATGAGCGCGAGCAGACCCTGCGCGATTTCCTCGGCGGTTTCGATTTCCGTGGCGAGCGCTGCGACGAGCCGGTGCTGAATTTCTCCGGCGGCGAGAAGGCGCGCCTGGCGCTGGCGCTGATCGCCTGGGGCAAGCCCAACCTGCTGCTGCTCGACGAGCCGACCAACCACCTCGACCTGGAAATGCGCCTGGCGCTGACCCTGGCACTGCAGGACTTCGAAGGCGCGGTGCTGGTGGTGTCCCACGACCGGCACCTGCTCAAGAGCACCACCGATGAATTCCTGCTGGTGGCCGACGGCCGGGTGCAGGCTTTCGATGGCGACCTGGAGGACTACGCGCGCTGGCTGGTGGACTATCGGGCCCGCCAGCAACCGTCGGCTGCCGGCGAGGGGGTGGCCGACAAGACCGACCGCCGCACCCAGCGCCAGGCCGCGGCCGCGCTGCGCCAGCAACTGGCCCCGCACAAGCGCCAGGCGGACCGGCTCGAGAAGGAGCTCGCCACGGTGCATGAACAGCTCGCCGCGCTGGAGGCCCGCCTGGGCGACAGCGCGGTCTATGAAGCGGCGCGCAAGGACGAGTTGCGCGAGCTGCTGGCCAGGCAGGCCGAGCTGAAGGTGCGCGAAGGCGAGCTGGAAGAGGCCTGGCTCGAGGCACTCGAAACCCTGGAAAGCCTCCAGGCCCAGTTGGAGGGCAGTGCATGAACGAGCAATTGCTGCAGCTGTCGCAGGAGTGGCGTGACCAGCTGCTGCTGGGCCTGCAGGTGCTGCTGATCCTGCTGGTGGGCTATGTCCTGCAGCGCCTGGTCGCCCGAGGGCTGACGCGGCTGTCGTCGCGCTATCCGTTGCCACCGGAACTGCTGCTGCCGGTACGCGGCGGCATCCGCTGGTTCATCATGGGTGGCGCGCTGATCATGGTGCTGGAGCGCTTCGGTGTTTCCGCCACCGTGCTGTGGACGGCCATCTCCGGTTTCGTCGCGGTGGCGGCGATCGCCTTCTTCGCCATCTGGAGCGTGCTGTCCAACCTGCTCTGCGCGGTGCTGATCCTCACCGTCGGGCCGTTCCGCCTGGGCGATGTGGTGGAGATCGTCGAAGCGTTCGACAAGCCGATCGTCAAGGGCCGGGTGATCGATATCAATCTGCTCTACACCACCTTGGAAGAGGTGGCCGAAGCGGACACCGGGGCCATCGTGCAGGTGCCCAACAGCCTGTTCTTCCAGAAGGCCGTCCGCCGTTGGCGCGGCAGTGAAGTGCAGTTCTATCAGCGTGGCTCCAACGAGAAGTAACCCCCTATGGAATGGCTTGGCAACCCGGAAATCTGGGTCGCGTTTCTGACCCTGACCGCCCTGGAAATCGTCCTCGGCATCGACAACATCATCTTCATCTCGATTCTGGTCGGCCGGCTGCCCAAGGCGCAGCAGCCGAAGGCGCGCTTCTTCGGCCTGGCGTTGGCCATGGGCACGCGCATCCTGCTGCTGCTGTCGATCGCCTGGGTCATGCGCCTGACCAACGACCTGTTCAGCCTCCTCGGCGAGGGCGTCTCCGGGCGCGACCTGATCCTGTTCTTCGGCGGCCTGTTCCTGCTGTTCAAGAGCACCCTGGAGATCTGGCACAGCGTCGAGGGCGAGGAGGAAAGCCACGAGGGCGGCGGCGCGGCGAAGGCCGGCTTCCTGGGGGTGATCCTGCAGATCGCGGTGATCGACATCATCTTCTCGCTCGACTCGGTGATCACTGCGGTGGGCCTGGTGCAGAACGTGCCGGTGATGATCGCGGCGATCGTCATCGCCGTGCTGGTGATGATGCTGGCCGCCGGCACCATCAGCGATTTCATCGACAGGCACCCGACGCTGAAGATCCTGGCGCTGTCGTTCCTCATCGTCGTCGGCACCCTGCTGGTCGCCGAAGCCTTCGATGTGCACGTGCCCAAGGGCTACGTCTACTTCGCCATGGCTTTCTCGCTCGGCGTCGAGGCGCTGAACATCCGCATGCGCAAGGCCATGAAGCGCAAGCTCAAGGAACCGGTGAAGCTGGGCAAGGGCTCGCCGGACTGAACCGCAGCGTCGACCACCCGGCCGACGCAACCGCTTGAAGGGGAGGCAATCACCATGTCGCTGGAAACCTGGCTCGCTTTCTTCGTCGCCTGTTGGGTGATCAGCCTGTCGCCGGGCGCCGGGGCCATCGCGTCGATGTCCTGCGGCCTGCAGTACGGCTTCTGGCGCGGCTACTGGAACGCCATCGGCCTGCAACTGGCGCTGGTGCTGCAGATCGCCGTGGTCGCCGCCGGCGTCGGCGCGGTGCTGGCGACCTCGGAACTGGCGTTCGGCCTGATCAAGTGGTTCGGCGTCGGCTACCTGCTGTGGCTGGCTTTCAAGCAATGGCAGGCGCAGCCCGAAGCGCTGGACGATTCCGCTGCGCCACGGCCCATCGGCCGGCCGTTGATCCTGGTGCTGCGCGGCTTCCTGGTCAATGCCAGCAACCCCAAGGCGATCGTCTTCATCCTCGCGGTGCTGCCGCAGTTCCTCGATCCGCAGCGGCCGCTGCTGCTGCAGTACAGCGAGATGGCGGCGACCATGGTGGTGGTGGATCTGCTGGTCATGGCCGGCTACACCGGGCTCGCCGCCAGGGTGCTGCGCCTGCTGCGTACGCCGCGTCAGCAGCGGCTGGTCAACCGCAGCTTCGCCACCATGTTCGCCGCTGCCGCGGCCCTGCTGGCGACGGTTCGGCGCGCCGCGGCATGAACGAGTCGGCCCCGATGCGTGTGTGGATCGACGCCGATGCCTGCCCGCGGGCGGCCAAGGACCAGGTGATCAGGTTCGCGCTGAAGCGCAAGTTCGAGGTGCTGCTGGTCGCCGGGCAGAGCCAGGTCAAGCCGGCGTTCGCCTGCGTCAGGCTGATCGTGGTGCCGAGCGGGCCGGATGCCGCCGACGATTATCTGGTCGAGCATGCCGAGCCCGGCGATCTGGTGATCTGCAGCGACGTGCCGCTGGCCGACCGCCTGGTGAAGAAGGGCGTCGCCGCGCTGGACCCGCGCGGGCGCGAGTTCGACGAGCGCAACATGGGCGAGCGACTGGCGGTGCGCAACCTGTTCACCGACCTGCGCGACCAGGGCCAGGTCGGCGGCGGCCAGGCCGCCTATGGCGAGCGTGATCGCCAGGCCTTCGCCAATGCGCTGGACCGCATGCTGACGCAACTGATGAGGCGCCGGGCGTAGGACGGGTGCAACCCGCCGAACGGAGTAGGCTTCGCGCACGCTTGGCGGGTTTCACCCGCCCTACGGCTGCAGCTGCTTCAGCCGCATAGATAGGTGCCGGTGCCCACCGCCACCAGCACGCCGTCCTCGTTGTGCAGCTCCGAGCGCACCACCGCCACCTTGTTGCCCGAGCGCAGCAGCACGGCGCTGGCGCTGAAGCGCGTGCCGCGCCCCGGGCGCAGGTAGTCGATGCGCAGGTCGATGGTGCCGAGCCGGGAAAGTCGCGCAGCGCGTTCCGCTGGCGTCAGGTGGCGATGCTTGTCGAAGGCGCCGAGCATCGCCATGGCGCCGCCGGCCACGTCCAGCAGCGAGGCGATGACACCGCCATGCAGGATGCCGTGGACGAAATTGCCCACCAGCTCGGGTTTCATCGGCAGGTGCATCACCACGCGCGAGGTCGAGATCTCGTCGAGCTCGATGCCCAGTGCCAGGTTGAAGGGAATGCGTTCGAACATCTGGCGTACGGCTTGGGCCTGCTCGGCGAGCAGTGTGTCATCGTCGTTCATGATCTGCGTTCCTGCCGGGAGAGCGATCACGCTGCCCGAGCGGCGGCGGGCTGACCAGAGCGTCGGCGGGAGCGCCGGCTGGTTTGGCGACTTTCGCGCAAAAAAAATCCCGGCCGCGGCGCCTAATGCTGCACTTAACGACTCAAGCTGGATGTTGGCTCTGTAGGAGCGGGCCACGCCCGCGATTCGCGCGCATGGCGCGCTCCTACAAAGTACTCTCCGTGCTTATCTGAACAGCATTACGGCCGCGGCGCCGGGATTTCATGATCGACGGTTCCTCAGACGGTCAGTTCCAGCACCCGGTCGACCAGCTTGTAGATGCCCGACGCGGCTTCGCTGATGGACTGCGCGAGCATGTAGGCCGGGGTGGTGACCAGCTTGTGCCGCTTGTCCTCGACGATCTCGCTGACTTCGCATGGCTGGTGCACGGCACCCATCGCGACGACCGCCTTGGCCGCATCGGCCTCGTCGCTGCCCAGGGTGCAGAGGACGCCGGGGCCGAAGATCTGTGCCGCCATGGTCGGGGCGATGCACATCATGCCGATCGGCTTGCCGGCCTGAGCGAAGGCCTGGGCCAGCGCGATCACCTCGGGCAGCGCCTTGCTGCTGGCGCCTTCGCTGGCGAAGTTCGACAGGTTCTTCGCCGCGCCGAAGCCGCCGGGCAGGATCAGGGCATCGAAATCCTCGACGCGTGCCTCGCGCAGGTCCTTGATCTCGCCGCGGGCCAGACGCGCCGACTCGGTCAGCACGTTGCGCGACTCCGGCATTTCCTCGCCGGTGAGGTGGTTGATCACGTGCATCTGTGGAATGTTGGGGGCGAAGCACTGCACCTTGGCTCCACGCTGGTCCAGGCGCAGCAGGGTAATCACGCTTTCGTAGATCTCCGAGCCGTCGTAGACGCCACAGCCGGAAAGGATCACGGCGACCTTTTTGTTCATAGCGATACTCCTGGTCTGGTCAAGTTCGAACGGCCCTTCCGGACGCTCGGGTCATGCGTCGATGCTAATGCCTGGGACGGCTCCGGGTAAGTCCCGCTCTGCAGTTTTGGAGTCGCGGCAGGCGCCGGTGTTCATTGCCACGGGCCCGGGGCCGCACCGTTGCGCCGCGCGCCGGTTGTTCAAAGCACTGGCAGTCACCGCCTAGGCTGGCGACAATGGGCCGTTCGGAGGTCTGCGCGGCATTGTCATCTTTTCGTCATGCTGTCGGCCTATAAACGTCATATTCGCCCGCTCTGCGGGCCAGGAGTTCGTCGTGAGTCTCGTTCCTGCCAGCCGGCTGTTTCCCGCTACTCGTCTGCGTCGCAACCGTCGCGATGATTTTTCCCGCCGCCTGGTGCGCGAGAACGTGTTGACGGTCGATGACCTGATCCTGCCGGTGTTCGTGCTGGACGGCGAGAACCGCCGCGAGCAGGTGCCGTCGATGCCGGGCGTGGAACGGCTGTCCATCGACCTGCTGCTGGAGGAGGCCGAGGAACTGGTGGCGCTGGGTATTCCGGCGCTGGCGCTGTTTCCGGTCACGCCGCTGGAGAAGAAGTCCCTCGACGCCGCCGAAGCCTGGAACCCCGACGGCATCGCCCAGCGCGCCACCCGCGCGCTGCGTGAGCGCTTCCCCGAACTGGGCATCATCACCGACGTGGCGCTCGATCCGTTCACCACTCATGGTCAGGACGGCATCCTCGACGAGCATGGCTACGTGCAGAACGACGTCACCGTCGATGCGCTGGTCCGGCAGGCGCTGTCCCATGCCGAGGCTGGCGCCCAGGTGGTCGCGCCGTCGGACATGATGGATGGCCGCATTCAGGCAATCCGCGAGGCGCTGGAGGTGGCAGGCCACCACAACGTGCGCATCATGGCCTATTCGGCGAAGTACGCCAGCGCCTACTACGGCCCGTTCCGCGACGCGGTGGGCTCGGCGGCCAACCTCGGCAAGAGCAACAAGAACACCTATCAGATGGACCCGGCCAACGGCGACGAGGCGCTGCACGAAGTCGCCGCCGACCTGGCCGAAGGCGCGGACATGGTCATGGTCAAGCCGGGCCTGCCGTACCTGGACATCGTCTGGCGGGTCAAGGACGCCTTCAAGGCGCCGACCTTCGTCTACCAGGTCAGCGGCGAGTACGCCATGCACATGGCGGCGATCCAGAACGGCTGGCTGAGCGAGGCGGTGATCCTTGAGTCTTTGGTCGGCTTCAAGCGTGCCGGGGCCGATGGCATTCTCACCTACTTCGCCAAGCAGGCGGCACAACAGTTGAAACGGGGCCGATGAGCCCGCTCGAGGCATAACGATGATCAACCAGGGACTCAGCGAGAAGGAAGTGCAGGACGCTGTCGGTGAACAGCTGGATCAGGCGCTGTCCGAGGTGCTGGCACCGCCGTTGCCCGAGGTGGCGGAGGAGGTGCCGGCCGCGGCGCCGCCGGTGCCGAACCTGGACGACAGCAGCCTCTACATCCATCGCGAGCTGTCGCAGTTGCAGTTCAACATCCGCGTGCTGGAGCAGGCGCTGGACGAGTCCTATCCGCTGCTGGAACGCCTGAAGTTCCTGCTGATCTTCTCCAGCAATCTCGACGAGTTCTTCGAAATCCGCGTGGCCGGGCTGAAGAAGCGCGTCACCTTCGCCCGCGAGCAGGCCGGTGCCGACGGCCTGCAGCCGCACCAGGCGCTGGCGCGCATCGGCGAGCTGGTGCATGGGCAGGTCGACCGCCAGTACGCGATCCTCAACGATGTGCTGCTGCCGGCATTGGCGGAAAACCACATCCGCTTCATTCGCCGCCGGCATTGGACCGCCAAGCTCAAGGCCTGGGTGCGCCGCTACTTCCGCGACGAGATCGCGCCGATCGTCACGCCGATCGGCCTGGACCCGACGCACCCGTTCCCGTTGCTGGTGAACAAGAGCCTGAACTTCATCGTCGAGCTGGAAGGCATCGACGCCTTCGGCCGCGACTCCGGGCTGGCGATCATCCCGGCGCCGCGCCTGCTGCCGCGGGTGATCCGCGTGCCGGAGTCGGTCGGTGGGGCGGGGGACAACTTCGTCTTCCTCTCCTCGATGATCCACGCCCACGCCGACGACCTGTTCCACGGCATGCGGGTCAAGGGCTGCTACCAGTTCCGCCTGACGCGCAACGCCGACCTGTCGGTGGACACCGAGGACGTCGAGGACCTGGCGCGGGCGCTGCGTGGCGAGCTGATCTCGCGGCGCTACGGCGACGCGGTGCGCCTGGAGGTGGCCGACACCTGCCCGCAGCACCTGGCCGACTTCCTGCTCAAGCAGTTCAGCCTCGGCGAGAGCGAGATGTACCGCGTCAACGGCCCGGTCAACCTGACCCGGCTGTTCAGCATCACCGGCCTGGACAGCCACCCCGAGCTGCAATACAGCCCGTTCACGCCGTCGATCCCCAGACTGCTGCAGAACAGCGACAAGATCTTCAGCGTGATCAACAAACAGGACATCCTGCTGCTGCACCCCTTCGAGTCGTTCACGCCGGTGGTCGACCTGCTGCGCGAGGCGGCCAAGGACCCCTGCGTGCTGGCGATCAAGCAGACCCTGTACCGCTCCGGGGCCAATTCGGAGATCGTCGACGCGCTGGTCGATGCGGCGCGCAGCGGCAAGGAAGTCACCGCGGTGATCGAGCTGCGCGCGCGCTTCGACGAGGAATCCAACCTGCAATTGGCCAGCCGCCTGCAGCAGGCCGGCGCGGTGGTGATCTATGGTGTGGTCGGCTACAAGACCCACGCCAAGATGATGCTGATCCTGCGCCGCGAGAACGGCGAACTGTGCCGCTATGCGCACCTGGGCACCGGCAACTACCACGCGGCCAACGCACGGCTGTACACCGACTACAGCCTGCTGACCTCGGACGATGCGCTGTGCGAGGACGTTTCCAAGCTGTTCAGCCAGCTGATCGGCATGGGCAAGACCATGCGCATGAAGAAGTTGCTGCATGCACCCTTCACCCTGAAGAAGACCCTGCTCGACCTGATCACCCAGGAAACCCAGCACGCCGCCGAAGGCAAGCCGGCGCACATCATCCTGAAGATCAATGCGCTGACCGATCCGAAGATGATCAAGGCGCTGTACAAGGCCAGCCAGACCGGCGTGCGTGTCGACCTCATCGTGCGCGGCATGTGCTGCCTGCGCCCGGGCATCGCCGGGGTGTCGCACAACATCCAGGTGCGCTCGATCATCGGCCGCTTCCTCGAGCACAGCCGGGTCTTCTATTTCCACAACGACGGCGACGAGAAGCTCTACCTCTCCAGCGCCGACTGGATGGAGCGCAACCTCGACCGGCGGGTGGAAACCTGCTTCCCGGTGGAGGGCAAGAAGCTGGTGACGCGGGTGAAGAAGGAGCTGGAGGGCTTCCTCAGCGACAACACCCAGAGCTGGCTGCTGCAGCCGGACGGCAGCTACCTGCGCAACAGCCCCAGCGGCAACCAGAACCCGCGCAACGTGCAGAACATGCTGCTGGAGCGCTTGACCGGCCCGCAGGGCAGCACCCGCTGAGCGGCATCAGAGCCTGGGCCTGACCTGCTTGGGCGTCAGGCCGAAGGCGCGCTTGAAGGCCGTGGAGAAGTTCGCGGCGCTGCTGTAGCCGGCCAGCCAGGCGGCCTGGCCGACACTGACGCCCTGGCGCTCCAGCGCTTCGCGTGCCTGCTGCAGCTTGCGCCGGCGTTGATACTCGAACAGCGATACGCCCTGGGCGGCCTGGAAATGCCGCTGCAGGGTACTGGCGTTGGTTCCCACTTCACGGGCGATCCGCTCCAGCGACCAGCCATCGGCGCTGTCGCTGTGCAGCAGTTCCAGCGTTCGCCTGATCCGCGCCATTTCCTGTGGACGCAGGCCCCGGCCCGCCCGGGGCGATTGCCGGGCCAGCAGGCTCAGCGCCTCGTTGGCGATCTCCAGTGCGCGGCTTTCCAGGTACAGGCGCTGCAACAGATCGGGGGCCTGTTGCGGGGCGAGGACCTGCTCGGCCAGCGCCAGCAGGCGCGGGGACGGTTGCCACTGCCGGAGCATGAAGGTGTCGCGCTCCAGATCGATGAGCTCGTGCAGGGCTTCATGGCTGTCGAAGCCGCCGGCTTCGAACCAGTCCGGCGTCAGGCTCACCGAGACCTTGCGTATCCGTTGGCCGCGGCGTGCCTGGCGGCTGAACTGGGTTGGCCGCCCCAGGGCGATGGTCACGCCCTGGGCGGCGGCGTCCGGGCCCGTGCCGAGGTGGAACCTGTGCTCGTCGAAACCGACATCGTTGCCGCCTTCGAGAAACAGGATGAAATTGATGTGCGGCGCCGTCTGTACCTGGGTGGTGAAGTGATGCAGCTCCACGCAGTCGGAGCAGTGCAACGACAGCCCGCTGCGTAGCTTCAGCCAGCTCAGGCGTCCCTCGAACAACCGGTCCTGGCAGGGCTCTCTTTCCGTCAGGCGCAGCGGCATTCCCACCCGGGCGCCCAGCTCGCCGGCCCTGACGACACCTCGTTCGTTCATTCATCCTCCCCCGTTGCGGTTTGCGCAAAGAAACAATCCGTTTCAACAAACCTACTGCCGCACCGACCGTGCAAGACTACTGCCGCTCAAATGTTGTTGCAAATAATTCGCATTAAGAAGAGTCTCCGCCGTTCGGTGTGTGGGCTCGGGGGAGGGCAGCATGTCATCGCATCAATCGTTCACCATTACCCGCCTGGCGCTTGCCGTCGCGCTGGCCATGCCGCTCCATGCCTGGGCCGAGGAGCCCCTGGCGCTGGACGACGACTATGTCCTGGCCACCGCCCGGGAGGAGCTGAAGCAGGCGCCCGGCGTGTCGATCATCACGGCCGAGGACTTGCGCAAAAGTCCGCCGGCGAACGATCTGGCCGAGATCATCCGTCGCCAGCCGGGGGTCAACCTGACCGGCAACAGCAGCTCCGGTGCGCGCGGCAACAACCGGCAGATCGACATTCGCGGCATGGGCCCGGAGAACACCCTGATCCTGATCGATGGCAAGCCCATCGCCTCGCGCAATGCGGTGCGCTACGGCTGGCGCGGCGACCGTGATACCCGCGGCGACACCAACTGGGTCCCGGCCGACCAGGTCGAGCGCATCGAGGTGCTCCGCGGGCCGGCGGCGGCCCGCTACGGCAGCGGCGCGGCCGGTGGCGTGATCAACATCGTGACCCGCCAGGCCGGCGCCGAGCAGCACGGTAGCCTGACCCTGTACCAGAACTTCCCGAGCCATGCCGAGGAGGGCGCCACGCGGCGGGCGACCTTCGGGCTCAACGGGCCGCTCGGCGAGAGCCTGTCGTACCGCATATACGGCAACGTCGCCCGCACCGACGCCGACGACGAGGACATCAACCGGGGGCACGAGATCGGCAACTACACCACGGCCGGCCGCGAGGGCGTGCGCAATCGCGACGTCAACGGCGTGCTCGCCTGGCGCATGACGCCGGAACAGGTTCTCGAGCTGGAGGCCGGCTTCGGTCGCCAGGGCAACATCTATGCCGGTGACAGCATGAACAATGTCGCCTCGGCATCGCTGGAAGCCTACCGCGCGCCCTGGATCGGCCGCGAGACCAATACGCTGTACCGCCAGAACTACGCGATGACCCATCGGGGCGAATGGGATTTCGGCAGCACGCTGAACTACCTGCAATACGAACAGACGCGCAATACCCGCCTGCGCGAGGGGCTGGCCGGCGGCCCCGAAGGCAACATCAACAGCGACCAGTTCGGCACCATCCACCTCGATACGCTGACCGCCCACAGCGAGGCGAGCCTGCCCCTGAGCTTCGGTGTCGAGCAGATGCTCACCTTCGGCGCCGAGTTCAGCGAGCAGAAGCTCGAGGACGGCGTATCGGACCTCACCGCGGCCAGCAACATCGCCAACCCGGCCGGCGGGCTGGATAGCAAGATGGCGATGCGCATCCTGTCGTTCTTTATCGAAGACAACATCGAACTGCGCCCCGGTACCATCCTCACCCCCGGGCTGCGCTTCGATCACAACGACCAGACGGGCGACAACTGGAGCCCGGCGCTGAACTTGTCGCAGATGCTCAGCGACACCCTCACCCTCAAGGCCGGTATCGCACGGGCCTACAAGGCGCCCAACCTCTACCAGCTCAACCCCGGCTATGCGCTGTACAGCGCCGGCAACGGCTGCTGGGCCTACAGCGGTACCGGCTGCTTCCTGCTGGGCAACGAGAACCTCGAAGCGGAAACCAGCGTGAACAAGGAGTTGGGCATCGAGTACCGCCAGGGCGGCTGGAGCGCCAGCGCAACCTGGTTCCGCAACGACTACCGCAACAAGATCGAGGCCGGACGCAGACCGGTCGGCACCTATTTCACCCGCGGCGCCGAGCAGGACGTGTATCTCTGGGAGAACGTGCCGCGGGCGGTGGTGGAAGGGATCGAAGGCAGCCTGGGCGTGCCGCTGGCCGACGACCTGCGCTGGACCACCAATCTCACCTGGATGCTCGATTCGGAAAACAAGGAAACCGGCGAGCCGCTGTCGATCATCCCGGAATTCACGCTCAACTCGACGCTGGATTGGCAGGCGAGCGCCCCCTTGTCGCTGCAGGCGCGCGTGACCTGGTACGGCCGGCAGACACCCGGCAAGTACGGCTACCAGGGCGTGGCGCTCAGCGGCGATGCGCGGCGCGAGATTCCGCCCTATGCGCTGGTCGGTCTCAGCGGCACCTATGAACTGAGCCGGAACCTGAGCCTGAGCGCCGGGATAGACAACCTCTTCGACAAGCGCCTGTACCGCGAGGGGAATGCCGTGGTGGCCGGTGCCTATACCTACAACGAGCCCGGTCGGACCTTCTTCACCAGCATCAGCACCACGTTCTAGACGGAGACCCGCATGATTCGTTTCCACGGGCAGGCGGCCACGCACAATGCCGGTCTGCTGATCGGCAGGCTGTGCCGGCACTTCCACCACAAGGGCAGCATCGAAACGATGGAAGATGGCGCGCAGGTCCGCTTCGATTTCGGTCAATGCCGGATGCGCGCCGTTGCCGAGCATCTGCTGCTCGATTGCCAGGTAGCGGATGAGCCGGCCGGGCAACGCATGCGGTTCGTGCTGGAGGACCATCTGCTGCGTTTCGCCCGCCACGAGACGCTCCAGCTCGAATGGCAGGCAGCGCCGCTGGAGGATGACGCGTGAGGCGCTGGGCCTGTGGGCTGCTGGCGCTGCTGCCGGCCCTCGCCGGTGCGGCGCCCGGGGCGAAGCCGGGCTGGGCCGAGGCGACCCTGCCCTACGGTGAGCAGCGCGACGTCACCTCTCGCCAAGGTCGCCACTACCGCATCTACCTGTCGCGCCCGCAGCTGCCACCGCCGGCGGGCGGTTATCCCGTGCTCTATGTGCTCGACGGCAATGCGCTGTTCCCCCTGCTGGCCATGCAGGCGCGGGCGCTGGAGATGCGCGTCGCGGTCAATGGCGCCGAGCCGGTGCTGGTGGTGGGGATCGGTTATCCGGGCGATGCGCTGTACGACGTCGCCGCGCGTGCCGAAGACTACACGCCGCCGACGGCGGGTCTCGGCGACAGCGGCGACCGCCTGAGCACCGCGCGTGGCGGTGCCGAGCGCTTCCTGGATTTCATCGAGCGCGAGGTCAAGCCACTGGTACAGGCACGCTACCCGGTCGATCGCTCACGCCAGACCCTGTTCGGCCACTCCTATGGGGGCTTGTTCACGCTCTATACGCTGTTCAATCGGCCGGCCAGCTTCCAGGCCTACATCGCCGCCAGCCCTTCGCTGTGGTGGGGAAAGGGTGTCATCTTCGACGATCTGCAGCGTTTCTCGGAGTCCCGGCAGGCGCTGGATGCGCGACTCTACCTGGCTGTCGGCGGGGCCGAGCAGCCGCGAGGCGATGTCGAGCCGACCACGCCGCGCCAGCGTCATCTTGCCGAGCGGCGCATGCTGGACAACCTGCGGCAACTGGCCGAGCGGCTGGCGCCGTTGCGCGAGCGGGGGCTGGCCAGCGAGCTGCATGTGCTGGACGGTGAAAATCACGGCAGCAGCGCGATCGTGGTATCTACTCGGGCCCTGCCGTTCGCCCTGGGCAAGGGGCCCATCGAGCCCTGAGCCGGCCTCACTTCATCCGCAGTTGGTAGCCGACCCGCGCGAGCCAGGCGGCTTCGGCCTCGAAGTCGGCGCGGGTCAGCGGGTTGGCGCTCAGCCAGCCGGCCGGAAAGACCAGTTCCAGGGCGCGCTCGCTGGCCTTCAGCTGTACCTCGGAAACGGCATTGGCGCCGCGGATATGGTGGAACAGGATGGCGAAGCGCAGGAGGATGCACAGGCGCACCAGGGCATCGGCGTCGGCGCCGATCTCGCCGAACTTGTCCTGCGGGATGTTGCGCCGGTGGCCGCGTACCAGCAGCGCCAGCATCAGCTGGTCCTGGCGGGAGAAGCCGGGCAGGTCGGAATGCTCGATCAGGTAGGCGCCGTGCTTGTGGTAGTGGTAGTGGGCAATGTCCAGCCCCACCTCGTGTACCCGCGCAGCCCATGCCAGCAGCTCGCGGTGCCAGTCCTGGTCGAGGTTCCAGGCCTCGGCGACCTGGTCGAAGGCCTCCAGCGCCTTGGCCTCGACCCGCGCGGCCTGCTCCGTGTCGACGTGGTAGCGCTCCATGAGAAAGCTCAGCGAGCGGTCGCGCACGTCCTCGTCGTGGTGGCGGCCCAGCAGGTCGTACAGCACCCCTTCGCGCAAGGCACCCTCGGAATGGGTCATGCTCTGCAGCTCGAGGGCGTCGAAGATGGCCTCGAGGATCGCCAGGCCGGCGGGGAATACGCCGCGCCGGTCCGGCTTGACGCCGTCGATGTCGATCTTCTCCACGTCGCCCAGCTTGAACAGCTTGCGCTTGAGCCAGCCGAGGCCTTCGCCATTGACCTCGCCATTGCCATAGCCACCGGCCTTGATCGCCAGCCCTACCGCGCGGATGGTGCCGGAGGCGCCGATCGACTCCTGCCAGCCGAGCCGACGCAGGCCGTGCTCGATGCCCATCAGCTCGACGCGCGCCGCGGTGTAGGCCTGGGCATAGCGCGCCGGGGTGATCTTGCCGTCGCGGAAGAACCGCTGGGTGTAGCTGACGCAACCCATCTGCAGGCTTTCGCGCAGTTGCGACTCGAAGCCTTCGCCGATGATGAACTCGGTGCTGCCGCCGCCGATGTCGGCCACCAGGCGCTTGCCCGGCGCGCCGGGGAAGGTGTGCGACACGCCGAGGTAGATCAGGCGGGCCTCTTCCCGACCGGAGATGACCTCGACCTGGTGGTTGAGGATTTCCTCGGCGAGGCGGATGAAGGTGGCGCGGTTGCGCGCCTCGCGCAGGGCGTTGGTGCCGACGATGCGCACCGCGCCCTGGGGCAGATGGTTGACCAGTTGGGCGAAGCGCCGCAGGCAGTCGAGCCCGCGTTGCATCGCCGCCTCGTCGAGCAGGCGGTTCTCGTCGATGCCAGCCGCCAGCTGTACCTTTTCGCCAAGCCGTTCGAGGATGCGCATCTCGCCATTGCTGGTGCGTGCCAGCACCATGTGAAAACTGTTCGAGCCCAGATCGAGGGCGGCGATCATGGGAAAACTTTCGGCGGGGGAGTGGGGCATGATAACGGCGTCTCGTTCGATTACGGCGCCATCGTGCCACGTGTGGGCGGATGAGCCAACGCAAATGGGCGCCGCGTGACGTCCGTCTGGATCATCGGCTGCGCCTGGAACAGAGCCGGAAGGCAGTGTTGCAGCGTCCGCTCGTCGCAGGCGTTGTCACAGCGCCGCCGCGAGTCGTCACGAGACGTTGAACGGGTGTGCGAAGGCGGTGCGGCGCCAGGCGGTGGGTTCGCCAGGCCTGGCGATTGAAGAGTAAAGTATCGGCTTCATTGGGCGGCTCAATCGCTCCGCGCCTTCCGGTGCGGCTGAAGCCGGGCTATGATGTCGCCACTTTTTTGCTTCCGAATCACGGAGACTTCCCATGAGCGAATTCATCACCAAAGTCAGCGATGCCAGCTTCGAGCAGGACGTCCTCCAGGCGGATGGCCCGGTGTTGGTCGATTACTGGGCCGAGTGGTGCGGTCCCTGCAAGATGATCGCTCCGGTACTCGACGAGATCGCCAAGGATTACGAAGGCAAGCTCAAGGTCTGCAAGCTGAACATCGACGAGAACCAGGAAACCCCGCCGAAATACGGCGTGCGCGGCATCCCGACGCTGATGCTGTTCAAGAACGGTAACGTCGAGGCGACCAAGGTCGGCGCGCTATCCAAGTCGCAGCTGGCAGCCTTCCTCGACAGCAACATCTGAGTTCCGGGCCTTCCGGGCCCACTCGAAAAGCCCCCGCAGACGCGGGGGCTTTTTTCATCGGCAGGGTGGACGCTGCGTCTGCACGATGCTAAATTCGGCCTCGCGACCATTTCTTCCGTCGCCCTCTGCATGCCGTCGCCGACGCACTTCAGCCTCATAAAGCACAACGAACCTCGTTCGTCTCCTGCTGCGCGGCTTCTCAAGCTAATCGCTTTCTACATCCTTCCTGATCTCTTTCTATGAATCTGACCGAACTCAAGCAAAAGCCCATCACCGAACTGCTGGAAATGGCCGAACAGATGGGCATCGACAACATGGCCCGTTCGCGCAAGCAGGACGTGATTTTCTCCCTGCTGAAAAAGCACGCGAAGAGCGGCGAGGAAATCTCCGGTGATGGCGTGCTGGAGATTCTCCAGGACGGCTTCGGTTTCCTGCGCTCCGCGGATTCTTCCTATCTGGCCGGTCCGGACGACATCTACGTGTCGCCCAGCCAGATCCGTCGCTTCAACCTGCGCACCGGCGACACCATCGTCGGCAAGATCCGCCCGCCGAAGGAAGGCGAGCGTTACTTCGCCCTGCTCAAGGTCGACTCGATCAACTACGATCGGCCGGAGAACGCGAAGAACAAGATCCTCTTCGAGAACCTCACCCCGCTGTTCCCCAACGAGCGCCTGAAGATGGAAGCCGGCAACGGCTCCACCGAAGACCTCACCGGCCGCGTGATCGACCTCTGCGCGCCGATCGGCAAGGGCCAGCGCGGCCTGATCGTCGCCCCGCCGAAAGCGGGCAAGACCATCATGCTGCAGAACATCGCCAGCAACATCACCCGCAACAATCCCGAGTGCCACCTGATCGTCCTGTTGATCGACGAGCGCCCGGAGGAAGTGACCGAGATGCAGCGCACCGTGCGCGGCGAAGTGGTCGCCTCCACCTTCGACGAGCCGCCGACCCGCCACGTGCAGGTCGCCGAGATGGTGATCGAGAAGGCCAAGCGCCTGGTCGAGCACAAGAAGGACGTGGTCATCCTGCTCGACTCCATCACTCGCCTGGCGCGTGCCTACAACACCGTGATCCCGAGCTCCGGCAAGGTGCTCACCGGTGGTGTCGACGCCCACGCGCTGGAGAAGCCCAAGCGTTTCTTCGGTGCCGCGCGCAACATCGAGGAAGGCGGTTCGCTGACCATCCTCGCCACCGCGCTGGTGGAAACCGGCTCGAAGATGGACGAGGTGATCTACGAGGAATTCAAGGGCACCGGTAACCTGGAGCTGCAGCTGGACCGCCGCATCGCCGAGAAGCGCGTGTTCCCGGCCATCAACATCAACCGCTCCGGCACCCGCCGCGAGGAGTTGCTGACTGCCGAGGACGAGCTGCAGCGCATCTGGATCCTGCGCAAGCTGCTGCACCCGATGGACGAGATCGCCGCCATCGAGTTCCTGCTCGACAAGCTCAAGGACACCAAGACCAACGACGAATTCTTCATGTCCATGAAGCGCAAGTAAGCGATTCGTCGTTGCCAGCAAGGCCGGGGAAACCCGGCCTTCGTCTGTCTGCAGGTTTTGGAAAACCCGGCGCTGGGGCTAAACTTTGCGCCCCGACCCTGCCGGCCCATGCGAGGCTCAAGCATGCAGTATCGCGATCTGCGCGACTTTATCAGCGGCCTGGAACAACGCGGTGAGCTCAAGCGCGTCACGGCTGCTGTCTCTCCCGTCCTGGAAATGACCGAAATCTGTGACCGCACCCTGCGCAAGCAGGGCCCGGCGCTGCTGTTCGAGAACCCGACCGGCTTCGACATGCCGGTGCTCGGCAACCTGTTCGGCACGCCGGGACGGGTCGCGTTGGGCATGGGCGCCGAGGACGTCGGCGAGCTGCGCGAGATCGGCAAGCTCTTGGCCTATCTCAAGGAGCCGGAGCCGCCGAAGGGGCTGAAGGATGCCTGGAGCAAGCTGCCGATCTTCAAGAAGGTCATCAGCATGGCACCCAAGGTGCTCAAGGACGCGCCTTGCCAGGAGGTGGTCGTCGAGGGCGACGACGTCGACCTGACGAAGATTCCGGTGCAGCACTGCTGGCCGGGCGACGTGGCGCCGCTGATCACCTGGGGCCTGACCATCACCAAGGGGCCGAACAAGGAGCGGCAGAACCTCGGCATCTACCGCCAGCAGGTGATCGGCCGTAACAAGGTGATCATGCGCTGGCTGAGTCACCGCGGCGGCGCACTGGATTTCCGCGAATGGTGCGAGAAATACCCTGATCGACCCTACCCGGTGGCGGTGGCGCTGGGTGCCGATCCGGCGACCATTCTCGGCGCGGTCACCCCGGTGCCCGATACGCTTTCCGAATATGCCTTCGCCGGCCTGCTGCGCGGCTCGCGCAGCGAACTGGTCAAGGCCATCGGCTCCGAGCTGCAGGTGCCGGCCTATGCCGAGATCGTCCTCGAAGGGCATATCCATCCCGGCGAGATGGCCGATGAGGGGCCTTACGGCGACCATACCGGCTACTACAACGAGGTGGATCGCTTCCCGGTGTTCACCGTCGAGCGCATCACCCACCGCAGGAATCCGATCTACCACAGCACCTATACCGGGCGTCCGCCGGATGAGCCGGCGATTCTCGGTGTGGCGCTGAACGAGGTGTTCGTGCCGATCCTGCAGAAGCAGTTCCCGGAGATCGTCGACTTCTACCTGCCGCCGGAAGGCTGCTCCTACCGCATGGCGGTGGTGACGATGAAGAAGCAGTACCCCGGCCACGCCAAGCGGGTGATGCTCGGCGTGTGGAGCTTCCTGCGGCAGTTCATGTACACCAAGTTCGTCATCGTCACCGATGACGACATCGATGCCCGCGACTGGAACGACGTGATCTGGGCCATCACCACACGCATGGACCCCAAGCGCGACACGGTGATGATCGACAACACGCCGATCGACTACCTGGATTTCGCCTCGCCGGTTTCCGGCCTGGGCTCGAAGATGGGCCTGGATGCGACGCACAAGTGGCCGGGCGAGACCAGCCGCGAGTGGGGGCGGGCCATCGTCCAGGACCCGGTGATCAAGCAGCGGGTCGATGAACTCTGGTCGCAGCTGGGTATCGACTGACATAACCGAAGAGGCGGGCTCGAGCCCGCCCGAAGCCTTGGCGGGTTATCCCGTTCACAGAAAAGACGTGCAGATGAAAGTGACCTTGCAGCCATCCGGCGCCGTACTCGAAGTCCGGCCCGGCGAACGCATCCTCGACGCCGCCAAGCGCCTGGGCTACGAATGTCCGCAGAGCTGCCGCAACGGCAATTGCCATATCTGCGCCTCGCTGTTGGTTGAAGGCCGTGTGCGCCAAGGCGGTGAGGTGCGCGATCATGGCGAGCTGCTGGCTTGCCTGGCCGAGCCGCTGGAAGACTGCGTACTGCACTGGGACGGCGTGCTGGCGCCCGGCGAGCTGCCGGTGCGCGAGCTGAGCTGCCAGTTGAGCGCTTACGAGGAGGTCGGCGGCGACGTGGTGCGTCTGCGCTTGCGCCTGCCGGCCGGGCGGCAGCCACGCTACTACGCCGGGCAGTACCTGTTGCTGCAGCGCGAGGATGGCGAGTGGTCGGCGTTCTCCCTGGCTTCCGCCCCGGACAGCGGGCGCGAGCTGGAGCTGCACGTGCTGGCGCGCGAGGAGTCGGCCATCGAGCTGCTGGCCTTCCTGCGCCGGCAGGGCTTCGCCCGCGTGCAGTTGCCGTTCGGCGATACCCACCTGGCCGAGCTGCCGGACGGCCCGCTGGTGCTGGTCGCGGCCGGTACCGGCATGGCGCAGATGCACAGCCTGATCGAGTACTGCCGTGCCGCCGGTTTCAGCCATCCGGTACATCTGTATTGGGGCGTGCGCCGGCCGGAAGATTTCTACCGGCTGCCGCACTGGGAGGAATGGCAGGGCATGGGCAACCTGCATCTGCACCGGGTAGTCAGCGATGTCTGTTGCTGGGAAGGCCGCTGCGGGCTGCTGCACGAGGCGATTCGCGAGGACTTCAGCGATCTCAAGCCGCTGCACGTGTATGCCAGCGGCTCGCCGGCGATGGTCTACGGCACCCTGGATGCGCTGGTGGCGGCTGGGATGGACCCGCACCAGATGCGCGCCGACGTGTTCGCCTACGCACCGCGAGAAAGCTGAGCGGAGTTTCCTCTGTTCCCAATAACAAGGGCTGAGTTGGCTGTTGCGGATGGACGTACCCCTGTAGGAGCGGGCCATGCCCGCGAAGCTTTGCGCGCTGGAATATTCGCGGGCATGGCCCGCTCCTACGGACGTTCAGAATACCTCGACACTTCGAGCAACACGCAATTGGGACAGAGCCATAAAAAACGCCGGGTCATGCCCGGCGTGTTCGTTCAGTGCGTCTGGCGTTGCTGCAACAGCAGATTCTTGTAGCCGCTGGCGGCCAGTGTCTTCTGCGCCGCGTTCAGTTGCTCGCGGCTGCTGAACGGGCCGACCAGCACCCGGTACCAGGGTTCGTCGCGCACCTTCACGTTCTCCACGCGCACATCCTGGCCGAGCAGGATGATCTGTGCGCGTACGCGGTCGGCTTCGGCCTGCTGGCGGAACGAGCCGGCCTGCAGGAAGAACTGCGTCACCGGCGCCTTGGCCACGGTCGGCGGCGGAGGCGGGACCTGGCCGTTGAGTGCGGCCTGGGCCCGCGCCTCGTCGATCCGGGCCGCTTCCTCCGGCGTCACCGGCTTGCTTGGCGGTTCTGGCTGCTTGGTTTCCGGCGGCAGAATGACTTCCGACTCCGGCAGCAGCGTATAGAAGTCGTACTTCGGCTTCGGCGGCTGCTCGCCGGCCGGGCTGCGCTTGGGTGGCTCCTTGGCCGTGGCCTTGGGGGCTTCCTTGGCGCGCTTGATCTCGTCGCCGCCGGGCTCCAGGTTCATCAGGAACATGATGAAGCCACCGATCACAAGCCCGCAGACCAGCCAGATCCAGCCGGGTACGGCTTTCTTCGCGGGGGCTTGGTAGCGGCTGGCGCCCCGTTTGGGCGCGGCTTTCTTGCGTGCGGCCACTTACATCCGCTCCAGAGGTTCCAGGCCGAGCAGTTCCAGGCCCTGCTTGAGCGTCTTGCCGGTCAGGGCCGCCAGGCGCAGGCGGCTCTGCTTCTGTTCTTCGTTATCGGCAGCGAGGATCGGGCAGTGTTCGTAGAAGCTGGAGAACAGCCCGGCCAGGTCGTAGAGGTAGCTGCACAGCAGGTGTGGCTCGCCCTTCTCGCCGACATTGTTGAGCAGTTCACCGAACTGCGCCAGCTTCGCCGCCAGGGCCAGTTCCTGCTCGGCGTCGAGACGGATGCGACCGTCGATCTCGTCGATGCCCTTGCCCAGCTTGCGGAACACGCTGGCCACGCGGGTGTAGGCATAGAGCAGGTAGGGTGCGGTGTTGCCTTCGAAGCTCAGCATCAGCTCGAAATTGAAGCGGTAGTCGCTGGTGCGGTGCTTGGACAGGTCGGCGTACTTCACTGCGCTGATGCCCACGGCGCGGGCGATCTGGCGCAGCTCGGCCTCGTCGAGCTGCGGGTTCTTGTCCTTGACCAGGGCATAGGCGCGCTGCTCGGCTTCGTCGAGCAGGTCGATCAGCTTCACCGTGCCGCCATCGCGGGTCTTGAACGGTCGGCCGTCGGCGCCGTTCATGGTGCCGAAGCCCATGTGCTCGAGCTGCATGCCGGCGTGGACGAAGCCGGCGCGGCGCGCCACTTCGAAAGCCATCTGGAAGTGCAGGGCCTGGCGCTGGTCGACGAAATACAGCACGCGGTCGGCATGCAGCACCTGGCTGCGGTAGCGCATGGCGGCCAGGTCGGTGGTGGCGTAGAGATAGCCGCCGCCAGCCTTCTGCACGATCACCGGCAGCGGGTTGCCCTCGGCATTCTTGAACTCGTCGAGGAAGACGCACTGGGCGCCATTGTCCTCGGTGAGCAGGCCCTTCTCGCGCAGAGCCTCGACGATACCCGGCAGCTCGGCGTTGTAGGCGCTCTCGCCCTTGACGTCGGCGGGGCTGAGCTTGACGTTGAGGCGGTCGTAGATCTTCTGGCAGTGCGACAGCGAGATGTCGTTGAAGCGTGTCCACAGGCGCAGGCAGTCGGCATCGCCCGCCTGCAGCTTGACTACCAGCTCGCGGGCGCGGTCGGCGAACGCGGCGGACTCGTCGAAGCGCTGCTTGGCGGCACGGTAGAACTGTTCCAGGTCGGCCAGTTCGCTTTCCGCCGCCGCCGGCTTTTCCTCGAGATAGGCCAGCAGCATGCCGAACTGGGTGCCCCAGTCGCCGACGTGGTTCTGGCGGATCACCTCGTCGCCGAGAAACTCCAGCACCCGGCCCACCGCATCGCCGATGATGGTCGAGCGCAGGTGGCCGACGTGCATTTCCTTGGCCAGGTTCGGCGACGACAGGTCGATCACCACGCGCTGCGCGGCGGCCGCCTTGCGCACCGCCAATTGCGGGTCGGCCAGCGCGGCTTCGAGGCGCCCGGCCAGGGCGTCGCTGTTCTGGAAGAAATTCAGGAAGCCGGGTCCGGCGATCTCCACCTTGCTGATCTGCGCATCCTGCGGCAGTGCGGCGATCAGCTTTTCAGCCAGCTCGCGCGGCTTCAGCCCAGCCGGCTTGGCCAGCATCATGGCGATGTTGCTGGCGAAGTCGCCGTGGCTCTTGTCCTTGGTGTTTTCCACCTGGATCGCCGGCGTCAGGCCTTCGGGCAGCACGCCGTCGTCGGTCAGGCGGGCGAGGGCTTGCTGGATCAGGTGGCGAATGCTGTCTTTCATGGTCGGCTCGGTCCGCAAGAGTGCGCGAAAACCCGGCATTATCGGGGCGCGATGGGGGTCGCTTCAAGTTGCGCGGCGACCGAGGGTGGAAAAGGCGGGTTCGGGGGCATTCAGAACAGGTCGACCGGATCCACGTCCAGGCTCCAGCGCACCGCGCGGCTGCCGGGCAGTTGCTCGACATACGGCAGCCAGGTGCTCATCAGGCGGTGCAGCGGCGCGCGGGCACTACCCTGCAGGAGCAGTTGCGCGCGGTAGCGGCCGGCGCGGCGTTCCATGGGCGCGGGGATGGGGCCGAGCAGTTCGATGCCGCTGAGCTGCAGTTCGTCGAGCAGGCGCTCGGCCTGGCTGCAGGCGTCGTCGAGGAACGCCTCGGCCTGTCCGGGCTTGTGCGCTTCGGCACGCAGCAGGGCGAGGTGGCTGAACGGCGGCAGGCCGGCGGCGCGACGTTCGGACAGGGCCTGCTCGGCGAAGGCGAAATAGCCCTGCTCGGTCAGCTGCACCAGCAGCGGGTGGTCGGCCAGGTGCGTCTGGATGATCACCTTGCCCGGCTCCTCGGCACGCCCCGCGCGGCCGGCGACCTGGACGATCAGTTGCGCCATGCGCTCGCTGGCGCGGAAGTCGGCGGAGAACAGCCCGCCATCGGCATCGAGGATCGCCACCAGCGTCACGCGGGGGAAATGGTGGCCCTTGGCGAGCATCTGGGTGCCGACCAGCAGGCAGGGTTCGCCGCGGTTGATGGTGCCGAACATCCGTTCCATCGCGCCCTTGCGCGCGGTGCTGTCGCGGTCGATGCGCAGCACCGGATAGTCGGGGAAGAGGATGCCGAGGCGTTCTTCTGCGCGCTCGGTGCCGGCGCCCACCGGCCGCAGGTCGACCTTGCCGCACTCCGGGCAGTTGCGCGGCGGTCGCTCGACGTACCCGCAATGGTGGCAGCGCAGTTCGTTGTGGCGCTGGTGCAGGGTCATGCGCGCATCGCAACGCGGGCACTGGCTGAGCCAGCCGCAGTCATGGCAGAGCAGGGTGGGGGCGAAGCCGCGACGGTTGAGGTAGATCAGCACCTGCTGGCCGGCGGCCAGGGTCTGGCCAATGGCCTGTTGCAGCGGCCCGGAGATGCCGGCATCGAGCGGGCGGCTCTTGACGTCCAGGCGCAGGAAGCGCGGCGGCTTGGCGGCGCCGGCGCGCTGGGTCAGCTTGAGCAGTGCGTAGCGGCCCGCGTGGGCATTGTGCAGGCTTTCCAGCGAGGGTGTGGCGGAGCCGAGCAGGATCGGCAGGTTTTCCTGGCGGGCGCGCAGCAGCGCCAGGTCGCGGGCGTGGTAACGCAGGCCTTCCTGCTGTTTATAGGAGGCGTCGTGCTCCTCGTCGATGATGATCAGCCCGGGGTTCTTCAGCGGCGTGAACAGCGCCGAGCGGGTGCCGATGACGATGTCCGCCTCGCCGTCGCGGGCGGCGAGCCAGGCGTCGAGGCGTTCGCGATCGTTGATGTTGGAGTGCAGCAGGGCGATCCGCGCGTTGAAGCGCTTCTCGAAGCGCGCGAGGGTCTGGGGCCCGAGGTTGATTTCCGGGATCAGCACCAGTGCCTGCTTGCCGGCCTCCAGTACCTGGTGGATGAGCTGCAGGTAGACTTCGGTCTTGCCGCTGCCGGTGACGCCGGCCAGCAGGAAGGCGCGAAAGCCGCCGAAGCCCGCGCGCACCGCTTCGAAGGCGGCGCGCTGCTGCGGATTCAGGGTCAGCTCCGGCTGCAGCAGCCAGCTGCCGCTGTGGGCGCGGGGCGGGCTGCTGCGGCGCGCTTCGATGCGTACCAGGCCTTTTTCCAGCAGCAGGTCGAGGCTGTCCTTGTTCAGTTGCAGCTTGCCTAGCAACGCATGCGGCAGGCCGTGGGCATGCTGGGCGATGACCTTCAGCGCCTCGCGCTGGCGTGGCGCGCGCGCCAGGCGCGGGTCGTCGAGGCGTGCACCGTCGACGATCCGCCAATAGCGCTCCAGGCGTGCCTCGGCCGGTTCGCCCTGGCGCAGCAGGACCGGCAACGCCCAGTTCAGGGTGTCGCCGAGGCTGTGCTGGTAATACTGTGCGGTCCACAGGCAGAGCCTGAACAGCGACGGCGGCAGGGGCGGCTGACGGTCGAGCAGCTCCAGCGCGGGCTTGAGCTTGTCCTCGGGAACCTCGCTGCGCTCCGCCAGCTCGACCAGGATGCCGACCACCTCGCGCCGGCCGAACGGCACGCGCAGGCGCATGCCCGGCTGCAGGACGCTGCGGGCGATGCCGGCCGGCGGGCGATAGTCGAACAGGCGGCGCAGCGGCGAGGGCAGCGCGAGGCGGAGGATGGTCGAGGGCACGCGGAGATCCTTGTTGGCGAGCGCCGATGGTAAACGATCATGCCGCGCAAAAGCGCCGGGGTGCCGCTTCGTTCGGCTCGGGAACCATAGGCCGGCACCGCCGGGCGCCTGTGCTTGCATCACCCTAGCGCTCTGGTATGATTCGCGCCCTACTTCGTGCGGTACTCGACATAGGGTCGGGTGGCGGCACGCAATTCAGAGGATTCATCATGAAAGCCGATATCCATCCCAACTACGTCGAAATCGAAGCCACTTGCAGCTGTGGCAACGTCATCAAGACCCGCTCCACGCTGGGCAAGAACCTGAACATCGACGTGTGCTCCGAGTGCCACCCGTTCTACACCGGCAAGCAGAAGGTGCTGGATACCGGCGGCCGCATCGATCGCTTCAAGCAGCGTTTCGGTGTGTTCGGCGCCAAGTAAGCTGGCGCAACGGGAATCCGGTGGGATTTTCCGAGCACATGAAAAAGGCGTCCCTGGTGGGCGCCTTTTTCGTTTCCGTCTTCTGGACTCTTCAGGCGCTGGCTTTCTGTCCGGCAGCGGAGCGTCTGCCGCTGGTGGAGGTCGCGCGCGTCGTCGACGGCGATACCCTGCGCCTCGTGGATGGGCGCAGCGTGCGGCTGATCGGTATCAATACCCCCGAGCGCAGTCGCCATGGGCGCAAGGCCGAGGCCTTCGCCGAAGCGGCCTGGCGCCATCTCGACGTCCTGGTGAAGGGTAATGGCGATCGGGTCGGGTTGAGTGTGGGGCGCGAGCCGCAGGATCGTCACGGGCGCGTGCTCGCGCATGTCTACGATGCGCAGGGCCGCAATCTCGAGGCCGCGTTGCTGGCCGAGGGGCTGGGGTACGCGGTGGCGGTGGCCCCCAATACCGAGCTGGCCGGCTGCCATTGGGCTGCCGAGGAGCATGCCCGCCGGGCTGGGAAAGGCGTATGGCGCAAGCCGGCGCTGCAGACGGCGCATTCGCTGCGCCAGGCCGGTTTCGCTCTGGTCGGCGGCAAGGTCGAGCGGGTCGAGCGCAACCGTGCCGGCTTCTGGCTGGAGCTGGACGGGCCCCTGGTCGTGCACGTGCCGCTGCAGGCTGTCGAAGCGTTCGATGCGCAGCGCCTGTCCGCACTGGCCGGCAAGACCATCGAGGCGCGTGGATGGGTGGTCGACCGGCGCGGCCGCACCGGCCGCAAGGAGCAGGCGCGCTGGATGTTGCGTCTGACTCACCCGGCTATGCTGAGCATGACGCGCTGACGTGTGGGGCGGCCCGGTCCAGCACTCGGGGCCGCAGCTCTACCGAAAAGTCGTAATCCCCGGGGGCTTGACAGTCCCGTCATCCACTGGCTTGTGAGCGCGCGCATTCTTGGCGTATGCTCGACCGCCTGTCTGTCCCAGTAAAATAAGCGGAAATGCCACATGACTGACCTGAAAACTGCCGCTCTTGACTATCATGCCCAGCCTCGTCCGGGAAAGCTGAGCGTCGAACTGACCAAGCCCACTGCCACCGCTCGTGACCTTTCCCTGGCCTACAGCCCGGGCGTCGCCGAGCCTGTCCGCGAGATCGCCCGCGATCCGGAGCTGGCCTACCGCTATACCGGCAAGGGCAACCTGGTGGCGGTAATCTCCGATGGCACCGCTATCCTCGGCCTGGGTAACCTGGGCCCGCTGGCCTCCAAGCCGGTCATGGAAGGCAAGGGTGTACTGTTCAAGCGTTTCGCCGGTGTCGACGTGTTCGACATCGAAGTCGATGCCGAAAGCCCGCAGGCCTTCATCGATACTGTCAAGCGCATCTCGATCACCTTCGGTGGCATCAATCTGGAAGACATCAAGGCGCCCGAGTGCTTCGAGATCGAGCGTGCACTCATCGAGCAGTGCGACATTCCGGTGTTCCACGACGACCAGCATGGCACCGCGATCGTCACCGCGGCCGGTATGCTCAATGCCCTGGAGATCGCCGGCAAGACCCTCGAGCAAGCCAAGATCGTCTGCCTCGGCGCGGGTGCTGCCGCTACGTCCTGCATGAAGCTGCTGGTGAGCATGGGCGCGAAGATCGAGAACATCTTCATGATCGACCGCAAGGGCGTCATCCATGCCGGGCGCGACGACCTGAACCAGTACAAGGCAGTGTTCGCCCATGAAACGGACAAGCGCACCCTGGATGACGCGCTCGAAGGCGCCGATGTCTTCGTCGGCCTGTCCGGCGCCAACCTGCTGAGCGGCGAGGGCCTCAAGCGCATGGCGCCGAATCCGGTGGTCTTCGCCTGCTCCAATCCGGACCCGGAGATCAGTCCCGAGCTGGCGCATGCCACGCGTTCCGACGTGATCATGGCCACTGGGCGTTCCGACTACCCGAACCAGGTCAACAACGTGCTCGGCTTCCCCTTCATCTTCCGCGGCGCGCTGGACGTTCGCGCCAAGCGCATCAACGAGGAGATGAAGATCGCTGCCGCCCTGGCCTTGCGCGACCTTGCCAAGCTGCCGGTGCCGGCGGAAGTCGCCGCCGCCTATGGCGTAGCCGACCTGCAATTCGGCCGCGAGTACATCATTCCGAAGCCGATGGATCCGCGCCTGATCACCCTGGTCTCCGATGCCGTCGCCAAGGCTGCGATCGAGAGTGGCGTGGCGACGCTGCCCTATCCGGCGCACTATCCGCTGAAGTCGGTGAACGACGTATTCGGCGAATAAGACCGGAAAGGTACAAGCCAGAAACAACGAACCCCGCCGCGGCGGGGTTCGTTGTTTCCGGGGCTCAGAATAGATCGAGCGGCGCGGCCTCGTTGGCCGGAAGCGGGCTGCCGGGGGCCTGGTAGCCGGGTTCGAATTCGCCCATGGGGGGGGGCGAATCCTCGCTCTTGAATACCTCGAAATAGGCGTTGGGTGTGCCGGGCGCAGCGGCCCGACCGCTGACCGGATCGACGCGCAGTTTGAGCAGCCCGTCCGGCTCCGCAGGTGGGTGCTCGGGCATGTCCTTGAGCACGGCGCTCATGTAGTTCATCCAGATGGGCAGGGCCACCGTGCCGCCATACTCATGGCGGCCGAGGCTCTGTGGCTGGTCGAAGCCGGCCCAGACGGTGGTGACGATATCGGCGTTGTAGCCGGAGAACCAGCTGTCGATCGAGTCGTTGGTGGTCCCGGTCTTGCCGGCGATGTCCTCGCGCCCCATGGCCAGTGCCCGGCGGCCGGTGCCGCGCTTGATCACGTCCTGCAGCATGCTGGTCATGATGTAGGCGGTGCGTTCATCGAGGATCTGCTCGGCGAAACGCGGTTCCTGCTCGGGCTTTTCGCTGCCCTGTCCGGGGTTGAAGGCTGGCGTCGGTGCGGCGATGACTTCGACGTCGGAAGCGGCGGCTGCCACTTCTTCCCCGTGGGGAACGCGCACGGGGTTGGCCTCGAACAGCAGGGTACCTTCGCGGTCTTCGATTCGCTGGATCAGATAAGGCTCGATCTTGTAGCCACCATTGGCGAAGCTCGTCCAGCCGGTGGCGATCTCCATCGGGGTCAGCGTCGCCGTGCCCAGCGCGAGGGAAAGATTGCGCGGCAGGTCCTGCGGGTTGAAACCGAAGCGGCTGATGTAGTCGATGGTGTGATCGATGCCGATGGTTTGCAGCAGCCGGATCGATACCAGGTTGCGTGATTTGTAGAGCGCCTCGCGCAAGCGGATCGGGCCGAGGAACGTATTGTTGTCGTTCTTCGGTCGCCAGATGCGGTCCATGCCCTGCTCGACGAAGACGATCGGGGAGTCGTTCACCAGGCTTGCCGCGGTGTAGCCGGCATCCAGTGCCGCGCTGTAGATGAACGGCTTGAAGCTCGACCCGGGTTGGCGTTTGGCCTGGATGGCGCGGTTGTAGTTGCTCTGGCCGAAGGAGAAACCGCCGGCCAGCGCCTCGATGGAGCCGTCTTGCGGATCGAGCGAAACCAGTGCGGCCTGCGCCTGTGGAACCTGGCTGAACAGTGGCGTCTCGCCTTGCCAGCGGATGCGCACCAGGTCGCCCACCTTTACCACGTCGGCGGGGCGCTGCGGCCTCGGCCCAAGGCTGTTGGTGGCCAGAAAGGGGCGGGCCCACTTCATGCTTTCCCACGCGACCGCATGCTCGCTGCCATCGCGGGTGAGAACCAGAATGCCGCTGTTTTCGACCTGCGAGACGATGGCCGGATGCAGCCCGGAAAGGCTTCTGCGCTTGCCCAGCTCCTGCAGCCAGTTATCGCGCGGCTGGTCGGCGAGGCGCGCTTCCGGGCCGCGGTAGCCGTGGCGCTGGTCGTATTCGATCAGGCCGCTGTTGAGCGCAGCGTTGGCCGCCTCCTGCCTTTCGCTGGTAACGGTGGTGTATACCCTGAAGCCGTCGGTGTAGGCCGCGCTGCCGTAGCGCCCGACCATCTCCGCCCGAGCCATCTCCGCGATATAGGATGCGTCCAGTTCCGGAGCGGCGCCGTGATAGCGCGCACTCTCCGGCTCGGCCAGCGCCTGCTGATAGCGTGCCTCGTCGATCGAGCCCAGCCGGTACATGCGGCCGAGAATCCAGTCGCGCCGCTCCTTGCTGCGGGCCGGATTGACCAGCGGATTGAACGCCGAGGGAGCCTTCGGCAGTCCGGCGATCATCGCCAGCTGGGCGAGGCTCAATTCCGTGATCGGCTTGCCGTAATACACCTGAGAAGCCGCTTCGATGCCGTAGGCGCGGTGGCCCAGGTAGATCTTGTTGACGTACAGCT
Organism: Stutzerimonas stutzeri; assembly: GCF_002890915.1. Taxonomy (GTDB): domain Bacteria; phylum Pseudomonadota; class Gammaproteobacteria; order Pseudomonadales; family Pseudomonadaceae; genus Stutzerimonas; species Stutzerimonas stutzeri_AF. Next base: position 70,424 of record NZ_POUT01000001.1, on the reverse strand, counting down.
CGAGAATTTCGTTCTTGCTCAGTTCGCGCTCTATCTGCAGCGCCAGGAGAATCTCGTTGATCTTGCGCGAGAAGCTCCGTTCGCTGGTCAGGAAATAATTCTTCGCCACCTGCATGGTGATGGTGCTACCGCCGGTCTGAATCTGTCCGGTTTTCAATAATTGCGTGGCAGCGCGCATCAGGCCGGTTATGTCGACGCCATAATGATTGGCGAAATTGTCGTCCTCGGCAGCCAGCAGGGCGTGGATGAAGTCCTCGGGGATCTCTTCGAAGCGGATCGGTGAGCGGCGCATCTCGCCGAACTCCGCGATCAGCTTGTCGTCGGCGCTGTAAACGCGCAGTGGAATCTGCAGCTGTATGCTGCGCAGCGAGTCGACCGAAGGGAGGTTCGGGCTCAGATAGAGAAAGGCGCCGGTAACGCTGAGTAATAGTGCGCAGAAAATCGCTAGGCACGACCAAAGGAAAAATTTCAAAAAACGCATCGGGGTTCTTGGAATCCAGGATTTGGGAGGGGGAAATGGCAGACGATGCTGAAAGGGAAAACCGTTCACATTATAAGCGCTTTTTTTGCCGGGTAGCCATTTGCGCTTCTGTCAAGGCTGTTATCTAATGTGGATAAACATAATTAATCCGTAAGTTGCGGATAAAGAAGGAAATCGGTCGTGCTAGGGCTCTTCACTAAGAAAGCGAACACGCTGCTCGGGATCGATATCAGTTCGACCTCAGTCAAGCTTCTCGAATTAAGCCGGTCGGGAAATCGATACCGCGTCGAGGCGTATGCCGTCGAGCCGCTCCCGCCGAACGCCGTCGTCGAGAAGAACATCGCTGAACTTGAGGGCGTCGGTCAGGCGCTGCAACGCGTGGTGGCGAAAGCCAAGACGGGTAGCAAGGCGGCGGCCGTGGCGGTATCCGGTTCTGCGGTCATCACCAAGAGCGTCGAAATGGACGCCGGGCTGTCCGACGACGAGCTCGAGAATCAGCTGAAGATCGAAGCCGATCAGTACATCCCTTATCCCCTCGAGGAAGTGGCGATCGATTTCGAAGTGCAAGGCCCCGCCGCGCGTGCGCCCGGACGGGTCGAGGTGCTGCTCGCCGCCTGCCGCAAGGAGAACGTCGAGATTCGCGAGGCTGCACTGGCCTTGGCGGGGCTGACCGCCAAGGTGGTCGATGTCGAGGCCTACGCGCTCGAGCGCTCCTATGGGCTGCTGGCACCGCAACTGGGTGTCGGGCACGACGAGTTGACCGTCGCGGTGGTGGATATCGGTGCCACCATGACGACGCTGAGTGTTCTGCATAACGGTCGTACCATCTATACCCGCGAGCAGCTTTTCGGTGGCCGCCAGCTGACCGAGGAAATCCAGCGCCGCTACGGGTTGTCCGTGGAGGAGGCCGGGCTCGCCAAGAAGCAGGGCGGGCTCCCGGACGACTATGACAGCGAGGTGTTGCTTCCGTTCAAGGAGGCGGTGGTTCAGCAGGTCTCGCGCTCGCTGCAGTTCTTCTTCGCGGCAGGCCAGTTCCATGATGTCGACTGCATTCTTCTTGCAGGTGGCACCGCATCCATTCCCGATCTCGATCGCCTCATTCAGCAGAAGATCGGGACCCAGACTCTAGTCGCCAATCCATTTGCCGATATGGCCTTGAGCAACAAGGTCAACGCCGGCGCGCTGGCCAGTGACGCCCCGGCGCTGATGATTGCTTGTGGCTTGGCGCTGAGGAGTTTCGACTGATGGCGCAGATCAATCTTCTCCCCTGGCGCGAGCAACTGCGCGAAGAGCGCAAGCAGCGTTTTCTTGCTTCCTTGGTCGGCGTGCTCATCGTCGCTGCCGGCCTCGTGTTCCTTGGCGACCGGTATTTCGAAAGTGCGATAGAGCAGCAGAAGGCGCGTAATGACTTCGTCCGCAAGGAAATAGCGGTGCTGGATGCTCGTATCAAAGAGATCAAGGAGCTGAAAGAGCGTAGGCAGCAACTGCTGGAGCGAATGAAGATCATCCAGGACCTGCAGGGCAATCGGCCAATCATCGCGCGCGTTTTCGACCAGTTGGTGCGAACCCTTCCGGACGGTGTTTATTTCACTTCGCTGAAAATGACCGGAAAGAATATCGCGATCGTGGGGGCGGCCGAGTCGAACAACCGCGTCTCCAACCTGATGCGCAATCTCGATGGGTCGGACTGGCTGGAAGCCCCCAACCTGAATGAGGTCAAGGCGGTTACAGCAGGTGCGGTCGATCAGGAAAACGTGTTCCAGCTGACGGTGCAGCAGACGCAGCCGACCGTCCCAACGGAAGGAAGCAAGCCATGAGCCTGGCTGACTCTTTGGAAAGTCTTCGCAAGATCGATTTTGCGGACCTGGACCTGAACAACCTGGGGTCCTGGCCTGCGCCGGTCAAGTTCATCGCCGGCGTGCTGTTGCTGGTAGCCGTGCTGGCGCTTGGGTACTACCTCCATCTGCAGGATATGCAGGTGCAGCTCGAGCAGCAGCGTGCGCAGGAAGTCACGCTGAAGCAGCAGTTCTCGACCAAGGCATTCCAGGCTGCAAATCTGGAAGCGTACAAGGAACAAATGGTTGAAATGGAATCTTCCTTCGGCGCGCTGCTGCGGCAACTGCCCAGCGATACCGAGGTTCCGGGGTTGCTGGAAGATATAACCCGGACCGGGCTGGGAAGCGGGCTCGAGTTCGAAGAAATCAAGCTGCAGCCCGAGGTGGTACAGCAGTTCTACATCGAACTACCCATTCAGATAAAAGTTGTTGGTGCGTATCACGATTTGGCCACTTTCGTAAGCGGAGTGGCCAGTCTTCCGCGTATCGTTACTCTCCATGATTTCGAAATTAATCCCGAAAACAAGGAAACGACTTCGAAGTTGCGCATGAATATCTTGGCCAAGACTTATCGTTATAACGACAAGGGGCTGCAGCAATGAACGAATCCCGTTTTGCTGTGCTGCTTTTAAGCTTCGCATTATTGGCGGGCTGTGGAGCTGGTTCGGATTTTGATGATTTGCAGCAATATCTTGACGAGGTGCGCGCAAAGCCTAAAGGAGCCATCGAGCCCTTGCCCGCTTTCATCCCGTATGAAGCCTTTACCTATAGTGCAGCTGCTCTTCGCCCACCATTCCAGCCGCCCGTAAAGCTCGATCTTGCGCAGCGCCAGAAGGGTTCTAAAGACATTCATCCCGATGAAGCGCGAGTCAAGCAGTTTCTTGAGGGTTTCAATATCGAGAACTTCGTCATGGTCGGCACGCTGGCCAACGAGGCCGGACGATACGCTTTGATTAAAGGCGGTGAGGGGGTTCACCGCGTCAAGGTTGGTGATTATCTCGGTCGCAACCACGGCCGCATCGTTGAGATCAGCGATGCCGGCGTTGACGTGCTGGAAATCGTACCTGATGGGGAGGGTGGGTGGCTCGAGCGCCCGCGCAGTTTGACCTTGAAAGAGCGCACCTAGCGCGGGGCTAAAGCATGGAAAACCTATACCGGTCTGCACAACGGAAGCAATTTATGAACAGCACCCTCTCTCGCTTCGGCTTGTCCTTGCTGGCGGCATTCGTATCGCCTGCGTTGCTGGCCGCCAACCTGAATGCATTGGATGTTGCCTCGCTGCCAGGTGATCGTGTCGAGCTTAAGCTGGCATTCGACGAACCGGTGGCCACGCCGCGGGGTTATACGTTGGATCAACCGGCGCGTATTGCTTTGGACTTGCCGGGGGTATCCAACAAGCTGGGCGCCAAGAACCGCGAGTTGGGTGTAGGGAATGCGCGTAGCGTGACCCTGGTCGAGGCGCAGGGACGCACTCGGATGATCGTCAACCTCACCTCGCTCGTTCCCTACTCGACGCGTGTCGAGGGCAACAACCTGTTCGTGGTGCTGGGTGAAAGCGCTGGCAGCAATGCAGCGGCGCCAGCGGCATCCAGCGTACCCGTCGCCACCCCATCACCAGTTAAGGCGATGACTGGAAAGGCTATCGACAATATCGATTTTCGTCGTGGTGACGACGGGGCGGGCAATGTGATCATCACGCTTTCCGATCCGTCGATGAGCTCCACCATCGAAGAGCAAGGTGGAAAGATCCTCGTCGCCTTCGCCAAAACGCAGTTACCGGAATCGCTGCGCGTGCGTCTCGATGTCCAGGACTTCGCTACGCCGGTGAAGTTCGTCGATTCGACGGCCCAGTCGGGCGGGGCGCGCATCGCCATCGAACCGACCGGTCGCTATGACTATCTGGCCTACCAGGCCGATAACAAACTGACCATCAGTATCAAACCGCTCACCGAGTCTGAAGCCGAGAAGCAGAAAGCGGATCGCTTTGCCTATTCCGGCGAAAAGCTGTCGCTGAATTTCCAGGACATCGACGTTCGCTCCGTTCTCCAGCTGATAGCCGACTTCACTGATCTGAACCTGGTGGCCAGTGATACGGTGAGCGGCAATATCACTCTGCGCCTGCAGAACGTACCGTGGGACCAGGCGCTGGATCTGGTGCTCAAGACCAAGGGGTTGGACAAGCGTCAGGTTGGTAATGTGTTGCTGGTTGCGCCAGCGGATGAAATTGCTGCCCGGGAGCGTCAGGAACTCGAGTCGAAACGCCAGATCGCGGAGCTTGCGCCGCTGCGTCGCGAGGTGGTGCAAGTCAACTATGCCAAGGCGGCCGATATCGCCCGCCTGTTCCAGTCGGTGACCAACACCCAAGGACAAGCGGACGAGCGCGGGTCGATCGCCGTGGATGATCGTACCAACAACATCATCGCCTACCAGACTCAGGAGCGCTTGGACGAGCTGCGTCGCATCGTTGCTCAGTTGGATATTCCGGTGCGGCAGGTGATGATCGAAGCCCGGATTGTCGAAGCCAATGTCGATTACGATAAAGCCTTGGGCGTGCGCTGGGGCGGAACGCAAATCTTTGCCAATGGTCGAGGCGCCGTATACGGCAATGACGATCTTGGCGACGAGGGCGGGGACTCGGGCGAAGACAGCAACGGTAATTTCCCTTTCGTTGACATGGGGGTGGCGAATCGCACGGCAGGTATCGGCATTGGCTATGTCACCGACAACCTCATTTTGGATCTCGAGCTTTCCGCGATGGAGAAGTCGGGCAATGGGGAGGTCGTTTCCCAACCGAAAGTCATGACTGCTGACAAGGAAACGGCAAAAATTCTGAAAGGCTCCGAGATTCCGTATCAAGAGGCCAGCTCCAGTGGTGCCACTGCGGTCACCTTCGTCGAGGCAGCGCTTTCGCTGGAGGTTACGCCTCAGATTACTCCGGACAATCGCATTATCATGGAAGTAAGGGTTACCAAGGATGAGCCCGATTTTGCAAATGATGTGAATGGAACACCGACCATTCGCAAGAACGAGGTGAATGCCAAGATCCTCGTGAACGATGGCGAGACGGTCGTCATCGGCGGGGTGTTCTCCAACACGCAGAGCAAGTCAGTCGATAAAGTTCCTTTCCTGGGCGATCTGCCTTATCTTGGGCGCCTGTTCCGTCGGGATGTTGTAGCTGATGCCAAATCCGAGCTCCTGATTTTCCTGACGCCTAAAATTCTCAATCACCAGGCCATTGCCGTGAGTCGCTGATATCGGTGAAGAACACTATCCTCGTGGGCCCGATGGGAGCTGGAAAAAGCACCATCGGGCGTTTGCTCGCCAAAGAGCTACGGTTGCCGTTCAAGGATTCCGACAAGGAGATCGAGCAGCGCACCGGCGCCAGCATTCCGCTGATCTTCGATGTCGAGGGCGAGGCAGGCTTTCGCGAGCGTGAACATACCGTAATCGCCGATCTCTGCCGGCTCGATGGTGTGGTGCTGGCAACCGGAGGTGGGGCGGTACTGCGTGAGGACAATCGCCAGGCGCTGCGTGCCGGTGGCCGTATCGTCTACTTGTGCACATCGGTCGAGCAGCAGCTCGAACGCACCTCCCGGGATCGCAATCGGCCGCTGTTGCAGGCGGCTGATCCAAGGCAGGTCCTGGCGGGGCTCATGGCCATTCGTGATCCGCTGTACCGCTCGATCGCGGACATCATCATCGAAACCGACGAACGCCCGCCGCGGCTGGTGGTCATGGAGATTCTCGATCGCCTCGCGTCGTTGCCACCTCGTGAAAGCCTGGATGAATCTGCGCTATCCTAGCTCCCTTTGTTCATGGGGGCCTCATGCAGACTCTTCAGGTCGATCTCGACGAGCGTAGCTATCCCATTCATATCGGCGAGCGGTTGATCGACCGCAGTGAACTATTCGCCGCGCAGATCCGTGGCCGGCAGGTCGCCATCGTCACCAACGAGACGGTAGCGCCGCTTTATCTCGACCGTTTGACGCGGGCCCTCTCCGGCTATGCCGTCACGCCAGTGATCCTTCCCGATGGCGAGGCTCACAAGAACTGGCAGACCCTGCAGCTCATTTTCGACGCGCTACTGGGTGCTCGGCATGACCGCCGCACGACGATAATTGCGCTCGGCGGCGGCGTGATCGGTGACATGGCGGGTTATGCGGCGGCCAGCTACCAGCGAGGGGTGGACTTCATTCAGGTGCCGACCACGCTGCTATCCCAGGTCGACTCGTCGGTGGGTGGCAAGACCGGCATCAATCACCCGCTGGGCAAGAACATGATCGGTGCCTTCTATCAGCCCCGGGCGGTGGTGATCGACACCACGACCCTGGCGACATTGCCGTCTCGTGAGTTGTCGGCCGGTCTTGCCGAAGTGATCAAGTATGGGCTGATTTGCGATGAGCCCTTCCTTGGCTGGCTCGAGACGAATATCGACCGGTTGCGTGCCCTCGATTCGGATGCCTTGACCGAAGCCATTCATCGTTCCTGCGCGGCCAAGGCTGCGGTGGTCAATGCCGACGAACGGGAGGGGGGCGTACGCGCCATTCTCAATCTCGGCCATACCTTTGGCCATGCGATAGAAACCCATATGGGATATGGCGTCTGGCTGCACGGCGAGGCCGTGGCGGCGGGAACCGTGATGGCCTTGCAGATGTCATGTCAACTGGGCTGGATTCGGCCGGACGACCGGGATCGGGCGATACGCTTGTTGCGCAGAGCCGGGCTGCCGGTGGTGCCGCCAGTCGAGATGCGGCCGCAGGATTTCCTCGAGCACATGGCCGTCGACAAGAAGGTGATGGATGGCCAGCTGCGCCTGGTCCTGCTCAAGCAGATGGGGGAAGCGGTGGTTACCGGTGATTTCCCCCGTGACGTGCTGGAGGCCACATTGAGCGTCGATTACGGCGCACTGACGGAACACTTGGGGGCGTAAGAAGATTCCATGACCAGTTTGTCCGCGGACGATGCGTTTCTGAACCACTACGGCTTCAGCCATGATCCCTTCGCTGCTCGTGTTCCGGGCTTCAAGTTCTTTCCTGCGCAGCGCAAACCGGTGCTCGGGCAGCTGCATCACCTGGCGCGCTACAGCCAGTTGCTGCTGGCCGTGACGGGGCCCGAAGGCAGTGGCAAGACGCTCCTGCGCCAAGCGCTGGTGGCCAGTAGCAACAAGCAGTCCGTTCAAAGCGTGGTCATTACGCCGCAGGCGATGACCGATGCCAGCGTGTTGCTTGCGCAGATCGCTCAGGCATTGAACAGCCAGAGTGCCGATTTCGATGCAGTGATGGCGCAGGTGATCCAGCTGGCCTTGACCGGGCAGGAGGTCTACCTGCTGGTGGACGATGCCGAGCGCCTGACCGGTGCTGCGGTGGAAACCTTGCTGCGCCTGGCCGCCGGAAGCCCCGAGGCGCGACCCCATGTGTTCCTGTTCGGCGAACCGGCCCTGGTCGGGCGCCTGGAGGCACTGAGCGAGGGGGATGAGCGCTACCATGCGATCGCGCTGCAACCTTACGACGAAGATGAAACCCGCGAGTACCTGGCGCTGCGGCTCGAAGGGGCCGGGGGCGGTATCGAGTGCTTGAGCGAAGAGCAGATCGTGCGCATCCATGAGCAATCGGGTGGCTGGCCGGGAGCGATCAACCAGGCGGCCCGGGACGAACTGCTGGCTGCGATGCAGAGTGCCAGAGGACGAGGAAAGGCGAAGGGCATGGCACTGCCGTTGCCCAAGAAGCATCTATTGGCGGTGCTGGGTGTGGTCTGCATCGTCGGTCTGGCGTTTCTCTTGCTGCGCGGCGGGGAGGATGAGCGCACCGCTCCAGCGGAGGTGACGCGCCTGTCGTTGAAGGGGGAGGAGCCGGTTGCCTCGGAAGGTGCGGTCGAGGAGCGCGAGGCGGCGATCGAGTTCGATGGGCGGGAGCGCCCTCTCTCTCTGCCGTTGGCCGGGGATGCCCAGCCGGTCATTCGCGAGCCGCTTGCAGCCGCTGCGGGAGGCGAGGAGCAGGGCGAGTCGGCGCCGTCCGGGACGGAGCGGGGCGAAGAGGCGGTTCCGCTCCCCGTGCCGACGGAGCGAATCGAGCTGGCACCCAAGCCGACGCCTGCTCCTGCGCCCGCTGAACCGGTGCGGCAAATTGCCGCTAAGCCTGCGCCTGCTCCTGTGGCGGAGGCTCCGAGGGGGGCGGACAACTGGTATGCCAGTCAGCCTGGAACCCATTACCTGGTACAGATTCTCGGTACACGAGCCGAGAAGAATGCCCAGGCGTTCATCCAGCAGCATGGCGGCAACTATCATTATTTCGTCAAGCAGCACCAGGGTAAGCCGCTGTATGTCGTGACTTACGGGAATTTCGCCAACCGTGCGGCGGCTGTGGCGGCAGTCAAGACACTGCCCGCCGCGTTGCAGGCGGGCAAGCCCTGGGTGCGGAGTTTCGCCAGCGTGCAACAGGAAGCTGGTCAGTCGCGCTAGAAAAATGCCCCAAAAAAGTGCGTAACGCACCGTTTTGGGGCTTTCAAAAATAAATTGTGCCGTTCCATCTGGCTTTGTAAACTGCTCCCCCTTTTGCCCACGTGAATGACGGGGCGATTCTGTGCGCCGTCAATAAGGGGTTGATTTACAACGTATTTTAGCTGGTGGAGTGCCTATGAGAGCAGGTCTGTTTCGTCCTGAAGAGTTCAAGGATAACTGCGGCTTCGGTCTGATTGCCCACATGCAGGGCGAGGCTAGCCATCACCTGCTAAAGACTGCCATTCAGTCCCTGACCTGCATGACCCACCGCGGCGGCATCAATGCGGACGGCAAGACCGGTGATGGCTGCGGCCTGCTGATGCAGAAACCCGATGCCTTCCTGCGTGCCAAGGCTCTCGAGCATTTCAATGCCGAGCTGCCGGCGCTCTATGCGGTCGGCATGATCTTCCTCAGCCAGGACGCCGCCATGGCCGAGACCGCGCGGGCCCGCCTGAACGAGGAAATCGCCGCTCAGGGGCTGACGCTGGTGGGCTGGCGCGAAGTTCCCGTCGACACCAGCGTGCTCGGGCAACTGGCCCTGGAGCGCCTGCCGCGCATCGAGCAGGTCTATGTCTGCGCTGACGGGATCAGCGAGCGCGACTTCGGCATCAAGCTGTTCTTCGCCCGGCGCCGGGCGGAAGTCGCCCTGGCCGACGACAAGGGCTTCTATGTCTGCAGCCTGTCGGACAAGGACATCATCTACAAGGGCCTGATGATGCCCGCCGACCTGGCGCAGTTCTACCCGGACCTCGGCGACGAGCGCCTCGCCACGGCGATCTGCGTGTTCCACCAGCGCTTCTCCACCAACACCATGCCGCAGTGGCGGCTGGCTCAGCCGTTCCGTTTTCTCGCGCACAACGGCGAAATCAATACCATTACCGGCAACCGCAACTGGGCCCAGGCGCGCCGCCTGAAGTTCGCCAACGAACTGCTGCCGGATCTCGAGAGCCTGTCGCCGCTGATCAACCGTACCGGTTCGGACTCCTCGAGCATGGACAACATGCTCGAACTGTTGGTCACCGGCGGCATGGATCTGTTCCGTGGTCTGCGCATGATCATTCCGCCGGCCTGGCAGAACGTCGAGACCATGGACCCGGACCTGCGCGCGTTCTACGAATTCAACTCCATGCACATGGAGCCCTGGGATGGCCCGGCCGGCGTGGTGCTGACCGACGGTCGCCACGCCGTCTGCCTGCTCGACCGTAACGGCCTGCGTCCGGCGCGCTGGGTGACCACCAAGAACGGCTACATCACCCTGGCCTCCGAAGTCGGCGTCTGGGACTACCAGCCCGAGGACGTCCTGGCCAAGGGCCGCGTCGGTCCGGGGCAGATCCTCGCCGTGGATACCCACACCGGCAAGGTGCTGCACACCGATGACATCGACAATCATCTGAAGTCGCAGCAGCCCTACAAGAAGTGGCTGCGCCAGAATGCCCTGCGCATCCAGTCGACCCTGGACGACAACGATCATGGTTCGGCCTTCTATGACGCCGACCAGCTCAAGCAGTACATGAAGATGTTCCAGGTCACCTTCGAGGAGCGTGACCAGGTCCTGCGTCCGCTGGCCGAGCAAGGCCAGGAAGCGGTCGGTTCGATGGGCGACGACACGCCGATGGCCGTGCTATCGCGGCGCGTGCGTTCGCCTTACGACTACTTCCGCCAGCAGTTCGCGCAGGTCACCAACCCGCCGATCGACCCGCTGCGCGAAGCCATCGTGATGTCGCTGGAAACCTGCCTGGGAGCCGAGCGTAACGTCTACGAGGAAACGCCCGAGCATGCCAACCGCGCGATCCTGACCACGCCGGTGATCTCCCCGGCGAAGTGGCGCAGCATCATGGAACTGGACCGCCCGGGCTTCGAACGGCTGGTCATCGACCTCAACTACGACGAGAGCCTCGGCCTCGAGGCGGCGATCCGCAACATCGCCGACCAGGCCGAGGAAGCCGTGCGTGGCGGCAAGGTGCTGCTGGTGCTCAGCGACCGCCACATCGCGCCGGGCAAGCTGCCGGTGCATGCCTCGCTGGCGGTCGGTGCCGTGCACCACCGCCTGGTCGAGACCGGCCTGCGCTGCAGCTGCAACATCCTGGTGGAAACCGCCACCGCCCGCGACCCGCACCACTTCGCGGTGCTGATCGGCTTCGGCGCGACTGCGGTCTACCCGTTCCTCGCCTACGAGGTGCTGGGCGACCTGATCCGCACCGGCGAAGTGTTGGGCGATCTCTACGAGGTGTTCAAGCACTACCGCAAGGGCATCTCCAAGGGGCTGATGAAGATTATCTCCAAAATGGGCATCTCCACCATCGCTTCCTACCGTGGTGCCCAGCTGTTCGAGGCCATCGGCCTGTCCGCGGACGTGGTCGAGCTGAGCTTCCGCGGCGTCGCCAGCCGCATCCAGGGCGCCCGTTTCAGCGATCTCGAGGCCGAGCAGAAGGCGCTCGCCGCCGAGGCCTGGAGCAATCGCAAGCCGATCCAGCAGGGCGGCCTTTTGAAGTTCGTCTACGGCGGCGAATACCACGCCTACAACCCCGACGTGGTCAGTGCGCTGCAGATGGCGGTGCAGAGCGGCGACTACGGCCGTTTCAAGGAATACACCGCGCTGGTCGACCAGCGCCCGGTGGCGATGCTGCGTGACCTGCTCAAGGTGAAGGTGGCCGATCACCCACTGGCGCTGGAAGAGGTCGAGCCGCTGGAAGCGATCCTCAAGCGCTTCGACTCGGCCGGCATTTCGCTCGGTGCGCTGTCGCCCGAGGCCCACGAGGCCATCGCCGCGGCGATGAACCGGATCGGCGCGCGCTCGAACTCCGGTGAGGGCGGCGAAGATCCGGCCCGTTACGGCACCGAGCGCAGCTCGAAGATCAAGCAGGTCGCCACCGGCCGCTTCGGTGTCACCCCGGAATACCTGGTCAACGCCGAAGTGCTGCAGATCAAGGTGGCGCAAGGCGCCAAGCCCGGCGAGGGTGGCCAGCTGCCCGGCGGCAAGGTCAACGGCCTGATCGCGCGGCTGCGCTACGCGGTGCCGGGCGTCACGCTGATTTCGCCGCCGCCGCACCACGACATCTATTCCATCGAGGACCTGGCGCAGCTTATCTTCGACCTCAAGCAGGTCAACCCGCAGGCGCTGGTGTCGGTCAAGCTGGTGGCCGAGCCGGGCGTTGGCACCATCGCCGCCGGCGTCGCCAAGGCCTATGCCGACCTGATCACCATTTCCGGCTACGATGGCGGCACCGGCGCTTCGCCGCTGACTTCGATCCGCTACGCCGGCTCGCCCTGGGAACTCGGCCTGGCCGAAACCCACCAGACCCTGCGCGGCAACGACCTGCGCGGCAAGGTCCGGGTGCAGACCGACGGCGGCCTGAAGACCGGCCTGGACGTGATCAAGGCGGCAATCCTCGGTGCCGAGAGCTTCGGCTTCGGTACCGCGCCGATGATCGCGCTGGGCTGCAAATACCTGCGTATCTGCCACCTGAACAACTGCGCCACCGGTGTCGCGACCCAGAACGAGCAACTGCGCAAGGACCACTTCATCGGCACCGTCGACATGGTGGTGAACTTCTTCCAGTTCGTCGCCGAGGAAACCCGCGAGTGGCTGGCCAGGCTGGGCGTGCGCAGCCTGGGCGAACTGATCGGGCGCACCGACCTGCTCGAGATCCTGCCGGGCGAGACCGCCAAGCAGGGCAACCTGGACCTGAGCCCGCTGCTCGGCGGCAACGACATCCCGGTCGACAAGCCGCAGTTCTGCGAGGTCGAGAAGAACCCGCCGTTCGACCAGGGTCTGCTGGCCGAGGAAATGGTCAAGCTGGCCAAGGGCGCCATCGGGACCAAGAGCGGTGGCGAGTTCGCGCTGGAAATCTGCAACTGCGACCGCTCCATCGGTGCTCGTGTGTCCGGTGAGATCGCCCGCCAGCACGGCAACCAGGGCATGGTCGCTGCGCCGATCACCTTCCGCTTCAAGGGCACCGCCGGCCAGAGCTTCGGCGTCTGGAACGCCGGCGGCCTCAACCTCTACCTCGAAGGCGATGCCAACGACTACGTCGGCAAGGGCATGACCGGCGGCAAGCTGGTGATCACCCCGCCGCAGGGCAGCGCCTACCGTTCGCAGGACTCGGCTATCATCGGCAACACCTGCCTGTATGGTGCCACCGGCGGCAAGCTGTTCGCCGCCGGTACCGCGGGCGAGCGCTTCGCGGTGCGCAACTCCGGTGCCCATGCGGTCGTGGAAGGCTCGGGCGACCATTGCTGCGAATACATGACCGGTGGCTTCGTCTGCGTGCTGGGCAAGACCGGGCACAACTTCGGCTCCGGCATGACTGGCGGTTTCGCCTACGTGCTGGACATGGACAACAGCTTCATCGATCGGGTGAACAACGAGCTGGTCAATTTGCACCGCATCACGGGTGAGACGATGGAGGCCCATCGCAGCCATCTGCAGGAGGTATTGCGCGAGTACGTCGCCGAGACCGCAAGCGCCTGGGGCATCGAGCTGCTGGAGAATCTCGACGACTACCTGCGTCGTTTCTGGCTGGTCAAGCCCAAGGCGGCCAACCTGGCGTCGCTGCTGTCGAGCACGCGCGCGAACCCCCAATAACAAGCAGCCGCAAGCCGCAAGCCTCGCGCGACGAGCGAGAGGCCTGCGGCAGCCGTGAAGAGTCTTGCAGTTGCGGCCTATGGCCTGCTGCTGCCGTCAAGAGGTTTTGAAATGACTGAACGTCTGAATAACGACTTCCAGTTCATCGAGGTCGGGCGCAAGGATCCGAAGAAGAAGCTGCTGCGCCAGCGCAAGAAGGAGTTCGTCGAGATCTACGAACCCTTCAAGCCGCAGCAGGCCTGCGAGCAGGCGCATCGCTGCCTGGGTTGCGGCAACCCTTATTGCGAGTGGAAGTGCCCGGTCCACAACTACATCCCCAACTGGCTCAAGCTGGTCTCCGAGGGCAACATCCTCGCGGCGGCCGAGCTGGCGCACCAGACCAACACCCTGCCGGAAGTCTGCGGCCGCGTCTGCCCGCAGGATCGCCTGTGCGAAGGCGCCTGTACTCTCAACGACGGCTTCGGCGCGGTGACCATCGGCTCGGTGGAGAAGTACATCGCCGATACCGCCTTCGCCATGGGCTGGCGCCCGGACATGTCCAAGGTCAAGTCGACCGGCAAGAAGGTCGCCATCATCGGTGCCGGCCCGGCGGGCCTGGGTTGCGCCGACGTGCTGGTACGCAACGGCGTGACCCCGGTGGTGTTCGACCGTAACCCGGAAATCGGCGGCCTGCTGACCTTCGGTATCCCCGAGTTCAAGCTGGAGAAGACCGTACTCAGCCGTCGTCGCGAGATCTTCAGCGGCATGGGCATCGAATTCCGCCTCAATACCGAGGTGGGCAAGGACGTCACCATCGAGCAGTTGCTGGCCGATTACGATGCGGTGTTCATGGGCATGGGCACCTACACCTACATGAAGGGCGGCTTTCCCGGCGAGGACCTCCCCGGCGTGCACGACGCGCTGGATTTCCTCATCGCCAACGTCAACCGCAACCTCGGCTTCGAGAAGTCCGCCGAGGACTTCATCGACATGAAGGGCAAGAAGGTGGTGGTGCTCGGCGGCGGCGACACCGCGATGGACTGCAACCGTACCTCCATCCGCCAGGGCGCCAAGAGCGTGACCTGCGCCTATCGCCGCGATGCGGCGAACATGCCGGGTTCGCGCCGCGAGGTGAAGAACGCCAAGGAAGAGGGCGTGAAGTTCCTCTTCAACCGCCAGCCCATCGCCATCGTCGGCGAAGGCAAGGTGGAAGGCGTCAAGGTGGTCGAGACCCGTCTCGGCGCGCCGGACGCTCGCGGTCGTCGCAGCCCCGAGCCGATCCCGGGCTCCGAGCAGGTGCTGCCGGCCGATGCGGTGGTCATCGCCTTCGGTTTCCGCCCGAGCCCGGCGCCGTGGTTCGAGGCCCAGGGCATCCAGGTCGACAACCAGGGCCGCGTGGTCGCGCCCGGGGTGGGGCACTCGTTCAAGCACCAGACCAGCAACCCGAAGATCTTCGCCGGCGGCGACATGGTGCGCGGTTCCGATCTGGTGGTGACGGCGATCTACGAAGGGCGCCAGGCGGCCGAAGGGATCATGGACTTCCTCGGCGTCTGATCGCGGTTTCCGGGCTGCCTGACCTGAATCAAACCCTGGATAAAAGGCACGGTACCCGCCGTGCCTTTTGTTTTCCGCTTTGCGACAATGCACGGCACTTTTTTGCTGGAACCCTGCCATGACCGCCTTGAAGAACGACCGCTTCCTTCGTGCCCTGCTCAAGCAGCCCGTCGACGTCACCCCGGTGTGGATGATGCGCCAGGCCGGCCGCTACCTGCCGGAATACCGCGCCAGCCGCGCCAAGGCCGGTGACTTCATGAGCCTGTGCATGAATCCGGAGCTGGCCTGCGAGGTGACCCTGCAGCCGCTGGATCGCTACCCGCTGGACGCGGCGATCCTGTTCTCCGACATCCTCACCGTGCCGGATGCCATGGGCCTGGGGCTGTACTTCGAGACCGGCGAAGGCCCGCGTTTCAAGAAGGTCGTCGCCAGCGCCGCCGACATCGAGGCCCTGCCGATCCCGGACCCGGAAAAGGACCTGGGCTACGTGATGGACGCCGTGCGTACCATCCGCCGCGAACTCAATGGCCGCGTGCCGCTGATCGGCTTCTCCGGCAGCCCCTGGACCCTGGCGACCTACATGGTCGAGGGCGGCTCTTCCAAGGATTTCCGCAAGTCCAAGGCCATGCTCTACGAGAACCCGCAGGCCATGCATGCGCTGCTGGACAAGCTGGCCCGGTCGGTCACCAGCTACCTCAACGGCCAGATCCGCGCCGGCGCCCAGGCCGTGCAGATCTTCGATTCCTGGGGCGGCAGCCTGTCCGCCGCGGCGTACCAGGAGTTCTCCCTGGCCTACATGCAGAAGATCGTCGACGGCCTGATTCGCGAGCATGACGGCCGTCGCGTGCCGGTCATCCTGTTCACCAAGGGCGGCGGGCTGTGGCTGGAGTCCATGGCCGCGTCCGGCGCCGAAGCGCTGGGGCTGGATTGGACCTGCGACATCGGCGAAGCGCGCCGGCGCGTCGGCGACAAGGTCGCGCTGCAGGGCAACATGGACCCGAGCGTGCTCTATGCCAAGCCCGAGGCCATTCGTGCCGAGGTGGCGCGGATTCTCGCCAGCTATGGCCATGGCAACGGTCACGTGTTCAACCTGGGCCACGGCATCACCCCGGAAGTCGACCCGGCGCATGCCGGCGCCTTCATCGAGGCGGTGCACGAGCTGTCGGCGCAGTACCACGCCTGATTCGCTCCCGCCTGCACGAAAAACGCCCCGCTTTTGCGTAATGCTGTTCACTTAAGCGACAAGCTGGGTGCAGGATCTCGTAGGAGCGCGCCATGCCCGCGATTCGCGCGCATGGCGCGCTCCTACGAAGAAATCTCTGTGCTTATCTGAACGGCATTACCCGCGTTTGCGGGGCGTTTCGTTTCCGGGTCAGTGCGCGGCGCGCGCTTCGGGCAAGGCCGGTAGCCGCGCCAGATGCAGGGCCACGGCGAGCGATACCAGCAGCAGCGAAGCGATGAACAACCCGACGCCGTCCCAGCCGGCGGCGTGCCAGAACACCCCGCCCAGGGTACCGGCGATGCTGGAGCCCAGGTAATAGCCGAACAGGTAGAGTGACGATGCCTGGCCACGGGCCTGGGTGGCGCGGCGGCCGATCCAGCTGCTGGCGACCGAGTGGGCGCCGAAGAAGCCGAAGGTGAACAGCAGCATGCCCAGCAACACCATCGGCAGCCGCTCGAACAGGGTCAGGCTGATTCCCGCGAGCATCAGCGCGATCACCATCCAGAACACCCTGCGCCGGCCGAACCGGTCGGCCAGGGCGCCGACCTGCGCCGAGCTGTAGATTCCCGACAGGTAGACCACCGCCAGCAGCCCGACCAGGGTCTGGCTGAGCTGGAAGGGGGCGGCGATCAGCCGATAGCCGATGTAGTTGTACAGGGTGACGAAGCTGCCCATCAGCAGGAAGCCCTGGAGAAACAGCCAGGGCAGGCCGGCATCGCGAAAGTGCAGGGTATAGCCCTGTAGCAGCCCCCGAGGACGCAACGGGCGCGGTTGGAAATGTCGCGATTCCGGCAGCAGGCGCCAGAACAGCAGCGCGGCCAGCAGCGCCAGCCCGCCCATCACGGCGAGCACGCTGTGCCAGGATAGATAGTCGACCAGCACCCCGCTGAGCAGCCGCCCGCTCATTCCGCCGATGGCATTGCCGCCGATGTACAGCCCCATCGCCAGCCCGAGGTGCTGCGGATGGATCTCCTCGCTGAGGTAGGTCATGGCGACCGCGGCCAAACCGCTCAGGGCCAGGCCAACCAGTGCGCGCATCAGCAGCACGCCGTGCCAGCTGGGCATCAGGGCGCTGCCCAGGGTGAACAGCGCGGCGGCCAGCAACGAGGCGAGCATCACCGGCTTGCGGCCGATGGCGTCGGAGATCGGCCCGGTGACCAGCAGGCCGACCGCCAGGGTGATGGTCGATAACGACAGGACCAGGCTGCTCTGCGCCGCATTGATAGCGAAGGCCTGCGACAGCATCGGCATCATCGGTTGCACGCAATAGAGCAGGGCGAAGGTGGCGAAGCCGCCGGCGAACAGGGCCAGGGCGGTACGGGTGAAGCGGGGCGTGCCCTTTTCCGTATGGACAGGGGCAGGTTCCTCTTCGGCTTGCGCCGGCTCGCCGGCTGCGCGCTGGAGGCTGTTCATCAGGCTGGATCTCTCTGTTCGTTTTTCCGGCCAAAAGTTACCCGTCACGGGCATTCGCTGTTTCGAGCGTTGGCGCGAGGGAGCTGATCTGGCTTATGGAGAGAAATGATAGGAAGCTTGATTTAATGTATCCAATATATTATTCGACAGAATCAATAGGTATTACGAATCAATGAGGCGCTCATGGAGCTGCGACACCTGCGTTATTTCGTGGCCGTGGCCGAAGAGCTGCACTTCGGTCGAGCGGCGGAGCTGCTGCGTATTTCCCAGCCGCCACTGAGCCAGCAGATCCAGGCGCTGGAACAGGAACTTGGCGTGCGCCTGTTCGACCGGACCAACCGTCGGGTCTCGCTGACCGATGCCGGGCGGATCTTCCTCGAGGAAACCCGGCGGACGCTGGCGCAGGTGGACAAATCGGTGGACGTGGTGCGCCGCGCCGAGCAGGGCGAGATCGGCGAGCTGCAGGTCGGTTTCACCTCATCGGCGCCTTTCACCTCGATCCTGCCGCGGGCGATCCTGGCGTTCCGCCAGGCCTTCCCGGCGGTGCATCTCGCCCTGCAGGAAATGACCAGCAAAGAGGTGGTCGAGGCGGTGCAGGACGAGACGCTGCAGGTCGGCATGATCCGCCCGTTCGCCCTGCCATCCGGGTTGCAGACGGTGGAATTGTTCAGCGAGCCGCTGGTGGCGCTGATGCACGCCGCGCATCCGCTGGCTCAGACTGGCGAGGAGGGGCTGGCACTGGCGGAGCTGGCTGCCGAGCCGTTCGTGTTCTTTCCGCGCAGCTACGGCACCGGGCTCTACGATCAACTGCTCGATCTGGCGCGACAGGCGGGCTTCAGCCCACGGATCGCCCAGGAGGCGAACGAGGCGCTGACCATCATCGGATTGGTTGCCGCGGGGCTGGGGGTTTCGGTGTTGCCGGCGTCGTTTCGGCGCATCCGCATCGACGGCGTGGCGTTTCGTACCCTGCTGGACAAGGACGCCACTACCGCCGTGTGGCTGGTCAAGCGACGCCAGGAGCAGTCACCGCTGGCCCAGGCATTCATCGACCTGGTTACCCGGGCGGCGCTTTCCGGCAGCTGATGCCCCGAAGAGCGGCTCGATGTTGAACCGCAGGCGCCGTGCCGAGACTGCCCGGCACGGAGGTGGAGCTCAGTTGAAGCGGTACTTCGCTTCGATCTTGCGTTTCTGCAGGGTGAACTCGGTCAGATCGATCTGGTTCTGGGCCAGTTGATCTTCCAACTTTTCCATCTCGCGGTTTTCCAGCGTGCTGACGTGGTGCTTGGTGGCGTGATAGTTGATGGTTTCCGCTGCGCTGTGCCCGCTGACCGGGTCCCAGAGAATGGACAGCGGCCAGAACAGCAGGTTGACTACCCCGAAACCATATTCGCGGCCGTAGAACGAGCCACCGCCTGGCAACAGGCCAAGTGCGGTACCCAGGGCAGGGTTCTTTTCCTCGACCACCAGGCCGGCGGCTTCATAGTGGCGCAGTTCGGATTTCTGATAGGAGTTCAGACCGCTCGCGCAGCCGGTGGAAGCGAGAATCGCACCGGTAAGAATGATGGGGGTAAGTTTCACGACAGCTCCTTGTTATTGGCAACGTGCGCGCTCCATGGCGCGCTGGCGCGGAAACTACCATGAGTAATGTCAATATGACATGACCATGCGCAGGTTTACTGATCGTGTCTTGCCCACCGGATGAGTTGCCGACAAACTGGTCCAGCCGCTTTAGCTTGAACCATTCAGCAGTGCCGGGCTTTTCACCTTGACACCGCTTGGCGCTCTGCCAAAGCTACAGCGCAGCCGGCGAGGACGCCGGCTATTTCCCCCTGCACAAGAGAACGATTATGAAACGGATTCTGCTAGCGTCCCTGCTCTTCACCGCTTCCGCCAGCGCCTTCGCCACCGCGCCGGGTGGCCCGGGTTGCGGTTGGGGCAACATGTTGTTCGAAGGCCAGCGCGGCCTGCCATCCCATCTGGTGGCTTCGCTCACCAATGGCACGTCGGGTAACGCCACCTTCGGCATGACTTCCGGAACCAACGGTTGTTCGACCGACGGGGCGCTGCAGTACAACGGCAAGTCAATGCTGGTGCTCGGCAGCATCATGACCGAACTATCCGAGGACATGGCTATGGGCGAGGGCGAGGCGCTGACCACCTATGCCGTCGTGCTGGGTATCAAGCCCGAGGATCGTGCGCATTTCGCAAGCGTCACCCAGGCGCACTTCAGCGAGATCTTCAGTTCCGCCGACGTGACTGCCGAGCAGGTTCATGCCGCCACCCTGGCAGTGCTCAAGCAGGACGCCCGTCTGGCCCAGTACGCCGAGCAGGCCTGAGTTTCCGCCCCTTCCATCGTGCCCGCTCCGGCGGGCACTTTCGTATCTGCTTGCCATTGGCCGAATATGCTTCGACCCCTGCTACTGCTGGCGCTGTGCAGCGCGAGCGCCATGGTGCTGGCTGCCCCTTCCCCTGTTTCCGCCCCGCGGCGGTTGGCCGACGACGCCTACTGGCATTCGCTCGGCCACTACGAGCGCGGCAAGCTGGGCGGCTGGCGCAGCTATGTCGATGACGATGACTTCTTCCTCGCCGACGGCGGGGAACATGACCCGGCCGCCGAGCTTGCGGCCACCCTCGCTGCGCTCTACGCCCCGGCGAGCCAGGGCGATCGCCACGCCCAATGCGTCTATCCGGCGCGCACGCGCTGGCTGCGCGAACAGCTGGAGCTGACCGATCTGCCAGCGGTCGAATGTCCCGAGTTCAGAGCCTGGTACGCCGAGGTCGCCCCGCACGGCACCGTAATGGTCTTTCCTGCGGCCTACCTCAACAGCCC
Organism: Stutzerimonas stutzeri; assembly: GCF_002890915.1. Lineage (GTDB taxonomy): Bacteria > Pseudomonadota > Gammaproteobacteria > Pseudomonadales > Pseudomonadaceae > Stutzerimonas > Stutzerimonas stutzeri_AF. The sequence goes on along the minus strand of NZ_POUT01000001.1, from coordinate 50,029 downwards.
GTCGTCGATGTTCGGCCACACGCTGCTGCGCATCGACCAGGCTGATATCGGTTCCCAGGGCAGCCCACTGCTGAGCTCAGCCCTCAACTTCGGTGCCTTCATCGAGGGGGCGGACAACAGCATTCTCTATGCCTGGAAAGGCCTGATGGGAGGCTATCCGGGGCTTTTCTCGCTGCTGCCGTACCGCGAGAAGATCGGCGAATACAGCCGCCTGGAGAACCGCGATCTCTGGGAATACCGGCTGAACCTGACCGCGGAGGAAACGGGGCGCATGCTCGAGCATGTCTGGGAGCTCAAGCAGATCCGCTTCGACTATTTCTTCTTCGACGAGAATTGCTCCTACCGCCTGCTCGAACTGCTGGAGGTCGCTCGGCCCGGGCTCGAACTGACCGAGCAATTTCCATTGACCGCGATTCCGGCCGATACCGTGCGGGTTGTGATCGATGCCGGGCTCGTCGAAGGCATCGACTATCGGCCATCGCGCGAGCGCGAACTGCTGACCCGTACCGCGCCGCTCGACAGCGAGGAGCTGGAGTGGGTTAGCCAACTGGCCGGTGATCCACAGGTGCTCGGACAGCATGATTACCTGGCATTGCCGGACGAACGCCGCGCGCTGATCCAGGACGGCGCCTACCGTCTGGTCCGCTACCGGGTCACCGGAGAGGAGCGTGACTCTGCCAATGCGGCGCACAGTTATCGTTTGCTGCAGGCGATCAATCGCAACCCACCCCCGCGCCTGGACGTTGTGCGGCCGATCCTGCCGGAGCACGGCCATGAGTCGCGCACCCTGCAGTTCGGGCTTGGTGGCCGTGGCGAACATGCCTTCGCCGAGTACGGGCTGCGCATGGCCTATCACGACTTGCTCGACAATCTCGAGGGCTTTCCGCTGGGGGCGCAGATCGAAATCGCCCAGCTGCAGCTGCGCCAGTACGAAGGCAATCGCTGGAAACTGCAGCGGCTGGACCTGGCTGGAATCCGTTCGCTGACCCCGGTCACGCCGCTGTTGCGGCCCTGGTCCTGGCAGATCGCGGCGGGGCTGGAGCGCGTGCCGTGGGGGGATGGGGACGACCGCCTGGTCGGCCATTTCGATGGTGGCGGCGGGTTCACCTGGCAGCTCGGCGAGGATCTGCTCGGCTTCGCCCTGGCAACTGCGCGCCTGGAAGTGAACCCCGGCTTCAGCGCGGCCGTCAGTCCGGCGGCGGGTTTCGACGGCGGCCTGCTGTGGCGGAATGCGGCGGGCAACCTGCTGCTGGAGGCGCGGGGGGATTATTTCCACAACGGCGAAGTGCGTCGTCGCCTCGACCTGGCCCAGCAATTCGAACTGCGTGGCGATACCGGCCTGCGTCTGAGCCTGGGCCGCAGCTTCAGCCATCGGGCCGAGCCGGAAACGGAGTTCCAGTTGCAGCTGCGCTGGTATTACTACTGAGGCGCGCTAGCCGGCTGGACGGTGGGCCGGCTCATGTTCGTGTATCAGCCGCGTCACGCGAATATCGCTGATGCCGAGGATAGCCGCCTGCTTAAGTAACTCTTCGTCGCGGGCATCCGCTTCGGGCATCACCAGGCTGTTTTCCATGTCGGCATGGTGCAGGCGGATCAGCTGCGCGGCGGCGGCTGCGGTCGAGAGGGAATCGTCTTGCGACTCGATGATCTCGGCACGTGGATCGTTCTGGTAGATGTAGTTCACCTCGAACGTGTGAGTCGTCTTGCCGAACATGAGGCGGGCTCCTGGCAGGTTGCGGGCATGTTCTGTGGACTTGGCCAGGGCATCGATCGTTCCGATCGCCCGGACCCGCGGTCAGATGCCTTGCTGGCCGAGCCAGGCCAGCAGCTGCGGCAACGGCATGGCGCCGCTCTGGCGGGCGATTTCGCGGCCGTCGCGGAACAGGATCAGGCTGGGAATCGAGCGGATGCCGAGCTGGGTCGCGAGCTGCGGGTTGGCTTCGCTGTCCAGCTTGGCCAGGCGGCAGCGGCCCTGCAGCTGCGTGGCAGCCTGGGCGAAGGTCGGTGCGAAGCTGCGGCAGGGGCCGCACCAGCTGGCCCAGACGTCCACCAGCAGCGGCAGGTCGCCCTTGATCTGGTTGGCGAACTGGCCCTGCTGCAGTTCGAACGGCTGGTGCGGCAGCACTTCGGCCTGGCAGCGGCCGCAGCGCGGTGTGTCATGCAGCCGGTCGGCGGGGATGCGATTGAGCCCGGCGCAATGCGCGCAAGGGATGATCAGCGAGTCGCTCATGTGAGGGATTTCCGAGAGGATATTTCCTCCGGTATGGGGCCGCCGATCGAGATATCAAGGCTATGCGGCGCCTCGTGATGCGCGCGCGTTCGCAGGCCTGCCCGCGCCGAAGCGCGGACAGGCCCCGGGGCCGATCAGCGCTTGGCCGCGTCCAGCGCCTGGGCGAGGTCGGCGAGGATGTCGTCGATATGCTCGATGCCGATGGACAGGCGGATCAGGTCCTGGGACACGCCGGCCCTGGCCAGTTCCTCGGCGTTCAGTTGGCGGTGGGTGGTGCTCGCCGGATGGCAGGCCAGCGACTTGGCGTCGCCGATGTTGACCAGGCGCACGATCAGCTTGAGCGCATCGATGAAGCGGGCGCCGGCTTCCATGCCGCCTTCGATGCCGAAGCAGAGAATCGCCGCCGGCTTGCCGCCCATGTAGCGCTGCGCCAGGGCGTGCTCGGGATGCTCCGGCAGGCCGGCGTACTTGACCCAGGCCACCTGTGGGTGACTTTGCAGGTAGTCGGCGACTTTCAGCGCATTCTCGCAGTGGCGCTCCATGCGCAGCGCCAGGGTTTCCAGGCCCTGCAGGATGAGGAAGGCGTTGAACGGCGAGAGCGCCGCGCCCATGTTGCGCAGCGGCACCACGCGGCAGCGGCCGATGAAGGCGGCCGGGCCGAAGGCTTCGGTGTAGGTGACGCCGTGGTAGGACACGTCCGACGTGTTGAGCAGGGCGAAGCGCTCCTTGTGCTGCGCCCAGGGGAATTGGCCGGAGTCGACCACGATGCCGCCGATGCTGGTGCCGTGGCCGCCCATGTATTTGGTCAGCGAATGCACGACGATGTCGGCGCCATGCTCGAACGGGCGGCACAGCACCGGGGTGGCGACGGTATTGTCGACGATCAGCGGCACGCCATGGCGGTGAGCGGCGTCGGCCAGAGCCTGCAGGTCGATGACGTTGCCGGCCGGGTTGCCGATGGATTCGCAGAACACCGCTTTGGTCCTGTCGTCGATCAGCGCTTCCAGTGCGGCGATGTCGTCATGGGCGGCGAAGCGCACTTCGATGCCCTGGCGCGGCAGGGTATGGGCGAACAGGTTGTAGGTACCGCCATAGAGCTTGGCCACCGAGACGATGTTGTCGCCGACCTCGGCGATGGTCTGGATGGCATAGGTGATCGCCGCCATGCCGGAGGCCACCGCCAGGGCCGCCACGCCGCCTTCCAGCGCCGCGACGCGCTGTTCGAGCACGTCGGTGGTGGGGTTCATGATGCGCGTATAGATGTTGCCCGGCACCTTCAGGTCGAACAGGTCGGCACCGTGCTGGGTGTCGTCGAAGGCATAGGAGGTGGTCTGGTAGATCGGCACCGCCACGGCCTTGGTGGTCGGGTCCGGGCTGTAGCCGGCGTGGATGGCGAGGGTTTCCAGTTTCATGGCATGTTCCTGTTCTTGTTCGATGGGCCGAAAGCTGCGGAGCATGAAAGGGAACGCGCAAATCTTCAATGACCCAGCGCAAGCCCTGTGGTCATAGCGGGGTGAGCGGCCAGAACCGCGGGATGACCAACGTGGCGACCAGCCACAGCAACAGGTTCAGCGGTATCCCGACCCTGAGGAAATCGGTGAAGCGATAGCCGCCGGCGTTGTAGACGAAGGTATTGGTCTGGTAGCCGATCGGCGTGGCGAAGCTGGCGCTGGCGGCGAACATGACGGCGACGACGAAGGGGCGCGGGTCGACACCCAGGTGCTGCGCCAGGCCGATGGCGATCGGGGTGATGAGCACTGCCACCGCGTTGTTCGACAGCATCTCGGTGAGCAGCGAGGTGAGCAGGTAGATGAACGAGAGCATGAACAGCGGCCCGGCCCAGGGCGTCAGCGTGGTCACGTTCTGCACGATCAGCTGGACCAGGCCGACCTTGTCCATGGCGATGCTGATCGCCAGCATGCCGAAGATCAGGCTGAGGATCTTCCAGTCCACCGCCTTGTAGGCGTCCTCGACATCCAGGCAACGGGTCGCCAGCACCGCGGCGGCACCGATGATCGCCAGGCCCTCGATCGGCATCACGCCGAAGGCGGCCAGCAGCATGACGGCCAGGGTGGCGAGGATCGCGATGGGCGCCTTGTCCCGGCGGAAGGCGCGCTCCTGCACCGCGTTGAGGCTGATCAGCTCGCCGTTGTCGGCGAAGCGCTTGATCTGTGCCGGGGTGCCTTCGACCAGCATCACATCGCCGAACTGCAACTGGAAGTCGTCGAAGTTGCCCTGGATGTTTTCATCCTGGCGATGCACGGCGAGTACGTTGATGCCGTAACGGGCGGTCAGGTCGAGATCGCGCATCGGCCGGTGGCTGTAGCGCGAGCCGCGGCCGACGATGGCCTCGGCGAGGCTCACGTCCTCGCTGCTGATGGTCTCGAAGGCATCGCTGCGGTTGAACGTCAGGTGGCCGCTTTCGCGCAACTCCACCACATCCTTGACCTGGCCATGGATCAGCAGCAGGTCGCCGGCATTGAGAATGAAGTCGTGCTCGGGGCGGCTGAAATATTGATTCTCACGGCTGACCTGCAGCACCTGAAGGCCACTGCCGCCGTTGAGGTTGGCCTCGCCGATGGTCTTGCCGAGTACCGGCGAGTTGGGCGCGACCCGCAATTCGCTCATGAAGGTACGGTCGAGGCGCGGGCCGAGCAGCTTGGACAGCGTGTCGCGTTCGGGAAGCAGGTGCTTGCCGATCGTCAGCAGGTAGAGCATGCCGGCCGCGGCGAGAATCGATGCCGCCGCGGTGATCTCGAACATGCCGAATGGCGCGAGCCCGGCCTTGCGCGCGACGCCATCGACCAGGATGTTGGTCGACGTGCCGATCATCGTCAGCGTGCCGCCGAGGATGGTGGCGTAGGACAGCGGGATCAACAGCTTCGACGGCGTGGTGCCGGCGCGCTTGGCCAGCGATATCGCCACCGGCGTGAGGATCGCCACCACCGGGGTATTGTTCAGGCAGGCGGAAATCACCAGGGCGGTGATCGTCAGGCCGCCCAGTACGCGGGTCGGACTGGTCCCCACCAGGTCGCCCAGCCAGTTGCCCAGCGCATCGATACAGCCGGTGCGCTCCAGGGCGGCGGAGATAATGAACATGCAGGCGATGGTCACGGGGGCGGAGTTGGACAGCACTCCCAGCACTTCGCCCGGCGTCAGCAACTGGGTGGCCAGCAGTACCGCCACGGCGATCGCGACCACGATGTCCGGGCTCCAGCTCTCGCGCACGAAAGACACCAGCACCCAGATCAGCAAGGCGCAGACGAACAGCAGCGGCAGCGAATCCGGGAGCATGGAGGTCCTTAACGTGACGATGGCCAATAAACATCAGGCCGCACGGCGACCTCGCGCGCACGATAGTGGGCCGGACTTAGAGAGTCCAGAAACCAATACTGCTTTTTATATTCGATTTGGTTATTTGGTCTTTTTTCGGATGATGCTGCGGCCGATAGCCGTCATCCGTGAGCTACGAGCTTCGCCGTTGGCTCGATCGCAGAGCGTGGCGCGGGGCTTGGAGATGATACGGAAAAGCCGCGCAATGCGCGGCTTTGAAGGTGGTGGGCCCACACGGACTCGAACCGTGGACCAAAGGATTATGAGTCCTCTGCTCTAACCAACTGAGCTATAGGCCCCCAGAAGGCCGGCGGATTATACCGGCCGGGTCCGGGGGAGCCAACTGATTGCTGGGCTCAGCAGCAGTCGTCTTCCACCTGCTGCAACAGGGTGACGATCTCATGGTCGCCGTTGCGCTCGAAGAGTTCGTGGATGACGTTGATCTGCGCGTGGAGGATGAGCCGGGCATCGGGCTCGAAGCCATTGCGGTTGCCGATCTTGTCGCGCAAATAACCGCACAGGTGGCAATTGCCGTCATCCTGGCCGATGTAGTACTGAATGCGCGAGTAGAGGGTGCGGATGCTGCGGTCGCATTCGATGTAGGGCAGTGGCTGGTCGCCGGCGACGCTGCGATAGGTTACGACGCTGGGCATGGTGCGCCTCCGTGTCTGGTTGGGACGACTTCGGTTGGGGAGGCGCTGATCCTAGAAGATGCCTGCGCATGTGTCTGTCAGCCAGGCGACACCTGGCTGCGCTGTTTCAGCAGGTCGGGGCGGTGGATGTCGAGAATGCCAGGGGCGACGCGAGTGAGAATGCCCTGGCGGGCCAGGCGGCTGATCAGCGAGGAGACGGTTTGCCGGGTTGTGCCGAGCAGGTGGGCAATGTCTTCGGTGCTCAGGTTCAGTTCCAGGCGCTGTACGCCGCTTTCGTGCGAGAGCCCCCTGCGTGCGAGCATGCCGTCGAGGAAGCGCGCCAGGCGGCCTTCGACGTCGCGGAAGGCGAGGTCTTCGATCAGTTGCATGGAGTTGGCCAGGGTCTGGCCCAGTACGCGGATGATGGTCGCTGCGGCGCCGGGGAGTGCCAGCATGCGGCTCATCTGGGCCGTTTCGCCAATCAGTACCTCGCTCGGTTTGAGTGCCTGGAGATAGGCGCCGCTGTGGGTGCTGTAGATGTCGCCGCCCTCGAGAAAGGTGAGGGTGTATTCCTTGTCTTCGGAGGCGAGGTACACGCGGATGCGTCCGTTGCGCACGATGAACACGCTGTCGCTTGGGGCGCCTGGACTGCCGAGCAGCTCGCCTTCGACCAGGTTGCGCTGGCGGAAGCCCTGGCGCAGGGCTGCTTGTTCCAGAGCCTGGCGGTATGAGCTGTCGGATCCGTGCATGGCCGTTCGGTCCGTCGTGGGCGAGAGCGGAGGATAGCGCGGTTGGCGGGATGGCGCAGGTTGGTGGCAGCCGGCAGATAGCAAAAGCCCCGGTGGGACCGGGGCTTTGTTTTCACTCGTCGAGGAAGGAGCGCAGGTGCTCGCTTCGCGTCGGGTGGCGCAGCTTGCGCAGTGCCTTGGCTTCGATCTGGCGGATGCGTTCGCGGGTGACGTCGAACTGCTTGCCGACTTCCTCGAGGGTATGGTCGGTGTTCATGTCGATGCCGAAGCGCATGCGCAGGACCTTGGCTTCCCGGGCGGTGAGGCCGGAGAGCACTTCGCGGGTGGCTTCCTTGAGGCTTTCCACGGTCGCCACGTCGATCGGCGATTGCATGGCGGAGTCCTCGATGAAGTCGCCCAGGTGCGAGTCCTCGTCGTCGCCGATCGGGGTTTCCATGGAGATCGGTTCCTTGGCGATCTTCAACACCTTGCGGATCTTGTCCTCGGGCATCTCCATGCGCTCGCCCAGCTCTTCCGGCGTGGGCTCGCGGCCCATCTCCTGCAACATCTGGCGGGAGATGCGGTTGAGCTTGTTGATCGTCTCGATCATGTGCACCGGAATGCGGATGGTGCGCGCCTGGTCGGCGATCGAGCGGGTGATCGCCTGGCGAATCCACCAGGTGGCATAGGTCGAGAACTTGTAGCCGCGGCGGTATTCGAACTTGTCCACTGCCTTCATCAGGCCGATGTTGCCTTCCTGGATCAGGTCGAGGAACTGCAGACCGCGGTTGGTGTACTTCTTGGCGATGGAGATCACCAGGCGCAGGTTGGCCTCGACCATCTCCTTCTTCGCCCGGCGGGCCTTGGCCTCGCCGATGGACATGCGGCGGTTGATGTCCTTGATGTCGGCGATCGCCAGCGCGCATTCCTGCTCCAGCTCGACCAGCTTTTGCTGGCAGCGCTGGATGTCTTCCTTGCGATTGCTGATGGCTTCGGCGTACTTGCTCTTGCCGTTGGCCAGCTCATCGGCCCAGCTGAGGTTGGTTTCGTTGTTGGGGAACTGGCGCAGGAAGTCGGCACGCGGCATGCGCGCATCGCGCACGCACAATTGCATGATGGCGCGTTCCTGGGCGCGAATCTGGTTCAGGGCGTTGCGCACGCGCTCGACCAGGGCGTCGTACTGCTTGGGTACGAGCTTGATCGGCATGAACAGCGTGGCCAGGGCTTCGAGCTCCTCGGTGGCCTGCTGGCTGGCGCGGCCGTGCTTCTTCAGCGCCTTGTTGGCCTTCTCCAGTTGCTCGGCGACGGCACCGAAGCGCACGCGGGCGACTTCCGGGTCCGGGCCGCCATCGCCTTCTTCCTCTTCGCTGTCGGAGTCGTCCTCGTCCTCGTCGTCCTTGTCGTCGTCCACCGGCTTGCTGGTGGTCTGCGGCGTCTGCGGTTCGACTTCCTGAGGCGCGGCGGCGCCGTCGTCGTCGGGATCGATGTAGCCGCTGAGGATATCGGACAGACGGCCGCCTTCGCTGGTGACGCGCTCGTAGTCGGCGAGGATGCTGTCGACGGTACCGGGGAAGTGGGCGATGGCGCTCATCACTTCGCGAATGCCTTCCTCGATGCGCTTGGCGATCTCGATCTCGCCTTCGCGGGTCAGCAGTTCGACGGTACCCATTTCGCGCATGTACATGCGCACGGGGTCGGTGGTGCGACCGATGTCGGTCTCGACCGCGGCGAGGGCCGCTGCGGCCTCTTCGGCGGCGGCTTCGTCGGTATCGGCTTCGGCCAACAACAGGGCATCGGCATCCGGAGCGGTCTCGAATACGTTGATGCCCATGTCGTTGATCATGCGAATGATGTCTTCCACCTGTTCCGGATCGGAAATATCCTCCGGCAGGTGGTCGTTGACCTCTGCGTAAGTCAGGTAACCCTGCTCACGGCCACGCTGGATCAACTCTTTGAGGCGGGACTGCTGTTGCGCTTTTCCGGACATATAACCCTATCCACTGAAGGTTCTGGCGGGCTGAAAACAAGCTGAGCATTATAGCCGAGCTAGGACCTCACGCGCCAGTTGAGGTCGATGCAGCGGGTGTCGCGTTGCGACTCAGTAGGTTGCGCAGCTGGTCTTTTTCCTCTGCGCTGAGCTCACCCTGGCGCGCCTTGCGCAGCAGGCCTTCGAGGCTGCGTTCGCGTTGTCGGGCGGCAAGAGTGTTAATGGTGTCGAAAAACTGTTGTTCAAGGTTGTCGGCCGAAATCAGCCATTCCTTCTCGGCCAGGGCGCATAGCAGGCGCCCCTGGTCGGTGCCGTGCCAGCGAGCGATCAGTTGCAGGCTGCGCAGCTTGGGGTTCTTCTGCAGGGCGCCGAGCAGGGCGACCAGCAGTTGGGCATAGGTGTCGTCCTCTGCGGCGAAATGACTCACATCCTCGACCTTCTGCGCCAGTTCGGGGTGGTGCAGGAGCGTGCGCAGGGTGGACAGTGCCGGTGGCTCGACCGTGGCGGGCGTGCGTGGTGCCCTTGGCTTGAAGTCTGGACGCTGTCCGGATTTTTTCCAGTCCTTCTTCCATTCCTTCTTGCCGCCGCGCGGCTGCTGGGGCGGCTCCTGCGGCTCGAAATAGGCGGCTTCGTCGTACGCCGGGCTGGCATCGTAGTAGATGCTGTCGTCGTAGTGGGGGGCGCTGCCGGCGGATGACGGAGCCGGTGCGGCTGTCATCTGTTGCAATGCCTCGCCGTTCAGTCCGGTCAGTTCGGTCAGGCGCTGGCGCATCAGTGCGCGCAGGTTGGCGCCGGGGATCTTCTCGATGAGCGGTGCCGCCAGCGTGGCCAGGTGGGCCTTGCCTTCCAGCGAGCGCGGATCGGCCTCTTCGCTCAGTTGCTGGAAGAAATAGTCGGCCAGCGGTTGCGACTGCTGCTGGATGCGCGCGCGGAACGCATCGGTGCCCTCGGCACGGACCAGGGTGTCCGGGTCTTCGCCGTCGGGCAGGAACAGGAAGCGTGCGCGGCGGCCGTCCTGCAGGTTGGGCAGGGTGGCTTCCAGGGCGCGCCAGGCGGCCTTGCGCCCGGCGGCGTCGCCGTCGAAGCAGAACAGCACGCTGGGCACGATGCGGAACAGGCGCTTGAGGTGCTCCTCGCTGGTGGCGGTACCGAGCGTGGCGACGGCATTGCGCAGGCCCTGCTGGGCCAGGGCGATGACGTCCATGTAGCCCTCGACCACCATGATCTCGTCCAGATCGCGATTGGCCTGGCGTGCTTCGAACAGGCCGTAGAGCTCCTGGCCCTTGTGGAATACCGGGGTTTCCGGCGAGTTCAGGTACTTGGGCTTGTCGTCGCCCAGCACCCGGCCGCCGAAGGCGATCACGCGGCCACGGCTGTCGCGGATCGGGAACATCACGCGGTCGCGGAAGCGGTCGTAGCGCTTGCCGGTCTCGGCGTTCTCGATCAGCAGGCCGGCGTCGATCAGCGCCTTGTGCTGCAGCGGGTCGCCGCCCAGGTGCTTCATCAGGTTGTCCCAGCCGGGCGGGGCGAAGCCCAGGCCGAAATCGCGGGCGATCACCCCGGACAGGCCGCGGCCCTTGAGGTATTCCACCGCCGCCTTGCGGGTCGGGTGGCTCTTCAGCGCCTGGCGGTAGTAGTCGGCGGCAGCGGACAGTAGCGGGTAGAGGGGCGAGTCGACCGGCTGGCGCGGCTTGTGCCGGCGCCCGCTGTCCTCGTGCGGCACCTCCATGCCGGCGCGCTTGGCCAGTTCCTCGACCGCCTGGGGGAAGTCCAGGTTGTCGTGGTCCATGACGAAGCCGAGCGCATTGCCGCCGGCGCCACAGCCGAAGCAGTAGTAGAACTGCTTGTCCGGGCTGACGCTGAAGGAGGGGGTCTTCTCCTTGTGGAAGGGGCAGAGCGCGCTGTAGTTCTTGCCGGTCTTCTTCAGCTGGATGCGCGAGCCGACCACTTCGACGATGTCGGAGCGGTTGAGCAGGTCATCGATGAACGATTGCGGGATCAGTCCGGCCATAGGGGTATCAGGATACGCTCGCAGTGATCAGGCCGGAAACGAAAAAACTCCGGCCATTCGCCGGCTGGCGAAGCGGAGTCTGGTGCAATGCAAAGCCCGGCCTGAGCCGGGCTTGATGCGGTGTCAGCCGTACCGGATCAGTACAGGCGGACGCTGCGGCGCTGCTCGCGCTGCACTTTCTTGGCGTGACGCTTGACGGCGGCAGCGGCTTTGCGCTTGCGCTCGGCGGTCGGCTTCTCGTAGAACTCGCGCGAACGGACTTCGGCCAGAACGCCGGCTTTTTCGCAGGAACGCTTGAAGCGACGCAGTGCTACGTCGAAGGGTTCATTCTCTTTAACTTTGACAGCGGGCATCCAGGACTTACCTTCACTTGATTACCGGTGGCAACGCGCTTCGGCAAATGACTCGCAAGCACGCTGGTTTTAAGGGTTGCGGATGTTACCCGCTCCAACCATGGAATGCAAAGCCCCTTATCGAAAAGCGCTGGTCGGTCGGATGGCCCGCCGATTAATATGCACGGCTTCTTTCGCCTGAAGGTTTGGAACCCATGCTGGTGCTGGGGCTGGAAACATCCTGCGACGAGACCGGCGTCGCGCTTTATGACAGCGAGCAGGGGCTGTTGGCCGATGCGCTGTTCAGCCAGATCGATCTGCATCGCGTCTACGGCGGCGTGGTGCCCGAGCTGGCTTCCCGGGATCACGTCAAGCGCATGCTGCCGCTGATTCGCCAGGTGCTCGGCGAGGCCGGGCGCGAGGCCGCGCAGATCGACGCCGTGGCCTACACCGCCGGCCCCGGGCTGGTCGGCGCGCTGCTGGTCGGTGCGTCCTGTGCCCAGGCGCTGGCGCTGGCCTGGGGCGTGCCGGCGGTGGGCGTGCATCATATGGAAGGCCATCTGCTGGCGCCGATGCTCGAGGAACAGCCGCCGGCGTTTCCCTTCGTCGCGCTGCTGGTGTCCGGCGGGCATACGCAACTGGTGCGGGTCGACGGCATCGGTCGCTACGAACTGCTTGGCGAGTCGGTGGACGACGCCGCTGGCGAGGCGTTCGACAAGACCGCCAAGCTGATGGGCCTGCGTTACCCCGGCGGGCCGGAGATCGCCCGCCTGGCCGAACAGGGCACGCCCGGGCGCTTCGTCTTCCCGCGGCCGATGACCGATCGCCCCGGGCTGGATTTCAGCTTCAGCGGGCTCAAGACCTTCACCCTCAATACCTGGCAGCAATGCCGCGCCGCGGGCGACGAATCCGAACAGACCCGTTGCGACATCGCCCTGGCCTTCCAGCAGGCGGTGGTCGAGACGCTGACCATCAAGTGCCGCCGTGCCTTGAAGCAGACCGGGCTGAAATCGCTGGTCATCGCCGGCGGGGTCAGTGCCAACCAGGCGCTGCGCCAGTCGCTGGAGAAGATGCTCGGCGAGCTGAAGGGGCGGGTGTTCTATGCGCGGCCGCGCTTCTGTACCGACAACGGTGCGATGATCGCCTACGCTGGCTGCCAGCGCCTGCTCGCCGGTCAACAGGACGGCCCGGCGATTTCGGTGCAGCCACGCTGGTCGATGGAGACGCTTGCGGCAGTATGACCCCTTGCCCCGGCCTGCGGCTTGCCGCTCAGAAGTGCCTTTCCCGCCCTGCGAACAGGTCGCGCAGATTGCTGCGGTGGCGCCAGACGATCAGCACGGCCAGCACGCTCATCGGCAGCAGGGCCGCCGGTTGTTGCCAGGCCAGCAGCGGCAGGCAGAGGGGCAGGGCGATGAGCGCGGCGAGCGAGCTGGTGCGGCTCAGGCGAAACACCAGCAGCCAGGCGACGATGGCCAGCAGTGCGGCCGGAGGGTAGAGGGCGAGCAGGGCGCCGGCGGCAGTGGCGACACCCTTGCCGCCACGAAAACGGAAGTACAGGGGGTAGAGATGGCCGCACACCGCCGCCAGACCGATCCAGGCCTGTTGCTGGACGGTCAGGCCCAGCCAGGCGGCCAGCAGCACGGGCAGCAGGCCCTTGCACAGGTCGCCGAACAGTGTCCAGATCGCCAAGCGCTTGCCGGCCAGGCGCAGCATGTTGGTGGCGCCGGGATTGCCCGAACCGCCAACGCGCGGGTCCGGCATGCCGGCCCGGCGGCTGAGCAGAATGGCGAATGACAGCGAACCGATAAGGTAGGCGAGCAGTGTCAGCAGCCAGAACATGGAATCCATCCGGGGCAGGGAGCTCCTGAGTCTAACGGCGCGCCTCGAGCTTGTCGTGCCGTAGGAGAAAGTTGCGTGGATACAGTCTTCATCGAAGGTCTGGAAGTGGATACGGTGATCGGCGCCTATGACTGGGAGCGGGGCATTCGTCAGTGCCTGCAGCTGGACCTGGCGTTGGGCTGGGATATTCGCCCGGCCGCCGAGCATGACGAGCTGGGCAAGGCGCTGGATTATGCCGAGGTCGTCGCGGCGATCGAGCGCTTCGCCGGCGAGGCCCGCTTCGAGCTGGTGGAGACCTTCGCCGAACGCCTGGCGGCAACGCTGATGAGCGAGTTCGGCATCGTCTGGTTGCGCCTGCGGGTGACCAAGCCCGGGGTCAATCCGCGCGCACGCGCGCTGGGCGTGGAGATCGAACGCGGATGTCGCTGACCCCCGTGCTGCTCGGCCTGGGCAGCAATGCCCAGCGCGAAAGTCACCTGCATGCCGGCCTCGACGCCTTGGCCGAGCTGCTGCAGGATATGCGTTGCTCGCCGGTCTTCGAAAGCCTGGCGGTGGGCTACAAGGGCGACAATTTCTACAACCTGGTGGTGGCCGGCAACACCGAGTTGCCGCTGACCGAGCTGGACCGCCGGCTGAAATTCATCGAGGCGGACAATGGTCGCTATGCGCCGGAGCGCAAGGGGCTGCCGCTGGACATCGACGTGCTGCTCTACGATGACCTGGTCGGCAACTTCCATGGCTTGCTGTTGCCGCGCGCGGAAATCCTGAAGAACGCCTTCGTGCTCTGGCCGCTTGCCCTGCTGGCGCCCAGCGCCCGCCATCCCGCGCTCGATGAGCGCTTCGCCGAGCTGTGGGCACGCTCGTCCATCGATCAGCAGCTCTGGCCGGTGCCATTCCAGTGGCGTGGCATCGAGCTGACCCCGCCGGAGTTGCTGCGCGAGCATCCGCCGCTGCAGGGCTGAGCGCCTGCTCAGGCGCTCTGCTGCCGGTAGTCCTCAAGCCGTTCGAGACGCTCGCGCTTGAGCGCCTCGCCCAGCTCGGCGCCCTGGTAGCCCTGTTCCAGCAGCGGCCTGACCGCCACCGAACGGGCCGCGGCAGCCGCACCGCGCAGGTAGTCGGCCTGGGGAAAGCCGCGCCGCTCGAAATCCGGGCGGGCGCGGGCGTCCATCTCGCAGGCGGCGAGGAACTGCTCGAAGCGCTCGGGGCGGCGGTAGATGTCGAAATGCTGCAGCAGGTCGAAGAGCGCTTCGGCCGGCAGGTCGCCGGCATGGGCGGCATGATCCTGGTATTGCCCGACCAGCAGGGCCAGCTCCTGGCAGTCACGCGGCGCCTTGCTGCGCCGGTTAACGGCATCGATCAGGCGCACGTCGTTCGCTTCATGGCTGGGCTCCTGGGGCGTCGCGGCGCAGCCCTGCAGCAGGCAGGCCCAGCGTACGGGCAACGGTTGCCCGTGTGTCGCGCACTGGCGCAGCACGCCGAACAGGTGTGCGCCGCAGCCGTGTTCGATCACGGCCTCCACTTCCGGCCACAGCTCGGCCAGGGCGCCGCAATCGTGCAGCACCTGGACGAACACGTCCGGGCGCGGCTCCATCAGTGCACGGGAGATTTCCTTCCAGCTGCGCTCCGGCGTCAGCGCCGACAGCTCGCCGGAACGGGCCAGCTGGCGCATCAGCGCGCGGGTTTCCTCGGCGACGCTGAAGCCGAGCCCGGCATAGCGGGCGGCGAAGCGGGCGACGCGCAGCACGCGCAACGGGTCCTCGGCGAAGGCGGGGGAGACATGCCGCAGCAGGCGCGCCTGGAGGTCGCGCTGGCCGCCGTAGGGGTCGACCAGGTGCCCGGCTTCGTCCTCGGCCATGGCGTTGATGGTGAGATCGCGACGGATCAGGTCGTCCTCGAGGGTGACGTCGGGGCTGGCGTAGAAGGTGAAGCCGCCGTAGCCGCGGCCGCTCTTGCGTTCGGTGCGTGCCAGCGCGTACTCCTCGCCGGTCTGCGGATGCAGGAATACCGGGAAATCGGCACCGACCGGGCGGAAGCCCCTGGCCTGCATCTCCTCGGCGCTGGCGCCGACCACCACCCAGTCCACCTCGCTCACCGCGCGGCCCAACAGGCGATCGCGCACTGCGCCGCCGACTTTGTAGATCTGCATTGTTCACCTCCGTTGGCGCGGAGGATAAAGGATAAGCGCGCCCGGGCCACCCCTTGCCGCGAGTGGCGCCGGGCGCGCCCCTCAGGCGAAGTTCATGCCCGGGAAGCGGCTTTCGGTTTCCACCTCGCCGTTGCTGCGCGGCGGCATGTGGTGGCTGTCGACCAGTTTGTCGTCCTGCATCGACTGCAAATGCACATCGAAGCCCCACAGCCGATGCAGGTGCTTGAGCACTTCGTCGGTGGAGCTGCCCAGCGGTTTGCGGTCGTGTTGCTGGTGGCGCAGGGTCAGCGAGCGATCGCCGCGGCGATCGACGTTCCACACCTGCACGTTGGGCTCGCGGTTGCCGAGGTTGTATTGCGCGGCCAGCAGTTCGCGAATGGTGTGGTAGCCGCCTTCGTCGTGGATCGCCGGCACCAGCAGCTCCTCCTTGCGATCGTCGTCGAGGATGCTGAACAGCTTGAGGTCGCGGATCACCTTGGGCGAGAGGAACTGCAGGATGAAGCTCTCGTCCTTGAAGTTGGCCATGGCGAACTTGACCGTGGTCAGCCAGTCGCTGCCGGCGATGTCCGGGAACCAGCGCTTGTCCTCCTCGGTGGGGTGTTCGCAGATGCGGCGGATGTCCTGGTACATGGCAAAGCCCAGGGTGTAGGGGTTGATGCCGCTGTAGTAGGGGCTGTCGAAGCCCGGTTGGTAGATCACGCTGGTGTGCGACTGGAGGAATTCCATCATGAAGCCGTCGGTCACCAGTCCCTCGTCGTAGAGGTCGTTGAGCAGCGTGTAATGCCAGAAGGTCGCCCAGCCCTCATTCATGACCTGGGTCTGGCGCTGCGGGTAGAAGTATTGCGCGATCTTGCGCACGATGCGCACCACTTCGCGCTGCCAGGGCTCGAGCAGCGGCGCGTGCTTCTCGATGAAGTAGAGGATGTTCTCCTGCGGCTCGGCCGGGAAGCGCTGGTCGCGTTCGCGCTCGTCGCCCTTGTCGCCGGCCTTGGGAATGGTCCGCCAGAGATCGTTGATCTGCTTTTGCAGGTGCTCCTCGCGATCCTTCTGCCGGCGCCGTTCTTCTTCCGCGGAAATGGGGTAGGGCCGCTTGTAGCGGTCGACACCGTAGTTCATCAGCGCATGGCAGGAATCGAGCAGGTCTTCCACCGCTTCGATGCCGTGGCGCTCCTCGCACTGGGTGATGTACTGCTTGGCGAACACCAGGTAGTCGATGATCGAGCTGGCGTCAGTCCAGGTGCGGAACAGGTAGTTGCCCTTGAAGAAGCTGTTGTGGCCGTAGCTGGCGTGGGCGATCACCAGCGCCTGCATGGTCATGGTGTTCTCTTCCATGAGGTAGGCGATGCACGGGTCGGAATTGATCACGATCTCGTAGGCCAGGCCCATCTGGCCGCGCTTGTAGTGCTTCTCGGTGTGCAGGAACTGCTTGCCGTAGGACCAGTGGTGGTAGCCCAGCGGCATGCCCACCGAGGCGTAGGCATCCATCATCTGCTCGGCGGTGATCACCTCGATCTGGTTGGGGTAGGTGTCCAGCGCGTAGCGTTCGGCGATCCGGCCGATTTCGCGGTCGTAGGCGCGGATCAGGTCGAAGGTCCATTCCGAGCCGGTGGAAATGGGCTGTCGTTTCATGCGCACCTCAACTGGTCATCCGTCGCTGGAAGAGTTCGCGGAACACCGGGTAGATGTCCGCCGCGCTCACCAGTTGCTGTTGGGCGAACGCCTCGGCGAAGGTTTCGGCCACTTGGTTGTACTCGTACCAGAGCGCCTGGTGCTCGCGTGGGGTGATTTCGACGTAGGTGAAATACTGCACGAACGGCATGATCTGGTTGATCAGGATGTCGCGGCACAGCGGCGAATCGTCGTTCCAGTTGTCGCCGTCGGAGGCCTGCGCGGCGTAGATGTTCCACTCGTTGGCCGGATAACGCTCGGCCATGATCTCCTGCATCATCTTCAGCGCGCTGGAGACGATGGTGCCGCCGGTTTCCCGCGAGTAGAAGAATTCCTCCTCGTCGACTTCCTTGGCGCTGGTGTGGTGGCGGATGAACACCACGTCGATCTTGTCGTAGTTCCGCTTGAGGAACAGATAGAGCAGGATGAAGAAGCGCTTGGCGATGTCCTTGGTCGCCTGGGTCATCGAGCCGGAGACGTCCATCAGGCAGAACATCACCGCCTTGGAGCTGGGGTTGGGCTGCTTGACCAGCAGGTTGTACTTGAGGTCGAAGGTGTCGAGGAACGGCACGCGGTTGATGCGCGCCTTGAGCCGTTCGATTTCCTCCTCCGCCGCCTTGATATCGCCGAAGTTGTGCGGTTCCTCCAGGCGCAGCCGTTCCAGTTCTACCTTCAATTCGCGCAGCCGCGAACGGCTGCTGCCGGACAACGCGATGCGCCGGGCATGCGCCGAGCGCAGGGTGCGCACGATGTTGATCCGCGACGGGTTGCCTTCGTTGGCGATGCCGGCGCGCACCGTCTTGAAGGTATCGGCGCCGGTGAGGTGGCGCTTGACCAGGTTGGGCAGTTCCAGGTCCTCGAACATGAAGTCGAGAAATTCCTCCTGGGTGATCTGGAACACGAAGTCGTCCATGCCTTCGCCGCTGTTGCTGGCCTGGCCGGCGCCCTGGCCGCCGCCGCCCCCCTGCGGCCGCGGGATGCGTTCGCCGGCGATGAATTCCTTGTTGCCGGGGTGGACGATGGTCTGGCGTCCGCCGCGGCCGTGGTGCAGCACCGGCTCGTCGATATCGCGGCCGGGGATGCTGATCTGTTCGCCATGTTCCATATCGGTGATGGAACGACGGCCAACGGCTTCCTCCACCGCTTTCTTGATGTGCCCACGGTACCGCTGCAGGAAGCGCTGGCGGTTCACCGTGCTTTTGTTCTTGCCATTCAGGCGACGGTCGATCACGTAGCTCATAGGCCCTCCGGGCTAGGCTGAAAAGCATATACCCGAAGCCGGAAGCGGAGCGTTCCGTTCCCGGCTTCAGGCTTCCAGCCGCTTACTGCGATTTACGCACCCGCAGATACCACTCGGAGAGCAGGCGAACCTGCTTTTCGGTATAGCCGCGCTCTACCATGCGCACGACGAAATCGTTGTGCTTCTTCTGGTCTTCCTTGCTGGCCTTGGCGTTGAAGCTGATGACCGGCAGCAGGTCCTCGGTGTTGGAGAACATCTTCTTCTCGATGACCACGCGCAGTTTCTCGTAGCTGAGCCATGAGGGATTCTTGCCGTTGTTGTTGGCGCGGGCGCGCAACACGAAGTTGACGATTTCGTTGCGGAAATCCTTCGGGTTGCTGATGCCGGCCGGCTTCTCGATCTTCTCCAGCTCCTCGTTGAGCGCCACGCGGTTGAGGATCTCGCCGGTTTCCGGATCGCGGTATTCCTGGTCCTGGATCCAGAAGTCGGCGTACAGCACGTAGCGGTCGAAGATGTTCTGCCCGTACTCACTGTAGGACTCGAGGTAGGCGGTCTGGATTTCCTTGCCGATGAACTCGACGTAGCGCGGCGCCAGGTATTCCTTGATGAAGCGCAGGTAGCGTTCGCGCACCTCGGCGGGGAACTGTTCCTGCTCGATCTGCTGCTCCAGCACGTAGAGCAGGTGCACCGGGTTGGCGGCGATCTCGTGGGGGTCGAAGTTGAAGACCTTGGAGAGGATCTTGAAGGCGAAGCGGGTGGAAAGCCCGTTCATGCCCTCGTCGACCCCGGCCGCGTCGCGGTATTCCTGGATCGACTTGGCCTTGGGGTCGGTGTCCTTCAGGTTCTCGCCGTCATAGACACGCATCTTCGAGTAGATGTTGGAGTTCTCCGGCTCCTTGAGCCGCGACAGTACCGAGAACTGGGCCAGCATCTTCAGCGTATCCGGCGCGCAATGCGCCTGGGACAACGAGCTGTTGGTCAGCAGCTTGTCGTAGATCTTGATCTCGTCGCTGACCCGCAGGCAGTAGGGCACCTTGACGATGTAGATGCGGTCGATGAAGGCCTCGTTGTTCTTGTTGTTGCGGAAGCTGTGCCATTCCGATTCGTTGGAGTGGGCCAGCAGGATGCCGCTGTAGGGGATCGCGCCGAGGCCCTCGGTGCTGTTGTAGTTGCCCTCCTGGGTGGCGGTCAGCAGCGGGTGCAGCACCTTGATCGGCGCCTTGAACATCTCGACGAATTCCATCAGGCCCTGGTTGGCCCGGCACAGGGCGCCGGAGTAGCTGTAGGCGTCGGGATCGTTCTGCGGGAATTCCTCCAGCTTGCGGATATCCACCTTGCCCACCAGCGAGGAGATGTCCTGGTTGTTCTCGTCGCCCGGCTCGGTCTTGGCCACGGCGATCTGGTTGAGGATCGAGGGGTAGAGCTTGACCACGCGGAACTGGCTGATGTCGCCGCCGAATTCCTGCAGGCGCTTGGTCGCCCAGGGCGACATGATGCTGTTGAGGTAGCGCCGCGGGATGCCGTAGTCCTCTTCGAGGATCTGCGCGTCCTCGGCGGGGTTGAACAGGCCGAGCGGCGACTCGAAGACCGGCGAGCCCTTGATGGCGTAGAACGGCACGTGCTCCATCAATTGCTTGAGCTTTTCCGCCAGCGAGGATTTGCCGCCACCGACCGGGCCGAGCAGGTAGAGGATCTGTTTCTTCTCCTCCAGGCCCTGGGCGGCATGGCGGAAGTAGGACACGATCTGGTCGATGCATTCCTCCATGCCATGGAAGTCGGCGAAGGCCGGGTAACGGCGGATCACCTTGTTGGAGAAGATGCGCGACAGCCGCGGGTCGGTGGAGGTGTCCACCAGTTCGGGCTCGCCGATGGCCGTCAGCAGCCGCTCGGCGGCGCTGGCATAGGTTCCCGGGTCCTGCTTGCACAGATCGAGGTATTCCTGGAGCGAATACTCTTCCTGGCGGGTCGCTTCGAATCGTTGCTGGAAGTGGCTGAAAATGCTCATGACTTCACCTCGGTCGATGCACGAATGGCGTGTCATCAGGCATCCTGGAGCCCGGCCGAAGTGGCGGCCAGTGGAGTTCCCCCGAACACCTAATGGTCGAAACCCTGAATTCCGGTAGCCGTTTCCCGGCTTTCATTCATTGGATGGCCTGAACTCAAGGATAGTTCGGATTCGGCGTGGTCAAGAAGAGCGAATGCATTTAGGCCCTGCCGTTCGGCTGGCGGCAGGGCTCAGGCCGCGGCTGGCGCGGCACCGGCGGGAAATATTTTTTTACGCTTGCTCGTCGCGTTCGACATGCGCGGGGTAGGCGTGGCGCCAGAGCTCGAAACCGCCGTCGAGGCTGTAGACCTCGGAAAAACCCTGGTTGGCCAGGTAGGCTGCGGCGCTCTGGCTGGAATGGCCGTGGTAGCAGGTCACGATCAGCGGCTGGTCGAGGTCGGCGGCGGCGATGAAGTCCGGCAGCGAATGGTTGTCCAGGTGCACGGAACCGGCGATATGGCCGTTGGCATAGCTGTGCGGGTCGCGGATGTCGACGACCACCGCGCCAGCTTCGCGCATGGCCAGGGCCTGTTCGGGGGCGATGCGTTTGAAGTCGGTCATAGCGGTTTCCCGTGGTCGCAGTTGCAGCGATGCAGCTCGCCGCTGTCGAGGTTCATCAGCGTCATGGCATTGCCCCAGACGCAGCCGGTATCCAGGGCGAAGACGTTCGGCTCGTCGCAGCGGCCTTCGAGGGCGGCCCAGTGGCCGAATATCAGCTTGACGTTGCGGGTCTTGCGGCCCGGATGGCTGAACCAGGGCGCGTAGCCGGACGGTGCGCTGTCGACGCCTTCCTTGGCTTCCAGGTCGAGGGTGCCGTCGGCCTTGCAGAAGCGCATGCGGGTGAAATAGTTGGTGATCAGGCGCAGGCGCGGCACGCCGTGCAGCTCCTTGCTCCACTTGGCCGGCTGGTTGCCGTACATGCCGTCGAGGAACGGCAGCAGCAGGGCGTCGTCCTGCAAGGCCTGTTCGACTTCGGCCGCGCGCCGGAGCGCCTTCTCCAGCGTCCATTGCGGCGGGATGCCCGCATGCACCAGCACGGTATGCCGCCCGGCGTCGTAGTGGATGAGCTTCTGGCGGCGCAGCCAGTCGATCAGGTCGTTGCGGTCGGGCGCGGCGAGAATCGGCTTGAGGGTATCGGATTTGCGCAGGCGCTCGATGTCATGCGCCACGGCCAGCAGATGCAGGTCGTGGTTGCCGAGCACGGTGATGGCGGCCCCTTCGAGGTCGCGGACGAAGCGCAGGGCCTCCAGCGATTGCGGGCCACGGTTGACCAGATCGCCGGCCAGCCACAGGCAGTCGCGCGACGGGCTGAAATCGACCCGCTGCAACAGGCATTTCAGGGGTTCCAGGCAACCCTGCAGGTCGCCGACTGCATAGGTGGTCAATGCAGTGCTCCGGGTACGGCCAGGCGGAACGGCGCGATGACGGCGTCGAAGCGGTGCCCATCCTCCGCCAGCATCTGATAGCTGCCCTGCATGCTGCCGACGCAGGTCGGCAACAGGGTGCCGCTGGTATAGACATGGTGCTCGCCCGGGGCGATCAGCGGCTGTTCGCCGATGACCCCGGCGCCGCGCACTTCCTGCACCTGGCCATCGCCATCGGTGATGATCCAGTGCCGTGAAAGCAGCTGCGCCGCAATCTCGCCAGTGTTTTCGATGGTTACCGTGTAGGCAAAGGCGTAGCGGTTTTGTTCCGGCTCCGACTGTGCGGCCAGGTAGCGGGGCGTGACGCTGACATCGATGCGATAGCGTTGATCTTCGGACATTAGCCGGCTCGCTGGAGTGCAGCCCGGGACCGTGGCCCTAGCTGCGCTCGGTCAGTTGATCGGAAAGGCGGACGAAGGCCGCCAGGTCCAGCTGCTCGGGGCGCAGGCTGCCATCCACCTCGGCGGCCTCGATGGCCTGCGCGTCGAGCAGCCCCTTGAGGGTATTGCGCAAGGTCTTGCGACGCTGGTTGAAGGCCTCGCGCACGACGCGTTCCAGCTGGCGGTGATCGCGCGCCGGATGCGGCAGCGTCTCGTGGGGCACCAGCCGGACGATGGCCGAATCGACCTTGGGCGCCGGGTTGAAGGCGCCCGGACCGACGTTGAACAGATGCTCCACGCGGCAGTGATACTGCACCATGATAGACAGCCGGCCCCAGTCGCCGCCGCCTGGCTGAGCGGCCAGGCGTTCGACCACTTCCTTCTGCAGCATGAAGTGCATGTCGCGGATCAGCCGCGCATGGTCGAGCAGGTGGAAGATCAGCGGCGTGGAAATGTTGTACGGCAGGTTGCCGACGATGCGCAGGCTGGCCGGCTGGTCGCTGAGGCGAGCGAAGTCGAACTTCAGCGCATCGCCCTGGTGCAGGGCGAAATTGGCCCGCTCGGCGAATTTGCTTTGCAGGATCGGGATCAGATCCAGATCGAGTTCGACCACGTCCAGGTGTGCGCCGCTGTCGAGCAGCCCCTCGGTGAGTGCGCCCTGGCCAGGGCCGATCTCGACCAGACGCTCACCTTCCTTGGCATGAATCGCCCGCAGGATGCGGTGGATCACCCCGGCGTCGTGCAGGAAGTTCTGGCCGAAGCGCTTGCGCGCACGGTGTTGATAGTCGGACATGAAGGCAGCTCCAAGCTTCAAGCCGCAAGCGTCAAGCAAGAGCGTAAAGCGAAAATGCAAAGACGCGAAGCTTAACAGGTGCGCCTGCTATCGGCATCCTCTCGGCTGGCGGCCTGGTTCGAGCGTCCGGCCATCTGGTAGGCCGTCTCCAGCGCAACCTGCAGGCTGCCGATGTCGATCCGGCCAGAGCCGGCCAGATCCAGCGCGGTTCCGTGGTCCACCGAGGTGCGTACGATCGGCAGGCCGAGGGTGACATTGACCGCGGCGCCGAAGCCCTTGTACTTGAGCACCGGCAGGCCCTGGTCGTGGTACATCGCCAGAACGGCGTCGCAGCGTTCGAGATGCTTCGGCGTGAACAGCGTGTCGGCCGGCAGCGGGCCGATCAGATTCATCCCTTCGCCACGCAGTTGCTCGAGTGTCGGCTCGATGATCTCGATTTCTTCGCGCCCCAGGTGGCCGCCTTCGCCCGCGTGGGGATTCAGGCCGCAGACCAGGATGCGCGGCTGCGCGATGCCGAACTTGCCGACGAGATCGGCGTGCAGGATACGCGTGACCCGCTGCAGGCGCTCGGCGGTGATCGCGGCGGCGACGTCCTTGAGCGGCAGGTGGGTGGTGACCAGTGCCACGCGCAGGCCATGCGTGGCCAGCATCATCACCACCTGCTCGGTGTGGGTCAGCTCGGCGAGGAATTCGGTGTGCCCGGAGAAGGGAATGCCGGCTTCGTTGATCACGCCCTTGTGCACCGGGGCGGTGATCATGCCGGCGAAACTGCCGTCCAGGCAGCCGCGCCCGGCGCGGGTCAACGTCTCCAGCACATAGTGGGCGTTGCGCGGGTCGAGCTGGCCTGCCGTCACCGGCGCGGCGAGCGGGGTGTCCCAGACGTACAGGCAGTTGGCCGGCGCCGGTTCGCCTGGCCAGTTCTGCGGCCCGGCATCGCGCAGTTCGATGGCCAGCCCCAGTTGCTCGGCACGCTGCGCCAGCAGGGCACGGCTGGCAATGGCCACCAGGGCTTGCGGTTGCGCCTGGCGCGCCAGCAGCAGACAGAGATCCGGGCCGATGCCGGCCGGTTCGCCAGGGGTGAGAACGAAGGGGCGGGAAAGAGTCATCGGTGTGCTCTCGGCATGGGGCGGCGGGCGCCCGCCTGAAATGCAAACGGGGTGGCGACCCTTCGGCCATCACCCCGCATCCTGGCGTGCAGCTTCGTAGGGTGGATCGCGCTTCATCGATCCACCGCGCGGAGTTGCGGTGGATGTAAAAAGCGACATCCACCCTACGCTTTTCTCCAGCTTAAAGCTTTATTTCCACATAGGCTTCGTCGCGGATCTGACGCAGCCAGGCCTGCAGTTCTTCGTCGTACTTGCGGTTGCGCAGCAGGGTCAGGGCCTGTTGCTCGCGGAACTCCTCGCTGGCATCGGTGGCGCGGCGACCGAGGACTTCGAGGATATGCCAGCCATAGGGCGACTTGAACGCCTGGGACAGCTCGCCGCTGGCGGTATTGGCCATGACCTCGCGGAACTCGGGCACCAGCGAGGCGGGATCGATCCAGTTCAGGTCGCCGCCATTGAGGGCCGAGCCCGGGTCCTCGGAAAAGCTTTTCGCCAGCTGGGCGAAGTCTTCGCCGGCGCCGATGCGGTCGCGCAGGCGCTGCACCAGCAGGCGGGCTTCGTCGTCGCTGCGAATGGCGCTCGGCTTGATCAGGATGTGACGCACATGCACTTCGTCGCGCACCTGGGTTTCGCCGCCGCGCTTGTCCAGCAGCTTGAGCAGGATGAAGCCCGGTGGCGTGCGTACCGGCTGGGTCACTTCGCCGACGGTCAGTTCGCGGACCTGGCTGTCGAAGGGCGGTGGCAGCTGGGCAGCCTTGCGCCAGCCCATGTCGCCGCCCTCCAGGGCATTCTCGCTGGCCGAACGGGAGACCGCGAGGCGGGCGAAGTCGGCGCCCTGCTGCAGTTGCTGGTAGGTGTCCATGGCGGTGCGTTCGGCGGCCTGGATGGTCGCCGAATCGGCGGCTTCCGGCACGGCGATGAGGATGTTGGCCAGGTGGTATTCCTCGGACAGCTGCAGCTTGCCGAGGTCGGAGGCGAGGAAGTTCTGCACCTCCTGGTTGGAGACCTGGACGCGCTCGGCGATCCGGCGCTGGCGCACGCGGCTGATGATCATCTCGCGGCGGATCTGCTCGCGGGCGGTTTCCAGGCTCAGGCCGTCGCGGGTCAGGGCGTCGCGAAACTGCTCCGGGGTCATGTTGTTGCGCTGGGCGATGGTGCCCATGGCCTGGTTGAGCTCTTCGTCGGAAATGCGAATGCCGGAGCGCTCACCGATCTGCAGCTGCAGGTTCTCGGTGATCAGGCGCTCCAGCACCTGCTGCTGCAGCACGTCCATCGGCGGTGCGTCGGCGCCGCGCTTGTCGATGGTCTGCTGCACTTCGCGTATCCGCTGCTCCAGCTGGCTCTGCATGATGACGTCGTTGTCGACGATGGCCACCACGCGGTCCAGCGGCTGGACCTGGGCAAGGGCTGTGGGCGCGAGGGTCGCACCGCCCAGCAGCAGGGCGCCGAGCGCGAGCGGGCGGAGTACTTCAGAAAGCTTGATCTTCACGTTCACGGTAACCTTGGATGCCTTCGTCGAGGAAAGTTTCGGTCGCATTGCCGACTACGCCGCCGAGTCCCTTGAGGACGATCTGCAGGAAGATGCCGCGGTCCGGCTCATCATTGCGGTCGGGGTTGAGACTGGTCTCGTCGTAGTCGATCCAGTAGCGGTTGATCAGGCGCAGTTTCCAACAGCAGCTGTCGTACTCGAAGCCACCGAAGGCTTCCAGGGTGCGGCTGCGGCTGTAGTCGTGCTGCCAGCGGGCGATGACGCTCCATTGCGGGACGATCGGCCAGATGACGGAGAAGTCGTGCTGGTTGATCTTGTAGTAGTCCTTGATGCAGTTGGCCGGGTCGGTTTCGCAGTTGCCGTAGTCTCCGCCGTAGGTCCACTCGCCGGTCGCCTGGTCGAAGCGCATGGTGTCGTTGCGGTAGCGATAGCCGACGTTGACGATCTTGCCCGGGTTGTCGGCCGGCTGGTAGTGCCACATGGCGCTGCCGGAGCGGGTGCTGTGGCTGTCTGGGTCCCAGTTGAAGGTCGAGGTGAAGCGCCAGTCGCGGTTGTAGCGGTACATGTACTCCAGCGCATAGGGCGATACGTCGGACGTGGCACTGGCGCGGGTGCGGTAGTCGATGCCACGCAGCTGCACCTTGCGATCTTCGAAGTAGAACGCCTGGCCGATGCTGAAGCGCTGGCGCTCGAAGCCGTTGGCCTCGACCCAACGGTTGGTCACGCCGAGGGAGACCTGGTTGGCGTCGCCGATGCGGTCCTTGCCGGAGAAGCGGTTTTCGCGCCACAGCGAGGAGTAGCTGAAGCTGCTTTCGCCGGTATCGAAGACCGGGATGTCGTCCTGGTCTTCTTCCGGCACGTAGAGGTAGAACAGTCGGGGTTCGAGCGTCTGGTTGTAGTCCTTGCCGAACCATTGGGTGGCCCGGTCGAAATACAGGCCGCTGTCGACGCTGAAGATCGGTACGCTGCGGTTCTGGCTGCTGTCGAACGACTCATAGCTGGCCAGCGTGCTCTGCCCACGGCCGTCCAGGTCCAGGTCGTACTGGGTATAGGCATATTTTAGCGACGGCTTGAGGAAGCCCCACGACCAGTTCAGCGGCAGGCTGACGCCCGGTTCCAGGTGCAGGCGTTCGCCCTCGGCGCGGGTCAGGCCGCGCAGGCGGTCGTCGTACCACTGTTCCGGGTTGCCGTCCTCGTTGATGAAGTCGCCACTGCGCAGGTTACGCTGGAAGCTGACGAACTCGGTCTTGTAGGCGAAGTTCAGGCCGCCCGGCTGGAACGGCAGGCGTCCGTCGAGGGTCAGCTGCGGCAACCGCTCGTAGGGGGTGATGTCGGCTACCGTGGCACGCTCGTAGGCATGCATGTTCAGGCGGGCGGTGTAGCTGTCGCCGCGGTAGGTCAGGGTGCCGCGCTGGTCGAGGTGATCCGGCTGGTTGATGCCCAGGTTGCTGTCCAGGTCCTGGAAATAATACGGATCGCTGATATCGGTGTAGTCGACCTCGGCGAGCCAGCGCGAATCCAGGCCGGTGCGGTGTTGCCAGCTGTACATCCAGCGCTGGTCTTCGTACTCCGACTGCAGCTCGCGGTCGTCGTTGCTGTCGTCCAGGTAGGCCGCGCCGAACTGGCCTTCGCTGCTGCGCGTGAGGTAGCGGAACTGGCCTTCCATCAGCAGCCCGCGGTCGGTCATCAGGTGCGGGTACAGGGTGGCGTCGAAGTTCGGTGCCAGGTTGAAGTAGTAGGGCGTCTGCAGCGAGAAGCCGGTGTCGCTCGACGAGCCGATGCTCGGCGCGAGAAAGCCGGACTGGCGCCGGTCATCGATGGGGAAGTGGATATAGGGTGTGTAGAACACCGGAATATCCTTGACCCGCAGCGTGACGTTGGTGGCCGAACCGAAGCCGGTGGCGGGGTTCAGCGTGACGTTGTTGCCCTTCAGGTGCCAGCTGTTCTCGCCCGGCTCGCAGCTGGTGTAGGTACCGTCCTTGAGGCGGATGATCGCGGTCTCTTCGCGCTTGGCATATTGCGCGCTGCCGCGAACCTTGCCGGAGTGCACCACGTACTCGACGTTCTCGACCTTGGCCTCGCCACTGTCGAGGAAGATTTCCGCGCGGTCGCCGACCATCAGTGCGTTGCGATCGCGAAAGCGCACGTTGCCGCTCAGCTCGCCGCGATTCTCCAGCTGGTACAGATTGCCTTCGTCGGCCTCGGCCTGGATGCTGCCCTGGCGCAGGACCACGTCGCCGGCCAGGGTGGCGATTTCCTGTTCCTGCTCGTAGCGCGTGGCCTTGGCCGAGACATAGGTCGGCGCTTCGCTCATCGGGGTATCGTCGAATTTGCCGGGACGATCCGGCTCGACGTAGGTGCCGGCGCAGTAGGGGCCGGTTTCGGCGAGCTGGGCGGGCGTCAGCTGGTCGCGCGGGACCCAATCGAGATGGCTGTAATCGGCGCTGCGCGAGGCCAGGGCGCGGCCCTTGCTCTCGGTAACCAGGCGGGTGGTGGCGGTCGGCGCATCGGCCTTGGCGGTCGCGGGCGTGGCTGCGCTTGGCGTGCTGACGGCGCTGCCGCTGTGTACCGGGCGCGGCGGCAGGTCGGGCCTGGCGGCATTGGATGCGCAGTTCCAGCTGCCCGACGCGTCGGGCTGGCAGGCGAACTGTTCGGCCGCAACGACAAAAGGCACGGCTACCGGTTGCAATGCAAGCAGACCGCCAGTAACCAGTAGGGGGAATTTTCTACGAAACGCGGGGTATTTGACTGCCATCTTGTTCTTTGGTCCGTGCTTGCGGCGAGCCATCGTCCGGCTGGGCCGCACGCCTCTCGATGGGCTGAGAAAGATGCAGGATAATAAAGCATGACCCGCCTATCGGCTAGCGCCATGGAGACCCCTGGATGCCGCATCAAGATCAACGCCTGCTGGACGTCAGCGCCTGGCTGGAGCAACGACTGCCCGAGCTTTTCGCCCGCTGCGGCTGGGGCGAAGTGCCGGCCGCGCAACTGACCGCCGCGAGCAGCGACGCCAGTTTTCGCCGCTATTTCCGCTGGCAGGGCGGGACGCGCAGCCTGATCGTCATGGATGCGCCGCCGCCCCAGGAAGACTGTCGGCCCTTCGTCAAGGTCGCGCAGATGCTGGGTGCCGCCGGAGTGCACGTGCCGCAGGTGCTGGCCGCCGATCTCGAGCGCGGCTTCCTGTTGCTGACCGATCTGGGCCGCCAGACGTACCTCGATGTGATCGACCGGGACAACGCCGAGCGGCTGTTCGGCGATGCCATCGATGCGCTGCTGAAATTCCAGACGCATCCGGTCACGCAGGCCATGCCTGTCTATGACGAGGCCCTGTTGCGTCGCGAACTGCAATTGTTTCCCGAATGGTACGTGCAGCGTCATCTGGGCTGCGAATTCAGCGAGGCGCAGCAGGCGGCCTGGGCGCGGATCTGCCGGCTGCTGATCGATTCGGCGCTGGCGCAGCCGCAGGTGCTGGTGCATCGCGACTACATGCCGCGCAATCTGATGCTCAGTGAGCCCAATCCCGGCGTGCTGGATTTCCAGGATGCGGTGCTCGGTCCGGTCAGCTACGACATCACTTCACTGTTCAAGGATGCCTTCCTCAGTTGGCCCGAAGAGCAGGTGCGGGGCTGGCTGGAGGGCTACTGGCACAAGGCGCGCGCGGCGGGCGTGGCGCTGCCCGGCTCGCTCGACGAATTCCTGCGGGCCAGCGACCTGATGGGCGTGCAGCGCCACCTGAAGGTGATCGGCATCTTCGCGCGGATCTGTCACCGCGACGGCAAGCCGCGCTATCTGGCCGACGTGCCGCGGTTCTTCGACTACATCCGGGCGGTGCTGGCGCGGCGGCCGGAGCTGGCCGAACTGCAGCGCCTGCTGGACGAGCTGGCGCAGGAGGTGCGGCCATGAAGGCGATGATCCTCGCCGCGGGCAAGGGTGAACGCTTGCGCCCCTTGACCCTGCATACGCCCAAGCCGCTGGTGCGCGCCGGTGGTGTGCCGCTGATCGAGTATCACGTTCGCGGCCTGGCCGCGGCGGGGTACAAGGACGTGGTGATCAATCACGCCTGGCTCGGGCAACAGATCGAGGATTACCTCGGCGACGGCGCGCGCTTCGGTGTGCGGATTCGCTATTCGGCGGAGGGCGAGCCGCTGGAGACCGGCGGCGGTATTCAGCGCGCGCTGGGGTTGCTCGGCGGCGAGCCCTTCATGGTGGTGAACGGCGACATCTGGACCGACTACGACTTCGCGCGGCTACGCCGCCCGCTGGCGGGGTTGGCGCATCTGGTGCTGGTCGACAACCCGCAGCACAACCCGGAGGGGGATTTCCATCTCGTTGGCGGCGCCGTCACGCAGATCGACGGGGGCGGGGAGGGCCTGACCTATAGCGGCATGGCGGTGCTGCATCCCGAGCTTTTCCTCGGTTGCCAGGCCGGCGCGTTCAAGCTGGCGCCGCTGTTGCGTAGCGCGATGGTGGCGGGGCGGGTGAGTGGCGAGCACTACGCGGGAACCTGGGTGGATGTCGGTACCCACGAGCGCCTGGCCGAGGTCGAGCGGATTCTGGAGGCGCGACGCTGAATGTTCTGGCCCATCACGCTGTTGGGTGTCCTGATCGGCTGGCTCCTGGCGAGCATTCCCGGCGCCTTGCTCGGCGGATTGCTGGGGCAGGTGCTGGATCGCCGGTTGGGACTCGATTCCTGGGCCAGCCTGCGCGAACGCCTGGCGGGCAAGCCTGCGCTGCAGGGCAGCGAGTTGTTGTTCTTCCTGCTGGGGCGACTGGCCAAGAGCGGTGGCCGGGTCAGCCCGGCGCACATCCAGGCGGCGCGGGCCGAGATGCAGCGGCAGGGCTTCGACGGGCCGGCGCAACGCGCGGCCATCGAGGCGTTCAACCGCGGCAAGGCCAGTGGCGACGGGCTGCGTGCACCGCTGCAGCGGCTGCGCGGGCGCCGGGAGGAAAGTCGGCGCATCCTCCAGGCCTGCTGGAGCATGGCACGTGCCGAAGGACGCATGGGCTCGCGCGAGCATGAGCTGGTGCTGCTCTGGGGCAAGTGGATGGGCTGGGAAGCGGCAGAGGTAGCCGCGCTCGACCTGGGCGCGACTCGCCGGCAGGAGGCGCCAGCCGGCCGGGGCGGCGCCTACGAGCAGGCGCTGCAACTGCTGGGCGTTCGCCGGGACACCGACCCGCAACTGATCAAGCGCGCCTACCGGCGCCTGCTGAGCAAGCACCATCCGGACAAGCAGGCGGGCGCGGGAGCGAGCGCGGCCCAGGTCCGCGAGGCCACCGAGCGCACCCGCGAACTGCACAGCGCCTATGCGTTGATTCGCGAGCGCAGAGGCTTTCGCTGAGCGATTGCTCAGGGATGTCTCGTCAGCCAGCCGCGGATGCGCCGGTAGAGCTGTTCCTGTTCGTTGGCGCGGTCAGCCGGCAACACTGGCAGGGCGACCTGACTGTAGTCCGGATGACGTAGCCGGCGGCTCGTGTTGAGCCGTTCTCGGGCAGCTGCGCGAGTGGCGTCGCGATCCTCGAAATAGAAGTCGCCGGTGGCCAGTCGGAGTTCGCCGAGCAAGCGCTCCAGCGAGGGCTCCTGATCCGCCGGCGTGCGAACCTGCACCAGCAGCAGGTGCCGGACATCCGCCGGCGCCTGCTGCTGAAGATAGCGGGCCGCCCAGTAGGCGCCGCTGCCGTGCCCCAGCAGGACGATGGTTGCGGCGTTCTGCTGGCGGGCGAAGGCCAGTGCGCTGTCGATACGTGCACGGATCCGCTCGGCCTGGCTGGGTGCGGCTGTTGCCGGTTCGGGCTCGGCAGCCGGCTCGCTTTCTTCGTCGAGCGGGGGCGCTGTTTCGGCCGGCAGATAGCCGGCTTCGCTCGGCGGGTCGTCCGGGCGATTTTTCGTTGCGTCGTCTGCTTTGCTATCCGCTGGTGGAGCGGATTCGGGCGCCGCTTCGGCTGCGCTCGTGCGACTGAACAGCGGCTCGTCGGCATTCGGCAGGCTCAGGCTGAGGGTGTGCCAGCCGGCATCCGGCAGGCGCCGGCGCAGCGGGCCGATGGCGCTCGGCCAGTCGGCATTCTCGCCGGTGCCGGGCAGCAGGATCACCAGGCCCTTGGGCTGGCCGTCGTTGGCAGGCAGGTGGAGCGCGACGAAACGTTCGTCGCCGGCCTGCAGCCGCACCGCCTGTTGTGGCAGCAGGCGCGCCAGCTCTTCGGCTTCCAGGGTGCTGCGCTCGGCCAGTGCCGGACGCAGGGCAACGGGCGCGGCGGGTGGTGTCTCGGGCTCGGTCGGCGTTGCGTTATCTTCGGCCCAGGTGCCGAGCGGCACGAGCAGCGCCAGCGCGCCAACCAGCATCTTCAACGTCATCGATGGACTCCTTGGCAGATCGCCAGCCTAGCCGCCGCCGGCGTATCTGGCCAGACGTCGCCCCGCCCCGGGCCGGGCTCGGTTACACTAGCCGGCTCGTGTTTTACGCCGCCAGAGGTGCGTCATGCAGCCGTTCGCCATCGCCCCGTCCATCCTCTCCGCCGACTTCGCCCGCCTGGGCGATGAGGTCGACAAGGTCCTCGCCGCCGGCGCGGATATCGTCCACTTCGACGTGATGGACAACCACTACGTGCCCAACCTGACCATCGGCCCGATGGTCTGCGCGGCACTGCGCAAGTACGGCATCGGCGCGCCGATCGACGTGCACCTGATGGTCAAGCCGGTGGACCGCATCATCGGCGACTTTCTCGAGGCCGGCGCCAGCTACATCACCTTCCACCCCGAGGCCTCCGAGCACATCGATCGCTCGCTGCAGCTGATCCGCGACGGCGGCGCCAAGGCCGGCCTGGTGTTCAACCCGGCGACGCCGCTGGACGTTCTGAAGTACGTCATGGACAAGGTCGACATGGTGCTGCTGATGAGCGTCAACCCGGGCTTCGGCGGGCAGAAATTCATTCCCGGCACCCTCGCCAAGCTGCGCGAGGCGCGCGCGCTGATCGACGCCAGCGGTCGCGACATCCGCCTGGAGATCGACGGTGGGGTGAACGCCGGGAACATCGGCGAGATCGCCGCGGCTGGCGCCGATACCTTCGTCGCTGGCTCGGCGATCTTCGGCCAGCCCGACTACAAGACGGTGATCGACAGCATGCGCAGCGAGCTGGCCCGGGTACGTCCATGACGGCGCTGGAGCGGCTGTTCGAGGGCGCTCTGCCGCGCCTGGTGATGTTCGACCTGGACGGCACGCTGATGGATTCCGTGCCGGACCTGGCCGCCGCCGTGGACAGCATGCTGCTGCAACTGGGGCGCGCGCCGGCCGGGATCGAGCGCGTGCGCGACTGGGTCGGCAACGGCTCGCGGGTCCTGGTACGCCGCGCCTTGGCCGGGCAGTACGAGCACGCCGGCGTCGACGAGGGCGAGACCGAGTTGGCGTTGGCGCTGTTCATGCAGGCCTACGCCGGCGGCCATGCCCTCACCCGCGTCTATCCGGGCGTGCGCGAATGCCTGGACTGGCTCGCTGCGCGGCAGGTGGGCCTGGCGGTGATTACCAACAAGCCGGCACAGTTCGTCGCCCCGCTGCTCGCGGAAAAGGACCTGGGCGGCTATTTCGGCTGGCTGGTCGGGGGCGATACGCTGCCCCAGCAGAAGCCCGATCCGGCGGCACTGTTCTGGGTGATGGACAAGGCCGGGGTCAGCGCGGCCGCGTCGCTGTTCATCGGCGACTCGCGCAACGACGTGCAGGCCGCGCACGCGGCCGGGGTGCGTTGTGTCGCGGTCAGCTATGGCTACAACCACGGCCGGCCGATCGCCGAGGAGGCGCCGGAACTGGTGCTGGACGACCTGCGTCTGCTGGTTGCTTCGGATTCGGGGCTGCGCTAGTGTGACCGGACTCTTTTTGCCCCGCCGAAGAGATCAGCTCGTGGTGATTACCCGCAAACAATGGATGAAAGTCATCAAGGCCCTGGCCCGCTGGCGCTGGCGCGCCTGACTTTTTCCTGCCGGCGCCGCCGGTACGTTTGCCCTTTTTTTGTTCGTCCCTCCTCAGACCACGAGGCTGACATGACCCGCGAAGAATTCCTGTGCCTGGCCGCTGAAGGCCATAACCGCATCCCGCTGTCGTTCGAAACGCTGGCCGATTTCGATACGCCGCTGTCGCTCTACCTGAAGCTGGCCGATGCGCCCAACACCTATCTGCTGGAGTCCGTGCAGGGCGGCGAGAAGTGGGGGCGCTACTCGATCATGGGCCTGCCGTGCCGCACCGTGCTGCGGGTGCATGACCACCAGGTGCGCGTCACGGTGGATGGCGTCGAGACGGAACGCTGCGAAGCCGACGATCCGCTGGCTTTCGTCGAGGCCTTCAAGCAGCGCTACCGCGTCGCCCCGGTGGCCGGGCTGCCGCGCTTCAACGGCGGGTTGGTGGGCTATTTCGGCTACGACAGCGTGCGCTACGTCGAGCGCAAGCTGGCCCACTGCCCCAATCCCGATCCGCTGGGCACGCCGGACATCCTGCTGATGGTCTCCGATGCGCTGGTGGTGTTCGACAACCTGGCCGGCAAGCTGCATTGCATCGTGCTGGTCGATCCCGCGGCGGAGAATGCCTACGAAGAAGGCCAGGCCTACCTGCGTCAGCTGCGCCAGCGCCTGCGGCAATCCATCACGCCGCGCCTGGGGCTGGATTTCGAGGCCGGGCCGGGGACCGAGCCGGCCTTCCGTTCCAGTTTCAGCCATGCGGATTTCGAGCAGGCGGTGCGCCGTATCAAGGACTACATCCTCGCCGGCGACTGCATGCAGGTGGTGATTTCGCAGCGCATGTCCATCCCGTTCCGCGCGGCACCCATCGACCTCTACCGGGCGCTGCGCTGCTTCAACCCGACGCCCTACATGTACTTCTTCAATTTCGGCGATTTCCACGTGGTGGGCTCGTCGCCGGAGGTGCTGGTGCGGGTCGAGGACGGCCTGGTCACCGTACGGCCGATCGCCGGCACTCGCCCGCGTGGCGCCAGCGAAGAGGCCGACCTGGCGCTGGAGCAGGACCTGCTGTCGGACACCAAGGAGCTGGCCGAACACCTGATGCTGATCGACCTGGGGCGCAACGACGTCGGCCGCGTGGCCGAGACCGGCTCGGTCAAGGTCACCGAGAAGATGGTCATCGAGCGCTATTCGAACGTCATGCATATCGTCTCCAACGTCACCGGCCAGTTGAAGGCGCCGCTGTCGGCCATGGATGCGCTGCGTGCGATCCTGCCGGCGGGCACCCTGTCCGGCGCACCGAAGATCCGCGCCATGGAGATCATCGACGAGCTGGAGCCGGTCAAGCGCGGCGTCTACGGCGGTGCCGTGGGTTACCTGGCCTGGAACGGCAACATGGACACCGCCATTGCCATCCGCACCGCGGTGATCAAGGACGGCGAGCTGCACGTGCAAGCCGGCGCCGGCATCGTCGCCGACTCGCAGCCGGCGCTCGAATGGGAAGAAACGCTGAACAAACGCCGCGCCATGTTTCGCGCGGTGGCCCTCGCCGAGCGCGACGAGCAGGAGAACTGATCATGCTGCTGATGCTGGATAACTACGATTCCTTCACCTACAACGTGGTGCAGTACCTCGGCGAGTTGGGCGCGGACGTCAAGGTGGTGCGTAACGACGAGCTCAGCGTGGCCGAGATCGAGGCGCTGCAGCCGGAGCGTATCGTGGTGTCGCCGGGCCCCTGCACGCCGAACGAGGCGGGCGTGTCGCTGGAGCTGATCCGCCATTTCGCCGGCAAGCTGCCGATCCTTGGGGTCTGCCTGGGCCACCAGAGCATCGGCCAGGCCTTCGGCGGCGACGTGGTGCGCGCGCGCCAGGTGATGCACGGCAAGACCAGTCCCGTGTTCCACCACGATCAGGGTGTGTTCGCCGGGCTGAACAATCCACTCACCGTCACCCGCTACCACTCGCTGGTGGTCAAGCACGAAACCCTGCCCGACTGCCTGGAGATTACCGCCTGGACCCGTCTGGAAGATGGCTCGGTCGACGAGATCATGGGCCTGCGGCACAAGACGCTGAATGTCGAGGGCGTGCAGTTCCACCCCGAATCGATCCTCACCGAGCAGGGCCACGAGCTGTTCGCCAATTTTCTGAAGCAGACCGGAGGTGTGCGCTGATGGATATCAAGGAGGCCCTCAACCGCATCGTCGCCCAGCTGGACCTGACGACCGAAGAGATGCAGGCGGTCATGCGCCAGATCATGACCGGGCAGTGCACCGACGCCCAGGTCGGCGCCTTCCTCATGGGCATGCGTATGAAGAGCGAGACTATCGACGAGATTGTCGGTGCCGTGCAGGTGATGCGCGAGCTGGCCGAGCCGGTGCCGTTCGACACCGACAAGCTGGTTGACACCTGCGGGACCGGCGGCGACGGGATGAACATCTTCAACGTCTCCACCGCCGCGTCGTTCGTGGTGGCGGCGGCCGGCGGCAAGGTGGCCAAGCACGGCAACCGGGCGGTTTCCGGCAAGAGCGGTAGCGCCGACCTGCTCGAGGCGGCCGGAGTCTATCTGGCGCTGACGCCGCCGCAGGTGGCGCGCAGCGTCGATACCGTCGGGGTCGGCTTCATGTTCGCGCCGGCTCATCATGGCGCAATGAAGTTCGCCGCCGGGCCACGGCGCGAGCTGGGCCTGCGTACCCTGTTCAATATCCTCGGGCCGATGGCCAATCCGGCCGGGGTCAGGCACCAGGTGCTCGGCGTGTTCAGCAAGGCGCTGTGCCGGCCGATGGCCGAGGTGCTGGCGCGGCTGGGCAGCAAGCATGTGCTGGTGGTGCACGCGCAGGACGGGCTGGACGAGATCAGCCTGGCCGCACCGACGTTCGTGGCCGAGCTGAAGGACGGCGAAATCCGCGAATACAGCATCCAGCCGGAGGACTTCGGCATCAAGAGCCAGAGCCTGATCGGGCTCAACGTGGACGATGCCCAGGGTTCGCTGACACTGATCCGCGATGCGCTGGGTCGCCGGCAGACCGAGAATGGCCAGAAGGCCGCCGAAATGATCGTACTCAACGCCGGCGCCGCGTTGTATGCCGCCGACGTGGCGGCGAGCCTGAAGCAGGGAATCGAAATGGCGCATGATGCCCTGTGCACCGGCCTCGCCCGGGACAAGCTGGAAGAACTGGTTTCCTTCACCGCCGTGTTCCGCCAGGAGAATCAGCAATGAGCGTGCCGACCGTGCTGGAGAAGATCATCGCACGCAAGTTCGAGGAGGTTGCCGAGCGGCGCAGCCGCGTCCGGCTGGCGGAACTGGAGCAGCGTGCGGCCGTCGCCGACCCGCTGCGCGGCTTCGCCAGGGCGCTCGAGCAGCGTGTGCGCAACAAGGAAGCGGCAGTGATCGCCGAGGTGAAGAAGGCTTCGCCGAGCAAGGGCGTGATCCGCGATCCCTTCCATCCGGCCGAGATCGCTGCCAGCTACGAGGGCGGCGGTGCCGCCTGTCTGTCGGTGCTGACCGATATCGATTTCTTCCAGGGCGCTGACGCCTACCTGCAGCAGGCCCGTGCGGCCTGCTCGTTGCCGGTGATCCGCAAGGATTTCATGGTCGATCCCTACCAGGTGGTCGAGGCGCGGGCGCTGGGCGCCGACTGCATCCTGCTGATCGTCGCCGCGCTGGACGATGCGCGCATGCACGAGCTGGCCGCGGTGGCCAAGGAACAAGGGCTGGACGTGCTGGTCGAGGTTCATGACGGTGACGAGCTGGAGCGGGCGCTGCGCCTGGAAACGCCGCTGGTGGGCATCAACAATCGCAACCTGCATACCTTCGAGGTCAGCCTGGAAACCACCCTGGACCTGCTGCCGCGAATTCCGCAGGACCGCCTGGTGATAACCGAGAGCGGCATCCTCAATCGTGCCGATGTCGAGCTGATGGAGATCAACCAGGTCTACGCATTCCTGGTCGGTGAAGCCTTCATGCGTGCCGAGCAGCCAGGGGTGGAGTTACAGCGGCTGTTCTTCCCCGAGCGCGCGCGCAGCCGCACCGTGGTGGCCGATCCGGAGTGACGGGGCCGCCGCTGCCTGCGCCTGCAGGCAGCGGTAGTCGGGGCGTTCAGCGTGTGCCGAACACCACCATGGTCTTGCCCTTGACGTAGACCAGGCCCTGGGACTCCAGGCTCTTGAGCACGCGGCCGACCATCTCGCGGGAGCAGCCGACGATGCGGCCGATCTCCTGGCGGGTGATCTTGATCTGCATGCCATCGGGATGGGTCATGGCATCCGGCTGCTTGCACAGGTCCAGCAACGTGCGGGCGACGCGGCCGGTGACATCGAGGAAGGCCAGGTCGCCGACCTTGCGCGTGGTGTTGCGCAGGCGCTCGGCCATTTGGCTGCCGAGGGCATAGAGGATGTCAGGGTCCTGTTGGGTCAGTTCGCGGAACTTCGCGTAGCTCAGCTCCGCGACTTCGCATTCGGTCTTGGCGCGCACCCAGGCGCTGCGTTCCTTTTCGGCGCCTTCCTTTTCGAAAAGTCCCATCTCCCCGAAGAAGTCGCCCGCGTTGAGGTAGGCGATGATCATTTCGCGCCCGTCATCGTCCTCGATGAGAATGGTGACCGAGCCTTTGACGATGAAGAACAAGGACTCGCAACGGTCGCCGGCATAGATGATCGTGCTTTTGGCGGTGTAGCGGCGCCTATGGCAATGCGCGAGCAACTTGTCGATGTTCTTTATCTTGGGCGTAAGTGTGATAGCTACCATGCTGTGGGTCCCGGATAAGTACTCAATTAAGGCTGATTCTTCTTATATGTCGCTTATGTCGCTGTCATTTAGCTGGCGTCAGCTTAACAGACGTAGGTAGACCGGCAACACGTTGCGACAATGGAAACGAGATGGTCAAGGGCACCTTTAGTCGCGTGTGCTGTCGTCGGCTATCCAGGCGCGCATGTTAAGCTATCGGCCCCGTTTTTTATGGAGTTGGCGATGAAAGCGCGCATTCAATGGGTCGACGGCGCCATGTTCGTCGGCGAGTCGGGCAGCGGTCATGCGGTGGTGATGGATGGGCCACCTGAAAATGGTGGGCGCAACCTCGGCGTGCGGCCGATGGAGATGCTGCTCCTGGGGCTCGGCGGCTGCAGCAATTTCGATGTGGTGAGCATCCTGAAGAAGTCCCGCCAGGCGGTGGAAAGCTGTGAGGCTTTCGTCGAGGCGGAGCGCGCCAGCGAAGATCCCAAGGTGTTCACCCGGATTCACCTGCGCTTCGTGGTAAAAGGCCGCGGCCTGAAGGAGGCCCAGGTCAAGCGTGCGGTAGAACTGTCGGCGGAGAAGTACTGCTCGGCTTCGATCATGCTGGGCCGGGCCGGGGTCGAAATCACGCATGCGTACGAGATCGTCGAGCTCGGCTGACTCGCGTTCCCGCTCTTCTG
This sequence comes from Stutzerimonas stutzeri, assembly GCF_002890915.1. Lineage (GTDB taxonomy): Bacteria > Pseudomonadota > Gammaproteobacteria > Pseudomonadales > Pseudomonadaceae > Stutzerimonas > Stutzerimonas stutzeri_AF. The sequence goes on along the minus strand of NZ_POUT01000001.1, from coordinate 11,305 downwards.
CTTCGTGTGTCCGCGTTTACGTCCATAAGAGGTGGCGAACGCGGGTATCGACGCCACACGTTCTGCATAATGCGCGCCCCGATTTGCTCGGGTCGTTTCATTCAATCCGCAAAAACCATAAATCGCCGGTGCGAAGAGGTGTTTTCCGTCCTACGCAGGTGCCTCGGCATCTGACGGGCATGCTCATCACGCGGTAGTGCCGCAACAAGGGAGTGCTTCCCAATGGTGAAAAGCAAACTCAAGCTCCACGGGTTCAACAACCTGACCAAGACCTTGAGCTTCAACATTTATGACATCTGCTATGCCGAGACGCCTGAAGATCAACAGGCCTACGTGCAGTACATCGATGAAGAGTACGACGCCGAGCGGCTTACCCAGATTCTGACCGATGTTGTCGACATCATTGGTGCCAACATTCTGAACATTGCCCGCCAGGATTACGAGCCGCAAGGCGCCAGCGTGACGATCCTGATCTCCGAGCAGCCGGTGACGCCGACCGACAGCCAGATCGAGGAATCTCCGGGGCCGCTGCCGGAGACCATCCTGGCGCACCTCGACAAGAGCCATATCACGGTCCATACCTATCCGGAAATCCACCCGGTGGAGGGTATCGCCACCTTTCGCGTGGACATCGATGTGTCGACCTGCGGCGTGATTTCACCGTTGAAGGCACTCAACTATCTGATCCATCAGTTCGATTCGGATATCGTCACCGTGGATTACCGCGTGCGTGGCTTCACGCGCGATGTCGAGGGCAAGAAGCACTTCATCGATCATGCGATCAACTCGATCCAGAACTACCTTTCCGAAGACACCCGTTCGGCTTATCAGATGACCGACGTGAATGTGTATCAGGAGAATCTGTTCCACACCAAGATGCTGCTCAAGCACTTCGCGCTGGAGAACTACCTGTTCGGCGACGCGACCCGCAATCTTTCAGCGGAGCAGCGCAAGCAGGTCGAAGACCGCCTGCGCCACGAGATGCTGGAAATCTTCTACGCCCGCAACATGCCCGGGCAGGCGTAACGCGCCGTAAAGGAAAAAGGGCACTTCGGCGCCCTTTTTCCTTGGGTGCTGCTCGCCTCAGATCCGGTAGGTGGCCTTGGTCATCACCTTGGAAACCAGGCTCATGCCGAACTTGACCGGCGCCGGGAAGCGCAGGCCGCCAGCCTCCAGTGCGCTGGTGGCATGCTGTGCTTCGTCCTCGCGCATTTGCTGCAGGATCGCACGGGATTTCTCGTCGTTCGCCGGCAGCTGGCCCAGATGGTCGTCCAGATGCTTGCAGACCTGATCTTCGGTCGCGGCGACGAAGCCCAGGCTGATGCGGTCGCTGATCAGGCCTGCGGAAGCACCTATGCCGAACGATAGCCCGTAGAACAGGGGGTTGAGCACGCTGGTGTGGCTACCCAGTTGGCGGATCCGCTGCTCGCACCAGGCCAGGTGATCGACCTCCTCGTCGGCGGCCTGCTCCATGGCCTGGCGCACCTGCGGCAGCCGGGCGGTGAGGGCCTGGCCCTGGTACAGCGCCTGGGCACAGACCTCGCCGGTATGGTTGATGCGCATCAGGCCGGCGACATGGCGGGTTTCGCTGTCGTTGAGCTCGGCCTCGTTTTTCAGGACGGCGGGTGACGGCCGGGCCGGCTGCCCGCTGAACGGAAGCAGGGTTCGTAGCGCGGCATCGGCCTGCATCAGCAGGCGGTCGGCTGGGGAGTAATGGCGTTGGCTGGGCATATGTCCTCCGGGCAGGTCGGGAGCTGGCGAGTCGCGTCAACGGGCTCGCCATCAGCCTGGCGGCCAATGCATCTGGCGTTGACCGAGTACGTGCATGTGAATGTGGTAGACCGTCTGGCCGCCGAGGTCGTTGCAGTTCATCACCACCCGGAAGCCGTCCTGGCAGCCTTGCTCTTCGGCCAGGCGCTGGGCAGTGAAAAGAAGGTGCCCGGCCAGTATCTTGTCGTCGTCCTCGCTCAGGTCGTGCAGCGTGGCGATGTGCTTCTTCGGAATCACCAGAAAGTGTACGGGGGCCTGAGCGGCGATATCGTGGAAGGCGATAATCTGGTCGTCTTCGTAAAGCTTGCGCGCGGGAATGTCCCCGGCCACGATCTTGCAAAACAGACAGTCCATGGCAGTTCTCCGGGAGAGATCGGTCAGACAGTGTAACAGGGCGTCAGGGTGAGCCTGTACAGGGAGGTGGCGTGAAGAACGATATACATGATCTGGGCCTGGTCCTGGAGTCCCGGGTGAGGCTGGTGCTGGTCGAGTCGTGGGACGAGCAGCGAGTGCTGGAGACGCTGACCGGGCTTGCGGTCAGGCAGGGGCTCGGCTTCTACGTATGGTCCGTGACCGAGGGGCTGCGCCATCTGGCCTTCGGCGGCGAACTGCAGGGCGGCGAGCAAAGCTGCACCCCGGAAATCGCGCTCAAGCTGGTCAAGCACGACCCGGGGGCTAATCTCTATGTCTTCTGCGATTTGCACCCGTTTCTCGATGAACCGCGGTTGGTCCGGCTGCTCAAGGAGATCGCCATGAGCGGAGCGCCGTCGGCGCCGACCGTGGTGCTGGTCTCCCATGCGCTCAAGCTGCCTGCGGAAGTGCAGCGGCATGCGGCGCGATTCAGCCTGTCGTTGCCAGCCGAGGAGGAACTGCTCGCCATCGTCCGTGACGAGGCGACCCGCTGGAGCGAGCGCAATCGCGGCGCGCGGGTGCGTACCGACAATCGAACCCTGCAGCAGGTGGTGAAGAATCTTCGCGGGCTGAGTCATGCCGAGGCACGCGCCTTGGCGCGTAACGTGATCTGCGACGATGGAGCCATTACCCAGGAAGACCTTCCCGAGCTCAACCGCAGCAAGTTCCAGTTGCTGGATCTCGATGGCGTGCTTGGTTTCGAGTACGAAACGGCACGCTTCGCCGAGGTGGGTGGGCTGGCGCAATTCAAGCGCTGGCTGGCCGAGCGCCAGGGTGCCTTTCTGAGCGGGCAGGGTGATGATCTGCCGCGGGGGGTGATGCTGGTCGGGGTGCAGGGTGGGGGCAAGAGCCTGGCGGCCAAGGCTGTGGCGGGCCTGTGGGGGCTGCCGCTGCTACGGCTGGATTTCGCCTGCCTGTACAACAAGTACTTCGGCGAGACCGAGCGCAATCTGCGCGATGCGCTGAAACTGGCCGAGCAGATGGCGCCGTGCGTGCTGTGGATGGACGAGATCGAAAAGGGCCTGGCGACCGGCGACATGGATGGCGGGGTCAGTCAGCGAGTCCTGGGCACGCTGCTGACCTGGATGGCCGAACGTGCCGCGCCGGTGTTCCTGGTCGCCACCGCCAATGCGATCGAGCGTCTGCCGCCAGAGCTGCTGCGCAAGGGGCGTTTCGATGAGCTGTTCTTCGTCGACCTGCCGGACCTGGAAACCCGGGCGGAAATCTTCCGCATCCATCTCGCGCGCCGAGAATTGCGGGCCGAGGATTTCGGGCTGGCGGTGCTGGCCGAGGCCAGCGAAGGCTTCTCCGGCGCCGAGATCGAGCAGGTGGTGGTGAGTGCCGTCTACGCCGGGCAGGCCCGGCAGCGGCAGGTCGACCAGGCGATGCTGCTCGAGAGCATTCGGGCGACCTCGCCGCTCTCCGTGGTGATGGCTGAGGGCCTGGCCGCGCTCCGGCAGTGGGCCCATGGGCGCACGGTGCCGGCCGGTTAGGGTAGCCCGGCCGGACGGCTAGAAGCCTGCGCCTTGGCGTAGGTGAACCAGTTCCGGTACGGTCAATGCCGCTACCAGGCCGCCGAGGACCGCGACCAGCCAGAGGGCTGCGAGGATCTTCACCGATCGGCTGTTGGGTGGCGGCGGTGAGCCGTAGCGATTGACTTGCCGATTGCCGGGCATCAGCAGCATGACGAGCGGAAAGAGGCTGCCTACGACCGGTACCAGATTCAGCAGGATCAGCCAGCCGGACCAGCCGAAGTCATGCAGGCGCTGCACGCCGATCTGCACGCTGACCACCAGCAGGCCGACGCCGATCAGGCCCATGCAGATCAGGCCGGCAGTGCTGGATATCGCCATGACGATCGCGGCAATGCCGAACAGGCCCATCGCCGCGGCCATGACTACCAATGACCAGGCCAGATAGCGCAGCCGGCCGATACGACCGGTGACGGAAAGAGGCCGGAGTTCGCCATAGGTGGGTAGCGCTTCGCCGATAGATGCCGACGGCGGTGCATAGGGTGAGGCCGGTGTGCTGGAGGCTTTGCTTGTCGCCGGGGCGTTGGCCGACAGCGCCTGGCGCGCCAGGTATTTCTCGATGATGATGCCGCAGGCCTGGCACTCGCTGGACTTGTCCTGGAGATGGCCGCACTTGGGGCATGTCATGCGTGCCATGGCCGATACGGCCGGCTGTGCAGCCTGCTCTTCTTCGGTTTGCACCAGGCTGAGTGGTACGCCGGGGTGTTCGGCTTCCTTGTATGCCTTGGCGCCGGCGCGCTGCAGAGCGCCGAGGTAGCGGTCGGCTTCAGCGCTGTTGAGTTTGCTCTTGAGGACCGCCGCCTGGCCGCCGAATAAGCGCTCGATCTTGCCGGCGTCGGTCTTGAACAGGTTCGCCAGATTGGCCTTCACGGTTTCCAGCGGCATCCCGGGGAGCAGTTCGCCATCGAAGACGATCTTGTAGTGAGCTTCTTGCATACGGCATCCATGTCACAAGGAGTCGGAAGGCAAAGAGTAGAGGGCCTGGCCGGTCGAAACAAGAAGTGCCAGCCGGGCCTTCGAAGCGGGTAACGATTTCCTTGTCGACCCGCGGGAAAAAACGGCGTTGATCCGATTCTCAGAACGGTTTGACCACCACGAGGATCACGATCGCCAGCAGGAAAAGAACCGGAATCTCGTTGAACCAGCGGTAGAACACATGACTGCGGGTATTGTCGTCGCGGGCGAAGCGTTTGAGCTGGGCACCGCACATGTGGTGATAGCCGATCAGCAGGAGGACGAGGGCCAGCTTGGCATGCAGCCAGCCGCCGGTGCTGAACAGGCCAGGGTTGACCAGGATCATCCAGATGCCGAACACCAGCGTGGCGATCATCGACGGCAGCATGATGCCGCGATAAAGCTTGCGTTCCATGATCTTGAAGCGCTCCCGGCTGGGCTGGTCCTCGCTCATCGCGTGATAGACGAACAGGCGTGGCAGATAGAACAGGCCGGCGAACCAGCAGACGACGGCAATGATGTGCAGCGCTTTGAGCCAGAGGTAGAGCATCGATTGAATCCTTGGTCGGCAAATGCGTCGATAGTAGTGGCAGTCGAGGCGCAGGTCATCCTGGCGGTTGGCCCACGATCAAAGCGGCTTTATCATCGGCGTCTTTACGGGTTCAGTTGAGGGCAGGTCATGGTCAAGGTCGGTATCGTCGGCGGCACGGGCTACACCGGGGTCGAATTGCTGCGTCTGCTGGCCCAGCATCCCCAGGCCGAAGTGGCGGTGATCACCTCGCGTTCCGAGAACGGGGTGAAGGTCACCGACATGTACCCGAACCTGCGCGGTCACTATGACGATCTCGCCTTCAGCGTGCCTGACGTGGCCACGCTGGGCGGCTGCGACGTGGTCTTCTTCGCCACCCCGCATGGCGTCGCCCATGCGCTGGCCGGCGAACTGCTGGCTGCCGGCACGCGGGTGATCGACCTGTCTGCCGATTTTCGCCTGCAGGATGCCGAGGAGTGGGCGAAGTGGTATGGGCAGGCGCACGGTGCTCCCGAACTGCTTCCGGAGGCGGTCTACGGGTTGCCTGAAGTCAATCGCGAACAAATCCGCAAGGCTCGGCTGATCGCCGTTCCCGGTTGCTACCCCACGGCGACCCAGCTGGGGTTCCTGCCGTTGCTGGAAAGCGGTCTGGCCGATGCTTCGCGGCTGATCGCCGACTGCAAATCGGGTGTCAGCGGCGCCGGGCGGGCGGCCAAGCTTGGCTCGCTGTTCACCGAGGCCGGCGAAAGCATGATGGCTTATGCGGTGAAGGGGCATCGGCACCTGCCGGAAATCGGCCAGGGACTGCGGCGTGCCGCCAAGAGTGAGGTGGGGCTGACCTTCGTCCCGCACCTGACGCCGATGATCCGTGGTATCCATGCCACCCTGTACGCCACGGTTGCCGATACTTCCGTCGATTTGCAGCGCTTGTACGAGCAGCGCTATGCCAACGAGCCTTTCGTCGACGTGATGCCCGCTGGAAGCCATCCGGAGACGCGCAGCGTGCGGGGGGCCAACGTCTGCCGTATTGCGGTGCACCGCCCTCAAGGCGGGGAACTGGTCGTCGTACTCTCGGTGATCGACAATCTGGTGAAAGGCGCGTCCGGCCAGGCCATCCAGAATATGAATATCCTGCTGGGGCTGGACGAGCGGCTGGGGCTTGGCAACGTGGCGCTGCTGCCCTGAGGGGGCGCTTGTGTTTGCAGGCCGGGACGACCACTGCTTTGCTGAAGTGGTCGAGCCCTCATGGTGAATAGTTGACCAGTTTTGTCAGGAAAGCCGATAATGCATCGTCAAAGCAGTAGGGCGTTTCACGCCAGGAGAACCCAATGAGTGTCGAATCCTTCACGCCCACCGCCATCCAGTTCAGTCAGGGGGCTGCGAGCAAGGTGAAGAATCTGGTCGATGAGGAAGGCAACCCGCGTTTGAAGCTGCGCGTCTTCGTCACGGGTGGCGGTTGCTCGGGGTTCCAGTACGGCTTCACCTTCGATGAGGATGTGGCGGACGACGATACGGTCATCGAGCGAGAGGGGGTGAGCCTGGTCGTCGATCCCATGAGCTACCAGTACCTGGCAGGTGCCGAGGTTGATTACCAGGAGGGCCTGGAGGGTTCTCGTTTCGTCATCAAAAATCCGAATGCGACAACGACCTGCGGTTGCGGACAGTCGTTTTCCATCTAACGCCCGTCAATTCGCATGCGCCGTGCCTTGCACGGCGTTTTTTTGGAGGTCAGGCAGGGTAGATGGCCCCGAGGATTCGGCTGCCGCGAGCGCCGGTTACGGCAGGGCGATTGGCTGGAATGCCTTCGAGGCAACAATGGGCGAGCCAGGCGAAAGCCATTGCCTCCACCCAATCCGGAGGAACGCCGTGGCGGTCGGTGCTGCTGACTTCGCAGGACGGGAGCAAGGCCTGCAGGCGTCGCATCAGTGCGCTGTTATGCGCGCCGCCACCACACACCAGCAGTGCCTGGGTCTGCGGTTGAGCTTCGAGGAGTGCGTTGCTGATGGTTTTGGCCGTCAACTCCAGCAATGTCGCTTGCACATCCTCCGGGCGCAACCCGCTGTGACGGGCCAGATGAGCGTCGAGCCATGGCAGGTTGAATAGCTCGCGCCCCGTGCTCTTTGGTCCGCGTGTGGCGAAGAAGTCTTCGCCGAGCAGCGCCGCGAGTAAGTCCTGGTCGATCATGCCGCTTGCCGCCCATTCTCCGTTCCGGTCAAACGGGAGATTCTTTTCGCGCTGGATCCAGGCGTCCATGAGCACGTTACCGGGGCCGCAGTCAAAGCCACGCGAGGGCGTACTGGGCGATAGAAGGCTGAGGTTGCTGAATCCGCCAATATTAAGGACCGCACGAATCTGTTGATGGCAGCCAAATGCGGATTCGTGAAAGGCGGGCACCAATGGCGCGCCTTGGCCTCCGGCGGCTACATCGCGGCGGCGAAAATCGCTGATGACGGTAATGCCGGTCAGTTCTGCCAATAGCGCCGGATTGCCGATCTGGATGGTGAATCCCCGGTGTGGCTCGTGCCGCACGGTCTGTCCGTGACTGCCAATGGCCCGCACCGCTTGAGGTGATAGCTGCTGTTCACTGAGCAGCCGCTGAATACTGTCGGCGGCCAGTTCGGCCCAGCGCTGCTCGGTGATGGCTGCACGAGCGAGTTCATCGTTTCCCGGGGAGCACAGCGCCAGCAGCTCGTGACGAAGCTGGGCAGGCATCGGCTGGAACAGTGTCGCCAGCAATCGGGTGCAGGGGCCTTGCTCGATGAGCGCGATGTCCAGGCCATCCAGACTGGTACCCGACATCACTCCCAGATAGAGCGCCATGTTTACTGCTGGCTGAGCGCAAGCATGGTGGCTTTTTCTTCATCCATGCGCGCCATCAAGGGCTGGCTCAGCTGAAGAAAGCGCTGCTTCTCGTTCTTGGCAATCGGGTCGGCCATCGGTAGCTTGAGTCCCAGGGGGTCGACATGTACGCCGTCGACCTGGAATTCGTAGTGCAGGTGTGGCCCGGTGGATAGCCCGGTAGTGCCGATATAACCGATGATCTGGCCCTGCTTTACTGCAGAGCCATTGCGTACACCTTTCGCAAAACCCTGCATGTGTGCATAGAGGGTGCGGTAGCGCTGACCATGCTGGATGATCACGGTATTGCCGTAGCCGCCCTTGCGGCCCGCGAGCAGGACCTTGCCATCGCCAGCACTCTTGATCGGCGTTCCGCGGGGGGCTGCATAGTCGACGCCTTTGTGCGCGCGGATCTTGTTCAGGATCGGATGCTTGCGTCCGTTGGAAAAGCGTGAGCTGATCCTGGCGAAGTCTACCGGCGTCCGGATGAACGCCTTGCGCATGCTGGTACCGTCGGCATTGTAATAGCTGGTGGCGCCATCCTTGTTGGTATAGCGCACGGCGGAATACGTCTTGCCGCGATTGGTGAATCGCGCTGCGAGAATGTTGCCGGTTCCGACGCGCCGGCCTTCGACGGTCTTCTCTTCATAAATGACTTCGAAGCTGTCGCCTTTGCGAATGTCCAGCGCGAAGTCGATGTCGTAACCGAAGACGTTGGCCAGGTCCATCGTCAGGTTATGGCTGAGGCCGGCGCGCTTCGCGGCGAGGAACAGGCTGCTGTCGATTTCGCCATGAGCATAGACAGGGGTGGTCTCCGGCTTGATCTGTTCCTTCTTGAAGGCGTAGCCGTCGGTGGTCTTCTCGAGCTGCAGGCTTTCCAGGCTGTTGAGTTTGCTGCGCAGGCTGGCCAGTTCTCCTTGGTCGGTAAGCTGGAACTCCAGGGTCTGGCCGATCTTCAGGTGAGAGAATTGCTTGGCATCCTTGCTGCTTGCCAGCACTGCATGGACTTCCGACGACGGGAGGCCCACCTTTGCAAATACCGTCGATAGCGTATCTCCATTGGCTACCACGACGGTCTTCGATAGAGCATCGACCTCGGCTTCCTTCGCCGCGGCAATGGCTTCTTCCGGAGTGCGTTGATCGTTGGTCTCGGCGTTGGTCTCGGTCGCGCCGGTGCGTGCGAAAGGGGAATCCTCGGAGGCGCTCGAATTGCTATCGGGTGCGCTGAAGATCTGTTCCGATGCCGACTCGAGCTTCAGGTCGATAAAGGTCTTCTTAGCTTCGACTTCGCGTGAGGGAAATACGAGGAGAGCCAGGCTCAGCAGCGCGGCTACACCACTGGCAGCCAGAAGATGGCTTTTGGGGTAGTTCGGAGCTTTTGATTTGGAGTGCATCATTAGGCTTCTGGCATTTTGGCACGGAAATAACTGTCTAAAATATAAGCAAACCCTAGCGGAGGCAACCCTCGAAATGGCTCATCTGCCGGCCGGTTGCAGGCATGTGGTTTGTAAATGGCCGGCGATCTTGTAATGTTGTCGCCCTTAATATTTTCGGTATGGGACTTGCCATGAAGTCGGTTGAAGAGCAGTTGTCGGTGATCAAGCGGGGCGCTGATGAAGTGCTCGTCGAGTCCGAATTGATCGCCAAGCTGAAGCGGGGCCAGCCTTTGCGTGTCAAGGCTGGGTTCGATCCTACCGCTCCCGACCTTCATTTGGGCCATACCGTGCTCATCAACAAGATGCGCCAGCTTCAGGATCTGGGGCATCAGGTGATCTTCCTTATAGGGGATTTCACGGGGATGATTGGTGATCCAAGTGGCAAAAGTGCTACCAGGCCTCCCCTGACGCGTGACCAGGTACTCGAGAATGCCGAGACCTACAAGGCCCAGGTGTTCAAGATTCTCGATCCGGCAAAGACCGAGGTGGCGTTCAATTCGACCTGGATGGACAAGCTCACGCCGGCCGACTTCATCCGGCTCGCCTCGCAATACACCGTTGCGCGCATGCTCGAGCGCGATGACTTCAGCAAGCGCTACTCCAGTAACCAGCCGATCGCCATTCACGAGTTCCTTTATCCGCTGGTCCAAGGATATGACTCGGTGGCGCTCAAGGCCGATATCGAGCTCGGTGGCACCGACCAGAAGTTCAACCTGCTGATGGGGCGTGAGCTGCAGCGAGCGTACGGGCAGGAATCTCAGTGCGTGATTACGATGCCGCTTCTTGAAGGCCTTGATGGTGTCAAGAAGATGTCCAAGTCCCTTGGCAACTACGTCGGCATCCAGGAGGCGCCTGGTGTCATGTATAGCAAGCTGGTGTCGATACCCGATGCGCTGATGTGGCGCTACTTCGAGCTGCTCAGCTTCCGCTCCGTCGAGGAGATCAATGCATTTCGTGTTGACGTCGCACATGGTGCGAATCCGCGTGATATCAAGATCAAGCTGGCTGAAGAAATCGTTGCGCGCTTCCATGGCGAGGAGGCGGCGGCAGCTGCGCATCGCTCGGCTGGTAATCGAATGAAGGATGGCGAGCTGCCGGAAGATTTGCCGGAAGTCGAACTGGTGTCCGATCAGGACATGCCAATCGCATCAGTCCTTAATAAGGCGGGGCTCGTTAAAAATGCCGCCATGGCACGCGACCTGCTGGGGGCTGGGAGTGTGCGGGTGGATGGTCAGGTCGTTGATCGCGGCTTTGTATTCCGCTGCGGGGTGAGTCATGTCTGTCAGGCGGGCAAGAAGGCATTCGCGCGTATTTCCCTGAAGTTGGAATAAACCCGAAATAAACGGTTGACGGGGGAAATCAGGTCCCTATAATGCGCACCACTTCCGGCGCAGTCCTCAAGCAAAACCTCTTGTAAATCAAAAGGTTAGCGAAATAAAGAGGTTGCGCTGGCGGCGAATTCGAGTAGAATGCGCCGGGCTGGCAGAGGCGATGGTCGAGTCCTGTCGGTGCTTCGGTCGGTTCGATCGAAAGCGGTTGAAAGAGGTGGTTGACAGTGGTTTTGAACGCTGTATGATTCGCCTCCCGCTGACGAGAGATGCAGGTTGATCGAAGGCGCAAGCGGTTGAGTAGAAAAGAAATTTTCGAAAAACAGCTTGACAGCGAGAAAGGCTGCTGTAGAATGCGCGGCCTCGGTTGAGACGAAAGGCTTGATCGAAACGCTCTTTAACAACTGAATCAAGCAATTCGTGTGGGTGCTTGTGAGTGTAAGACTGGTAGTCGCAAGATTATCAGCATCACAAAGCAACACTCGTGAATTCGAGAGTTACTCTTTC
>NZ_POUT01000019.1 GCF_002890915.1 Stutzerimonas stutzeri | reverse complement strand
TCGTATAACTGAACAGCTCGTTTTGTTTGAGGTCGAGTCCACGCATCGGCTTGGGCTGGCTTCGGCAGAAGAGGATGGCCGCCATTTTGCCAGAGCCACGCGGGCTCTGGCTTTTTTCAACGGCCTGCTAGTGGCCGCGTCGATGGTGGCGCCCGACAAGCGCGCCCAGGCGGTCGCCCGCGTGCTGATGGGGCTGACCGTGGCGATCCTGATCGGCAACCCGCTCGCCACCTGGCTCGGCCAGTGGCTGAGCTGGCGCTACGCCTTCGCCCTGGTCGGTGCCATCGCGCTGCTGACCGTGCTGCTGGTCGCCCTGTACCTGCCGCGCAGCCAGAACGAGCCACGCAACAGCCCGCTGCACGAGATGCGCGCCTTCAACCGGCCGCAGGTGTGGCTGGCGCTGGCGATCAGCTCGATCGGCTTCGCCGGGATGTTCTGCGTGTTCAGCTACATGGCACCGACCCTGCTGGAGGTCACCGGCGTCAATTCCGGCTGGATTCCCTTCGCCCTCGCCGCCTTCGGCCTGGGCGGCATCGTCGGCAACATGGCCGGCGGCTGGCTGTTCGACCGGCTGCGCCTGCAGGCCGTCGCCTGGCTGCTGCTGTGGAGCACACTGGTGCTGCTGGTCTTCCCGCTGGCGGCGCAATCGGCCTGGACGATCTTCCCGGCGGTGTTCGCGGTGGGCACCATGGTCTCGCTGTCGCCGGCCTTGCAGACGCACCTGATGGACGTCGCCAGCGATGCCCAGACCCTTGCCGCCGCCTCCAACCATGCCGCCTTCAACATCGCCAACGCCCTCGGCCCCTGGCTCGGCGGCCTGGCGATCAGCGCCGGTTTCGGCTGGACCTCCACCGGCTACATCGGCGCGGCCACCGCCATCGGCGGTCTGCTGGTGTTCGCCTGGGCCTGGAAACTGCGCGAGACCGAAAGCGACACGCTCGGCGCCGGCATCGCCGGCTGCGATCGAGCGTAAAAATCCGACCAAAAGGTTAAGTTTTTTCGCCGAGCGGCCGCTCTACAGGGACTCGTTACAACCAACGGTCCCTGCGATGCCCATTTCCCTGAAAAAGAAAGTGATCCTGCTGGCACTCATGCCGGTACTGCTGCTTGCCCTGGTCCTCTGCGGCGGTACGGCGAAAATCCTCTCCGACCGCGCCGAGCAGGAAATCGCCACCGCTCGCGAACACCTGCTGGAGCAGAGTCGCAAGGAGCTGCAGCACTATGTCGATCTCGCGCTGAGCGCCATCGACGACCTCTACCAGCGCTCCGCCGAGGGCGACCTGGCCGCCCGCGCCGAGGCCATCGAGCGGCTGTCGCGCATCCGCTTCGGCAGCGATGGCTATTTCTACGGCCATGACTCCGAGATCGTCCGGCTGTTTCGCGGCAGCAACCCCGACGGCGTCGGCACCAGCATGAAGGAGCGCCGCGACCAGCAGGGCCGGCCGATCAACGCCGACCTGGTGCGCGCCGCCAAGGACGGCAGCCACTACCTGCAGTACTACTCGTCGATGCCCGGCAACGACGCCGTGCTGATCCCCAAGCTGTCCTACAACCACTACCTGCCCAAGTGGGACCTGGCCATCGGCACCTCGATCAACATCGACAACATCGATGCCGAGGTCGCCGAGGTCGAGGCGCAGATCCAGGCGCGCATCCGCGCCATCGTCACCAGCACCCTGGTGCTGGCGGCGATCATGCTCGGCGTGCTCGGGGTCGCCGGCCTGGCGCTGAGCAACTCGATCCTGCGCCCGCTGCAGCAGATGAAGGACAACCTCGACGACATCGCCGCCGGCGACGGCGACCTCACCCACCGCCTGGCGATCGCCAGCCGCGACGAGATCGGCGAACTGGCCACCTCGTTCAACCGCTTCGTCGAGAAGATCCACGGCATGGTGCGGCAGGTGGTGGAGCTCACCACCCAGCTGACCGGCCTGGTCGGCGAAGTAGCGGCCCAGGCGCAACGCTCGGAAGCCGCCATGGCCGAGCAGCGCCACGAGACCGACCAGGTGGCCACCGCCATCCACGAAATGTCCGCCGCCGCCCAGGAGGTCGCCCAGAGCGCGCAGAACGCCGCGGACGCCGCGCGCCAGACCGACACCGAAGGCCAGCAGGCCAGGCAGGTGGTGGAGCTGAGCATCCAGCGCATCCACGCACTGGTGGCCGACATCCGCGCCAGCGGCACCTCCATGGACAGCCTGCGCCAGGACGTCGACGCCATCGTCGGCGTGCTCGGCGTGATCCGTTCGATAGCCGAGCAGACCAACCTGCTGGCGCTCAATGCCGCCATCGAGGCGGCGCGCGCCGGCGAGGCCGGGCGTGGCTTCGCCGTGGTCGCCGACGAGGTACGCGCGCTGGCCGGGCGCACCCAGCAAAGCACCCAGGAAATCCAGGGCATGATCGACCGCCTGCAACAGGGCACGGCCACCGTGGTGGGCGCCATGAGCCGCTCCAGCGAAGCCGGCGAAAGCAGCAGCGAGCAGGCCAACCGCGCCGGCGCCTCGCTGGATGCGATCGCCCGGCTGATCGGCACCATCAACGCGATGAACGCGCAGATCGCCAGCGCCGCCGAGGAGCAGACCAGCGTCTCCGAGGAAATCAGCCGCAGCGTTCACCAGATCGCCGTTTCCGTCGACCAGGTCGCCGACCAGACCCAGCAGGGTGCGCAGACCGCACGCGACCTGGAGCAGTTGGGCCAGCGTCTGGGCGCACTGGCCCAGCAGTTCCGTATCTGACCGTCCTCCCGTCGCCAACGCCTCCCTGGCCGTAGGCGCTGGCGCGCAATATGCAGTAACCAGTCATTCGGCGGCTGGCCTTGCGAACGGGCACGCGGACAGGTTCCATGAAACGTCGCCTGCACGGCCCCCGTAGGGTGCGCTCCGCGCATCGCATACGCCGGAGCCCGGCGGTACACAGAGCGCGCCCCCTACAAGAAGCCCAGCCCCCGAAATGCCTGATAGCGCCTCGATGTGCGTCGGGCGGCGATGCTATACGGCTCGACGGAGCCCCCCTTTTCATCTGCGAGGTTCATGACAGCATGCCGCGCTTCCCTCTGTTCCGCAGCCGCGCACGACGGCTGTGCCTGCTGCTCGTCGCCGCACTGTTGGCCGGGCTGCCGGTCGGCTGTTCCGTGCTCGAGCAGAAGGAGCGCGAACTGGTATTTCGCATCGAACCCGGCACCGCGACCTGGTTCAGCGGCTTGCCGAGTGGCATCGAGGAGCTGCAGTTCACCGCGCCGGCCTTCGGCGAGGACCAGAACATCCACGCCTGGTGGTGGCCCGCCGCCCGCGCCGACGCTCCGGCGCTGCTCTACCTGCACGGGGTGCGCTGGAACCTCACCGGCCATCTGTTCCGCCTGGAACAACTGCGCGCGCTGGGCTTCTCGGTGCTGGCCATCGACTACCGCGGCTTCGGCCAGAGCCTCGGCGACCTGCCCTCGGAGCGCAGCGTCTACGAGGATGCGCGCATCGCCTGGGAGCATCTGAAAACCCTGCAGCCCGATGCCGGCAAGCGCTTCATCTATGGCCACTCCCTTGGCGGCGCGGTGGCGGTCGACCTGGCGGCCGAACTCGGACGCAACGCCGAACGCGACGACACGCCGACCGAAGCCCGCGCGCTGATCATCGAATCCACCTTCACCTCGCTCGCCGATGTCGCCACGGTGGTGGCCGACACCACGCTGCCGGTGCGCTGGCTGCTGTCGCAGAAGTTCGATTCGCTGGAGAAGATCGACCGGATCGGCATGCCGTTGCTGGTGGTGCATGGCACCGACGACCGCTACGTGCCGGCACGCTTCAGCGAACAGCTCTACCAGGCCGCACGCCCGCCCAAGGAGCTGCTGCTGGTGGAGGGCGCCACGCACAACAACAGCCTGCGCGTAGCACCCAGCGCCTACGCCAGGGCACTGCAGGCGTTGCTCAAGTCCGCCAGTCAGCCGTCGGTGGAGATATCCAGGCGCGATTAGATTCGGCAGCAATACCCTGCTGCTTATCGATAATGTAGAGTCCGCACAAATCTACGTGAGAACTCTACATTGCCCCATTGGCTCTGTTTGATATTGGCTTTGCCGACAGCGAATGCCGCCGAACGCATGCGCGCCTGGCGAGCACTGAAGGCAGCCGGCGCTGCGGTATTGCGCGACGGCGTCTACCTACTACCGGATCAGCCGGCCTGTCGCGAAAGCATGTCCCGTGTCGAGCGCGACATCCTCGGCGGCGAGGGTTATGCCTGCGTTTTGCCGGTGTGCGATCCCCAGGGCGAGCGCTTCGTCTCGCTGTTTTCCAGAGCGTCGGAGTACGCCGGTCTGCGTGCCGAGGCCGATGCTCAGCTCATCCAGGTCACGCCGGAAACCGCGCTGTCGCTGACGCGCCAGGCGCGCAAGTTGCGTAAGGCCTACGCCCAACTCACGGAGATCGACTTTTTCCCGGATGCGGCGCAGCAGCAGGCCGACGCCAGACTGCGCGAGCTAGAACTGGCCATCAGCCGGGCGCTTTCACGCGACGAGCCGAGCAGTCAGGAACAGGCGCTGGAGCGGCTGTCGTTGCACGAGTTCAAGGGACGCACATGGGCCACCCGCTGCCGACCCTGGGTCGACCGCCTGGCCAGCGCCTGGTTGATCAGGCGCTTTATCGACCCCACGGCGCGCATCCTCTGGTTACCGACGCCCGAAGCCTGCCCGAGCGAGGCACTGGGCTTTGATTTCGATGGCGCGCGCTTCAGCCATGTCGGTGACCGCGTCACGTTCGAAACCATTCAGGCCAGCTTCTCCCTGGCGGCGCCCGGGCTCGACCGAGTGGCCGCTGTTGTGCACTACCTGGACATCGGCGGCACCCAGCCTGCCGAAGCCGCGGGTGTGGAGCGAGTGCTGGCCGGCCTGCGCGCCAGCCTGGAAAGCGACGACGAATTACTGGACGCCGCCTGCGCCATCTTCGATGGATTGCTGGCGGCCTTTGCCGTGGAAACGCAGACCGATGAATGACAACAGCATGCAACCCGACTCGGCAAAACCGCGTAGCGAGCCCGTGAGTTTCAGGCAGGCGCTGCTGTTCTGGCTCAAGCTCGGCTTCATCAGTTTCGGTGGCCCGGCCGGGCAGATCGCGATCATGCATCAGGAGTTGGTGGAGCGGCGTCGCTGGATCTCCGAACGGCGCTTTCTCCACGCACTCAACTACTGCATGCTGCTGCCCGGCCCGGAGGCGCAGCAACTGGCGACCTATATCGGTTGGCTGCTGCACCGCAGCTGGGGCGGAATCGTCGCCGGTGCGCTGTTCGTATTGCCGTCGCTGCTGATCCTCATCCTGCTGTCCTGGATCTACCTTGTCTTCGGTGAGGTGTCGCTGGTCGCCGGGATCTTCTACGGCATCAAACCGGCCGTGACCGCCATCGTGCTGCATGCAGCCCACCGCATCGGCTCGCGCGCACTGAAGAACGGCTGGCTGTGGGCTATCGCCGGCGCCTCGTTCGTGGCGATCTTCGCGCTCAACGTGCCCTTCCCGCTCATCGTGCTGGGGGCTGCCCTGGTCGGCTACCTGGGCGGACGCTTCGCGCCCGGTCAGTTCAACCTTGGCGGTGGCCATGCGACGGCGGACAAATCCTATGGCCCGGCGGTGATCGATGACGACACCCCACCACCTGCCCATGCGCGCTTTCGTTGGCCTCGCCTGATCGCGCTGCTCGGCATCGGCGCCGTGCTCTGGATACTGCCGATGGCTCTGCTGATGGCGCTGTTCGGCTGGGGCGGCACACTCACCCAGATGAGCTGGTTCTTCACCAAGGCCGCGCTGCTGACCTTCGGTGGCGCCTATGCGGTGCTGCCCTATGTCTACCAGGGTGCAGTCGGGCACTACGCCTGGCTGACCCCGACTCAGATGATCGATGGCTTGGCGCTGGGCGAAACCACGCCCGGCCCGCTGATCATGGTGGTGGCCTTCGTCGGCTTCGTCGGCGCCTACGTGCAGCCGGTCTTCGCTGCCGACCAGGCATTTGCCGCCGGCGCCCTCGCAGCGTGTCTGGTCACCTGGTTCACCTTTCTGCCGTCGTTCCTGTTCATTCTGGCCGGAGGCCCCGTGGTGGAGTCGACTCACGGCCAGCTCAAGTTCACCGCCCCACTCACCGCAATCACGGCCGCGGTGGTCGGCGTGATCGTCAACCTGGCGCTGTTCTTCGGCTACCACGTGCTCTGGCCAGAGGGCTTCGCCGGCAGATTCGACTGGCCCTCGGCGATGATCGCGCTAGGTGCAGCCGTGGCGCTGTTCCGCTACAAGCGTGGCGTGATCCAGGTGTTGCTGGCCTGCGCTGTGGCCGGCCTGGCAGTGCATCTGCTGAGATAAGCCATCCGGCGACTCAGCTGAATCGCTCAACGCTGCAATCCTTCGAGCAAGGCACGGTGAAATTCTTCCGGCGCCTCGACTTGGGGTGAATGCCCCAGGTCCGGGAAGGCCACCAGCCTGGCCTGGGGAATCATGGCGGCGGCCTGGCGGCCCAGTTCCGGGTAGTTGCCCAGGCGTTTGGCGACCTCGTCCGGCGCCCGGTTGGCGCCAGGCGCGGTGCGGTCCAGGCCGCCGATCAGCAGCAATGTCGGTGTGCTGATACGGGGAAACTCGTGGATCACCGGCTGGGTGAAGACCATTTCCGAAGTCTGCGCCTGGTTCCAGGCCACCCGCTCCTTGCCCTCGCCGGCGTACATGCCGGCCAACATGGCGACCCAGCGGTCGTACTCCGGCTTCCAGTTGCCGTTGTAGTAGAACTTCTGCTGGTAGGCCTTGATGCTGTCGAAATCGGTTTTCAGCTCGGCCTGGTAAAGCTGATCGATGGGTGCATAGGGCACGCCTTCGGCCTGCCAGTCCTCCAGTCCGATGGGGTTCACCAGCACCAGCTGCTCGGCCAGCTGCGGATAGTTCAGCGCCAGCCGCGCGGCCAGCATGCCGCCCATGGAATGACCGATAACGCTGACCTGGTCGATGCCCTCCTGCTGCAACAGGGCCTGGGTGTTGTGCGCCAGCTGGGCGAAGCTGAACTGGTAGCCTTCGGGCTTGCTCGAACTGCAGAAACCGACCTGATCAGGGGCGATTACGCGGTAACCGGCCTCGCTGAGCACCTCGATGGTGCGCTCCCAGGTCGCGCCACAGAAATTCTTGCCATGCAGCAGGAGCGCCGTGCGGCCGTTCGCCTGGCCGGTCGGCGCAACGTCCATGTAGGCCATCTGCATCGGCTTGCCCTGGGACTCGAAACGATAGTGCTTGAGCGGATGCGGATAGCTGAAGCCTTCCAGCTGCGGGCCATAGCTGGTCCGGCTTTCGGCCAGTACTGGCAGGCTCAGGGTAAGGCCGGCGGCAAGCGCCAGAGCGGACACGGCAGTTTTCACGGGGCGACTCCTCTGTTCGGTGAGACAGCTCCGTACATAGGAATGCATTCGTGCTGCCGGGTTCGCGACCGGATTGCGACAGCGCATGTCCCGGCCGCGTCCGCGGCGAATTGCTTCAGAGGCGGAAGCGCCCCACCAGCCGGTTGAGCTGCGTGGCCAGCCGCGCCAGCTCGTCGCTTGCCACCGAAGTCTGCTGCGCGCCGGTGGCGCTCTGCTCGGAAATGTCGCGAATGGCTACCAGGTTGCGGTCCACCTCTCGGGCCACCTGTGCCTGTTCCTCGGCGGCACTGGCGATGACCAGGTTCATCTCGTTGATCTGCCCGACCCGCTCGGCGATCAGCCCCAGCGCCTGATCCGCCTCGTCGGCCATGGCTTGGCTGCGCGCGGCGAATTCGCTGCTTTGCTGCATATCGTGCACCGACTGCTCGGTGGCGCTCTGGATCGCGCCGATCATGCGCTCGATTTCCTGGGTCGAACTCTGGGTGCGCTGCGCCAGGTTGCGCACCTCGTCAGCCACCACCGCGAAACCTCGCCCGGCCTCACCGGCGCGCGCCGCCTCGATGGCCGCGTTGAGTGCCAGCAGGTTGGTCTGCTCGGCGATGGAACGGATCACGTCGATCACCTGGCCGATGCCCGCCGCTTCCTCGGCCAGGCGGGTCACGGTGCCGGCGCTCTCGCCCAGCCGCTCGCTGAGCTGGTCGATGGTCTCGCGGGTGACCGTCACCTGCCGGCGCCCGGCTACGGCGACCTGCTCGGCCTCGCGCGAGGCATCGGAGGTGCGGTTGGCGTTGCCGGCCACCTCGTCCACCGCCGCCGACATCTCGGTGACCGCAGTGGCGGCCATCTGCACTTCCTCGTTCTGCTGGTGGATGCCCTGGGCAGTGTGCTGGGTGACCGCATGCAGCTCTTCGGCGGCGGACGCCAGTTGCGTGGCCGAGCCCTGGATGTCCTGCAGGGTGTCGCGCAGGGTCTGCTGCATCTGCCGGATAGACTGCTGCACCTCGGTGATCTCGTCACGCCCGCGGCACTCGATGGTACGACTCAGGTCACCTGCGGCGACCGAGGCTGCCGCCTGCTTCAGCGCTTCCAGCGGCCGGCTGATGCTGCGCAGCAGGACCAGGGCGAAAATCCCGCCGCCGATCAGCATGACCAGCAGCAAACCGATGTTCAGCACCCGATTGCGCTGGTAGAGCGCCAGAGCGCGCTCGTACTCGCCCTTGGCTTCGCCCAGTTGCAAGCCGATCAGCTCGCTGAAGCCCTCGGAGATCGGGTCGATCAGCGGGTACAGATCGTTGATGACGAACGCGGCCAAGCGCTTTTCGCTGTGGCGGTCGAGAATGCGTTCGAGGTCGTCCAGCGGTGCGTCGGCCTTCTGCATCAGCACTTCGATGTGGGCGGAGGCCTGCCGCTCGGCGTCGATCAGGCTGGTGTTCATGTACTCGCCCCAGAGCCGCCGGATCTCGGCCCGCGCGGTCCGCACGTCATCACGCGCCTGCTGGTAGCTGAGCATCCCGCTGCGCGTCTTGTGCGTGGCGTCGACGATCTTCACCGCATAGAGGTCAGCGATCAGCTTGAGGTCGCGCAGGGGCACCACGCGATCCAGGTAAACGGTGTTGAGGCCTGCGACGCTGCGCTGCTGGGCATGCAGGCCGGTCATGCCGATGACCACGCAGGCGGCCAGCATCATTCCGACCAGAATCAGAAGCCGGGTTCGGATAGTCAGTTGCTGCATCATGGTTCGTTTTCCGTATGGCTTGCCGGGGTTCGACGTTCGGCAATGGGCAGTTAAAAGGCGTATCGTTCGAAGGCTCCCGCATGCGCTCCCGTTGCGGATCGGCATGCAGCCAGTCGAGATGAGCGAAGGGGCGCCTTGTTCTTGAATCCCCGGCAGAAGCGCTTGCGCGGCCGTGCGGGCCTGGTCTCGGCAAGCGCCTTGCTATCGGCCGGCAGCTCCCGTTCTTGAGCGTCCGGGCTGCAAAAAGGCGGCAACGCCACCCGCGGCGCAGATGGCGCCGGGAAACTGCGTCCCGCGCTACGACTCCAACACAAACCTTTTGCAACAGCTTTCCAAAGGAGTTTCCGATGCCAGATCTTTCCGCCTTTCCGATTACCCGCAAATGGCCCGCCCGCGATCCCGAGCGCCTGCAGCTCTATTCCCTGCCGACGCCCAACGGGGTCAAGGTCTCGATCATGCTCGAGGAGATCGGCCTGCCCTACGAAGTGCACCGGGTGGATTTCGAGCGCAACGACCAGCTGTCGCCCGAGTTTCTCTCGCTCAACCCCAACAACAAGATTCCGGCGATCATCGACCCCGACGGCCCGGACGGACGTCCGCTGCCGCTATTCGAGTCCGGCGCGATCCTGCTCTATCTGGCGGAAAAGACCGGCCAGCTGCTGCCGCACGACCCGGCACGGCGCTACCAGACGATCCAGTGGCTGATGTTCCAGATGGGCGGCATCGGCCCGATGTTCGGCCAGCTCGGCTTCTTCAACAAATTCGCCGGCAAGGACTACGAGGACAAGCGCCCGCGCGACCGCTACGTCGCCGAATGCAAACGCCTGCTCAGCGTGCTCGAGCAGCGCCTGGAGCATCGGGAATGGATCATGGGCGACGCCTACAGCATCGCCGACATCGCCGTCTTTCCCTGGGTGCGCAACCTGATCGACTTCTACGCTGCCGGAGAACTGGTCAACTTCAAGCACTTCGCCAACGTCGACCGCGTGCTGCAAAACTTCCTGGCACGCCCGGCGGTGATCCGCGGCCTGGCGGTGCCCAAGGCACCCTAGCCACCACGGCGCGGCGCTTGCGACTAATGGCGCAGCGCAGACTGTGCGCTACGGCACAGCGCCTGGAGCGGCAGGTGATACCTTCGCGGCCCACATTTCCAGCAAGGGACCTGTCGTGAAACTGCTTATCCAGAGCGTCGCCCTGGCGCTGATCGCCAGCATCGCCACCAGCGCCTCGGCCGAGGCCGTACCGTCCAACACCCTGGCCGAGGCGGTCAGCAACTTCTCCGCATACAACGCGCAGCTCGACCAGGCCCTCGGCCAGGAACTGACCGCCGAACGCATGGCGCACATCCATGAGCTCACCTACACGCTCAAGGTGGCTCTGGAACGGATCAACGAGGAGATGGACGGGCTGACCGATACCCTGGAAGAGATCCATATCAGCTCGGAGGCGCAGGATGCCGACGAGCTGAAAGCCTACGGCGCCGACTACCTGAAAACCGCGCGCACGGTGATCCGCTAGCCTCCCGAAACGACGAAGCCCGCCATCGCGGCGGGCTTCGTCGCCCCTCCGGCTCAGGGTTCGAGCGGCAGGATGTCGAAGCCGATCCGGTTGTCGCTGATGATGCGAAACGCCAGGGTCTGCCCCGCCGCCACCTGCGCCAGCTTCTCGCGGCGCAGGCTGAGCTTGCCGCACAGCGTGTCGTCCATCCGGTCGGCCTCGATGCTGACGATCCGCGCCCCGGCCGGCACCTGGAAGCGGGCCTCCTCGCCGACGTGAATCCGCGCCGCCAGCTCGCGGTCGATCAGCACCGCGATGTAGCAGCCGCCGCCGCGCCAGCCGAAATCCCGCGTCACCACCACCTCGCCGGCATTCTCCAGCGGCTGCTGATAGGCCAGCAGCCGCTCGGCCGGTACCGCTTCGATGTCCTCGGGGTCGGGTTGCCAGGAGGAGCAGGCGGCGAGCGACAGCAACGAGGTCAGGGCGAGAATCAGGCGCATGGGCACTCCTTGAGCTGCCGCGTGGAAGCATGCGGCGTTGCGCTCAGCTTAGCCCACCAGCTCAACGACGCACGATGGCGCCGGTCTCGACCAGCTCGGCGTCGCCACCAACGATCTTGGCGTAGGTGGTCTTGGCGTTGACGCGCACCACCTGGATATCGGCCACCTTCTCTTCCATCTGCCCCAGCGACTCCTTGGTATAGGGATCGAACATCTCCTCGCCGAGGAAGTACACGCTGAGCTTGTCGCCAGTCTTGAGGGTCTTGCCGCCCTGGTTGAGCACCACGGTCTTGCCGTTGATCGCGACCACGCGCATCGGATAGATATTCGACAGCGCCCCCTCGACCAGCCGCGAGGCCAGCTCGGCGGCCATGCCCGCCTGGGATGAGCCGTACTTACCGAGCAAGCCACGGATGCCACCATCGCTGAAGTTGATGCTGACCGAGTCGGACCACTTCACCTGACGGGTCGCCGCCAGGATGATCTTGTAGTCCAGCTGTGCGGTGCCGCTGTAGGTGGTAATGGTCTCGCCGGTCAACTGCAGCGTCTTCACGTTGCGCGTACTGCGCAGGGCGCGCAGATTGCCCACCACGATGTAGTCGGCACCGAGCACGTTGCCAGCCCTGGCCTGCTCGGCCAGCGCCGCATCGTCGCCTACCCAGATGGCCTTCTCCTGCTGGAATTCAGCGCCGAACTCGCGATCCAGCACGTTCAGTCGCCGCGACTGGGTGAACAGGTCGAGGATACGATTGCGCAGCTCCGACTCCACCTTGGCCGCCGGCACGTTATCGCCCAGCAGCGAGAAGCTGGCGCGATCGACATGGAACGGCAACACCGCCAGGCTGCGGCGGCTGTCGGCCGGAAGCCCAGGCTTGTCGTACTTGACTACGTGCAGGGTAATGTCTGCGCGGTAGCTGCCGTCGCTTTCCTGCGCCACATCATGCACGTCGTAACGCGACACCACACCACCGGAGGTCAGCTTGAGGTCACCCTGGCGGGCCACCTCGAAGCTGCTGGTGTGAGTGGCCTCGTCGCCTTCGCTGACGCTCTGGCGGCCGGAGATCGACTGCATGACCTCGCGGCTCTCGACGCTGACGCCGGTGACCTGGCGCAAGCCCTGCACCAGCGCATCGGCGATGGCCAGGGTGCGGTTGGCACCGTAGCCGACCGCATCGACCGCCTGCTCGGCGGCCCCGACGGTCGAGCCGAGCAGCATCAGCGCCAGGCCCAGCGTTCTGGCAATCATTCGCATGGGACGCTCCTCAGAAGTCATCGGCCGACATCAGGTCGCGGCTCTGGCTGGTCGCGGCCTGGCCGCCGCTGCGGTTCTGCGCCTGCTGGGTGCCGCCCTGGGCGGTGCGGGTCGGCTTGAAGTCGCGCATGGCGCGGGCGTTCTGTTCACTCAGCGGATGCCAGATATAGACGACGCCGTTGATCTCGTGGCCGTACAGCGGGTGTTTCTCGCTCCAACGGAACAGCTCGCGCGTGCCCGGCAGGTTGGAGATGTTGCCGCGCGCGGAGATTTCCCGGTCGACGGTCTCGATGAACTCCTGGGTCTGCTCCTCCGACTCGGTAATGCTCTGCCCTTCGGCACGCACCACGCCGGTGGTCTGGCGGCTCATCTTCTGGCTGGTGGCCTGCTCCGAGGCGCCGGTGGCGTTGAACAGGTAGGCGAAGTTGGCGTAGCTGGATGCCTTCGCCACGGCATAGGACAGCTCGCGGTTGTCGGCACGCTGTTGGAAGTCGTCGCCACGGTAGGGATTGCTCGCCTGGCCGAAGGAGATCAGCACCGGGTAGCCCTGCTCGTCGTACATGCGGCGAATGCCGAACTCGTTGATCAGTGCCGCCTTGTCGCTGCGCAGCATCTGCAGCAGCGGCTGCTTGCTGGCCTTCGCCGGATCGGCGGCGATGTCGCCCTTGCTCTGGGCGATGTCGTGGACGAACTGGCGGAACTTGCTGGAGGCGACGATGGCCACGGCCACGGCATG
This sequence comes from Stutzerimonas stutzeri, assembly GCF_002890915.1. GTDB lineage: Bacteria > Pseudomonadota > Gammaproteobacteria > Pseudomonadales > Pseudomonadaceae > Stutzerimonas > Stutzerimonas stutzeri_AF. The sequence continues at coordinate 39,018 of NZ_POUT01000019.1, read as the reverse complement.
GTCGCCGTCCTCGTTGTTGGCTTCGAAGGTCTTCACCGGGATGACCCCGGTCAGGGTCTGGCGGGCGCGGGTGATCGTGGTTTCCGCGACCGAGCGTTCGAACAGCTTGGCACGCTTTTCCTTCGGTGCCGCGCGGAATTCAGCCGGGTCGATGCCCATTTCCTGCAGCTCGCTGTCCAGCTTGCCGCCGACCACGGCGATCGCCTTGTCGAGCAGTTCGCCCAGCTTGCTGCTGGCGCGCAGGTCTGCCTCGCTGAAGGACGGCATTTGGGTCTTGTCGTTGAACAGGCGACTGATGCTCTCGGTACGCACACTGACGCCCAGGTGCTCGACGTACTTGGCCTGCGCCTTGAGCAGCGCTTCCTTGTAGGCCATGACCCGCGCATTGCCCCAGTCGCGACTTTCCGGCTTGGCCATGACCACGGTGCTGGCGGTGGTGTAGAAAATGCCGGGGCGGTCACGGAAGCTCTGCCCGGCCGGCGACTCCTCGAAGGCCTGGATCAGTTCCTCGATCGCCATGCCGGGGTCGCTCACCTGCGGACGGGCGGCCTGGGCGATGTTCGCCGCGGTGGTGTCCAATTCCTGCTCGGAGACCGTCGCGACGGCCTCCACCGCTTCCTGAGCGCTGACCACAGGTACGATGCAGCCGGCCACGGCTAGCGCCAGCAGCGTCTTGCCAATCAATTTCTTCATCGTTGCGTATCCTTACCAGGAGGTACCCTTGGCGCTGCCAAGCTTGCTGATCTGTTCTTCGCCTTCCCACACGGCCAGGCCGTTCTGCAGGTCGCTGAGGGTCATCTGGAAGTAGTACTCGACCAGTTCCTTGTTGCGGTCCACACGGTTGTTGCGCTGCAGGATCTTGCCGGACAGGCTCATGTTCGGCGCGGCCAGCTTCTGCTGGACCAGCGTGGCGCGATCGACCTTGCGCGACTGGCTCAGCTCGGAGAACGCAGTGTTCATCTGGTCTTCAGCACCGTGCAGGCCGATGGCGGTGGTGACCTGTACCTTGCCGCTGCGCAGCAGTTCGACGCGGATCTTCTTCACCAGCTGATCGGTATCGATACGCTGCATTGTGTCGTTGAGCACGGTGGAGACCACCATGATGTTCTTCTTGCCATCGTTCCGATCGACCGCACCGGACTGCAGCATGGATTGCGTCGCGGCCGCAGCGGCCTGTTCGAAATCGGCGGCGGAAAGGCCCAGGGTCACCGGACGGTCCACGGTCGGACCGGACAGCAGCTGGGTCTGCGGTGTACAGCCGACAGTCAGGCCGAGCACGGCGGCCAGCCCCATCGCACGAAACAGCCTGGTTTTATCCCCGAAATTCATTGATTGCTCCCTGAGGCATTGGCGTTGGCAGGTGGTGTGTGGGTATCGAAAAGATGGATGCGGTAGGCCACGGCGCGCGCCGACGGCGCCACGCGGTCCAATGAGTGGCTGACCTGCGGGCGCAGCTCCAGCAGCTCCCAGCGCGAGGCCAGGCCAGGAACCTCGAAGCCGCTGCTGTCGAGCCATTCGAAGCGGTAGCGCAGCTCCTGGCGGCCAAGGCTGCGACTGTGCAGGCGCACGCCGGCGCGCAGCAGATCGCCGGAGGCCTTGCCCTCCTGAACCGACTCGATCTCCAGGTAGCTGCCGGCCCGCGGGCCGATCACCAGGTGCGGATAGGGCGAAGGCTGCGGTTGCGTCTGGCAACCGGCGGCCAGCAGCATTGCGGCTGTCAGGCCCAGGGTACGTAAATGCATGGAGAGGCTCCGAATTCAGGGTTGATAACCGGCGATCTGGAAGACCGGCGGGGTACCGGGGGCGCTGGCCTTGACGTACACCACCGAGAACTGCTCGTCCGGCAGCTCGACGGCCAGCGGCGCCTGCAGGCCCGGCCCTTTGATGAGCAGCTTGCGATCGGCCGGCGGACGGATGCGCGCGACCTGGATTTCCTTCGGCAGCGCGGTCCACATGCGCGTATCGGCGCGGGTCGTGGTGGCCTGGTAGACTCCCGCGGCCAGGCTGCCGGCCAGGCCGAACTGCTCCTTGGCCTTGTACTGGATGAAGCCCTTGGTGATGCTGCTGATCACCGCTTCGGTGACCTTCAGCGGGAAGTCCTTCTTGAATTCGGTCTGCACGACGCGGTCGATGCTGGCCAGTTGCTCAGTCCTGCCCAGCGACTTGCCGCCGGAGAACAGTTCCAGGTGGCTATAGGCCTGCTCGCGCAGCTTCAGCTTCGGCAGTGCCAGCTGCGAGTACTCCACCTTGTCGTTGACCAGGAACAGCGGAATCGGCACCAGCACTTCCTCGATCTCCGGGCCCAGGCCGTTCTCGAAGATCACCCAGACCGCCGGATTGAGCTTCTGCTTGCGCCACTCACCGCGAATGAGCTTGTCGACGACCATCAGGTCGGTCTTCACCGCGGTATTGCCCGGGTTCATGCCCGCCACCCGGCGCAGCGAATCGCGGGCCTTGCCCAGATCGTCGCGGTCGCTGCTGCCAAGCATGAAGTACAGGCCATGCAGGTAGTCGGTGTAGGGGTTGACGAAGTCCGGGTAGACCTCCCAGTCCTTCAGCTCCGGGTAGGCCTCGTACACCGACTGTTCCGCCTGCGCCCGGTTCGGCACCACGCTGCCCGCGCTCGCCTGTACCGGGGCCTCTGTCTTGGCCAGCTCCTCGGTCTGTTTCTCCTTCTGCGCCTCGATCTTGCTGCGGAAGTGCTCCTCGGCCCGCCGCTGGCGGTCGGCGGCACGGTTGAATTCGATGCGTGCGTTCTGCGCGTCGGCGAGGAACATGTTGTTCAACGCCTTGTAGGTGTTGACCATCACGCCGTCGTACACGGTCGGTGAATAGCGGTTGAGGTTGTTGTTCACCAACGTCGAGGTCACCTTTTCCAGCCCCTTGCGGGCGAGATGCTCGGTATCCTCTTCCTTGGCCAGCGTTTCGGCGGTGTCGAGGACCTGGTTGCTCAGCTGGAACTGGCCACTGGCGGTCAGCGCCGTGCCGGCCTGCAGGGACCACAACAGTTCCGGCTTTTTCTCGGTGGCCAGGCCGCCGGCATGCTGCAGCGCGGCATCGGCTGCGGCCTGATACTCACCGGACAGGTAGAGGTCGTTGAAGCTGGCCATTTTTTCCGTCGGCGCCAGCGTCTGGCAGCCGCTGGCCAGCGCGATGCCAGCCAGCAGGGCCAGATTGCGCAATGGGGGGAAGCTGGTTTTCATACGTCTCGAGTCCCTTGATCCATAAGGCTCCGGGCAGCTTCGAGCAAGCAGGCGCAAGACCTGTCGAACCAGTGACCGGAGGCCAGGGGCAGCGCGGGAAAAGGATTGACGAGAGATATTGCGAGGTGGGACGACGACGAGGGGAAGCAAGCGAACCCGGCATCCAGCCATTTCCATTCAACGCACGAGCGTTCAAACCGAACGACTCAAATCATTCCTTTGACTGATGCTCGCTGGCACAAGAGACTAGGCACTTCGTGTACAGCTCACACAGCCCGCCACCTGATGGCATTTTGATATTGCCCGTTGCGGGATGTTTCTGTCCACCCTGAATTTTCACCGGCACGAATCCGGGGGACGCGCGGCCGAGGTGGATCACCAACAATGGCGGGAGCCTGAACGCACTTTCGACAATGGCGAACCAGACGTGAACGACACCGCACACCGCAGCGCCGGACCGCGCTTCTGGCGCGACGCCACCCTGCCCTTCATCGAGGCGCGGGCGGTCGCCGACGGACGCAAGGTCTGCTATGCGCCGCATTGCCACGAGACGTTCTCCATCGGTGCGATCACCGCGGGCCGCAGCACCTACTTCAATGGCGAGGCGCGCGAGCGGCTCGAACGCGGTGCCGTGGTGATCGTCAATCCGCAGACCGTGCACGCCTGCAACCCCATCGACGGCCAACCCTGGTCCTACCTGATGTTCTACGTCGATGCCGGCTGGCTCGGCGCCTTGCAGCACGAACTGGGCGCCAGCGCCGATGGCCGGTTCAGCCCCTACGCACCGATCCTCAGCCGCGACCCGGCGCTGTTCGCCGGGCTGACGCAGCTGTATGCCACGCTGCTCGATCCAGAGGCCGAAACCCTGCACAAGCAGAGCGCCGCCATCGAGTATTTCAGCCAGCTTCAGCAGACGCTGGCACCGGCCGCGCCCACGCCGGGCGCCGAGCCGCTGCAACAGTTGCAGCGCGCCGCCGACTACATCGCCGGGCACTGCACCCACCCGCTGCGGCTGGAAGATATCTGCCAGGCCGCCGGGCTGTCGCCGTCCTACCTGATCCGCGCGTTCAAGCAGCACTACGGCATGACGCCGCATGCCTACCTGCTCAACCGCCGCATCCAGCGCAGCCAGCACTGGCTCAGGCAGGGCCGCGAGCTGGCCGAGGTGGCGCTGGACGCGGGCTTCGCCGACCAGGCGCATTTCCAGCGCACCTTCAAGCGCCAGCTGGCGGCGACGCCCGGCCAGTACCGCCTGGGGTCACCCCGCCAGTAGGTACAGGGCGCTGCCGGCCAGCAGCAGTGCCATCGTCCGGTTCAGCCAGCGTACCCGCGCGGCCTGCTGCAGGTAGCGGCTCAGGAAGCTCCCGGCCCAGGCCCAGCAGGCGATCGAGGCATAGCAGATGAGGAAGTACAGCCCGGCGAACAGCCACACCCGCAGCACATCGCCGTTCGCCGCGAACAATCCCATCCCCGCCACGGATGCCAGCCAGGCCTTGGGATTGAGCCACTGCATCAACGCACCGTCGAGCAGCGACGGACCGCCGTCCGCCTGGCCGGGTTCGAGCCGGCCATCGTCCACTGCCAGGCGGTAGGCCATGTACAGCAGGAAGGCGACGCCACCCCACTGGATGCCGCGCATCAGGATGGGCGCGCGCTCCAGCAGTGCGTACAGGCCGAGGCCGATCGATAGCAGCAGCAGGGTGAAACCGACCGTCGCCCCCAGGACATGCCGCGTGCTGGCACGAAAGCCGAAACGCGCGCCGCAGTTCAGTGCCACCAGGTTGACCGGCCCGGGCGTGATCGAAGACGCCAGGGCGAAGGCGGCCATGGAAAGATAAGGGTCCATAAGAGCTCTGCTTCCAGTGGATAGACCGGCAGCAGGCTAAGGCGCACGACGCGGGGATTATTGAAGGAAATTGCCCTGTCGGTGACGCGGACATGGGCGGCCTGCGCGGCGGCGCGCAGACCATGCTCGCGCCTGCAAGAACAGCGCCCCACGCCATCGCCCGCTCCTACGGAGGCCTTTCCTGCGCGACAGCGCTGGCGGACCGATTGGGCGGGATGATCTTCTGCCGTTCTCTTGCCAGGGCTTGGCTGTTGCAGGCACAAGCCGTTTGCACAGGCTCGCCGCCTACACCACACTGCCGGTTCACCCAACCGCAGTCGGAGATTCCATGCAGCTACTCACCCCCCAATCCCGCGCGGCCATTCTCGAAAACCCGGACGCCCTGGAATGCACCCTCTACCGCCCCGACGAATACGACGCGGAAGCGGAAGAGCAGGACCTTGGAGACGCACGCATCCTCATCACCGGCCCCTTCCAGCCACCGCAGGAATGGGACGCCAAGGATCGTGACGACTACTTCGACGGCACGCCGCCCGACGCCTTCGTCACGGCGCGCATCGCCTGCGAGGCCACGCCCGATTCCGGCGCCTATTTCACCGCGGTGCCGGGCGACTATGCCGCCGTGATGGAAGCGCCCGGCAAGGTCTCGATGTTCTACGTCTGGGATTGCCTGAACGATGCCGAAGGGCAGTACGTGCTGATCCGCGAGGAAGAAGACGACCTCTGAGCGACAGACCCGGCAGGCTTCCCAGGGCATCCGCCCCTGGGGAGTCCGTGGGCCAGCCCGGGGTGATGCTTTCGAGCCTCCCACTGGGTTCGCTGTTCGCCTGCTGCGTTGCGAAGGCCCGACCGCCGGGCGATGCTTCGCTGTGCAATGCCGGGCGGAGGTATGCAGCCCCGCCACGACACCGTTCACCACCGCCGAAGAGGAAGCCCATGCGCTCGCTCTCCAGCACCTGGCAATCGCCGGTTTCGCGCATGAAGCTGGTCGCCGGCCTTCTGCTGCTGTTCGCCGCCCTGCTGTACGTCGTCGCCACCGGCCTGCAGGCCATGCACCCGGCCTGGGGCTATGTCGCCTCCTTCGCCGAAGCGGCCATGGTCGGCGCCATCGCCGACTGGTTCGCCGTCACCGCGCTGTTCCGCCGCCCGCTCGGCCTGCCGATCCCGCATACCGCCATCATCCCGCGCAGCAAGGCGCGGATCGGCCGCAGCCTGTCGACCTTCATCACCACGCATTTCCTCGCCACGCCGCTGGTGCTGGCCAAGCTGGCGGAGCTCGATCTCGCCGGGCGCCTGGCCGGCTGGCTGCGCCATCCGGCCAATGCCGAAGCCGTCGGTCGTCGGCTCGCCGGCGTGGCGCACTTCGGCGTCGCCGCCCTGCATGACGAGCGGGTGCGCGCCTTCGTGCAGGAAAAGGCCCTCGGCCGCCTGCGCAGGTTCGACCTCGCCCCACCGCTGGCGCAGGCACTGGAAGTGCTGACCAGCCAGGGCCGCCACCAAGCGATGCTCGACGAACTGCTGGTCCGCCTCGATTCGATCATGCAGGACGAGCAGACCCGCGCCCTGGTCGCCGACGCGATCAGCGCGGAAATCCGTACCCTGCGCTACCTGGGCCTGAGCAGGCCGGTGGGCGGCTGGTCGGCCAACAAGTTCGTCGACGGCCTCTCGGCGCTGATCGCCGAAGTCGCCGCCGATCCCGGGCACCTGATCCGCCAGCGCTTCGACGAGCACGTCGGCGAATACATCGAACGCCTCAGGCACGATCCGACATACGCCCTGGAGGTCGAGCGCATCCTCGCCCAGTTGCTCGAACACCCGGCCACCAGCCGTTATTTCCAGTCCCTCTGGCAGGAACTCACCGACTGGCTGGAGCAGGACCTGGCCAGCGACGACTCACGTATCGGCCGGCGCATCGTCGCGCTCTGCCGCGGCCTCGGCGATGCGCTGGCCGCCGACGACGCCATGCGCGGCTGGATCAACGAACAACTGATGGCCGCCGCCCCGGCGATGCTGGAGCGCTATCGCGGGCAGATCGGCCACTACATCGCCCAGCGGGTGGAGAACTGGGAAAGCCACGAACTGGTCGAGCGGCTGGAGCAGAGCGTCGGCAAGGACCTGCAGTACATCCGTATCAACGGCACCCTGGTCGGGGGGCTGGTCGGGCTGCTGCTGCACGCGCTGACCCGGCTGCTGGGCGGCTGAAAATCCGGCTCAGGCGCCGAGACCGGTCGCCAGCGGCTGGTCGCCGCGCACGCTTGCCGGCCGCCCGTCCATGTGCCACACGCGGTTGGCCAGCGTGTCGGCATCGCGGGCATCGTGGGTCACGCAGATCATCGCCATGCCTGGCTGCTCGTTCAGCAGGCGAACCAGCAGCGTGCGCAGCTCGGCGGCGCGCCCCGCGTCCAGCGAGGCGAAGGGCTCGTCGAGCAGCAACAGGTCGGGGCGTATCGCCAGGCTCCGCGCCAGCGCCGCGCGGCGCGCCATGCCCAGCGAGAGCTGGTCGGGCAGGAGATCGCCGGCGCCCTCCAGACCGACCTCGCCCAGCAAGCGCTCGATGTCGGCGGCGGGCGCGCCCACCAGCGCCAGGTTCTGCCGCACCGTGCGCCAGGGCAGCAGGCGGTGCTCCTGGAACAGGTAGCCGATGCGCAGCCCATGACGCCGCCGGACCATCGGGCTCAGGCGTCGGTCGAGCCCGGCAATGGCATTGAGCAGCGTGGTCTTGCCGACACCGGAAGGCCCCAGCAGGCAGATGCGATCACCTTCGCGCACCCGCACATCGATCATGCCCAGCACCGCATGGCCGGCAGCGACGCCATCGATCCGCACCTCAAGCATGCCGCACCCCCGCTTCGCGCCAGTACGATGCCCGCCGCTCCAGCGGCTGCAGCAGCGTCAGCTCGATCAGTTGCACCACCGCGATGAAGGCGAGGCTGTAGGCCAGGATGCTCGCCACATCGAACACCTGGAAGGCCATGTGCAACTGGAAGCCGATGCCGTCCGAACGGCCCAGCAGTTCCACCACCAGGACGATCTTCCAGATCAGTGCCAGGCCGCCCCGGGTGGCCGCCATCAGGTAGGGGAACAGCTGCGGCAGCCAGACCTCCGTTACCCGCTGCCAGCGGCTGAAGCCATACACCAGGGCCATCTGCTCCAGCTTCGGGTCGAGGCTGCGTGCGCCCTCGCGCAGGGTCACCGCCACGTTCGGCACCTTGTTGACCACCACCGCCAGCACCGCCGCGGCCTCCACCAGACCGAACCAGACGTAGAGCAGGATGATGGTGACCAGCGCCGGCAGGTTGAGAAACAGCACCAGCAGCGGATCGAGGATGCCGTCGACCAGCCGCGAGCGCCCCATCCACACGCCGAGCAGTGCCCCCAGCGCCATCGCCAGCAGGAAGCTGCTGGCCACCCGGCGCAGGGTGACCAGCAGGTGGTGCGGCAGCTCGCCATTCTGCACGGCCAGCCAGAAGGTCTCCAGCACGGCAGCCGGTGCCGGCAGCAAGGACGTCTTCGCCAGTTGCGCCGCGACCGCCCAGAGCGCCACCGCCAACGGCAGTGCGATCCAGCCGGCCCAGCGTGCCGATCTCATCGGCCCGCCTGGAACAGCGTGGCCGGCATCGGCTTCGTCGGATCGGCAGCGGTCAGCAGCAGCAGGCGCTGCAGGTCGGCGATGCGCGGGGCATCCAGGGGTTGCGGAATGCCCTCGACGAAGCTGTCGCGCAACGCGGCGAACACCGCCTCGTCCTCGGCACGCATCAGTGGCCGGATCGCCTGCCAGTGGCCCTGCTCGCTCGCCAGCTGGTCCTTGGCCTGGCGCAAGGCGCCGGCGAAACGCCGCAGCAGATCGTCATGCCCGGCGGCCCAGGCTTCCGGGAACAGATAGCCGAGCACCGGCAGCCGGGGGTCGAGGTCCAGTGTCCGGAGCAGATCGGCCAGGCCGAACGCGGCATGCACCCCACCCTCGCCGCGCAGGCGGGCAGAGAAATGCCAGAAGGTCAGCAGCGCATCCACCTGGCCGCGTCGCAATGCCTGGCCGAGCAGCGGCGGTGCGGCGTACTGCACCGTCGCCTCGCGCGCCAGGTCGAGCCCCTGCGCGGCGGCCGCCCGTTGCAACAGCCGCCAGCCGAGCCCGTCGGGGCCGCCCGCCACGCCGATGCGCTTGCCGCGCAGATCGGCCAACGTGCGAATGTCGCTGCCATCGGGCACCAGCACTTCGCCGATCTGCGAGGAGAACGGCACGTAGCGATAGGCCGTCCCGGCCTCGTAGCGCGCCTGGGCCCAGAGCAGGTCGCTCACGGCCCCGTCGACGCTGCCGCTGGACAGCGCCAGCCGCGACGCCGGCACGTCGGCGGCCAGCCGTATCTTCAGTTCGAAGCCATTGCCGTGATCCAGTTGCTGGCGCTTGAGATGTTCCAGCTCCCAGTGCGGCGTGCCGAACTGCAGCACGCTCAGCGTCAGCACCGGCAAATCCCGTGCCTGCGCCGACAGCGATATCGCCGCCAGCGCAAGCACCAGCCCGATGCCACGACCGGCCCCGCGCCGGGAGCCGAGGGCACGTTTGAAACAGCGGATGAGGAGGGTCGATGAAGGCATCATGCCCGCAGGGTACGAAGCCCCCCGCCCGTGACGAATAGTACTTTGGTGCCTCTTGCCTGCTGCGATGGTCGCACCGGGCGCAGCCGGCGCGGCGCGGGTCAGGCCGGCTGTTCGATGCGCCGCAGCAGCCGCGCCTGCAGTTTCTCCAGTTCCGCCGGGTCGGCCTTGTGCGCCGCATGCACCGCCAGCCCCTCGCCGGCGTAGCGCGGGACGATATGCATGTGGATGTGGAACACCGACTGCCCCGCCGGCGCACCATTGAACTGCGCGACCTGCACGCCATCGGGTTGCAGCTCGTCGACGAGCACCCGGGCGAGCCGCTGCACCACCTTCATCACCTTGCACAGCGCCTCGCTATCCACGTCGAGGATGTTGCAGGCAGCCGAGCGCTTCGGGATCACCAGCGTATGGCCGAAGGACTGCGGGAACAGATCGAGGAAGGCGAGCACGTCGTCGTCCTCGTAGAGCTTGTAGCACGGCGCATCGCCCCGGATGATCTGGGCGAAGATGTTCTGCGGGTCGTAAGGCGTGGTCAGGGACACCGGGCGTCTCCATGGTGGACAGGAAAGCGGCACCATAGCCGGAGGTTGGCTAGGGCGCCAAGACGGAGGGAAGAGAAATGATCGCGACCGAGCGGTTGCGCCTGCGCCAGTGGCGCTCCGCGCACCGTGAATGCGGAGCCCCGCTGCGCAGAGTGCAGTTTGGCCCCGGATCGCCCGCAAGCGGGCTACAGGAGATCGCGGCAGGGCCATGACCGCGCGCTGCTCACCCAAGCATGCAACGGTACATGTAGGAGCCCGCTTGCGGGCGATCATGTCCCGCTGGGAATCCTAATCGCGACGGCACTAACGCAACTCTTGCGCCTTGGCGGCGTAATCGTCGCTGTTGATCTCGTGGGTCTCGAGCACGGCTTCGAGTTCCTGGCGGATCTGCGGATGGGTGACCTCCTCGAGCAGCGCCTGGAGCTTGCGAATCACCCATTTCTGCCCACGGTCGACCAGCGCCAGGCGCTCGCCCAGGTCGGCGATCGCCATGCATTTCTCGTAGAAGGCGCCGCGTTCGCGCCCCGGCTCGGCGCCGAGCAGCACCAGGCAGTCGCGCAGCCGCCGGCAGCTGTCGGCTTCGCCGCGATGTACCTGCGCCAGCACGCTACGCTGCAGCTCTCCCGTGGCCTCGCGGAGGCTGGCATTGGCGACCTGCGCCCCGGCCCGCTCCGCGCTCAGCAGTTCATCGAGCGCCGCGATCAGCCGCTCCCGCTCGATCCCCAACGATTCCACAGTCATGTTGTTCTCCTTGTCTCGACAATGGCCGGTGCCAGTATGCCCCGCGCGGCCGGGCGTCATTCACCGCAGCGGCAGGCCAGACGGCCATGCTAGCCGCACGCCGACAGAGGCTGAAAATGAAAAATACTGCCGCGACAGTGCAGTCTTTTTGCATCGTGGCCGATCACCGCAGCATGGACGAGCCATTGATTCAAAATAAATGAACTAGACGTGCATTATTATTCCTTTGTGCAAATCAAACAGGAGGACCACACTGGCCTGCGATCCACCTCGGCGCTCGCCTGGCGCCCAGGCACGACTCGCAGAGAGATCCCGGCAGAGGAACCCCAGGAGGCCGTGCAAGGTGGGGCGGAACCTTGCAAATCCCTTGCGTGCAACCGGTAATCTCCATGTCCAGAGTGATTCGCGCCGGCTCGGCCGGCGAAACCTTCAACTACGCCATCGTTCGCCAGTTCACCCTGATGACCCTGATCTGGGGCATCCTCGGCATGGCCATGGGCGTGTTCATCGCCGCCCAGCTGGTCTGCCCGCAACTCAATTTCGACCTGCCGTGGACCAGTTTCGGCCGCATCCGGCCGATCCACACCAACCTGGTGATCTTCGCCTTCGGCGGCAACGCGCTGTTCGCCACGTCCTTCTACGTCGTGCAGCGCACCAGCCGCGCACGGCTGGTTTCCGACGGCCTGGCCCGCTTCGTGTTCTGGGGCTGGCAGGCGGCGATCGTCGCCCTGCTGGTCAGCTACCCGCTGGGCTATACCACGTCCAAGGAGTACGCGGAGATGGAATGGCCCATCGCCCTGCTGGTCACGCTGGTGTGGCTGGTCTACGCCTGGCTGTTCTTCGGCACCATCGCCCGGCGCCGGGTCAGCCACATCTACGTCGGCAACTGGTTCTACGGCGCGTTCATCGTCGTCACGGCGATGGTGCACATCGTCAACCACCTGCTGGTGCCGGTCACGCCGTTCAAGTCCTACTCGCTGTTTTCGGGCGCCACCGATGCCATGGTGCAGTGGTGGTACGGGCACAGCGTGGTCGGGTTCATCCTCTCGGTGGGCTTTCTCGGGATGATGTACTACTTCGTACCCAAGCAGGCCGAGCGGCCGATCTATTCCTACCGGCTGTCGATCGTGCACTTCTGGGCGATCATCAGCCTGTACATCTGGGCCGGCCCGCACCACCTGCACTACACCGCCCTGCCGGACTGGGCGCAGAGCCTGGGCATGGTGATGTCGGTCATCCTCCTGGCGCCGAGCTGGGGCGGCATGATCAACGGCATGATGACCCTCTCCGGCGCCTGGCATAAGCTGCGCAGCGACCCGATCCTGCGCTTTCTGGTGGTCTCGCTGGCGTTCTACGGCATGTCCACCTTCGAAGGCCCGATGATGGCGATCAAGACCGTCAACGCGCTGTCCCACTACACCGACTGGACCATCGGCCACGTGCACGCCGGCGCCCTCGGCTGGGTGGCGATGATCAGCATCGGCACGCTGTACCACATGATCCCCCGGCTGTGGGGCTGCGAGCGGATGCACAGCACCGGCCTGATCAACGCGCACTTCTGGCTGAGCACCATCGGCACGGTGCTGTACATCGCCTCGATGTGGGTCAACGGCATCACCCAGGGCCTGATGTGGCGTGCGATCAACGAGGACGGCACCCTCACCTACTCCTTCGTCGAGGCGCTGGAGGCCAGCCACCCGGGCTATCTGGTGCGCTTGGCCGGCGGCGGGCTGTTCGCCTTCGGCATGCTGCTGATGGCCTACAATACCTGGCGCACCGTGCGTGCCGGCGAGCACGCCGTGCAGGCACCGATCCCCCACCTGGCCTCGGCGAGATGACCATGTTGCTGATTCTGCTCACCGCGATAACCCTGTTCTGCGCCGTCCTCAGCCTGGCGAACCTGTCCCGCCACGATGCGCAGCAGGCGGCGCTGCAACCCTTCGCCGACGACCCCGAGACCGCCCGGCGAGTGAGCGCCGAAACCGGGCTGGCCTGCGAGCGGGTGGTGCGCCCCGCCGCCGAACCGTCGCCGGCCTTTGTCCTCGAAGCCTGAGCAAGGCGGGCTCCGGGGCCGGCGATCAGGCACAATCACGCCCGAACGCTGAATACCTCCGGAGTCCTCTGATGCAACTGGCCAGAATCGAGCAACTGCTCGTTGGCAAAGCCGTGCCCTACACCCGTCCCGGCACCCATAGCGCCATCGCCAAGCAGGCGGTGGCCGGCCCGGTCCCGCTCGGCCCCGAAGGGCTGGAGGGCGACGAACAGGGCGACCGCAAGGTGCATGGCGGCGTGGACAAGGCGCTGCACCATTATCCGTACGAGCACTATCGCCAGTGGATCGAGCGGCTCGGCCCGTCGGCGCTGCTGGCGTGCCCCGGCGCCTTCGGCGAGAACATCAGCACCCTCGGGCTCGGCGAGGCGGACCTGTGCCTGGGTGACGTACTGCGCTGCGGCGAAGCGCTGCTGGAAGTGGCGCAGACCCGCCAGCCCTGCTGGAAGCTCAACGATCGCTTCGGCATCCCGGACATGGCCTTGCAGGTGCAGCAGAGTGGCATGACCGGCTGGTACTACCGGGTGCTGGAACCCGGCTGCCTGGAAGCCGGGCGGATGCTCGTCCTCGAACACCGGCCCCATCCGCGCTGGCCGCTGACGCGGGTGCTGGAGGTGCTCTATCGGCGCCCCCTGGACCAGGCCGCGTTGCACGAACTGAGCGAACTGCCGCTGGTGCCATCCTGGCGCAAGCTGGTCGAACGCCGCCTGGGCCAGCGCAGCGTGGAGGACTGGAACAAGCGCCTGTACGGGATCGACACGCAAGGCTGAGACGCGGGCTCTCAGAGCAGCACCAGCCCCAGCAGCCAGACCACGGCCATGCCCGTCACACCCTGGATCAGGGTCGCCATGGTCTGCGCACGGTAGGCGGTGGAGACCTTCATCCGGCTGAACTGCGACACCACCCAGAAGAAGCTGTCGTTGGCGTGGGACACCGTCATGCCGCCCGCGCCGATCGCCATGACCGTCAGCACCCGGCCCATCTCGCTGTCCAGCCCCAGGCTGCCGAGCAGCGGCGCGACCATCGCCGAAGTGGTCACCAGCGCGACGGTGGTCGAGCCCTGCGCGGTCTTCAGCGCGGCGGAGACCAGGAACGGCATGAACAGGCCGATCCCCAGCGCCGACAGGCTCTGGCCCAGGTAATCACCCAGCGGGGTGATCTTGAGCATGGCGCCGAAGGCGCCGCCGGCACCGGTGATGAGCAGAATCGGCGCCGCGGAGGCGATGCCCGCCGCCACCTGATCGTGGAATTGCTGGCGCTTGTTCTCGCCCCTGAGCAGGGTGCAGGCGAACCCCAGCCCGACCAGCAGAGCGGCGACCGGCTGGCCGATGAAGCTCAGCAGCGTGAACGCCATCCCCTCGCCCAGCGGCCGGCCGGGCAACGCGGCGACCGAGCCGATGCAGATCAGCGCGATCGGCACGAAGATCGGCGCGAAGGCCTGCCAGGCGCTGGGCAGGATGCCGTAGCGGGCCCGCAGGGTGTCGAAGTCCACCTCCTCGGCCAGCAGTTCGCTGGGGGCTTCGTCCAGCAGTTCGTGGTCGTCGCGCTTGAGGAAGCGGTTGGCCCAGAACAGCCCGGCCAGCGCCGCCAGCGCCGATACCACCAGGCCGACGGCGATCACCAGGCCCAGCGAACCCTGCAGCCCCAGGTTGCCGGCCGCGGCGATCGGCCCTGGGGTTGGCGGGACGAAGGTATGGGTGGCATACAGGCCGGTGGCCAGTGCCACGCTCATGGCCACCACCGAAACCTTCATCCGTGCCGCCAGGGCGTTCTTCAGCGAGTTCAGGATGACGTAGCCGGAATCGCAGAACACCGGGATCGACACCAGGTAGCCGATAATCGACAGCGTCAGCGTCGGGAAGCGCTCGCCCAGCAACCGGATCACGCTCTCGGCCATGGTGATCGCCGCGCCGGAGCGCTCGAGAATCACGCCGATGATGGTGCCCAGGGCGATGACGATGCCGATGTAGCCGAGGATGCCGCCGAAACCGGAGGCGACCGTGGTGAGAATCTCCCCGACCGGTACCCGGTAGGCGAAGCCGGCGAGAATCGCGGCCGCCAGCAGCGCCAGGAAGGGATGCAACTTCCAGCGCACCGTGGAAAACACGATGAAGGCGATCAGGACCAGCAGAATCAGGACCAACCCCATGATGGGCTCCTTGTGATCGTTCGGACGCCGGGCGAGCGTCGGCTGCGGCCAGCGCCGCCGCGCGGCTCGCCCCACGGCGTTGAGCATAGTGCAGCTTTTCCACGCTGCCCGGCCTGCCGCAGCCGCCGGCACGATGACAGTAGGCGAAACGCCGCGCTGCGGTTATCTTCGCCAGCTCTTTCCCGCAGGACCGACCGCCCGATGCTCCGTTTCGTCATTTGCTGCGCCCTGGCGCTCCATGCCTGCCTTTCGCAGGCGGATGTAGCCGTCCTGGAGATGCAGCACGCCACCCATGGCCGGATGCTGGTGGCCCGCGTGACCGAACAGATCGCACCGGGCGATTACGAAGCGCTGCTCGCGGGCATCACCGCCCACCCCGGTCGCTACGCCCGCAAATTGCTGATCCTCGACAACATCGGCGGCAGCGCCGCGGAGGCCATGCGCATGGGCTACCTGCTGCGCGAGACCGGTTTCGAAGCCCTGGTACCGCGCTCGGCCGTGTGCCAGGGCAGTTGCGTCTACCTGCTGGCGGCCGGTCGGCAACGGACGGTACGCGGCCATGTCGCCCTGCACCGTCCCTACCTGGCCAATGGCGACTCGGCCCTGTCAGGTGGCCAGCAGCCGCGAAGAACACCGCAGGCCTACTTCCGCGACATGGGCATGCACCCCAGCCTGGCGAAGGACATGCAGCGCTTCGAACCCTGGCGGATGCACCTCCTGACGCCCCGGGAGCTGGCGCGCTATCGCCTGCAGTAGGGTGGAAAACGGCGAAGCCTTTTCCACGCGTCCCTTCAGGCTGGCGCACAAGCGCTTCCAGGCCGCCTCGCTATCAGGTTGAAACGGCAACAGCCGCAGCCCACCCGCTTCCGGCAGAAAAACGCCTCCCCTGTCGATTCGCCGCCCGCCCGTTCGACCAGTGATCGGCACCGACGGAAATTCCTCACAGCACATCTAGGCTGTGTTGTGCGGGCGAATCATCGACAGAACCGACACGGAGACTCCCATGAAGATTTCCACCTACCTCACCTTCGACGGCCAGGCCCGCGAAGCCTTCACCTTCTATCAACAGGCGCTGGGCGGCACGCTGGAGATGATGACCTTCGCCCAGGCGCCGAACGCCGAGCAGTTTCCCGCCGAGCACCGCGAACGGATCATGCACGTCAGCCTGAAGCTGGGCGACGACCTGCTGATGGCCTCCGACACCCTGCCCGGCGACACCTGTGGCGGCGGCCCCTATGAAGGCATCAAGGGCTGCTCGATCACCCTCAGCCCGGACAGCGTGGCCGAAGGCGAACGCCTGTTCGCGGCGCTGGCCGACGGCGGCCAGGTGGTCATGCCGATGGAAAAGACCTTCTGGGCCGAACGCTTCGGCATGCTCACCGACCGCTTCGGCGTGTCCTGGATGGTCAACTGCGAGCGGGCGTGAGCCGGCTTCAGCGCGGCCGCTCCAGCGCAGCCAGCAACGCGCTCATGGCCTGCCAGTGCGACCCCTCCCAGTAGAGCTGCCGGCAGCGCTCGCAGATCAGGAAGCGCCGGTAGCGCTCGCGCACCCGCGGCGGCAGGCGCTCGAACACCGCCTGCCGGTCCACCTCGCGCAATGGGGCATTGCAGTTCATGCACAGGCTGAATGGCCGCGCATCGGCGGCCAGTTCCAGCCGCTCGTAGAGCTCGCGCAACTGCGCCGCCGGCTTGAGCGCATGCACGAAGCAGCCATGGACGACGTTGCGCTGCTTGAGCAGTTCGCGATCCCGGCTGAGCAGGATGCGCTCCTCGCGACGCGCCAGTTCGGCCATCGGCCCGTCCTCGAAGGCGTTGTCGTAGAGCGTGTCGAAGCCGGCCATGCGCAATAGCCGCGCTAGCCCGCCGAGGTGGGCGTCGGCGACGAAGCGCGGCCTGCCGGGCGGCCGATCTGGCGGCAGCCGCGCTTCAGCGATATCCAGCGACGCGAACTTGGGATACACCGCGATCCGGTCGCCGTCGGCGATCAGCCGCTCGAAGCCGGCCGGCTCGCCATTGACCAGCAGCAGCGCGATCTCGGTATGCGGCACGCCCAGCGCCTCGATCATGTGCTTGGTGGTCGCCGCCCGGGCGCAGGTACAGGTGATGCCCCGCCCACGGCGGTCGGCGGGCAGGAAGGCGTTGAGTTGCTGGTAGAAGCGGAAGGTCGCGGTGGTCATGGCCATGACTATGGCAGCCATGCGGTCGATCTGCCGCGCGATCCGTCACCTCGCAGCCACCGCCGCACGGCATACTGGTACGACACGAATCATCGGGAGCACAGGCGTGGATCTGCTATTTCTCGGCACCTCTTCCGGTACGCCCACCAAGGCCCGCAACGTCACCGGGCTGGCCCTGCTGGAGGACACCGGCAAGGGCTGGTACCTGATCGATTGCGGCGAGGGCACCCAGCACCGCCTGCTGCGCACGCCGCTGTCGCTGCATGACCTGCGCGCGATCTTCATCACCCATGTGCACGGCGACCACTGCTTCGGCCTGCCCGGCCTGCTCGCCAGCGCCGGCATGATGGGGCGCAAGGCGCCGCTGGCGATCGTTGCCCCGAACGGCATCGAGCCATGGCTGCGCGCGACACAGCGCATGAGCCAGAGCTGGCTGGGTTACGAACTGGACTTCCATGCCGTCGAAGCCCTGGGCGAATGGTGCAATCCCCAGGTCAGGGTCGAGGCCAGCGCCCTTTCCCATCGCGTGCCCTGCTACGGCTACGCCTTCACCGAGGCCCGTCCCGACCCGCGCCTGGACATCGACCGGCTCGATCGCGACGGCGTTCCCCGCGGCCCGCTGTGGGGCCAGCTGGCGCGCGGTTTCGATGTGCAGCACGAGGGCCGCACGCTGCGTAGCGACGACTACCTGAACTTCACCCGCACACCCCGGCGCATCGTCGTCGGTGGCGACAACGATCGCCCCGAACTGCTCGCCGAAGCCTGCCGGGGCGCCCAGGTGCTGGTCCACGAAGCCACCTACACCCAGGCCATCGCCGACGACGCACGCAATGACTTCGGCCACAGCACCGCCGCATCCGTGGCGGCCTTTGCCCATTCGGCCGGGGTGCCGAACCTGGTGCTGACCCATTTCAGCGCCCGCTACCAGCCGACGCCGAACCGCGGTCTATCCATTGAGGACATCCGCGCGGAAGCGGCGGCGCGCTTCGACGGCAGGCTGTACCTGGCCCACGACTTCCTTCGCCTGCGCCTCGGCAAGGACGGCGAACTGCAGCCGGTCGAGACGACACGCTGAGCGGTTGTCGTTTCGTCGGCTAAGCTCTGTGCAACGCGCCGAGGCCCTCGACGACCAGCACGACGATCGCCAGCCAGATCGCACCGTAGGTCAGCCACTGGTCGCGGGCGATGCTCTCGCCCAGGAGAATCGCCACCACCACCAGCAGCACCGGCTCGACGTAGCTGAGCAGGCCGAACAGGGCCATCTCCAGGCGCTTGCCGGCGACGATCATCAGCGCCAGCGCCAGCGCGCTGAGCGCGCCCAGCCCGGCGATGAGCAGCAAGAGCCGCGGCCACTCGCCCAGCAGGCGCAGGGTGTCGCCATCGGCCAGCGCGAACGCCGCGGCGACCGGCAGGCTGATGACCAGATCGAACCACAGCCCGCCGAGGTTCGCCGTGCCGATCCAGCGCCGCAGGGAGAAATAGCAGGGATAGCCGAGGGCGACCACCAGGGCCGGCCAGGACAGCGACGCAGCCAGCAGCAGTTCGTTGCCGACCCCGACCAGCGCACACAGGCAGGCCAGCCGCTGCAGGCGGCTGACCGCCTCGCGGAAGAGCAGGCGCCCGGCCAGCACCATGCTCAGCGGCAACAGGAAATAGCCCAGCGACACATCCAGCCCGTAGCCATTGATCGGCGCCCACATGAACAGCCAGAGCTGTACACCGACCAGCGCCGAGGAAACCGGCAGCGCCAGCCACAGGCGCGGCTCGCCCCGCAGGCGCGCCGCGATCTGGCGCACCTCGTCCCAACGCCCGAGGCCGAGCAGCAGCAGGGCCAGGCAGGGCGCGGTGAGCAGGATGCGCCAGCCATAGACCTGCTGGCCGTTCAGCGGCTCGAGCAGCGTGGTGTAGTAGTACAGCGCGGCGAACAACGCCGACGCTCCGAGCGAGCTGGCCACGCCCGGCAGGCCGTTGCGGCTGCCCATCGGTTTTTTCCTTGTATCACGCATGCCGCAGGCCTGCCCTCAGGGCTCGACCTGGGCCCATTGCTTGTTCAGGCGCTTGTCCGATACCGGCATGCGGGTGCCCAGTTGCTGCGCCCACAGCGACACGCGGTATTCCTCGAGCATCCAGCGATACAGCGTGAGCTCGGGGTCGCGCTTGCCCTCCTGCCGGTGCTTGTCCAGCCGCGCCCGATACTGCTCCCAGTAGCCGCCCAGCTCGCCGGACCAGACGCGGTCGCGCTGCAGCTGTGCGCCGATCTTGTCGAAGCGCTGCTCGATGGCCTTGAGGTAGCGCGGGTATTCCTTCAGCCACTCGGCCGGCGTCTCGCGGACGAAGCCCGGATAGACCAGATTGCCTAGCTGCGCCTTGATGTCGTTGAGCGCCACTGCCTGGGCCAGGTCGATCTTGCCCTTGAAGCGCTTCTGCAGGCCGTGCCAGTGCTTGAGGATTTCCAGCACCAGGCGCGCCAGGCGCTCGGCATGCGCAGTCCAGTCGCCACGCTTGCGCTCGGCCAGCGACGCCAGCGCCGCACCGTCACGCGGCAGTGCGGCCTCGCCATCGAGAATGCCGCTGTCCAGGCTGGCCAGCAGGATGTCCTCGACCAGCGCATCGACCTTGCCCATGTCACGGTAGAGCAGGCCCAGCTCGGTAAGACCCGGCAGCTTGCTGCGCAGGTACTTGGCTGGCTCGGCCAGCTGCTGCAGGAGCAGCCGCTGCAAGGCGCGACGGTGCTGCCAGTCGGCCTCGGCCTGGGTCGGGAAGCGCCCTTCCTTGACCACCCCGGCCTCTTCCACCAGCGCCGGGTAGACGGTCATCGACAACCCGGCCATTTTCGCCTGGGCCTTTTCCGCGACCTGGGCGAAGCCCTTGGCTTCCACCGGTTTCTGCTCGGCCTTGCGCTGCGGTGGCGCCAGCGCGGCCTGACTGGCCTCGGCGAAGCGTGCGGTGAGTTCGGCCAGGTCGCGGCCTTCGCCGAGGAACGTGCCACGGGCGTCGACCACCTCGATATTCATCCTCAGGTGCGCGTCGAGCTGGCTGGCCGCCTCGCGCCAGGCCTCCTCCGGCACGCGTGCGCCGGTCATGCGCAGCAGCTCGCGCCCCAGCGCCTCGGGCAACGCGCCCTCGCCGAAGACGATCTTCGCAAGCGCGGCCCGGACGAAATCCGGCACCGGCACGAAGTTCTTGCGGATCGCCTTCGGCAGGTTGCGCACCAGCGCCACCGCCTTGGTTTCCAGCAGGCCCGGCACCAGCCAATCGAGGCGTTCGCTGCGCAGCTGCGGCAACAGCGGCGCCGGCACGCGCAGGGTCACGCCGTCGCGCAGGTGGTTGGGTTCGAAGTGGTATTCCAGCGGCAATTGCAGCTCACCGATGCGCAGGTGATCGGGGTACTGCGCGGCAGTGACCTCGCTGGCCTCGCGGGCGAGCACATCCTCCTCGCGCATGATCAGGAGCTGCGGGTTCTTCTGGCTCTCGCGCTTGTACCAGTTCTCGAAGCTGGCGGTCTGGTAGATGTCCGCCGGCAGGCGCGCGGCGTAGTAGCCGAACAGGGTTTCCTCGTCGGCGAGGATGTCGCGGCGCCGCGCCTTGGCCTCCAGCTCGTCCATGCGTTCGAGCAGCTCGCGGTTGGCCGTCAGCGCCTGGGCGCGGCTGTTGATTTCGCCACGCACCAGGCCCTCGCGGATGAACAGCTCGCGCGCCGCCGGCGGGTCGATCGGCCCGTAGTGCACCGGGCGGCGGCCGACCACGATCAGCCCGTAGAGCGTGACCTGCTCGTAGGCCACCACCTGGCCGCGCTTCTTCTCCCAGTGCGGCTCGAAGTGGTTCTTCTTGACCAGATGGCCGGCCAGCGGCTCGATCCAGTCCGGTTCGATCTTGGCGACCATGCGCGCGAACAGCTTGGTGGTCTCGACCAGTTCCGCCGCCATCAGCCAGTTCGGTTTCTTGCGCCCGATGCTACTTCCGGGATGGACCCAGAAACGCCGCTGGCGCGCACCGAGGAAATCGCCCTCCTCGGTCTTGTTGCCGACCTGGCTGAGCAGGCCGGCGAGGATCGCCTTGTGCACCGCGGCGTAGCCCTTGGCCTTCTGCGCCACCTCGCTGGCTTCGGCCTGCTGGCGGACGATGGCGTTGACCTTGGTGTCTTTGGTGGGGGCGAGTTGGGAGGCGGCCTCGGGCGAACGCGTGGAAGAGGCTTCGCCGTCTTCCACCCTACGGGAGCCGGATTTTGCGTAGGGCGGATGGCCGGAGCCATCCACCGCCTTGCCCGCGCCCAGCTTGAGTTCGCGGGCGATCAGCGTCAGCTGGCGGTGGGCATCGCGCCACTCGCGAAGACGCAGATAGTTGAGGAAGTTCTTTCGGCACCAGCTGCGCAGCGCATTGGAGCCTAGCGCCTGGCGTTGCTCCTCGAAGCCGCGCCAGAGGTTGATCAGTGCGGCGAAGTCCGAGTCCGGGTCCTTCCATTGCGCATGGGCCTGGTCGGCGGCCTGCTGGCGGTCGGCCGGGCGTTCGCGCACGTCCTGCACCGAGAGCGCACTGGCCACGATCAGCACCTCGGCCAGGCTGCCCTGCTGCGCGGCCTCGAGCAGCATGCGGCCGAGGCGCGGGTCGATCGGCAGACGCGCCAGCTGGCGTCCCAGCGGCGTCAGCTGGTTCTCGCGGTTGACCGCCGAGAGCTCCTGCAGCAGGTTGAAGCCGTCGCTGATGGCCTTGCCGTCCGGCGGTTCGATGAAGGGGAAATCCTGGATGTCGCCCAGGCGCAGATGCAGCATCTGCAGGATCACCGCGGCGAGGTTGGTGCGCAGGATCTCCGGGTCGGTGAATTCCGGCCGGCCGAGGAAATCCTCCTCGCTGTACAGGCGAATGCAGATGCCCGGCTCGACCCGCCCGCAGCGGCCCTTGCGCTGGTTGGCGCTGGCCTGCGACACCGCCTCGATGGGCAGCCGCTGGACCTTGGCGCGGTAGCTGTAGCGGCTGATGCGCGCGGTGCCCGAATCGATCACGTAGCGGATGCCCGGCACGGTCAGCGAGGTCTCCGCCACGTTGGTGGCCAGCACGATCTTGCGCCCCGGGCGCGGCTGGAAGATCTTCTGCTGCTCGGCCGGGGTCAGCCGTGCGTACAGCGGCAGCACCTCGGTGAACTTCAGGTTGGCCTTGCGCAGCACCTCGGCGGCATCGCGGATCTCGCGCTCGCCGGGGAGGAACACCAGCACGTCACCGGGGCGCTTTCCGACGCTGCGCTCGTGGGCGGCGATTTCGTCCAGCGCGGCGAGGATGCCCTGGTCGACGGTGAGGTCGTCCTCGACGCGGTTACCGTCCTCGTCGGTCTCGGCGGCCAGCGGGCGATACCAGGTCTCCACCGGGTAGGTGCGCCCGGAGACCTCGATGATCGGTGCATCCGGAAGGCCGGCCCCATTGAAGTGTTTGCTGAAGCGCTCCAGGTCGATGGTCGCCGAGGTGATGATCACCTTCAGGTCCGGCCGGCGCGGCAGCAGGGTCTTGAGGAAGCCCAGCAGGAAGTCGATGTTCAGCGAACGCTCGTGGGCTTCGTCGACGATGAGCGTGTCGTACTTTTCCAGGAAGCGATCGTGCTGCGTCTCGGCCAGCAGGATGCCGTCGGTCATCAGCTTGATCAGCGTGCGCTCGGTGCTCTGGTCCTCGAAGCGCACCTGATAGCCGACCAGTTCACCGAGTGGCGCGCCGAGTTCCTCGGCGACCCGGGTGGCGACGCTGCGCGCGGCCAGGCGCCGCGGCTGGGTATGGCCGATCAGCCCGTGCACGCCGCGACCGATCTCCAGGCAGATCTTCGGCAGCTGGGTGGTCTTGCCCGAGCCGGTCTCGCCAGCGATCACCAGCACCTGATGCTTTTCCAGCGCGGCCTTGATCTCGTCGCGCTTGGCGGCAATCGGCAGGGCATCGTCGTAGCGGACGGCGGGCACGCTGCGCCGGCGCGCCTCGACCTTGGCGGCCGAGGCCTGGAAACGCTCCAGCCACTGACCGAGCTTGCCTTCGTCGGGGTTCTTGCGCAGCTCATGCAACTGCCGGCGCAGGCGGTGACGATCGGCGTACAGAGCCTGGTCGAGGTTTTTCAGCAGGGTGTCGATAGCGGGCGTTGCGTCGGTCATGGACAGCCGTGGGCAAATTCGTGAAGAGCGCGATTGTCGCAGATTTGCCCGGCTGGCCGTAGGCGGGAGACGCAACGCACCGGACGCGGCGGCGCGGGCGTTGCGCCCGCCGCCGCAACGCTGCACATCAGATACGGAATTGGCCGACCAGCTTCTGCAGGCGTTCGGCCAGGCCGTTGAGTTCCCGCGAGGTCTGCGCGCCCTGCGCCGCGTCGCTGGCCACCCCGTCCACCGCATCGGCGATGTGGTGCACGCTGCGGTTGATCTCCTCGGCCACCGCGGTCTGTTCCTCGGCGGCGGCGGCGATCTGCGCGTTCATCGAATTGATGGTGCCGATCAGCGCGGAGATGGCATCCAGCGACTCGCCGGCCTGGTTGGCCTGCTCGCGGGTGCTCTCGCCCTTCTCGCCGGCGCGCAGCATGGTCTCGACGGTATTCGCGGTGGCGCTTTGCAGGCGATCGATCATGCTCTGGATCTCGCCGGTACTCTGCTGGGTGCGGCTGGCCAGCGCGCGGACCTCGTCGGCGACCACGGCGAAGCCGCGCCCCGCCTCGCCGGCACGCGCCGCCTCGATCGCCGCGTTGAGCGCCAGCAGGTTGGTCTGTTCGGCGATGGCACGGATCACGTCGAGCACGCCGACGATGCCCTTCACATCCTGCTGCAACCCTTCCAGCGACTCGCCGCTACCACGCAACTCGCCCACCAGGCCGTGGATCTGCTCGATGCTGCGGTCCACCACCTGCTTGGCGGCCACGCCCTGCTGGTCGGTTTCCCGTGCGGCTTCGGCGGCACGCTGGGCACTCATCGCCACCTCATGGGCGGCGGCGGACATCTCGTTGATCGCGGTGGCAACCTGGTCGGTCTCGCTGCGCTGGTCGGCCATGGCCTGTTCGGAACGCTGCGCCTGGCTGGCTACCGCGCCGACCAGTCCGGTGAGCTGGGTGGTGGTGCCGGCAACCTGCTGCACCAGCGAGTGGATCTTCTCGACGAAACGGTTGAACGAGCCGGCCAGTTCGCCCAGCTCGTCCTGGCTGGTGACCGGCAGGCGCTGGGTCAGGTCGCCGTCGCCCTGCGCCATATCGTCGAGGTTGCGCTTGACCAGCAGCAGCGGCCGCAGCAGCGCATTGCTCATGACCATTGCCGCCAGCGCGATCACTACCAGCAGGGCCAGCGCCGAACCGATCATGATCGCCACCAGGCCATCGATGCGGCTCTGGAACTCCTGGCGGGCGGCCTGGACGTCGCGCTCGACGCCATCGAGGTTCAGCGAAGTGCCGAACACCATCTTCCACTTGGGCAGGAAGTCGGCGTAACCGACCTTGGGCACCAGCTCGCTGCTGTCGCCGAGGACGAAGCTGTAGTAGACGTAGTGACTGCCATCCTGCCCGGCCCTGACCAGTTCGCGGATGGAATAGACCCCGTTGGGGTCGCGGTAGTCATAGAAGCTCTGACCGATCTTGTCCTTGGTGTTGCCCTGCAGGATGCGTACGGTCTGGGTGTCGTATCCCCAGAAGTAGCCGTCCTTGCCGTAGGACAGCCGCTCGAGAATGGCGACCGCCTCGTCGCGCGCTTGCATATCGCCTTCGGCGGAACGCTCGTAGATCGGGCCGATGGCGTTGCGCGCCAGCTCGACGTAATGCTGGAGTTCGGCGCGGCGGTCCCGGATCAGGCTCTGTCGGGTCTGCTCTTCCTGTTCTTCGGCGAGGTTTTGCAGCTTGTAGACGGTGATTCCGCTCAGCAGGATGGCCAGAAGCAGGATCGGCCCCAACGCAAGCAGCAGGAGTTTGGATCGCAGACGCAGATTCGCAAGCATGTGTTCATACCTCAAGGGCAGACTGGAGGGCAGCAAGGGCAGATGACGCCTTTACAGCGTCAATTTATCGTTACAGCTATTTCGGCTGCTCGCGGGGTTTCTTTACCCGCCATCCGCAAACTTCCTGCGGAAAACACAAGGCCCCGCCGAAGCGGGGCCTGTCATCCGTCAGCGCAGGTAATGATTCAGACGCGGAACTGCCCCACCAAGCGCTGCAGGCGTTCGGCCAGGCCATTGAGTTCGCGCGCGGTCTGCGCGCCCTCGGCGGCATCGCTGGCGACGCCATCCACCGCATCGGCGATGTGATGCACGCTGCGGTTGATCTCCTCGGCCACCGCGGTCTGTTCCTCGGCGGCGGCGGCGATCTGCGCGTTCATCGAATTGATGGTGCCGATCAGCGCGGCGATGGCGTCCAGCGATTCGCCGGCCTGGTTGGCCTGCTCGCGGGTGCTCTCGCCCTTCTCGCCGGCACGGCGCATGGTGCTGACCGTATGGCTGGTGGCGTTCTGCAGGCGATCGATCATGCTCTGGATCTCACCGGTGCTCTGCTGGGTGCGGCTGGCCAGCGCGCGCACCTCGTCGGCGACCACGGCGAAGCCGCGCCCCGCCTCGCCGGCGCGCGCCGCCTCGATCGCCGCGTTGAGCGCCAGCAGGTTGGTCTGCTCGGCGATGGCGCGGATTACGTCGAGCACGCCGACGATGCCCTGCACGTCCTGCTGCAGCCCCTCCAGCGACTCGCCGCTGTCGCGCAGCTCGCCCACCAGCCCGTGGATCTGCTCGATGCTACGGTCCACCACCTGCTTGGCGGCCAGCCCCTGCTGGTCGGTTTCCCGCGCGGCTTCGGCGGCACGCTGGGCACTCATCGCTACCTCGTTGGCGGCGGCGGACATCTCGTTGATCGCGGTGGCGACCTGGTCGGTCTCATGGCGCTGGTCGGCCATGGCCTGCTCGGAACGCTGCGCCTGGCTGGCTACCGCGCCGACCAACCCGGTGAGCTGGGTGGTGGTGCCGGCGACCTGCTGTACCAGCGAATGGATCTTCTCGACGAAACGGTTGAAGGAGGCGGCCAGCTCGCCCAGCTCGTCCCGGCTGGTGACCGGCAGGCGCTGGGTCAGGTCGCCGTCGCCCTCGGCCATGTCGTCTAGATTGTGCTTGATCCGCAGCAACGGACGCAGGATGGCGTTGCTGAACAACACGGCGAGGCCGGCCATGAGCAGCAGCAACAACAGCGCAGCGCCAAGCATGATCATGGTGAGGCCGTCGATGCGCTGCTGGAAGACCACGCGGGCTGCCTGCACGTCGCGCTCGACGTCGTCCAGGTTCAGCGAGGTGCCGAACGCCAGGTTCCACTTCGGCAGGTACTCGGCATAGCCGACCTTGGGCACCAGCGCGTCGCTGCCGGGCACGGCGAAGCTGTAGTCGACGAAATGACTGCCGTTCTGCCCCGCCTTGACCAGCTCGCGGATCGCATAGACGCCCTCGGGGTCGCGGAAGTCGGCGAAGCTTTCGCCGATCCGCTCACGGGTATCGCCCTGGAACACGCGCACCGACCTGTCGTCATAGCCCCAGAAATAACCTTCGCGACCGTAGGCCAAGCGCTCGAGAATCCCCACCGCCTCGTCGCGGGCGTCGCTGTCGTTGGCTGCGGAGCGCTCGTAGATGGGGGCAATCGCGTTGCGTGCCAGTTCGACGTAGTGCGCGAGCTCCGCGCGCCGGTCCTGGATCAGGCTTGCCCGTGTCTGCGCTTCCTGCTGGTCGGCCAGGTCCTGCAACTCGACGACCGCAACGCTGCTGAGCACGATGGCCAACAAGAGAATCGGTCCGAGAGCAAGCAACAGCAGCTTCACGCGCAGGCGTAAGGAGGACAACATGATGGACATAACCCCTGTTAATGCATGGATAAGTAGTGCCATTGTGCCATTGACTACATAATCCTAAAAGGCTAAGCCCACTGACGAAAGTCTGGTGCGAAGCGCGCTCCAGCCGCTCGACACCACGAACTCGACACCACGAAAAAGCCCCGCCGAAGCGGGGCTTTTCGCATGCGGTACGAACGCGGATGGCTTACGACTTGTGGCCCAGCTTGCGCAGCTCTTCGTCACGCAGCTCGCGCCGCAGGATCTTGCCGACGTTGGTGGTCGGCAGGCTGTCGCGAAATTCGACGGTTTTCGGCCGCTTGTAGCCGGTCAGGTTGTCATGCATGTGCTGCATCACCTGTTCCTTGGTCAGGCTCTCGCCCGGCTTGACCACCACGAACAGCTTGATCGCCTCGCCGGACTTCTCGTCGGGGATGCCGATGGCCGCGCACTGCAGCACGCCGGGCAGCGTGGCGAGCACGTCCTCCAGCTCGTTCGGATAAACATTGAAGCCGGAGACCAGGATCATGTCCTTCTTGCGATCGACGATGCGCAGGTAGCCATCCTCCTGGATCACCCCGATGTCGCCGGTCTTCAGCCAGCCATCGGCGCTGAGAATCTCGTCGGTGGCTTCCGGGCGCTGCCAGTAGCCTTTCATCACCTGCGGGCCACGCACACACAGCTCGCCGATAGAGCCGATCGGCAGGTCGTTGCCGTCATCGTCGATGACCTTGCAGTCGGTGGAAGGCAGCGGGATGCCGATGGTGCCGATCTGGATCCTGCCGACCGGGTTCACCGAGACCACCGGGCTGGTTTCGGTCATACCGAACCCTTCACAGATGTCGCACCCGGTAACCGCCTTCCAGCGCTCGGCGGTGGCCAGCTGCAACGCCATGCCACCGGAAACGGTGAGCTTCAGTGCGGAGAAATCCAGCTTGCGGAAGTCCTCGTTGTTGCACAGGGCGACAAACAGGGTGTTGAGGCCGACGAAGCCGGTGAAGCGGTACTTGCCCAGGTCCTTGATGAAGGCCGGCAGGTCGCGCGGATTGCTGATCAGTACGTTGTGCGCGCCGATCAGCATCATCGCCATGCAATGAAAGGTGAAGGCGTAGATGTGGTACAGCGGCAACGGCGCCACCATCACCTCGGAGCCTTCGCTCAGGGTGCTGCCCATCAGCGCACGATTCTGCAGCATGTTGGCGACGATGTTGCGGTGGGTCAGCATGGCGCCCTTGGCCACGCCGGTGGTGCCACCGGTGTATTGCAGCACGGCGACGTCGCTGCCGTTCGGCGTCGCCTCCCGTACCGCCTTGCCACGCCCCAGGGCCATGGCATCGTTGAAGCCGACGGCTTTCGGCAGGCTATAGGCCGGCACCATCTTCTTCACGTGCTTGACCACGGCGTTGACCAGCATGCGCTTGAGCGGCGGCAGCATGTCGCCGACCTCGGTGACCACCACGTGCCGGATGCCGGTCCTGGGCAGCACCTCCTCGGCCAGGTGCGCCATGTTGGCCAGGCAGACCAGCGCCTTGGCGCCGGCATCGTTGAACTGGTGCTCCATCTCCCGCGCGGTGTACAGCGGGTTGGTGTTGACCACGATGAGCCCGGCACGCATGGCGCCGAAGACCACGATCGGGTACTGGATCAGGTTGGGCAGTTGCACGGCGATACGGTCGCCGGGCTGAAGATCGGTGTTGTGCTGCAGGTAGGCCGCGAAATCGCCGGAAAGCTTGTACAGCTCACCGTAGGTCAGGGTCTTGCCGAGATTGCTGAAGGCCGGCTTGTCCGCGAAACGCTCGCAGGATTGTTTCAACACAGCCTGGATGTTCTGGTACTCGTCGGGATCGATCTCGCGTGCGACCCCGACAGGATATTTATCCTTCCAGAAGTTATCGGTCATGAACCCCACTCCTAAACGACAGCTTTTACTGCGCAAATGGCAGCTGTTTTGTTGTGATTTGTTAACTTTTGTACGGCTATCCGGGCAGAAAGCGATCCGAGGTTAGCAGCTTTGCACCGGAGCGAATAGAGTCCGAACAGGCAATAATCGACATAAAGTGACCAAAATAAAACTTGCGGTCACCCCATGCCTTCACCCGGCCGAGGGCCACGCGGCGGCGCCATCAGGCAATGTCGCGCAGCTCTCGACGCAGGATCTTGCCGACCGGGGTCATGGGCAGCGAATCCCTGAACACGTAGTGCCTGGGCAGCTTGTAGCCGGTGAAATTCTCCCGGCAGTAGGCCTGCAGCTCTTCCTGGGTCAGGCTCGGGTCGCGCGCGACGACGAAGAGCTTGACCGCCTCGCCGGACTTCTCGTCCGCCACGCCGATGGCCGCGCAGCTGGCGACCTTCGGGTGCGCCATCACGACATCCTCGATCTCGTTGGGATAGACGTTGAAACCGGAGACGATGATCAGGTCCTTCTTGCGATCGACGATCCGCACGAAGCCGTCCTCGTCGATCACCGCGATGTCGCCGGTCTTCAGCCAGCCATCCTCGTCCAGCACCTCGACAGTGGCCTCGGGACGCTGCCAGTAGCCCTTCATCACCTGCGGCCCCTTGACGCACAGCTCGCCGCGCTCGCCGATCGGCAAGGCGTTGCCGGCGTCGTCGACGATCTTCACCGTGGTGCCCGGCACCGGCAGGCCGACGGTGCCCAGGCGCGAATGCTCGCCATGCGGGTTGGCGCAGACCACCGGCGAGGTTTCGGTCAAGCCATAACCCTCCACCACCGTGCAACCGGTCAGGCTCTTCCAGCGCTCGGCCACCGCCGAGACCAGCGCCGTGCCGCCGGAGTTGGTGCCCTTGAGCCGGGAAAAATCGATTTTCCTGAAGTCCGGGTGCGACATCAACGCGACGAACAGGGTGTTGAGGCCGAGGAAGGCGGAGAACTGCCAGCGCTGCAGCTCCTTGACGAAACCGTCGATGTCACGCGGGTTGGTGATCAGCACGTTGTGGTTGCCGGTGGCCAGCATGCACATGCAGTTCACCGTGAAGGCATAGATGTGATACAGCGGCAGCGGCGCGATCATCACCTCCTGCCCTTCACGGATGATCGGGTGGCCGTGCTCGTCGAGCTGCTGCATGTTGGCGCGGACCTGCAGCATGTTCGCCACCAGGTTGCCGTGGGTCAGCATCGCGCCCTTGGCCACGCCAGTGGTGCCGCCGGTGTACTGCAGCACCGCCACGTTATCGAGCCCCAGCGGGGCGGGCCGGTGGCTGAAACGTGCGCCCTCGCGCAGCAGGTCCCTGAAGGCGGTCGCCTGCGGCAGGCTGTACGACGGGACCATCTTCTTCACGTGCTTGACGGCCGCATTCACCAGCAGCCCCTTGAGCGACGGCAGCATGTCGCCGATGCGGACCTCGATCAGGTGTTCGATCTCGGTATCGGCCAGCACCTGCTGCACGTGATGCCCGAAGGTATTGAGGTAGACCAGCGCGCGGGCGCCCGAATCCTGGAACTGGTGGCGCATCTCCCGGGCGGTGTACAGCGGGTTGGTGTTGACCACGACGAGGCCGGCACGCAGCGCGCCGAACACCGCGATGGGGTACTGCAGCAGATTGGGCATCTGGATCGCGATGCGATCGCCCGGCTGCAGGTCGGTATGATGCTGCAGCCAGGCGGCGAACGCCGCGGAGTAGCGTTCCAGGTCAGCGTAGCTGAGGGTGACCCCCATGTTGCTGAAGGCGGGCCGGTCCGCGTGGGTCTTGCAGGCGCGCTCGAACACCTCGATCACCGAGCGATACGCGCCCAGGTCGATATCGTTGGGCACGCCGGCGGGGCGTTTGTCGTTCCAGAATTCAGGCTGCATTGTTATTGGCCTCTTTTACCTGAGAGTGGCGGGCTGTCACGAACTTATCAGTTCGGCGTTACCGCGCAACAGCGAGGCGGCGTAATCACTGACGTGAATCTTCCACCACGCCTGCCCGCGTCCGCCGTTGGGGCTCGCCGCCCGCATGCGCTCGCAGCGAAACGGCAACAGCCCCTACAATGCAGCCGCAACGCGCAGGCAAAGCGATACGGATGTCCGCGCACCACGCATTCGAACCAGCCGGGCGCACAGCCCAGCGATCCGGCACCAGCCCCGAGGAAACTCCATGAGCACCATCAGCAATACGCCCTACTCCGCACTGGAAGTCGGCCAGAAAGCGAGCTTCGAGAAGACCGTCGGCGAGCGCGACATCCAGCTTTTCGCAGCGATGTCCGGCGACCGCAACCCGGTGCACCTGGATGCCGAGTTCGCCGCCGGCACCCTGTTCAAGGAGCGTATCGCCCACGGCATGTTCAGCGGAGCCCTGATAAGCGCCGCCGTGGCCTGCACCCTGCCGGGCCCGGGCACCATCTACCTGGGACAGACCATGAAGTTCACCCGCCCGGTCAAGATCGGCGACACCCTCACCGTACGCCTGGAAATCCTCGAGAAGCTGCCGAAGAATCGCCTGCGCATCGCCACGCAGGTGTTCAACCAGAACGATGAGCAAGTGGTCGATGGCGAGGCGGAAGTGCTCGCCCCGCGCAAGCAGGAAACCGTGGAACTGAAGGAATTGCCACCGATCAGCATCGGCTGATTCCCTGTGCGCTCGCCATGCCTTCCGGCATGGCGGTCCGAGGAAGGAACAAGGCAAAACAGTTGTACAAAAGGCAAAAAAAAGGCGACCAGAGGTCGCCCAAATGCCTTGCGTGCTCTTTGTATCTGTCGGGATCAACCCTTCTTCTTGTGCGAATCCCGCCAGATGAAATAACCGACACCACCGAAGAAGGCGATCATCAGGCCGACCGTGACCACCCCAGCGAGCACTACACTATCGACAAACATGAGACCTACCTCCGTAACCATTTCAATGTCCGATGGCTGCAAGTTAAACCTGCTCGGCCCTGAAAAAATTGACCGGGGTCAATGGCCGGAAAATGCCGGCTGCAAGGGCATCCAACGACTGATCTGGATCAAGGAAACAGGGCTGTTCGGGGCAGTTTGACGCAGGCGGGCCGGCCTGCTCAGAAGCAGAACGCTTCACGGGAAAAGAAAACAATCGCGAAAAGGAATGAAGCGGCGCCGCAAGGGTGCTCCGCTCACCGCGATAAGGCCTGGATTCAGCGCTTCTTGGACTTGCCCTTGCCTTTCTTCTTCGGCTTGCCCAATGGCAACGCCTGCTCGAAGGCCTGGCGCATCTCGTCGAGGCGCTTGTCGTTCAGGTCGTGGATGCGCTTGCTGCGTTCGGCGTTGAAGTCGATCAGCTTTTCGTCACTGCTCATGGTTTCGGACTCGGGTGGATCAGGCGAAAGGTCAGGTTCAGCCGTGGCGTCAGCACCTGGCGCGTGCGGGCGATCTGGTGCTGCCAATGATGCTGGGTCGCCCCGCCCATGACCAGCAGCGAACCATGGCCGAGTGCGAGGGAATGCTCAATGCGGCTGCTGCCCTTGCGGCGCAGATCGAAACGCCGCACCGCCCCCAGGCTCAGCGAGGCCAGCAACGGTTCGCACCCCAGTTCCGGCTCGTCATCGCTGTGCCAGCCCATGGCATCCTGCCCGTCACGGTACAGATTGAGCAACGCGCCATTGAACCGCCCGTCGACTTCGGCCTGCAGGCGCCGGCGGATTTCCTCCAACAGCGGCGTCCACGGCAGCGGCTCGTGCAGCAGGCCGGAATAGCGATAACGGGCCTCGGCATCGCCATACCAGGCCACCAGCCGCGGCACCGCCAGGGTACGGCCGTAGACCCGCACCTGCGGCTGCTCCCAGGGGGTTTCGGCGATCAGGCGGTGCAGCCAGACGTCGGCCGTTGCGCGATCCAGCCAGTGCGGCAGGTAACGCAGGCAGGCATCGGGCAGGTCGATCGCAACGGGTTGCGCGGTGAGCCTGGAGGGCAACGACGACTCAGACTTCGACATCCACCCAAAGCCCCTGGCGCGGCAGCTCGTCCAGCTCCGCCTGATCGTCCTCGGCCGTCTCGCCCGTGGCCAGCTCCTCGGGCGTATAACCGCGACGCTGCCGCCGCCGCTGCTCGTCGCGCAGCATCTGCTCGGCCTCCTGCGGGTGGCGTCGATCGAGGCTGACGGCACTTTCGCCGGAGCTCGGCTGCACCGGCGTCACGGGGGCGATGTCCGGGCGCGGCTTGACCACGTCCTGCTGGGCAGTGACCTGGATAACGCCTGATGGAATGGGTGGCAGCATGCGCGTTTCCCTCTTGAGCGCTTGATCGGCCGGACACCGTTCAACTTTAGCAGGGCCGCTACACTTCAAGCGGGCCCGTATCGGACGTCGCTCTCGCCACGACGTTCCGTTAACATAGCCGGCTTTTTTCACAGCGGGAGGCAGCATGGCGCAGCAGTATCTACCGGGGCAACGCTGGATCAGCGACAGCGAGGCGGAACTCGGCCTCGGAACCATCCTGACCCAGGATGGGCGAATGCTCACCGTGCTCTATCCCGCCACCGGTGAAACCCGCCAATACGCGACGCGCAGCGCCCCGCTGACCCGCGTACGTTTCGTCCCCGGCGACGAGATCACCCACTTCGAAGGCTGGAAGATGACCGTGCGCGAGGTCGAGGACGTCGACGGCCTGCTGGTCTACCACGGCCTGGCCGCGCAGAACGAAGCCCGCAGCCTGCCGGAAACCCAGCTTTCCAACTTCATCCAGTTCCGCCTGGCCAGCGACCGCCTGTTCGCCGGGCAGATCGATCCGCTCAACTGGTTCAGCCTGCGCTACTACACCCTGCAGCACCAGAGCGCCCAGCTGCAGTCCATGCTGTGGGGCCTGGGCGGGGCGCGGGCGCAACCGATCTCCCATCAATTGCACATCGCCAAGGAAGTCGCCGACCGCATCGCCCCGCGCGTGCTGCTGGCCGACGAAGTGGGCCTGGGCAAGACCATCGAGGCCGGCCTGATCATCCACCGCCAGCTGCTTTCCGGCCGTGCCAGCCGCGTGCTGATCCTGGTCCCGGAGAATCTCCAGCACCAGTGGCTGGTGGAGATGCGCCGCCGTTTCAACCTGCAGGTAGCGCTGTTCGATGATGAACGCTTCATCGAGAGCGACGCCAGCAACCCCTTCGAGGATGCCCAGCTCGCCCTGGTCTCGCTGGACTGGCTGAAGGACGACGAGCGCGCCCAGGACGCCGCCTTCGCCGCCGGCTGGGACCTGCTGGTGGTGGACGAGGCGCATCATCTGGTCTGGCATCCGGAAAACGCCAGCGCCGAATACCGCCTGGTCGAGCAACTGGCCGAGGTCATCCCCGGCGTGCTGCTGCTCACCGCCACGCCCGAGCAGCTCGGCCAGGACAGCCACTTCGCCCGCCTGCGCCTGCTCGATCCCAACCGTTTCCATGACCTGGAAGCCTTCCGTGCCGAGAGCAGCAGCTACCAGCCGGTGGCCCGCGCAGTGCAGGAGCTGCTCGACGACGGCCGCCTGTCGCAGGAAGCGCACCAGATCATCCACGGCTTCCTCGGCGCCGAAGGCGAAGCCCTGCTCGCCGCCGCCACCGACGGCGACACCGCGGCCAGCGGCCGGCTGATCCGCGAGCTGCTCGACCGCCACGGCACCGGGCGCCTGCTGTTTCGCAACACCCGCGCCGCCGTGCAGGGCTTCCCTGAGCGCCAGCTGCATCCCTACCCGCTGCCCTGCCCGGCCGAATACCTCGAGCTGCCGCTGGGCGAGCATGCCGAGCTGTATCCGGAAGTGGCCTTCCAGAGCCAGCAGGACGACGGCGAGGCGGGCAACCGCTGGTGGCAGTTCGACCCACGCGTCGAATGGCTGATCGACACCCTGAAGATGCTGAAGAAGTACAAGGTGCTGGTGATCTGCGCCCACGCCGAGACCGCGCTGGACCTCGAGGACGCCCTGCGCGTGCGCTCCGGCATCCCCGCCACGGTGTTCCACGAAGGCATGAGCATCCTCGAGCGCGACCGCGCCGCCGCCTACTTCGCCGACGAGGAATTCGGCGCCCAGGTGCTGATCTGCTCCGAGATCGGCAGCGAAGGGCGCAACTTCCAGTTCAGCCACCACTTGGTCCTGTTCGACCTGCCGGCCCACCCGGACCTGCTCGAACAGCGCATCGGCCGCCTCGACCGCATCGGCCAGCAGCACCGCATCCAGCTGCACGTACCGTATCTGGAAACCAGCCCGCAGGAACGCCTGTTCCAGTGGTACCACCAGGCGCTGAATGCCTTCCTCGCCACCTGCCCCACCGGCAATGCCTTGCAGCACCAGTTCGGCCCACGCCTGCTGGCGCAGCTGGAAGAAGGCGACGACGACGCCTTCCAACTGCTGATCGACGAAGCCCGCGCCGAGCGCGAGCGCCTGGAGAGCGAGTTGCACAGCGGCCGCGACCGCCTGCTGGAGCTCAATTCCGGCGGTGGCGAGCAGGGCAAGGCGCTGGTCGCCGCCATCGAGGAGCAGGACGACCAGTTCGCCCTGCCGATCTATATGGAACAACTGTTCGACGCCTTCGGCATCGACAGCGAGGACCATTCGGAAAACGCCCTGGTGCTACGCCCCAGCGAAAAGATGCTGGACGCCAGCTTCCCGCTGGGCGACGACGAGGCGGTGACCATCACCTACGACCGCGAGCAGGCCCTGGCCCGCGAAGACATGCAGTTCCTCACCTGGGAACACCCCATGGTGCAGGGCGGCATGGACCTGGTGCTGTCCGGCTCGATGGGCAACACCGCGGTGGCGCTGATCAAGAACAAGGCGCTCAAGCCCGGCACCGTGCTGCTCGAACTGTTGTTCGTCAGCGAGGTGGTGGCCCCGCGCGCGCTGCAGTTGAGCCGCTTCCTGCCGCCGCTGGCGCTGCGTTGCCTGCTGGACGGCAACGGCAACGACCTGGCGGCCAAGGTCGCCTTCGAGACCCTCAACGACCAGCTCGAAAGCGTGCCGCGCGCCAGCGCCAACAAGTTCGTCCAGGCCCAGCGCGACGTGCTGACGGCACAGATTGCCGCCGCCGAAGCCAAGATCGCGCCGCGCCATGCCCAGCGTGTCGCCGAGGCCCAGCGCCGGCTCGAGGCCGACCTGGACGAAGAGCTGACGCGCCTGGTGGCCCTGCAGGCGGTCAACCCGAGCGTGCGCGACAGCGAGATCGACGCCCTGCGCAAACAGCGTGAGGAAGGCCTGGCAGCGCTGGACAAGGCGGCCCTGCGCCTGGAGGCGATCCGCGTACTGGTCGCCGGCTGACACCAAAAAGCCCAAAAGCATCGCCCCGAGGTCGGGCCTCCCACAAAAGCGGCAGGTGCACACCGAACCCAGCGGGCGCGCCCCCGCGGCGATGCAGGCCGAAGGACTGCTAGCTTGAAGCCTGAAGCTCAAAAAGCATTGCCCCGGGAGCGAGCCTCCCACAAAAGCAGCGCCTGCATACCGCCCCTCCTGTGGGAGGCGCGCCCTCGCGGCGATTGCAGGCCGAAGGACTGCCCGAAGCCCGGAGCTTAAAAGCAGCCCCGCTCGGCGCGGGCGATGCGCCAGTAGGCCTCGATACGCACCACCAGCGCCTTCGGCGGCTCGGCATAGAGCCGCCAGCCGCCGGCGAAGGCGGACGCCTGCAGCTCGGCGCGACGCGCCTCGATCAGCGACGCGATCCGTTCGCACGTCGCCGGCTCGCCGAACAATGCCGGCTCGGTTTCGAGCAGCCGGTGCATCATCGCCAGGTCGTGATCGTCGCCCAGGTCGTCGGCCAGGCGCTTGAGCAGCCTGCAGCGGCAGTCGAACATCCCCGGCCAGCACGACGCGAGCAACTGGCTGTGATACCACTGGTCCTTCACGCGCTTGCGCCATTCGTGCAGGCATTCGTCGCTGGGCTCGCGCTGTGCTCGGGCGAGATCCCGGCGCCCCTCGCGATAGCTGCGCCCGAGCCCTGCCTCCAGCAGCGCGAAACCCTTGCCATCGAGCGGCCAGTCATCCACCCGCACGGCCAGTTCGCGCAGTCGTAGCAGCACCTGCTCGATGTCCGTTTCGAGCGAGCCGCCCACGACCGGCTCGGCTCGCTGGGCCAGACGCTGGCGCGCCTGCTGTAGCGGATCGCGGGCGAAGAAGCCGTGGTGCACCTCGGCCAGCGCATCCCAGCTTTCCAGCATGGCAGCGGCTTCGCGCGATTCGGCCAGCGCACGGCCAAGATCGCGCACGCAGCGGTTCTCGCGCACGAAGGTAGCGCCCAGCGGCTCGCGCACCAGCCGCAAGAGCGCACGCAGTTCCTTGAAGCGTTTGCGCGCCTGATGCACACCCTCGGCCCGCTCCGCAGCCGGTAGCGCCAGGGCCCGCATCGCTTCGCTGATGCGGTCCAGCGCCGCCTTGCGCACCTCCTTGGCGGCGTTGCGACGGGGACGAATTCGATAGGCCATGATGACTCCCTGCACGAAGGTCGCTGCGGCCCGGGATTCACAGGCTAAGCCCGCCTTCGACGGGACAATGTGAAGTCTTTGTGACAGCGGATTTCGCCGCTGGCCGTCTCAACCGTAGCGCTTGCGCGCCTCGATGGCCAGGCCGCTACCGATGCTGCCGAAGCGGTTGCCCTCGACATGCCGCGCCCGTGGCAACAGCCTGGCGACACTCTGACGCAGCGCCGGGATGGCGCTCGAGCCGCCGGTGAAGAACACCGTGTCGACCGCGTCGTGGCGCACGCCGGCATCGGCCAGCAGCTGTCCGACGCTGATCCCGATACGCTCGAGCAGCGGCGCGATGGCGCCCTCGAAGGCGCTGCGGCTCAGCTCGACGCGCAGTCCCGGCTCGATGCGCTGGAAGTCGATGGGATAGCACCTCTGCTCGGTCAACTCGATCTTGCCCTGCTCCACCTGCATCGCCAGCCAGTGCCCGGCGCGCTGCTCGATCAGGCGGAACAGCCGGTCGATGCCGGTGGGATCGACGATGTCGTAGCGCATGCTCTGCAGCGCCCGCTGCGAAGCCGGTGCGTAGACCGCGTTGATGGTGTGCCAGGTAGCCAGGTTGAGGTGGGTGCTGGTGGGCATCGGCGCATCGCTCTTCATCCGGCTGCCGTAGCCGAACAGCGGCATCACGCCCTGGAGGCTGAGCTGCTTGTCGAAATCGGTGCCGCCGATGTGCACGCCGGTGGTCGCGAGGATGTCCGCCTGGCGGTCGTCGACGCTACGCCGCTCGGGCGACAGCCGCACCAACGAGAAATCCGAGGTACCGCCGCCGATGTCGACGATCAGCACCCGCTCTTCCCGCTCGATGCGCGACTCGTAGTCGAACGCCGCGGCGATCGGTTCGAACTGGAAAGAGACGTCCCGGAAACCGATCTTGCGTGCCGCGGCAGCCAGAGTATCGGCCGCCTCGCGGTCGGCCTGCGGGTCGTCGTCGACGAAGAACACCGGCCGTCCCAACACCACCTCTTCGAACGGTCGCCCGGCTGCGGCCTCGGCGCGTTGCTTGAGGGTGCCGAGGAACAGCCCGAGGATGTCCTTGAACGGCATGGCGCTGCCGAGCACGGTGGTCTCGCTCTTCAGCAGCTTGGAACCCAGCAGGCTCTTGAGCGAGCGCATCAGCCGGCCTTCGTAGCCCTCCAGATATTCGTCCAGCGCCTGGCGGCCATAGACCGGCCGGCGCTCCTCGGTATTGAAGAACACCACCGAGGGCAACGTCGGCTGTTCGCCTTCCAGCACGATCAGCGGATCGACGCCCGGCCGCCACCAGCCGACCGTGGAATTGGAGGTGCCGAAGTCGATGCCGCAGGCGCGGGCGGGAGAGACGTTTTGCATGGAGGGTACCGGACTGCCGAAAAACGGCCGCGCAGTGTAATGGAGGTCGCGCGCGGATGCAGGCCAGTTGTCGTATTGCCGGTGAGATAAGTGGGTCTTAGCAGGCCGTTGAAAAACTCGGCTTCAACTGCCCCAACCCGTCCGGTTTGGCGCTTTTTCAAGCGCTTTGGCCTAACGGAGTCCAAACAAGGCCTGACTTCAGGCCTTTTTGACAGGTTTCAGCAC
>NZ_POUT01000018.1 GCF_002890915.1 Stutzerimonas stutzeri | reverse complement strand
TCGTATAACTGAACAGCTCGTTTTGTTTGAGGTCGAGTCCACGCATCGGCTTGGGCTGGCTTCGGCAGAAGAGGATGGCCGCCATTTTGCCAGAGCCACGCGGGCTCTGGCTTTTTTCAACGGCCTGCTAGCCTGATTTATGAACGTCATCGAGGTGGGCTGAAGCCCACCCTGCTGTACTGAAAAGCATCGCCCTGGGGGCGGGCCTCCCACAAAAGCAGTTCCGTAGGGTGGGCCGGGCGGCGTTCCGTTTCAGGCCCGCAGCAGCGCCTTGGCCATCTTCGGCGACAGCTGGGCTTCGCTGAATTGCGGCTCGTTCGGCGGATAGAGCAGGTCCTCGATGATGCTGTAGCCGTGTTCCTTGCCGAGGGCGATCACGTCGCGGACC
Organism: Stutzerimonas stutzeri; assembly: GCF_002890915.1. GTDB lineage: Bacteria > Pseudomonadota > Gammaproteobacteria > Pseudomonadales > Pseudomonadaceae > Stutzerimonas > Stutzerimonas stutzeri_AF. The sequence continues at coordinate 53,578 of NZ_POUT01000018.1, read as the reverse complement.
TTTTCACAGGCCTTGAGTTTTTCGCCGAGCGCCGGGTCGTTCAGGGCTTGGTTCGAGAAGGCTTGGATTTCCTTGATGGACATAGGGTTCTCTCTGTTGCGATGACTGGAACCAGCGCCGAACGGCTGGCGAGGCATGCCATAGCAACATCGATGCCTGAGATCATTCCATTGAATATCAATGGCTTATGATGTTTTGACGGGCTGCCGATTGTCGTATTGGCGACAATCGGACAACAGCCGGGCTCAACCCAGCAGGGCCACGGCCTTGATCTGTGCCCACAGCGTCAGCCCGGGAGCGATGCCCAACTGGTCGGCCGAGCGGCGAGTGATGCGCGCCAGCAGCGGCGTGCCGCCGGCATCCAGGCGCACCAGCACGTGGGCCGGGGTGTCTGCCGCGACCAGCGCTTCGACTCGCGCCGGCAGCAGGTTGGTGATGCTGCTGCCCTCGGCACGGGTCAGCGCCAGGCTGACGTCGCGGGCATGCACGCGAAAGCGCAGGCGCTGGCCGAGCGCTTCCGGCCGCTGCGCCACCAGCACCTCGCCGCCGGGGAAGGTCAGGCGGGTCAGGTGGTAGGCGTCGTCGTGTTCGGCCACGTGGGATTCGACCACCACGCCGGCGTCCTCGCCGAGGGCGGTGGGCAGGTCCAGTCGTGCCAGGGTTTCGCGCAGGCCGCCGGCGGCTACCGCCCGGCCCTGGTCGAGCAGCACCACGTGATCGGCCAGCCGCGCCACTTCGTCCGGCGAATGGCTGACGTAGAGCACCGGGATGTCGAGTTCGTCGTGCAGGCGTTCCAGGTAGGGCAGGATTTCGTTCTTGCGCTTGAGGTCCAGCGCCGCCAGCGGTTCGTCCATCAGCAGCAGGCGCGGGCTGGTGAGCAGGGCGCGGGCGATGCCGACGCGCTGGCGCTCACCCCCGGACAGCGTTCCCGGCAGGCGCTCCAGCAGGTGTTCGATGCCCAGCAGCTTCACCACATGGTCCCAGTCGACCCGGCGCTGGGCGGCCTTGACCCGGCGCAGGCCGTATTCCAGGTTGCGCCGTGCCGTGAGGTGCGGGAACAGGCTGGCTTCCTGGAACACATAACCCAGGGCGCGCTCGTGCGTCGGGACGAACAGCCCGCGCGCACTGTCCTGCCAGCGTTCGCCGTTGACTTCCAGGTACGCCTCGCCGGCGCGCTCCAGGCCGGCGACGCAGCGCAGGCAGGTGGTCTTGCCCGAGCCCGAGTGGCCGAACAGCGCCGTCACGCCGCGGCCAGGCAGGGCGAGGTCGACGTCCAGTTCGAATCCGGACCAGGCCAGGCGGAAGCGGGCGCGGATCTGTCCGGTGGTTGGTGAGTCGTTCATGCACGAATCCCTTCAATTGAGCCCGGGCTTGACACGACGGCTGGAGTACAGCGCCAGCAGCACGCAGAAGGAGAACACCAGCATGCCGCCGGCCAGCCAGTGGGCCTGGGGGTACTCCATGGCCTCGACGTGATCGAAGATCTGTACCGAGACCGTGCGGGTGACGCCGGGGATGTTGCCGCCGATCATCAATACCACGCCGAACTCGCCGACGGTATGGGCGAAGCCGAGGATCGAGGCGGTGACGAAGCCCGGCCTGGCCAGCGGCAGCACTACGCTGAAGAAAGTGTCCCAGGGACTGGCGCGCAGGGTGGCGGCCACCTCCAGCGGGCGCTCGCCGATGGCCTCGAAGGCGTTCTGCAGCGGTTGCACGACGAAGGGCATGGAATAGAACACCGAGCCCACCACCAGCCCGGCGAAGGTGAAGGGCAGCAGGCCCAGGCCGAGGCTCTGGGTCAATTCGCCCACCGGGCCGTGCGGGCCCATGGCGGTGAGCAGATAGAAGCCCAGCACGGTCGGCGGCAGCACCAGTGGCAGTGCCACCACTGCGCCGAGCGGCCCCTTGAGCGGCGAACGGGTACGCGCCAGCCACCATGCCAGCGGCGTGCCAATCAGTAACAGTAGTGCGGTGGTGAGGCTGGCCAGCTTGAAGGTCAGCCAGATCGCTGCGAAATCGACGCTGTCGAGCATCATCGCGGTTCAGTCCAGCTCATAGCCGTAGGCGCGAATCAGCACGGCGGCGGTATCGCCCCTGAGGTAGTCGAGCAGCGCCTGTGCCGCCGGGTTGCCCTCGCCATGGCGAAGCAGCAGGGCGTCCTGGCGGATCGGCGCGTGCTGGTCGGCCGGCACCACCCAGGCCGAGCCGCGGGCGATGCGACCGTCCTTGGTCACCTGGGACAGCGCGACGAAGCCCAGCTCGGCGTTGCCACTGGCGACGAACTGGTGGGCCTGGGCGATGTTCTCGCCCTGCACGAAGCGTGGCTGCAGCCGTTCGCGCAGGCCCAGGCGCTCGAGGGTTTCCAGTGCTGCGGCGCCGTAGGGGGCGGTTTTGGGATTGGCCAAGGCCAGGTGACGGAAGTCGCCGTCGGCCAGGATGCGCCCCTGCGGATCGACATAACCCTCGCGCGCCGACCACAGCACCAGGCTGCCGATGGCATAGGTGAAGCGGCTACCGGCGACGCCGGAACCCTCGTCCTCGAGTCGTGCCGGTGTGCTGTCGTCGGCCGCCAGCAGGATGTCGAAGGGCGCGCCATTGTTGATTTGCGCATAGAACTTGCCGGTGGCGCCGAAGGCCAGCACGGCGCGGTGGCCGGTGTCGCGGGCGAAGGCGGCGGCGATTTTCTGCATCGGCGCGGTGAAGTTGGCCGCCACGGCGACCTGCACGTCGTCGGCGATGGCGGTTAGTGGCAGGCCGAGCAGCAGGGCGGCGCAGAAGCGGCGGACGGGGTGCATGGCGACTCCTTTCAATCGACGGCGATGATGACGTGGGATGCCTTGATCAGCGCGGTGCAGGGCTGGCCCAGGGCCAGGCCGAGCTCTTCGGCGCTCTCGTTGGTGATCACGGCGCTGAGGGTGCGGTTGCCCGGCAGCAGCAGCTTGACCTCGCAGTTCACCGCGCCCGGCATCAGCGCGCTGATGGTGCCGGTGAGGCGATTGCGGGCGCTGATCTTCACGTCAGGATCGGGCGAGAGCAGCACGAAGCTGGCCTTGATCAGCGCCATGGCGGTATTGCCGGGCGCCAACTGCAGTTCGTCGATGCTGTCGTTGGTCAGCGTGGCGCTGATGCACAGGCCTGCGCCGATGTCCAGGCGCAGGCTGCCGTTGACGGCACCCTTGTCGACGGCGGTGATGCGGCCGCGGAATTGATTGCGTGCACTGGTCTTCATGGCGATGGCCCTCAGCAGCCGGTCGATGTCGTCGAAGCCTTCGATGCCCTCGGCGACCTGGGCGAGAAAGCGCTCGTATTCGGCCTGCATGCGCCGCCATACATGGAGCATCTCGCGGCCGAAGTCGGTCAGGCGCGTGCCGCCGCCCTGGGCGCCGCCGGCAGAGCAGATCACCAACGGCCGCTCGGACAGGTTGTTCATGGCATCCACTGCATCCCAGGCGGCCTTGTAGCTCAGCTTGATGGCCTTGGCGGCGCGGCTGATGGAACCGGTGGCCTCGATCTGCTCCAGCAGGTCGATGCGCTTGCCGCCCAGATAGCCCTTCTCGCCCCGGTTGAACCAGAGCTGGCCGTCGATGCGCAGGGGTAGGTCCGCTTCGTTCATGTCGTTTCCTCGGGCTCCGGCTCTGGGCCTGGGCCTGGAGCAAGCAAGAATGCATCCAGTCCTTTGTTTTCAAATAAATTCATGAAAATCAAAAGGTTAATGCTTTCATGGGAACTCTGTGGGCTGTCTGGAAGATGACATTGTGTGATTCGCTATATCGTTTTGTATATAGCGCTACAGAGGTATTCCGGCCAGCCCGAGGAACCGCGGCCTGGTGTGTCGCAAAGCCGACATTGCGCCCCATGCGTACCGTTCGCGACAGCGGGAAGGTCGTGCGATGAATCTATATGTATTTGAAAAATAATTGTTTTTCAGCTTGGCAAGGCTGGGCATGGGCGTTGCAGAAGTACCTGTGCCGGGTGGCCAGATCGCCGCCACAGCCGAGGAGACATGCCGATGATTACCCTGACTGAAAGCGCCAAGAGCGCGATTAACCGCTTCATCAGCAACGCCGACAAACCCACCGCCGGCTTGCGCATCCGCGTCGAGGGCGGCGGCTGTGCGGGGCTGAAGTACAGCCTGAAGCTGGAAGAGCAAGGCCTCGACGGGGACCAGCAGGTCGACTGCGGCGCCTTCACCGTGCTGATCGACGACGCCAGCGCACCGCTGCTCGACGGCGTGACCATGGACTTCGTCGACAGCATGGAAGGCAGCGGCTTCACCTTCGTCAACCCGAACGCCAGCAGCGGTTGCAGCTGCGGCAAGTCCTTCGCCTGCTAAGCGCCACTCGAGGCGGCCGGCCACGACCGGCCACCCAGCATTCACCGGGAGATCAGCCGTCATGTGGGATTATTCGGAAAAGGTCAAAGAACACTTCTACAACCCGAAGAACGCCGGCGCCGTGGCCGAGGCCAATGCCGTCGGCGACGTCGGTTCGCTGAGCTGCGGCGATGCCCTGCGGCTGTCGCTGAAGGTCGATCCGGACACCGACGTGATTCTCGACGCCGGCTTCCAGACCTTCGGCTGCGGCTCGGCGATCGCATCGAGCTCGGCGCTGACCGAGATGATCAAGGGGCTGACCGTCGACGAGGCGCTGAAGATCAGCAACCAGGACATCGCCGACTTCCTCGATGGCCTGCCGCCGGAGAAGATGCACTGCTCGGTGATGGGCCGCGAGGCCTTGCAGGCGGCGGTGGCCAACTACCGCGGCGAAACCCTCGAGGACGACCACGAGGAAGGCGCGCTGGTGTGCAAGTGCTTCGCCATCGACGAGGTGATGGTGCGCGAGACCATCCGCGCCAACCGGCTCTCCAGCGTCGAGGACGTGACCAACTACACCAAGGCCGGCGGCGGTTGCTCGTCCTGCCACGAAGGCATCGAGCGGTTGCTGGTCGAGGAACTGGCCGCGCGCGGCGAGATCTTCGTCCCGGCCGGTACCGGTGCCAAGGCGGCGAAGAAGGCCAAGGCGCCGCTGGTGACCCTGGAAACTCCGCAGGCGGCGCCCGCTGCGCCGCGCATGACCACCCTGCAGCGCATCCGCCGCGTCGAGCGCGTGCTCGAATCGATCCGCCCGACCCTGCAGCGCGACCACGGCGACGTCGAGCTGCTGGATGTCGAGGGCAAGAACATCTACGTCAAGCTGACCGGCGCCTGCACCGGCTGCCAGATGGCCAGCATGACGTTGTCCGGCATCCAGCAGCGGCTGATCGAGGAACTCGGCGAGTTCGTCAAGGTGGTCCCGGTCAGCTCCCCGGCCCACAGCGCGATGGCGGAGGTGTGAGATGAGCGGCATCTATCTCGACAACAACGCGACCACCCGTGTCGATGACGAAGTGGTGCAGGCCATGCTGCCGTTCTTCACCGAACAGTTCGGCAACCCCTCGTCGATGCACAGCTTCGGCAACCAGGTCGGCATGGCGCTGAAGAAGGCGCGGCAGAGCGTGCAGCGGCTGCTCGGCGCCGAGTACGACTCGGAAATCGTGTTCACCTCCTGCGGCACCGAGGCCGATTCCACCGCGATCCTCTCGGCGCTCAAGGCCCAGCCCGAGCGCAAGACGATCATCACCACGGTGGTCGAGCACCCGGCGATCCTCAGCCTGTGCGACTACCTGGCCGAGGACGGCTACACCGTGCACAAGCTCAAGGTGGACAAGAAGGGCCGCCTGGATCTGGGCGAGTACGCCGCGCTGCTCGGCGACGACGTGGCCATCGTCTCGGTGATGTGGGCCAACAACGAGACCGGCACGCTGTTCCCGGTGGAGCAGATGGCGCAGATGGCCGACGACGCCGGGGTCATGTTCCATAGCGATGCGGTGCAGGCGGTCGGCAAGGTGCCGATGAACCTCAAGGACAGCGCCATCCACATGCTCTCGCTGTCCGGCCACAAGCTGCATGCGCCCAAGGGCGTCGGCGTGCTCTACCTGCGCCGCGGCACGCGCTTCCGGCCATTGCTGCGCGGTGGCCACCAGGAGCGCGGGCGCCGCGCCGGCACCGAGAACGCGGCGTCGATCATCGGCCTGGGGGTCGCCGCCGAGCGCGCGCTGGCCTTCATGGAGCACGAGAACACCGAGGTCCGGCGCCTGCGCGACAAGCTCGAGGCCGGCATCCTCGCCGCGGTGCCCTATGCCTTCGTCACCGGCGATCCGGGCAATCGCCTGCCGAACACCGCCAACATCGCCTTCGAATACATCGAGGGCGAGGCCATCCTGCTGCTGCTGAACAAGGTCGGCATCGCCGCCTCCAGCGGTTCGGCCTGCACCTCCGGGTCGCTGGAGCCGTCCCACGTGATGCGCGCGATGGACATTCCCTACACGGCGGCCCATGGCAGCGTGCGCTTCTCGCTGTCGCGCTACACCACCGAGGAGCAGATCGACTATGTGATCCGCGAGGTGCCGCCGATCATCGCCCAGTTGCGCAAGCTGTCGCCCTACTGGAGCGGTAACGGCCCGGCCGAGGCAGTGGGCGATTCGTTCGCACCGGTCTACGCCTGACGATCGTCTGACCGCGGCGCCATCGCCGAGGAGGTTCAGCATGTCCATCGTGATCGACGACACCACCCTGCGCGACGGCGAACAGAGCGCCGGGGTCGCCTTCAGCGCCGAGGAGAAGCTCGCCATTGCCCGCGCCCTGGTACAGCTCGGCGTGCCGGAGCTGGAGATCGGCATTCCCAGCATGGGCGAGGAGGAGTGCGAGGTGATGCGCGCCATCGCCGGGCTCGCCCTGCCGGTACGGCTGCTGGCCTGGTGTCGGTTGTGCGACAGCGACCTGCTGGCCGCCTGCGGGACCGGCGTCGGCATGGTCGACCTGTCGCTGCCGGTCTCGGACCTGATGCTGCAGCACAAGCTTGGCCGCGACCGCGACTGGGCGTTGCGCGAGGTCGCGCGACTGGTGGGTGCGGCGCGCGACGCCGGGCTGGAGGTGTGCCTGGGCTGCGAGGACGCCTCGCGCGCCGATCCGGAGTTCATCGTTCGCGTGGCGGACGTCGCCCAGGCCGCCGGCGCGCGGCGGCTGCGCTTCGCCGACACGGTGGGGGTGATGGAGCCGTTCGCGATGCACGAGCGCTTCCGCTTTCTCGCCGGGCGCCTGGATCTGGAGCTGGAAGTACACGCCCACGACGACTTCGGCCTGGCCACGGCCAACACCCTGGCGGCCGTGCGCGGCGGCGCCACGCATATCAACACCACGGTCAACGGCCTCGGCGAGCGCGCCGGCAACGCCGCGCTGGAGGAGTGCGCGCTGGCGCTCAAGCACCTCCACGGCATCGACTGCGGCATCGACGTGCGCGGCATTCCCTCGATCTCGGCGCTGGTGGAGCAGGCTTCCGGACGCCAGGTGGCCTGGCAGAAGAGCGTGGTCGGTGCCGGGGTGTTCACCCACGAGGCGGGCATCCACGTCGACGGGCTGCTCAAGCACCGGCGCAACTACGAGGGGCTCAACCCCGATGAGCTCGGGCGCAGCCACAGTCTGGTGCTGGGCAAGCATTCCGGCGCGCACATGGTCGAGCTGAGCTACCGCGAGCTGGGCATCGAACTGCAGCAGTGGCAGAGCCGGGCACTGCTCGGCTGCATCCGCCGTTTCTCCACGCAGAACAAGCGCAGCCCGCAGAGCGCCGATCTGCAGGGTTTCTACCAGCAGCTGTGCGAACAAGGCCTGGCCCTGGTCGGAGGTGCCGCATGAACCTGTACCGCGAATGCCGCGACGATGTGCGCTGCGTATTCCAGCGCGACCCCGCCGCGCGCTCCACGCTGGAGGTGCTGACCACTTATCCGGGGGTGCACGCGATCATGCTCTACCGCCTCGCGCATCGCCTGTGGTGCCGCGAGTGGCGTTATGCCGCGCGCCTGCTGGGCTTCCTCGGGCGGCTGCTGAGCAACGTCGACATCCATCCCGGGGCCCGCATCGGCGCACGCTTCTTCATCGACCACGGCGCCGGGGTGGTGATCGGCGAAACCGCCGAGATCGGCGACGACGTCACCCTCTATCACGGCGTGACCCTGGGCGGCACCAGCTGGCGCAAGGGCAAGCGCCATCCGACCCTGGGCGACGGCGTGCTGGTCGGCGCCGGGGCGAAGATCCTCGGGCCGATCAGTATCGGCGCCAATGCCCGGGTCGGCGCCAACTCGGTGGTGGTGCAGGACGTGCCGGACGGCTGCACGGTGGTCGGCATCCCCGGCAAGGTGGTACGCCTGCGCGAGGCTGGCCGGCCCAACGTGCATGGCATCGACCTCGACCATCACCTGATCCCCGACCCGGTGGGCAAGGCCATCGCCTGCCTGCTGGAGCGCCTGGACAGCCTGGAGAAGCAGGTCGAGCAGGGCGGCCTGGTCGCCGCCGGCAGCCAGCAGCGGCGCTACCAGGAATGCCAGCCGGACAACAGCCTGTGTGAAAACGATTGTCCGGCCATGGCCGGGCGCTGACGGAGCACGCCCATGGACCTGCAGGATTTCGACGGCGCCGGCCTGTATTTCGACGAGCCGCGCCAGCCGCGCGTCGCGGCACTGCTGGACGAGGCGTCGGCGCAGTACGCCACCGGCACGGCGGAGCAGCCGCTGCTGGCGGCTCAGGCGCTGGCGCCGGGCGATCTCAGCGTGCTGGTCGGGCTCTACCGCTTCTACTTCTACCAGCATCGCCATGCCGATGCCTTGGCCATCGCCGCGCAGGTCCTGCAGGTGGTCGCGCCGCGCCTGGGGCTGCCTTGTGACTGGCGTGCACTGGATAGCAACTGCCTGGCACGCGTGGCGCCCGACGCCATCGGCCTGCTGCGTTTTCATCTGCTGGCGCTCAAGGGCGCTGGTTACCTGAGCCTGCGCCTGGGCCTGTTCGGCGAGGGCAAGGCGATGCTGAGCAAGGTCGCCGAGCTCGATGCGGACAACCGCCTCGGCGCGCGCCTGCTGCTCGATGTGCTGGCGGCCAACAGCGCCGCCATTTTCACCTTTCCCCCTGCTGCCACCGTGGAGACACGCCCATGAGCGAACAAGCCGCCGAACCGAACCTGGACGGGCCCCTGGACGAAGCGCTGGAAGAGCTGGTATCCGCCGAGGATTTCCTGAACTTCTTCGGCGTGTCCTTCGTGCCGTCGGTGGTACAGGTCAACCGCCTGCACATCATGCAGCGCTATCACGACTACCTGTGTCAGGCCGGCGACATCGAGCACCTGCAGGATGCCGTGCGGTATGCGGTGTATCGCAAGCTGCTGGTACGCGCCTACGAGGATTTCGTCGCCTCCGATGCGCAGACCGAAAAGGTCTTCAAGGTCTTCCACATGCACGAGCCGCAGACGACCTTCGTGCCCATCGATCAACTGCTGGGCTGACCCGCGGGAGGTGAGCGCCATGAGTCTGCCGCTCTACGAATATGGCCAGGCCGTCAGGCTGATCCGCAACGTACGCAACGACGGCACCTACCCCGGCAAGGACACCGGCGCCCTGCTGATGCGCCGCGGTGCGGTGGGTTGCGTCTACGACGTCGGCACCTACCTGCAGGATCAGCTGATCTACCGCGTGCATTTCCTCGATCAGGGCTGCACGGTGGGCTGCCGCGAGGAGGAGCTGATTCCCGCGTCGGACCCCTGGATACCCAACCTGTTCGAGTTCCGCGACCAGGTGGTCGCCACCCGCAGCCTGGCCGTGCGCGGCGAGGTGGTGGTGGAGCAGGGCCGCACCGGCAGCATCGAGAAGGTGCTGCGCGACCTGCCCGGCGGCATCCAGTACCACGTCTATTTCGGCGACGGCCGGGTGCTTCAGGTGCCCGAGACGAGCCTGGCCTGGGCCGACGCGCAGGCGGGAGGCGAGCATGAGCATTGATCTGGTCACCGGCGAGGATGCCCGCTACCAGCTGCTGAAGGTCGCCCACGAGCGTTTCGGCTGTGCCCCGGCCGCCCTCAGTTCGCCACAGCGTGAACAGGCCGAGCGCATCGTCGGTCGCCAGCTGCAGCTGGAGAACGCCGTGCTGCACAGTGCCGAGGCCTGCGGTGTGGTGATCCCGGACGAGCAGGTCGCCGATGCCTGGGCCGAGATCGCCGCCCGCTACGAGGACCCGCTCGCGCTGCACAAGGCGCTCGACGACAGTGGCCTGGACGAAGCCGGCCTGCGCCAGCTGCTGGCCCGCGAACTCAAGGTCGAAACGGTGCTGCAGCGCGTCTGCGCCGGGCTGCCGGAAATCACCGATACGGATGTCAGCCTGTACTACTTCAATCATCCGGAGCGCTTCGTGCGGCCCGCCACGCGCCTGGCGCGGCAGATCCTGATTACCGTCAACGAGGATTTCCCGGAAAACAGCCGGACCAGCGCCTGGCGCCGCATCAACCTGATCGCCGAGCGCCTGTTGCGCAAGCCGCAGCGCTTCGCCGAGCAGGCGCTCAAGCATTCCGAATGCCCTTCGGCGATGGAGGGCGGAAGTCTCGGCCTGGTACGCCCCGGCGTGCTCTATCCGCAGCTGGAGGCCTGCCTGTTCGCCCTGCGCGCAGGCGAGATCGGCCCGGTGGTGGAGACGCCACTGGGCTTTCATCTGCTGTTCTGCGAGGCGATCCATCCGGCGGGCCAGTTGTCGCTGCAGGAGGTCTTGCCGCACCTGCGCGAGAAGCTCCGCGCCCGTCAACACGCGCGGCACCAGCGCGCATGGCTGGCCGGTTTGCTGCAGTCCGCCCCAACCTCACCGGAGTCGCTGCCATGACTGATACCGACAAGCCCTGCTGTTCGTTCTGCGGCGCGGAAAAATCGCCGACGGTGCCCTTGATCGCGGGTAACGAAGGCCGGATCTGCGAGGCCTGCGTCAAGCTGGCCCACCAGGTGGTGACCAGTTGGGGGCAGCGGCGCCAGGCCCAGCAACTGGCACCGCAACTGCTCACGCCGGCGGCCTACATGCAGCACCTGGACGAGTCGGTGATCGGCCAGGACGAGGCCAAGGAAACCCTGGCGGTGGCGGTCTACAACCACTACCTGCGCCTGCTCAACTGCACCCGCGAGCCGGTCTGCCAACTGGGCGGCACGGTCGAGCTGGAGAAGTCCAACATCCTCATGGCCGGCCCTTCGGGCACCGGCAAGACGCTGCTGGTGCGCACCCTGGCGCGCATCCTCGGCGTGCCCTTCGCCTCGGCCGATGCCACCACCCTGACCCAGGCCGGCTACGTCGGCGACGACGTCGACAGCATCATCGCCCGCCTGCTGGAAGCCGCCGGTGGCGATGTGCAGAAGGCGCAATGGGGCATCGTCTATATCGACGAGGTGGACAAGCTGGCACGGCGTGGCGGGGGCGGCACGGCGGTGCGCGACATCTCCGGCGAAGGCGTGCAGCAGGCGCTGCTCAAGCTGGTCGAGGGTAGCGAGGTGCGCATCGGCAAGGGGGGCCGGCGTGGCGAACACGGCGAGGAGCAGGTGGTGGATACGCGCAACATCCTGTTCATCGCCGGCGGCGCCTTCCCGGGCCTGGAAACCCTGGTCGGCAGCCGTGTGCATCCACGCGGCAGCGCGATCGGCTTCCATGCGCGGCCGCAGCAACAGACGCCGTCGCTCAACGAGCTGCTGGCGGCGCTGTTGCCGGACGATCTCCATGAGTTCGGGTTGATTCCGGAGTTCATCGGCCGCTTCCCTATCATTACCTTCCTCCGCGAGCTGGATCACGCGACGTTGCTGCGCATCCTCAGCGAGCCGCGCAACGCGCTGGTCAAGCAGTACCAGCAACTGTTCGCCTACCAGGGCGTGAAGCTGGAGTTCAGCCCGGCGGCGCTCAGCCATATCGCCGACCAGGCGCTGCTGCGCCGCACCGGCGCGCGCGGGCTGCGCGCGGTCATGGAGGGCGCGCTGCAGCGCACCATGTTCGAGATGCCGGCGCAGCCGCAGCTGCGCAGTTGCCTGCTCGACCTCGACGGGGAAGGTGGCGAACTGGTGGTGCTCAGGCAGTTCGACGAGCACCTGGACGCGCAGGCCGATGCCGCTCGGCCGGCTATATCGGCGGGGGCACGCGCGCTGCTGAGGGTGGATGGCTGAATGTCGCAATACCGACAGCGGCGCGCAGCTGACGGCCGCCGGCTGTACGCTTTGCTACAGCCTATCCGTGCTTAAAGTCGTTTGTTTTCAATTGCTTATAAGAATTTATCGGCTGGCGTGCTTCCTGCTAGAAGTCTTTTGCCGAGCGGGTGCGGACCCTGCGCGGTGTTTATTCATCCAACAGCAATGAGGTGGCGTGATGGCCAGGATCGGACTTTTCTTCGGCAGCAACACGGGCAAGACGCGCAAGGTCGCCAAGATGATCAAGAAGCGCTTCGACGACGACACCCTGGCTGATCCGCTCAACGTCAACCGTACGAGCGCAGAGGATTTCGCCGCCTATTCGCACCTGATCCTCGGCACGCCGACCTTGGGCGAGGGGCTGTTGCCGGGGTTGAGCGCCGATTGCGAGAACGAGAGCTGGGAGGAGTTCCTGCCGCAGATCGAGGGGCTGGATTTCAGCGGCAAGACCGTGGCCCTCTTCGGCCTAGGCGACCAGGTCGGCTATGCCGACGAGTTCCTCGACGCCATGGGCGAGCTGTATGAATTCTTCAGCGAGCGCGGCGCCACCCTGGTAGGCGAGTGGCCGACCACGGGCTACGAGTTCACCCACTCCGAGGCGGTGGTGGAGGGCAAGTTCGTCGGGCTGGCGCTGGATCTGGACAATCAGAGCAACCTGACCGAGGAGCGGCTGGACGGCTGGCTGCGGCAGATCGCCCCGGCCTTCGACTTGCCGTTGTGAACGGTCGTTGAGCTTCGTTCGGTTGCAGCCACGCATTGGGCGTCGCGCGGCGAAAAACGGTGCGACGCCGATACGAAAAGCTCCGGCGAGACCGTAATGCTGTTTAGATAAGCACAGAGAGTATTTGTAGGAGCGCGCCATGCGCGCGAATCGCGGGCGTGGCCCGCTCCTACAGATCCAACATCCAGCTTGTCGTCAAGTGAACAGCATTACGGCGAGGCCGGGGTTTTCTTGCATCAGAAGCGGTAGCTCAGGGCAGCGCCGAAACCGTGGGCGCTGTTTTCATAAGTGGAGCTGTAGGCTCCGCGAGAGCTATTCACACGGTCTACCTTGATGTCCTCTTCCCATAGGTAGGAATAAGCCAGGTCAACAGTCACGTCCTCGGTCGGATTCCAGGCCAGCCCGACACTTATGGCAGTGCGATCGCCGGACGGGATGCGTGGCGAACGATGGACGTTGTTGGTCGGGCTCTGGTCGAAGGCCAGACCGCTGCGCAGGGTCCAGGTGCGGTTCAGCTTGTAGGCGGCGCCTAGGGCATATGACCAGGTGTCGTGCCAATCCTGCTCTTCGATGATGGGTTGCAGGGTCGGCGGCAGCAGCGGCGACATTCCCTCGTTCTCGATGACAATCGCTTCGAAGCGGCTCCAGCGCGTCCACATCGCACCGGCATAAAGCGTCCAATCGTCGTTCAGTTCGTGGGTCAACGACACATCAACGGATTCGGGAGTGGTCAGGTCCAGTGAGGCATCGTACTTGGTCCCGGAGAACGGGCCGAAGCCGCTGCCGGATATCTTTGTATCGCCTTCGAGCGTGTACTCCACTTTCGAATGGTAGGTCACGCCCATGCGGGTATGGGGGGTGAACTCGTAGAGTACGCCGAGGTTGAAGCCGACGGCGGTGTCATCGCCCTTGACCTTGACCCGACCATCGTTGGCACCTGGGGTGGCTGGGTTGAGTGTCGCGCTCTGCAACTCGCCATCGATGCGGTTCAGTGTCGGCCCGAAGCCAATCGACAATTGTTCGTTGAAGCGATAGCTGACAGTCGGCTGCACGGTAACCACGCGGACTTCGCTGTAGTCGCCGAAATAGCGGCCCTGGAAGCCGCCTTCGTAGTCGGTGATCAGGCCGAACGGTACGTAGACACCAACGCCCACGGCCCATTTGTCGTCGATCGGTTTGACGTAGTACCCCATCGGTACCGCCGTGAAAGGCACCATGTCACCGTCGTTGGAGCCGGTGCCAGGAAAACTGCTGGCATCGTCGATATCGCTCTTGGCATGAATCGCCGCCACACCGAAACTGACTTCCTCGCGCTTGAGGCGCGACATGCCGGCGGGATTGCCGAACAGCGTGGTGGCGTCGTCGGCAGAAGAAGAGCGGCCAGCGAAGGAGGTGCCCATGCCGCTGATGCTCTGTTCGTTGAGGGCGAAACCGGCTGCCATGGCCTGGCTGGACAGAACCCCTGCGGCTACCGCGGCTGCGGTCTTCAACCATGTTGTTTTCATTGTTGTACTACTCCGGGATGAAAGCGGGTCGGAACCTAGCAACTTTCTCGGACAGGTAGCAAGATAATGAATTGCAATTTTTCGTAAACCTGACGACGATCGGTCGTGAAAACAGAGCAAACTTCGGTGAAAACCGAACGGCCTGTTTGTGACCGGTCGGCCAGTTTTCGTGCATCGCCGCCTTTTCGTCAGGCGATCGGCCTCCGTGGGTCGGTGATCCATTCGCTCCAGGATCCCGGATACAGCGCAATCAGCGGGTAGCCGGCCAGGCTGAGGGCGAACAGGTTGTGGCAGGCCGTCACGCCGGAGCCGCAGTAGGCCACCGCGGCCTGTGGCGGCCGTTCGCCGAGCAGCCCGGCGAAGCGCGCATGCAACTGCGCAGGGCTCAGGAAGCGGCCGTTGGCGTCCAGGTTGTCGCCGAAAGGCGCGCACAGGGCGCCGGGGATGTGCCCGGCGATCGGGTCGATGGGTTCCACCTCGCCGCGATAGCGCGGCAGGGCGCGGGCATCGAGCAATGTCAGCTCGGGGCTGGCGAGGCGTTCCTCGAGTTGTGGGGCGTCGACGACCAGTGCCGCATCCGCCTGGCCATTGAAGGTGCCTCGCCGGGGGGCGGGAACTGTCGTGTCCAGCGGCAGGCCAGCTTCGCGCCAGGCAGCGAGGCCGCCGTCGAGCAGGTAGAGTCCGTCGCGCTTGCCCAGCCAGGCCAGCAGCCACCAAGCGCGTGCGGCGAAGGCGCCGGGGCCGTCGTCGTAGAGTACCACCTGGCTATCGTCATCCAGACCCCAGGCCTGGAGCCTGGCGAGCAACTGCTCCGGCTCCGGCAGCGGGTGACGGCCCGTCTTGCCGGGGACCACCGGGCCGGAAAGGTCCTTCTCCAGATCGGCGAAGCGGGCGCCGGGTATGTGCGCCGCGGCATAGCTGCGCTGGCCGTAGGCGGGATCTTCCAGCGCGAAGCGGCAATCCAGGACCAGCAGCTGCGGGTCCTGCAGGCGGTCGGCGAGCTGCGTTGGGCTGATCAGTTGGGCTAGCGGCATGGGGCGGGGCTCCGGCAGAGAACGAGTCCGAATAGTAGGCGCTGTTGGCGCCCGGCTGCGAGCCGTGACGAGAGCAGTGGGCGATTTCCGGTCGGATGGCCTGCTTCCGGTCATGAACGCCCGATGGGCATGGAGCACGATATATACTGCGCGCCTCGTTCGGCCGCGCGCCGGTCGTCAGCCGAAAAGGAGGGCCGTGTGGCCATCGAAACGCAATGGGTCCTGGATGATGAACATCTGGCCCGCCTGTGCGCCGAGTGGCGCCAGCTGCCCTACGTGGCAGTGGATACCGAGTTCATGAGGGTCGATACCTTCTATCCCATCGCTGGCCTGGTGCAGGTGGGCGACGGCCGGCGCGCCTATCTGATCGACCCGTTGAGCGTGCGCGACTGGTCGCCCTTCGCCGGCGTGCTGGAAGACCGGACGGTGGTCAAGGTGCTGCATGCCTGCAGCGAGGACCTCGAGGTGCTGTCGCGCCTGACCGGCCGCCTGCCGCAACCGCTGTTCGACACCCAGTTGGCGGCCGGCTATCTGAACCTGGGGTTTTCCATGGGCTACTCGCGCCTGGTGCAGAGTGTGCTCGGGCTCGAACTGCCCAAGGGCGAGACGCGCTCGGACTGGCTGCAGCGGCCGTTGAGCGACATGCAGGTACGCTATGCTGCCGAGGATGCCCAGCATCTGGCCGAGCTCTACGAAGCCCTGCTGCCCAGGCTTTCCGACGACAAGCGGGCCTGGGTGCTGGAGGACGGCGCCGAGCTGGTGGCCAACCTGCAGCGTGAAACCGACCCGGACGAGGCCTATCGCGAGGTCAAGCAGGCCTGGCGGCTCAAGCCGCAGCAGCTTGCCGTGCTGCGGGTGCTGGCGGGCTGGCGCGAACGCCAGGCGCGGGCGCGCAACCAGCCGCGCAACCGGGTGCTGCGCGAGGCCAGCCTGTGGCCGCTGGCGCGTACCCAGCCGCGCGACCTGGTGGCGCTGGCGCGTATCGAGGACATGCATCCGCGCACCGTTCGCCAGGACGGGGAAACGCTGCTGGAACTGATTCGCCAGGCCGCGGCCACGCCCGAACAGGACTGGCCGGCGCCGCTGCCCGAGCCGCTGCCGCTGGAGGTGTCGGGCCTGTTGAAGAAACTGCGTGCGGTCGGCCAGCGCGAGGCCAAGGCGCTGGATATCGCGCCGGAGCTGATGCTGCGCAAGAAGACCCTCGAGGCGCTGCTCAAGAGCGGCTACCCTGACGGCCCCTACGAACTGCCCGATTCCCTGCGTGGCTGGCGCCGCGCGCGAATGGGGCATGCCCTGCTCGATGTCCTGGAAAAGCGACCATGAAACGCATCTGCTCTATCTACAAAAGCCTGCGCAAGAACGAGATGTACCTGTATGTCGACAAGCGCGATGCCCTCAAGCGTGTGCCGGAGGGATTGCTCGCGGCGTTCGGCCCACCGCAGCTGGCCTTCGAAATGCTGTTGACCCCCGAGCGCCAGCTGGCGCGCGAGGATGCGGCCAAGGTGCTGGCCAATATCGAGAAGCAGGGTTATCACCTGCAGATGCCGCCAGCCGAGGACGAGTACATCGAGCACCTGCCCGAAGAGCTGTTGCGCATGAACGATCCGCTGTAGGCGATCACGCCAGGACTGACCGCGGACAAGGAATCGGGCCGAAATCAGGCCTATGCTCGGGCGACGTGTACAAAGGAGATGGCTCATGAAAACGCGTTCCTGGATACTCGGCTCCATCCTGGCTGGCCTGGCACTGACTGCCCATGCGCAGCAGGCGCCGGACTACGACAACCAAGCCTGGCAGCAGCACTGGCAGAAGATGCAGGAGTACCGTCAGGCCTGGCAGGCTGCGAAGACGCCGGAGGAGCGGCAGAAGCTTCGCGACGAACACTGGCAAAGCATGCAGTCCGGCTTCGGCATGATGGGCGGCTGCCCGATGGGTGGGCCCGGCGCTGGCATGGGCAAGCAGGGCGGCAAGCCTATGCAGGGCGGTATGGGTGGCATGGGCGGTGGGCGCATGATGGGCGCGCCTTCCAAGGAAATGCTGGATATGCGCATCCAGCACATGGAGCAGATGCTCGAGCAGATGCGCAGTCATCGCGAACTGCTCGACAAGTCCTGACGAGGCCGAGGCTGCCCATCGCCTCGCGGGGCAGCCTCGCATCTTTCCGGGCGACCGGCTGGCCGCCCGCTATTGGCCGGTCATCCGCCAATGGCTAGACTTGCCGTTTTACCGGTAGTGACACCTTCATGGCGGCCAAAGTCGAACCCTTCTGGAAACGCAAAACCCTTGCCGAACTCGACCCCACCGAGTGGGAGTCGCTGTGCGATGGCTGCGGACTCTGCTGCCTGCAGAAACTCGAGGACGAAGAGGACGGTGCCGTCTATTACACGCGCATCGCCTGCAAACTGCTCGACCTCGAGAGCTGCCAATGCAGCGACTATGCGAATCGGCGCGCCAGCGTGCCGGATTGCATCCAGCTCAATGCCGCGGACGCCGCGCAATTCAAATGGCTGCCGCCCACCTGCGCCTACCGCCTGGTCGGCGAGGGCAAGGACCTGCCGCTCTGGCACCACCTGGTCTGTGGTGATCGCGAGGCGGTGCACGCCGAGCGTATTTCGCAAGCCGGGCGGATGCTCGCTGAAGGTAGCGTTGCGGAAGAGGACTGGGAGGAGCATCTGATTTTTCGTGCCGGTTGAATCAAACCGCCGTTCACAGCGTCATAGATCAACCGACACCGCATACGACCCGATCCCTGGAGCTGTCTTCAATGCCTGCCCGCTCGCTGTTGCTGTTTGCCTTCCTTCTGTTTTTCGGTGCACATGTCCAGGCGGCCAAGCGGGTCGATCTGGACTATCGCGTGCGCTTGCTGCCCGATGAAGACCAGGCCGAGGTCCAGTTGCTGCTGGAAAAAGGCGAAATGGTCCGCCTGCTGGAATTCAACCTGGGTGACGAAGGCTACTACAGCGATTTCAAGGCCGACGGCGAATGGCGGCAGGAGACGCCCGAGCAGGGCACCTGGCTGCCCGGGAAGGGCAAGGCGCGGTTGAGCTATCGGGTGCGCATCAGCCACCCGCGCGGCGATGGTCGCTTCGATGCGCGGATGACCGAGAACTGGGCGCTGTTTCGTGGCGACGACCTGGTGCCGCCCGCGCGCCTCGACCAGGTCGACGGGGTGAAACTGGTGTCGCGGATCAGCTTCGAGCTGCCGGAAGGCTGGAAAAGCATCGAAACCGGCTGGCCGCGCGTCGGTAAGAACCGTTTCCGGGTGGACAACCCCGAGCGCCTGTTCGACCGGCCGACCGGCTGGATGCTCGCCGGCAAGCTGGGAAGCCGCCGCGCCAAGCTCGGCGAGACCGACGTGACGGTCGCCGCGCCGGTGGGCGAGGGCGTGCGCCGCATGGATATCCTGACCATGCTGACCTTCGTCTGGCCGGAGATCCAGCACGTATTCCCACGCGATCCGGAGAAACTCTTGATCGTCGGCGCGGGCGATCCGATGTGGCGTGGTGGCCTGTCCGCTCCCAATTCGTTCTACATGCATGCCGACCGTCCGCTGGTCAGCGAGAACGGTACCAGTTCGCTGGTCCACGAACTGGTGCATGTCTTCAGCCGGATCCAGGACACCGACCGCAGCGACTGGATCAGCGAGGGCTTGGCCGAGTACTACGCCATCGAACTGGTGCGGCGCGCCGGCGGCATGAGCGAGGACCGCTACCAGGCCGTGCGCGAGGATCTGAGCGACTGGAGCCGCAAGGTCGACAGCCTGCGCACCGCGCGTTCCACCGGTCCGGTGACCGCGCGGGCGGTGCTGCTGCTGCAGGAGCTGGACAAGGAGATCCGCCAGCGCAGCAAGAGCCGTTATTCGCTCGACGACGTGAGCCGCGGGCTGATGCGGCTGGACAAGGTCAGTACCCAGGACTTCATCGACATCACCGAAACATTGCTGGGCGGCGGCTCGAAGGTGCTCGACACACGCCTGCTGCGCTGAGCCCGCTGTTCGTTAACGATTCGCCGCGCCGCTGAAATCATTTAGGGTGGCAGGCTTGTTTCGACGAGGAACCGGAGCTTCCATGAGCATCATCGATCTGCGCAGCGACACCGTCACCCAGCCGACCGCGCCGATGCGCGAGGCCATGCTGCGTGCCGCGACCGGCGACGACGTCTATGGCGAGGACCCCACGGTCAACCGGCTGGAACGCGAACTGGCCGGGCGCCTGGGCTTTTCCGCCGGGTTGTTCGTGCCGTCCGGCACCATGAGCAACCTGCTGGGGCTGATGGCGCATTGCGAGCGTGGCGACGAGTACATCGTCGGGCAGCAGGCGCATACCTACAAGTACGAGGGTGGCGGCGCGGCGGTGCTGGGCTCGATCCAGCCGCAGCCCATCGAAATGGAAGCCGACGGTTCGCTGGACCTGGCGCGTGTCGAGGCGGCGATTAAACCGGACAATTTCCACTTCGCCCGCACCCGCCTGCTGGCGCTGGAAAACACCATGCAGGGCAAGGTGCTGCCGCTGGACTATCTGGCCGCCGCGCGTGCGTTCACCCGCGAGCGGGGGCTGCAGTTGCACCTGGATGGCGCGCGGCTGTTCAACGCGGCGGTGAAGCTCGGCTGTGACGCACAGGCGATCACTCGCCATTTCGATTCGGTGTCGGTCTGTCTGTCGAAGGGCCTGGGAACGCCGGTCGGCTCGGTGCTCTGCGGCAGCGACGCGTTCATCGCCAGGGCGCGGCGCCTGCGCAAGATGGTCGGTGGCGGCATGCGCCAGGCCGGCATCCTCGCCGCGGCGGGCCTGTATGCGCTGGAGCACCACGTCGAGCGGCTGGCCGCGGATCATCAACTGGCGCAGGCGATCGGTTCCGGGCTGGCGGCGCTCGGCTATGTCGTCGAGCCGGTGCAGACCAACATGGTCTACCTGGATATCGGCGATCGGGCAGCGGCGCTGGCGGCGTTCTGCGCACAGCGCGGCATTCGCCTGACGCCGGCGCCGCGGCTGCGCCTGGTGACGCACCTGGACCTGCGCCCCGAGCATGTCCAGCCGATCCTCGACAGCTTCGCCGCGTTCGCCCAGGCTGATCGGGCGGGTGCCGTCGAATAGCTTGATTCAATCGACGTTATCCCCTATACCCGGCGCGCAGGCCCGATATAATGCGGCCCTTTGCCGGCTATCCGTTTGGGTAGTTGCGAACCGGCTTTCGGTGGTCCCGCCTCGCCGTGTCGTTTTGCAGCCGTTCGGCCGCAGTCCTCTGGAAGAAATCTATGAAAAGCGCAGAAATCCGTGAAGCCTTCCTCCGCTTCTTCGAAGAGAAGGGCCACACCCGCGTGGCCTCCAGTTCGCTGATCCCGGCGAACGACCCGACCCTGCTGTTCACCAACGCCGGCATGAACCAGTTCAAGGACTGCTTCCTCGGCCTGGAAAAGCGCGCCTACACCCGTGCCACCACCAGCCAGAAATGCGTACGCGCCGGCGGCAAGCACAACGACCTGGAAAACGTCGGCTACACCGCGCGGCACCATACCTTCTTCGAGATGCTCGGCAACTTCAGCTTCGGCGACTACTTCAAGCGCGATGCCATCACCTACGCCTGGGAATTCCTCACCAGTGACAAGTGGCTGAACCTGCCCAAGGAAAAGCTCTGGGTCACCGTCTATGCCAGCGATGACGAGGCCTACGACATCTGGACCCAGGAAGTCGGCGTGCCGGCCGAGCGCATGGTGCGCATCGGCGATAACAAGGGCGCGCCCTATGCCTCGGACAACTTCTGGGCGATGGGCGACACCGGCCCGTGCGGCCCCTGCACCGAGATCTTCTTCGACCACGGCGAGCACATCTGGGGTGGCCCGCCTGGCAGCCCGGAAGAGGACGGCGACCGCTACATCGAGATCTGGAACAACGTGTTCATGCAGTTCAACAGGACTGCCGACGGCGTGCTGCACCCGCTGCCGGCTCCGAGTGTGGACACCGGCATGGGCCTGGAGCGCATCAGCGCCGTGCTGCAGCACGTCAACTCGAACTACGAGATCGACCTGTTCCAGAATCTGCTGAGCGCCGCGGCCGAAGCCATCGGCTGCCGCAACGATGGCCAGGCGTCGCTGAAGGTCGTCGCCGACCATATCCGCTCCTGCGGCTTCCTCATCGCCGACGGCGTGACGCCGTCCAACGAGGGCCGCGGCTACGTGCTGCGCCGCATCATTCGTCGCGCCTGCCGCCACGGCAATAAGCTCGGCGCCAAGGGTAGCTTCTTCCACCGTATCGTCGTCGCGCTGGTGGCGGAGATGGGCGATGCCTTCCCCGAGCTCAAGCAGCAGCAGGCGCACATCGAGCGCGTGCTGAAGAACGAGGAAGAGCAGTTCGCCAAGACTCTGGAGCAGGGCCTGAAGATCCTCGAGCAGGATCTGGCGGAGCTCGAAGGCGGCGTCATTCCCGGCGAGGTGGTGTTCAAGCTGTACGACACCTACGGCTTCCCGGTGGACCTGACCGGCGATATCGCCCGCGAGCGCAGCCTGACCCTCGACGAGGAAGGCTTCGAGCGCGAAATGCAGGCCCAGCGCGAGCGTGCGCGTTCGGCCAGCGCCTTCGGTATGGACTACAACAGTCTGGTCAAGGTCGAGGGCGAAACCCGTTTCATCGGTTACCTGGGCACCGCCGGCAATGGCAAGGTGCTGGCGCTGTTCAAGGACGGCGTGGTCGTCGACAGCCTGGGCGCCGGCGAGGAGGGCGTGGTGGTGCTCGACCAGACACCGTTCTATGCCGAGTCCGGCGGCCAGGTCGGCGATTGCGGTTATCTGGCGGCACAGGACCTGCGTTTCGACGTGCGCGATACCAGCAAGGCCGGGGGGGCGTTCCTGCATCATGGCATCGTCGACAGCGGCAGGCTGCAGGTCGGCGCCGAGGTGGAAGCGATCGTCGACGCCTCGGTGCGCCAGGCCACCGCGCTCAACCACTCGGCGACGCACCTGCTGCACGCGGCGCTGCGCGAGATTCTCGGCGAGCACGTGAGCCAGAAGGGCTCGCTGGTCGACAGCCAGCGCCTGCGCTTCGACTTCAGCCACTTCGAGGCGATCAAGCCCGAGCAGCTCAAGGCCCTGGAGGATCGCGTGAATGCCGAAATCCGCCGCAATACGGCGGTGGAGATCGAGGAAACCGATATCGACAGCGCCAAGGCCAAGGGTGCCATGGCCCTGTTCGGCGAGAAATATGGCGAATCCGTACGGGTGTTGACCATGGGTAGCGGATTCTCGGTCGAACTGTGCGGCGGCACCCACGTCGATCGCACCGGTGATATCGGCCTGTTCAAGATCACCAGCGAAGGCGGCGTGGCCGCTGGCGTGCGCCGCATCGAGGCGGTCACCGGCGCGCAGGCGCTGGCCTATCTGAACGAGGCCGAGGAGCAGCTGAAAGAGGCGGCGAGCCTGGTCAAGGGCAGCCGCGAGAACCTGCTGGACAAGCTCGGCGGTATTCTCGAACGCAATCGTCAGCTGGAAAAGGAGCTCGAGCAGCTCAAGGCCAAGGCCGCCAGCGCCGCCGGCGACGATCTCGCCGGTTCCGCGGTGGATATCAAGGGCGCGCGCGTGCTCGCCGCCAGGCTGGACGGCCTCGATGGCAAGGCTTTGCTGGCGCTGGTCGATCAGTTGAAGAACAAGCTCGGCAGCGCGGTGATTCTGCTCGGCGGCGTGCTGGACGACAAGGTGGTGCTGGTCGCCGGCGTGACCCAGGACCTGACCTCGCGACTGAAGGCCGGCGACCTGATGAAACAGGCCGCAGCCGCCGTGGGCGGCAAGGGGGGCGGCCGCCCCGACATGGCACAAGGGGGCGGTACCGAGCCGGCCAGGCTCGACGAGGCACTGGCGCTGGCTCGCGCATTCGCCGAGCAGGGGCTGTAAACGGCCACGTGCGTCTGGTTTCGAAGGGCCTGCTCCGGATGGCCCGCTTCAGTTCGTCGGAGGCCGCCCGGGCGGCGGCCTCGGCGCTTGGCAGTGTTCGGAGTTGTATGTTTAATGAGCGCCCTTGACGGGGCATTAGGCGGCTAAGAAATGGCTTTGATCGTACAGAAGTTTGGAGGTACCTCGGTCGGCACCGTCGAGCGTATCGAACAGGTGGCCGAGAAGGTCAGGAAGTTCCGCGAAGGCGGCGACGATATCGTCGTCGTGGTCTCGGCGATGAGCGGCGAAACCAACCGCCTGATCGATCTTGCCAAACAGATCAGCGAGCAGCCCGTTGCCCGCGAGCTGGATGTGATGGTGTCCACCGGCGAGCAGGTGACCATCGCGTTGCTGGCCATGGCGCTGATCAAGCGTGGCGTTCCCGCGGTGTCCTACACGGGCAACCAGGTGCGCATCCTCACCGACAGCGCGCACACCAAGGCGCGCATCCTGCAGATCGACGCGCAGCGTATCCAGCGCGACATCAAGGCCGGGCGCGTGGTGGTGGTGGCCGGATTCCAGGGGGTGGACGAGAAGGGCAACATCACCACGCTCGGCCGCGGTGGCTCCGATACCACGGGGGTGGCGTTGGCCGCTGCGCTGAAGGCCGACGAGTGCCAGATCTACACTGACGTGGATGGCGTCTACACCACCGACCCGCGGGTGGTGGCCAAGGCCCAGCGTCTGGACAAGATCACCTTCGAGGAGATGCTGGAAATGGCCAGCCTCGGCTCCAAGGTCCTGCAAATCCGTGCGGTGGAATTTGCCGGCAAGTACAGCGTGCCGTTGCGCGTGCTGCACAGCTTTCAGGAGGGTCCGGGTACCCTCATTACCCTTGATGAAGAGGAATCCATGGAACAGCCCATCATTTCCGGCATCGCCTTCAATCGCGACGAAGCCAAGCTGACCATTCGTGGGGTGCCGGATACGCCCGGTGTGGCCTTCAAGATCCTCGGCCCGATCAGCGCCGCGAACGTGGAAGTGGACATGATCGTGCAGAACGTCGCGCACGATAACACCACCGACTTCACCTTCACCGTGCATCGAAACGACTACAACAATGCGCTGCAAGTGCTGCAGAGCATCGCCGAGGAGATGGGCGCGCGTGAAGTGATCGGCGATACCGATATCGCCAAGGTGTCCATCGTCGGCGTCGGCATGCGTTCCCACGCCGGCGTCGCCAGTCGCATGTTCGAGGCGTTGGCCAAGGAAAACATCAATATCCAGATGATTTCCACCTCGGAGATCAAGGTGTCGGTCGTGATCGAGGAGAAGTATCTCGAACTGGCCGTGCGTGCATTGCATACCGCCTTCGAGCTGGATGCACCGGCTGGCAACACTGCGGAGTGATTCGCAGAAGGCGCGCTAGGCCGCGCCTTCTGTCGTATTGGGCGGCGCGAAAAGGAACTTTAGGCTCCCGCGCGCTGGTCAATAGCTGTTGAAAGGCTCTGGCTTCAATGTCTTACGGAACACTATCCGTATTTATCTTTGCAGACTGTTTACTGACTGAATCCGTTTAAGGAGAAAGGAATGCTGATTCTGACTCGCCGGGTTGGAGAAACCCTGATGGTGGGTGACGATGTGACTGTCACTGTGTTGGGTGTGAAAGGGAACCAGGTACGTATCGGCGTCAATGCGCCCAAAGAGGTGGCGGTGCATCGCGAGGAGATCTACCAACGGATCCAGAAAGAGAAGGATCAGGAACCAAGCCACTAATTTTTCTGTAATTTTTGGCTTTGCAAACGGGGTAAAGATGGGTATGATGCGCCCCGTGTTGCGGAGAGGTGGCCGAGTGGCCGAAGGCGCTCCCCTGCTAAGGGAGTACACCTCAAAAGGGTGTCGGGGGTTCGAATCCCCCCTTCTCCGCCATTTTGCGTTCTAGGGTTTCGATTCTTGCGTCAGCCAGTTTTCCTGTCGGAAAGCGCCACGGCAAAATGCTTGACCATCATTGTTAACTCCCTATAATGCGCACGCTCAGCGCACTCATAGCTCAGCTGGATAGAGTACTCGGCTACGAACCGAGCGGTCGGAGGTTCGAATCCTCCTGAGTGCGCCATACATTGAATGACCGGCAGCGATGTAGGTCATTGAATCAACCAGCAGCGATCTGGTCTATCAAGCGCATACGCACTCATAGCTCAGCTGGATAGAGTACTCGGCTACGAACCGAGCGGTCGGAGGTTCGAATCCTCCTGAGTGCGCCATATCGAAGGGGCCTGCAGAAATGCAGGCCCTTTTCGTTTGTGGTCTGCCATCCCGGCTACGGGACGATTTGGGCTTCCCTTTGGCAGGCCTGCGGCCTGCATCGCCGCGAGGGCGCGCCTCCCACAGGGTTCAGGGTGACCCACTGCTTTTGTGGGAGGCCCGACCCCGGGGCGATGCTTTTCAAGCTTCAAGCTTCAAGCTTCAAGCTTCAAGCTTCAAGCTTCAAGCCGGCCGAGCTATTAGCGTTTGCCCTGCACGCAGCCATTTTCGTCGAAGCTCACCGTGCGGACCTGGCCGCCGGTGTCGCGGAAACGCAGGCGGGTGCGGCCATTGCTGCTCGTGATCTGCTCCGGCCGACCGAGCGCGCTTTCCACGTCGCGCCTGGTCATTCCGGCCCGGATGTTCTGGCTGATGATTGCGCTGCGCCGCTCGCGGCCCGTCACCTGGTTGCCGCAGCCATCATCCTGCTCGGCGACGACGGTCAGCGAATCTTCCTCCTTGCGCTTGCCGCTTCTGGCGGGCTTCGGCTTGGCCATGGGCACGGCCTTTCCCGAGCTGGGGGTGGGGTTGGCTGCTTGCTGCCGCTGCTGGTTCTGCTCCGAAGGGCAGCCTTGTTGGCTGAACGTGACGTGCCCCTGCTCGTCGATGCAGCGAAACACGCTTGCCGAGTGCGCCGGGGCCGCCAGCAACAGCAGGCTCATGCAGATCGATAGGCGCCGCATTTTCGTCCTCCTTGACTGAAAAATGGCCAGGCCAGCCTACTTGATAAAACTTGACCGTTCATTCGTGTCTCGCCGCAACGTGAAGGCGTCGACAGAACGGGCGGCTTCGGTTTTCCTGGAGTGAGGTCGCTTTTTTTATCCCGCAGTGCGCGCAAGTTGCTGTATTGACTACTCTTGGCGACGTCGAGCGCACCGCCGGATGTTATGATTGCCGCATCTGCCCGCGTGGCCTGTGGAACAACCCTTCTTATGGACTTGCCCAGTAGTCGTTCACGTTTCCTGCTTGCCAATCACGTATTGATTGATTGATTCCCCTGGCGTGCTCCGTGGCTGGGGGTGGAGTGCGCCATGACAGAAGTAGAAGCAAAGAAGCCGCAAGAAACCTTGCAGGATCGCCTGGCGCAGGTGATCGAACTGCTGCACCGGCACAAACTGATCGAAGACGCATCGCAGCGCCAGGATGACCAGCCGCCGGAATTCGCCGAGGACTTCGATCAGCGGCAGAACCTCGCCGAACTGCAGCGCAAGCTGGATGAGCTGCACCCCGCCGACGTCGCCCATATCCTCGAGGCGCTGCCGCTCGACGAGCGCCTGACCGTCTGGCAGCTGGTCAAGGCCGAGCGCGACGGCGACATCCTGCTCGAAGTCTCCGATGCGGTACGCGAGACCCTGATCGCCGACATGGATGATCACGAGTTGCTCGCGGCCGCCAAGGAGATGGATGCCGACGAGCTCGCCGACCTGGCGCCCGAACTGCCGCGTGACGTCGTCCACGAGCTGATGGAAACCCTCGATGCGCAGCAGCGCGAGCGGGTGCGTTCGGCCCTGTCCTACGAGGAGGACCAGGTCGGCGCGCTGATGGACTTCGAGATGGTCACCATCCGCGAGGACGTCAGCCTCGAGGTGGTGTTGCGCTACCTGCGGCGGCTCAAGGAGCTGCCGGGACATACCGACAAGCTCTTCGTGGTGGACTACGACGGCGTGCTCAAGGGGGTGCTGCCGATCAAGCGGCTGCTGGTCAATGATCCGGACAAGCAGGTGGCCGAGGTGATGGCCAGCGACCCGGTCACTTTCCATCCGGACGAGGACGCCTACGATGCCGCGCAGGCCTTCGAACGCTACGACCTGGTCTCCACGCCGGTGGTGGACAAGAGCGGCAAGCTGATCGGCCGTCTGACCATCGACGAAATGGTCGACCTGATCCGCGAGGAAAGCGAGAGTGAAGTCCTCAACATGGCCGGTCTGCGCGAGGAGGAAGATATCTTCGCCTCGGTCTGGAAGTCCGTGCGCAACCGCTGGGCCTGGCTGGCGGTGAATCTGATCACCGCATTCATCGCCTCGCGGGTGATCGGCCTGTTCGATGGCTCCATCGAGAAGCTGGTTGCCCTGGCTGCCCTGATGCCAATTGTCGCAGGCATCGGCGGCAATTCCGGCAACCAGACCATCACCATGATCGTGCGTGCCATGGCCCTGGATCAGGTGGGAACCGGCAACACCACCCGCCTGTTGCGCAAGGAGGTGGGCGTCGGTCTGGTGAATGGCCTGGTATGGGGCGGTGTAATCGGCCTGGTGGCCTACTGGCTGTATGGCAGCTGGTCTCTAGGGGTGGTGATGACTGCGGCGATGACGCTGAATCTGTTGCTCGCCGCGCTCATGGGGGTGCTGATTCCCATGACATTGGCGCGCCTGGGACGTGATCCGGCGATGGGGGCGAGCGTGATGATCACCGCCATGACCGATAGCGGCGGGTTCTTCATCTTCCTCGGTTTGGCGACGATCTTCCTGCTGTAGTTCGCTTTTCGTCGCTTATTCGGGTTTGCCTTGGCTCTCTGTTTCGGGCTACTGTTCGGCCGTTTCGCGTGTCGCGAAACAGGTCCGAACTAACGCCGCGAATAACAAGCAGCTTGAGCTGCTGACAAGGGAATCCCGATGACCCCCAGCCAACTCCTGCTTGAAGGTGTCGAACTCATGCTGTTCGGCATAGGTTTCGTCTACACCTTCCTCATTCTGTTGATCCTTTGTATTCGCTTGATGTCCTACCTGGCCGGTCGCTTCGTCGGCGAGCCTGTTCCTCAGGCGGCGTCCGCGCAGGCGGCCGCAGCCGAGACGGATGCGGATATTCTTGCTGCCATCCAGGCCGCGATTCATCAACACCGCGCGCGCCGCGGTTGACTCTGGAAAGGGAGTTCCTTCCATGACCGTTGCAAAACAGCCGCTCGGCATCACCGACGTGGTGCTGCGCGATGCCCACCAATCCATTCTCGCCACCCGTATTCGCCTGGAGGACATGTTGCCGATTGCGGCGAAGCTCGACCAGGTGGGCTTCTGGTCGGTGGAGAGCTGGGGCGGCGCGACTTTCGATGCCTGCATTCGCTATCTCGGCGAAGACCCTTGGGAGCGCATCCGCGAACTCAAGAAAGCCATGCCCAATACCCGTCAGCAGATGCTGCTGCGCGGCCAGAACCTGCTGGGTTACCGGCACTACGCCGACGACGTGGTGGAGAAGTTCGTCGAGCGGGCGGCGGTCAACGGTGTGGATGTGTTCCGCGTGTTCGATGCGATGAACGATCCACGCAACCTGGATACTGCGCTGCATGCGGTCAGGCGCCAGGGCAAGCATGCCCAAGGCACGATCTCCTACACCACCAGCCCGGTGCATACCCTCGAGATGTGGGTGGACCTGGCCAAGCAGATCGAAGACATGGGCGCCGACTCGGTGGCGATCAAGGACATGGCCGGCATTCTCACGCCGTACATGGCATTCGAACTGGTGTCACGGCTGAAGGCCAGCCTCGCCATTCCAATCCATATGCAGTGCCATGCCACGGCGGGGCTCTCCACGGCGGCCATTCTCAAGGCGGTGGAAGCTGGCATCGACAACGTCGACACCGCGATTTCCTCGCTGTCGATGACCTACGGCCATTCACCGACCGAGTCGGTGGTGGCGATCTTCCAGGGAACCGACCGCGATACCGGTCTGAACCTCGAGTTGCTCGAAGAGGTCGCGGCCTATTTCCGCGAGGTGCGCAAGAAGTACGCGAAATTCGAAGGCACCCTGCGCGGTGTCGACTCGCGAATCCTCGTGGCACAGGTGCCTGGCGGCATGCTGACCAATATGGAAGGGCAGCTGAAAGAGCAGGGCGCCCTGGACAAGTTCGACGAGGTGCTTGCGGAAATCCCGCGCGTGCGCGAGGACCTAGGGTTCATCCCGCTGGTGACGCCAACCTCGCAGATCGTTGGCACCCAGGCCGTGATCAACGTGCTGACCGGCGAGCGCTACAAGTCGATCACCAAGGAAACCGCCGGTGTCCTCAAGGGTGAATACGGCGCGGCGCCCGCTCCGTTCAATGCGCAGTTGCAGGCGCGTGTGCTGGATGGTGCCGAGGTCATCACCTGCCGTCCGGCCGACCTGTTGCAGCCGGAAATGGATCGCCTGACGGCCGAGCTGAACGGACTGGCGCAGGAAAAGGGCATCAAGCTGGCGGCGGATGCGATCGATGATGTCCTGACTTATGCGCTGTTCCCGCAGATTGGCCTCAAGTTCCTCGAGAATCGCGGTAATCCGGCGGCCTTCGAGCCCGCACCGACGGGCAATGAGCTGCCGCCGCGTGAGGCGGGCCAGCCGGAGGTGTACACCGTCGAGGTCAATGGCCGCTCCTTCGTCGTGCAGGTCAGCGATGGCGGCGATATCGAAGGTATCAAGCCGTTGGGGGGCTGCGCCGCGACGGTAGCCGCTCCGGCCGGGGCGGCGCTGGCGCCCAGCGCTGGCGAGCCTCAGGCCGCGCCGCTGGCGGGCAATATCTTCAAGGTATTGGTGCAGCCCGGGCAGCTGGTCCAGGAGGGCGACTTGGTGATGATCCTGGAAGCCATGAAGATGGAAACCGAGATTCGCGCATTCAAGGCGGGGACGGTCGCGGCGGTCAACGTCAAGGTTGGCGACGCGGTTTCGGTCGGTGACAGCCTGCTGAGCATCGCTTAAGGGGAGTTGCATGGATAAGTTGCTCAAGCTGTGGCAGGGAACCGGTCTGTACCATCTGGAACCAGGGCAGGCGTTGATGATACTCGTCTGCCTGGTGCTGATCTACCTGGCGATCCGCAAGGGGTTCGAGCCGCTATTGCTGATACCGATCGGCTTTGGCGGCATCCTGGCGAACATTCCCGTGGCCAATATGGCCGAGGGGGCCGGTATCCTGCACCTGTTCTACGAGGTAGGCCTGCCGACCAGCGTATTCCCGCTGCTGATCTTCATGGGTGTCGGGGCGATGACGGATTTCGGGCCGATGCTCGCCAACCCGAAGACCCTGCTGCTCGGGGCGGCAGCGCAGTTCGGTATCTTCGCCACCCTGCTCGGGGCGTTGGCGTTGACGGCTACTGGAATTCCCGGGATGGAGTTCACGCTGCGTGAAGCGGCTTCGATCGCCATCATCGGTGGCGCCGATGGCCCGACCTCCATCTTCGTGACGTCCAAGCTCGCGCCGGACCTGCTCGGCCCCATCGCGGTGGCGGCATACTCCTACATGGCACTGGTCCCACTGATCCAGCCGCCGATCATGCGCGCCATGACCTCTCCCGAAGAGCGGGCCATCGTGATGACGCAGCTGCGTCATGTCAGTCATGTGGAAAAGATCGTCTTCCCGCTGGTGCTCTGTCTGCTGGTTGGCCTGCTGTTGCCGGATGCGGCACCGTTGGTGGGCATGTTCGCGTTCGGTAACCTGCTGCGTGAATGCGGTGTGGTCGATCGCCTGGCCGATACTTCGCGTAATGCATTGATCAACATCGTCACCATCGCGCTGGGTCTGACGGTCGGCTCCAAGCTCTCGGCCGAGGCCTTCCTGCAGTTGAAGACGCTGGGGATCCTGTTGCTGGGGATGGTCGCCTTCTGCGGCGGTACTGCGGCGGGGATTTTCATGGCCAAGGTGATGAATCGCTTCAGCCATAACAAGATCAACCCACTGATCGGCTCCGCGGGAGTTTCGGCGGTGCCGATGGCGGCCCGGGTATCGAACAAGGTGGGGCTGGAGGCGAACCCGCAGAACTTCCTGCTGATGCATGCCATGGGGCCGAACGTGGCGGGCGTCATCGGCTCGGCCGTCGCTGCGGGGGTGTTGCTCAACTTCGTCGGCTGATCGCCAATGGAAAACAAGAAAGCCGGCTTGATGCCGGCTTTCTTGTTGGTGCGATCAGCTGTCTTCCTTGGCTAGTTCCGCATCCTGCG
This sequence comes from Stutzerimonas stutzeri, assembly GCF_002890915.1. Taxonomy (GTDB): domain Bacteria; phylum Pseudomonadota; class Gammaproteobacteria; order Pseudomonadales; family Pseudomonadaceae; genus Stutzerimonas; species Stutzerimonas stutzeri_AF. The sequence continues at coordinate 22,201 of NZ_POUT01000018.1, read as the reverse complement.
CAATCAGTGCAATCAGCGCGTTCTGCTGGCGATGAGTCAGCTGGCGGAAGCGCTGCAGCAGTTCCCGCTCATGCAGCGATAATTCCGGGCTATCCAATCGCATGCTCAGGTCGTCATCGAGCGCGCCCTCCTGCAACAGGCTCTGTTCCAGTCTGGCGATGATTTCCGAGTTCATGCTGCGATGGTGATTGCGAGCCACGTCGGCGATGCGCTCGCGCATGCCATCGGGAAGCCGAACCACGAATTTGTCAGCCGTGCGGCTGGAGTAAACTGCCTGTTTCATAGGGCGCATAGTAAACCGGTTAGTCAGGTGGGCGTGCTGGCGTATTGCCGGGGTGTCACCGGTCTGACAACCAACAGCACATGCTGTTCCGTCAGACGATAAAAAATATGAGACGGGTTGATGGCGCCAATTGTACGACGATTTGGTGATTAGTAAAGGCGTTGTAGTATCAAAGTGCCTTTACTGTGATGCAGTGCCGCTGTGACAGCAATTGGCGCCCTGAATGGCGGGGGCTCGAATGAGGCAGGGCGCCAAGGGAAGGGTCAGCGCAATACGGGATCGAACTTGATGCGACGGCCGATCAGCAGGGCGCCGACGAAAAGCATGCCAAAAACTGCCAGCCCCCCTTTGCTGACCGAGTTCAGGATTCCGGAATCGGCCGGTGCGAGGAAAATCCCTGCTCCGCAGATCGCTGCCAGCAGCAGGCAAGACAATGCGAATTTAGACATGGCTGTATCTCCCTTGCGGAACGATCCGCGCTAATCCTTAGAAGACCCAGCGCTGAGGCTGGGAAGGGCTGATCTCGGTGCCGCTGAGTGTAAGAACCCGTGCACCCTGTACGCTGTCGAGTCTCTGGATGGATTGAATGCCGGAAGCCGGGTTGTGCTGCGGTGTTCGCGTTTCGATTGTGGGTTGCTGCAGTGCAGCCAGAGCTGCAATCAGGATTCCTGCGCTGAGCAGATAAGCCGGCATGTTCATGAGGCGTTGTCCTTCGCATCACGTTGCTAAGTAAGCTTTTTCTGCAGGTGCTGTGCCAACCTTATTGAATATAAAAAACCTTTTAAATCAATGAGATAGTTTTTTTAGAATGATTATGAGATTGCGCTTTGCACGAGTGCTCGTACAGCTGTCGTGCATTTTGCATTACGTGACGATGCCATGATGATGAGCACTCGTATGGAAAGCCGCAGCCCGTATGACGCCGTTTTTGCTGGGTACTTCAGGCTGCGGGCATGACAAAACGCACGTGGCTCGTTAACATGCGCCCGCGCAATATGTCCCAGTAGCTCAATTGGATAGAGCATCCCCCTCCTAAGGGGAAGGTTGGAGGTTCGACCCCTCTCTGGGACGCCAGCGCTCCCTGCATCCCGCCTGCCCGTTTTCACACGCTGCGCCCGATCCGTTCGCGTAGGCGGTGTCGAATCCTGTTTTTACCGCTGTGCACCCAGGCCGTCGTTCGTGCGCGTAGCGCCCTTGCGGCAGCCGCGAGGTCTCAGCTGAACGGTGCTTCGGCGTCGTCGCGGCGCGCTTCGCGTTGCAGCTGGTAGACCAGCCGTTCGATCTGGCGTTGCGTCGGCCCGCTGATACGGTGGAAGCGCAGGCCGCAGAAGGTCGTATTGAGCTTTTCGTCGATGACCAGGTGACGCAGCTCTACTGCGGTCTGCACCGTGCCGATCGGAAGCTTCGTGGACAGTTCGTAGACTTGGCCGGTCTGCAGGCAACTCTGCTGATCGCCCTTGATGCTCAGCCTGCAGCCTGTGGCCGAGATGTCGAGCAGCTTGCCCTCGAGCGGTTTGCGCAACGAGGCGCCGCCGAGCACGGCCACCGCGATCATCTCCTTGAACTGGGCCCGGTATGCGTTGCGGCGCTGATGATAGATCAGCTCGGCGGGCGTCGGTATCCAGTAGCAGCGGGCTCCATCCGGCTCGTCCAGGTGGGCTGGCTGGTCGTTTGTCCAGGCTATGCGAACGCCTTCGTAGAACCCTTCCACCTGAAAGGGCTCGCCCTGCAGGAGCAGCCGCTCGCCGTCGGTGGGTATCAGTTCGTCGAGGGCGATCCAGCCTTTTTCGCGGTTCAACTCCACCAGAAAGCTCTGGTAGCGCTGATTGCGCTCGTGAAACCGAATGATCAGCGGGGTGTGGTTGTCCAGAAGCGGCCGCAGGTTGGCATATATCTCGAGCGGCGCCGTCAACAGCTTGGGGGGCTGTGGGCCTTCCTCGTCGAAGAATGGGTTAGACACGTTCCGATACTCTCCGGCGCATCACCATCGCGATCCGTCCTCGTCGGGCAGGGTCAGGCCTGGCTCAAGGGGCGCTGTTTGGTGACCTTGGCGGCTCCGCCGCGGTTGTCATAGAGGCTGGGGGTTTCGTTCTTGCCCTGAAGGATGCCCAGCATGTCGCCCACGGCGCTCTGGTTGGCGCGGATGAGGCGGCCGTTGCGCTCGTTCGCGCTGCGGCAGGCTTCGAGAGTGGCTTCGAGAAGCCGGGCCTGTTCGAGGATCGCGGCGCCTTTTTCCGAGCGGGCGGCCAGTGCTTCCAGGCCGGCCCGGTCGGCACTCAGCTGTTGCCCGATCAGCCACTGGCTGCGCTGGCTGCTATGTTGGCCGAGCAGGGCCAGCAGTGGCTGCTTCTTCGCCAGAATGCTTTCCAGACCCGCGAGGTCGCGTTCGCTCAGGGCGGTAAACTCCTGATCGGTGAGCTCAAGCAACTGGCCGGCTATGCCGATATCGTCGGTAAGCTGGTCAAGCAGGGTCGTGTCTTGCATTTCGGGCTCTTGGATGTGCTCGCGTCTGTGGTTCGTTCAGGTTCAGCGCTGCGTCTCGAAGGCGAGCAGCTTGGCGGCGACGCGCTGGCTATCGACCTGATAGGAGCCGTCGGCAATCGCTTGCCGGAGCTTGGCTACACGCTCCTGATCGACGGCGGGTTGTTCATTCAGCTTGTCGGCTGCCTGCTGCAGGCGCTGGGCCTCTGGGCTCAGTTGTACCGTATCGCCGGTGCTGGCGCTGGTGTTGCTGGTTTTGGGCGCATCGCCGGCTGCCCCGGGCAGGGGGCTGTTCGTGCGCTCGTTGCCTTGAACGGCACCGCGCCCGCTGGGGGCAGCGGCTGTGCTGTTAGGCCGATTGAAGTCGATGACCATGATGCAAACCTCGAAGGAATCAGGACGCTTGCCATGTGTTCGGCAACATTGGACGAAACTTTAGCGTTTTTTCGGGCGCTACACATGAAAAAGTGCTCATGTGCCGGTGGCTGATCGCCATGATCATCACATCGCGACCTCGACATGGCCGGGGCCGGTGACCCGCGCTTTTACGACGCGTCCGGAGCGCTGGTTCTTCACCGGAATCTGCTTGCCGGGCGCACCGTCCGCCATCGCTTCCCCGGGCATGCGGACATTTATCGTGCCGCTTCGAGCGGTGATCACTACCTGGTCGCCCTTGCGTACCACTTCGGCAAGCTCCAGCTGGTTCGGTGCGATCACCTGGTCCGGTTGCACCGGCCGGGTCAGCTTGTTGCCGAGCACTTCGTCCATGCGCGTCAGGTATCCCTGGGTGAGGTTGGAGACGTCGCGCTCGGCCAGGCTCACGTCGGCCTCGCTGAGCAGGCTGTCGCGCAGCAGTGAGCGATTGGCGACGATTACCGGTCGATAGAGGCGAACCTGTGCCGGGACGAATACGGACCAGGGGCTGCTTCCTTCGCAACTTATGCGTACGGTGACGCGTCCGATGGGTTGGGCGGCGGTGCCGAGCTTGGCGTCGAGCGGCTGGTCGCATTGTGCCAGGCGCAGCCTGGGGTCCAGGCGGTTGACGATGATTTCGTGACGGGCCTGTATGTCGCCGCGTCGCAAATAGTCGGCAACCGCCTGCTCAAGAAACTGTTGGGTCGCGTCGATAAGTTGTTCAGGATGTGACATGGTTGCCGCATGGGCCAGTTGACCCATCACGCAAAGCAAGGGTAGCAGCAGGTATCTGCACAGCGTTTGGCAGCCGCGTCGGAAATTAGTCATATGGGCGTTCATGCCCCAACCAAAGCAAGGGGCGTGCCGCACTTCGGCGTTCGGTCCCGCACAATCTGCAGGCAGAGAGGAAGACTGGCATGGCCGGTGTACTGGATTCGGTTAACCAGCGTACCCAATTGGTGGGGCAGAACCGTCTGGAGCTGTTGCTGTTTCGTTTGGAAGGCGAGCAGCTTTATGGCATCAACGTGTTCAAGGTGAAAGAGGTGCTGCAGTGCCCGCGCCTGACGATCATGCCCAAGTCCGGCAGGGTGGTGCGCGGAGTGGCCAGCATCCGTGGCAATACGCTGCCGATTCTCGACCTGTCCCTCGCGACGGGCAAGCCGGCGTTGGCGGACCTGCAGAACAGCTTTGCGGTCATCACCGAGTACAACAACCGGACGCTGGGCTTTCTGGTGCGCTCGGTGGAGCGAATCGTGAACATGAACTGGGAGGAAATCCTTCCTCCTCCCAAGGGCGCCGGGCGTGACCATTACCTGACGGCGGTGACCCACGTGGATAACCGCCTGGTGGAAATCATCGACGTCGAGAAGGTCCTGGCGGAAGCCGCGCCGACCTCCGAGCAGGTTTCACCGAACGTCGTGGATGCCGAGACCCAGGCCCGGGCGCTTTCCTGCCGGGTGCTGGTTGTCGACGATTCCTCCGTGGCACGCAAGCAGATCGTCCGCTGCCTGGAAAATATCGGGGTGGAGGTCGTCACGCTGAACGATGGCCGCGAGGCGCTCGATTATCTGAAGCGGATGGCCGACGATGGCAAGCGGCCGGCGGAGGAATTCCTGATGATGATCTCCGATATTGAAATGCCGGAAATGGATGGCTATACCCTGACTACTGAGGTGCGTCAGGATTCTCGTATGCAGGATATGCATATTCTCTTGCATACTTCGCTTTCCGGTGTGTTCAACCAGAACATGGTGAAGCGTGTGGGGGCGGACGATTTCCTCGCCAAGTTCCAGCCCGACGATCTCGCGGCTCGGGTGGTCGAGCGGATTCGAAAGGCGGATGCAAACTGAGGCTAGTCCTCTCATGGCTTTGATGGTGGGCTTTATTAGTGTCAGTTGATCTGGATTTCGAGCAGTTCCGGGTATTTCTAGAGAAGACGTGCGGCATTCTGCTTGGCAGCAACAAGCAGTATCTGGTGTCCAGTCGGCTGAACAAGCTGATGGAGCAGCAGGGTATCAAGACGCTGGGCGATCTGGTCCGCAGGATCCAGGCGCAGCCGCGCAGCGGCCTGCGCGAGCAGGTCGTCGATGCGATGACCACCAACGAGACGCTGTGGTTTCGCGATACCTACCCGTTCGAAGTGCTCAAGAGCCGGGTCCTGCCGGAAATGCTCAAGTCCGGTTCCGGCCAGCGCCTGCGCATCTGGTCGGCCGCCTGTTCCTCGGGGCAGGAGCCCTATTCGCTGTCGATGGCGATCGACGAGTACGAGCGCGCCAATCCCAGCCAGCCGAAGACCGGCATACAGATCGTGGCCACCGAGCTGTCGGGCGCGATGCTGGCTGCCTGCAAGGCGGCCGAGTACGACAGCCTGGCGATTGCCCGTGGGCTTTCCACCGAGCGCCTGCAGCGTTACTTCGACCTCAAGGCACCCGGGCGCTGGGCGGTGAAGCCGGCCATTCGCACGCGCGTCGAGTTCAAGGTCCAGAATCTGCTGGACAGTTACGCCGCCCTGGGCAAGTTCGACATCGTGTTCTGCCGCAATGTGCTGATCTACTTTTCCGCCGATGTGAAGAAGGACATCCTCAAGCGCATCCATGCGACCCTGCGTCCGGGTGGCTACCTGTTCCTCGGCGCCTCGGAGGCGCTCAACGGGCTGCCGGAGCTGTACCAGATGGTCCAGTGCAGCCCGGGCATCATCTACAAGGCGAAATAAGGCGGCAGAAAACCGTCATGCAAGATGGCGGTTGCGGCAAAACGGCGGAAAAGTCTTGCCGCTTTTGACGCCAGCGAACTGCGCGTGTATCGATAAATCCTATTAAATCAATGGCTTGTGTTCTATGGCATGGGCTTTGCTGGAGTATGCGCAAGCAGACTTGTATCCGGCAGAGGGCCAGATTCATGAGCATCAGTTTCGACAAGGCGTTGGGCATTCACGAGAAGGCGCTTGGTTTCCGCTCGCAGCGTGCCGAAGTGCTGGCGAACAACATTGCCAATGCCGATACGCCCAACTACAAGGCCCGTGATCTCGACTTCGACAGCGTGCTCGCCGAGCAGTCGGCGAAGAGCCAGGGCGGCTTCGGCGTCACCCGGACCAGCGACAAGCATATTGCCGCCGAGGGATTGGAGATTGCCGATGCCTCGCTGCGCTTCCGTACGCCGACCCATCCGTCCCTGGACCAGAACACCGTCGATCTGCAGATCGAACAATCCAACTACGCGAAGAACGCCGTGGACTTCCAGGCGAGCTTCACCCTGCTCAACAGCAAGTTCAAGGGGCTGATGAGCGCCCTGCGCGGCGAATAAAGGAGTTTCCATCGATGTCTCTAAGCAGCGTATTCAACATTGCCGGTAGCGGCATGAGCGCCCAGAGCACTCGGCTGAACACCATTTCCAGCAACATCGCCAACGCCGAAACGGTCTCCTCGAGTGTCGACCAGACCTACCGCGCCCGCCATCCGGTGTTCGCCACCGTGTACCAGCAGGCCAACGGCCAGCCCAACGAGTCGCTGTTCGCCGGACAGGACGAGGCCGGGGTGGGCGTGCAGGTATTGGGTGTGGTCGAGGACCAGAGCGAACTGCAGGCGCGCTACGAGCCCAACCATCCGGCCGCCGACGAGAACGGCTACGTCCACTATCCGAACGTCAACGTGGTGGAGGAGATGGCCGACATGATCTCCGCCAGCCGCGCGTTCCAGACCAACGCCGAGCTGATGAACACGGCCAAGACCATGTTGCAGAAAGTCCTGACGCTGGGTCAGTGATTCCTACGAGAGCATACGCATGAGCACTACAAGCGGCGTCGGCGGCACCAGCTCGATACTCGATCAATACCAGTTCGGCGAGGATCGCGAGGTCAAGGGCAACGACCTCGGCAAGAACGAATTCCTCGAGCTGCTGGTGGCCCAGTTGAACAACCAGAACCCGCTGGAACCCCAGGAAAACGGCGAATTCATCGCCCAACTGGCGCAGTTCAGTACGGTGGAAGGCGTCGAGAAGCTGAACACCAGCATGGAAAGCATTCTCTCCGGCTACCAGTCCTCGCAGGCGCTGCAGGCCTCCTCGCTGGTCGGGCGCAAGGTGATCGTGCCGACCGACAAGGCGGTGGTGGATACCAGCGAGACCTTCAAGGCCAGCCTGGTGCTGCCGGTGAGCAGCAACAACGTCTACGTCAACGTCTACGACGATACCGGCGCGGTGGTCAGCCGGGTCAACCTGGGGCAGCAGGAGGCCGGCAACGTCTCGTTCATGTGGGATGGCAAGGATTCCAGCGGCAATACCTTGCCGCCCGGCACCTACAAGTTCGAAGCGCAGGCCACCTACGACGGCGAAACCAAGGGGCTTTACACGCTGCTGCCGGCGAACGTCGACAGCGTGACCCTGGGTGGCAGCGAGCTGCTGCTCAATCTTGCCGGGCTCGGCAGCGTTCCGCTTTCCAGTGTCCAGGTCATCGGCCAGTAACTCTCGACCGTAACTGCCGGCAGTTCCGGCGAAGGAGCATTCATGTCGTTCAATATCGGTCTCAGCGGCCTGCGCGCCGCGAGCAAGGATCTCAACGTAACCGGCAACAACATCGCCAACGCCGGTACGGTCGGCTTCAAACAGTCGCGTGCGGAGTTTTCCGACGTCTACGCGGCGTCCGTGCTGGGCACCGGCAAGAACCCGCAGGGTAGCGGTGTGCTGATGTCCAACATCTCCCAGCAGTTCAACCAGGGCAACATCAACTACACGCAGAACGCGCTGGACCTGGCGATCAATGGCAACGGCTTCTTCCAGGTCAGCAACAACGGTGCGGTGAGCTATACTCGCGCCGGTTACTTCGGCACCGATCGCGAAGGCTTCCTGGTCGATAACTTCGGCTACAAGCTGCAGGGTTTCCCGGTGGACGGCAACGGCAACCTGCAGAATGGTGTGGTGGGTGATCTGCAGATCCAGACCACCAACCAGGCGCCGAAGGCGACCAGTACCATCAATACCGCGTTCAACCTGAACTCGACGCTGAAGTCGCCGGTTACCTGGCAGTCGGCTTATGACGCCATCGTCGATGATGCCTACCAGACGGCCTATACGCCGGTATACAACAGCACGCTCGCTACACAGATGGCCGCCTATTACGCGGACCCGGCCAATGGCGTTGCCGACCCTGCCAACCCGACCGACGAAGAGATCGCCGCAGCAACCGCCTTCGCGACCCCGCTTGCCGAGACCGCCGCCGCCGCTGCCGGGAATCTGGCCGCCAGCGATGCGGCGGTGCTGAGCGCCGCACGCGCGGCGGCCAACGCCACCTTCAATCCGGCCGACCCGACCACCTATAACAGCTCCACCTCGCTGAATATCTACGATTCGCAGGGCAACGCCCACGTCATGACGCAATACTTCGTCAAGACCGGCGCCAATACCTGGGACATGAAGGTGCTGATCGACGGCCGCAATCCTGCCAATCCCGCGCAGGAGCCGCCGCAACCCTACGTGATGGGGCTGACCTTCAATTCGTCCGGCGCGCTTACCGGCATCAGCAATGCCAGCGCGTCGCCGTTCAGCGTTTCGCCCGACCTGAAGGTGACGCTGAACTCCGCTACCGGCACGCCGCCCACCGGGGGTTGGATTCCGGCCATTTCCGATGGCGGCACCCCCGCGACCTGGTCGGCCAATGGCGCCCTGGCCAACCCGGGCGGGATCGTCATGGACTTCGCCAAGTCGTCCCAGTTCGCCAGTTCCTTCGCCGTCAACAGCGTGGCCCAGGACGGTTACACCACCGGCGAACTGGCGGGGCTGGAAATCGACGATACCGGCGTGATCTTCGCGCGCTACACCAACGGCCAGTCCAAGGTGCAGGGACAGATCATCCTCGCCAACTTCGCCAACGTGCAGGGGCTGACTCCGGTGGGCAAGACCCAGTGGGTGCAGTCGTTCGAGTCCGGCGAACCGGTGATCGGTACCCCGGGTTCCGGCACCTTGGGCGCGCTGCAGGCCGGGGCGCTGGAAGATTCCAACGTCGAGCTGTCGGATCAACTGGTCAACCTGATCGTCGCCCAGCGCAACTATCAGGCCAACGCCAAGACCATCGAAACCGAAAGCGCGGTCACCCAGACCATCATCAACCTGCGTTGAGCATGAGCGGCAAGCGCATTGCCGCCGACGGCAGTATTCCGCCGCTCTCGTGAAAGAAGGCCCGCCAGGGCCTTCTTCTTTTTTGGAAAGTCTTTCTATTTCAGTGGCCTGGGTTTCTTCCTGGGCTGTGGCACGCGCCTTGCATTTTCGTGACTAACAGAATCGCAAGTGTCAATCTCGCGTCTCGGAGATGTCGATGGACAAGATGCTCTACGTGGCCATGACCGGTGCCAGCCAGAATGCGCGGGCCCAGCAGGCGCACGCCAACAATCTGGCGAACCTCTCCACCACGGGCTTTCGCCGGGATTTCGAGCAGGCGCGTTCGATGCAGGTGTTCGGCGACAGCTATCCGGCCCGCGTCTACGCGATGTCGGAGCGTCCGGGGACCGATTTCACCGCCGGTGCGCTGCAGGAAACCGGCCGGGATCTGGATGTCGCCGTGGAAGGCGAGGGCTGGATCGCGGTGCAGGCGCCGGATGGCAGCGAAGCCTACGTGCGTACCGGCAGCCTGAACATCGACGCGCTGGGCATGTTGCGCACCGCCGACGGCATGCCGGTGCTCGGCAACGGCGGGCCGATCGCCATTCCGCCGGAGGAAAAGGTGGACATCGGCCAGGACGGCACCATCAGCATTCGTGCCCTGGGCGAGGACCCGAACATCGTGGTCACGGTGGATCGGCTCAAGCTGGTCAACCCCGATCCGCAGCAGTTGGAAAAGGGCACCGACGGCCTGATCCGCATGAAGGGCGGGCAGCCTCTCGAGGCGGATGCCAACGTACGGGTCACCTCCGGGTTTCTCGAGGCGAGCAACGTCAATGCCGTTGCCGAGATGACGTCCATGCTGGCGCTGTCCCGCCAGTTCGAACTGCACGTGAAGATGATGCGCACCGCCGAAGACGACGCGGCTGCCATGGCTCGCGTACTGCAACTCAGCTAACACCAGCGCGTAGCGCCTGGCCGGCGCACGAGGAGAAAGCACATGCTTCCAGCACTTTGGGTCAGCAAGACCGGTTTGTCCGCCCAGGACATGAACCTGACGACCATTTCCAACAACCTGGCCAACGTCTCCACCACCGGCTTCAAGCGCGATCGCGCGGAATTCCAGGACCTGCTGTACCAGATCCGCCGCCAGCCCGGCGGCCAGTCCAGCCAGGACAGCGAACTGCCGTCCGGCCTGCAGCTGGGCACCGGCGTGCGCGTGACCGGTACCCAGAAGATCTTCACCACCGGTAGCCTGCAGACCACCGAGCAACCGCTGGACATGGCCATCAATGGCCGTGGCTTCTTCCAGGTGCTGCTGCCCGATGGCACGGTGTCCTACACCCGCGACGGCAGCTTCCACCTGAGTTCCGACGGCCAGCTGGTCACCGCCAATGGCTATGCGCTGGAGCCGGCCATCGTCGTGCCGCCGGAAACCCAGACCTTCACCGTCGGCGAAGACGGCACCGTGTCGGTCACCACGCTGGGCAATGCCCAGCCGCAGATCATCGGCAACATCCAGACCGCCGACTTCATCAACCCCGCCGGCCTGCAGGCCATGGGCAGCAACCTGTTCCTGGAAACCGCCGCCAGCGGCGCCCCGCAGGTCAGCACGCCGGGCCTGAACGGGTTGGGTACCGTATTGCAGAACACCCTGGAGAACTCCAACGTCAGCGTCGTCGAGGAACTGGTCAACATGATCACCACCCAGCGCGCCTACGAGATGAATTCCAAGGTGATTTCCACCGCCGACCAGATGCTGTCGTTCGTCACGCAGCAGCTCTGATCGGGCGTTGACCGTTAGCCGTTGTATACGGGCAGGCATTGGCCGCGCCCGCAGTCGTTTCGATGGCCTGTCAGGGCTTGAGGTGTCTATGAGCCGCTTGTTGATCGTTGTCTCGCTGTCGTCCGCCTTCGTGCTGGCCGGGTGCGTCGCCCCCGCACCCAAGCCGAACGATCCCTACTATGCGCCGGTGCTGCCGCGCACGCCGCTGCCAGCCGCACAGAACAACGGCGCGATCTACCAGGCGGGTTTCGAGAACTATCTCTACGACGACCGCAAGGCCTACCGGGTCGGCGACATCATCACCATCACGCTGAACGAGCGTACCCAGGCCAGCAAGAACGCGAGCTCCAAACTGTCGAAGGACAGCAGCGCGAATATCGGCCTCGGCTCGCTGTTCGGCGGTGCTGTTTCGATGGCCAATCCGCTGACCGGCAATTCCATGAGCCTCGGGGCCGAGTACGACGCTTCGCGCGACACCTCCGGCTCCGGCCAGGCGGGGCAGAGCAACAGCCTGTCCGGTTCGATCACCGTGACCGTTTCCGAAGTGCTGCCCAATGGCATCCTGGCCGTGCGCGGCGAGAAGTGGATGACGCTCAACACCGGCGACGAACTGGTGCGCATCGCCGGCCTGGTGCGCCAGGACGATATCGCCACCGACAACACCGTGTCATCGACCCGCATCGCCGATGCGCGCATCACCTATTCGGGCACCGGCGCCTTCGCCGACGCCAGCCAGCCGGGCTGGCTGGACCGCTTCTTCATGAGCCCCCTGTGGCCGTTCTGACCGGAGCCGATGGCATGCTGAAGAAAATGCTTCTGCTCACCGGGTTGCTGTTCCTCTGCGCGAACGCCCAGGCCGAGCGACTCAAGGACGTGGCGACCATCCACGGCGTGCGCGCCAACCAGCTGATCGGCTACGGGCTGGTGGTGGGCCTCAACGGCAGTGGCGACCAGACCACGCAGACGCCATTCACCGTGCAGACCTTCAACAACATGCTGGCGCAGTTCGGCATCAAGGTGCCGAGCGGCGGCAACATCCAGCTGAAGAACGTCGCCGCGGTGTCCATCCATGCCGAGCTGCCGCCCTTCGCCAAGCCGGGCCAGACCATCGATATCACGGTTTCCTCGATCGGCAACGCCAAGAGCCTGCGCGGCGGCAGCCTGCTGATGGCGCCGCTCAAGGGGATCGATGGCAACGTCTACGCCATCGCCCAGGGCAACCTGGTGGTCGGCGGCTTCGATGCCGGTGGCGCGGACGGTTCGCGGATAACCGTCAATTCGCCGTCGGCCGGGCGCATCCCCGGCGGCGCGACCGTCGAGCGGCCGGTGCCGAGCGGCTTCAACCAGGGCAATACGCTGACGCTGAACCTCAATCGCCCTGACTTCACCACGGCGAAGAACATCGTCGACCAGATCAACGAACTGCTCGGTCCGGGTGTGGCGCAGGCGCTCGATGGTGGCTCGATCAGCGTGAGCGCACCGCTGGACCCGAACCAGCGGGTGGACTACCTGTCGATCCTGGAGAACCTCGAGGTCGAGGTCGGCCAGGCGGTGGCCAAGGTCATCATCAACTCGCGCACCGGCACCATCGTCATCGGCCAGAACGTGCGCGTGCAGCCGGCCGCGGTTACCCACGGCAGCCTGACCGTGACCATTACCGAGGACCCGCAGGTCAGCCAGCCGGAAGCCTTCTCCGGTGGCCAGACCGTGGTCGTCCCCAACTCCAAGGTCAAGGCCGAACAGGAAGCCAAGCCGATGTTCAAGTTCGGCCCCGGCACCACGCTGGACGAGATCGTCCGGGCGGTGAATCAGGTGGGCGCTGCACCCAGCGACCTGATGGCCATCCTCGAAGCGCTCAAGCAGGCCGGCGCGCTGCAAGCCGACCTGATCGTGATCTAAGGGCAACGCCATGGACAATCGCTTCGCCAGCGGCAGACGCGCCCTCGACAGCGGCAGCTACACCGACCTCAATCGCCTCAATCAATTGAAGGTGGGCAAGGACCGGGACGGCGAAGAGAACGTGCGCAAGGTCGCGCAGGAATTCGAGTCGCTGTTTCTCAACGAGATGCTCAAGTCGATGCGCTCGGCTACCGAGGTCCTGGCCAAGGACAACCCGCTCAACAGCCAGGCCAGCAAGCAGTATCAGGACATGTACGACCAGCAGCTGTCGGTCAGCCTGTCGAAGGAGGGCGGCGGCATCGGTCTGGCCGACGTGCTGGTGCGCCAGTTGAGCAAGCAGACCGAGGCGGTCACGCGCAGCAACCCGTTCGCGCAGGTCGCCCAGACCGAGGGCGCGGCCTGGCCGAGCAAGCCGGCGGCGGCCGCCGAGTCCGTGCGCGACGATTCGCGCTTGCTCAACCAGCGGCGCCTGGCGCTGCCGGGCCGGGTGAGCGAGCGGCAGCTGGCGAACGTCTCGGCGACCGATCCGGCACGCGGTACCGATACGCCACAGCCGCTGGTGAACCTCGACTGGCAGCCCGCCACCGCCTTCGCCGCGCCGCAGGGCAAGCCGTTGACCGTCAACGGCGTCGAGGTCGATACCGCCAGGGCACCGAGCAAGACCCGCTTCGGCTCGCCGGAAGAATTCATCGCCACCATGCTGCCCATGGCCGAGAAGGCCGCGCAGCGCCTGGGCGTCGAGCCGCGCTTCCTGGTCGCCCAGGCCGCGCTGGAAACCGGCTGGGGCAAATCCATGATCCGCCAGAAGGATGGCAGCAACAGCCACAACCTGTTCGGCATCAAGTCCACCGGCTGGCAGGGCGCATCGGCGACCGTGACGACCACCGAATACGTCAATGGCAAGGCCACCCGCGAGAAGGCGGGCTTCCGCGCCTATGACTCGTTCGAGCACAGCTTCAACGATTACGTCACCCTGTTGGAAAACAACGATCGCTACCGCACCGCCATCCAGGTGGCGAGCAACACCGGCGATTCCGAGCGCTTCGTCAAGGAACTGCAGAAAGCCGGATATGCCACCGACCCGCAGTACGCGCGCAAGATCAGCCAGATCGCACGCAAGATGCAGACTTACCAGACCGTCGCCGACGCGAGTTCGGCGCCCGCCATGCGGACCAGAGGCTAAATCATGGCTGACCTATTGAACATTGGCCTGTCCGGCCTCGCTGCCAGCAAGACCCAGCTGTCCATCACCGGCCACAACATCACCAACGTCAACACCCCGGGCTACAGCCGCCAGGACGCATCCCAGGCGACCCGTTCGGCGCAGTTCAGCGGCGCCGGCTATATCGGCTCCGGTACCACGCTGGTGGACGTGCGCCGGACCTACAGCGAGTTCCTCACCAGCCAGTTGCGCAGCAGCACCTCGCTGTACAGCGACGTCGCGGCCTACAAGAGCCAGATCGACCAGCTCGACTCGCTGCTGGCCGGCAGCACGACCGGCATCACGCCTTCGCTGCAGAGCTTCTTCTCCGCGCTGCAGACCGCCGCCGAGGACCCCGCCAACATTCCCGCGCGGCAACTGGTGCTGGCGGAAGCCGAGGGGCTGGCGCGGCGCTTCAACACCGTCTACGACCGGCTTTCCGAGCAGAACAGCTTCACCAACAAGCAGATGGCCGCGGTCACCGACCAGGTCAACCGGCTGGCTGGCAGCATCGGCAGCCTGAACGAGGCGATCGCCGTCGCTGCCGCCAACGGCAAGCAGCCGAACGACCTGCTCGATGCCCGCGACGAGGCCGTACGCCAGCTTTCCACCTATATCGGCGTGACCGTGGTGCCGCAGGACGACAGCAGCTTCAACATCTTCATCGGCAGCGGCCAGCCGCTGGTGGTGGGCAGCAGCGTGGCGCGCCTGGAAGTGGTGCCGGGGCAGGGTGATCCCAATCGCCACGAGGTGCAGTTCATCAGTGGCGGCTCGCGGCAGGGCATCACCTCGCAGATCACCGGCGGCGAGCTGGGCGGCCTGATCCGTTATCGCGAGGAAGTGCTGGATTCGACCATGAACTCGCTGGGACGGCTGGCGCTGGCGGTCAGCGACCAGATCAACAGCCAGCTGGGGCAGGGCCTGGACCTGAAAGGCCAGGTGGGGGCTGCGCTGTTCGGCGATTACAACGACCCGGCGCTGGCCAAGCTGCGGGTCAACGCCTACTCCGGCAACAGCAGCAACGCGCAGCCGGCGTTGAACATCACCGACACCAGTGTGCTGACCACCAGCGACTACCTGATGGAGTATGACGGCACCAACTACAAGGTCCGGCGCTTGAGTGACAACCAGCCGATGACGGTCACCACCGCCGCGGACGGCACCCTGACCATCACCGACAGGAACGGCCGCGACCAGGGCTTCCAGATCGTACCGGGGACGCCGGCACCGGCGGCCGGCGACAAGTTCACCCTGCAACCCACGCGTCGCGGCGCCACGGACATCAGCGCCGTGCTCGACCAGGCCGACCAGCTCGCCTTCGCGTCGCCGGTGCGTGCCGAGAGCGACCTGCAGAACGCCGGTACCGGCGCGATCAGCCAGCCGGACATGGTGGCCGCGCCTTCGCCCATCGACCTTGCCGAGCTCAATACGGCCTTCGGCAGTGGATTGAACCTGACGGCGAACGTCAACGCCAACGGCACCTATACCCTGACCGATACGGGCTCTTTGCCTGCCGGCTGGTCTTATGTGGATGAAAAAGGCAATCCGCTGGCAGCGGCTCCGACGCTCCAGTCCGGCAACAGCAACACCGTGCGGCTGGCCTATACGGGCGCCTCGGGAGAGACCTACCGGTTCGATTTCAGCGTCAGCGGACGGCCACAGACGGACGACAGCTTCTCGCTCACCTTCAACCAGAGCGGTGTATCGGACAACCGCAATGCGTTGAAGCTGGCCGATCTGCAGAGCAAGCAGACCGTCGGCGTCGACGGCTCCGTCGCCGGCTCGGGCTTCAGCTTCACCGACGGCTATGGTGAGCTGGTCGAGCGGGTCGGCACTTTGACGGCGCAGGCGCGGATGGACAGCGAAGCGACCGGTTCCATCCTCAAGCAGGCCACCGACAACCGTGATTCGTTATCGGCGGTCAACCTCGACGAAGAAGCGGCCAACCTGATCAAGTTCGAGCAGTACTACAACGCCTCGGCCCAGATCATTCAAGTTGCCCGCTCTTTGTTCGATACATTGATCAGCTCCTTCAGGTAACAGGCCCGTCCATGCGCATCTCGACCTTGCAAGCCTTCAACAACGGCGTCACCGGACTGCAGCGCAACTATGCCAACGTCACGCGCACCCAGGAGCAGATCAGCACCGGCAATCGCATCCTCACGCCGGCCGACGACCCGGTCGCCTCGGTGCGCTTGCTGCAGCTGGAACAGCAGCAGAACGTGCTGAGCCAGTACAACTCCAACCTTACGGCGGCGAACAGCAGCCTGACCCAGGAGGAAGTGACGCTCAACTCGGTGAATACCGTGCTGCTGCGCGTGCGCGAGCTGGCCTTGCGCGCCGGCAACGGTTCTCTCGATGCGGAGGATCGCCAGTCCATCGCCGCCGAACTGCGTGAGCGCGAGGACGAACTGCTGTCGTTGATGAACACCCGCAATGCGCGTGGCGAGTACCTGTTTTCCGGCTTCCAGGGCAAGACGCAGCCCTTCGTGCGTGCCGCCGACGGCAGCTACAGCTACCAGGGCGACGAAGGCCAGCGCAAGCTGCAGATCGCCAGTTCGCTGAGCATCGCCATCAGCGACAGCGGCAAGGCGGTATTCGAGAACGTCACCAATGCGGGGCGCTACAGGAGCGAAGTCGATAGCTCGGCGGCCGCGCCCGGTTCGACATTGAGCGTTTCCGCTCCCCTGGTGCAGGACGAGGTCTCTGTCGCGGGCAACCCGGCGTTTCCGGCGGCGGGTGTGGGCGTGCACTTCACTTCCGAGACCGAGTACGTCGTCTACGCTCTGGATAATCCGCCGGCGGATTTTGCCGATCCTTACGCCATTCCGGGTCAGGTGCTCGCCTCGGGCTCGGTCGATGGGGACGGGGAAACCGCCGACGAGCTGATCTTCCGCGGCGTGATGATCAAGTTCGATGGCATGCCGACCGGTGGGGAGTCGATAGAAATCACCCTGGACCCCTCGGCGCAGAAGCAGGGCATCCTGAGCACCATTGCCAACCTGCGCATGACCCTGGAAGACCCGGCTTCCAGCAATGCCGACATTCGCGATGCGGTGGCGGTGAGTCTGACCAACCTCGATCACGGCATGGTCAGCGTCGATGCCGCGCGGGGCAATATCGGCGCACGCTTGAACGTGATCGATACCACCCTGACCGACAACGAAGACGTGGCGCTGGTGAACCAGTCGGTACAGGCCGAATTGCGCGAGCTGGATTATGCCGAGGCGCTGTCGCGACTCTCGTTCCAGACCATCATTCTCGAGGCGGCGCAGCAGAGCTACGTGAAGATCAGCAGCCTCAACCTGTTCAATGCCATGCGGTGATGAAAGTTGACGAGGTTCGCAAAAATGCGGCCTCGTTTTTGACATCGAACTGTTGGTGGTTAAATTGACTGAACGCGGAGCAGGAAGTCCCGCGGCTCATCTCGACTTCATAAGGACATGAACATGACCAAGGCTTTTCTTGCTTCTGTGGCTTTCGCATTGCTTGCCAGTGCCTCCCTCTCCAGCCATGCCGCTCCCCAATCCAGCCCCGCCGATGCGCCTGCCGCGGCAGTCGCCCAAGCGGTAACGGTAAATCTCAATACGGCCGATGCGGAAACGCTCAACCGCGAGCTGAAGGGCATCGGCGCGACCAAAGCCCAGGCCATCGTGGCCTATCGCGAGGAACATGGCCCGTTCAGTTCGCTGGACGAGCTGCTGGAAGTCAAAGGCATCGGTGCTTCCACGCTGGAAAAGAATCGCAGCAAGCTTAGCTTGCAATAACGCTGCGTCATGAGGGCTGTTCGCAACGATCAGCCCTTCGACCAAGGCGGCTATAGTCGCCTTCAGGTCGAACGCCCCGTGCATCTGCCAGTCAAAATGCTTGTGAAAAGCATTGACTTCCTATGGGTTATGCACATTGGGAATAGTATCTTGCCCGCTTCTCAATCTTCCCCGGCAATATCCTGTGCTCTTGCATAAGTCATTGATTTTGAATGACTTGATGAGCTGGACAAAAAAACGTCGATCCGTTGTGGGGGCCCATGGATAGGGCGTTTGCGGCAGTCATCCATAATCTGTAAACAGGTTTATCCACAGCTTCGGTGGATAACCTTTCAATGTCAGCAATGACGCTGGCTACAGGAATTCGAGATGAAAGCTCCCTGGAATTTCCTGCGCTACTTCCCTCTCGCGCAGCGTTTGATCAGACACGGCAAGATTCCCGCCCTGCTGCTTGCCGTGGCACGCAAATCATCCTCGAAGCGGGGCTTGCTGAAGGGGTTGCGCGAAGACCTGAGCCTGTTTCAGGCCCTTTGCGTCGCCTGGTGGCGTGGCGAGTACCGGGCGATAAGTCCACAAGCCCTGGTGGCTGTGGTCGCCGGCTTGCTTTATTTCCTCTCGCCCATCGACGCCATCCCTGACTGGCTGCCGGGGCTTGGCCTGGTCGATGACCTGGCCGTACTCACCTGGGTGATGCGCAAGTGGTCGGATGAGTTGCAGGCCTTCCGGCTCTGGAGGGATGCGCAGACCGCGGAGCGCAGAGCCGGACTGCAACGCTTGCCGGAACTGACCGAACCCAGGGCCGGTGGAGGCTCCGCCTGACTGCTGCGGGGCGATACCCATGCTTTTGCGGTTCAGGTTCCGATTCACGCTTCGCTGTGCCCGGTTTGTCGCTTCAAGGATTCCCTCAGGCTGTTAAGATTCTGCCTCTGATCGTTAGCTGCCAGGGGAACGCGAATGAATGTCCAGGTCATCGTGCGTGACGGTTCGCCGGAATATGCCGTACTGCCATGGGAGGAGTATCAGGCGCTTCTGAATGCCGTCGGCGCCCAACCGTCGGCGGCCAAGGACCATTCTCCTGTCCAGGCGCAGAAGCCTGCCCTGACGCAGCTATCCACCCTGCGTGCGGCACAGGGCATGAGCCAGGAAGCCCTGGCCCGTTCGGTAGGCATCAGCCCGGCCTATCTTGGATTGATCGAAGCCGGAGAGCGTGAGCCGGATACCGCCATTCGTCGTGCGCTGGCCCGCGCGTTGGGTGTCTCTGGCTGGGAGGACGACGCTTGAGTCAGCGACCTGCGGCTGTGAGCATCAGCCGCCAGCACTGGCAGGCGCTGCTGGCCGAACTGGCCGAAGCGCGCCGCCAACGCCATCTGGTGACCTACCGGGCGTTGGTCGAACGCCTGCAGTTGCCCACGCCTGCCATGCAGACACTTACTGCGGCACTGGAGCACCTTGCCGCGCTGGATGCTCGTTCGGAGCGACCGTTGCGCAGTGCCCTGGTCATCAGCCAGGGTGCCAGCCGGTTGCCCAGGACCGGTTTCTTCGAATGCGCTGCTCGCCTGGGCCGCTTCAATGGGGCGGCCGACGGCTTTGCCGCTGCGTCCTGGCATGCCGGGGAGGTGGCGCGCGTATTCGAGTTCGATTATCCGGAGGTGCCCTGATGTTGTGGAAACTGCGTGCCGGGATTGGATATTTCGTTGCCCGCAAGTTGATGATGTCGCGCCAGGCTGTTAGCCAGCCGAAACTCTGGCGCTGGATGGAGGGGCAGTTCTCGCGGATGGCTGCGCTGGGCAATGTGGGCGCCCAGAGCTTCTACGGCCATATCCTGTATTTTCGCGGCCAGGGTTTCGGCGCCAAGCAAGAGGGCGCCCGCTTGCTGCGACTGGCGGCCGAGGCGGGGGATGCCAAGGCCGCCTACCAGATGGGCGTGATCAGTCTGAGCGAAGATGCCACGCACGGCCCGGATGGCGGCGAGGCGGCACGCTGGTGGTCGAAGGCCGCCGATGCCGGGCATCCGTTGGCCACGGTGCGCCTCGAGCAGCTTTACCGCGCAGGTGGCCATGGCCTCGGCGCCGATGCGCAACAGGCCGACCGCTACAAGTCGAAGGCGGCCAAGCTGGGCTTGTGAGTCGCGGCCGGCAGGTCGGCCGAGTCGATCAGGTAGAGGCTCGAGCCGCTTTCCTGCTTGGCCTGCCGCTTGGCGTCGGAGGCCAGGGCGGCGAGCCCGGCGGCATCCAGTTGGTCGCAGTTCTGCGCACGCACCCTGACCGCGCCGATCGACAGGGCCAGTAATGGATAGCGTTGTTCACGTCCTTCGCGGCTGGAGGCGATGAAGCAGCCCGCGGCCAGATGCTCACTGCGGTAGAAGAGCTGGCAGCGCCTGTGAAATTCTTGCAGCAGCTGTTCGATGCGCCGCTCCCAGTCGGTGCTGGTCAAGACCAGCATGAAATCGTCGCCGCCGATATGACCGACGAAATCGAAGCCCGGGTCGACGCTTTCGTTCAGGCAATGCGCCAGGCACAGCAGGACCTCGTCGCCCTTGGCGTAGCCGTAGAGGTCATTGAAAGGTTTGAAGTTGTCGATGTCCACGTAGCAGATCAGCGCGTCGCGTTTCTGTTGCAGCAGGCGCGTCAGGCATTGCTGGATCGGCACGTTGCCCGGCAGCAAGGTCAGTGGATTGGCGTGGCGGGCCTGCTGGATCTTCATTTCGGTGATCAGCCTGAGCACGTCGATGACCCGCCCGAGTCCGTGATAGCGCCCGGCCAGGGTGATGACGAAATCCTCCTCGATGCGCTGACGGGCACGGCTGGTGAGCAGGCGACTGACCTGCTGCAATGACTGGCCGAGTTCGACCGCGAGAAAGTCGGTGCTCATCAGGCGACTGATCGGCTTGCGCGCCAGCAGATCGGTGGCGAAGGGTTTGAGCAGGGCGCCTGATATCAGGTTGCGGTGGACGATACCCACTGGCCTTTCGTCGGCATCCAGCACGGCGATGGAGTTCAGGCTGGCCTGCAGGCGGAAGGTTTCCAGCATCTCGGCGACCGGTCGCTCGGCCGACATCGCCGGCTGGCGCACGAGCAGGGCGGAAAGGTCGCCAGTGTCCTCGTTGAGTCCGGCCTGTTGCGCCTCCAGCGAAGGCAGCACGTCATCGATTTCCAGCGCGGGGAGTTCCTGTGGACGTCCGAGCAGATAGCCCTGGACCAGGTCGACCCCCATATCCGACAGGACGGTCAGTTCTTCCGCCAGCTCTATGCCTTCGGCGATGACCTGCGCCCGCGAGGCCCGCGCAATCTTGAGGATCGACTCGACGAACTCGCGCTTCACCGCGTCCTGATGGATGCCATCGATGAAGTAACGGTCGATCTTCACGTAATCCGGGCGCAGTTCCGACCACAGCCGCAGGCTCGAATAGCCGGCACCGAGATCGTCGAGAGCGATGCTGAAGCCCATCGCCCGGTAGTGATGCAGGGCCTTGTCCAGTAGTTCGAAATCGTCGGTCGGCGTCTGTTCGGTCAGCTCGATGACCACCTGGCCGGCCGGGATGCCATAGGCGTTCAACAGCTCCAGCGTGCGGCCGGGCTTGTGCGATGCTTCGAGCAGTGTCTCGGGGGATGCGTTGAGGAACAGCTTGCCGCGCAATGCGCCTTGGCTGTAGCGGCGGCAGGCGCTTTGCCGACAGGTCATTTCCAGTTCGTTCAGTCGCCCGGCCTGCCGCGCGGTGGCCAGCAGGTTGATCGGCGAATGCAGCGGGCTGTTGGACGGACCGCGGCTCAGTGCTTCATAGCCGAGGATACTGCGTTCGGAGAGCGAGACGATGGGCTGGAACAGCGTGGTGATGTCGCCGTGAGCAAGGATGTGTCCCAACATGCTCAACTGCTCGGTGACGGTCATGGGATTCTCGAAGGCCGTGAATGAAGGGCCACAGCTGTGGCCCTTCCATTTCACGGTTCGTACATGTCAGCTTGATGACACGGGGTGGCGTTTTGCCGGTATTCAAGCGACCGTAGATTGGGTCGAGCGCAGCGAAGCCCAACGCGCGAGGCCGCAGGCGGCGGAGCCGTTGCGTTGTCGGGGGTTGTGATCTACATGATTCGTCTGAGCAACGTTGGGCTTCGGTGCCGTGCACCTCAACCCAACCTACGGGGAAGGGGGAATGGTCGTAAGCGTCCAGCCAAGTCATCTTCCGAAGCTGTATCACATGGTGCACGGGTAGGCTGTATCACATGCTGCACGCCTACTCTGTATCACACGCTGCACGCATAAAAATCAGTGCGAGACTATTACGG
>NZ_POUT01000017.1 GCF_002890915.1 Stutzerimonas stutzeri | reverse complement strand
CAGATTACGCTCCACGCTTCCTCCCCACGCTCGGTCACCCTTACGCAGTTGCGCTTCGCTTCGTTCACTGTGGCCAGCTCACGGGAGGACTTGCACCTCCAAGAGTGCGCCCATGCTGGGCGCACAAAAAAAGCCCGGCACGGGCCGGGCGAAAAATGGAAGGAGAGTGGTCCGAGCGGCTACATGCCCAGCCAGTTCGGCAGTGCCATGGAAATCGACGGCACGTAGGTGATGACCAGCAGGAAGCTCAGCAGCAGCGCCAGCCACGGCATCACCGCGCGAATCACCTGGGTGACCGGCATGCCGGTCACCGCCGAGGCGACGAACAGGTTCAGCCCCACCGGCGGCGTGATCAGGCCGATCTCCATGTTCACCACCATGATGATGCCCAGGTGGATCGGGTCGATGCCCAGCTGGATGGCGATCGGGAACAGGATCGGCGCCAGGATCAGGATGATCGCCGACGGCTCCATGAAGGCGCCGGCCACCAGCAGGACGATGTTCACCACCAGCAGGAACATCCACGGCTGCAGGCCGGCCTCGATGACCCAGGCGGTGATCGCCTGCGGGATCTGCTCGGTGGTCAGCACGTGGGCGAAGAGCATGGCGTTGGCGATGATGAACATCAGCATGATCGACAGCTTGCCCGACTCCAGCAGCACCTTCGGGCACTCGCGCCAGGACAGGTCCTTGTAGACGAACAGCGCGACGAAGGCCGAATACACTGCCGCCACGGCCGCCGCCTCGGTGGGGGTGAACATGCCCGAGTAGATGCCGCCGAGGATGATCACCATCAGCAGCAGGCCCCAGACCGCCTTGCGCGCAGCGGACAGCCACTCGCGGAAGGAGGCGCGCGGCAGGGCCGGCAGGTTCTTCTTCACCGCGATGATGTAGATCGCCACCATCAGGCCGAGGCCGAGCAGGATGCCCGGCACCACGCCGGCCATGAACAGCTTGCCGACCGAGGTCTCGGTGGCGGCGGCATAGACCACCATCACCACCGACGGCGGGATCAGGATGCCCAGGGTACCGGCGTTGCAGACGATGCCGGCGCCGAAGGCCTGCGGGTAGCCGGAGCGCACCATGCCGGCGATGGCGATGGAGCCGACCGCGGCGACGGTGGCCGGCGACGAGCCGGACAACGCGGCGAACAGCATGCACGCCAGCACCGCACCGATCGCCAGGCCGCCACGGATGTGGCCGACGCAGGCGTTGGCGAAGTCGATCAGCCGGCGGGCCACGCCGCCGGTGGTCATGAAGGCGCCGGCGAGCAGGAAGAACGGGATCGCCAGCAGGGTATAGTGCTCGGAGGTCTCGAACAGCTTGATCGCCAGCGAGCGCACCGAGTCCTGGCTGAAGATCATGATCGTCAGCGAACCGGCCAGGCCGAGGGACACGGCCACCGGCACGCCGATGAACATCAGGAAGAAGAGGGCGACGAACAGGAACAGGATGGTCATTTACTTGGGCTCCTCTTCGCCGAGCTTGGCCGCGTCGGCCGCTTCATCGGCCAGGCCGAGTCCAGTCTGTTCGTTGCGCAGGATGCGCACGAAGATTTCGGCGAAACGGATGAACACCATGGCGAAGCCGAACGGTACGACCATGCCGATATGCCACTGCTTGATGCCGATGTGGCCCAGGTCCTCGGCGCCGATGTTGGCGGTGAACAGGGTCTGGATCCATTCGAAGCTGGCCACGGTCAGCAGGCCGGCATAACCCAGGCAGAACAGGCAGGCGATGATGCCGATGACGCGCTGGATATGGCGCGGCGCGAGCTTGACCAGCGCATCGACGCCGATGTGGCCGGCGGTGCGCACGCCATAGGCGAGGCCGGAGAAGATCAGCCAGGCGAACAGCGCCTTGGTCAGCGCGGTACTCCAGGTCATCGACTGGGCCAGGCCGATGATGAAGTCACCGATGGCGAACCAGAAGTCGGCGGTTCCCTCGAACCGGTCACCCAGGTCGTAGAAGAACGTGTAGAGATTGTTGAGGATCACGTAGACGAAGGTCACCAGTGTCATGGCGGCCAGCAGGAAGGCGATGAAACCCTCCTCGAAGTGGTCCCAGACGCGCCAGAGGGCGTTCATGGATGACATCTCCCGATGGACTGCTAGTTGTATCGACGGCGGCACGGACGGTGCGCCATGAGCCAGCCGGGTGGCTGGGGGACAGAGCAATGAAAAACTCTTGTTGTCGCCATCGAAGCGGCGCGGCCCGGGATCACCTTGGCCTTGCCTTCCTGCCCTGGTGCGGGCTTCGCCTTCGCTAGCTGCTGTGTTTTTTCACTGAGCTGTCGGGTGTCGCATGGATGGAACGCGGGGGCGGGCAGCGCCCACCCCCGGCAAGGCTTACTGAGCCTGGTTGGCCGCTTCGGCAGCCTGGATCAGGTCGGCGCCGATTTCGCCTTCGAACTTCTTCCAGACCGGCTTCATGGCTTCGCGCCACATTTCACGCTGCTCCGGAGTCAGGTCGATGATCTCGGTGGTGCCGGCATCGAGGATGCGCTGCTTGTCGGCCTGGTTCAGCTCGCCAGCCTGCTTGTTCACCGCAACGGTCACTTCGTTCAGGATGCTTTCCAGCTCGCCGCGGATGTCAGCCGGCAGGCCGTTCCAGAACTTGGTGTTGGTGATCACCATGTAGTCCAGCAGACCGTGGTTGGACTCGGTGATGTACTTCTGCACTTCGTGCATCTTCTGCGAGTAGATGTTCGAGTAGGGGTTCTCGGCACCGTTGACCACGCCGGTCTGCAGGCCCTGGTAGACCTCGGCGAAGCTCATCTTGCGCGGGTTGGCGCGCACGGCCTTGAACTGCTCGTCGAGCACGGCGGAAGCCTGTACGCGGAACTTCAGGCCACGGGCATCCTTCGGTTCGCGCAGCGGCTTGTTGGCCGACAGCTGCTTCATGCCGTTGTGCCAGTAGCCCAGGCCGGTGATGTTCTTGTCTTCCATCGAGCGCAGCAGCTTCTGGCCGGCCTCGCCCTTCTGGAAGCGGTCGACCGCATCGATGTCATTGAACAGGAATGGCAGGTCGAAGACCTGGACGCCCTTGGAGTAGTGTTCGAACTTCGCCAGCGAGGGTGCGATCAACTGCACGTCGCCCAGCAACAGGGCTTCCATTTCCTTGCCATCACCGAACAGCGAGGAGTTCGGGTAAACCTGAACCTCGACCTTGCCGGCCAGACGCTCTTCCACCAGTTTCTTGAACATCAGGGCGCCCTGGCCTTTCGGCGTGTTTTCGGCAACCACGTGGGAGAACTTGATGGTGATCGGATCAGCCGCCTGGGCCAGACCAGCGATGCTCAGCGACAGGGCGCAAGCCAGCGCCTTGGCAGTCAGTTTGAACATTAGACGTTTCCTCTTGTTGTGAAGTGAGCTGCCGCATGGAAGCGGAAAGCTCGGCTGTAACCAGCAGGACAAGTCTAGGCGGCATTGGAAACATGCGCGCTGATCGGCTTGACTTACCGGTTCATCGTGTTAGCGAGGGCAAGTCTTGTGCCAAATGCACAAGGCGATCCGACGCGTAACGCCGGAGTGTACTCGCATGATGGCAAAATACTAACGAATGATTCTCAGCCGGCCCGTCTGGCTCGCAGGTTTGCAGTCTTTCGGCGGGTCACCGTCATGGGCAGCCCAATGGCGAATTGCCGTGGGCGCGATCGATTCCTTTCGTCGCTCCAGTGATCCACGCTGCGGCTGACTCTACCGGGCGCCCCTGGCCGCTGGAAATTCATAATTGAACAAGCCCGGCTTCGTCT
The DNA here is from genome assembly GCF_002890915.1 of Stutzerimonas stutzeri. GTDB lineage: Bacteria > Pseudomonadota > Gammaproteobacteria > Pseudomonadales > Pseudomonadaceae > Stutzerimonas > Stutzerimonas stutzeri_AF. The sequence goes on along the minus strand of NZ_POUT01000017.1, from coordinate 67,227 downwards.
TTGGCGAATGCATGGGCCTGGGAATGCGGGTTTTCGGGACTAAGGTTCGCGATTGGTGAGCGCTGGAGCCGTGCGGTTCTGCTGTCGGAGCGCTCGTTCGGTTTCGTGGAGCGCCCGGCCAGAACATGGCGGAAAACCGCCAGCTACTCGCCCTCATCTGGCGAGGACCCGCCAGCATCGTTGAAGACCAGGCCATGTTTGCGCAGCTTGTCGTGCAGCGTCTTGCGCGGCAGGCCGAGGGCCTCGGCGACGCTGCGTAGCGAGCCATGCGGCCGCGCCAGTTCGGCGGCGATCAGGGCGCGCTCGAAGGCCTCGACTTGTTCGTTGAGCGCGCTGCCCGTCGCCGCCGTGCCCTCGGCAACCTGGGCCGGGTCCTCCAGGCCAAGCTCGAGGCCCAGGGCGAAGCGCTCCGCGGTGTTCTGCAACTCGCGCACGTTGCCCGGCCAGGCGTGCCTGAGCAGCTGCGCACGTTGCTCGGCACGCAATTCGCGGATCGGCAGGCCGTGGCGCTGGGCGGCGGCATCGGCGAAATGCTGGAACAACAGGAAGATGTCCTCGTTGCGTTCGCGCAGCGGCGGGATGCGCAACGGCGCCACGTTCAGCCGGTAATACAGGTCGGCGCGGAAGCGGCCCTGGTCGGCGGCGACGCGCAGGTCCTCCTTGGTCGCAGCGATGACGCGGATGTCCAGCGGGATCGACTGGTTGCCGCCGAGCCGCTCGACCACCCGTTCCTGCAGCAGGCGCAGCAGCTTGACCTGCACGTCCAGGCTCATGCTCTCGATCTCGTCGAGAAACAGCGTGCCGCCGTTGGCGAACTCGAACTTGCCGATGCGCCGTTTCTGCGCGCCGGTGAAGGCACCCGGCTCATGGCCGAACAGCTCGCTCTCGACCACCGATTCGGCCAGCGCGCCGGCGTTGATCGCCACGAACGGGCCGCTGCGCCGGCTCGACAGGTCGTGCAGCGCGCGCGCCACCACTTCCTTGCCGGCACCGGTCTCGCCGAGGATCAGCACGTCGGCCTGGGTGCCGGCCAGCGCCCCGATCTGTTCGCGCAGGCGCTGCATCGCCTGGGACTGGCCGAGCAGGCGCGACGACAGTTGCTGGCGGTCGGCCAGGGCCAGGCGCAGGCTGCGGTTGTCCAGCACCAGCTGGCGCAGCGCCAGGGCACGCCGCACGCTGTCCAGCAGCGCTTCGCTAGGGAAGGGCTTTTCCAGGAAGTCGTAGGCGCCGGCGCGCATCGCCTGCACCGCCAGCTGGATATCGCCGTGGCCGGTGATGAGGATCACCGGCAGCTCGCCGTCGCGCGCGCGCAGCTGCTGCAGCAGTTCGAGGCCGTCGATGCCGGACATGCGGATGTCACTGACCACCACGCCCTGCCAGTCCGCCGGCAGGCGGGCGGCCAGGTCGCGCGCATCGCCCAGGCTGATCACCTCGAGGCCGGCCAGGTCGAGGGTCTGGCTCAGTGCCTGGCGCAGGTGCGGATCGTCGTCGATCAGTACCACCTGGGCCTGGGCGCTGATCGGGTTGTCACTGCTCATTGGAAATGGTCCTCGGTGGGAAAGGCGACCCCGGGCTCGGCGCTGCGCAGGAACAGGCTGAGCTGGGCGCCGCCGTCGGGATGGTTGCTCATGTGCAGCTCGCCGCCCAGGGCACGGCTGAGGGTATCGCAGATCGCCAGGCCGAGGCCGAGGCCCTGGGTGCTGGTCTTGGTGGTGAAGAACGGCTCGCGGGCGCGTTGCAGCGCTTCTGCGCTGAAGCCCGGGCCATTGTCGCGCAGGCTCAGCAGCACGCCGTCGCCCTGCTGCTCGGCACGCAGCCAGATGCGTCGCGGCGGCGGTCGCTCGGCCAGCGCGTCGAGGGCGTTGGCCAGCAGGTTGGCGAGGATCTGCCGCAGCCGCGTTTCGCCCGCCTGGACCCACAGGGTCGCTTCCGGCAGGTCGCGGATCAGTTCGACGGCCATGGCCTGGCGGCGCTTGGCCAGCAGGGCCAGGGCATCGTCTAGCGCCGGCTGCAGCGCCACCCGCTCGGGGGCGTGCTGGTCGCGGCGGGCGAAGGCGCGCAGGTGGGCGATGATCGAGGCCATGCGTGCGGTCAGTTCGCTGATCAGCCGCAAGTTGTCGCGCGCCTCATCGACGCGTTCATGGTCGAGCAGCACGCGGGCGTTGTCGGCATAGCTGCGAATCGCCGCCAGCGGCTGGTTGAGTTCGTGGCTGATGCTCGCCGACATGGTGCCCAGTGCCGACAGCTTGCCGGCCTGCAGCAGCTCGTCCTGGGCGCGCACCAGTTCCTGCTGGGCCTGTTCGCGCTCGAGCACCTCGACCTTGAGCCGGCTGTTCAGTGCCTCCAGGTCGCGGGTGCGCTCGAGCACGCGCTGCTCCAGCTGCTGGCGTGCCTGGCTGTCCAGCGCCAGCCGTTCGAGGAAATGTCGGCGACGCTGCATCAGCAGGCCGAGCCAGAGCAGCAAGGCCAGCAGCGTGGCGGCGCCGATGGCGACCACGGTGCGCACCGGGCGTTCGACCAGGCTGATCGGCGCGAGGATGCGCACCGTCCAGCCGGTCTCCTTCAGCTCGCGGCTCTGGATCAGCCAGGCGTCGATATTCAGCGTCAGGTCCTGCGGGTAGAGCGTCGGGTAGGGCTGGTCGAAGGCGATCTGCTCGCGCTCGTCCACGCCCAGCCCGCGGGTGGCGCGGAACCGCCAGTCCGGCCGCGAGGTGAGGATCACCACGCCGAAGTTGTCGGTCACCAGCAGCTGCTCCGGGGTGCTGCCCCACAGCGTCTCGGTGTGATCCAGGTCGACCTTGACCACCAGCACGCCGAGCACCTGGTCGCCGTCGCGCACCGCCGCGCCGAAGTAGTAGCCGCGCTTGCCGGAGGTGGTGCCGAGGCCGAAGAAACGTCCGAGGCGCCCCTCCATGGCCTGGCGGAAGTAGGGGCGGAAGGCGAAGTTGCGATCGACGAAGCTGTCTTCCTCGTCCCAGTTGGAGGCCGCCAGGGTGTTGCCGTCGGTCGCCATCAGGTAGATCACGTCGGCGCCGGTCTGCTTGCGCAGCTTCTTCAGCAGCCGGTTGGCGCTGTCGCGCACGTATGGTTCCTCGGCGTGCTGCAGGGCGGCGCGTAGCGCCGGCAGGTCGCCGAGGATGCGCGGCAGCACTTCATAGCGGCTCAGCGTGCCGAGCAGGTTGGCGACGTAGAGATCCAGCGTCTGCCGGTTCTGTTCGGTCAGCTCGTTGCGGTAGTAACGCTCGGCGAGTTGCTGCAACGGCCAGAGCAGGGGCGCCAGCAGCAGCGCCAGCAGGGCGAGGTTGCGCCAGCGGGGGCGACGGGGAGTAAGCGGTGCGGTCATGCGTGGGCGCCTGTGGGTCGGGCGCATTATGCACGCGGATCGTGCTGCGGTTCATTGTCGACGTGTGAACGACGACGAGCCGCGGGTGCGGCGGTTCGCCTGGCAGGCACCGCCTGGTCGCGGAGTCAGCGGCCGACCGACGCGGCCTGGGCCAGCTGGGCGTCGGCGGGTTGCGGGTGCGATCGCGCCAGGCATTCATGCAGCGCGCTTTCCCAATCCGGCAGGCGGATGCCCCAGTCGTGCTGCAGCCGGGCGCAACTGAGCCGCGAATTGAGCGGGCGGGCGGCCGCGGTCGGGTAGTCGCGGGACGGGATCGGCTCGATGCGGGCTTTCAAGCGGCCTTGCTGGCGCAGCTGTTCGGCGATGCTGCAGGCGAAGCCGTACCAGGAGGTCTCGCCGCTGGCGGTGAGATGATAGAGGCCGCCGGGGCCGCCTTCGCCGGCCTGGCGTTTGCGCACGATCTCGGCCGTCGCCCGGGCGATGCTGGCCGCCCAGGTCGGTGCGCCGATCTCGTCGCTCACCACCGACAGCGCATCGCGCTCCTGCAGCAGGCGCTGCATGGTCAGCAGGAAGTTCGTGCCGTGTTGCGAATAGACCCAGCTGGTGCGCAGGATCAGGTGCTCGCCGCCAACCGCCTGGATCGCCTGTTCGCCGGCCAGCTTGCTGGCGCCATAGACGCCCAGCGGGTGCGGCGTGTCGTGCTCGGTGTAGGGTTCGGCCTTGCTGCCGTCGAACACGTAATCGCTGGAGTAGTGGATCAGCGGCACGCCGAGCCGGGCCGCCTCTTCGGCGAGCACACCGGGGCCGTGGGCGTTCACCGCGAAGGCCTGCTCGCGGTGGGTTTCCGCCGGGTCGACGGCGGTATAGGCCGCCGCGTTGACGATCAGGTCCGGACGCAGCAGGCGCACCTGTTGGCGGATCTGCTCGGGATCGGCCAGGTCCATGGCGTTGTGCCCCAGGGCCAACGGTTTGCCGACACCGGCGAGTTCGAGCTGCAGTTCTCGGGCGAGCTGGCCTTTGCTACCGGTGATCAGGATCTTCATGGAAACAGTTCCGCCTCGCTGAGGGGCTTGCCGGCCTGGTCCTTGGCGGACAGTTGCGGTGGCTCGTCGATCGGCCATTGGATGCCGAGCGCCGGGTCGTTCCACAGCAGGCTGCGCTCGTGCTCCGGTGCATAGTAGTCGGTGGTCTTGTAGAGGAACTCGGCGCTCTCGCTGAGTACCACGAAACCATGCGCGAAGCCTTCGGGGATCCACAGCTGGCGCTGGTTCTGCGCGCTCAGGCGGGTGCCGACCCAGCGGCCGAAGCTCGGCGAGCTGCGGCGCAGGTCGACGGCGACGTCGAACACCTCGCCGGCCACCACCCGCACCAGTTTCCCCTGCGGCTGGCGGATCTGGTAGTGCAGGCCGCGCAGCACGCCGCGCTGGGACTTGGAGTGGTTGTCCTGGACGAACTGGCGCTTGAGCCCCGTCGCCGCCTCGAAGGCGGCGGCGTTGAAGCTCTCGTAGAAGAAGCCGCGTTCGTCGCCGAAGACCTTGGGCTCGATGACGAGGACGTCGGGAATGCCGGTCTCGATCACGTTCATGCGTCTTCACCCGCCAGCTTGAACAGGTACTGGCCGTAGCCGGTCTTGCCCAGGGCATCGGCGCGGCGCAGCAGCTGCTCGCGGTCGATCCACTTGTGCTGGTAGGCGATTTCTTCCAGGCAGGCGACCTTCAGGCCTTGGCGGTGCTCGATGGTCTGCACGTACTGCGAGGCCTCCAGCAGACTGTCGTGGGTGCCGGTGTCGAGCCAGGCGAAGCCGCGGCCGAAACGCTCGACGTTGAGGTCGCCGCGCTCGAGGTAGGCCATGTTGACGTCGGTGATCTCCAGCTCGCCGCGCGGCGATGGCTTGATCGACTTGGCGATCTCGATCACGTCGTTGTCGTAGAAGTACAGGCCGGTCACCGCGTAGCTGGACTTGGGCTTCTTCGGCTTCTCCTCGATGGACAGCGCCTTGCCGCTCTCGTCGAAGTCGATCACGCCGAAGCGCTCCGGGTCCTTGACCCAGTAGCCGAACACCGTGGCGCCCTTCTCCTGGGCGGCGGCACGCTGCAGCTTCTCGGTGAAGTGCTGGCCGTGGAAGATGTTGTCGCCGAGGATCAGGCACACCGAGTCGTCGCCGATGAATTCTTCACCGATCAGGAAGGCCTGGGCCAGGCCGTCCGGCGAGGGTTGTTCGGCGTAGCTGAAGCTGACCCCGAACTGGCTGCCGTCGCCCAGCAGGTTGCGGTACTGCGGCAGGTCCTGCGGGGTGGAGATGACCAGGATGTCGCGGATGCCGGCGAGCATCAGCACCGAGATCGGGTAGTAGGCCATCGGCTTGTCGTAGATCGGCAGCAGCTGCTTGGATACGCCGAGAGTGATCGGGTGCAGACGGGTGCCGGAGCCTCCGGCGAGGATGATTCCTTTCATGCGATGTTCTCCAGGGCGCCGAGGCGCTCGCGTTGATAGCTGCCGTCCTGCACGCGACGGCACCATTCGAGGTTGTCCAGGTACCACTGCACGGTCTTGCGCAGGCCGCTCTGGAAGGTTTCCTGCGGCACCCAGCCCAGCTCGCGCTCGATCTTGCCGGCGTCGATGGCATAGCGCAGGTCGTGGCCTGGGCGATCCTTGACGAAGGTGATCAGGTCTTCATAGCGGGCGAGGCCGGCCGGCTTGCTCGGCGCCAGCTCTTCCAGCAGCGCGCAGATGCCGCGCACCACGTCGATGTTCTTCTGCTCGTTGTGGCCGCCGATGTTGTAGGTCTCGCCGACCTCGCCTTCGCTGACCACCTTGAGCAGCGCGCGGGCGTGGTCCTCGACGAACAGCCAGTCGCGGATCTGCGAGCCGTCGCCGTAGACCGGCAGCGGCTTGCCATCCAGCGCGTTGAGGATCACCAGCGGGATCAGCTTCTCGGGGAAGTGGAACGGCCCGTAGTTGTTCGAGCAGTTGGTCACCAGCACCGGCAGGCCGTAGGTACGCTGCCAGGCGCGAACCAAGTGGTCCGACGAAGCCTTGCTCGCCGAATAGGGCGAGCTGGGCGCGTAGGGCGTGGTCTCGGTGAACAGGTCGTCGACGCCGTGCAGGTCGCCGTACACCTCGTCGGTGGAGATGTGGTGGAAGCGGAACGCCGCGCGGCGCTCGGCCGGCAGGCTCTGCCAGTAGGCACGGGTGGCCTCCAGCAGCTGGTAGGTGCCGACGATGTTGGTCTGGATGAATTCGGCCGGGCCGTCGATCGAGCGGTCGACGTGGGACTCGGCGGCCAGGTGCATGACGGCGTCCGGCTGGAAGTCCAGCAGCGCCTCGCTGACCCGCTCACGATCAGCGATGTCGGCCTGGAGGAACTGATAGCGCGGGTTGTCTTCCACGCTGGCCAGCGACTCGAGGTTGCCGGCATAGGTCAGCTTGTCCAGGTTGAGCACGCTGTGCTCGGTATCGAGAATGAGATGACGGATCAGCGCGGAGCCGATGAATCCGGCCCCGCCGGTAACGAGAATGCGCATAGTGATTGGGCTTCCTTGGCGCGCTGTCGAGCGTCAGGCTCTTAGCATGTCGGCACGATAGACCGGCCCCCGGTACAAAAATTCCCGGGTGTCGTGGGGCGCCGGGTGACCGTTCGGTTACCGGAGTGCATCATAGGGCACTGGCACGATGCCGGGCAGCCGGCGCGCCAGGGCGCCGGGTTGAAGATCGGCCAAGCCGCGAGGAGTGGCTTGCGCGCGCGTTCGGCGCGCAAGGTCTTGATGCCGTAACCGCTGTGCAGAGGAGAGTCCCCTTGCCCCCTATCCCCGTGCCAGGCGCCAGCCTCGATGCGGACGCAGCCGGCCAGCCGGCTGGCGGCATCGCCAGCATCCTCGACCGGCTCGATGCGCTGGTCTACGTGGCCGACATGCAGACCTACGAGCTGCTGTACCTCAACGAGTACGGCCGGGCCATCTGGGGCCAGTACCAGGGCAAGACCTGCTGGCAGCTGTTGCAGGCCGAGCAGCAGGGGCCGTGCCGGTTCTGCAGCAACGCACGGCTGGTCGACCCCGTCGGGCGGCCGGCCGGTGTGCACGTCTGGGAATTCCAGAACACGGCCAATGGCAACTGGTACCAGTGCCGGGACCAGGCGATTCCCTGGACCGACGGTCGCCTGGTCCGCCTGGAAATCGCCACCGACATCACCGAGCGCAAGCGCATGGAGCAGCAACTGCACCTCGCGGTGTCGCGCGCCGAGGCCCTGGCGCGTACCGACGAACTGACCGGCCTGAACAATCGCCGGGCATTCTTCGAGCTGGGCGAGCGGGCCTTCCGGCATGATCGCCGGGCACGCTCCATGGCGGTGGTCATGTTCGATATCGATCACTTCAAGCGGGTCAACGATACCTATGGGCATGCCGCGGGTGACCGCTTGCTGCGTGCCGTGGCCGATGCCCTGCAGCCACAGGTGCGCGAGCAGGACATCTTCGGTCGGCTCGGCGGCGAGGAGTTCGCGTTGGTGCTGGCCGATGCCGATCTGCGGCAGGCGCTGGCGATCGCCGAACGCCTGCGCCTGGAGATCGAGGCGGTGGCCGTCGCCGACGGCGATCGCTCGGTACGCTGTACCGCCAGTTTCGGCGTCAGTGCCTGCAGCGATGCCAGCCGCAGCCTGGATGCGCTGCTGAGCGAGGCCGACCAGGCGCTGTTCTGTGCCAAGCGCGAAGGGCGCAATCGGGTCGTCCAGGGTTAGGCTCTGTTCCCGCCGCTAGCGCAACGACTTGCGCAAGCGCGACAGCGCGCCGACAAAGAACACCGCGCCGATCACCACCAGCGCCAGCAGCTGCGGCCAGATCACCGAAACGCCGGCGCCGCGGAAGAGGATCGCCTGGGCCAGTTCGATGAAGTGCGTGGTCGGCGCCGCCAGCATGATGTGCTGCACCAGCTCGGGCATGCTCTCGCGCGGGGTCATGCCGCCGGAGAGGATCTGCAGCGGCATCAGCGCGAGGATGATCAGCAGGCCCAGCTGCGGCATCGAGCGCGCCACGGTGCCGAAGAAGATGCCCATCGAGGTGGTGGCGAACAGGTGCAGCGCGGCGCCGCCGATGAACAGCAGCAGCGAGCCCTGGATCGGGATCTGCAGCCAGCCCTCGACGATCACGCGCAGGGCGAAGCCCGAGGCCAGCAGCACCACCAGGCCCATCGCCCAGACCTTGGCCAGCATGATCTCGAACGGCGTCACCGGCATCACCAGCAGGTGTTCGATGGTGCCGTGCTCGCGCTCGCGGATCAGCGCGGCGCCGGTGAGGATGATCGAGAGCATGGTGATCTGGTTGATCACCTCGTTGACCGCGCCGAACCAGGAGCGCGTCAGGTTGGGGTTGAAGGCGGTACGCACCACCGCCTCGACCGGCAGTGCGCTGCCGGCGCGGTAGCGCTGGACGAAGGCGCTGACCTCGTCGTTGATGATCTGCTGGATGTGCCCGGCGCCGGTGAACGCCTGGCTGACCTGGGTGGCGTCGACGTTGAGCTGGATGGTCGGGCTGCGCCCGGCCAGCAGGTCGGCCTGGAAGTCCGGTGGAATGTTCAGGGTGAAGGTGTAGAAACCGGCGTCCATGCCGCTGTCCATCTGCCGCAGGTCGATGGCTACCGGCGGCAGGAAGTAGGGCAGCTGGAAGGCATTGAGGATGCGCCGCGAGGCCTGCGACTGATCCTCGTCGACCACTGCCAGGGTGGCCCGGTGCGGCGCCTCGGGCAGGGCGGTGGCGGCGGTGTAGATGGCCAGGGTGAAGGCGTAGACGATCAGCACCAGCAGCGCCGGGTCGCGGTACAGGCTGCGCAGTTCCTTGAGGCCGAGCTGGAAGACGTTGCCGAGTGTGCGCATGTCATTTTTCCTGCTTGCGCAGGCCGGCGACGCTGAGCAGGGTCAGCAGCGGGATCGCCAGCAGCAAGGGGATGAAGTACCAGTAGAGGTCGGCCATGCCCAGCGCCTTGGAGAACACCCCGCGGCTGATGATCAGGAAGTGGCTGGTCGGATAGATCTGCCCGAAGAAGGCGCTGGCGCCTTCCAGCGCCGAGACCGGGTGGGTCAGCCCGGAGAACTGCACGGCCGGCAGCAGGGTGGCGATGGCGGTGCCGAAGATCGCCGCGATCTGGCTGTTGAGCATCGACGACATCAGCAGGCCCAGGCCGGTGGCGCAGGTGACGTAGAGCAGCGCGCCGATCACCAGGGTGAGCAGGCTGCCCTTGATCGGGATGCCGAAGACGAACACCGCCAGCAACACCAGGGTGGCGAAGTTGACCATGCCCAGGGCGATGTAGGGCAACTGCTTGCCGAGCAGGAATTCCAGGCGGGTCACCGGGGTGACGTAGAAGTTGGTGATCGAGCCCAGCTCCTTCTCGCGCACCACGCCGAGGGCGGTGAGCATCGCCGGGATCATCATCAGCAGGATCGGGATCATCGCCGGGACCATGGCCGGCAGGCTCTGCACGTCCGGGTTGTAGCGGTAGCGGATGGCGATGTCGGCCAGGGCGGCGCTGCTCACCCCGGCGCTGCGCGCCAGATCCTGCAGGTAGCTGGTATGCAGGCCCTGCACGTAGCCCTTGATGGTATCGGCGCGCATCGGCATGGCGCCGTCGATCCAGAACGCCACCTGCGGGATGGCGCCGCGCTTGAGGTCGCGGCCGAAGTCGGGCGGGATCTCGATGGCCAGGCTGATGTCGCCGCTGCGCAGGCGCCGGTCCAGCTCGCCGGGGCTTGCCAGCGGCGCCTTCTCGATGAAATAGCGCGAGCCGGCGATGTTCAGCGCGTAGGCCTGGCTGGTGGTGGTCTGGTCGTGGTCGAGCACCGCGTAGGTCAGGTCCTCGACGTCCAGGCTGATGCCGTAGCCCATGATGAACATCAGCAGCACGGTGCCGAGCATGGCCAGGGTGGCGCGGATCGGGTCGCGGCGCAGTTCCATGGATTCGCGGCGGGTGTAGCTGAGCAGGCGGCGCAGGCTGAAGCGCGCGCGCAGCTCGGCGCTGCTGGCGACCTTGGCCGGGCGCTCGCGCTCGGTGGCCGTCGCGGTGTCCTGCGGGCCGCTGGCGGCACCTTCGGCCACGGCATCCTCGAGGTAGGCGATGAAGGTCTCTTCGAGGGTCGCCAGGCCGCGCTTGTCCATCAGCGCCTGCGGCGTGTCGCTGTCCAGCACGCGGCCGGCGTGCATCAGCGAGATGCGGTCGCAGCGCAGCGCCTCGTTCATGAAGTGGGTGGAGATGAAGATGGTCACGCCGTCCTCGCGCGACAGCTGCACCAGCAGTTCCCAGAAACCGTCGCGCGCCACCGGGTCGACGCCGGAGGTGGGCTCGTCGAGGATCAGCATTTCCGGCGCGTGGATCACCGCCACCGCCAGCGACAGGCGCTGGCGCACGCCCAATGGCAGCGCTTCGGGCAGGCTGTCGGCCTCGTCGACCAGCCCGAAGCGTTCGAGCATCTCGCGGATGCGCGGTTCGCGGCGCTCGGCCGGCAGGTGGAACAGCCGGGCGTGCAGGTCGAGGTTCTGCCGCACGGTCAGTTCGCTGTACAGCGAGAAGGCCTGGGACATGTAGCCGACCCGCTGGCGGGTCTGCAGGTCGTGCGGGTCCACCGGCTTGCCGAACAGCAGGGCGTGGCCCTCGCTGGCCGGCAGCAGCCCGGTGAGCATCTTCATGGTGGTGGTCTTGCCGCAGCCGTTGGAGCCGAGGAAACCGAAGATCTCGCCGCGCTCGATGCGCAGGTTGACCCGGTCCACGGCGACGAAGTCGCCGAAGCGCATGGTCAGGTCGTGGGCCTCGATGGCGATGTCGTCGCTGGCCTGGCGTGGCGGGATTGCCAGGGTGCGGTGGCGGCGGCTCTTCTCCTCCGGCAGCAGGCGGATGAACGCCTCTTCCAGGCTGTCGCTGGCGGTGCGCGCCAGCAGCTCGGCCGGCGTGCCGGTGGCGAGGATGCGCCCGGCGTCCATCGCCACCAGGTGATCGAAGCGCTGCGCCTCGTCCATGTAGGCGGTGGCCACCAGCACGCTCATCTGTGGACGATCCTGGCGGATGCGCTCGATCAGCTCCCAGAACTGGCTGCGCGACAGCGGGTCGACGCCGGTGGTCGGTTCGTCGAGGATCAGCAGGTCCGGATCGTGGATCAGCGCGCAGCACAGCCCGAGCTTCTGCTTCATGCCGCCGGACAGCTTGCCGGCCGGCCGTTCGACGAAGGGCGCCAGGCCGGTGCTGCGGGTCAGCTCGGCGATGCGCCAGTGGCGCTCGTCGGCGGCCTGGCCGAACAGGCGGCCGAAGAATTCGAGGTTCTCGAATACCGTCAGCGTCGGGTAGAGGTTCTTGCCCAGGCCCTGCGGCATGTAGGCGATGCGCGGGCACACCGCGCGGCGGTGGTGGCGGTCGCCCATGTCGCCGTCGAGCACCCGCACCTGGCCCTGCTGCAGCTTGCGCGCGCCGGCGATCAGCGCCAGCAGGCTGGACTTGCCGACGCCGTCCGGGCCGATCAGCCCGACCATGCAGCGTGCCGGCAGGTCGACGCTGAGGTCGTCCAGCGCGCGGGTCTTGCCGTATTGCAGGCTGACGCCCTGGACCTGCGCCACCGGCGCGAGCGGCTGGTTCATGGGCTGACGTTGATCTGCAGGTGGGCGGGCCACTCGGCGTCGGCGTCCAGCTTGAGGTAGGCCATGCCGGGCAGGCCGGTCTTGACCTGTTCCATGTGCTTCTTCAGCAGCTCGGGGTCGATCCGTGCCTTGACCCGGAACATCAGCTTCTCGCGCTCGCTCTCGGTCTCCACGGTCTTCGGCGTGAACTGCGCGACGCTGGCGACGTAGCTGACCCGGGCCGGGATCACGTACTGCGGCGCGGCGTCGATCACCACCCGCACCTCGGCGCCCATGGCCACGCGCCCGGCCTGGCGCTCGGGAAGGAAGAAGGTCATGTAGACGTCGGCCAGGTCGACCAGGTTGAGCAGCTTGCCGCCGGCCGCCAGGACTTCGCCCGGCTGCGCCACGCGGTATTGCACACGCGCCACGCGGTCGGTCTTCAGTTCGCTGTCGCTGATGTCGGCCTGCAGGCGCACGACGCTGGCCTGGGCGGCTTCCAGCGCCGATTGTGCCTCGATCACCTGGGATTTCGCCGCGGCGGTGCCGGCCTCGGCGGACAGCACCTGTGCCCGCGAGGCCGCCAGCGCGGCCTGGGCGCTCTGCATCGCGGCGAGGTCGTCGTCCAGTTGTTGGCGCGGCATGGCGTTGCGCGCGACCAGGGTCTCGGTGCGCTGGTGGCGCTTCTGCGCGGCGGTCAGTTCGGCGCGGCGCTGGTGCACCACGGCCTCGGCGGTGGCCTTCTCGCTCTCGCGCTGGGCGACCAGCGCCTGGGCGGTGAGGATGGCGTTCTCGGCCTGGCGCACCTGGGCGCGGGCCTGGTTGAGCTGCGCCTCCAGCACCTCGGTATCCATGCGCGCGATCACCTGGCCGGGCTGGACGAAGTCGCCCTCGTCGACGGCGATCTCGCGGATGCGCCCGCCGAGCTTGGTCGCCACGTCGATCTCGGTGGCCTCGATGCGCCCGTTACCGCTGGCGAAACCGTCGCCCAGCCCGTCGGTACGCAGCTCCGACCAGGCCAGCAGGCCAATGACGACGAGCGCAACGACCACGAGCAGAATCCGGCGGAGGTTTTTCTGTGCTGGCGCTTTCATGAACGTTCCTTATGCGGGCGCGATAGTTCGCATGCTAAGCGATCAGGCTGAAGAGTGTTTAGCCTGCGTCAATTAAAATCCCGATTTCGCACCCCGTTCGTGAGCGTTCGCCGACATAGGCGCCGCGGATAGGCGATTCGCTGTGGTCATGGCGCCAGGCCAGCCTTGCAGGGCGGGGAACACCTGACCTGTAGGAGCCGGGGGGGACGCCGAGTCCTTGCCGGCGATCCACCGTAGCGCCAATGATCGCCGGCAAGCCGGCTCCTACATGATCCCCGCGCCCCGTAACGCCCCGGTAGGAGCGAGCCATGCTCGCGGACGCGGCACTTAGCGGGGCTCGGCTATGCGGACGGCCTGCCGCGTCCAGGCCAGCAGTTGCCGGCTCAGTTCGTCGCTGGCCTGGCCGAAGGCGCTGACCACGTTTTCCAGCTGCGCGTCGCTGCTGGGCTGGCGAATCTCGAAGCGGCGGCTGGCGAGGCTGCGCTGATCGGCGGTGGACACCAGTTGGGCATCCAGCCGAATCACCACCTGCGGTGCCCCTTCGACATACTCGCTCTGGAATGCGCGCAGGTCGCTGAGCAGCGCCAGGTCGGCCTGCAGGCCGGTCTCTTCGCTGCTCACGGCGCTCAGCTGGCCGCTTTGCCGAAAGGCTTCGATCAGCCGATCGCGCAGCAGGGTCGGCGCCGCATCGCCCCAGCGCGCACCTTGGTAGGCGCTGATCTGGTTGCCCGCCGGCACCACGGCGATGCGCGGCCCGGCGAGGATGCGGCTGGCCTGCGGGGTGTGGATGCGCAGCGTCCGCTCCAGCCGGGTCGCGTCGTCGGCGGCCGGCATGTCCCCGGCCGGCAGCAGGAACACGCGGATCGGCTCGACATCGGGCAGCAGGGTGCAGGCCGAGAGCAGGCCCAGCAGGAGCGAAAGGGCGAAAGGACGGATCGGCACACGGCGGCTCATGGGGTGAACTCCTGGATCTTCTCGCGGCCGAGCAGGAAGCCGCTGGGGTTGTCTTCGAGGCGCTGGGTCATGCGGCGCAGGGCACCGAGGGTGCCGCGCAGTTCGTTGATCGCCGGGCCGAGGTCGTTGAAGCCCTGCAGGCCATTGGTCAGTGCACCCTGGTTGTCGGCGAGCAGGTCGTCCAGGCGCGAGGTGGCGCGCTCCAGGCCGGCCATCGACTGGCCGGCGCGGGCCAGCAGCTGGCGGCCTTCGTCGTCGAGCAGGCCGTTGGCGTTGCGCGTCAGGCGGGTGATTTCCTCCAGTGCGGCGTTGGTCTGCCGGCCCAGCTGGGCGAGCTGGGTCAGCGCCTGGCTGAGGTCGCCGCGCTGCTCGGCGAGCACGCTGGTGGCTTGCTCGAGGTTGGCCAGGGTGCGGCCGATGTGCCCGGCGTTGTCTTCGGAAAGCATCAGGTTGGCGCTGCGCAGCAGGTTGTTGATGTTGCTCAGCAGGTCCTCGCCGTTTTCCAGCAGCGCGCTCAGGGGCGAGGGGTCGGCGATGATCAGCGGCAGCTCGCCGTGCTTGCCCACCAGCGGCGGGCTTTGCGGCGTGCCGCTGTGCAGCTGGATGATCATGCTGCCGGTGATGTTGGCCAACGCCAGGCGCGCCCGGGTGTCCTGCTTGATCGGGGTGCCGGTGTACACGCGGATGCGCGCGCGCACCTTGCGCGGGTCGTCCGGCTCGAGCCACAGCTGCTCGACGTCGCCGACCCGGATGCCGCTGTATTCCACCGCACTGCCGCTGGACAGGCCGCTGACCGCGCGGCTGAAGCTGATCTCGTAGTAGTTGTACTCGCGGTCCATGCTGGACTTGCCCAGCCAGAGGGCGAACAGCAGGGCGCCGCCGACCGCGAGTACGGTGAACAGGCCGATCAGCACGTGATGGGCGCGGGTTTCCATGTCAATCCTCCAGCAAGTCGGCGGCCTGTTGCGCCGCCCGGCCGCGCGGGCCGTGGAAATACGCGCGAATCCAGGCGTCGTCGGTGGCTTCCACCACCTCCAGGCGGTCGGCCACCAGCACGTGCCGGCGGGCCAGCACCGCGACCCGGTCGCAGATGGTGTAGAGCGTATCCAGATCGTGGGTGACCAGGAACACGCTGAGGCCCAGCGCGTCGCGCAGGGTCAGGATCAGCTGGTCGAAGGCCGCAGCGCCGATGGGGTCGAGGCCGGCGGTGGGCTCGTCGAGAAACAGCACTTCCGGGTCCAGCGCCAGCGCGCGGGCCAGCGCGGCACGCTTGACCATGCCGCCGGACAGTTCGTCGGGGTACTTGCAGACGGCGTCGGCCGGCAGGCCGGCCAGCGCCAGCTTCAGCCGCGCCAGGTGCTCGGCATCCTTGCGTTCGAGCCCGGCGTGTTCGATCAGCGGCAGGGCGACGTTCTCCTGCAGGTTCAGCGAGGTGAACAGCGCGCCGCGCTGGAACAGCACGCCGAAGCGCCGTTCCACCTGCGAACGGCGCTCGGGCGGCAGCTCCAGCAGGTTCTCGCCGAACACCCGGACGCTGCCGGCGTTGGGCCGGCGCAGGCCGACGATACTGCGCAGCAGCACCGACTTGCCGGTGCCGGAGCCGCCGACCACGCCGAGGATCTCGCCGCGGCGGATATCCAGGTCGAGGTTTTCGTGCACGCTCTGCTGGCCGAAGCGGTTGACCAGCCCGCGCACCTGGATCAGCGCGTCGTCCGTCACCAGCCCATCTCCATGAAGAACAGCGCGGCGATGGCGTCCAGCAGGATCACCATGAAGATCGCCTGCACCACGCTGGAGGTGGTGTGTTCGCCCACCGATTGCGCGCTGCCGCTGACCTTGAAGCCTTCCAGGCAGCCGATCACCGCGATCAGGAAGGCAAACACCGGGGCCTTGCCGAGGCCGACCAGGAAGTGGTTGATGGCAATGTCGCGCTGCATGATGGTGAAGAACATGATCGGCGAGATGTCCAGCGTCAGCGCGCAGACCGCCAGCCCGCCGGCGATGCCGCTGAGCATGCCGATGAAGGTCAGGATCGGCAGGGTGATCAGCATCGCCAGTACCCGCGGCAGCACCAGCAGTTCGATGGGGCTCAGGCCGAGGGTGCGGATCGCATCGATCTCCTCGTTGGACTTCATCGAGCCGATCTGCGCGGCGAAGGCGCTGGCGCTGCGCCCGGCCAGCAGGATCGCCGCCAGCAGCACGCCGAATTCGCGCAGGAAGGAAAAGCCCACCAGGTTGACCGTGTAGATGGTCGCGCCGAAGTCCGCCAGCACCGTGGCGCCGAGGAAGGCCACCACCGCGCCGACCAGGAAGGTCAGCAGGGCGACGATGGGGATCGCGTCGAGACCGGTCTGCTCGATGTGTACGGTCAGCGAGGTCAGCCGCCAGCGTCGTGGGCGCGGTAGCGAAAGCGCGAGGGTCTCCAGGGTCAGGCCAATGAAGCCGAGCAGGGTGCGCTGTTGCCGCCAGAGCGTGGAAACCGCCTGGCCGATATGCGCCAGCACGTCGCAGAAGGCGTAACCCTGTACCGGCTGCGGCGCCTCGGGCCGATTCAGCGCGGCGGCGACGCTACGCAACAGCGCCAGGCGCTCGGCGGGCAACCGTGGCCCCCAGGCCTCGATCGCGGCGATGCGTTCCTGGCCCAGCAGTTCGACCAGCAGCCCGGCGCCTGCGGTATCCAGCGCACCGAGCCGGTCCAGTTCGACCTGGCTGTGCGCGTCGAGCTGCGGCAACAGGCGTTCCACCTCGCGCCGCAACGCGCCGTAGTGGGCAAGCGTCCAGTCGCCGGCGATGCGCACCAGCGGCTGCCGGGCGCTTCGGTCGAGCGTCAGGGAACCGGGAGACGTTGAGGTCATAGCGCTCATTTTCCGCAAACGGTCGCCTTGTTCCGGCAATTGGGATAGTGATTGATGCTAGCAGGGCCCCGCCTGGCTAGACAGCGCACGGAAGATTTCGCCTGTGGCGCAATGATGGCAAGGCGCGCTGCCGATTACGCTGGGGCCTATCCCGATTACGTGCGCGAAGTGCGGAAGTCTGTAGGAGCGGGCCATGCCCGCGAACATTCAGTAAAAGCTTCGCGGGCATGGGCTCGGCTTCTGCACGTATCGTCTTGCCTGTGCGCCTTACAGCGCGCCGTTGCGTTCGAGCCGGTAGCTGCTGATCGCCTCGTACACGGCCTTGCGCAGGCGGTTGATGCCGCCGATGGGGCGATGTGCCGGCAGCGCGTGCCAGGGGTTGAAGGAAAGGTTGTCGCAGGCCAGGTTCTGCTCGGGGCTGTCGAAATCCTGCGGCGGCAGGCGGATGTCGGCGACCGTCTCGAAGGGTGAGATGGCTTCGTCCCACTCGATGCTGGTGTCCTCGATCGGCATGTAGTCCGCGGCGTTCTGCCGCTGCACCTGCAGGGCGAAGCAGGCCGGCGCGCGGTCCAGCGACAGTTGCTGGTAGAGCGCGCTGCGCAGGAAGTTCGGCAGGTCGCGGTTCTGCTCGGGTAGCCGGTAGTCCGGGCACTGTTCCGGCGTCGGGATCACCCGGTACTTGATGTTGTGCGGGCCGAGCTTGTAGGGCGCCACCGAGCTGTAGGTGGTGGCCACCGGGCTCGCAGGGGCCGGGGCCAGTGTCTGCAGCGCGATGAACAGGTGGCGCAGCTCCCAGCTGCGCGGGTCGGCGCTCGGGAAGAACGCCAGCGCCTTCTTGCCCTGCGCCTGGGCGGCGAAGTTGCTGCGGTATTCGGCGACGTCGCGGACGAAGAACACCGGGTGGTTGAACATCACGAAGTCCTGCTCGCCGGCGTGGCGCGGGTCGTGGGTGAGCTTCTCGCCCGGCACGTCGAGCAGCTTGATGGCCATGCCGCGGGCATCGCGGATGCGGTCGAACTGCGGGTAGGCGTTGCCGTTGGACAGGCGTACCCAGGCCTGCCAGGTCTTACCCGGCTCGCCGAACACGCCATGGCGCAGCTCGGGGTCCAGGTCGGCGCGCACGCTGACTTCGGCGCGCACGCAGCCGTGCGCCTTGGCATGGGCGTCGCGCAGCACGCGGGTGTTCTCGCTGTGCTGCTCCACCACGGCGATGGCGTCGGCGATGATCGCCTGGGTGTCGGCCGCCTCGGTCGGTGCGATCTCCTCCTCGGTGGACACCGGGCCGCTGTATTTCGACTGGTAATACAGCGCGCCGATGGCCCAGCCGGCCAGGCCGAGGGCGACGGTGGTGAGCAGCAGGCGGCCCAGCAGCCGACCGAGCCAGAGCCAGATTCTCTTGAGCATGTCGCGATCCTTGTTCAGTTACCGGTCAGGGGCAGGTCGGGCCGGGGTTGTACGGTTGTGTCGGGACGTCTTCCAGGCGCGATTCGAAACGCGGATCGCCCAGCACCTTGAGGTACTCGACCAGCGCCCAGCGCTCGTGCGGCGCCAGCGCCCGGCCGATCACGCCGTTGCCGCGGCAACCGGCGCGGAATTCGTGGCCGCGGTTGCTGTTGCCGGTGATCGTGGTATCGAGCAGGAAGCCGCCGGCGAAGCGTTCGGTGCGGATGCCGGCACGGCGCGGATCGTATTCGCGGCTGCCGACCCAGAACTGCGCCTGGCGCTCGGCGACCGGCGACAGCAGTTCGAACAGATTCGCCACCGAGCCGTTGTGCAGGAACGGCGGCGTTGCCCAGATGCCATCGAGCGGGCGCGCCTTGTAGCCGCGCAGTTCCTGCACGCCGATCGGCAGGCCGAAGCCGTCGAATGCGGCGCGCTCGGCCTGGCCGATACCCGCCTCGCGATAGGCGCGCTCCTCGACGTAGGCGGTGATGTAGGCCAGGCCCTTGGCGCTGGACAGGCGGCTCAGGTCCAGCAGGCCGGCCGGTGCGCCGTAGAGCTGCACGTCCAGCCGGTCGAGCTCGTCCTGGGTCCAGCCCAGGCGGGTCAGGTCGAAACGGTGATCGGCGATATTGTCGGCGGTGGTCGGGTCGGTGCCGACCACCGCGGTGGGGATCACCTTCATCCGCCATTCGGGATCGCGCTCCGGTGCGAAGCGCTGGTCGACCGGCTTCGGATCGGGGGCGTGGCAGCGGGCACAGTTCTCCCGGTACAGCGCGCGGCCGAGGCTCGCCTGTTCCAGGTCGATCCGGCCCAGGACTTCCTCCGGCCAGCGGGGCGGCGCCAGCTGCATCAGCGTGGTTTCCAGCGTGTGCAGGTCGCGCACCCGCACGCCGGAGGCGTAGCGCTCGGCCTCGGCAACCGGCTGGCCATTCTCGTGCAGCAACTGCAGCGTCGCCCCGACGCCCAGTGCCTCGCCGATATTGCGCGCCATCGGCTGCATGGCCGAGCCGTTCCACTGCACCCAGTCGAATTTCCAGATGTCCCACAGGTGCGGATAGCTCACCGGACCGTTGGCCACGCGATAGTTGGCCGGATCGATGGCATCGCCGAATACGCCGTTGGCGATGCGCCCGAAGGCATCGGTGCGGCCGAATCCCTCTTCGGTCGGGTACAACCCGCGGTGCCAGTCGTTGTAGGCGGTGGCGAGCAGGCGGTCGAGCACCTGCTTGAAGTCATGGCGCAACTGGTCGCGGCCCTGCTCGTAGTCGTCGCCCAGCACCTCGTGGGCGAAGCGGCGGAACTTGAACGGGTTGTAGTAGGTGAAGGCCATGCTCATGCCGAGCGCCTGGCCGAACGCGCCACCGCGCAGGGTCGGCACGGTCGAGGCCAGCGAATGCATGGCCGCGCCGCCATCGATACGCACCGCCTGGCCGTTGTAGCGCAGCTCGCCGGTATGGCAGGCCGCGCAAGTCACGTCCAGATAGGTGCGGCCGGTTTCGTCGTCTTCGTGGCGGGCGAAGCCGACCGGCAGGTTGCCCGGGTTCAGCGCGGTAGGTTGCTGGCCGGGATTGACCAGGAAGCCGAAACGCGCCAGGTACTCGGGCGTGGCGAACCTGTCGCGGCCGAAGGGCAGCTCCAGCGCGAGGAACCAGTCGTATTCCAGCCCTTTTACCTGCGTACCCTGCGGCGTGTAGTAGTAGGCCTGCCGCTGCGCATCGTCCCACTGCTCCAGATAATGCAGCGCCTCGGGTGCCTCGTAGTCCGGCAGGTTCGGATAGGCCACGAAATAAAGCCCCACACCCACCGCCAGCACGGCCAGCAGCAAGAGCCCCCGCAGAGCCTTTTTCAGCAGTCGCATCGGTACATCCTTGTAGCGTTATGGCAGATGCGGCTTTATGGCAGGGTCGAGGGTTAATGGCAATACGCCGCCTTGGGGTGGGAGGCAGGAGCAAGGGCGTCGTCTTCGTTGCAGGTGCCTGGGGCGGTGGGTTGCCTGCCGGAAAGAATTCAGCTCATTCAGATTCGATCCCTGTAAAACTCGGCCTTCTCCTTGTATCGCTTTATAAGACATTACAGGTTGTTTGCTGGCTCCACTCTAGTTCCAATGCTCTCAGCTACCTCAAGAAGGCACGTTTTGAAAATAAAATCATCCCATGCCTTGTCAGCTTCTTTCAGTCTATCAAGTTGTTCGCTACGATGAGTGACGGCACTATCCATAAAGCCTAAAAGAACATTGTATGCTTCTTGAGCATGGGTTTTCTCATGCGCTAATTTAGCCTCTAATGATAATTCAGTATGTTAAGCTCGTGCCCTAATTCCGCTTGAGCAAAGGAAATGGGAAGAGAAAGAAGCATCAAAACCATTCGTTTGCTAATCATTACATACCCCCGATACCGATTGAATCCATTTAGGGGCTATGTTTTTACCAAAAAACTGTCATGCAAACCGCCACAGTGACCAAGCCTTTAGTATTTCAGATGTGATGAGTAGTGCCAGAAATATCAAGCCATAGCCTGGTAGTAGCTGTGCAACAGGCAACAGTATTGAGAAAGAAGGTATAAGAAAAAAAAGACGAAAAGGAGCCTGTATGTAAGCAAGGTATTTCACCCAGCCCTTTTGTAACAGGAGTATCAGGCATGAAAGAATGATCGAAAACTGTAACAGCCACGATAGCAGGGCCGTGACTAGATTAACTCCACCCTGCTGTTCCAGTAGTGCGATACTCGAATTGAGATCGCTGAAATAAGGTATACGCTCACCCAGCCAACTATTGGCGCAATACCAAACAATATAAAAGGCGTCCAGTATACCCCAAAAGAGAAAGATAGCGTTACGTTTGCCGGTTGTAGCTTTTATGTCCATGGGCTTTTTCATAAGGCAACGGCTATGGTTGTTTTTTATCGTTGGCGCCGATGCCTATAAGCTTTAGATAGTTTTGCTCAAAGTAATACTTATTTATCGGCTTGCTTGATTTTTCTTTTGTTTCTAGGTTCTCTATCTGCTCATGACCAGATTTTGAATCATAGTCGTATTCAGCCAAACGATATTCGTTTGGCTGAATCTTTTGAGCTTGATACAAGCAACATCCATCTCTAGAAATGGATAGTATGGTTTTTTCGTGATGCAAAATTCTTGGGCTCACTAAGTTGGATATTTCTGGCGATGCACTAATGAATCTCTTGCGCTCTGATTTATATTCAAAATAGGAAAATGAGCTATTGCCTGATGTCTCTAATTCAAGTATGCGCATATCTGGTTGTCCGTCGAAAGTAAAGTCCTCGAATATTATTAATGGCCGGCTAGTGAGTGGATCAATGCTAAAATATTGTATGATGCCGTTCTTGAAGATTACCTTCAGTTCTCTATTGGTTTCTCCCCCGATAATGATATCGGTGACTAAATCCTTATACGAGTTGCTCAGGGCTTGAGCATGGATTTCATAAGACTTATTCTTGTTTTTCCATTCGCCTTCAATTTTATTTCCTGATATGTTTGCCTTGATGTACGCTTTGCCCCTATCCGTGCTCTCGGTTAAGGATAAAGTCGAGTCTATTATGCTTCCTTGAAAACTAATAGGGGTTTTATATTTCCTGTAAAAATACTCCCCATTTATTTTCTCTCCATCGTTTACCAAGGTCATATGGATTTCTTGATTGGCTAGACTTCCTTTGTACGCTCTTATTTCATGTATTTCGGGGGAAGCCGCTTGGCAGATCAACGGTGTGGCGAGTAGCAAGGAAAATATCGTCTTTTTCATTTCATCGATTCTAATGCAGTGTTGGCTATTTCCAGCATAAGCGAACGATGGCTCATGTTGTTTGGTCCTCGAATGTATGAGCTAGATATCCGGCGCGATTTGATCTAAGTAATCCGAGCGCTGATTGCTCATGCGCGCCACACGCTGATTCAGCGTTACCTCATAAGGAGTCTCGTTTCAGTTAGCCTCGATGGCTAGCAATAGCTCAGCAGATGTCAGGCGTTTCAGCTCATGAGTGACGGGATCCATTTCCACATCTAGTGCCAGTGGCGTAGTGCCATCCGCGTCATGCACAAAATAGGCGTTGCCACTGCTTACTTCATGGCTTTTCACACCTGCGCCAGAAGCGTTCTTCGTAGGGAATCTGTTCCATCAGTTGACCAACGCTTCCTTGATGCTTTCGCTCAGTTTCCTGAAGCGCGGGATGACCTCCTCCGGCGGAGGCGTCAGTTCGGTCAGGTCGTCGGTGCCTTTCTGGAAGGTGAACATCTGCACGGCCAGCAGCGGCGAGCCTGTGCCGCCCCGATGGGCCAGGGCGAACCAGGCGCGTTCCTGTTCTCCCGAGCCGGGTTTGGGGTCGAGGCGCCAGCCCTCCAGGCCGGCCAGGCGCTTGCCCAGGTACAGGCGCTCGATGAACGAGGTTTTCTTCCATCTGCTGGCGTCGTAGCCCGGGCGATAGTCGGTGTCGTAGGTGCCTTCGGTGGGTCTGGTCTGCCAGGGATCGTTGGCGGAGGCGGCGATCAGGGTGAAGATGACGTTGGGCGTGCGGGTGAAGCGCAGGCTGTTCTTGATGCTGTAGGCGGTTTGGCCATCGTCGGCGATAAAGCCGTAGGGAAAGCAGAAGCCGGGGCCTTTGGGCACCTCGTAGAGGTCGCGGGGCTGGAAGCGTTCGACCAGCGCCTTGATGCGCGCGGCGGAGTCGGGGCCGGCCTGGCTGAAGGCGAAGGAGTACACGCGGTTATTGCGCCAGAGTATGGCCCGGCCCGGTGACACATGGTCGCCCAAGAAGTAGGCGTCGGGAATGCCGAGGTCGTATTCATGGACTTGAGTCAATGGAATGCTTCTTTCCACTTCTTCTATGTTTTTTGTAAATCTCTCAACAGCCTCTCTTGTGATTTTTGTGTTCTCTTTTCTGTCCAGCTCTTTTAGTTCTTCAAGTGTTTTTCTTTTTCTGGTTGCTTCTTTTATTAGCTCATCTCTATAAAGCTTGACAGAACCCTTGATATACCTTGCTGCGCCATCGAAGGTGTCACGCTCGACAATATCGCTGACATAGATGGTCAGGCCATCATAGTCATAGTGGGAGTTGTCGCCTTTGGCTCCTACCTTCAAACCAAAGCCATGCCCCCCCCCTTTTGAAATACGATTGGTGTAATCAGAGTGAAACGTGGCCCATTGCATTTCTTCCGGCACTTCGAAGGTCATGCGGCCAAGGCATTCTTGGCGTGGGGCATCGGCCAGCGCCATGCTGGCAGGAACAAGCAAGCCAACGCTCAGGTATTGAAACAAGGTTTTCATGTGCGGCGGCTCTCTTTCTGCTGTTCGCTCTCCACTTGCGCGATGGCCCGGTTGTTGTCTGACTGCTCCAGTATCTGGGCCAGGATGCTCAGGTTGATGCCGGAGTCGTTGTTCTCCCCACGGGTCCAGTGGGTGGGCAGCGCGCAGATAAAGCCCTGCACACCGACCGGCGGGGCGAAGGACTTGACCTCCGCCAGGGTATTGGAGCGCCAGAAGCGTTCTTCGTAGGGCATTGGCTCCATCAGTTCGCCGCCCAGCTCCAGCGCCTCCAGGTCACGATAGGCCCAGGTCGGCCAGGTCGAGGCAGGAAAGCCGGTCTTTTCATATTTCCCCATATTCGGTGTTTTGCGGGGCTGAACCTGGCTGATGTTTTGGGGAATGTAGTCAAAGGAGTCGTTGTAAAGGTCTGTATTAGCTTGTGCACGCTCCTGTATCCCCCGCCAGGTTTCCTCTGCCGCCGGCTGTTCCAGATATTGCGCCAGCCCGGTCGCCGGGCTGACGCCTGACGATCCTGTCATGGCCAGGCCGAAGTGCTTTTTCCAGAGATCGACCCGCAGCTGGTGCACGGCCTGGCCGACGAGCTGCTGCCGCTTGCCGTCGAGCATGACCGGCAGCGGCGTGCTGTCGCGCACGATCACCGCCAGCTCCGAATCGCGTTCGCCCTGCAGGCTGCGGTCGTTGATATTGGCGCTGCCGAGAATGGCCACGCGGTCGTCGGCGATCAGCAGCTTGCTGTGCACGTAGATCTGCTCGGTAACGACGCGCCCCTTGAGGGTTTCCCAGGTGCGCAGGTTGAGTAGGGTCAGATAGCGAGTCCAGTCCTGCTGTTCATAGACGGGGCGATCATTCGAGTCCCGTCGTTCGATGATCTGCAGGGCTTCTTCACGGCTGATATCGCGATCCAGCAATTCGCGCAACGCCATGCGCCGCTGGATGCGGCGGATCAGGCTGTGCTCGCCGAAGACCAGGCTCTGCATGGTCAGGCTGACCTGGTGCATGATGTTCGGGACGTTCAGCGCGCCTTCCGGGTGTACCGGCAGGACCATGTACACATGGAAGGGGCGCTTCTCGTCGATGGCACGGCCGATGCGGTTGGCCAGCGCCTCGCCGATGTCGTTGAGCAGACCGTCCTGCGCCTCTCCCAGTCTGTGGGTGAGCCAGCCCTGGGCGTTGACGCCCCACATAGCCAGCATGTCTTTCAGGAATGCGCGGGCTTCCAGGCCGGGCTCGCGGGCGATGGCGTCGATTTCCTGCCAGTCCAGTTGCCAGATGTCCTCGGCCACCAGGGCTTCACGCATCCGTACGCGGGCAACGAAGTCCTGGCGCAGGCTGGCCGGGTCGCGCAGGCTGGCCATCGGGCCAGAGAGCGGAAGCAAAGGGTTCAGCTCACCGTCACGACCATAGGCACTCTGAAAAAACTGGTTCTCGATATAGATGAAGTGCTGGGCGCTGGAGATGGCCTGGCGCATGGCCTCTTTGCAGTTGGCCTGTACGCGGGTGTCGTCGATGCCGGGCGGCAGCGGCAGGCGGATACCGGCCCGCTGGCGGCCTGCCTGTTCCTGCTGGATCATCCGGCTGGAGGCGCTGCGCAGCACCTGGACACTCATCCCGCCCCGCTGGGCCGCCGGTGCGCTGGGCAGCAGGTCGGGCGAGTCGATCCAGACGGGCCGTGGCGTTGGAAAGCTCAGCCGTGGGCTGTCGCTGACTTTAAGACCGAAGCCAAGCCGGTCAAGGCCAGTAGTGCGCGACAGTTCATCGAGCCAGCGCACCACTGCCTCCAGCAGGTTGCGGACCAGCGTCGTGTCTTGCAGCGGCGGCGTGTCGGCGAGGTAGGCCTGTTGGCCGTTCCAGCGATCGACGAAATTGCGCGCCACATCGTAGACGGAAGGGCCTTCGATACGGCAATGCACGTCTTGCCAGGGCATCCTCGGCTGATAGTCGGCGAGTCGTCCGTTGTCCGGCGATGCCAGTGGCTGGGGCGTTTCGTGCAGATAAGGGTAGGGTGCCAGATGCCGCCCCGAACGCTCCTGCAGCAGATGATAGATGAACCAGAGCATCGAGCCGGCCAGTTGGCTGGTGTCCGCCCGATACTCGCTGGGGATGTCATCGAAGCCCTTACCGCTGAGTACCGATATGACCCTGCCCAGCTCGGTCTGGGTCATCCATTGGCTGATCAGCTCGGTGCTCTTGATGCGCAACGACTCGTACAGCTCCCCCGTCGTGGCCTGAAGCTCTTGCAGCCACGCCTGCAGCCGCTGCCTGAGTTCTTCGGCCATGGGCATGCGGTCGAGGTTTTCGTTTATCAGCAAGGCCAGCGCCCGAATGCTTTGGCCGACCATCCGCCGCTGAGCGACGTCGAGACGCTCGAAACCCTCGTCCAGATTCCCCATGGCACTGTTCTTTGCTCGAATCAGCCATTGCAGAGCCGGAATGGGCGGGCTCCTGAAGAAGTCCGATACGCGGTTCAGGGCGTTCGCCGCCTCGGCTCTGCTGACTGAGGCGGACAGCGTGCCCCCCAGAGGCACCGACGTTTCTGCGATGGGCCTGGACAGATCGAACAATGTCGCCATCATCAGCCCCATCGAGCTGACATGCTTGTCCAGATCCATCCAGCCGAGCTTCGGCAGCCCCGGGTTGTAGGCGTCGTTGCCCTGCCTGGCGCTCGTATCGAGGCTGAAGTCGTTGTCGTCACGCCGACCGTAGGCGAGGTCGATGCCGCCGACGTAGGCAATGCGGTTGTCGATCACCACGGATTTCTGATGGTGGGAGAAGGCGACGCCCAGGCCCTTCATGTCGCTTTGCTGGATGGCTGGCGTGCAGAAGGCACGCGGGCCATCGGTCAAACCGGCATTGAGCTGGAAGATGGCCAGCATGGTCTCGAAGTCATAGGTCCCTAGGCTGGCGGAAGGACTCAGCCAGGGCAGGACGTGAATGCTCAATGCCGGCTGGCGTTCGAGCGCCTGGCGCAGGCATTGCCAGAGGCTGCGCTTGCCGTCGAGCAACACGTCGTAGTTGACCTGCCAGCCGGTGATGAAAATGCACCTTTCGGCTTTGTCTATCGAGGCGGCAACATCCTTGAAATAGTCCACGCCGGTGGTGAAGAAGCGAACCTGATTGCCCGTGCGCTTGGGGGCGAACAGATTGCTTTCATTGAGAAAGAAATCTGGCGCGGAATAGGCCACATAAGCCCGGCCATCCTGGGTGTTGATCTGGTTGAGTTCCTTTGCACGGACGCCGTTGTAGGCAGGGTCGGTTGCCATAGACAATCATTCCTTGGTTTGCAGATGGGTATAGAGGTCGGCGCTGAGCTGGCAGTCTTGCTGGCTACGTTCTTTTTCCAGCGGTGCATTACCGGGGCGGTTGACACAGCTGCTGAAGTCCAGTGCGCTCAGTGCGTACGGCTCGGCGTTCCAGCCCTGTTGCTCCAAATGGATACGCAAGGCTATCCGCTGACCGGGGTAGGTGAGCCAGAGGCTCTGGGGAGTGCTGCCGTAGGTTTTCGACAGCGTTTGCCGTTGGCCTTCATCCAGCGGCACTCGCCCATCGGCATCGGTTTCACCCTGCAGCAGGACATCGCCCTCGTCGCCCATCTCGATGGTCCAGGGCGCATGAGCCAAGGGGAAACCTTCCTCACCCGGCACATCCTGCAAACGAATGTTGAACTGATAATCGCGTTGAAGTATGGGTGCCCCAGACAACGTCCCCACTTGTATCTGCTCCAACACATTCCCCGCCTTGTCGCTATCCGCCGCGCCCGGCAGCACCGGTGGCTTGATGCCGATGCCCGAACCCGTGCCCGGCGAGCCGCCGGCATCGATCCGCGCCAGCGGGCCGCCGAGGGTGATGCCGCCGGCGTCGAGCTTGATAAAGCTGCCGCCCGCCGCGAGGGTGAGTTCGTTGCCGGCCTCGATGACCATCTTTTGGCCGGCCTTGAGATGAATCTCGCGGCCGGCTTTGATCGCCTGGCTATGGCCGAGCCTGATGTGTTGTGCCTGGCCGATGCTGAGGTGATCGTCGGGCTTGATCTCCACCTTGCGATCGGCGGCGACGGTCAGGTGTTCCTCGGCCTGGAA
The DNA here is from genome assembly GCF_002890915.1 of Stutzerimonas stutzeri. Lineage (GTDB taxonomy): Bacteria > Pseudomonadota > Gammaproteobacteria > Pseudomonadales > Pseudomonadaceae > Stutzerimonas > Stutzerimonas stutzeri_AF. The sequence goes on along the minus strand of NZ_POUT01000017.1, from coordinate 39,602 downwards.
TTCGCTGTAGCTGTTGGCTTCCACGCGGTCGTGGCGTTCGTGGCCGACGCGGATCTTCTGGTCGTGCTCGATGTTCTGGTCCCAGTCGCGCTGGGCATGGAGGTAGATCTGCTCGGCGCCTTTGCGGTCCTCGATGCGCAGTTCGTTATAGCCGTCGCCGCCCGGCGAGCTGAGGGTCTTGAACACCGATCGGGTCTTGTGCGCCGGCAGCTCATAGGGTGCGACGTGCTCGGCGTGGTAGAGGCAGCCGGTGACCAGTGGCTGGTCGGGGTCGCCTTCGAGGAAGGTGACCAGCACTTCCATGCCCACCCGCGGGATGGCGACGCCGCCGTAGCGGTCGCCGGCCCAGCTGCTGGAGACGCGCAGCCAGCAGCTGCTCTTGTCGTCGCGTGCGCCTTCGCGATCCCAGTGGAATTGGACCTTCACGCGGCCGTGCGGGTCGCAGTGGATTTCCTCGCCGGCCGGGCCGGTGACCACGGCGGTCTGGCTGCCGAGGATTTTCGGTTTCGGGTGTTTCAGGGGCGGGCGGTAGGGGATGTCCCAGGGTGTGGCGAGGAAGCGGTTGCGGTAGCCCTGCTGGAAGCCGTCGTCTGGCTGGGTATCGCTGGTCGCCGACTCTTCCAGTACCTGCGGCTGGCGGCCCTGGTGGTGGATTTCGGTCAACAACCAGAGGTCGTTCCACTCCCGCCGCGGATGTTCGGAGATTTCCAGTAGATGACCGCTGACCAGCAAAGGCTGGTCGCTGTGGCCTTCGGCCCGTTGGTAGTCGTGACGGTGGCGCTCCAGGCTGCGCTGCGCCAGGTGCCTGCCACGGCTGCGCTCGGTGAAGCGACCGGGGTAGTCGTAGTCTTCCAGGTCCGGCAGCGGGCTGGCATCCGCCGCCTGCTCGCCGCGGTAGGCGGCTTGCATGCGCAGGCGCGGTTGCTCGAAGTCGTAGTCGCGGCGGCTGACGTGGCTGGTGCGGGTTTCCAGGCGCAGGCCGAAGCGCCTGATCACCGGCTCGTCGGCGCTCATGCCGCTGTCCTGCAGGTAGGCGGTGGGCCGGCCGAGCCTGGCGAAGCTGGTCTGGTCGTCGCCGAAGACCAGCACATGACCTTGGCGGTCATGCTCGAAGTGGTAGTGGATGCCTTCTTCCTCGCACAGGCGCTGAAGGAAGTGCAGGTCGCTCTCGTCGTACTGCACGCAGTAGTCGCGCGCCGGATAGAGCACCGGGCCGAGCTGGAAGCGGTGGCCGGTGTCGGCGAGGATGCCGTGCGCCTCGAGGATCCGGGCGATGATCTGCGGCACGCTGAGCTGCTGGAAGATGCGCTGGTTGCTGCGGTGGGCGAGGTAGGCCAGTTGCGGCACCAGGGTCAGGCTGTAGCGGGTCAGGCGCTTGCCGGATTCGCCCTGGGCAGCGCGGTGGATCAGGCCGTGGATGCCGCAGCCGTCGGGGTCGAAGGCGAGAAAGGCCGGCCGGTGCAACAGGGCTTCGAGGTCCAGGTCGGAGCGTTCGCTGACCAGTTCGAGGTCGAAGCGATAGGGCTGGGCGATGGCTTCGTGGCCGTCGAAGGCCAGCACCTGCAGGTCGTGCTCGATGCCCTCGATGGTCAGGCTGAAGCGGGTTTCATTGGCCGCAGTGAACATGGCGATTTCCTTGTGTGCGTGTCATCCGTGGGTGCATCCGAACCAGCGCCGCAGGCGATTCGTGGGGTGACGGCGAAAGGCTTGCAGCAGCCCCGCGACGTCGATCTGCCGTTGCGTTTCGTCGAACGCCAGGGCGGTGCGTAGCGCCGGCCAGCAGTGCGCCGGCAAATGCCGCGGGCACTGAAGCGAGCGGTCCAGCTCCATGGCCTTGGCCTGCCTGGCGCTGAGACGGCGAAACGGATGGCTGCCGCTGGCCAGTTCGTAGAGCACGCAGGCCACTGCGAAGAGGTCGGCGGCGGCCGTCAGCTCGCCGCCGTCGAGCAGCTCCAGCGCCGCATAGCGTGGCGTCCAGGCGGAGAAGCGATTGCGGCACAGGCGCGGCAGGCCGGGCAACAGCCCTTCCATTGGCTGGCCGAGGCCGTAATCGAACAAGCGCAGGCCGTCGTCGGCGAGCATCACGTTGCTCGGCTTGAGGTCGCCGTGCAGCACGCCGAGGCCGTGGGAATAGGCCAGGGCTTCCAGCAGCGCCAGGGCGATCTCGCGCAGTTCGTCCCAGGGCAGGCCCCCGGGGCGTTCGGCGAGCAGTTCGTCGAGCGTCGGCCCCTTGAGCAGTTCCAGGGTGATGAAGGCGCGCTGGCTGGTCGGGTCGACGTCGAACTGGTACAGGCGTACCACGTGGCGATGGCTGAGCCGCGTGGTCAGGGCATATTCGCTGTAGAGCAGGGCGCTGGCGTCGGGGTATTCGGCGAAGTCCTCGCTGAGGGTCTTCAGCGCCACGTGCGGCTGTGGATCGCCGTACTGCTCGCGCAGCAGGTCGCGGGCGCGATAGACCGCGCCCATGCCGCCGACGCCGAGCAGGCGTTCGATCCGGTAGCGGCCGGCGAACACCTCCGGCAGCGCGCCGGGTGCTGCCCGCGGTTCGGCCGGTGGCGGCGCGGCGGCGGTGGCCGCCAGGGCGAAGTAGGTGAGGTCGGAGGCTGGCTGTTGTGGGCTCATCGGCGGATCACCACCGCGCTGAGGTTGTCCCGCGCCGGCCCTTTCAGGGCCTGGCGAAACAGCTGCTCCAGTGTCAGGGAAATGGACGGCAGGCTCAGCGCGGCGCCGAGGGCGTCGGCGGCCATGCTCTGGTACAGGCCGTCGCTGCACAGCAGCAGGGTATCGCCGGGGTAGACCGCGAATTCGAGGATATCCAGCTCCAGGCTGTCGCTGGCGCCGATGGCGCGGGTCAGCGCATGGGCGGCTGGGTGTCGGGCGGCCAGTTCGGGGCTCAGTTGCTGCTGGTCGATCAGCTGCTGCAGCAGCGAATGGTCGCGCGACAGTTGATAGAGCCGGCCGCCGCGCCACAGGTAGCAGCGGCTGTCGCCGGCCCAGACGCAGGCCGCGCGCTCATCGTCCATCAGCAGGGCGACCACGGTGCTGCCGATCACCGGGTCGGGACGCGCGGCGGTCACCGTGAGTTCCTGGCTGAGCCGGCGATTCAGCTCGTGCAGGCAGCGGCGCAGCGCCAGCAGCCGCTGCGGCAGATCGCCCGCGGGGAGCTCGGCCAGTTGCTCGACGATCAGCCGGCTGGCCAGGGCGCCGTTCTGATGCCCGCCCATGCCGTCGGCCACCGCCCACAGGCCGGCCTGCGGCAGGTCGAGAAAGGCATCCTCGTTGCGTGCGCGAACCTTGCCGGTGTCGGTGCGCGCCGTGCTGCGCCAGCGGCTGGCCATGGCGGTCATCACAGCGTCGCCGGCAGCTTGAAGCCGCGCAGCAGCGCGAGATCGAACGGGTTCGGCGAGCGCTGGGCGTGCAGCAGGTAGTTGGCGCGCAGGCCGCCGAGGTCGGCCTTGAGCATCAGCACGTCGCGGCCGCTGTGGTAGTCGACCTGCATCAGGTCGATCAGGCGGAACAGCGACCAGGGGCCGGTATTCTTCTCGATGCCGACGCGGCGACCGCCGAGCTCCTCCACCACCAGGCTGGTACGACCGTCGTCGGCCTCGGCGGGCCAGCGGAAGGCGGTCTGCACGATGGGGCCGTGGCGGTATTCCAGCTGCTGGTTGCCGAAGCGGAAGTCGGCGCGGCCGAGGCTCGAATCCAGCGAATAGGGCTCGAGCTTGAACAGGATCAGCGGCTCGTTGGGGTTCTCGGCGAAGAAGCTGCGGCGAATGGTCTGCGCCCGGCTCATCTGCGCGAGGAACTGCTCCGACAGCGGCAGGCCGCGGCCATCGACGCGGCGCAGCTGGTACTGGCCGGCGCTGCCGCTGACGAAGGGCCTGAGGTAGCGCTCGAAGAAGCTGTCCGCCAGGCCCTGGGCCTTGAAGAACTCGCGGAAGTCGGCAAGGGCGACGTCGCTGGTGCTGTGGGCGCTGAACGGATAGCGTTCGCGCAGCGCGCCGCGGTAGCTGGCATAGAGCTCGTTGCGGTAGCGCTGGTTGAGGTAGTGATAGGCGTCGTTGAGCACCAGCGACCAGCTGTCCTCGGCCAGCAGGCCGAGCCATTGGCCCAGCGGCTGCGGCAGGCGTGCGGCGCTGTTGCGCAGCTGGTTGATGGCATCGCGCTGGCCGCTCATGCGTGCCTTGGCCAGTTCGAAGGCGGCCTGCTCCGGTGCGCTGGCATGGGCGAGCGCGGCCAGTTGCAGCTGCAGGGCATCGAGCGCCTGCAGGCTGGCGGCCAGTTCGGGACCCGCCGCGCCGTTGTCGTCGAGCAACTGGTGCAGCGGTGCGAAGCGCCGCTCCAGGGTCTTGCGCGCGGTGTCCGGCAGGTTCTTGAGCAGCGCCGCCTGGGCTTGCTCGGCCGCGGCGCTGGCCAGCTTGGCTACCTTGCCGAGCTTGCTGCCGGCTGCCTGGGCCGCTTCGGCGGCGTCACCGGCCTGCTCGGAGGCCTCGGCCAGCCCGGCGAAACGCGTGTTCTCGCGCACTTCCAGCAGCAACTGCAGCAGCGGCGAGTTGGCGGCGGTCAGCCCGGCGAGCTGGGCTGCGCCCTGGGCGGCGCTACCCGCCGGGAGGATGTTCAGCTGGGCGATCGCCTCGCTCCAGTGGGCGGCGTAATCGCGGAAGTACAGCTGTTCCATTTCCACCAGCAGACGGCTGAGGTCCTTGGCGCTGAGGCTGTCGCCTTCGCCGAGCACCCAGTTGTCGCGCAGGATTTCGCTGACCAGGTCGGCGCCCTGGGCGACGAACAGCGTCTGGTAGCCGCGCTGGGTATAGAAGCCGGGAATCGCCTGGTCGCCGCCGACGAACAGCCCGGCCTGTGGGCCGAGCCGCTGGTTCAGGCGGTAGTCGGGCAGGTTGCGCGCCTGGTCGCGCAGCATGCGGTACACCACGTTGGCCAGCGATTCGCTGCGCAGCTGGGCGCGCGCCTTGGCCACCAGATTATCGTTCAGCCGGTACGGGGCGAAGGATTCCTCCAGCAGACGCGCGAAGTGGGTGTTCAGCCCCTGCTGGGCGACGGCGTTGCCGCCATGGCGCAGCGACCAGTCGGCGGCCAGCCAGTCCTTGAGGAAGGCCGCATCGCGGCGTTCGGCGAGGTTCAGCATGAGGTAGGCGCGCAGGCTGCCGAGCAGCCGCTCGCGGTCGTTCAGGTTGGCGCGGATCTGTGCCTCCAGCTGGCGGCCGACGCGCGGCAGCAGCAGGGTCTCCAGGTCGCGGCGGTAGGCCTGGTGCAGCGTCGGGTCGACCGCTTCGCCCTGGTACAGACCGCCGCGGCGTAGCCAGGACACCTCATCGCGGGGCGGGAAGACCTGGGTTGCCGCATAGCTGCCATCCAGCACCGCGAGGGTGCGCAGGGCTTCGTCTGCGGCGGCGATGGCCTGGCGCTCGCCGCCGAGGGTCTGGGCGATGTCGCGCAGCCGTTCGAGGCGCTCGTGGTTGCCGGAGAAATTCAGCGCCCAGGCCGCGCCGAACAGCAGCAGGCAGCCAAAGGCACCGGCATAGAGCGCGCGCTGGCCCCAGTCGATGCGGCGTACCTCGCGTCGGTCGAGGCCCGCCAGCTCGGCTTCGGGGAAGATCACCCGGCTGAGCAGCTGGTTGATGAAGCGGGCACGGCCGCTGCGCAAGGTCGGCAGGGCGCCGCTGGCCAGGCCGAGCTGGCGGCCGATGCCGGCGGTGAGCGGGTCGAGTTCCTGCTGCAAGCGTGGTGCGCTGGTCAGGTAGAAGCCGCGCAGCTGGCTGGCGCGCTGGTAGCGGTTGCCGGCGAAGGCCAGTTCGATGAACAGGCTCAGGCGCTCGCCGATCCGTCCCAGTTGATGGGGAAAGTCGAGGATGCGACCGCGGCGCCGGGCATCGCGTTCCTGATGCATGCGCATGATCACCTGGCTGTTCAGGCGGCGCAGCAGTTCCTCGAATTCCTGGCGCACGACCTGCGCGTCGCTGCCGTTCTGTTCCTTGCGGAAGCTGGCGCCGAGCACCTGGTCGCTTTCCTCGCGCGACAGCTGGTCGAAGAATTCGTCGAAGCCGAGCACCTTGTCGGCCTTGCTCAGCACCAGGTAGACCGGCACATCGGCGTTCAGCCGCTGGTGGAGCTCCTGCAGGCGCTGGCGAGTCTGGCGGGCGAGGTTTTCCAGCTCCAGCTCGCTGCCGCCCTGCAGCTGGTCCACTGGCAGGTTCACCAGTACGCCGTTGAGCGGCCGCGCGCGGCGCTTGCGCAGCAGGCCGAGCAGGGTGTTCCAGGCGCTGCCGTCCACCGGTGCGTCGGGCTGGGTCAGGTAGCGGCCGGCGGTGTCGATGAGCACCGCATGGTCGGCGAAATACCAGTCGGCATAACGGGTGCCGGAGACGTCCTTGGTCAGGCGCTGCTGCTCGCTGCGGTTGAGCGGGAAATCCAGCCCGGAGAAATCCAGCAGGCTGGTCTTGCCGCTGCCCTGTGGGCCGAGTAGCAGGTACCAGGGCAGCTCGCTGCGCCATTTCTCGCTGCGCCCGCGGTAGAGACTGGAGGTTCTCAGTGTGCGCAACGCCTGCTTGAAGCGATGGCGCAGCTCCTGCTGCTCCTCGCCGATCAGGCCGTCGCGGCGCAGTTGTTCCTGTACGTCCTGGTCCTGCTCGTCACGCTTCTTGCGGACGCTGGCGCGCCAGCTGACGAAGACCATGGCCAGGCCCCAGCCGAGGAACAGCACGCTGATGCTCAGCAGGCGACTGCTGGGCGTTTCCCAGAACTTGTAGTCGTCGACCGCCAGCAGCGGCCCGGCGAACCACACCAGCACCGCGAGCAGCAACACCAGCAGCAGGCTCCAGACCCAGGTCCGGCGCAGAAAGGCGCCGAGTTTGGCGAAGAAGTTCTTCATTTCATTCCATCCCTGAAAGCGTTGAATCCACGGCGTTCGTCCCCAACGCCCGATAAGGCTGCAGCACCGCCTCCCGTTGCTCGCCCAGCACCCAGGCGAAGCCGCCATAGATCACCCCGAGGCAGGCCAGGGTGAACAGCGCCACCAGCCACCACGGCACGATGCGCACCAGGCGCCGGCGGCTGTCCTTGAGGCCCTCCCAGTGCGGTGACAGCTCGCGCGGGATGTCGCCGCGCATCTGCCGGATCTGCCGGTAGAGGCTGTCGCGTACCGCTTCCAGCTCGAGCATGCCGCGCGGCAGCACGCGGTACTTGCCCTCGAAGCCGAGGGACAGGCAGAGGTACATCAGCTCCAGCATCGGCAGGTGCTTGACCGGGTTGCGCGACAGCCGCTCGAGCAGCTGGAAGAACTTCTCGCCGCCGAAGGTTTCGTTGTGGAAGGAGGACAGCAGGCTCATCTGCGACCATTCGCTCTCGTTGCCCCAGGGCGTGGTCACCACGGCCTCGTCGAGCACGGTGCAGAGCACGTAGCGCGCCGCCATCACCTGGCTGCTCTCGGCGCCGTCGTGCAGGGCGCGGTGCTCGAACAGTTTGATCGCGCTGCCGAGCTGGTTGTGCAGCGCCTGCAGGTCTTCGCTCTCCTGGCTGTGCTTGAAGCGCACCACTTCCGACAGCAGCGGCGAGGCGGCGGCCACCAGCGGGTTGAGGCTGATGTTGAAGGTTTCCGCCGGGCGCAGGCGCGCAGCGTAGATCATCCGCTCTTCCAGCTGCTCGAAACGCGGCGGCGTGTCGAAGTCGGTCAGCGGGCTCTGCGCCGGCGCTTCGCCGGTGCGGTTGACGATGACCGTGCGGTCGTTCTGTTCCATTTCCCTGATCATGTCGCTAGTCCCTGACCGCCCAGAATTTCAGTTCGAGCCCGGCGAAGTCGCCGGACACATGGAAGGCGAAGCCGCCGGAGCGCTCCAGCTGCGCCTGGTCCTCGGAGCTGAGTTCCAGGGCGAAATAGGTCTTGCCGGCGTGGAAGGGAATCTGCCGCGGCGCCACCGGCAGCGGCTTGAGGCGGATGCCCGGCAGGTGCAGGTTGACCAGCTGGCGGATGCGCTCCACCGGGCCGATCTTCAGGTGCGCCGGCAGGCGCGTGCGCAGGGTCTCCGAGTCGCACTGGGCGCTGGCGGCGAGGACGAAGGCGGCCGAGCCGAGCAGCTTGTGGTCGTGCAGCGGCGAGACCTGGATGCCGTACTGACGCTGCTGCAGCAGCAGCTCGATGGCATGCTGCTCGAGCACCATCGACAGCACCTGGCGAATCGCGTCCATCAGCTTGCGGAAGCTCGCGCCCTGGTCGCTGTGCTGGTAGCGGCCGTCCAGGCGCGGGCGCTTGCTCTCGCCGGAGAAGGTCGCCAGTTCGCCGAGCAGGCCGAGCAGGTCGCGATAGATCTGCTCCGGATGCACCTGCTCGACGCCCAGGTAGTGGCGCAGCACCGGTTCGTGGCGGTTGATCAGCTGCAGCATCATGAAGTCGCCGACCTCGGCGCCGCCGACCTTGCCGGTGGCGCTGATGCGCTCGGCGAGGGTGTCGCCGCGGTGGGCGAGCATGCTGATCACTTCCTTCAGGCAGGACAGCAGGTAGCCGGAGGCCTGGAAGTTGACGTAGGTGGGGATGAATTCCGGATCGAGGCTGATCACCCCGTCCGGCGTGGTATCCAGCACCTCGCACAGTTGCAGCTTCACGTAGGCCTGGTCGCTCTGCTGCTCGCCCAGCAGCAGGCGGAAATCCGGCAGCCCGGTGCCGACCTGGCTGGTGCTGCTGTCGCCGGCATTGGAATCGGCGACGTCCAGTTCATGGGCGGTATAGCGCGCCAGCACGTCCTTCTGCTCGGGGCGGCGGGTCTCGATGTGGTTGCCGGTGACCAGCGGCAGCGCCAGGTACACCGGCGTGCTGCCGGTGTTCGGCGGGATGTCCAGCGCCAGTGGCTCGCGCTCGCTGCCCAGCTCGAACAGCGTGCCGTCCGGGAGGATGCCGCTGGCCTGGCTGAGCACCAGCTTGCCCATGTTGAGGAACTGGCGGTCGATCTCCAGGTTGAAGAAACCCCAGGCATAGCTGGCCAGCTTCTGGGTGCGCGCCTTGAGTTGATGATCGTAGTAGCGATCGTTCTGCTGGAAGTGCTGCGGGCGCAGCAGCATGCCTTCCTGCCAGACAACTTTGTGCAGGCTCATGCTCATTTACCTTCTTCGGCGAGCGGATCGAACGGGGCGATGCCGCGTTCGTCGAGTGTCAGTGCGACGCGGGTGTGCTCCTGCGGCGGCAGGGCGATGACGTAGCGCCAGTTGGCTTCCGGCAGGTCGCGATAGGCGGCGAGCACGCCGACGTAGCGGCTGCCGTCGCGTACCGAGAGCTTGAGCGCGCGGCTTTCGCCCGGACGCAATTCCAGTTCCTCGAAGGTCACCAGGTCCGGGGCCAGGGCTTCCTTGGGGCGCTGGTAGAGGGCGAAGAAATCACCGTTCTCGAACGCCACCGGGTGCTGGAGCTCCAGCAGGCGCAGCACGATCGGCGAGGGCCGGCCATTGAGGTCGGGGTTGAGGCGGTCACTGCCGTGCAGTTCGAGGTCCAGCTTGGTCAGCCTGGAATAGGGCGACAGCGTCGAGCAGCCGCCCAGCACGAGCAGCGCGGCCAGCATGGCCAGGGTGATGCGACGGGGCATGGGGATCATCCTTGATGGGTGGAATCGAGCGTAGCGATCAGGCGCACCTGCTCCTCGTAGGTCTTGGCGAAATCGCGGGCGAACAGCCGTTCGCGCCAGTCGCCGTCCTGGCCGAGGCGGTGGTGCAGGCGGCGATAGGCGCGCCAGCGGCTGCCGGCGGTGGCGAGCAGTGGCTTGCGGCCGTCGCGCTCGAAGCGCAGTGCCAGCTGCTCCGGGGCGAACTGCTCGAACATGGCCTGCACTGCCGCGCGGCTGGCCGCCAGCAGCGCGACCTGATGTGCCTGCAGGTCGCGGAAGGCGCGGCCGATCGCCTGTTCGGCCGGCAGTTGCCCTGGTTTGCCGCCGCGCAGCAGGGCGGTCATCGCCTCGCCGCTGTCGGCGCCGAGCTTGAGCGGATTGTTGCCGGCGCTCTGCACGGTGGTCAGCGCCAGGCGCAGCTCGTTCTTCAGCTCGCTGCGGGTGCGCAGGCTCTGCTGCAGGCCGGCGACGCTCTGCCGGAGCAGGCGGGCGGCGTGCAGCGCCAGTACCTGGCGCTGCTCCTCGTCGAGATCGTCGAGATCGACGCCGAGTGCGTCGCCGAAACGCTCCCAGAAACCCTGCGGCAGGCGCTCGGGCTGGGCCTCGGGCCTGGGTTCGGGCGCGGCCTGCGGTATGACCAGTTCGGGCAGCGGCAGGCTTTCCATGTCGATGCGCGCATAGTCGCGCTGCTGGGCCTGGCGCTGTGGCGCGCCGAGGGCCAGGTCGAGGTCGTCGACCTCGGCGTAGACGCGCTCCTGCTGGTCCATGGCGACCAGCGGGTCGAGGTCGAGGAAGGCGTCGTCGGGGATGATGCTGCCGGCCGGCTGCGGCCGGCCGATGTCACCTTCGAACAGCGCCGGGTCCTGGACCAGCCGTGCGCGGATTTCGAAGTCGCCCAGGCAGTAGACGTTGCCGTGTTCGACCCGCTGCGGCTGGCCCTTGACCAGGCTGGCGCCGCTGTCCTTGAGCTGGATGCCGTTGCTGCTGGTATCGGTGAGGAAGAAGGCGCCGTCGCGGTAGCTGATCACCGCATGACGCCCGGAGAGCACGCGCTTGCGGTCGGGAATCACCCAGTCGCAGCCCTCGGCCCGGCCGATCACGCCGCCGGCCTGCTTGAAGGTTTTGGTGGTCAGCAGCCCGGGCACGAATTGCTGGGCGCCGACCATATCGAAGACCAGTTCCATGGTGGTGTCGCTCCTTGCGGTCACTTGCCGCGGTTCAGGGCCTGCGGATCGCCCAGCGGGCGGTATTGGTCGTCGCTGAATTTGTAGTTGCCGGTGCAGCCGGCGAGCGCCAGCGCCAGGACAAGCAGCGCGGTGGACCCAGAGATGGTTTTCACGAATGTCTCCATTTTTCGTAGTTGTGCGGGCAGGCTTCAGTGGGCGGCAGGCCCGGTTGGCGCCTTCGCGTAGCAAGCATCCAGTGCCTCCACCACCAGGCAATCGGGGCGGATCTGCAGCTCCATGCCGTCGATGAGCTGGCCGAGGTCCATGTCCGGGGCGAACACGTTGTGCCGGGGGCGCTCGCGGTGCAGGGTCAGCCGGTCGCCGGACTGGCTCCAGCGACCGCGGGTATACACATCGAGAATCCCGTACGACATGGCGGCTTCGAAACTGCCATCCTCGTTCAGCAGCAGTTCCGAGCCCATCTCCATGGCCCCCTGCAGGAGGTAATGGCCAGCCAGGGTTCGATCGATCGGCGCGCTGCTGGCACAGGCGGCCAACAGCAGGCTTGAAGCAAGGGCGGCGATTCCTTTCATCGGCGTAGTCCTTGGATACGGGGTACGGGAAGGCGCTCAGTCGCTGTGCGCCGTGCTACGGAGCGCCTGCAGCGCCGGGCGATGCCTTCGGCGGGCGAATGCTGGGAGGTGTCTGATCGGTGGCATGGCGTCTTTCCTTCCTTAGAGATCGGCCGGGCTGATATTCAGCCGTTCCATTCGGTAGAGCAGGGTGCGGCGCGGCAGGCCGAGTTCGCGGGCGGCCTGGCTCTGGTTGCCGCGGTTCTTGCGCAGGCAGTCCATCAGCAGGCTCCGTTCGACGCGCTCCATGCGCTCGCGCAGGTTCAGGCCGCGCTCGGGGTCTGCTGCCACCCGTAGATCGAAGTGCTCCGGCAGCAGCTCGCCGCCCTCGCAGAGCAGCACGGCGCGCTCCACCAGGCTCTTCAGTTCCCGTACGTTGCCGGGGAAGGCATAGCCTGCCAGAAGCGCCAGCGTGGTATCGGACCAGCGGCACAAATCGCGTTGCAGGAAGGCGCAGGCCTTGTCGGCAAAATGTCGCGCCAGGCGCAGAATGTCCTCGTCGCGCTCGCGCAGCGGCGGCAGGGCGATGGGGAAGTTGGAGAGGCGGTAGAACAGATCCTCGCGGAATTGCCCGTCCTCCACCTGGGCGCGCAGGTCGCGATGGGTGGCGGCGACGATGCGCACGTCGACCTTGTGCGTCTCGCTGCTGCCCAGCGGACGCACCTCGCCTTCCTGCAGCACGCGCAAGAGCTTGGCCTGCAGCAGCAGCGGCATGTCGCCGATCTCGTCGAGGAACAGGGTGCCGCCATCGGCGGCGTCGAGCAGGCCGGCCCGGTCGCGGTCGGCGCCGGTGAAGGCGCCCTTGCGATAGCCGAACAGTTCGCTTTCCAGCAGGTGTTCCGGCAGCGAGGCGCAGTTCTGTGCAACGAAGGCCTTGCTGCGCCGGCTGCCGCAATCATGAATGGCGCGTGCCACCAGTTCCTTGCCGGTGCCGGTTTCGCCGGTGACCAGCACGCTGACCGGGCTGTGCAGCACCCGGCCGATCAGCTGGTAGACCGCGCGCATGCCCGAGCTGTCGCCGATCAGGCCGTAGCCGCTGGCGCAGGGGGACGCGGCCGCGGGCTGCGGGGCGTCGTGGCCGGGCGTACGCAGGCGCTGCAACAGGTGCAGCTGGGCGATGCCGAAGGCGCCGAGCTGCGCCAGCGGGCCGCTGGCCGACTGCAGGTCACGGGGCTGCGTGCTGGCGACGAGCAGCAGGCCGGCGACGTGCCCATCCTCGTCCGGCAGCGGCAGGCAGAGCAGGCTGCGCCAGGGGCGCAGGCTCTCCGGCAGGAAGCCGGTGGCATGCACGCTGTGGTCCAGTTCGAGGAAGCAGAGCGTCTGGTTCTGGCACAGGCAGTACTGCAGTAGCTGCTCGCCGTCATAGTCGCTGGGCAGGCTCGCCGCGGCCCGTGGTTGCAGCTGGCCGTCATGCCATTCGGCCGAGAGGGTCAGGCGGGTGTGGGTCGCATCCAGCAGATAGAGCTGGCTCAGCGGGCAATCGCTCAGCTGCGCCGCGGTTTCCACCAGCCCGCCGAGCAACTGCTCGACGCTGGCGGCGCGCGCCAGCCTGGCGAAGCGTTGCAGCAGGGCTTCGGCGTAGCGCAGCGGCTGGGCCATCGGGCCGAGCTGGGATACCTCAAGCGAACTCACAGGTCAGCGCTCCGTCGGCATCCAGCGTGGCATGCACGCGCTGCAGGGTTTCGCCGCCGGCCATGGCCGCGAGCAGGCGATCGACCACGCGCGGCTGCAGGTGCTGGTCGATCAGGCGGTCGATCAGCCGTGCGCCGCTGTCGTTGCCGCTGCAGCGCTCGGCCAGGTGTGCGACCAGCGCCGGGCAGTGGCTGAAGTGCAGCTGGCGACGTTGCAGGCGCTCGCCGAAGCGCGCCAGCTTGAGGGCGACCAGTTCGTGCAGCACCTCGCCCTCGACCGGGTAGTAGGGCACCACGCGCATGCGCGCCAGCAGGGCCGGCTTGAAATGCTGGCTCAGCGCCGGGCGGATGGCCTGTTCCAGATCCTCCGCCGCAGGGTGGTCGCCGCCCTGGCAGAGCTCGGCGATGCGCTCGCTGGCGAGGTTGGAGGTCATCAGGATCAGGGTGTTGCGAAAATCGATCTCGCGCCCTTCGCCGTCGTTGGCCACACCCTTGTCGAAGATCTGGTAGAAGACGTTCATCACGTCCGGATCGGCCTTCTCCACTTCGTCGAGCAGCACCACCGAATAGGGCTTCTGGCGCACCGCCTCGGTGAGCATGCCGCCCTCGCCATAGCCGACGTAGCCCGGCGGCGCGCCGATCAGCCGGGAAACGCTGTGCCTCTCCTGGAATTCGGACATGTTGATGGTGGTGAGGAAGCGCTCGCCGCCATACAGCAGGTCGGCCAGCGCCAGCGCGGTCTCGGTCTTGCCGACGCCGCTGGGACCGACCAGCAGGAACACCCCCACCGGTGCGTCGGGGCGGTTCAGCCCGGCGGCGGTGGCGCGCATGGCGCGATCCAGCGCGGCGACCGCCTGCTCCTGGCCGCGCACGCGCTGGCGCAGGTCGGCGGCGAAGGTGACGACCTTGGCGTTGTGCTCGCGGGCCAGTTGCGACAGCGGTACGCCGGTCCAGTGGCTGATCACCTCGGCGACCAGGCGCGGACAGACCTCGTGGCTGACCAGGCGCTGTTCCGCCTGGGCGCTGGCCAATTCGCCCTGCACGCTGCGCAGTTCGGCCTCCAGTGCGGCCAGGTCGGGCTGCGCGGCGCTGGCTTCGCCCGGTGCTTCCCGCTGCGCCGTCGGACGTGCGGCGGCGCATTGCTTGCGCAACTCCAGCAGGCGCTCGGCCAGTGCGCGCTGGGCGGTCCAGCGGCCGGTCAGCTGTTGCAGTTCGGTGCGTGCGGTCGTCAGGCGGTTATCCAGGGCGTCCAGGATCGCGTCGTCGAGCGGCAGGCCGGCGTCCAGGTCACGGCGCATGGCCTCGCGCTGACGTTCGCTTTCGGCGATCTCGCCGCGCAGCCGCTCCAGCGCCTCGGGCGCGGCGGCGAGGCTGATGCGCACCCGCGCGCAGGCGGTATCCAGCACGTCCACTGCCTTGTCCGGCAACTGGCGGCCGGCGAGATAGCGCGCCGACAGTTCGGCGGCCGCGGCCACCGCGTCGTCGCGCAGGTAGATGCCGTGGCTCTGCTCGTAGACCGGCGCCAGCCCGCGCAGGATGGTGGTGGCCTCGGCGACGGTCGGCTCGTGCAGCTGCACCGGCTGGAAGCGCCGCGCCAGCGCCGGGTCCTTCTCGAAGTACTTCTTGTATTCGCTCCAGGTGGTGGCGGCGATGGTGCGCAGCTCGCCACGGGCCAGGGCGGGTTTCAGCAGGTTGGCCGCATCGCCGCTGCCGGCCTGGCCGCCGGCGCCGATCAGCGTGTGCGCCTCATCGATGAACAGGATGATCGGCTTGGGCGAGCCTTTTACTTCGTCGATCACCCCCTGCAGGCGGCGCTCGAACTCGCCCTTGACGCTGGCGCCGGCCTGCAGCAGGCCGAGGTCGAGGCACAGCAGGCGCACGCCCTTGAGCGCCTCCGGCACCTCGCCGGCAGCGATGCGCAGGGCCAGGCCTTCGACGATGGCGGTCTTGCCGACACCGGCCTCGCCGACCACGATCGGGTTGTTCTTGCGGCGCCGGGCGAGGATGTCGATCATCTGGCGAATCGCCGCGTCGCGGCAGAGTACCGGGTCGAGCTTGCCGTCGCGGGCGCGCTGGGTGAAGTCGTGGGTGAAGCGCGCCAGGTTCGACGCCTCGCCTGCGGCCGGCTGGGCGCCACTCGGCTGCCCTTGCTGGCTGAGGGCGAACTCGCGCAGGCGCTCGGCATTCAATTGGCCCAGCAGCCGCTGGTAATGGCTGCCGGCATGGCGCAGCGGGTTGCGCAGCAGGGCGAGGATCAGCGCGGCCGGGTCGATCTGGCTCGCGCCCAGCTCCAGATTGGCGACCAGCAGGGCATCCTGCAGCCATTGCACCAGTTCGCCGGAGAACACCGGGTTGCGCGATTCGCTGGATTCGCCGCGCGGCTGCAGGGCCTGGGCCAGTTCGCCGGGCTCCACCGCGGCATCCTGCAGGGCCCGTTGCAGCAGGCCGTCGGGGCGCTCGAGCAGGCCGAGCAGCAGGTCCTCGACGAGGATCTTGCTGCCACCGCGCGCTACGCAGCGCTCGGCGGCATTTTCCAGGTCGCGCCTGGTTTCGGCATCCAGTGCCTGCACCAGCTGTTGTAGGTCGATATTGATCATCTTTCAGTCCTTAATGATCGGTTGATGGCGCCGCGACCGTCGCGGCCGTGGCGCTCGCCATGCTGCTGCCCAGGGTGACCAGCCCGTCGGCGCGGGCCTGGCCGAGCCAGCTGGTCCAGCCGAGGCGGCAGGGGTTATCCGCACCGATCCGCAGCTCGCGAATCTCCTCGGGACGCAGTTCCAGGCGCAGGTCGTAGTCGAGCGGATCGCGCAGGGTGAAGCGCACCAGGGCGCAGAGCGGCTGGTAACCGCTGCCGATGGGCAGGAATTCGTGGAAGCGCGTCCAGTCGAGGCGGCGGATATGGATGCGGAACTTGCCGCCGCGGTCGCGCACCCGCTCGCCGAGCACCAGGCTTTCGCCTAGCTGGCTGTTGGCCAGGCCCAGGCGATTGCGCTGTTCGGCGAGGATCTCCACCTGGCGCTCCAGGCACTGCTCGATGTTCAGTTCGGCGTGCTTGAAGTAGTAGCGCAGCACCGACTCGATCAGCGCCGCCGAATGGGCGCGCAGGCTGAGCAGGCCGAGGTAGGGCAGCAGGCGCTTCCAGTTCAGTTCCGGCGCGCTGCGGATAGCCTCGCCGCTGAGCCCGACGAGCGCGAACAACTGCTCGGAGAACGGGTCGTGGGCGCCGCTGGCGAAGCGCGCGCGGTAGCGGTACTTGCGCCAGATCGGCAGGATCAGCCGCTGCAGGCGATCGTTGAACAGGTCGAGGAAATCCCGCGTCGGGTTGCCTTCCTCGCTGTCGCCCAGGGCCTGCTCGCCATAGAACGCCGGCAGCGGCGAACCGGCGCCGAACAGGCCGACCAGGTTGATGCGCAGGCGCGCGCGCCATTCGCCGTGCTCCTGGAAGAATTGCACCCGGTCGATGTCGCTGCCGGGAAAGCCCAGGCTCGGGTTGGCCTGGAACTCCAGGCGCTCGTAGAGCATCTCGTCGTTCAGACCTTCATCCGGCTCGCCATTCAGCTCGCGCAGCCGGTCGAGCACCAGCAGCACGCCCTGGAACAGGCTGTACTCGCGGATACCGTGGTAGAGCGGCTTCAGAGCAGCGGTTGCTGCCCCATGCGCGGTGTCCATTGATAGATCTCTCCCTGTTCGCTGCGTACGCACAGCTCGTGATACGAGTTGAGGCTGGCGTAGAGGGCGAAGAATTCGTTGAGCACCGAGGCGAAGAGGAACAGGTCGCCCTCGCCGAGGAACCCGTCCTGGTCCATGGTCAGTTCGGTGCGTACGCCGCGCACCGGCAGCCCGCGATGCAGGCGGTCGACGCGCTCGTGACCGATGCGCTTCAGGCCGGCGAGGCGGCGCCGGCTGACGCTCGCGGCGTGCTTGTCGTAGTAGCGCGGCAGGTCGTAGGTCTCGAGGATCACCTTGAGCGCCTCGACGTTGGCCAGCGACAGGTAGTTCAGCGACATGTTGCTGATCAGCTTCCACAGGTAGTCGCGCTGCAGCGGTGGTGCATAGCTGGGGGTCACCGCGCCGATGTTGCGGAAACTGAGGAATTCGGGGGTGTCCTCGCTGGGCAGGCAGATATCGCCGGGCTTGAGCTGGCGCGGCAGGTTCTGGTTGGTGCAGGTCAGCTCGATGGACAGCGTTTCATGCTGGTCGTGATCGCGCAGGCCGAAGCTCAGCCAGGTGTCCTGGCCTTCGCCGAGCAGCGAGGGCTGCTGGCGCACGCTGTAGTGCGGCCGCGCCACCGGCACGTCGAAGCTGGGATCGTGCTCGAAGGATTCGAATGGCACGTAGTCCTCGTAGCCCATGCCGCCGGGCTTCCAGCCGGTCACCCGGTCCACCGAGAACACCCCGCACTGCTGGCTGTCGTATTCGGCCGGTAGCAGCAGGTACTGGTCCTGCTTGCCGTCCAGGCGGATCGGGATGGCGTCGTGCGGGAACAGGTTGACCACCGGCGTGCAGTACAGCCGTACGTTGTCCAGCGTCGGGCGGATGCGCTGCACGCCGGCCTTCTGGATGTTGAACCGCAACTCCAGGCCCCGGGCCTGCTTGAGCTGCTCCGGCGACAGGCGCTGCAGGACGTCCAGGCCCTTGAGCTCGACGAACAGGAACTTGTCGGGGAAGACGAAATATTCCTGCAGGTAGCGGTAGCCGCGGAAGGTATTGAGCGGATAGGGAATCAGCGCCTCGTCCTCGGCGAAGCCCACCGGTTCGAGCTGTGCGGTGGCCAGCGGCAGCGGCTTCAGCGGTTTGTCGTCCGGGCCGCTCAGTGGTTTGCCCTGGGCGTCCAGCACGACTATTTCGATGCTGCCGAGATGGCGCAGCAGGCTGAGGTAGAGCAACTGGCTGATATACGGTTCGCCGGCCAGGTGCAGGCGCAGGCGCTGCAGTCCCACCTCGCCGAGATGCCCTTCGGCGCTCATCTGCAGGTGCAGGCTGAGCAGCGCGCCGTTGCCCTTGACCGAGTAGTCCAGCGCCTGCAGCGCCAGCGGCAGCACTTCGGTGGCATAGGCGGTGCGGAAACGGCAGGTGACGCCCTGTACCGGGCGGGACTCCACCGGTGTGTTGCGCGGCACCGTCAGCGCCGGGCCGGGGCGTTTCAGCGGGTCGAACTGCAGCATGCTGAAGGCCGGCAGCGGACGCATGTAGTTCGGCCACAGCAGGTGCATCAGCGAGTGGGTCAGCTCCGGCAACTCGTCGTCGAGCTTCTGCCGCAGGCGCCCGGTGAGGAAGGCGAAGCCTTCGAGCAGGCGCTCGACGTCCGGGTCGCGCCCGCTCTGGCCGAGGAACGGCGCCAGCGCCGGGCTGCGCTCGGCGAAACGCTTGCCGAGCTGGCGCAGGGCGGTGAGTTCGCTCTGGTAGTAATGGTTGAAAGACATCTTTAACGGTTCATCCCTGTCGTTCTGTGGCCGGTGCGTTCAGGCGCCGGAGGCCGTGCCGGGGTAAAACTTCGTGCTACAAATCTTCTGGAATTTTTATTTTGGCCTTCGGATCCCACATATTGGGGAGATTACTGCCAGCTTTCATAAGGTATCCCGTTCGCCCTGATGTAGTTTCTCATGGGGGCTGGGTCGTAATTCTCGAATGCGTCGTAAGGTATATAAATTCCCTCTTGGGGAATTAAATGCCCTTGTGTAGTTGCAATTTCTATTGCATCTAAACAAACTCCGCTAAGCCAGGATTTCACTCTCCCTCCGGGAGTTATTTCTAATGTGATGATGTTTCTCCTTCCTAGCATGGGCTTTCCGGATCGTATGCATGTGGTTTCTACTTTTTTATGGATATTTATACGGGAACCAAGATGAAGCTTGATAGATGCTCTGTATGCTTTGTTCTCAGCCAGCGAGGTCCATTCCACTGTCAGTTTGTTTGGTAGTTCATCCAGGCCCCTGAACTTCAGGATATCGGGCATACTCTGCAATAGCTCGGGAGGTGTCCATCCATCCGCTGCCTTTCCAGAGGCGCGCGTTTTTAATATTGAGTTTGAATAACTGATTTCGCGTCCATAGGTGAAATCTTGTTCGATCGTATGCAGATGCGCGTCCATGTAATTGGGCGTTGTTACCTGAACATGGGCAATGTATGGGCTTACAGGGGGGGGTGCCGAGTGGGTCAAAGCAGTTGATCATCGTGCTACACATAATTAGCTGGCAGCCGCTGAGCAAGGTGAGAGGGGATAAAAAAATTAGCTTTGCCATTATAGGCATTGGTTTTCTTCGCAACAGCATGGATTGGGCCTGTCTGTTGGCGTAGCCATTGAAAAGAGGAACTCTGCGGATTAGGGGCACTTTACCAAGAGTCATAGGGCACCCCATGTTGCTCGATATAGGCCTTGGCTTTTCCCGAAAGAGGACGATGTTTTCCGTTGGATGTGCCGCCGTATGGTCCGACCTTGCTGATGGCCGCTTCGAAGCGGCCGATTTCGATGGACTCCAGGCAGGGGCCACCGATCCAGGCCTTGGCGATACCACCGGGGGCCAGGACAATAGTGATGTCGTGTCGGTAGAGGCCGTCGATTACCCGCTTGTTCGCTTGGCAATAGGAGGAGTGCTGCTCGAGCATTTTTTCGCGCACCCATTCGGGAATATTGATGCGCACGTTGTAGGTCTGCGGCTCGACCAGCGATTGCCAGCGCACGAAGATGATTTCCGGCAGGTTGATACCGGGCAGGTTCTTGCCCTTGCCTCCGGACACTCGATCGGGCCAGCCGGAAGAGCTGCCGGTATAGGACACGATGCCGCTATAGACTTCGCTGTAGGCCAGCCCGCGGCGATCGATCACGTCCACGCTTTCGACCCAGACCTCCATATGTTCGGGAGCGCCAAGCCCGATGAACCAGGCGCGATAGGGCAATCCGGGCTGGCCCTGGCTGGTGACACAGCCGCCGAGCAGGAACAGTGCGCAGGCGAGAAGGAAGGTTTTACCAGGAGCCATAGGGGACCCCGTGTTGCTCGATATAGGCCTTGGCCTCATCCGAGAGGAAGTAATAGTGCCCATCGGACTTGCCGCCGTATGGTCCGACCTTGCTGATGGCCGCCTCGAAGCGGCCGATTTCGATGGAGTCCAGGCAGGGGCCGCCGACCCAGGCCTTGGCGATACCGCCGGGGGCCAGGCCGATGGTGATGACCTTGCGATACAAACCGTCGATCACCTTGCCGTCCCACCGACAATAGGCCGAATGTGGCTTGAGCATTTCCTGGCGCACCCACTCGGGGATATTGATGCGCACGTTATAGGTCTGCGGCTCGACCAGCGATTGCCAGCGCACGAAGATGATTTCCGGCAGGTCGATACCGGGCAGGTTCTTGCCGGCACCACCCGAGGGGTTGGGCGGCCAGCCGGCCACGCTGCTGGCATAGGAAGGCACCCCACCGCTGACCCGTTCGTAGGCCAGTCCGCGGCGATCGATCACGTCCACGCTTTCGACCCAGACCTCCATATGGTCGGGAGCGAATACACCGGCGAACCAGGCGCGATAGGGCAATCCGGGCTGGCCCTGGCTGGTGGCACAGCCGCCAAGCAGGAACAGCGCGCAGGCAAGCAGGAAGGCTCTCATTCGGGATAACCCTGTTGCGGTTTGTTGTTGTAGGCCAGGCGGACGTTGGGGGCGGGCTTGCTGATCAGCAGGCCCCTGCTGGGCGTCCAGTGGGCGGAGAGATGGATATAGCGTGACCAGAGCAGGCGCTCGTCTTCTTCGTCCAGACCGTAGCGGCCTCCTTGGGCATAGGCCATCAACTTTTCCGCAATGTCTTGCAGCTCGGTGGGGAGCGCCAAAACGGGGTCTTTATCCTGGATAGGTCGTAACGGTACGTTGTTCTGCACAGCCAGCTCCCGCATCACTCGCAGATAGACCAGCGACAACTCGCCACGCACCCGGCGTTCGATGGACAGCAGGCCGTAGACCACGTCCTCCGGCGGCCGCTTGAAGCCGCGCTCGTGAAATACAGGTTTACGGCTGGGCCAGACCTTGGGTTCTTTCAGCGCTTCGTCGGGCAGGCCGAGGGCTTTCCAATGGTGATATTGCCGCCAGGTTTCGCGCGAGGCATGGGTCTGTTCGGGCGGCGTATTGGCCGGCACTTTGGAGCTGAGTGGGCGACTCAGCAGCAGCCGCTCGAGCATCAGGGGGCGGTAGCCGCCGCCAATATCCGAGTGCGCGCCGGGCAGGCAGATTTCCTGGTGATCCGGGGCGACCCTGTTGAGGGCGAAGTTCCAGCGCTTCTCGTCGCGGGCGGTCAGTTGCAGCACCTTGCGCGCGCAGCCGGGCGGCAGATAGAGGTTGATGCCGGGGTTGAGGTGGTTGGCTGGATCATAGTCGCCTTTCAGCGGGTCGATAACGGCAGCCACGGTATCGAACAGGCCGATAAAGTTGATACAGGTATGGATGGCCCAGTCGAAACTGTCGGACAAGCCAGGCGAGCCACTAGTAAATGCCTGGGCTAACACACCGCCTTGCGGTTTGAGTAGCTCATTGGCGAAATGCCGGGCCGCCGCCGCGCCGCGGCTGAAACCGAAGATATCGAACTCGATGCCATCGATTTGTAGTTCGGGGTTATTGCGTAGCAATTGACGGAGCTGTTCGGAAATCTCCGTCGGGCTTTGCTCGACCCGCGCCAGTATCCCGGTATCGCCTTGTCCAGTGATCTGGCCGTAAAGCGAGTCGGCTTCGCCACTGCTGGTGCCGATACCTTCCAGATAGGCCTTCAGGCTGGCGGTACTTTCGTCCTTGCGTAGGCTTCGTGTTGCGTCGTCCTGATACAGATCGAACAACCGCGCCACATTGCTTGGCGCATTGCCGTAGCTGCCGTCGGGCGCCTCGGTGAAATAGCCGTCGTCGTTGCTGTCGCTGAAACCATGGCGCTGGCAGTAGTCGATGACTTCCTGCAGGGTGCGCTCGCCCAGCTGTTGCAGGTCGTCGTCGCGGCATTGCTCGGTGACGGCGGCATTGGCCAGGTTGTTGCCGGTGCCGTCGAAGAACACGCCGATACGCAGGGTTATGCCCTGGCGCACCTGCTGTTGCGGCTGCTCGTGCAGTTCTTCTTCTTCGTCCTCCTCTTCCAGCCCCAGCGGGGCGAGATCGCCGGGTTCTTCCTGCCAGGCGCGGGCCATGGGCGTGGCCGGCGGTTGCGGCAACGCGGGGCTGGCCGGCATGGCGCGCGCGGCGCTGGCGATATTCAGCGGTTCGGGTGGAACGAAGGGGGCTGGGGTATGGGAGGTGCCGATGATCACCGTACCCGAGCCGCCGATCACGACATTGCCATGGCTGCCCACGCTACCCACCACCGCCGCCGGTTTGCCATTGATCAGCACGTTGGGGATCACCGCGCTGGCCATGGCGCCGCCACAGGCGGAGGCATCGCCCTGGCGCGCGGCGGGCAGGCCGTCGAACAGTACGTCGGGCGAGCCGCTGGAGATGGGATTGGTGCCATGGCCCGTCTTGGGACAGGCGGTGGGGTCGCCCAGGCGGGCGGCGGGTTTTCCGGACATCCGTGTTCTCCTGTCAGCGAACCTTCACCTGTCCGCTACCGTCCAGGTTGGCGGAAAAGCTGACCGGCCGCCTGATGCCGTCCACTTCCAGCAGCCCCTCGATGGCGAAGGCGAGGCGCAGCAGGTCATGGTCGCGGGGCAGGGAAACCACCCGCACCTGGCTCAAACGGGGTTCGTAGGCTTCGATGAAGCGTTCGATGGCGGCACGCGCCTGTTGCAGCGAGTCGTGCAACGACAGGCGCATGTCGTTCAGATCGGGCAACCCGTAGTCGGGCAGCGTCTGTACGCTGCCCGCCCGGGTGCTGAGCATCTTCGACAGATGGGCAGCCACCGAGGCCATGGCCGCGATCTCGCGGCTCCAGCCGGTGCGCCGGCCGGCTTCGCCGCCGAGACGCTCGAACAGGCTGCCGTATTCCGTCATCCAGCGGTCACTCCTTGTCCAGCTTGCCGACCAGCGACAGGGTGAAATCCGCGCCCATGTACTTGAAGTGCGGACGCACGCTGAGGCTGACGCGGTACCAGCCCGGTTCGCCCTCGACGTCGCTGACGTTGACCTGGGCGGCGCGCAGCGGGCGACGGCTGCGGACTTCGGCGCTGGGGTTCTCCTGGTCGGCGACGAACTGGCGGATCCACTTGTTCAGTTCCAGTTCGAGGTCGGTGCGCTCCTTCCAGGCACCGATCTGCTCGCGCTGCAGCACCTTCAGGTAGTGCGCCAGGCGGTTGACGATGAACAGGTAGGGCAGCTGGGTGCCGAGCTTGTAGTTCAGCTCGGCGGTCTTGCCTTCCTCGCTGTTGCCGAAGAACTTCGGCTTCTGCGCTGAATTGGCGGAGAAGAACGCGGCGTTGTCGCTGCCCTTGCGCATGGTCAGGGCGATAAAGCCTTCCTCGGCCAGCTCGTACTCGCGCCGGTCGGAAACCAGCACTTCGGTCGGGATCTTGGTCTCGATCTCGCCCATGCTTTCGAAATGGTGCAGCGGCAGGTCCTCCACTGCGCCGCCGCTCTGCGGCCCGATGATGTTCGGGCACCAGCGGAACTTGGCGAAGCTGTCGGTCAGGCGGCTGGCGAAGGCGTAGGCGGTGTTGCCCCACAGGTAGTGCTCGTGGCTGCCGGCGACGTTTTCCTTGTAGACGAAGCTTTTAACCGGGTTATCTTCCGGGTCGTAGGGGTTGCGCAGCAGGAAGCGCGGAACGGTCAGGCCGACGTAGCGGGCATCTTCCTGCTCGCGGAAGCTCTGCCACTTGGTGAACTGCGGGCCCTCGAAGTGATCCTTGAGATCCTTCAGGTCCGGCAGGCCGGTGAAGCTTTCCAGGCCGAAGAATTTCGGGCCGGCGGCGGCGATGAAGGGCGCGTGGGACATGCTGGCGACGCTGGCGACATACTGCATGGTCTTCACGTCGGGCGCGCTGGGGTCGAAGAAATAGTTGGCGATCAGCGCACCGACCGGCTGGCCGCCGAACTGGCCGTACTCGGCGGTGTAGATGTGCTTGTACAGGCCGGACTGGACGATCTCCGGGCTGTCCTCGAAGTCGTCCAGCAGGTCCTGCTTGGAGGCGTTGAGCAGCTCGAGCTTGATGTTCTCGCGAAAGTTGGTGCGATCCACCAGCAGCTTCAGGCCGCGCCAGGACGACTCCAGGGCCTGGAACTGCGGGTGGTGAAGGATCTCGTCCATCTGCTGGCTGAGCTTGGCGTCGATCTCCGCGATCATGCGGTCGACCATGGCCTTCTTCACCGGCTCGTTTTCGTTCTGCGGCTTGAGCAGTTCTTCGATGAAGGCCGAGACGCCGCGCTTGGCGATGTCGTAGGCCTCGTCGTCCGGGGTCAGGCGGGTTTCGGCGATGATGCGGTCGAGGATGCCGCCTTCGGCGAGGTGGTTGCCGTGCTCGACGGCGGCTGCGCTAGTGGTCATGTAGATGTGCTTCCTTGTCGGTGATATCAGGCGTCCAGCTTCTCTTTGGCCGCCAGGCCCAGTTCGCCGAGTACGCGGTCGCGCGAATCGTCGTCGGCGAGTACGCTTTCGATGGCCTTGCGGAAGGCCGGGGCGTTGCCCAGCGGGCCCTTCAGGGCGACCAGGGCGTCGCGCAGGTCCATCAGTTTCTTCAGCTCCGGGACCTGCTCGACCAGGTTTGCCGGGTTGAAGTCTTTCATCGAGTTGATGCGCAGCTGCACGGCCAACTCGTCATCGGTCTGCTCGTCCTGCAGGCGGTTCGGCACGCCGAAGGTCAGGTTCAGCTCCTGCTTGGCCAGGACCTCGTCGAAGCTGTTCTTGTCGATGGCGATGGGCTTGCGGTCTTCGATCTTGCGGTCGTCGGCGCGCTGGGTGAAATCGCCCAGCACCATCAGCTTGAGGGGCAGCTCGACCTCTTCCTGAGCGTTGCCGGTGGCCGGCTTGAACGTGACGTTGATGCGTTCCTTGGGTGCAACCGAGCCTTCTTTGGCCATGGTGTTCTCCTTTGCGGTTAGTCCAGCACCACTTCGAGATCGAGGTGGCACAGCCTGCGGTAAATCTCATCCTTGCTTTCACGCACGGCGTGGTTCTGCGGCAGCAGCTCGCAACAGCTGTGCAGCAGGCGCAGTACCTCGAGGGCGAGATCGGGTTCCCAGCTGCCCAGGCCACTGGCCTCGAGCTGCTGGTCGAGTGCTTCGAGCTGGGTTTTGGCCAGCTCGTATTTCTTGGCCTGGTAGCACAGGCGGGCGAGGCTCAGCTGCCAGAAGAAGCGCTCGCGGCCGCCGCGGGCGCGAGCCAGGCCCTGCTTGAGCTGTTGCACGGCAGGCTTGAGGCCTTCTTTGCGCAACAGCGGAACGGCCTCTTGCAGCGCGAGCTCCCAGCTCGGTTGTGCGGTGCCGGTGACAGGCGGTTCTTCCTGTCTGGCGGCCGTGGCCGGCTGTACATGGGGCATGACCTGGCCGCTGATCCAGGCGCGGGTTTCGGCGTCGGCGAACGGGGTGCCGTCGTGAAAGCACAGCTCTTCCAGACGCGGTACGCGTTGCAGGAACAGCGCGAGCTGAATCTCCACTTCGCGCATGGCCTGCGCGGCGTCCAGCTCCTGCAGGCACTCCCAGGCCAGGCGCTGACCGTCCAGCCAGAACGGCGCGCGCGCGGTGCTGTTTTCCAGGTCCACCAGCAGGTCGGCGTACTGCCCCTGAGCGAAGCGTTCGCGGTAGCTGGCCAGCTTGTCGGCGGGTACGCCACGTAGCGCGGTGATCTGCTCGCTGTTGTGCTCGGGCAGGCTGTCGATGCTCAGCCAGAGCAGGGTTCGCGCCAGGCGCAGGGGGCGCAGATCGCTGGTGCGCTGCTTGAGCCACCAGGCGGTCAGCGGGCGGGCCTGTTCCTGTAGGTTGCGCAGGGCCTTGAGCGCTTCCTTGTCGTTCTCTATCGGCGAGCCGGGGGCGAAGACTTGACTGGCGACCTGCTTCACCTGGGCGATGGCTGCGCCCACTGTCCCGGGCTGCGGTTGCCCCGAGCTGGCGCGTTTGACCATGCCGTCGAGTTGGCGGCAAAGCGGCAACAGCAGCGGTGCGTCTTCGCCGAGATGACCGGACAGGCACTGCTCCAGAGCATGCAGTTGCTCGGCCAGGCTGCGGAACAGCGGCAGCTGTTCGCCGACCGGCACGTCTTCGGAAAAGGTCTGTTCCAGGCGCGGCAGCAGCCAGTTAATCGCGGCGGCGCGGGTGCGTGGCTTGCGTGGATGCAGTTCGGCCCAGTGATTGCTGCACAGGTACTGCAGCAAATTCAGCCCGGCCTGTAGTCCAGCGAAAGACTCGCGCTGAAACAGGCTCCAGGTCAACCAGGCGGCGGCGCGCAGGTCCTTGGACAGCGAGGCGAGCAGCATCTCGCTGCCTTCGCGGACCTTCTGCCAGTCGATGCCGGTGGTATGGTGCAGTGCCCCGGCTTTGGCCAGTTCGGCTTCCAGCAGTTCGAATTCGCTGCTGTAGCGAATATCGTCACCGGCAAAATTGCTGTCGTTGACCGGCTTTCGGGCAAGTTCCAGATAATGCTTGCTGAGTGCGCTGGCGTGCATGGTCTTCCGTGACGTTCAAGTTCGGTCCGTGAACTTCTGGAAGCCTGTGTTCATATATTGAAGGCAGGCTTCTGCGAGCGGGCTGTGCAACTTATTGCGCACTTTGATTGCGCAACTAATTGCGCAGGGCCCTTATGGGGTGGGCATCCTAGACCTGGCGGAGGGGGCGTTCAAGGCATGAAGTGTGATCCGTATAACATTGGTAAATATTATACGGATGATCGGGGAACTAATTTCGAAACACTCGCTAGTTGTTTATTGGCGTCAACTAAAGGTGTAAGAAATAATCTCTTCATATGTAGGATAACGCTTACAGGCAAATAGCCATTACAGCGCAAGAGCAGCGTGTTAGTTGCTATAACTCGATAGCAGTTGCCTGGATTTCAACGCCAATAAGATGACGCTGACCGGGTTGAAGCATGATCGCGTCGTCCAATACGTTTGCCGTTTCGATGCAGAGCATCCGCTGCCAGGCATCGTCGGCAAAGCCGGACAGGCGCTGTGCCTTGTCGATCCAGGGGTTCCACAGGATGGCCGAGGCGGAGCCGGTGCTGGTGAGCCGGATGCGCCGGTTCCAGCCCAGGTCGACGAGGCTGAGCGTGTCTGGCAGGTCGAGGTAGATGCGGTCGGTTTCGCCGCTGAAATGCAGGTCGCCCTGTTGCTGGCGCCGCTGCCAGTTCTCCAGGGTGTCGATATAGGGGCGGCCGGCGAGCCCTTCGACGGCGACCCGATGGATGTCGCTGATGGCGAAGTAGCTGTGCAGCGCCTGGCTGATGCCGATCGGCGTGGCGCCGCGATTGTGGCTGCTCAGGGTCAGTTGCAGGTCGTCGGCCAGGCGGATCTGTAGCGTCAGCTCCACGTTGTGGGACCAACCCGGCAGCTTGCCCTGCGCCTGGGGGCAATGAAATACCAGGATGGCCGCGTCGCCCTCGCTGCGTTGTTCCTGCAACTGCCAGTCCAGTGCGCGTACCAGCCCATGGAATGGCGCCGGTTGCTCTCCGTCGTAGCTGGCCTGCACCGCCTGCGGATTGCGCGCCAGGTCGCCGAACCAGGGCCAGCACACCGGCACACCGCCGCGCACTGACTGACCCTGGTGGAACGCCGCTTCCTCGCTGAGCCAGATGATCGGCGGCGCGTCGCCCTGGCGATAGCTGAGCACCTGGGCGCCCTGTTCGGCGACCAACAGTTCGTCATCGCCGCGGCGGATGCGCCAGCAGGCGAGCTGGTCTATTTCGATGTGCTGGATATCAACGGGCATAGGTGGTCTCGTGGATGGCTCAGATGTGTCTCTGACAACAGCTGCAGGACTGGATTTCATCGTAGGGTGGATGTCGCCTTTCACATCCACCACGGCTCCGTTCGGTGGGACGCCCCGGTGGATCGCCACCCGGTGGGACGCCACCCGGTGGATCGCCACCCGGTGGATCGGTGAAGCGCGATCCACCCTCACGCGGTTCAGCGCCCCTGGCAGGCATCCACGCGCAGCCAGCGCTCCAGCAGCTTGAAGCCCTGCATCAGGACGAAGGCGATCAGCAGGTAGATCAGGCCGGCGGTGAGGAACATTTCCTCGTGCAGGTAGGTGCGCGCGGCGATCTTGCGCGCCATGCCGGTCAGTTCCAGCAGGGTGATGGTGCTGGCCAGGGCGCTGGCCTTGAGCATCAGGATCACCTCGTTGCTGTAGGCCGGCAGGCCGATGCGCGCGGCGCGCGGCAGGATGACGTGCAGCAGCGCCTGGCTGCGCGACATGCCCAGCGCGCGCGCGGCTTCTACTTCGCCGGGGGGCACGTTCTGGATCGCGCCGCGGATGATCTCGGCGATGTAGGCGGCGGTGTGCAGCGTCATGGTGATGATGGCGCACCAGTACGGATCACGCAGATAGGGCCAGAGCGCACTCTGGCGCACGATGTCGAACTGCGCCATGCCGTAGTAGACCAGGAACAGCTGCACCAGCAGCGGGGTGCCGCGGAAGAAGAAGATATAGCCGTAGGGCAGCGCGCGTACCGCCAGATGTCGGGACGAGCGGGCGATGCCCAGCGGTAGGGCGAGGATCAGCCCGGCGACGACCGAAACGCCGACCAGCTGCAGGGTCAGCCAGGCGCCGTCGACGAAGCTCGGCAGCCACTTGAGGAAGATTTCCCAGGTCATGCGACGCTCCTGATGAAGCCGCGGCCGGCGCGTTTTTCCAGGAAGTGCATGCCGATCATGGCGACGATGGTCAGGCACAGGTAGATGAAGGCCGCCACCAGGAAGAAGGTGAAGGGTTCCTTGCTGGCGGTCACTGCGATCTGCGAGCGACGCATGATTTCCTCAAGACCGATCACCGAGACCAGCGCGGTGTCCTTCATCAGGATCATGAACAGGTTGCCGAGGCCAGGCAGGGCCAGGCGCCACATCTGCGGCAGGATCAGGCGGGTAAAGATGCGCCGTTTGCCCAGGCCCAGTGCCAGGCCGGCTTCACGGTGGCCCTTGGGAATCGCCAGCAGTGCGCCGCGGAACACTTCGGTAGCGTAGGCGCCAAAGCACAGACCCAGGGCGATGGTGCCGGCGGCGAACGGGCTGAGCGCGAGATTCTCGATGCCGAACAGCTCGCCTATGCCGCGAATCATGCTGATGGTGCCGAAATAGATCAGCAGCACCCAGAGCAATTCGGGTACGCCGCGCACGATGGTCGAGTAGGTGCCGCCCAGCCAGCGCAGCGCGCTGTAGGGTGAGGTCTTGGCGAGTGCGCCGAGCAGGCCGAGCACCAGCCCCAGCGCCAGGGAGGCGAGGGCCAGTTGGATAGTCATCCAGGTGCCGGCGAGCAGGGCCGGACCGAATCCGTGAAGGTCAGGAATCATAGAAGCTCAAACACCGAAGCCCGGTCGGCCAGAAGGCTGGCGACCGGGCTTCGGCTCGGTTGGATCAGTAAATGCTGAACGGGAAGTACTTGTCGTTGATCTGCTTGTAGGTGCCGTCAGCGATGATCTCCGCCAGTGCCTTGTTCAGCCGCTCGCGCAGTTCATCGTTGCCCTTGCGCACGGCGATGGCGATCTTGTCGTCATCGAATACCGGCTCGCCCTTGAACTCGAAGTCCTTGCCGGCATCGCTCTTGAGCCATTCCCACTGCACGAAGGTGTCGGCCAGGATGCCGTCGACGCGACCGGAGGCCAGGTCCAGATAGGCGTTTTCCTGGGTGTCGTAGAGTTTGATGTCGACGACGCGATCCAGGTTGTCTTCCAGCCAGGTGCCGGCGATGGTCGCGCGCTGCGCACCGATCACTTTGCCTTTCAGGTAGCTCTCGTCGGTCTTGAAGTCGACGTTCTTCGGCGCCACGAACTGCAGCTTGTTGGTGTAGTAGTGGTCGGTGAAGTCGACGGCGTTCTTGCGCTCTTCGGTGACCGACATGGAGGCGGCGAGGAAGTCGAACTTGCCGGCGTTCAGCGCCGGAATGATGCCGTCCCAATCAGAGGTAACCACCTCGCACTCGACCTTCATCTTGGCGCACAGTGCGTGGGAGATATCCAGATCGAAGCCGACCACCTTGCCGCTGGCGTCGATCAGGTTGAAGGGCGGGTAGGCGCCTTCGGTACCAATCCGTAGTTTTTCCGCCGCGAATGCCTGGGTGCCGATGATCAGCGAGGCAGCAGCGGTCAGCAGGATCTTCTTATAGCTCTTCATGCGGTGTTGCTCCATTAGCGATGGCTAGACATGAATTGTTTACAGCGCGCCGATTGAGGATTGTCAAATACCTGCTCGGGCGTTCCCTGCTCCTCGACCAGACCCTGGTGGAGGAACACCACTTCGCTGGATACCTGCTTGGCGAAATTCATTTCGTGGGTGACGAGCAGCATAGTCCGGCCTTCCTCGGCGAGCGACCGGATCACTGCAAGCACTTCTTGTACCATTTCCGGATCGAGCGCCGAGGTGGGTTCGTCGAACAGGATTACCTTGGGCTGCATCGCCAGCGTGCGAGCGATCGCCGCGCGCTGCTGCTGACCGCCGGAAAGCTGGTTGGGGTAGACGTGGCGTTTGTCGGCGATGCCGACCTTGGCCAGCAGCGCCTCGGCCACCTCGGTGGCTTCGGCCTTGCTCTGGCCGAGAACCCGGCGCGGCGCCTCGATGATGTTGTCGAGGATGGTCATGTGCGGCCAGAGGTTGAAGTTCTGGAACACGAAGCCCAGCTCGCTGCGCACCCGGTTGAGCTGCCGGCCATCGGCGGCGACCAGGTCGCCCTGCTTGTCGCGCTTGAGCTTGAGCTGCTCGCCGGCGACCAGGATCTCGCCCTCGTTGGGATTCTCGAGCAGGTTGATGCAGCGCAGGAAGGTGGACTTGCCAGAGCCTGAAGAGCCGAGGATGGAAATCACATCGCCATCACGAGCGGTCAGCGAGATGCCTTTGAGAACTTCCAGATCGCCGTAGCGCTTGTGCAGGTTGCGGATTTCCAGTGCGGGTATGGCCTCGGCCATGCGGGGTCCTCTGTGAGACCGGCGAAGGCCGCCAGGTCTGGGTATTGTGTTGATTGCGCTCCGGCCGACTGCTCGCCATCCTGGCGAGGCGCAAACCTAGCATGCACCGGGGCACGCGCCAAGCGCGAAGAAGGCCGAATTTACCGGCTTCGTGGGCTCTAAAAGCGCCCAACGGCCTTCATCGCTCCCGCTCGTCCCGTCTGCGCCGGTGCCTGGCACGGCTGTCCGCGAATGGGCGTGCGGGATCTCGCTACTGCTGAGGCGATTTCGCTTCGTCGGCTTCGCCGCTGAGCATTTCGTCGTGCTCTTCCATTTTCCACGGCAGGCTGCCGGGGGAAATATGCAGGAAGTGCAGGTACTTCTCGAACTGGTCGAGGATGTCGCCGATGATGTCCGCCTGGTCGTAACCATAGATGTCATAGGACTGCCCGCCACGGCGCAGGAAGACTTCCGCGCGGTAGTACTGGTCCTCGTCATCGGGGCTTTCGGAGAGTGCGAACGCCGGCATGGCGTAGCTGAGCAGACGGATTTCGTAGATGAAATCCAGCTGGTCCTCCTTGATCACCTCCAGGTACAGCCGCGAATTCTGTTCGTCGACGTGCACCTCGGCCGGCCAGCCCTGTTCGGCCAGCGCCCGCTGTACCCGACGCATGCCCTTGAGCACGGCGGTCGACATGAAGCCCTCGACCTCCTCGCGGCTGGGGAAGTTGACCAAGCCCGCCAGGCGCTTCTTCCACAGGCCGGGCCCGGCATTGCTGGCCAGCCGGCTGCCCTGCATGTGGCTCTGCAGGCTGACTTCGTGGTGGCCTTCGATCACCAGCGCGCGCCACATGCCCAGTGCCGACAGCAGCATGACGACGGCGAAGGGCAGGGCGCTGGCGATGGTCATGGTCTGCAGCGCGCCGAGGCCGCCGGCGAGCAGCAGGGTGGCGGCCACGGCGCCTTCGCTGCTGGCCCAGAATACCCGTTGCCAGACCGGCGTATGCGTGGCGCCGCCGGCGGCCAGCGAGTCGATCACCAGCGAGCCGGAGTCCGACGAGGTGACGAAGAAGGTGATGATCAGCAACACCGCGATGAACGAGGCGATCGCGGTCAGTGGCAGCCGCTCGAACAGCTTGAACAGCGCGATGGCATGATCGGCCTGCACCTCGCTGATCAGCGAGCTGTAGCCCTCGACCATGATCAGGTGCAGCGCGGTGTCGCCGAAGATGGAGAACCAGAGGAAGGTGAAGATGGTCGGCACGAACATCACGCCGAAGACGAACTGGCGGATGGTGCGGCCGCGGCTGATCTTGGCGATGAACAGGCCGACGAAGGGCGACCAGGCGATGGTCCAGCCGAAGATGAACAGCGTCCAGTTGCCGATCCAGTCGCTGCGGCTGTAGGCCTGCAGGTTGAAGGTGCGCTCGATGATGTTGTTCAGGTAGCTGCCGGTGTTCTGCAGGAATGTCTCGAGGATGAAGATGGTCGGGCCGACGGTGAAGACGAACAGCATCAGCGCGATGGCCAGGATCATGTTCAGCAGCGAGAGGTTCTTCACCCCCTTGTCGAGGCCGGCGACCACCGAGACGATGGCCATCAGGGTGATCAGCGCGATGGCGATGATCTGCACGCCGATATTGACCGGGATCTGCGGCCACAGGTAATTCATCCCGGCGTTGATCTGGGTGACCGACAGGCCGAGGGTGGTGGCGATGCCGAACAGCGTGCCGAGGATGGCGAAGATGTCCACCGTATGGCCGATGGGCCCGTGGATGCGCTCGCCGATGAGCGGGTAGAGCGCCGAGCGCATCGACAGCGGCAGGCCATGGCGGAAGGAGAAGTAGGCCAGCACCAGGCCGGTCAGGCCGTAGATCGCCCAGATGTGGAAGCCCCAGTGGAAGAAGGCGATCTGCATGGCCTGCTTGGCCGCATCGACGGTTTCCGGGGCGCCGACCGGGGGCGTCGAGTAGTGCAGCACCGGTTCGGCCACGCCGAAGAACAGCAGGGCGATGCCGTAGCCGGCGGAAAACAGCATGGCGAACCAGGCCGGGAAACTGTACTGCGGCTCCGCATGGTCCGGCCCGAGCTTGATGCTGCCCCATCTGGTCAGCGCGATGCCGACGATGAAGACCAGGAAGAACGCCACCGCCAGCATGTAGAACCAGCCGAAATTGGTGGTGATGAAGGCCAGGCTCGCGCTGAAGACCTCGCCGGCCAGCTCGGGATTGCTGATGGTGCCGATCACCAGCAGCAGCGTCACGACCACCGCCGGCACGAATACCGGCACGAGGATCACGGCCTTGGGCAGCGTCTTGTCGGGGACCATAGGAGGCGATGTTCTCTGGGTGGAAACTGAAGGGCATCGGAAAATCCGGGCACGCCTCAAGCATAGACGGTCATTTTCGCGAAACGCTCAACGTGCGCCGCTCGCCGGAAGGAACGGCCGCGGGGGACGGGGTCAGAAAGCCGCTTCGAGATGATGCCGTCGCAGGATCGCCGACACCGTACCGTCCGCGATGAGCTCATCGAGCGCCTGCTCGAAGGCGTGGAACTGTGCCGCGCTGATGCGCTTGCGCGACAACCCGATGCCGTAGGACACCGGCTGCAGCTCGCCGACCTCGTGGATCTCGTGCAGCCGTTCGTCTTCGATCAGGTGCCAGGCGACATCCTGGTTGGCTACCGCCATGCCGTCCTCGCCGAAGCGGCCGGCGGCGAGCATGCGCAGCAGCCGGCGGTTGTCCGCCACCAGCTGGATGTCCACGTCGGCGACTTCCCGCAGGCGCTCGCTGAGCACGAACGAAGTGCCCGAGGGACCATAGACGCCGACCGTTCGCCCGGCCATGTCTTGCGGGCGGTGGTAGAGGTCGGGGCTCGGATCGCGGGCATAGACGCTGTAGCGGGAAGTGACCAGCATGCGCGTGATATGGAAGGCGCGGTCGCGCTGCGGTGAGTGGATGACCGTGAAGATTCCGTCCACCTCGCCCTCCTCGGCCAGCGCCAGGGCGCGGCGCCAGGGATGCACGGCGATCGGGCAGTGCCGCTCGAGGCGTTTGCACACGGCGAGCACCACCTCGACCAGTGGCCCGGCAGCGGCGGAGCCGTCGGCGCTGGGGTCGGCACCGGCCCGGACCTCCTGCGCGGCGACGTAGGTGAACGGCGGGAAGTCTTCGGTAACGAAGCGAAGCTCAGTGGCGTGGCTCTCGGCCGCGACGAAGGCCAGGCCCATGCACGCGGCGATCCATCGTATCGGCATGGCGCTAGCTCCAGGGCGGCCGGACACTCACAGACGCGCTCTGCCTCTGCGTTAGGCACAGGCTAGCGCGTTGCCGGTGGTTGCGCGACCTTTCGCCGCCGATCGCGGTTGGGCTGCCGGGCCGGAGCACCGGTTGCCCAATGAGCGTGGCGGCGACCGCGACGGCCGGCCGCCCGGCCCCCTGCCGGCGTCCGGAAGGCGAGACGGCCACGCCAGGTTGTGCGCGGCCGTCTCGCCCAGGGCTCTAGAAGCTGACCTGATAGCCGAGCGTGAAGGTGCGCCCGCGGCCGTTGAACACGCGGCCGTTGCGGGTGACGTCCGAGCCGGTGTTGGCGGCCTGCGAGTAGTAGGTGAGGTAGTCGCGATCGAGCAGGTTCTCGATACCGAGGTTGACTTCGCCGACCGGCAGACGGTAGCCGACGGAGGCGTCCACCAGTGTGTAGCCGTCGAAATCCAGCCCCGGCTGGTCGAAGCTACGGCTGGCGTAGTGGTTGGCCTGCAGCAGGCTGTGCAGTCGTTCGCTCCAGTTGGCTTGCCAGCTGATGCCGTAGCGGTCCGGCGAGATGTTGGCACCATCCAGATCGGTATCCACATCGCCGTCGCCATCGGTATCGGACTGGCCATTGACCTGGGCGTAGGTCAGTTGCAGGCGATGGGCCGCGTTGACCTGCCAGCCGCCGGTGAACTCGACGCCGTCGATCTCGGTGCGTTCGCGGCGAATCTGGTAGACGCCGCCGACGCTGTCGAGGCGCGAGCCGAGGTCGGCATCGGATTCGTAGTAGCTGATTTCCGCATCGAACGGACCGTGCTTCAGGCGCAGGCCGATCTCGCGGTTCTCGGTGACGATCGGTTGCAGGTCGAGGAAATTGTCCACCCGCGTACCCGGCGTGCCGATGCCGCGCAGCACGCGGCCGACGTCGGGCATGCCGAAGCCCTCGGAATAGTTGGCGAACAGCTGCGCCCAGTCGTTCATCTGCCAGACCAGGCCGGCGTTGTAGAGCGTTTCCTCGAACTTCGGCTTGCCGCCCTCGACGGTGACGCCGCCCAGCGCCGGGTTGGTCGAGGCGATGGTGCGGAAGCTGTCGACCTCGAGTTCGGCGAACTCGTGGCGCACGCCGGTGAAGAAGGTCAGCTGCTCCAGGGCGCGGATTTCCGCTTGCAGGAAGGGCGCATAGTTGCGGAATACGGTTTCGGGCACCCACTCGCGATCGGTGAGGATCAGCTGCTGGCTGGTGGTGTCCTGCAACACGTCGAGGCCGCCGGTGAGCTTCAGGTGATTGTCGAGCAGGCCGTCGCGGCTGAGGGTGAACTTGCCGCCGTACTTGTCCGACTCGTTCTGCGACTGGTCGAACAGCGTGCCCACTGGCGCAATGCTGGCATCCTGGAAGGTGCCGTTGTAGCCACCGCCGAAGCGGCCGCGAAAGCGCTGGGAATACAGCTGCACGCCCAGCTCGTTGCCATACAGGTCGGCGTGCTTGTAGGACAGGCTGGTCGCCAGCACCTCGTTCTGCGGCGCCTTGCCCAGCGGGTCGCCCTTGCGCGAGGTGGCCGGGATGCCGGCGTTGGCGTTGCCGGGCACGTTGACGTACTCGTGTTCGCCCTCGACCTGGTAGCGGTTGACCATCAGGCCGATGTTCTGGTTGTCGTCCAGCCAGTAGCCGAGCTTGAGCAGCAGATCGTGGCTGGTCGAATCCATCACGTCGCCCTGGGTATCGTCGACGCCGATCAGGTCGCCGTTGGCATCGTAGAACATACCCTGGGTCTGCCAGCTGGCCGAGGCCAGGTAATCGAAGTTGCCCTGGGTGCCCTCGACCCGGTAATCGAGCTTGTATCCCAGCCCCTCGGACTCGTAGTCGGTGGGCGCGGTGAAGCTCACGCCGGCGTGCTGGCGCAGCGTGCCGCTGGCCGGCCGGCGGGTGACATAGTTGATGATGCCGCCGGTGGCCCCCAGGCCGTGTTCGGCGCTGGCACCATGAATCACTTCGATGCGCTCGACCATCGACAGGTCGATCACGTAGCCATCGCGCTGGCTGTCGCGCAGCGGTGTCGATTGCGGCACGCCGTCGATCAGGATCAGCGCCGAGCGCCCGCGGAAAGTTTCGCCGGCGCTGCTCATCTTCTGCCGGCTCGGCGAATAGGACGGAATCAGGTTGCTCAGCACCGCACCGTGGTCCGAAGTGATCGCCAGCTGCTGCTCGATCTGCTCGCGGCTTATCACCGTGATCTTCTGCGGTGTCTTGCCCGCTTCGCTTCGGGCACGTGTCGCACTAATGGTCACGGCCTCGAGTTCCTTTGCTTGTTCGGCTTCTTTGGCCAGGGCGGGAATGGTTGAAAGGGAAAGGGTTGCGAGCGAAATGGACAGGCACAGCCAGGATTTGCGGAACACGTGACGCTCCCGATGTTGGTGTTGTGGAGGGAAATCGGGGCGGGAATGTAAACTAAATGAAAATAATTTGCATTGTGTTTTATCTTGTGCGCACAGCGCGACCGAGGAAAACGTGCCGGCACCAGCCGGCTCGACCGCTCTGGAGTCGTCGTGCTGGGCAGGCTGGCTGGGAAGGACAGGGAGTGCGTCGGGGAAGAGAGGGTCAGCACGCGTCCGCGAACCGGCCACGGGAAGGGCGGGTATCGTAACGTGGAAACGCAGGGCGCCCGGTGTGGGCCTGTTTCAGGGTGCGGAACGCA
Source organism: Stutzerimonas stutzeri (assembly GCF_002890915.1). GTDB lineage: Bacteria > Pseudomonadota > Gammaproteobacteria > Pseudomonadales > Pseudomonadaceae > Stutzerimonas > Stutzerimonas stutzeri_AF. The sequence continues at coordinate 2,658 of NZ_POUT01000017.1, read as the reverse complement.
GAAAGCAAAAAAGGCCCACCGCAAGGTGAGCCTTTTCGTTCGAATCAGTGGTGCCAGGGACGGAACCGAACCAATCGCTACAGGCGGCGTATTTACTGGGTTTGTGTGGTTCGCTGGTTTTGTGATGCCCCCAAAAATGCCCCCAAAACAAAAAGTGCCCCCCGTTCCGGCTCCAATGGCTCGTTTCGCCTTAGCGTTTCCTTAGCGTGCTGCCGCCTGCTGTCAGGTGTCGCACCTCGCCCTAATCTCGCCCCAGCCCTTGCCGTAATCTTGCCGTCCGCCTCACCCAAACATCACCCTCGATGGCGGCTTGCATGGGGTATTTCCCCAATCGTCCATGGGGTTGGTTTTCGCAACGCCAGCACAGCTCTTTTTAGGGGCTACAGAAACCGTTCATGGGGTTGTTTCCGCAGCGGGCGTTCGTGCGTGAAAAGTGTGCGCGAAAGTGCGTAGTTTCCGTGCGTACCAGGTGCGAACCAATTGCGCGAACCGGCTGCGAACCGGGCCACCCCCCATTAGGTTCTCCCGGAGGGGCGCCGGGGGTGCGGGTGATTCGCGCCGTGACCGTTCGCTATATACGGCGCTGGCTGGTGGGTTGGTTGTTGTTTCGTTGTCTCGCTCCGGGCTTCGCAGGTAGGGCGCTGGTGCTGGGCAATAGGCCAACTGGTGCCGGTCGTTTCCGCCTTGCTGGTGTCCGTTGCGGGCGTGCTGGCTGGGCTTCCAGCGGAAGGCGGAACCGGAAGCGGGGTCAGGCTGGAAAAGTCCGTATGAAGCGAAAAGGCGGGGCGCGAATCACCCGTGATGGGTGCCGGGGTGGGGAAGAACCTAATGGGGTGGGGTAGCGCCGTCCGTGGCGCTGGCGATCAAACCACGCGCAGCACGGGCGGCAGCTTCGGTCCGAAAGGTGCGCCGGGTGCGAACGGATCGGGTAGCGCTCCCTCTGGTGCGTTGCGGATGAAGTCAGCCATAGCCAGCAGGCAGGCCTGATACAGCGGCCCGCCGTCTCCCCAGGCCGTGCCGTGCCCCGTTGCGCTGTCCTCCAGGCAGGCAATAAAAACCAGCTCGTGTAGCCCGGTGTCACCGTCGCGGATCGCTTGTGCTCGATGCGTGGGGTTCACGCTCAGCAGATCGCACAGCCGGTCGAAGCCCAGCGCCGCCGTGGTGCTGGCGCTTTGCAGGATGACGGCACGGCCTATGCCGATCAGCGTCCGGCTCATACCCTCCAGCGATTCGGCTTCGTGCTCCCTGGCTTGCTGCTCCAGGTCGGCAACGGCTGCGGCAGTGAATGGCAAAAAGGCTTTCAGCTTGGCGGCTTTGCGTCTCAATGCGCGGCGCTCTTGGTGGATCGTTGCGCGCTCATGACAAAAAAGGCGACATACCCGGCGCGTGGCGATTAGTTGCGTGCTCACGCTGGCGCCTGGCTTGTCGGCTATGTTGGCGAGCGCTCGAATCTGGCTGGCTTTCATCGGTTCGGCTCCTTTGGTGCGCCGTCTAGTTCGGCATCAGCCCAGCGCCAGCGAGCGGCGGCCAGGGCTTCGGAATAGGTCATTGGCTGGCCGACCATGTAGCCAATCGGCTGGCCTGCTCGGGTGATCCTCCAGGCGGTGCGCTTCGGCTCGCTGGTGGCCTCTGGTGCGGTTGGTCGTGCTGGTGCGCTGGTCGGCTGCTGCGGATCGTTGGCAGCGGGTTGGACGGGTGGGGTAGCTGGTGCTGGTCGCGTATCGCTCGATAACCCCAAGTTGTGGCAAGCTGTGCAAGTGCGCTCATTTCGCTTTCCCTTTAGTGTTTTGCCGTGGGGACAGAGGGGACAAAGGGGGCGGCGAGTAACGGCGCGGGCTGTAGCTGTCCCCTATGCCAGTCAGTGGGTGGGGACAAAGGGGACAAATTGCCCGGCCTGTCCCCACTGTCCCCTTGCCTTTGCAGTGGGTGGGGGCAGCTCTAGCCCTTGCGGCACTAGGGCGCCCCCGCTGTCCCCACTGTCCCCAGCAGCAAATGCAAGGTTCGTTTACTGTTCCGGCTCCAGCCTGGCGGCGTCGATCCAGTACAGTTTTTCCTTGCGCCCGCTGGGCAGTCGCTTGGTGGCTTGAGCGCGGCCCGGTTCACGCTTGGCAATTGCTCCGACCGACTCCAGTGCCAGCACCACGCGCCCCAGGTCGTAACCTTTGGCGGCTTCCTCCAGGCCGGGGCGGTTGAACAGGTACAGGCGCCCGGTCGGGCTGTCCTCCCAATACCCGGCGCGGTCCCTGGCTTCGCCTTCGGGGTCATCGGCGGATGAAAACCGGGTGTCGCCGTGGCGGGCGATGAAGTCAGCGATGGCGCGCAATATCTGCCGATCCTCGCTTGGACCTTGCCCCCGGCCTGCTCGCCATACCTCAAACAGCCCCAACATTGCGTCGCGGGCTGCGCCAGTCGGCAGGGGGAGAATGCCAAAGCTGATAGCCAGTTCCCCCGCCATAGCCACCAGGGCGAAGCGTTCGGCAGCACGGCTTTCCTGCCCGCTGGTGCTGGGGTACTGGTTGCAGAGTTGCGCCGTAACCGTCCGCCGAACCCATCTCCCCGCTTCTTCCAGATAACGGCATGGTGTCCACCTATTTTTGGTGGACACCATTTCAAGCCACTTTCTGGAGGGTTTCGTGTCTCGACAGCGCCGTACATTTC
>NZ_POUT01000016.1 GCF_002890915.1 Stutzerimonas stutzeri | reverse complement strand
GAAATGTACGGCGCTGTCGAGACACGAAACCCTCCAGAAAGTGGCTTGAAATGGTGTCCACCAAAAATAGGTGGACACCATGCCGTTATCTGGAAGAAGCGGGGAGATGGGTTCGGCGGACGGTTACAGCTCAACACCAGGTTACGAATACCCATAAAAAAACCCGCATGAGAATGCGGGTTTTTTCGTTTGCGTGAAGACTGTCAGTCTTCCAGCGAGCCCATCGCGGTGGTGTTGAAGCCGCCATCCACGTAGAGGATTTCGCCGCTGATGCCCGAGGCCAGGTCGGAGCAGAGGAAGGCGCCGGCGTTGCCGACTTCCTCGATGGTGACGTTGCGGCGCAGCGGGGTCTGCTTCTCGTTGGCGGCCAGCATCTTGCGGAAGCTGGCGATGCCGGAAGCGGCCAGGGTGCGGATCGGGCCGGCGGAGATGCAGTTGACGCGGGTGCCTTCCGGGCCGAGGCTGCCGGCCAGGTAGCGTACACCGGCTTCCAGGCTGGCCTTGGCCATGCCCATCACGTTGTAGTTCGGCATGGTGCGCTCGGCGCCCAGGTAGGACAGGGTCAGCAGGCTGCCGTTGCGGCCCTTCATCATCTCGCGACCGGCCTTGGCCAGGGCGACGAAGCTGTAGGCGCTGATATCGTGGGCGATCTTGAAGCCTTCGCGGGTGGTGACTTCGGTGAAGTCGCCGTTGAGCTGGTCGCCCGGGGCGAAGCCGACCGAGTGGACGATGCAGTCCAGGCCGTCCCACTTCTTGCCCAGCTCCTCGAACACACGGGCGATGTCTTCATCATTGGCGACGTCGCAGGGGAAGCACAGCTCGGGGCCCGAGCCCCAGCCGGCGGCGAATTCTTCTACGCGGCCCTTGAGCTTGTCGTTCTGGTAGGTGAAAGCCAGTTCTGCACCTTCGCGATGCATGGCGGCGGCGATGCCCGAGGCGATCGACAGTTTGCTGGCGACGCCGACGATCAGTACGCGCTTACCGGTGAGAAATCCCATGTGCTTGTCCCTCTTCTGGTTGTTCGGCAGTGCCGGGCGCCATGAAGGCGGATTCCAGCAGCTGCTGTGTATACGGATGTTGCGGTGCGGCGAAAATCGCAGCAGCCGCCCCCTGTTCCACCACCTGGCCCTGCTTGACCACCATCATCTGGTGGCTCAAGGCTCTGACCACCGCCAGATCATGGCTGATGAACAGATAGGTCAGGTTGTACTTGGCCTGCAACGAGCGCAGAAGCTCCACCACCTGGCGCTGTACCGTGCGATCGAGCGCCGAGGTCGGCTCGTCGAGCAGGATCAGCGCCGGTTTCAACACCAGAGCCCGGGCAATGGCAATGCGCTGCCGTTGTCCGCCGGAAAATTCGTGGGGATAGCGATGCCGGGTATCCGGATCGAGACCTACCTCCACGAGTGCATCGATGATTGCCTGTTCCTGCTCCGCCGCGGTTCCCATCCGATGGATGCGCAACCCTTCGCCGATGATCTGCCCGACCGACATGCGTGGGCTCAGGCTACCGAAGGGGTCTTGGAAGACCACCTGCATCTGCCGCCGCAACGGCCGCACGGCGCGCTGTGACAGGTCCTGTAACTGCTGGCCCTGGAAGCGGATGTCCCCGCGGCTGGCGAGCAGGCGGAGGATAGCCAGGCCCAGCGTGGACTTGCCGGAGCCGCTTTCGCCGACGATGCCCAGCGTCTGCCCCCGGGGCAGGCTGAAGTTCACGCCGTCGACCGCCTTGATGTGGTCGACGGTGCGCCGCAGCAGGCCCTTCTTGATCGGGAACCATACGCGCAGGTCGTCCACTTCCAGTATTGGCGCCGCATCCTCTACCGCGATGGGGCCGCCACTGGGCTCGGCCGCGAGCAATTCCTGGGTATAGGGATGCCGGGGTGAGCGGAACAGTTCTTCACACAACCCCTGTTCGACGACGCGACCGCGCTGCATGACACATACCCGGTGCGCGATGCGCCGGACCAGGTTGAGATCGTGGCTGATCAGCAGCAGCGCCATGCCCAGGCGCGCTTGCAGTTCCTTGAGCAGTTCGAGGATCTTCAGCTGCACGGTGACGTCGAGCGCCGTGGTCGGTTCGTCGGCGATCAGCAGCTCCGGCTCGTTGGCCAGCGCCATGGCGATCATCACCCGTTGCCGCTGGCCGCCGGACAGCTCGTGCGGATAGGCGCGGATGCGCGTGCGTGGCTCGGGGATGCCGACCAGTTCGAGCAGTTCCAGCGTGCGGGCGGAGGCGGCCTTGCCGCGCAGCCCCTTGTGGATCTCCAGCACCTCGTTGATCTGCTTGCCTACGGTATGTAGCGGGTTGAGCGAGGTCATCGGTTCCTGAAAGACCATGGCGATGCGGTTGCCGCGGATACCGCGCATGGCCTTTTCGCTGGACTGCAGCAGATCCTGGCCGTGGAACTGGATCTGCCCCTGTGGATGCCGCGCCAGCGGGTAGGGCAGCAGGCGCAGGATCGAATGCGCGGTGACCGATTTGCCCGAGCCGCTTTCGCCGACCAGCGCCAGGGTCTCGCCCTTGCGGATGTCGAAGCTCACGCCCTCGACGACGCGCTGGAGCTGATCGCCGCTGACGAACTCGACGGCCAGGTTGCGGACCTCGACCAGATTCTCGCCAATCGAATGCTCGGTCATGTCATTTCCTTGGGTCGAAGGCATCGCGCGCCGCCTCCCCGATGAACACCAACAGGGTCAGCATCATCGCCAGCACCAGAAAGGCGCTGATACCGAGCCAGGGCGCCTGCAGGTTGGCCTTGCCCTGGGCGACCAGTTCGCCCAGCGACGGCGCCCCGGCCGGCAGGCCGAATCCGAGGAAGTCCAGTGCAGTGAGGGTGCCGATGGCGCCGGTGAGAATGAAGGGCATGAAGGTCATGGTGGAGACCATGGCGTTGGGCAGGATGTGGCGGAACATGATGGCGCCGTTCTGCATGCCCAGCGCGCGGGCGGCGCGCACGTACTCGAGGTTGCGTCCGCGCAGGAATTCGGCACGCACCACATCCACCAGGCTCATCCAGGAGAACAGCAGCATGATGCCCAGCAGCCACCAGAAGTTGGGCTGCACGAAGCTGGCCAGAATGATCAGCAGATAGAGCACCGGCAGGCCCGACCAGATCTCCAGCAAGCGCTGGCCGACCAGATCGACCCAGCCGCCGTAGAAGCCTTGCAGCGCCCCGGCGATCACGCCGATGACCGAGCTGATCAGCGTCAGCGTCAGGGCGAACAGCACCGAGATGCGAAAGCCGTAGATGACCCGGGCCAGCACGTCGCGGCCCTGGTCGTCGGTGCCCAGCCAGTTTTCCAGCGAAGGCGGGGCCGGCGCCGGCACCTGCAGCTCGTAGTTGATGCTCGAATAGCTGAAGGGAATGATCGGCCAGATCATCCAGCCGTCCTTCGCGGCGATCAGCTCCTGGATGTAGGGGCTCTTGTAGTTGGCCTGCAGCGGGAATTCGCCGCCGAAGGCGGTCTCCGGATAGCGCTTGAACACCGGGAAGAACCATTCGCCGTCGTAGCGCACCACGATCGGCTTGTCGTTGGCGATGATCTCCGCGCCGAGGCTGAGCACGAACAGCGCGAGGAAGATCCACAGTGACCACCAGCCGCGCTTGTGCGCCTTGAACAGTGCCAGCCGTCGCCGGTTGAGGGGGGACAACTGCATCTCAGGCCTCCCTGCTTTCGAAATCGATGCGCGGGTCGACCAGCGTGTAGGTCAGGTCGCCGATCAGCTTCACCACCAGGCCGAGCAGGGTGAAGAGGAAGAGGGTGCCGAACACCACTGGATAGTCGCGGTTGATCGCCGCCTCGAAGCTGAGCAGGCCGAGGCCATCGAGGGAGAAGATCACCTCGATCAGCAGCGAGCCGGTGAAGAACATGCCGATGAAGGCGGCCGGGAAGCCGGCGATGATGATCAGCATGGCGTTGCGGAAGACGTGGCCGTAGAGCACGCGATTCTTGCTCAAACCCTTGGCGCGTGCCGTGATCACGTACTGCTTGTTGATCTCGTCGAGGAAGCTGTTCTTGGTCAGCAGGGTCAGGGTGGCGAAGTTGCCGATCACCAGGGCGGTGACGGGCAGCGCCAGGTGCCAGAAGTAATCGATGATCTTGCCGCCCAGGGTCAGGTCGTCGAAATTGGCCGAGGTCAGCCCGCGCAGCGGAAACCAGTTCCAGTAGCTGCCGCCGGCGAACAGCACGATCAGCAGGATGGCGAAGAGGAACGCCGGGATGGCGTAGCCGACGATGATCGCCGAACTGGTCCAGACGTCGAACTTGCTGCCGTGGCGGGTGGCCTTGGCGATGCCCAGCGGAATCGACGCCAGGTACATGATCAGCGTGCTCCACAGTCCCAGCGAGATGGAGACCGGCATCTTCTCGACGATCAGGTCGGTGACCTTGGCGTCACGGAAGAAGCTTTCGCCGAAATCCAGCCGCAGGTAGTTGCTGAGCATGATCCAGAAGCGCTCGGCCGGCGGCTTGTCGAAACCGTACAGGCGCTCGATCTCGGCGATCAGTTCGGGATCCAGGCCCTGTGCGCCGCGATAGCTGGTGCCGCCCACGGCGACTTCCGAGCCGCCGCCGGCGATACGGCTGGTGGCACCCTCGAAGCCCTCGAGCTTGGCGATCGCCTGTTCCACCGGACCGCCCGGCGCGGCCTGGATGATGATGAAGTTGATCAGCAGGATGCCGAACAGGGTAGGGATGATCAGCAGCAGTCGGCGAAGGATATAGGCCAGCATGCTCAGCGCTCCGCCTCGGCGTCATCGGGCACCGCTGCAGGCGCGGGGGCGCCGGCTTTCTCGGCCTTCTGGGCTTCTGCCGGATCGGCGACGGGTACGGCCGCATCCGGCTTGCGCCACCAGGTCATCAGGCCGATGTCCTGTTTCGGCGTGACGGCCGGGTGGGCTAGGTGGTTCCAGTAGGCCACGCGCCAGGTCTTGATGTGCCAGTTGGGTACCACGTAGTGGCCCCAGAGCAGCACGCGATCCAGCGCACGGGTATGGCTGATCAGCTCCTGGCGCGAGTCGGCGGCGATCAGCCCCTCGACCAGAGTGTCGATCGCCGAGTCCTTGAGACCGATGAAATTACGGCTGCCGGGATTGTCCGCGCTCGCCGAATGCCAGTATTCGCGTTGCTCGTTACCCGGCGAGTTGGACTGGCCGAAGCCGCTGACGATCATGTCGTAATCGCGCGAGCGCAGCCGGTTGATGTATTGCGAGACGTCCACTCGGCGGATCTCCAGCTCGATGCCGAGGTCTGCCAGGTTGCGCTTGTAGGGCAGCAGGACCCGCTCGAACTCGGCCTGCACCAGCAGGAATTCCAGCTTCACCGGTTTGCCGTCGGCATCGACCATGCGATCGTTCTCGACCCGCCAGCCGGCCTCGGTGAGCAGGCGGTAGGCCTGGCGCTGCTGCTCGCGGATCACGCCGTTGGCCTGGGTGCGGGGCAGTTCGAACGGTTTTTCGAAAACCTCGTCCGGGATCGTGCCGCGCAGCGGCTCCAGCACCTTGAGCTCTTCCTTGTCGGGCAGCCCGGAAGAGGCGAGTTCGGAGTTGTCGAAATAGCTGCGGGTGCGGCTGTAGGCACCGTTGAACAATTGGCGGTTGGTCCATTCGAAGTCGAACAGCAGTCCCAGCGCCTCCCGTACGCGGCGATCCTGCAGTGTCGGGCGACGGATGTTGAAGATGAAGCCCTGCATGCCGGTGGGGTTGTGGTTGGCGATCTCTTCCTTGACGATCCTGCCGTCCCTGACTGCGGCGATGTCATAGGCGGTTGCCCAGCTCTTCGCGGCGGTCTCGAACCAGTAGTCGAAATGCCCGGCCTTGAAGGCCTGTAGTGCCACGGTATTGTCGCGGTAGTAGTCGAAGGTCAGGTGGTCGAAGTTGTAGAAGCCGCGGTTCACCGGCAGGTCCTTGCCCCAGTAGTCCTCGACGCGCGCATAGCGAATCGACCGCCCGGCCTGGACACGTTCCACGCGGTAGGGCCCGCTGCCCAGCGGTGGCTCCAGGTTCCCCGAGGTGAAGTCACGTTCGGCCCACCAGTGCTTGGGCAGCACCGGTAGCTGGCCGAGAATCAAGGGCAGTTCGCGATTGCCGGCATGCTTGAAATCGAAGCGCACGCGCCGCGGGCTTTCCGCCACGACCTTTTCCACGTCGGCATAGTAGCCGCGGTAGTGCGGAGCACCTTGCGTCATCAGGGTTTCGAAGGTGAAGACCACGTCTTCGGCCTTGACCGGTTCGCCGTCGTGGAAGCGCGCTTGCGGGCGCAGATGGAAGCGTACCCAGCTGTTGTTCGGGCCTCTCTCGATCTTCTCGGCCAGCAGGCCGTAGACGGTGAAGGGTTCGTCCAGGCTGTTGGTCGTGAGGGTGTCGTAGACCAGACCGATGTCGTCCGCCGCGACGCCCTTGTTGATGAAGGGGTTGAGCGAATCGAAGCTGCCGAAGCCGGCCTGGCGCAAGGTACCGCCCTTCGGGGCATCCGGGTTGGCGTAGTCGAAATGGCTGAAATTGGCCGGGTACTTGGGTTTCTCGTCGTACAGCGTCAGGGCGTGGCGGGGTGCCGCCTCGATCAGGCCGGCCAGGCAGAGCAGGCCCAGCAGGCCGGCGCGAAGCAGCGGATGGCGCTTGTGGTCGTTCATTTGGCCTTCTCCAAGCTCTTCAGCCACCAGGCGTGCAGCCCCAGCGTGTAGGGCGGTGTGGTGACGTGGGCGAACCGATTACGATACGCCAGGCGATGGTTACTGATGAACCAGTTCGGAATCGTGTAGTGGTTCCACAGCAGTACGCGGTCGATGGCGCGGGCCGCAGCCACCTGTTCGTCACGAGTCTGCGCGGCCAGCAGTTTGGCCAGCAGTTCGTCGACGATCGGATTGGCGATGCCGGCATAGTTGCGACCACCCTTGACGTCGACCTGGCTGGAATGGAAGTACAGGTATTGTTCGATGCCCGGGCTCAGGCTTTGTGCCAGGGTCATCAGGATCATGTCGTAGTCGTAATGATCGAGTCGCTGCTTGTACTGTGCACTGTCGATGGTGCGCAGATAGGCCTGGATGCCGATACGGGCCAGGTTCTCCACGTAGGGCTGGAGAATGCGCTCCAGGCGCGGGTTTACCAGCAATATCTCGAATTGCAGCGGCTGCCCGGCAGCATTCAGCAGGCCGGCATCCGAGGGTTTCCAGCCGGCTTCGGCAAGCAGGCCGAGTGCACGGCGCAGGGCTTCGCGCGGGATTCCACGCCCGTCGGTTTTCGGCAGCGCGAAGGGCTCGCTGAACAGCTTCGCCGGCAACTGATCGCGATAGGGCGAGAGCAGCAGCCACTCGCCGCCTTCCGGTTTGCCGGTGGCGGTGAAGTCGCTGTTGGGGTAGTAGCTCTCGCTACGGCGATAGGCATCGTAGAACAGCGCCCGGTTGGTCCATTCGAAATCGAACATCAAGCCCAGGGCTTCGCGCACGCGGATATCGGCGAAGACCGGGCGGCGGTTGTTCATGAACAGCGCTTGCGTCTGGGTCGGAATCTGATGGGGGATTTCGGCGCGGATGACGTCGCCGCGCATCACCGCCGGGAACTGATAGCCGTTCGCCCAGTTTTTCGCCTGATGCTCGATATAAAAATCGAATTCGCCGACCTTGAATGCCTCGAAGGCGACCACATTGTCCCGGTAGAACTCGACCTCGATCCGGTTGAAGTTGTATTTGCCCTGATTCACCGGCAGTTTGGCGCCCCACCAGTCGCGCACGCGCTCGAACACCACCTGTCGTCCGGGTTGCACCCGGCTGATGCGGTAGGGGCCGCTGCCCAGCGGCGGTTCGAAGGTGGTGGCCTTGAAGTCGCGGTTCTTCCAATAGTGCTGCGGCAGCACCGGTAGTTCGCCGAGGCGCATGATCAGCAACGAATCGGGCTGCTCGAAGATGAAGCGGATGCGGTGGCGGTTGAGGATGTCGACACGCGCCACTCCGCGCAGGTTGGTGCGGTATTGCGGATGGCCGTCGCGGATCAGCAGCCGGTAGGAGAACGCCACGTCGTAGGCGGTGATCGGCTTGCCATCGTGAAAGCGGGCCTCCTTGCGCAGGTTGAAGACCACCCAGCTGTGGTTGTCGCTGTACTCCACCGACTCGGCGATCAGGCCGTAGCTGGAAGCGGGTTCGTCGCCGGAGGGATCGTAGAGGCCGGTGCCGACCATCAGCGGCTCGTTCAGCTCGCTGATGCCGTACTGCAGGAAACCCGGCGTCGCGCTCGGGCTGGTGCCCTTGAAGGTGTAGGGATTGAGGGTGTCGAAGGTGCCGGCAGCCATCAATTTGACCCGTCCACCCTTGGGCGCACGGGGATTCACCCAGTCGAAGTGGGTGAAGGAGGCTGGGTACTTAAGAGTGCCGAACTGCGCATAACCATGGCTTTCGCTGATGGTCGCGAGGGCGGGAAAGCTCAAGGCCAGACAGGCTAGTAACAGGGGCAGCAATCGCATCAGACGGGGAATCCGATCCATGGCGCTTTCGGGCTTCTCGGGCCGGTACAGTAACAGCTTGTATGCGCAGGAAAAAGGCTGGACAAACTGCCTGCCATGGGGGCGCGAACGGCGTTGGCGGGTGGCTTTGCGAAGGCCATGTCCGCGTCGGCTGTCGAGGCGGGGCAGTAGGGTGGACTTCAGCCCTCCCGGGGTCAGCATCTCGCCTGAGGTCACTCTCCCCAGGAAGGCGGCATGTACCCGCTGCCCCGGGGGAGCCGGCTTGCCGGCGGGCGGTCATCGGCGTTGTGGTGGGTCGCCCGTAAGCGGGCTCCTAAAGCCCCCCCCGGGCTTCGCCGGACCCGTGGTGGGTGCACGGCCACAAGGCTCCAGATTCTTGCCGCCAGGAGTGAGCCAGGGATCAGTTCGGCAGATAAAGGGTCAGCAACTGGCCGGGACGCAATACTTCGGTGCCTTTCGGGTTCCAGATCTTCAGCTTGTTCAGCTGGACGTTGAAGCGCTTGGCGATCTGGTACAGAGAGTCGCCTTTCTGCACCTTGTAGTAGGTCGGCGAGCCACCCTTGCTTTTCGCTGTGGCAACGGCCGGTCCTTGCAGGAACAGCGCCTGGCCGACCTTGAGCTGGCTGCCGGAAAGGTTGTTCCAGTGTTGCAGGTCGCGCACCGATACGCCCTGGGCCTTGGCGATGTCCCAGAGGTTGTCGCCGGACTTGACCCGGTAGCTGCGCGGAGTCGAGGCCGGTTGCCGGGCCACCGCATGCAAGAGCTCGCGTGAGGTGTTGGCATCGCTGCTGATGGGGAGGCTGAGCACCTGGCCGATACGCAGTGTGTTGTTTTGCAGTCGGTTGATGTCGCGGATGATGTTGACCGTCAGGTGGTGCCGGTTGGCGATGGCGCCGAGCGTATCGCCGGCGCGGACCCGGTACTGCTGCCAATCGACCAGTTCCTGCGGCTTCATCAGTGCCAGGTTGGCCGCCAGCATCTCGGCCTTCTCCAGGGGCACCAGCAACTGCTGCGGGCCGTCCAGGGTGATGCGGCGGGTGAAGGCCGGATTCAGCTGGTACAGCTCGTCCTCGTCGAGATCCGCCAGTTTGGCGACGCGCGCCAGGTCCATGCGCTGCTTGAGCGCAATGACCTCGAAGTAGGGTTCGTTGGCGATCGGGCTCAGATTGATGCCGTAGGCTTCGGGTGCCTCGATCAGCTGGGACAGTGCCAGCAGCTTCGGCACGTAGTCACGGGTCTCGCGCGGCAGCGGCAGGTTCCAGTAGTCGGTGGGCAGGCCGAGTTTCTGGTTGCGCTCGATCGCCCGGCTGACGGTGCCTTCGCCGGCATTGTAGGCCGCCAGCGCCAGCAGCCAGTCGCCATTGAACAGCCCGTGCAGGTAGCTCAGGTAGCGCAGGGCGGCATTCGTCGAGGCGGTGATGTCACGACGGCCGTCGTACCAGCTGGTCTGTCGGAGGTTGAAGTGACGACCGGTGGCGGGAATGAACTGCCAGAGCCCTACCGCGTGCGCCGGCGAGTAGGCGAAGGGGTCATAGGAGCTTTCGATGATCGGCAGCAGCGCCAGTTCGAGCGGCATGTCGCGCTCTTCCAGCCGCTCGACGATGTAATGGATGTAGGGGCTGCCGCGCTCGCTGGCGATCTTTATGTCGTTGGGGCGGCTGGCGAACAGCAGGCGCTGTTGCTCGATGCGGGGATTGTTTTCGAGGTGTTCCTGAAGCTTGTAGCCTTCGCGGATGCGTTCCCAGATATCCTTGTGGAGCGCTGAGGCGGTCTCGTCCGTCAGCCAGATGGGCTCCTGTTCCACCGCCGTCGCCTGGCGTCTGGTCTGCTCGAACGAATCGTCACGCAGGGCGTTGCTTTGACAGCCCGCGAGGGCGATGCAGAGGGCGAGTGCCAATGCGCGACCAGAGGCTGCCAAGGCGTCCGGTTCGTGGCGTTTCTTGGGAGCTGGCGGCATTGGCTGGAGGTTTCCCCGGAATCAAAATTCCGGGGATTCTAGGAATGCACCCAGATGGGGTCAAGCTTGCCCGTCCCGTTTCGGGAACTCGTCGACCTTGTTCAGAATCGATCCTTCCAGGCGCGCAGGGTCGCGAAAACCTCGACGTCGCTGCCCAGGCGGCTGCCGCAGTGCTGCTCGGCAGCTTCGCGAACCGCGGGGATAGCGCTGCGCAGGAAGGGGTTGGTGGCCCGTTCGATTTCCAGCGTGGTCGGCAGGCTGATACGGTCCGCGGCGCGCCACTGGGCTACTTCCCGTACCCGCTCGGCAATCTCCGGATTGTTCGGCTCGACGGCCTGGGCGAAGCGCAGGTTGCTTTGCGTGTATTCGTGGGTGCAATAGATGAGGGTGTTGTCGGGCGCGCGGGCCAGACGCTGCAGGGAATCGAACATCTGCGCAGCGGTGCCCTCGAACAGGCGGCCGCAACCGGCGGCGAACAGGGTGTCGCCACAGAGCAGCCAGGGCTGCTCGGTATCGGCATGGAAGTAGGCGATATGCCCGAGCGTATGCCCGGGAACCGCGATGACCCGCAGGTCCTGCCCGAGCACTTCGATGCGCTGGTTGTCGCCGAGCGCCTCGTCGCAGGCCGGAATGTTCTCGGCGGCGGGTCCGTAGACCCGGGCTCCGGTGGCTGCCTTGAGCTGTTGCACGCCACCGACATGGTCGTGGTGATGGTGAGTCACCAGGATCGTGCTCAACCGCCAGTCGGGATGGGCATGCAGCCAGGCCAGTACGGGGGCGGCGTCACCGGGGTCGACCACGGCGCAGGTCCGGGCGGCCTCGTCCTGGAGCAACCAGATATAGTTGTCGGTGAAGGCGGGGAGGGCTTCGATCTTCAACATGGGGCGGGTCGCCAAGTCTGTGGCAAAGGCGCATCCTAGGGTCTGTTCCCGTTTCATCGCAAGCCGCGTTGCTGCGAGAAATAGCCCCCGGTTAGGCGCAGGACGCAGGTAATGGTCATTCCCTTGCCAAGTCCTGCAACGACAGCGGGGGCTATTTCCCGCGCAACCCGAAGGGCCGGGCCTGTTTTACCGCGATGCGGCGTTACTCGATGGCTCATTTAGCCGACTAAACTTCGCATCTCGTGCCTTGCCTCGCGGTAAAACAGGCTCCGGCGCGGCCGCGAATGAAACGGGAACAGACCCTAGCAGGCCAATGGGAAAGTTGAACCCGAGCGAACTCATCGTCGAGCGAGCCCGCGCGACGAACGGAGCCAAGCGATGAACGATCAACCGTCCACCCAATGCAGCGATTCCTGGCGGTCCCTGATCGACCAGGCCAGCCTCTGGTTCGAGGGGCCTCTCGGGCAGCAGCTGCTGGCGCAGGAACAGCACGTGCTGAACGAGGAGCTGAGCCGTTGTTTCGGCAGCTACCTGATCCACAATGGCCCATTCGCCGGAGCGTCGGTGGCGCCGCAGCACATCAAGCGCAGCGTTCGTCTCGGTGCCCCCCTGCCCGGGGTGGAAATTCATTGCGAGGAACAGGCCTGGCCGCTCGGTGAGCACGCCGCCGATGTGGTGGTGCTGCAGCATGCGCTGGACTTCAGCCTTTCGCCGCATGGGTTGTTGCGCGAAGCCGCCCGCGGGGTGCGCCCCGGCGGGCATTTGCTGATCGTCGGCATCAACCCCTGGAGCGCCTGGGGCATGCGCCATCTGCTCTCGCGCGAGGTGCTGCGCGAGGCGCGCTGCATTCGTCCCTCGCGGGTAGGCGACTGGCTGAATCTGCTGGGATTCGCGCTGGAGAAACGCCGCTTCGGATGCTATTGTCCGCCGCTTTCTTCGAACGACTGGCAGGCCCGCCTGTCGCGGCTCGAAACGCTGGGGCAGCGCTTGCAGGCGCCGACCGGCGGCTTCTACCTGCTGGTGGCGCGCAAGCTGATGATCGGCCTGCGGCCCTTGCGCCAGCAGCGGCGCGAGCGCATGGGGCAATTGCTGCCGATGCCGGTGGCGAAGGTCAGCCGTCGCGACGCGGAATAGCCGCTGCCGGGCATTTGGATACCGCGTCGGCTGCCGTGGCCCGATAGACAAGGCAAGTAATCTTCATGAGCGACGATTGGGTCGAGATCTACACAGACGGCGCCTGCAAGGGCAATCCCGGTCCGGGCGGCTGGGGCGCATTGCTCGTGTACAAGGGCGTCAAGCGCGAGCTCTGGGGCGGAGAGGCGGATACCACCAACAACCGCATGGAGCTGATGGCCGCCATCCGTGCCCTCGCCGAACTCAAGCGGCCTTGCAAGGTGCGCCTGGTCACCGATTCGCAGTACGTCATGCAAGGCATCAACGACTGGATGCCGAACTGGAAGAAGCGTGGCTGGAAAACCGCCAGCAAGCAGCCGGTGAAGAATGCCGATCTCTGGCAGCAGCTCGACGAGCAGGTCAATCGCCACCAGGTGAGCTGGGAATGGGTCCGCGGCCATAACGGCCATCCGGGCAACGAGCAGGCCGACCTGCTGGCCAATCGCGGCGTGGTCCAGGCCAAACGACAACCGATTGTGTAAGTGAGCGAAACCGTATGCGCAGCGTAGTGCTGGATACCGAAACCACCGGCATGCCGGTAACCGATGGCCACCGCATCATCGAGATTGGCTGTGTCGAAGTCATCGGCCGCCGCCTGACCGGCCGGCACTATCACGTCTACCTGCAGCCCGATCGCGAGGTGGACGAGGGCGCGATCGCCGTCCACGGCATCACCAACGAGTTCCTCCTCGACAAGCCGCGTTTCCGCGACGTTGCCGACGAGTTCTTCGAATTCATCAAGGACGCGCAACTGGTCATCCACAACGCGGCGTTCGACCTCGGCTTCATCAACAACGAGTTCGCCTTGCTCGGCCAGCAGGAACGGGCGGAGATCACCGACCACTGCACGGTGCTCGACACCCTGCTGATGGCGCGCGAACGCCACCCCGGGCAGCGCAACAACCTCGATGCCCTGTGCAAGCGCTATGGCGTCGACAACTCCGGGCGCGACCTGCACGGCGCTTTGCTCGATGCGGAGATTCTCGCCGACGTCTGGCTGACCATGACCGGCGGCCAGACCAACCTGTCGCTGGCCGGCGATGGCGAGAGCGCCGATGGCGGCCGGCCGCAACCGAGCCCGATTCGCCGGTTGCCGGCGGACCGGCCGCGCACCGCCGTGCTGCGTGCCAGCGAGGAAGAGGCCGCGGCGCACATGGCGCGCATGGCCGCCATCGAGAAGGCGGCCGGGGCGGCGCCGCTGTGGCTGCAGCTGGAAACCGAGACCTCTACCCCGGCCTGAGGCCGGGCGCGCTGCGCTGTCGCTTTGCTGCGGACGCTTCTACCCTGTAGGTGAATCGTTCGCAGAGCGCGCGCATGTATAAAGACCTGAAATTCCCCATCCTCATCGTCCATCGCGACATCAAGGCCGACACCGTGGCCGGCGAGCGCATACGCGGCATCGCTGCCGAACTGGAGCGCGACGGCTTCACCATCCTGCCCACGGCCAGCTCCAGCGAAGGTCGTATCGTTGCCTCGACCCACCACGGCCTGGCCTGCATCCTGGTTGCGGCCGAAGGTGCCGGCGATAACCAGCGGTTGCTGCACGACGTGGTGGAACTGATCCGGGTGGCCCGGCATCGTGCGCCGCGCCTGCCGATCTTCGCCCTCGGCGAGCAGGTCACCATCGAGAATGCGCCGGCCGAGGCCATGGCCGATCTCAACGAACTGCGCGGGTTGCTCTATCTCTACGAGGACACCGTGCCGTTCCTCGCCCGGCAGGTCGCGCGAGCGGCGCGCAACTACCTCGAGGACCTGCTGCCGCCGTTCTTCCGCGCCCTGGTGCAGCATACCGGCGAGTCCAACTATTCCTGGCACACGCCCGGCCACGGCGGCGGCGTGGCCTATCGCAAGAGTCCCGTGGGGCAGGCCTTCCACCAGTTCTTCGGCGAGAACACGCTGCGCTCGGATCTCTCGGTCTCGGTGCCGGAGCTCGGCTCGCTGCTCGACCACACCGGGCCGCTGGCGGCGGCGGAGGCCCGTGCGGCGCGCAATTTCGGCGCCGACCACACCTTCTTCGTGATCAACGGCACCTCGACGGCGAACAAGATCGTCTGGCATTCGATGGTGGCGCGCGGCGACCTGGTGCTGGTGGATCGCAACTGCCACAAATCCATCCTCCACGCGATCATCATGACCGGCGCGATACCGCTGTACATGAGCCCGGCGCGTAACGAGCTGGGCATCATCGGGCCGATCCCGCTGGAGGAGTTCAGCCGCGAATCGATCCAGGCCAAGATCGCCGCCAACCCGCTGGCCCGCGGGGGACCGGCGAAGGTCAAGCTGGCGGTGGTGACCAATTCCACCTACGACGGCCTGTGCTACAACGCCAACCTGATCAAGCGAACCCTGATGGACAGCGTCGAGGTGCTGCACTTCGACGAGGCCTGGTACGCCTATGCGGCATTCCACGAGTTCTACGATGGCCGCTACGGCATGGATACGCGCGAGCAGGGGCCGCTGGTGTTCACCACCCACTCGACGCACAAGCTGCTGGCGGCCTTCAGCCAGGCCTCGATGATCCATGTGCTGGATAGCCAGACGCGCCAGTTGGATCGCGATCGCTTCAATGAAGCCTTCATGATGCATATCTCCACCTCGCCGCAGTACGGCATCCTGGCCTCCCTGGACGTGGCCTCGGCGATGATGGAGGGACCTGCCGGCCGTTCGCTGATCCAGGAGACCTTCGACGAGGCGTTGAGCTTCCGCCGGGCGCTGGCCAACCTGCGCCAGCACATCGATGCCGACGACTGGTGGTTCAGCATCTGGCAGCCGCCGCTGGTCGATGGCGCCGAGGCGCTGGTAACGCCGGACTGGCTGCTGGAACCGATGGCGGACTGGCATGGTTTCGGCGATGTCGCCAGCGACTACGTGCTGCTCGATCCGATCAAAGTCACCCTGGTAACGCCCGGGCTTACGGCGTCCGGAACACTGGGAAACAGTGGCATCCCCGCGGCGGTGGTCAGCAAGTTTCTCTGGGAACGGGGCTTGGTGGTGGAGAAGACCGGCCTGTACTCGATGCTGGTGCTGTTCTCGATGGGCATCACCAAGGGTAAGTGGAGCACGTTGTTGACCGAGCTGCTGGAGTTCAAGCGCCACTACGACGCCAATACGCCCCTGGTCGATGCCTTGCCCTCGATTGCCCGCCGGGGAGCGGCCGTCTATGCCGGCCTGGGGCTGCGCGATCTGTGCGATGCGCTGCATGCCTGCTATTGCGAGAACGCCACGGCCAAGGCCATGCGGCGGATGTACACGGCGCTGCCCGAGCCGGCGATGACGCCGTCGGAGGCCTATGACAAGCTGGTGCGCGGCGAGGTCGAGGCCGTGTCGATCGAGGCGTTGGAAGGGCGTATCGCCGCCGTGATGCTGGTGCCGTATCCGCCGGGCATCCCGCTGATCATGCCGGGCGAGCGATTCACCCGGGAGACCCGCTCGATTCTGGATTATCTTCGCTTCGCCCGGGATTTCGCCGAGCGCTTTCCCGGTTTCGATGCCGATGTGCATGGGCTGCAGCACGAGCTCGCGGTGAACGCCGGCGAATACACCGTTGACTGCATCCGTGAGGATTGAGACCCGCCGCGCGCGTATCCAGTCGGGATGCCCGCTATGCGGGGCGCTTGACGGCGTGGCCTGTTTCACATCGTCTGCATCGACATTCACCCGGCGCGGTGCCACTTGTTATAGTGGCCCACCGTCGTTGCAGGCCGCCTGCACGATGCTTTCCATGCGCCCTTGCTGTCGAGGATGATAGCGTGACCGAATACCAAGCCTTCCGCGTAGAGTTGGCAGACAAGATTGCCCGGGTCGTGATCAACAGGCCCGAGAAGATCAACGCGATGAATGCCGACTTCTGGTCGGAAATCATCGATATCTTCGACTGGATCGATGCCACCGACGCGGTGCGCGTCGTGGTTCTCAGCGGAGCCGGCCAGCATTTTTCCTCCGGTATCGATCTGCAGCTGCTGGCGCAAGCCGGCAGCCAGCTGGGCAGCGACGTGGGGCGCAACGCCGAGCAACTGCGCCGCAAGATTCTTTCCCTGCAGGCCTCCTTCAACGCCGTGGATAACTGCCGCAAGCCGGTCATCGCCGCGATCCAGGGCTATTGCCTGGGCGGCGCGATCGACCTGATCTCGGCCTGCGACATGCGCTACAGCACGACGGATGCGAAGTTTTCCATCAAGGAAATCGACATGGGCATGGCGGCCGATGTGGGTACCCTGCAGCGCCTGCCGCGCATCATCGGCGACGGCATGATGCGCGAGCTGGCGTTCACCGGGCGTACCATCGATGGCGAGGAGGCCCGTGCCATCGGTCTGGTGAACCGCACCTATGCCGACCACCAGGCGATGATGGAAGCCGTTCTTGGCCTGGCCGGCGAAATTGCCGCCAAGTCGCCGGTGGCGATCCGTGGCACCAAGGAAATGATCCGCTACATGCGCGACCATCGTGTCGACGACGGTCTCGAATACATCGCCACCTGGAACGCGGCCATGCTGCAATCGACGGACCTCAAGGTCGCCATCGCCGCCCACATGAGCAAACAGAAGCCGGATTTCGCCGACTGATGCGCCACTTCAACCTTGCGCGGGAGGCGCACTAGGCATGGTTACTGGAGCTACTTCACTCGGCCTGGTTCGCGACGAGCTGTTCGCCACCATGGAAGAGGCGGAACAGAGCCTCGAACACTTCATCATCGATCGCAATAATGGCGGCCTGCTGCAGCAGGCCGTGGAGAACCTCAAGCAGGTGCGCGGTACGCTCAACCTGATCGAACTGACCGGGGCGGAGCTGCTGGCGCAGGAAGTGTTGCAGCTGGCGACCGATATTCCTGTCGGCGCCGGGGAAGACCGCGACATGCAGCTCGCCGCATTGAGCAACGCGCTGTACGTGCTACGCCGCTACCTGGAAAGCGTCGACGCCAGCCGCCAGGAAATCCCCGAACTGCTGTTGCCGGCCATCAATGTCCTGCGCCTGGCCTGCGGACAGCCGCCACTGCCCGAGAGCTTCTTCTTCAGCGTCCGCCTCGACCATGCCCGTCCGGCCGTCGAGGTAGCGGCGCGCGCCGGCGGTGTATCCCGCGCTGAGGCCCGGCGCCTGCGCCAGATGTACCAGATCGGCCTGCTTGGCTTCATCCGCGAGGAGAACCTGCCGGCCAGCCTGAAGCTGATGGGGCGGGCGCTCAGTCGTCTCGATCACCTGTTCGTCAATTCGCCGGCCAGCCGTCTGTGCTGGATCGGCAGCGCCGCGATAGAAGCCCAACTGGATGGCCAGCTTTTGCCGCGAAAGTCGCGCAAACAGCTATTTTCCCGACTGGACCGGGAGCTGAAACAGATCATCGTCGGCAATGCCGCATACGAGGCGCCGCGCAGCCTGCTCAAGGAGCTGCTCTACGTGGTCGCCCTGGCGGACAGCAATGGCCCGGTCGCCAGCCAGGTGCGCCAGGTATTCTCGCTGGGCCCGCTGCCGTTCACCGACCACCTGCTCGAGGATGAATCCCAGCGCCTTGCCGGGCCCGGGCAGGCGGTGATGCGTTCGCTGTCCTCGGCGATCCGCGAGGAACTCGCCAGCCTCAAGGATCTGCTGGACCTGATCGAGCGTGGAACGGCTCAGGCCGAGGCCTATTCGAATCTGCACAATCTGCTGGGCAAGATGGCCAAGACGCTGGGCATGGTCGGCCTGTCTTCGGCGGCCAGTACCCTGCAGGCGCAGTTGCCAGGCGTGTCCGGCTGGAGTCTCGAACAGGCGCCGCAGGCCGAAGCGCTGCAACGACTCGCCGATGCGGTGCTGTATGTCGAAAGCATGGTCGCCAGCCTGGAGCGCGGCGACCGTCGTGAAGCCAAGCCGCAAGTGGCGCGGCCCGGGATGGAGGCTGAGGCCTTTGCCAACCACCAACTGACCGAAGCCTGCATCGTGGTGATCGACGAGGCGACGGCCGGGCTGGCGTTGGCCAAGCGCGCCATCACCGCCTATCTCGAATCCAATGGCGAGAAGCTGCACCTGGCCAACGTGCCGTTCAGTCTGCAGGCGGTGCGGGGCGGGTTGCGTTTCCTCGAGCAGGAGCGCGCCGCCGAACTCATCGGGGCCTGTGCCGATTTCATCCAGAAACAGATGCTCGAATCGAACCAGATGCCGCCCGAGCAGATGCTGGAAACCCTCGCCGATGCCCTGACCAGCCTGGAGTACTACCTGGAGGGCGGTGCGGTGCTGCGCCGCGACGACTCGCGTGCCAGCGTGCTCGACCTGGCGAGCGAGAGCGTACGTGCCCTGGGCATGCCGGTAGCGGCCTGATGAGCCTGCGCTGGCAAGCGGCCCTGCTCGACCCGGCAATGCCCGGCGGCTGGGCGGTGGTGCATTGCCGGCAGCAGTTTCTTTTCGACAGCAGCGGCGTGCTGTTTCCACGGGATTGGCTCAAGCGCCTGGCGCTGCCCTTGCTGAGCGAGCAGGGCCTGGGCTATTTCGACGGCGAGGCGGTATTTCTTTTCGAACTGGATTTTCCCGCCGAGGTGCCGGGTGCGCATTGGCAGGGGTTGCGCCAGTTCATGCAGGAGGGTGACCAGGATCTATTTCGCCTGCTCGGGTACGCGGCGCAGATCGGTACCTGGGTCAGCCAGCACCGCTTCTGCGGCAGCTGCGGCTCGGCGATGCAGCAGCGAACGAACGAGCGGGCGATGTACTGTCCCGCCTGCGGCGCCCAGCAATATCCACGGCTTTCGCCCAGCATGATCGTCCTGGTGACGCGTGGCGACGAGCTGCTGCTGGCACGCTCGCCGCGCTTTGCTCCGGGTGTCTACAGCACGCTGGCGGGGTACGTGGAACCTGGCGAGTCGGTCGAGCAATGCGTCGAACGTGAGGTCCGCGAAGAAGTGGGTGTGTCCATCCACATGCCGCGCTATATCGCCAGCCAGGGCTGGCCATTTCCACACTCGTTGATGCTGGGTTTCCATGCCGAGTATGCCGGCGGTGAAATCGTGCCGCAGCCCGAGGAGATCGAGGATGCCCGCTGGTTCGCCATCGACCGGCTGCCGGCGCTGCCCGCACGCCAGTCCATCGCACGCTATCTGATCGAGCTCTACCTGGCTCGTCGGTCAGGCCGTCCCGACCCAGTGCTGCCAGGCTAGGCGCAGGCTCATCGCCAGGACCACCAGGATGAACACCGGGCGAATGAACCGGGAACCGCCTCGTATGGCCGTATGCGCCCCCAGATACGCGCCGCCCATCAGCGCCAGTCCCATGCCGATGCCGAGCACCCAGGCGACATGGCCGCCGATGATGAATACCGTCAGGGCCACCGCGTTACTGACGAAGTTCATGGTGCGTGCCACGCCGCTGGCGCGCAGCAGATCAAGCGGATAGAGCAGCAGGCTGCTGACGGTCCAGAAGGCGCCGGTACCCGGGCCGGCGACACCATCGTAGAACCCCAGTGAAAGGCTCTGTGGCCATTGCCGGTTGCGGCCGATGCGCTGCGCACCGTTGGCGGAGGCTTCTGGCAGGCGGCTGAACAGCAAATAGATGCCGCAGGCGGATACCACCAGGGGCAAGGCCTGGTTCAACCAGCTCGCCGGCATGAACTGCGCGAGCGCCGCGCCGAGCCCCGCGCCGATGGTGGTGCCCGCGAGGGCGCGGCGCCAGAGCCCGGGTTCGAAAAGCCGGCGACGGTAGAAGGTGTAGCTGGCCGTGGCCGCGCCGAAGGTGGCGCACAACTTGTTGGTTCCCAGTACCAGGTGTGGTGGCAGGCCGGCGGTGAGCAACGCGGGGATGGTGAGCAAGCCGCCGCCGCCAGCGATGGCATCGATGAAGCCTGCAGTGAAGGCGACCATGATCAGGATGGCCAGGGTGGAGAAATCCAGCGTGAGCTCGAGGGTGAACGGCATGCAGCACTCGGTGAACGACAGGCAAGGGGAGGGCAGGATAATGCCGCGACAGGCATGGCGATAGCAGATTTATGTGCGCCCGTAGCCGGCATGGCCCGCGCGCATTCAAAGAACTATGCCGACTCGTGATCGCCGTCCCACGCCGGTGCTGGCCGCTCGGATTGGCTCTGCGGATAATGGCGCACTCACTGGAAAGGACGCTTGGTCATGCAATATCTAGGGCTCGCGGTTGTGGTCGCGCTACTGGCTGTGATCGTGTTGCTGGTCGCGCTGCGCTTGCTGCTGGGTGGTCGCTGGTTTCTCGGCTGGTTGCGCGGCACCTGTGGCTTTCTGATCCTCGCGTGCGCCGGGGTGATCGGGTTGGTGGCCTACGATGTCAGTCGCTATGTGCCGCTGCCCGCCGACCAGCCACTGGCTACGCTGAGTTTCGAGGCTCAGGGGGCGCAGCGTTACGAGGTCAGCTTGCAGCAGGGCCAGGAGGCGCGCGCGGTCATCCTGGAAGGCGATCTGTGGCAGCTCGATCTTCATGTGCTTCGCTGGAAAAGCCTGGCCGAGCTGATCGGGCTGGAGTCCGGCTATCGGCTGGAGCGTCTCTCCGGACGCTATCTCGCTGTGGAGCAGCAGGATCGAGCTCGCCATGGCCAGGTTGCGCTGGCGGACAAGCCGTTGGGTGTGGACGTATGGCAATGGCTGCAACTGGGGCAGCATGATCTGTTCTTTTTCGAGGCGCAGGCCTTGCGTGTCAATTCCATGCCGATTGCCGATGGAGCGGTCTATGCCGTCGATCTGGCCCCCACCGGGCTGCTGGCCAGGCCGATGAATGAGGCCGCGACCCAGGCCATGCAGGACTGGTAATCCGACGGCAGGATCGGAGCGCGGGCCTGCTGGCCGGGCCTGGCGTTGGTGATCCTCCCGTTCAGCATACTGAACGACTGGATGTGTTTCCCGCCACCCCACCTGCGCGTGTCGCAAAGCCGACAATGCCGGTTTCCCTGAACCCCCGAATCATGTGGTCTGACGCGTTGGTATCGCTCTTGCCGAAGCGTCTCGCAGAGACGAACGGAAGAGCGAGCCATGCCGAGCCAGGACCTGTCCGAATGCACCGCGGCGCGTGCCGCGGTGCATGCCTATCACCAACGCAGCAAGCACCGTTTCGCCGGATATGCCGCTGGCCCGGAGACGCTGGACTGGGAGGCGCAGCCCGCGGCATTTCGCCATTTTCAGGGGGCGCCGCAAATCAGGCTGCCTCTGCTGGCCACGGCACCGCCCGGTAGCGCGTTGCAGCAGGCGCTGCAGCGGCCCTTCCGAAGCCTGGATGCCGTCGATGCCAAGGCCCTGCGGCCCGACTTGCATGGTATCGGCGCCCTGTTGCAGCTCTCCCTCGGGCTCAGCGCCTGGAAAACGCTTGGCCCTGACCGCTGGACGGTGCGGGCCAATCCCTCCAGCGGCAATCTGCATCCGACCGAAGCCTAC
Organism: Stutzerimonas stutzeri; assembly: GCF_002890915.1. Classification (GTDB taxonomy): domain Bacteria; phylum Pseudomonadota; class Gammaproteobacteria; order Pseudomonadales; family Pseudomonadaceae; genus Stutzerimonas; species Stutzerimonas stutzeri_AF. The sequence continues at coordinate 53,650 of NZ_POUT01000016.1, read as the reverse complement.
CTGTGGGTTGCCGGCGTCGCGGGGCTGGAGAATGGCCTCTATCACTATCGCCCCGAAGATCACGCGCTGGAGCTGCGGGCCCGGCATACCGTCGAAACCGGCACCCCCAGATTGGCGATCGTGCTGACTTCCGTGATGTGGCGCGAGGCCTGGAAATACGGAGAACGGGCCTTTCGCTACTGCCAGCTGGACGTCGGGCACGCAGTGGGGGCGCTGCGCTATGCCGCCGCGGTGCTCGGCTGGCGATTGCAGGAGCAGGCGCAGGTCGGCAATGCGACACTGGCGCGGCTTGCCGGTGTGGACCGGCTGGAGGAATTCCCGGCCCACCGCTGGCCGGATACCGAGTGTGAGGAGAGTGAAGTCCTGCTCTCGCTGGGGTTTTCGGATGGTGCGCCGCCGCCTGTAACGACCGCCGAACTTCGTGCCCTGGCGGAGACGGCATGCTGGCATGGGCTGGCTTCCGCCATCGATCGGTATCCACTGTACCGATGGCCGAGCATCGCCGAGATAGCCGCGGCGACCCGCCGTGAGGATGCTCCGGTGGAGCCTGCCGTGCCGCTCCTGGCGCCGGCTGCATCGGTGCAATCGGAACCATGGGGCGGCGCCGTGGCGGCCGGAGAACTGCTGGGCAACCGCCGCAGCGCCAAGCGCTTCGACCGTAACCACCGTATGAGCCTGGCCTGTTTCGCCACGCTGCTGGCTCGCCTTCGGCCCACGTCGCAGCTGCCTTGGGATGCGCTCGACGGCACGCCGCGGATAGCCCTGGTCCTGTTCGTGAGGCATGTCGAGGAGCTGGCTCCCGGCCTTTACCTGCTACCCCGCACGGATGCCCTGCTGGCCAGCCTGAAGCCCCATTTGGCGAAGCGGCTGCGGCTCGAACCGGTGCCCGGCTTCGACACGCTGCTGCTGCTCGAGGAGATGGAGCCGGGAATGCTGCAGCGGATCTCGCGCAGCCTGCATTGCCACCAGGAGATCGCTGCCGGCGCCTGTTTCGCCCTCGGCATGCTCGCCGAATTCGACGGGACGTTGCGCCGACAGGGGCCCGCGGCCTACCGCAGCCTGCATCGCGAAGCCGGCCTGCTCGGCCAGGTGCTCTACCTCGAAGCCGAGGCCCGGGGCCTTCGCGGCACCGGCATCGGTTGTTTCTTCGACGACCCTGTACATGAGCTGCTGGGCCTGCAGGACGACGCCTGGCAGAGCCTCTACCACTTCACCGTTGGTCTGCCGGTGCTGGATTCACGCATCGAGAGCGCGCCCGCCTACAGCCAACGCGACACCCCTGGACCGACAGAAGGGAGATTCCCATGAGCAGTGCCGAACGGTTTCCATATCAATGCCTGTGCGCGCCCGACGCCGCGGTCCTGATCCGCTCCGAGCCGGGCCTGGCCCTGTTCGATGTGCGTGATGCCCACAGCTACAGGCAAGAGCACCTGGAAGGTGCCATGCACCTGAGCGAGGACCGCGTGGCGGTCTGGCTCGATCGCCTGGCCAAGGATGCGCCAGTGCTGATCTATTGCTACCACGGCAACGCGAGCAGGACCTTCGCCCAGATGTTTTCCGACTTTCGCTTCCGCAGGGTCTACAGCGTCGACGGCGGCTACCGGCCGCTGGCCACCGCGTTGCTGGAACCCTCCGCGAACGTGTCCGGAACAACCGGCAGTCCCGAGCTGCTGGCCTTCCTCGCCGAATGGCAATTCGATCCTGCCAACCTCGATGCACCGCGCCTGCACGGCCTGACACCGTTGATGCGGGCCGCCCTGCAGGGGCAGCGCGCCTTGGCCAGGGAGCTGCTCGGTTTCGGGGTGGACGTCCATGCCCGCAACGATGACGGCAATACCGCGCTGTGGCTGGCCTGTGTTTCCCGCGACGCTGGACTGCTGCAGGACCTGATCGACGCCGGGGCCGAGCTCGACAACCGCAACGACGCCGGCGCCACGGCGCTGATGTACACCGCTTCCAGCGATCGGCCGCAACTGTTGCAGCTATTGCTGGAGGCGGGGGCAGACCCTCAGCTGAAGAATTTCGACGACATGCGTGCCGTGGAGCTGGCGGCATCCGTTGCCTGCCTGAAACTGCTGCGTCATACCGCTGCCTGAGCCCCGGCGGGCTTCACGCTTTCCGCCGGGGCGTACCGGTCAGGCCAGGTAGCCGCCGTCGACGTTCAGCGAGACGCCGGTGGTGTAGCTCGAGGCATCGCTGGCCAGATAGAGCACGGCCCCGGCCATTTCGCTTGGCTGAGCGACGCGGCTCAGCGGAATGTGCTGCAGGGCCGTTTGCAGAATCGAGTCGTTCTTGACCAGCGCCGAGGCGAACTTGGTGTCGGTCAGGCCGGGCAGCAGCGCGTTGCAACGGATGCCGAACTGCGCGCATTCCTTGGCGAAGGCCTTGGTCATGTTGATCACGGCGCCCTTGGTGACGGAATAGATGCCCTGGAAATTCCCCGGCGACACGCCATTGATGGAGGCGACGTTGATGATGCTGCCGCCGCCGTGCTCGCGCATCAGCTTGCCGGCCTCGATCGACATGTAGAAGTAGCCGCGGATGTTCACGTCGACGGTCTTCTGGAACGCCGATACGTCGGTATCGAGGATGTGGCAGAACTGCGGGTTGGTAGCGGCGTTATTGACCAGGATGTCGAGGCGACCGAACTCCTCGCGAATCCGGGCGAACACCGCCTGGATCTGTTCCATCTCGCCAATATGGCAAGCCACCGGGGTTGCCTTGCCGCCAGCGGCGACGATGGCGTCGGCGACCGCCTGGCAGCCCTCGAGCTTGCGGCTGGAGACGATCACGTGGGCGCCTTGCTGGGCGAGCAGCTTGGCGATGGCCTCGCCGATACCGCGGCTGGCGCCGGATACGAAGGCGATCTTGCCGTCAAGGTCGAACAGGGTGGTCTTGGACATGGTCGTTCCTCTTTTCTTGTTCGTTCCCGTGGCAGGCCACAGGCAGTGGGTTGGCTTCAGAGCTTCGATTGCCCGATCACTTGCAGGGCCTTGTATTCGAGCAGCTTGTTCATCTGGATGAACTGGGCAAAACGCTTGTCCTGGGTCTGGCCGTGATGGAAGCGGTAATAGATCTGCTGGACGATTCCAGCCAGGCGGAACAGGCCGTAGGTGTAATAGAAGTCGATGCAGGGGATTTCGATGCCGGCGCGCTGGGCGTAGTAGTCGACGAAGCCCTGCCGGGTATGCATGCCGGGCAGATGGCTGGGCTGCCGGCGCATCGCCTGCATCGGCGGCGGATCGTTGGCCTCGATCCAGTAGGCGAGGGTGTTGCCCAGGTCCATCAGCGGATCGCCGATGGTGGTCATTTCCCAGTCCAGCACGCCGATGATTTGCATCGGGTTGTCCGGGTTGAGGATCACGTTGTCGAAACGGTAGTCGTTGTGAATGATCCCAGGCTTGGGGTGGTCGGCCGGCATCTTGTCCTTCAGCCAGGCCTTGACCGCGTCCCAGGCCGGCGCGTCCGGGGTCATGGCGCGTTCGTAGCGCTCGCTCCAACCTTCGATCTGGCGCTTCACATAGCCTTCCGGCTTGCCCAGATCGCCGAGCCCGCAGGCCTGGTAATCGACGTTGTGCAGTTCGACGAACTTGTCGATGAAGCTTTCGCACAGGGCGCGGGTCTGGGATTCGTCGAAATTCAGCTCCGGCGGCAGCTCCGAGCGCAGGATGATGCCGTTGACGCGCTCCATCACATAGAACTCGGCGCCGATCACCGATTCGTCGGTGCAATAGACATATGCCTTGGGGCAGTAAGGAAAGCCTGCGTTGAGCTGATTGAGAATGCGGTACTCGCGGCCCATATCGTGGGCGGACTTGGCCTTGTGGCCGAACGGTGGGCGGCGCAATACCAGGTCCAGGCCGGGGTATTGCAGCAGGTAGGTCAGGTTCGATGCGCCGCCGGGGAACTGGGAAATCCGCGGCGTCCCCTCCAGACCCGGGATATGCGCCTTGAGGTACTGGTCGATGACGTCGGCGGGCAATTCCTCGCCCGCGCGAACACCGGTGCTTTGATCGGTAAGCGCCATTGTTATCCCTTCTGCTTATGTTCGGTGCCCAAGATGATTCAACAATCTAATGCTCGCGGTGCCCGGGACCAAGCGCTGCCGGCCGTTATTGGCCGGAGTGTTGCCGGCCAATCAAGGGCCCTGATTCGCAGATGGCCGGTTCGCCGGCATAAAAAAACCGAAGCCGGGCTTCGGTTTTTTCGTCTCGCGGCTACCGGCTCGCGCCTCAGGCCGGGAACAGCTCGCTGAGCTTCAGGGCCAGCATCATGTCGCCTTCGGCGCGCAGCTTGCCGCCCATGAAGGCCTGCATGCCGTCGGTCTCGCCGCTGACGATGCCCTGCATGGTTTCGCTGTCCATGATCAGGGTGACGTTGGCGTCGCTGGAATCGCCCTGCTGCAGGTCGCAGGTGCCGTCCTTGACGACCAGGTAGTAATTCTCGGCATCGGTGATGTTGAACTGGAAGACCAGATCCAGGCCGGCAGCGGCGCTGGGGTTGAACTTCGACTGCATGCCTTTGAAGGTCTCGGCGACATTGCTCATGGGAATTTCCTTTTGGACGTTAGGGGTAACACGCAGCCTTGGGCCGCTATGGGCTGAGCTCATCTGTGGGTGACGAGCTCCGGATTCTTCAACAGTTGCAGATGCGCATGACTGTTGAAGGAAGCCAGGGCGACCTCACGGTCGCGGAATTTCAGCAGGCTGAGCGAGGTGTTGACGATCTGCCAGTTCATCTCGAACGCCTTGACCGGCGGCACGCCGATGATCAATTGAAGCAGTGCGGTAATGGTTCCGCCAGACGTGAAGATGGCGATTCGATCATGCTTGCCCGCGCTTTCCAGCACCCGCTCCAGGCCGCCGCGAACGCGGTCGAGAAAACCCTGCCAGCTCTCCAGTTCGTCCTTCTCGTGCTCGCCGGAGATCCAGCGATGCACGACATGGCTGAACAGGCGCTGGAAGTCGGCACGGTGATCGGCGGCGTTGCGCAGGATGTGCATGGCGTTCGGTTCGAATTCGAGCAGCTCGGGCAGGTGCGCACGGATCACCGCGTCGGCATGGAATTCGTTGAAGGCGGCATCGATCTCCAGTTCGGGCCGACTTCCGCCCAGCCTGGAGAGCGTGGCGCGGGCCGTATCCTGCTGGCGGTTCAGTTCCCCGGCGAGGCAGCGATCGAAGCCGATATCGAGCTGGGCCAGGTAATCGCCCAGCGCCTCCGATTGCCGGTAACCGAGGGGGGACAGCACATCGTAGTTCTCTGCGCCGAAAGACGCCTGACCATGTCTGATCAGGTAGATACTGCCCATGCTCTGCTCCGGCTGGCTCTGTTTTTTCGCGAGGGTAGGGACATCATTTGGGAGTGTCAACGATAATTCGAACGTTTGTTTGAATTGTTCCCGACTGGCTCAGGCACGGGGGCGCCGGTATGCTGGCGGCTTGGCGCCCAGTGGAAAACTGCCGGCGACTGAATCTCACCGAGGAGGGGTACGTGGAATTTCTTGCCGACTACGCCAGCTTTCTGGCCAAGACCGTCACGCTGGTGGTGGCCATTGTGATCGTGCTCATTGCGTTGGCATCGCTGCGGCGTGGCCGCAGCAAACAGGGCGCCGGGCACCTGGAGGTGCACAAGCTCAACGAGTTCTACAAATCGATGCGCGAACGCCTGGAGCAGGCGCTGCTGGAGAAGGATCAGTTCAAGGCGCTGCGCAAGCGGGAGGCGAAGGCCGCCAAGCAGGCGAAGAAGACGGAAACGCCCTCGCGGGTCTTCGTGCTCGACTTCGACGGCGACATCCGCGCCTCGGCGGTGGACAGCCTGCGCCACGAGGTGACCGCGTTGTTGACGCTGGCGACGCCGCAGGACGAGGTGGTCCTGCGTCTGGAAAGCGGCGGCGGCATGGTCCATGGTTACGGCCTGGCGGCCTCTCAACTGGTGCGCATACGTGATGCGGGCGTGCCGCTGACCGTTTGTGTCGACAAGGTGGCGGCCAGCGGCGGCTACATGATGGCCTGCATCGGCGACAGGATACTCACCGCACCTTTCGCCATTCTCGGCTCGATCGGTGTGGTCGCCCAGCTACCCAATCTCCATCGCCTGCTGAAGAAGCATGACGTCGACTTCGAGGTGCTGACCGCCGGCGAGTACAAGCGAACGCTGACCGTGTTCGGCGAGAACACCGAGAAAGGCCGGGAGAAGTTCCAGGAAGACCTGGAGACGACCCACGAACTGTTCAAGAACTTCGTCGCCCGCTATCGCCAGCAGGTTTCCATAGACGATGTGGCGACGGGCGAGGTCTGGCTCGGCATTTCCGCACTGGGCAAGCATCTGGCGGACGAGATCAAGACCAGCGACCAGTACCTCGCCGAGCGCGCCCATGAGGCGGAACTGTTCCAGCTGCATTACGTCGAGAAGAAGAGCCTGCCCGAGCGCTTCGGCATGGCTGCCAGCGCGGTCATGGAACACGGCCTGGTGAAGGGCTGGAGCCGCCTGAACGAACAACGATTCTGGCAATAATCGAGGAGAACCATGATGGGCAGCTTCAAGGCATTGCAAGTCAGCGAGACGGCCGAAGGCCGTTTCGAAACCCGGATCGTCGAGCGCGGCATCGACGACCTGCCGGTCGGCGAGGTGCTCATCCGGGTGCGCTATTCCTCGCTGAACTTCAAGGATGCACTGTCGGCCAGCGGCAACCGCGGGGTTACCCGCAGCTATCCGCATACCCCCGGGATCGATGCAGCGGGCGTCGTCGCCGCGTCCGGCGTCGCGGAATTCGCCGAAGGCGACGAGGTGATCGTCACCGGCTACGACCTGGGCATGAACACCGCGGGCGGCTTCGGCCAGTACATCCGGGTGCCGGCGGCCTGGGTGATCAAGCGGCCCCAGGGTCTGTCGCTGCGCGAGGCGATGGTCCTTGGCACAGCGGGGCTGACCGCGGCGCTATGCGTGGACAAGCTCGAGCAGGCGGGGCTGGAGCCGGGCGAGGCGCCCGTGCTGGTCACCGGTGCCACGGGCGGCGTCGGCAGCATCGCGGTGGCACTGCTGGCCAGCCTCGGCTACAAGGTGGCGGCGGTGACCGGCAAGGCGGATCAGGCCCAATTCCTCACGCGCCTGGGCGCCAGCCAGATTGTCGAGCGTGCCGCGCTGCAGGCCGGCGTGGAGAAGCCGCTGCTCAAGGAACAATGGGCTGGTGCGGTGGATACCGTGGGCGGCGATATCCTGTTCAACGTGGTCAAGTCGCTGCAGCGCGGCGCCAGCGTGGCCTGCTGTGGACTCACCGCGGGTACTCATTTCCAGGCCAGCGTGCTGCCGTTCATCCTGCGCGGCGTCAATCTGCTGGGCGTCGATTCGGTGGAGATTCCGCTGGTGGTCAAGGCGTCGATGTGGGACAAGCTTTCGCTGCAGTGGAAGCTGGCCAACCTCGACGAACTGGTCCATGAAATCGGTCTGGAGCAATTGCCCGAAGCCATCGAGCGCATCCTGGCGGGCGGGCAGGTGGGCCGTGTGCTGGTGCGGCTGGATTGAAGCGCGAGCGTTTATCGGAGCGATAGCCGCAATGAATTTCACCGGCCGACCCGGTTGGCGGATCCTGGCGACCATTCCTGATCGCAACCGAGGAAATCGCTCATGAAGAAGCTGGCTGAAAAAATCATGCAGGTCGCCTTCGCCAAGAAGGCCGTCGTGGCTACCGTTCCGGTCGACCATCCCAACTTCTGGATGTACCAGTAAGCGGGCCCCCTGTGGGCGGCACGTCCTCGCGGTGATACGGGCAGCAGGACTGCCGAAATCCTGAGACCTGCAGCGTGAAAAGCATCGCCCCGAGGTCGGGCCTCCCACGAAAGCAGCCGGCGCACACCGGGCCTGCAGGAGGCGCGCCCTCGCGGCGATGCAGGCCGAAGGCCTGCCAAAGCTTGAAGCCCATCGTCCAACTGAACGGCATGACCCGGAGGCTGGGTTTATTCCGGGGGCTGTGTTCAGCCCTGGCGGCGCCGGAACAGCGGCCGGTCGTCGTCGGCGGCGGCCTCCCACGAAAGCAGCCGGCGCACACCTGGCCTGTAGGAGGCGCGCCCTCGCGGCGATGCAGTCCGAAGGGCTGCCAAAGCTTGAAGCCCATCGTCCAACTGAACGGCTTGACGCCGGAGGGTGGATTTATTCCGGGGTCTGTGTTCAGCCCTGGCGGCGCCGGAACAGCGGCCGGTCGTCGTCGGCGGCGGCCTTCCACGAAAGCAGCCGGTGCACACCGGACCTGTGGGAGGCGCGCCCTCGCGGCGATGCAGGCCGAAGGGCTGCCAAAGCTTGAAGCCCATCGTCCAACTGAACGGCTTGACGCCGGAGGGTGGGTTTATTCCGGGGGCTGTATTCAGCCCTGGCGGCGCCGGAACAGCGGCCGGTCGTCGTCGGCGGCGGCCTGGTAGGTCACCGAGAAGTCCTTGAGGCCTTGCAGGGCGTCGAGCGGATCGCGATCGGCTCTCACGGCGAAGGCGTCGAAACCGCAGCGGCGCATGTAGAACAGCTGGTCGCGCAGCACGTCGCCGATGGCGCGAATCTCACCCTTGTAGCCGTAGCGCTCGCGCAACAGGCGTGCGCTGGAGTAGTGGCGCCCGTCGGTGAAGCTCGGGAAGTTGAGCGCAACGACCTGGAAATGGGCCAGGTCGTCGGCGATGTCTTCCACCTGTTCGTCGGCATCCAGCCAGACCCCGAGGCCACCGTCGCGCGCCTTGAGGGCGTGGGCATGGTCGAGCCAGAGGTGCAGCGGGACGATCAGGTCGTCGCTGTTGCACAGCTCGTCGAGCGTCTGTTCCTTGGGTAGCAGATGCCAGGTTTCGTCGACGAGCTGGTCGTTCTTAATGATTCGCTGCATAGACGTGTTCCTTGAAGGGGTCGATGCCGATGCGGCGGAAGGTGTCGATAAACTGTTCATCTTCGGTACGCTGCTCCACGTAGACGGTGATGATCTTCTCGATCACGTCGGGCATTGCATCCTGGGCGAAGGACGGGCCGAGGATCTGGCCGAGGCTGGCGTTGCGGCCCGAACTGCCGCCCAGCGAAACCTGATAGAACTCCGCGCCTTTCTTGTCGACGCCGAGGATGCCGATGTGGCCGACATGGTGGTGCCCGCAGGCATTCATGCAGCCGGAGATATTCAGGTCGATGTTGCCCAGGTCGAACAGGTAGTCGAGGTCGTCGAAACGGCGCTGGATGGCCTCGGCGACGGGAATCGACTTGGCATTGGCCAGCGAGCAGAAGTCGCCGCCCGGGCAGCAGACGATGTCGGTCAGCAAGCCGATGTTCGGCGTGGCCAGGCCCAGTTCGCGCAGTTCGTGCCAGAGTTCGAACAGCCGGGCCTGCTCGACGTCGGCGAGAATCATGTTCTGCTCGTGGGAGTTGCGCACTTCGCCGAAGCTGTAGCGATCGGCCAGGTCGGCGATGGCATCGAGCTGCTTGTCGGTGACATCGCCCGGCGCGACGCCGGTGCTCTTCAGCGAAAGGGTGACCGCGGCGTAGCCGGGCTTCTTGTGCGCGACCACGTTGCGCTGGCGCCAGCGGGCGAAGCCGGGGTGTTCGGCATCGAGCTGGGCGAGGGCGGCGTCCTGGTCTTGCAGGGCCTTGTAGTCGGGATCGACGAAGAATTTGCCGACGCGCTCGACTTCGACTTCGGTCAGGGTCGTCGGGCCGTCTTTCAGGTGCGCCCATTCGGCGTTGACGCGTTCGGCGAACACTTCCGGGGTCAGCGCCTTGACCAGGATCTTGATGCGCGCCTTGAACTTGTTGTCGCGACGGCCGTAGCGGTTGTAGACCCGCAGGATGGCGTCGAGGTAGCTGAGCAGGTGCTGCCACGGCAGGAATTCGTTGATATAGCTGCCGACGATCGGCGTCCGTCCCAGGCCGCCGCCGACCGAAACGCGGAAGCCCAGCTCGCCGGCGGCGTTCTTCACCGCCTCCAGGCCGATATCGTGCACCTCGATGGCCGCACGGTCGCTGGCGGCGCCGTTCACGGCGATCTTGAACTTGCGCGGCAGGAAGGCGAATTCCGGGTGGAAGGTCGACCACTGGCGGATGATCTCGCACCAGGGACGCGGATCGATCAGCTCGTCCTTGGCCACGCCGGCGAACTGGTCGGTGGTGGTGTTGCGGATGCAGTTGCCGCTGGTCTGGATGGCGTGCATCTGCACGGTGGCCAGTTCGGCCAGGATCTCGGGGACGTCTTCCAGTTCCGGCCAGTTGAATTGCACGTTGGTACGGGTGCTGACGTGGGCGTAGCCCTTGTCGTAGTGACGGGCGATCTGCGCCAGCTTGCGCAACTGGGTGGAGGACAGCAGCCCGTAGGGAACGGCTATACGCAGCATGGGCGCATAGCGCTGGATATAAAGGCCGTTCTGCAGTCGTAGCGGGCGGAACTCCTCATCAGCGAGCTCGCCGGCCAGGTAGCGGCGGGTCTGGTCGCGGAACTGCCGCACCCGATCCTCGATGATGTGTTGGTCGTACTGATCGTAAACGTACATAAATGTCCTGTTCTCAGGCTGTCTACAGCTTTCGCGCGCACGGCCGCGCACCCATTCAGGGAGTCGGGCACGATACCAGCTAGTGGTTATGCGCAAAAGTGATGTTTGGGAATATGTTTAGAACGAAATAGAGCGAAATCGTAGGGAGAAGAGGCCTGCCTTGAGCGATCCCGGGAGCTGGTCTTAACTGCTCAACAGTGGCTATGCGATCCCGCATGCGAAGAGGAGGCATCCCTTGAGAAACGACCAGCGCGACAGTTTGGTGGACGCCGCGGCGATTTTCAGTCTGATCATGCTCGCCGTCGGCACGGCCATTTTCTGGGTCAGCCATCAATAAACGGGCGTGGGGCTTTGCCGGCAGGGGCATGGCCGCGCCCAGCCTTTGCTGGCTCGATGAGCGAACCACCGGGCTCGACCGGATTGCCGTCCGCGTTCTGCTTGGCGGCGCGCCTCAAGGCGCAGCCAGGTAGAGCGCCAACTTGACCACGCCGAGAATCACCAGCACGAAGATTGCCGTGAACCCCAGGCCGAGGAAAATGAAGTGGCTGGGTTTGCCGTGGCTGAAATCGCGGGCGCGGTTCTTGCCGCTCTGCACGCCGAGGGCTGCGGCCAGCACGCTGCCGAGCATCTGGCGCAGGGTGAGGGGTTTATCCTGTTCGTCGCTCATGCCTACCTCGAACCGCCGGGTTTTCGGGAAGTCTAGCCGAGTCGGCGGATCAGGATGACGGAACGCGTCAGCGGAAGGGGGCTGAAGTGGTTTGTCCACCGAAGGCGGGTCGGCGATGCCGATCCGCCTTCGGTGCCAGAGCTACTCGGTCTTGATGGAAATGCTCTTTTCGCCTTCCGGCGCGCCCGCTTTCTTCGCCAGGGACAGCGTCAGCACACCCTTGCCGAACCTGGCATCGATCTGCTCGCGGTCGACACCCTCCGGCAGGGCGAAACTGCGCTGGAAGCTGCCGTAAGAACGTTCGGAAAGATGGTAGCCATCCTTTTCCTCCTTGCGTTCCTGGCGCTTCTCGCCCTTGATGATCAGGTTGTTGCCGACCAGCTTGACCTCCACGTCCTTCTCGTCCATGCCCGGCAGCTCGGCGGTGATCTCGAAGGTCTTGTCCTTCTCTACCACATCCATCGCCGGCATCCGTGCGAGGCCGCCCTGCCAGAATGGCGTGGTCTCGAAACCATGGCGCGAGAAGGGCAGGTGCCAGGGGCGCTCGAAGTCGTCGAACAGCCGGTCGACCTGGCGCCGCAGGGAGTCGAAGGGGCGCCACGCCTCCGGCGGGGCCGGTGTTTTGTTTTCGTCACTACTTACTGCAGGTTTGTTCGAAGTGTCGTTCATTTCGGAACCTCCATTAAGCTCGTGGAAACGGGAGCCCATTCATTCTCGGCATGCCCCCGGGCGCCGCTATGATCCCGATCAATGCCGATCGAACCGGGCGCTCCGAAAGTCGATGCCAACCATCCTTGATGGGCTGCACCTGGGCCCGTACAGCGGCGCTCTTGCAAGTGTGTGTCAGAAATTGACCTTGAACCAATCCCAGAGGCCGAGCGAGACACCCGGCAGCAAGTCGATACCCAGCGCCGACTTGAGCAGGTAGAGGATGACCAGCCCGAGCAACCCGGAGAACAGCAGGAACAGGGTGATCAGTGCCGCCTTGGCCAGCAGCGAGAGGTTCTGCTGGGGGCGCGTCAGGTTGCGCTTGTTGCGCCCGGCGAGGATCGCGAAATAGAACTGGTTGCCCCACAGCTTGACGGTGCCGCGCAGGTCGACGCGGTGCCTGACCCACGAGCGGGCGCCGAAGACGCTGCGCAGCGCGTCCAGCTGCTCGCCGCTGAAGGATTCGCGCAGGTGCTCGGGCAAGCGCTGCTTGAGGCCGCGGACGAAGGGGTCCTGTTCCAGTGGCCGGTCGGCGAAGGGTTTGGGATAGGGCGTGCGATCGCTGTTGGCGTCTGCGTCGGGTGAGCTCATCGTCGGGGTCCGGTTGGGCGCATCAGAGCGCGGCGAGGTGGGCGTCGAGCTGGGCGAAGTCCGGGCGCAGCTCCGGGCGTTCGGCCAAGCATTGCTGCTGCAGCTGGATGAGGCGCCGTACGCGCTCATCCTGCCTGTCTTCGCGGCATCGCTGCAGCAACTCCTCCAGCAGGCAGCTGAAGGCGCGTGCCTCGATGCGCTGCAGGGCATGTCCGGCGGCGCTGTTCGGATCGAAGAACGAGGCAGCGCCGAAATCGCTGAGCAGGCAGTCGCCCCGTGGGTCGACCAGCAGGTTGTGCGCGTAGAGATCGCCATGCAGGATGCCGCGCTCATGCAAGTGCACCACTGTCGAGGCGACGCCGCGGACGATGCGCAGGACCTGTTCGAGGCTGAACCGCTGATGCTCGGCATAGCAGTCCCGGGTGCAGCTGGCCAGCGAGGGCGGGCCGGCCAGCGGCTGGAACGCCGGATCGATCAGCTCCATCAGCAGGCCCGGGGCTTGCCCGGGCGCATCGGCCAGCGGTCCGGCGACGCCGATCAGGTTGGTATGCGTGCCGGCGGCGACGCAGGCGGCCATTTCACTATGGGGCAGGCCATCGCTGGTGAGAGGGCCCTTGAACAGCTTGGCCGCCATCTGCGTCGGCGGCCGGTCGGTTCGGCGCCATTCGGCGCGGTGGATGACACCGGATGCGCCCTGGCCCAGTACTTCCTGCAACAGGACGTCGTCGCGGGGCACCGGTGGCAACGGATGGCGGGCCAGCGCCGCGGCTTCGTTGGCGTCGCTGAAAGGATTGCCGGCGAAGGCCAGCCAGCTTAGCCGGGGCAAGGCCAGCAGCCACTCGGGCAATGCCTCCAGGCGATTGGCGGCGATTCGCAGCAATTCCAGGTTGGCGCAGTCGGCCAGGTTTTCCGGCAGCGCGTGCAGCCGATTGCCGGCGAGCATCAGCTTCTGCAGGTGGTGGCAGTGGCCAAGCTCTGGCGGCAGCGCCTGCAACCGATTGTCGGTGAGAATCAGCCAGCGCAATGCCGGCGGCAGGGCGGCGGCGGGCAGGTGATGAATGCGGTTGGCCTTGAACCCGATCATCTCCAGCCGTGGGCAATCGCCAAGGCTCTCCGGTACGACGCTGAAGGGGTTGTCCGAGCAGAACAGGATGCGCAGCCTGTGCAGGCGCGACAGATCGGCGGGCAGCTCGCTCAGCTGGTTGCCGGAAAGATTCAGCACTTCCAGGGTGTCGGCCAGCCCGTAGATTTCCTCGGGGAATTCGCGCAGACCGGCCGAGAGATCGAGGCGTCGCGCGCCGGCCAGATCGCCACGCTTGAGTCGTTCCAGGGTGTGCATGTTGCTCGTAGGCTTTCCTTGCTATCGATGATCGGCGGCTACGGGCCGAGGGTCGACTTCGCCGGGGCCCTGCGCTGGGACAGTGGATGGCCGGGAGGGTTCAGCGCTTGCGTGCGATGACCTGCTCGGCCCGTGCGCGCAACTGCCCGCAGCCGCCATCGATGTCCTGGCCGGCCGAATTGCGCACCTTGGTCAACACGCCGCGGCTGTGCAGGTAGCGCACGATCTGCACGATTCGCTCGCCATCGGGACGCTGGTAGTCGTCGGCTTCCAGGCTGTTGTAGGGGATCAGGTTCATCACCGCGTACTTGCCCTTGAGCAGGCGCAGGATGCCATCCATCTCGTCCTGGTGGTCATTGATGCCCTTGAGCAGCGTCCACTGGTACTGGATCGGGAAACCCACGCTGCGCGCATAGGCCTCGCCGAGCTCGACCAGCTCATCCGGCGCGATCCGTGGCGCGCGTGGCAACAGGGCCTGGCGCAGCTCGGCGTCGGTGCTGTGCAGCGAGAGGGCCAGGGCGGGCTTGACCCGCTCATGCGGCAGGCGTTCGAACACGCGCGGGTCGCCGACCGTGGAGAACACCAGGTTCTTGTGGCCGATGCCGCCGTCTGTGCCGAGCAGGTCGATGGCCTCGAGCACGTTGTCGAGGTTGTGCGCCGGCTCGCCCATGCCCATGAACACCACCTTCTTCACCGGCCGGAAGCGCCGGGCCAGGGCGACCTGGGCGACGATTTCGGCGCTGCCCAGCTGGCGCAGCAGTCCGCTCTTGCCGGTCATGCAGAACAGGCAGCCCACCGCGCAGCCGACCTGGCTGGACACGCACAGGCCGTCGCGGGGCAGCAGCACGCTTTCCACCATCTGCCCGTCGGCCAGCTCCACCAGCAGCCTTGCCGACCCATCGGCAGCCGGATGCTCGGAGCGCAGGCGGGCGAGTGCATCGATTTCCAGGCTCAGCGCCGGCAGGCCTTCGCGCACGCTCAGTGGCAGGAAGTCCTCGGCCTGCTGCTGGCGACGCCCGACATCGAGCGGCAGGCCCTTGAGCCAGGCGCGGGTCATCCGCCCGATATGACGGGGCTTGGCGCCGATGTCGGCGAGACGTTGCTGGAAGTCGGGGATGCGCATAGGGCGCGCATTCTATCCGGGCTCAGGCGGGGAAGCGACGGCTGAACGGCACGATGCCCAGCAACAGCAGCGCGAGCAGGCCGAATGCCAGCCCCAGCGAGCCGAGATGGGCCACCACGCCCATCATCGCCGGGCCGGCGAGCACGCCGGCAAAGCCGATGGTGGTGGCGACGGTGACGGCCAGATGCGCCGGCATGCCATCCTGCCGGCTCAACGACGAGATCAGCACCGGCGAGACATTGGCGCAGCCCAGCCCGCACAGGCCGTAGCCGACCAGGGCCAGGGCCCAGTGCCCGGCTACGAGGCTCAGGGCGATGCCGATCGCCGCCAGCAGCCCGCCGAAGGCGATGACGCGAGCGGTGCCCAGGGCATTGAGCAGCGGCCCGCCGGCGAAACGGGCGATGGTCACCATCAGGGCGAACGCGGCATAGCCGAGGCCGCCCTTGGCGACTTCCAGGCCTTTCGTGCCGGTGAGGTAGAGCGCGCTCCAGTCCAGCACTGCGCCCTCGGCCAGGTAGACCACGAAGCACATCAGCCCCACCAGCAGCACCATGGTGGTGGGCCGCACGAAGGCGAAACCGCCGCCCGGTGCCCGGTTCGGCAGGAAGCCGCGGGCGAAGCCGAGGTTCGCCAGCACGACTGCGCCGATCATCAGGAAACTGCCGACCTCGGGCGTCAGGCCGAGGGTCAGCAGCCCGGTGAGCACCAGCGCACCGCTGATGGCGCCCAGGCTGTACATGCCGTGGAAATTCGACATCAGCCGGCGGCCGACGGCGGTCTCCACCAGCACCGCCTGGATGTTCATGATCACGTCGATCACGCCCAGGCTGCCGCCGAAGCAGAACAGCGCCAGGCCCAGCAGCCAGATCGAATCGGTCAGGGCCATGCCGGCCAGGGCCAGGGCGAGCAGCGCGACGCTGCACAACTGCACCGGACGGATACCCCAGCGGGCCACCAGCACGCCGGAGACGGGCATCCAGCTCAGCGAGCCGATGCCGATGCACAGCAGCAACAGGCCGAACACCGCGTCGCTCATCTCGATGCGCTCTCGCACGTAGGGCACCAGCGGTGCCCATACCGACAGGCCGAAGCCGGCCATGAAGAAGCCGCAACGCGTCGCGTGGCGCACGATGGGGGTATCGATCTGGACGGTGTTACGAACCGCAGACATGCGGTACTCCTCGATGGGCTGGATGGACGACTCGAGCGGATGGCTGACGATCTGCCGTCACCAGAGCGCCAGCAGTCCCGTATCGAAGAGAAACAGCAGCCGGCATCCCGCGGGCAGGTTCGAGGAACAGGGGATGCGTGTGCTGTGCATGGGAAGTTGGAAGCGATTCGGCTGATGGCTGTGAGGATACACGCCCCGCGGCGCGGAACAACCTGGCCCGGGCCTTCCATGCCCGGGCCGGGGCTTGTCGGGCCGTCCGGCGGCTGATTCGGAAGGTACGCATGCTATCGTTCGCCTTTGCGCCATGAGTGCCGGAGCCGTACATGAAGTTCATACACCAGCGTGAGCATCTCGAAGAAGGCGACATCGTCGTCATCCAGTGCTCGCAAACCTGCAATATTCGCCTGATGAACGATGCGAATTTCCGCAGCTTCAAGAATGGCGGCCGCCATACCTACCACGGCGGCGCCTTCGACCGCTTTCCAGCGAAGATCGTGGCGCCGAGCTCCGGATTCTGGAACATCACCCTCGATACGGTCACGCGGCGGGCCATCAGCGTGACGCGTAAACCGAACCTCACCTACTCGATCAAGGTCATTCGACGGCCCGCCTCGCGCTAGTGTTGCGCGAAACCAAGGAGCGGCCTGTGAGCCAGCAACAAAGAACGCACGTCATCTACTGGCTGTCCATCCGGCGCCATCCAGTCTCGTGCGTTCCCGGTCTATGCAGCCGGGAACGCATATGCTCGACGAAGGCCGCCGTACATGCCTGATGCCCTGAGCGGGACCAGCCGCGCACACCTGGGCATGCTGCTCTGGGCGCTGTTCGTCGGCCTGTCGTTTCCGGCGGTGGGCCTGCTCAGCGAAGGGTTGCCGCCGTTGCTGCTGACCGCCATGCGCTTCGGCATCGCTGCGCTGGTGCTGGGGCCGCTGGCCTGGCGGCAGAGCGACGGCCGACCGGGCTTGCGCACCCTGCTGCTCTACGCGGCGATGGGGCTGTGTCTGGCTGGCTTCTTCGGCACCATGTTCTGGGCGGCGCACCGGGTCAGCGCGCTGTCGATGGCGACCCTGTTCGTCAGTGTGCCGTTGCTGGCCTATTGCCTGGGGCGTGGTCTCGGTGTCGAACAGCCGGCCGGTCGGCTGCTGGCCATTCTCGCCCTGGGGGCGATCGGCGCGCTGGGCCTCGCCTGGGCGGAAAACGGTGGCGATTTCGTGGGCATGCAGCTGGGGCTGGGCGAACTGGGCTTCTTCCTCGGGTGTGTCGCTTCGGCCTTGTATCCGGTGCTCAGCAAATGGGGCCTTGCCGGGGGGACGCTGCCGCGCCAGGCCGGCTTGCGCACGTTCTGGAGCCTGGTGGCGGGCGCGATCCTCATCGGCCTGATGGGGGTGTTGTGGGAACGGCCCGCGGCACTGCTGCACATGAACCTGCTGGACCTGCTGCTGGTGATCTATCTCGGCGTGTTCTCCAGCGCCATGACCTTCTTCCTGCAGCAGCGGGCGACTGCCGCTCTCACGCCGGGAGCGGTGACCGCCTACAGCTACCTCGTGCCGTTCGTGTCGATGCTGCTGCTGTTCTTCGACCAGCCGGCGCGTATGGGCTGGCATTGGCTACCGGGGAGCCTGTTGGTGGTGCTGGCCATCGGCTTGCTGCTGCGGCGCGATGCGCGGGGCGCGTTCAGGGGCGCCTAGGGTCCGTTGGCGTTTCGTCGCGAGCCGCGTTGCTGCGGCAAATGGCAACAGACCCTAGATGACGAGGCGTTCTTCCGGCCTGGGGATCAGCCCGAAATTTCCGGCTCAACGAGATTGGCGAGCTGCATGAGCGATTCCTGCCAGCCGAGATAGCACATCTCGGTCGGGATCATCTCGGGAATTCCGCTCTGTTCGATATTCACTTCCGTGCCGCACGACACCTGCTTGAGGTTCACCGTGACCAGCATGGTGCCCGGCAGGTTGGGATCATCGAAGCTGTCGGTGTACTCGATGAGTTCACCCGGAACCAGCTGCCGATACTCGCCGCCGAAAGCGTGTTCCTGGCCGGTCGTGAAGTTTTCGAACGACATCCTGAAACCGCCGCCGACGTGCGGATCCATCCGCTGGACCTTGCAGACGAAACCGTATGGCGGAAGCCATTTGGCCATTGCACCGGCATCCACGAATGCGCGGTAGACCTTGTCCGGGGTGGTGCGAAGCACGCGATGAAGACGAACGGTTCCAGTGGCCATGGCGAAAACTCCTCTCAAGGTAAGCGAAATGCTTCGAGGCTGTTGCGACGGCCTCTAGGCATGCTCGCCCATGCGCTTTTCAAGCTGAGCGAGCACCAGGGGCCAGGCCTGCTCATGCCGGTCCCTGGAGGCTTCATCCGGAAAGCCGGCATGAACGAGTTTGACCAAAGTCCCATCGTCTTGCGGCGTGAATTCCAGCGTTACGACCGTCTCGGCTCCTTTGGTCCCGTCTTCTCCGTTGACCCAGGTAAGTTCTATCAATCGCGGGGCTTCGAGTTTCAAGAACCGTCCGTAATGAGGATGCAGCTTCCCCTCGAAGTCGGTAGCAAAGTAGAAGGGAGCATCGACCTGTGGTTTCATCAGGACGCTAGCCGGTACGGCAAACCAGCGATCGAGCTCCTCGGTCCACGCCTTGAAAAGGGTTTTAGCCGAAAGGCGCAGCCTGCGCTCGACCGTAAGTCGAAATGGCCGCGAGGATAAATCGGGTGGCATGGGCATGGTTTCTCTCCTTCCGCTGTCTGGCTGTGAAGTAGACAGCGAATAGCGCGAGAAACGCTCGGCGTTCGCGGATGGATCGGCCCGTGCGACGGACGGCGCTGCGTTATTCGTCGTCAGCGCCAGCGCTGATCGCGCCCAGGCAGCGCAGCCGGTGCGTTGGCTCTCCGCCGAGCTGCCAGCTGTCGTCCGCCGCGTCGTGCTGCGCCTCCATGACCGTGTTGTAGCTGAACTGCCAGCGGCGCTTGCTGCGACCGTCCAGCGCGTCGATCTGCAGGACGATCCGTTCGCTGGAAAACGGCTCGCCCGCTTCGGCGGCGGCGTCTGCCTGGTCCAGCAGGGCGTCGTTCAGCGTGAATGCGAAAGCATGCAGGCCGTCGATCTCCAGCATGTCGGCGGTTTCGAGCTGGTCGAGCAGGTAGGGGCTCACGGTAGTGCTCATGCGTCGTACCCCAGGTTCGGCATCAGCCAGCGCTCGCTGACCGCGAGGTCCTGGCCCTTGCGCTGGCTGTAGCTTTCCACCTGATCCTTGTCGATCTTGCCAACGGCGAAGTACTGCGCCTCGGGATGGGCGAAATACCAGCCGCTGACGGCGGCGGTGGGCAGCATGGCGTAGTGCTCGGTGAGAGTGACCTGGCTGATGCCGTCGGCATCCAGCAGCTGGAACAGCGTGCCCTTCTCGGTGTGGTCCGGGCAGGCCGGGTAACCGGGGGCAGGGCGGATGCCCTTGTACTGCTCGCGGATCAGTTCCTCGTTGCTCAGCTGCTCGTCCTTGGCATAGCCCCAGTAGTGCTTGCGCACCTGCTCGTGCAGCCATTCGGCACAGGCCTCGGCGAGGCGGTCGGCCAATGCCTTGACCATGATCGAGTTGTAGTCGTCGCCCTTGTCCTGATAGGCCTTGGCCAGTTCCTCGGCACCGATGCCAGCGGTGCAGATGAAACCGCCCACGTAGTCGGTGATGCCGGTGCTCTTCGGTGCCACGAAGTCGGCTAGCGACAGGTTTGGCTTGGCGTCCGGCTTGATGGTCTGCTGGCGCAGGTGGTGCAGGGTGGCCAGCTTCTCGCCGTTGTCACCGTACACTTCCAGGTCATCGTCCTGGATCTGGTTGGCTGGCCAGAAGCCGAACACCGCACGTGCGCGGATCAGCTTCTCGTCGACCAGCTTTTTCAGCATGGCCTGGGCATCGTTGAACAGCGAGGTGGCCGCTTCGCCAACCACCTCGTCCTCGAGGATGCGTGGGTACTTGCCGGCCAGGTCCCAGGCGATGAAGAAAGGCGTCCAGTCGATGTAGTCGACCAGGGTGCGCAGATCGATGTCTTCCAGCACCTGGCGGCCGGTGAAGCTCGGCTTGACCGGGACGTAGCCGCTCCAGTCGAACGGCGGCTTGTTGGCGATGGCATCGAGGTGGCTCAGGCGTTCGGTGCGCGCACTGCGGTTGGCGGTGCGCTCGCGGATCATCGCGTACTCCTCGCGGGTCTTGTCGACGAACGCCGGCTTGAGTTCCTTGGACAGCAGGGTGGTGGCCACGCCCACCGCGCGCGAGGCATCGGTGACATAGACCACTGCATCGTTGCTGTACTGCGGGTCGATCTTCACCGCGGTGTGCGCCTTGGAGGTGGTGGCGCCGCCGATCATCAGCGGCAGCGAGAAGCCCTGGCGCTGCATTTCACGGGCAACGTGGACCATCTCGTCCAGCGACGGGGTGATAAGGCCGGACAGGCCGATGACGTCGCACTTCTCGGCGATGGCGGTCTGCAGGATCTTTTCCGCCGGCACCATCACGCCCATGTCCACCACGTCATAGCCGTTGCAGCCGAGTACCACGCCGACGATGTTCTTGCCGATGTCGTGCACGTCGCCCTTGACGGTCGCCATGAGGATCTTGCCCTTGGCTTCCGGCTTGTCGCCCTTTTCCGCCTCGATGAAGGGGATCAGGTGGGCCACGGCCTGCTTCATCACGCGGGCGGACTTGACCACCTGGGGCAGGAACATCTTGCCCGCGCCGAACAGATCGCCCACCACGTTCATGCCGCTCATCAGCGGGCCTTCGATCACCTCGATGGGGCGTGCGCACTGCTGGCGGCACTCCTCGGTGTCCTCCACGATGAAGGCGGTGATGCCCTTGACCAGCGCGTGCTCGAGGCGCTTGTCCACCGGCAGATTGCGCCATTCCTCGGTCTCGGCTTCCTTGACCGAGCCATCGCCCTTGTACTTGTCGGCAATCTCCAGCAGCGCCTCGGTGCCGCCGGCGCTGCGGTTGAGCACCACGTCCTCGACCGCGTCGCGCAGCTCCTTCGGGATCTCGTCGTAGATCTCCAGTTGGCCGGCGTTGACGATGCCCATGGTCAGGCCCGCCTTGATCGCATGGAACAGGAACACCGAGTGGATCGCTTCGCGCACCGGGTTGTTGCCGCGGAAGGAGAAGGACACGTTGGACACGCCGCCCGAGGTCAGGGCATAGGGCAGGTTGTCGCGAATGAAGGCGCAGGCTTCGATGAAGTCGACGGCGTAGTTGTTGTGCTCTTCGATGCCGGTGGCGATGGCGAAGATGTTCGGGTCGAAGATGATGTCTTCCGGCGGGAAGCCCACCTCGTTGACCAGGATGTCGTAGCTGCGCTGGCAGATTTCGCGCTTGCGTGCAGCGGTATCGGCCTGGCCGGCTTCGTCGAAGGCCATCACCACCACCGCGGCGCCGTAGCGCTTGCACAGGTGGGCGTGGTGCTTGAACTGCTCGACGCCTTCCTTCATGGAGATGGAGTTGACGATGCCCTTGCCCTGGATGCACTTGAGGCCCGCCTCGATCACTTCCCACTTGGAGGAGTCGATCATGATCGGCACGCGGGAGATGTCCGGCTCGCCGGCGATCAGGTTGAGGAAGGTGACCATGGCCGCCTTCGAATCCAGCATGCCCTCGTCCATGTTGATGTCGATCACCTGGGCGCCGGCTTCCACCTGCTGCAGGGCCACTTCCAGCGCCTCGGTGTAGTTCTCCTCGCGGATCAGGCGGGCGAACTTGGCCGAGCCGGTGATATTGGTGCGCTCCCCGACATTGACGAACAGCGAGCTGCGGTCGATGGTGAAGGGCTCCAGGCCCGACAGGCGACAGGCCTTGGGAATCTCCGGAATCTCGCGCGGCGGGTACTTGCTGACAGCCTCGGCAATCGCCTGGATGTGCGCCGGCGTGGTGCCGCAGCAGCCGCCGATGATGTTGAGAAAGCCGGATGCGGCGAATTCCTCGACCACCGCGGCCATTTCTGCCGGGCTTTCATCGTATTCGCCGAAGGCGTTGGGCAGGCCGGCGTTGGGGTGGGCGGACACATGGGTGCCGGCCTTGGTCGCCAGCTCCTCCAGATAGGGGCGCAGGTCCTTGGCGCCGAGGGCGCAGTTCAGGCCCACGGAGATCGGCTTGGCATGGCGCACCGAGTTCCAGAACGCCTCGGTGGTCTGGCCGGACAGCGTGCGGCCGGAGGCGTCGGTGATGGTGCCGGAGATCATGATCGGCAGCTCGACGCCGTCTTCCTCGAACACCTGCTGCACGGCGAAGATCGCCGCCTTGGCGTTCAGCGTGTCGAAGATCGTTTCGATCAGGATCAGGTCGGCGCCACCGGCAATCAGGCCACGGGTGGCTTCGATGTAGTTTTCCACCAGCAGGTCGAAGGTGACGTTGCGGTAGCCGGGGTTGTTGACGTCCGGCGAGATGGAGCAGGTGCGGCTGGTCGGGCCGAGCACGCCGGCGACGAAACGCGGGCGATCCGGCGTCTCGGCGGTCTTGGCATCGGCCACTTCCCGGGCCAGGCGCGCACCTTCGACGTTCAGCTCGTAGACCAGTTCTTCCATGCCGTAGTCGGCCTGGGAGACCCGGGTGGCATTGAAGGTGTTGGTTTCCAGAATGTCGGCGCCGGCATCGAGATAGGCCTTCTCGATGGCCTGGATGACGTCGGGGCGGGAGAGCAGCAACAGGTCGTTATTGCCCTTCACGTCGCTCGGCCAGTCGGCGAAGCGTTCGCCGCGGTAGTCGGACTCCTCCAGCTTGTAGCTCTGGATCATGGTGCCCATGCCGCCGTCGAGGATCAGGATGCGCTCCTTTAGAGCATGCTGAAGGGCCTGAAGGCGAGCGTTGCGAGTGGACATGGGGGACTACCTGAAAAGCGGGGAGAAAGTGCGCGAATGATAGCAAAGCTGCATGCTTTTCGAGCTCTCGCTCTTTTGCATGAATAATATTCAGGTTGCCGCAGCGCGGCGGCAGCGATCCGAAGAGCCGGTAGCGGCACGGCCAGGTGCTCGCCTCGGCCGGCCCGGCTGGCTAGAATGCCGGCTTCCCTCAAGGTGCGTTCATCATGACCTTTCGCTGCTGGCTCGGCTGCCTGTTCCTGCTTTGCACCACCCTGGTGCGGGCGGAACCGCTCTCCTACCAGCGCGATATCCAGCCGATCTTCACCGCCAAATGCGTTGCTTGCCACGCCTGCTACGACTCGCCATGCCAGCTCAATCTCGGCAGTGCAGAAGGCGCGGCGCGCGGCGGCCACAAACTGCCGGTCTATAACGGCGCACGGGCCAAGGCGCAAACCCCCACACGGCTTTTTCTCGACGCCGAAGACGAGGCCGGCTGGCGGCGCAAGGGCTTTCATTCGGTACTCGAGGCCCAGGGCAGCCAGGCGGCGCTGATGGCCCGCATGCTGGAGCTGGGGCGCAGCCAGCCGCTGACGCCCAACGCCAAGCTGCCAGCCGACCTGGATATCGGCATTGGCCGGGAAAACAGTTGCCCACTGCCGGGGGAGTTCGACGACTACGCCCGGCAGAATGCCCATGCTGGCATGCCATTCGCGGTCACCGGACTCAGCGACGCGGAGTACGAGCGCCTGCAACGCTGGCTGGAGCAGGGCGCCCCGGTCGATTACCAGGCACCGAAACCGCCGGCCGCCGAGGCGGCGCAGATAGCCGAATGGGAGCGCTTGCTGAACGCCCCTGGCCCGCGGGGAACGCTGGTCGGCCGCTGGTTGTATGAACATCTGTTCATCGCCCATCTCTATTTCGAAGGGACGGGGACGGGAGGCCCGCATTTCTACCAGCTGGTACGCTCCCGCACGCCCAGCGGCGAGCCCGTCGATGCGATCGCCACGCGCCGCCCCAACGACGATCCCGGTACGCACTTTCATTACCGGCTGCGGCCGATCCCCGATGTGATCGTGCACAAGACGCACATCACCTATCCGCTCAGCCCCGCGAAGCTGGCGCGGGTCAAGGCGCTGTTCTTCAGCGACGACTGGCGCGTCGATGCGGTACCGGGATACGGTGCCGGCCACCGGGCGAATCCGTTCCGGGCCTTCCAGGCGATTCCGGCGCAGGCGCGCTACCAGTTCATGCTGGATAACGCCGAATATTTCGTGCGTACGTTCATTCGTGGACCGGTGTGCCGCGGGCAGATCGCCACCGATGTGATTCGTGACAACTTCTGGGTGTTGTTCCAGGACCCGCAGTACGACCTGTACGTCACCGACCGGCACTTTCGCGAACGAACCACGCCGCTGCTGGCGATGCCTGGGCAGCTCGACGAAGTTGGCGATCTGCTCGGCTTCTGGCAGACCTATCGAGTCAAACGCAACCAGTACGAGCAACTGCGCATGCAGGCCTATGCCGGCGAACCGGCGCAATGGCGGCATCTCTGGGCGGGCAACGACAATGCTCTGCTGACGATCTTCCGCCAGCATGACAGTGCGTCGGTGCGCAAAGGGCTGATCGGCGAGATTCCGCAGACGCTCTGGTGGATGGACTTTCCGCTGCTCGAACGCACCTACTATCAGTTGGTGGTCAATTTCGACGTGTTCGGCAACGTCTCCCATCAGGGGCAGACGCGGTTGTATTTCGACCTGATCCGCAACGGCGCCGAGCTGAACTTCCTGCGCCTGCTGCCGGCGGCTTCGCGCCAGGCCATTCTCGATGGCTGGTACGAGAAGAGTGGCCAGTTGAAGCTGCTGCTCGCTTATACGGCGATCGACAGCGCGACGCCCTCGCTGCTGGAACTGGACAAGGGCGACCCGAAGCAGGCCTTCGCTCGGCAATTGCTGGCGCGTCGTGCTAACATCAATGCCGCGCCGGACCCGATCAACCGCTGCCCGGGCAGCCATTGCTACCGTACCGATCAGCCGCCAGCGCTGCAACGCGCCGAGCAGGCGCTCAGCCGCCTGACCAACCGCCTGGCAGCCGGACTGCCGGTGATCCGCAGCCTGCCCGAGGCCACGCTGCTTCGCGTCGAACAGGGCGACGGCCGGCGCGAGATCTACAGCCTGCTGCGCAACCGGGCTCACAGCAACGTGGCGTTCATGTACGGCGAATCGCTGCGCTGGCAGCCGCGCCTGGATACGCTGACGGTCTATCCGGGCATTCTCAGCAGTTATCCCAATTTCATCTTCAACCTGCCGGCGGCGGAGGTGCCCGCGTTCGTCGCGGCCCTGGAGCGGGTGAAGGAGGGCGAGGACTTCGAACGCATCGTCGAGCGCTGGGGCGTGCGCCGCAGCCACCCGAGGTTCTGGGATTACTTCAATGACCTGGCACGTTACCTGGAGGAGACCGACCCCCTGGAAGCCGGTGTGCTGGATATGAACCGCTACGAGAACCTCTAGGGTGGCAAAGGCGGCGTTGCGAACGGCGCTCGAATGGAGTATTCCTACCAAAATACTAGGACTTAACCGCGGCAGTGGTTTGGCGTAAACTGCCGCGCATGTCTGCGAGGAGTTCCCATGAGCGCGATCACCATTACCGAAGCTGCACACGATTATTTGGCCGACCTGCTCGAAAAGCAGAACACCACCGGCATCGGCATCCGGATTTTCATTACCCAGCCGGGCACCCCTTATGCGGAAACCTGTATCGCCTATTGCAAGCCGGGCGAGGAAAAACCGGACGATATCGCCCTGGCACTGAAGAGCTTCACCGCCTGGATCGACGGCACCAGCGAGCCGTTCCTGGAGGATGCGCTGGTCGACTACGCGACCGACCGCATGGGCGGCCAGCTGACCATCAAGGCGCCGAATGCCAAGGTGCCGATGGTCAATGAAGACAGCCCGCTGAACGAGCGGATCAATTACTACCTGCAGACTGAAATCAACCCGGGCCTGGCGAGCCACGGCGGCCAGGTTTCGCTGATCGACGTGGTCGAGGAAGGCATTGCGGTGCTGCAGTTCGGTGGCGGTTGCCAAGGCTGCGGCCAGGCGGACGTGACGCTCAAGGAAGGTATCGAGAAAACCCTGCTGGCGCGAATTCCGGAGCTCAAGGGCGTGCGTGACGTGACCGACCACACCAACCGCGAAAACGCCTACTACTGATAGCGGCGTTTTTCCCTGGGCGGAGCGCGAGACACCCTGCGCATCCGCCCCTCGCAGGCTTTTTGGGCAAAATGCCACTATTTTGCCTTCATGGTGCACACACCATGCGCTGCGTGCGCTAAGCTCTGTCGCTTCGGTTGACCGGGCAACGAGAGCTCGCACCAGATGTCTGCCATTTCGCTATTGATCTGCGACGATTCGAGCCTGGCACGCAAGCAGCTGCTGCAGGCGCTGCCGGCTGGCTGGCCGGTGACGGTCAGCCAGGCAGCCACCGGCCTGGAGGCGCTGGAGCGCATCCGCCAGGGCGATATCGATGTGCTGCTGCTCGACCTCACCATGCCCGAACTGGATGGCTATCAGGTGCTCGCGCAGCTGCGCCAGGAAGGGCTGGGCTGCAAGACCATCGTCATCTCCGCCGACATTCAGGATGAGGCCGTACGGCGGGTGCTCGAGCTCGGGGCGCTGGCCTTCATCAAGAAACCCGCCGACCCCGTCCACCTGCACCAGACCCTGGCCAGCCTCGGCCTGCTCGACGACCTGTCGGCGCTGGTCGGCCGTAGCGAAGGCGAGTCGATCGGCTTTCGCGACGCCTTCCGCGAGGTGGTCAACGTCGCCATGGGGCGCGCGGCGGCCCTGCTGGCGCGCGTGCTCGGCGTGTTCATCCAGTTGCCGATCCCCAACGTCAACATCCTCGAAGTCGGCGAGCTGCACATGGCACTGGCCGATGCCGCGCGCGGCGACAAGCTGACGGCCGTCTGCCAGGGCTATATCGGCGGCGGTATCGCCGGGGAAGCGCTGCTGCTGTTCCATGACTCCGAGGTGGCCGACATGGCGCGCTTGATGCGCCGGCAGGATTATCTGGAAATGGAGATGCTCCTGGACCTGTCGAGCCTGCTGATCAGCGCCTGCCTCAGTGGCATCGCCGAGCAGATCGAGGTGGTGTTTTCCCAGGGGCATCCGCAGGTGCTGGGGCAGCACGCCTCCATCGACGAGCTCATCCGGCTCAACAGCGCCCGCTGGAAAAAGACCCTGGCCGTGGAGATCAGCTACAGCCTGGAGGGGCACGATATCCATTTCGACCTGTTACTGCTGTTCACGGAAGACTCGGTCGAGCTGCTGCGCCGCAAGCTCGCCTACCTGATGGATTGAACATGAGCCATTCGAGCGAGCTGAACGAACTGCACTGGCTGCTGGCCATTGTCCAGAGCATCGATGTAGGCGTGGTGGTGCTGGACCGGGACTACCGCGTCGAGGTCTGGAACACCTTCATGGAGAACCGCTCCGGTCGACCGCCGGAGCGGGCGCGCAACTGTTCGTTCTTCGAGCTGTTTCCCGAGGTGGACGAGGACTGGTTCCGGCGCAAGGTAGAGAGCGTGATGACGCTTGGCACGCCGTCCTTCACCATCTGGGAACAGCGGCCCTACCTGCTGCGGTTCAAGAATTACCAGCCGATCACCGGGCTGGAAGACTTCATGTACCAGAACACCACGCTGCTGCCGCTCAAGGGAGTCAATGGCAGCATCGATCAGGTCTGCCTGATCATCTACGACGTGACCGACGTGGCGGTCAACCGGCGCCAGTTGCAGGCGGCCAACGCCGAGCTGCAGCGGTTGTCGAGTACCGATCGCCTGACCGGGCTCTACAACCGCGGACACTGGGAAGAAATGCTGCGCCTGGACTACGCCCGTCATCGTCGCTACGACAGCCTGGCGGCGTTGGTCATGTTCGACATCGATCACTTCAAGGCGATCAACGACAACTACGGCCACCAGGCCGGGGATGCGGTCATCCAGCAGGTGGCCGAACTGATTCGCGAGAACCTGCGCGACTCGGACGTTGCGGGGCGCTACGGCGGCGAGGAGTTCGTCGTGTTACTGCCGGACACCGACAAGCAGGGTGCGCTGACGTTCGCCGAGCGGCTGCGGCATGCGGTCGAGTCGTGCGAGGTTTGCCACGAGCAGCATCGCATCCGCTTCACCATCAGCCTGGGGGTCGCCGACCTCAGCGTGCCCAGCAGCGGTCACGCGCAGTTGATCGAATGGGCCGACTCCGCGCTGTACGCATCCAAGGCCGGCGGGCGCAACCGCGTCACCCTGCATCAGCACTAGTGGCCCGTGCGGTTAGTTGGTTGGCCCGGAGCGCCGGAATTGGCTAACTGAACCGGCCAAACAGGCCGCTAGCATCAGGCGGCGGCTTCGGCAGCGCTTTGCCGCCCGCAAAGCAGCAGCACGGCGACGGCGAGCAGGCCCAGCATGCCGATGTTGACGGCCGACCAGCCGATGCCGGTGATCAACGCGCCGCAGGCGAACGACATGAAGGCTGCCGCATAGCCGTTGCCCAGTTCCATCAACCCCTGCGCGGCGGAGCGCTCCTCGGGCCGGTGGCCGCTTCCGAGCAGGGTGGTTCCGGCCACCAGCATCAGGTTCCAGCCCACGCCCAGCAGGCAGGAGCTCAGCAGGAAATGCTCGAAGCTCTCGCCGGCAATGGCGATTGCCGCACTGGCCGCCAGGGTCGCAGCCCCACCCAATGCGACACGCACGCTGCCCAGGCGATCGACCAGCGTGCCGGCGACGAATGCAGGCAGGAACATGCCCAGCAGGTGCCACTGGATCACCGTCGCACTGTCATCCAGCCCCAGGTTGCAGAAGCTCATCGCCAAGGGCGTGGCGTTCATTACCAGGATCATCAGGCCGTGGCCGACAGCGGTGGTGATGATCGCCGTGCGTACCACCGGCCGGCGCAACAGCTCCCGGGCGCGAACCGTGGCCGCTGCCGATTGCATGGGCGCGTGGGGGCTGGCGGGTAGCGAGGCCACCACCAGCAGGCCCATCGCGGCCAACCCCGCCATGAGCAGGTAGGCGCCCGCGAAAGGCACCGGCAATGCCTCGCGTGCCAGGGCGCCGAGGCTCGGTGCCAGCAACGCCGCGCAGACCCCACCGCCGATCACGCAAGCGGTGGCGCGGCCTTTCTCGGCATCGCCTACCGTCTCGAGCGCGGCGAAGCGGTAGAACATCGCCGATGCCTGGTAGGCGCCCAGCGGCAGCGCCCCCAGGCATAGCAGCAGAAAGTCGCCGAGCCAGACGCCTGCGCTGCTGAGCAGGCCGCCTAGCACCCCCGCCAGCGCGCCGAGGACGAAACCCTGGCGGCGGCCGCGCAGTTGCATCCGCCGCGACAGCGGCTGGATGGCGAGCAGATTGCCCAGCACCAGCAAGGCGACCGGCAGCGTCGCGAGGCCATTGACCGGCGCCAACTGCAGGCCGATCAGCGCGGTCAGGGTGATGCCGGTCATCGAACAGGTCCAGAACAGCGCCTGGGCAATGAACAGGCGCAGGATGACAGGATTGCCGATCAGCATGGTCGTCTCCTTTCTAGTAGCGGTTCAGGCGAAGCGCGCCGCATATTCCTGCGGGCTGATCGACAGGTGTTTCTGGAAGGTGCGCCGCATGTTCTCCGGGTGACCGTAGCCGGCCATCCGGGCAACCGTGGCGATGCACGCCTGGCCGTCCGACAGCAGACTTCTCGCGGCTTGCAGGCGTACCTGCTCGACGTAGCGACCCGGGCCGATGCCCAGCTCGGCCTTGAACAGGCGGCACAGGCTGCGCGGTGACATATGCGCCTGGCGCGCGAGCGCCTCGATGCCGAGATCGCCGTCCAGGTGCGCGGGGATCCATTCCAGCAAGGCGCCGAGCCGGGAAACCTCGCTGCTCGCCGGAGGAAGCAGGGCGCTGAACTGTGCCTGGCCACCGGGGCGCCGCAGGAACATGACCAACCGGCGCGCCACGGCCAACGCCGTGACACGGCCCAGGTCGGCTTCCACCAGGGCCAGGGCGAGATCGATACCGGCGGTCACGCCGGCCGAGGTGAACAGGTGCGCGGCCTCGTCGTCCTTCGGGTCGTAGGTGTGCAGCCGATCGACATCCACCTGGACGGCGGGATAGTCCTGGCGCAAGGCTTCCACGTCGGCCCAGTGGGTAGTTGCCGTGCGCCGGTCGAGCAGGCCGGCGGCGGCCAGTATCAGTGCGCCGGAACAGACCGAGCCCAAGCGGCGCACCTTCGGCTCCGCCGCCTGCAGCCAGGCGAGCAGGGCGGCGTTGCGGCACTGCGCCTCGACGCCGGCACCGCCTGGCACCAGCAGGGTGTCCAGAGTCGCCGGCGGAACATCCTGCCAGCACGCATCCACGCACAGACGGATGCCGCACGAGGTCGCCACCGGGACGGGGTGCTGGCCAAGCAGTAGCAGTCGATAGCACTCGGGCAGGCCCTGGCGCGTGCGTTCCACGTTGGCAGAGGCGAACACCTGCATGGGTCCGGTTACATCGAGGCTCATCACCTCGGGAAATGCCAGCGTGGCAATGGTTCGAAGGCTCATGGCACATCTCGCTGAATGGGTAGAGCGAGTGTGGCGAGAGGAACTGATGGCGACAATGACAAACATCCCATGAATCTTGCCAATGGGCTGGGAGCGACTGCCGTTTCGTCGCGGCCAGGTTGCGGCGCCGAATGGAGTAGCCTTAGCGCGCAGCCTCCCGAAGGAACGCCAGCAATGCGACCTCTTCGCTGCTCAGCCATTTGCGCTTGCGCGCGGCGCGCAGGCTGGCCAGCGTGCCTGCGCTGAAGGCTTGCAGGATTGCCGGATGGATGTAGCACTGGCGGCACACGGCGGGCGTGTTGCCCAACTGGCTGGCGACTTGTTTGATGGTTTCGACCAGGTTCTGTCGTGCCCTAGCCTCTGGTGAGGCCTCCAGCTTGCGCAGGCGCTCCAGCGCCAGCGCGCTGCCGGCCCAGGTGCGGTAATCCTTGGCAGTGAAGTCGCGGCCGGTCATTTCCTGCAGATAGAGGTTCACGTCGTTGGAGCTGACGGCGCGGCGCTGGCCGGCTTCGTCCAGATACTGGAACAACTGCTGCCCCGGCAGCTCCATGCAACGGCGCATGAGTGCGGCCAGGCGTCGGTCGCGCAGGGTGACCTTGTGCTCCACGCCGCTCTTGCCGCGAAACTGGAAGCGTATCGACGTGCCCCGGATATCCACATGGCGGGTGCACAGCGTGGTCAATCCGTAGGAACGGTTGCTGCGGGCGTAGCGTGGATTGCCGATGCGGATCAGCGTCGACTCCAGCAACGTCACCACCAGGGCCATGACCTTCTCGCGTGGCAGGCCGCTGAGCGCCAGATGTTCTTCCAGGCGGCTGCGCAGGTTCGGTAGCGCCTGGCCGAATTCGAGCATGCGTTCGTATTTGTTGCTGTCGCGGATCTCGCGCCAGCGCGGATGGTAGCGATACTGCTTGCGCCCGCGGGCATCGCGTCCGGTGGCCTGCAGATGGCCTTGCGGGTGCGGGCAGATCCATACGTCCTGGTAGGCCGGCGGGATCGCCAGCTTGGCGATCCGCTGGATTTCGCCGGCATCGCGGATACGTTCGCCCTGTGGGCCGAAATAGACGAACTTGCCACGCAGGCGCCGACGGCTTATGCCGGGCTGGCTATCGTCGACGTAATGCAGGTCCGGCGGCAGCTCGGGGCAGAGCGGGGTGCCGGTGTCGCCGGCTTCATCGCGGGGAACCGGGCGCTTGCCCTCGGCAAGGGGCCGGCGTGGAGCATTCACGGCGTCGCGGCGCCCGCGCGGTGTCGCCAAGGATGCGGCCTCGCCAGGTGGCCTGGCGAGGCGGTCTCACGCATTCAGTTGTCCTTCTCGGCGCTGTTGCGCATCAACAGGCGGATCGCCGCGACCAGCTCGTCGACGGCTTCGCGGTAAAGTGCGGGCTTGGCTTCGGTTTCCGCCTGGTCGGCGTGTTTGCGGGCAGTATCGAGGTGGTCGTTAATCGATGAGTAGTCACCGAGCATGGCGTGCTCCTGATGTCGTTCGCGAAATGAAAAGCTGCTTCGAGCGAGTGCCCGAGTAGCCGCCTCTTTAACTGACCGGGCGCGCGTGCGGCGGTTCACCGGGTACGCTGAGTTGCCAGGGCCTTCGACCAGGAGGGATTGTTGCATCGCGGGCAGTGCAGTTGCTGATGCGTTTCGAGAGCCTGGGGAAAGCCGCAGCGGCTGCAGGCATACATGCCGCTCGCCGGTATCTGCTGAAACACCGGGCGATATTCCGCCGGCAGCACGGGCAGGCCAGGGCGAACCGCGTCGGGGGCGTGAAAGAACAGGCTGACGTTCCCGTCGTTTTCCAGGATGCCCAGGCGTACCTGGCCGAGATGTTCGACCCCCTGTTGGCGCAGCTCCATGAAAAACTCGTCGGCGGATATGTTCAGGCTGTCGAGGCTGCGCAGTTCATAGATGCCGTCGCGGATGATGGTGACCGGCTTGCCCTCCAGCCAGGCGCCAAACCGCCCGCTGCGGTTCATGAAGTAGACCGTCAGCCGGTAAAGCGCCAGCAGCGTCGCGAAAACGGCCGCGACCGGCAGCAGTGGCACGTCCTCGTAGAAGGACACATCGCCGGCGGCCGAGCCGAGCGTGAGGATGATCACCAGCTCGAACACCGATAGCTGACGAATGCCACGACGGCCGCTGACCTTGAGGAAGATGAAAACCGCGACGAAGGCGAACAGCGCCCGCAGTGCCACTTCGGCGATGAACATCAGCGGAAAGTCGTGCAGCAGCATGCGCTGCAAGTCGAATGGAGTCATCCTGGCCTCATCCTTCCAGGTAAACCAGGCGGGCTCGCAGGGCGAGCGGTGGATCGCGGGTCATTCAGGCGCCACGGTGAACTCCAGTTCGATGCCGTCGCCGCTGCCGTCGCCGACCACCGAACCCACGACGGGCTTGTGGGTGACTTCGCGGCCTCGGTAGAACTCGCACAGGTGCCGCTGTGCCACTGCGCATATGCGGGTGAGCAGGCCGGTGAACTGGGCGTCGCGCGGGACGATGAAGCGGAGTTTCACGCAGTGGGCGTCCGGCCCGTTCGGCAGGTTCGCCAGGCCGCTGCTTTGCCATTGATCGTTGACATAGGCTTCGGCGCCTTTCATGGGATTCTCCTGTTTCGCGTGTTGTAGATCAGACCGTCAAACAGGCGAATGGATCAGTCGGGCGGGCGGCCGTCCCATAAAAAGAAAAGGCCCGGAGCAACGCGTGCTGCGGGCCTTCTTGTCTATGCCTGGATTACTCGGGCATGTGCCACGGTGAGAGGTGGGCGCCGTCGCGGCTCATTTGCTCGCGGGTCTGCTCCAGGGTCTCGCCGAGCTTGATGGGGTCGGTGAAGACGCTGCTGGACATCTTGCAGCGGCCCAGCAGGCGTTCGGAGCGATCCACGACGGTGATGCTGACGTCACCGTTCCCTTCAGGCAGCGTCCAGGCGACGCACTGAAAAGGCTTGAACGCACGGTCGGTGATCAAAA
Organism: Stutzerimonas stutzeri; assembly: GCF_002890915.1. Taxonomy (GTDB): domain Bacteria; phylum Pseudomonadota; class Gammaproteobacteria; order Pseudomonadales; family Pseudomonadaceae; genus Stutzerimonas; species Stutzerimonas stutzeri_AF. The sequence continues at coordinate 20,182 of NZ_POUT01000016.1, read as the reverse complement.
GGGCTTCGTTGATACGCAGCGGGGTGTGCATGGGGCATATCTCTCTGTGTGATACCCAAAATACGATTTTTCGCCTGCCGCCAGGTGTTGGCAGCGACCTTACATGCAGTTGATGTAACCAGAGGACTTGGGAGTCACATCGGAAGTTCGAAAAATCCGTGTTTTTTTTGCAATTAGCCAAAGGTATAACGCCTTCGGTTTTTCGCCAGTGGCCGTGGCGTTCAGCTAAGTTGTTGTTTCGAATGATTTATTCCGATTCGGCAGGGCGAAATGGAGTGCGCTAGGCAGACAAAAGGGCGCGACAACTTGCCACGCTGGAGAGGTGAAAATAATTTTTCGCCTCGAAAGCACTCGGCCCGCCCCGTTGGGGGGCGGGCCGTTGGCGGGTCAGACCCTGAATTGACTCAGCAGGCGGTTCAACTGCTCCGCCAGTTCGCCCAAACGCTTGCCGGCTTCGCTGGACTGTTCGGCTGCACAGGTGCTGTCCTGGGCGAGCCCGGCAGCCTGGGTCACGTTCTGGTTGATTTCCTCTACGACATGGGATTGCTGCAGCGTTGCGCTGGCAATCGAGGCGTTCAGCCCGGACAGGTTGCGCAGGGCCTGGGCTATTTCGCCGAGGCTGGCGCCCGCCTGGCTCGCCTGCTCCACGGTGAGCTGGGATGCGCGATTGCTCTCCAGGATGACATTCACGGCGGCGCCGGAATTCTTCTGCAGCCGCTCGATCATTGCATGGATTTCGGCGGTGGACTGTTGGGTGCGCTGGGCCAGCAGGCGGACCTCATCGGCCACCACTGCGAAACCGCGGCCCTGTTCGCCAGCCCGTGCCGCTTCGATTGCGGCATTGAGCGCGAGGAGATTGGTCTGCTCGGCAATCGAGCCGATCACCTCCAGCACGGTGCCGATCTTGGTGGTTTCGTCAGCCAGTGACTGGATCACCTCGACCGCCTGGCCGATCGTCACCGAGAGCTGGTCGATCTGCTGCAGGCTGGTTTCGATGTTGCGCTGACCCTGGTCGGCCTGGTTTTCGGCTGCGCCCACTTCGCTCGAGGCGTGTTCGGCGTTCTTGGCGACTTCCTGTACCGCATAGGTCACTTCGTTGATGGCGGTGGCGACCTGTTCCATCTGCAGCATTTGTTGCTGGCTCTGCTCGTGCGCCTGGCCGGACAGCTGGCTGAGCGAGCGCGAGGACTGATCCAGGGCCCCGGCAGTTTCGAACAGCTGGCCGACCACGGTCCGCAGTTTCTGGGTGAAAGTATTGAAATCACGGCCGAGCGTGCTCAGCTCATCGTTGCCGGACACATCCAGGCTGCGGGTGAGGTCGGCCTCGCCGCTGGCGATATTGGCCATCGCGGACATCGTGTGGCGCAGCGGCTGGGTGATGCTGCGAATCAGGATGGCGACCAGTACGGCCATGATGGCGGCGATGAACAGGCCGATCAGGGAGAAGCGGATCAGGTAGTTCATGAACTCCTGTTCCACGTCGTCGACATAGATACCGGAACCGATGATCCAACCCCAGGGCTTGAACAGCTGGACGTAGGAGATCTTCGGTACCGGATCGGCCTCGCCCGGCTTGGCCCACATGTAGGCGACCGGGCCGGCCCCGTCGCGCTTGGCGATGGCGACCATTTCGTTGAACAGCTCCTTGCCCTCCGGGTCCTTGACGCGGGACATGTCCTGCCCATCCAGCTTGGGCTGGATCGGGTGCATGATCATGGTCGGGCCGAGATCGTTGATCCAGAAATAATCCTCGCCGTCATAGCGCAGCAGACGCACCTGTTCGATCGCGGCCCGCTGGGCCTCGGCGGTGCCCATGGCCCCGCTGGCTTCAAGCTGCCGATAGTGCTCGAGGATGCCCGCCGCAGTCTCCACGACATGCTGGGTCATCTTCTGTTTGCCTTGATAGAGGTCGGTACGGACCTGCTGGATCATCAGCAGCCCGAGGACGAACAACATGGCGATGGCGACCACCGGGATCAGCCACAGACGCTTGCTGATGGGGAAATTGCGCAGCAGATTCATTGCTATAGCTCCTGGTGGGGGTCTTTCTTGTCGTTCTTTTCTGGCGTGGCACCGGCGTGGAACCTGCCTCCCCCTGAGGCCTGTATCTGTTCGCATCCGCGAGAAGTGCCATCGCTTGTTTTTTTAGGGCTGTTGGCTTGCGCGCTGGCGTCGGTGTGCCGGGACGAGGTGCGCACCGTGAGGCTCCAAACGAGCGTTGGTGAAAACCAACAGTTCCTGTGTAGCTTTTCGGCAGGCTGTGACTAAAAATGAGCGCCCGTTTCGCTCGCGGTGGAATTTACTGCCCCGCAACGAGTCAGAACAGCGGCCAGATGGTTATCTGGCCTATACCTTGGTTGTATTCATGCGCGATGGGCTGCATCGCTGATGGGGAGTAGATGGATCTTTGGATTGCCGTACAGGCACTGATTCTGGGTGTGGTCGAAGGCCTGACGGAGTTTCTCCCGGTATCGAGTACCGGTCACCAGATCATCGTTGCGGACCTGATCGGGTTCGGTGGCGAAAGGGCACTGGCGTTCAACATCATCATCCAGCTCGGCGCGATTCTCGCGGTGATCTGGGAATATCGGCGCAAGATCATCGATGTGGTGGTCGGTCTGCCCAGGCAGCGCCAGGCACAGAAGTTCACCGCCAACCTGCTGGTGGCGTTCATGCCCGCCGTGGTGCTGGGTGTCGCCTTCGCCGACACGATTCATGAATACCTGTTCAATCCGATCACCGTGGCCACCGCGCTGGTGATCGGCGGGGTCGTCATGCTCTGGGCCGAGAAGCGCAACCATACCATTCGCGCCGAGACCGTCGACGACATGAACTGGACGCTGGCGTTGAAGGTCGGGTTCGCCCAGTGCCTGGCGCTGGTGCCGGGTACCTCGCGCTCGGGCTCGACCATCATCGGCGGCCTGCTGTTCGGCCTGTCGCGCAAGGCGGCGACCGAGTTCTCGTTCTTCCTGGCGATGCCCACCATGGTCGGCGCGGCGGTCTATTCCGGCTACAAGTATCGCGACCTGTTCCAGCCGGGCGATTTCGCCGTCTTCGCCATCGGCTTCGTCACCTCATTCGTCTTCGCCATGCTGGCGGTACGGGCGCTGCTCAAGTTCATCGGCAACCACAGTTATGCGGCGTTCGCCTGGTACCGGATCGCCTTCGGGCTGCTGATTCTCGGCACCTGGCAGCTGGGGATGATCGACTGGAGCACGGCGGTCGGCTGATGCCGGTGTGCCGAGTCACTCGGCCTCACGCAAAAAAACTCGAGAGACCTGCTAATGGCAGAGACCTGCTAATGGCAAGTGGCCCGATGCCCGACCGATTCGGGCACCGGGGCTGCGCATGAGCCTCCGGTAGCCGTGCTGGCAAGATGCCTGAAGCTTCGCAGGATATGGGCGAGCCCGGCATGAAGGCGTTTGTCGTGCCTGATCACGCTGGCCAGTTGGCGCTGGAGCTTCGGCTGCAGCACATGAACCTTGATGTCGTCGCTGCGCAGGTTGCGAACGGCAAGGCCGGGAAGGATCGCGCAGCCCAGACCGGCACCGACCAGTTCCTTGATCGCCTCCACGCTCCCCAGCGACATGATCGGCTGGAGTTGAACGCCGCCGTGCGAGAACCAGGCATCGGCGATCTTGCGCGTGTTTCCGCCCGGCTCGAACAGCAGGACCGGCCTGGTCGCCAGCGTCGCGGGGGTGACGCGATCCGGCAATGCCATATCGACCGGTGCGATCAGCATGAATTCGTCATCCATGACGGGGGTAATCTCGAGGCTGCGGCCCGATACCGGCAGCGTGACGAGCCCGACATCCAGGACGTTCTCCTCGATCGCCTTGACGATATCGGCGGTGTTGCCGGTCGTCACCGTGATTTCCAGGTTCGGAAACGCCTGGCGCAGCTCCTTGAGCAGGGGAGGGAGCAGGAAGATGCATGCCGTGGCGCCGGTACCGATACGGACCCGTCCGGCGCCTTCCGCGGAGCGGCGGCCGACGGCTTCGGTCGCGGCGGCGACGGCGGCGTCGATATGGACGGCATGCTCGAGCAGTTCTTCGCCCGCCGGCGTCGCCTTCCCCACCCGCCCCACGCGTTCGATCAGTCGGGCTCCGAGGCTGCGCTCCAACTGTCGGATCTGCAGGCTCACGGCGGGCTGGGTGAGCCGAAGGCGATCCGCGGCGGCGGAAAAGCTGCCGTACTCGACGACCGTGACGAAGGTTTTCAGGTAATTCAGGTTCAGGTTTTTCATCTCAAAGAAATTCTTATGCATTGCATAGGAAGTCAAATCTTCTTTTATGGGATGAATTGAAGCAGCATCCGGACTTCCCAGAACCGCGGTGAGCGAAGAAATCAGATGAACGATAGGGACACCACTGCTGCGGACAACGGCATCCGGATCCGCGATGCGATCCACGGCGATATAGCGGTCATACAGCGCATCTATGCGCATTACGTGCTGAGTGGAACCGCTACCTTCGAAGAGGTTCCGCCATCGCCCGAGGAGATGGCGGGGCGCCGCGAGGCCGTCTTGAAGACGAGACTTGCGTACCTGGTGGCGGAAATGGACGGCAGGGTGGTGGGCTATGCCTATGCCACGGCCTATCGCCTGCGCCCGGCTTACCGCTACACCGTCGAGGATTCCGTCTATGTCGAGGCGGGCATGGGCGGCAGAGGCATCGGCAGCGCGCTCCTTCGCGAACTGATCGCACGGTGCGAAAAAGGGCCGTGGCGGCAGATGATCGCGGTGATCGGCGACAGCGCGAATACCGGCTCCATCGCGCTGCATCGCAGCCAGGGTTTCCACGAGGCTGGAACGCTGGCCGCCGTGGGGTTCAAGCTTGGGCAGTGGGTGGATACGGTGCTGATGCAGCGTGCACTGAACGCCGGGGCCGATACGCAGCCCAGCGCCGCCGATCCCGGAACGAAGGAGTGATTTCCCGCCGAACCGTCGCTTGCCTCAGCCTGTCCCAACGGGTGTCCTGGGGCGTGTCGTACTACCTCATCGGCGGTTTTGGGGAAGATTTCGTCGGCGCATTCGGCTGGAGCCGCGAGAGGGTCTACAGCGGCTTCGCCCTGGCGCTTCTGGCCATGGGGCTGGCGTCGCCGCTGATCGGTCGCTGGATCGACCGCCACGGCGGGCGTCGGGCCATGATCGTCGGATCTCCTTGCAATGCCGTGGGTTGTGCCGGCCTGGCATTTTGCGAGGGTATGCAGGTACCAGTTGGCGCCGCGCGAAGGCGACGCCGCCCTTAGGAGCGGCCCGGAGCGTCCGCTACAGCTCTGCCATATGACTACCGATGCACCTATGCCACAATACGCCCTATATAGGGAATGAATCCCGCATTGATCGCCGACCAGCTCGGATGCAGCGTTCAGATGTCGCTTTCGACGTATTGCCCGTTGGTTCAAATCGAGCTTCGACTGGATCGAGATGGCAAGGCTGCAAAAGAGCCTCCAAATGGCTCCACCCGTTTCTACTCTCTCCTAAGTTATTGATTGGTAAATCCCTTGATCTCCACCGCAAACATCACCATGCAGTTCGGTGCCAAGCCGCTGTTCGAAAACGTTTCCGTCAAGTTCGGCGGTGGCAACCGCTACGGTCTGATCGGCGCTAATGGCTGCGGCAAGTCGACCTTCATGAAGATCCTCGGCGGCGAGCTGGAGCCTTCCGCCGGCCAGGTGATGCTCGAACCCAACGTGCGCCTGGGCAAGCTGCGCCAGGACCAGTTCGCCTATGAAGAGTTCAGCGTGATCGACACGGTGATCATGGGCCATGTCGAGCTGTGGAAAGTGAAGGCCGAGCGCGACCGCATCTATTCCCTGCCGGAAATGAGCGAGGAAGACGGCATGGCCGTCGCCGAGCTGGAAGTGCAGTTCGCCGAGTATGACGGCTATACCGCGGAATCGCGCGCCGGCGAGCTGCTGCTCGGCCTGGGCATTCCGCTCGAGCAGCATTTCGGTCCGATGAGTGCCGTCGCCCCCGGCTGGAAGCTGCGCGTGCTGCTGGCCCAGGCGCTGTTCTCCGATCCGGAAGTGCTGCTGCTGGACGAGCCGACCAACCACCTGGACATCAATACCATCCGCTGGCTGGAGTCGGTGCTCACGGCGCGCAACAGCACCATGATCATCATTTCCCACGACCGTCACTTCCTCAACAGCGTCTGCACGCACATGGCCGACCTGGATTACGGCGAACTGCGCCTGTTCCCCGGCAACTACGACGAGTACATGACCGCCGCGACCCAGGCCCGCGAGCGCCTGCTGTCGGACAACGCCAAGAAGAAGGCGCAGATCGCCGAATTGCAGACCTTCGTCAGCCGCTTCTCGGCCAACGCCTCGAAAGCCAAGCAGGCTACGTCGCGCGCCAAGCTGATCGACAAGATCCAGCTCGACGAGGTCAAGCCGTCCAGTCGCGTCAGTCCGTTCATCCGCTTCGAGCAATACAAGAAGCTGCATCGCCAGGCGGTCACGCTCGACCGGGTCAGCCAGGGCTACGATGGCGTGCCGCTGTTCAAGAACCTGAACCTGCAGATCGAAGCCGGCGAACGTGTGGCCATCATCGGCCCCAACGGCATCGGCAAGACCACCCTGCTGCGCACCCTGGTCGGCGAGATGCCGGCGATGGCCGGTGAGGTGAAATGGACCGAAAGCGCCGACGTCGGCTATTTCGCCCAGGATCACGCCGAAGACTTCGAAGACGACGTCACTCTCTTCGACTGGATGGGTCAGTGGACGCAAGGCGGCGAACAACTGGTGCGCGGCACACTCGGCCGCATGCTGTTCTCCAACGATGAAATCAAGAAGTCGGTGAAGGTTATCTCCGGTGGCGAGCAGGGGCGCATGCTGTTCGGCAAGCTGATCCTGAAGAAGCCCAACGTACTGGTCATGGACGAACCGACCAACCACCTGGACATGGAGTCCATCGAGGCGCTCAACCTGGCGCTGGAGAACTACCCGGGCACGCTGATCTTCGTCAGCCACGACCGCGAGTTCGTCAGCTCGCTGGCCACCCGCATCATCGAGCTGTCGGAAAATGGCATCACCGATTTCAGCGGCAGCTACGACGACTACCTGCGCAGCCAGGGCGTGCTCGTCTGAGTCACGGCGCCGTGCTCGGAGCTTACCCCTGTAGGAGCGGGCCATGCCCGCGAAGCTTTTGCGCGCGGAATAGTCGAGGGCATGGACTCGGCGTTCCCGCCCCTACGGCCTTTCAGAACGCCTCCATACTTCGAGCAACATGCAATTGGGACATAGCCAAAAACATTAGAATCTCCAACCGGCGCTCGCTCAGGCATCTGCAGGTGGGGCTTCCCTGCATCCGGCGCATGAGCCGATAGGCGTTCACATCCCGAACTCCAGATAGAGCTTGTACCCAATCGTGCAGAACATCATCAGAATGCCGAGCGCCATGGTGTAGATTCCGGAGTCGCGATCACGTCTGGCATAACCGATCATCAGCAAAATGAACCCTGCCAATATCACCGTGATCATCACTTCAAGTTCGTTCATTTTCCCTCCGGTCAGTCATCGCTGTTGATCTTCGTTGTTTCCGCCATCCAGCCCGGTACGCCCTGGCGGATTCGCCTGGAGAAATCCGGCGCTTCGTCCGCCTGCCTGGCGCGCTCCGTGATGCGTCCCCGGCGACGCAACTCATCCAGGCTGAAGCCTTTCTGCAGGCCGCCGATGTCCCGCACGTAGCTCGGCAGGTAGCCGGTCAGTAGCAGGCGGTGATCGACGGGCAGGCCGCCGATGATGCTCTGCACCATGTCGAACACGATGGTCGTGCAGTTGGCGGTCAGGGTGTTGTAGAACCGTGGCCGCTCGACCAGGGCGTTGGCCTGGTCGACGTAGGAAAGCAAGAGCTCACGCATGACCGGTCTCGGCATGTCGATGCGGTACAGGTAGACATCTTCGTCGCGCACGTTGGTACGCACCCGTACGGCGTCGCGCTCGTCGGTGGCCACGATGCTGAGTTCGAATTCCTTGAAGAAACCGCCCAGTTCCGAGTAGAACTCGCCTTTTTCCTTGCGTGTCTCCACGGTGAAGACCAGTTGCCGGCCATCCTCGAAGCCGAAGGACACCAGGATATGGGCGATGGCCGGCATGCCCCAATAGGAGGTCAGCAGGTCCACCGAAGCCAGCTGTCGCAGGTCGTAGGAGCGGCTTTCCCAGGTGATGTCGTAGTCCTGGTCGCTACGCCAGTGGAAGTTGCGCACATTGTCCAACAGCAGGCGGTCGTCGACGACACGGCCGTGGCTCATGCGTGCGACGTCATCGGCCCAGATACGCTGATGGGAAGGTTGCAGGCTGTACCACCAGCTCAGTAGCGTGGCGAATGCCAGCAGATGAGCGGCCAGTGCCCACAGCGGGGAGCGTCGCCACAGCAATACGAGCAGACCGCCGCCGAGTGTGCACCAGAACACGAGCAGGGCATGGCCTGCGGGGGCCGGCCAGTCCAACCGGAAGAGCAGGGCGAGGGCTCCCCAGGCGGTGGTCAGCAGAAGGACCGGCGTGAGCAGCAGGCGTGCCGACAGTCGCAGAATCGGATGCGGGCGTTTCATGGCGCCTCCTTCTCTACCAGGTGCTGCTGGAGAATGCGGCGGATTTCGATGATCGCCTCCGGCGTTTCCTGGACGCTGTGCCACGAGGAAATGACCTTCTCCGACTGGGCACCCGGCAGATGGACACTGGCGTAGGGCACCACGCCGTCGTTGGTGCTTGTCAGCGACAGTTCGGGGGTGTGGTTGCCGATAATGCTGTGATAACGCACCCGGGGCGAGATCGGCAGTTCGGCCGCAGCCTTGACGAAGGGGTCCCGGTCGCTGAGGTTGTCGATGCTGTTGAGGCCCCGGGTCAGCGCCACTGGCGCTGCCGAGTTGGGATCGACCAGCACCTGGGCGAGTTCGTTGAGTCGACCGAGCACGGAGACCGGGAGTTTCACCAGGCCGGAGGCCCAGCGTGACAGGCGGTTCTCCGCGAAAGGCGTGCCGCGATGCGGCGCGGCGACGAAGACCGCCCGGCTGACCTGGGGCAGTGGCTCGAAGTGCAGGTAGGGACCGAGGCTTGCGCGGGCCTTTTCCAGCCGCTTTCCGCTCATCTGGTACTGCGCCGTGACCGATGACCACAAGCGCTCTTGCGTGGAGGAAACCAGCAGGCGCGACAGCACGCCGCCCATGCTATGGCCGACCAGCACGATGTCACGGCTGGCCACGGCTGTGCCCTGTGGGTCGAAGTAGGCGAGAGTTTGCTCGATGGTTTCGCGAATGGCCTTGTTGTTGAGGGCTATCGGCAGGTTGGTCGGGTAGTAGACCTGCCAGATCTGATAGTTGTTGCGCAGGGCCTCGTCGCCGAGCACTTCGTTGGCCACGTTGATCCAGGCTTCGGGACTGCTGGCCAGGCCGTGCAGCATGATGATGATCTGGCGCTCGGGGTCGTAGGGTTGCAGCAGATACAGATGGGGCGCCTCCAGCACCTCGCCGCGACCGACCAGGGTTGCCAGGGACTGGCGGGCGAAGCCGGAGCGGGCCAGCCACAGGCCATAGCCGGACGTGAAGTTGGCGGCCAGTGGAACCGACTGGCCGGCCACCTCGAAATGCGTGGTGCGATAGGGGTCGTAACCGGTGATGTCGGCCGTACGGGTAGCCAGTACTTCTTCGAGGGTTTCGCCCGGAAAGCGGATCACCGTACTGATGGCCGGGAAGGGGGTCTCGCTCCAGGGGAGTCGATCGCTCTGGCCGGTGACCACGCGCTTACGGGTAACGGCGACCAGTTCGGCGCCAAGCCCATCGCGGCGATACTGGTTGCGCAGGCCGGCGAAGGAGAGGGAGGCAGCGGGGATCAGCTCCTGAGGGAGCTGCCGCCCTTCGGCCAGCCTGACTTCCTGCATGGTGCCGCTGACGGTCCAGCGCGCCAGTTGCAGGCGGAACCGTCCATCGGCCGTTTCGCTTTGCGGAGGCTTGCCGCGATACAGCTCGAACAAGAGGGTCAGTGCTTCCTGCACCGCGAAATTGTAGTAGTCGCGCACCTGGGTCTGACGATCCTCCAGGGCGCGCAGGCCGGTGGAGCGAGCAGTGAAGAACAGGTAGGCATAGGCATACCTGGCGCTTTCCAGATAGGCATCCACACGGAGTTCCTCGCGCTGCGGGGACACGCTGCGCATGGCATCGAGCAGCCACAGCTCGGCCAGTGCCGACAATCGATTTTCGTCGATGAGGCCCGAGTTGTCGGTGAGTCGACGGCGGCACGCCGGCAGATCCTTGCGGCAATCCTTCTCGGCTATACCCACGACCTGTAGCGTGGTTCGGGCGGATGCGCTGAGATTGCCGGTAGTGAGCACGTCGCCACGGCGCAGCGCCAGGTAGTCGTCGTTCTTGATGGCGTTGACCTTGACCCCGGCGCAGCCGGATAGGCAGAGCGCCGAGAAGATGAATAGCCAGAAGTGTGATGCGGATAAAAAGGAGCGGGGCACGAAGGTTCTCTAGGAATGCTGGGGGGGACAATCTGAATGCATGGATGGGTCCCGAAGTGCGGGCATCGATCAGCCGAAGGCCAAGATCATGCCATCTCGATGGCGGTGTCAGGCGTGCTTGCCGTCCCGCCATCGAGACCTGGCAAGGTTACAGCTCCTTGATGGTCCGAACCTGATCCTTGTTGAGGCGCTGGAGCTTGCCGTCCGGTTGCTTGAACTCGTAGAAACCGCTCTTGGCATCGTACTCGGGAATATCCAGGGTCTGGATTTCACGGCCGTCGTTGAGCACGATCACCGATGGCGTCGAGCAGCCGGCCAGTAGGCCGAGAGCCAGGAATGTGGTGGTGAGGAGAGGCTTTTTCATGTCTGTGCTCCATTGAGTGCAGGCTTTACAGGGAGGGGGTAGCGTTTCGCTGCAACTGGATATCCGGAGGCAGGAAGTCTCGATCCGGGTCGTAGTCGGGCTTCAGGTAGGTGGCCAGCTCCTGCAAGTCGCCCGGGTTGAGCGTGCCGGCGGCCTGTTTCAGGCGCAGGTTGTCGAGGATGTAGTCGTAGCGCGCGTCGTTGTAGTCGCGTACGGCCGCGTACAGGCGGCGCTGGGTGTCGAGCACGTCGACGATGTTGCGGGTGCCGACCTGGTAGCCGATCTCCGTGGCTTCCAGGGCGCTCTGGTTGGAAATGATCGACTGCCGGCGCGCCTGTACCTGTTCGATATCGGTATTCACCGCCCGATGCAGATTGCGGGTGGCCTCGACCACCTGCCGGCGCAGGCTTTCGCGTTGCTGTTCGCTCTGGCTGAGCTGGTGATAGGCCTCGCGGCTCTGCGAGCTGGTCAGGCCGCCGCTGTAGAGCGGAATGTTCAGCTGCAGGCCGATGCTGCGCTGCTCGACGTCGCCGGTATAGCGTGGGTAACCCGTAAAGACTTCATCCGTGCCGGTGTTGGTAAAGCCCAGCGCGTCGTTGTCACCCTTGCGGTAGGACGCCACTGCATCGAGGGTCGGCGCATGGCCGGCACGGCGCTGGCGCAGGGTCTGCTCGGCCGCGGTCACCGCATGATTCACCGCCAGCAGGTTGAGGTTCTGCTGCGTGGCGGTATCGACCCAGGCCTTGGCATCGTTCGGCGTCGGCGCCAGTACCGGCAGGGTGTGGCGGATGCCTTCCAGGGCGATGTATTCACGGTTGGTCAGGGTGAACAGCGCCTGGAAGGCATCATCCACCTGGCGCTGGGCGATGGAGCGGTTGGCGCGTGCGGTATCGAAGCCGGCCTGGGCTTCGAGCACGTCGGTGCGATCGGACAGGCCGACTTCGAAGCGTTCGTTGGCCTGGTCCAGCTGACGCTTGAACGCAGCTTCTTCGGCCTTCACCGCAGCCAGGTTGTCCTGCGCGCGCAGCACCGCGAAGTAGGCCTGGGCGCTTTGCAGGATCAGGTCCTGCTCGGCGATCGAATATTCCAGCGCGGCCTGCTCGCCAACGGCTTCGGCGGCCTTGAGCTGGAACCAGCGGTCGGCGCGGAAGATCGGCTGGCTCAGGGTGGCCTGGTAGGCGGTGCCGCTGCGCGACAGCGAGGTCGAGCCGATGCTGGTGTCCACGTCGGTCTCGGTATCGCTCAGTTCGGCGCCGGCGCTGAGGTTGGGCAACAGGCCGGCCCGCGCCTGGGGCACGACTTCCTGGCGGGCACGGAATTGCGCGCGGGCCGCGGCCAGGTCGGCGTTGTTGTTGACGGCTTGCTGATAGACGCTGACCAGGTCGGTCTTGCTGGCGAGCGGAGCGGGGCTGTCCGCCCAGGCCGCTCCGGCGGAGATGGCGGCCAGGGTCAGGCCCGGTAAAAGAAATCGGGATCGGGTGTTTTGCGATTGCACGTCAAGTCCTTTCAAGGGTTGAAGATGATCACTCCGTTGTTTCTGCACTAGCGAAGCGACTTGCGCAGCCGGGACAACGCGCCAAGGAAGAAAGCCGTACCGATTGCCGCCAGCGCCAGTAACTGCGGCCAGACCACCGTGATGCCGGCACTGCGGAACAGGATGGCCTGGGCCAGCTCGACGAAATGCGTGGTGGGGGCGACCAGCATGATGTGCTGCACCGCCTCGGGCATGCTCTCGCGAGGCGTCATGCCGCCGGAGAGAATCTGCAGCGGCATCAGCACCAGGATGCTCAGCAGGCCCAGTTGCGGCATCGAACGGGCCACGGTGCCGAAGAAGATGCCCATCGAGGTGGTGGCGAACAGGTGCAGCGCCGCGCCCAGCAGGAACAGGCCGATGGAGCCGTGGATGGGGACCTCCAGCCAGCCTTCGACGACGAAGCGCAGGGCGATGGCCGAGGCGGCGAGAACCACCAGCCCCATCGACCAGACCTTGGCCGCCATGATCTCGAACGGCGTGATGGGCATCACCAGCAGGTGCTCGATGGTGCCGTGCTCGCGCTCGCGAATGAGCGCCGCACCGGTGAGGATGATCGAGAGCATGGTGATCTGGTTGATCACCTCGTTCACCGCGCCGAACCAGGAGCGCACCAGGTTGGGGTTGTATTTCATGTGCACCACGGCCTCGACCGGTTGCGCCTGCCCGCCTCGGTAGCGCGCGACGAATTCGCTGACTTCGTCGGCGATGATCTGCTGGATGTGTCCGGCGCCGGTGAACGCCTGGGTGATCGCAGTGGCGTCGACGTTGAGCTGGATCACCGGCGTGCGGCCGGCCAGCAGTTCCTGCTGGAAGTCCGGCGGGATGTTCAGGGTGAAGGTGTAGAGCCCGGCGTCCATACCCCGATCCATCTCGTCCAGGTCGATGTGCCTGGGAGGCAGGAAGTAGGGCATCTGGAAGGCCGAAACGATGCGGTTGGAGGCTTGCGAGCGGTCTTCGTCGATGACGCCGATGGTGGCACGGTGCGGCGCTTCCGGCACGCCGGTGGCGCTGGAGTAGATGCCGAGGGTGAAGGCGTAGACGATCAACAGCAGCAGCGCCGGATCGCGGTACAGGCTGCGCAGTTCCTTGATGCCCAGTTGCAGAATGTTGCTCAGGCCGCGCATGTCATTTCTCCTGCTTCTTCAGGCCCGCGACGCAGAGCGCCAGGAGCACGGGGATGGTCAGCAGCAGGGGGATGAAATATGGGTAGAGCTCGTCCAGCCCCAGGTTTTTCGAGAACACGCCGCGGCTGATGATCAGGAAATGGCTGGTCGGGTAGACCTGGCCAATGAAGGCGCCCGCGCCCTCCATGGCCGAGACCGGGTGGATCAGCCCGGAGAACTGCGCGGCGGGCAGCAGCGTGGCGATGGCTGTGCCGAAGATCGCGGCGATCTGGCTGTTGAGTATCGACGACATCAGCAGGCCCAGGCCGGTGGCGCAGAATACGTAGAGCAGGGCGCCGAGGGTCAGGGTCGGCAGGCTGCCCTTGACCGGAACATCGAACACGAAGACCGCCAGCGCCACCAGCAGGAAGAAGTTGATCATGCCCAGGGCCACGTAGGGCAACTGCTTGCCGAGCAGGAATTCCAGGCGGGTGACCGGAGTGACGTAGAAGTTGGTGATCGAGCCCAGCTCCTTCTCGCGCACCACGCCTAGTGCTGTGAGCATGGCGGGGATCAGCATCAGCAGCAGGGGGATCGTGGCCGGCACCATGGCCGGCAGGCTCTGCACGTCGGGGTTGTAGCGGTAGCGCAGGGCAACCTCGGCCCGCTCGCCGGAGACCTGCTGGCCGGTAAGGCGCAGCAGGTCTTCCAGGTAGCCCTGGTGGATGCCCTTGACGTAGCCGTTGATGGTGTCGGAACGAGTCGGCATGGCACCGTCGATCCAGAAGCCGACCTGCGGGCTGGCGCCGCGCTTGAGGTCGCGGCCGAAGTTCGGGGGGATTTCCACCGCCAGGCTGATGTCGCCACTGCGCATACGTCGGTCGAGCTCCTCGTAGCTATGCAACGGAGGCTTCTCGACGAAATAGCGCGAGCCGGCGATATTCAGCGCGTAGGCCTGGCTGGTGGTGGTCTGGTCGCGGTCGAGCACCGCATAGGTCAGGTCCTCGACGTCCAGGCTGATGCCGTACCCCATGATGAACATCAGCAGCACGGTGCCGAGCAGGGCCAGGGTGGCGCGGATCGGGTCGCGACGGATTTCCATCGACTCGCGCTGGGCATAGCTGTACAGACGGCGCAGGCTGAAGCGCGATTTCAGGTCCGCGCCGTGGCCGAACTCGCTGATGGCAGGCGCCTCCCCGGTCCCGGCGTCGTCTTCCACGACGTCCTTCAGGTAGGCGATGAAGGTTTCTTCCAGACTGTCCAGGCCGCGCTTGGCCATCAGCCCCCGTGGCGTGTCGCTGTCCAGCACGCGGCCGGCGTGCATCATCGACATGCGGTCGCAGCGTAGCGCCTCGTTCATGAAGTGGGTGGAAATGAAGATGGTCACGCCATCCTCGCGCGACAACTTGATCAGCAGTTTCCAGAAGCCGTCGCGGGCTATTGGGTCGACCCCCGAGGTGGGTTCGTCGAGGATCAGGATCTCCGGGGAATGGATCACCGCCACCGCCAGCGACAGGCGCTGGCGTACGCCCAGAGGCAGATCGCCGGGCAACTGTTCGGCGACGCCGTGCAGGTCGAACTCATCGAGCATTTCCTCGATTCGCGCGTCGCGCCGTTCGAGCGGGATGTGAAACAGCCGGGCATGCAGGTCGAGGTTCTGGCGCACGCTCAGTTCGCTGTACAGCGAGAAGGCCTGGGACATGTAGCCGACCCGCCGGCGGGTATCGATGTCGCGGGTGTCGACCGGCTGGCCGAATAGCGCACAGGTACCCTCGGTGGCCGGCAGCAGCCCGGTGAGCATCTTCATGGTGGTGGACTTGCCGCAGCCGTTGGAGCCGAGGAAGCCGAAGATCTCCCCGCGCTCGATGCGGAAGTCCACGTGGTCGACGGCGACGAAGTCGCCGAAGCGGCAGGTCAGACCGTGGGCCTCGATGGCGATGGCCGCTTCGCCTTCGCTGGCCGGACGCGGCGGAATCACCAGGGCGTGGTGGCCGCGGCGCTTTTCCTCCGGGAGCAGCGCGATGAAGGCCGCTTCGAGGTTGTCGCTGGCGGTGCGTTCGAGCAGTTCGGCCGGTGTGCCGGTATCCAGCACCTGTCCGTCGTCCATGGCCACCAGCCAGTCGAAGCGCTGGGCTTCGTCCATGTAGGCGGTGGCGACGATCACGCTCATGCCGGGGCGGCGCTGGCGAATGCGATCGATCAGGTCCCAGAACTGATTGCGCGCCAGCGGGTCGACCCCGGTGGTGGGCTCGTCGAGGATCAGCAGGTCGGGATCGTGGATCAGCGCGCAGCACAGCCCGAGCTTCTGTTTCATGCCGCCGGACAGCTTGCCCGCAGGACGCTCGGTGAACGGCGCCAGGCCGGTGCTGTGGGTCAGCTCGGCGATCCGTGCCTTGCGCTCCTCGGCGTCCTGGCCGAACAGGCGGCCGAAGAAGTCGAGGTTTTCGAACACCGTCAGCGTCGGGTAGAGGTTCTTGCCCAGGCCCTGGGGCATGTAGGCGATGCGCGGGCAGACCGCGCGGCGGTGCTGGCGCGAGGCCATGTCGCCGCCGAGCGCCTCGACCGTGCCTTCCTGGATGCGCCGGGCGCCGGACACCAGCGCCAGCAGGCTCGACTTGCCGACACCGTCCGGGCCGATCAGGCCGATCATGCGCCCGGCGGGAATCTCCAGGTCGACACCCTCCAGAGCCCGGGTTTCCTTGTAGCGCAGGTTCACGCCGGCGAGGCGGGCTACGAGCGTCATCGGGAAATCCGGTTATGCAGGTGTTCAGGCCATTCGGCCGTGGCATCCAGCTTCAGGTAGGCCATGCCCGGCACGCCGGTCTTGACCTGCTCCAGATGGCTACGCAGTAGCTCGGGATCGATGCGCGCCTTGATCCGGAACATCAGTTTCTCGCGTTCGCTGGCGGTTTCCACGGTCTTCGGCGTGAATTGAGCGACGCTGGCGACGTAGGAGACCCGGGCGGGAATGACGTAGCCCGGGATGGCGTCGAGTACCAGGCGCGTCTCGGTGCCCAGGGCCACCCGGCCGGCCTGTTCGGTGGGCAGGAACAGGGTCATGTAGACGTCGTTCAGATCGACCAGGTTGAGTACCTTGCCGCCAGCGCCGAGCACTTCGCCGGGCTGGCTGATGCGGTACTGCACGCGGCCGGTGCGCGGGGCCTTGAGCAGGCTGTCGTCGATGTCCGCCTGCAGCCGCTCGACGCTGGCCTGGGCCGCCTCCAGCGCCGAGTGCGCCTCGATGACCTGCGATTCGGCCGCCTCGATACCGGCCTGGGCCGAGAGGACCTGGGCGCGGGCGGCCGCCAGGGAGGCCTGGGCACTCTGCAGGCCAGCGAGGTCGTCGTCCAACTGTTGCTGCGGCAGGGCGTTGCGCTTGACCAGTACCGCCGTGCGGTCGTGGCGCTTGCGCGCGGCGGTCAGCTCGGCCTGGCGCTGGCTGACCACCGCCTCGGCGGTGGTTTTCTCGCTCATGCGCAGGGCGACCTGGGCATTGGCGGTGCGGATGGCGTTTTCCGCCTGGCGCATCTGTGCCCGGGCCTGGCTCACTTGCGCTTCCAGCACCTGAGTGTCCATGCGCGCCAGCACCTGGCCGACCTCGACGAAGTCTCCCTCGTCCACCAGCACCTCGGCGAGACGGCCGGCCAGCTTGGCGGCGACGTCCACCTCGGTCGCCTCGATGCGCCCATTGCCACTGGCAAAACCGTCACCCAGCCCGTTCGGGCGTAACTCCAGCCAGGCCACAACGGCCGCGCCGGCCAGAATCACGGCCGCGATGAAAATCCTGGCCAGTTTCTTTTTCGTTTTCACGTCCATGCTCGTCACTTTCTCCCCTCTTCATTCGATGCCGCAGGGCATGTGTTGCGCACCAGCACCGCGGATCCCCAGGACAGGCCCACGCCGAAGCCGCTGATGACCAGGTTTCTCCAGTTCGGAGCGTCGGCGTAGCGTTCCAGCAGAAGAGGGATGGTGGACGAAACCGTATTGCCCACCCCGCACAGATCCTTGATGGCCTTGCCGCCGTTCTCGCCCAGGTTGCGGACGAGCAGGTCGATAATGGTTGCGCTGCCCTGGTGCAGGAGAATGGCGTCCACCGTATCCAGCGTCAGGCCTGCCAGTTGCAGCACTTCTTCGATCTGCGGAACGACGCGTGTGCCGGCGAAATCGAGCACCGCACGGCCGTTCATGCGAAACAGGCCTTTCTTGCGCACCAGGTGTTCGGCGCCGCCGCCATCGGTGCCGAACCGAACCGGACCCAGCTTCCAGATCGGGTCCTCGCCGATCCAGGTCGCCGTGGCCGCATCGCCGAACAGCAGGGCAGTGGGACGGTCGCTGCGATCGACGATTTTCGAGTAGGGGTCGGCGGTGACCAGTACACCGTTCTTCAGGTTCGCCGCCTCCATGAGACCCTTGAGCACGTAGAGGCCATAGACGAAACCCGAGCATCCCAGGGATACATCGAGGCAGGCGGTATGCCTGGGCAGACCGAGCTTGTGCTGGGCGATGGCCGAGGTATGGGGCAATCCCTCAGCATCCCCGTTCTGCGTGACCACCACCAGCGCTTCGATGGCATCTGGCCGCAAAGCGGGATTCTTCGCCAACAGGTTGCGCACGGCGGCGGCGCAGAGGTCCGATGTCTCCTCGGCTGCGTCCTTCAGAGCAAGCGTGCCCGTGCCGATCTTGGCCATGACGAAGGCTTCGTCCCGGTCGAAGAATGCAGCCTGGACGAGGTTGTCGATCCGTCCTGCGGGGATATAGCTGGCGATACCTTTGATTCCGATCATGCGAGTGTTTCCACCGGTTGGTCTGAGTGCATACAGGCGGCTGGCGCCGGGTCACAAGCGTGTCGAGGGCGCTACCCTTGGCCGCGAACGTAACGTCCCGGCGCCGCTTCCAGAGGAGGATATTCGGCACTGCCGGGCGCCGCCGGCACGGGCTGGCGCTCTCCAGCACGAGCCGCCAGCCAGGCGAACCAGTCGTTCCACCAACTGCCGGCGTGCTGTTCTGCCTGGGCGAACCATTGATCCGCGTCCTGCGGTGTCTGCTCGTGGCTCCAGTAATGGCGTTTGCCCCTGGCCGGTGGGTTGATCACTCCGGCGATGTGGCCGGAGGCGCCGAGGACGAAGCGACAGGGTCCGCTCAGAAGGGCGGTGCTGGCGTAGGCGCTGCGCCAGGGCACGATGTGGTCGTCCTGGGTGCCGAGGATGTAGGCGGGTGCCGCGACGCTTCGTAGATCCAGCTTGACGCCGCAAAGCTCCAGCTCGCCGGATTTCAGGTCGTTCTGCAGGTAGGTGTGGCGCAGGTACCAGCAGTACATGGGGCCGGGCAGGTTGGTGCTGTCGTTGTTCCAGAACAGCAGGTCCAGCGCGGACGGCTTCTGACCCTTGAGGTACTTGTCGACATGGTAGTTCCACCACAGCTCGTTGGGGCGCAGCAGGGAAAAGGTGTTGCCCATGTCCTCGCCACGAAACAGCCCGGTGGGGCCACCCTGGCCGCCGATGGTGCGCTCGCGGTAGGCGACCATCTGTTCGTCGATGAACACGTCGATCTGGCCGGTATCCAGATAGTCGAGAAAGGTCGCCAGCAGACTCAGACTCGCGACGTCCCGGTCGCCACGGGCGGCGAGTACCGCCAGGGCGCTGACCAGCAGGGTCCCACCGATGCAGAAACCCATGCAATTGAGCCGCCGTTCTCCGGTGATCGCACGGACCACCCGCAGCGCGGCGATGACGCCATCCTGGAGCAGATCGTCCATTCTCAGGCCCGATTGCTCCTGGCCGAAGTTGCGCCAGGACATCAGGAACACCGAGTGGCCTGCTTCCAGCAGGTGGCGCACCACGGAGTTCTCCGGGCGCAGGTCGAGGATGTAGTACTTGTTGATCGCCGGTGGGACGATGAAAAGCGGCGTCCGGAACTGGGTCTCGCTCAGCGGGCGGTACTGGATCAACTGGAAGATGTCGTTCTCGAATACCACCTCGCCAGGCGTGACGGCCAGATCGACACCCACCTCGAAGTCGCCGGCGTCGCACTGGCGCAACTTGCCTTCCCGCAGATCGTCGAGCAGGTGGAGGGCGCCGGTGAACAGGCTGGCGCCCCGGGTTTCCGCCAGTTGTTGCAGGGCGTCGGGGTTGCTCGGCAGGAAATTGCTCGGCGCGCTGGCTGCGAGGGTCTGTTCGATCAGGTAGTTCAGTCGTTTGCGTGGTTTTTTCTCGTCGATGGGCAACAGGGCCGACAGTTTGAGCAGGTAGCTGGAGTTGAGCAGGTAGAAGGCAGCCAGCGAGCCGAACATCGGCTCATTCCAGTTGGCGCTGGCGAAACGTCGATCGCTGAAACTGAAAGGCTGCTGGGCCAGCAGTTGTTGACCCAGCGCGAACCATTCCTGCTGATAGTCGAGCTGAAGGCGTTCGATCTGCTCGGCCGGCACCTCGAACCAGCGGCTCTGGTCGTAGCCGGCAAACCAGGGATTCTGCGCCATCCAAAGGCGCAGTTGCTGAAGGACCAGGCTGGCGACGAATGGAGTCTGACCCGACCAGTAGGCATCGAGAGAAGACCAGGTGTTGTCCATGAGCTGAAAGCGTTCCTGAAGCTGAATCGGGATAGGGGACGGCTACCGCCGTTCCCCTCCCACACCACCCGGCATGCGGGTCCGCACCGGGCGGTTCGAGATGTTGAGGTCAGGAGAGTCTTGGCATGCCCAGACGATCGAAATAGCTGAT
>NZ_POUT01000015.1 GCF_002890915.1 Stutzerimonas stutzeri | reverse complement strand
TCAAACCCAGGCAACCGTTCGGACTAGTGGGGAGAAAAACCTGCTTCGACCCAAGCTCTCTCACGGTCTCGTAACCAGAGGGAAGTACGGCCTGAAGCAGGCTAAGTTAAGACTTACAAGGGAAGTCTGGCCGCGCAGCGGACAGACCCGGATGCCGGGCGTAATGCTGTTCAGATAAGCACGGAGAGTACTTTGTAGGAGCGCGCCATGCGCGCGAATCGCGGGCGTGGCCCGCTCCTACAGATCCAACATCCAGCTTGAGTCGTTAAGTGAACAGCATTACGGCGAACGTACCGGGGCTTTTTCTTCCATCGACGATAGCAGCGGATACCCGCAGGCCATCAGTGCTTGATGGCAACCTCATAGAGGTAATCCGGCAACGGATCGATGACCACCTGCTGGCCCTGGTAATGGGCCTTCACCGCCTCGCACGGCACCACGCCATGCGGTACCCGCTGGTCACCCCCCAGGCGCTGGCGCGCCCGATAGTCGATCACGCACCCGTCGGCTTCCACCCAGAAGTGCGGCGACAGCACCTTACCGTCCAGCTCGACCTGCCCCAACATTGCTCGATACGGAATATGCTGCTTGGCCAGGCGCGTCACGACCAGGCGGCTCATCGCGTCGCATTCGACCTTCGCGGCATCCAGATCATCAAGCAAAGTCTTTAACTGGGGTTCGTTCATTTGCAGTGGCCCTCGGTTGGCCTCGGTGGTGTAAACGGAGCCACTATAGACCAAAGTCTAATGCGGTGAAATGCCGCAATTTTCTTGCCAACCATTTCTCAGGCCCCGCCCCACCCCTCGGCATTGGCCGAGCCACCCGCCACGAATGCGCCCCGCACAAAGCGGAAAACCGCGCAGACGACGGTGCCGTCAACGCGGTTTTCTGGAAGCGCCGGGCAGGGCTGGAGCGGGGTTTCAGTCCTGCTTGGCGCCGTGCGCCTGCTGGTCGGCGTGGTACGAGGAGCGCACCAGCGGGCCGGAGGCGATGTTCTTGAAGCCCATCTTCATGCCTTCCTCGGCAAGCCAGGCGAAGGTGTCGGGATGGACGAAGCGCTGTACCGGCAGGTGGTTGCGCGAGGGCTGCAGGTACTGGCCGAGGGTCAGCATGTCGATGTCGTGCTCGCGCATGCGCTGCATGACCTCGATGACCTCGTCGTCGGTCTCGCCCAGGCCGAGCATCAGCCCCGACTTGGTCGGCACGCCCGGCACGCGCTGCTTGAACTGCTCCAGCAGGTCCAGCGACCACTCGAAGTCCGAGCCCGGGCGCGAGGACTTGTACAGCCGCGGTACGGTTTCCAGGTTGTGGTTGAACACGTCCGGCGGCTCGCTGGCGGTGATGTCCAGGGCGATCTCCATGCGTCCGCGATAGTCCGGCACCAAGGTTTCCAACTGGATGCCGGGCGACAGCTTGCGGATCTCGCGCAGGCAATCGGCGAAGTGCTGGGCGCCGCCGTCACGCAGGTCGTCGCGGTCCACCGAGGTGATCACCACGTACTTCAGGCGCATGTCGGCGATGGCCTGGGCGAGGTTCTTCGGCTCGTCGGGGTCCAGCGCGTTGGGGCGGCCATGGCCGACGTCACAGAACGGGCAACGGCGGGTACAGATGTCGCCCATGATCATGAAGGTGGCGGTGCCGCTGGAGAAGCATTCGCCCAGGTTCGGGCAGGAGGCTTCCTCGCAGACGCTGTGCAGCTTGTGCTTGCGCAGGGTCTGCTTGATCTGATCGACCTCGGGGGAAACCGGGATGCGTACCCGGATCCAGTCGGGCTTCTTCGGCAGTTCGTCGGTGGGAATGATCTTCACCGGAATCCGCGCGACCTTCTCCGCTCCGCGCAGCTTGACGCCCGCCTCCACCTTGGCCGGCCGCTTGCCTGCCGTTTCTACACTACTCATATGCTTCGATTCCGCCCGCGAGGGTCTTCTGTTGCGCGTATCCGAGCTGCCGGACCAGTTGCGCCCGCAGCCGGTCGAGTACTTCAGAGAAGTCGACCGGACCGATCAGGTCACGCAGCTGGGTCATGGTCAGCCCTGCATAACCGCAGGGATTGATGCGCCGGAAGGGTTCGAGATCCATGTCCACGTTCAGCGCCAGGCCGTGGAAGGAGCGGCCGTTGCGAATGCGCAGGCCCAGGGAAGCGATCTTCGCGCCGTCGACGTAGACGCCCGGCGCCTCCGGCTTGGCTAGCGCCTCGACGCCATATTCGGCGAGCAGATCGATCAAGCTGCGTTCGATGCGGCTGACCAGCTCGCGCACGCCGATACCGAGCCGGCGCACGTCCAGCAGCAGGTAGCCGACCAGCTGGCCGGGGCCGTGGTAGGTCACCTGGCCGCCGCGGTCGACCTGCACCACCGGGATGTCGCCGGGGAACAGCAGGTGCTCGGCCTTGCCCGCCTGGCCCTGGGTGAATACCGACGGATGCTGCAGCAGCCAGATCTCATCGCCGCTGTCGGGCCCGCGGCTGTTGGTGAAATGCTGCATCGCCTGCCAGGCGG
Source organism: Stutzerimonas stutzeri (assembly GCF_002890915.1). Taxonomy (GTDB): domain Bacteria; phylum Pseudomonadota; class Gammaproteobacteria; order Pseudomonadales; family Pseudomonadaceae; genus Stutzerimonas; species Stutzerimonas stutzeri_AF. The sequence goes on along the minus strand of NZ_POUT01000015.1, from coordinate 93,277 downwards.
TGCGATAGTCGACCAGTCCCAGCTCACGCACACCCACGTCGTGGGTCATCACAGCACCATGTGAACACGACCGGTGGCGCGCAGGTCGACGTGAATGGCCTGCAATTGCTCGACGCCGGTGGCGGTGATCAGCACCTGCAGCGAAAGGAAGCGGCCATTGCGACTGTCGCGGGTGACCACCGTGGTTTCGTCGAAGTCCGGCGCGTGGCGCTGGATCACCTCGATCACGGCTTCGCGGAAACCCTCGCCGGCATCGCCGATCACCTTGATCGGGTAGCGCTCGCAGGGGAAATCGATCTTGGGTGCGGGAATATCGTTTTGGCTATCGGTCATGGCGAACGGACTCGTGATCCGCAGGCGCGCCGCGGCCGGATGGGCCAGGGCGCGCTCGAGCGTGGTCAGTTGAACAGGCTGTAGAAGAACAGGCGAATGCTATCCCAAAAACGCCGGAACAGCCCACCTTCTTCGACGGCCTCCAGGGCGACCAGGTCGCTGCTACGCAGCACCTTGTCGTCCAGCTTGACCTCGACCTTGCCGATCACGTCGCCCTGCTGGATCGGCGCGATCAGGGTGCCATCGAAACTCATCACCGCCTCCAGCTTTTCCACCTGGCCGCGCGGCAGGGTCATGGTCAGGTCCTGGGCCAGGCCGGCCTTGAGCTTGTCCTGCCGGCCCTTCCAGACTTGCGCCTGTGCCAGCTCCTGGCCCTTCTGGTAGAAGGTGCGGGTCTCGAAGAAGCGGAAGCCGTAGGTCAGCAGCTTCTGCGTCTCGGCGGCGCGCGCCTGCTCGCTGTCGGTGCCGAACACCACGGAAACCAGGCGCATGTCGTCGCGCACCGCGGATGCCACCAGGCAATAGCCGGCTTCTTCGGTATGCCCGGTCTTCAGGCCGTCGACGGTCTTGTCGCGCCACAGCAGCAGGTTGCGGTTGGGCTGCTTGATGTTGTTCCAGAAGAACTCCTTCTGCGCATAGATCGCGTAGTGCGCCGGGTCCGCATAGATGATCGCGCGGGCCAGCTTGGCCATGTCGTGGGCCGAGGAGTAGTGGTCCGGGTTCGGCAGGCCGGTGGCATTGACGAAATGCGTGTTGCTCATGCCCAGGCGCTGCGCGGTGCTGTTCATCAGGTCGGCGAAGGCTTCTTCGCTGCCGGCGATGTGTTCGGCCATCGCCACGCTGGCGTCATTGCCGGACTGGATGATGATGCCGTGCAGCAGATCGTCCACCGAGACCTGGGTATTGACCTGGATGAACATGCGCGAGCCGCCGGTGCGCCAGGCCTTCTCGCTGACGGTGACCATGTCGCTGTCGCTGATCTGGCCCTTCTGGATTTCCAGTGTGGCGATGTAGGCGGTCATCAGCTTGGTCAGGCTGGCCGGCGGCAGGCGCTCGTCGCCGTTGTGCTCCACCAGCACCTCGCCGCTGGCCGCGTCCATCAGCATGTAGGACTTGGCCGCCAGCTGCGGCGCCGACGGCACGATCGAGGCGGCCCAGGCGGCCGGAGCGAGCGTCAGCAAGGCGAGGATAACGAAGCGATTAACGAAGCTGGTGATGTTCATCCGAATCTCGAATTGGTGAAGTGAAACAGGGTATTGAAGGGTGCGGCTCAGTCGGCCGTGACACGCCTGGGCTGCCCCAGGTTGGCCAGGCGGACGCTCTGTTCGAGCTGCATGACCTCATCCGGCGTGCCGATGGGGCCCAGGCGTACCCGATGCAGGGTCTGCTGGTTGAGCACCACCGAGCTGATGAAGACCGGCGCAGAGACCACCTCGCTCAGCTTGTCCTTGAGCAGCTGTGCCGCATCCGGATTGGCGAAGGCGCCGACCTGGAGAAACAGGCCAGAGACTGCGGGCGAAGCGTTTTTTTTTGCGTCGATCTCGATCGGCACGACAGCGGCGGCATGCTGCTGGGGCGGTGGCGTGTATTGCTCGATGGGCTGTGCCAGGCGGCTGCCCGGCTGGGCCGAAGCCAGTTGCGGTTGCGCCAGCACCGTGGGCACCGGCCGTCCCTGCTCGGCCCACCACGCCTGCGGATCGATACCTTCGACCTTCACCCGCGCGGTCCCGCTTTCGGCATAGCCGAGCTTCTTCGCCGCGGCGAAGGAAAGATCGATGATGCGATCGGAATAGAACGGCCCGCGATCGTTGACCCGCAAGGTCACGCTCTTGCCATTGTCCAGGTTGGTGACCTTGACGTAGCTCGGCAGCGGCAGGGTCTTGTGCGCCGCGCTCATGCCGTACAGGTCGTATTTTTCGCCGTTGGCGGTCGGCTGGCCGTGGAACTTGGTGCCGTACCAGGAGGCGGTTCCGGTGGCCGAATAGCGGCGGCCGTCGCTGATCGGGTAGTAGGTCTTGCCCAGCACGGTGTAGGGGTTGGCCTTCACCGGCCCGTAGTGCGGCATGGGGATCGCGTCCGGGATCTGCGAGACATCCACGTCCCACCAGGGCGCGCCATCCTTGTGCGGACGGGCGTAATCGCCGGGACCGCTGGCCTTGTCCACTGGGCCGGTCGGCGCCGGGCTCGAGGAGCAACCAGCCAGCAGCGCGCCGGCGATACCCAGCGCCAGCCATCGGGAATGGAGCGTCATCGTCATTGTGCGCCTCGCGCTTCGGCCAGTTGCTGGGCCAGCTGATGGACCGCCATGGCGTACATCACGCTGCGGTTGTAGCGCGTGATGACGTAGAAGTTGGGGAGGCCCAGCCAGTATTCGTCGCCTTCGGCGCCTTCCAGGCGGAAGGCCGTCACGGCCGTTTCATCGGCCACCGGTTGCTCGAAGCGCCAGCCCAGCTCGCGCAGCTGGGCGACATTCTTCAGCGGTTCCAGGCCGGCGCTCAGGCCTTGCTCGTAGCGCTCGCCGGACACCTCGGCGCGCGCCACCACCGGCTCGCCGGCCGCCCAGCCGTGCTGCTTGAAGTAGCTGGCGGCGCTGCCGATGGCATCCACCGGGTTGTTCCAGATGTCGATGTGGCCATCGCCGTCGAAGTCCACCGCATAGGCGCGGAAGCTGCTCGGCATGAACTGCGGCAGGCCCATGGCGCCGGCGTAGGAGCCCTTGAGCGCGAGCGGATCGACCTGCTCCTCGCGGGCGAGCAGGAGGAACTCCTTGAGCTGCTGGCGGAAGAACGGCTGGCGCGGCGGGTAATCGAAGCCCAGCGTGGACAGCGCGTCGATGACCCGGTAGTTGCCGGTGTTGCGCCCGTAGAAGGTTTCCACGCCGATGATGGCGACGATCACTTCCGGCGGCACGCCGTATTCGGCCTCGGCACGCGCCAGCGCCTCGTGGTTTTCCCGCCAGAAGTCGACGCCCTGGGCGATGCGCGAGTCGGTGATGAAGATCGGCCGGTATTCCTTCCACGGCTTGACCCGCTCGGCCGGCCGCGAAATGGCATCGAGGATGACCTGCTTGCGTTCGGCCTGAGCGAACAGCGCGAGCAGCTGCTCGCCGGCGAAGCCGTAGTCGCGCGTCATCTCGGCGACGAACTCGTGCACGTTGGGCCCCGCGTAGTCCGCCGCCGACAGCGGCTGGGCCCCCACGACAGCGCCAGCCAAGCCCATGCCCCCGAGCATCCGTGCCACCCAGCCACGCCGTAATGAAATCAACGAATTCACTCTTATCAAACCTGCGCGATCCACTTGCGATGGGTGTGGATCGACATCAAAACCCCGAACCCTGACAGCAGGGTCACCAATGAAGTTCCACCATAGCTGATGAAGGGCAACGGCACCCCCACCACCGGCAGCAGCCCACTGACCATACCGATATTGACGAAAACGTAAACGAAGAATGTCATCGTCAACGCGCCGGCCAGCAGTTTTCCGAACAATGTCTGCGCCTGCACGGTGATCATCAGCCCGCGGGTGATCAGCAGCACGTACACCAGCAGCAGCAGGCAGACGCCCACCAGGCCGAACTCCTCGGCGAGCACCGCGATGATAAAGTCAGTATGGCTTTCCGGCAAAAAATCCAGGTGCGACTGGGTGCCGGCCAGCCAGCCCTTGCCGAACACCCCGCCCGAGCCGATCGCCGCCTTCGACTGGATGATGTTCCAGCCGGTGCCCAGCGGATCGCTTTCAGGGTCGAGGAAGGTCAGCACGCGCTGCTTCTGGTAGTCGCGCAGCACGAAGTACCACATGGCCACTGCGACGGGCACCACTGCGGTCACCGCGCCGATAATCCAGCGCCAGCGCAGCCCGCCGATGAACAGCACGAAGGCGCCCGAGGCGAGGATCAACAGCGCCGTGCCGAGGTCGGGCTGCTTGAGGATCAGCACGAAGGGAATCAGGATCAGCGCCAGGCTGATGGCGGTGTGCTTGATGCCCGGCGGCAGGCTGCGCGACGACAGGTACCAGGCGATGGTCATCGGCATGATGATCTTCATGAACTCGGACGGCTGGAAGCGGATCACCCCGGGGATGTTGATCCAGCGCGTGGCGCCCATCGCCGTGTGCCCCGCGACCTCCACCGCCATCAGCAGCGCCACCACCCCCAGGTAGCCCAGCGGCACCCAGCGCGCCATGAAGCGCGGTTCGAACTGGGCGATCACCAGCATCGCGCCGAGGCCGAGGCCGAAGGAACTCGCCTGCTTGATCACCAGGTCCCAGTTCTTGCCGCTGGCCGAATAGAGGATGAACAGGCTGCCGGCGGCCAGCACCAGCAACAGCAGCAGCAACAGGCCGTCGATATGCAGCCGCTGCAGCAGGCTGGCGCGGCGCCGCAGCACGTCGTCGCGCGACAGGGTTCGGTCGAAGTTGCCGCTCATGGCGCCTTGCCCTCCGCGGTCAGCGGCGGAGCGAACTCGGCCTTGAGCTTGCCCTCCTCGTCCAGCAGCCAGGCATCCATGACCTGCTTGGCCACCGGAGCGGCGACGCCGGAACCGGATTCGCCATTCTCGACCATCACCGCCACGGCGATCTTCGGGTCGTGCACCGGGGCGAAGGCGACGAACAACGCATGGTCGCGATGCCGCTCGGCCAGCTTGGCACTGTCGTACTTCTCGCCCTGCCGGATGGCCACCACCTGCGCGGTACCGCTCTTGCCGGCGATGCGGTAGGCCGAGCTGTCGCCGACCTTGCGCGCCGTGCCGCGCGGGCCGTGCAGGACCTGCTCCATGCCGTGCGCGGCGTAATCCCAGAAGCGCGGATCGCGCAGTTCGATGTCCGGCAGCGGCTCCGGATCCACCGGCGGTTCGCCATCGATGCTGCGCGCCAGGTGCGGACGAATCCACTTGCCGCGGGTGGCCACCAGGGCCGTGGCCTGGGCCAGCTGCAGCGGCGTGGCCTGCATGTAGCCCTGGCCGATGCCGAGGATCACGGTCTCGCCGGGATACCAGGGCTGGCGATAGCGCGCACGCTTCCATTCGCGCGACGGCATCAGCCCCGCGGTTTCCTCGTACATGTCCAGCGACACCCGCTGGCCCAGGCCGAAGCGGGTCATGTAGTCGTGCATGCGGTCGACACCCAGCTTATGCGCCATGTCATAGAAATAGGTGTCGTTGGAACGGGCGATGGCCAGGTCCAGGTCGACCCAGCCGTCACCGCTGCGGTTCCAGTTGCGGTACTTGTGCTGCACGTTGGGCAGCTGGAAGAAGCCCGGGTCGAACACCCGGCTGCTCGGCGTGATCACGCCAGCGTCGAGCCCGGCGACGGCCATCATCGGCTTGATGGTCGAGCCCGGCGGGTAGAGCCCGCGCAGCACCCGGTTGTACAGCGGCCGATCGATGGAGTCGCGCAGCTCGCCGTAGTCCTTGAAGCTGATGCCGGTGACGAACAGGTTGGGGTCGAAGCTCGGCTGGCTGACCATCGCCACCACCTCGCCGGAATCCGGCAGCAGCGCGACGATCGCCCCACGGCGCCCGCCCAGCGCCTGCTCGGCGGCCTGCTGCAGATCGAGATCCAGCGACAGGGTGATGTCCTTGCCCGGTATCGGGTCGGTGCGCTTGAGCACGCGCAGGACCCGCCCACGGGCATTGGTCTCGACCTCCTCGTAACCGACCTGGCCGTGCAGTTGGTCCTCGTAGAACTTCTCGATGCCGGTCTTGCCGATGTGGTGCGTGCCACTGTAGTTGACCGGATCGAGCTGCTTGAGCTCCTGCTCGTTGATCCGCCCGACATAGCCCACCGAATGGGCGAAGTGCGCACCTTGCGGGTAATGCCGGACCAGTTGTGCCGCCACCTCGACGCCGGGCAGGCGGAACTGGTTCACCGCGATACGGGCGATCTGTTCTTCCGACAGCTCGTACATGATCGGCACCGGCTCGAACGGCCGGCGCCCCTGCAGCACACGCTTCTCGAACAGCCCGCGCTCCTCCTCGCCCAGCGCCAGCACTTCGACCACCACATCGAGCACGGCCTTCCAGTCGCCGGCGCGCTCGCGGGTCACGGTCAGGCTGAAGCTCGGCCGGTTGTCGGCGATGACCCGGCCCTGGCGATCGAAGATCAGCCCGCGATTGGGCGGGATCGGCTGCACGTGGACGCGGTTGTTCTCGGAAAGCGTCGAGTGGTACTCGAACTGCACCACCTGCAGGTAGTACATCCGTGCCACCAGCACGCCGATCAGCAGCAACACGAAGGCAAGGCCCACCAGGACCCGGCGACGCACCAGGATGGCGTCCTTCTCGTGATCCTTGAGCTGAATCGGTTGCGGCATCGTGAAGGGGTTCGCGTACTACTTGTGATAGGGATGACCGGACAGCAGCGTCCAGGCACGGTAGATCTGTTCGCCGACCAGGATGCGCACCAGCGGGTGCGGCAGGGTCAGCGGCGACAACGACCAGCGCTGCTCGCTACGCGCGCAGACCTCCGGCGCCAACCCTTCCGGGCCGCCCACCATGAGGTTGACGTTGCGCGCATCGAGGCGCCAGCGCTCCAGCTCCGCGGCCAGCTGCTCGGTGCTCCAGGGTTTGCCGTGCACCTCCAGCGTGACGATGCGCTCGCCCGGCTGGACCTTGCCCAGCATGGCCTCGCCCTCCTGGCGAATCAACCGTGCCACGTCGGCATTCTTGCCGCGGGTATTGAGCGGTATCTCGTGCAGCTCCAACGGCAGCTCGGCGGGCAGGCGCTTGGCATACTCCTGCCAGCCGTCCTCGACCCAGCGCGGCATCTTCGAGCCGACGGCGATCAGCTTGATGCGCACGCCTACTCCGAATCGTGAGCGTGCTGCGCGCGGCTCTGCTCGGCACCCTGCCAGAGGCGCTCGAGGTCGTAGAACTGGCGGGTCGGCACCTGCATCACGTGAACCACCACGTCGCCGAGGTCGAGCAGCGCCCATTCGCCGCCTTCCAGGCCTTCGCTGCCCAGCGGGCGCACGCCCTGCTCCTTGGCCTTCTCCAGCACGTTCTCGGCCAGCGACTTGACGTGCCGGCTGGAATTGCCGCTGGCGATGATCATGTAATCGGTGACGCTGGTCTTGCCGCGCACATCGATGGTGGTGATGTCCTGGCCTTTCAGGTCTTCCAGGGCGGCGATCGCCAGCTGGACCAAAGTTTCGGTTTGCATAACGTGGAAACAACCTCAGTTCGACGCCCGGTACAGCCCGTGCGCGTTGATATAAGCCAGTACGGCATCGGGAACCAGGAATCGGACCGACTTGCCGCTGGCCAGCAATTGGCGAATCTGTGTGGCGGACACCTCCAGCGGCGTCTGCCAGACGAAGGCGATCTGCCCGCTGCCGCCGTACAGTGCCTGCGGATCGGGCACGCTGCGCGCGGCGAGCAGATCGCGCAGTTCCTGCGGCGCCTCGCTACCGGCATCCGGCCGCTGCAGCACGAGGATATGGCAGTGCTCGAGCAGCTCCTCCCAGCGATGCCAGGTGGGCAGCCCGCAGAAGGCGTCCCAGCCCACCACCAGCAGCAACTGGTCGTCCGCCGCCAGTTCGGCACGCAGGGAAATCAGCGTATCGATGGTGTAGGACGGTTTTTCCCGCTCCAGCTCGCGGGCATCCACGCACAGCGGCGGCAGGTCCTGCACCGCCAGGCGCACCATGGCCAGGCGGTCCTGCGCCGAGCAGCTGGGCGTATCGCGATGCGGCGGCCGGGCATTGGGGACCAGCCGCAGCTCGTCGAGGCCGAACATCTCGGCCACCTCCAGCGCACCGCGCAGGTGGCCGATGTGTACCGGATCGAAGGTGCCACCGAGAATACCGATGCGTCGGGCGCCGTTGCGTCGCGTCATCAAGTGCGCACGTGACCGTCGCCGAAGACCACGTACTTCTCGCTGGTCAGCCCTTCCAGGCCGACCGGGCCGCGGGCGTGCAGCTTGTCGGTGGAGATGCCGATCTCCGCCCCCAGGCCGTACTCGAAGCCATCGGCGAAACGCGTCGAGGCGTTGACCATCACCGAGCTGGAGTCGACCTCGGTGAGGAAACGCCGGGCGTCGCTGAAGCTCTCGGTGACGATCGCGTCGGTGTGCTGCGAGCCATAGCGATTGATGTGCTCGATGGCCGCGTCCAGCGAATCGACGATGCGGATCGACAGGATCGGCGCGTTGTATTCGGTGGCCCAGTCCTCCTCGCTGGCCTCGAGCACGTCGCGGCCGAGCAGTTCGCGGGTGCGCGGGCAACCGCGCAGCTCGACGCCCTTGTCGCGGTAGATGGCCGCCAGCGGCGGCAGCACCTGCGCGGCCAGCGCGCCGTGCACCAGCAGCGTCTCCATGGCGTTGCACGGCGCGTAGCGCTGGGTCTTGGCGTTGTCGGCGATGCGAATGGCCTTGTCCAGATCGGCGGCGACGTCGATGTAGACGTGGCAGATGCCGTCCAGGTGCTTGATCACCGGCACCTTGGCGTCGCGGCTGATACGCTCGATCAGGCCCTTGCCGCCGCGCGGCACGATCACGTCGACGTATTCCGGCATGGCGATCAGTGCGCCGACCGCGGCGCGGTCGGTGGTCTCCACCACCTGCACGGCAGCAGCCGGCAGCCCGGCTTCGGCCAGGCCCAGCTGGATGCAGCGGGCGATCGCCTGGTTGGAATGGATCGCCTCGGAACCGCCGCGCAGGATGGTCGCGTTGCCCGACTTCAGGCACAGGCTGGCGGCATCGATGGTCACGTTGGGGCGCGACTCGTAGATGATCCCGACCACGCCCAGCGGCACGCGCATCTTGCCGACCTGGATACCCGACGGCATGTAGCGCATGTCGCGGATCTCGCCGATCGGGTCCGGCAGCGCGGCGACCTGGCGCAGCCCTTCGATCATGCCGTCGATCACCTTGGGCGTCAGTGCCAGGCGATCGAGCATCGCCGCATCCAGGCCGTTGGCGCGGCCACCGGCCAGGTCCTTCTGGTTGGCGGCGGCCAGCTCGTCGCGGGCGGCGTCGAGCGCGGCGGCGGCGGCCTGCAGGGCACGGTTCTTCTGCGCGGTGCTGGCACGCGCGAGCACCCGCGAGGCCTCGCGCGCGGCGCGGCCCAGGCGGGTCATGTAGTCGAGCACGGACTCGGTCATGGTCTTGCTGGCCTGACTGAAGGGAAAGCGGCTGATTATAGCCACCCCGGCTGCCCGCGCACAGCGGCGCCGGGCGAAAGGACGACGAATCCCCGCTACGCATCGGCACGGGCGCCGTTCGTGCCGCCGCGGCCAGGGCGGACGACGCTATCATCGCCCGACGAAACCCATGGTCCCGTGGCCAGGTCGAAAGGCCGTCCCGACTCAAGGAATGCCGAATGAGCCAATGGCTCGACACCCTCACCCAGTGGCTCGCCGCCCATCCGCAATGGCTGGGCCTGGCCCTGCTCGCGGTAGCCTGCATGGAGTGCCTGGCCGTGGTCGGCCTGCTCGTTCCCGGTACCGTCCTGATCTTCGCCATCGCCGTGCTGGCCGGCAGCGGCGTGCTGAGCCTCGGCGAAACGCTGGTGCTGGGCTTCATCGGCGGGCTGACCGGCGACCTGCTGTCCTACGCCCTCGGCCGCCGTTATCACCAGGGTATCCGCAGCCTGCGCGGCCTGCGCGACCATCCCGAATGGCTGCTGCGCGCCGAGCACTATTTCCAGCGCTATGGCGTCGCCAGCCTGCTGGTGGGGCGTTTCATCGGCCCGTTGCGGCCCATGCTGCCGATGACCGCCGGCATGCTCGACATGCCCTTCGGCCGCTTCCTGCTGGTCAGCCTGTGCGCCGCGGCCGGCTGGTCGATGGCCTACCTGTTGCCCGGCTGGAGCGCCGGCGCCGCCTGGCGGCTGCCGCTGGCCGAAGGCTTCTGGAGCGAGGCGGCAATGGTCATCGGGGCGTTGCTGATACTGGTCACGGCAACGGTGCTCGGCAGTCTGCGGCAATTGCGTTGGGTCAGCGCGCTGTCAGCCGGGCTGAGCCTGGCGATCCTGCTCGGGCTGTTCCTCGGCTGGCCGCACCTGAAGGAACTCGACGAGGGCCTGCTCGCGGTCATCCAGGGCGAACGCAGCGCGCTGCTCGACCGGCAGATGGTGGTCGTCACCCGCGCCGGTGACTTCCACACCCAGTTGTGGGCCGGGGTGCTGCTCGGTGCGCTGTTGCTGCTGTCGCGACAGTGGCGCGCGGCGCTGTTCGCCATCCTCACCCTGCTCGGCACCGCGCTGGCCAACGGCGCGCTGAAGGCGGCGTTCGCCCGTGTCCGCCCCGAGGTGCTCATGGAGCCGCTGAGCAGCTACAGCTTCCCCAGCGGGCACAGCTCGGCGGCCTTCGCCTTCTTCCTCACCCTCGGCGTGCTCGCCGGCCGCGACCAGCCGCCGCGCCTGCGCCTGGCCTGGCTGTTACTGGCCTGCCTGCCGGCAACCGCCATCGCCCTCTCGCGGGTCTACCTGGGCGTGCACTGGGCCACCGACGTCACCGCCGGCGCGCTGCTCGCCGCCGGCATCTGCGCGGCCAGCCTGACCCTGGTGCAATGGCGCAGCCCGCTGGCGGCACTGTCGCCCAGGGTGTGGTGGCTGGTCCTGCCGGCCTGCCTCGGCCTGCTCGGCGCGTTCAGCATCTGGGCATTACCGACGGCGATGCAGATGTATCGGTATCAGTAGATCTGGCGCGTCATGGATGCGACCGGGGGTTCGCGAGTAGGTTGGCGCTGAGCGCAGCGAAGCCCAATAGGGATCGGATCGGCATGGACATGTTGGGCTTCGTCGCTGCGCGCCCCGACCCAACCTACGCGCTCGTACGAAACGCCAACAGACCCTAACCCTCCTGCAACCGCTCGAGCAGGATCTGGATCTGCTCCAGCTGCAGCTCCGGCTCATCCAGCCCCAGCAATTCGATCTTCTGCTCGGCCTCGAACGGCAACAGATAGGCCAATTGGCTGGCCAGCGCCCGCTGCCCAGTGGCCGACCGCCCCATGCCGAGGCTCTCGACCATCGGATGCTGGCCGAGCGCTTCGAGCAACACCGCAAGATCGGCATGCTGTCCGGTCAGCGGCCGCTCGGCGAGTTCGGCGCGCCAGTTCACCTGGGCCACGGTCAACTGGTCGTGCAGCACCTCGAACGACTGCACGTCGAAACGCCGCCCGCCTTCGACGCGGATGCCGAGCAGGCCATTGGACAACTGCTGCCAGTCGCGGATCAGCGCCTCGCAACCGACAGCGGCGAACGCCGTCGGCGCCGCGCCGACCTCGCGGCCCTCGAGGATGCGCACCACGCCGAAGCCATGCCCGGCCTTCAGGCACTGGCTGACCATGTCCAGGTAGCGCGCCTCGAAGATCTGCAGGTCGAGGATGCAGCCGGGAAACAGCACGGTATCCAGCGGAAACAACGGCAATCTCATGCAAGCTCCATCACAGCAACAGGGCTACGGCCAGCGGCAGCAGCACCGCGGTCATCACCCCCATCAGGCTCATGGCCAGCGCCGCGAAGGCACCGCACTCGTCGCTTTCCTGCAGCGCCTGCGCGGTGCCCACGGCGTGGGCGGTCAGGCCCAGGGCAATACCGCGGGCCGCAGGATGCTGAACCCCGAAACGGCGCAACAGTTCCGGACCGAGAATCGCCCCGAGCACGCCGGTGATCATCACGAACACCGCTGCCAGCGCCACCACGCCGCCGATCTGCTCGGCCACCAGCATGGCGATCGGCGAGGTCACCGACTTCGGCGCCAGCGTCATCAGGATCATCTCGTCGGCGCCGAACGCCCAGGCCAGCGCCATGCCCAGCGCGGTGGCGAAGGTCCCGGCGACCAGCAGGGTGATCACGATCGGCCCGAACAGCTCGCGGATACGCCGCAGGTTCAGGTACAGCGGCACCGCCAGCGCTACCGTGGCCGGTCCCAGCAGGATCGTCAGCCATTGCGCGCTGATGCGGTATTCCGCGTAGTCGAGGCCGCAGAGCAGCAACACGCCGACGATCAGCGTCATCGACACCAGCACCGGCTGCAGGAACACCCAGCGGGTCTTCTCGTAGGCCGCATAGGCCAGCTGGAAGATCACCAGGGTGATGCCCACGCCGAACAGCGGGTGATGGATCAGCGCCTGCCAGGCCGCGTGCCAGTGCAATTGCATCATGCGCGCTCCTGGCGGCGCTGCTTGCGCCCGATCAACAGCTGCATCAGCCAACCGGTGAAGACCAGCGAGACCAGCAGCGAAATCACCAATACTCCGACGATCGCCCAGAAATCGGCGAGGATCTCCTCGGTATAGGCCATCACACCCACCGCCGGCGGCACCAGCAGCAACGGCAGGTAACGCAGCAAGCTGCTCGCCGCCAGTTGCAGCGACTCGCTGGCCCGGCCACGTGCCAGCAGCCCGGCGAACAGCAGCACCAGCCCGATGATCGGCCCCGGCAGCATGGGCAGGAACAGCACGTTGAGCACGGTGCCGAGCAGCTGGAACACGACCAGCCAGGTCAGGCCTCTAAGCAGCATGGGGAGCCTCCGGCAAATGTCCGCCAGTATAAGCCGCAACGCCGGCAGACGCCCGCGCCGCGCTATGGCGGGTCATTCGCGCCGCCGATGCTGCTTGCCCCGATGCGCGCTGCACGCTGATCTAGGTCGCAGCCCCAACGCCAATCACAAGAAAAACCCCGGAGGCCGCATGCCACAAGTACCCGTCGCACAGCTCAAGGACCATATCGGCAAGGAGCTGGGCCGCTCCGCCTGGTTCACCATCGACCAGCAACGCGTCGACCAGTTCGCCGACTGCACCGGCGACCACCAGTTCATCCACGTCGACCCCGAGAAAGCCGCGCAGACGCCGTTCGGCGGCACCATCGCCCACGGTTTCCTCTCGCTGTCGCTGATGCCGATGCTGATGGGCGATCTGCTGGTGGTCCCCGAGGGCACCCGGATGGGCGTCAACTACGGCCTCGACAGCCTGCGCTTCATCCAGCCGGTACGCGTCGGCTCGCGGGTGCGCCTGGCACTGACGCTGCTCGACGCCTATGAGAAGAATCCCGGCCAGTGGCTGCTCAAGGCGCGTGCCGAGATGGAGATCGAGGGCTCGGAAAAACCCGCCTACATCGCCGAAACCCTGGCGCTGTGCATTCTCTGAGCTGCGCGCGAATGTCGCAGCCCGCCGCGTTTGCGGCATACTGCGGACATCCTGCCTGAGCGGATGCCCGCATGCGTCGCCTTCTCCCGCTACTGCTGACCTGCCTGCTCGCCGCCTGCGGCGAGGGCGAACCCCTCACCCCGCCGAATGCCGTACTGCCCGATGGCGGGCGCTACCGCGGCGAGGTGGTCGATGGCCTGCTGCAGGGCAGCGGCCGCATCGACTACCCCAATGGCAGCTACTACCTCGGGCAATTCAAGGATGGCCAGTGGCACGGCCTGGGCAGCTGGTCCGGCGCCAATGGCGACCGTTACGAGGGCGAGTTCAGGCACGGCCTGTTCGACGGCCTCGGCCGCTTCAGCTATGCCGAAGGCGGTGTCTACGAAGGGCAATTCCAGCGCGGCAGCATGCATGGTCATGGGCGCTTCAGCCAGGACGGCACGGTCTACGAGGGCGAATTCCGCGACAACCTCTATCACGGCCAGGGCAGCCTGGAATATGCCGACGGCCTGCGCCACCAGGGGCTCTTCAGCAAGGGCCAGCCGCAGGGCCCCGGCACCCGCAGCGACACCGACGGCCAGTTCGCCGGGGACTTCCGCGACGGCAGCCTGAACGGCGAAGGCAGCTACCTGGCCAGCAGCGGCGAGCGCTACAGCGGCCAGTTCGAGCATGACCAGTTCCACGGCCAGGGCCGCTACGAGGACACCCAAGGCAACGTCTGGAGCGGCACCTTCGAGCACGGCGAGCTGAACGGCACCGGCAGCCACCTCGCCAGCGACGGCAGCCGCTATGCCGGCCAGTTCCAGCACTGGCGCTACCATGGCCAGGGCCGCCTCGACCGTCCGGACGGCAGCTTCTACACCGGCGGCTTCCGCCAGGGCCGCTTCGCCGGTGAAGGCGTGCTGACGCTCGCCGACGGCAGCCGGCAGCGCGGCGTCTGGCGCAACGACCGACGTATCCGCGACGAACAGGGCCGGGCGCTGCCGGACCCGCTGGAACTCGCCCTGCTCGACCAGGGGCGGCTGCTCGACGAGGCCATCGCCGCCCTGCCCGCCTCTACCGCGGCGGCGGAGCTCTACTCGCTGACCGTCGCCGGCGACGGCCGCCAGAGTGTGTTCCTGCGCGAAACCGACTACGTGCAGCGCCTGCTCGGCGAGCGCTTCGCCGCCCACGGGCAGCTCAGCCTGGCCAACCACCGCGACCACCTCAGCGACCGGCCGCTGGCCACCCGCGAGAACCTGGCGCGGGCGATCCGCGCACTGGCCGAACGCAGCGGCGAGGAAGACCTGATCTTCCTCTACCTCACCAGCCATGGCTCGGCGGATCACCAACTGGTGCTCGAGCAACCGCGCCTGAGCCTCGACGACCTTTCCGCGCAGGACCTCGCGCAGTTGCTGGAGCCGCTCGCGGCCCGCGATACGCTGGTGGTGATTTCCGCCTGCTATTCGGGCGGCTTCATCGAACCGCTGAAGAGCCCGCGCACCCTGGTGATGACCGCCGCGCGCGCCGACCGGGTGTCCTTCGGCTGCTCGGAGGAAAGCGACTTCACCTATTTCGGCCGCGCGCTGTTCGCCGAGGCGCTGCAGGAGACCGACGATATCGTGCAGGCCTTCACGCTGGCGAAGGCCAAGGTTGCCGAACGCGAGCGCGCCGACGACTATCAGGCTTCGGAACCGCAGATATGGGCGCCCGAAACGGTTGTCGAACGCTGGCGGCACGTTCAGCGGCAGCGAACCGCGACCACTCAATGATCGCCACAGGAGCGAAAGCATGTATCTGACGCCACAGCGTATTCTGCTTGCCGGCGCCACCGGACTGGCTGGCGAGCACCTGCTCGATCGCCTGCTCAACGAGCCCACCGTCGAGCGCGTGCTGGCGCCCACGCGCAAGCCGCTGGCCGCCCACCCGCGCCTGGAAAACCCGGTCGGCGAACTGCGCGCCTTGCTGCCGCAGCTGTCCGGCGAGATCGACACCGCCTACTGCTGCCTCGGCAGCACGCGCAAGCAGGCCGGCAGCGACGACGCCTTTCGCGCCATCGACCATGACCTGGTGGTGGCCTTCGCCCGCCGCGCCCGCGAGCTGGGCGCGCGCCACCTGCTGGTGATCAGCTCGCTGGGCGCCGACCCGGACAGTTCGATCTTCTATTGTCGGGTGAAGGGCGAGATGGAAGCGGCGCTGCAGCAACAGGACTGGCCGCAACTGACCATCGCCCGCCCCTCGCAGCTGCTCGGCCCGCGCCTGGAGCTGCGCCTGGCCGAGCGCATCGCCGCGCCGCTGTCGCAGTTGCTGCCGGGCAAATACCACGGCATCGAGGCCTGCACCCTGGCCCGCGCGCTCTGGCGCCTGGCGCTGGAGGAAGGCGACGGCGTGCGGATCGTCGAATCGGATGAATTGAGGAAGCTGGGGAAGTAGGCTTCGGGCTTCGGGCTTCAAGCTTCAAGCTTCAAGCCTTCGGCAGCGGCGTAGGGTGGATGTCGCTTTTTACATCCACCTTGACCCCGCCCGGTGGATCGGTGAAGCGTGATCCACCCTACGACCTCGCCAGGCTTTTTCTTGCAGCTTATGGCTCGCCGCTTGCAGCTGCTCTTTCAGACCTTGATGAAATGCTCGCGGTAGTACCGCAGCTCGGCGATGGAATCACGGATGTCGTCGAGGGCCAGGTGCGTGCCGCTCTTCTTGAAACCGCCCATGATCTGCGGCGCCCAGCGTGCCGCGAGTTCCTTGAGCGTCGAGACGTCCAGGTTGCGGTAGTGGAAATAGGCTTCCAGCGCCGGCATCTGCCGATAGAGGAAGCGGCGGTCCTGGCAGATGCTGTTGCCGCAGATCGGCGACTTGCCCTTGGGCACCCACTGCTCGAGGAACGCCAGGGTCAGCTGTTCCGCCTCGGCAGTCGAGATCAGGCTCTTGCGCACGCGCTGGGTCAGGCCGGAACCGCCGTGCTGGCGGGTGTTCCACTCGTCCATGCGGGCCAGCACCTCGTCGCTCTGGTGCACCGCGATGACCGGACCTTCGGCCAGCACGTTGAGCTGGCTGTCGGTGACGATGGTGGCCATTTCGATGATGACGTCGTTGTCCGGGTCCAGCCCGGTCATTTCCAGGTCGATCCAGATGAGGTTCTGCGGGTTCTGCATGGGAGGCTCCTTGGCTGTGCCGCGCAGTTTAGCCGCTTGCACCGGAGCCGTCAGGTGCCGTGCCGCCGGGATACCAGACCAGCAACCGCGAGTGTCGCCAGTCGTCCAGCGGCAGGATTTGCGCCGGCTCGACACCCGGCACCGCGAAGCTGTTGCTGATCAGCAATGCGCCGGGGCGCATCTCGTTCCGCGCCTTCTGCCACAGCGCCGGCATCGGCGCCGGCGAGAGGAAGCAGTAGACCACCTGGTAGTCGCCCAGGTCGACCCGCCACAGGCTGCGCAGGCGGATGCTGCAGTTGGGCTGGCGCAGGCAGCGCAACCAGGACAGGGCGAAAGGCAGCGGTGCGGTTTCCACCCCGACGAATTGCCCCGCGGGATGCGCGCGCGCCAGCCGCAGCAAGGTACCGGCCAGCCCGCAACCCAGGTCGATGAAGCGAAAACCGGCCGGCAACGTCGCCAGCCGGACCTGCAGCTGCCGCTCCGCCGCGGCGCCGCTCAGATACAGCGGCACCCGCTCGCCGAAGGCATTCCAGTTGAGCAGCAGCAACAGGGCGAAGGCGCCGAGCGGCAGCCAGCCCGGGACATGCTGGCCGTGCAGCAGCACCAGCCCCGGCACGAAGGCCAGGTTGATCGGCAGCCACCACGGCGAAAGCCCCAGGCGCTGGCCCAGCCATGCGGCGACACCGCCCTGCAGCAACGCCGCGCCCAGAAGCCCGGGGCGGATGTCCCAGCGGGCGAAGCCCAGCAACAGCAGCCAGACGAGCGCCACGGCCAGCAACTGCGCCAGCAGCGCACGCAGGATCGGTAGACGCGCAGGGGCAATGGCGGGCATGGCGGCATCGATCACGGAAGGGACCGCCAGTCTACCCGCCGGCGCACGCGCCAGACAGGGCATCGACGTGGGCATGCTAGACTCGCCGCCCATCATCCGCTGAAAGCCCGCATTCATGGCCAAACGCCAACTCAACCGCCGGCAGAGCTGGCGCATCGAGAAGATCCAGGAAGAGCGTGCGGCCCGCGCCGCGCGGCGCGAATCCCGCGTCCTCGAAGAGCTCGAAGGCGGCGATCTCGGCCCCGAGCAGAGCGGCCTGGTCATCGCGCACTTCGGCGTACAGGTCGAAGTCGAGGCACTCGAGGGCGAGCAGGCCGGCCAGGTGTCTCGCTGCCACTTGCGTGCCAACCTGCCGGCGCTGGTCACCGGCGATCGCGTGGTCTGGCGCCCCGGCAACCAGGGCATCGGCGTCATCGTCGCGCAGTTGCCGCGGCAGTCGGAACTCTGCCGGCCGGACATGCGTGGCCAGCTCAAGCCGGTGGCGGCCAACGTCGACCTGATCGTGATCGTCTTCGCGCCGCTGCCCGAACCACACGCCAATCTGATCGATCGCTACCTGATCGCCGCCGAACACGCCGGCATCGCGCCACTCTTGCTGCTGAACAAGGCCGACCTGATCGACCAGCACAACGAGGCGGCGCTGAACCGCCTGCTGGACGTCTATCGCCAGCTGGGTTACCCGCTGCTGGAAGTCTCGGCCCACGGCGGCGGTGGCATGGAAGACCTGAAGGCACGTCTCGATGAGCACGTCAGCGTCTTCGTCGGGCAGTCCGGGGTGGGCAAATCCTCGCTGGTGAACAGTCTTTTGCCGGGGGTCGATACGCGGGTCGGCGCGCTGTCGGAAATGACCGGCAAGGGCACCCACACCACCACCACCGCGCGGCTGTACCATTTCCCCGGCGGCGGCGAGCTGATCGACTCCCCCGGCATCCGCGAGTTCGGCCTCGGCCATGTCAGCCGGGCCGACGTGGAGGCGGGCTTCATCGAATTCCAGGCGCTGCTCGGGCACTGCCGCTTCCGCGACTGCAAGCACGACCGCGAACCGGGCTGCGCGCTGCTCAAGGCCCTGGAGGAAGGTCGCATCCAGCCACAGCGGATGGCCAGCTACCGGCACATACTCAGCAGCCTGCCGGAGCCGGACTACTGACGCGCAGCCCCCGCAGCAGGCTTGCCGGGCTGGCTGAAATCGAGCACGCCATCCTCGAAGATGTTCAACCGTTCGCGCAACTGCGCGGGCTGTAGCGGCTCGGCTGCCGGCACCGAACCGTTCTCCGGCGGGTCGTGTGCATCGGATTGCTCGCCCTCGATCGAGCGCTGCGCCTTCTTGGTCAGGACCAGGATGTCGATGCGCCGATTGACCGGGTTGAACGGGTCCTTGCGATCGAACAGCGCGGAAGAGGCGTAGCCCACCACGCGGGCGATCTGCTCCTGCGGATAGCCACCGCCGACCAGCGTGCGGCGGGCCGCATTGGCACGGCTGGCCGAGAGCTCCCAGTTGCCGAAGTCGCTGCGCCCCGAATACGGCTTGGCATCGGTATGCCCGCTGATGCTGATCTTGTTCGGCACCGCGGCGATGGTATCGACCAAGGCCAGCAGGATGTCCTCGAAATAGGGCTGCAGCTGGGCGCTGCCGAGGGCGAACATCGGCCGGTTCTCGGCATCCATGATCTGGATGCGCAGCCCGTCCTGGGTGATCTCGAACAGAATCTGGTCCTTGAAGCGCTTCAGCTGCGGATTCTCGTCGACCTTGTTCTGCAGCTCCTGCAGCAGCAGTTCGAGGCGTTCGCGCTCCAGTTGCTCGGCGAAGGTCTCCACCTGGTCGGCGGAGACCTGCGCTTCACTCTGCGCCGGCTCGAGCTCGGGGTTGAGGGTGCGCTCCGGCGAAGGCGTCGGCGTGCCGCCCAGGTCGATGACGTGCGGGCTGGCACTCTCGGTGAAACCGATCGGGTCCTGGAAATAGCCGGAGATGAGCCGTTTCTGTTCCGGCGTGGCCGAGCTCATCAGCCACATCACCAGGAAGAACGCCATCATCGCCGTGGCGAAGTCGGCGAAGGCAATCTTCCAGGCGCCGCCGTGATGGCCGCCGGCGGTCTTCTTGACGCGTTTGACGATGATCGGCTGGGTGTTGTCCATGGCGGGCCCTTAGCTGCCTCGCATGGCTTGCTCGAGCTCGGTGAAGCTCGGCCGATGCGCCGGATACAGGACCTTGCGACCGAACTCGACGGCCAGCGACGGCGGCATGCCCGAGGCCGAAGCCACCAGGGTTGCCTTGATCGCTTCGTACAGGTTCAGTTCTTCCTTGGCATCGTGCTCCAGCGCCGCCGACAGCGGACTGAAGAAGCCATAGGAAGCGAGGATGCCGAGGAAGGTACCGACCAGCGCCGTCGCCACCTTTTCACCGATTTCGGCATTGTTGGCATCCGCCAGGATCGACATGGTGATCACGATGCCCAATACCGCCGCGACGATACCCATCGCCGGCAGGCCGTCGGCGATCTTCGCCACCGCATGGGAGGGGTGCTCGAGCTCCTCCTTGAGGCTGGCCAGCTCCATGTCGAACAACCCTTCCAGCTCGTGCGGCGCCATGTTGCCGGAGGACATGATGCGCAGGTAATCGCAGGTGAAGGCGGTCATCCGCGCGTCCTGCAGGACGCCGGGGTACTTGCTGAACAGCGGGCTGGCGGCCGGATCCTCGAGATCCGCCTCGATTGCCATCATGCCTTCGCGGCGGCTCTTGTTGAGGATGGCGTAGAGCAGGCCGAGCACTTCCAGGTAATAGGCATGGGTGAAGCGCGTGCTGAACATCTTCAGCGCCTTCTTGAACACCACCATGGTCGTGCTCGCCGGGTTGGCCTGCAGGAAACCACCGAGCGCCGCGCCACCGATGATCATGATCTCGAAGGGATGAATGAGCGCGCCGAGCTTGCCGCCGGACAGCACGAAGCCACCGAGGACGCTGGCGAACACGACGATGATGCCAATGATTTTTACCATAGGGGGTACGTCTGAAACCTGCTCACGAGCCGCCAGGACGCCAGGCAGCAACGCCCGGCATAACCGCGCGACGACATGGCGAAGGGGTGTATTGGAAGAATTGTTCTGGTTATCGGAACTTTTGCGCCAGACTAAAGGCCATCCCGATGAAAAGCTAGTTCGGCCATGACCACACTCTCTCCGCTGCCACGCACACTTCCCGCCTGGATCAAGGCACTCGACGATGTTCATCTCCCCGCTTTCGCGGACGTTCATGCCAAGGTACGCCTGGCCTTGCGCGACAGCGGCATGTCGATGCGCCAGATCGCCGAGATCATCCAGACCAGCCCGGTGCTGGC
Organism: Stutzerimonas stutzeri; assembly: GCF_002890915.1. GTDB lineage: Bacteria > Pseudomonadota > Gammaproteobacteria > Pseudomonadales > Pseudomonadaceae > Stutzerimonas > Stutzerimonas stutzeri_AF. The sequence continues at coordinate 72,563 of NZ_POUT01000015.1, read as the reverse complement.
GCTGCGCTTCATCCAGGAAGCCAACCGCGGGATCGGCGATGGCCAACCGGCGGAAAGCCTGGAGGTCGCGCTCAGCCGCATCGGCCTGCAGCGTGCGGAAACGCTGCTGAGCCGCATCCCGGCCAGCGAAGCCCGGGATATCCCCCTGCCGCTGCGGCAGATGGTGCTGATCAGCCGTCATGCCAGCCAGCAGGCCAATGGCCTGTTCGGTGCCCGCCTCGCCCGCCTGTGGCAGGACATCCACTGGGGCAGCCTGCTGTTCCTTGCGCCGACCTGGGCCCTGGTTTGCGCCTGTCCGCAGTTGCTGGAAAGCTGGGAACAGCGGGTGCTGGTCAAGGGCGAGCCGGCCAGCCGCGTCGAGCGCGAACTGCTCGGGGTGCCGCTGCTGGAGCTGTGCCTGAAGCTGGCCGAGCACTGGCGCCTGCCGGACTGGATCGTCCAGGGTTACCGCCTGCTCGGCGGCAACCGGCGCATGCTGATCAAGGCCCTGCATATCGCCCGTGACAACGCGCACCCCCTGCATCAGCAGCAGATGCTCGACGCCGACCCGGACCTGCGCCGCTGGCTGACGCTGCCGAGCAACACCATCGTCCTGGCCAACGGCCTGGCGCTGTCTTCGCACCACAGCTGGGGCGGCGTGCACAGCCTGCGCTGGCAGCGCCTGGCAGGCCTGTACCTGCAGCTGCCGCTGGACGAGCTGCAACAACTGGTGCACCAGCAGGCGGTCATCAGCGCCCGGGCGATCGGCCACACCGACCTCTGGCATCCCGCCCAGGGCCTGCTGTGGCCGACCGACAGCCGCTTCCAGAGCCTGCGCGAGGCACCCATGCCCAGCACCCAGGACCTTGCCAGGTGGCGCGAGCACTGCCGGCAGTTGCTGACCGAGCCGACGCCCTTCAGCAACGTGCTGCAACTCACCGCCAGCGCCAGCCAGGCCTTCGCCTGCGGCGGCATGCAGCGCGTGCTGGTGATGCTGGTCGATCGCAAGCAGAACCGCCTGGTGACCCAGCAATGCATCGGCCTCGCCAGCGAAGCCTCACGCCTGACGCTGGCGCCGGAGCAGAGCCAGGTCCTGCGCCGGCTGCTGGAAAAACCCGTCCAGCTGCGCCTGCAACCGGCCAACATGGCCCAGTTCTCCGCCCTGCTGCCCGGCGCGCTGAAAGCCCTGTTCGCCGGCGAACACCTGCTGCTGCGCTCAGTGGGCATCGACAGTCGCGTGCTGATGCTGGTGATCGCCGACCAGGGGGGATCCGCTTTCAGCGAGACCACGCTGCAGACGTTCACCAAGACGGCGCAGTGCCTCGAGCGCGCGCTGGGCACCTTCAGCCGGCGTGAGAGCTAGCCTCACCGAGTGCAGGGCACGGGCTTCGCGCCTGCCTTGCACTTCGCCCGTTGGGCTTCGGCGCTGCGCGCCTCAACCCAACCTGCAGGCCAAATGCGTTACCTAATCGCTCCCGGCAGCAGACACAGCGCAGCCCAGCGCACGCACGGACTCGCGCCCGAAACCCGGCACATGCCTGGCGGGCGCACCCCGCCCTACGGCACGTCGCTGACTTATCGATTACGGCGAAACGCCGACAGACCCTGTGCCTTTTTTTCGCTAGACTTCGCCCCTTGAACGACTTGCCGAGGCCCGCCGTGTCCGCCTTTTCCAACCTGCCGCTGGTGATCGAGCCCGCCGACCTGGCCGTGCGCCTGGAGGCCCCCGAACTGATCCTGATCGATCTGACCAGCGCCACCCGCTATGCCGAAGGGCACCTGCCCGGCGCGCACTTCGTCGACCCCAGGCAAACCCAGCGCGGCCAACCGCCTGCGCCCGGGCTGGCTCCCAAACCGGCGCAGCTGCAGGCCCTGTTCGGCGCCCTGGGCCATCGCCCCGAGGCGGTCTACGTGGTCTACGACGATGAGGGTGGCGGCTGGGCCGGGCGTTTCATCTGGCTGCTCGACGTGATCGGCCATCACCGCTACCACTACCTCAATGGCGGCCTGCCTGCCTGGCTGGCCGAACAGCGGCCGCTGACCCGGCAGGTGCCGAGCGCCGGCAGCGCGCCGGTCGAACTGCAACTGGACGACGCGCCCACGGCGACCCGCGCCTACATCGAAAGCCGCCTCGGCGCCGACGACCTGGTGATCTGGGATGCCCGTTCCCCCGCCGAGTACCGTGGCGAAAAGTGCTTCTCCGCCCGCGGCGGGCACATTCCCGGCGCGATCAACTTCGAGTGGACCGCCGCCATGGACCCCGCGCGCGCCCTGCGCATCCGCGAGGACATCGCCGAACGGCTGCAGGCCCTGGGCATCGTGCCGGAGAAGGAAATCATCACCCACTGCCAGACCCACCACCGTTCTGGCCTCACCTACCTGCTGGCCAAGGCGCTGGGCTACCCCCGGGTAAAGGGCTATGCCGGCTCCTGGGGCGAGTGGGGCAACCTGCCCGATACGCCGGTCCAGCAATGAAAAGGTCATCCATGAAAGATCGTCTGTTCGTCATCAGCCAGTACCTGCTGCCGCACCACCTCGTCTCGCGCCTGGCCGGTTGCCTGGCCGAGTGCCGCCTGCCCTGGGTGAAGAACACCTTCATCAAGTGGTTCGTCCGCCACTTCCAGGTCGACATGCGCGAGGCACAGGTCGAAGAGCCGACCGCCTACGAGCATTTCAATGCCTTCTTCACCCGCGCCCTGAAGGATGACGCCCGGCCGCTGGATCCCACCCCCGGCGCGATCCTCAACCCTTGCGACGGCGCCATCAGCCAGCTCGGCAGGATCGAGCAGGGCCGCATCTTCCAGGCCAAGGGTCATAGTTTCAGCGCCACGGAACTGCTCGGCGGCGATCACCAGCGCGCCGCGCCGTTCATGGGCGGCGCCTTCGCCACGGTGTACCTCTCGCCCAAGGACTACCATCGCGTGCACATGCCGGTCAGCGGCACCCTGCGCGAGATGGTCTACGTGCCGGGACGGATCTTCTCGGTCAACACCGTCACCGCCCAGGGCGTGCCGGAACTGTTCGCGCGCAACGAGCGCGTGGTCTGCCTGTTCGACACCGAGCACGGGCCGATGGCGATGGTGCTGGTCGGCGCGATGATCGTCGCCAGCATCGAAACCGTCTGGGCCGGCCTGGTAACGCCGCCCAAGCGCAGCCTCAAGTCCTTCCGCTACGACGAAGCCGCACGCGCGCCCATCCACCTGGAGAAAGGCGCCGAGATGGGCCGCTTCAAGCTGGGTTCCACCGTCGTCCTGCTGTTCGGCCCCGATCAGGTACGCTGGGCCGAACAGCTCGGCCCGCTGAGCCCGGTATGCATGGGCGAAGCCCTGGGGCAGGCGCAGGAGCCCGCGACCCCGGCCTGAAAACCGCCTGCCACGGAGCGCGACGACAATCACATTCGCGACGCCATTCGGTGGCCGACTGCTACCGAACGTCGGGTAATATCATTGAGCCATCATTCAGTCCTGCCCGTGCCGGCAGATATTGATAGAGTTCACATTACCCCTGCCTGAGACGTCGCGGAGCCCACCCGTTTTGGATAGACAGAGCCATCATCTGCTGCGCGTGCCCGCGCCAACCCGGCAGACCCTGTCCTTCTGCGACGCCAGCGCACGCGGCATGAGCACCTGGCTGGCCGCCCTGCCGAAGGCCAATCTCGGCGAAACCGCACGCCTGCTCTATCAGGCCCTGATCGAACTCAACCAGTTGCGCCTGCCGTCGGAAACCCGGCTGCAGTTGCTGGAGCTGCTGCGCCCGGACGTGCACTTCGTCTGCAAGCACCTGGAAAAGCACTATCTCAACCAGCCCATCGTGCTCGGCGAACGACCGCGCAAGGTCGCCGGGCTGTGCCAAGCGCTGCAGAACCATCTCGCCGTCGGCTACAAGCTGATCGTCGTGCGCGTGGCCTCCCAGCCCGGGCATGACCGGCAGCAACTGCTCGCCGTCGCCCTGCAACGCGCCATCCACAGCCTTGGCGCGCTGCTGCTGCGCTCGATGCAGCTCTATGGCCCCGCCCCCCAGGGCTTGTGGCTGGAACTGCACCAGCTCTATCAACTGGCGGTGGAGCAGAGCACGGAGCGTCTTCTATTGCGCGACCCGCTCGCCCGGCATGCCCAGGGACTGAGCGCCGAGCAGAGCTACCTGGCCACGCTGCTGCTGGGGTGCGCGCGCTGCAACCAGTTGCGCCAGCAGAACATCACTAGGCTGGCGGCGGCGCTGGAGGCGTGGAGCGCGCTGGTCAGCCTGCAGCCGGCAACGGCAGCGAACAGCCTGCTCCTCTTCTCGCCGCAGGTCGACGGACCGCCGCGCTACCGCTCGCTGTTCGCCGTCGAGGACACCCGGCGCATGCTCGGCATCGATCCACGCCCGCTGCTCGAACGGCTCGAGGAACACCTGCGCCTGTCCGCCGACAACCGTGAGCTGACGCGCCTGCCGGCCGCCAGGGGCCTGGACGACGACCTGCTGCGCCACCTGAGTTCGGCCTGGGGCGACATTTCCGAGCGCAGCTTCCCGCGCATTCCGGCCCAGGGCAGCCTGACCCTGTGCATCGGCATGAGCGCGCTGCACTACCAACTGGCCGGGCAGCGCTCGTTCAATGAAGTCCTGGAGCTGCCGGAAACCTCCAATTGCGCGGTGTTCAGGCTGCACAACGACGCGCCCGACATCTGGGCGACCGCCTTCGATGCACAGAACCCCAGCGCCGCCCCCCTGCTCGCGCACGACCATATCGAGTTCGTCCGCCCCAACCTGCAGCAGGCCGGCACGCCGAGCAGGCCGAAGAGCGAGGCCGAACCGGTCGCCCGGGCGGTATCCGCCGAGAGCTACCCGCTGTTCGAGGTCCAGTCGATCGACCACAGCCCCGGCGGCTATTGCCTGGCCTGGCCCGGCGAGGTGCCCGGGCAGTTGCAGGCCGGCGAGCTGCTCGGGCTGCGCGAAAACAGCGCAAAGGCCTGGAGTATCGCCGTGGTGCGCTGGATTCGCCAGGTGCGCGGCGGCGGCACGCAGATGGGCGTCGAACTGCTCGCGCCCCAGGCGCAACCCTGCGGCCTGCGCCTGCTGCGCAAGGCCGACCAGGGCAGCGAGTACCTGCGCGCCCTGCTGCTGCCGGCGATCGGCGCCATCTCGCAACCGCCGATGCTGATCGCACCGCGCCTGCCGTTCCAGGAAGGCCACAAGGTGCAGATCAATCACAATGGCGAGCAGCAGCGTGCCGTACTCAGCCGCCGTCGCGCGCACACCGGCAACTACAATCAGTTCGAATATCGCGCGCTCGGGCAGCTGCCGCGCGAGCGAGAGACGCCTGTCACAGCCTGGGGAAGCCACACGGCGAGTGGGGATGAAGATTTTGACTCCCTCTGGAAGTCACTGTAGATTGCCGACTCTGCACTCTCGCCTGCCCGCGCCCATTCGGCGCGCCTTTAAGCTGTCGCCATGGCCCTGCAAAAGAAAACCATCCGCCTGCTGATTCTCGAAGACTCGCAGAACGAAGCCGAGCGTCTGGTCAGCCTGTTCCGCAATGCCGGGCAGGCCACCCGGGTGCATCGCCTCACGTCCAGCGATGATCTGGCCGAAGCGCTGAAGCAGACCTGGGACCTGCTGATCAACGCGCCGCACAGCGAGAACCTCGATCCCAGCGAGGTCATCGGCGCCATTCGCCGGCAGGCCAAGGACATCCCGGTCATCCAGCTCACCGCGGGCAACGACGCCGAAGCCATCACCGAAGCACTCATGCTCGGCGCCCAGGATGCCCTGCCGCAGGGCGAGGACGAGTGGCTGATCCTGGTCGCCAACCGCGAGCTGGCCAACCTCGAAGAGCGCCGCGCGCGCCGCTCGGCCGAAGTCGCGCTGCGCGAGGCCGAGAAACGTTGCCAGCTGCTGCTCGACAGCTCGGTCGATGCCATCGCCTACGTCCACGACGGCATGCACATCTATGCCAACCGCGCCTATCTCGAGATGTTCGGCTACGAAGACGTCGAAGACCTCGAAGGCATGCCGATGATCGACCTGATCGGCGCCACCGACCAGTCCGCCTTCAAGACCTTCCTGAAGAACTACCAGACCCTCGAAGGCAACGCCGAACTGGCCTGCAGCGGCATCCGCGCCGACGGCGAGAGCCTCAAGACACGCATGCACTTCTCGCCGGCCGCCTATGACGGCGAGCCCTGCATCCAGGTGGTGATCCGCGCCGAAAACGACAGCGCCGAACTGCAGAAGCTGCGCGAGATCAGCAGCCAGGACCCGGTGACCGGCCTGCTCAATCGCAACGCCTTCCTCGAGGTGATGGACGCTGCCGTCGAACGCGCGGTCAATGCCGGGCAGAGCGCCAGCCTCGCCTATATCCGCGTCGACCGCTTCGCCGCACTGCAGGCGGAGATCGGCCTGGCCGATTCGGATCAACTGCTCGGCCAGTTGGCCACCCTGCTGCGCGCGCACTTTCCGGCCGGCACGCAGCTGGCACGCTTCGCCGACGACGTCTTCACCGCCCTGCAACCCGGCGTGACGCCACAGCAGGCCGAGCCGGAACTGCGCAAGCTGCTGGCCAAGGTCGAAGGGCATCTGCTCGACATCGGCGGGCGCACCGTGCAGACCACTTTCAGCATCGGCGTCGCCGGCCTCGACGAGAAGACGGCCAAGGCCCAGGACGCCATCGAGCGCGCGCACCGCTGTGCCGACGAACTCGGTGACGGCAACGCGCTGAAGCTCTACAACCCCGCCGACGAGCTGGCCGCCGCCGCCAGCCGCGGCAACATCGTCGCCATGCTGCAGCAGGCGCTGGAGAAGAACAGCTTCCGCCTGCTGTTCCAGCCGATCATCAGCCTGCGCGGCGACAGCTTCGAACACTACGAAGTGCTGCTGCGCCTGCTCGATCCGCAGGGCACGGAAGTGCCGCCGGCCGAGTTCCTCGGCGCCGCCAGCGATGCCGGGCTGGCGACCAAGATCGACCGCTGGGTGATCCTCAACTCGATCAAGCTGCTCGCCGAGCACCGCGCCAAGGGCCACAGCACCCGCCTGTTCCTGCACCTGTCCGCCGCCAGCCTGCAGGACCCGAGCCTGCTGCCCTGGCTCGGCGTGGTGCTGAAGGCATCGCGCCTGCCCGGCGACTCGCTGGTGTTCGAATTCGGCGAGCCCGATGCGGTGGCCTATCTCAAGCCGGCCAAGATCCTGGCGCAGGGGCTGGGCAACCTCGGCTGTCGCGTCGCCCTGGCCCAGTTCGGCTGCGTGCTCAACCCGTTCAACACGCTCAAGCACCTGAACGCCGAATTCATCAAGGTCGACGGCTCCTATACCCAGGACCTGTCCCGCCAGGAAAACCAGGAAGCACTGAAGACGCTGCTGGCCGACCTGCACGCGCAGCACCGGCAGAGCATCGTGCCCTTCGTCGAGAGCGCCACGGTGCTCGCCACGCTCTGGCAGGCCGGCGTCAGCTACATCCAGGGGCATTACCTGCAAGGCCCCAGCCAGTCGATGGACTACGACTTCTCCTCCGACGAGGAGTGATCCGCCCGCCGCTTGATCGAGGTCATCCTTCGGCCACACCGCTGGACCAGGGTCTGTTCCCGCTTCGTCCGCGGCCGCGCCGGAGCCTGTTTTTGCGCGAAGCAAGGCACGAGGAGCGAAGTTTGGTCATTCCAAATAAGCGACGAGTAACGCCGCATCGCGCAAAAACAGGCCCGGCCCGAAGGGTTGCGCGGCAAATGGCGCCATGCGGCGTTGCGGGACTTGGCAAGGGATCACCATTACCTGCGTCCCGCGCCTTGCCTGGCGCCATTTGACGCAGCAACGCGGCTTGCGACGAAACGGGAGCAGACCCTAGAGTGTCCGGACGCCTTCCATTCCGAAGAGGAGTCCGCACCATGGCCATGATGAAAGCCGCCGTGTTCGTCGAACCGGGCCGCATCGAACTGCAGGACAAGCCGATCCCCGAGATCGGCCCCAACGACGCCCTGCTGCGCATCACCACCACCACCATCTGCGGCACCGACGTGCACATCCTCAAGGGCGAGTATCCGGTGGCCCCGGGCCTGACCATCGGCCACGAGCCGGTGGGCATCATCGAGAAGCTCGGCAGCAACGTGAAGGGCTACCAGGAAGGCCAGCGCGTGATCGCCGGGGCGATCTGCCCGAGCTTCACCTCCTACGCCTGCCAGGACGGGCTCGCCTCGCAGGATGGCGGCTGCGCCTGCCATGGCTACAAGCCCATGGGCGGCTGGCGTTTCGGCAACACCATCGACGGCACCCAGGCCGAATACGTGCTGGTGCCCGACGCCCAGGCCAACCTGGCACCGGTGCCGGACGGCCTCACCGACGAACAGGTACTGATGTGCCCGGACATCATGTCCACCGGCTTTGCCGGCGCCGAGGCGGCCAACATCAAGATCGGCGACATCGTGGTGATCTTCGCCCAGGGCCCGATCGGGCTCTGCGCCACCGCCGGCGCCAGGCTGCGCGGCGCCGGCACCATCATCGCGGTGGACGGCGTCGATGCCCGGCTCGATATCGCCCGGCAGATGGGTGCCGACGTCACCTTGAATTTCCGCAACGTGGACGTGGTCGAGGAAGTGCTCAAGCTCACCGGCGGGCGCGGCGCGGACGCCTCGATCGAGGCGCTGGGGCTGCAGTCGACCTTCGAAAACGCGCTGCGGGTGCTCAAGCCGGGCGGCACGCTGTCCAGCCTGGGCGTCTATTCCAGCGACCTGACCATTCCGCTGGGCGCCTTCCATGCCGGCCTCGGCGACAACAAGATCGTCACCTCGCTGTGCCCTGGCGGCAAGGAGCGCATGCGCCGCCTGCTCAACGTGGTGGCCTCCGGACGCGTCGACTTCGGCCCGCTGGTCACCCACCAGTACGCACTGGGCGATATCGGCGAGGCCTACGAGCTGTTCGCCAACCAGCGCGATGGCGTGCTGAAAGTAGCGATCAAGCCCTGAAGACGGGCGCCGTAGAACGTAGGTTGGGTTGAGGCGCGAAGCGCCGAAGCCCAACTCATGCCCAAGCGATGCCTGATGCTCCGCGCGTTGGGCTTCGCTGCGTGCGCTCAACCCAACCTACATCCTGCTCTTATTCCGTCCCGTCCCGATCCCTGAAGCCCAGCAGATAGAGAATGCCGTCCAGCCCCAGGGTGGAAATCGCCTGCTTGGCCGACTGCTTGACCAGCGGCTTGGCGCGGAAGGCGACGCCCAGGCCAGCCAGGCCGAGCATCGGCAGGTCGTTGGCGCCGTCGCCGACAGCGATGGTCTGCTCCAGGCACAGGCCCTCGCGCTCGGCCAGCTCGCGCAGCAGATCGGCCTTGCGCTGGGCATCGACGATGGGCTCGACGGCCACGCCGGTCACCTTGCCGTTCACGATCTGCAGCTCGTTGGCGAACACGTAGTCGATGCCCAGCTTGGCCTGCAGCTGCTTGGCGAAGTAGCTGAAGCCGCCGGACAGGATCGCCGTCTTGTAGCCCAGCCGCTTGAGCTCGGCGAACAGCACCTCGGCGCCCTCGGTCAGCCGCAGGCTGGCGCCGATGCCCGCCAGCACGTCTTCGGAAAGCCCTTCCAGCAAGGCCAGGCGTTCCTTGAAGCTGGCGCGGAAATCCAGCTCGCCGCGCATCGCGCGCTCGGTGATCGCCGAGACCTGTTCGCCGACGCCGGCGGCCTTGGCCAGCTCGTCGATGACCTCGGCCTCGATCAGCGTCGAATCCATGTCGAACACCGCCAGGCGCCGGTTGCGCCGGTAGACCGAGTCGCGCTGGAAGGCGATGTCGACGTTCAATTCCTGCGCCACGCTGAGGAACTCCGCCCGCAGCGCCGCGGTGTCCGCCGGCTCGCCGCGCACCGAGAACTCGATGCAGCCCTTGCCCTGCTCCTCGGGCATGTCCAGCGGCCGGCGCCCGGAAAGCCGCTCGATATGGTCGATGTTCAGCCCGTACTTGGCGGTGATCGCACTGACGCGCTGCAGCTGTTCGGCGGTGACCTTGCGCGTCAGCAGCGTGACGATGTGCCGGGGCTTGCCCTGCCCGGCCACCCAGTGCTGGTAGTCGGCCTCGGACACCGGGGTGAAGCGCACCTGCTGGTCGTGCTTGTAGCCCATGAACAGCACGTCCTTGAGCACGGAGGATGCGCGCTCGTTGTCCGGGATCTCGATCAGGATGCCGAACGACAGGGTGTCGTGGATCACCGCCTGGCCGATATCGAGGATGTTCACGCCACCCTGGGCGAGCACGCCGGTGATGGCCGCCGTCAGCCCGGGGCGATCTTCCCCGGTGATGTTGATCAGGACGATTTCGCGCAAGGCGCAGCTCCCATGGCAGGCTATGAAGGCGGGCATTCTACCTCAGCTGGCCGGAGCGCTGGAGAACCGCCGCAGTCCGGCGCAGCGCCACGAAGCAATTCGTCAGCTTGCAACAGGAGACCTTCAGCGCCTCCTGCGCTTTCCGTATACTGCTCGACAATTTCCCGACGAGAAGAGCCGCGCTCTGTGAACCGGCCCGCATCCGTAAAGCCAGACAATTTCTTCCTGATGATCTATCGCGCACTGCGCCAGCACCGCGTGCCGCTGGTGCTACGTATCGCCAGCCATACGCTGCTGCTGGTGGCGCTGGCGCTGGTCATCTATGCGTGGGTGATCGGCATGCAGTTCAAGCATGCCATGGAGCAGCAGGCCGACGCCCTCGGCCAGAGCCTGGTGACCCAGACTGCCGCCTCGGCCACCGACCTGCTGGTGGCCAACGACATCCTCAGCCTCAACGTGCTGCTGAGCAACCTGGTGAAGAACCCGCTGGTCGCCCACGCCGCGATCTACAGCGTGGACAACCGGGTGCTCGCCGAATCCGGTTCGCGCCCGCAGCAGGGGCTGCTCGGTGACGACAGCGGGCTCTACTCGACCCCGATCAGTTTCCAGGAAGTGATCGCCGGGCACCTGCGCGTCAGCCTGGACATGCGCCAATTCCAGCAGCCGATGACCATCAGCCTGCAGAGCATGGGGCTGCTCAGCCTGATCCTGCTGGCCTTGGCGCTGACCCTGAGCATGCGCCTCGGCCGACAGCTGTCGACGCCGCTGATGCAGCTGCGCCTGTGGCTGCGCGACCCCGACGACCCTGCCCCCGGTGCCGGTCGCCAGGACGAGATCGGCGACCTTGCGCGCCAGCTGCAGGCACGCCTGGTGCCGGAAAAACCCGAACCGGAGCTGGACCTCAGCGACGCCCTGGACGCCGACTGCTTCGCCCAGGACGAGGAGGACAATCCCTTCGACGAGCATCGCCCCGAGCCGCAGCTCGAGCGCTTCGACATCGACCTGGACGATGGCCGACCGCAACCGTCCATGCGGCCAGCCGCAGCCCCCTACGATGAAGCGGAGGCGCTGGACGAAGACGCCTTCGCCATCGCGCCGACGCCTGCCACGCCAGCGCTGCCGGCAGCGCCGCCAAGCCCGACGCGCAGCGCCGTGCTGGCGATCCAGCTGGGTGCCCAGGATCAGCTGCGGCGCCTGCCGCGGGCGCGCCTGACCGAACTGCTGCAACGCTATCGCGACTGCCTGCAGCAGGCGGCCACGCTCTATCAGGCCGAGCTGCACACGCTCAACGACGGCAGCAGCCTGATGCTGTTCCACAGCCAGGACGACGAGCAGAACTATCTGACCCACGCGATCTGCTGCGGCGAGCTGATGCGCGCCCTCGGCCATGCACTGCAGATCGAGGTCGCCGACAGCGGCATCACCCTGCAGCTGCAGCTCGGCCTTACCCAGGGTGAAGGGCTGTTCGATCTCGGCCAGGGCGACCTGCTGCTCAGCGAGCCGGCCCAGGCGGCCCTGGCCCTGTCGCTGCACAGCCGCAACCTGCTGCTGGTGGAACACGGCATCAGCGAAGACCGCCTGATCCAGCAACGCGCACGCATCCGCCCGATCGCCAGCCCGGAAGGCGCCTGCTGCGTCGAGCGCCTGCTGGAGCCCTACCCTTCGCTGCTCGAACGCCAGCTGGCGCGCATGCACGAGCTGCGCAATCGCGTCAGCTGACGCAGGGCGGGTTGCAACCCGCCGAACCTGCCAGGGCCGCACTGCATTCGGTGCGCGGAGCGCACCCTGCATGACGCCCCGTTTGCGCCGGATCGCCAGCAAGCCGGCGCCTACAAGTCCGAGGGGTCATCCGTAGGAGCGAGCCATGCTCGCGAACCGCCTGCCACACGCCCGGACTTTCCGTAGGGTGCGCTCCGCGAAGCGCCGGCCCCCGCTGCATGCGGCGCGCGAAGCGCACCTGCGCGGGGCCATGCCAGGGTTCGGGTTCGCTCGTCAGAAGCGGAACACTTCCATGTCGGTGCGGATCGGTTCGACTGCCGGAATCCGTGGCGTCTGTGCCTCGGCGGATTTGCTCGCCGGTGCCTTGGCGCTACGCTTGGGCGGCGTCTTGGCGGCCAGCGCCGGCTCGATCGCTCCCGCCAGCATTTCGCTCAGCCGCTGCAACAGCACGCTCTGCGCCCGCACCTGGTCGGCGGTGCTGCCCAAATGCTCTTCCTGCAGGCGCACCAGACGGTTGCCCAGGTGCTTGCCGGCCTTGTCCCGCAGGCGCCACTGTGCCTCGAGCACCGCCGGGTATTGCGGGCCGGAATCCAGGCGGGTGATCGACAGCTCGACCTGCACATCCGGGGCGAACCCTTCGTCGGCGGGGCCGAGTACCAGGCTCTGGGTGTTCAGCCGCCAGGCCAGCTGGCGCAGCAGCAACTGGTCGACGTCGGCCTTCAGGCTGCCCGCCCAGCGCGCCTTCTGCGCATCGGCGGCCAGGCTGCCGTCGGCCAGACGCTGCAACAGCGCATCGCGCTGCAGGTAATCGGCCAGGGTGACCGGCTCCAGCAGTACCGCGGCGCCATCGGTCCGCTCCGGCACCTCGGAGGCGCCGCTGTCCAGGCGGTACATGGGCGCCGGCTGCAGGCCGATGCAGCCCGTCAGACCGATGCTGGCCAGCAGTAGAACAATCGGAGCACGCAACACGTTCTTCATTACCTTCATAACACCACGATCCAGGCCATACGCCGCCTCTTCAGGCACACGCCGATGCCTCATGCAGAGGCATCCACCAACGCCGCGTTGATCAATCGAGAGCCCGTCGAACAGGGTTTAAACCCTGCCAAAGCAATCTCGGGCTGGAAAGGGGGCTATCTTCCGTGAAACCGGTCACCGATTCCAGCGCCAAAACACATCAGCAGGTTTCCACCAGCAGCTTTTCGACGCGCTGGAAGCCACGTGGCAGCTTGTTGCCCCGCCGTCCGCGCTCGCCCTTGTAGTGCTCCAGGTCCTCGGCCCTGAGCGACAGCGTGCGCTTGCCGGCCTGCAGGAGCAGGGTCGCGCCGGACGGCAGCACGGCGAGGTCGACCAGGTATTCCTCGCGACTGGCGACCCGCTCGCCGGGGATGCCGATGATCTTGTTGCCCTTGCCCTTGCCCAGCTGCGGCAGGTCGCGCACCGGGAACACCAGCAGGCGGCCTTCGGTGGTCACCGCCGCCAGCCAGTCCTCGTCGCGGCTGGCCAGCGGCCGCGGCGCGACCACCCGGGCGCCGGACGGTAGCGAGAGCAGCGCCTTGCCGGCCTTGTTCTTGGCCTGCAGGTCCTCACCCTTGACCACGAAGCCGTAGCCGGCATCCGAGGCGATCACGTAGAGCGCCTCATCCTCGGGCAGCAGCACGCATTCGAAGCCGGCACCCGGCGGCGGGGTCAGGCGACCGGTGAGCGGCTCGCCCTGACCACGCGCCGACGGCAGCGAATGCGCCGCCAGCGAATAGCTGCGCCCGGTCGAGTCGATGAACACCGCGTACTGGTTCGAGCGTCCGGCGGCGGCTGCCTTGAAGCTGTCGCCGGCCTTGTAGGACAGGCCCGTGGCGTCGATGTCGTGGCCCTTGGCGCAACGCGCCCAGCCCTTCTCGGAAATCACCACGGTGACTGGCTCGGACGGCAGCAGCTCGTTTTCCGCCAGCGCACGGGCCTCGGCCCGCGCGACGATCGGCGAACGGCGCTCGTCGCCGTAGGTCTCGGCGTCTTCCAGCAGCTCCTTGCGCACCAGCTTCTTCAGCTTGGCTTCGCTGCCGAGCAGCGCCAGCAGTTTCTCGCGCTCCTTGGCCAGCTCGTCCTGCTCGCCACGGATCTTCATTTCCTCCAGCCGCGCCAGTTGGCGCAGGCGGGTGTCGAGGATGTAGTCGGCCTGCAGCTCGGAGAGTTCGAAACGCGCCATCAACACCGGCTTGGGCTGGTCCTCGGTGCGGATGATGTGGATCACCTCGTCGAGGTTGAGGAAGGCCACCAACAGGCCTTCCAACAGGTGCAGGCGCTTCTCGACCTTGTCCAGGCGGAACTGCAGGCGGCGGCGCACGGTGCCGATGCGATAGGTCAGCCATTCGCTGAGCAGCACCCGCAGGTTCTTCACCTGTGGCCGGCCATCGAGGCCGATGACGTTGGTGTTGACCCGGTAGCTGGACTCCAGGTCGGTGGTGGCGAACAGGTGCTGCATCAGCGCCTCGACGTCGACCCGGTTGGAGCGCGGGATGATGACGATGCGGCAGGGGTTCTCGTGATCGGATTCGTCGCGCAGGTCGGCGACCATCGGCAGCTTCTTGGCCTGCATCTGCCCGGCGATCTGCTCGAGGATCTTGGCGCCGGACACCTGGTGCGGCAGCGCGGTGACCACGATATCGCCGTCCTCGACCCGGTATACGGCGCGCATGCGCACCGAGCCGCGGCCGCTTTCGTAGATCTTCAGCAGGTCGGCGCGCGGCGTGACGATCTCCGCCTCGGTCGGGTAGTCCGGCCCCTGCACGTGCTCGCAGAGCTGCTCGACCGTGGCGCCGGGCTCATCGAGCAGGCGCACGCAGGCGCTGGCGACCTCGCGCAGGTTGTGCGGCGGCACGTCGGTGGCCATGCCCACGGCGATGCCGGTAGTGCCGTTGAGCAGCAGGTTGGGCAGGCGCGCCGGCAGGGTCGCCGGCTCGTCCAGGGTGCCGTCGAAGTTCGGCACCCAGTCCACCGTGCCCTGGCCGAGCTCGGAGAGCAGCACCTCGGAATAGCGCGACAGCCGCGCCTCGGTGTAGCGCATCGCGGCGAAGGACTTGGGATCGTCCGGCGCACCCCAGTTGCCCTGGCCGTCGACCAGCGGGTAGCGGTAGCTGAACGGCTGCGCCATCAGCACCATGGCTTCGTAGCAGGCGCTGTCGCCGTGCGGGTGGAACTTGCCGAGCACGTCGCCGACGGTGCGCGCCGACTTCTTGTGCTTGGCGTCGGCGTTCAGGCCGAGTTCGCTCATGGCATAGACGATGCGCCGCTGCACGGGCTTCAAGCCGTCGCCGATGTGCGGCAGCGCGCGATCCATGATCACGTACATGGAATAGTTGAGGTAGGCCTGCTCGGTGAAGTCGGCGAGGGAGCGCCGCTCCACGCCGTCCAGGCTCAGGTCGAGGGGTTCGCTCATGGTCGATCCGTTACATGCTGGCGCAGCACCAGGGTGCCGGCGCGCTGGGTGAATTCAAGTTGTTTCAGGGCGCTCATGCCGAGCAGCACCTGTTCGCTGCGAAAACCGGGGGCGACGATGGCGCGCACGTCACGCAGGACGATGTCGCCGAGCGTGAGGCGGTTCAGCACCGTGCGGTAGCCGGTGGTCTGGCCGTTGGCGGTGTGCAGCATCACCGGCGCGCCACGCTGCAGGCCCAGCCGCTCGGCCAGCTCAGCCGGTACCGCGACGTCGGTAGCGCCGGTGTCGAGCAGGAAGGTGACCGGCTCGCCGTTGATCTTGCCGCTGGCGACGAAGTGCCCCTGGACGTTGCCGGCCAGCTGCACCTCGATCTGCCCGCCCTGCATCTGCGAGACCGGCTCGCGATTGGGATTCAGGCGCCCCTCCTCCCATTCGGCGAAGAAGCGCGTGGCCAGGAACAGGCCGGCGCCCCAGGCCAGCACCAGCATCACGCGCCCGGCGCGGCGGCCCGCCGGCTGGTTCACCGCTGGGCGCTCCAGCCGCCCGCGGGCGCGGCGAAGCGCCAGACGACCGGGCGCTTCTCGCCGTCGCCACGCCGCATGCCATTGTTGTCGACGCCGATCCAGGCGCCCTCGGCATCGACCCAGAGGGCTTCGACGTTGCCGTAGGGCGCCGAGTAGCGGCGTTCCTCGGTCAGCGCCTCGGCGGCGAACGACCAGCAGCGCTCGACCGCTCCACTGGCAGGGTCGCGCCGGCAGAGCCGGTAGGCAGACGGTTCCAGGACGAACAGCTTGCCGTCGAAGAACGACAGCGCCGAGAAACTGCGCGACACCGGCGTGTCCCCCAGTGCCGCCGGCGGCAGTTCGCTGCCACCTTCGGACATCAGCACGCAGCTGCCGGTGCATTGCCAGCTGCTCTGCTGACGATGCAGCACCAGTAACCCGCGGCGCTCGCGCTCGGCGGCCAGCCACAGGCGTTCGGCATTCGGGTCGACGGCAATACCTTCGAGCATCGCGTTGAAGTGCAGCAGCATGCCGCTGGCGCGCGCCTGGCGCACCAGCGAATCGGGCAACGGCAGCCATTGCGCGGTACCGGCCGGACTTACCTGAAGCACCGCGGCATGGGCCTCGCTGACCAGATAGCGGTTGCCCAGGGCGTCGCAGCTGAGCCCTTCGAAGTCCATCTGCCCGCCGCGCACCTGGCCGCTGGCCCAGGCGCGCATGCGCATGCCCCAGGGCAAGCCGCTGTTCGCTGGCGGCGGCAACTCGAAGCGCTCCGCCTCGGCCTGCCAGGGCGTGGTGCTGGTATCCAGACGGAACAGCTGGTCGTCCTGGCGATCGGACACGGCCCACAGCGCATCGCCGCACCAGGCCAGGCCAGAGAGGTTGCCGGCGGGCATGCCTTCCAACGGATGCTCGCTGAGCAGCTTCAGTTCCACCGGTGCGTCGCTGGCGTACAGCGGCGCCGCAGCGAGGCACAAAAGCGCAAGCCAGCGGCGGATCAAACCAGCACCTCGGCCAGGTTGCCCTTGGATTCGAGCCAGCTCTTGCGGTCGCCGGCGCGCTTCTTGGCCAGCAGCATGTCCATGATCTCGCGGGTATTGTCGACGTCGTCCAGGGTCAACTGCACCAGCCGGCGGGTGTTGGGGTCCATGGTGGTCTCGCGCAGCTGCGGCGGGTTCATCTCGCCGAGGCCCTTGAAGCGCGTCACCTGCGGCTTGCCGCGACGCTTCTCGGCCACCAGGCGCTCGAGGATGCCGTCGCGCTCGGCTTCGTCGAGCGCATAGAAGATGTCCTTGCCCAGGTCGATGCGATACAGCGGCGGCATGGCGACGTAGACGTGCCCGGCCTCCACCAGCGGGCGGAAGTGCTGGACGAACAGCGCGCAGAGCAGCGTGGCGATGTGCAGGCCATCGGAGTCGGCGTCGGCGAGGATGCAGATCTTGCCGTAGCGCAGTTGCGCGAGGTCGGCGGCACCGGGGTCGACGCCGATGGCCACGGCGATGTCGTGGACCTCCTGGCTGGCGAGCACCTCGCCGCCGTCCACTTCCCAGGTGTTGAGGATCTTCCCGCGCAGCGGCATGATCGCCTGGAATTCCTTGTCCCGCGCCTGCTTGGCCGAGCCGCCGGCCGAATCGCCCTCGACCAGGAACAGCTCGGCACGCATCGGGTCCTGCCCGGCGCAGTCGGCCAGCTTGCCCGGCAGCGCCGGGCCCTGGGTGATCTTCTTGCGCTCGACCTTCTTGCCCGCCTTGAGGCGGCGCCCGGCGTTGCTGATCGCCAGTTCGGCCAACTGCAGGCCGAGCTCCGGATGGGCGTTGAGCCAGAGGCTGAAGGCGTCCTTGACCACGCCGGATACGAACGCCGCGGCCTCGCGTGAGGACAGCCGCTCCTTGGTCTGCCCGGAGAACTGCGGTTCCTGCATCTTCATCGAGAGGACGAAGGCGATACGCTCCCAGATGTCCTCGGGCGCCAGCTTCACGCCGCGCGGCAGCAGGTTGCGGAACTCGCAGAATTCGCGCATGGCATCCAGCAGCCCCTGGCGCAGGCCGTTGACATGGGTACCGCCCTGGGCGGTGGGGATCAGGTTGACATAGCTTTCCTGGACGCTGTCGCCACCCTCGGGTAGCCACAGCAGCGCCCAGTCCACGGCCTCGGTGTTGCCGGCCAGCGCGCCGACGAAGGGCTCGTCGGGCAGGCGGACGAAGTCGCTGACCGAATCGACCAGGTACGAGCGCAGGCCATCCTCGTAATGCCACTCGACCTTCTCGCCGGTGCTCTTGTCCTCGAAGCTGACGCTCAGCCCCGGGCACAGCACGGCCTTGGCCTTGAGCACGTGCTTGAGGCGGCTGATGGAGAACTTCGGCGAGTCGAAATATTTCGGGTCGGCCCAGAACTGCACGCTGGTGCCGGTGTTGCGCTTGCCAACGCTGCCGACGATTTCCAGATCGCTGGCCTTGAAGCCGTCGGCGAAGCTCATGCGGTACTCGTTGCCGTCGCGCTTGACGGTTACCACCACCCGCGTCGACAGCGCGTTGACCACCGAGATACCGACCCCGTGCAGGCCGCCGGAGAACTGGTAGTTCTTGTTGGAGAACTTGCCGCCGGCATGCAGCTTGGTGAGGATCAGCTCGACGCCCGGCACGCCCTCTTCCGGGTGGATGTCCACCGGCATGCCGCGGCCATCGTCGATCACTTCCAGCGAATTGTCCTGGTGCAGGATCACCTGGACCGAACGGGCATGCCCGGCGAGGGCCTCGTCGACACTGTTGTCGATGACTTCCTGGGCCAGGTGGTTGGGCCGCGTGGTGTCGGTGTACATGCCCGGGCGCTTGCGCACCGGATCGAGGCCGGAGAGGACCTCGATGGCTTCTGCGGTATACGACATCTGTCTGGCACTGTCCTTATGTTCTGAACGATCGGCCCGTGCGGGCCGCGAAAAAATCGGCGCACCGGCCAGGAGTGGCGCCTGCCGGGCAGGCTCGCCGAGCCGCGGACGTCTGCATACGCCCAGTGGTCGAGGCCATTGCGCTCAGAGCCGCCCCAGCCACGTCTGCGGGTCGAAGCCGGCAAAGGCCAGCAGCGCCGGCAGGCGCTCGTCGAAGCCCTGGAAGCCATGGTCGCCACCGGCCTGGATGCGCAGCGCACAGCCACGATAGAAACGCTCCGCATCGCGGTAGTCGAGCGTTTCGTCACCGGTCTGCAGCCACACCTGGTAGCGCCCGGCATCCTGCGGCGGTGCGGTTTCCAGCTCGGCCAGCGCCGCCACGTGATCCTTGGTGAGTTCCCAGACTTCGCCACTGTAGAGATTGGTCTGCGGCCCGAGATAGCCGTCGAATCGCCGGTGCGGCGTCACCGCCGGATTGATCAACAGGGCCTTCAGGCCATGACGCTCGGCGAGGTGCGTCGCATAGTAGCCGCCAAGCGAGCTGCCGACCAGCACGGGGCGCCCGAGCTCGGCGATGCAGGCCTCGAGCTGTGCGATGGCCTGCCGGGGATGGTGATGCAAGGCCGGAACCCGCAGGTGATCGGCCAGGCCGAGACCCTCCAGCGCGACGCTCAGCCGGCTGGCCTTCTGCGAGAGTGGCGAGCTGTTGAGGCCGTGGATATAGAGGATCGAGGGCGGGCAACTGGACATGGATACAGTTCGATGGGAAAAGGGCAAGGCTACAAGGCAGCCGATACCTCCTGCAACCCGTGAAGCCCATGGGAGACAACGCATTCACATTCGCAACCCTACGCCGACTACCCCTGTAGGAGCAGGCCTTCAGCACATCCGCGGGAGCGAGCCATGCCTGCGAGGCATACCCATCCGCGGGCGTAACACCCCTTCGTGAATCTGCCCCGCCCCCCTACGGCCTTCAATACCCCTTGACGCTGTAATCCACCTCGAAATCGATACCGCTGACGCGCGAGACCCCGGTCTCCAGGCGGCCATCGGCATGCAGGCGCAGCCAACGATAGCCTGGTGCCTGGCTGTCGATCTGGAAAGCCTCGCTGCGCGGCGCGAACTGCACGCCGGTGGAGGGCGACGCCAGCAGGCGCACGCCGTTGCGCCACTGGTCGAATTCCTGGTGGATATGCCCCCAGAGCAGGGCGCGGGCATTGCAATGGCGATCCAGTACCTCGAACAGCGCCTCGGGGTTGCGCAGCCCGATGGTGTCCATCCAGCGGCTGCCGATGGACACCGGATGATGGTGCAGACAGACCAGGTGATGCTGATCGGGGGCCTCGCGCAGCGCCTGCTCGAGCAGTTCGAGCTGATCGCCGCGCAGCATGCCGTACACCGAACCGGCCACCAGGGTATCGAGCATGACCACCCGCCAGCCGCCGAGCTCGAGCACCGGCTCCATCAGCGCGGTGCCGCGGGTCGCCTCGCGCATCGCACACAATTCGTCGTGATTGCCGGGGCACCAGCGGGCCGGCGCCTCGATGCGTTCGGCCATGCGGCGAAAACGCTGATAGGACGCCACCGAACCATCCTGCGACAAGTCGCCGGTGGCGAGCACCAGGTCGATACGCGGTTGCTCGTCGATGGCCAGCTCGATCACCTGTCGCAGACTGTCGCAGGTATCCATGCCCAGCAGCTTGCCGTCCGCTTCGGCGAACAGGTGGCTGTCGGTAAGCTGCACCAGCAGTACCGAATCTTCAACAGCAGTCAGGGACGCACCAGGCAAGGCCCTTCTCCTCGAGCGAAATCGCAACGGAATTATGGTAGGAGCCAATCGGAGGGGTAAACCTCGGGATGTGGGCCTGGATCACAGAACCGCGCGACCACTCCCTGGGCCTAGACATTCGCACCCTCCTGGTGCTCCGTGCTTCTAACGGATCAGACCACCGGCTCCAGTTCGTGCCCGCAGGCCAGGCAATGCCCCAGCCATTCGCCGAGAAACAGGTTGAGCTGGTTCTTCTCGTCCGGCTGATGCATCTGCGCGTTGGGGTAGTGGTAGATGCCGCGGAAGCGCCGCGTGTTCTCCGCGCGAACGACCTCGGCCATGCGCGCATCGTGGTACACCCGCACCTCCATCTGCGGCACCGGCAGCCAGCTCAGGCAGTGCTCCTGGCTGACCCGCAGGGTGGTGGTGTAGGGGCAGCTTTCCAGCACCTCGAGCACCAGCACGCCGAGCAGCAGGTCGCCCTGGCTGATGGCGATGCGGCGTGCCTCGCACGGTTGGCGCATCTGCGGCAGCAAGCGCATCAGCCGCAGGTAGTTGGCCTCGCAGGCTGCCTGCAGTTCGAGCAGGTCGACTCGGTAACGTTCACGCACCGTTCTCATGTCCACTCCCCCCGCACCCGCTCGCGATTCAAGGCCAGCCATTGCAGGGCGATGATGCTCGCAGCATTGTCGATACGCCCATCAGCCACGGCCTGCAGCGCCTGCTGCAGGGGCCAGACGTGCACGCGGATGTCCTCCCCCTCCTCGGCCAGGCCGAAGATGCCGTCGACGCCTTCGCTGTCGCAGCGGCCGACGTACAGGTATACACGCTCGTCGCTGCCGCCAGGCGAAGGAAAATACTGGCTGACCGGCCACAGCGCCCCCAACTCGAGCCCGGCCTCCTCGACCGCCTCGCGCCGTGCGACTTCCTCGGGCTGCTCGTCCTTGTCGATCAACCCGGCCACCAGTTCGATCAGCCACGGATTGTCGACCTTGCCCAGCGCCCCGACACGGAACTGCTCGATCAGCACGACCCGGTCCAGACGCGGGTCATAGGGCAGTACGCAGACGGCATCGTGGCGCACGAACAGCTCGCGGCTCAGCTCCGCGCCCATCAGCCCGCTGAACTGGCGATGACGCAGGTGCAGGCGTTCCAGCCGGTAGAAACCGCTGAAGCATTGCTCTCGACGAAGGATCTCGACATCATCCGGGCCGGGCTTGAAGGTCTCGCTCATGGGGCACTACTCACATATCGGTTGATCCGCCGCCGGCCTCTTCGAGGCAGCATCGGACTGACTACAGCCGTCACTTCGTGAGCGGTCTCCGTGGTCATCGTAGGGTCTGTTCCCGCTTCGTCGCAAGCCGCGTCGCTGCGCCACATGTCGCCCTGTCCGGACGGCAGGACGCGGACGATGATCCCTTGCCAAGCCCCGCAACGTCGCATGCCGACATTTGCCGCGCAGTCCTTTGCAGACCACCGCGCGCAGAGAAAACTCCGCCGACCGCGTGTCGCGAACTTCGCGCCCCCTCGGCAATCGAAAGCGCACCGTCACGTATGGACGAACCATGACCCCATCTACCACCCGCAACGCCATCACCCTGGTCATCCTCACCCTGCTGCTGAGCGCCTGCCAGCACCTTGTCCCGGAGCGCTCCGTCGAGGTCCGGCGGAACCTCAGCGAGCAGCGCCCGGCCGGTTGCCACGAGGAAAGCTGCCCGCTGGTGAACATCGACAGCCTGCAGTTCGCCGACGAACCAGCACTGGACCGGCTCATCGACGAGCGCCTGCGGCGGATGACCGTCAACGCTCCGGACGACCGGCTGCCCGAGTCGCTGCAGGGCTACCAGGAGCGCTTCCTCAGCACTGCCGAGCCGAACTGGAGCAGCTACCTGCAGGCCAAGTTGCGCGAACAGCATGGCGATCTCCTGGTCGTCGAGCTGTCCAGCTACCTCTATACCGGCGGCGCCCACGGCATGCCGGGGCGCGGCTTCATCAACTACGACCGGAAGCGGGACCGCGAACTGCGCCTGGAGGACGTCCTGATCCCGGGGCAGGAAGGCAACTTCTGGCGCGTCGCACGCCAGGCCCACCAGCGCTGGCTGGCGGAGAACGGGCATGCCCAGGATGCCGAATTCATCGACTTCTGGCCGTTCCAGCAGACCGCGCATATCGCGCTGCTGAAGGATCGGGTGCTGCTCAAGTACGACGTCTACAGCATCGCGCCCTACTCCAGCGGCCACCCCGAGCTGTTCATTCCCCATGACCAGCTCAAGGGCATCCTGAAAGCGGAATACCTCTGAGGACAGGAAGCGGACCGGACTCCACCGGCCCGCTTCGCCACGCCTCGCCGGTCACACCTGCTTGTAGATCACCGAGCCTTCGTCCTTGAAGCGCGAGGACTGCTCGGCGAAGCCGGCCTCGATGGCCTTCTGCTCGTCGGTCAGGCCGTGTTCGGCGGCGTACTCGCGCACTTCCTGGGTGATCTTCATCGAGCAGAACTTCGGCCCGCACATGGAGCAGAAGTGCGCCACCTTGGCCGATTCCTTCGGCAGTGTCTCGTCGTGGAAGGCGCGGGCGGTGTCCGGATCGAGGCCGAGGTTGAACTGGTCTTCCCAGCGGAACTCGAAGCGCGCCTTGGACAGGGCGTTGTCGCGAATCTGCGCGCCCGGGTGACCTTTTGCGAGGTCGGCGGCGTGGGCGGCGATTTTGTAGGTGATGATGCCGGTCTTGACGTCATCCTTGTTCGGCAGGCCGAGGTGCTCCTTGGGCGTGACGTAGCAGAGCATGGCGCAGCCGAACCAGCCGATCATCGCCGCGCCGATGCCGCTGGTGATGTGGTCGTAGCCCGGCGCGATATCGGTGGTCAGCGGGCCGAGGGTGTAGAACGGCGCCTCGTCGCAGCATTCGAGCTGCTTGTCCATGTTCTCCTTGATCATCTGCATCGGCACGTGGCCGGGGCCCTCGATCATGCACTGCACGTCGTGCTTCCAGGCGATCTTGGTCAATTCGCCGAGGGTTTCCAGCTCGCCGAATTGCGCGGCGTCGTTGGCATCGGCGATGGAGCCCGGGCGCAGGCCGTCGCCCAGCGAGAAGCTGACGTCGTAGGCCTTCATGATCTCGCAGATTTCCTCGAAGTTCGTGTAGAGGAAATTCTCCTTATGGTGCGCCAGGCACCACTTGGCCATGATCGAACCGCCGCGCGAGACGATGCCGGTGACGCGCTTGGCGGTCAGCGGCACGTAGCGCAGCAGCACGCCGGCATGGATGGTGAAGTAGTCCACGCCCTGCTCGGCCTGCTCGATCAGGGTGTCGCGGAACAGCTCCCAGGTCAGGTCCTCGGCGATGCCATTGACCTTCTCCAGCGCCTGGTAGATCGGCACCGTGCCGATCGGCACCGGCGAGTTGCGGATGATCCACTCGCGGGTCTCGTGGATGTGCTTGCCGGTGGACAGGTCCATCACGGTGTCCGAGCCCCAGCGGATGCCCCAGGTCAGCTTGGCCACTTCTTCTTCGATGGAAGAACCGAGGGCCGAGTTACCGATATTGCCGTTGATCTTCACCAGGAAGTTGCGGCCGATGATCATCGGCTCCAGCTCGGTGTGGTTGATGTTGGCCGGGATGATGGCGCGGCCGCGGGCGACTTCCTGGCGGACGAACTCGGGGGTGATTTCCTGCGGAATCGACGCGCCGAAGCTGTGGCCGGCGTGCTGTTCCTCGAGCAACCCGGCCTCGCGGGCCTCGGCCAGCTTCATGTTCTCGCGAATGGCGACGAATTCCATCTCGGGGGTGATGATGCCTTTCTTGGCATAGTGCATCTGGCTGACGTTGTGCCCGGCCTTGGCCCGGCGCGGGTTGCGCACGTGGGCGAAGCGCATGGCGGTCAGTTCGGCGTCGTTCAGGCGGCGCTGGCCGAATTCGGAGGACAGCCCCGGCAGCTTCTCGGTGTCGCCGCGGTCCTCGATCCAGGCGCTGCGCACGTCGGCCAGGCCCTTGCGCACGTCGATCTGCACATTCGGGTCGGTATAGGGGCCGGAGGTGTCGTAGACGGTGACCGGCGCGTTGACCTCGCCACCGAAGTCGGTGGGGGTGACGTCCAGGCTGATCTCGCGCATCGGCACGCGGATGTCCGGGCGCGAGCCCTGCACATAGACCTTCTGCGAACGCGGGAAGGGCTGGATGGACTGCTGGTCGACCTGGGCGGACTCGCTCAGATTCTTATTGGTTTGCACGCTCATCGGCTTCTCCTGGGGAAATGTCGGAGCGAACCTGAGCAACACGGCGGATCAAGGGCATCGGGGGCGCCGCAGCGGCGGCTAGAGACTCGCCAAGAGGCGGGCGAGGACATCTTGTTCCCTACGCAGGCCTTAACCTGATCAGGTTCAACGGGATCCGGAACTGTCCGATCTCAGCCTTCGCTTCAAGGCACCCCGACAAGAACGGGAGTGAGTCTAATCAAGAGCCGCAGGGAAAACCATCGCGCCGGAGCAAATCGCCGACCGTTCGGTCATTTTCGCGCCCCGATGCCACGCGCGTCGAAACCCGGCGGACGGCGCATACGCCCGCCTTGACCCTCCGCCACGTGCCGCTTAGCCTTGCCCATCAGCTTTGTTCAGGATGAATCCAAAATGCTGCGCAGACTTCCCCTGGCTCTTGCCGTGGCCGCCCTCTCCAGTGGAGCGGCCTGGGCGGAAAGCCCCGCTCCGCTCGCCAGCAAGACCGACCTGGTCAGCGTCTATCAGCAAGCCGTCAACAACAACGCCGACCTGGCCGCGGCCCGCGCGCAGTTCCGCGCCCGCCAGGAAGTCGTGCCCCAGGCGCGAGCGGGCTTGCTGCCCAACCTCAGCGCCGGTGCCGAACTGAGCGATACCGAGACCGACGTGGACACCAGCATGGGCTCGAGCTCGCTGTCACGCAGCGGCACCGCCTACCAGGCTACCCTGAGCCAGCCGATCTTCCGCGCCGACCGCTGGTTCCAGCTCAAGGCCGCCGAAGCCGTCGGCGAGCAGGCGGCACTGGAATATTCGGTCGCCGAACAGGACCTGATCCTGCAGAGCGCCCAGGCCTACTTCGCGGTGCTGCGCGCGCAGGACAACCTGGCCGCGCTGAAGGCCGAGGAAGCCGCATTCAAGCGCCAGCTGGACCAGGCCAACGAGCGCTTCGAGGTCGGCCTGTCCGACCGTACCGATGTGCTCGAGGCCCAGGCCGGCTTCGATACCGCACGTGCCAACCGCCTCATCGCCCAACGCCAGGTGGATGATGCCTTCCAGGCGCTGTTCACCCTGACCAACCGCGAATACATCGCCCTGGAAGGCATCCGCCACACCCTGCCGGTGCTGGCGCCGACGCCGAACGACGCCAAGGCCTGGGTCGATACCGCCACGCAGCAGAACCTCAACCTGCTGGCGGTGAACTACGCGGTGACCGCCGCCGAGGAGACCCTGCGCCAGCGCCGCGCCGGCCATGCGCCGACGCTCGATGCGGTGGCGTCCTACCGCAAGGGCGACAATGACTTGCTGGGGTTCAGCAATACCCAAAGCATTCCGGGTTTCGACCTGCCGCGCTACACCGGCGATGCCGAGCAGCGCAGCATCGGCCTGCAACTGAACATCCCTATCTACAGCGGCGGCCTGACCAGCTCGCAGAGCCGCGAGGCCTATCACCTGCTCAGCCAGAGCGAACAGCAGCGCGAAAGCCTGCGCCGGCAGGTGGTCGAAACCACGCGCAACCTGCACCGGGCGGTGAACACCGATATCGAACAGGTACAGGCGCGCCGGCAGTCGATCATCTCCAACCAGAGCGCCCTGGAAGCCACCGAG
The DNA here is from genome assembly GCF_002890915.1 of Stutzerimonas stutzeri. GTDB lineage: Bacteria > Pseudomonadota > Gammaproteobacteria > Pseudomonadales > Pseudomonadaceae > Stutzerimonas > Stutzerimonas stutzeri_AF. Next base: position 46,189 of record NZ_POUT01000015.1, on the reverse strand, counting down.
ATCGGCTACCAGGTGGGTACCCGCAATATCGTCGACGTGCTCGACACCCAGCGCCGGCTGTACGCGGCCGTGCGCGACTACAACGACGCACGCTACGACTACATCCTCGACAACCTGCGCCTGAAACAGGCCGCCGGCACGCTCAACCCGGACGACCTGCAGGAGCTAGCCGCCTACCTCAAGCCCGACTACGACCCGGATAGCGACTTCCTGCCGCCGGACCTGCCACAGACCATCGGCCAGCCGGTGCGGATGGATTATTAGGGGGCACCCTCGCAGGCCTGCCATCTTGAAAGCATCGCCCCGGGGCGGGCCTCCCACCCAAAGCAGCCGGTGCACATCGAACCCTGTGGGAGGCGCGACCTCGCGGCGATGCAGGCCGAAGGGCTGCCCAGCTTGAAGCTTGAAAGCATCGCCCCGAGGCGGGCCCCCACCCAAAGCAGCCGGTGCACACCGAACCCTGTGGGAGGCGCGACCTCGCGGCGATGCAGGCCGAAGGACTGCCCAGCTTGAAGCTTGAAAGCATCGCCCCGGGGCAGCCCCCACCCAAAGCAGCCGGTGCACACCGAACCCTGTGGGAGGCGCGACCTCGCGGCGATGCAGGCCGAAGGGCTGCCCAGCTTGAAGCTTGAAAGCATCTTCCCGGGGGCGGGCCTTACACCCAAAGCAGCCGGTGCACATCGAACCCTGTGGGAGGCGCGACCTCGCGGCGATGCAGGCCGAAGGACTGCCAAAAGAAATGTGAAGGCTGGGTCGGCGCGCGCTATCGAACCAGCCGCTCCAGCCCCGCCAGTAACCGCTGCAGCGCGCCCTGATTGTTCCGCAACACCATCAGTCCCGCCGTACGCATCCGCTCGGCATGGGTCGGATCGTTCCAGAGCGCATCGACCGCACTCGCCAGTTCGGCCGCACTGGCCACTTCCCGCAACGCACCGGCGTCACGCAGCTGCGTGGCGATCTCGAAGAAATTGAACAGGTGCGGGCCACTGAGCACCGGTTTGCCCAGTGCCGCCGGCTCCAGCAGGTTATGCCCGCCATTGGGCACCAGGCTGCCGCCGACGAAGGCGACATCCGCCAGCGCATAGAGAAACAGCAGCTCGCCCATGGTGTCGCCGACCAGCACTTCGATCTCGGCGCCGACCGCCTCGCCCTGGGAGCGCCGCACGCTGGCAAAACCCTCCTTGCGGCACAGCTCGGCCACCGCGGCGAAGCGCTCCGGGTGCCGTGGCACCAGCACCAGCAGGGCCTGCGGATGCTGCGCCAGCAACTGCCGGTGCGCCGCCAGGACGATCTCGTCCTCGCCGACATGGGTGCTGGCGGCGATCCACAGCGGCCGCTGCCGGGCATCCCACTGCGTGCGCAACGCCGCCGCCCGCTCCAGCAGTGCCGGATCGATGCTCAGGTCGAACTTGATCGAACCGGTCACCTCGACGCTTGCCGGGCGCGCACCCAGCTGGCGAAAGCGCTCGGCCTCGGCCGCAGTCTGCACCGCTATCAGGCTCAGCTCGGCCAGCATCGGCGCGGTCAGCCGGGCGAAGCGCGCATAGCCGCGGGCCGAGCGCTCGGACAACCGCGCATTGGCCAGCGCCACCGGAATGCCGCGGCGTGCGCACTGGTGGATATGGTTGGGCCAGAGCTCGGTTTCCATCACCACCGCCAGCTTCGGCCGCACGCGATCGAGAAAACGCGCCGCGGCCCACGGCAGGTCGTAGGGCAGGTAGCAGTGCTGTACCCGATCGCCGAACAGCGCCTGGATGCGCTCCGAGCCGGTCGGCGTCATGCAGGTGACGGTGATCGGCAGCCCGGGGTGACGCGCCATCAGTTCGCGGATCAGCGGCGCTGCGGCGATGCTCTCGCCCACCGATACCGCATGTACCCAGATACCGCCCGGCGCGAGCGGCGGCAAGCCGATGGCAAAGCGCTCGCCGATGCGCCGCGCGTAAGCCGGCGCGCGCCAGGCACGCCAGAGCAGACGCAGGAAGATCAGGGGCAGGCCGAGATGGAACAGCAGGGTATAGAGGGTACGGTTCATGGAGGCGGAGTTTACTCGAAAGCTGGAAGCTGGAAGCTGGAAGCTGGAAGCTGGAAGCTGGTCAGTGTATGCGCGCCAAATGGGGAACGGCGGCCTTAGGGCCTTCATACCTGCCCGCGAGCCTGGCGAGTCTCAAAGCATCGCCCCGGGGCGACCCTCCCACAAAAAGCAGCCAGCACAACCGTCCCCTGTGGGAGGCGCGACCTCGCGGCGATGCAGGCCGCAGGCCTGCCCGAGAATCAAAAGCATCGCCCCGGGGCGGGCCTCCCACAACAGCAACAAAGCAGCCAGTGCACACCGGCCCCATGACGGCGCTGGCCGGGCTCCGGGTTATACTGCCGCCCCGTATTTACAGCTTTACAGGCGAGGTCTGCCCATGCCCGAATCCCTCAGCACCGACGTCCTCATCGTTGGCGGCGGTGTCGCCGGCCTCTGGCTCAATGCACGCCTGCGCCAGCAGGGTTTCGCCACGCTGCTGGTGGAGAAAGGTGCACTGGGCGGCGGGCAGAGCGTGAAATCCCAGGGCATCATCCACGGCGGCACCAAGTACGCACTGCACGGCGCGCTGACCGGCGCCTCCGAAGCCATCGCCGACATGCCGCGGCGCTGGCGCGAGGCGCTCGAGGGCAGCGGCGAGCTGGACCTCAGCGGTGTCCGCCTGCTGTCCGATGCGCATTACCTGTGGTCGCCGGGCACCCTGGCCGGCAACCTCACCAGCTTTTTCGCCAGCAAGGCCGTGCGCTCGCGGGTCGGCCAGGTCAAGGGCGACGAGCTGCCACCGGCGCTGCAGCACCCACGGTTCAAGGGCAAGGTCTACCGCCTCAGCGAGCTGGTGCTGGACGTGCCGACCCTGATTGCCCGGCTGGCGGAACTGGCCGGCGACAGCCTGCTGGCCGGCGAGCGGATCGAGCCGCTGCGTGAAGGCGACGAATTGGTCGGCCTGCGCGTCGATGACCGGGACATCCGCGCGCAACGGATCGTGCTCAGCGCCGGCGGCGGCACCGCCGAACTGCTCGCTGCGCTGGGCCTGCAGCAACCGGCCATGCAACGCCGGCCACTGCACATGGTGATGCTCAAGGCGCCGACGCTCAAACCGCTCTATGCCCATTGCCTGGGTGGCGGAACCAAGCCGCGGGTCACGGTTACCAGCCACCCGGCAGCGGACGGCCAGTGGGTCTGGTATCTCGGCGGCGACCTGGCCGAAGCCGAGGGCGTGGCGCGCGACGAGGCCCGCCAGATCGCCGCGGCGAAGCAGGAACTGGCCGAACTGGTGCCCTGGATCGACCTTTCCGCCGCGCACTGGGCCACCCTGCGCGTCGACCGCGCCGAGCCGGCGCAATCCAGCCTGGCCCGCCCGGACAATGCCTTCCTGGCCGAGCAGGGTCGCCTGCTGGTCGGCTGGCCGACCAAGCTGGCGCTGTCGCCGGACTTTTCCGACCGCGTCGAAGCCGCCCTCGCCCGCGACGGCATTCGTCCCGGCGAGCATCCCGCACTACCGCAACTGCCGCGCCCAGCGCTGAGCAAACCATTCTGGGAGGGCCTGCTGCCATGAACAAGACCCTGCATGGCCTGCATCGTCCGCTCGGCAGCACCGGCCTGACGATCTCCCCACTGGGCCTGGGCACGGTCAAGCTGGGCCGCGACCAGGGCGTGAAGTACCCCAACGGCTTCGCCATTCCCGACGATGTGCAGGCACGCCAGTTGCTGGCGCTCGCCCGCGAGCTGGGAATCAACCTGATCGACACCGCACCGGCCTACGGTGTCAGCGAGGAGCGCCTTGGGCCGCTACTGGCCGGCCAGCGCGATGAATGGGTGATCGTCAGCAAAGTGGGCGAGGAGTTCGAGAACGGCCAGTCACGCTTCGACTTCTCCGCTGCACACACGCGCTTCTCCGTCGAACGCAGCCTCAAGCGCCTGCGCACCGACCGGATCGAACTGGTACTGGTGCATTCGAACGGCAACGATGTGGAAATCCTGCAACATAGCGAGGTCTACCCGACCCTCGCCGAGCTCAAGCGCGAAGGCAAGATCCTGGCCTTCGGCCTCTCCGGCAAGACCGTCGAAGGCGGGCTGCTGGCACTTGAGCAAGGCGATTGCGCGATGGTCACCTACAACCTCAACGAACAGGCCGAACGCCCGGTGATCGACTATGCCGCGACCCACGGCAAGGGCATTCTGATCAAGAAAGCCCTGGCCAGCGGCCACGCCTGCCTCGGGTCGGGCGAAGATCCGGTACGACGCAGCTTCGAGCTGCTGTTCCGGCAACCCGGCGTGAGCGGCGCCATCATCGGCACCATCAACCCGCGCCACCTCACCGACAACGTGCATGCTGCGGCCACCGTCCTGATGGGCAATTGAGCGGCAACTGGGCTAGGCTTTCCCTCCCGCCCCAGGGGGCGATACCACCCGATGCCGCCCAGCGGCCGAGCGACGCAAGGAGGAGCCGGATGCCGAGAGTTCTGCTGCGCAAGAGCCCTGCCGCATTCAAGACCCTGCCACTATACGTCGAAGCCAGCCCGGACAGCCTGAGCTACCAGAGCCTGGGCCGGCCCCTGAACTTCAGCGAGGTGATCGAGCGGCGCCGCCCGGTGGACGTGCCCGCCCCCGGCCATTTCGCCATTGAGCTGGCCAACCTCGGCGTCTCGGTACGCCTGACCCTCAGCTGGCAGGGCCGCGAATTCTGGGTCCTGGTCCGCCAGCAGCGCCTGGACCGGGGCGACGTGGTGCTCAAGCTGATTTCCGGCTACGTCCCGGCACACGAGCTGAACCTGCCGCTGCTCACCGCCATCCAGGAAATCGCCGAGGAGTGCCTGCTGGAAACCCCGGAAGGCTGGCTCGCCGGGCGCTTCGGCGATACCTGGCTGCCCACGCCATACGAAAGCAGCCTCCAGTATCGCGAAGCGGTGCACTTCAAGCTCGCCTCGCAGTCGGGTGCCACGCGCCCGGTGCAATGCGGCAACATGGTGCTGATGGAGCGCCCGCGCGCCTATGTACACCTGCCGACCGCCTCGCTGCAGCTGGTCTACGACATGCGCCTGGAACTGCCGAAGGAAGCGCGCCGACTGAGCCTGTTCCACGTCGACGAACGCCTCGAGGACGGCCGGCTGGTGGCCCGCCTGGACCGCAGCCGGCCGGACCTCTACCTGATCCCGCTGCATCAGGGGCAGCCCCAGGATCAGTTGCTGCAACTGCGCAACGGCCAGTTCAGCCCGGTGGGCACGCGGGGGCTGTGGCTCTCGGAAAGCTTCGCCCGGCAGGACGGCTGGGTGGTACGTGACGAACGCGTTCGCTGGAGGGACTGGTGGGCCGCCAAGCCGGTCGCCGTGGCGCGCTGAACCGCTTGGCCCCCCGCCAGCGGACGGACGGGGCCATGCTCGCGAAACCCGGACCTGCAGAGCTATCGCGGGCATGGCGCCTCCTACAAACAGACTCCATACGCTGGAAATAAGCACTAAAATGCCTATTTAATCACTCAGCAGCGCAAAAAAGGTAATTTATTGCCTTTTAGCGAGATGAAGGCTACTTTTAAGGCAGTAAAATGCCGGTAGCAGACATGTACCCGCTCACCCTACAGATTCATACAGGCCACGCATGGCACGACGCCATGCAACTGACCTTCGAGCAACCCACGTTGGGGCTGGAGGGCACCTGTCGATGGGGTCGTCCGGACTGCTGTCGAGTCCATGTATTCACTGGCGGGCGTGACCGAGCCCGGTAGCTATATGTCGCACACCAATGTACTGCGACACCTCGTCGAGCTATGGCAAAGCGTGGGTCAAGATCAGCAGGTCGGCGATCTGGTGTTCGAATACCTGCGGCGCGACCTGCTGAACCTGATCTTGGGCAACTCGGACAACCATGGTCGCAATACATCGATTCTACGCATGGACAAAGGCGTGAAGCTGGCCCCTATATATGACCTAGCCCCCATGGTCATGGACGATGAAGGCGTAACACGCACAACCAAGTGGCCGCAGCCCATTGAGCTGGCTGGCGAGGTAGACTGGCGGAAGGCCTGCGAAGAGGTAGGCATATGGGCCGATGCCGAAGAATTGTTCGAGCGGCTCAGAACAGCCGCACGTGACTTCATGGCCTTGCCCGACCTGTTGACCGACGAAGGCCTGCCTCTGGCGACCATGAATCATCCACGTATCGCGCTACGCAGCCTTCCTCAACGACTCGCCAGATGGAGGCTTACCTGAATGGATATCACAGAGCGCGACCGCATCCTGACGGAGATACGGACTCAACTGGCATCCGGCGATATCACCATCGGACAAGCCGTCCGCAGGCTCCGCAAGGAAATCACCGGCCTGCAGCAGGCCAGGTTCGCCCAGATGTGCAAACTCTCCCTGCGCGCTCTGCGTCAGTTGGAGCACGATGAAGCCAATCCGACCGTGCACACCCTGAACAGCGTATTCGGCCCCTTCGGCATGCAGGTCGGCATCGTGCCGAAGCCTCAGCGCTGATACCTATGCTGGGACTGCTGCAATACGAGGCACGCGGCGAGTGCAGGCCACGGGACTGCCAGACGCTTGAAGCTTGAAGCTTGAAGCTTGAAGCTTGAAGCTCAAAAGCATCGCCCCGAGGCCGGGCAATCCACGGGGATGTGATGAATGCCGCAGACCCGCCGGGAGCGGGCGCGGCCTCCCACAAAAGCAGCGAGCACCACCGAACCCAGTGGGCGCGCCCTCTCGGCGATACAGGTCGCAGGACTGCCAAAGGCCTGAAGCCTGAAGCCTGAAGCCTGAAGTCTGAAGTCTGAAGTCTGAAGTCTGAAGTCTGAAGTCTGAAGAGCATCGCCCCGGGGCGGGCCCTTTCACAAAGCAGTAGCCGTAGTACGGGTTTCACCCGCCCTACGCCTTGCGAATCTTCTCGACGATGGCCGTGGTCGAGCTGTTCTCCACCAGCCCCAGCACCTTCACCACGCCGCCATAGGCCTTGACCAGCTCGGCCCCGACCACCTGGTCGACGCCGTAGTCGCCACCCTTGACCAACACATCGGGGCGGACCTGGGCCAACAGGTTTTCCGGCGTGTCCTCGGCGAAGCACACCACCCAGTCCACCGCTTCCAGACCGGCCAGCACCGCCATGCGGCGATCCACCGAATTGATCGGTCGCCCCGGGCCCTTCAGGCGGCTGACCGAGCCATCGTCGTTGACCGCGACGATCAGCCGGTCGCCCTGGGCGTGCGCCTGTTCGAGATAGGTCACGTGCCCCGCATGCAGGATGTCGAAGCAGCCGTTGGTGAAGACGATCTTCTCGCCCTGCGCGCGGGCGTCCCCGACGACGGTCAGCAACTGCTCGACGGTCATCACGCCGCGCTCGGAGCCCTCCTCGCGCTGTACCGCACGGCGCAACTCCGGTGCGCTGATAGCGGCAGTGCCGAGCTTGCCGACCACGATGCCGGCGGCCAGATTGGCCAGCGCCACCGCCTGCGGCAGTTCCTCGCCGGCGGCCAGGGAGGCGGCGAGCGTGGAAATCACCGTGTCGCCGGCACCGGTCACGTCGAAGACCTCGCGCGCCCGCGCCGGCAGGTGCAGCGGTGCATGCCCGGGGCGCAGCAGGGTCATGCCATGCTCACCGCGGGTCACCAGCAATGCGCCCAGCTCCAGCTGGCGCATCAGCTCGGCGCCCTTGGTCACCAGCTCGGCCTCGTCGGTACAATGCCCGACGATCGCCTCGAATTCGCCAAGGTTGGGTGTGATCAGCGAGGCACCACGGTAAATCTCGAAATCCTTGCCCTTGGGATCGGCCAGCACCGGAATGCCACGGCGGCGAGCCGCCTGGATCAGTGCCTGGTGATTCTTCAGCGCACCCTTGCCATAGTCGGACAGCACCAGCACCTTGACCCCGGCCAGCAGGCTTTCCACCTCAGCGAGCAAGGCATCCGGATCGGTATCGAATGGCTCTTCGAAATCCATGCGCAGCAGTTGCTGGTGACGGCTCATCACCCGTAGCTTGACGATGGTCGGCTGGTGCTCGAGGCACTGGAAATGTGCCCGCACACCCGCCGCAGCGAGGCTGTCGGCCAGGCTCTGGCGCGCCTCATCCTCACCAGCCACCCCCACCAGCGAAGCGGGAGCGCCCAGCGCAGCGATGTTCAACGCCACGTTGGCCGCGCCACCGGGACGATCCTCGATCTGCTCGACCTTGACCACCGGCACCGGCGCCTCCGGCGAAATCCGCGACGTACCGCCATGCCAGTAGCGATCGAGCATGACATCGCCCACCACCAGAACGGGGGCTTGGTCGAAACGGGGCATGGTCAGCTTCATGGGGGCTCCGGAGAGGAAGAGAAACGGCAGCGATCATAACATGCGAGAGCCGAGCGCCAGGCAGCAGGGACACGCGGCCAACTACGGCTACAGCTTGCGCACCCAGAACAGCTCGTGCCGACGCACGGCCTTGCGGAAGAACTCATCGTTGCCCGTGGTAGGCCAGCGGCGGCCAATCAGAATGCGCTGGATATGCCGGCGGATGCGCTTCTTCAAAGGCAAGGGAACCTGCAGATCATGCTGCATGGCCAGCGCCATGGCTTTGTCCAGGCAGGTTTCCGGCGAAAGCTGCGGGCTCCAGAGAGCATGCGACGGCAACGTACCGAACACAGGCGGGAGTGCCACGCCATGATCGGCCGGCCCCATGGGCCAGCGATCGTTGTCATACAGATGGTTAGCGTAGAGGAGCTGGACGGCCGGCTTCCAATTGGAGCACCCGATGGCTTCATCGACGGCGATCGTCGCATGCACATGGTCCGCGTGGGGATCGAGCTCGGGATGGGGGACCAGTAATACCTCCGGGCGGTAGTGTTCCAGCAGGCAGACCAGATCGGCAATCAGGTTCTTCCAGCTGGAAGCACCGTCGCGATCGCCCGGCAAGGGGCGCTCATTGAGCCGGCGTACATTGCGGATATCCCGCTCCCCCGACTCCAGCGAGCCGAAAGCCTGATCCGGGCTGGCCCGCATTTCCGCCAGGCGCAGGCAGTAGTAACCGAGCTGCAGGCAGTCGTGTCCATGCACGCCACCCCACAAGGGTACGGCCAGGCTGTTCCAGGCGCGCAGGCGACCTTTCAAACGGGCGGCACCCTCCTTATCGAGCCCCAATCTGCGGTAGTACCTGGCCTCGATCTCTCCTTGGGTGAGCGTCACGATGGAAACTTCACGGCAGCGACTGTAGAAACCGAACGCCGCGAGCTCCGCATCGTCGGCATGGGGGGCGATGATCATCGCTCGACGCTGTGCATAGTCCGGATTGCTGAAGCAATAGAGTTCTGCCTCTGGCGCCATACGCAGGAAACGTCCCCGCAGCCGGATCGTCCCGGCGTTCAGTGCAGCTTCGCAGCCAGAAAGGTTCAGGTAACGCCAGCCACTGCAGCGCCGTTCGAAATCCTGCCGGTCAGCCAGACCCGGCCCGTCTATGTGGATGCGCGGATCGAACAAACAACCAAGCCAGGTGCTGCGCACCCTCACCTTCAGGATCAGGGTTTCACTGCCGGCAGGCAGAGCAGTCCCGGTCGCTGACCTCGGCACGCCCGCCACGATTTCGATCGGCAGGCTGGGAGTCCCCGGCGGGAAGGCGTACTCATAGGATTCCGTGGGTGAATAGAACAAGTGATCGGCGAACCAGGCCTCGTGGATCAGCCAGAATGCCAGCGCCAGCAAGGGCGCCACCCACCAGGGGCCGATATTGACGACGCTGTTGTCCAAGAACGCCGCCATGACAAGGACAGCAAGAGAAAGCACTAGACGCTTGTTACGACGGTGACGCTTCAACAACTCTTGCTTGCGATTGGACATAGGAGCCTGATCATGACTGGTATACCGGCACACGATGGCACCAGCGGTCCTTGTATTCGCAATCGGCTCGGCCGAAGGAATAACGCAGGGGTTTGCCCAGGCTCCGCGCATCCGCCCAGGCGGCCTGGGTATTGATGAAGCTGAGAACGCTGCCGGGGCTGAAATGATGGGTGCGGGGGTCGACACCACCATTGATGTACTCATAGCTGATCCAGCCTAACGACTCGACCCTGTACAGCACCTGAACGGCCACGGGAAAACCGTCCAGCATCAGCAACGAGCCACGCAGGAAATCCTGCAACAGGCCGAATACCTCGATCAGGTGGGACTTGCCTGGCACCTCGAAGCCCCAGCGGCGCTCGAACAGGTCGGTATAGATGGCGGCCAGCTCGACGGGGGTGAACTCCGCCAGCGGACGCACCTCGCCGCCCGCCTCTTCGAACAGACGCTGCTCGCGACGCAGGTTGTAGCGGAATTTCTTCGAATAATCCTCAGGCTGGCGCGCCAGCGCCAGGCCCTCGGGCTGCTTGCGCAGAATGGCGATGCGCCCGGCATTGAGCTCGGAAACATAGCGCAGACGCTGGCGTACCGGCACGCGGGCCTCCTCGGCCAGCGGCAGGATGATCTCGGCATTGCCCAGGTCGAACAATCCGCGCTTGCCACGCTTCTTCAGCACTTCCTTGGACAGGGCCAGATGCCGCCCCCAGCACGGCACCGCTGCAACCAGCCCGCCATTTTGCTCCCACCCCAGGTATCGCACCGGAATTTGCGCCAGCCCGGCCAGCCGCTCGATCACATCAGGATGGGTCGCCACGCTGCCGCCGAAACGTTGCCACACCTGCCGATAGGTGGTCGCATCGATAACCTGCCAACCGCGTTCGCGCCAGGCACGCCATGGATGCAATGTCATTCGCGCCCCCTGAAGCGAGGTAAGGGTCGTGCGAAACTTTGACGATATCCCTCGATAAAGGCCGCCCAGCGTTCACTCTTCCAGCCGGAGCGGCGAGCGATCTGACTCAGATCATGACGTGCAGCCTGGAACCGGCTCAGGCGGATACGGCTCTTTTCCAGATCTATCAGCGCAACCTGGAAGGCTCCCTCACTGACGTTGACGAAAACGTGCTTCAGATAAAGGCAGCCATGCTGGCGGCATGCTGCGTTCAAGAGCCCGATCACCCGGCCAACTTCGCGAATAATCTGCAGATGCAGCACCTCCCCCCAACACTGTTCGGCCTTTCGCCGATAGCAATCCTCCAGACTCTCAAAGCCTTCAAGCCCCTCCGTGAGCAAGACCGCCTGCCAGACGCCCTCCCGCTTACGGCAGCCGGCAAAGACCAGAGCAGGCACCGGCACCCCCAGCCGTCGACAGTGCATCAGCGCATCCTGCTCACGCATCACGGTGGGATAGCCCAAGGGTCTACTCAGACTACGGTAGACATGGCCGGTCTGCTGTTTGCGATAGAGTAGCTGGCCATCGTGGCCGTATATGCGTTGAACACCGCTGAGCCCACCCCGCCGCTCATTCGGCGGCTCGACCCATTCGCCCGGAACGGCAAGCCAGCGTTCGAGTTCTTTCTCCCGGCTCATGACGGTACTCTCCATTTCGTGAGCTCAGGGCTCATCCTTGAACTGCGTTTCGTGCAATTTGGCGTAGGCACCATTGGCTGCGAGCAATTCGGCGTGCGTACCGCGTTCGACGATACGCCCCTGCTCCATGACCAGGATGAGATCAGCCTTCTCGATGGTGCTCAGACGATGAGCGATGACCAGCGTGGTGCGCCCCGTCATCACATGATCCAGCGCGCCCTGGATATGCCGTTCGGACTCGGTATCCAGCGCCGAAGTCGCCTCATCCAGAATCAGCACCGGCGCATCCTTCAACAGCGCGCGGGCGATCGCCAGACGCTGACGCTGGCCGCCGGAAAGCAGCACACCATTCTCACCGACCTGGGTCTGGTAACCCTGTGGCATTTGCTCGATGAACTCATCGGCATAGGCTGCCTGGGCTGCCCGGCGGATATCCTCGATCGGCGCGCCTGCGAGATCGCCATAGGCGATATTGTTGGCGACCGTATCGTTGAACAACGTGACCTGCTGAGTAACCAGCGCAATATGCCGGCGCAGATTACGCAGCCTGTAGTCTTCGATCTCCGCGCCATCCAGCAATATCTGCCCCCGATCATGGTGGTAGAAACGCGGAATGAGGTTGGCCAGGGTCGACTTGCCCGAGCCCGAGCGCCCGACCAACGCTACCATCTGGCCTGGCTCGGCGGTGAAGCTGATATCGTGCAGCACCTGCTTGTCGGTACCGGGGTAAACGAAACTCAAGCCATTGATTTCCAGGCGCCCGGCAACGCGCTCACGCTCAAGCGTCCCGCTGTCGATCTCGGGCGTCTCATCCAGTTGCTCGAAGATGCTCTCGGCCCCAGAAACGCCTTTCTGGATCGTGGAACTCACCTCCGAAAGCTGCCTGATCGGCTTGGGTAGCAGCCCCGCCAATGTGATGTACGCCACCAGATCGCCGGCTGACGCATCACCACGCATGAACAGCACCAGGAACATCAGCACGGCCATGGCGCTGTAGATCACCAGTTGCAGCGTCGGCGTATAGACCGCGTTGGTCTTGACCATACGCAGCTGCTTACCGGTATTGTCCAGGCTGGCGTCGAGAAAGCGAGCCTGCTCGTAAGCCTCGCCGCCGAAGCTGCGCACCACCCGATAACCCTGAATGGTCTCGGAGGCGACATGAGTGACATCGCCCATCGCGACCTGGATCTTCTTGCTCTGCTTGCGGAACTTCTTGCTGGCGCTGGTCACCATCACCCCGATGACCGGCAGGATTGCCACCATCACCATGGTCAGCTTCCAATTCATCCAAAGCAACGTGGCGAACAGGAAGATCACTGTCATCCCTTCGCGCACCACCACCTTGATCGCATCGGTGGCCGCCCCCGTCACCATCGTCACGTTGTAGGTGATGCGCGAAATCAGGTGGCCGGAGTTGTGGCTGTCGAAGTAGCGATTGGGCAGTGTCAGCATGTTGTTGAACAGCGCGACACGCAGGTCATGCACCAAACCTAGTGAGACCCTGGCCAGAAAATAGTTGCCGAGAAACGAGCCGATGCCCTGCATCAGAGCGATGAGCACGATCAGCAGCGGCACCGCCTGCAGCAGCTTCAGCTCCGCCAACCAGGCCTGGTCTTGAAGATAAGGGACCTGCGCGAAAAAACTGGCGTCCGGGTTGTTCAGGCCATCGACGAAAAACTTGAGGATGTAACCGAGCATCGGTTGAGTAGAGGCGAAGATCAGGAAGCCAAGCAGGCTGATGGCGAACAGGCCCCAGTAGGGAATGACGTAACGCAGCAACCGTAAATACACTTTCACACTGGATTGCTGGGTAGAATTGGCCATGCGGCGGCCCCATGAAATGGCTAGAGGAACAAGATGCGGATTGTAACAGCGCGGGAATTGGAAAGCTGGCTGGCCAGCGGCAAGGTGCTGGAGAAAGATGCCCGGGGGCCAAAGGTAGTCGCACTGGAGAATGGGCTGTTTTTGAAGATTTTTCATACCCGGCGGCAACCTTGGTTAGCACGTTTGCGTCCCGCAGCTACACGTTTCGCCTGCAATGCCGAGCGTCTACGCTTAGCCGGCGTACCAGTCCCCGAGGTACTGGAGCAGCTCTGGTTGAATCGCCAAACAGGACTCAGTGCCTGCCTCTATCGGCCGCTTCCCGGGCAATCCATCGAACAGCTGTATCTTCAAGCCCCACAACATGCAGAACAGCTACTGCCCTCGCTTGCCAGTTTTATTTATCAACTTCATCGTAGCGGCATCTATTTTCGCTCCCTCCACTTGGGCAATATCTTGCTGTTACCCGATGGCGGCCACGGCTTGATCGATATCCTGGATTTGCAATGTAAACGCCGGCCACTCAGCCCCTGGCTGGTGCAGCGCAACTTCCGGCATCTGAAACATTATCTGAGCCGGCGCAAGTTGACGGATTTCCCCATCGACAGCCTGATCGCGCACTATCAACTCTGCGCCGGGCGCCGAGTACGGCGTGACTGAAGATATTCCTGTACCGCGCTGCGCTGACCATCCAGCACAGCCATAAACACAGGCAGCCAGAAATAAATCCATAACGGTTGCGGCGAAGTCAACACGCCATTACTGGTTGTCAGCAAACTGCCCCAGCCAAGCAGTGCCAGCAATAGCCAACGCGAGCGGGCACGCCATGCGTAATTTAGCCACAGCAATGCAAACAGGCTGAACAACACGCCACCTAATAGCCCATTGCGGTAGAGCATGGCGAAGTAGCCACTATGTGGATGTTCGAACCGACCCAAGAATCGATACTCATCGGCACCACAGCCGAGCCAGATGCCACATTGATTGACCAGGCGCGACCCAGCATCCTGCCAGATGTCCAAGCGATAACTGAAGCCACGACGCAGCAGCAGCTCATCACCGCCCAAACCATACAACAGCCCCCCCAGCAACAGCAGCACCGCCAGCCCTAGTAGAAACATGCGCCGATACAGCAAATAACCCAAAAAGAACAAGACGAAGCCTGCCACTGTCGAGCGGGATTGAAATATCGTGGCGCACAACAGAATGGCACCACCCAGCAACAACAACCCTGCCGCCAGGGTCAGCGGTGAGCGCCGTTCAAGCCCATCCGCCACCCGAAAAAGCCAGAGAAAAATCAGTGCATTGCTGATCAGCAATGAGAAATGCACCGGGTTAATAGGCTCGCCAAGAAAGCGGCCATAGCGCACCAATTTTCCGGTCTGTAACCAGATCCATAGCCAGTCGAGGGCAATGAACACGAGAATGCCCAAACTGATCCAGGCGCATAGATCGTACACCGCCTTCACATCCCAACGACGGTCCTGCAACAGCAGGCAGCTGGCGCAAAAAAGCAGCAGGTACAGCGCTTTCTTCAGCCCGGCCGCATCCCCCGCATCCAACGCAACTAATGCCACCAGCAGAATCACCAGCCAGCCAAAAGGGCGAACCAGCACGGTCAAGGCGGCCGGCCGCAATAGCAACCACCCAAGGCAAGGTAAGGCCAAGCCTGCATAGAAGATATTATTGATTGTCTTGGAAGACAGCGGCAGATAGAACGCCAGGCAGAACAATCCAAACAGTACGGCGAACAACCAAGGACCGTAGCGCAGCCACTCCTTGCCAAACCACGTCATTGGAAAACCTCAAAAACAAGGAAAAGAACGCAACAGGCCAGCCTGCAAGTCAGATAATCCCGGACGCTCATACTCGCCAATCAACTCAGCCACATCCTCTCGTACAAGACGCTCAAGTGCAGAGGAGCACAAAGGCTCGGGCTCGCTCAGCGAGAAGGCCGAGTAGTAGTCAACGAATTTGAAATCAGAAATCAGCCCGCTCGACAGACGCAGACGCCGATTGGGCACCTCAAATGCATCCGCCACGATCAGTCCGTGCATGCTTGAAGAGAGCACGAAATCACAAGCCTGTATCGAACGTAGCACTTCCTCCACCGGCCAGAAAACATCAATTAGCAACACTCCAGGCTGCTTCGATGCAGCAATTATGGCGGGATGCTGGCGATCGACATAATGCGGAATGATGCCTACCTTGTGCGTCTTGGCCGGCTTGGCCTTGCCGCCCCACCAGTGACTGGCCAGCAACCCCGGATCGCCCAGGGCTGGGCTGCCACGCAAACCAACTACCTGCTCGCAGCTTTTGACACCCCGTAGCGCATGATAATGGTGTCGCGCGGAGAAACTTAGCCCTGGCGCATCCGTGCCCGCCCCCCAGATATGCAAGCGATGCGGTAAGAAAAAGCGCTTGGCCTTACGTTCTCTCGGCAAGATTGAGCCGATAGCCATCATTTCAGCCCGATTTATCGGAGCATAAACCACCGGCTTGCCCGCCAGCATTTCAACCAGCAGCGGAGACAGATAATCACCAAAATTTTGCTGGTTGGGATCGCTACGTCCCTTGCCACGACACCAATAAAGTTTAATTGTCATTCTAGACTCTCAATCCATATCGAATGCGCACCCAGGCTCGCTGCCAGAAGGTCAACCCTGGCCAAGGCCGCATGGGCTCGACAATTTCTCGTGCCAGATCTCGTCCGACCCGAGCAAAGGTATAGTGCTGACGGGCAAACGCCTGTCCCGCTCTGGCGATGCGTTCTACAAGAGCGGGGTCCTCCTTGAGGCGTTCAAGCTTCGCTATTCCTTCCTCGACAGAGCGATAGAGCATGACATTTTCGCCATCCTTAAAGCCCATAGCGGCATCCTCTTCCTCACCCTGACTCCAGGCAAGCAGCGCACAACCGCAAGCCATGGCCTCGAAATTCTTAACCATATACTCGCCCATACCGACATCGGCACTGACAAAGATACGGATACGATTGAGCAATTCCACATACCGCTGGCCTGAGTCGGTACGCGTTATCAACAGCTCGCTCCTTGCGGCGATAGACTCCAGCATCTTCCTGCGCCCCTCATAAGAGTGACCATTCACGCTACCGAGGAAAGCCGCCGCAATATCGCGCTCAGCGCCTTTATTCAGCACTAATTGCTCGTCGTAGCCTTTAGAAACGAAACGTGCATCCACACCTTCGCTTCGCAGGCGTCTAGCAACCCCCGCACCAGAGCTAAGGACCCTTGCCCAAGGCAACTTTCGATAAAAGAGAGAATAAAGGCGATAGTATTTGCTTCCTGGCATGTAATTCTGGCAGGCGTCATGCTCCAGAAATACTAGGCCAGGAACGCACCGCAGCACATCAACCTGACGTCGCAGGCGCTTCAAGCGGGAGAAAACCACTACACGGTCATAGGTCGAACTGTTGTGCTGGCGAAGCACCCATCCTATTTTCTTTTGCTGCGACTTACTCAAGCGTATGAGGTCGCAATCACCAAGAGCCAGGCAAATTGAGTCATACAGGTAATCGAGATTGATGCGCTGTTCATCCATCACAAGCATCAAAACTTTCACAAACTTTCCATCTCCAGAAAACCTAATGCGCAAAACGCCCTTGCGCCAAGTTACACAATAATGCACGAGCCTCGAGAAACATCGCTCAACCTCTATACTTCAGATATCACTGACACTTCATATTGCTCATACATCTAGATACATAAACCATCATTTCAATAAATCCAGCCTGACCGGCGTATTGGCCTTGACATCCTGCTGTAAAATTTTTCCCAACAACTGGTCAAGCAGCTTGGGAGGTACGCCATAGCCGGGACGAACACTCCTTACAGCATCGTGCTCGAGCCTATCGCCGGCATGCAAGTTCTTCACAAAATACAATGACCGTCGAAATTTCAAGTTTCCCTGTTCGCTCGACTTACGCCCATAATCCACCTTACCTAGCGCAGCCCACGCAGTCTTGCTGTCACGGCACAGCGCAGCGAGTTCTGCTGGCTCCAGCGAAAAGCTGTCATCGGGACCGCCGCCGTTGCGGTCGAGAGTGAAGTGTTTCTCGATGACAGAAGCGCCAAGCGCCACGCTGGCGAGAGCGGTAGTATTGTCCAACGTATGGTCTGATAGACCGGTGACCAGGCCAAAACGTTGCATCATGTCGGGGATGGTACGCAGGTTGTAGTCTTCGGCCGGCGCTGGATAGCCACTGACGCAGTGGAGAATAGCCAACTCCTTGCAGCCGCCGTCGCGGGCCGCCTCTACAGCTTCCTGGATTTCCTCGGCGTCAGCCATGCCGGTGGAGATGATCATCGGCTTGCCGGTACCAGCCACATAGCGGATCAGCGGCAGGTCGACAGCTTCGAAGGAAGCGATCTTGTAGGCCGGAGCGTCGAGATCTTCCAGTAGGTCAACGGCAGTATTGTCGAAGGGCGAACTGAAGATGGTGATGCCCAACTGGCGAGCACGGTCGAACAGCGGCTCATGCCACTCCCATGGCATGTAGGCTTCTTGATAAAGCTGATAGAGGGTCTTTCCATCCCACAGACCACCGTGAATCTGGAACTCCTCGGAGTCGCAGTTCAGGGTGATGGTATCGGCAGTATAGGTCTGAAGTTTGATCGCATCGGCACCAGCCTTCTTCGCCTCCTCGATTATTTTCAGTGCTGTTTCCAATCGACCATTATGGTTGGCGGACAATTCAGCGATGATGTACGGAGGATAACCGAGGCCGATATCTCGACCCGCGACAGAAATTCTCGGGCTCATAATTTCTTTCTCAACCATTGGAAAGTTTAAGGAGCTTTTGCAACATAGCTTCGCGCCGCAACCCCCACTGATTTGCCAATATACCTAAACGATAAACATCGACAAAAACTCCATCTACTCTATGCTGCTCGCGAAACACACCTTCAATATTGAAGCCAAATTTCTGATGAAGCTTTATGACAGGCGTATTGAATTCCAAAACCTCGCAACACAGCTTATGAAGCTGCATATGGTTAAAGGCGTACTCAAGCGCCAAATACTCCATCTTGCTGCCAGTCCCCTTCGGCGCCTGCGGGGAAGCATAAAATGCCCATGACGAATTCAAGCTTGCATTATCAATTCCAGTAAAAGCGACAATACCCAAGGGAGTCGATTGACACTCATACATAAAATAACTCTGATCACTTCGCATCTGAATTCGCGCCCACCATTCAAGATGCTCAGCAAGGGTGATTTCGTGCCGGGTGTACATATTAGCTCGTACGCTTGGCGCATTGCGCCACGAAAGCATTAACTCTAACTCTTCCGCCTTGAGAGATCGCAGCTCGCCAAGCTTCAAAATAACTGCCTTCATTATTCTATCCTCGCAGAAATTAGCCAGCTAGCGACGCGCTGACAACCTCTGCCATCGGTTATGGCACTTGCACTCTCGCCAATACTCTTCAAATACTCATTGGAATTAGTGGCTTCGCGAATAAAGTCTGCTAATTCGCTTGTTAGCTGCGTATCTAAATGCAGCAACCGTACAGCCCGTGCCCTATTCAGCAGCCAAGCGGCGTATCTCTGATTTTCCGCTAGTACTAGCATCCCTGTCGGCAGCCCCAGGCAACAGCGTTCCCAAGAAGTAGCACCTGCCGCACCAATCGCCAAATCGCTATCGGCCATCAGCCGGGCCATATCGCTCACACCGACAAGAACCCGGGTCTTCCAAGGCATGCTCTGCGCCTGGCTGGTGACTTCGGACAGCCAAGGCGCGCCAGCCCCCATGACTACGGTGATCTGGCAGCCTGTCGGAAGCGAAGAGATGCGCAATGCCTCCAGCACCTTCCCGGTGGCGTTGTCCTTGTCGACCCCGCCCATACTGATCAACAGCTGACGCACCCGTGGCTCGGCACGGCGCTGCAGACTGTAGGAGCGCAGCGCTGCGAATTCGGGGCGCAGTAACGCGTATTGCGAGCCGCAGAGCACTTGGCAATCGTTGGGCAGCCATGCTCGATAATCCTTCACAGTGCGGCCAAAGGTCTGGTCGAGCAGCAGGTCACAATAATGCGGCCGATCGGCCAGATCATCGATGACCATCAGCTTGTGGCAGCAAGGTCTCAGAGCAAGCTCCCAGCGTGCGTCCAAGGCGTAGTGATCGACAATCAGCCAGTCGGGTTGCAGCTCAGCGAGGATGGGTGCGCAGGCCTCAACATCTTCTGCCTGAGTGGTGCCAAGCCAGTGGCCGTGGGCTGTAGCTTTCTCGCCGCTTGCCGCTCTGATCGTAGGCAAATCCGCGGTCCCAGGCTCTGCGCAAGCTGGCAAGGCATGGACGATATACCCCTTGTTGCGGATGAATTCGATCAGGTTGCCATGGTGCTCGCGGCAGAGAAACTGGCAGTCGGCACCATGGGCAGCAAGCGCGTCAGCCAAGGTCAAGCAACGCATGACATGACCGGTGCCCATCTGCAGCGAGGCATCGGCACGAAAGGCGGCTTTTATCATCACCGCTTCGCCTGCGCCTGCATCGCCTTGAACAGCCATTCGGCGCGCTCCCAGTCTTCTCTCGTGTCGATATCCTGGACCCGGTGGCGCGGCAGCGGGACCGGAGCTGAATGCAGCCCGAACAGAGGCTTGCCCTCCAGCCAGGCACTGGCTCCTCCCCAGTAGAACTGTCCCGCATCGTGATAGGTCTCTTCGAGATCTTGTGAGCGGGTGTTGAAGTGCTCGGGCTGGAGCATCTCCACACGCCCTTCACGTGTGATGCGAATCGCACGCTGGATCGGAAAGGCATAGCTGGTAACCGAGAAAGCGTAATCGCAGTCGCTCCGGAGCAGCACTTCCAGCCCTCGACGGATATCTTCCCCACTCACAAAGGGCGCGGTAGCGTAGATGCAGCACACCTGCTGCGGGCATTCTCCATTGGAGATAAACCATTCGATCGCATGCCGGACGACCGGGATGGTGCCAGTATGGTCATCGGACAATTCGGCCGGGCGCATGAAAGGTACAGTTGCCCCGTACTGATGGGCTATTTCGGCTATTTCCGCATCATCGGTGGAAACGATGACACGATCGAAGCAGCCACTTCCCAAGGCTGCTTCAATGGACCAAGCGATCATCGGCTTTCCACAGAACGACTTGATGTTCTTGCGCGGGATGCGCTTGCTGCCGCCGCGGGCGGGAATCACCGCCATTCTCACGATGCAACCACCTTACACAATGCTGCGGTGACCTGGTCCTGCTGCTCCTCGCTCATGGCCGGGAACATCGGCAGGCTGATAGCTTCACGGTAGTACTGCTCAGCCTGTGGAAAATCCCCGGCCCGAAACCCCATATGCTGGTAGTACGGCTGTGTATGCACCGGGATGTAGTGCAGGTTGACGCCAACGCCCTGCTCCCGCAGCGACTCGAATACCTGGCGATGAGTCTTGTCGATCTTTTCTAGCTGCAGCCGAATGACGTAGAGATGCAGGCCGGAGTAGCTGTCCGGGTGCTGCCAGGGCGTGGTGACCGGCAAACCGGCCAGCAGCTCGTCATAACGCTGGGCCAACTGATGGCGGCGCGCAACATAGTGGTCCAGACGCTCCACCTGGGTAACGCCCAGAGCGGCCTGCAGCTCCGTCATGCGGTAGTTGAAGCCGAGATCGATCTGCTGGTAATACCAGGGCCCATCGGCCTCATGAGTCATCTGGGCCGGATCGCGAGTAATCCCATGGCTGCGTAGCAGCGCCATCTTACCGGCCAGTCCCGCATCGTTGGTCAGCGCCATCCCGCCTTCGGCAGTGGTGATGATTTTTACCGGATGGAAGCTGAACACCGTGATGTCGCTATAACGACAGTTGCCGATGAATTCGCCGCGGTATTTGCCTCCGATAGCATGCGAAGCATCCTCGATGATCTTGAAGCCGTAGCGCTGGGCCAATTCGTGGATTGCATGCATATCGCAGGGCTGCCCACATAGATGCACGGCGACCACTACCTTGGGCAGCTTGCCGTCGCGCTCGGCCTTCTCCAACTTATGCGCCAGGGCTTGGGGGCAGAGGTTGTAGGTGCGCGGATCGATATCGACGAAGCCGACCTGAGCGCCACAGTAAAGGCCGCAGTTGGCCGAGGCAACGAAAGTGATCGGTGTTGTCCATAGCCAATCCCCCGGCCCCAAATCCAGTGCCAGGCAGGCGATATGCAATGCCGAGGTGGCACTGTTCACGGCCAGCGCATGACAGGCGCCGACATGCTGCGCCACGGCATTCTCGAAGCGCGGCACCATCGGTCCCTGGGTGAGGAAATCCGATTGCAGCACACCCACCACCGCGTCGATATCGGTCTGGGTAATGTCCTGACGGCCGTAGGGAATCATCGGCTTAAATGCTCCCGATCTTTTCGCGATTGGCGTCGATCCAGGCCTGCAATTCGCTGTCGCTCATCCACTCGCTGTTGTTGTCGCTGGCATAGACGAAGCCTTCCGGGACCTTCTTGCCGTCCTTGATGCGCTTCGGACAGGTGGCCCAGCTGTGAATGGTCGGCAGGATCTTGAAATGCTCGGGATACTCGTAGGTGTAGTAAGCATCCTCGGCACTGATCATCTGCTCGTGCAACTTCTCACCGGGGCGGATACCGATAATCTCCTGGCGAGCCTCGGGGGCAACGACGCGGGCCAGGTCGGTGACCTTCATCGACGGAATCTTCTTCACATAGATCTCGCCACCTTCCATGTCTTCGAAGGCGTGCCAGACCAATTCCACACCCTCCTCCAAGGAAATCATGAAGCGAGTCATACGCTCGTCAGTGATCGGCAGTACGCCCTTGGCCTTGATGGACATGAAGAACGGAATCACCGAACCGCGCGACCCCATGACGTTGCCATAGCGCACCACGGAAAAGCGGGTACCATGCTCGCCGGAATATGAGTTGCCAGCGACGAACAGCTTGTCAGAAGCCAGTTTGGTGGCGCCATACAGGTTGATCGGACTGCTGGCCTTGTCGGTGGACAGCGCAACCACGCCCTTGACGCCCTTGTCGATACAGGCATCGATCAGGTTCATGGCACCGTCAATGTTGGTCTTGACGCACTCGAAGGGGTTGTATTCGGCGGTCGGCACGATTTTGGTGGCGGCGGCATGCACCACATAATCGACCCCATCCAAGGCTCGGTAGAGGCGATCCTTGTCACGCACATCGCCAATGAAGAAGCGCACGCGCTTGTCGCCCTCGAACTTCTTGGCCATGTCCCACTGTTTCATCTCGTCACGGGAAAAGATGATGATTTTCTTTGGGTTGTACTTGGCCAGGGTCATCGGCACGAAGGTGTTGCCAAACGAGCCGGTGCCACCGGTAACAAGGATGACCTTATCTCTCAACATACTGTTCACCTAACAAGAAAACTGGTGGATATAGCTTCGGCGACCCGTTGGTCGGCCAAACGATCCCGCTTGCCAAAAACCCATGAAAAATAATCCTGCCGCCGCTGCGCACGATCGTCTCGCTCCAGCAAAGCTCTTTCGATAGGGACGGAAAGATCCACCCCTTCTTCTTTTACAAATACCGAGGGCCCACACTCGTAAAGCGTCAACAGCTGAGCCATATCGTCAGGGTGCATACCCTCATCACGCCCCATTTGGGCCATTACGTCCCGCGAAAGTTGAGGGGTCTCGATTAGCAGTTGCGGCACATCGTAGAACAGAGACTCCTCGGCCGGAGAGTTGGCATCTGACACCACCAAATCGGCCACGGATAGCAGCGCTGAGAGAGGATAGGACGTCAGATCCAGCAGCGTATGCGGGCGCCGCTGAACCAAGGCAGCCACTCGCCGAAAGCTATCGCGATCCTTGGCGCGCGAGGTCAGCGCCTGGCTGGGATGGGGGCGCAAGATGAGATTGAAATGCGAAGGGATTTTCTGCACCAGGCTTTCTGCGAGCAGATCCCACGAACCAACGCCACGCCGACTCGGTGTAAAAAGTATGGTTTGCCGGTCCGCTGCCAAACCCAGACCAACCAGCACTGATTCGCGCTGCGCCGGAGACTGTTCGGGAAACTCGCAAAAAGGGAGAAACCCTGTCGCAGCGGTATTGACCTGAACCTGGTCGGCAAACCGGTCGATCATCTGCTGCATGCGCGGCCCAATCACACAGAGCAGATCGAAATGTGCATTGCTGAGCAACGCATCCTTGCTCAGCAGCATGTAGGTGCCATGAAAAACCGTACACTTCTTTGCCGCGTAGGGCTCCAGGAAACTGCGATAAGGAGAGCCAGTAACGATCACATCGGCGTCGTTCAATATCCGGTTACCCACTGCCAGCCGCCCCAGCCACCTCGAATAGCGAGCCTGCTCAAGCTGAGGGTAAAGCTTGCGTGCAGCCATCAACGTAGAGCGGCGACTGGAAACAAAGGTGCCAGGCAGCAATGCAGCTACCTGCGCCAGGTGAGGAACGGCCTGGAACATCTTTGAGAAATAAACGATACGGCTCATCTCACCTGTCCCTGGTGCATCTCAAAATAGCGGAAGCCGACAGGTGCCAAACGCCCCCATTCGTCTATTGCAGGCCATATCAATCCTTGCCTTCCTTCACCACCAACACATCCTCCATGATCAGATACTGCAGATCCGACCCATAGAACATGTTCAACGCATCCGTCGGCGAGCAGATCATCGGTTCGCCGCGGCGGTTGAGCGAGGTGTTCAGCGATACGCCATTGCCGGTCAATTTTTCCAGCTCGACCATCAGGTCGTACCAGCGCGGGTTGTGGCGGCGCTCGAGGACCTGGGCGCGAGATGTGCCGTCTTCGTGGACGACTTCGCCGACGCGCTCCTTCCAGCCCTCATTGACCTCGAAGGTGAAGGTCATGAACGGGCTCGGATGATCGACCTTGAGCATCTGCGGTGCCACGGTGTCGAGCATCGACGGGCAGAACGGGCGCCAGCGTTCGCGGAACTTGATCTGCTCGTTGATGCGGTCGGCCACCCCCGGCACGCTCGGGCAGCCGATGATGGAGCGCCCGCCGAGGGCACGCGGGCCGAACTCCATGCGGCCTTGGAACCAGGCGACTGGGTTGCCGTCGACCATGATTTTCGCGATGTACTCGGGGACGTTTTCGATCTTCTGCCAAACCGGTTTGCTCGGATGGCGTGCACAGGCGGCGATGACGTCCTCGTTACTAAAGGCCGGACCGAGATAAACGTGCTCCATCTTCTCCACCGGCACGCCGCGCTGCACCGACACATAGGCCGCTGCGCCGACGGCGGTACCGGCATCGCCCGAGGCCGGCTGGACGAACAGTTCCTTGACCTCGGGGCGGGCAATGATCTTCTGGTTGAGCTTGACGTTCAACGCGCAACCACCGGCGAAGGCAATCTTGCCGGTCTCGCGGATGATGTCGCCCAGGTAGTAGTCCATCATTTCCAGCGCCAGCTTCTCGAACAGCGCCTGCATGCTGGCGGCGTAGTGGATGTAGGGATCGTCGGCGATATCGCCTTCGCGCTTGGGCCCCAGCCATTCGATCAGCTTGGGCGAGAAATAGTAGCCCTTGCCCTTTTCCTTGTAGCGACGGAAGCCAATGACATTGGCGTAGTCGGTATTGATGATCAGCTCACCGTTCTCGAACTTGGCCAGGCGCGAGAAGTCGTACTTGGCCGCGTCGCCGTAGGGCGCCATGCCCATGACCTTGAACTCGCCGTCGAGCATCTCGAAGCCGAGGTATTCGGTGATCGCGCCATACAGGCCGCCGAGCGAGTCCGGATCGTAGAACTCCTTGATCTTGTGGATCTTGCCATTCTCGCCCCAGCCGAAGAAGGTGGTGGCGTACTCGCCCTTGCCGTCGATACCGAGGATGGCGGTCTTCTCGGTGAAACCGGAGCAGTGATAAGCACTGGAGGCATGGGCCAGGTGGTGCTCGACCGCTTCGATCTTCACTTTTTTCAGGTCGAAGCCGAGCTGCTGCAGGCACCACTGGATGCGCTTCTTGTAGCGGTGGTAGCGGCGATTGCCCATGAGGATGGCATCGAGTGCACGATCCGGCGCGTACCAGTAGCGCTTGGCGTAATGCCAGCGGGCCTTCTCGAAGATGCTGATCGGCGCGAAGGGAATCGCCACCACGTCGACGTCGGACGGCTTGATGCCGGCCTGTTCCAGGCAGAACTTGGCCGACTCGTAGGGCATACGGTTCTTGGCATGCTTGTCGCGCACGAAGCGCTCTTCTTCGACGGCGGCGATCAGCTTGCCGTCGATGTACAAAGCGGCGGAGGGATCATGACTGAGGGAGCCGGAAAGGCCGAGAATCGTCAATGCCACGGGTAATGCCTCTTGAAAGCAGCTACAAGCTTCAAGCAACAAGCTTCAAGCAACAGCGGTTATTGTCCTGCCCCATGGGGCTTTACGTGCAGCTTGAAGCTTGCCGCTTGAAGCTGCTTTTAGGTATTCGTTCGTCCAGCAGCCGATACAGCGCCGAATCGACTGGCCAGTTGCGTAGAAAGCGCGCCCGATCCTTGGCGTAGGCTCGGGCGAAACTGGCATTGCTGCTGTGCTGCTGCGCAGCATCGAGATCGATCAACGCCCAGCGGTCCTGCTCCCAGAACAGGTTGGTACCCTTCATATCGCCGTGGCTGATACGCTCACGCAGCAATGCTTCGAACAGCCGGTCCAGCGCCGACAGCTCGGGTTCGGGCGGCGTGCTGGAGAGATACGGCTGAAAACGGGTGATTATATCCTCGCCGGCGGTGTATTCGGTAATCAGATAACTGCGCCGGCGCAGGCCGAGCCAACGCAGCTCCAGCATCGCCAACGGCCGGGGCGTGGCGATGCCGAGAAAGCCCAGGCGATTGCCTTCGATCCAGCTGTGCCAGGCGCGACTCGGCCGCCAGCAGCGCTTGAGCCAGTGAAGAACACCCTTGATGTTGTAGCGCTTGATGACCAGCCGCCGAGCGGGCTGCTCGACCAGCGCCACGGTGGCACTGCCGCCCAGTTTCAAGGCACGGCCCGCCTCGATAGCCGCATCCGGGGCAGCCAGCAGTTCGTATAGTGCCGGTTCGTCCTCGCGCCGAATCACGCGCAGCCCGCCGAGGCCGCGGCGCACACTGAATAACGAGCAGTCGCGCCCGAGCTTGCTCAGGTAATCGCGCAACCGCCACTTTCGGACGGTGGCGATTTCCCGCAGCAATGCCTCCAGGGGGAGCGCATGCTCGCCATTGACCAGAAGGTAATGCACGAGCAGCTCCTCGATATGGGGCTCGAGGCCAGTGGGCAGTTGAGCGAAGAAAACGCCCAGGTTCTCCAGTACCTTGTCGCGCGCCAGCGGCTTGCCCGGGATCTGCGCCTGCACGCCGCCGCCATCGATGAGATACAGCCGCCCGTCATGGCGCAGCAGATTGTCCAGATGCAGGTCGCCCTGCCACAGTCCTCGGGCATGCAATTGAGCGATCGCACCCAGCGCCTCGCCGAGCACAGCCTGCTGCGCATCGGACAATAATGGCTGCCGCGCCACCTCGTGCCAGGCTTGCTCCAGACTTTGCGCGCCGGCAAGGTAGTCGAACAGCAGCCAGCCGCCCTGGCCTGCGGAAAAGCCCTCGGCGATCAGTGCGGGCGTATTCATTCCCTGCTCGGCCAGCAGCCGTGCACCACCGCGCTCACGGTCGAAATGGCGTTCGGCCTTGTTGCCCACCAGCAGTTTCGCCAGCACCTCACGGCCCTGCCATTCGGCCTTGGCGACATAGCGCTGCCCGGGCAGCACACGCAACCATTGGCGCAATATCAGTTCTCCGCCGGGCAGCGTCACGCTCAGCGGCAATGTCGGCGAGCGCCCGGCACGTGCAAGTTCCATCAATGTCATGTCCGTGCCACCTTGCTCCGCCGCCGACCAGCCATTTTCTCCAGCCAGGAATCGATGTCCGGGTCATTGGCGCCATGATCGAGATAGGCTTCGATCAACCGTCGCTGTTCGCCTTCGCTCCAGACGCCCGCGTGGCGGGTCAGTGCCTCCAGATCCACGATCCGGTCAGCGCGGCCGAACAGCAGCGGACGGGTCTTTTCGAGATCGATGAGACAGGCCTCGAACCGCTCACCAGCCTGACGGAGAAAAATATGCTTGGGGTAGAAACAGCCATGGCGCAGCCCGGCCTGGTGAAGGGTCCGTGCCAGTTTTGCGCACGCTTGCAACAACTGGTCGCGCGTCGCTGCCTCCAGCTCATGCCAACGGCCCAGCCAGCCGTATAGATCCCGCCAATCATCCAGCGCGCAAGTCAGCAGAATGGCCCGGCGCTCACCATCGACACGGCGCTCGCCGAAGTACGCCGCACGCAAGGCCGGGATGCCCAGGCGTCGATAGCGCTGGATATTGCGAAACTCGCAGGCGAATGTCGGCTCGCCGAGTGGATGACGCAAGGTATGCGTCAGGTAATTGCTCTGCCGCTTCAGGTAGTAGGCCGCCTCGTCCAATTCCAGGCGGAATACGCTGCTCCAGCCACCTCGGCCGACATTTGGCGCATCCACCGAATCGAGCTGCAACGCCCAGAGCGCATCGAAGCTATCCAGCCCATGCGCCTGAAGAATTCCCCTGTCGGTCACTGAAAAATGATCGCTCATTCCCGCCCCACGAAATACTTGAGCACCTGATCGATGAGGGCTCGGTCGGCCGAAGTCAGACGCGGGCGCCGTTGGTACTGCAGATAGAAACGCAGCCGCTGCGTGCGGCTCAAGTAGTACTTGGCCACCTTATCCAGACAGGCCAGGTCCTTGACGATGCGCCGCCGCAGGAATGGCCCCCACCAGAAGTCCCCGGAGGGGCAATCGATCAGGAAAAGCTCGCCAGCGTCGTTGACCAGCAGGTTCCGCCATTTCAGATCGTTATGGGCAAAGTGATTATCGTGCAGGGTCCGCGTCGCCTGCGCCACTTGCCGGCTGACGTGCTCGACCCAGCACCGATCGGCCAGCCGTGGATCGCTGTTCTTCGCCATTGCCGCCATGTCGACGGTATTCGGCACCTCCAGCGTGATCAACGCACCACGCACGAAAAGCCCCGCACGACGCTCCAGGCCCCACGCCACCAACGGTGCCACGGGTATACCCCAGCGCTCGAAATGCTTGAGATTCTGCCACTCGGCCTTGACCCGGGGGCGCCCCAGGTAGCGACGCAATCCCTTCCCCGCGGCCCAGTAGCGCTTGATGTAATAGCGCTGCCCGCCGCGTTCGACGCGGATTACCTCCGATAGCGGATCCTGCGCTATCGGCTCGCCTTCGAGCGCGAACACCGAGTCCAGGTTGGCAAAGGCCCGGGCTGCATCGGCACTGATCCCATCGACGACCGTCCAGGTGCTCACCCTTGTGCTCCCGGCGCGTACTTGCGGCCATAGCGGGCCAGCAACCGTTGCGCCTTGCGCTGCAACCAGGCGAGCAGGGCCGCCTCTTCGCGCAGAATCTCCCGCAACGGCCGCTGGAAGTAGCCGCGCAGGAAACGCAACCTGTCACGCCGGGTCAGGCCTATCTCC
Source organism: Stutzerimonas stutzeri (assembly GCF_002890915.1). Lineage (GTDB taxonomy): Bacteria > Pseudomonadota > Gammaproteobacteria > Pseudomonadales > Pseudomonadaceae > Stutzerimonas > Stutzerimonas stutzeri_AF. Next base: position 17,499 of record NZ_POUT01000015.1, on the reverse strand, counting down.
AGTGCCGAGAAATACAATCCGGCCAGGTCCTTGTCGCGCCAGCGGCGCGGGGTCTGGCTACGAGCCTGGGCGCGGTGAAGATCGATCAGCGACAGCTGCAGATCACCCGCCGTCACCGGCCTGTCCGTGTGCAGCAGGAAGTGGCAGATATAGAGATCGCGGTGGTTGACCCCGGCGCGGTGCATGGTGCCGGCCATGCGCGCGACTTCGGCGATCAGTGCGCGCTTGAGCGCTGGTGGCGGCGGCTGTTCGCGCCAGTTGGCCGAGAAGTCCTCGAGGCTGATGGTCGGCGCCAGCTCTTCGGTGATGATGAACGAATGCTGCGCCGCCGGATTGCCGCCACGCTCGCCATAGGCCACCGCAGTCATGGTCGGCACGCCGGCTTCGTGCAGGCGCTGGATCGCCCGCCATTCCTGGCCGGCGCCGAGCACCGGGGCCTTGGCCGTCAGCAGGTTCTTGGCGATCTCACCCCAGCCGATGCCCCGGTGGATCTTGACGAAGTAGCCACGCCCGTCGACCTCGGTACGCAGCGTGCGGCGGCCCTCCAGCTCGCGGTAGACCTGGCCCTCGAGGCGCTCGACCTCGACGAAGGGGTCCTTGCCCTGCCAGAGGGTCTTGAAGGGTTCCGCCAGCATCAGGCGCATATGGCCTCCGCGAGTAGGAGATACTTCAACACTTCGCGCAGGCCTACGGTCTGCAATCGCCGTGAGGGCGCGCCTCCCACTGGCCCGGTGTGCGCTCGCCGCTTTTGTGGGAGGCCCGACCTCGGGGCGATACTTTTGAGCCCCTTGGGCAGGCCTGCGGCCTGTACCGCCGCGGGGGCGCCCCTCCCGCAGGAGCTGCTTTCGTAGGAGGTCCGAGCCGAGGTCATCCGCCGCGTAGGCGTGCCGGCCATGGGCTTCATGCCTGCTCTCCCAGAATCACGTCGGCAGCCTTCTGCGGCATGGAATAGAGGTCGGCCGTGGCGGCGAAGGCCAGCGCGTTGCGGCGCCAGGCGGCGCGCTGCTGGTCGTCGGCGAGCATCTGCGCCAGCAGGCGGTCGAAGGGGCCCTGCTCGAAGGGGCTGGGCACCACGCAGCCGCAATCGGCATCGGCGATGTAGTGGGCATAGCCACAGACGTCGCTGACCAGCACCGGCAGCCCGGCGACCAGCGCCTCCAGCAGCACGGTACCGGTATTCTCGTTGTAGGCCGGATGGATCAGCAGGTCGGCGCCCAGCAGGAAGCGCGGGATGTCGCTGCGGCCCTTGAGGAACTCCACCATGCCCGAGACGCCCAGCGCCTTGGCCTGCAGCTTGAACGGCTTGGGATCGTCCTGGCCGATCACCAACAGGCGGGTGCGCTGGCTCAGTTCGCGCGGCAGCGCGGCCAGCGCCTTGAGGCTACGGTCGACCCCCTTGGTCTTGAAGCCGGAGCCGATCTGCACCAGCAGCAGCTCGTCGGGCCGCACCTCGAACTCCTCGCGGAACTCGGCGCGGATCTCGGCGGCATTGACCGGCGCCCGGCGGTCCTGGGCGATGCCCGGCGGCAGCAGGTGAAAACGCGCGGCCGGCGTGCCGTAGTGCTTGACGAACAGCGGCTGCTGCACCTCGGAGATCATCAGGATCTCGGTGCTCGCCTCGGGTGCGAACACCGCGCGCTCGTATTCGGCGAAGTGCTTGTAGCGGCCCCAGCGCCGGTAGATCGGGTTGCGCAGGGTCTGCGCCTTGTCCTCGAAGCAAGGGTCGGCGGCGTAGTAGACGTCCAGCCCCGGCATCTTGTTGAAGCCGATCACCCGGTCGACCGGCCGCTTGGCCAGGTCGGCCTCGACCCAGGCGGTGAAGCGCTCGTTGCGGGTGTGGTTGAACAGCGCCTTGACCGGCGCGATCAACACCTCGAAGCCGTCCGGCACCTCGCCTTCCCAGATCATCGCGTAGACGCGGATGGCGTGGCCGCGGCGCTGGCATTCCAGGGCGATGCGCATGAAGTCGCGCTGCAGCCCGCCGAAGGGAAAATACTTGTAGAGGATGAAGGCCAGTTGCATCAGACGGACTCCGGGGCCCGCAGCAGGGCTTTCAATTCGGCGACGACGCGCTCGGGGCGCAGATCGTCGAAACAGGGCTTGTGGCGGTCGCCGCCACCGGCATTCGGGCCGCTGGCGCACAGGTGCACCTGCGAACGGCCATAGGCGCCGACCCGCCCGGGCAGGGTCGGACCATAGAGCGAAATGCTCGGCACATCCAGCGCCGCGGCCAGGTGGCCGAGGCCGGTATCCACCGCGACGCAGGCGCGCGCGCCGGCGATCACCCGGGCGATGCCGGCGAGGTTCAGCTTCGGCAGCACCGCGGCATTGGCCACGCCGCTGGCGATGCGCTCGGCGCGCGCCTTTTCCTCGGCATTGCCCCAGGGCAGGCGGATCGCCCAGCCGAAATCGCTCATGCGCTCGGCCAGCTCGCGCCAGTAGGCTTCCGGCCAGTGCTTGCTCGGCCAGGTGGTGCCGTGCAGGAACAGCAGGTAGGGCTGGTCGCCCGGCGCGGCCATCTGTGCGCGATCGAGCCCATAGTCGGCGAAGCCGTCCGGCAGCGGATAGCCGAGGGCCTGGGCGAACAACTGGCGCACCCTCTCCAGCGCATGCTGGTCGCGCGGCACGGCGTAGCGACGGTCGTAGAAGCGCGCCGCCAGCGGCTCGCGGGCCGACTCACGATTCAGTCCGGCCACCGGCGCCTTGACGTAGCGGGTCAGCCAGGCGCTCTTGAGCAGCCCCTGGGCATCGATCACCAAGTCATACTGGCCTTCGCGCAGGCGTGCCTTGAAACGCCGCCATTCGCCGGAGCGCAGGGTCTGGAGCGGATGCTTGCGCCAGCGGCGGATCGCCACCGGGATCACCTGGGCCACCGCCGGGTGCCAGGCGGGAATCTCGGCGAAGCCCTCCTCCACCACCCAGTCGAAGCGGATGCCGGGGATCGCCCGCTGCGCATCGGTCAGCGCCGGCAGGGTGTGCACGACGTCGCCCAGCGAGGATGTCTTGACCAGCAGGACCTTCAATCAGCGTACCTCGACCGGCTGCGGGACCAAGCGCTCCAGCGCCTCGATCACCGCCTGCGGTTGCAATTCGCGCATGCAGTTGTTGTGGCCGAAGCGGCAGGTGCGCTCGAAGCAGGGGCTGCAATCGAGCCCCAGGCGCACCACTTCCACCTGCTCGGACAGCGGCGGGGTGAACGCCGGCGAGGTGGAACCGTACACCGCTACCAGCGGCCGGCCGAGCGCGGCGGCCACGTGCATCAGCCCGGAGTCGTTGGAGACCACCGCCTCGGCGCAGGAGAGCAGGTCGATCGCCTCGGCCAGGCTGGTCTCGCCGGCCAGGTTCAGCGCCTCCTCGCGCAGGCCCGGGATCAGCCGCTCGCGGATGTCCTCGCCGACCGCATGGTCGTTCTTCGAACCGAACAGCCAGACCTGCCAGCCCTCGCGGATCTTCGCCTCGGCGACCCTGGCGAAGTGCTCCGCCGGCCAGCGCTTGGACTCGCCGAACTCGGCGCCGGGACAGAGCGCCAGCACCGGCCGGTCCAGGCTCAGGTCGAAACGCGCCAGGGCCGCAGCGCGGGTCTGGGCATCGATGCGCAGCGACGGATTCGGATAGGGCCTGGGCAACTCGGCGCCCGGCTCGAAGGCCAGCGCCATGAAGCGTTCGATCATCAGCGGGTAGCGCTGCTTGTCGAGCTTGCGCATGTCGTTGAGCAGGCCGAAGCGCATCTCGCCGCGCCAGCCGGTGCGTTTGGGAATGCCGGCGAAGAACGGCACCAGCGCCGATTTCAGCGAGTTGGGCAGCAGGATCGCCTGGTCGTACTGGCCGCGCAGGCCCTGTGCGACCTTGCGCCGGGTCGCCATGTCGAGCACGCCATGGCCGAGCGGAAAGCTCAGCGCCTGGCGCACCTCGGGCATGCGCTCGAGGATCGGCCGGCTCCATTCCGGCGCCAGCACGTCGATCTGGCAGCCGGGATGGCGCTGCTTCAGACAGACGAACAGTGTCTGCGCCATCACCATGTCGCCGACCCAGCTGGGTCCGATGATCAATATGTTCATAAGCTGGAAGCCATAAGCTTGAAGCTGGAAGCGCGTGCCGGAGAGCTTTTCACTTCCAGCTTCCGGCTTCCAGCCTCTGGCTTATTTGACCAACGTCCGCCATTCGGCGTGGGCCTCGGTCTTGCCGCTGACCAGGTCGAAATAGGCCTTCTGCAGCTTCTCGGTGATCGGACCACGACGACCGATGCCGATGGCGCGACCGTCGACTTCGCGGATCGGCGTGACTTCGGCGGCGGTGCCGGTGAAGAAGGCCTCGTCGGCGATGTACACCTCGTCGCGGGTGATGCGCTTCTCGACCACCTTCAACCCCAGCTCGCCGGCCAGGGTCAGCACCGTGCCGCGGGTGATGCCGTTCAGGCAGGCGGTGACTTCCGGGGTGTAGATCACGCCGTCCTTGATGATGAAGATGTTCTCGCCCGAGCCTTCGGCCACGTAGCCTTCCGGATCCAGCATCAGCGCCTCGTCGGCACCGCCGGAGATGGCTTCCTGCAGGGCCAGCATCGAGTTGATGTAGGCACCGTTGGACTTGGCGCGGGTCATGGTGATGTTGACGTGATGGCGGGTGAAGGAGCTGGTGCGCACCTTGATGCCCAGTTCCAGCGCCTCGTCGCCCATGTAGGCGCCCCAGTGCCAGGCGGCGACGATCACGTGCACCTTCAGGCCGGCGGCGCGCAGGCCCATGCCTTCGCTTCCGTAGAACACCATCGGGCGGATGTAGGCGCTTTCCAGCTCGTTCTCGCGCACCGCGGCGCGGGTCGCCTCGTTGATCTCGTCCCTGGAGTACGGGATCTGCATGTTCATGATGTGCGCGGAATCGAACAGGCGGTCGGTGTGCGCCTGCAGGCGGAAGATCGCCGTGCCGGCCGGGGTGTTGTAGGCGCGCACGCCTTCGAACACGCCCATCCCGTAGTGCAGGGTGTGGGTCAGCACGTGGGTGGTCGCGTCGCGCCACTGCACCAGTTCGCCGTCATACCAGATCACGCCATCACGATCGGCCATCGACATCTTTGCCAGCTCCTCAGAATTCGATATTGCTCGGTAGCCCGACGAGGGGCTCAGCTCAGCCCCAGCTCGCGCCAGATGCGCATGACCGCGCGGCGCTCGTCGTGGAATTGATCCCCACTCACCACTCCGGGCTGCTTCTGCAGTGATTGCCGGTGGGCTGCCGCACGGTAGGCCTTGTAGGCGTCCTGCAGCAGCCGGACCTCATCGCCGGTCATCAACCCGGCCTGCTCCAACCCATCGAGAATGCGGATGTTATCGGTATAGCGCAGCAGTTCCGGATGCTGGTGCGACCACGCCAAAGCCGCGTATTGCACCATAAATTCGATATCCACGATACCACCGGCGTCCTGCTTGAGATTGAACTCGGCCCCAGCCTCGAAGGCCTGCTCGGCGGTACCGGCCAAGGTCGCGCGGGTGCCGAGGTTGTCGCGCATCTTCGCGCGCATCTCGCTGACCTCGCGGCGCAGCGCCTGCAGATCGCGCGCACGGCCCAGCACGCTGGCCCGCACCCGTTCGAAATCCGCCGTCAGCCGCGGGCAGCCGACCAGCACCCGGGCGCGTACCAGCGCCTGGTGTTCCCAGGTCCAGGCTTCCTGGCCCTGGTAGCGTTCGAAGGCGCCGAGCGAACTGACCAGCAGCCCGGCCGCACCGGACGGACGCAGGCGCATATCCACTTCGTAGAGCTGGCCCGAGGTGGTCTGGGTGGTCAGCAGGTGGATGATGCGCTGGCCCAGGCGGGTGAAGAACTGCGCCGTGTCGATGGGCTTGGCGCCGTTGGTTTCGCCAGCCGGATCGCCGTCGTGGATGAACACCAGGTCCAGGTCCGAACCATGCCCCAGCTCGATGCCGCCAACCTTGCCGTAACCGACGATGACGAAGGCCGGATCGCACAGCGAGCCATCGCTGCGCGGCGGCTGGCCGTGGCGCGCCACGCTGTAGCGCCAGGCCAGGGCCAGCACTTCCTGCAGGATCGCCTCGGCCAGCCAGGTCAGATAGTCACTGACCTTCATCAGCGGCAGCGTGCCGGCGATCTCGGAGGCCGCCACGCGCAGGCGGTGCGCCAACTTGAAATGCCGCAGCGCCTCCATCTGCTGCTCCAGGTCGTCCTCGGGGATGCGCATCAGCCGTTCGCGCAGCTCGGCCGCGAGTTCCGGCGCCTGTGGCGGGCTGTACAGGCGCCCGGCATTGAGCAATTCATCGAGCAGCAGCGGGAAGCGTGCGATCTGCTCGGCGACCCACGGGCTGGCGGCGCAGAGTTCCAGCAGCCGCTGCAACGCGCCGGGATTCTCGCTGAGCAGCACCAGGTAGGCCGAGCGCCGTGCGACCGCCTCCACCAGCGGCAGCACGCGTTCGAGCACCAGATCCGGATCATCCTGTTCGACGATCTGCGCCAGCAGACGCGGAATGAAGGCATCCAGCCGCTCGCGGCCGAGGCGCTGCATGGTACGCACCTGGCTGGTGTTGCGCAGCGCCGCCAGACGCTGACAGGCGCCCTGGCCGTCGCGGAAGCCCGCCTCGGACAGCTGCCGGCAGGCGAACTCCTCGTCCCAGTCCTGCTCCCACAGCGGCAGCCACTCGCCGCCCACCAGCGCTTCGCCCTCGGCGCTCTCGTCCTCATCGGGGTCGGCGATGACCTGGCGGAAATGCCAGTCGATCCGCCCGCGCCAGTGCAGCAGCTGCTCGTGGAACGCCGGCCAGCCATCGAAACCGAGCATGAACGCGACCCGCGCGCAGTCCGTCTCGCTCTCGGGCAGCATCTGCGTCTGCCGGTCGGCGATGGCCTGCAGCGCATGCTCGGTATAGCGCAGGAATTCGTAGCCCTCGCGCAGCTCGGCGACCGCCGCGGCCGGCAGGTAGCCCTGCCCTTCCAGTGTCGCCAGCACGCCGAGCAGCGCCCGCTGCTGCAGGCTGAGGTCGCGGCCGCCATGGATCAGCTGGAAGGCCTGGGCGATGAATTCCACTTCGCGGATGCCGCCGGCACCGAGCTTGATGTTGGCGGCCATGCCCTTGCGCCGGACTTCCTGCTGGATCAGCTGCTTCATGGTGCGCAGCGCCTCGATGGCGGAGAAATCCAGGTAGCGTCGGTAGACGAAGGGCCGCAACATCTCCAGCAGTTCCTTGCCCGCCTGCTGGTCGCCGCCGATGACCCGCGCCTTGATCATCGCGTAGCGTTCCCAGTCGCGGCCCTGATCCTGGTAGTACTGCTCCAGCGCATTGAAGCTGTAGACCAGCGGGCCGGACGAGCCGTACGGGCGCAGGCGCATGTCCACGCGGAACACGAAACCGTCGACGGTGATCGCATCCAGCGCCTTGATCAGCCGCTGCCCCAGGCGCACGAAGAATTCCTGATTGTCCAGCGAGCGCCGGGCACCGACGGTTTCGCCGCCTTCCGGGTAGCCGAAGATCAGGTCGATGTCCGAGGACAGGTTCAGCTCGTGGGCACCCAGCTTGCCCATGCCGAGGATCACCATGTGCTGCGCGGCACCGCTGCGCCGCCCGGTGGGCACGCCGAACTGCTCGCAGTGGCGGCCGTAGAGCCAGAGATAGGCCAGGTCGACGCAGGCATCGGCCAGCTCGGAGAGGTCGCGGCAGGTCTCGGCCAGGTCGGCCTGGCGGGTCAGGTCGCGCCAGATGATGCGCACCTGCTGGCGGTTGCGAAAGCGCCGCAGGGTCAATGCCAGCGCGTCCTCGCCGTCGCACGCGGCGAGCAGCTCGGCCAGCGCCGCGCGCATCTCGCCGGCTTCCAACGAGCGCTGCAGCCAGCCCAGCTCGGCCAGCTGCAGCAACATCTGCGAATCTCGGCTAACCTGATCGCTGACGAAATCGCTGGCCGCGCAGACCCGTGCGAACGCCTCGCGGTGGCTATCCAGCCAAGCGCGGCAACGTGCCGCGTCGGCCTCCGACAGGCTGCCGGCGGCGGCGAGGAACGACTCTTCGGCACGACTGACAAAAGGCAAGAGCGAGGGAGGCAATGCAACCAGCGATGGCAGACTCATTGAAGGTTTCCTTTCACGGCAGCGAAAACAGTGACACCGTGCGATTCAGAGCCCCGCCCATGCCTTCGCGGAAACATGACAGCGCCACTGATCTGTAGTTTTACTACTAAAGAGTATTTCGGGGGGCTGATCCTGACGCCATTTTGTAGTAAAACTACAGACGCCCGGTCCTACCTCCGGCACTCATCCAAGAACATTACACGCCCCGGCCCACAAAGCCGGTAGCGAAGCAGGCAACCGATTCTGGAAGCCTTTCCGCCATGGAGCAAGCCATGCAAGATCTCGATCCCGTCGAAACCCAGGAATGGCTGGACGCCCTCGAGTCCGTCCTCGACCGCGAGGGTGAAGACCGCGCTCATTACCTGTTGACCCGGATGGGCGAACTGGCCACCCGCAGCGGCACCCCGCTGCCCTACGGCATCACCACCCCCTACCGCAACACCATCCCCGTCACCCGCGAAGCGAAGATGCCCGGCGACCTTTTCATGGAGCGGCGCATCCGCTCCCTGGTCCGCTGGAACGCACTGGCGATGGTAATGCGCGCGAACCTCAAGGATCCGGATCTGGGCGGGCACATCTCCACCTTCGCCTCGAGCGCGACGCTGTACGACATCGGCTTCAACTACTTCTTCCAGGCGCCCAACGAAGAGCATGGCGGCGACCTGATCTACTACCAGGGCCACGCCTCGCCCGGCATCTATTCGCGCGCCTTCCTCGAGGGCCGGCTGACCGAGGAGCAGATGAACAACTTCCGCCAGGAAGTGGACGGCGGCGGGCTCTCGTCCTATCCGCACCCGCACCTGATGCCGGAGTTCTGGCAGTTCCCCACCGTCTCCATGGGTCTCGGTCCGATCCAGGCGATCTACCAGGCGCGCTTCATGAAGTACCTGGAGAACCGTGGCTTCATCCCGGCCGGCAAGCAGCGCGTCTGGTGCTTCATCGGCGACGGCGAGTGCGATGAGCCGGAAACCCTCGGCGCCATCTCACTGGCCGGGCGCGAGAACCTGGACAACCTGATCTTCGTCATCAACTGCAACCTGCAGCGCCTCGACGGCCCGGTGCGCGGCAACGGCAAGATCATCCAGGAGCTGGAAGGCGTGTTCAAAGGCGCCAACTGGAACGTCAACAAGGTCATCTGGGGCCGTCTGTGGGACCCGCTGTTCGCCCAGGACGAAGACGGCCGCATGCAGCGCCGCATGGACGAAGCCATCGACGGCGAGTACCAGAACTACAAGGCCAAGGACGGCGCCTACGTGCGCAAGCACTTCTTCGGCGCCGATCCGGAGCTGCTCAAGCGCGTCGAGAACATGTCCGACGAGGAAGTCTGGAAGCTCAACCGCGGCGGCCACGACCCCTACAAGGTCTATGCGGCCTACCACCAGGCGGTCAACCACAAGGGCCAGCCGACCGTCATCCTGGCCAAGACCATCAAGGGCTACGGTACCGGCGCCGGTGAGGCGAAGAACATCGCCCACAACACCAAGAAGGTCGATATCGAGAGCCTGAAGCTGTTCCGCGACCGCTTCGACATCCCGGTCAACGACTCGCAACTCGAAGAGCTGCCCTTCTACCGTCCGGCCGAAGACAGCGCCGAGATGCGCTACCTGCGCAAGTGCCGCGAGCGCCTCGGCGGCTCCCTGCCGCAGCGCCGGACCAAGAGCATCAGCATCCCGACGCCGCCGTTGGAAACCCTCAAGGCGGTGCTCGACGGCTCCGGCGATCGTGAAATCTCCACCACCATGGCCTTCGGCCGCATCCTCGCCTCGCTGGTCAAGGACAAGGACCTGGGCAAGCGCATCGTGCCGATCCTCGCCGACGAAGCGCGTACCTTCGGCATGGAAGGCATGTTCCGCCAGCTGGGCATCTACTCCCCGGTCGGCCAGTTGTACGAGCCGGTCGACCGTGACCAGGTGATGTACTACCGCGAGGCCCAGGACGGGCAGATCCTGCAGGAAGGCCTGAACGAGGCCGGCGCCATGTCCAGCTGGATCGCCGCCGGTACCGCCTACAGCAACTACAACACGCCGATGCTGCCGGTCTACATCTTCTATTCGATGTTCGGCTTCCAGCGCATCGGCGACCTCGCCTGGGCCGCCGGCGATGCTCATGCCCGCGGCTTCCTGCTCGGCGGCACCTCCGGACGCACCACGCTCAACGGCGAAGGCCTGCAGCACGAGGACGGCCACAGCCATATCCTGGCCAGCACCATCCCCAACTGCCGCAGCTACGACCCGACCTACGGCTACGAGCTGGCGGTGATCATGCGCCAGGGCATCCACGAGATGATGGAGCTGCAGAAAGGCGTCTACTACTACATCACCGTGATGAACGAGAACTACCCGCAGCCGGCCATGCCGCAAGGCGTGGAAGACGGCATCATCAAGGGCATGTACCTGCTCGAGGAAGCCAAGGGCGACTTCAAGCACCGCGTGCAACTGCTCGGCTCCGGCACCATCCTGCGCGAAGTTCGCGCCGCGGTGGACATCCTCGCCAAGTTCGGCGTGGGCGCCGATGTCTGGAGCGTCACCAGCTTCAACGAGCTGCGCCGCGACGGCTTGGCGGTGGATCGTTGGAACCGTCTGCATCCGGCCGAGGAAATGCGCAAGAGCTACGTCACGCAGTGCCTCGAAGGCCGCGATGGCCCGGTGATCGCCTCGACCGACTACATGAAGCTGTTCGCCGACCAGATCCGCCAGTGGGTTCCGAGCGACGAATACCAGGTGCTGGGCACCGACGGCTTCGGCCGCAGCGACAGCCGCCGCAAGCTGCGCGACTTCTTCGAAGTGGATCGCCGCTGGGTCGCGCTCGCCTCGCTGCAGGCTCTCGCCAACAAGGGCGCCCTCGAACGCAAGGTCGTGGCCGAGGCCATCGCCGAGTTCGGGATCGACCCCGAGAAGCGCAACCCCCTGGATTGCTGATGCCGAGAGCGAAGAGGAGTATCTACAGTGAGTGAGACCATTCGCGTACCCGACATCGGCAGCGGTGAGGGTGAAGTGATCGAAATCTTCGTGAAGGTCGGTGACCGGATCGAAGCGGACCAGAGCATCCTGACGCTCGAATCCGACAAGGCCAGCATGGAGATCCCGGCGCCCCGCGCCGGTGTCGTGAAGAGCCTGAAGGTAAAACTGGGCGATCGCCTGAAGGAAGGCGACGAACTGCTCGAAATCGATGCCGAAGGCGGCGAGCAAGCGCCCGCGGCCGACGCCGGCAAGGCGGCCGCCGAACCGGCCGGCGCTGCTGCCGGCGGCCCCGTCGATGAAACCGAAGCCACGACGTCGCCCGGCGACGCCGATGCCTCAGCCCCGGCCGGGGAAGGCCAGGCGCAGGAAGTGCGCGTGCCGGATATCGGCTCGGCGGGCAAGGCCAACGTCATCGAGGTATCCGTCAAGCCGGGCGACACCATCGCCGCCGAGCAGTCGCTGATCACCCTCGAGTCCGACAAGGCCAGCATGGAGATTCCCTCGCCGGCCGCCGGCGTGGTGGAAAGCCTGTCGGTCAAGGTCGGCGACGAAGTGGGCACCGGCGACCTGATCCTGGTCCTCAAGGGCGCCGCAGCGCCCAAGGCCGCCAAATCGCAGGCACCGGCCCAGGCCGCTGCCGCTCCGGCGGCGAAGCAGCAGCCGCAAGAGGCGCCCGCGGCCGAACCGGCCGGCGAGAGCATCGAAGAGGTCCAGGTGCCGGACATCGGCTCGGCCGGCAGTGCCAACGTCATCGAAGTGATGGTCCAGGCCGGCGACCGGGTCGAGGCGGATCAGTCGCTGATCACCCTCGAATCCGACAAGGCCAGCATGGAAATCCCGGCGCCCAAGGCCGGCGTGATCGAATCCGTGTCGATGAAAGTAGGCGACCAGGCCAAGACCGGCGATCTGATCCTGACCCTCAAGGTGGCCGGCGCCGCACCGGCGAAGCAACCCGCCCAGGCCAAACCGGCCGAGGCGGTTTCGCAGCAACAGGCCGTGGCACCCAACAAGCAGGGCGTCCCCGAAGCCCAGGCCAGCACACTGGCGGCACCGGCCGTCAGCGGGCCGAGCAAGGCCGGGGCCAAGGTCCATGCCGGCCCCGCGGTGCGCATGACCGCACGCGAGTTCGGCGTCGATCTCGCCGAGGTTTCCGGTACCGGGCCGCGCGGGCGCATTCTCAAGGAAGACGTGCAGGCCTACGTCAAGAACATGATGAACAAGGCCAGGCAGGCGCCCGCCGAGGGAGCGGCCGGCGGTGCCGGCATTCCGCCGATCCCGGCGGTGGACTTCAGCAAGTTCGGCGAGATCGAGGAAGTCGCGATGTCGCGCCTGATGCAGATCGGCGCGGCGAACCTGCACCGCAGCTGGCTGAACGTGCCACACGTGACGCAGTTCGAATCGGCCGACATCACCGAGCTGGAAGCCTTCCGGGTGGCGCAGAAGGCAGTCGCCGAGAAGGCCGGGGTCAAGCTCACCGTGCTGCCGCTGCTGCTCAAGGCTTGCGCGCACCTGCTCCAGGAGCTGCCGGACTTCAACAGCTCACTGGCGCCCAGCGGCAAGGCACTGATCCGCAAGAAGTACGTGCACATCGGCTTCGCCGTGGATACCCCGGACGGCCTGATGGTTCCGGTGATCCGCGACGTGGACAGGAAGAGCCTGCTGCAACTGGCGGGCGAAGCCGCGGAGCTGGCGGACAAGGCGCGCAACAAGAAGCTCTCGCCGGACGCCATGCAAGGCGCCTGCTTCACCATTTCCAGCCTCGGCCATATCGGCGGCACCGGCTTCACGCCGATCGTCAATGCGCCGGAAGTGGCGATTCTCGGCGTATCCAAGGCCACCATGCAGCCGGTATGGGACGGCAAGGCCTTCCAGCCGCGCCTGATGCTGCCGTTGTCGCTGTCCTACGATCACCGCGTGATCAACGGCGCCGCGGCAGCGCGCTTCACCAAGCGCCTGTCGGAGCTGCTGGCGGACATCCGCACGCTGCTGCTGTAAGCGCCCGAGCCGGGCAAGAACGCCGCATTTCCCTCAGGGGATGCGGCGTTTTAGCTTCTGCCTCGCTCCAGTTCACATCCCGAGGTCAGGTCCGGGCAGGTTTGGCGTTGGGCGTAGCGAAGCCCAACAGGGATGGGGCTGAACGTGCTGGGCTTCGTCGCTGCGCTTCTCAACCCAACCTACCAACCTGCGCGTCCCGCCCCCGCCTACGCAACGCCTCAGCCTTTCTGCAGGTTGCGGATCAGGAACGACAGCGCCTTGGCCAGCTCTTCGGCTCCCTTGGGGTCACGCAGGATGACCACCAGGGGCAAGCCGTCGACGGGACTGCTGATGGAGCAGCTGGGGCCCTGGGGGGGACACTGGTAGTGCAGATACGGGTCCAGCCCGAACACCGAGAGGCTGCGATTGCGCACGGCGACACCGCTGCCAGGACCACGGACTTCCTCGCGAATGCGCAATTCGCCCGGGGTGGCCACGCTCAATTCATAGAGGAAATCCTGTGGATTGGCCTGGCCAACCTGATAGCCCGCACGCAGCGCATAGGTATCGAGCAACCCGTTGCTATGTGCCAGCAGCGCTTCGCGATCGCTCGACGCCAGGTACAGCTTGCGCAACTCGGAGAGGTAGCGCGCCGATTCATCGGAGCCGAACTCGACCGTTTCCGCCGCCATCAGTGGAGTTCCGATGGCGCAGAAAAGCGAGACCATCACTAACTTTGCCAGCCGACTTGTCAGTCCCTGTCGCATGATGCACCCTTGCCTGAATTAATATTATTTAGCCATCGTCCTTCGCTGGAACGGTGCCTGGAGCACAAGCCAGCCCGACTCGGTGAGCATACTGGAAGCAAACCGCTCGATGAAAATACATACCGATGCCGCCAGCCGCCTGGCGACCGAGGTTGTGACGCAGTTGCCAGTGCCATCACGGCTCGGCATGCTGCGTTTCGAGCGTTTGAACGAGGCCAGCTGGACACTGCTGTTCCTCGATCCCGCCTGCGAACGCTACTTCGGCGCTCCGGCCAGCGACCTGTGCTCCCTGGTCGACTCGCCCTACGCCAGCCTGATGGAGCCAAGCGCCCGTCACCAACTGCACGACGAAATCCAGCTGCAACTGGCCAGCCTCGGTCATTACGCGGTCAGCTACCGACTGCACACGCCCGAGGGCGTCCTGGAGATAAGCGAGCTGGGCGAAGCCTGCCAGCAATACGGCCGCGAACTGCTCAGGGGGTACCTAATGGCCGGCCGGCATAGCGAGCTCGACCAGGAGCTCCGGGCCCAGAATGCCAAGTTGCGCGCTGCACTCGAACGCTACCAGCAGACCCAGGACGAGCACGTCGAACATCTGCTGCGTTCGCGCACCCAGCAGGGCCTGATCGTCAGACTGGCGCGACACCGCTACGGTTCCGCAGCCCCGCAACAGGAAGCGGCACAACTGATCACCCAGGCCGCCAGCGAGGTCTATGAGCTCAACCGCGCCGTGATCTGGCACCTGCGCGGCAGCCGCCTCGAGCCGATCGCCTGCTACCGGCGCGACAGCGACAGCTATGAGCCCTTGGCCGCGCTCGAACTGGCGGCATTTCCGCATTACCTGCAGGCCCTGCACAGCGGCCGCACCCTCGATGTCCAGGACGTCCTGCACGATCCGCGCACCAGCGAACTGGGCGATTGCTTCTACCGCCCCCATGGCATCCATTCGATACTCGATGCCAGCATTCGCGTCGGCGGGGAAGTCATCGGTGTGCTGAGCCTGCAGCACACCGGCAATCCGCGTACCTGGCAGGCCGATGAAGTGGCCTTCGCCGGCGAGTTGGCCGACCAGTACGCCCAGGTCCTGAGCAACCAGCAGCGCCTGAGCGCAACACACATGCTCAACCTGTTCCAGCGGGCGGTGGAACAGAGCGCCAGCGCCTTCATCCTGGTCGATCGCGACGGCCAGGTGGAATACGTCAATCCGGCTTTCACCACCATCACCCAGTTCTCCGCAGCGGAGGTACGCGGCCAGCGCCTGGCCGACCTGACGGCCCTGGAGAACCTCAGCGAACTGCTCTTCGATACGTCCTCGACCCTGGCCCAGAGCAACAGCTGGCAGGGCGAATTCCGCTCGCGACGCAAGAACCTCGAGCCGTACTGGGGCCAGCTGTCGATCTCCAAGGTCTACAACGAAGAGGGTGAGCTGACCCACTACATCGGCATCTACGAAGACGTCACCCGCAGTAAGCTGGCGCAGCAGCATATCGAACGGCTCGCCTACACCGACAACCTGACCAACCTGGGCAACCGGCCCTTCTTCATCCACAGCCTCGAGGAGCGCTTCGGCGCCGGCCAGGAACCCAAGCTCTGCCTGTTGCTGGTGGACATCGACAACTTCAAGCGGATCAATGACAGCCTCGGCCACCAGACCGGCGACAAACTGCTGACCAGCCTCGCCCGCCGCCTGCGCAACGGCCTCAGCCAGCAGAGCGTGTTGGCGCGCTTCGCCAGCAACGAGTTCGCTCTGCTGTTCGACGACATGAGCCTCGAGGAAGGCCAGCGCCTGGCCAACCAAGTGCTGCGCATCCTCGACAAGCCACTGTTCGTCGACAAGCAGCTGATCAGTGTCAGCGGCTCGCTGGGCCTGGCCTGCTCGCCGCTGCACGGGCGCGATCCCGAGACGCTGATGAAGCATGCCGGCCAGGCCCTGCACAAGGCCAAGGCCAACGGCAAGAACCAGGTGCAGGTCTTCACCGAAGCGCTGCACGCCGAGGCCAATTACAAGCTGTTCGTCGAGAACAACCTGCGCCGCGCGCTCACCCAGAACGAGCTGGAAGTGTTCTACCAGCCCAAGCTCTGCCTGCGCAGCGGCCGGCTGCAGGGGCTCGAAGCGCTGTTGCGCTGGAACCATCCGGAAAAAGGCATGATCCGCCCGGACCAGTTCATCAGCGTCGCCGAAGAAACCGGGTTGATCATCCCGATCGGCAAATGGGTGGCCCGCGAGGCCTGCCGTATGGGCGTACGGCTCTCCGCCCTGGGGCTGGGCGCGCCGCAGATGGCGATCAACCTGTCGCCCAAGCAGTTCTCCGACCCCGACCTGCTCGGCTCGATCGCCGCGATCCTGCGCGAAGAACAGCTGCCACCCGGGCAGCTGGAGCTGGAACTGACCGAGAGCCTGCTGCTCGATGCCACCGAGGAAACCCGCCAGCAACTGATCGGCCTGAAGGCACTCGGCCTGACCCTGGCCATGGACGACTTCGGCACCGGCTATTCATCGCTCAGCTACCTGAAGAAATTCCCCATCGATGTGATCAAGATCGATCGCAGCTTCATCAAGGACATCCCCGACAACCAGGACGACATGGAGATCACCTCGGCGGTGATCGCCATGGCGCGCAACCTGCACCTCAAGGTCGTCGCCGAAGGCATCGAAACCCCGGCACAGCTCGCCTTCCTGCGCCGCCAGCGCTGCGATATCGGCCAGGGCTACCTGTTCGACAAACCAATCCCCGGCAACCACCTGAGCGACGCGCTACGGCGCTATCCGCGCTGGAGCTGAGCACCGGCAGGCCAGGCGACGTGTGGCGCCTGACGAGCTTTCGCCAGCGCCCGGGCTTTTGTAGCCTATTCTTCCAAGACACTCCCAGCCCGAGGCTCGCATGCCGTTACGCTCGCAGATTCTGCTCGACAAACAGGCCTTGCCCACCGCCGAACAGGCACTCCCCGGCCGCTCGACCCCGATGCCGGTGCCCGAAGCGCACCATGTCAACGGCCATCCGCTGCAACCGCCGTTCCCCGCCGGGCTCAAGCAGGCGGTGTTCGCCATGGGCTGCTTCTGGGGCGCCGAACGCCGCTTCTGGGAACAGCCGGGCGTCTGGACGACGGCTGTCGGCTATGCCGGCGGCCTGACGCCCAACCCGACCTACGAGGAGGTCTGCTCCGGCCTGACCGGGCATACCGAAGCCGTGCGGGTGGTGTTCGACCCGCAGCTGATCGACTACGCCACGCTGCTGCGGATCTTCTGGGAGGCACATGATCCGACCCAGGGCATGCGCCAGGGCAACGATGTCGGCAGCCAGTACCGTTCGGCGATCTACTGCACGGAGCCGGCCCAGCGCGCCGAAGCCGAGGCCAGCCGCGAGCGCTTCCAGAAGCACCTGAACGATGCCGGGTTCACCGCCATCACCACCGAAATCGCCGATGCGCCGCCGTTCTACTATGCCGAGGCCTATCACCAGCAGTACCTGGCGAAGAATCCCGGCGGCTATTGTGGGTTGGGCGGCACGGGCGTGTGCCTGCCCGACTGAGGGGCGAGGCAGGGCAGGTGTAAGCCAGGGGTCGCTGCCCCCGGTTGCGCGCGGCCCGCTCCCGGAAAGTATTAAGCAGAAAAATCGGGATAGGGGACGGCTACCGCCGTTCCCCTCCCACACCACCCGGCATGCGGGTCCGCACCGGGCGGTTCGAGATGTTGAGGTCAGGAGAGTCTTGGCATGCCCAGACGATCGAAATAGCTGAT
>NZ_POUT01000014.1 GCF_002890915.1 Stutzerimonas stutzeri | reverse complement strand
GAGCGTTGGAACCACCTGATCCCATCCCGAACTCAGCAGTGAAACGACGCATCGCCGATGGTAGTGTGGGGTCTCCCCATGTGAGAGTAGGTCATCGTCAAGCACCTATCCCAAACCCCCGATCCGCATTAGCGGCTCGGGGGTTTGCTTTTGCGTACGGTCCGGCTTCCTAGGCACTTACGGTCGGCGTCGCTATCATGCGAGCCTCGTCAGTTGGGGTGTGACATGAATAGGCTGTTGAGATTGCTCCAGGATGGGCGCTTTCATTCGGGGCAGGAGTTGGGGGAAAAGCTCGGTGTGAGTCGCAGCTCCGTCTGGAAGCACTTGCAGCGTGTAGAGAGCGAAACCGGCTTGAGGCTTTACAAAGTGCCCGGGCGAGGTTACCGCCTGGCTGAGCCGCTTTCCCTGTTCGATCATGCAAAGCTCGAGCCGCACTTGCGTCGGCTGGGATGGTCGCTGTACCTGCGCAGTACTACCGACTCCACCAATGCCGAGGCGCTCCGTCTGCTGCAGGAGCAAGTATCCGCTCCCTTTCTCGTTCTGGCTGAGGCTCAGACTGATGGGCGGGGACGGCGCGGTCGTAAATGGGTCAGTCCTGTCGGGCAGAATCTCTATTACAGCTTGGCTCTCAAGGTTGTTGGAGGGGCGCAGCAGTTATCGGGCATGAGTCTGGTCGTGGGGCTGGCGGTCATGCAGACACTGCGTCTTCTTGGCGTTGAACGGGCGGGGCTGAAGTGGCCAAACGATGTATATGCCGATGGCCGAAAGATCGCTGGGATCCTCTTGGAGTTGACGGGGGATCCGGCGGATGTGTGCCATGTCGTCATAGGCATAGGCATCAACGTCAACATGCTCACGGCCGATAGTGGAATCGACCAGCCATGGACCTCCGTAAGGGCTCAGGCTGGAAGCATGGTGGATCGGAATGATCTCGTGCTTGCGCTGAGCGACTCGCTGCAGGGCTACTTGAAGCGTCATATGGCGCTCGGATTTCCAGCTTTGCAGGCCGAATGGGAGGCCAGCCATATCTGGCAGGGGTGCAAATGCACCCTCAGCACCGGCGCTCAAGATTTCTCTGGGATTGTACTCGGGGTCGATCAGCAGGGGGCTCTCAGGTTGTCGATCAATGGCTGCGAGCATTCGTTTAGTGGTGGGGAGCTCAGCTTGAGGTTGGATCCATGATTCTTGAGTTGGATTGCGGTAACAGCCTGATCAAGTGGCGTGTATTCGATCCTTCGGTCGATGTCGTATTGATGGAGGGCGTGGCGGTTTCGTTGGTCGAGCTGATCGCCCAGCTTGCGGAGCTGCCTGAGTTGCATGTCTCGCGTGCGAGACTGGTTAGCGTCCGTAGCGATGACGAGACCGCGGACGCTTGTTCGCGTCTGGCCGAAACGTTGGGCGTCGAGGTGCTCCGGGCAATGCCGGCGAGGCAGCTCGGCGGTGTGCTTAATGGCTACCTCGATCACGAGCGCTTGGGCATGGATCGTTGGTTGGCAATCGTGGGCGCCTTCCAGTTAGGCGCGCGCGCGATGCTCGTAATCGATCTTGGAACGGCCGTGACCGTCGATTTGGTCAACTCGGAGGGGGTTCACCTGGGCGGCTACATTTGCCCGGGTATGTCATTGCTTCGGCATCAGTTGCATGCTCATACGCGGCGTATTCGGTATGACGTTGAGTCTGCTCGGGCGCTTCGGGATGAGGCCCGGCCGGGTCGCTCGACAGCCGAGGCGGTTGAGCGGGGCTGCTTGCTGATGTTGCGCAGTTTTGTCGAGTCGCAGATCCTGCAGGCCGGCGATTATCTGGGGAGTGACTTCGTGGTATATGCCACCGGCGGCGATGTCGCTCTGATTGCAGGCATTGAGGGCATACGCTGCGTGCCTGATCTCGTGTTCCGCGGCTTGGCCATCGCCTGCCCCTAGCCCATAGACAAGGTCGAAGCTTGCATGCGTTGGTTTTTTCTCCTGCTGATGCTGTTGAATGTCTTTTTCTTTCTACAACACCAGTACCAAGCGCCTCTGAGGATAAAGGAGGTGGCGCCACTCGACGCCTATAACAGGCCCCAGCAGAACATTACCCTGCTCAGCGAGTCGCCTTCTCCAAAGCGCCGTGAGCAGGTGGCGGTGCCTGGCGAATCCGATAGCGCGTGTCTGTTCTTGGGTGGGTTCGATGATGAGCAGCTGGCCAATTCATTGGAGCAACGGCTGTTGAGCCTGGACGTGCAATCCAGTGTCCAGTTCGTGGATATGGCTGGCGGGGTGGACTATTGGGTGTATCTGCCGCCACTGGCTTCCAGATCGGCCTCTCTGCGTCAGTTGCGAGAGCTGCAGAGCAGGAATATAGACAGTTACATCATCACGGTCGGTGACTTGGCCAACGGTATTTCACTCGGAATCTTTTCGCGCAAGGATTCGGCGGAGGGGGTCGTGGCTCGTCTACGGGAGGTGGATTATGCTGCTCTGGTCCGTGAGCTGCCTCGAGTGCATCGCAAGTATTGGGTCCGTATTTCCGCTGCCAGCCGTCATCTCGTCGACGACACGATCCTGGAAGGGCTGATGAAGGATATGCCGGCGCTACAGCATCGGCAGATGTCCTGCACAAGCGTTGCAACTTCGGAATAGTTTGAATAGAATGGCGCCCGCTTCGCAGCTAGGGGCTGTTGTTCCGCTGTCGTAGCCGCTGTCATGGAAGCTAACCTCAAGATTTATATGAGAAAATGCTTGACAGCAGGGTGGCAAGTGATGAAAATGCCGCCTCACTTTGGAGGGGTTCCCGAGCGGCCAAAGGGATCAGACTGTAAATCTGACGTCATAGACTTCGAAGGTTCGAATCCTTCCCCCTCCACCAGATTCAAGCGTAGGCTTCGGCGTTCGCGGGTATAGTTTAGTGGTAGAACCTCAGCCTTCCAAGCTGATGATGCGGGTTCGATTCCCGCTACCCGCTCCAGCTTTGAAGGTTACGGTAAAAGCTTCGCTCATGTAGCTCAGTTGGTAGAGCACACCCTTGGTAAGGGTGAGGTCAGCGGTTCAAATCCGCTCATGAGCTCCAAACCACAAAGGCAGATATGTAAATATCTGCCTTTGTTTTAATGGTGGCGTGACTAGCTCAATTCAACGATGGGAGACGGTCTCGATGGCTAAAGAAAAGTTCGAACGTAACAAACCGCACGTCAACGTCGGCACCATTGGTCACGTCGACCATGGCAAGACCACTCTGACCGCTGCGCTGACCCGCGTGTGCTCCGAGGTGTTCGGTTCCGCTCGCGTCGACTTCGACAAGATCGATAGCGCGCCGGAAGAGAAGGCTCGCGGTATCACCATCAACACTGCGCACGTGGAATACGACTCCAACGTCCGTCACTACGCGCACGTTGACTGCCCGGGTCACGCTGACTACGTGAAGAACATGATCACCGGTGCTGCCCAGATGGACGGCGCGATCCTGGTCTGCTCGGCTGCTGACGGCCCCATGCCGCAGACCCGCGAGCACATCCTGCTGTCCCGTCAGGTAGGCGTTCCGTACATCGTCGTGTTCCTGAACAAGGCTGACATGGTTGATGATGCCGAGCTGCTGGAACTGGTCGAGATGGAAGTTCGCGACCTGCTGTCGACCTATGATTTCCCGGGCGACGACACGCCGATCATCGTCGGTTCCGCGCTGATGGCGCTGAACGGCGAAGACGACAACGAGCTGGGCACCACTGCGGTGAAGAAGCTGGTCGAGACCCTGGACACCTACATCCCGGAGCCGGTTCGTGCCATCGACAAGCCGTTCCTGATGCCGATCGAAGACGTGTTCTCGATCTCCGGCCGCGGTACCGTGGTGACCGGTCGTGTCGAGCGCGGCATCATCAAGGTCCAGGAAGAAATCGAGATCGTTGGTCTGCGTGACACCACCAAGACCACCTGTACCGGTGTCGAAATGTTCCGCAAGCTGCTCGACGAAGGTCGTGCCGGCGAGAACTGCGGCGTGCTGCTGCGCGGCACCAAGCGTGATGACGTCGAGCGTGGTCAGGTGCTGGCCAAGCCGGGCACCATCAAGCCGCACACCAAGTTCGAAGCCGAAGTGTACGTGCTGTCCAAGGAAGAAGGTGGTCGTCACACCCCGTTCTTCAAGGGCTACCGTCCGCAGTTCTACTTCCGTACCACTGACGTGACCGGTTCGTGCGAGCTGCCGGAAGGCGTCGAGATGGTGATGCCGGGCGACAACGTGAAAATGGTTGTCACCCTGATCAAGCCGATCGCCATGGAAGACGGCCTGCGCTTCGCGATTCGCGAGGGTGGCCGTACCGTCGGTGCCGGCGTGGTTGCCAAGATCGTCGAATAACGATTGATCTGTTTGAAGCAGGTCGGCATAATAGTCGGCCTGACTCTTTCTAGGCCAGTAGCTCAATTGGCAGAGCGGCGGTCTCCAAAACCGCAGGTTGGGGGTTCGATTCCCTCCTGGCCTGCCAATTTCAATATCGAAATTTGGCAGTCTTTACAAGGTTCTAGCAGATGAATATCAAAGCTGAAGCCAAAGACACGCGCTTCGATCTGGTGAAGTGGCTTGTTGTGGCTGCTTTGGTGGTTGTTGCCGTTGTCGGTAATCAATACTACTCCGCTGAGCCGATTCTGTATCGAGTCCTGGCGGTGCTTGTGATCGGTGCGGTAGCTGCGCTGGTTGCTCTGCAGACCTCCCGGGGGCGTTCTTTCTTCGCGTTGCTGAAAGAGGCGCGTGTAGAGATTCGCAAAGTCGTTTGGCCGACCCGTCAAGAAACCACTCAGACCACCTTGATCGTTGTCGTTGTGGTCCTGGTTATGGCGTTGTTGTTGTGGGGGCTTGATACCCTGCTGGGTTGGCTGGTTTCCATGATTGTTGGTTAAGGGTGTCTCGTGGCTAAGCGTTGGTATGTTGTGCATGCTTACTCGGGTTACGAGAAGCACGTCATGCGCTCGCTGATCGAGCGCGTCAAGCTTGCCGGCATGGAAGATGAGTTCGGCGAGATTCTGGTTCCCACCGAAGAAGTGGTCGAGATGCGTAACGGGCAGAAGCGCAAGAGTGAGCGCAAATTCTTCCCGGGCTACGTTCTCGTGCAGATGGAAATGAACGAGGGCACTTGGCACCTCGTCAAGGATACCCCGCGAGTGATGGGCTTCATTGGTGGTACGGCAGACAAGCCGGCGCCCATCACCGACAAAGAGGCTGAGGCGATTCTGCGTCGTGTTGCCGACAGTGGTGACAAGCCGAAGCCGAAGACGCTGTTCGAGCCGGGTGAGGTCGTGCGTGTTGCCGATGGGCCATTCGCCGATTTCAATGGGGTGGTCGAAGAGGTCAACTACGAAAAGAGCCGGATCCAGGTCGCGGTGCTCATTTTCGGTCGCTCTACCCCGGTAGAGCTGGAGTTCAGCCAGGTCGAGAAGGTCTAGCTGGGTAAAGCATCCCACACCCCGCAGCTGCTGGCTGCGGGGTTTTGTCGTCACTGGGATAAATAAGCAATGGGGAGCCGCGAGGCGCTAAAACCCGTAACGGAGTAAATATGGCTAAGAAAATTCAAGCTTATATCAAGCTTCAGGTAAAGGCCGGTCAGGCCAACCCGTCGCCGCCGGTTGGTCCTGCACTGGGCCAGCATGGCGTGAATATCATGGAGTTCTGCAAGGCGTTCAATGCCAAGACCCAGGGCCAGGAGCCCGGTCTGCCGACTCCGGTGATCATCACCGTATACAGCGATCGCAGCTTCACTTTTGAAACCAAGAGCACTCCGGCAGCTGTGCTGCTGAAGAAGGCTGCCGGTATCACCAGTGGCTCCGCTCGTCCCAACACCCAGAAGGTCGGCACCGTTACCCGTGCCCAGCTGGAAGAGATCGCCAAGACCAAGCAGGCCGATCTGACCGCTGCCGAAATGGAAGCTGCCGTTCGGACCATCGCCGGGTCCGCGCGCAGCATGGGCCTGAACGTGGAGGGCGTGTAATGGCTAAGTTGACCAAGCGCCAGAAGGCAATCGCCGAGAAAGTCGAAGCCGGCAAGCAGTACGCCTTCGAAGACGCAGCCAAGCTGCTGGCCGATCTGTCGGCGGTGAAATTCACCGAGTCGTTCGATATCGCCATCAACCTCGGCGTCGATCCGCGTAAATCCGACCAGGTCGTGCGCGGTGCAACCGTGCTGCCGAACGGCACCGGCAAGACCGTGCGGGTTGCCGTGTTCACTCAGGGTGCGGGTGCCGAAGCTGCGCTGGCTGCTGGTGCCGATCGTGTCGGTATGGACGAGCTGGCTGCCGAAATGAAAGGTGGCGACCTGAACTACGACGTGGTGATCGCTTCCCCGGACGCGATGCGTGTCGTCGGCCAGCTGGGCCAGATCCTCGGCCCGCGCGGCCTGATGCCGAACCCCAAGGTCGGCACCGTGACTCCGGACGTCGCCACTGCGGTGAAGAATGCCAAGGCCGGTCAGGTACGTTTCCGTACCGACAAGAACGGCATCATCCACACCTCCGTAGGCAAGGTCGGTTTCGAGGCCGTTCAGCTGAAGCAGAACGTCGAAGCGCTGCTTTCCGATCTGAAGCGCCTGAAGCCGTCCACCTCCAAAGGTATCTACGTCAAGCGCGTCACCCTGAGCACCACCATGGGCCCGGGACTGGTCATCGATCAGGCTTCCCTGGAAGCGTAAGACACAAGCCGCCCCGTTCGCGGGGCGGTCTGCAAGATTGGGGTCCCTGCCTGGCGGGGGCTATCCAAGACCGTAGGCGGCGCAAGCCTTAAACCTCAAGCCTACGCAGAGGTGCTCCCGATTCGTACCGAATCAGACACCAAAACCCGTCCGGTCTCGACCGGATGAACCGGTAACATCCAGGAGTGAAACCCGTGGCAATCAAACTCGAAGACAAGAAGGCCATCGTCGCTGAAGTCAACGAGGCTGCCAAAGCTGCCCTGTCCGCTGTCGTGGCCGATGCCCGTGGCGTGACCGTGGGGGCCATGACCGGACTCCGTAAAGAGGCCCGCGAAGCTGGCGTGTACGTGCGTGTCGTGCGTAACACCCTGCTGCGTCGCGCCGTTGATGGCACTCAGTTCGATGTGCTCAACGACGTGTTCAAAGGCCCGACCCTGATTGCATTCTCCAACGAACATCCGGGCGCTGCCGCTCGTATCTTCAAGGAGTTCTCCAAGGGTCAGGACAAGTTCGAGATCAAGGCCGCTGCGTTCGAGGGTCAGTTCCTCGCAGCCAACCAGATCGACGTACTGGCAACTCTGCCGACCTACGACGAAGCCGTTTCCCAGCTGATGAGCGTGATCCAGGGCGCCACCAGCAAGCTGGCTCGTACTCTGGCGGCCGTTCGCGACCAGAAAGAAGCCGCTGCCGCCTAAGGCGTGCACGACCCTTTCGAATCTCTTTTTGAATTAGATGGCCGCAGGCCGTCACCTATATACAGGAATTAGAGTCATGGCTCTGACCAACGAAGATATCATCAACGCCGTTTCCGAAATGTCCGTGATGCAGGTTGTTGAACTGATCAAGGCAATGGAAGAGAAGTTCGGTGTTACCGCTGCTGCCGCTACCGTTGCTGCTGCTGGCCCGGCTGCTGCTGCTGTAGAAGAGCAGACCGAGTTCACCATCGTCCTGGCCGAGGCCGGCGACAAGAAAGTGAACGTGATCAAGGCGGTGCGCGAGCTGACCGGCCTGGGCCTGAAAGAAGCCAAGGCTGTCGTTGACGGCGCCCCGGGCGTGGTCAAGGAAGGCGTTTCCAAGGAAGAGGCCGAAGCGGCCAAGAAGGCTCTGGAAGAAGCAGGCGCCAAAGTCGAGCTCAAGTAAGCGACGACCTTGCGTCTACAGCCGGAGCGACTCGCGTAAGGCTGACGGCTGGTGGCTTTTGCCACCGGCCTTTTTCCGTTATGGAAAGCTGGCGATGCCGGCGCTTCCGCGGAAATAAAAACCACCCCCTGGGTGGCGCGAATCAAGGGATTCGCACGATTTTCTGGCAGCTCCCGTCGGGAGAGGCCAACAAGCAGGTGACCAAGCTGGGGAACGCTGATGGCTTACTCATACACTGAGAAAAAACGTATCCGCAAGGACTTTAGCAAGTTACCGCACGTGATGGACGTGCCGTATCTTTTGGCCATCCAGCTGGATTCGTATCGCGAATTCCTGCAGGCGGGAGCGACCAAAGATCAGTTCCGCGATATTGGCTTGCATGCAGCCTTCAAATCCGTTTTCCCGATTATCAGCTATTCCGGCAATGCAGCGCTGGAGTACGTCGGCTATCGCCTGGGCGAGCCGGCCTTCGATGTCAAGGAATGTGTCCTGCGCGGCGTGACCTTCGCGGTACCGCTGCGGGTGAAGGTGCGCCTGATCATTTTCGACAAAGAATCGTCGAACAAGGCCATCAAGGACATCAAGGAACAGGAAGTCTACATGGGGGAAATTCCCCTGATGACCGAGAACGGTACCTTCATCATCAACGGTACCGAGCGTGTGATCGTTTCCCAGCTGCACCGCTCGCCGGGCGTATTCTTCGATCATGACCGCGGCAAGACCCACAGTTCGGGCAAGCTGCTGTACTCCGCGCGCATCATTCCCTACCGCGGCTCCTGGCTGGACTTCGAGTTCGATCCGAAGGACGCCGTGTTCGTCCGTATCGACCGTCGCCGTAAGCTGCCGGCGTCGGTACTGCTGCGCGCGCTGAACTACAGCACCGAGGAAATCCTCGAGCAGTTCTACGACACCAACATCTTCCACGTGAAGGGCGAGACCCTGGCGCTGGAACTGGTGCCGCAGCGTCTGCGTGGCGAGATCGCTACCTTCGACATCAAGGATGATAGCGGCAAGGTCATCGTCGAGCAGGGCCGTCGTATCACCGCCCGTCACATCAACCAGCTCGACAAGTCCGGCATCAAGGAGCTCGAGATGCCGATGGAGTACGTGCTGGGCCGCACCGTGGCCAAGGCCATCGTGCATCCGGCCACCGGCGAGATCATCGCCGAGTGCAACACCGAGCTGACCGTCGACGTAATGGCGAAGATCGTCAAGGCGCAGGTCGTGCGCTTCGAGACGCTGTACACCAACGACATCGACTGTGGTCCGTTCATTTCCGACACCCTGAAGATCGATTCGACCACCAATCAGCTCGAAGCGCTGGTCGAGATCTACCGCATGATGCGCCCGGGGGAGCCGCCGACCAAGGACGCCGCCGAAACGCTGTTCAACAACCTGTTCTTCGCCGCCGAGCGCTACGACCTGTCGGCCGTCGGCCGGATGAAGTTCAATCGCCGCATCGGTCGTACCGAGATCGAAGGTTCCGGCGTGCTGAGCCGCGAGGACATCGTCGCGGTGCTCAAGACCCTGGTCGACATCCGTAACGGCAAGGGCATCGTCGACGACATCGACCACCTGGGTAACCGTCGTGTGCGTTGCGTCGGCGAGATGGCCGAGAACCAGTTCCGCGTCGGTCTGGTGCGCGTCGAACGCGCGGTGAAAGAGCGTCTGTCGATGGCCGAAAGCGAAGGCCTGATGCCGCAGGACCTGATCAACGCCAAGCCGGTCGCGGCGGCGGTGAAGGAGTTCTTCGGCTCCAGCCAGCTCTCGCAGTTCATGGACCAGAACAACCCGCTTTCGGAAATCACCCACAAGCGCCGCGTTTCCGCGCTCGGCCCGGGCGGTCTGACCCGTGAGCGTGCCGGCTTCGAGGTGCGTGACGTACACCCGACCCACTACGGTCGCGTCTGCCCGATCGAAACCCCTGAAGGTCCGAACATCGGCCTGATCAACTCGCTGGCCGCCTATGCCCGCACCAACCAGTACGGCTTCCTGGAAAGCCCGTACCGCGTGGTCAAGGACGGCGAAGTCACCGACGAGATCGTGTTCCTCTCGGCGATCGAAGAAGCCGACCACGTCATCGCCCAGGCCAGCGCCAAGCTGGACGGTCGCAAGCTGGTCGACGAGCTGGTGGCCGTACGTCACCTGAACGAATTCACCGTCAAGGCGCCGGAAGACGTGACCCTGATGGACGTCTCGCCGAAGCAGGTCGTTTCCGTCGCTGCCTCGTTGATTCCGTTCCTCGAGCACGACGACGCCAACCGTGCACTGATGGGTTCCAACATGCAGCGTCAGGCCGTGCCGACCCTGCGTTCGGACAAGCCGCTGGTGGGTACCGGCATGGAGCGCAACGTGGCGCGCGACTCCGGTGTCTGCGTCGTGGCCCGTCGCGGCGGCGTGATCGATTCGGTCGACGCCAGTCGTATCGTCGTGCGCGTGCGTGACGACGAGGTCGAGACCGGCGAAGCGGGTGTCGACATCTACAACCTGACCAAGTACACCCGTTCCAACCAGAACACCTGCATCAACCAGCGTCCGCTGGTGCGCAAGGGCGACGTGGTTGCACGTGGCGATATCATGGCCGACGGCCCGTCCACCGACATGGGCGAGCTGGCCCTGGGGCAAAACATGCGCGTCGCGTTCATGCCCTGGAACGGCTACAACTTCGAGGACTCCATCCTCCTTTCGGAGCGCGTGGTCCAGGAAGATCGCTTCACCACCATCCACATCCAGGAACTGACCTGCGTGTCGCGCGACACCAAGCTCGGCCCGGAGGAAATCACCGCGGACATCCCGAACGTGGGTGAGGCTGCGCTGAACAAGCTGGACGAGGCCGGTATCGTCTATGTCGGCGCCGAAGTCGGCCCAGGCGACATCCTGGTCGGCAAGGTCACGCCGAAGGGCGAGACCCAGCTGACCCCGGAAGAGAAACTGCTGCGTGCGATCTTCGGTGAGAAGGCCTCCGACGTGAAGGACACCTCCCTGCGCGTGCCGACCGGCACCAAGGGCACCGTCATCGACGTGCAGGTGTTCATCCGCGACGGCGTCGAGCGCGACTCCCGTGCGCTGGCCATCGAGAAGATGCAGCTCGACGAGATCCGCAAGGACCTCAACGAGGAATTCCGCATCGTCGAAGGCGCGACCTTCGAGCGTCTGCGCTCGGCATTGGTCGGCGCGACCGCCGAGGGCGGTGCCGGTCTGAAGAAGGGCGCGGTGATCAGCGACGAGATTCTCGACGGGTTGGAGCACAGCCAGTGGTTCAAGCTGCGCATGGCCGAAGACGCGCTGAACGAGCAGCTGGAGAAGGCCCAGGCCTATCTCTCTGACCGCCGTCAGCTGCTCGACGACAAATTCGAGGACAAGAAGCGCAAGCTGCAGCAGGGCGACGACCTGGCGCCGGGCGTGCTGAAGATCGTCAAGGTCTACCTGGCTATCAAGCGTCGCATCCAGCCGGGTGACAAGATGGCCGGTCGTCACGGTAACAAGGGTGTGGTCTCGGTGATCATGCCGGTCGAGGACATGCCGCATGACGCCAACGGCACGCCGGTGGACATCGTGCTGAACCCGCTGGGTGTACCGTCGCGTATGAACGTCGGTCAGATCCTCGAAACCCACCTGGGCCTTGCGGCCAAGGGCCTGGGCGAGAAGATCAACCTGATGCTCGAAGAGCAGCGCAAGGTCGCCGAGCTGCGCAAGTTCCTGCACGAGATCTACAACGAGATCGGCGGACGCCAGGAGAGCCTGGATGACCTGAGCGATCAGGAAGTGCTGGACCTGGCGAACAACCTGCGCAAGGGCGTGCCGATGGCGACCCCGGTATTCGACGGTGCCAAGGAGCGCGAGATCAAGGCCATGCTGAAGCTGGCCGATCTGCCGGAAAGCGGCCAGATGCAGCTGTTCGATGGGCGCACTGGCAACAAGTTCGAGCGCACCACCACCGTCGGCTACATGTACATGCTCAAGCTGAATCACCTGGTCGACGACAAGATGCACGCGCGTTCCACCGGTTCCTACAGCCTGGTCACCCAGCAGCCGCTGGGCGGCAAGGCGCAGTTCGGTGGTCAGCGTTTCGGGGAGATGGAGGTCTGGGCCCTGGAGGCCTATGGCGCCGCGTATACCCTGCAGGAAATGCTCACGGTCAAGTCGGACGACGTGAACGGGCGGACCAAGATGTACAAGAACATCGTGGACGGCGATCACCGCATGGAGGCCGGCATGCCGGAATCCTTCAACGTGTTGATCAAAGAGATCCGCTCGCTCGGTATCGATATCGATCTGGAAACCGAATAACCACGCACCGCCTGTGCGGCACCCGGCGTCAGCCGGCTGCCGCAGGTCCGTGAGGAGGAAAGGCCTTGAAAGACTTGCTGAATCTGTTGAAAAACCAGGGTCAAATCGAAGAGTTCGATGCCATCAAGATTGCCCTGGCTTCGCCCGAGATGATCCGTTCCTGGTCCTTCGGTGAAGTGAAGAAGCCGGAGACCATCAACTACCGTACGTTCAAGCCCGAGCGTGACGGCCTGTTCTGCGCCAAGATCTTTGGCCCGGTCAAGGACTACGAGTGCCTGTGCGGCAAGTACAAGCGCCTCAAGCACCGTGGCGTGATCTGCGAGAAGTGCGGCGTGGAAGTCGCGCTGGCCAAGGTGCGCCGCGAGCGCATGGCGCACATCGAGCTGGCCTCGCCGGTCGCTCACATCTGGTTCCTGAAGTCGCTGCCGTCGCGTATCGGCCTGCTGCTGGACATGACCCTGCGCGATATCGAGCGCGTGCTCTATTTCGAGAGCTACGTGGTGATCGATCCGGGCATGACCACCCTGGAAAAGGGCCAGCTGCTGAACGACGAGCAGTACTTCGAGGCGCTGGAAGAGTTCGGTGACGACTTCGATGCCCGCATGGGCGCCGAGGCGGTGCGTGAACTGCTGATCCAGATCGACCTGGAGCACGAGATCGGCCGCCTGCGCGAAGAGATTCCGCAGACCAACTCGGAAACCAAGATCAAGAAGCTCTCCAAGCGTCTGAAGCTGATGGAAGCCTTCCATGGTTCGGGCAACCTGCCGGAGTGGATGATCCTTACCGTGCTGCCGGTGCTGCCGCCGGACCTGCGTCCGCTGGTTCCGCTGGATGGCGGCCGTTTCGCGACGTCGGATCTCAACGATCTGTATCGCCGTGTGATCAACCGCAACAACCGTCTCAAGCGCCTGCTCGACCTGTCGGCGCCGGACATCATCGTGCGCAACGAAAAGCGTATGCTGCAGGAAGCCGTCGATGCGCTGCTGGACAACGGCCGTCGTGGCCGTGCCATCACTGGTTCGAACAAGCGCCCGCTCAAATCCCTGGCCGACATGATCAAGGGCAAGCAGGGGCGGTTCCGTCAGAACCTGCTCGGCAAGCGCGTGGACTACTCCGGCCGTTCCGTGATCACCGTGGGCCCGACCCTGCGTCTGCACCAGTGCGGCCTGCCGAAGAAGATGGCCCTCGAGCTGTTCAAGCCGTTCATCTTCGGCAAGCTGGAAATGCGCGGCATGGCCACCACCATCAAGGCGGCCAAGAAGATGGTCGAGCGCGAACTGCCCGAGGTATGGGACGTGCTCGCCGAGGTCATCCGCGAACATCCCGTGCTGCTCAACCGCGCACCGACCCTGCACCGTCTGGGCATCCAGGCGTTCGAGCCGGTACTGATCGAAGGTAAGGCCATCCAGCTGCACCCGCTGGTCTGTGCCGCGTACAACGCCGACTTCGACGGTGACCAGATGGCCGTGCACGTGCCGCTGACGCTGGAAGCCCAGCTGGAAGCGCGCGCGCTGATGATGTCGACCAACAACATCCTCTCGCCAGCCAACGGCGAGCCGATCATCGTGCCGTCGCAGGACGTGGTGCTGGGTCTGTACTACATGACCCGCGAAGCGATCAACGCCAAGGGCGAAGGGCGCGTGTTCGCCGACCTGCAGGAAGTCGACCGTGTGTTCCGTGCCGGCGAAGCGTCCCTGCATGCCAAGGTCAAGGTGCGCATCAACGAGACCGTCAAGCAGAAGGACGGCAGCCTGGTGAAGAACACCCGCATCGTCGACACCACCGTCGGCCGTGCGCTGCTGTTCCAGATCGTGCCGGCCGGCCTGGCTTTCGACGTGGTCAACCAGCCGATGAAGAAGAAGGCGATCTCCAAGCTGATCAACCTGTGCTACCGCACGGTGGGTCTGAAGGACACCGTCATCTTCGCCGACCAGCTGATGTACACCGGTTTCGCCTACTCGACCATCTCCGGTGTGTCGATCGGCGTGAACGACTTCGTCATCCCCGAGGAGAAGGCGCGCATCATCGACGCCGCCACCGAGGAAGTGAAGGAGATCGAGAGCCAGTACGCCTCTGGCCTGGTAACCCAGGGCGAGAAGTACAACAAGGTGATCGACCTCTGGTCCAAGGCCAACGACGAAGTGTCCAAGGCGATGATGGCCAACCTCTCGAAAGAGAAGGTCATCGACCGCGAGGGCAAAGAAGCCGAGCAGGACTCGTTCAACTCGATGTACATGATGGCCGACTCCGGTGCGCGGGGTTCCGCCGCACAGATTCGCCAGCTCGCCGGTATGCGCGGCCTGATGGCCAAGCCGGACGGCTCGATCATCGAGACGCCGATCACCGCGAACTTCCGTGAAGGCCTGAACGTACTGCAGTACTTCATCTCCACTCACGGTGCACGTAAGGGTCTGGCGGATACCGCACTGAAGACCGCGAACTCCGGTTACCTGACCCGTCGTCTGGTTGACGTCGCGCAGGATCTGGTGGTGACCGAGATCGATTGCGGCACCGAGCAGGGCCTGCACATGACGCCGCACATCGAAGGTGGCGACGTGGTCGAGCCGCTGGGTGAGCGTGTGCTCGGTCGCGTGATCGCACGCGACGTGTTCAAGCCCGGCACCGAGGAAGTGCTGGTTCCGGCGGGTACTCTGATCGACGAGCAGTGGGTCGATTTCATCGAGCTGAACAGCATCGACGAAGTGATCGTGCGTTCGCCGATCTCCTGTGAAACCCGCTATGGCATCTGCGCCAAGTGCTACGGTCGTGATCTGGCTCGCGGGCATCAGGTCAACATCGGCGAGGCCGTGGGTGTCATCGCGGCGCAGTCGATCGGTGAGCCGGGTACCCAGCTGACCATGCGTACCTTCCACATCGGTGGTGCGGCGAGCCGGACCTCGGCGGTCGACAACGTGCTGGTGAAGAATGGCGGCACCATCCGTCTGCACAACCTGAAGCACGTCGAGCGTGCCGACGGCGCCCTGGTGGCGGTGTCGCGTTCCGGCGAGCTGGCGGTGGCCGACGACTTCGGTCGCGAGCGCGAGCGCTACAAGCTGCCCTACGGTGCGGTGATTTCGGTGAAGGAAGGCGACAAGGTCGATCCGGGCGCCGTGGTCGCCAAGTGGGATCCGCACACCCACCCGATCGTGACCGAGATGAAGGGTATCGTGACCTTCGTCGGCATGGAGGAGAACATCACCATCAAGCGCCAGACCGACGAGCTCACCGGTCTGACCAACATCGAGGTGATGGATCCGAAGGACCGTCCGGCCGCCGGCAAGGACATCCGTCCGGCGATCAAGATGGTCGACGCCAGTGGCAAGGAACTGCTGCTGCCGGGTACCGACGTACCGGCCCAGTACTTCCTGCCGGCCAACGCACTGGTCGGTGTGGCGGACGGTGCCGAGATCAACGTGGGTGACGTCATCGCGCGTATCCCGCAGGAAACCTCGAAGACCCGCGACATCACCGGTGGTCTGCCGCGCGTTGCCGACCTGTTCGAAGCGCGGCGTCCGAAGGAACCGTCGATCCTCGCGGAAATCAGCGGCACCATCTCCTTCGGCAAGGAAACCAAGGGCAAGCGTCGCCTGGTGATCACCCCGACCGACGGCAGCGATCCGTACGAGGAGCTGATTCCGAAGTGGCGTCACCTCAACGTCTTCGAAGGCGAACAGGTGAACAAGGGCGAAGTGATCTCCGACGGTCCGAGCAACCCGCACGACATCCTGCGCCTGCTGGGCGTCAGCGCGCTGGCCAAGTACATCGTCAACGAGATCCAGGACGTGTACCGCCTGCAGGGTGTGAAGATCAACGACAAGCACATCGAGACCATCCTGCGGCAGATGCTGCGAAAGGTCGAGGTCACCGAATCGGGCGATTCCAGCTTCATCAAGGGCGACCAGATGGAGCTGACCCAGGTGCTGGAAGAGAACGAGCGCCTGAGCGAAGAGGACAAGTTCGTCGCCAAGTACGTGCGCGTCCTGCTGGGTATCACCAAGGCCTCGCTGTCGACCGAATCGTTCATCTCCGCGGCCTCCTTCCAGGAGACCACCCGCGTCCTCACCGAGGCGGCGGTCACTGGCAAGCGCGACTACCTGCGCGGCCTGAAGGAGAACGTGGTCGTGGGTCGCCTGATCCCGGCCGGTACCGGCCTGGCCTATCACAGCGAGCGCAAGCGCAAGCGTGATGCCGAGAAGCCGGTGCGGGTGAGCGCCGATGAGGTCGAAGCGGCTCTGACCGAGGCGCTGAACTCCAGCGGCAACTGAGTGCTGGGCCCCGGCGTGAGCCGGGGCCTGCCTTGACGGTGGGCGAGAAGCTCTTTAGACTCTCGTACCCCTAATTTGGCGGGGCTTCGTGCCCTGCCATTTTTCGTTTGTGTCGAAAGACAACAGTGGAGCTAGTAGATGGCAACTATCAACCAGCTGGTACGTCAGCCGCGCAAGCGGGTCGTCGAGAAAAGCGACGTCCCTGCGCTGCAAAACTGCCCGCAACGTCGTGGCGTGTGCACCCGCGTGTACACCACCACGCCGAAGAAACCGAACTCCGCACTGCGTAAGGTGTGCCGTGTTCGCCTGACCAATGGCTACGAAGTCGCCTCCTATATCGGCGGTGAAGGTCATAACCTGCAAGAGCACAGCGTGGTGCTGATCCGTGGCGGTCGTGTAAAGGACCTTCCGGGTGTGCGTTACCACACCGTGCGCGGTTCGCTGGATACCTCCGGCGTGAAGGACCGCAAGCAGGGTCGTTCCAAGTACGGCGCCAAGCGTCCGAAATAAGCAGCAA
Source organism: Stutzerimonas stutzeri (assembly GCF_002890915.1). Taxonomy (GTDB): domain Bacteria; phylum Pseudomonadota; class Gammaproteobacteria; order Pseudomonadales; family Pseudomonadaceae; genus Stutzerimonas; species Stutzerimonas stutzeri_AF. The sequence goes on along the minus strand of NZ_POUT01000014.1, from coordinate 87,218 downwards.
TTTCTATTTATCTGAGTCGATAAGAGTAAGGTCGGGCGTAACCTGCGCGTTACCGTTCCGAGCTAACCTGAAGACCGTTTGAGGGCTTATCAATGCCAAGACGTCGTGTAGCAGCCAAGCGCGAGATCCTGGACGATCCGAAGTACGGAAGTCTGATCCTGGCCAAATTCATGAACCACGTGATGGAGAGCGGCAAGAAGGCCGTTGCCGAGCGTATCGTTTATGGCGCGCTGGACAAGGTCAAGGAACGCAAGAACAGCGACCCCCTGGAAATCTTCGAAAAAGCACTCGATGCCATCGCTCCGCTGGTCGAAGTGAAGTCCCGCCGTGTCGGCGGTGCTACCTACCAGGTTCCGGTCGAAGTTCGTCCTTCCCGTCGCAATGCGCTGGCCATGCGCTGGCTGGTAGACGCTGCGCGCAAGCGTGGCGAGAAATCCATGGCGCTGCGCCTTGCCGGCGAGCTGCTGGATGCTTTTGAAGGTAAAGGCGCTGCTGTCAAGAAGCGCGAAGACGTGCACCGTATGGCTGAAGCCAACAAGGCCTTCTCGCACTACCGCTTCTAAATCAAGCGCAACTTTTACGAGGACCTTATTGTGGCCCGTACTACCCCTATCAACCGCTACCGTAACATCGGTATCTGCGCCCACGTCGACGCGGGCAAGACCACCACGACGGAGCGGATTCTGTTCTACACCGGCCTCAGCCACAAAATGGGTGAGGTGCATGACGGTGCGGCGACCACCGACTGGATGGTTCAGGAGCAGGAGCGTGGTATCACCATTACCTCCGCTGCTGTCACGACTTTCTGGCAGGGCTCGCGCGGCCAGTATGACAAGTATCGCGTAAACGTCATCGATACCCCCGGTCACGTGGACTTCACCATCGAAGTGGAGCGCTCCCTGCGCGTGCTCGACGGTGCGGTCGTGGTGTTCTGTGGTACTTCCGGTGTCGAGCCGCAGTCCGAGACCGTATGGCGTCAGGCCAACAAGTACGGTGTGCCGCGCATCGTCTACGTGAACAAGATGGACCGCCAGGGTGCCAACTTCCTGCGCGTCGTCGGTCAGATCAAGCAGCGTCTGGGGCACACCCCGGTGCCGGTGCAGCTGGCCATTGGTGCCGAAGACAACTTCGAAGGCCAGATCGACCTGATCAAGATGAAGGCGATCTACTGGAACGAAGACGACAAGGGCACCAGCTACCGCGAGGAAGAGATTCCGGCGGAGCTGCAGGCCATGGCCGAAGAATATCGTTCCAACATGGTCGAGGCGGCTGCCGAGGCCAATGAAGAGCTGATGAACAAGTATCTCGAAGAGGGCGATCTGTCCGTCGAAGAGATCAAGGCTGGTCTGCGTCAGCGCACCATCGCCTGTGAGATCGTTCCGGCCGTTTGCGGCTCCTCGTTCAAGAACAAGGGTGTGCCGCTGGTTCTCGATGCCGTGATCGACTTCCTGCCGGCGCCGACCGAGATTCCTGCGATCCAGGGCGTCAACCCGGACAACGAGGAACAGGTCGACGAGCGTCATGCGAGCGACGACGAGCCGTTCTCGGCGCTGGCGTTCAAGATCGCCACCGACCCGTTCGTCGGTACCCTGACCTTCACCCGCGTCTACTCGGGCGTGCTCACTTCTGGTGACTCGGTGGTCAACTCGGTCAAGGGCAAGAAGGAGCGTGTCGGTCGGATGGTGCAGATGCACGCCAACCAGCGCGACGAGATCAAGGAATGCCGTGCCGGCGACATCGCCGCTCTGATCGGTATGAAGGACGTCACCACCGGCGACACCCTCTGCTCGATCGAGAAGCCGATCATCCTCGAGCGCATGGACTTCCCGGAGCCGGTCATTTCGGTGGCTGTCGAGCCGAAGACCAAGGCCGACCAGGAGAAGATGGGTATCGCGCTGGGCAAGCTGGCCCAGGAAGACCCGTCGTTCCGCGTCAAGACCGATGAGGAAACCGGCCAGACCATCATCTCCGGCATGGGCGAGCTGCACCTGGACATCCTCGTTGACCGCATGAAGCGCGAGTTCAACGTCGAGGCCAACATCGGCAAGCCGCAGGTGTCCTACCGCGAAACCATCACCAAGGACAATGTCGAGATCGAAGGCAAGTTCGTTCGTCAGTCCGGTGGTCGTGGTCAGTTCGGTCATTGCTGGATCCGTTTCTCGGCTCCGGACGTGGACGAGAAGGGCAACATCACCGAGGGTCTGGTGTTCAGCAACGAAGTCGTGGGCGGTGTGGTTCCGAAGGAATACATTCCGGCGATCCAGAAGGGCATCGAAGAGCAGATGAAGAACGGCGTTGTTGCCGGTTATCCGCTGATCGGCCTGAAGGCGACCGTATTCGATGGCTCCTACCATGACGTCGACTCCAACGAGATGGCGTTCAAGGTTGCCGCCTCCATGGCGACCAAGCAGCTGGCCCAGAAGGGCGGCGGCAAGGTGCTTGAGCCGATCATGAAGGTCGAAGTGGTGACCCCTGAGGACTACATGGGCGACGTGATGGGTGACCTGAACCGTCGTCGCGGTCTGATCCAGGGTATGGAAGACTCGGTCTCCGGCAAGGTTATCCGTGCCGAGGTTCCGCTCGGAGAAATGTTCGGTTATGCAACCGACGTTCGTTCCATGTCTCAGGGTCGCGCCAGCTACTCCATGGAATTCTCCAAATACGCTGAGGCTCCGGCGAATATCGTCGAGACGCTCGTCAAAAAACAAGGTTGATTCAGCCCTTTAAGTAAGAGGTTTACTGTCGTGGCTAAGGAAAAATTCGAACGTAACAAACCGCACGTCAACGTCGGCACCATTGGTCACGTCGACCATGGCAAGACCACTCTGACCGCTGCGCTGACCCGCGTGTGCTCCGAGGTGTTCGGTTCCGCTCGCGTCGACTTCGACAAGATCGATAGCGCGCCGGAAGAGAAGGCTCGCGGTATCACCATCAACACTGCGCACGTGGAATACGACTCCAACGTCCGTCACTACGCGCACGTTGACTGCCCGGGTCACGCTGACTACGTGAAGAACATGATCACCGGTGCTGCCCAGATGGACGGCGCGATCCTGGTCTGCTCGGCTGCTGACGGCCCCATGCCGCAGACCCGCGAGCACATCCTGCTGTCCCGTCAGGTAGGCGTTCCGTACATCGTCGTGTTCCTGAACAAGGCTGACATGGTTGATGATGCCGAGCTGCTGGAACTGGTCGAGATGGAAGTTCGCGACCTGCTGTCGACCTATGATTTCCCGGGCGACGACACGCCGATCATCGTCGGTTCCGCGCTGATGGCGCTGAACGGCGAAGACGACAACGAGCTGGGCACCACTGCGGTGAAGAAGCTGGTCGAGACCCTGGACACCTACATCCCGGAGCCGGTTCGTGCCATCGACAAGCCGTTCCTGATGCCGATCGAAGACGTGTTCTCGATCTCCGGCCGCGGTACCGTGGTGACCGGTCGTGTCGAGCGCGGCATCATCAAGGTCCAGGAAGAAATCGAGATCGTTGGTCTGCGTGACACCACCAAGACCACCTGTACCGGTGTCGAAATGTTCCGCAAGCTGCTCGACGAAGGTCGTGCCGGCGAGAACTGCGGCGTGCTGCTGCGCGGCACCAAGCGTGATGACGTCGAGCGTGGTCAGGTGCTGGCCAAGCCGGGCACCATCAAGCCGCACACCAAGTTCGAAGCCGAAGTGTACGTGCTGTCCAAGGAAGAAGGTGGTCGTCATACCCCGTTCTTCAAGGGCTACCGTCCACAGTTCTACTTCCGTACCACTGACGTGACCGGTTCGTGCGAGCTGCCGGAAGGCGTCGAGATGGTGATGCCGGGCGACAACGTGAAAATGGTTGTCACCCTGATCAAGCCGATCGCCATGGAAGACGGCCTGCGCTTCGCGATTCGCGAAGGTGGCCGTACCGTCGGTGCCGGCGTGGTTGCCAAGATCGTCGAGTAATATTTGACGATGATGAAGAAGGCCCCTTCGGGGGCCTTTTTCTATTGTTGATCATTTATTGACACCCTATGGGCGCATCCGTACAATTGCGCCTCCTTTTACCGGGGGTATTGCGCCCGGTAGGGTGGCTACTTGGAGTCTGAGGTCAAAATGCAAAACCAACAAATCCGTATTCGGTTGAAGGCTTTTGACCATCGCCTGATCGATCAATCAACCCAGGAAATCGTGGAAACCGCGAAACGTACTGGTGCTCAGGTGCGTGGTCCGATTCCGCTGCCAACCCGCAAAGAGCGGTTCACTGTGCTGGTTTCTCCGCACGTCAACAAAGACGCGCGCGACCAGTATGAAATTCGAACCCACAAGCGCGTGCTGGACATTGTTCAGCCGACCGACAAAACCGTCGATGCGCTGATGAAGCTCGATCTTGCGGCTGGCGTGGAAGTGCAGATCAGCCTCGGCTAAAACCTGAGAGTTTTAGTCGTGTAACGCTCTGAAATGGGCGGCCATAGCGGGTGAAAGCCCCGTACACTCAAGAGGTTTCAAAATGACTATTGGTGTAGTCGGTCGTAAATGCGGCATGACCCGCGTTTTCACCGAAGATGGTGTCTCTATTCCGGTTACGGTCATCGAGATCGAGCCGAATCGCGTCACTCAGTTCAAGAATGAAGAGAGCGATGGCTACCGTGCAGTGCAGGTCACTGTTGGTGAGCGTCGCGCGTCCCGTGTAACCAAGGCTCAGGCCGGTCATTTCGCCAAGGCGAATGTCGCTGCCGGTCGTGGTGTCTGGGAATTTCGCCTCGAAGGCGAAGAATTCCAAGTGGGCGATCAGATCAATGCCGAGATTTTCCAGGCGGGCCAGTTGGTGGACGTCACCGGTCAGTCCAAGGGTAAAGGCTTTGCCGGTACCATCAAGCGCTGGAACTTCCGCGGGCAGGACAATACCCACGGTAACTCCGTATCCCACCGCGTCCCGGGCTCTATCGGTCAGTGCCAGACTCCAGGTCGTGTATTCAAGGGCAAGAAGATGTCCGGGCACATGGGCGCCGAGCGCGTAACCGTGCAGTCCCTGGAAATCGTGCGTGTCGACGCCGAGCGTAACCTGCTGTTGGTCAAGGGTGCAGTGCCCGGCGCCACTGGCGGTGACGTGGTTGTGCGTCCGGCTGCCAAGGCTCGCGGTTAAGGGGGAGTTCACATGCAATTGAATGTAAATGGCGCACAGGCCATCGAAGTCTCCGAGCGCACCTTTGGCGGTGAGTTCAACGAGACGCTGGTGCACCAGGCAGTCGTCGCCTACATGGCTGGCGGTCGTCAGGGTAGCAAGCAGCAGAAGACCCGTTCCGATGTCTCCGGTGGCGGTAAGCGCCCGTGGCGTCAGAAGGGCACCGGCCGTGCTCGTGCCGGTACCTCGCGTGGCCCGATCTGGCGTGGCGGTGGCGTAACCTTCGCTGCTCGTCCGCAGAATCATGACCAGAAGCTGAACAAGAAGATGTATCGCGCCGCGCTGCGCTCCATCCTTGCTGAGCTGGTTCGCTCCGAGCGTCTGGTCGTCGTCGAGGATTTCGCCGTCGAGACTCCCAAGACCAAGCAGCTTGCCAGCAAGCTGAGCGGTATGGGCCTGAACGACGTGCTGATCGTTTCCGATGCTGTCGATCAGAACCTGTACCTGGCTGCGCGCAACCTGCCGCACGTCGACGTCCGCGACGTCCAGGGTTCGGATCCGGTCAGCCTGATCGCCTATGACAAGGTGTTGATCACCGTGTCGGCTGTGAAGAAATTCGAGGAGCTGCTGGGATGAACCAGGAACGCGTATTCAAAGTCCTGCTTGGTCCGCACGTCTCCGAGAAGGCTACCGTGCTGGCTGACAGCAAGAAGCAATTCGTTTTCAAGGTTGCAACCGATGCAACCAAGCTGGAAATCAAGAAGGCCGTCGAAAGCCTGTTCGGCGTGAAGGTCGCTGCCGTCAACACCCTGAACGTCCAGGGCAAGACCAAGCGCACCGCTCGCGGCCTGGGCAAGCGCAACGACTGGAAGAAGGCGTACATCGCTCTCCAGCCGGGCCAGGATCTCGATTTCTCCGGCAGTGCTGAGTAAGGAAGGGGTGCATCATGGCAATCGTTAAATGCAAACCGACTTCCGCGGGCCGCCGCTTCGTGGTCAAGGTGGTCAACCAGGAGCTGCACAAAGGCGCTCCTTACGCACCGCTGCTCGAGAAGAAGTCGAAGTCTGGCGGCCGTAACAACAACGGTCGTATCACCACCCGTCACATCGGCGGTGGTCACAAGCAGCACTATCGTCTGGTCGATTTTCGTCGCAACAAGGATGGCATTCCTGCCATCGTCGAGCGCATCGAATACGATCCGAACCGTACTGCACACATCGCGCTGCTGAAGTATGCCGACGGTGAGCGTCGCTACATCATCGCGCCGAAGGGCGTGAGCGCCGGTGATCAGCTGGTTTCGGGCATCAATGCGCCGATCAAGGCCGGTAACAGCCTGCCGCTGCGCAACATCCCGCTGGGTTCCACCGTTCACGGAGTCGAGCTGAAGCCGGGCAAGGGTGCTCAGATCGCTCGCTCCGCTGGTGCTTCGGCTCAGCTGGTCGCTCGCGAAGGTGCCTATGTGACCCTGCGTCTGCGCTCCGGCGAGATGCGTAAAGTGCTGGCCGAGTGCCGTGCGACCCTGGGCGAGGTCTCGAACTCCGAGCACAGCCTGCGTTCGCTGGGTAAAGCCGGTGCCAAGCGCTGGAAGGGCATCCGCCCGACCGTTCGTGGTGTCGCGATGAACCCGGTCGACCACCCGCACGGTGGTGGTGAAGGTCGTACCTCCGGTGGTCGTCATCCGGTGTCGCCGTGGGGCTTCCCGACCAAGGGCGCGAAGACCCGCACTAACAAGCGCACCGATAACATGATCGTCCGTCGTCGCAAGTAACTAGAGGGATACGACAGTGCCGCGTTCTCTGAAAAAAGGTCCTTTTATCGATCTTCACCTATTGAAGAAGGTCGAAGCGGCGGTGGAAAAGAACGATCGCAAGCCGGTGAAAACCTGGTCGCGTCGTTCGATGATCCTGCCGCAAATGGTCGGTCTGACCATCGCTGTACACAACGGTCGTCAGCATGTCCCGGTCCTCGTGTCCGAAGACATGGTCGGCCACAAACTCGGCGAGTTCGCTGCCACCCGTACTTATCGCGGGCACGTGGCGGACAAGAAAGGCAAGCGCTAAGGGGTAAGGAAAGATGGAAGTAGCCGCTAAGTTGTCGGGCGCTCGCATCTCCGCCCAGAAAGCCCGCCTGGTCGCCGACCAGATCCGCGGGAAGAAGGTGGGCGACGCGCTCAACCTCCTGGCTTTCAGCAGCAAGAAAGCCGCCGAGATCATGAAGAAAGTGCTGGAGTCGGCCGTTGCCAACGCCGAGCACAACGAAGGCGCCGATGTGGATGATCTGAAGGTCTCCACCGTCTTCGTCAACGAAGGGCGTTCGCTTAAGCGCATCATGCCGCGTGCCAAGGGCCGCGCTGATCGCATCGTCAAGCGGTCTTGCCATATCACTGTCAAGGTTGCGGACAAGTAACGGAGTCGATCAGATGGGTCAGAAAGTACATCCCACTGGCATTCGCCTGGGAATCGTCAAGGAGCACACCTCCGTCTGGTACGCAGACGGCCGTACGTATGCAGACTATCTGCTTGCAGATCTGAACGTGCGCGAGTATCTCCAGGACAAACTAAAAAGCGCGTCCGTAAGCCGTATCGATATTCATCGCCCGGCTCAAACCGCACGCATCACCATCCACACCGCTCGTCCCGGCATCGTGATCGGCAAGAAAGGTGAGGATGTCGAGAAGCTGCGTCAGGACCTGACCAAGCAAATGGGTGTGCCGGTGCACATCAACATCGAAGAGATCCGCAAGCCGGAGCTCGACGCCATGCTGGTTGCACAGAGCGTTGCTCAGCAGCTGGAGCGTCGCGTGATGTTCCGTCGCGCCATGAAGCGCGCCGTACAGAACGCCATGCGCATTGGTGCCAAAGGCATCAAGATCCAGGTCAGTGGTCGTCTGGGTGGGGCTGAAATCGCCCGTACCGAGTGGTATCGCGAAGGTCGTGTGCCGCTGCACACCCTGCGTGCCGATATCGATTACAACACTTACGAAGCGCACACCACCTACGGTGTGATCGGTGTCAAGGTGTGGATCTTCAAGGGCGAAGTGATTGGTGGTCGCCATGAAGAGCTCAAGCCGCAAGCGCCTGCGCCTCGTAAAAAAGCTGCTAAGTAAGGGGTACGCCAAATGTTGCAACCCAAGCGTACAAAATTCCGCAAGCAGATGACCGGCCACAACCGTGGTCTGGCTCAGCGCGGTAGCAAGGTCAGCTTCGGCGAGTTCGCCCTGAAGTCTGTTTCCCGTGGTCGCCTGACCGCACGTCAGATCGAGGCTGCGCGTCGTGCGCTGACCCGTCACGTCAAGCGTGGCGGCAAGATCTGGATCCGCGTGTTCCCCGACAAGCCGGTTACCAAGAAGCCCCTCGAAGTTCGTATGGGTAAAGGTAAGGGTAGCGTCGAGTACTGGGTAGCCCAGATTCAGCCGGGCAAGGTGCTCTACGAGATCGAGGGTGTTTCCGAAGAGCTGGCGCGTGAGGCATTTGCCCTGGCTGCTGCAAAGCTGCCGCTCGCCACCTCCTTTGTTAAGCGGACGGTGATGTGATGAAAGCGAATGAACTTCGTGAAAAATCCGTTGAGCAGCTGAACGAGCAACTGCTCGAGCTGCTACGGGACCAGTTCAATCTGCGTATGCAGAAGGCGACTGGCCAGTTGGGGCAGTCTCACCTGCTCTCGCAAGTCAAGCGCGACATCGCTCGTGTCAAGACTGTGCTCAACCAGCAGGCAGGTAAGTGATCATGGCTGAAGCTCAGAAAACCGTCCGCACGCTGACCGGCCGCGTCGTCAGCGACAAGATGGATAAGACCATCACCGTTCTGATCGAGCGTCGCGTCAAGCACCCGATCTACGGCAAATACGTCAAGCGTTCGACCAAGCTGCACGCTCACGACGAAACCAACCAGTGCAAGATCGGCGACAAGGTTTCTATCCGTGAAACCCGTCCGCAGTCCAAGACCAAGTCCTGGGCTCTGGTTGAAGTCGTTGAACGCGCCGTCGAAGTCTAAGGGCTAAGGGTCGGAGAAATTTTATGATTCAGACTCAATCCATGCTCGATGTGGCGGATAACAGTGGCGCTCGTCGCGTCATGTGTATCAAGGTGCTCGGCGGTTCTCACCGCCGTTACGCCGGCATCGGCGACATTATCAAGGTTACCGTCAAGGAAGCGATTCCGCGTGGCAAGGTCAAGAAAGGCCAGGTGATGACTGCAGTCGTGGTCCGCACCCGTCACGGCGTTCGTCGTCCCGATGGTTCGATCATTCGCTTCGATGGCAACGCTGCTGTTCTGTTGAACAACAAGCAGGAGCCTATCGGCACCCGTATCTTTGGGCCGGTGACGCGTGAACTTCGTACCGAGAAGTTCATGAAGATCGTCTCGCTCGCCCCTGAAGTGCTGTAAGGAGTAGCCGCATGCAAAAGATTCGTCGCAACGACGAGATCATCGTCATCGCCGGCAAAGACAAGGGCAAGCGCGGTAAGGTGCTCAAGGTTCTCGCTGACGACCGTCTGGTCGTTGGTGGGGTCAACCTGGTGAAGCGTCATACCAAGCCGAACCCGATGTCCGGCGTTCAGGGCGGTATCGTCGAGAAGGAGGCGCCTCTGCACGCCTCTAACGTCGCCATTTTCAACGGTGAAACCAACAAGGCAGACCGCGTTGGCTTCAAGGTTGAAGACGGTAAGAAAATTCGTGTCTTCAAGTCGACCCAGAAGCCGGTTGACGCTTGAGACTGCTAGGTAGATAACCATGGCACGACTAAAAGAAGTTTATCGGAAGGAAATCGCGCCCAAGCTGAAGGAAGAACTGAAGCTTGCGAACGTGATGGAAGTTCCGCGCATTACCAAGATCACCCTCAACATGGGTATTGGCGAGGCGATCGGTGACAAGAAGATCATCGACAACGCCGTTGCCGACCTGGAAAAGATCACCGGCCAGAAGGTCGTCGTGACTCACGCTCGCAAGTCCATCGCCGGCTTCAAGGTCCGCGAAGGCTGGCCGATCGGTGTCAAGGTGACTCTGCGTCGCGAGCGTATGTACGAATTCCTGGATCGTCTGCTTTCCATCTCCCTGCCGCGCGTGCGTGACTTCCGCGGCCTGAATGCCAAGTCCTTCGATGGTCGCGGCAACTACAGCATGGGCGTGAAAGAGCAGATCATCTTCCCGGAAATCGATTACGACAAGATCGATGCTCTGCGTGGCCTGGACATCACCCTGACCACCACTGCCCGGACGGATGAAGAAGGTCGCGCATTGCTGCGTGCCTTCAACTTCCCGTTCCGCAACTGATTGGAGTAGGACATGGCTAAACAAAGCATGAAGAACCGTGAGCTGAAGCGTCAGCGTACGGTTGCCAAGTACGCGCAGAAGCGTGCGGCGCTGAAGGCTGTCATCGCCAGCCCCGACTCCACTCCGGAGCAGCGTTGGGAAGCTCAGGTCGCCCTGCAGAAGCAGCCGCGTGACGCCAGTGCCTCGCGCCTGCGCAACCGCTGCCGCCTGACCGGGCGCCCGCACGGCGTGTACCGCAAGTTCGGTCTGGCGCGCAACATGCTGCGTCAGGCCGCCATGCGCGGCGACGTGCCGGGTCTGGTCAAGGCCAGCTGGTAACAAGACGAACGGGGCGCTGGCGCCCTGTTTGTTTATCGATCAAGCCCCTTCTGGGGCTTGATTCGTTTCTGGGGTGTCTCTAGAATGTCCGGCTCGCCTGAGCCTCGCATTTTTGCGCTTGCTCGCACGTTGGCGACACGAGCCGTACAAAGGCTTATTTATTCGTTTTAGGAGCTAAGAGCCCATGAGTATGCAGGACCCGTTAGCGGACATGCTAACTCGTATCCGTAATGCCCAGATGGCCGAAAAGTCCGTCGTAAGCATGCCGTCTTCCACTCTGAAGGTGGCTGTAGCCAATGTTCTTCAGGGCGAAGGCTATATCGCGGGATACCAGGTCAGTGGCGACGCCAAGCCGCAACTGTCCATCGAGCTGAAGTACTTCGAAGGCCGTCCGGTCATCGAGGAACTCAAGCGCGTAAGTCGTCCTGGCCTGCGCCAGTACAAATCCGTTGACCAGTTGCCGAAAGTACGTGGCGGGCTGGGCGTTTCGATCGTTTCCACCAACAAGGGTGTGATGACCGATCGGGCTGCTCGCGCTGCTGGTGTTGGCGGCGAAGTGCTCTGCACTGTGTTCTAAGGGGGGATAGGCATGTCTCGCGTTGCTAAGAACCCCGTCAAGCTGCCCGCTGGCGTCGAAGTCAAGATGTCCGGCCAGCAGCTTTCGGTGAAGGGTGCCAAGGGCGCTCTCGAACTGAACGTCCATCCGTCCGTGGAAGTCATCCAGGACTCGGGCGAGCTGCGTTTCGCCGGTCGCAATGGCGACCAGCAGACTCGCGCCATGGCCGGCACCACGCGTGCGCTGGTCAACAACATGGTCATCGGTGTCAGCCAAGGCTTCGAGCGCAAGCTCCAGCTGGTCGGCGTCGGTTACAAGGCGCAAGCCAAAGGTCAAGTGCTGTCCCTGGCTCTCGGCTTCTCGCATCCGGTGGATTACGAACTGCCGCAAGGCGTTACCGCTGAAACCCCCAGCCAGACCGATATCCTGATCAAGGGTGTCGACAAGCAACTGGTCGGTCAGGTGGCTGCTGAAATCCGCGATTTCCGTCGTCCGGAGCCTTACAAAGGCAAGGGCGTACGTTACTCGGATGAAGTAGTCCGTCGCAAAGAAGCTAAGAAGAAGTAGGGCATAGCAAATGAGCGTAAAGAAAGAAACTCGTCTGCGTCGCGCTCGCAAGGCACGCCTGAAGATGCGCGAGCTGGAAACCGTACGCCTTTGTGTGTACCGCTCTTCCCAGCACATCTACGCCCAGGTCCTTTCGGCCGACGGCGGCAAGGTCCTGGCCAGCGCCTCGACTCTGGACAAAGAATTGCGCGATGGGGCCACCGGCAACGTCGAAGCTGCCAAGAAAGTCGGTCAGCTGGTCGCTGAGCGTGCGAAAGCCGCAGGTGTCACCCAGGTGGCGTTCGACCGTTCTGGCTTCAAGTACCACGGTCGTGTGAAGGCACTGGCTGATGCTGCTCGTGAAGGCGGGCTGGAGTTCTAAGTTATGGCAAATAACGAGCAAAAGCGCGACGAAGGCTACATCGAGAAGCTGGTTCAAGTTAACCGCGTCGCAAAGACTGTAAAGGGTGGCCGTATCTTCACCTTCACCGCGTTGACCGTGGTGGGTGACGGCAAGGGTCGCGTCGGTTTCGGTCGTGGCAAGTCCCGCGAAGTGCCGGCTGCCATCCAGAAGGCCATGGAAGCGGCTCGCCGCAACATGATCCAGGTCGACCTGAACGGCACCACGCTGCAGTACCCGACCAAGGCCGCGCACGGCGCATCCAAGATCTACATGCAGCCTGCCTCCGAAGGTACGGGTGTGATCGCCGGTGGTGCCATGCGCGCCATCCTGGAAGTTGCTGGTGTGCAGAACGTCCTGGCCAAGTGCTACGGCTCCACCAACCCGGTCAACGTGGTGCATGCCACGTTCAAGGGTCTGAAGGCCATGCAGTCGCCGGAGTCGGTCGCCGCCAAGCGTGGCAAGAGCGTCGAGGAGATTCTCTAACCATGGCTAACGCTACTGTCAAAGTCACGCTGGTCAAGAGCGTGAACGGCCGTCTGGCTAACCACAAGGCTTGCGTCAAGGGTCTCGGCCTGCGTCGTATCGGTCATACCGTCGAAGTCCAGGACACTCCTGAGAATCGCGGCATGATCAACAAGGCCTACTACCTTCTCCGTGTGGAGGGTTAATCATGCAATTGAACGATCTACGTTCCGCGCCGGGTGCCCGTCGCGAGAAGCTGCGTCCGGGCCGTGGTATTGGTAGCGGTCTCGGCAAGACCGGTGGCCGTGGCCACAAGGGCCAGACTTCCCGCTCCGGCGGCAAGATCGCGCCCGGGTTCGAAGGCGGTCAGCAGCCGTTGCACCGTCGCCTGCCGAAGTTTGGCTTCGTCTCCCTGAAGGCCATGGATCGCGCAGAAGTGCGTACTTCCGAGCTGGCCAAGGTGGAAGGTGATGTAGTGACCGTGCAGAGCCTGAAAGACGCCAACGTCATCAACCAGAACGTGCAGCGTGTGAAAGTCATGCTGTCCGGCGAGGTTGGGCGTGCGGTTACTCTCAAGGGCATCGCAGCCACCAAGGGTGCGCGTGCGGCTATCGAAGCAGCTGGCGGCAAGTTCGAGGAATAAATGGCTAAGCAAGGTGCTCTCTCCGCGCTGAGTAATGGTGGGCTGTCCGAACTCTGGGCTCGTCTGCGCTTTCTGTTCATGGCGATCATCGTCTACCGGATTGGCGCACACATCCCGGTGCCCGGGATCAATCCCGACCGGCTGGCCGAGCTGTTCCGTCAGAACGAGGGGACCATCCTTAGCTTGTTCAACATGTTTTCCGGCGGTGCGCTGGAGCGCATGAGCATCTTTGCACTGGGGATCATGCCGTACATCTCGGCCTCGATCATCATGCAGCTCATGACCGCTGTCAGCCCACAGCTGGAGCAGTTGAAGAAAGAGGGCGAGGCCGGCCGGCGGAAGATCAGTCAGTACACGCGTTACGGTACGTTGGTGCTGGCGATCGTCCAGGCTGTCGGGATGTCGGTCGGGCTGGCGGGGCAAGGTGTCGCGTTCAGCAACGATTTCGGCTTCTACTTCGTGGCCGTCACCACCTTCGTGGCGGGTGCGATGTTCATGATGTGGCTTGGCGAGCAGATCACCGAGCGTGGGGTCGGCAACGGTATTTCGATGCTGATCTTCGCCGGTATCGTCGCCGGCTTGCCGGGTGCCCTCGGCCAATCCTTCGAGTCGGCTCGCCAGGGTGATATCAACATCATCGCCTTGCTCGCGGTAGGCCTGCTGGCTGTTGCGATCATCGGTTTCGTGGTCTTCATCGAGCGTGGGCAGCGCCGCATCGCGGTGCACTACGCCAAGCGCCAGCAGGGCCGTAAGGTCTTCGCTGCGCAGACCAGTCATCTGCCGTTGAAAGTGAACATGGCGGGGGTCATTCCGGCCATCTTCGCCAGCAGCATCCTGCTGTTCCCGGCGTCCTTGGGGCAGTGGTTCGGCCAGTCCGAGAGCATGAGCTGGTTGGCCGATATTTCTCAGGCGATCGCTCCTGGTCAGCCTTTGAATATCCTGCTGTTCAGCGCTGGAATCATTTTCTTCTGCTTCTTCTACACGGCATTGATGTTCAATCCCAAGGATGTCGCGGAGAATCTGAAGAAGTCTGGTGCATTTATCCCGGGGATTCGTCCTGGTGAGCAGTCGGCGCGCTATATCGATGGCGTTCTGACCCGCTTGACCATGTTCGGTGCCCTGTACATGACGGCTGTCTGCCTGCTGCCCCAGTTCCTTGTGGTTGCAGCCAATGTGCCGTTCTACCTTGGTGGGACCTCGTTGCTGATCGTGGTGGTGGTTGTGATGGACTTCATGTCGCAAGTGCAATCACACCTCATGTCGCACCAGTACGATTCCCTGATGAAGAAAGCCAACCTGAAGAGCTATGGCAGCGGCATGCTCCGCTGAGATGGTTCGTAAGGTTCTAGGAGTTGGTGATGAAAGTTCGTGCATCGGTGAAAAAGCTGTGCCGTAACTGCAAGATCATCCGTCGCGACGGTGTCGTGCGCGTGATCTGCAGCGCGGAACCGCGTCACAAGCAGCGCCAAGGCTGATTGTGTAAGGCGTCAGAACCCGGCAGCTAGTGCGCTGCCGGGTTGAATATTTGTTTTTACAGCGTTAATATCTCGCGCCCTTTTCTTGGCTTCCGGGGCGTAGGTAGCTGTCAATTGGAGTTTCACTGAATGGCCCGTATTGCAGGCGTCAACATTCCGGATAACAAGCACACTGTTATCTCGCTGACCTACATCTACGGTGTTGGTCGCACCCGTGCACAGGAAATCTGTGCCGCTACCGGCGTGAATCCGGCAGCAAAGATCAAGGATCTCTCCGACGAGCAGGTCGAACTGCTGCGCGGCGAAGTCGGCAAATTCATCGTTGAAGGCGACCTGCGTCGCGAAGTCAACATGAAAATCAAACGCTTGATGGACCTGGGTTGCTACCGCGGCCTGCGTCATCGTCGTGGTCTGCCGGTTCGCGGTCAGCGCACCAAGACCAACGCACGTACCCGTAAGGGCCCGCGCAAGCCGATCCGCAAGTAATCGCGTAGGAATTTAGTCATGGCAAAACCTGCTGCTCGTCCTCGTAAGAAAGTCAAAAAGACAGTGGTTGATGGCATCGCCCACATCCATGCGTCTTTCAACAACACCATCGTGACCATCACCGACCGCCAGGGCAACGCTTTGTCCTGGGCTACCTCGGGTGGTTCCGGTTTCCGTGGCTCGCGCAAGAGCACTCCGTTCGCTGCCCAGATCGCCGCAGAGCGCGCCGGCCAGGCTGCTCTGGAGTACGGCCTGAAGAACCTCGACGTCAACGTCAAGGGCCCGGGCCCGGGTCGTGAGTCCGCTGTGCGTGCATTGAACGCATGTGGCTATAAAATCGCCAGCATCACCGACGTGACGCCGATCCCGCACAACGGGTGCCGTCCGCCGAAGAAGCGCCGCGTGTAATCAGGAGACAGTGAAGAATGGCTCGTTATATTGGTCCCAAGTGCAAACTGTCTCGTCGTGAAGGCACCGATCTCTTCCTGAAGAGTGGTGCGCGCGCGCTCGAATCCAAGTGCAACATCGAAACCCCGCCGGGTGTTCACGGCCAGCGTCGCGGTCGTCTGTCCGACTACGGCACCCAGCTGCGTGAAAAGCAGAAGGTGCGCCGTATCTACGGTGTGCTCGAGCGCCAGTTCAGCGGTTACTACAAGGAAGCGGCCAGCCGCAAGGGCGCTACCGGCGAGAACCTGCTGCAACTGCTCGAATGCCGTCTGGACAACGTCGTGTATCGCATGGGCTTCGGCTCCACTCGTGCCGAATCGCGCCAACTGGTCTCGCACAAGTCGATCACCGTCAACGGTCAGACCGTGAATATCCCGTCCTACCAGGTCAAGGCCGGTGACGTGGTTGCCGTTCGCGAGAAGTGCCGTAACCAGCTGCGTATCGCCCAGGCCCTCGAACTGTGCGCTCAACGCGGTCGCGTTGAATGGGTCGAAGTAGACGCCGACAAGAAATCCGGTGTTTTCAAGAATGTTCCGGCTCGCAGCGATCTGTCCGCCGACATCAACGAAAACCTGATTGTCGAGCTCTACTCCAAGTAAGGGCTAGAAAATAGGTGTATCCATGCAGAGTTCGGTAAATGAGTTCCTGACCCCCCGCCATATCGATGTGCAGGTGGTCAGTCCGACCCGTGCCAAGATCACTCTCGAGCCCCTCGAGCGTGGTTTTGGCCACACCCTGGGCAACGCGCTGCGTCGTATCCTGTTGTCCTCCATGCCCGGCTGCGCTGTGGTCGAGGCCGAGATCGACGGTGTGCTCCACGAGTACAGCGCCATCGAGGGTGTGCAGGAAGATGTGATCGAAATCCTGCTCAACCTCAAAGGTATCGCCATCAAGCTGCACGGCCGTGATGAAGTGACCTTGAGCCTGGTGAAGAAGGGCGCGGGCGCTGTGACCGCTGCCGATATCCAGCTGGATCACGATGTCGAAATCGTCAATGGCGATCACCTGATCGCCAACCTGGCGGCTAACGGCTCGCTCAACATGAAGCTCAAGGTCGCTCGCGGCCGCGGTTACGAGCCTGCTGATGCGCGTCAGAGCGATGAAGACGAAAGCCGCAGCATCGGCCGTCTGCAGCTCGACGCCACCTTCAGCCCGGTTCGCCGTGTGGCTTATGTGGTCGAGAATGCCCGTGTCGAGCAGCGTACCAACCTGGACAAGCTGGTCATCGACCTGGAAACCAACGGCACCCTGGATCCTGAAGAAGCGATCCGTCGTGCAGCGACCATCCTGCAGCAGCAGCTGGCTGCGTTCGTCGACCTCAAGGGCGACAGCGAGCCGGTGGTTGTCGAGCAGGAAGACGAGATCGATCCGATCCTGTTGCGTCCGGTTGATGACCTGGAGCTGACCGTACGTTCGGCCAACTGCCTGAAGGCGGAAAACATCTACTACATCGGTGATCTGATCCAGCGCACCGAAGTGGAGCTGTTGAAAACGCCGAACCTGGGCAAGAAGTCCCTGACCGAGATCAAGGACGTTCTGGCTTCGCGTGGTTTGTCCCTCGGTATGCGCCTGGACAACTGGCCGCCGGCAAGTCTCAAGAAGGACGATAAGGCCACGGCCTGATCGTCCCCAGTAACCGAACTGAACGTTTGGTAAGGAATTTCAATCATGCGTCATCGTAAAAGTGGCCGTCACCTGAGCCGCACCAGCGCCCACCGCAAGGCCATGTTCCAGAACATGGCGGTGTCGCTGTTCGAGCACGAACTGATCAAGACCACCCTGCCCAAGGCCAAGGAACTGCGTCGCGTTGCCGAGCCGCTGATCACCCTGGCCAAGGAAGACAGCGTCGCCAACCGCCGCCTGGCTTTCGACCGTACCCGTTCGAAAGCAGCCGTGGGTAAGCTGTTCAACGACCTGGGCAAGCGCTACGCCACCCGTCAGGGCGGCTACCTGCGTATCCTCAAGTGCGGTTTCCGCGCTGGCGACAACGCCCCGATGGCTTACGTCGAACTGGTTGACCGTCCGGTCACCGGTGAGGTGGAAGCTGCCGAGTAAGTTCGGCGCTGTCGAAGAAAACCGAGCCTCTGGGCTCGGTTTTTTTATGTCTGAAAGATTTGCTCTATCGGACGCGTTGGCCTTCCTCATTAGCCGGCGTTGCGCTTGGTTCCTATGATGGCTTTCAACCAGCCGGTGCCTATACCCCCGAATGTTGAATGCCAAGGAGATCCAGCCATGACTGACAAGCCTAAGCTCACTACCGTTGCCGGTGCGCCGGTAGCCGAAAACCAGAATTCGATGACTGCGGGGCGGCGCGGCCCTATGCTGCTGCAGGACGTGTGGTTCCTGGAGAAGCTGGCGCACTTCGACCGCGAGGTCATCCCGGAGCGGCGCATGCACGCCAAGGGTTCCGGTGCCTTCGGCGAGTTCGTCGTGACCCACGACATCACCCGCTACACCAAGGCGCAACTGTTCTCCGAAATCGGCAAGCGCACTCCGTTGTTCGCCCGTTTCTCCACCGTGGCCGGCGAGCGCGGCGCCGCCGACGCCGAGCGCGACATCCGCGGCTATGCCCTGAAGTTCTACACCGAGCAAGGCAACTGGGACATGGTCGGCAACAACACGCCGGTGTTCTTCTTCCGCGACCCGCTGAAGTTCCCCGACCTCAATCACGCGGTCAAGCGCGACCCGCGCACCAACATGCGCAGCGCCAACAACAACTGGGACTTCTGGACCGGCCTGCCCGAGGCGCTGCACCAGATCACCTATGTCATGGGCGACCGCGGTATCCCGGCTTCCTACCGTCATATGCACGGTTTCGGCTCGCACACCTACAGCTTCATCAGCCCGGCGAACGAGCGCTACTGGGTCAAGTTCCACTTCCGCACCCAGCAGGGCATCAAGAACCTGACCGATGCCGAAGCCGCGGCGATCGTCGCCAATGACCGCGAAAGCTCGCAGCGCGACCTGTTCGAGGCGATCGAACGGGGCGAGTATCCGCGCTGGACGATGTACGTGCAGCTCATGCCGGAAGCCGACGCGGCCAAGGTGCCGTACCATCCGTTCGACCTGACCAAAGTCTGGCCGCATGCCGACTATCCACTGATCGAGGTCGGCTACTACGAGCTGAACCGTAATCCGGACAACTACTTCCAGGATGTCGAGCAGGCCGCGTTCACCCCCGCCAACGTGGTGCCCGGCATCAGCTTCTCGCCGGACCGCATGTTGCAGGGTCGGCTGTTCTCCTACGGCGATGCGCAGCGCTATCGCCTCGGCGTGAACCACCACCAGATTCCGGTGAATGCGCCGCGTTGCC
Source organism: Stutzerimonas stutzeri (assembly GCF_002890915.1). Classification (GTDB taxonomy): domain Bacteria; phylum Pseudomonadota; class Gammaproteobacteria; order Pseudomonadales; family Pseudomonadaceae; genus Stutzerimonas; species Stutzerimonas stutzeri_AF. The sequence goes on along the minus strand of NZ_POUT01000014.1, from coordinate 68,203 downwards.
CGGTACACAGCTATCACCGCGATGGCGCCATGCGCGTGGACGGCAACCAGGGCGGCCGTCTGCACTACGAGCCGAACACCTATGGCGAGTGGCGCGAGCAGCCGGACTTCAGCGAGCCGCCGCTGGCGCTGGAGGGCGCGGCGGATCGCTACGATTACCGTGCCGACGATGCCGACTACTTCACCCAGCCGGGCAACCTGTTCCGCTTGATGCAGGCCGACGAGCAGCAGCGTCTGTTCGAGAACACTGCCCGTTCGATGCGGGGTGTCGATCGTCACATCAAGTTGCGCCATATCAAGCACTGCTATCTTGCCGACCCAGCCTACGGCAGCGGTATCGCCAAGGCCCTGGACGTTCCGCTGGAAGACGCTCTGGCCTGATCCAGGCCCGCAAAAAAGGCCCGCAGCATGCTGCGGGCCTTTTCGTTTTCGCCGGCTGTCAGCCCTTGGGCTGGGCGTCGCGCTCCAGCAGCGGCTTGAGGAAATGCCCGGTATGCGACTGGGGCATCGCCGCGACTTCTTCCGGGGTGCCGCTGGCGATGATCTGTCCGCCCTTTGAGCCGCCCTCCGGGCCGAGATCGACCAGCCAGTCGGCGGTCTTGATCACGTCCAGGTTGTGCTCGATGACCACCACGGTGTTGCCGTGGTCGCGCAGGCGATGGAGCACGTCGAGCAACTGCTGGATATCGGCGAAGTGCAGGCCGGTGGTCGGTTCGTCGAGGATGTAGAGGGTCTTGCCGGTGTCGCGCTTGGACAGCTCGCGCGACAGCTTGACCCGTTGCGCCTCGCCGCCGGACAGGGTGGTCGCGCTCTGCCCCAGCTTGATGTACGACAGGCCGACGTCCATCAGTGTCTGCAGCTTGCGCGCGACCGCCGGCACCGGGTCGAAGAACTCCCGGGCTTCCTCGATGGTCATGTCGAGCACTTCGGTGATGCTCTTGCCCTTGTACTTCACTTCCAGGGTTTCGCGGTTGTAGCGCTTGCCCTTGCACACGTCGCAGGGCACGTAGATGTCCGGCAGGAAGTGCATCTCCACCTTGATCACGCCGTCGCCCTGGCAGGCCTCGCAGCGCCCGCCCTTGACGTTGAAGGAGAAGCGCCCCGGGCCATAGCCGCGCGAACGGGCTTCCGGCACGCCGGCGAAGAGTTCGCGGATCGGCGTGAACAGCCCGGTGTAGGTCGCCGGGTTGGAGCGCGGCGTGCGGCCGATCGGGCTCTGGTCGATATCGACCACCTTGTCCAGGTGCTGCAGCCCGTCGAACGAATCGTGGGGCGCCACTTCCAGCGTGGTGGCGCCGTTCAGCGCAGTGGCGGTAATCGGGAACAGGGTGTTGTTGATCAGCGTCGACTTGCCCGAACCGGATACGCCGGTGATGCAGGTGAGCAGGCCCACCGGGATTTCCAGATCGACGTTGCGCAGGTTGTTGCCGCGCGCGCCCTTGAGCTTGAGCAGCTTCTTCGAATCGCGGCGGGTGCGCTGTGGCGGGTAGTTGATCTTTACGCGGCCGGACAGGTACTTGCCGGTCAGCGAGTCGGGATGTGCCATCACCTCGTCCGGAGTGCCTTCGGCGACGATGCGCCCACCGTGCACGCCGGCGCCGGGGCCGATGTCCACCACGTAGTCGGCGAGGCGGATGGCATCCTCGTCGTGCTCCACCACGATCACCGTATTGCCGATATCGCGCAGGTGGCGCAGGGTGCCGAGCAGGCGCTCGTTATCGCGCTGGTGCAGGCCGATCGAGGGCTCGTCGAGGATGTACATCACCCCGACCAGGCCGGCGCCGATCTGGCTGGCCAGGCGGATGCGTTGCGCCTCGCCGCCGGAGAGGGTGTCGGCGCTGCGGTCCAGGGTCAGGTAGTCGAGGCCGACGTTGACCAGGAACTGCAGGCGCTCGCGGATTTCCTTGAGGATCTTGTCGGCGATCTCGCCGCGGCGGCCGCTCAGCGACAGGCCGCCGAAGTACTCGGTGGCATCGCCGATCGGCAGCCCGGTGACCGCCGGCAGGGTCTTGTCGCCGACCCAGACATGGCGCGCCTCGCGGCGTAGGCGGGTGCCGCGGCACTCCGGGCAGGGCTGGGTGCTGAGGTACTTGGCGAGTTCTTCGCGTACCGAATTGGATTCGGTTTCGCGATAGCGGCGTTCGAGGTTGGGAATGATGCCCTCGAAGGGGTGCGAGCGCTTGACGATGTCGCCGCGGTCGTTGAGGTAGCGGAACTCGACGTTTTCCCGGCCGCTGCCGCGCAGGATGAATTTCTGGTGCTCGGCCGACAGCGCGTCGAACGGCTCGTCGAGGCTGAAGCCGTAGTGCGAGGCCAGCGAGCCGAGCATCTGGAAGTAGTAGGCGTTGCGCCGGTCCCAGCCGCGGATGGCGCCTTCGGCCAGGGTCAGTTCGCCGTTGACCAGGCGCTTGGCGTCGAAGAACTGCTTCACGCCCAGGCCATCGCAGGTCGGGCAGGCGCCGGCGGGGTTGTTGAACGAGAACAGCTTGGGTTCCAGTTCGCTGATCGAGTGGCCGCAGATCGGGCAGGCGAAGCGCGCGGAGAAGATCAGATCCTCACTGTCGTCGTCCTCTTCCATGGAGGCGACCAGGGCGATGCCGTCGGCCAGCTTGAGCGCGGTCTCGAAGGACTCGGCCAGGCGCTGCTGCAGGTCGCCGCGGACCTTGAAGCGGTCCACCACCACGTCGATGGAGTGCTTTTTCTGCTTGTCCAGCTTGGGCAATTCGTCCAGCTCGTACAGCTTGCCGTTGACCCGTGCGCGGACGAAGCCCTGGGCGCGCAGTTCGTCGAACACCGCCAGATGCTCGCCCTTGCGCTCGCGGATGACCGGTGCCAGCAGCATCAGCTTGCGCCCTTCAGGCAGGGCCAGCACCTGATCGACCATCTGGCTGACGGTCTGCGCCTCCAGCGGCGCGTCATGGTCCGGGCAGCGCGGCGTGCCGACCCGCGCGTAGAGCAGGCGCAGGTAGTCGTAGATCTCGGTGATGGTGCCGACGGTGGAGCGCGGGTTGTGCGACGTGGATTTCTGCTCGATGGAGATCGCTGGGGAGAGCCCCTCGATGGTGTCGACGTCGGGCTTTTCCATCATCGACAGAAATTGCCGGGCGTAGGCCGAGAGGGACTCGACGTAGCGCCGCTGGCCCTCGGCGTAGAGCGTGTCGAACGCCAGCGAGGACTTGCCGGAGCCGGACAGGCCGGTGATGACGATCAGCTTGTCGCGTGGCAGGGTGAGGTCGATGTTCTTCAGGTTGTGGGTGCGGGCACCACGAATCAGAATCTTGTCCAAAACAGCCTCGCGTGGCGGGCGGAAACCCGAAAGTATACGGCCGGGGTGATAGTCGCGGCAAAACCGCGCGCCTGTGCCTGCTAGGGTCTGTTGCCGTTTCAGCGCGTCCGCGCCGGAGCCTGTTCTTGCGCGAGGCAAGGCACGAGGAGCGAAGTTTGGCATTCCAAATAAGCGACGAGTAACGCCGCATCGCGCAAAAACAGGCCCGGCCCTTCGGGTTGCGCGGCAAATGACGCCATGCGGCGTTGCGGGACTTGGCAAGGGAATGACCATTACCTGCGTCCCGCGCCTGCGGAACGCCGCCCGGCCATGGCGCCATTTGACGCAGCAACGCGGATTGCGCTGAAACGGCAACAGACCCTATAGGATGGCTGCTAGAATCGCCGCCGGTTCATACAAGCGAGACCCTCCATGCAGGACCCCTACAGCGAGCGCATGAGCGCCAGCGAAACACGCGCAGCGGCCGGGCTGGCCCTGGTTTTCGCGTTCCGCATGCTCGGCATGTTCATGGTTTTGCCGGTGCTGGCGACCTACGGCATGGATCTCGACGGCGCCACACCCACGCTGATCGGTCTGGCCATCGGCGCCTATGGTTTGACCCAGGCGCTGCTGCAAATTCCCTTCGGCATCCTTTCTGACCGCATCGGTCGCTTGCCGATCATTTATTTCGGCTTGCTGATCTTCGCTGCTGGCGCCGTATTGGCGGCGATGTCCGACAGTATCTGGGGCGTGATCGCCGGGCGCATCCTGCAGGGCGCCGGAGCGATTTCCGCGGCGGTGATGGCGCTGCTCTCGGATCTCACGCGCGAGCAGCATCGGACCAAGGCGATGGCCCTGATCGGCGTGAGCATCGGTTTCTCCTTCGCTGTGGCGATGATCGTCGGGCCGCTGCTGACCCGGGCGTTCGGCCTTTCCGGCTTGTTCTGGGTGACGGCGGCGATGGCGCTGGTCGGCGGCGTCATCGTCGCGCTGCTGCCGCGTGCCGAGGCGCACGTGCGCCACCGTGAGTCCGGCGTCGCCAGGCAGGCGCTCGGCCTGACGCTGCGTCATCCCGACCTGTTGCGGCTGGACTTCAGCATCCTGGCGTTGCACGCGATCCTCATGGCCAGCTTCGTCGCCCTGCCGCTGGCGCTGGTGGAGCAGGGCGCGCTGCCCAAGGACGAGCACTGGTGGGTCTACCTCACGGCGCTGATGATCGGCTTCTTCGGCATGATCCCGTTCATCATCTATGGCGAGAGGAAGCGGCAGATGCGCCGGGTGGTGCTCGGCGCAGTCGCTGCGCTGCTGCTGTGCGAGCTGTTCTTCTGGCTGCTGGGCAACGGCCTGTGGATGCTGGTGATCGGCATGGTCGGCTTCTTCATCGCCTTCAACCTGCTGGAAGCCTCGCTGCCCTCGCTGATCAGCAAGGTGGCGCCGGCTGGCGGCAAGGGCACCGCGATGGGGGTCTATTCCACCAGCCAGTTCCTCGGTGCCGGCCTGGGCGGCGTGCTCGGCGGGCTGCTCTACCAGCAGGGTGGGCTGGCGCTGGTGTTCAGCGGCTGCGCCGTGCTCTGTGCGCTATGGTTCGGCGTGGCCTACAGCATGCGTGAACCGCCCTACGTCACCAGCCTGCGCCTGCCGCTCTCCGCCAGCGCCCTGGCGAATGCCGGGCTCGGTGCCGATCTGCGCGGCGTGCAGGGTGTCAGCGATGTGCTGATCGTCGTCGAAGAGGCGGCCGCCTACATCAAGGTGGATACCCTGCAACTCGACCGCGAGGCGCTGGATCGCCTGGTGGGCTGAAGGCGGCCTCAGTTGCCAGCTCGGGCACAACTTGGCGGTGCGGCGGTTGGCCGCCCGGGGTGGGCTGAGGTAAGATGCTCGGTCTTCGGGTGTTCCTGCAAGCAGGATCTGCGCATCGCGAGCCCACTCAAAATCACTGTTCCAGAAAGGAGTTACCCATGGCCAGAGGGGTGAATAAAGTCATCTTGATCGGCAATGTCGGCGGCGACCCGGAAACCCGCTACATGCCCAATGGCAATGCGGTGACCAACATCACCCTGGCCACCACCGACAGCTGGAAGGACAAGCAGACCGGCCAGTTGCAGGAGCGTACCGAATGGCACCGCGTGGTGCTGTTCGGCAAGGTCGCCGAGATCGCTGGCGAGTACCTGCGCAAGGGCTCGCAGTGCTACATCGAAGGCCGCCTGCAGACCCGCGAGTGGGAGAAGGACGGCGTCAAGCGTTACACCACCGAGATCGTGGTCGACATGAACGGCAGCATGCAGCTGCTGGGCAGCCGTGGCGGCAACGCCGACGATGCCCCGCGCCAGGCGCGCCCGCAGCGCGAGCCGCAGCAGGCACCGCGCCCGCAGGCCCAGCCGCAGCAGCCCGCAGCACGGCAGCAACCGGCGCCGGATTACGACAGCTTCGACGACGACATCCCCTTCTAGAGTCTTCTGAATGCGAATGCGCCTGATGCTGTTGGGCGGCGGTAATGCCCTGGGGCAGGCGCTTATCCGCCTCGGTGCCGAGGAAGACATCGGCTTTCTCGCACCGCGCCCGCCCGCGCAAGGCTGGGACGCGCCCAGCCTGACCCAGCTACTCGACGACAACCGCCCGGATGTCGTGATCAATCTCGCGTATTACTACGACTGGTTCCAGAGTGGGCAGACCAGCGAGCCGGCGCTCGCGGCCCAGGAACGGGCTGTCGAGCGTCTGGCCGAACTTTGCCAGCACCACGATTTCGTGCTGCTGCAGCCCTCCAGCTATCGCGTCTTCGATGGCGCGCGAACCACCGCCTACAGTGAGAAGGACGAAGTGGCGCCGCTGGACGTCCGGGGCCGGGCGCTGTGGCGCATCGAGCAGAGCGTGCGCTCGTTCTGCCCGCGGCATGTGCTGTTGCGCTTCGGCTGGTTGCTCGACGACAGCCGTGACGGCGTGTTGGGGCGCGTGCTGCAGCGGCTCGAGCAGAGCGAGCCGATCCTTCTCGCCGACGACCGCCGCGGCAACCCGACGCCGGTGGACGATGCGGCGCGGGTGATTCTCGCCGTGCTCAAGCAACTGGACTGCCAGGCGCCGCTGTGGGGCACCTATCACTACGGCGGGCACGAAGCCTCCACGCCCCTGCTGGTCGGCCAGGCATTGCTCGCCGAGGCGGGCAGGTATCGCGACGTGGCGGGCGCCACCCTGACGCCGGTCGCCCATGCCGATTGCCAGGATGCGACGGACGAACCGCAGCACGGCGTACTCGCCTGCAAGAAAATCTTCACCACCTTCGGCATCAAGCCGCGCGCATGGCGCACCGGCCTGCCGAGCCTGCTGGAACGCTATTACCGTCATGAGTGATTCCCCGATCCTGGTGACCGGCGGTGCCGGCTTCATCGGCTCCAACCTGGTCGACGCATTGCTCGCACGGGGCTATTCGGTGCGAGTGCTGGACAACCTTTCCACGGGCAAGCGCGAAAACCTGCCGGCAGATGGGCGGGTCGAGCTGATCGTCGGCGATGTCGCCGACGCGGAATGCGTGCGGCAGGCCGTGAGCGGCTGCCGGGCGGTCGTACACCTGGCGGCGGTGGCTTCGGTGCAGGCGTCGGTGGACGATCCGTTCGGTACCCACCAGAGCAACCTGATCGGCACGCTCAACCTGTGCGAGGCGATGCGCGAGGCTGGCGTGAGGCGGGTGCTGTTCGCCTCCAGCGCCGCGGTCTATGGCAACAACGGCGAAGGCCGGGCCATCGACGAGGACACACCGAAGGCGCCATTGACGCCTTATGCGGCGGACAAGCTGGCCAGCGAGCATTACCTGGATTTCTATCGCCGCCAGCACGGGCTGGAACCGGCGATTTTCCGCTTCTTCAATATCTTCGGGCCGCGCCAGGATCCTTCATCGCCATATTCCGGGGTGATCAGCATCTTCACCGAGCGGGCGCAGAAGGGGCTGCCGATCACGGTGTTCGGCGATGGAGAGCAGACCCGTGACTTCGTCTACGTCGGTGATCTCGTCGAGGTGCTGGTGCAGGCGCTGGAATCGCCTGAAGTGGCAGAGGGCGCGGTGAATGTCGGGCTGGGTCGAGCAACCTCGCTGAATCAATTGCTCGAAGCGATCGGCGATGTGCTGGGCGGGCTGCCTGTGGTGAGCTACCAGGCTTCGCGGCCCGGAGATATCCGCCATTCGCGGGCGAACAATGCGCGGCTGTTGCAGCGCTATCGCCTGCCGGCGCCGCCGACCGACATGCGCGATGGGTTGGCCCGGTTGCTGGGCCTGTAAGCGTAATTCGAAAAACACAAAAGGCGCCGAAGGGCGCCTTTTGTTCGTCTGCGATTCGGCGGGTGCCGCTTTCGTCAGAACTTGTAGCCGAGACCGACCATGTAGACGAAGGGGTCTACGTCCACGTCGACTTTGACCTTGGTGGCGCCGGCGTAAGTGGTGCCGGTGGTGTCGATGTCGATATAACGAACCTGGGCGTTCAGCATGATGTTGTCGGTCAGCATGTAATCCATGCCCACTTGGGCTGCCAGGCCCCAGGAGTCCTTCATGTCCAGGCCGCGGAAGCCGGCTGCTTCGGCTTCGCTGGTCAGCTTGTCATCGAAGAACCAGGTGTAGTTGATGCCGGCGCCAACATAGGGCTGGAATGCGGAGGTTTTCTCGAGCGGGTAGTAAACGACGCTCAGGGTCGGGGGCAGGTGCTTGAGTTCGCCGAGCTTGAGACCGCCCAGGCCCTTGGTGCCTACATCGTGGCTGAACGGGGTGGCTGCCAGCAGTTCGATACCGACCTTGTCGGTCAGCATGTAAGCGAAGTTCAGTCCCAGCTGGGTATCGCTATCCAGGGTTGCGCCAGTGCCAGGCACTGCTGCGCCGCCAATTTTTACGTTACCGCTATCTTCGTGCGGATCGACGGTAACCGCACCAGCGCGGACGATGATGTCCCCGGCTTCGAAAGCCTGGGCGAAGGGTGCGGCCAGCGCCAGGGCCAGCGCGGAAGCGGTGAACAGGGTCTTGCGCATGATGATGCTCCGTTGGTTGGGATGCGACTGGGGGCAATGGTAGGGGGTGGGGGTAGGGGCTTTTTGATCCAGCTCAATGAAAGCCACTCGCTATGCTGCGACGTATTGCCCGGGTTGCTTTGCATCAATCCACAGATGATAATGTTTCTCTTTTGAGTTAACGCCCGTCTGCAAGGATTCCCTCAATGCCTTCCTCCATCCCCCGCCTGCTGGCGGCTGCCGTGCTGCCGTGCTGTCTGCAGCTCTATGCTGCATCGCTGTCGGCCGCCCCGCTGGATGCCGCGCTGGACGAGAGCGAGCGTCTGTCCGCGGAAGCGAAAGCTTCGCAAGTGCGGATCGACCAGCTCGATGACGCCACACGACAGATGCTCAACGAATACCGCAGTGCGCTGCAGCAGACCGAGGCGCTGAAGACCTACAACAAGCAACTGCAGGCGCTCACTGCGGCGCAGCGCAAGGAGCTGGAAGGCTTCCAGCGGCAGCTGGACAGCATCGAGCGCACCCAGGAGGCGGTAACGCCGCAGATGGGGCAGATGGTCGAGGTGCTGGGCGAGTTCATCGCTGCCGACTTGCCGTTCCTTCCGGATGAGCGTGCCGATCGCCTGGCCAGCCTGCAGGATCTGCTGCCCCGCGCGGACGTCAGCCTGGCCGAGAAATATCGGCGCATTCTCGAGGCCTACCAGATCGAGAGCGACTACGGCCGGACGCTGGAAGCCTGGCGCGGCGAGCTGCCGATCGAGGGCGGTTCGCGTAGCGTCGAGTTCCTGCGCCTGGGCCGGGTGATGCTCTATTACCAGACGCTCGATGCCCATGAGAGTGGCTGGTGGAATCCGCAGACCCGCAGTTGGCAAGTCCTCGATGGCGGTGCCCGCCGGCCGCTGACCCAGGCCATCGCCATCGCCCGTCAGCAGCAGGCGCCCGCCTACCTGCAACTGCCCGTCAAGACACTGGCCGAGGAGGCCGCGCAATGAGCCGTCTGCTTTCCTGGATTTTCCTCGGCCTGCTGCCGGTCGTGGCGCATGCCGCCGAACCGCTGAACCCCGACCAGTTGCTCGAGCGTATCCGCAGCGAACGGGCCGCCGAGGTCAGTGCCATGCAGACGCGTGAGCAGGCCTTCGTCCGTGACCGTGGCGAGCAGGCGCAATTGCTGGCCCGCGCACGCGCGGCGCTGGACGAGCAGAAAGCCGAGGCCGAACGGCTGAAGGCCCAGTTCGATCGCCAGGAGGCCGAGCTGGCCGAGCAGGAGAAACTGCTGGCCCAGCGGGTCGGTCATCTCGGTGAACTGTTCGGCGTGGTGCGCCAGAGTGCCGGCGATATCGCCGGCCAGTGGCAGGACAGTCTGCTCAATGCACAGTATCCCGAGCGCCTGCAGCAATTGCGCAGCCTGGCGGAAAGCCGCGCGCTGCCGTCCGCCGATGACCTCGACCGCTTCTGGATGACCTTGCTCGAGGATCTGGCGGCCAGTGGCCGGGTGGAACGGCTCGAGCTGCCGGTGGTGGCGGCCGATGGGTATCGCAGCGAGCAGCCGGTATTGCGGGTAGGCAGTTTCTCGGCCTTCACCGATGCGGCCTTCCTGCGTTATGACGCCGACGCCGGCGAGTTGCTGGTGCCGGCGCGCCAGCCTTCCGGCCAGGGGCTGGTCGGGGACTATCTGGAAAGCCGCGATGGGCTGGCGACACTGCCGGTCGACCCCAGCCGGGGCACCCTGCTGGCCCAGCTGCAGCGCCAGCCGGACCTGTGGGACCGCGTCCAGCAGGGCGGTCTGGTGGGCTGGGTGATCCTGGCGCTCGGTGCGGTCGGCCTGCTGCTGGCGATCTGGCGCATGGTCTGCCTGAGTGGCGTCGGGCGCAAGGTCGGCAGCCAGATGCGCGAACTCAATCATCCGCGTGACGACAACCCGCTGGGCCGCATCATCGGCGTGCTGGGACCCAAGCCGCAGCTGTCGGATCTGGAAACCCTGGAGCTCAAGCTCGACGAGGCGATCCTCCAGGAAACCCCGCCGCTCGAACGTGGCCAGCCGCTGCTCAAGCTGCTCGCCGCGGTGGCGCCGCTGCTCGGCCTGCTGGGGACCGTCACCGGCATGATCATCACCTTCCAGGCGATCACCCAGAGCGGTGGCGGCGACTCCCGGCTGATGGCCGATGGTATTTCCCAGGCCCTGGTGACCACGGTGCTGGGGCTGGTGGTGGCGATCCCGCTGCTGTTCCTGCATAGCCTGCTGGCCAGCCGCAGCAAGGCGCTGATCCAGCTGCTGGAGCAGCAGAGCGCGGGGCTGATCGCGCTGCATCTCTCGGGGGCGCCACGCCGTGACTGACCTGCGCACCCAGTGGCTGAGCCTGGTCGACAGCGGTCATGCGCTGCTCGATTTCATGGCGGCTGGCGGGGTGGTGATGTGGGCGCTGGCCGGGCTCTGCGTGCTGTATTGGACGCTGGTCTTCGAGCGCCTGTGGTTCATGCGCCGGGTCTTCCCGCATTGGGTCGAGGCGCGTCGGCAGGCCTGGACGCAGCTGAGCGACGAGCCGGGCAGCTGGCAACGGGCGGTGCGCGCGGCCTGGCTGGCGCAGGCGCAGCAACAGCTGTCCGGCCCGCTGCGGCTGAGCAAGACACTGGTGGCGATGTATCCGCTGCTCGGCCTGCTCGGCACGGTCAGCGGCATGATCGCGGTATTCGACGTGCTGGCGCTCAGCGGCACCGGCAACCCGCGCGGCATGGCCGCGGGGGTCTGGCAGGCGACCCTGCCGACCATGGCTGGCATGGTGCTGGCCATTACAGGACTGTTCAGCCTGGCGCGCCTCGAGCGGATCGCGCGCCAGTCTCTCGACCGGCTGGCCGACCAGCTGCGTCACGACTGAGGATTTGCGGATGCGTATGCGTCGTCACCATTACCAGCAGGAAGAAGACACCGGTATCGACCTCACGCCGATGCTCGATGTGGTCTTCATCATGCTGATCTTCTTCATCGTCACCAGCTCCTTCATCAAGGAGTCCGGTGTCGAGGTCCAGCGCCCGCAGGCGGACACCGCCAGCGCCCAGGACAAGGGCAACATCCTCATCGCCGTCACGGCCGACGGCCAGGTCTGGATCGACAAGCAGGCGGTGGACGTGCGCAGCGTGCGCGCCCACGTCGAACGCCTGCGCGTGGATCAGCCGGAAGGCGCCGTAGTCGTGCAGGCCGACCAGGATGCCCGCACCGGCCTGGTCGTTCAGGTGATGGATCAGGCGCGTCAGGCCGGCGTGCGGGATGTCGCCCTGGCTGCCAGCACGGGGACGCGCTGATGCGCCCGCGGCTGGCCCGTTTCAGCTTGTCGTTCATCGCCGCGTGCGTGATGGCGCTGTTGCTGTTCGCCCTGATGCTGAGCATGGTCAACCCACCGCAGGATGCGCTCCAGGACGATCCAGTAGCGATCGCCAACTTCATCCGCATGGACGGGCGTAACGAGGACAGTGCCACGCGTTCGCGCCAGCAAGCCCCGCAGCCGCCGCAGCCGAAGACGCCGCAGCCACCGACGCCGCCGACGCCGAACATGGCCACCCCGGATGCCAGCCTGCCGAAACTGGACCTGGACTTGCCGGCCATCGACAGCGGTATTTCCGTTGCGACCGCGCCGGCCCCCAGCCTGTCCGGCCTGACCGCCGCGCAGAGCGCGCCGGCGGCCCCGGCACCGGCCAGCGCCGCCGTCGAGGCCGCCGGCCAGCCAGGCGGTCCGGAACAGGAAGTGATGCCGCTCAATGACGTACGCCCGGAGTACCCCTATCGTGCCCGCCAGCAGGGCATCGAAGGGCATATCAAGCTCGCTTTCACCATCAACCCGCAGGGCCGGGTGGAGAACATCCGCGTGCTGGAGGCCTCGCCGCGCAACGTGTTCGACCGCGAGGCTCGCCGCGCCGCCGCCCGCTGGCGTTTCGCCCCGCGCACCGAGAATGGTGTGGCGGTATCCCGCGAAGCGGTGAAAACCCTGCACTTCCGCCTGCAAGGAGAACGCTGAGATGCCTCGCCTGCTACTCGTGCTGACCCTTTTCCTCGCCGCTTCGGTACAGGCTGCCCAGGCGATCGATCCCGCTGTCTTCATGGCGCTCGAGCGAGCGAAGAGCGCCCAGGCGAAGAAGGACTACGCCGGGGCACGCAAGGCGCTGGAGAGCGTCAAGGCCAAGGCGGGCAGCAGCGAGGAGGCATTGCTCTGGCGTAGTCGCGGCTATCTGGCCTGGGCCGAAGGCAACAACCGCCAGGCCCTGGAGTGGTTGGACAAGGCCGTCGCCAGCGGCAAGCTGGACGAGGCGTTGCTGGACGGCGAACGGCTCAACCTGGCACGGCTGAATCTCGTCGAAGGACGTTACGCCAAGGTCGTCAGCCTGCTGGGTACGGCCAACCAGGCCGATGAAGACGTGCTGCAGATGCTGGTGCAGGCCTACCAGGGGCTCGGCCAGCATGCCAAGGCACTGCCACTGGCCGAGCGCTACGTGCAGACCAACCCCCAGGCCGCCGATGCCTGGCTGCAGCTGCTGGTCGGCGGCAACGCCGAACTCAAGCGCTATCAGGCGGCCGAGCGCTGGCAACGCAAGTTGCTGGCCCGCCATCCCGAGCAGGTGAAGGCCTGGCGCCAACTGGCCGGGCTGCAGCAACTGGCCGGCGCGGAAGACAAGGCGCTGGCCACCCTGCGCGCGGCGCATGCCAAGGGGCTGCGCTTCAGCGAGGCCGAACTGGACAACCTGGTCTTGCTGGCCAGCGCCGCCGGCCAGCCCTGGCAGGGCGCCAAGCTGCTCGAAGGCCTGCTCGAGTCGCGCCTGCTGGCGAGCACCGCCACGCGCCAGGAGCGCCTGGGCATGCTCTGGTGGCAAGCCCGTGAGCGTACGGCGGCGTCGAAAGTCTATCGTCAGCTGGCGACCCAGACCGGCAGCGCCAAGTTCTGGATGAACGTGGCCCAGCTGGAACTGGAGCAGGCCCGCTGGCAGGCCGGGCTCGAGGCGCTGAAGCAGGCCGAGCGGGCCGGGGCGGAGCGCCGCCGGGTGCGTGAATGGCGTGACTGGGCCGAAGGCGAGCTCAGCTTCGAACGCGAGCGGCAGATCGCCCGCGCGAACTGATCGTACTTCCGTGGCGGTGGATGCTCACCGCCAGGCCGCCGCCGGAAGGCGACCTCATGAGCAGCGCCTTTCTGCCTGCTGCCGCTGGCCGTTGCGCCGGGCCAGGACAGCCATTTCGGCAGCCGAACCCGCGGCGACACTGTCGCGTCGGCTGCCTGCTGAGCACGATCAACGTATTCGGCCTACAGCCTGTGCCCCGCCAGTGAGTGGGCATAACGGCTCGAGTCTCTTCAGCACGATTTCAAACCTGTATGACGCGGGGCGCCGGCGGCGCTTCCAACGTGCCTCAGGGCTGGGCGGCCGTTTGGCGACGATGTCCCAGCATGCCGGGGTCGATTTCAAGAATCGAAGCGTGTGCGATGATGGCGACCGGCTGCCTTGCGCAACCGGTCGCTGCTGGCGTTCTACCAGCGGTGGTCGTAGCGCATCGCTAGCACGGTGCCGGCGGCCGGCAGGTGGCTGGTGTTGTCACTGCTGCGCAAGAGTTGGCTGTAGGTGGGGTAGTAGTGGCGATTGAGCAGGTTCTGCACGCCCAGGGTGATGCTGTTGTGCTCGTCCAGGCGATAGCGGCTGAGCAGGTCGACCAGCACATAACTGTCCACTTCGCGACGACCGAAGCTTTCCACGCCATCCAGGCGGTAGTCGCGCCGACCGAAATAGGTCGCCTGCAGGCGGTTGTGCCAGTCATCCAGCGGCGCATATTCCAGGTAGGCCGTGAGCTTGAGCGGCGGAATGCGGTAGCCGGTCATGTCCCGATCGTCACCACCCTTCGGCCGTTCGCGGCCCTGCAACCAGGTCAGGCTGGCGCCGCTGCCCCAGCGCTCGTCCAGCGAGCTGAAGTCCAGTTGCGCTTCGATTCCTTCGATGCGCTCGCGGGTGCGGCTGAGGATCAGCCCGTTATTGAAACTTTGCACACCGCCCAGGCGTGAGCGCGACTGGAACAGCGCCAGCGACGCACGGGTCTGCTCGAACTGGCCGCGCCAACCGATTTCGTAGTTGTCCACCTCGACTGGTTCCAGGTCCGACGAGCCGATATCGAAGTTGGCGCGGGCGTTGCGCACCTGCAGGCCAATGTCCGGCAGCTCGAAGCCCTGGCTGAACGAGGCGTACAGTTCGTGCTGCAGGTTGGGCGCGTAGACCACGCCGATGTTGTAGAGGGTTGCCGAGTAATCCACTTCGCCGCCGCGCACCGTCGCCGGGTTGGCCAGGTTCAGCTGGGACAGTGGCTGGAAGTCGTCGAATTCGGCGCTGGCACGCTCGTAGCGGATGCCGCCCTCGGCCGACCAGTGCGCATTGAAGCGGTGCTGCAGCTGGGCGAAAGTGCCCGTGCTGCGGGTTGTCACCCAGGGCATGTAGGTCAGTTCGCCGATCTTCTCGAATACCAGTCCGCCGCTGGCGTCGTAGATGGCCGGGTCGAACACGTCCAGCGGCATCTTGCTGCGCTCCTGGTTGTAGTCCATGCCCCAGAGCAACTGGGTACGGTTTTCCCGCAACGGGGTGGTCAGGGTCAGGCGTGCACCCTTGACCTTGGACTCCTGGGATATCTGGTCGACCTGCCCACCGCGGGTGACGACGGCGCGTGCGTCGAAGGGGCTGAAGCGGGTGAAATAGTCGCGGTAGTAGAGCTGCGCCGCCAGTTCGCTGCCGAGCAGGTCGGCGTGGCGGTAATCCAGGGACAACAGGTCATTGGTCAAGCGGGTCTGCTCGTCGAGCTCAAGCCCGCTTTGCGCACGCGCCGCTACGCTGCGTAGCGGCTGGGCCTTTACGCTCGGGTCGGGCGCATGGTCGGTGTCCTGCTGCACGTCGTAGCGGCTGGCCGACAGTTGCAGGTATTGCAGATCGTCCAGGTGTACGCCGAGCTTGCCGCCCAGGCTGTAGGCGGCCGAGTCGAACAGGTCGCCCTGGCTGGGTTCCGGCGCGATGCGTCGGCCGTCGGCGTCATAGGACGCGCCTTTGTATTGCGTGGCCAGGGCGAGGCCGTAGTCGACCGTGCCCTGGCTGCCGCTGAAGCTGTGGCGCAGGGTGCCGCCCAGCCCGTCGCTGTCCAGCTGCGACAGCGATGTTTCGGCGCTGATGCTGGTCCGCGCACGGTTCTCGCCTCCTGCCGCTACGGTGCTGACCGAGACGATGCCGCCGCTGGCGCCACCGCCATAGATGGCGCTGCTGCCGCGCTCCACGGCGATTTGCTCGATATCCAGCAGCTCCAGGTTGGCCAGGTCGCGCGACGAGCTGCGATTGGTGTTGAGTGGGATGCCATCCACCAGTACCAGCATGTTCCGTCCGCGCAGGGTCTGGCCGTAATCGGTGATGGTGCGGCTCGAGTCGGCCATGCCGGGCACCGCCTTGCTCAGCGCGGCGGCCAGGTTGGTCGAGCCCTGGCGCAGCTGTTCGAGCTCGCCGCGTTCGATCACCGTGGTCTGCCGCGCCGGGCTGACCAGATCGCTGCTGCGGCGGTCGGCGACCACTATCGCGTTGCCCAGATCCAATGGCGCAGCCTGGCCGGCCTGCTCGTCGCCGCTGCGCCGCGGTACCACGATCAGGTTGCCGTCGCGCACCTGCACCTGCAGGTCGCTGCCCTGCAGCAGCAGGCGTAGCGCTTCGCTGGCGCTGAAGGTGCCGTTGACGGCTGGAGCGTGGTGGCCGGCGGCCTGTTCGCTGCTGTAGAGAATTTCGACGCCGGCTTGGTGTGCCAGATTATCCAGCGATCGTTCGAGCGGACCGGCCGGCAGGTCCAGGTGCAAATCCTGCGCCGAGACCTCGGCCGAGAGGATCGCGCTGGCGATCAGAACAGGCAGCGCCAGGCGCCGGCGGAAAGGAGGGCGGTGTTTCATGTAGCGGATCTCTCTGGTCGTTGTTTGCCAGGTCTACCGCCGCGCGATGCCGCAAACCCTACCTCCAGATGAAAATAATTATCGTTGGTTGATCAGGAAGCCGCCGTCATCCGCTTCTGTCACGACCACGGGCAGCAGTGCCGGCAGTGCCTTGAGAAACGCGGCGACTCGCGTGGTGGACAGCGCGCCGGAAACCGGCAGCTCGGCCAGCGTCGGCTCGTTCAGCCGGATCGGTGCCGGGTGGTAGCGCTGCATCTGCACCAGCGCATCGGCGAGCGGTGTACGCCGGAAGATCAACCGGCCGCGGGTCCAGGCCATGGCCGTCTCGAGGTCCACCCGCTGCGCTTGTTCCAGGCCTCCGGCGTGCGCCGTGACCCGGTCGCCGGCGCGCAGTTCGGTGCGCCCGGCGCCCCGGGCGTCGGTTGCCGCCACCCGGCCCTCGATTACCGTGACCTGGGCCCGTTCATGCTCGCGCAGTACGCCGAACGTGGTGCCCAGCACTTCGACCTGCAGCGCGCCGGCATCGACCCGCAGCGGGCGCCAGGGCTGGCGCCGCACCGCCAGTTGCGCTTGTCCCTGCTCCAGGGTCAGCTGCCGCGAACGAAGATGCCAAGCGACGTGTAGCCGGGTACGGCTGTCGAGCAAGGCCTGACTGCCGTCGGCCAGCGTCACCGCCAGGCGCTGCTCGCCGCTGGCATGGGACTCATGGCGATAGGCCGGGTCCAGCCAGAGCAGGGCCGCGCTCGCCAACAGAAGCACCAGAGGTCCCAGCAGCGCCTTGCGCGAACGTCGCGCCGCGCGCGCAGGGGGCAATGCAAAGCGCTGCTGCAGTTCCTGGCGGTGCTGCTGTAACAGCTGCTCGGGGGAGGACCGTGGGGCTTGCCGGCCTCGTGACTGCTGCTTATCGCTCATGATGCTTTTCCAGCTCGGCGCGACACCTGGCCATGCCCAAGCGCAGATGCTTTTCCACGGTCTTGATGGAAATTCCCAGATGCGTCGCGACCTGCGCCTGCGGGACGAGGTGGATCTTGTGCATGACGAACACCTCGCGGCAGCGCTCGGGCAGCGCCTCGATCGCCTGCGTCAGTCTGTCCAGTGCCTGTCTGGCCTGTGCCAGGCGCTCCTGCTCGGACAGCGGGCAAGCCACCTCCGGCAGTTCGGGCAGCGACAGCACGCGCGATTGGCGGCGTCGCTCGTGGCGCCAGCAACTGATCGCATGCTCGTGGGCGATACGGCGCAGCAGGGCGAGCGGCGACTGGATACCGTCGCGTTCGGGCCGCTTCACCAGTTGCAGGCCGACATCCTGCACCACGTCCTGGGCGAAGTGGCGATCGCCGAAGCGCCGCACGATCTGTGCGAGCAGCGCATCGTAGTGGTGCAGGAAGCTGTCCAGTAACTGGCGCGGCGGCGAGTTCTCGGTCACGGCAGGCCCATTCGGCACGAACGCAGGGGGCGCCAATATAAATGAGATTAACTATCAATAACAATTGTGATGCATGACGGCCTCCGCTGGACCGGCGCCTCATCAATTATCGGATAGCTCGTAGACGTAGATATTCTGCGCTTCCATGCGATAGCCGGCCTCGGCCAGTTCGCTGCTGGCGTGCTCGACCTTCAGCGGCCCTTCGACCCAGAACGGCTGGTAGAGCGCATCGACCCTGACCCCCAGCTCGCTGGTGGCATGCACGATCTGGTTCGACGGTGGCGGTGGCACGTGGATGCAGGCGCCGAAGTAGGGCACCAGCAGGAACTCGGTGACGCGCCCGTCCTCGCTCAGGTCCAGCGGCACGATATACCCCGGCAGCTTCACCCGGGCGCCGTCCAGGGCCTCGACCACCGGCGCGGCGGGGGATTGCTGCGCGGCGGCGGGGCCGCTTTCGGCGGCCAGCACGTCCGCCAGCTGCGACAGGTCGTGGATCGCCACTGGCGGTGGTGGCGGCGGAGCATCCGCGGGGATCAGGTCCGCCCACTGCAGCTCACGGACCTCGGCGATCGCGAAAGGCGCCGCAAGGGCGAACAGCGTGGCGAGCAGCAGGCGCGACATGGAATTCCTCACAATCTGATCGACAGGCCATCGGCCAGGGACTGCCGGTAGGCGCGCCAGGCCGGCACGCCGCCGATCAGCAGTCCGGCCAGCAGTATGCCTGCGAGCAGCGACCATTCGTAGCGGCTCGGCCAGGCCAGCGGCAGATAGAGCCCGTACTGGGCCTGCAGCGGCGCCTGGGCGACGGCGATGGCGGCATAGAGCAGCAGCAACCCGCACAGCACGCCCGCCAGCGCCAGGCTGAAGGCCTCGGCCACCAGCAGGCCGGCGATGTGCCAGGGCCGGGCGCCCACCGAGCGCAGGATGGCCATTTCCCGGCGGCGCTCGTTGAGGCTGGTCAGGATCGCCGTCAGCATGCCGATCAGGCCGGTCAACACGACGAACAGCGAGACCACGAACAGCGCCTTCTCCGCCGTGCCCATCAGGCTCCAGAGTTCCTGCAGGGCGACGCCGGGCAGGATGGCCAGCAGCGGTTCGCCGCGGTACTGGTTGATCTCGCGTTGCAGGGCGAAGGTGGCCACCTTGCTGTTGAGCCCCAGCAGGAAGGCGGTGATCTGCTCGGGCTGCAGATCCATCCGGCGCGCCTGCTCGGCATCGATGCGCGCCGTACCGCGGGCCGGCATGCCGTTCTGCCAGTCGACGTGCAGCGCTTCCATGCCGGCGAGGCTGATGTGCAGGGTGCGGTCGACCGGCGTGCCGGTGGGGTGCAGCACGCCGACCACGCGGAACGGCTTGTCGTCGTGCTGGACCAGGCTGACCCGGGCGACGCCGTGGGCCAGCACGATCTCGTCGCCCAGCCGGTAGGCCAGCGCCCGGGCCACTTCCGCGCCGAGCACCACCTCGAACGGGTCGCTGGCGAAGGCGCGGCCTTCGGCCAGCTGCAGCGGCTGTTTGCGTCCGTAGCGGTAGTGCTCGAAGTAGGCACCGCTGGTGCCCATCACCCGGTAGCCGCGGTGCGAATCGCCCAGCGATATCGGGATCGCCCAGCTGACCCGTGGGTGTTCGGCGAAGTGCCGGTAGCTGTCCCAGCGGATGTTGTTGGTGGCGTTGCCGATGCGGAACACTGAATACAGCAGCAGGTTCACCGAGCCGGAGCGGGCGCCGACCACCAGGTCGGTGCCGCTGATGGTGCTGGCGAAGCTGGCGCGGGTTTCGTTGCGCACCCGCTCGACGGCGAGCAGCAGGCACACCGACAGGGCGATGGCGAAGATCGTCAGCAGCGCGGTGAAACGGCGGTTGTTCAGGCTCGCCAGGGCCAGGCGCAGGAGATACATCGGCTAAATCTCCGGTGTGCGGGCGGCGCGGTTGAGCTCGCCCAGCGCCAGGCTGCGGTCGAACAGCGGCGCCAGGCTCTGGTCGTGGCTGACGAACAGCAGGCTGGCCCCTGCCGCGCGGCATTCGGCGAACAGCAACTGCAGGAAGGCCTCGCGGCTGTCGGCATCCAGCGCCGAGGTCGGTTCGTCGGCGATGACCAGTTCCGGCTGGCCGATCAGCGCGCGGGCGGCGGCGACGCGCTGCTGCTGGCCGATGGACAGCGCTTCGGCGCGGCGTTCGAACAACTCGCGCGCCAGCCCGAGGTGTTCGAGCAGGCTGGCTGCAGCCCCGGCCACGCTGCCGTGACGCTGGCGCGCCCGCTCGGCGCGCAGGCGCGAGAAGTGGCAGGGCAGGCAGGCGTTCTCGCGCACCGTGAGAAACGGCAGCAGGTTGAACTGCTGGAAGATGTAGCCGGTATGGTCGACGCGGAAGCGGTCGCGCGCACCGGCCGACAGACTGCCCAGGTCCTGGCCGAGCAGCCGGACACTGCCGCGGCCGGCCTTCTGCACGCCGCCGATCAGGCCGAGCAGGGTGGTCTTGCCGCTGCCCGAGGGGCCCTTGAGGAACAGGCTTTCGCCGCGCTCCAGGCGGAACGCCGGGATGTCCAGCAGCTCGGCCTGGCGGGGCCAGGCGAAGCCGAGGTTTTCGATTGCGAGCAGAGGGGCCGTCATCGGGTCCTGTCTTTGAAGGTCGGTGGATCAGAACGGCAGTTGCGAACGCTCCGGCGTGAGTTCCGCGCCCTGCTGGCCGTTCGGGCCGATCAGTTGTACCTGAATCTTCTCGGTTCCGGGAAAGCTTTCGAACAAGCCGCGCAGTTCCAGGGCCTGCAGTGCGCCGGGGTTGCTGCAGCTGAACTGGTAATAGGCCTCGATATCGCTGTGCCCGGTGTGCTGCAGTGTGGCCGCCTCGTCATGGTCATGGTCATGGTCGTGGTCGTGCCGGTCCTGGCGCTGGTAGCCGGCATGGCTGGTGCCGAGCAGCTCGCCCTCGAATCGCTGTTCGCTCACCGTGCAATCCGCCGCGGGCGGCAGGCCGAACAGCCCGTGTGGCTGCTCCAGCTGTGCGCGGGCGTGGGCGATCCGGGCCTCGTCCGCGTCGTTGGCGGGCGCATGCTCGAAACCGAGCAGGTTGATCGCCGGGCTGTCGAACTCCAGTTCCAGGCGGTCGCCGTCCAGCGCGGCATTGAGGCGGGCCGCGCCGTGTTCGTGGGCGCCCAGGCTCAAGGCCTGTTCATGGTCGTGGTGGTGGTGATCCTCGTGTGCTTGGCTATAGCTCAGCGGCAGCAGGATCACGGGCAAGGCGAGCAGCAGGTGGCGCATGGTCGGCTCCGGTTCGAAGAAGTGGTTACGTTATAACAACTTTCATGCGCGACTGGCCAGCCCACGGCTGCCATGTGAGCATGAGCGCATACATTCGGGAGGAAGCAGCATGATTCGCATCCATGGCCGCATCGGCGATTGGCCGGTCGATCTGACTATCGAACTGGATGAGCAGGACTGGGAGCGCCTGGCGCAGGTGCCCGGTCTCGTGCTCGAAGCGGGAGGGCGGAACGGCGAGGGCGTCACGCAGCCCGCCGAGGCGCTATGGCACAGTGCGCGCGAATGCCTGCGCCGCGCCGGCAAGCTGGATGGCCCGCAGCTGCTGGCCGAGCTCGAGGCGCTTACCGGCAGCATGCAGACGGCCAAGCGTCTGCTGGTGCGGCTGCGTCATTGCGATCAGGTGCGGGTCGAGAGCGGGCCGGACATGGCCTGCTACCACTGGATCGGGGACGACTGACGGGGCCGCGGCGGATCCTGGCCGAGCGGCCCGCCGGCTTTTTTAGTAGATCGCCTGGTACAGCTTGCGGCGATAGCCGGTCACCAGTGGATGGTCGTTGCCCAGCAGATCGAACACCTGCAGCAAGGTCTTGTGCGGCAATCCTTCGGCATAGCCACGGTTGCGCACGAACAGCTTCAGCAGCCCGTCCAGTGCGGCTTCGTACTGCTGCCGCGCCAGTTGCTGGATCGCCAGCTGATAGGCGGCTTCGTCGTCTTCGGCGTTCTGTGCCAGGCGGCTTTTCAGCGTAGCGACCTCCGGCAGGTCGTTGGCCTGGCGCAGGAAGGTCAGTTGCGCCCGGGCGCCGGCCAGGGCCTGCTTGTGCGCGTCGCCTTTCACGGCATCGAGTACGGCCTCGGCCTCGCCCAGCTCGCCACGTTCGGCCAGGCAGCGGGCATAGAGGATCAGCCCCGCGCCGTTCTCGTTGTCCTCGGCCAGCAGTTGCTGCAGCTGGGCTTCGGCCTCGGCGAAGCGGCCTTCGGCGAACAGCGCCTGGGCATTCTCCAGCAGATCGCCTTCCACCGTGGCCGGCGCCTGCACGTGGGGTTCGAGCATGGCACGGATGGCCGACTCCGGCTGCGCGCCGGCGAAACCGTCCACCGGCTGGCCATCCTTGAACAGAACCACGGTCGGCAGGCTGCGGATGCCGAAGCGGGCGACGATGTCCTGCTCGATGTCGCAGTTGACCTTGGCCAGCAGCAGCTCGCCCTGGTACTCCTCGGCGATCTTCGCCAGCAGGGGCATCAGCGCCTTGCACGGGGCGCACCATTCGGCCCAGAAGTCGACCAGTACCGGCTTGTGGAAGGAGTTCTCGAGCACCAGTTGCTCGAAGCTGCTGGTGGTGGCGTCGAAGATATAGGGCGTCTGGCTCATCGGGATTCTCGTGGGCGCGTATGACTGAAAGCTGAGCATGGTATGTGGGGGCAGTCGAGACGGGAAGCAAGGGCTCGCGCGACGGTCGCTATTGGTCTATCGTTGCGCCCGCCTCGGCGCAGCGGCGCTCTTGCCGCTGCGCCGAGGCGCAACCTTTTTCCTAGACCGGTGCGGCGTTTGCAGTCGCGCGTCATAAGGAGCTTCGCAATGTCCCTTCTCTCCGTTTTCCGGGAGCGCTACCTCGTGCGCTTCTGGTCGCCCCTGCCGGCGCTCGTCGCCCTGGGCGTCGCCTCCGCGTATTACTTCGCCATCACCGGGACCTTCTGGGCCGTCACCGGCGAGTTCACCCGCTGGGGTGGCCATGTCATCGCCTGGTTCGGCTATCGTCCCGAGGAGTGGAGCTACTTCAAGCTGATCGGCCTGGCCGGCACGCCGCTCGATCGCATCGATGGCGTGATGATCATCGGCATGCTGCTCGGCGCGCTGTGCACGGCGCTCTGGGCCAACAACGTCAGCCTGCGCTGGCCGACCAGCAAGCGCCGCCTGCTGCAGGGCCTGCTCGGCGGGATCGTCGCCGGCTTCGGCGCGCGCCTGGCGATGGGCTGCAACCTGGCGGCGTTCTTCACCGGCATCCCGATGTTCTCGCTGCATGCCTGGGCGTTCATGCTGGCGACCGTCGGCGGTGCCTGGATCGGCGTGAAGATCTGCCTGCTGCCGTGGCTGCGCACGCCGCTGAAGGTGGGCAACCAGGCCAGTTCGCTGTTCGCCGATGCCGAAGGCACGCGCCGCCGCGCCAGCGTCCAGGCACGGCTCGGCACGGCGCTCGCGGTGCTCGCCATCGCCTTCGCCGCCTGGCGTTTCGACACGTCGCTGGTGCTGGGCATGGCGGTGCTGTTCGGCCTGCTGTTCGGCGGGTTGATCGAGCGCGCGCAGATCTGCTTCACCAGCGCCGCGCGTGACCTGTGGACCACCGGCCGCACCCGGGCGGCCTACGGCATCCTGCTCGGCATGGCCGTGGCCTGCGTCGGCACCTTCGGCGCGATCGCCCTGGGCGCCAGCCCGAAGATCTTCTGGATGGGGCCGAACGCGATCCTCGGCGGCCTGCTGTTCGGCATCGGCATCGTCGTCGCCGGCGGCTGCGAGACCGGCTGGATGTACCGCGCCATGGAGGGGCAGGTGCACTTCTGGGTGGTCGGCATCGGCAATGTCATCGGCGGCACGCTGGTGGCGATCTACTGGGATGCACTGGGCACGTCGCTGGCGCTGCCCTATCCGAAGGTCAACCTGCTGGAACGCTTCGGCCCGGCCAGCGGGCTGCTGCTGACCTTCGCCGGCCTGGCCGTGGCCATGCTGCTGGTCCATCTCAATGCGCGTCGTTTCCAACCGAAAAGGAGCCCTGACCGTGAGCCAGGCCAAACCGAATCTCTCGCTTGATCTGCGTGGCGAGCACTGCCCGTACAATGCCATCGCTACCCTGGAAACCCTGGCGACGATGCGGCCCGGGCAGTTGCTGGAAGTGGTGACCGACTGCTCGCAGTCGGTGCACGGCATCCCGGAAGACGCCAGGGCCAAGGGCTATAACTGCCTGGCCGTGGAGCAGCACGGTTCGCTGTTCCGCTTCCTGATCGAAGTCCCGGCCTGACGGCCTCAGCTGGCCGCCAGCAGCGGCCAGCGCCCCTGTTCCAGATAGCGCACACCGTCCGGGGTGTTCTGCGATTGGTAGAGCACGAAATGCTCGGCCCGCCAGCCAAAGGTGGGCGCCGGGCCGTGTGGCCGGCCGCGGGCCTGGCGGGTCAGGGTCAGGTGCGGCAGGAAGGGCCGGCTGTCGAGCACCACGCCGAGGGCGGCGAGCCGTTCGTTCAGCGCCGCGACGAGATACTCGAGCGCCAGCGGCGTCGCGCTCGGCTGCAGGCAGACGAAGCCCTTGCCGAGGGTGGCCAGCCGGTCCAGGTTCAGCTGGAATGCCGGCGCCTGCACCGTGGCGCCCAGTTCGAGCAGTGCCTGCAGGTGGTCGACGGGCTGCGCGCCGAGAAAGGCCAGGGTCAGGTGCAGGTTGGCGCGGGGCACCGGCCGGCCCTCCAGCTCGCGTTCGTCGCGCCAGGCGCAGATGGCCGCGGCCTGCTCGACGGGGCAGGGCAGGGCGAAGAACAGCCGCAGGGTTGGTTCGCTCATCGCATCCTCCACTGCCTATCGTGCGGCGTGGTAGAGGCTGACCCGGCGAAACTCCGCGGGTTCGGCCAGGTCCGGCCAGGTGCAGGCGTCCAGCACATCCAGCCGACGATACCGCGGGTGGGCGAAGTCGCGCACCCGCGAGTCGGCCACCAGCGCCTCGCGCCCGCGGCCGAGGAAGTGGTCCAGCAGCGGCAGGTTGGCGCGGTCGTAGAGCACGTCGGCGACGATGATCAGGTCGTAGCGGTCCTCTTCGCCGAAGAAGTCCGCCGAATAACGCAGCTCGACGCCATTGAGCGCGGCGTTCGCCCGGCAGGCCGCCAGCGCCAGCGGGTCCAGATCGCAGGCCACCACCTCGGCGGCGCCGGCCCGGGCGGCGGCGATCGCGGCGACGCCGGAACCGGCGCCGAAATCCAGCACGCGCTTGCCGCGCACCCACTCCGGCCGCTCGGCCAGCCAGCGCGCCAGCACCAGGCCGCTGGCCCAGCAGAAGCTCCAGTAGGGCGGCTCTTCGAGAATCCGCCGGGTTTCCTCGGGGCTGAAGGCACGATCCATGTTCGCCGCATCGATCAGCCACAGGCGCAGGTCGCTGCCCGGCAGCGCTTCGGCCACCAGCCGCGCATCGCCCAGCAAGCCGTTCAGCGCCGCCTGCAGCTGTGCGGGCGGCGTCACGGCGCGGGGACCAGTTGCAGCGGCCCCAGGGCCTGGCTGGCGGGGCTGGCGATGGTGCGCGGCGGCAGGCGCATGATCAGCTGGCCGTCGCGGGTGACCCGGCCGCGCAACTCGACCCGCTGGTCGGTCGGGAAGACGTCGGGGTTGAATTGCAGGATGAATGGCAGTTCCGAGCCCCGGCCCTGCAGCCGCACGTTGCTCAGCAGGCGGTCGGGCTGGTCGCGGCGGTCGACCTCGAGCAGCGCCAGTTCGACCTCGCTGCCGGCCGGCGCGCCGAGCAGGCTGCCGCTCAGTTCGTTGAGCAGCTTCGAATGCGGCGCGTCGCTCAATTCGACGGCGGGTGCCGGCGGTTCGGCGGGTGGGCTGCTGCAGCCTGCGAGCACGGCCAGCAGGGCGAGCGGAAGGGCGGGGCGTAGCGGCACGGAGAGCTCCTGGCGACGGCGAATGCGGGCCTGTATAGCAGCAAAGCCGCCGCCTTGTCTTGCCGGGTGGATGCGCTACCATGGCCGTCCCGACGTACGACCGATTCCAGCTCATGCATTGTCCCTTCTGCGGTGCCCACGACACCAAGGTCATCGATTCCCGCCTGGTCGCCGAGGGCGATCAGGTCCGCCGTCGCCGCGAGTGCCTGGCCTGCGGTGAGCGTTTCACCACCTTCGAGACCGCCGAGCTGGTGATGCCGCGGCTGATCAAGCAGGACGGCAGCCGCCAGCCGTTCGACGAGCAGAAACTGCGCGCCGGCATGCAGCGCGCGCTGGAGAAACGCCCGGTCAGCGTCGAGCGCCTGGAAGCGGCCATCGCCCATATCAAGCACCAGCTGCGCGCCACCGGCGAGCGCGAGATCAAGTCGCGGGTGCTCGGCGAACTGGTGATGGCCGAGCTGCAGAAGCTCGACGAGGTCGCCTATATCCGCTTCGCCTCGGTGTACCGCCGCTTCCAGGACCTCAACGAGTTCCGCGAGGAAATCGAACGGTTGTCCCGCGAGCCCGTGAAGAACGAATGAACGCCGCCGATCACGCCTGGATGGCCCGCGCCCTGCAACTGGCACGCAAGGGCCTGTATTCGACGCACCCCAACCCGCGGGTCGGCTGCGTCATCGTCGCCGATGGCGAGCGGGTCGGCGAAGGCTGGCACGTGCGCGCCGGCGAGCCGCATGCCGAGGTCCATGCGCTGCGCCAGGCCGGCGAACGTGCGCGTGGCGCCACCGCCTACGTCACCCTCGAACCCTGCAGCCACCACGGGCGCACGCCGCCCTGCGCCGAGGCCCTGGTCAAGGCCGGCGTCGCCCGTGTGGTGGCGGCGATGCAGGACCCCAATCCGCAGGTCGCCGGGCGCGGGCTGGCGTTGTTGCGCAGCGCCGGCATCGAGGTCGCCAGCGGCGTGCTGGAGGTCGAGGCGCGCGAACTCAATGCGGGCTTCATCAAGCGCATGGAAAGCGGCCTGCCGTTCGTTCGCGCCAAGCTGGCAATGAGCCTCGATGGCCGCACCGCGATGGCCAGCGGCGAGAGCCAGTGGATCACCGGGCCGGCGGCACGTGCCGAGGTACAGCGCCTGCGCGCCCGTTCCAGCGCGGTGCTGACCGGCGCCGATACCGTGCTGATGGATGCCGCGCGGCTGACCGTGCGCGGTGCCGAGCTGGGGCTGGACGCGCAAAGCACCGCGCTGGCGTTGCAGCGACCGCCGCTGCGGGTGCTGGTCGACGGGCGCCTGCGCGTGCCGCTGGATGCGCCGTTTTTCCAGGCCGGTGCGGCGCTGGTGGCCACTGCCGCCGATGGGCGCGAGGAGGCCTACCGCGGTGCCGGCCATGAGCTGCTGGCGCTGGGCCGGGAGCGTGTCGACCTCGCCGCGCTGTTGCGCGAGCTGGCCGCGCGCGGCGCCAACGAGGTGCTGGTCGAGGCCGGGCCGCGGCTGGTCGGCGCCTTCGCCAGCCTCGGGCTGATCGACGAATACCGGATCTTCGTCGCCGCCAAATTCCTCGGTTCGTCCGCACGGCCGCTGCTGGAGCTGCCGCTGGAGCGCATGAACGAGGCGCGCGAGCTGAAGATCGTCGATATCCGCGCGGTGGGCGAGGACTGGATGATTGTGGCGCAGCCGCGAGGCTAGGGGCTGTTGCCGATCGCGCTAAGTGCTCCTGCTCGTATCTGAAGCGTTGGCCGCCAGCACCTATACGAGCTGCAGCACCCTGCCCCCCTTTAGTAGGAGCAGGCCATGCCTGCGAACAGAGTCCACACATCGGTACGGTTGCTTTTTCGCGGGCATGAACTCGGCGTCCCCGCCCGTCCTACGGTTATCAACGCTACGTACAAAACTGAAACGTCAACAGACCCTAGCCTGCTGTGGCGTCATCGGCCGGCGCGCAGTGCGTCATCATGCATCGCCCCGGCAAATGTGATAAAACGCCACACGGCCACAGGCGTGGCCGCAACGTTCTCAGGGCGGGGCGCAATTCCCCACCGGCGGTAATGGCCACAGGCCTAGCCCGCGAGCGCTTGCTTCGGCAAGGTCAGCAGACCCGGTGCGATTCCGGGGCCGACGGTATAGTCCGGATGAGAGAGAGCGGGATATTCCGATGGGCGCCGTTCGTGCGCCCGTCATGCATCCCCATCGATCTGTCGTGCCCTGTTTTTCACAAACAGGAGTTCGTCGTATGTACCGCTGCAACAGCCTTCCACGGGAGGCCGCATGTTCACAGGAATAATCGAAGCCATCGGCACCATCCGGGCGCTCACGCCCAAGGGCGGCGACGTCCGCGTGCTGGTCGAGACCGGCAAGCTGGACCTGGCCGACGTCAAGCTGGGCGACAGCATCGCCGTCAACGGTGTCTGCCTGACCGCCGTCGAGCTGCCCGGCAACGGCTTCTGGGCCGATGTCAGCCGCGAGACCCTGGCGCGCACCGCCTTCATCGATCTCAAGGCCGGCAGCCGGGTCAACCTGGAAAAGGCCCTGACGCCCAGCAGCCGTCTCGGCGGTCATCTGGTCAGCGGCCACGTCGACGGTGTCGGCGAGGTCGTGGCGCGGGAAGATAACGCCCGCGCCGTGCAGTTCCGCATCCGCGCGCCGCGCGAGCTGGCCCGCTACATCGCGCTCAAGGGCTCGATCACCGTCGATGGCACCAGCCTCACCGTCAATGCGGTCAATGGCGCCGAATTCGAGCTGACCATCGTCCCGCATACCCTCGGCGAAACCATCATGGCCGACTACCGCCCCGGGCGGCAGGTGAACCTGGAGGTCGACCTGCTGGCGCGCTACCTGGAGCGCCTGATGCTGGGCGACAAGGCCGCCGAACCCAAGGCCTCGGGCCTGACGGAAAGCTTTCTGGCCGAACACGGCTACCTGAACAAGTGAAGGATCGGCCCCATGGCTCTGAATACCGCTGAAGAACTGATCGAAGACATCCGCGCCGGCAAGATGGTCATCCTCATGGATGACGAGGACCGCGAGAACGAGGGCGACATCATCATCGCCTCCGAATGCGTCACCGCCGAGCACATCAACTTCATGGCGCGCTTCGCCCGTGGCCTGATCTGCATGCCCATGAGCCGCGAGCGCTGCGAGCTGCTCAAGCTGCCGCTGATGGCGCCGCGCAACGGCTCGGGTTTCGGCACCAAGTTCACCGTCTCCATCGAGGCCGCCGAAGGCGTGACCACCGGCATCTCCGCCGCCGACCGCGCGCGTACCGTGCAGGCGGCCGTGGCCAAGCATGCCCAGGCCGAGGACATCGTCAGCCCCGGCCACATCTTCCCGCTGATGGCCCAGCCGGGCGGCGTGCTGGCCCGCGCCGGGCATACCGAGGCGGCCTGCGACCTGGCGCGCATGGCCGGCTTCGAGCCCAGCGGCGTGATCTGCGAGATCATGAACGACGACGGCACCATGGCGCGCCGGCCGGAGCTGGAGCTGTTCGCCGAGCAGCACGGGCTGAAGATCGGCACCATCGCCGACCTGATCCACTACCGGATGATCCACGAACGCACCGTCGAGCGTGTTTCCGAGCAGCCGCTGGAAACCGAGCTCGGGCAGTTCAACCTGGTCACCTATCGCGACGGCGTGGAAGATACCGTGCACATGGCGCTGACCCGCGGCGAGATCTCACCGGAGGAGCCGACCCTGGTGCGCGTGCACAACATGGAGCCGCTGCGCGACCTGCTGCTGGTCACCGTGCCCGGGCGCTGGAGCCTGCGTGCGGCGATGGGCGAGGTGGCCAAGGCCGGCAAGGGCGTGGTGCTGCTGCTCGGCAACCCGCTGACCGGGCCGCAGCTGCTGAGCCAGCTCAACCGCCAGCAGCCGCCGACGCCGGCCACCTACAGCACCGTCGGCGCCGGTTCGCAGATCCTGCGCGACCTCGGCGTGCGCAAGATGCGCCTGATGAGCTCGCCGATGAAGTTCAACGCGATATCCGGCTTCGATCTGGAAGTTGTAGAATACCTGCCCGCCGAGTAACGGCTGCCGCGCTACTGCGCTTGGACATACTGCGTTGAAAACAGGCGAGGCTTGCTCATTTACCTCGGTAAACTCCGCCGCCTCACCTGCTTGATTCGCTGCGCTCACCCTTCGGGCCAGCCTTTGGCTGTTACTCCCGTTGGTCGTTGCGCCTTGTCTGTCCGGCGCTCGCTACGCGCTGCTCCGCAGGGCTGCCAATTTTGCCTACAAGCTCTTTAACGCTATACGAGATTTGTTTCCATGCCCCTGAAGACCATCGAAGGAACCTTCATCGCCCCGCAGGGCAAGTACGCCCTGGTCGTAGGCCGCTTCAACAGCTTCGTCGTCGAGAGCCTGGTCAGCGGCGCAGTCGATGCGCTGGTGCGCCACGGCGTCAGCGAGAGCGACATCACCATCATCCGCGCCCCGGGCGCCTTCGAAATCCCGCTGGTGGCGCAAAAGGTCGCCCAGCAGGGTGAATACGACGCCATCGTCGCCCTCGGCGCGGTGATTCGTGGTGGCACGCCGCACTTCGAATACGTCGCCGGCGAATGCACCAAGGGCCTGGCCCAGGTGTCCATGGAGTTCGGCGTGCCGGTCGCCTTCGGCGTGCTGACCGTCGATTCCATCGAACAGGCCATCGAGCGCTCCGGCACCAAGGCCGGCAACAAGGGCGCCGAGGCCGCACTCTCCGCCCTGGAAATGGTGAGCCTGCTTTCGCAGCTGGAGGCCAAGTGAGCCTGAATCGCGACGACAGCCAGGACGCCCCGCAGCCCAAGGCCAAGGGCAAGATCGCTACGCGCCGGGTGGCGCGCAGCCTGGCGATGCAGGCGCTGTACCAGTGGCACATGGCTGGGCAGAGCCTCAACGAGATCGAAGCGCAGTTCCGCGTCGACAACGATTTCGATGGGGTCGACGGTGCCTACTTCCACGAGCTGCTCAATGGGGTCGCACGCAAGAAGAGCGAGGTCGACCAGGCCATCGCGCCGAACCTCGACCGCCCGCTGGAGGAACTCGATCCGGTGGAACTGGCGATCCTGCGCCTGTCCACCTACGAGCTGATGCAGCGCATCGACGTGCCCTATCGCGTGGTCATCAACGAAGGCATCGAGCTGGCCAAGGTCTATGGCGCCACCGACGGGCACAAGTTCGTCAACGGCGTGCTGGACAAGCTGGCGCCGTCGCTGCGCAGCGCCGAAGTGCGCAACCACAAGCGCTGAGGCCGGCTCGCCTTGCTGGGTGAGTTCGAACTGATCCGCCACTACTTCGCCGCCGCCGCTTGTGCCAGGGCCGGCGGCGAAGTCGTACTCGGCATCGGCGACGATTGCGCCCTGCTGGAGATTCCCGCCGGCGAGCAGCTGGCGGTTTCCACCGACACCCTGGTCGCCGGGGTGCATTTCCCCGAGCCCTGCGATCCTCATCTGCTCGGCCAGCGGGCGCTGGCCGTCGCGGCCAGCGATCTCGCCGGCATGGGCGCCACGCCCATCGGCTTCACCCTCGCATTGACACTGCCCGCTGCCAATCCGCTCTGGCTGGCCGAGTTCGCCCGTGGGCTGGACGCCATGGCGCTCGATTGCAGCCTGCGCCTGATCGGTGGCGACACCACCCGTGGTCCGCTGTGCCTGACCGTCACCGTGTTCGGCCGGCTGCCGGCCGGGCAGGCGCTGACTCGCGCTGGTGCGCAGGTCGGCGATCTGCTGTGTGTCGGCGGCGTGCTCGGCGAGGCGGCCGGAGCATTGCCGCTGGTGCTGCATCAGGCCGAGGCCGAGGCGGATGTGGCCGAACATCTGCTGGCCCGCTACTGGTCGCCGCAACCGCAACTGGCCCTGGGCGAAGCGCTGCGCGGCAAGGCCACGGCGGCGCTGGACATCTCCGACGGGCTGCTGGCCGACTGCGGGCATATCGCCAGGGCCTCGGGCGTCGCGCTGCGGATCGAGCGCGAACGCGTGCCACTGTCCGAACCGCTGCGCCGTTTCGCCGGCGATAACGAAGCGCTGCGTTGCGCGCTGGCTGGCGGCGACGACTATGTGCTGGCCTTCACCCTGCCACCCGCCGAGCTGCCGGCGCTGCAACTGGGCGGCTGGCCGTTGCACGTCATCGGGCGGGTGGTCGCCGGGCAGGGGGTGCAGTTGCTCGATACCGAGGGCGAGGAAATCGCCGTGTCCGCGCGTGGCTACAACCATTTCGAGGCCTGAGTCGGGGCGATCCCGGCCACATCATAAGGAAGGCGTTTTGAGCGAGATTCCGCAGGCGACCACCGCGCAGGTGCGCCCCGCCGTCTGGAACAATCCCTGGCACAACCTGGCCTTCGGCTTCGGTTCCGGGCTGATGCCCAAGGCGCCGGGTACCTGGGGGTCGCTGGTGGCCCTGCCGTTCGTACCGATGTGGCAGCTGTTGCCCGGCTGGGGCTACCTGCTGATGCTCGGCATGACGATGCTGTTCGGTATCTGGCTGTGCGGCAAGGTCGCCCGCGATCTCGGCGTGCACGACCACGAGGGCATCGTCTGGGACGAGTTCGTCGGTATCTGGATCACCTGCTGGCTGGTGCCGGAAGGCTGGTACTGGCTGCTGCTCGGGTTCGTCGTGTTCCGTGTCATGGACATCGCCAAGCCCTGGCCGATCAGCTGGGTGGACCGCAACGTCCACGGTGGCCTGGGCATCATGCTCGACGATATCCTCGCCGGCCTCGCCGCCTGGGCGGTGATGCAGGGAGTGGTGGCGCTGCTGGTTTAGACGCGATTGTGCGGCTGGTCGCTGCAGCGATCACGTGGCTGATGGATGATTCCAAGAATCTGTTACCGTTTCGCCACGAGCCACGTTGCCGCGTCAAATGGTGCCGGCCCCCGCGCCAAGCCGAGGAATGACCCATGCGTAGTATCGAAATCCTGTTCGCCGGCCTGCTGTCGCTGTCGCTGTCGCCGGCGATCGTCCAGGCGGCCTCCATGGTGCAGGTGGTCGGCCTGTTTCCCGGTGCGGCGGTGCTCAACGTCGACGGCCAGCGCAAACTGGTCCGGGCAGGGCAGACCGGCCCCGGCGGCGTCGAGGTGATCAGCGCCGATGCCTCTGGCGCGCTGCTGCGGGTCGACGGCATCGAGCGTCGCTACGACCTCAGCCGCGAATACAGCGGTGCTTACGCCGCGCCGATCAAGACGCAGCTGAGCGTCGCCAAGGGTACGGGCGGGCACTACTGGATCGCCGGCTCCATCAATGGCCAGTCGGTGCAGTTTCTCGTCGATACCGGCGCCACCTCGGTGGCGATCAACGAGAACCAGGCGCGGCGGCTGGGCATCGACTATCGTGTCAGCGGCCGGCCGATGGTGGTGAGTACCGCCAGTGGCACGGCGAAGGCCTGGCGCGTGCACCTGAACAGCGTCAAGGTCGGCACGATCGACGTGCTGGGCGTGGAAGCGGTGGTGGTCGAGGGCAACTCGCCGACCGAAGCGCTGTTGGGCATGAGCTTTCTCGGCCGGGTCAGCTGGCGCGAGGAGCAGGGCGTGCTGCTGCTGGAGTCGAAGCTGTAAAAAGCAGCTTCAAGCTGCAGGCGGCAAGAAAAGCTGCAGAATATTCGGCCATGCCCGCGAAGATTTTGCGCGCTGGCTATTCGCGGCATGGCCCGCTCCTACAGGGGATACGTCCATTCGCTACCAACAGCTAACCCAGCTATGAAGGTGCGCGGCTGGGCTTTAGGCCACGCTGAGCGCTATGGGTGGGCTGAAGCCCACCCTTGTGCTGATTCGCTTGCAGCTTGCAGCTTTTAGTTAGTGTTACAATATCCGCTTTTCTGCCTGCTGGGGTTTCTCCCGTGTCTGTCGTGTTCGTCGCTGCCTCCAAACTGCCGACGCCGTTCGGTGTGTTCACCATGCATGGTTTTCTCGATCAGGAAACGGGTAAGGAGCATGTCGCGCTGACGCTCGGCGACGTGGCCGATGGCGCGCCGGTGCTGGGGCGGCTGCATTCCGAGTGCCTGACCGGCGACGCGCTGTTCAGCCTGCGCTGCGACTGCGGCTTCCAGCTGGAGGCGGCGCTGCGGGCGATCGCCGAGGAAGGCCGCGGCGTCCTGCTCTACCTGCGCCAGGAAGGCCGCGGCATCGGCCTGCTGAACAAGATTCGCGCCTACGAGCTGCAGGATGGTGGCGCCGACACCGTCGAGGCCAACGAGCGCCTGGGCTTCGCCCCCGATATGCGCGACTACGGCATCTGCCTGCCGATGCTCGAACACCTGGGCATCGCCGAGATCAAGCTGATGACCAACAACCCGCGCAAGGTCAAGGCTTTGCAGGGCTTCGGCATCCGCGTCGCCGAGCGCAAGCCGCTGCAGATCGCGCACAACCCGCACAACCGCAAGTACCTCGCCACCAAGGCCGGCAAGCTGGGCCACATGCTCGGCGAGATCCATCAGGGCGAAGCCAAGCAGTCGTGAACCGCGTCGCCGCCCGCCGCCAGCTTGCCCGCGACGGCTGGCTGCATACCGTGTCGATGGTGCTGCCGGTGCTGGTTCTCGGCCGGGTCGCGGCCCCGCTGGCCGAGTGGGGGCTGGCGCTGTTCGCCGCCGGACTCGTCTCGCTGTTCTTCAGCCTGCCGGCCTTCACCGCCTTCAAGCATGCGCTGATCGCCGCCGAACAGGCTCTGGACGGCAGTGCCGAACCCAGTGCCTGGGCGCAACTGCGCCGCGTTCGCCGCCGCGCCCTGCTGGTCGCCTCGCTACCGGCCTGGTTCGCCGCCGCTGGTACGCTGGCGGGCATGGAGCCGGTGGCGCAATTGCTGCTGGTGTTCGGCAGCCTTGCGCTGCTGGTGCTCTACCGCATTCCGCGGCAGCTGCACTGATGCGCGGCTTGCTGCTCGCCGCGCTGTTGCTGGCGGTGCTGCCCGCACCAGCGGCGCAACGGGTGGTGAGCCTGGCGCCCTCGCTCAGTGAAATCATGCTCGAACTGGATGCCGCGGATCGGCTGGTCGGCGTGCTGGATGGCGGCGAGCGGCCCGCAGCACTGGCGCAGGTGCCCTCGGTGGGGCGCTACGGCCAGGTGGAAATGGAAACCCTGCTCAGCCTGCGTCCCGATCTGGTCCTGCTCTGGCCGGACAGCGTGCCGCGCAGCCAGCGCGAACAGCTGCAGCAGTTCGGCATTCCCGTGCTGGTGGTGGCGCAAACTCGCCTCGACGGGCTGGCCGAACAGTTCAGGGTGATCGGCCAGGCGGTCGGCCGCACAGAGCAGGGTGAGCGCCTGGCCGAGCGGTTTCGCTTAGGGCTCGCCGAGCTGCGCACAAGCTACGCCCGTGAGCGCCCGCTGCGGGTGTTCTACCAGATCTGGAATCGCCCGCTGTATACCCTCGGCGGCCGGCAGATCATCAGCGAGGCCATCGAAGTCTGTGGTGGGCAGAATGTTTTCGCCGATCTGTCCCTGGCGGCGCCGCAGGTGAGCATCGAAGCGGTGCTCGCCCGTGACCCGGAAGTCATCCTGGCCGGCAGCGGCGCACAGCTGGACGAGTGGCAGGCCTGGCCGCAGCTCGATGCCGTGCGCAACGGACGGTTGCTGGAAGTGCCCGACAAGGGGCTGGAGCGGCCGAGCTTCCAGATGCTGGGGGCGATCGGGAAGCTCTGCGAGGTGATGGTGCGGGCGGCGCCTTGAAGGCGTGCCCGCTTGCGGTCAGAGCGACGGAGTCCAGGTCATCGCGAACAGCAGGGTACGTCCGGCTTCGCGATACCCGTAGTTCCGTGACGGATCGAACCAGTTGGGCCCATCGGGGCGATCATAGGTTGCCAATGCATAGTCACGATCGAACAGGTTGTTGACCTTGGCCTCCCAACGCAGCTCCGGATGGCTCTGCCAGGCGGCGCGCAGGTCGAATACGCCATAGCCGGACAGCTCGCGGCTATTCGCGGCATTGTCGTAGCGGGTGCTGGAGATATGCCAGCCAGCCCCGACCGACAGGCTGGCGAAGGTCCGGTCGAGGTCGACGCTGAGCGTGCGTTTGGCGCGGCGCGCCAGAACATGGCCACTGTCCCGGTCGCGCGGATCGATGATGCTCAGGCCAAGGCTGGCCTGCCAACCCAGCAGCTCGCGCGCCGCGCTGGCCTCGAACCCGTTGATCCGCGCATGGCTGACGTTCTCCATCCGGGTTCCACCCCAGGCGATCATGTCTTCCACGTCGGTGCGATAGAGCGAGGCTTCGAGCAGGGTATCGTCCAGCTCGGCGCGCCACTGCAGCTCGTAGGTCTTCGAGGTCTCCGGCTCCAGGTCCGGGTTGGGGCCCCAGGCCGGCGGAGCATAGAGGTCGGTGAAGGTCGGCGCGCGGAAGCCCTCGCCATAGCTCAGAATCCAGCGCTGCGACTGGCCGACCGGCAGGCTGAACGCCGCGTTCCAGCTGTTGTGGCTGCCGAACTGCTGGTTGTCGTCGTGGCGCAGGCCCAGCTCGGTGCCAAAGTGCTCGCCCTGGAAGCTGTGCTGGGCAAAGAAGGCCAGGTTGTCGCGGCTGTCTTCCTGATAGGCCGTGGTGGCGTCCAGGCGGTCTTCGTACCAGTCGCTGCCGAGGCTCAGCTGCTGGCGCTCGTCCAGTTGCAGGCGGTTGATCCAGGCGGCGGAATGGCGGGTGGTCTCCAGCAACCCATCGTTGTAGTTGGAGCCGACCGCACGGTTGCGGTCGAAACTGCGGCCCAGCTCCAGACGGCTGTTCCAGATAGGGGCCAACTGGCCGTCCAGGTAGCCGCTGTAGCTGCTGAGGCGAAACTCGTCCTGCGGCGTGCCGGGGGCGAATTCGTAAGCGTCGTCGTACTCGTTCTTGCCGCGCTGATCGTTGAGGCTCAGGCCGGCTTTCCAGTCGGCGTTCAGCCGATGATCCAGCTTCAGGTGCAACGCCTTGCTGCGCTGGCCGTCGTCGTCGCGATCGGCGCCGCGATTGTCGCGGGTGATGTCGAAGCCGTCGCGCTCGTCGAGGCTCGCGCCCAGGTGGACGCGGGTCCGCTCGGTTCCGGCTGCCAGGCTCAGGCTGCGCTGGAAGGTCTGGTCGCTGCCGGCGGCAAGGCGGAGCTCCGGGGTCAACCCCGGCTCGCCGCTGCGGGTGAAGATCTGGATGACGCCACCAATGGCATCCGCGCCATAGAGCGACGAGCGCGGGCCGCGGATCACTTCGACGCGCTCGATATTGTCGATGGCCAGGTAATCGAGACGGGCGAAGCCGCTGGTGGCCGAGGCAATGCGCTGGCCGTCGACCAGCACCAGGGTCTGCGCCGTGCCGGTGCCGCGCAGCGATAGCGATGGCAGGCCGCCGGCACTGCTGATCTGCACGCCGGGCACGCGGCGCAGCAGCTCGGGCACGCTGCGCGCCTGCAGGCGCTCGATGTCGGCGCGGGTGAATACGGCGTTGGCTGCCGTGGCCTGGGCGCGGGGTTCGGCCTGGCGGGCCGAGGTGATGAGCATGCTCGGCAGCTCCTGCTCGGCATCGGCGAACACCTGGGCGCCGGGTAGCAGCGCTACGGCCAGGGCGAGACGGGACAGTTTCATTCTTGGAATTCCTCAAAAGATCGCAGACTTTTGAGGAGGGCAGGAACAAGCGCGGGGATGACGGGCAGCAGCGCTTGACGGTGCTGCCCTCCGCAACACCAGTCGAATCCGTCAGGCCGGTCTCCGGGCTTTCGACGCGCATCGCGCTCGCCTTCCCATGTCGGAACACAGTGGCTGTCGAGCGGACGGCGATCCCGAGGATCGCAGTCGATTACCGTTGCGGGGGCAGCGCCGGCCTTGCTCCTGCGAGCGCACCGGCTTCCCGTTTAATGCGGACCTTGCGGTCGTGCACACCTGGGCGGATAAGAAAACGCGCGAACCTTACGGCCGGGCGCGGGGAAACACAAGTGGATGACGCAAAGCAGCGGGCCTCCACCGAACCTGTGGGCGCGCCCTCGCGGCGATGCAGGCCGCAGACCTGCCCGAGCGGCGACAGGTCCTACGACAGCCCTCCGACGATGCGTAGCGCGCTCTGGCCATTGCCCTGGCGCTGCACCTGGATCTGCACCGGAATGCGCTCGTGCATCTCGGCCACGTGGGAAATCACCGCCACCTTGCGCCCCTGCGCCTGCAGCGAGTCCAGCGCGTCCATGGCGATCTGCAGCGACTCGGGGTCGAGGCTGCCGAAGCCTTCGTCGATGAACAGCGACTCGATCCTGAGCTTGCTCGACGCCATCGAGGCCAGGCCCAGTGCCAGCGCGAGGGAGACCAGGAAGGTCTCGCCGCCGGACAGCGAGTGCACCGAGCGCAGTTCGTCGCCCATCTCGGTATCCATCACCAAAAGCCCCAACGGGCTGCCGCCGCGCTTGAGCCGGTAGCGCCGGGCCAGCTGGCGCAGCTGCACGTTGGCGTGCTGCACCAGCAGGTCGAGGTTGTAGCCTTGCGCGATCTTGCGGAAGGCGCCGCCGTCGCTGGAGCCGATCAGCGCGGCGATACGTCCCCAGCGCTGCTGCTCGGCGCGCGCCTCGTCGATCTGCGCCAGCAGTGCCTGGCTCTGGCTGCGGCGCTTGTCGTCGTCGAGCAGCACGGCGCGGGTTTCGGCGCAGCGCTGCTCGGCCTGCTCGCAGCGCTGCAGCTGTTCGGCGTGGTCGTGTTGCAACTGCTCGGCATCCGGCGCCTCGGCCTGTTGTTGGTGGTGGCTGGCCAGCCGGCCGAGGCAGCCGTCGAGGCGCTCGCGGCAGCGGGTCAGGGTTTCGGTGTTCTGCTGCAGGCGCTGGCGCGCCTCGGCCAGTAGCGCGTCGTCCATCTGCAGCAACTGGGCGAGGGTGGCATCGTCCAGCTCCGGATGGGCGCTGCGCCAGGCGGCCAGTTCGGCCTGCAGCGCCTCGTGCTCCTGCGCCAGTTCGGCGTGGCGCTGGCTGCAGTTGTCCTGCTCGCTCTGCAGGCGGGTCAGGCCGAGCTTGCTGTCGTTGAGCTGGCGGTCGATATCGATCTGCGCCTGGCGGGCGGCCTGGATGGCGGTGTCCAGTTGCTGTTGCCAGGCGCTGGCGCTGGCCTGTTCGCCGAGGCTGGTGCGCAGTGCCTGCCGGCAGGCCAGCAGCAGCTGCTCGCGTTCGGCCAGGCGTATCTGGCTGCTCGTCTGCTTCTCTTGCCGATGGCGCTGCTGCAACTGTTCGTCACTCAGGCGCTGCTCGCACTGGCGCAGCTCCTCGGCCTGCTCGGCCTGCGCCTGCAGCTGTTGCAGGCGCGTCGCGACATCGGCGTCCAGTTGCATGAAGGTCTGTGCCGGATCTTCGCGCCAACGCGACAGCCGTTCGGCTGGCAGCAGCCCGGCGAACGCCTTCAGTTCCTCATCGAGCTGCTGGCCGTCGCGGGCGAGGGCGTCGCGCTGGCGGGCGAGCTGCTGGGTCGCTTCGACACAGACTTCGCGTGCCGCCTGCCAGGCCTGTTGCAGGGCTTCGCTGCGTTGTTGCAGGGCGAGCAGCTGTTGCTGGCGGCCGCTGGCGGCGGTGATCTGTTCCCTGAGCCGATCCAGTTCGCGTTCCAGCCATTGCGAGCGCTCCGCTTGCGGCTGCCGGAGCAGCTGCGCATGCGCAGGCAGGGTCTGCAGGCGTGGCGCCAGGGCCTGCAGTTGCGCCTCGACTTCGGCCTGGCGCTGCTGCGTCTGGCGCAGCTGGGTAGTGAGCGTGACGTGTCGATCGCGCAGTTCCTGCAGGCGCAGGTCTTGGGCCTGCAGCGCCTGGCGGGCGCGCTCGGCCTCGCCGTCGTCCTGCTGGTCGAGGCCGGCGAGCAGCGCATCGGCCTGGTGCCAGGGGTGCTCGTGGCTGCCGCAGACCGGGCAGGGCTCGCCGGGGATCAGCGCGGCGCGCAGCGCCTCGACGTTCTCGCTGCGCGCCAGGCGCTGGCGTTCGAGCAGGGCGAGGGTGACCTTGAGTGCCTGCTCGGCGGCATCGCGCTCGGCGCGCACCTGCTTGCCCAATGGCACCAGGCCGTCCAGCTCGGCCTGCTGCCCGCCGTGGGCATCGGCCAGCTCGCGTCGGCTGGCCTCGAGCGTCAGTTGCTGCGCCCAGAGTTGCCCGAGCGTTTCGCTTTCGCGTTCGGCCTGGCGCCATTCGTCCAGTTGGCGATGCAGCTGGGCAAGCTGTTCGGCCAGCCCGACTTCGCTGCCGCGCTCGCGTTGCAGCGTGTCGAGCGCCTCGCGGGCCAGATTCTGTTCGGTTTCGGCGGCCTTGGCCTGCGCCGCCAGCGCGGGAAGTTCGCGCTGGCCCTGCTGCAGGCGTGCGGCCAGTTGCACCGCCTGTTGCAGACGCGGACGGTAACCGCCCCAGGCGGCGCAGAGCGGCTGCAGTTCAGCACTCGCTTCGAGTTGCCGGGTCAGTGCCGCGTGCTGTTCGGCGACGCGCTGCTGGCGTTCGACGAGCTGTCCGAGCGCCGCCTCGCCGGCACGCGCGTCGGCCTCGGCCCGGGCGCTTTCTTCGCGGATCGTGGTCAGGTCGGCGTTCAGATGGCTCAGGCGTTCTTCCTCGCGGCGCGCCTGGGCGAGCCGCGGCTCGGCGGTCTGGCGGGTCTGTTCGGCCGAACGCAGCTGGTTGCCGGCCGCGTCGCATTGGCCCTGCAGTTCGGCGAGACGCTGCTGCAGGCTTTGCTCCTCGCGCTGCAGGCGAGCCAGGCTGTCGGCGGCCTTGCCCAGCAGCGGATCGAGCTCCTGCTGGCGGAGGAAGCGATGGCGCTGCGGTGCGAGCTGCTCGAACAGCTCGAGAATGCGCCGGGCTTCGCCCAGGCTCTCGTGCTCGTCTTCGGCGTCCTGCAACTGCTGGCGGGCGGCAGCGCGCTCGCCCTCCAGGCGCTGCAGCTCGGTGAGCCACTGCCGCTGGGCTTCGAGTGCCTTGAGTTGCTGCTGCAGGGCTTTCAGGTCGTCGAGCTGGGCCTGGTGCTCGTGTTCCAGCGTCGTGCGCTGTTCCGGCTCCAGCGGCTTTAGCCCGCCGGCCTGCTGCTCCAGGCGAGCGAGGTTTTCCCTGGCCTGCTTGGCGGCCTCGAAGGCGGCCTGGCCGAGACGGCTGTAGAGGCCGGTGTCGGTGAGCTTTTCCAGCAATGTGCCGCGCTCGTTGTCGTCGGCCTTGAGGAAGGCGGAGAACTCGCTCTGCGCCAGCAGCACGGCGCGGGTGAACTGCGCCAGGGTGAGGCCGAGCCGGGCTTCCAGCAGCTCCTTGAACTCGCGCTTCTTGCCGCTGGCCAGCACTTGCCCGCTGCCCAGCTCGGTGAGGCTCTGGTTGCTGGCCTGCAGGCGCCCGTCGAGCTTCTCGCGCGCGCGCTTGACCTCCCAGCGGGCGCGATAGCGGCGGCCATCGATGCCGACGAAATCCACCTCGGCATAGCCGCTGCCACAGCCTCGGCGCAGCAGGTTGCGTTCGTCGCCGCCGCCGATCTCGGTATCGAGATCGGGCACCTTGTTCAACGGCGAGACGTTGTCCAGCCGTGGCGTGCTGCCGAACAGCGCCAGGCACAGGGCGTCGAGGATGGTGCTCTTGCCGGCGCCGGTCGGCCCGGTGATGGCGAAAAGACCTGCGCTGGCCAGGGGCTCGGCGCTGAAATCGATGACCTGCTCGCCGGCCAGCGAGGCGAGGTTCTTCAGGCGGATGGCGAGGATCTTCATGCGTCACTCTCCTCGCTGGCAAACTCGACCCGTTGCAAGAGCGTGGTGAAGTCGTCCAGCGCCTGGTCGTCCGGCGGGTTGCCGAACTGTTCCTCCCAGGCGCGGGCGAACAGTTCCTGCGGGGCGATCTGGTCGAGGCCGAGCAGCACCTGCGACTCGCTTTCGCCACGCCTACCGGCATACTCGCTGGCGATGCGCACCAGGCGCGCCGCCTTGCCGGCGAGCGCGGCCTCGATACGCGGGCGCAGGTCCGGCAGCGGTTCGTCGAGCAGCACGCGCACTTCCAGCCAGGGCAGGTTGTCGTCGAACAGGCCGGTCGGCGGCAGGGCTTCCAGCGCGGCGATCACCTCGGCCAGTGGCGCGCGGCCGATGCGGAGCATCTCCACCGCGCGCGGCACCGGCAGGCTTTCGACACCTTTGAGCTGCTCGCCCTCGAACTCGACCAGCAGCACCTGATGCGGATAGTTCACCTCGGCGAAGGACAGCGGCAGCGGCGAGCCGCTGTAGCGGATGCGCGATTGCCCGGCGACCTGCTGCGGCTTGTGCAGGTGGCCGAGGGCGGCGTAGGCGATGGCCTCGGGAAACAGGCTGGCCGGCAGCGCCTCGGCGTTGCCGATGACGATATTGCGCTCGGAATCCTCCGATACTGCGCCACCGGCCATGTGTGCGTGGCTCAGGGCGACCAGCGCCTGGCCGGGCTGGCGCACGGCTTCGGCGGCGGCGATCAGCCGCTCGTGCACCTGGCGGATGCCGGCCAGGTAGTCGTCGCCGGCCTCGCCGCCGGTGACTTCGGCCGGGCGCAGGAAGGGCAGGGCGAGGCACCAGGCGGCGACCTTGCCGCTGGCGTCGTGCAGCGGCAGCAGCAGGCGGTCGTGGTCGAGCTGGCCATCGGCGATCCAGCCGATGCGGCCGACGGCATGGGCGTTGAGGCGCTTCATCAGCGGCGCCGGCAACTCGATGCGCCCGCCGGAGTCGTGGTTGCCGGCGATCATCACGATATCCAGCTGCGGGAGTCTTTCGTGGGCACGGACGATGAAGTCGTACAGGCGCTCCTGCGCCTTGAGCGGCGGATTGACCGTGTCGAACACGTCGCCGGCGATGAGCAGGGCGTCGGCCTGCCGGGCGACCAGCTGGTCGAGCAGCCAGTCGAGGAACTGCGCGTGCTCATGGTCGCGGTCCTGGCCGTGGAGGGTCTGGCCGAGGTGCCAGTCGGAGGTGTGGATCAGGCGCATTCGCTAAGGGCTCTTGGTGAGCGAAGGGGGCGCTGCGGCAGCGGGCCGGTGCGCTGTTCGTTGGGCTGAAATGTTCGCCATGACAAATGACAAGGATCTTCGTGGCCGGTCGTTGCGTATTGCTGATACGCGAACTGTACCTTCCGCCGGGGCGGATGGGGTGCAGACACGCACCTGTGCATTCCGATTGAGTGCTCGATGGTGGCGTGATGCGGGTTTGCCTGCCGACGGCAGGGTACCGTCGGCGGCCCCGGTCGCTATGGCAGCGGGCTGGCTGCCGCCGTCAAGTACTGGTGCAGCTCGGCTGGCGGCAGCGGCCGAGCGTACCAGAAGCCCTGGCCGAAGGCGCAGCCTCGCTGGCGCAGGTAGTCCAGCTGGGCGGGGTGTTCTATGCCTTCGGCGACAACCTGCATGCCGGCACTGCGCGCCATGCTCAGGATGCCTTGGACGATAGCCTGATCGACCGGGCTGTCGGGCAGCATGGCGATAAAGCAGCGGTCGATCTTGATTCGGTCGAACGGCAAGCTCTTGAGCAAGGCCGGCGAGGAGTAGCCGGTACCGAAGTCGTCCATTGCCATCTTCACGCCGAGTTGCTTGAGTGCACCAATGCTGCGCGCAGCCTGGTTCAGGTCATGGAGGGCTGTGCTTTCGACGATTTCCACCTCCAGGCGTTCTCCCGGCAGGCCGCTTTCTGCCAGCGCCTGCCGGACCGAGGCAAGGAAGTCATCACGCAGGAGGGTGTCTGCGCAGATGTTGATTGCCACCGGCACATCGAGAAGACCGGCATCGATCAGTGTGCGGTTGTCCCGGCAGGCCTGGCGCACCAGCCAACGGTTGATAACCG
Organism: Stutzerimonas stutzeri; assembly: GCF_002890915.1. Classification (GTDB taxonomy): domain Bacteria; phylum Pseudomonadota; class Gammaproteobacteria; order Pseudomonadales; family Pseudomonadaceae; genus Stutzerimonas; species Stutzerimonas stutzeri_AF. The sequence goes on along the minus strand of NZ_POUT01000014.1, from coordinate 25,057 downwards.
GCATCAAGTCGTATTCGGCTGCCAGCGGCAGGAAGCGTTCGGGCGGAACCAGCCCCGCATCGCCGTCGCGCCAGCGCAGCAGAGCCTCCAGCCCCGAGGGACGGTGGGTTTCGTTCAGTTCGAACTGCAACTGGTAGTGCACTTCCAGGTGGCCGCGCTCTACGGCCCGACGTAACCGGGAGACGGTCTTGTACACGTGCTCCGCCCGCTGACGTAATTCGCTGCGGAAGAAGCGCAGGATGTTGCCGCCCTCGGCCTTGGCCTGATGCATGGCCAGGGTGGCGTCGTGCAGTAGCTTTTCCGCGGTGGTAGCGATGCCCGAGTGGATGGCGATGCCTAGACTGGCTTTCACCTCCAGGCATAGCCCGCCGGCTTCGAAGGGCTCGTCGAACAAGCCACGCAGTCGATCACCGAGCAGGCGGGGCAATAGGCGTCCTTCCGGTAGCGGGGATGCCACGACGAAACGATCACTGTCCAGCCGGGCAAGCAAGTCGGTGTCGCGCAGGTTATGGCGCAGGCGTTCGACGACCATGACCAGCAGGCGGTCGCCGGCCTCCTGGCCATGGTTGTCATTGACCTCTCGAAAGTTGTCCAGGTCAATGCAGATCAGCGCCAGCTGCCGCAGATCGTGTTGGCTGTAGGTCATCATTCGTTGCAGGGCTTGGCAAAACCGGGTGGGCGTGGGCAGGGGTGCGGCGGCTCTTGGTTCCTGGCCACCGTGCCCGTAAATCTGGAGGGGGGCGGGGGCAATGTCTCGGATGATGCTGACGGCGCTTATCAGCGACAGGTCGAGCGCCGCTTCCGTTGGCGCCGGGAGCTGTGCGTGACGGCTGGGGAGTCTGGCGGGCATGCTGGCGTCCTCCGGGGTAGGCGGCATACCGGGTGCTCGACCGTCGGTATCGCATGTGCCTAGTAAATCTGCCGGCAGGGGCCGCGTACATATGTAATTGGTCCTAGTCGGATGGTCTGAGACGACGCGTCCGTGCGGGGCCGGCCACATGGTTTGCGGGAAGAGCTTTAAAGGCGGATCACGGTGCGTCCGCGCAGGACTGTCTCGCCGTCGTGTTCCGGCAGGTCAGGGATACTGAAGGACAGCAGCCGCAGGGGTGGGATGATCATCGCCTCGCTGGCTGGGCCATCGCGGTTGTACTTGCGTTGTAGGCAGACGTGCAGGAGCAGGCGGCCGTCCTCCGGCCGGCTGTCGTCGAGGCGCAGGTGACCGTAGGCGGTGCCACTGGTTGCCGGCAGCCGCTGCCAGCTACCTGGTCCCGGCGGTGGACAGTCGCCGTTGCGCCACTGTGCGGGCAGCCAACTGGCTTCGACGACACGCGAAACTTCGCGGTCGATGGCAGCGACATAGTCGGCAGGGGCTTGGGCGGGATTCACCTTGATCGCCGCCCGTGCCGCATCGGCACTGATCTCCTTGAAGGAGAGGGTGAGCAGCAGTGGAAGGCTGTAGGCCAGGATGGCGTAGAAGGTGACGAAGAACGACACGAAGAGCGCCGCGAATTCGATGGCGACCGCGCCGAGCTGGTGTTGCCGACTGGACATGGGAATAGCTCTACTGGGCATGGGGTTACCTGACCAGCCTGGGAATGCCGCAGCTCAGCGCGTGGAGCTCGACATCGGTACGGCCGAGTTCCAGACCAAGGCCGGCCAGCAGGCTGCTCAGGGCACTGCCGACCAGGTCGAGCAGCGGCTCCAGCAGCTGCACGACGGGGGTCAGCAGCTCGGCCAGCAGTGGTTGCACGGTATTGCCGAGCAGGTTCTGCAGCAGCCCCAGCACGCTGCCCAGCAACCCGTCGAGCAGGCCGCTCTGGCTGTTTTGCTGAAGGGACTTGACCAGTTCGCCGCGTACGCAGGCGGCGGCTTTGTTGGTGCCGGAGCAACGGTTGCCGACGTTGCTGCGCCATTCCTGCATGACCGTCTGGGTGCCCAGCCCAAGCAGGCCTCCCGGGCGATCCCAGTCGAAGCCGTCGTGTTCCAGGCGTTCGCGTATCCGGTTGAGGTCGGCGGATGAATACTGGCCGGCCGCCGTGGGCTGTAGCGCCGCCAGAGCCAGATAGCTGTCGGCCACGTCCGCAGCGGCGTCTGCCAGCAGCTTGTTGCGACTGCTGGCGTTGGCCTTGAGTTTCAGCAGCTCCAGCAGTTCCCGGGTCAGGTCCGCGACAAGGGTGCCGATGGGCAGGTGGTTGACCTCGGTCGAGACGGTCTCGCCGACGGTCAGCGTCACGTCCTCGTCGTTCGCCGGCAGGATGGGCAGGACGATCTTGCCCGGAACGGACAGGCCGGGCAGTCGGATCAGGGTTTCGTCGGCAACGTTACTGGCGCAGCTTGCCCGGGTGGCCCAGAGGGCGTCGTCGGGCATCCTGCCCACGCAAAGATTGCCTAGCTGCGACTGCATCCGGATGCTGGCCGTTGGCTTAGGCGCCTGGCAGTCGACGGCGTCCAAGGTGCCGGTCGAGCTGACCAGGTCGAGGATGATCGGCAGCTTGATGCGAATGCCGAGCAGGCTGGTGAGCGGCCCAACCAGAGTGGCGCCGTCGGTGTCGACGTTGACCAGGACGCGGATCTGGGCGTTGAACGCCGTGGTGCCCACCGGGCCGACCCCAATGGAGGGTGGTTCGACGATGCCGGCCTTGACGGTCGCCAGGCCAAGCAGGCTGATCTCGTCCACCTTGAGCGCCCGCTGTTCCTCCGGCAGGCCGAGCAGCAGGCTTGTCTTGAGCAGGTCACCCAGCTTGACCCGGGTATCCAGTGCCGGGCCGACCTGACCGTCCGGAGTCGACTCGATGGACAACAGGCCGGGGGTGTCGGGGGTTCCGAGTAGCCTTACCCGTATATCACGTAGTATCGGGCTGCGCAGAATGTCCTGGCGCAGCAGGGCCAGCTTGGCCTTGAGCACCGAGTCGGAAACCACCTGCAACGACAGATCCAGCAGCTCGTCGAGGCCAAGCAGGCCGATGCGGGTATCGACTAGCTCGACCAGGCCCTGGGGCGACAGGGCTCTGAGCTGATCGATGCCAAGGTCGACGCCCAGGGCGTGCAGCAACCCGGCCGGGGCGACGGCGACGTTGGCCAGCCCTTCGGAGTCGAGCACGCTGAGGGTCCGTGGGTCGAGGCCGGCGGCGGCCAGCAGTCGACCAAGCAGTTTGTCGCCGTCCAGGCGCAGCAACTGGGCGCCGACGCTGAAGCTGGCGCCGGGCTCGCTGCGCTCGGCCACGGCGCTGGCGCCCAGCGTGATCCACTCCGGGCTGCTGGGGGAGAACAGCACGGAGGTACGCATCACCAGGCTGCTCGGCACTCGCCGCGTCACCTCAACGCGGACGGCGCGGCCGTTGGCGGCAGGCACGGCGTTGCGCAGGCCGCCGGCGGCTTGCAGGGTCACGCACTGGACGGTCAATGTATGCCCCTCTGCGCCAGTGGAAAAACCGTTCCGCCCGGCGTTCTCGCTGGCGTATTGCAGCGCCTGTGATGACGCAGCCGCGCAATCGCCCTGCGGCAGACGCGTGATGGCTTCCAGGGCTGCGCTGTCCGCCAGTTTCTGTAGACGGCGCTTTTCCAGGAATAGGCGACCACTGTCGAGCACCAGCGCGAGGAAGCCTAGCGCTAGCAGCAGAACGAAGGCCGACAGAATGCTGAAGGCGCCTCGTTGCCTACCGGGAAAGCCATGGTCGTTGGGGCGGCGCATGGGGGAGGGTCCTCGTCTGGCCGGTGGATGGGCAAGCTCGGGAGGGATCAGCGGATGCGGATGCTGGCTTCGCCGCGGATTTCCTCGGGTAACTGCGGCACTTCCCAGCCGAGCAGGGAGAGCGGCGGCAGGATGCTGCGTGGATTGTCGTGGCGCAGGCAGACGCTCCACAGGTCACCCGTGACCCGCAGCGGACCGTCTGGGTAACCCCTACAGGAGGCGAACCAGTCGGCGGGCAGCCAGGAGTCAGCGATGACCTGACGGACGCGAACCTGCTGGCTGGCCTGCAGGAGGATGGGGTCGCCCAACTGGATGTCCTGATGGCGAATGGCTTCGCGCAATGCGTCGGCCGCCACTTCTTGGTAGGTGGCGGCGAGCAACAGCGGCATGCTGTAGCCGACCAGACCGTAGAACAGAAGAAAGAGCAGGGCGAAGAAGAAGGCGAACTCGATCGAGGTGGCGCCGGATTGTGTCCTGAGCGACTTTTTATTCACCGTGGCATACATCCGTGCGAGCGATATTTCCATGTAATGAACTATATGATCCTTGCTCGGCGGGCGCGATGTAAATAATTACTTGTATATAGTTATTAGGATATAGATGGCGCTAGTTTCAATGTAATAGTCGTTATGTTTTATTCGGTGCGGCAATGGCTATAGTCGTAAAGGAATAATTGTCTCGTCATTGGCTCATTGTTTTTCATGTTGCGTAGATTCGCCCGATGTTTTCGGGCGTTTTGAACTCAAGCACTGTTTTAGGATGAGCACATGAAAAAGAGCATTACGCTAAGCAGTTGCACGGCCCTGGCCCTGATTCTTTCGGTCAGTATGGCGACCGGTTGCAGCGCTACCACCAAGAAGTACTACGTGAGCGATTCGAGCAGTTCGACCCCGGTCGATCCGGGTAACGGCAACGGCGGGGGAGGCAATGGTGATGGTGACGGCTCCGGTGGCGGCGGCAATGGGGATGGCAGCGGCAACGGAGATGGTGGTGGTAACGATGGTAGCGATCCGCTCGCTGGTGGGACCATCAGCGATGTACAGGATCTGGTGGGCAGCACGGTGGAGGGCTCTCCGCTCGCCCCGGTCTCGGATCTGGTGGACAACCTGGTCGATCCTGAGAGTGGCCTGCTGGCCCCGGTCACCGGCTTGGTGGACAACCTCACCGGAAGCGGTGGCGCCTTGCAGCCGGTCGGCGATCTGTTGGGGGGCGTGATCGGCAGCGACGGCGTTCTGCAGCCAGTGGTTGGTATCGTTAATGGTGTGCTGGCCGAAGGTAGCGTTGGCAGCGGCAGCGTGAGTCAACTGCAGACCACTGTGGGCCAACTGACCGGCAGCGAAGGCGGCCTGGCGCCGGTGAGCGATCTGGTCGATACGCTAGCCAACCCGAGCTCCGGCCTGCTGTCGCCGGTGACCGGCCTGGTGGATCGGGTGACCGGCCAGGGTGGTGCGCTGCAACCAGTCGGCGACCTGACGGGCGGCCTGCTTGGCGAGTCGGGCGCACTGTCTCCGATGCTCGGCACGGTCAACGGGGTGGTTGGTGGGCTCGGTTTGGCACCGGTGACCGATGCTGTCGGTGGCGTGGTAGGCGGGGTTAACGGTCTGGTCGATGGCGTGACCACCACCCTGGCTTCCGGCCAGACGGGCTCTGGTGTCATCACCGACGCGCAGGGCACGGTCTCCACTCTGGTGAACGGCACGGCGCTGGCCCCGGTGGGCGCGCTGGCGGACAACCTGGTCGATCCAGCCAGTGGCGTGCTGGTGCCGATGACCGGCCTGGTCGAGGGGCTGACTGGTCAGGGTGGCGCTCTGGAGCCGGTTGGAGGCCTGGTAGGTGGCTTGGTCGGTGAGGAAGGTGCACTGAGCCCGGTGGTTGGTACCGTCAACGGCCTACTGGTTGGTCTGACCGGTGCCGAGGGCGGTCTGCTCGGTGGTCTGACGGGCGGAGAGGATGGCCTGCTAGGCGGGCTGGTAGGTGGGGAGAGTGGGCTGCTCGGTGGACTGGCAGGGGGCGAGAATGGCCTGCTTGGCGGCCTGACTGGTGGTGGGGGCGGTTTGCTCGGCGGTGCCGGCGACGGCAGCGGTTCCATCGGTGCTGTGCAGGGTACGCTCGGTACGCTGACCGAGGGCACGGCACTAGCTCCGGTCGGTGGTCTGGTCAATGGCTTGGTCGATCCGTCCAGCGGTGCGCTGGCACCAGTGACCGGCCTGGTGGACAACCTCACCGCACCGAGCGGCGCCCTGGCCCCGGTTGGTGGTCTGGTGGGTGGTCTGGTCGGAGAGGAAGGCGCTCTGAGTCCGGTGGTCGGTACCGTCAACGGCCTACTGGTCGGTCTGACCGGTGCCGAGGGCGGCCTGCTCGGAGGCCTGACGGGCGGCGAGGGTGGCCTGCTCGGAGGCCTGACGGGTGGTGAGGGCGGCCTGCTCGGTGGTACGGAGGGAGTGCTCGGGGGGCTGACAGGCGGTGCCACGGGCGCTCTGCTGGGCGGTCTTGGCGGTGGTAGTGACGAAGGCAGCGGCGCCATCAGCGACGTGCAGGGTGCGCTCGGCACTCTGACCAACGGCACCGCCCTGGCCCCGGTCGGCGGCCTGGTCAACGGCCTGGTCGATCCATCCAGCGGCGCGCTGGCTCCGGTGACCGGCCTGGTGGACAACCTCACTTCACCGAGCGGTACGCTGGCCCCGGTCGGCGGTCTGGTGGGCGGCTTGGTCGGAGAGCAGGGCGCCTTGACTCCGGTGTTGGGCACCGTCAACGGTCTGGTTGGTGGGCTTGCCGGTGGCCTGACTGGAGACACCCAGGTTGGCAACGGCGGACTGCTTGGCGGGCTGCTCGGTGGTCTTGGTGGCGCCAGCCAGAACTGAACCCTCTTGACGCCCGGACGCGGCCCCCATGATCCATGGGTGTCGCGTCGGCGCTTGCGTACTTTTCCTTCCGGGCGGCCCCGCCGCATGTGCAGGCCCTCCGGAACGTCCCGTTTGTGCTGGCCCGTGCCCGGAGCAGCTTCCGGGCACGGGCCATGGAGTCCACAACATGCGTCCAAGCTCCCCCCGTTTCCTTCCCTCCCTGCTCCTGTTGGCGGCGGCTCCGACCTGGGCCGATTCTCCCGCATTCCTCAACAGCAACGACGTGGACAGCGTGCTGCCCGCGCCCAACCTGCCGGCCGAGGAATACCGGCCGCGGATTCCTGACGCGCAGTTGTCCGCACCGCGCCAGCAGCGTTTGCCAATGAGCCTGCCGATCGACCTGCGCAACGTGCAGATCGAAGGTGGCAGCGTCTATCCCTTCGAGGAGATCGCCGGGCTGTTCGAGCCGCTGATTGGCCGCAAGGTGGCCCTGCGCGAGCTGTTGGCCGTTACCGAAGACATCACCAGGCGCTACCAGACGGACGGATACGCGTTGTCCTATGCCTACGTTCCCGCTCAGAACCTGGACAGCGGCCAGGTCCGGGTAGTGTTGGTCGAGGGGTATATCAGTGCACACGAAGTGCGTGGCAAGGCTGGCCGTTCCCAGGCCTACATCGACCGACTGGCCGCCAAGCTGATCGGCGAGCGCCCGCTGCGCAAGGCATCCTTCGAGCGCTACACCACGCTGATGGCGCAAATCCCGGGTATGACCGTGCGCGCCAGTGTCGCCCCGCCGAGCACCACCGACGGTGCGGTTACCCTGGTCACCGAGGCGGCACTGCGGCCGTTCGCCGCTTCCGCCAGCCTTGCCGACGACAGCCAGGACGACCTGCAGGCGGTGATCGGTGTGAGCAGCAACTCGCTGACCCGAGTGGGCGAGCAATTGAGCGTAAGCGTCCTGGCCCCGCCGGGCGAGGACAACGAGCGATACGCGCGCCTGGACTACAGCCAGTTCGTCGACGACGAAGGCACTCGCGTGCAGGCATTTGCCTCCACCTACCGTAGCGACCCCAAGGATCTGGTGGCGATCGGCGGTACCAGCACCGAGCAGAGCCGTCGCAATGACCGCCTTTCCCTGGGGGTGAGCCATCCGTTTCTGGCCAGCCCACGGGAAACGCTCAACGGCACGGCGCGTCTGTACGCTGTCGAGGACAAACGTGACTACGCTCGGCTGTCGCCTCTGCCGGTGGTTCAGAAGGCCGTGGAGCTGGAAAGCCGTGTGCGGGTGCTGGCGCTGGAGGGTGATTGGCGCCAGGCCGATGCCGGACGCTTGCGTATGTTGAGTGCCGGTTTCTATCAGGGCATCGATGGATTGGGTGCCGAGAGTGAGGTGCGCGTGCTGGGCGACAAGGTGCGCAGCTACCACGACCTCGACTTCCAGCGTCTGCGTCTCTCTGGCCTGCAGAGCGACCAGCTGGGTGGGAACTGGCAGGGGGTGCTGTCTGGCGCCTTCTACTGGTCCGGCGATACCCTGCCGGAAAGCGAGCAGGTGTTGTTTGGCGACCGCAACTTCGGTCGCGGCTACCCGGACGACCAGACACGAGGCGACAAGGGCTGGGGCCTGGGCTATGAGCTGAACCGAAGCTTCGCTTATGACGGCAACTGGCTGCGCCTGGTACAGCCATACGCAGCGCTGGATGCGGCGCGTGCCTGGTACAACCGCGACGGCGCTTCTTCCGAGCTGTCCTCGTTCGCCTTGGGGGTACGCATTGGTGACCGGCGGCACTACAACCTTGCGCTGGAAGCGGCCAGGCCGCTGGGCGACCGGGCGATCGACAGCGGGGACCGCGCGCCTCGAGTAGGCTTCACCCTGAGTTATTGGTTGTAGGTACTGTTTGCACCGCAGCGGACAAGCAGACGCATGGTCCGGAGGGCGGTTGGCTCAGTACCCGGCTGTAGCTCCGATGGAGCCCTCCTTCCCTGCCGGGAAAGAGGGCTGTTCGGTACCCTCGTGGTCAGGCCATGGAGCGCACGCGAGGGCATGCAGCAGCCAACTCACTGGAATGCCCGATCTTCATGACCTTACGAGAAGAGCTATCGCACGACTGCGGCGCGTGGAGGGTTCAGCAATTGCTATCCGGGAACAGGCGCTGAAGAACCGTGAACAGGTGTTCATAGTAGATGGGCTTGGGCAGGAAGTCGACGACGCCCAGGCGGAACAGGCCGATGACGTCGTGCATGTCGGCGTGGCCGGACATGCCGATGACCGGCAGGGTGGAGCCGCGAGGGCCGTTGCGCAGCCGCTGCAGGAGGCTCAGGCCGCTGGCGTCGGGCATGCGCAGGTCGCTGATGATCAAGGCGATATCATCATGCTGTTCGAGCAATGCCAGCGCAGCCTCGACGCTAGGTGCGCACAGGCAATGAAAGCCGCAGCCGGTCAGCAGCTCGTCCAGTTCAGTGAGAAATTCCGCTTCGTCATCGACCAGCAGCAGTGTCGTCATGATGGGCTCATGAAATGAGCCAGGCGTGGCGAGGTGCCTGGCGAACTCAAACCGGCGTGAATGCGTAGATATCGCTCAACCCAGTTTCAGCGCTTCCTGGATTCTGTCAAATACATCCGCGAGATTATCTCCGATCAGTCCAGCGCCAGTAATGATAGCCACTGCGATCAAGCCGGCGATGATTCCATATTCGATCGCCGATGCGCCTTCCTCGCGGCGCAGAAAAGTTTGAATTCTGTAATAAAGGGAAATGATCTTGCCTTGCATCTGAATGGTCCTTTTCGACGGAGGATGGTCTGCCCGGCATGTTATCCCTGAGTGCACTTTTCGAATATATAGATAAAGCATTAAGCATATTGTGCGATGGGCGTTGCCAATTACTTTGGGTCTAATTCGCTGCACCGTTGGGGATGACTGTTGGAAACAGTGCTCCCCATTAGTTCGTGCGTCGGAGTTCCTTCGTCGCATCGATTTTCCGTTCGCTGTATCCCCTGCCAACATCCGTCCGCCATCTTTCCGCTGAGCCGGGAAGTGGAGGGTGGGAGAGGACGGATGTCGCCATTCACGGTCGTAAGGAGAACGCCGTCATGAGTAGTCGATTTACCCTGCTGCTGGCCGGCATCCTGCTGGTCGGTGCGCTCGTCGCGGGGTACTGGGGCGTGAGACTGTCGCGCCAGTCCGAACCGGCACCACTCCAGCCCCAGTTGGAACCGCCTGCATTGGCGGATGTGACGCAAATACCCGAGCGCGTCGAGGCGCGCCTCGAGGAGGAGCGACGTAATCCCGTGGTGGTGCTGGCCCGCGATCTCAAGCCGCTGGTGCCCATCGTCGCTGAGGACCTGGCAGTCGAGCACTTGCGCATCGCCCCGCCGGGCAGCTTCGCCAGGGTCGAGGAACTGCTCGGCCGCACCCTGTGGCGCGAGCTACCGGCCGGCAGCATGCTGAACGCGGCCTCCTTCGAGATGGGCGGGCCGCTGGCGCGAATGATCCGCCCGCAGGAGCGTGCCCTGGCCATTGCGGTAGACGACGTGGTAGGTGGCGGCGGCCACCTGGCGCCTGGCGACTACGTGGACGTGATGCTCTACCTACGCGAGAGCGAGAAGAACCGTGACCAGACGGCGCAGGTAGTGATCCCCGCTCTGCGCGTGCTCAGCTTCGGCGAGGCGCTTGGTGCCACCAATACCGGCGAGCCGGCCGTGAGAGCCGAGCGTGAGGAGGACAAGGAGCAACGTGTGACGCGGCGCAAGGAGCCCGCGCGTACCGCGGTATTGGCCGTGCCCGAGCAGCTGTTGAGCCGTTTCCTGCTCGCTTCGCAGGTCGGCGTCCTGCGTCTGGCGGTACGTAGCGCCGATGAACACTTGCTCGCCGACTACTATGCCGGCGCGCCCCTGGCGAGTGACGTCGAGGAGCTCAAGCGCCAGCTGTTCCAGTTCGAGAAGCTTGCCTTGCGCCAGGCACGCCAGCCGCAGAGCGGTCTGGTCCGTCCTCGGGCGATGGCAGTCCAGGTCTACCGCGGGACTGACGTGTCCCGGCAAACCCCCTGATTGGCAAGGATGCGGAAGATGAACCACGCAAGAAGAACCCTGTCCGCGACCCTGCTCGTGACATCGTTGGGCGGCTTCGCCGCTGCTTCGCTGCCGCTCTCTGCACGGGCCACCTGCGGCGATTTGCAGCCAGCTCCCGCGGTGCTGGAAGTCGCTCAGGGCATGCAACGCGAGCTGCGCTTCCCGGTGCCGATCCAACGCCTGGCGGTGGGCGACCCCGAAGTCGCCGACGTACGCCTGACCAATCGCAACGGCTTTTTACTAATCGGCCGCAAGGGAGGTGCGACCAACGTCAGCGTATGGACCACCTGCTCGCCCGAGCCGCGGCAAAGCATGGTTTTCGTGCAGGGCGCGGCGACCCACGCGGTGGCCCGGCCGGTGCTGCCGCAATACGATGAGCCGGAATTGCCCAGCCAGGTGCAGACCGATATCCGCTTCGTCGAGGTCAACCGAAGCAAGCTCAAGGAAGTCGGCATCAACATCTTCGGCACCCAGTCCAACAATTTTCTGTTCGGTTCGCCGGGTAGCGCGCCCGACAGTGTACCGGTCGGTGGGGCCAACGGTCTGACTCCGGGCGCTGCGCTGCCGCTGTCGCCGAATGGCTTCAACATCGTCTGGGGCGGCGGCAGCAGCAAGTTCCTCGGCGTACTCAATGCACTGGAGAACAGCGGCTTTGCTTATACCCTGGCACGCCCCAGCCTGGTGGCGCTGAGCGGTCAGAGCGCCAGCTTCCTGGCCGGCGGCGAGTTTCCGGTGCCGGTGCCGAGCAGCGGCAGCGACTCGGTGACCATCGATTACAAGGCATTCGGCGTGCGTCTGATCCTGACGCCGACGGTGGTCGCCCGCGAGCGCATCGCCCTGAAGGTGGCGCCGGAGGTCAGCGAGCTGGATTTCAACAATGGTGTGACGATCCAGGGCACCACTGTGCCCGCGTTGAACGTACGGCGTACCGATACCACGGTATCCCTGGCCGATGGCGAGAGCTTCGTCATCAGCGGCCTGATCAGCGCGCGCAACACCTCGGCGGTGGATAAGCTGCCGGGCCTCGGTGACCTGCCGGTGCTGGGCGCCTTCTTTCGCTCCTCGCGCATCGATCGCGAGGAGCGTGAACTGCTGATGGTGGTCACGCCGCGCCTGGTACAGCCGCTGGCCGCCGACAGCCGGGTGCCGGAGCTGCCCGGCGAGAAGCTGCGCCAGTACGACCCGAGCGTGCTGGATCTGCTGCTGTTCGAGGATGGCAGCTTCGATCGCCGCAATGGCTTGTCGTGGTAAGGAGCGGGAGTTGAGCATGGAATACACTTTTCTCGCCGCCGCGCAGAACGTGGACGATGGTGTCTGGTTACAGGAGACCCTGGCCCCGTTGGGGCAGGTCCTCAAGTCCTCGGACCATATGGAGGAACTGCTCGGATTGATCGAAGTGACCGGTGCCAGCCTGGTCTTCGTTGGCATCGACCGCGAGCACATGGTGAGCCAGTGCGCACTGGTCGAGGGGCTGCTGGAGGCACGGCCGATGCTGGCGGTGGTCGGCATCGGCGATGGCTTCGACAACCAGCTGGTGATCTCCGCCATGCGCGCCGGTGCCCGCGACTTCATTTCCTACGGCCTGCGCAGCAGCGAAGTACTGGGCCTGGTGCGACGCCTCATCCAGCGCCTGCCGCAATTGCCGGCGCATCGCGAGCAGGGCGGGCTGACGCTGCTCTACGGTGTGCAGCCGGACGCCGGCGCGGCGCTGGTGGCCAGCCAGTTGGCGCTCGGTCTCCAGACCCGTGGCCAGGATGTTCTGCTGGTCGACCTCGGTATGCCGGGCGGAGAAAGCTTGGATCTGCTGGGGGTCGAATCCACCTTCAGCTTCGGCGATGCCCTGCGTAACTTGCGACGTCTGGATAGCGATCTGATTGACAGTGCTTTCTGCCGTCACCCTGGCGGCCTGCGCGTGCTGCCCTTGGGCAGTGGCGACGAGCCCCTGGCCGCCAGCACTTCGGCTGAACTCTACCTGTTGCTTGGCGCTCTGCGCCAGAGCTTCGCCCATGTGGTCCTGAACCTCTGCGGGCAGCCGGATAGCGATGCCCTGCGTACCTGCATCAACAACGCCCAGCGCCTGTACTGGTATGTCGACCAGGGGGTTTCTACCTGCCGGCGTAACCTTGACCAGTTGCAGGCTTGGCAGGGCAAGGGCATCAAGCTGGAAGGGGCAGCACTGCTGGTGGATCGCTACATCCCCGGGGTGGCGCCCGATGCCATGACCCTGGCGCACACCTTCGAGTTGCCGCTGGCCGCCAGCCTGCCGGGTTCGGCATCTCTGCGTCTGCGGGTGCTCAACCAGGGACGGCCATTGTCCCGCCTGGCACCGCGCGATGCCCTGACCCGCGCCATCGAGCGGCTGGTCGAGCAAGGCGCGGGCACGCCCGTGCGCCGCTGGCTGCCGTATCTGCTGGGGCGGTTCGCATGAGCCGCGGCCGCTTGTTCGGCGCCGGCCAGACGTCTCTCGGCAACCGCAGCCTGAAGGCGGCATTGCATCGCCACATCATCGACGCCCTCGAAGATGAGGGGCATAACTTGCTGGATGGCACCCGGCAGATGCTGGCACAGTTCGTCGCCGAGCGGGTCGGCGACTACGTACGCAACCGCCAATTGGCGGTGTCCCGATACGAGATGGACCAGTTGGGCGAGGAACTGGTCGACGAACTGGTCGGCTTCGGCCCGCTGGAGGTGCTGCTGCGCGACGCCTCGGTGACCGAGATTCTAGTCAACGGCCCGCAACGGGTATTCGTCGAGCGTAACGGCGTGCTGCAGCACAGCGACCTGCGCTTCATGGACGAGCGCCATCTGCAGCGGGTGATCCAGCGTATCCTGGCGCCGGTCGGCCGGCGCCTCGACGAGTCCTCGCCAATGGTCGATGCGCGCATGCCCGATGGCAGCCGGGTCAATGCGGTGATCCCGCCGGTGGCCTTGGACGGCCCCTGCCTGTCGGTGCGCAAATTCCGCAAGGATATGCTCAAGAGCGCCGACCTGCTGGCCTCGCGCTCGCTGAGCAGGGAGATCCTCGAATTCCTCGACATGGCGGTAGCGCGGCGCTGCAACATCCTGGTCAGCGGTGGTACCGGGACCGGCAAGACGACCCTGCTCAACCTGCTCAGCCAGAACGTCTCCGCTCACGAGCGGATCGTCACCATCGAGGATACTGCCGAGCTGCAGCTCAAGCACGATCACGTGGTACGCCTGGAGACACGGCCGCCGAACGCCGATGGCCATGGTGAGGTGAGCGCCCGCGATCTGGTGCGCAACGCCCTGCGCATGCGCCCGGACCGCATCATCCTTGGCGAGATACGCGGTGCTGAAGTGCTCGACGTGCTAACGGCGATGAATACCGGTCACGACGGCTCGATGAGCACCGTGCATGCCAACAATGCGACCGACGCCCTGCTGCGTCTGGAGACGCTGGTGGGCCTGTCCGGGGTGCAGGTGGCAGAGCGCACCCTGCGTCAGACCGTCTGTGCGGCGATCGATCTGGTGATCCAACTGACCCGTCTGGCCGATGGCCGCCGTTGCGTCAGTGAAGTTCTCGAAGTGGTTGGCCTGCGTGAGGGCCAGTACGTCACCAACACGCTGTTCCGTCTGGAGCGGCGCGGCAGCGGCGGCTTCCTGCGCGAGGCGGTGAACCCGGCCGGGGAAAAGCTGCGCAGCGATAGCTAGGCCGCACAAGGAGGAACGCGAATGATGGCGGTGATGGGGTTGGTGGCTCTGGTGAGCCTGGCAGCGGGAAGTATCCTGTTGCGCCGCGGCTTGCGCCAGGCCCGCTCGGAGCAGGTATTGCAGCGGCTGACCAACGCACAGCCGGCCCAGGCACGTGGCGCAGGCCGGCAGCGGCTGGAGCGCGCGTTGCTGCGCGCCGGCCTGCAGGTGGATGGTCGACACCTGGGCGCTTGGTTGATGAGCTGGCTGGCAGGCCTGGTGCTAAGTGCCCTGCTCGGTGGCAGCTGGCCGCTGTTGCTGGCGATGGCGCTGCTGCCGCCCCTGGTACTGCGCGCCTACCTGGCCTGGCGCTACCGGCAGCGGGTACGGCGGATGATCGAACAGTTGCCGCCGTTCCTTGATCAGGTGATCCGCAGCCTGAAGTCCGGCCGCACTCTGGGCGACGGCGTCCTGCTGGCCATGCAGAATGCGGTCGAGCCACTGCACGCGGGCTTTGCCCGCAGCCGCCGCAATATCGAGCGGGGCATGCCGCTGGACGAGGCTCTGGACGACTTCGCCGAACTCTACGAGCAGGACGAATTCCGCATCCTCGCTCTCGGCGTGCGGGTCAACCAGCGCTACGGCGGCAACGCCAGCGAGCTGCTGGAAAACCTTATCGGCATGATCCGCGATCGCGAGCGGGCCGCCCGCCAGCTGCGGGCGATGACCGGCGAGACGCGCATCTCGGCGCTGGTTCTGGCCGGCCTGCCGGTCTCCCTGGCTGCGTACATTTTCATCAGCACCCCGGCATTCCTGCTCGGCCTGTGGGCAGATGCTACCGGCAAGCTGGTGTTGTTGGCCGCCTTGGTACTGCAGGCCGCCGGCAGCTTCCTACTGTGGCGCATGCAGAGGAGTGTCTGATGAACGGCCCGACGATTCTCAGCGTGGCACTGCTGCTGGCCGCCGCCGTGTTGCTGGTGAGCAATATCCTGCGTCAGCACTGGCACCGCCGCCAGGTGGTGGAGCGCCTGGGCGTGGGCGACGTGGCGCGCGGTGCGCGGTTGTTGCACGAACTCGACAGCGGCTCTCTGGTCCGCCGCGCGCGCAGCCTGGACCCGGAGGTGCGCCAACTGCTCGACCGCTTGGGTTGGCGGCAGGCGCGTCAGCGCACCCTGTTCCTGGTCATCCAGTTCGGCCTGCCACTGCTGCTGGCCGGCCTGGCCGTTCTTACCGGGTGGCTGGCGCCTGGGGCGCAGCAGCATGCCTGGCTGGCGCCGCTGTTCGCCCTGGGCATCGGCTACCTGGTGCCCAAGCGGCTTCTGGCCCGGGCGGCCGCGGCGCGCCAGGCGTGTCTGGCCCTGGAGATTTCCACGGCCATCCCGCTGCTGCGCATCCTCTTCGAAGTCGGCATGACCGTCGAGCAGGCATTGCGCGTGTTGGCCGCCGAGGGCCAGGGGATTCTTCCCGAATTGGCTGCCGAGCTGCGGCAGGCCCTGCAGCGGGTCGATGCCGGCCTCGAATTGGGCCAGGAGCTGCGCCATGTGGCTGCACTGGTCGATGTGGATGAGGTCACCGATTGCTTCGTGATCCTCGAGCAGCTGATCCAGCAGGGGGGCGGCGCCATGGCTTCGCTGCTGACGATGAAGCGGCTGATCGACGATCGACGCATGAGCGCCTTGCAGGAAAAGGTCTCCAAGCTGTCGGCGAAGATGTCCGTGGTCATGATCACTTTTCTTTTTCCGGCCCTGCTGATCGTACTGGCAGGGCCGGGTTTCATAGCGATTATCCGGGCCCTGGGAGAAATAGGATGAGGCGATTGAGCAGTTTGCTGTTGGTCATCGGAACCTTGACCGGATGTGCGGGCGGGCCCTCGGGCTCGCCCTGGCTGATCGAGCGCATATCGTCGTCGCCGTCGACCTGCGCGCCGCTGACCCATGATCAGGAACTGGCCATTAACCTGTCCCAGGAGATGTTCGAGGGCGGTCGTCTGCATGCGGCGTTGGCCAACCTTGAACGGCTGCCGGGCGATTTGCCGGAGGCCCGCCTGCGCAAGGCGCGTATCCTGCGCCTGTTGGGCCGCAGCGAAGCGCAAGGGCTGTACCGCGGGTTGCTCGGCAGTTGCCTGACAGCCGAGGCCCATCATGGCTTGGGGCAGTTGGCCGCCAGTGCCAGGCGCTACGACGAAGCGCTGGAACACCTGCGTGGCGCCGTCAGCCTGGTGCCGACCGACGATGCCATGCGCAACGACCTCGGTGTGGTTTACCTGAACCTGCGCCAATTGCCGGAGGCCCACTTCGAGCTGGTCACTGCGCTGGAGCTGAACGAGCGCGACAACCGGGCGGCGGAGAACCTGTTGACCCTGTTGCTATACCAGAATCGCTGGCCTCAGGCCAGCGAGCTGGTGAGTCGCCGCAAACTGACGCCGGCGCAGTTTCGCGAGGCCGAGCAGCGCGCGCTGCGCTTGCGCGAGGAGGATGCCCCGGGCGCCGCGAAGGGGGCCGCCGCCGTGTCGCCGGCCAAGCCGGCGACGACCATGGCGCCCTCTCCGGTCGTAGTGCCGTCCGCGTCGGTGGCGAGTGCCGACGCGCCACGGCCATCGGTCGTCCTCGTTGCACAACCGTCTTCCGCCGCGCCGCCGACTCCGGCCCGCAGCGGGGTGCAACGGGTACAGTCGGCCGCCGTACGCCAGGTGGTACCGATCACCGGTATCGAATAACCCGTCGGGATAGGCTTCGTGGTTCTGAATGAGGAGACAATGAAATGCTGAAACGAGCCATTGGGGGGGCCGCTCTGTTGTTATCGCTGGGGGCGGCTGCTGACGAGGGCGGGAGGTTGGTTGCCGCTGTGCCGACGACGAGCGACGCCTGGCTGCAACTGCAGCGCGAGGGTGGCGCGGCTTCCAGGCATCCACAGCAGGCGACGCCAGCCGAGCGTGAACTGGCCCTGCAGCGCTGGCTGGAGAGCTTCAAGCACCCGATTCCGGAGTTCTTCGAAGAGGATGTCGGGGATAGCGTGCAGCGCTGAAGGTCAGGGCCGGGTGTATGAAGAGCGGGTGTCCCCCGTGGCTCATAGATAGGGTTGGCTGGGCGACAAGGCCAACGCCAACTGGGTGCGATTGTGCATGTTGGTGATGCGCAGGATCTGCGAAACGTAGAGTTTGACCGTGTTTTCACGAATGCCCAGTGCGCAGGCGATCTGGTAGTTGGTCATGCCCCGGGAGATCAGTTGTAACACCTCGAACTGGCGGCGGGACAGCTTGTTGGCCAGCGAGTCGGCGGGCTGTCGGGCCAGCATATGGGCTTCCGGGGCCTGCGCCGGCAGTTGCTGGAACTTGTGGATGTCCAGGCAGAGCTCCTCCAGCGACGAGGTAAGGTTTTGCAGGCGCTGGCTGAGGTTGCCTAGGTGCTGCTCGCGGTTTCGCTTGTCGAGCCGACTGGCGAGTCGTTCGACGCCAGCGAGCAGGTCGGCGAGGTGCAGCGGTTTCTGATAGTAGTCGGCGAAGCCGGTGCGCATGGCTTGGATGACGTCCTGCTTGTCAGATTGCCCAGTGAACAGGATGGCTTCGAAAGAACGATGCCCGCCGGCCTGTTCGTGCAGGGTTTGCACCAGCTGGATGCCATTGATGCCCGGCATGTAGAGGTCGGTCAGGACGATAGAGATCGCGGGGTCGCCATGGAAGCGCTCGAAGGCTTCCTGCGATGATCCCGCGCCGACGCAACTGTGACCATGCTCGCAGAAGAACTCACAAAGTTCTTCGACGATAAAAGGCTCGTTGTCAATAATGAGAATTTTATGTGTAGCTGTATTATTCATGATGGGACCCTATTCCGTTCTTAATGAGGGCAAGGCTGAGTTGAGGATGTTGTTCTAAGACAGTACTTGTTTTTTTGGTGATTATACGGAAGCAGTAATCCCATGTTGATATTGGTCAATGCTTTTCTGGACTGTTGGTCGAAAGTGTTAATTCTTTAGTTATACGAGCAGCGCAGTCGCACCCAGGAAACCCACTAGCAGAAACGGTATGTAAGGGAGCCGCTGGATGTTTTCCGGCGCGAAATGCGCCAGGCTCGTGCGGGTGGCCGCAGGCAGGTACCGCCATAGGCGGGCTGCCGCCAGGCCCCAGACCACAAGGGCCAGGCCGGCGCCGACGACACTGAACAGCAGGTGCATGAGGTCGCTGGCCAGGCCCAGCACGGCCAGCAGTTTGACGTCGCCGGCGCCCATCTGGCCCCGGCGATATCCGGGCACGCCCAACAGCAGGCCGGCCAGCAGGGCCATCATGGCTTGGTTCCAGGATGCGCCGGTCAGTGTCTGGCTGGACAGCAGCAGGACCAGCAGTGCACCGATCAGGCCGATACCGACGAGCAGGTTGGGGACACGCTGAAAACGGGCATCGATAGCGGCGCACAGCAATATCCAGGCAATCAGAATTATTTGCAGCATTACCCTCTCTCCGGGTCACTAGAAACGACGGCCTATCATAGGTAACTGGTGTTTCTGATGAAGACTTTTAATTCTAGGAAACAGCGGCAGTTTCCGTCCTTCTGTTGCTCGGGGGTTTGAAGTTCTGGGCAGGGATATGAACGACCAATTGAATCGATTCAGTGCAAGTCAAAAATCGGGCGCCATTAATTGTGTGATGGATGTATCAATTTGGCAGGGGCTTTATATCGAACTGGATACAGCGGGCAGAGTGCGTGACTGCAAGGGTGCGTTGGCGGCACGGCTGGATGGTTCGGTGAATACTGCGGACGTCGAACTCGCACATTTGCTGGCCGAGCCACCCGCCTGGACCGTCGAGGACTTTTCGATGCTGGAGGGCCAGACACTCGATCTGGCTTTCAAGGGAAGAGCCGGTGTCCGCCTGCACACCCGGGGCTGGCTGGAGCGGTTGCCCGGTGGCTGGTCGCTGCGGCTGCTGGATGTGAGCGATCAGGTCGAGCGCGCCAGGGCGCAGGAAAGGCGCCTACGGCTGCTGGATCATGGCGCTGAGCTGGCACGACGCTTGCGATTGGCGCGTAATACCGACCGGGATACGCTGCTGGACGAGTTCCTCGAAGGCTTGGTTCTGCGCCTGGCCATCCCCGGCGCGGGGGTGCTGGTGGTCCAGGCGGATCGGCGCTGGCGGCTGGCCCGCCGGTTCGTGCGACCGGGAGCGCCGGCCTTCCCCGATGAGCGCACGTTGCAGCGACTGCCGGGCCTGGTCGAGACCGCGCCGCGAAGCGTGCGACTGGACGCCACCGGCGACCTCTGGCTGGTGCCCCATAGAGGGCGCGACGGCGTCGAGGCGTGTCTGGTGTGCCATGCCGGGGTGGCCGAGACCACTGACTTGACCGGCGAAGACTGGATGCGACTGGTGGACGGCGTGGTTGCCCCCTGGCTCCAGCACCTACGCGACGAGACCCGCAGGGAGGAAGACGAGCGCAATGCGTGCCTGCAGGACATGCTCGGCAGCGGCTGGTGGGAATACTGCTCGCAGACCGGCCGCTACCTGCTCGCGCCCTGCCTGGGGGATGCGTTGGGGGTGGCTAGGGCGTCGGAAGTGGATTGGCCTGCCCTGGTGCACCCGGCGGACCGCGACGAATTCCGTGTTCGCTTGGCCGACGTTACAGCCGCAGGCGGGCAGTTCGCGCAGGCCCTGCGCCTGTCCGTGGCGGGGAACTGGCGCTGGTTCCGGCTGAGCGCCCGGGCGCAGCGGCAGCGGATCATCGGTTTCGCCGTCGACATTGACGATATCAAGGCGAACGAAGCGGTTGCGGCGGCGGCCACCGCGCGCTTGGAGAGCCTGGTGGACAGCGCCCCGGCCATCATTTACGTGCAGCATTGCGAGGAGGGCGTGCTGCGGCCGGAATTTTTCAGCGCAAGTCTCGAGGTCGTGCTGGGCTGGACGCTGGCCGAGCTGTGCGAACGCTCGCTGCTGTCATTGGTGCATGAGGACGACCGGGACATCTTCCTGGAGCGCACGCGCCGGCTACTACGTGAGGGCAAGGCGAGCTGTCACTATCGCATGCGTGATCGCCACGGCGGCTATCACTGGATACTCGACGAGGCCAAGATGCTGCGTGACGACTACGGACGGCCACTGGAAGCGGTCGGGCTGTATCTCGACGTGACCGAGGCGCGCGAGGCGGCTGAGCGGGTCCGGCAGAGCGAGGAGCGCTACCGCCTGCTAGTGGAGGACTCGCCCAGTATGATCTGCCGTTACCGCCCGGACCTGTCCCTGAGTTTCGCCAACCGTCCGCTGCTGGACTACCTGGGCTGCCCGCCGGAGCTGGTCGGCAGTCTGAGCCTGGTGGACTATTTGTCTGACGAGCAGTGCGAGGCATTTCGCCGGCGCATTGCTGCGCTGACGCCGGAACAACCGCTGTGCACTGCGGAGATCCGTGTGCAATTGCCGGGACATGAGCACGCCTGGTGGCTATGGGCGGAGCGTGGGGTCTTCGACTGCGCGGGGCGGCTCGTCGAGATTCAGGCGGTCGGTCGCGACGACACGGAGCTGCACCGTTCCCGCCAGCAACTGCACCAGAGTGCGAAGATGGCCACTCTGGGAACCATGGCCACGGGTATTGCCCACGAGATCAGCCAGCCGCTCAACGTGATGCGGGCGGCGCTGATGAATCTGCTCAAGCGCGTGGAGAACGGTGGGCTGACCGATGAGTACCTGGCGGCCAAGCTCGAACGCATCGAGGGGCAGGTCCAGCGCGCCGCGCGGATCGTCAATCACATGCGCGGCTTCGGCCGGCGTTCCGAGGTCGAATGGCAACGCTTCCGGCCACGGGCGGCCATCGAGGGGGCCGTCGCTCTGATATGCGAGGATATGCAACAGCAGGGTATCCGGCTGGAGTTGGAGCTGGTTGAACTACCGGAGGTCTGCGGCCACGCTGACCAACTGGAGCAAGTACTGATCAATCTGCTGGTCAATGCGCGAGATGCCTTGCTGGAACGCAAAGCGCGCGAGCCGACACTGCAGCCGTGGGTCCGGCTGGGCGCCGGGGCACGGGAGGGGCGGGTTCGGGTCGAGGTGCAGGACAATGCCGGTGGCATCGAGCCGGAGCTGTTGGAGCGGGTGTTCGATCCGTTCTTCACCACCAAGCCGGTGGGACAGGGCACAGGCCTCGGGCTGTCCGTGAGCTACGGCATCATTCGCCAGATGGGGGGGGAACTGACGGCGCGCAACGAGTCGTCGGGCGCCTGCTTCAGCGTCGATCTGCCGGCTGGCTAGTGGGCAGCAGTCCATTTCGACGTTCATGGCCCGATACCGCGTTGCGGTCTTCGCTGTAGCCCTGTGGTTCGTCGCGTCTTGGGAACCCAGGACCGTTCGGTGGTGTTAATCCGCTAACCGCACAGGCCGCTAGATGAGCGTTTGGTGAACCTGGCACACCATCCCGATGGACGGCTGGAATCTCCAGGCGCGGGGCAAGGTCTCTGTGACAGGCTCATTGCTTCGAGATGCTCGATGAAGACCTTGTCCCGCCACCTGGCCGAAACCTTCACCTCACAGTACCGCACGCGCGTCGAGCCGCAGGCGGACGGCCGCCTGGTGGTCCATGTCGGCTACCCGATCAACGGCACCGAGGCGACACGGGTCATGGCGGGGCACCAGGTGCAGAACACCCTGCTGGTGGAGACCATTCTCGAAGATATGCGCAACGAGCTGGCCCGCCCGCACTA
This sequence comes from Stutzerimonas stutzeri, assembly GCF_002890915.1. Lineage (GTDB taxonomy): Bacteria > Pseudomonadota > Gammaproteobacteria > Pseudomonadales > Pseudomonadaceae > Stutzerimonas > Stutzerimonas stutzeri_AF. The sequence goes on along the minus strand of NZ_POUT01000014.1, from coordinate 3,135 downwards.
GGCGCTACCCCTTGTTGGAGCAGGCCCTGCCTGCGAACGACACCACATCCGTTCCATGGCCATGGCACAGGATGCCTTTTGCAGGAGCCTGGGGGACGCCGAGTCCTTGCGGGCGATCGGCGCGCAACGCCGATGCTCGCCGGCAAGCCGGCTTTCTGTAGGAGCGGGCCATGTCCGCGATTCGCGCGCATGGCGCGCTCCTACAGGAACCTGCCCCCTGTTTGCTGCGCGACAGCGTTGCTGCTTGGTCCCGCCTCAACGTCCCGCCGGCAGGCGGATCGTGACCCGCAGCCCGCCCAGCGGGCTGTCGTCCAGTGTCCATTCGCCGCGCCAGGCCGCGACGATGTCGTCGACGATGCCCAGCCCGAGGCCATGGCCCTGTGCCGACTCGTCCAGGCGGGCGCCGCGGGCGAGAACCTTCTCGCGCTGCGCCGGCGCGATGCCCGGGCCGTCGTCCTCGACGCGCAGCCGATAGCCGCCGTCGGCCTGTTCGATGGTCAGCACGACCTTGCTCCGGGCCCATTTGCAGGCGTTGTCCAGCAGGTTGCCGAGCAGCTCCAGCATGTCCTCGCGGTCGCGCGGCAGGCGGCAGCCGGGCGGGGCCTGCCAGCGCAGGTCGAGGTCCTGGCGGTGGATCATCGCCAGCGTTTCGAACAGCGCCGGCAGCTCCGCGTCGCAGTCGAAGTGCGCGCCGGGCAGCACGTCCGCGGCCAGCCGGGCGCGGCCGAGTTCGCGGCTGACGCGCTGCTGGATCTGCGCCAGTTGCTCCTGCAGCCCCGCCTGTAGCTCCGGATAGGCGGCCAGTTCCTCGCGCCGGGTCAGGCTGCCGAGCACCGCCAGGGGCGTCTTCAGTGCATGGCCGAGGTTGCCCAGCGCGTGGCGCGAGCGCTGCAGGGTGTCTTCGGTGTGCGCCAGCAGGTGGTTGATCTGCGCCACCAGCGGCTGCAGCTCCAGCGGCGCCTGGCTGTCGAGCTGCTGGCGCTGGCCCTGCTGCAGTTGCGCGATCTGCTGGCGGATGCGCTCCAGCGGGCGCAGCGCCAGGGCCATGGCGTAGCGCTGCACCAGCAGGAACACCAGCAGCGCCACGCCGACCAGACCCAAGCCGCTCAGGCGCACCCGGGCGAAGCTGTCGAGCACCGGCGTGTAGTCCTGCGCGACGCTGATGACGATGGGCTGGCCTTCGCGCCGGTACTGCGCGCGATAGCTCAGCAGGCGCTGCCGTTGCGGGCCGTCCAGCAGTTCGCTGGCCAGGCCGGGCGTCTGCGGCCATTGCGGCGTGGCGTCCCAGAGCGAGCGCGAGCGCCAGGTGCGGTCGGGCAGCTGGATCTGGAAATAGTGGCCGGAAAAGGCCCGCTGGTAGCGCGGGCTGAGCCGCTGGGTATCCAGCTGCACGCCGTCGGGGCCGTTGACCACGGCGATCAGCAGGCCCTCGGCTTCTTCGCGCAGGTCGGCCTCCAGGCTGCGCTTGAGGCCTGCTTCGAACAGCCAGAGGCTGGTCTGCAGCAGCAGCAGGGCGACCACCAGCAGTGCCGCGACCAGCCCCAGGGCGAGGCTGCGCTGGATGGATCTCACGGCTGGTCGCCGAAGCGATAGCCCTGGCCGCGGCGGGTTTCGATCAGTTCGCGACCGAGCTTGCCGCGCAGGCGGTTGACATGCACCTCGATGACGTTGGAGTCGCGCTCGGTCTCGCCGTCGTAGAGGTGTTCGGCCAACTGGGTCTTCGACAGCAGCTGGCCGGGATGCAGCATGAAGTAGCGCAGCAGGCGGAATTCGCCGGCGGTCAGTGCGATTTCCTCGCCGTTCTTGCGGCAGCTCTGGCGGCCCTCGTCCAGCTCCAGCCCGCCGGCGCGCAGCAGCGGCTGGTTGGCCAGGCCATGGGCGCGGCGCAGCAGGGCCTGGATGCGCAGCAGCAACTCCTCGGGATGGAAGGGTTTGGTCAGGTAGTCGTCGGCGCCGGCCTTGAGCCCCTCGATGCGCTCGGCCCAGGAGCCGCGGGCGGTGAGGATCAGCACCGGTGCCGTCAGCCCGCGCGCGCGCCAGTCGCGCAGCACCTCGAGCCCCGGTTTGCCGGGCAGGCCGAGGTCGAGCACGATGAGATCGTAGGGCTCACTGGTGCCCTGGTAATCGGCGTCGCGGCCATCGGCCAGCCAGTCGATGGCATAGCCGTGGCGGCCGAGGCTGGCGGCCAGTTCGTCGGCCAGGGGCACGTTGTCTTCGACCAGCAGCAGGCGCATTCAGTCTTCCTCATCCTTGAGCAGGCGGCCGTCGCGGGCATCGAGTTCCAGCTCGCGGGCGACGCCCTCGGCGGTGAGCAGTTCGATCTCGTAGACGTAGATGCCGTCCTCCTCCTCCAGCTCCGCTTCCAGCAGGCGTGCGCCCGGATAGCGCTCCAGGGCGTGTTGCAGCAGGTTTTCCAGCGGCATGATGAGGCCCTCGCGGCGCAACCGCAGGGCTTCGTCCTGGTCCAGGTCGCGGCTCGCCACCGGGGTGGCGGCGAGCAGCAGGGCCAGGGGGAGTGTCAGGGAAAGGGAGGCGCGCATCGCTGGCATCAGTCGTCCTGTTGGTCCTTCAGCACTTCGCCGGTCTTGGCGTCGAGCTCCAGGTCCCATTGCACACCTTTGGCGTCGCGCAATTCAAGCTGGTAGACGTAGCGGCCGTATTCTTCCTCCAGCTCGGTTTCCTCGACGGTGGCGCCGGGGTGCTTGGCCAGGGCCGCTTCGTTGAGTTTCTCGAAGGACAGGATGGTGCCGGCATCGCGCAGGCGCAGGGCCTCGTCCGGGCCGAGGTCCTTGGCCAGTGCCAGGTTGGCGCCGAAGGCGAGGGTGGCGGCGGTCAGTACGGTTGCGAGGGTTTTCATGGTGGGTTACCTGTGGTTGGTTTCGACGCTGCACAGGTTACGGCCATGGGCTTACGCGAAGCTGAACGCCCCGCGTCGCCGAGACAGGCATCCCTCGCTCGCGTGCGACGGCCGCCGCCGCGCATCGTCAGCTTCCGGCGCCACAGGCGACTAGCAGGCCGTTGAAAAACTCGGCTTCAACTGCCCCAACCCGTCCGGTTTGGCGCTTTTTCAAGCGCTTTGGCCTAACGGAGTCCAAACAAGGCCTGACTTCAGGCCTTTTTGACAGGTTTCAGCAC
>NZ_POUT01000013.1 GCF_002890915.1 Stutzerimonas stutzeri | reverse complement strand
GAGCGTTGGAACCACCTGATCCCATCCCGAACTCAGCAGTGAAACGACGCATCGCCGATGGTAGTGTGGGGTCTCCCCATGTGAGAGTAGGTCATCGTCAAGCACCTATCCCAAACCCCCGATCCGCATTAGCGGCTCGGGGGTTTGCTTTTTGGGCGCTGGAATTATTGGCAGCTGGTGGTTCGTGGCGATGGGCTGCAGCACTGCTGGGACTGGAGCGGCTTCGCTCCACTCTCATGGGCGTTTGGGAAGGGCGGCGACGACGGGTGCCGGGGAGAGGGCGAAGCCGGTCTGAGCGGCTTCGCTTTCACGGAGAAGGGGGGGGAGGTCTAGTCGCCCTGGTATTCGCAGCCACTCGTGCAGGTTTCATGGATGCGAATGCGAGAGAGCTCCGGAAGCAGAGGCTTGAGTTCCTTCCATATCCATTTGGCCAGATTCTCGCTGGTCGGATTTTCCAAGCCGGGCAAATCGTTCAGATAGTTGTGGTCGAGTTGCTCGTACAAGGGCTTGAAGATAGTTTTGATTTCACCGAAATCGCGAATCCATCCGGTATGCGGGTCGACCTCACCGCTGATGTACAAGGCGACACGGAAGGAATGGCCATGCAAGCGCCCGCATTTATGTCCTTGCGGAACATTGGGCAGCCGGTGTGCCGATTCGAAGGTGAACTCTTTGAATATTTCCACAGATGGACTCGCAATATGGTCGCTAGGGGCAGGGCGAATTTTACGCTTTTTGCTTGATAGGTACATCGAGCAGGAGTTGCCTCTCGATGCAGCTCGTCATATGCCGGCACAAGAATCCCTCCAGGGACCGGATGATCGGCATCTCCTACCGAGCCAGTATTTGCCTGTTTTATTCGTGGTTGCTCTTTGACACCTGACCGTCCTTGCTGCAGAGTACGGCGCTTTTCAAAGCGACTTCGGTCGTTTACAGGGGAGATCAAATGAACGCAGTTGTTGCAGCGGTCGGCATCATGCTGATCCTCAGTCTTTGTCGCGTGCACGTGGTGGTCGCGCTTATTGCAGGCGCCATGGCCGGAGGGCTGATTGGGGGCCTGGGAATCGAAGGCAGCCTGGCGGCTTTCAATAAAGGCTTGGGCGGCGGTGCGACGGTAGCCCTTTCGTATGCTTTGCTAGGGGCATTCGCGGTTGCCATAGGCAAGAGCGGCCTGGCACATGCGCTGGCGGACAAGGCTTTGACCCTTATCGGCAGGCAAGGGGGCAAGGGGGCCGGTGTGGTGAAATGGATGATGGTCGCCTTGCTTTTGGCCGTGGCGATTTCCTCTCAGAATATCCTGCCGATCCATATTGCATTTATTCCGCTTCTGGTACCGCCGCTGCTATACGTTCTCTCCAGAATGAAAGTCGATCGGCGCTTGATCGCCTGTGTACTCGCTTTCGGCCTGATTACTCCCTATATGTTTCTTCCGGTAGGTTTTGGCAACATTTTCCTGAATGAGATTCTGCTGGCCAACGTTGCCAAAAGCGGAGTCGATACCACGGGGATAAGCGTCACACACGCGATGTTCATTCCGGCGATGGGCATGCTCGCTGGACTGCTGTTCGCCTTCTACAGCTACCGGAAACCGCGTGAATATGATCTGAGCCTGATCGCGCAGGTCGAGAAGGTCAGCATCAGCTACAGCCCTCTTACCCTGTTGGTCGCCGGGCTGGCGATTGCCGCCGCATTCGTCATTCAGCTTTGGCTGGATTCGATGATCCTCGGTGCGCTCGCGGGGTTCGTGATCTTCTCTGTTTCGGGGGTAGTGCGTTGGCGCGAGGCGGATGATCTCTTCACCGAGGGGATGAAGATGATGGCCATGATCGGCTTCATCATGATCGCTGCGGCAGGTTTCGCCGAGGTCATGCGTGAGACGGGGGAAGTGAAGTTGCTCGTGGATGCATCGGCCCAGTGGATCGGCAACAGCAAGGCTGCAGGCGCGTTGCTGATGCTGCTGGTTGGTTTGCTGGTGACCATTGGAATCGGCTCCTCCTTCTCGACCGTGCCAATTATCGCGGCGATTTTCGTACCGCTTGGTGTCGAACTTGGCTTCAGTCCCTTGGCCATCGTGAGCCTGGTCGGCACGGCAGGGGCCTTGGGTGACGGCGGCTCGCCGGCATCGGATTCCACGCTCGGGCCGACGGCGGGCCTGAATGTCGATGGCCAGCACAACCATATCTGGGACACCGTCGTGCCGACCTTCCTGCATTACAACCTGCCGTTGCTGGCATGCGGTTGGCTGGCCGCGATGACTCTTTGAAGCCTCGTTAGCAAGCCTGATAGCAGGGCATAGCCCTTTCGCTCTGATGGCGAATGGGCTATGCCGCACTCATATGCTCGATCGTTGACTAAACAGGAGGAAATGCAGCGATAGGGCAAACGATGGTCAATACGACGCTCGAGCAAAAGGTTTTTCTTTCGCTGCTGATCGTGGTCTCCCTTGCCTTTGGCTGGATCTTGCTGCCGTTCTACGGTGCAGTATTTTGGGCGGTGATACTCGCGATCATCTTCGCGCCATTGCAACGTTACCTGTATCGCCGATTCAGTCAGCGTCCCAATCTCACGGCGTTGTTGACGTTGCTGGTCTGCTTGCTGGTTGCAGTGCTACCGGTGATCCTGATCACCGGGATGCTGGTCCAGGAGGGGGCGGCACTTTACAAGCAGCTCGAAAGTGGCGAACTGGATATCGGCAAGTGGGTGATCAGGGCCAGAGAACTGTTACCGCAATCCTTGCAGCTACAACTGCAGCGCTTCGGCCTGGGGGACCTGGAGTCCATGCGTGAACGCTTGGCAAGCAGCGCCCTCGAGGGCAGTCAGTTTCTCGCCACCAAGGCATTCAGCTTTGGTCAGGGAACCTTTCAGTTCTTCATCAGCTTCTTCGTGATGCTTTACCTGCTGTTTTTCTTCATACGGGATGGGCGCGAGCTGGTCGCACGTATCAGGAAGGCAATTCCGTTGAGCGATGCCCAGAAGCGGCGCCTGTTCAGCAAGTTCACCCGCGTGGTGCGTGCCACGGTAAAAGGCAACATCGTGGTCGCGGCTACCCAGGGAGCGCTGGGCGGTATCATCTTCGCCGTCCTGGGAATCTCCGGAGCATTGCTCTGGGGCGTTCTGATGGCTTTCCTGTCCTTGTTGCCGGCAGTGGGCGCAGGCCTGATCTGGACGCCTGTCGCGATTTACTTTCTGGTTACCGGCGCGATCTGGCAGGGCGTGATTCTCACACTCTACGGCGTGTTGGTGATCGGTCTGGTGGATAACGTGTTGCGTCCCATCCTGGTCGGCAAGGATACGAAGATGCCGGACTATGTGGTTCTGATTTCGACGCTCGGTGGACTGGCTCTGTTCGGCCTGAACGGCTTCGTCATCGGCCCGCTGGTCGCGGCATTGTTCATATCGGCCTGGGGCCTTTTCACTTCACCGGAGCTGCCCGCGGAATAGGGTAGAAGGCGGGCGGGCTTAGAGCCCGCCTTCCTGGCGGCTTACATCAGGCGCTTGCCATCTTCACGGGTGATGATGACGGTGGCCGAGCGGGGCCGCCGGCCAGGACCATCCGGCCAACTGCTTGTGAAGTTTGTCGAGCTGGAACCTTCGCCCGGGTGCTGGATATTGACGAACAGGGTCCTGAAATCCGGCGTAGCCGTGATACCGGTAACCTCCGCGCCCAGCGGGCCGACCAGAAAGCGCTTGGTTTCACCACTTCCAGGGTCGGATACCAGCATCTGGTTGTTGCCGAAGGGGCCCGAGCTCAGTTGGCTGCCGCTCATGTCGGTCTGGATCCAAAGGCGACCTTCAACGTCGAACCAGAGTCCATCCGGACTTGCCATGATGTTGCTATCGTTGAGTGCGCGTCCTTTGGAATCCCGGCTGTTATCCTGCGGTCCTGCAAGCAGGTAGATATCCCACTCGAAGCGGGGACCGGCGAAATCCCGGCTGGCTTCGCGCCAGCGGATAATGTGTCCGAATGCGTTGGGCGCTCGTGGATTGGGAGCATCTGCCGTCTCGCGGTTGCTGTTGTTGGTGAGGGTGAAGTAAACCTCGCCGGTGTCCGGATGGATCGCACCCCATTCGGGGCGATCCATCTTGGTTGCACCAACGACATCGGCGGCTAGACGCGTATTGATCAAGATTTCCCCCTGATCGGCGAACTGTACCCCCGCAGCCGTGCAGGCTTGCTGGAAGGCTGGATCGGCATGATCCAGGGCAAGCCAGTCGCCGCTGCCGTTGGGGTTGAAACGCGCGACGTAGAGCGTGCCGTCGTCCAGCAGGCGACCATCGCTACGCTGCGGGCGGTATTTGTCCCGGCTGACGTATTTGTAGATGTATTCGTTTTGCGAATCGTCGCCCGAATAGCAGACCACTGGTCGCCCTGGCTTCACTGGGGCGAAGACCAGCCCTTCGTGGGCGAAGCGCCCCAGTGCCGTATGTTTGACCGGCGTCGCGTTGGGATCGAACGGGTCGATCTCGACAATCCAGCCGAAGGCGTTCGGCTCGTTGCGGTAATCGGCGCGCGCGTCGTCGGCGATGCGGGTTGCGTTGAAGCGTTCGAATTCATCACCGGCAATCGTTTCCCAGCCGTAGCGACTGGTATCACGTACACCATAGCGGCTCAGTTCCCGTGGAAGTTCTCCGTCCTTGCTGGCGAAATAGCCGGCCCAGTTCTCTTCGCATGTCAGATAGGTGCCCCAAGGGGTGTAGCCGTTGGAGCAGTTGTTCAGAGTACCGCGAGCCGAGGTACCACTCGGGCTGTAGCGTGTCATCAACAGCGCATGACCGCGGGCAGGGCCCTCGATGCGCATGGGCGTGGCACCGGTGATACGGCGATTGCGCGCCGAGGGCAGTACCGACCATTCGCCTCGCAGCCCGCGGCGGATTTCGACCACGGAAACGCCGTGGGCATTGATCTCCTTGCGCACCTCGTCGACATTCACCCGCTTGCCGTCGCTTACGCTCGGGCCGTTCGGGTGCAGCAACGGTGCATCGATATACTCGTGGTTGAGCACCAGCAGGCCATGGTCGCTCTGCTGCCCACCGAGCTTTGCATTCATCGGGAAGAAATGCATGCCGTCGTGATGCATGCCGACCTGCTGCTCCTGGTCGTCGGCACTGTTGCTGGCGTCTTCCAGATAGGCGGGATAACGACCGGTGATCGGCGTGCCCCAAGGAATGAAAGTGCTCGCGGTATAGCCTCGTGGAACAGTGATGGTGTCGGCACGGGTAACGTCAACCGGAACGAAGGGGAGGCGGCTGCGGCGCTTGAGCGGAAAGTCCTTGAGCCCTTTCGCGGCCGGTTCCGCGGCCTGGACAATGCCCGGTAGCGAGGCCCCCAGAAAGGCCAAGGCACCCATGGCTGCGCCTCCGGCGAGTATCTGGCGGCGACTGCTCGAGATCACATCCTGGATATGCGGATTCGTGGAATGGTTACTGGGCAATTCGTCCCCGTTGCCGAACAGAATTTCGTTTTTCTCAGTAATCACGGCGCAGCTCCATACGATTGTTGTCGGAGCCATGACGCTAGATTCTGCGTGCGACAATCTTATGACTGGTTGGGGGATGTCCGACGAAGCGCAGCGCCGCGCTCACGAAGACGTGTTCTCTTTCAAAAAAAAAGGCCTCGGCATTTGCCGAGGCCTTCCTGAACACCATGGCCGGTCGGGCCGGGAATCGTTCCTTAGTGGAACTGGTTCATGGTGTTGTCTTTACCGCTTGCCTTCAGAGCAGCCTCGCCAGCGAAGTACTCCTTGTGGTTATCGCCGATGTCGGAGCCAGCCATGTTCTGGTGCTTGACGCAGGCGATACCCTGGCGCAGTTCCTGACGCTGAACGCCCTTGACGTAGGCCAGCATGCCTTCTTCGGCGAAGTAGCCCTTGGCCAGGTTGTCGGTCGACAGCGCGGCGGTGTGGTAGGTCGGCAGGGTGATCAGGTGGTGGAAGATACCGGCATGAGCCGAGCCGTCGCGCTGGAAGGTGCGGATCTTCTCGTCGGCGATCTGGGCCAGTTCGGTTTCGTCGTACTCCACGCTCATCAGCTTGGCGCGGTCGTAGGCGGAAACGTCCTTGCCTTCGGCAACCATGGCGTCGAACACCTGCTGACGGAAGTTCAGGGTCCAGTTGAAGGACGGGCTGTTGTTGTACACCAGCTTGGCATTCGGAATGACTTCGCGGATGCGGTCGACCATGGCCTTGATCTGGCCCACGTGCGGCTTCTCGGTTTCGATCCACAGCAGGTCGGCACCGTTCTGCAGCGAGGTGATGCAGTCCAGGACGCAGCGGTCTTCGCCGGTGCCCTTGCGGAACTGGAACAGGTTGGACGGCAGGCGCTTCGGACGCAGCAGCTTGCCTTCGCGCTTGATGACGACGTCGCCGTTGCCCAGTTCGGCTTCGGAGATTTCTTCGCAATCGAGGAAGGAGTTGTACAGGTCGCCCAGGTCGCCCGGTTCCTTGGTCACGGCGATCTGCTTGGTCAGGCCGGCGCCCAGGGAGTCGGTACGTGCGACGATCACGCCGTTGTCGATGCCCAGCTCAAGGAAGGCGTAGCGAACGGCGGCGACCTTGGCGAGGAAGTCGGCGTGCGGAACGGTCACTTTACCGTCCTGGTGGCCGCACTGCTTCTCGTCGGATACCTGGTTCTCGATCTGGATGCAGCAGGCACCGGCTTCGATCATGCGCTTGGCCAGCAGGTAGGTGGCTTCCGGGTTACCGAAACCGGCGTCGATGTCGGCGATGATCGGTACGATGTGCGTTTCGTAGTTGTCGATCTGGCTCTGGATCTCGGCAGCCTTGGCGTGGTCGCCAGCATCACGGGCGGCGTCCAGGGCGGTGAACAGCAGGTCCAGTTCGCGGGAGTCGGCCTGGCGCAGGAAGGTGTACAGCTCTTCGATCAGGCCGGAAACGGCAGTCTTCTCGTGCATCGACTGGTCCGGCAGCGGGCCGAAGTCGGAGCGCAGGGCGGCGACCATCCAGCCGGACAGGTAGAGGTAGCGCTTGTTGGTGGTCTTCAGGTGCTTCTTGATGGAGATCAGCTTCTGCTGACCGATGAAGCCGTGCCAGCAGCCCAGCGACTGGGTGTAGATGGACGAGTCGGCGTCGTACTCGGCCATGTCCTTGCGCATGATGTCGGCGGTGTATTGCGCGATTTCCAGACCGGTCTTGAAGCGGTTCTGGGCGCGCATGCGAGCCACGGATTCAGGGTTGATAGCGGCCCAGCTGCTGCCATATTGCTCTTTCAGGGCGGCGACGGCCTTGATGTCGTCTTGATATGCAGACATGTTCAATCCTTCAAAAAATGAGTGTGGTTGAGCACCGACTTTTCCCACCGAAACCTACGTGCTATCGCTGATCGTTGCGGGCAACACGCGGCAGAATGTCGAAATATCGACCGGGACGAGGATTGAAACCTGGAGCAGGGGTGGACACGACCGCCGGGCCGGCTCCGGTTGCTGTACCCACAGCCGGCGTGGCTGCCGTGGGGCGGAACAACGAGGAACTGTCTGGCTGATACGCTAATCGCTTCCCCGTCCCTCAGGACGACTCGTTCCAGTCGCAACCTCGTCAGTCCGCCTTGTGGGCAGTACAGTCACGGAGCGGCTCGGCTGGTTGGCTTGAGCGCACTCCGGAGACCCTTGCCAGGGCCCCTGGTTAGCGGGAGCGGGGCAATGATGCGCCGCTGGAAAAGCGTCGTCAATCGTTTTGTAGTGTTTTTTTTTAGGCACTACATTTCATGCGGGGTCGCCTGTCGGGCGGATCGAGGGTCAATCCAGGACGTCTACTTTCAAGCGCATCGAGACGTCCTGGCTGCCCTGCGTAGAGTAGCGTCGAAGAGTCCCGTCTTGCTGGGAGCTGGCGTTTTCGCTTACGCCGCCGATGGAAATCCATTCGCCGACCCGACCGCTGACGCGGGTATCGGCACTCTGGGTATCGATAACGCCGGAACGGTTCTGGCTGAGCCGATCGCGGGTGCTGCTGATGGTGATCTGTACACGGTCGCCGTGCACGGTCGCGGTGGCGTAGAAGCCGCGCATCACGTCGCGGTACTGGGTCTGCTGGTAGACCTGGCCGTAGACATCGGTGCCACGGGTGGTCAGCGGTACGCTCTGGCCGACCTGGATCAGGGCCGGGTAGCCTTCGTTGGCTTGGATCTGCTGGATGCCGCCATCCCGGCTACTGGTGCTGCGGCGAATGATGCGCACCTGGTCGCGTCCCCCTGTTTCACCTCGTCCGGTCTCGAACTCGACATCGCCGGCGCGCAGTGAGCCGTCAACCCGGTAACCGCTGCTGCTGCCGCTTGCCGAATCCTGGGTGTCGACGCTGATCAGCAGGCGTTTCGGTTCGGTATCCAACTGCTCGAGCACTTGGCGCAGTTCGCTGATCACCGGGCCTGGGGCGTTGACGATCAGCTGGTTGCCATAGGCGGTCACCCGGCCCTGCTCGCCGACTACGGACGCGGCGACCGGAAGCACATCCTCAGCCATGCGATGATTGAGTTGTATGACTTCCGTCGCAGCATGCAGGGGTAGGCTGAGCGCAAGGGTGATGGCCAGCAGCAGGGTACGTAGGGTCATAACAGGAAGCTCCGCAGGTTCGCATCGGATAGGCCATGATCCCAGGCTTTGTCGAATTGTGCCTGGCGCAGGCGCACACGGGCGGGATCCCGATAAAGAGCATAGCCGGTGTACTGATCCGGCTTCGGGCGTGACAGCAGACCGCAACCGTCCACGATGGCATAGGCACCGCTATCGTCTGGGTACTCGGGGTTCAGCCGGCGGATATGAAGATTACTGGTCAGCCGCCGGGCCAGATGCAGGAGGCGATGACCCTCCTTGACGGCGCGCGCGGGGTCGCCCACGAGAATGCGCAGCTGGTTGCGCGGATGGGCCAGCAACAGCCGCGCGCAGGCTTGCTGGATGCTGCCGTGGTGGTACAGCCAGGGCTCGAGATCCGGGCTGTAGATGCATACCGTCCGGGTCGCCTGCTGCAACAGGGCCAGCGCATGCTGGCGAATCTCCAGGGGTGTGCTGAACCGTTGCAGTTCCGCGCTTTCGCCAAGCAGAAACGGCGCGGGCTCCCAGGGCAGCGGCTCGGCAAGCTCCGCCTGTGGATTGTGCACGGCAAAACGCCCCGGAGAATGGAAGTCGATGGCCGGGAGTTCGGCACACTGGCTCCTTTCGTCCGGGGCGTCGTCACGCATGGCGACCTCAGCGGCTCTGGCGAAGCATGTCGACGTGAGGGATGCCGGCTTCGAGGAATTCGTCGCTGACGACCTTGAAGCCCAGCCGTTCATAGAAGGCGGTAGCGTGGACCTGAGCGGTCAGCTTCTGCTCCTTCAAATCGCGACGTTCGGCTTCGGCGAGCACCGCACGCATCAGCGCATCGCCGACATTCATGCCGCGCCAGTCGCGCAGGACCGCTACGCGGCCGATGTGTCCGTCGGCCAACAGGCGAGCGGTGCCGATCGGGTAATCGTCCTCCAGGGCGAGAAAATGCACGGCCTCGGCGTCGTCGGCATCCCATTCCTGTTCCGGGGGAACGGCCTGTTCGGCGATGAAAACGGTTTCCCGGATGCGTCGCAGCTCGGCATTGTCCTTCTGCCAATCGGCGATGCGGACCTGAATGTTATTCATCTGCGAACTCCAGACTTCCTTGTTGGGCCAGTTGCCACAGAAGATTACGCGCATCCTCGTCGCTCAGCCATTGGTCAAGATTTTCGACGTGTAACGCATCGGCCGAGCAGATCAGCTTCAGCAACTCCCGTAGGTGCGCGGGCAGCAGGCGGCTCTGCCCGCTGGCGAACAACAGCAGGCCGATGTCCACCTCGCTCCAGGCCAGGCGGGCTGCAGGGTTGCGCACCAGTACGGCACCGTCTTCGAGGGCGGGAAGGAAGTCGGATTCATCGATCTCCGGGCCTTCGACGCGCTCCGGGTAGCGCGGCTCGGTCATGAATTGGCCGAACCAGGTGAGCAGCAGGCGTTCGTCACCCATGTGTTCGGCGAGCAGCGCCTTCAGGCGGTCCAGCGCGTCGCTCTGAATCTGGTAGGGGTCGTCGCTCGGTTGCAGGTCGGCATCGCCGTAGCGATCCTCGTCCGGCAGGAACTGTGCGAGAAAATCGGTGAAGTGGGTCAGGACTTCGGCTGCACTCGGGGCACGAAAACCGACCGAATAGGTCATGCAGGCATCCTCGGCGGTGCCGAAGTGGGCCAGGCGCGGCGGCAGGTAAAGCATGTCGCCCGGCTCCAGAATCCACTCGTCGGTACCCTGGAAGTCGGCGAGGATCCGCAGGTCGCCATGCGCAAGTAGAGGGCTTTCGCTGTCGCACATCTGGCCGATGCGCCAGCGGCGTTGGCCATGGGCCTGCAGCAGGAAGACATCGTAGTTGTCGAAATGCGGGCCGACACCGCCCCCTGGCGCGGCATAGCTGATCATCACATCGTCGATGCGCCAGTTGGGCAGGAAACGGAAGTGCTCGAGCAGTTCGGCGACGTCCGGCACCAGCTGATCCACAGCCTGTACCAGCAGGGTCCAGTCACGCTCCGGCAACTGCTGGTAGGTGTCTTCGGCGAAGGGGCCGCGGCGCAGCTCCCAGGGGCTGTCGCCATGCTCGACGATCAGGCGGGACTCGACTTCTTCCTCGAGGGAAAGACCGGCCAGCTCGTCCGGCGAGATCGGGCTCTGGAAACCCGGAATGGCCTGGCGGATCAGCAGCGGTTTCTTCTGCCAGTAGTCGCGCAGGAATTCCCGGGCGCTGATGCCGCCCAGAATTTGAAGTGGAATATCAGAAGTCATGCCTAACACCTTGCTCTATATACAGAGCTGCAAATAAAAACGCCCGGCACAGCCGGGCGTGCATACAGGAGGTCGATCAGATTCGCTTGGCCTGGGCGACGGCGTTGCCGATGTAGCTGGCCGGCGTCAGCTTGCGCAGCTCGGCCTTGGCCTCGGCCGGGATGTCCAGGCCGTCGATGAAGGCCTGCAGGGCATCGGGCGTGATGCCCTTGCCGCGGGTGAGATCCTTGAGCTTTTCGTAGGCATTCTCCACCGCATAACGGCGCATCACGGTCTGTACCGGCTCGGCCAGCACTTCCCAGCAATTGTTCAGGTCCTCGGCGATGCGCGCGGCGTTGAGCTCCAGCTTGCCGATGCCCTTGAGGCCCGCCTCGTAGGCGATGACGCTGTGGGCGAAGCCGACGCCGAGGTTGCGCAGCACGGTGGAATCGGTCAGGTCGCGCTGCCAGCGGGAGATCGGCAACTTGCTGGCCAGATGCTGGAACAGCGCGTTGGCGATGCCGAGGTTGCCTTCGGAGTTCTCGAAGTCGATCGGGTTGACCTTGTGCGGCATGGTCGAGGAGCCGATTTCGCCGGCCACGGTCTTCTGCTTGAAGTAGCCGAGGGAGATGTAGCCCCAGACGTCGCGATCGAAGTCGATCAGGATGGTGTTGAAGCGCGCGATGGCGTCGAACAGTTCGGCGATGTAGTCGTGCGGTTCGATCTGGGTGGTGTAGGGGTTCCAGGTCAGGCCCAGGTCGCCCTCGATGAATTCGCGGGCGTTGGCTTCCCAGTCGATGTTCGGGTAGGCCGACAGATGCGCGTTGTAGTTGCCCACGGCGCCGTTGATCTTGCCCAGCAGAGGTACGGCCGCGACCTGGGCGATCTGCCGTTCCAGGCGGTAGACCACGTTGGCCAGCTCCTTGCCGAGGGTGGTCGGCGAGGCTGGCTGGCCATGGGTGCGCGAAAGCATCGGCACGTCGGCGAACTGCACGGCCAGGGCACGGATCGCGTCGGCCAGCTGGCGCATCAGCGGCAGCAGCACGTTGTCGCGGCCTTCACGCAGCATCAGCGCGTGGGACAGGTTGTTGATGTCCTCGCTGGTGCAGGCGAAGTGAATGAACTCGTTGACCTTGGCCAGCTCCGGCAACTGCTTGGCCTGCTCCTTGAGCAGGTACTCCACGGCCTTGACGTCGTGGTTGGTGGTGCGCTCGAACGTCTTGACGCGTTCGGCATGCTCCAGCTGGAAGTTCTCGGCCAGCTGGTTCAGCAGCGCATTGGCTTCGGCGGAAAAGGGCGCGACTTCCGGGATGCCCGGGTGGGCGGCCAGGCGCTGTAGCCAGCGGACCTCGACCTGGACCCGGCAACGGATCAGGCCGAATTCGCTGAAGATCGGGCGCAGGGCGCTGGTTTTGCCGGCGTAGCGGCCATCGACGGGGGAAACCGCCGTGAGCGAGGAAAGCTGCATAGAGGGCATTCTCGGACAGTCGGGCAACGAAAAGAGGGCGCAGATTATACACGAATGTGCTGCTTGAACCCGGATCCATGAACGGGGGCGCCATTGTCGCATGCGGCAGCCGGGTGGACGATCGTTCCGCAACCAGCGCGGCGATGGAGTCATTGACCCGTCGCCGGGTGCTGATGAACACTGCCTGGCATATCGCCGGCCGGATGAATGGTGGTTCGCCCGCCTGCTATCGTCCTGAACGGACCTTCCGGATGCCCGGGAATCATGAGTCTAACTACATCGCTGTTTCAGGCGCGCGGCCTGACCAAGATCTACGGTGCCGGCGAGGCCGAAGTCAGGGCGCTCAACGGTGTCGACCTCGAGCTCTTTCCCGGCGAACTGGTGGTGTTGCTGGGCGCCTCCGGCAGCGGAAAATCCACCCTGTTGAACATCCTCGGCGGCCTCGATGTGCCGACCGAGGGGACGCTGCACTATGCCGGCGAGGATCTCACCCATGCCGATGAGAAGCGCCTGACCCAGTACCGCCGCGATTCGGTGGGCTTCATCTTCCAGTTCTACAACCTGATTCCCAGCCTTACCGCCCGTGAGAACGTCGCACTGATTACCGAGCTGGCCGAAGCCCCCATGAGCCCCAAGGAGGCATTGACGATGGTGGGCCTGGGCGAGCGCCTGGATAATTTCCCGTCGCAGCTCTCCGGTGGTGAGCAGCAGCGCGTGGCCATCGCCCGCGCCATCGCCAAGCGGCCGCAGGTGCTGCTGTGCGACGAGCCGACCGGGGCGCTCGACGTCAAGACCGGCATCACCGTGCTCGAAGCCATCGAGCAGGTCAACCGCAGCACCGGCGCATTGGTGGTGATCATCACCCACAATGCGGTGATCGCGAACATGGCGGATCGCGTGATCCGTTTTTCGGATGGCCGGGTGGCGAGTATCGAGCGCAACAGCCAGCGGCAACCCGCTGCGACGCTGTCCTGGTAGGGAGGCAGCGGATGCGCCCGCTCGACCTCAAGCTGATGCGCGACCTGGGCCGGATGAAGGGCCAGATGATCGCGGTGGCGCTGGTGATGGCCTGTGGGCTGGCAGTCATGGTGATGGCGCGCAGCCTGGTGCTTTCCCTGGGCGGCAGTATCGATGCGTACTACCAGGCGCATCGCTTCGCCATGGTGTTCAGCGAACTGAAGCGGGCGCCGAACACCCTGCGAGTGCAGTTGGAGCGGATTCCCGGTGTCGCCGCGGTGGATACCCGGATAACCGGCAACTTGCGGCTCGATCTGCCGGGAATGAAGGAGCCGGCAGACGGCGTGATCCACTCGCTGCCGGACGATCGGCCACAGCAGCTCAATCTACTGTTTCTACGTGAGGGGCGCTTGCCCGATATCGGCGATCGCTACGAGGTGGTCGTCAGCGAGGCGTTTGCCCGAGCCCACGGTTTTCGCCCGGGTGACAGCGTGGAGGCGGTGATCTATGGCGCGCGCGAGCGCCTGCATATTGTCGGGATAGGCCTGTCGCCGGAATTCGTCTATGAGCTGCAACCGGGGCAGATGATCCCGGACCCCAAGCGTTTCGGGGTGTTCTGGATGAACGAGCGCAAGCTGGCCAGCGCCTTCGACCTGTCCGGGGCCTTCAACAGCGTGATCGTCGACATCGCTCCGGGTGCCAATGCCCAGGCGGTGATGGCTGCGCTTGATCGCCTGTTGTTGCCCTATGGCGGGCAGGTGGCGTACGACCGCAGCGGCCATGTCGCCAGCAAGCAGATCGCCGACGAGATCCGGCAACTGGTCCAGTTCTCCATCGCGTTTCCCGTGCTGTTTCTGAGCGTCGCCGCCTTCATGACCAGTGCGGCGCTGACCCGGATGATCCGCCTGCAGCGCGAACAGATCGCCCAACTCAAGGCGTTCGGCTACTCATCCGCGGCGGTCGGCTGGCATTACCTGAAGTTCGCCCTGGCGATCGTGCTGCTCGGCAGCGTGCTGGGCAGCCTGCTCGGTTTGTGGATGGGGCAGATGATGACCGAGCTCTACACGCGCTTCTTCCAACTGCCGAATCTACCGTTCCGGCCTGACTGGCTGGCGCTGGTGCTCGGCTTTCTGGGCGCCGGCGGCGTTGTCGCTGCTGGGCGTCATCGGTGCGGTATGGCAGGCGGTCAGGCTGCCCCCGGCCGAGGCCATGCGTCCGGAGCCGCCTGCAGCGTTCCGGACATCGCTGCTCGAGCGGCTCGGCCTGCAGAAACTGGCTTCGCCGACATTGCGCATGGCGCTGCGCAATCTCGAGCGCAAGCCCTGGCAGGCGCTGTTCAAGGTGCTGGGGCTGATGCTGGCGACGGCCATACCGATCCTGCCTGGGGCCATGAGGGACAGCATCGACTACCTGATGGATTTCCAGTGGAACCAGGCGCAGCGCCAGGATGTCACGCTGTCGCTCATCGAGCCCGGTTCCGCCTCGGCGCTCAGCGCCATCGGGCAACTGCCCGGGGTACTGCACGTCGAGCCGTTCCGCAGCGTGCCGGCGCGGCTGCGCTTCGGGCACCACGAGCGGCGCGTGTCGTTGACCGGGATGGGGCGCGACAGCCAGTTGAACCGGGTGCTGGATGTGCAGGGGCGGGCGGTGGCCATGCCGTTACAAGGCATGCTGCTGTCCGAGAAGCTGGCCGATGTGCTCGGCGTTTCGCCCGGCGATACGGTGCAGGTCGAGGTACAGGAGGGGCGCAGGCCCGTTCTGCACGTCACGGTGGTCGGCAGCATTACCGACTTCGCCGGGCTGGGGGCCTATCTCGATATCGACGTGCTGCGCCGGTACATGCGCGAAGGCGGTACGCTGAGCGGGGCGCACCTGACGGTAGACCAGGCCTATTGGGATGCCTTCCTGGTGAAGGTCAAGGAGGCGCCGCGTATCGCCGGCCTGAGCATTTCCGCCAACGCACGCGCCAGCTTCGAGGAGACCACCGGGGAGATGATGGGCATCATGCAGGGCATCTACCTGCTGTTCGCCGTGGTCGTTGCCTGTGGTGTCGTCTACAACGGCGCGCGCATTGCCCTGTCCGAGCGTAGCCGGGAACTGGCGACGCTGCGTGTGGTGGGTTTCACGCCGCGAGAAGTGACGGGCGTGCTGCTCAGCGAACTTGCCATGCTGACATTGCTGGCGCTCCCTTTCGGCCTGTACGCCGGCAATCAGCTGACCCAGCTGATGGTCGAACTGTCGAGTACCGAGACGGTGCGCTTCCCGTTGCTGTTCACCTCTCGAACCTATGCCAGTGCGGTGCTGGTCATACTGCTTTCCTCGGCACTGTCGTTTATCGTGATCGGACGTCGTATCCGCCAACTGGACTTGCTGGATGTATTGAAGGCGCGGGATTGAGCTGCTCATGAAGAAGAATTCGAAAGGTTGGAAGAAGTGGCTACCCTGGGGCTTCGCGGCGTTGCTGCTGGCGCTGTTGGTGGTGAGCTTCTGGCCGAAGCCGATTCCGGTGGAAACCGCTGCCGTCAGCGTCGGACCGCTTATCGTCAGTGTTTTCGAGGAGGGCAAGACACGCATCCGCCAGCGCTACGTGGTATCGCCGCCGGTGGCGGGCTTTCTCGAGCGCATCCCGTTGCGCGCGGGGGCGCTGGTAACTGCCGGGCAGACCGTCTTGGCGGTGCTTCATCCGGAGTCGGCCGGTTTTCTCGACCCGCGCAGCAAGGCGCAGGCGGAGGCGGCGCTGCAGGCGGCGCGGCGGCTCAGGTTGCAGCGCCAGGCCGAGTTCGAGCGCAGCGAAGCCGTGCTCGAGCTGGCACAAAAGGAATTCGCGCGCGCCGACGTGCTGCGCAAGAGCGGCACCGTTACCGAGCAGGCCTGGGACCAGGCGAGCAGCCAGTTGCAGGTGCGCAAGCGCGAGGCGAGCGCTGCTCGCTTTGCCCTGGATGTCGCAGGGTTCGAGGTCGAGCAGGCACAGGCGGCTCTGATGCAGGGCGTGGCGCCGGCAGGCAAGGGGGCACCGCTGCAGCTCGTCGCTCCGGTCAGCGGTCACGTGCTCAATGTATTCGAGGAAAATGCCCGGGTCGTCGCCGCCGGCCAGCCGCTGCTTGAGGTGGGCGACCTGCAGGACCTGGAAGCCGAGATCGAGCTGTTGTCCAGCGATGCCGTCGGGGTAGCGCCGGGCGCTGAGGTGATCATCGAGCAATGGGGCGGCGACCGCCCGCTACGCGGCAGGGTCGCGTTGGTCGAGCGGGGCGGCTTCACCAAGATTTCTGCGCTCGGCGTCGAGGAGCAGCGCGTCAAGGTGCGGGTGGATTTCCTCGATCTGCCGGCCCGGATGCTGGGGGATCGCTACAGGGTCGAGGCCCGCATCGTCACCTGGCATGACGATCAGGTGTTGCAGGTGCCCACCGGGGCTCTTTTCCGCCGAGGCAATCGCTGGATGACCTTCGTGGTCGAGGAGGCAACGGCGCGCCTGCGGGAAGTGGAGATCGGTCGCAACAACGGCATCCACGCCCAAGTGTTGACGGGCTTGAGCGAACACGACCGGGTAGTCGTACATCCGCCGGACAGCATCGTCGACGGCGCCACGGTAGAGGCGGTGAAAACCGCGCAATAGCACGGTTCGTCCGGGTTCAGCGGTCGTCGCCCTGGGGCGAGCGCACTTTCGGATAGAGCGCATCGAGCAGCTTGCGGCGCCCGAACACCATCTGCCAGCGGTGCCCGCCGAGCTGGCGCCAGAGGCGGGCAGAGCGGATGCCGGCGAGCAGCAGCGCGCGGATCTTGGCGGCATTGTTCGTCTGCTGCAGGTGGCGCATGTCGCCCTGGACCTGGATGCGCTGGCGGAAGGTGCTGAGGGTGTCCTGATACAGCCCACCGAAGGACGCGATGACATTCTCGTGAGCGATGCCGAAGTGCTCGACCTGTTGCTGGATCGAGTCCAGCCGGCTGCCGATCACCTGGAGCATGTCGTCGCGCTTGGCCAACTGGCGCTCCAGTCCGATCATCGCCAGCGCATAGCGCAGCGGCTCGCGTTGCAGGCTGCTGCTGTCGCGCTCCAGTGCGCCGACCAGCGCCCGGTAGCCGTCGCGCAGGTTGAGGTCGTCGCCGCCATAGATCTCCAGCGTGGTCTGCGGGTTGCGCACCAGCAGGCTGCCGAGCAGGCAGCCGAGCGCAGCGGCGGGTACCTGGCCGGTACGAGCGATGCGGTCTACCAGGGTGGCGGCCTCGAAGACCGCGCCAAGGGCGACCAGTTGTTCGTTCAGCGTGCTCATGGGCGACCCTCGAACCAGGGCTCCGCCTGTTCGATCACGCCACCGCCCAGGCAGACCTCGCCGTCGTAGAGCACGACCGACTGCCCAGGCGTCACTGCGCGCTGGGGCGCGTCGAACACCACGCGGTAGCCGCTGGCAGTCTTCTCCAGGCTGCAGGGCTGGTCGCTCTGGCGATAGCGCACCTTGGCGGTCAGCTGCAGTGGCTCGACAACGTCCAGAGGGTTGACCCAGTAGATTTCCGAAGCCAGCAGGGCACGCGAGAAAAGCCAAGGGTGATCATTGCCCTGGCCGACCACCAGGACATTGCGCTGCAGGTCCTTGCTCAGCACGTACCAGGGCTCGTCGCCGGCATCCTTGAGGCCGCCGATGCCCAGGCCCTGGCGCTGGCCGATGGTGTGGTACATCAGGCCATGGTGGCGGCCGATCACTTCGCCATCGATAGTTTCGATGTCGCCTGGTTGGGCCGGGAGGTACTGCTTGAGGAAGTCGCTGAAGCGGCGTTCGCCGATGAAGCAGATACCTGTGGAATCCTTCTTCTTGGCGGTGGCCAGGCCGTATTTCTCGGCGATGGCGCGTACCTCGGGCTTTTCCAGCTCGCCAACGGGGAACAGGGTCTTGCCCAGCTGCTCGCCGCCGACCGCGTGCAGGAAGTAGCTCTGGTCCTTGTTCGGATCCAGCCCCTTGAGCAACTCGCTGCAGCCATCCACATCGCGGCGGCGCACGTAATGACCGGTGGCGATGAGGTCGGCGCCGAGCATCAGCGCATAGTCGAGGAAGGCCTTGAACTTGATTTCACGGTTGCAGAGGATGTCCGGGTTGGGGGTTCGCCCGGCTTTGTATTCGGCAAGGAAGTGCTCGAAGACGTTGTCCCAGTACTCGGCGGCGAAATTGGCGGTGTGCAGCTTGATGCCGATCCGGTCGCACACGGCCTGGGCGTCGGCCAGGTCTTCCTTGGCGGTGCAGTATTCCGTGCCGTCGTCCTCTTCCCAGTTCTTCATGAACAGGCCTTCGACCTGGTAGCCCTGCTCGAGGAGCAGGAGGGCGGAAACGGAAGAGTCCACGCCGCCGGACATGCCGACGATGACGCGGGTTTTTTCCGGGGCGGTGAGGGTCGAAACAGACATAGGGATTCGCTGAAGGGGTTGCAAAAAGGACCGAATTCTAGCAGGCCGGCGGCGGCAAGACTAAGCCGCGTTCAATCGCGAACCACGTCCAGTGGGTGCAGTGGGCCGCAAAGGTAATCGTCGATGCAGCGTGCCACCAGCTCGCTGCGCCAGCGCTCCGGCTGCGCGGCCAGCTCCTCGCGGGTCAGCCAGGGTGCGCCGACGATGCCATCGTCCAGTGGGCGTTGTGGGTCGTGCCGCAGTGCCTTGGCGGAGAAGCAGACGCGCTGATAGGTCACGCCATTGCTCGGCGCGGTGTACAGATAGATGCCGATGACCCCCGTGAGCTCGACGTCCCAGCCGGTTTCCTCGAGCGTTTCGCGCACGGCGGCCTGGCGCAAGGTCTCGTTGGCTTCCAGGTGGCCTGCCGGTTGATTCAAGACCAGACGCCCGGCCTTGAGTTCTTCCACGAGCAGGAAGCGCCCCTGGTCTTCGACCACGGTGGCGACGGTGATGTGAGGGTGCCAGTCCATAAAAGAGGGTGCCTTGCGGGAAATGCCGCGATCATAGCAGTCGCAGGCCCCTGGAAACACGAACCCCGGCGCAAGGCCGGGGTTCGTGGTGACGCTCAGCGAGCGACTCAGGCGTTCAACGCAGCCAGAGCAGCGTTGAAGGTGGTGCTGGGGCGCATCACCTTGCTGGTCAGCTCCGGGTTGGAGCGGTAGTAGCCGCCGATATCCGCCGGCTTGCCCTGGACGGCAGCGAGTTCGGCGACGATGGTCGCTTCCTGCTCGGTCAGGGCCTTGGCCAGCGGGGCGAAGTGTGCCTTCAGTTCGGCGTCCTCGTCCTGGGCGGCCAGCGCCTGGGCCCAGTACAGAGCCAGGTAGAAGTGGCTGCCGCGGTTGTCGATCTGGCCGACCTTGCGTGCCGGGGACTTGTTGTTGTCCAGCAGCTTGCCGGTGGCCTGGTCGAGGGTCTTGCCGAGGATCTTGGCCTTGGCATTGCCGGTCTTGATACCGGTCTCTTCCAGGGAAACCGCCAGGGCCAGGAACTCGCCGAGTGAATCCCAGCGCAGGTAGTTTTCTTCGACCAGTTGCTGCACGTGCTTCGGTGCCGAGCCGCCGGCGCCGGTTTCGTACATGCCGCCGCCCGCCATCAGCGGAACGATGGAGAGCATCTTGGCCGAGGTGCCCAGCTCCATGATCGGGAACAGGTCGGTCAGGTAGTCGCGCAGTACGTTGCCGGTGACGGAGATGGTGTCCTTGCCGCGGATCATGCGCTCCATGCTCAGGCGGATGGCCTCGTTGTAGCCCATGATGCGGATGTCCAGGCCGCTCAGGTCATGATCCTGCAGGTAGGTCTCGACCTTCTTCTGCAGTTGCATGTCGTGGGCACGCTCCGGGTCCAGCCAGAAGACGGCCGGCGTGTCGGATTGGCGGGCGCGGGTGACGGCCAGCTTGACCCAGTCGCGAATCGGTGCGTCCTTGGTCTGGCAGGCACGCCAGATGTCGCCTTTTTCGACTTCGTGCTGCATCAGCACGGTACCGTCGGCCAGTACGACGCGCATGATGCCGTCGGCCTGCATTTCGAAGGTCTTGTCGTGCGAGCCGTATTCTTCGGCCTTCTGCGCCATCAGGCCGACGTTCGGCACGCTGCCCATGGTGACCGGGTCGAAGGCGCCGTTGGTCTTGCAGAAGTTGATCATCTCCTGGTAGATGCGGGCGTAGGTGCTCTCCGGCATCACCGCCTTGGTGTCCTTCTGCTTGCCATCCTTGCCCCACATCTGGCCGGAGTTGCGGATCATCGCCGGCATGGAGGCATCGACGATCACGTCGCTCGGGATGTGCAGGTTGGTGATGCCCTTGACCGAGTCGACCATCGCCATTTCCGGACGGTGGCTGTAGACCTCGTGGATGTCGTGGAGGATTTCTTCCTGCTGCGAGGCGGGCAGCGACTTGATCTTGTCGTAGACGCTGCTCAGGCCGTTGTTCGGGTTGACGCCCAGCTCCTTGAACAGATCGCCGTACTTGTCGAACACGTCCTTGTAGTAGACGCTCACGGCATGGCCGAAGACGATCGGGTGGGAGATCTTCATCATGGTCGCCTTGACGTGCAGGGACCACATCACGCCGGTTTCCTTGCAGTCCTGCAGGGTGTCCTCGAAGAAGGCCCGCAGTTTCTTGCAGCTCATGAACATGCCGTCGAGCACTTCGCCTTCCAGCAGGGCGAGCTGCTTCTTGACCTCGACCTGGCCGTCCTTACCGACGAACTCGATGCGCACGTCGCCAGCCTTGTCCATGGTGATGGATTGTTCACTGGAGAAGAAATCACCGCCGCGCATGTAGTCGGCGTGGGACTGCGAAGCCTTGCTCCACTTGCCCATGGAGTGCGGGTGCTTGCGGGCGTAGGCCTTCACGGCGGCCGGGGCGCGGCGGTCGGAGTTGCCTTCGCGCAGCACCGGGTTCACGGCACTGCCGAGGACCTTGCTGTAACGCGCGCGGATTTCCTTCTCGGCGTCGGTCTGCGGGTCTTCGGGGAAGTTCGGGATGTTGTAGCCGAGGCCCTGCAGTTCGGCGATGGCTGCCTTGAGCTGGGGAACCGAGGCGCTGATGTTCGGCAGTTTGATGATGTTGGCGTCTGCCTGGGTGGTCAGTTCGGCCAGCTTGGCCAGATCGTCGTCCACTCGTTTGTCGGCAGCCAACTGGTCGGCAAAGCTTGCAAGAATGCGCCCTGCAAGAGAGATGTCGCGTGTTTCGACGGCAATGTCAGCGGAGGCTGCGAAGGCTTCTACAATGGGAAGAAGCGAATAGGTGGCGAGGGCTGGGGCTTCGTCGGTGAAGGTATAGATGATCTTCGAAGGGGTGGACATTTAGCGTTAACTCTCTTCTTGCTGGGCGTGCACAGAATCCCGGGTGCGCAGGGTAGGGCGCTCTGGCTTTTCTTCTCGTCGAGCCAGAAGCGGGATTTCGCCGCGGTGATGATGGATACACCAATAGAGTGTCGAGCGTTTGGAACCGATGAGCCGTGGTAGCAACTCGACGGTTTCAAGAGGCGGGTCTTCTACTGAAAGACAGGCTCGTCCCTTATGACTTGTTAGTCATCGGTGCAGTATACCATCGCGCCGGCATCTCACAGAATGGCCTTGCACATAAGACGAACGCACATATAGTTTCAGCCAATTCGAGTGGGTTACTCTCAAAGACGACGATGTTCAACCACGAAGACGGAGTCCAGCATGGGATACCAAAAGATCCAGGTGCCTGCCAGCGGTGACAAAATCACCGTCAATGCCGATAACACCCTGAATGTTCCCGACAATCCGATCATCCCTTATATCGAGGGGGACGGTATCGGCGTCGACATCAGTCCGGTGATGATCAAGGTCGTGGATGCGGCGGTTCAAAAGGCTTATGGCGGTGCGCGCAAGATCGCCTGGATGGAAGTCTTTGCTGGCGAGAAGGCCACCCAGGTCTACGACCAGGATACCTGGTTGCCGAAGGAAACCCTGGAAGCCGTCCGCGACTACGTGGTGTCCATCAAGGGACCGCTGACCACTCCGGTAGGCGGTGGTATCCGCTCGCTGAACGTTGCCTTGCGCCAGGAGCTGGACCTCTACGTCTGCCAGCGCCCGGTTCGCTGGTTCACTGGCGTGCCGAGCCCGGTCAAGAAGCCGGGTGACGTGGATATGGTGATCTTCCGCGAGAACTCCGAGGACATCTACGCCGGCGTCGAATGGAAGGCTGGTTCCCCCGAGGCGGAAAAGGTCATCAAGTTCCTCACCGAGGAAATGGGCGTCAAGAAGATTCGCTTCACCGAGAATTGCGGCATTGGTATCAAGCCGGTTTCGCAGGAGGGCACCAAGCGGCTGGTCCGCAAGGCGCTGCAATACGCGGTGGACAACGACCGCAGCTCCGTGACCATCGTCCACAAGGGCAACATCATGAAGTTCACCGAGGGTGCCTTCAAGGAATGGGGCTACGAGGTCGCGCGTGACGAATTCGCTGCGGAGCTGCTGGACGGCGGCCCGTGGATGCAGTTCAAGAACCCCAATACCGGCAAGAACATCGTGGTCAAGGATGCGATCGCCGACGCCATGCTGCAGCAGATCCTGCTGCGTCCTGCCGAATACGATGTGATCGCCACGCTCAACCTGAACGGCGACTACCTGTCCGATGCCCTGGCGGCAGAGGTGGGTGGTATCGGTATCGCCCCGGGGGCCAACCTGTCCGATACCGTGGCGATGTTCGAGGCCACTCATGGCACGGCGCCGAAGTATGCCGGCCAGGACAAGGTCAATCCGGGCTCGCTGATTCTCTCCGCCGAAATGATGCTGCGGCATATGGGCTGGATCGAGGCGGCCGACCTGATCATCAAGGCGACCGAAGGCGCCATTGCGGCGAAGACCGTCACCTACGACTTCGAGCGCCTGATGGAGGGCGCGCAGTTGATGTCCTGCTCGCAGTTCGGCGATGCCATGATCAGCCATATGTAATCCGGCTGATGACAAAAAGGCCGATCGTGCGATCGGCCTTTTTTATTTATTGCCTCGAGAGCGTCAGGCGTCCACCGCGGAGGCCGTCTGGGAAGCCGGGGTTGCAGCTTCGGATGTGGTCTGCTGCGGCCTGATATCGGTCGCATGAAGGCCTTTGGGACCCTGCAGAATATTGAACATGACCGCTTGCCCAGCCTTGAGAGTGCGATAGCCTTCCATCTGGATGGCCGAGTAGTGGGCGAACAGGTCCTCATCGCCGCCGTCTGCTACGATGAAGCCGTAGCCCTTGGCGTTGTTGAACCACTTGACCTTACCGCTTAGCATGCTGTTGTCCCTCTGCAAAGGAGTCCATTACTGGAGTAACATCCATTTCATTCCGCGCTTATGCAGCCCGAGGCCTCATGTTGCGCAACCCGCTTGCCCTTGTAGGCACATACTGTTTGTATCACCGTTTTGCCGATAGTCAAGGCGACTCGTCAGCTGGCTGCGAAGCTGTCCACCTTTCATCTGGCCCCGACGCCACGACCTAGAACCGTTATGCGCATGCATGCAATTGCTCAGATTCGACTAACATTCAATCAGGATCGGCCTCTAGGGGACGAGGATGACGCCTCCGGCCTGGCGGTTCAGGAAGCCAAGCCGGAATTGAAGGCACCTCCGATGTACAAAGTTGTCATGTTCAATGATGACTACACGCCCATGGACTTCGTCGTCGAGGTGCTGGAAGGCATCTTCAACCACAGCAGGGAGCAGGCGACCAGGATCATGCTGGCTGTTCATACCGAGGGGCGAGCGGTGTGCGGGATGTATACCCGCGACGTTGCCGAAACCAAAGCGATGCAAGTCAATCAATATGCAAGGGAATGCCAGCACCCGCTGCTTTGTGAGATCGAGAAGGACGGTTAACTCCCGACTGCTGGGGAAGAGGTGAAAGCTATGTTGAACCGTGAGCTCGAAGTCACTCTGAATCTGGCTTTCAAAGAGGCACGTACCAAGCGCCATGAATTCATGACGGTTGAACACCTCCTGTTGGCCCTACTGGACAATGAAGCGGCCGCAACGGTATTGCGTGCCTGCGGCGCCAGCCTGGACAAGTTGCGGCATGATCTCCAGGAGTTCATCGATTCCACCACGCCGCTCATCCCGCAGCATGATGAAGAGCGAGAAACCCAGCCCACCCTAGGCTTCCAGCGTGTCCTGCAGCGCGCGGTATTCCATGTGCAGAGTTCCGGCAAGCGCGAAGTCACCGGAGCCAACGTGCTGGTGGCCATTTTCAGCGAACAGGAAAGCCAGGCCGTGTTTCTGCTCAAGCAGCAGAATGTGGCGCGTATCGATGTGGTCAACTATATCGCGCACGGCATTTCCAAGGTTCCTGGCAGCACTGGCAATCCAGAGGGTGACACGGAAATGCAGGATGAAGAAGGCGGTGAGTCGGGAACCTCGGGCAATCCGCTGGATGCCTATGCCAGCAATCTGAATGAGCTGGCGCGCCAGGGGCGGATCGATCCGCTGGTGGGGCGTGAGCACGAAGTCGAGCGGGTGGCGCAGATTCTGGCGCGCCGCCGCAAGAACAATCCGCTGTTGGTGGGGGAGGCCGGTGTCGGCAAGACCGCCATTGCCGAAGGGCTGGCGAAGCGAATCGTCGACAACCAGGTGCCTGATCTGTTGGCCGATAGCGTCGTCTACTCGCTGGACCTCGGGGCGCTGCTGGCCGGTACGAAATACCGCGGCGATTTCGAGAAGCGCTTCAAGGCATTGCTCGGTGAGCTGCGCAAGCGGCCGCATGCCATTCTCTTCATCGACGAGATCCACACCATCATCGGTGCCGGCGCGGCATCCGGTGGCGTGATGGATGCTTCGAACCTGCTCAAGCCGCTGCTCTCTTCCGGCGAGATCCGTTGTATCGGTTCCACCACGTTCCAGGAGTTCCGCGGGATCTTCGAGAAGGATCGCGCGCTGGCGCGGCGTTTCCAGAAGGTGGACGTGAGCGAGCCGTCAGTCGAGGACACCATCGGCATTCTTCGTGGACTCAAGGGGCGTTTCGAACAGCATCACCACATCGAGTACACCGACGAGGCGCTCCGTGCGGCCGCCGAACTCGCGTCACGCTACATCAATGATCGGCACATGCCGGACAAGGCGATCGACGTGATCGACGAGGCGGGTGCCTATCAGCGCCTGCAGCCGGAAGAGAAGCGAGTCAAGTGCATCGACGTCGAACAGGTCGAGAACATCGTGGCGAAGATCGCACGCATTCCGCCCAAGCACGTCAGCAGTTCGGACAAGGAGTTGCTGCGCAATCTCGAGCGCGATCTCAAGCTCACCGTGTTCGGCCAGGACGATGCGATCGATTCGCTGGCCACTGCCATCAAGCTGTCCCGTGCGGGGCTCAAGGCGCCCGACAAGCCGGTCGGCTCGTTCCTCTTCGCCGGGCCGACCGGTGTCGGCAAGACCGAGGCGGCGCGGCAGCTGGCGCGGGCGCTGGGGGTGGAGCTGATACGCTTCGACATGTCCGAATACATGGAGCGGCATACCGTTTCCCGGTTGATCGGTGCGCCTCCGGGGTACGTCGGCTTCGACCAGGGCGGCCTGCTGACGGAGGCGATTACCAAACAGCCCCATTGCGTGCTGCTGCTCGACGAGATCGAGAAGGCCCACCCGGAAGTCTTCAACCTGCTACTGCAGGTCATGGACCACGGTACGCTTACCGACAACAACGGGCGCAAGGCCGATTTTCGCAACGTGATCATCATCATGACCACCAATGCGGGGGCGGAAACCGCGGCGCGCGCTTCCATCGGCTTCACCTTGCAGGACCATGCCTCGGATGCCATGGAAGTGATCAAGAAGAGCTTCACGCCGGAGTTCCGCAACCGTCTGGACACCATCATCCAGTTCGGCCGGCTGAGTCACGAAGTCATCAAGAGCATCGTCGACAAGTTCCTCATCGAACTGCAGGCGCAACTCGAGGACAAGCATGTGACGCTGGAGGTCTCGGATGCCGCGCGCAGCTGGCTGGCTGAGCATGGCTACGATGCGCAGATGGGCGCGCGGCCGATGGCCAGGCTGATCCAGGACAAGATCAAGCGCCCATTGGCGGAGGAGATCCTGTTCGGCGAGCTGGCCGAGCATGGCGGCGTGGTGCATATCGATATTCGAGACGGCGAACCGTTCTTCGAGTTCGAAACCACGGCCGAGCTGGCCTGATCGCTTGAATGGATCGAACGCCCGGCAAATGCCGGGCGTTTTTCTTTCTATTTCAGAGCCCTGCTGGAAGTGTGCTCACACGGGTAGGTTGGCGCTGAGCGTAGCGAAGCCCAACTGGGGTCGACATGGAAAGCATGTTGGGCTTCGTCGCTGCGCTCCTCAATCCAACCTACGCGGCCCGACCCAATCTATGCGCAGCGGCGGCCAAGGGTGGCAGACACAAAAAAGCCCGGTCAGGGCCGGGCGTTTTTCTCGCGTCTCGCTTAGCGGGCGCGGTAGGTGATGCGACCCTTGCTCAGATCGTAGGGGGTCAGCTCCACGCGAACCTTGTCACCGGTAAGAATCCGGATGTAGTTCTTGCGCATCTTGCCGGAGATGTGCGCAGTAACGACGTGCCCATTTTCCAACTCCACACGAAACATGGTGTTGGGCAGGGTGTCGACGACAGTACCTTCCATTTCGAAGCTGTCTTCTTTCGACATTCAGTAAAGTCCTCGGTGTTCTAATGATTGGCCCGGCACAAGCCTGCGCGGGCAAAAGCGGCAAGCATTGTGCCCGAAATGGGCCGGTGAGCCAAGGGCTTCAGCTGAGCGTCACCCAGCGCTGGTTGACCAGCAGTTCGATCGGACGGTATTCGGTCTTGTAGTTCATCTTCCGGCAGTTCTTGATCCAGTAGCCGAGATAAACGGCCTCCAGACCGAGGCGGGCCGCCTCGTCGATCTGCCAGAGAATCGCATAGCGGCCCAGGCTGCGCCGTTCTTCATCCGGGTCGTAGAAGGTGTAGACCGCGGAAAGCCCGTTTGGCAGCACATCGGTCACCGCGACAGCCAGCAGGCGGCCATGCAGACGGAACTCGTAGAAGCGGCAGAAAGGCAGATCGCGCACGAGGAAAGTGTTGAACTGGTCGCGGCTGGGAGGATACATGTCGCCGTCGGCATGGCGGCGTTCGATATAGGTGGCGTAGAGCGCATAGAGTTCTTCGCTGAAACTCGGGCGCACGCCCCTGACCTGCAGGTCGGCATTGCGCTTGAGGATGCGCTTCTGTTGGCGGCTGAGGTTGCGTGCGCGCACCGGAATGCGCGCCGGGATGCACGCCGAGCAGCGCTGGCAATGCGGGCGGTAGAGGTGGTCGCCACTGCGCCGGAAGCCCATCTCCGACAATTCCGCATATACCTGAACATCCATCGGCTGGCTGGGGTCGAGAAACAGCGTCGTGGCCTGTTCGTCGGGCAGGTAGCTGCACGCATGCGGCTGGGTGGCGTAGAACTTGAGGCGAGCCAGTGAAGTCATGGTCAACTCTCAGAAATCATGAGCTCAGTGTAGGTCAGCTTGCCGTAGCAGACTAGGCGCTCCAGTCGGCGGTACTGGAGCGATCCAGATGTTCGGCGAGCGCCTGGGCGAACACTGCGCGGGGAATGCTGCGGGCGCCGAAGCTTTCCAGGTGGCGTGTGGGCATCTGGCAGTCGATCAGCGCGAAGCCCCAATCGCGCAGATGCTCGACCAGCGTTACGAACCCCACCTTCGACGCATCGGTGGCTCGACTGAACATCGACTCGCCGAAAAATAGCCCACCCATCGCCAGTCCGTAGAGTCCCCCGACGAGCTGCTCGCCCTGCCAGACTTCGACCGAATGCGCCACGCCCATTTCATGCAGCCTGAGGTAGGCCTGCTGCATGGGCGTGGTGATCCAGGTTCCGTCGGTGTAGCTGCGCGGGCCTGCGCAGCCCTGGATCACGTCGGCGAAGGCCTGGTCGAAGGTGACTCGGTAGCCTCCCTGGCGTAGCCGCTTGCGCAGGCTGCGCGAGACATGCAGTTCATCCGGATACAGCACGGTACGTGGATCGGGCGACCACCAGAGCAGGGGCTGGCCGTCCTGATACCAAGGAAAGCAACCGTGACGATAGGCCGCCAGCAGGCGCTCGGGGCTCAGGTCGCCACCAGCCGCCAGCAGGCCGTTGGGCTCACGCAGTGCCTTGTCGAGGGGAGGAAAGGTGAGCTCGTCGCGTTTCAGCCAGGTCAGCATATCGCTACGCGGAATAGGGGAGGGCGGGTGCGAGCACCCGCCGGCCGATCAGTTGTCGAGGTATTTTTCGGCATCCAGCGCGGCCATGCAGCCGGCACCGGCGGAGGTGATCGCCTGGCGATAGACATGGTCGGCCACGTCGCCGGCTGCGAACACGCCGGGAATGCTGGTGCAGGTCGCATCGCCTTCGCCGCCGCCCTTGATCTTCAGGTAGCCGTCCTTCATCTCCAGCTGGCCCTGGAACAGGTCAGTGTTCGGCTTGTGGCCGATGGCGATGAATACGCCGGCGAGGTCGAGTTTGTTCTCTTCGCCGGTGAGCGTGTTCTTCAGGCGTACCCCGGTCACGCCGCTGGCGTCGCCCAGCACTTCCTCGAGGGTATGGTTCCAGTGCAGGCGAATATTGCCGTTGGTCGCCTTGTCCATGAGCTTGTCCTGCAGGATCTTCTCCGAACGCAGCTTGTCGCGACGGTGGATCAGGTGCACTTCCTTGGCGATGTTGGACAGGTACAGCGCTTCCTCGACGGCGGTGTTGCCGCCCCCGACCACCGCGACCACCTGGTTGCGGTAGAAGAAGCCATCGCAGGTGGCACAGGCGGATACGCCGCGGCCGGCGAAGGCGTCTTCCGACGGCAGGCCCAGATACTGCGCCGAGGCGCCGGTGGCGATGATCAGCGCGTCGCAGCTGTAGCTGCCGCTGTCGCCCTTGAGAATGAAGGGGCGCTGCTGCAACTCCGCCGTATGGATGTGATCGAAGACGATCTCGGTATCGAAGCGTTCGGCGTGTTTCTGCATGCGCACCATCAGGTCGGGGCCGGTCAGGCCTTCGACGTCGCCGGGCCAGTTGTCGACCTCGGTGGTGGTCGTCAGCTGGCCGCCGGGCTGGATGCCGGTGATCATCAGCGGCTTCAGGTTGGCGCGGGCAGCATATACCGCAGCGGTATAGCCGGCCGGGCCCGAGCCGAGGATGATCAGACGCGAATGCTTGACTTCACTCATAAAAAGCCCTCATAAGCCTTTGTTGCAAATAGAGAAGCGTGCTCCAGTCGAGCCGCGCTGCGAAATCGGGCGTTTATGCTACACCGAAGCCTCGACAAAAGCCCGAGCCGCCGCGGAACCGGCATGCCATCGAATCGACAAACCCGTACAATGCCAGCGTTCTGGCTGACTACGGATCATCGAGCGCCCCAGGCGCAGGATAGAAAGCGTTTTGAAGAATTCCTCATCTACCGCGCCGGCGTCCGTCTGGCGACAACAATTGCACTATCGCCTCAAGGAAGGCGCGTTGATAGCGCTCGGTGCGCTCTGCGCCTACCTGTGGATGGCCTTGCTCACCTACGACCCGGCCGATCCGGGCTGGACCCACACCAGCAATGTCGAGCAGGTCCACAATGCCGCGGGCCGTGCCGGCGCCTGGTTCGCCGACATCCTGTTCATGGCCCTGGGCTATTTCGCCTACCTGTTCCCTCTGCTGCTGGGTATCAAGACCTGGCAGATCTTTCGCGCGCGCCATCAGCCCTGGAGCTGGAATGGCTGGTTGTTCTCCTGGCGTCTGATCGGCCTGGTGTTCCTGGTGCTCTCCGGTTCGGCGCTGGCCTATATCCATTTCCAGTCGGCCAACGGCCTGCCGGCCTCCGCGGGGGGCGCGCTGGGGGAGAGCCTCGGCCAACTGGCGGTGCTGTCGCTGAATGTGCAGGGCAGCACGCTCGCACTGCTGGCGTTCTTTCTTTTCGGCCTGACGGTCTTCACCGACCTTTCCTGGTTCAAGGTGATGGACATCACCGGCAAGATCACCCTGGACCTGATCGAGCTGATCCAGAGCTTCTTCAGCCGTTGGTGGGATGCCCGCGCCGAGCGCAAGCAACTGGTGGCCCAGTTGCGCGAGGCGGACGAGGTCGTCAACGAGGTGGCGGCGCCAATGGTGCGTGACCGCCGCGAACAGGCCAAGGTCAAGGAGCGCATCATCGAGCGTGACGAAGCCCTGGCCAAGCACATGAGCGAGCGCGACAAGCGCATCGCCCCGGTGATCGCGCCACCGCCAGCGCCGAAGGCCGCCGAGCCGAGCAAGCGCGTGCTCAAGGAAAAGCAGGCGCCGCTGTTCGTCGACAGCGCCATCGAAGGGAGCCTGCCGCCGATTTCCATTCTCGACGTCGCCGAGAAGAAGCAGAAGCAGTTCTCCCCCGAGTCGCTGGAGGCTATGTCGCGGCTGCTGGAGATCAAGCTCAAGGAGTTCGGCGTCGAGGTGGTGGTCGAGTCGGTGCATCCCGGTCCGGTGATTACCCGTTTCGAGATCCAGCCCGCCGCGGGGGTGAAGGTCAGCCGTATCTCCAACCTGGCCAAGGACCTGGCGCGCTCGATGGCCATGGTCAGCGTGCGCGTGGTCGAGGTGATCCCCGGCAAGACCACCGTGGGCATCGAGGTGCCCAACGAGGACCGGCAGATCGTGCGCTTCTCCGAAGTGCTGTCGTCGGCGCCCTACGACGACGCCAAGTCGCCGGTCACCCTCGCCCTGGGCCACGATATCGGCGGCCACCCGGTGATCGCCGACCTGGCGAAGATGCCGCACTTGCTGGTGGCGGGCACCACCGGCTCGGGCAAGTCGGTGGGGGTCAACGCGATGATCCTGTCGATCCTGTTCAAGTCGACGCCGGAAGAGGCGCGGCTGATCATGATCGACCCGAAGATGCTCGAGCTGTCGATCTACGAGGGTATCCCGCACCTGCTCTGCCCGGTGGTCACCGACATGAAGGAGGCAGCCAACGCGCTGCGCTGGAGCGTCGCCGAGATGGAACGACGCTACAAGCTGATGGCGGCCATGGGCGTGCGCAACCTGGCCGGCTTCAACCGCAAGGTCAAGGAAGCCGAGGAGGCGGGTACGCCGCTCAGCGACCCGTTGTTCCGCCGCGAGAACATGGATGACCAGCCGCCGCCACTGAAGCCCCTGCCGACCATCGTCGTGGTGGTGGACGAATTCGCCGACATGATGATGATCGTCGGCAAGAAGGTCGAAGAGCTGATCGCGCGTATCGCGCAGAAGGCGCGGGCGGCCGGCATCCACCTGATCCTCGCTACCCAGCGGCCCTCGGTGGACGTGATCACCGGCCTGATCAAGGCCAACATCCCGACCCGCATGGCCTTCCAGGTATCGAGCAAGATCGACTCGCGCACCATCCTCGACCAGGGTGGCGCCGAACAGTTGCTCGGCCATGGCGACATGCTCTACCTGCCGCCGGGCACCGGCCTGCCGATCCGCGTGCATGGCGCCTTCGTTTCCGATGACGAGGTGCACCGCGTGGTCGAGGCCTGGAAGGCGCGTGGCGCGCCCGACTATATCGAAGACATCCTCGCCGGCGTGGAAGAGTCCGGCAGCGGCTTCGATGGCGGCGGTGGCGAGGGCGGTGGCGAAGGCAGCGAGGAGGACCCGCTGTACGACGAGGCCGTGCGCTTCGTCACCGAGAGCCGCCGCGCATCGATCTCCGCCGTGCAGCGCAAGCTGAAGATCGGCTACAACCGCGCCGCACGGATGATCGAGGCCATGGAAATGGCCGGCGTGGTCACATCCATGAACACCAATGGCTCGCGCGAGGTCATCGCGCCGCCACCTATCCGCGATTGAATCGCTTCGAGGGCTTCATGCAATTGATCCGCCTGCTGTGTGCATCTGTCCTGATGTTCGCCCTGGTCCCGGCCCAGGCCGATCAGGCCGCGTCCACCCAACGCCTGACCGGCCTGCTCAACCAGGCCGAAACCCTGACCGGGCGCTTTTCCCA
This sequence comes from Stutzerimonas stutzeri, assembly GCF_002890915.1. Taxonomy (GTDB): domain Bacteria; phylum Pseudomonadota; class Gammaproteobacteria; order Pseudomonadales; family Pseudomonadaceae; genus Stutzerimonas; species Stutzerimonas stutzeri_AF. The sequence goes on along the minus strand of NZ_POUT01000013.1, from coordinate 72,825 downwards.
GCTTTCGCTCGATGGCAGCGGTACCCAGCTGCAGGAAACCTCCGGCGAGCTGGCGCTCAAGCGCCCCGGCCAGTTCCGCTGGCACACCGATGCGCCGATGGAGCAGCTGCTGGTGTCCGATGGCAAGCAGGTCTGGCTGTACGACCCGGACCTGGAGCAGGTCACCATCCAGCAGCTCGACCAGCGCCTGACCCATACACCGGCGCTGCTGCTCTCCGGCGATGTCTCCAGCATCAGCGAGAACTTCGAGGTGTCGCACAAGGAAGCCGGCGACGTCGTCGATTTCACCCTGAAACCCAAGGCCAAGGACACGCTGTTCGACAACCTGCGGCTGTCCTTCCGGGGCGGGGTGATCAACGACATGCAACTGATCGACAGTGTCGGCCAGCGCACCAACATCCTGTTCATGGGCGTGAAGATGAACCAGCCGCTGAAGGCCGACCTGTTCACCTTCAAGATCCCCGAGGGCGCCGACGTCATCGCCGAATGACCCGGCATCCGTTCCGAGAGGCCCGCACGCACGGGCCTCGGCAGCAGAGGTAATCGTCCGCGATGGACCTGTTCAGCCGCGAACCTGTCGCCCAGCCGCTCGCCGCGCGGCTGCGCCCCGCCAGCCTCGACGAGTACGTCGGGCAGGAGCACCTGCTTGCCCGTGGCAAACCGCTGCGCGAGGCGCTGGAACAGGGCGCGCTGCATTCGATGGTGTTCTGGGGCCCGCCCGGGGTCGGCAAGACCACCCTGGCGCGGCTGCTGGCCAAGGTCTCCGACGCGCACTTCGAGACGGTTTCTGCGGTGCTCGCCGGGGTCAAGGAGATCCGCCAGGCGGTGGAGATCGCCAAGCAGCAGGCGGCCCAGTACGGGCGCCGCACCATTCTGTTCGTCGACGAGGTGCATCGCTTCAACAAGTCTCAGCAGGATGCCTTCCTGCCGTATGTGGAAGACGGCACGCTGATCTTCATCGGCGCCACCACCGAGAATCCCTCGTTCGAGCTGAACAACGCACTGCTCTCGCGGGCGCGCGTCTATGTGCTGAAAAGCCTGGACGAGGCGGCGCTGCGCAAGCTGGTCGGGCGGGCGCTGAACGAACCGAAGGGTCTTGGCGATCTGCACCTCGAACTGCCGGAGGAGAGCTTCCAGATGCTGCTGGCGGCGGCCGACGGTGATGGCCGGCGGCTGCTCAACCTGCTGGAGAACGCCTCCGACCTGGCCGAGGAGGGCGGCACCATCAGCACCGAGTTGCTGCAGGACCTGCTCGGCGACAGCCGCCGGCGCTTCGACAAGGGCGGCGAGGCGTTCTACGACCAGATCTCCGCGTTGCACAAGTCGGTGCGCGGCTCCAATCCCGATGCGGCGCTGTACTGGTACGCACGCATGCTCGATGGCGGCTGCGACCCGCTGTACATCGCCCGCCGCGTGGTGCGCATGGCTAGCGAGGATATCGGCAATGCCGATCCGCGCGCCTTGCCACTGTGCCTGAATGCCTGGGACGTGCAGGAACGCCTGGGCAGCCCGGAAGGGGAGTTGGCGGTGGCGCAGGCCATCGTCTACCTGGCCTGCGCGCCGAAGAGCAACGCGGTCTACACCGCCTTCAAGGCAGCCATGCGCGATGCCGCCGAGAACGGTTCGCAGGAGGTGCCGCTGCATCTGCGCAATGCGCCGACCAAGCTGATGAAGGAACTCGGTTATGGCAACGAATACCGCTATGCCCATGACGAGCCGGATGCCTATGCGGCCGGCGAGGACTATTTCCCCGAAGCCATGACGCCACGGCGGTATTACCAGCCGGTGCCACGTGGGCTGGAAAGCAAGATTCGCGACAAACTCGAACACCTGGCGCGGCTCGACCGCGAAAGCCCGATACAACGGAGAAAGGGATGATCCGCATGGCCTTTGCCGTCGCCTGTGGCGGCGTGATCGGTACGCTGCTGCGCTTCGCCGCCGCCAACTGGGTCGGCACGCAGTGGCCACGCCATTTCTACCTGGCCACGCTGGCGGTGAACCTGCTCGGCTGCCTGCTGATCGGCTATCTCTACGCGACGTTTCTCACTCGGCCGGATGTTTCCCCGGAGCTGCGCGGTGCACTGATCATCGGCTTTCTCGGGGCACTGACGACCTTCTCCAGTTTCTCGCTGGATGCGCTCCGGCTGCTGGAAAGCGGCCAACTGGCGATCGCCTTCGCCTACGTCGGCATCAGTGTGTTCGGCGGCCTGCTGGCGGCCTGGGCCGGGCTGGCGCTCGCCAGGTTATGAACGCTCGCCGGTTCACAGTAAACTTTGCTCCCTCTTCGCTCATCATCCAAGCTTTCATAGACGAGACCGACCATGCTTGATTCGAAACTGGTACGCACCCAGCTACAGGACGTGGCAGCCCGCCTGGCGACCCGTGGCTACCAGCTGGACGTGGCGCGCATCGAGGCGCTGGAAGCCCAGCGCAAGACCGTGCAGACCCGCACCGAACAACTCCAGGCCGAGCGCAACGCCCGCTCCAAGTCCATCGGCCAGGCCAAGCAGCGCGGCGAAGACATCGCGCCGCTGCTCGCCGACGTGGATCGCATGGGCTCGGAACTCGAATCCGGCAAGCAGGAACTGGAGCGTATCCAGGGCGAGCTGGACCAACTGATGCTGAGCATTCCCAACCTGCCGCACGAATCGGTGCCGGTCGGATCGGATGAGGACGAGAACGTCGAGGTGCGCCGCTGGGGCACGCCGAAGCGCTTCGACTTCACCGTGCAGGACCACGTCGCCCTCGGCGAGCAGCACGGTTGGCTCGACTTCGAGACCGCGGCGAAACTCTCGGGCGCGCGTTTCGCCCTGATGCGCGGACCGATCGCACGTCTGCACCGGGCGCTGGCGCAGTTCATGATCGACCTGCATACCCGCGAGCACGGCTACGAGGAGGCCTACACCCCGTACCTGGTGCAAGCGCCGGCGCTGCAGGGCACCGGCCAGCTGCCGAAGTTCGAGGAAGACCTGTTCAAGATCGCCCGTGAAGGCGAGGCGGACTTCTACCTGATTCCCACCGCCGAAGTCTCGCTGACCAACATCGTTGCCGGCGAGATCCTCGATGCCAGGCAACTGCCGCTGAAGTTCGTCGCGCATACCCCGTGCTTTCGCAGCGAGGCCGGTGCTTCCGGCCGCGACACCCGCGGCATGATCCGCCAGCACCAGTTCGACAAGGTCGAGATGGTGCAGATCGTCGAACCGTCGAAGTCGTTCGAGGCGCTGGAGGAACTGACCGCCAATGCCGAGAAGGTCCTGCAGCTGCTCGAGCTGCCGTACCGCGTGCTGGCACTGTGCACCGGCGACATGGGCTTCGGCGCGACCAAGACCTACGACCTGGAAGTCTGGGTGCCGAGCCAGGACAAGTACCGCGAGATTTCCTCCTGCTCCAACTGCGGCGACTTCCAGGCACGCCGCATGCAAGCGCGTTATCGCAACCCGGAAACCGGCAAGCCGGAGCTGGTGCACACCCTCAACGGCTCGGGCCTGGCGGTCGGCCGTACGCTGGTCGCGGTACTGGAGAACTACCAGCAGGCCGACGGCCGCATCCTCGTACCGAACGTGCTCAAGCCCTATATGGGCGGCATCGAAATCATCGGCTAGGTCCGCGGCGCGGGGCTGACGGTCGATCAGGGATCCTTGATCTTCGACAAGGGGCATCACCGCCGTAACGGCTGTGATGCCCGTATCTTCAACGACTTCCAGGATTCGCCCATGGAATACCTCCCGCTGTTCCACAACCTCAAGGGCCGCACGGTGCTGATCGTCGGGGGCGGCGAGGTCGCCCTGCGCAAGGCCCGCCTGCTGAACGAGGCCGGCGCCCGGCTACGGGTGGTGGCGCCGAGCATCGAGGCCCAGCTGGCCGAACTGGTGGCGCAGGGCGGCGGGGAGTGTCTCGATCGCGGTTATGACCAGCGGGACCTGCCAGGCTGCGTGCTGGCCATCGCCGCCACCGACGACGAGCCGCTGAACGCCTCGGTGTCGCAAGATGCCCACGCACTCGGCATACCGGTGAACGTGGTCGACTCGCCGCAGCTGTGCAGCGTGATCTTCCCGGCCATCGTCGATCGTTCGCCGCTGGTGATCGCCGTCTCCAGCGGCGGCGATGCGCCGGTGCTGGCGCGGTTGATCCGGGCGCGCATCGAAACCTGGATTCCCGCGGCCTATGGGCAGCTGGCCGGGCTGGCGAAGCAGTTTCGGGCGCAGGTCAAGGCGGCGTTTTCCAACGTCCAGCAGCGCCGGGTGTTCTGGGAGGAAACCTTCCAGGGCCCCATCGCCGAACAGGCGCTGGCCGGGCGCGTGGCCGAGGCCGAACGCCTGCTGACGGCGAAGCTGGCCGGTGCCGCGCCGAGGGCGCTGGGCGAGGTCTATCTGGTGGGCGCCGGCCCGGGCGACCCGGACCTGCTGACGTTCCGCGCCTTGCGGCTGATGCAGCAGGCCGACGTGGTGCTCTACGACCGGCTGGTCGCCCCGGCGATCATCGACCTCTGCCGGCGCGATGCGGATCGCATCTATGTCGGCAAGCAGCGCTCGGCGCATGCCGTGCCGCAGGAGCAGATCAACCAGAAGCTGGTCGCGCTGGCCCGGCAGGGCAAGCGCGTGCTGCGCCTGAAGGGCGGCGACCCGTTCATCTTCGGCCGTGGCGGCGAGGAGATCGAGGAACTGGCCGCCCATGGCGTGCCGTTCCAGGTGGTGCCCGGCATCACCGCCGCCAGCGGTTGCGCGGCCTATGCCGGCATCCCGCTGACCCATCGCGACCACGCCCAGTCGGTGCGCTTCGTTACCGGCCATCTCAAGGACGGCAGTTGCGACCTGCCATGGGCGGAACTGGCGGCGCCGGGGCAGACGCTGGTGTTCTACATGGGCCTGGTGGGGCTGCCGGTGATCTGCCGGCAGCTGATCGCCCATGGCCGAGCGGCGGAAACGCCCGCTGCGCTGGTGCAGCAGGGCACCACCAGCAGCCAGCGGGTCTTCACCGGCACCCTGGACACACTTGCTGAACTCGTTACGCGGGAAAACGTGCAGGCGCCGACGTTGCTGATCGTCGGCGAGGTGGTACAGCTGCGCGAGAAGCTGGCCTGGTTCGAGGGGAGCCGGACGAGCGACTAGCCCGGCTCCGCAGCCGCACTTCAGGGGTGTTTCAGCGACGCAGATAGGCGGTGAAGTCGATGTCGCCGGCCGAGAGAATCGCCTGTACCCGGTTGTGCACGTTGAGCTTGCGCAGGATCGCCGAGACATGGGCCTTGACCGTGGTCTCGGCGATGTCGAGGTTGTAGGCGATCTGCTTGTTGGATTCGCCCTTGGTCATGCGTTCGAGCACCAGCAGCTGCTTGCGGGTCAGCGCCTGCAACAGTTCCGGCGGGATCGACGGCTCGTTGTGATGCGCATGGCGGCTGGCGCTCTTCTGGCTGCGGATAATGTCCGAGGGCAGGTAGACGTTGCCGTTGAGAATCTGCTCGATGGCCTCGGTCATCTGCGCCCGCGGCGAGGATTTGGTGATGAAACCGACCGCGCCGTAGGTGATCGCCTGCAGCACGATCTGCTTGTCCTGCTCGGCCGAGACGATCACCACGGGAATCGTCGGGGCCTCGTTGCGCAGGTTGATCAACCCGTTCAGCCCGTGCATGCCGGGCATGTTGAGGTCGAGCAGGACCAGATCGAGGTCGTCGTGCTCGAGCGTCAGTGCCAGCGCGCTTTCGAGGTCGGCGGTTTCCAGGATTTCGCTGTCGGGGAAGCCGTCGCGGATGACGTTATGGATGGCTTCGCGAAACAGCGGATGGTCGTCGGCAATGAGAATCTTGTACAAGGCCGGTCACCTCTTTGTTGTGATTATGGTGGGGCATGTTCATTCGGTGCTACGCAAGGGCTCCGGGGTCGCGGGGTGTAGCGGCAGACCGGCCTGCTCCCAGCCGTCCACGCCGTCACGGTACCAGTACAGCTTCGTATAGCCCAGCGCGTGAGCGCGCCTGGTGGCATTCCAGCCCAGCCAGCAGTCGGAGCGGCAATAGAACACCAGCGGCCGGTCGCTATTGCCCTGGGTGATACGGGCCAGGCTTTCGCTGAAATGGTTCGCCCATTCGGGTTGCAGTGTGCCATCGCCGGTATTGGCGAGCCACACGCTGCCGGGCAGGTTGGCATGGGGCTCGCTTTCGATGAAGCGCCCCGCCAGCCATTGGCTGCGGTAGACGTCCACCAGGACCACATCGGGGTTTTCCGCCAGCAGTGCCTGCAACGCCGCTGTATCCAGCGTTCTGGCGCCCTCGGCCGTGGCCGGTGTGGGGCTGCGGTATTGCGTCTGGCGGTAGCCGTCGGCAGAGAACAGGGCGAGCTGCTCCTCGGCCGAGGCGCTCAGGGACATGCCGAACCCAGGCAGCGCGGCGATCAACAATGGCAGCAGCGACCTGAACATGGTCCGTATCCCTTAGCGTTTCGTTGGGTCGATTACAGAACAATGGGCACGTCTTTTAAATCCTACGATGGAGGGGAAAACCGGCACCAAAGTAGTAAGTGGCTCATGCCGAGCGACGCAACGCCGCGTGCTGCGGATTGAAGCTGAGCACCGCGAGCAGACTGAAGGCGAGGGTCAAGCCGAGGCACACCATCAGCGCGGTCGGTGCCAGACGCAAGTAAAGCGCGTTGCGCACCAGCTCCACCGCGTGGGTGAAGGGATTGAAGGCGCAGATCCAGTACAGCCAGTCGCTGGCCTCACGCATCTTCCACAGCGGATACAGCGCCGAAGACAGGAAGAACATCGGGAAGATGACGAAATTCATCACCCCGGCGAAGTTCTCCAACTGGCGAATGCCATTGGACAGCAGCAGCCCCAGCGCACTGAGCAGCAGCGCCACCAGCAGCAGGGCGGGCAGGGCGGCCAGCAGGCCGAGCGGAGGCGGTTGCACGCCATAGGCCCAGGCGATGGCGAGGAAGGCATAGACCTGCAGCAGCGAGATCAGCGCCGTGGCCAGCAGCTTGCCCGCCAGCAGGAAACTGCGCGGCAGCGGGCTGGTCAGCAACACGCGCATGCTGCCCATCTCGCGGTCGTAGACCATCGACAGCGAGCTCTGCATGCCGTTGAACAGCAGGATCATGCAGGCCAGGCCCGGCACGATGTAGGTCTCGTAGGTGATGTAGGTGTCGTACGGCTCGATGATCGCGATACCCAGCGCGGCGCGGAAGCCGGCGGCGAACACCACCAGCCACAGCAGCGGGCGCACCAGGGCGCTGAAGAAGCGCGAGCGCTGTTGCACGAAACGTAGCCATTCGCGCAGCACGATCCCGCGCAGGCATTCCCAGTAAAGGCTCATCGGCGGTACTCCGGATGGCGGCGGGAGAAGGTGGCGACAGGCGTCATCCGATCGCCTCGGCGGCATGGGTGAGGCGGCTGAAGGTCTGCTCCAGCGTATCGTCGCCCTGCGCGAGTTCCTGGGCTCGGCCCTGGGCGACCAACCGGCCGCGGTTGAGGATCAGCAGATCGTCTTCGGCGCGTACCTCGTCGAGCAGGTGGGTGGTCCACAGCACGCTCATGCCTTCCTCGCGACACAATTCGCGCACGTGCTGGTTGAGCGCCTGGCGGCTGGCCGGGTCGAGCCCGGCACTGGCTTCGTCGAGCAGCAGCAGGCTTGGTTTGTGCAGCAGCGCGCGGGCGATCTCGACGCGGCGCCGATGGCCGCCATTGAGCTCGCGCACCTTGCTCCGCCGCCGCTCGCCGAGCTGCTGGCGCTGCAGCTCCAGTTCGATGCGGTCGCTGGCCACCGCCCGCGGCATGCCATGCAGCGCGGCGTGGTAGCGCAGGTTCTGCTCCACCGTCAGATCGAGATCCAGCGTGCTCTGCTGGAACACCACGCCAAGCCGGCGCAGCGCTTCGCGCGGTCGTTCGCTCAGGCTGAAGCCGGCGACACGAATGCTACCGCGCTGCAGGTCGTACAGGCGGGTGAGCAGGGCGATCAGGGTCGATTTGCCCGCGCCGTTCGGGCCGAGCAGGGCGGTGAAATGCCCGGCGGCGACGCCGAACGTGACGCCGTCGAGTGCGCGCCGCGCGCCGTAGGCGAAGCCGAGCTCTTCGACGTCCAGGGCATTCATGGCGCGACCACCACACCCCATGGATAACGGCCGACCTTGATCGACTTGGTTACCTTGAGGCTGGCCACATCCAACACCGATACATCGCCGCTGACGCCATTGGTGGTCAGCAGCAGGCGCTCGTCCGGGGTGAACGCCATGTGCCAGACACGCCGGCCGACCAGCAAGTAATCCAGCACCTCGTAGGTCCTAGCATCGACGACCGCGATGTGGTTGGCCGGGCCGAGGGCGACGAAGGCATACTTGCCGTCGGACGTGAGCCTGATGCCCACCGGCTGCACCTTGTCCGGGTGGATGCCCTTGATCTTGAAGGTCAGGGTTTTCAGCACCTCACGTTTGGCCACATCCACCACGCTGACCGTGCCGCCGATCTCGGCCGAGGCCCAGAGCAGCTTGCTGTCCTTGGAGAACTCCACATGGCGCGGGCGCTGGTCGACCAGGGTGTTGTCCACCAGTTCATGGGTACCGGTGTCGATCCAGTGCAGCATGTTGGTGGTTTCGCTGGTGTTCACCGCCCACTTGCCGTCGGGGCTGACGGCCATGCCTTCGGGCTCGACGCCGACGTCGATCTGCGCCAGCACCTCCTCCTGGTCGACATCGACCACGGTGACCAGCGCATCGTCCTCGTTGGAGATGTACAGCCACTTGTTGTTCGGGTGCAGCGCGAATTGCTCGGGATCGGCCCCGGAGGGCAGCTGCTTGATGATCTGCCGGGTCGCCAGGTCCATGACCTGCACGGTGTCCGAATCGCTGGCGCAGATATAGAGCAGCTTGTGGTCACGGGACAGCGTCAGGCCACGCGGGCGCATGCCGACTTCCAGCGTCTCGACCGTTTCCATGCGCTCCAGGTCGATCACGCTGATGCTGTCGTCCTTTTCGTTGGAGACATAGGCGGTAGCGGCCGTGGCGGCGCCGGCGGAACAGGTCAGGGCGCAGGCAATGGCGGTGGCTAGCAGGGTTCGGGGCATGGTCGGGCTCTCTTGTCGTTATTGTGTGGCGCGGCTGTCATCCAGCTGCTGCAAGTATTCATCGGCGTCCTGCTGGCCTCCGGCGGCCGCGCGCTGCAACCAACTGCGCGCGGCCGCGCGATCGGTTTCGACACCGCGGCCTTCGGCCAGCGCCACGCCCCAGTGATAACGTGCAAGGTCGACGTAGCTGGCATCGTCCGGCTGCTCCGCACCTCGTTTCATGAGGGCCGCAGCTTTCGCCTGGTCGACGGCCACGCCGGCGCCCGATTCGTACATCTGAGCAAGCCAGATCATCGAGTACACATCGTTCCAGCGCTCGATGCAGTCTTCAAAGATCCTCCTGGCGGATGCGTGGTCCCCTGTCTTTTCGGCCGCGTAGCCGTAGAGGCACTTGATGCGCTTATCGCTGTCGACGTAGGTCTCGTAACTCAAATCGCTGGTTTCGGCAGATGCCAAGCGGGCACCCAAGGCCAACACAAGCAGTGCGCATCGCATGCTCAAAACTCCTTCTGGTCAAGGCGGCAGCGGCTTTCCGCTGCATCGAAGCCCAGGGTGTCCAGTTCGCTGGTGGGGTGCAGGAAACCTTCCTGGGGCGAGTTGGAAACCAGTGCCCGCGGATGGACCAGCGGGATCGGCTGGCGCAGTTGGCCGTTCCATTGGCGAAAGCTCAGCTTGCGCCCCTTGAAGCCGTCCAGCGGCAGCGCGTCGCTCAACGACAGCGCGCGAATCGCCGTGGCATCGTCGGCGCGCAGTTTGGTGACGGCGGCGGCGAGGCTGCGTACGGCCAGCCAGGCGGCGAAGTCGCGATCGTTCATCCAGCGCCCGGCATGGGCTTCGAAGCGCTTTTGCAGCTGCGCGGCGCCGTAGGTCTCCACCGTCTTGTGCCAACCGGTCGGGGTCAGCCCCTGGGTGCCGGCGACGGGGCGTGGCAGCCAGGTGTGATAGGGGACGTACTCGCCGAAGTCGCCACGTTCGTCGGCCACCAGTACCACGTCGTACTCGTCCGCCTGGGTGAACAGCGGCATCTCGGCCTGGGCGCTGCGGCGCTGGTCGTTATCGAAGCTCCAAGGCTTTTCCGTGACGATCCGGTGGCCGAAACGCTTGGCCGCGCGGCGCAGTGCGTCGGCGTAGGCCTGGTCCTCGGCGGTCGGGCCGACGATCAGCAGCCAGCGGTTCCAGCGACGTACGGCGAGGAACTGGCCGAGCGCATCGGCGAGCATGCTGCGGCTGGGCAGGGTGTGTAGCACGTTGGCCAGGCAGTTCTGGCTGCGCAACGCATCGTCGGCACTGCCGGAGTTGAGCAGCAGGCTGTCCGGCAGGGCCTCGGCGAGCTGGCGCAGGGTGTTGGCGGGTGCATTCACCACGAACAGGCGCAGGCCGTCGGCATGCAGTTGTGCGGCTTGTACCAGCAGGTCTTCCGGCGTTTCGCCGGTGGCGGCCTCGAGTTCGTAGCGGTGCTTGAGGAAGCGTCCCGTGCTGTTGCTGTCGACCACGGCCAGTTCGGCGCCGCGCAGGCCGGCATCCTCCGGTTCGGGAATGACATTGGATAGCAGCGGCCCGGGGTCGGGACGGTAGCCGAGGTAGCCGATGCGGACCGTCAATGGCTGGCTGGCCGCCTCGGCGAACGTGACGGGGCAGACCAGGGCGGCCAGGCAGACGGCGGCGTGGATCGTGAGCAGGCGCATGGGCAACTCCATATGAGGGTGGCCCCAGCATAGGAATCGCCAGGAGGTGGGGGAATATGCAGAAAGTACCGCTCCGACGGTACCAAGGTAGTAGGCCCGCAGCCGGCGCCTGCCCCTAGCATGTAGCCGTCCGATAACAATAACGAGGCCGTCCCATGCCCACCTGCAAAGTCCTGCTGCTCAACCTGCTGTTCATCGTCAGCCTGGTCGGTTTCGATCAGGGCCATGCCGCCGGCGACCTGACGCGTCGCACCCAGGCGCTGCCGGACCTCGCGTTCGGCTCCGAGGAGAGCGACTACGCGGTCTCGCAGAAGGAGTACCCGCTGGAAACCGGCGTCGCCTACCAGCTCAAGATCAGTTCCGATGGGCAAAAGGAGTGTGCTTTCCAGGCGCCCGAGTTCGCCCAGGCGATCTTCCTGCGCAAGGTCGAGGCTGGCGGCGTGGAGATCAAGGCCATCACCCTGGTCGAGCTGGAGTTCGAGGAGGCCGGCGAGGCGGAGATCTTCTTCCTGCCGATCAAGCCGGGCAGCTACCCGTTCTACTGCAAGGGGCTGCAGAACAAGGGCATGGAAGGCCGCTTCGTGGTGAACTGAATCCCGCTTCCGAGGTTCCGGCATGTCCGCACTCTGGCGCATCAATCTGCTGGTCACGCTGTTCTTCGTCCTGGTGGCGGCAGTCTGCCTGGCGGTGTTGTTGCGCCAGGCCAGCCACGACGTGCGGCGTGAGCTGAGCGCGGCGGCCACCGTCGCCGAATACCTGGGTGAAATGGCCGAGCGCGCCCCCGGCTCGCTGCGGCCTGAGCTCACCGATAGCCTGAGGCACGTGCGCGTGCGCTGGTCGAAGGCCGGGGAGCCAGCAACGGCCGGCACCGCGACGGCCTCCGGCGACTGGCTCGCCGCCTGGCTGTATCCGATGGAGCAGGCCGCGCCCAGGGTGCTGCAGCTGGCGGACGGCCAGCGCCTGCATATCAGCGTCGATCCGGTCGACGAAGTCGACGAGGTGAGGGATTCGCTGTTGCAACTGCTGGCGCTGTTCGCGCTGGCGCTACTGCTCAGCCTGTTGGCGATCCGCTGGGCGGTGCGCCCGGGCATGCGCGTACTGCGCGAACTGCTCGCCGCGCTGGTGCGCATCGCCGCCGGCCGGCTCGACACCCGGCTGCCGCCTCACCGCTTCGCGGAAGCCCGCCAGCTGGCCGAGCGCTTCAACCTCATGGCCGCGGCGCTCGAGGATGCACGGGCAGACAACGACCGCCTGACCCAGGCGCTGCTCGCCCTGCAGGAGCGCGAGCGCACCCGGCTGGCGCAGGCGCTGCATGACGATCTCGGCCAGTACCTTGCCGGCATTCGCGCGCGGGCCTGCCTTCTGCGGGTCCAGGCCGACAAGCCGGACGCCGTGCGTGAAACCGCTGCGTATCTCGAGCAGCACAGCCTCGACCTGCAGAACGGCTTTCGCACCCTGGTGCGCGATCTCTATCCGGTGATGCTCGATCACCTGCGGCTGGAGGAAGCGCTCGGCCAGCTCGCCGAGCAATGGCAGAGCGCACAGGGCATCGAATGCCAGCTCCAGCTGCAGGGGCCGATCCCCGCGCTGCCGATGGAGGCCAAGCTGCATCTGTACCGCATGGTGCAGGAGGCGCTGACCAACGTGGCGCGGCATGCGCGGGCCAGCCGCGTGAAGCTGCACCTGCGTGGCGGCCGCAACGGGCTGCGCCTGCTGCTTCGCGACGACGGCCATGGCCAGCCTCCCGAGCGGGCGGGCGTCGGCCTGCGCTCGATGGGCGAGCATGCGCGCTGTCTCGGTGCCCGGTTGCGCCTGCGGCATCGCCCGGGCGCAGGCTGGGCGCTTTATCTCAAGCTGCCTGTGGAAGGAGCGACATCATGAAGATCCTGCTGGTGGACGACCATGCGGTGGTGCGTCAGGGCTATGCCAGCCTGCTCAGGGCATTGCTCCCCGAGGTTGTGGTCAGCGAAGCGGCGAGCGGCGAGCTGGCGCTGCAGCAGGTGCAGGAGACGATTCCCAGCCTCGTCGTGCTCGACCTGGGCCTGCCCGGCATCAGCGGGCTGGAAACCTGCCGGCGCCTGCGCCAGCGGTTGCCGTTGCTGCCGGTGCTGGTCTTCAGCATGCACGACGAACTGGCGCTGGTCCGCCAGGCACTGGATGCCGGTGCATCCGGCTACCTGACCAAGCGTTGCACACCGGACGTCCTGGTCGAGGCGGTGCGCAAGGTGCTGGCCGGACAGACCTTCATCGAACAGCCGCTGGCGACCGAACTGGCCTGCCAACGGCCTTCGCAGTCGCCGATCAAGGGGCGGCTGGCCGAGATGACCCCGCGCGAGATGGAGATCTTCATCATGCTCGCCCGCGGCATCGGTAACCGCGAGATCGCCGAGCGCTTGTGCATCAGCAGCAAGACCGTCTCCAACCATATGGCGCTGCTGAAAAGCAAGCTGGAGGTCAGTTCCCAGGCGGAGCTGGTGCATCTGGCCATCGACCAGGGCTTGCTGCGCGTCGGTGAACGCCTGCTGGCCTGAGCCCCCGATCGGTTCTGTTCTGGCCCCTTCCTTGTTCAACGGCCCCGTTCGGCCCGCGGTTGCTGCGCGCGGCTGCGGGCAGCGACTGGCTGCCTTCGTCCCGAAGCCTTACTCCGTCCTGGCTCGCCGGTAGTAAGACCAATCGCCGCGCGATCGGGAATTTTTCCCGCCAGAGCCGGGAGATTTTCCCTGTCGATGCCCTGCGGCGGCTTCCGATAATCGTTCCTGGCAGGTTGCCAGTAGGCATCCTGCCGCAGAGCCGGAGGCCCGCGCAGATTGTTGGCGGATCGCCCGGCCCGACTCGCCAACAAGAACAAGGAACGCCCATGCCGTATCAGCTCCGTCGCAGCGGAATGCCCCCGCGCACGCTGTTTTCCCTAGCCATCGCCAGTCTCCTGCCTGGCTTCGTTCACGCCGCCGGGCCGCTCGAGCTCGGCAGCGCCGAGGTGGTCGCCACGACACCGCTGCCCGGTATCACGGCGGCTTCTCCCAGGGCAACCGGGCGCCGACGCCGATCGAGCTGGGCTGTGCCGACCCGGCGAACCCCTGTAGCCTGACCAACGCCATGGCCGCCGATCCCTTTCTCGAACAGGTGGTGACCCGCACGCTGGAATTCGGCCTGCGCGGCGAACTGGCCGGCGGCACGCGCTGGAACGCCACGGCTTTTCGCAGCATCAACCATGACGACCTGCTGTTCGTCGGTACGGGCGGCAGCAAGGGCTACTTCAGCAACTTCGGCCGCACCCGGAGCCAGGGCATCGAACTGGGCCTGGCGGGCGAGCAGGGGCCGTTCGACTGGCAGGTGAGCTACACCTATCTGCATGCGACCTTCCGTTCTTCGGCATGCATCCTCGCCGAGAACAACAGCACCGAAGGCGAGGGCGGTTGCCAGGAGGACGAGATCCGCATTTCCAGCGGCGACTATCTGCCGGGGCTGTCGAAACACAACCTCAAGCTCGGCCTGGACTGGAATCCCAACGACCGGCTGCGCATCGGCACCAGCGTACTGGCCTATTGTGCGCAATACGTGCGTGGCAACGAGAACAACCGTCACCAGGCCAACGACGAGTTCGAAGGCCGCGGCAAGCTGCCGGGGTACGCCGTGGTCAACCTGACGGCCGATTACCGCTTCACCCGCGACTGGACGCTGTTCGGTCGCGTCGACAACCTGTTCGACAAGCGCTACGCCACCGGTGGCGCCCTGGCCGAGAACCCTTTCGTGGGGGCTGGCCATGCCTTCGAGGCGGACCCGGACGAATGGCGCCACGAACAGTTCATCGCCCCAGGCGCACCGCGTGCCGCCTGGGTCGGTGTGCGCTATCGCTGGGGGGCGCTGTAAGCCGGCGGAAACGCCCATGCCCGGCACCACGCCGCGCATGGACTGCTGGATGCAGGATCGTCGCGACGGATGGCGTATGCTGGCGAGCTTGGCCGCCGTCCCCGGCGGCAGCGACAGGAGTCCGAATGATCCGCATCCATGCAGCCCCTCGCGCCCGCATGGCGCCAGCAGCCGACCAGAGAGGCTGAGAGCATGGCGCCACGCTTGCGTATCATCCTTGCGCTCGGTACCGCCCAGACCCTGGCCTGGGGTTCGACCTATTACCTGCCGGCGATTCTTGCCGAGCCGATGGCACGCGACCTCGGCATCAGCAGTGGCAATGTCTTCGCCGCGTTCTCCCTGGCATTGATCGTCACCGCCATGCTCGGGCCGCTCTGCGGAAAGCGCATCGACCACCACGGCGGCCGCGATGTGCTGGCGCTTTCCAGTATCGTCTTCGCGGTCGGTTTGGCCACGCTGGGCCTGGCGAGCGGCCCGTCGATGCTCTGGCTCGGCTGGCTGGTGATCGGCATCGGCATGGCGCTGGGGTTGTACGAGGCGGCGTTCGCGACCCTGGCCGGCATCTATGGCCGCGATGCGCGCGGCGCGATCACCGGCATCACGCTGCTCGCGGGCTTCGCCAGCACCGTCTGCTGGCCGATCAGCGGCTGGCTGGAGGCACACTACGGCTGGCGCGCGACCTGCCTGGCCTGGGCCGCGATGCATGTGTTCCTCGGCTTGCCGTTCAACCGGCTGATGCTTCCGGTGGGTGTCCAGCCCATCCTCGCGTCCACCGGCAGGCCCCCGGACGAGGAAAACTCCCGGGCCGGGCTGACCATGGGCCTGCTGGCCTTCGTCTTCGCGGCCACCTGGTTCACCAGCACCGCGATGGCCGCGCACCTGCCGCGGTTGTTGCAGGCGTCCGGGCTTTCGGCTGCCGCGGCGATCGGGGTGGCGGCGCTGGTGGGGCCGGCCCAGGTGGGCGCGCGCTGCCTGGAGTTCGTCCTGCTGCAACGCTTCCATCCCCTGTTCTCGGCGCGGCTGGCCACCATCGCGCATCCCCTCGGGGCAGTGGGCGTGATGCTGGTCGGCGCCCCCGCCACCACCGTGTTCGCGCTGCTGCATGGTGGCGGCAATGGCATCCTCACCATTGCCAAGGGCACCTTGCCGCTGGCGATCTTCGGAGCGCAGGGCTATGGCCTGCGCCAGGGATTGTTGATGGTCCCGGCGCGTTTCGCCCAGGCGTTGTCGCCGTTCGTGTTCGCCGTGCTGATCGAGGATTTCGGCGTCGCCGCGCTGTGGCTATCGGCGACGCTGGGGGTGCTGGCCTATGCCGCGCTGTCGTTGCTGCAGCGTACGATGCGTGGGCTTGGTTGAGCGCCTGGGCTACTTCTCCCAATCCAGCGGGCAGTCCCGGCAACCCTCCATATGGGTTCCCTGGAAGGTCGCATAATGCCGCCGGGCACCGCTTAAGATGGCATTGGCCAGGTTGGCATCGTTGAACTTGGCTTCTTGCAGGTTGGCATCGGTGAGATTGGCGCCAGCGAGGTCGGCCTTGCTCAGCCAGGCCATTTCCAGGTCGGCGGCGTGCAGGTTGCTGTCGTGCAGCCTGGCGCCGCTCATGCGGGCGAATTCGAGGTAGGCGGCAGTGAGGTCGGCGCCCTTGAACTGCGCGGCCTGGGCGAACAGGCCCCAGCCCTGGATGGCGACCAGCCGGGCGCCAGTGAGGTTCGCCAGGCGCAGGTTGGCCTGCTGCAGGCTGGCGCGGTTGAGGGTGGCGCCGGAAAGGTCGGCCTTCTCCAGGTTGGCCAGGTCGAGGTTGGCGTGGCGCAGGTTGGCGCCGGCAAGGTTGGCGCCGGCGAGATCGATCTTGCGCAGGTCCTGGTTGCTGAGATCGGCCCCGCGCAGGTCGGCGTTCGGGCAGTGGCTTTGCGGCTGGATGACGCAGCCGTTGATGGTCAGCGGCAAGTCGTCGGCGGCGAACGCGGCGGTGCCGGCGAGCAGGATCAGGGGCAACGACAGGCTGTGAAGTGTCTTCATGGCAGTTCTCGTTCGAAGGGGAGGAAGGCGGTTGCGCGGGGCGCTCCAGCATGACCGGCGAGAGCGCCAACCCGGAGCCGGGCATGCGATGGGATCGCCCCGCGAACCTGTGCGTGGCCGTGCCCGTCGAGGCGGCAGGCACGGCGTCGGCCCGGTTCAGCGCTGTGCGGTCTTGTTCTCCCATTGCGGCAGCTTGAACACCCAGAACGAGCCGCCCTGGGCGACCGGCTTGGTCAGCACGGCCATGTCGCCGCCCCACAGCGGTACCGCGCCGCCGTAGCCGACGGTCACGCCGATGTACTGCTCGCCGTCCTGCTCCCAGGTGATCGGCGGCGAGATGATTCCGCTGCCGGTCTGGAATTTCCACAGCTCGTCGCCGGTCCTGGCATCGAAGGCCTTGAAGTAGCCGTCGCTGGTGCCGGTGAACACCAGGTTGCCCTTGGTCGCCAGCACGCCGGCCCACAGCGGCAGTTTCTCCTTGTGTTCCCATGCCACCTTGCCGGTGGTGGGGTTCATGGCGCGCAGGATACCGACGTGATCGTCGTACATGCGCTTGATGCGGAAACCCTGGCCGAGGTAGGCCGAGCCCTTCTTGTAGCTGACTTCCTCGGTCCAGTAGTCCTCCTTCCAGTGGTTGGCCGGCACGTAGAACAGCCCGGTGTCCTGGCTGTAGGCCATGGGATTCCAGTTCTTGCCGCCGAGGAAGGGTGGCGAGACTTCCACCGACTTGCCGTGCTTCTCGCCTGGTTCCGGCCTGGGCGGGCGCTGGCCTTCGTTCTCCACCGGCCGGCCGCTCTCGAGGTCGATGTGGCTGGCCCAGGTGATGCCGTCGACGAAGGGGAAGGCGTTCTTGAGCTTGCCGTCCTTGCGGTCGACCACGTAGAAAAAGCCGTTGCGGTCGGCGTGGGCGGTGGCCTTGACCGTCTTGCCGGCCTTGTCCTTGTAGTCGAACAGCACCAGTTCGTTGTTGCCGGAGAAGTCCCAGGCATCGTTCGGCGTGTGCTGGTAGAACCACTTCACCTCGCCGGTGCTCGGGTCGACGCCGACCTGGCCGGAGGTGTAGAGGCTGTCGTAGTCCTGCGGCTTGCCGTCCTTGGCGGTGCGCGCCCAGCCGTTCCACGGGGCTGGGTTGCCGGCGCCGACGATGATGGTGTTGGTCTCGGCATCGAAGCTCGCGCTCTGCCACGGCGCACCGCCGCCCTGGCTCCAGGCTTCGGCCTTGCCGGTGGGCGAGTTGGCGTCGTCCGGCCAGGACGGCGCCTTGATGTCGCCGGTGGGGCTGCTGTCCTTGCCGTTGAGGCGGCCCATGTGGCCTTCGACGAAGGGCCGCATCCAGATTTCCTCGCCGGTGTCCGGGTCGCGGGCGAACAGCTTGCCGACCACGCCGAACTCGTCGCCGGAGCTGCCGTGGATCAGCAGCACCTTGCCGCTCTTGCCATCCTTCACCAGGGTCGGCGCGCCGGTCATGGTGTAGCCGGCGGCATGATCGCCGAACTTCTTGTTCCAGACGACCTTGCCGGTGTCCTTGTTCAAGGCCACGACGCGGGCATCGAGGGTGCCGAAGTAGATCTTGTCGCCGTAGATGGCGGCGCCGCGGTTGACCACGTCGCAGCACGGGCGGATGTCGTCGGGCAGGCGGTGGGCGTAGCTCCACAGGCGCTTGCCGGTCCTGGCATCCAGGGCGAAGACGCGCGAATAGGAGCCGGTCACGTAGATCACGCCGTCGTGGACGATGGCCTGGGATTCCTGGCCGCGCTGTTTCTCGTCGCCGAAGGAGAACGACCAGGCCGGTGTCAGCTTGAACACGTTGCGCTCGTTGACCTGCGCCAGCGGGCTCCAGCGCTGGGCGTGGGTGCCCAGGCCGTATTGCAGGACGCTTTCGGTGGAAAGATGGTCGTTGGCGATGTCTTCCCAACTGACCGGCTTGGCCTGGGCATTGCCGCCCAGCGCGAGGCTGCCGGCGAGTACCGCGAGGGCGAGCGGGCGGGTTGTGCCGGGGTGCGATCTTGTTGTCATGGTTGCGATTCCCTTGGTCGATTCGGACGAGGCCGCCGTCTGCCGGTGGCCTGGCGATTCGATTATCGAAAGCGCGACGACGGCGCCGATACGGAAATGCTCCCGCGATTGCCGGGAAAACTTCCCAAACGCCCGGTGATTTGGCCTTGCTACCGCAGTGGCATCCGACCTGCTGCCAAAGACGGTGGCAAAACCCACTACCAAGGGAGGAGAAGCAGGCGTCCAAAGCAGGATTCTGCCGATTCGGCCGCACCGCCAACATGACCACCATGCGCTCCGATGGGAGCTGCCTTGCACGGTTTTAGCAAATGAGGTGGTAGTCATGAATAACAAGATGCATATGCGCGCACTGCTGACCGCAGGCTTTCTGGGGATGTCCGGCCTCGTGCTGGCGCATGGCGACGTGACGCCGCAACCCGTCAACACCAAGGGCCTGCCCTCGCTCGGTGAGGAATGGGTGGAGGAGAATCCCTACCGCGCGCCGAGCGAACATCATGACCTGGCGGTGGAGATCGGCTCTTCGGCCTATAACCAGAACTGCGCCCGTTGCCACGGCCTGGAAGCCATCTCCGGCGGCATCGCCCCGGACCTGCGCGAGCTGGAGGCCAGCTACGACGGTGACGAGTGGTTCAAGGAGCGCGTGATCAACGGTGCGGTGCGCGACGGTGCGGTGTACATGCCGCGCATGGCCGACACCCTCAGCCAGGAAGCGCTGTGGGCGATCCGTACCTATATCGAATCCGAGGCAGCCAAGCAGTGAGGTGCCTGGGCCGGCGGGTCCTGGCGCTGTGCCTGCTGCTCTGCTGCGCATTCGCGCAGGCGGACGTGGTGAAGGTGCGCGCCTACGACGACATCATCGAGTCGGGCGTGCTCAAGGTGGCCATGTACGAGAATTTCCCACCGTACAGCTACCTGCAGGATGGCCGGCCGCGCGGCGTGGATGTGGAGCTGGCCGGCAAGCTCGCCGAAGGCCTGGGGCTGGACCTGCAGATACTGTGGGTGACCCCGGACGAAACCCTGGACGACGACCTGCGCAACTTCATCTGGAAGGGACACTACCTGCGCAGCGGCGTGCTTGCCGACGTGATGCTGCGCGTGCCCTACGACCGCGAGTTCTCCTACAAGCGCAACGAGCTGGGCGAGCTGATCAACGAACTGGTGGTGATGTTCGGGCCCTACCAGCGCGAGCGCTGGCAGGCGGCCTACGATGACCGCCGGATCGACGCGGTTCCCAGCGTGGCGATCTTCCAGTACCACCCGGTCGGCGTCGAGGTGGACAGCGTACCGTCGTTCTACCTGTCTTCGGTGTTCGAGGGGCGGCTGGCCAAGAACGCCCATCACTATCCGACCGTGCAGGAAGCGTTCGCTGCCATGCGTCGGGGCGAAGTCGATGCGACCATGGCCATGCGCGGTGAAATCGAATGGCTGCTCGCGCAGGCTGGGGACAGCCACCTGAAGCTTGCCGAGAACGCCTATCCGAACATGGGCAAGCAGGTCTGGGACCTGGGCATGGCGGTCCACGAGTCCAACCGGCAACTGGCCTATGCGCTGGAGGAAGTGCTGGAAACGCTGATCCAGGACGGGGACATGGAAAAGCTCTACGCCGGCTACGGGCTGCACTATGAGCTGCCCGGGCTGTACCAGGATGTGGAGCGTGACGTGGCGGGGCATTGAGGCGATATGGCCCCATGCCGAGGAGGCGACATGAGCATTCGAGTCTTGTTGGTGTTCCTGCTGGCCGTGCAGGCCGCTGTCCTGCAGGCGGCCGAGCCCGATCCGCTGCAATCGGTCATGTGGGAATACCACCACAAGGGCCTGCTCGGCGGTGAACCCTACGTGTTCGACGAACGCGTGCGGGTGCAGGTGCCGCCGTTCGCCGAGGATGCGCGCCAGGTGCCGGTGCATATCGATGCCCGGGCGCTGGGCGACGAAGTGGTACGCATCGAGGCCTGGGCCGATCTCAATCCCATTCCGCGGGTGTTCAGCTTCGTGCCCGGCGCGCAGGTATTGCCGCTGGTGGCCATCCGCATCCGCGTGGAACAGGCGACGCCGATCCGCGCGGCGGTGCTGACCCGCGATGGCCTCTGGCACGTGGGCTCGGCCAAGGTCGATGCCGCCGGTGGCGGCTGCACCGCGCCGAGCGTGGTGCGGGCGCAACCCGGATGGGAGGACCGCCTGGGCACGATCGTCGGCAAGCGCTTCGGGCGCGGCGACGGCAGCCGCCTGCGGCTACAGGTATCGCACCCGATGGACAACGGCCTGGTCGGCGGAATCCCGGAGTTCTTCCTCAACCAGGCACAGCTGCGCGATACGGCCGGCAACGTACTGGCCACGCTGGAACTGTATCCGGCCGTCAGCGAAAACCCGACGCTGAGCCTGGAAGTGAAGGACCGGCAAGGCGCCCGGCTATGGCTGCGCGACAACAATGGCAACGAGTTCGAGGCGGCGTTGTAGCCCGCCCCGGCACGTGCCAGCGGCGAAACACCCAGGCAAAGGAGATGACATGCGCCTGCCCATCCTGATCATTGCGCTCTGCCTGGCGCTGCCGGCACAGGCCGAGTTGCGCTACCAGCTGCAGCCGCGACAGATCGCCGAGAACGTCTGGTTGCTGGAAGGCTCGACCGACAACTTCGACCAGCGCAACGGCGGCAATATCGTCAACACCGGTTTCATCGTCACCGGTGCCGGTGTGCTGGTGATCGACAGCGGGCCGTCCCGACGCTACGGCGAGGCCATGCGCGCGGCCATCGCCGGTGTTACCGAACAGCCCGTCGTCAAGGTGCTGCTCACCCATCATCATCCCGACCACGTGCTCGGCAACCAGGCCTTCGCCGACGTGCCCATCGCCGCCCTGGCCGGCACCACCGAATTGCTGCGCGAGCAGGGCGATGCCATGGCCGAGAACATGTACCGCCTGGTCGGCGACTGGATGCGCGGAACCGAAGTGTTGCTGCCGTCCGAGATGCTTCAGCCCGGTGTACTGGAAATCGGCGGGCGCAGGTTGCGCCTGCTGGAACTGCGCGGGCATACCGGAGCCGATCTGGCGATTCTCGATGAACGCAGCGGCGTGCTGTTCGCCGGCGACATTCTCTTCTACCAGCGTGCCCTGACCACGCCCAACAGCCCGGGCCTGGATGTCTGGCTGACGGATCTCGACACCCTCGAAGCCCTGCCGTGGAAGCGCCTGGTGCCTGGCCACGGACCGCTCGCCGACGATGCGGCGCCGTTCGCGCAGATGCGTGATTATCTCGGCTGGCTCGACGGCCTGCTGCGCGATGCGGCGGCCAACGGGGAGGACATGAACGAGGTGATCCACAGCCCCATTCCCGAGCGTTTCGCCGGCGTCAGCCTGACGCGCTACGAGCTGATTCGCAGCGTCAGCCATCTCTATCCGGGGTACGAAGCCAGGCAGCTGCAGCGGGTGGACGAGTAGGGGCGGGCCACAGGCGCGGCGGATACCCCCGAACCCGTGGGCGCGCCTCAGGAACAGTCACAGGCCAGCTTATAAAGCCTCGCCCCGAGGTCGGGCCTCCCACGAAGGCAGTCGGTGCACACCGAACCCAGTGGGAGGCGCGCCCTCGCGGCGATGCAGGCCGTAGGCCTGCCCGAAGCTCAAGAGCCTCGCCCCGAGGTCGGGCCTCCCGCGAAGGCAGCCGGTGCACCGAACCCAGTGGGAGGCGCGCCCTCGCGGCGATGCAGGCCGTAGGCCTGCCCATCGATCTTTCAGTTGCGTTGCTTGCGGTTGACGGTTTCTGCCGCCTTGATGATGTCCGCGCCGATCACCGATTCGAACCGCTGCCAGACCGGGCGCATCGCGTCGCGCCAGGCTTCGCGTTCTTCCGGCGTGAGGGTGATCAGCTCCGAGGTACCGGACTGGCGGATGCGCTCGCGGTCGGCCTGGTTCAGTTTCTCGGCCTCGAGGTTCACCATGTAGCTCACTTCGTCGAGGATGGCTTCCAGTTCATAGCGGATCTGGTGGGGCATGCCCATCCAGAAGCGGGTATTGGTGACCACCATGTAGTCCAGCACCCCATGATCGGTCTCGGTGATGTAGGGCTGCACGGTGTGCATCTTCTTGCTGTAGATGTTCGACCAGGGGTTTTCCGCACCCTGCACGGTGCCGGCCTTGAGTGCGTTGTAGACCTCGGCGAAGGCCAGCTTCTGGGTCGAAGCCCCCACCGCGCCGAACTGCGCTTCGAGCACTGCCGAAGGCTGGATGCGGAAGCTCAGGCCGGAGGCGTCGCGTGGCATGCGCAGCGCGCGGGTGGCGCTGAGCTGCTTCATGCCATTGTGCCAATAGGCCAGGCCGGTGATGTTCTTGTCTTCCATCGAGCGCAGCAATTGCCGGCCCTTGGCGCGCTTCTGGAAGCGGTTGACCGCATCGAGGTCGTCGAACAGGAAGGGCAGGTCGAATACCTGCAACTGCTTGGTGTACTGCTCGAACTTGGCCAGCGACGGAGCCAGCAGCTGCACCTCGTCGTTACGCAGCGCCTCCAGTTCGGTGGCATCGCCGAACAGCGTCGAGTTCGGGTAGACCTCGACCTTGACCTGGCCCGGAAGACGCTCTTCGGCCAGGCGCTTGAACATCAGCGCACCCTTGCCCTTGGGCGTGTCTTCGGCCACTACGTGAGAGAACTTGATGACGATGGGCTCGGCCTGGGCGAACGCGCTGGCGGCAGCCAGCACAAGCCCGGCAAGGGTAATGATCGGCTTCATGAAAGACTCTTTATTCTGGTTGGTTGGCAGTGCGTCCGTGCGGGCTTGGAGCTACCGCCGACCGCGTTCGGGCTTTCAGCCGTTCCTTATGCCAAAGATGGATGACGATCGAAAGCGCTTTGCACGGCCAACATGATGGGAACGGCATCAGATCACATTTTCACGCTGGCAGGCGCGCGCCTGGCGGAGTCTCGGTCGCCAGGCGCGCGTACACATGACCGAACGTTCAGCTTTCGGCTTGCCAGCCGCCGCCGAGCGCCTTGTACAGCGCCACCACGCCGCGGTACAGCTCCACCTCCGCCTGTGCCTGGGCGTCCTCGGCGGCCAGCCGTTCGCGCTCGGCGTCCAGCAGCACGAGGAAATCCACCGTGCCTTCGCGATAGCGGATTTCCGCCTGTTGCGCGGCCGCGCGGCTGGCCGTGGACTGGCGCAGCAGCGACAGCAGGCGCTCCTGGGCGCGGGCATAGTCGCTGAAGGCGTTCTCCGACTCTTCCAGCGCCAGTAGCACCTGCTGCTCGTAGCCCGCCAGGGCAGCGTCGGCGTCGGCTTCGGCACCGCGCAGGCGGGCACGCACGCTGCCCAGGTCGAACGCCGCCCAGCTGATGCTCGGTGCTACACCCCAGGCCTCGGCTGCGCTGGAGCCGATCTGTGAACCGCGTCCGGCGATGAAGCCGAGAAAGCCGGTCAGGCTCACCCGCGGGAACAGGTCGGCGGTCGCCACGCCGACAGTGGCGGTCGCCGCGGCCAGCTGGCGTTCGGCGGCGCGGATGTCCGGCCGCCGGCGCAACAGCTCCCCGGCGTCGCCGATCGGCAGCGCCTTGGCGATCGCCGGCAGTTCGCGCGGCGACAGGTCCACGCTGAGGCGGTCGGCGCGCTGGCCGAGCAGGGTGGCGATGCGGTTGCGCGCGCGGGCTTGCTGCGCCTGCAGTTGCGGCAGGCTGGCCTCGGTGGCGGCCAGCCGTGCGTCGGCGCGCAGCACGTCCAGTTCGCTGCCCATGCCGGCGTCGCGCAACTGCTCGGTCAGTTCGTGGGAGTCGCGCTGGTTCGACAGGTTGTCGCGGGCGATGCGTTCGCGCAGCTGGGCGCCGCGCAACTGGCCATAGGCGTCGACCAGTTCGGCGATCAGGCTGACCTGCAGCTGGTAGAGCTCGGCCTCGGCGGCCTCGGCCTGGGCTTCGCTGGCTTCCAGGCGGCGCTGGATGCGGCCGAACAGGTCCAGCTCCCAGGCCATGTCCAGGCCCAGGTCGTAGCGCTCGGCGTTGATCCGCCGCTCGGTGACGCCGGGCTGCTGTGCCTTGCCGATGTCGGCGCTGGCGCCGGCGGTGACCGTGGGGAAGCGATCGTTGGCATCGTCGTCGCGAATCGAGTGGGCCGCGCGCAACCTGGCGAAGGCGATGCGCAGCTCGCGGTTTTCCGCCAGTGCCCGACTGACCAGTACATCCAGCGTCGGGTCCTCGAACTGGTGCCACCAGGCCGCTTCGAAGCGCGAACGGTCGTAGTCGTTGCCTTCGGCCAGGGCGATGCGCGCCGGTTCGGGCTGCGGTGCGCGGTAGCCCGGGCCGACGGCGCAGCCGGTCACGGCCAGGGCGAGCAGGGATAGGGCAAAGAACTTCATGCGCGGGCCTCCTTGAATACCGCCTTGCGCGCTTCGCGTTTCTCGACGAAGGCGCGAATCACCAGATAGAACACCGGGGTCAGCAGCAGCCCGAAGAAGGTCACGCCGAGCATCCCGGAAAACACCGCGACACCCATGGCATGGCGCATCTCGGCGCCGGCGCCGCTCGACAGCACCAGCGGCACCACGCCCATGATGAAGGCGAAGCTGGTCATCAGGATCGGCCGCAGGCGCAGGCGGCAGGCTTCCAGCACCGCGGCGAGGCGGTCCATGCCTTCTTCCTGTTTGTCCTTGGCGAACTCCACCAGCAGGATGGCGTTCTTGCAGGCCAGGCCCACCAGCACGATCAGGCCGATCTGGGTGAACACGTTGTTGTCGCTGCCGGCCAGGATCACCCCGGCGATGGCGCAGAGCAGCGTCATCGGCACGATCAGGATCACCGCCAGCGGCAGGCTCCAGCTCTCGTACTGGGCGGCCAGCACCAGGAACGCCAGCAGCACGCAGAGCGGGAAGACGAACACCGCGGTATTGCCGGCGAGGATCTGCTGGTAGGTCAGCTCGGTCCACTCGAAGCTCATGCCGTTGGGCAGCTCGGCGCGCAGCAGGTGTTCCATGGCGGCCTCGGCCTGGCCGGAGCTGTAGCCCGGCGCGGCGGCGCCGTTGATCTCGGCGGTGAGGAAGCCGTTGTAGTGCATCACCCGGTCGGGGCCGGCACTGTCGCTGACCTTGACGAAGGTCGACAACGGCACCATCTCGCCGCGGTTGTTGCGTACCTTCAGCTGGCCGATCTGCTCCGGCGCCAGGCGGAACTTCTGGTCGGCCTGGACGTTGACCTGATAGGTACGGCCGAAGCGGTTGAAGTCGTTGGCGTACAGCGAGCCCAGGTAGACCTGCATGGTGTCGAAGATGTCGTCGATGGCCACGCCGTGGGTCTTGGCCTTCTCGCGGTCGATGTCGGCATCGACCTGTGGCACGTTGACCTGGTAGCTGGTGAACAGACCGGCCAGCTCGGGATAGTCGGCGCTCTTGGCGATGACGTTCTGTACCTGCTTGTACAGCTCCTCGTAACCGAGGTTGCCGCGGTCCTGCACCTGCACGCGGAAGCCGCCGATGGTGCCCAGGCCCTGCACGGGCGGCGGCGGGAAGATGGCGATGAAGGCATCCTGGATCTGCGCGAACTGGTCGTTCAGGTCCGCCGCGATGGCATTGGCCGACAGCGCCGGGTCCTTGCGCTCATCGAAGGGCTTGAGCGGGGTGAAGACGATGCCGCTGTTCGGGCTGTTGGTGAAGCCGTTGATCGACAGCCCCGGGAAGGCCACGGTGTTCTCCACGCCCGGGTGCTTGCCGGCGATTTCCGACATGCGCTTGATCACGTCCTCGGTGCGATCCAGGGTGGCGGCGTCCGGCAGCTGGGCGAAGGCGACCAGGTACTGCTTGTCCTGCTGCGGAACGAAGCCGGTCGGGGTGCTGGCGAAGCCCAGGTAACCCAGGCCCACCAGGCCGACATAGACCACCAGCGCCACGGCACTGCCGCGCAGGATGCGCCGCACCATGCCAACGTAACCATGGCTGGCGCGGTCGAACATGCGGTTGAACGGGCGGAACAGCCAGCCGCCGAACAGTCGGTCGAGCAGCCGCGAGAAACCGTCCTTGGGCGCATCGTGGGCCTTGAGCAGGGTGGCCGCCAGGGCCGGCGACAGGGTCAGCGAGTTGAACGCCGAGATCACCGTCGAGATGGCGATGGTCAACGCGAACTGCTGGTAGAACTGCCCGGTCAGGCCGGAGATGAAGGCGGTCGGGATGAACACCGCACAGAGCACCAGGGCGGTGGCGATGATCGGCCCGGTGACTTCCTTCATGGCCTGGCGGGTGGCGTCCACCGGCGACTTGCCGAGGCCGATGTTGCGCTCGACGTTCTCCACCACGACGATGGCGTCGTCCACCACGATGCCGATGGCCAGCACCAGGCCGAACAGCGACAGCGCGTTGAGCGAAAAGCCGAGCAGGTGCATCACCGCGAAGGTGCCGATCAGCGACACCGGCACGGCGGCCAGCGGAATGATCGAGGCGCGCCAGGTCTGCAGGAATAGGATCACCACCAGCACCACCAGCACGATGGCCTCGAGCAGGGTGTGTACCACCGCCTCGATGGAGCCGCGTACGAAGATGGTCGGGTCGTAGACGATCTCGTAGTCCACGCCCTGGGGGAAGTCCTGCTTCAGCTGGGCCATGCGCTCACGCACCAGGTCGGAGATGGCGATGGCGTTCGAGCCCGGACGCTGGAAGATCGGGATGGCCACCGCCGGCTGGTTGTTGAGCAGCGAACGCAGGGCGTACTGGCTGGAACCCAGCTCGATGCGGGCGATGTCCTTCAGGCGGGTGATCTCGCCGTCCTCGGCGGCGCGCACCACGATGTTCTCGAACTCCTCCTCGTCGACCAGGCGGCCCTGGGTGTTGATCGACAGCTGGAAGTCGGTGGCGCCCGGCGCCGGCGGCGCGCCCAGGGCACCGGCGGCGACCTGGCGGTTCTGTTCGCGGATGGCGGCGACCACGTCGCTGGCGGTGAGGTTGCGCTGGGCGACCTTGTTCGGGTCGAGCCAGACGCGCAGCGAATAATCGCCCATGCCGAACAACTGCACGTCGCCCACGCCGTCCAACCGCGCCAGCTCGTCCTTGACGTTGAGCGCGGCGTAGTTGGACAGGTAGAGCATGTCGTAGCGGTTATCCGGCGAGGTCAGGTGCACCACCATGGTCAGGTCGGGGGAGGCCTTGTCCACGGTCACACCGAGGCGCTGCACCTCGGTGGGCAGCGTCGGCATGGTGCGCGTCACGCGGTTCTGCACCTGCACCTGGGCGTTGTCCAGGTCGGTGCCGAGGGCGAAGGTGATGGTCAGCGTCAGCTTGCCGTCGGCGGTCGCCTGGGACGACATGTAGAGCATGCCCTCGACGCCAGTGATGGCCTGTTCCAGCGGCGAGGCGACGGTTTCGCCGATTACCTTGGGGTTGGCGCCGGGGAAGTTGGCGCGCACCACCACGGTGGGCGGCACCACTTCGGGGTATTCGCTGATCGGCAGCTGGAACAGCGAGATGGCGCCGCCGATGAGGATCACCAGTGACAGCACGGCGGCGAAAATCGGCCGCTTGATGAAGAATTGCGAGAAATTCATGGCGCACTCCGGGGGAGGGCGCGGCGGGCGCGCCCTGGCGGATCGATCGGATGGGCGCGCCTGGCGCGCCGGGGTTCAGGGCTGCTGTCGAGTGATGGTCAGCTGCTCGGGCGCTGGGCCAGCGTGCGCTCGACCACCTGCGGTTTCATCGCCTCGCTGATCGCGCGGTTCTGCTGCCTCAGCATGGCCAGCGTCTCGGCGTCGGCCATGGGCACGGATTCCGGCTGCACCGGGCTGCCCGGGCGCACCCGCTGCAGGCCGTTGACCACGATGCGCTCGCCCTTGGCCAGGCCGCTGCGCACGATGCGCAGGCCCTCGAGCTTGGGCCCGAGCTCCACCGGCCGGTAGGCCACGGTGTCGTCCTCGGCCAGGACCAGGACGAACTTCTTGCCCAGGTCCGTGCCGACCGCCACGTCCTTGATCAACACCGCGTCGTAGGTGGCGCTGCCGACCAGCTTGAGCCGCGCATAGAGCCCTGGGGTGAAGCTGCCGTCGCGGTTGTCGAACACCGCCCGGCCGCGGATGGTGCCGGTGCGCGGATCGACCTGGTTGTCGACGAAGTCCATGCGGCCCAGGTGCGGATGACCGTCCTCGCTGGACAGCCCGAGGTACACCGGTGTCGCCTCGCCACGCGCGCCCTCGCGGGCCAGCTCGCGGTACTTCAGGTAGGTGCGCTCGTCGGCCTCGAAGTAGGCGTAGACCTTGTCGGTGGAGACCAGCGTAGTCAGCAGCGCCTCGCCAGCGTTGACCAGGTTGCCGGCGGTGATCAGCGCACGGCCGGCGCGGCCGTCGATCGGCGCAGTGACGCGAGTGAAGGACAGGTCCAGCTGCGCCCTGTCGAGCTGCGCCTGGATCGCCGCGACCGCCGAGCGTGCTTCGCTGGCGGCGCTGATGCGGGCATCGGCCAGTTCGGCGGAAATGGCGTTTTTCTGCCGCAGACGCTCGCCGCGCTCGGCCTCGGCGACGGTGCGCTGCTGGGTGGCGCGCGCCTGTTGCAGCTGTGCCTGAAGGCGCTTGACCTCGGCCTGGAACGGGCGCGGGTCGATCTGGAACAGGAGGTCGCCTTTCTTTACCAGGGCGCCTTCCTCGAAGGCCACCTGGTCGATGAAACCGGAGACGCGCGGGCGGATTTCAACCGATTCCGGCGCTTCCAGGCGGCCGGTGAGCTCGTCCCACTCGGTCACTCGCTGCTCGATCACTTCGGCGACACTGACGGCCGGCGGCGGCATCCCTGACTGGGTGGCCTCCGGCGCCTTGCCACAGGCGGCCGTGATGACGACCGCCAAGGCTATAAGGGGAAAACGCAAGGCGTTGAGGGAACGTTCCATGCTTGACTCCGCAAGTCGGGTTTTATCGAGGTTGTGGAGTCTGCGCGGCTGCCCCGTCCGGCGGAAATCGAATGGGGCGAAGGTGAATATCATTGCCGATGATGATTGCGCATCGATCATCAGCAGCAGGCAATAACGGTAGGGTGGAAAACGACCGCCAGGTCTTTTCCACCGATTCGCGCGTCGATCGGCTGCGTCAGCAGGCGGTCAGGGCACTGGGCAGTGAAGTCGAGAAAGGCGTGACGGCGTGCTGGGCGGGAATACGCGTGGAAAAGGCTGCGCCGTTTTCCACCCTACAGGCTGTCCGGATCGCCGACGAACATCTGGATGCGCGAGCGCAACCAGCGCTCGGCGGGGTCGTTGTCCTGGGCGCCGCGCCAGGCCATGGAGAGTTCGAAGTCCTGGCTGGTCTCGAAGGGCAGCGGCTCGGCGCGCACGCCGCCGTTGGCGGCCAGGGCGGCGGCCGCGTAGTCGGGCACCGTGGCGATGATGTCGGTGCCGGCGAGCAGGCTGGCCAGGCCGTTGAACTGCGGCACCGCCAGCACCACCTTGCGCTTGCAGCCATGCAGCGCCAGCTCCTCGTCGATGTAGCCGTTGAGGTCGCCGGCGAAGGACACCATCGCGTGCGGCCGGGCGCAGTAGTCCTCCATGCTGATGCGCCCGGGAATGCTGTCGGCGCGCAGCAGCATCGGCTTGGGCCGGCGCAGCACCTTGCGCTTGGCGTTGGCTGGCAGCTCCTCGGTGTAGCAGACGCCCACGGAAATCTCGCCCGAGGCCAGCAGCCCGGGCATCAGCAGGTAATTGGCGCGGCGCACCACCAGCACCACGTCCGGTGCCTCGGCGCGCAGGCGGCGCAGCAGCGGCGGCAGCAGGGCGAATTCCACCTCGTCGGTCAGGCCGATGCGAAACACCTGGGTGCTGGTCGCCGGGTCGAAGGTCGAGGCGCGGCTGACCGCCGTGGAAATCGAGTCGAGCGCCGGCGACAGCAACTGCGCGATTTCCTGCGCGCGGGCGGTGGGCTCCATGCTCCGCCCGGTGCGCACGAACAGTGGATCGTCGAACAGCGTGCGCAGCCGTGCCAGCGCGGCGCTGATCGCCGGCTGGCCGAGGAACAGCTTTTCCGCGGCGCGGGTGACGCTGCGCTCATGCATCAGCGTTTCGAAGACGATCAGCAGGTTGAGGTCGACGCGGCGAAGGTCGTTGCGATTCATGCCTGGTTCACTTCGGGCCTGGGGCCGGACGAAAGGTGCCCGGCGCTGGAGGTGATCTGCATTCTAGACAGCTTCGCCTGACGGCGGCATGCCCAATTCCGCTTGCAAACTGCACAAACCTGCAATGGGGCCGGCGCGGATACATACGGTTGTCCATCATTCCCGTGCATGGCAACTATCGACCGGAATCCATGCTGCTGGCTGGAGTTGTGACGATACTGACGATAGAGTCCGTTTGCACAGTAGTAAGGCGAGGAGTCGCCATGTCCCGCATCATCCGTTTTCACCACTTCGGCCTGGCCGATGTGCTGCGTTATGAAGAACGCACGATACCCGTTCCTGGCCCCGGCGAGGTGCTCATCGACGTGCACGCCATCGGCGTCAGCTGGAACGACGTGCTCTGGCGGCAGGACCTGGCGCCGCGGCATGCGCGCCTGCCGGCCGGGCTCGGCAGCGAGGTGGCGGGTGAAGTGCTGGCGGTGGGCGAGGGCGTCCAGGGTTTCGACGTCGGCGATCGGGTAGCCGGCTTTCCGGCGCACGACCCGAACCAGTATCCGCTGTACGCCGAGCATGCGCTGCTGCCGCAGCAGGCACTGGTGCATTACCCGGACATGCTCAGCGCCAGCGAGGCGGCGATCCACTACACGCCGATGCTGGTGAGTTATTTCGCGCTGGTCGAACTGGCGCAGCTGGAGCCCGGCCAGTACGTGCTGATCAACCAGGCGGCGCACTGCACCGGCCCGGCGGCGGTACAGCTGACCCGGGCGTTGGGTGGGCGGGTCATCGCCACCTGCGATACCGCGGCCGATCGCGACTATCTGCGCGAACTGGGCGCGGATACGGTGATCGTCAGCGAGGAAGAGGATCTGGTTGGCCGCCTGCAGAAGATCACCGAGGGCCGTGGTGTCGAGGTGGTGCTCGATGCCTGCGGCGGTTCGCAGATGAAACTGCTGGGCGACGTGATGGCGCCGCGGGGCAAGCTGATCCTGTATGGCATGAACGGTGGCAACGAGACGGCTCTTCCGGTCTGTGCGGCGTTCAAGAAGAACTTCAAGTTCTTCCTGCATTGCCTGTGCGACTTCACCGGCCAGCCGGAGCTTGGCATCGAGCAGAATCGCGAAGCGGTGGAGCGGGCGCTGCAGCATATCAACCAACTGACGGCCGACCGCCTGATCAAGCCGCAGGTCGATCGCGAATTCCGCTTCGAGCAGGTCGTCGAAGCCCACGAATACGTGGAAAGCGGCATCCCGCGCGGCCGGGTCGTGCTGACCCTGGAGTGATGCCCCGAGGCGTTCGCCAAGCCCCTCTCATCGCGCCATAGAAACTTTTCCCGCGCCCTCCAAGTCCTCCGAAGACAGGTTATCTACCTTGACGGAGGATTCTTGCATGGCCGACGACAACCAGACCCTGCCGCCCCAGGAGCAGGCCGAACCCGGCAAGGAAGGGCTGATGCACCCGCGACCGGCGTATCGCGGCGAGGCCTACAAGGCCGCCGGCAAGCTCGAAGGCAAGGTCGCCATCATCACCGGCGGCGACAGCGGTATCGGCCGCTCCGTGGCGGTGCTGTTCGCCCGCGAGGGTGCCGACGTGGCCATCCTCTATCTCGACCAGCACCAGGATGCCGAGCAGACGCGCAAGGAAGTGGAGCAGCACGGCCGGCGCTGCCTGACCTTCGCCGGCGACGTCGCCGAGCGCGATGTCTGCCGCAAGGTCGTCGAC
Organism: Stutzerimonas stutzeri; assembly: GCF_002890915.1. Taxonomy (GTDB): domain Bacteria; phylum Pseudomonadota; class Gammaproteobacteria; order Pseudomonadales; family Pseudomonadaceae; genus Stutzerimonas; species Stutzerimonas stutzeri_AF. The sequence continues at coordinate 40,433 of NZ_POUT01000013.1, read as the reverse complement.
GAGACGCTGGCGCAGTTCGGCAGGCTCGACATCCTGATCAACAACGCCGCCGAGCAGCATCTGCGTGAGCGCTTCGAGGACATTCCGCCGGAGCAATGGGAAAAGACCTTCCGCACCAACATCTTCGGCATGTTCCAGATGACCCAGGTGGCGCTGCCGCACCTGCAGGAGGGCGCGGCCATCGTCAACACCACCTCGGTGACCGCCTACAAGGGCAACCCGATGCTGATCGACTATTCCTCGACCAAGGGCGCCATCGTCGGCTTCACCCGGGCGCTGGCGATGCACCTGGCCGAGCGCGGCATCCGCGTCAACGGCGTGGCGCCGGGGCCGATCTGGACGCCGTTGATCCCATCCACCTTCGATGCCGACAAGGTGGCCGAATTCGGCGCCAACGTGCCGATGAAGCGCCCCGGCCAACCCGAGGAGGTGGCGCCGGCCTACGTCTACCTGGCCAGCAGCGATGCGGCCTATGTCAGCGGCCAGGTGCTGCACGTCAACGGCGGCACGGTGGTCAACGGCTGAGCGCCCGCCGCAACCCATGCTGGAGAACGACCATGCCCCGCACGATCTGGAAAGGTGCCGTCAGTTTCGGCCTGGTACACATCCCGGTGGCGCTGGTGCCGGCCACCACCCGCCAGGGCATCGACTTCGACTGGCTGGACAAGCGCAGCATGGACCGGGTCGGCTACAAGCGCATCAACAAGACCACCGGCAAGGAAATCGACAGCGAGAACATCGTCAAGGGCGTCGAGTACGAGAAGGGCCACTACATCGTGCTCAGCGACGAGGAGATCAAGGCCGCGCATCCCAAGGCGACGCAGACCGTCGATATCGTCGCCTTCGTCGATGCCAGGGACATTTCCTTTCTCTACATCGACACGCCGTACTACCTGACGCCCGACCGCCGTGGCGAAAAGGTCTATGCGCTGTTGCGCGAAACCCTGGTGCGCACCGGCAAGGTCGGCATCGCCAACGTCGTGTTGCGCAACAAGCAGCACCTCGCGGTGGTGATGCCGCTGGGCAAGGCGCTGGTGATGAACACCCTGCGCTGGGCCGACGAGGTGCGCGGGGTCGATTACCTCGGCCTGAAGGACGAGGCGCTCGATCCCGACCTGGCCGAGCGCGAGCTGGACATGGCCCGGCGCCTGGTCGAGGACATGAGCGAGAAGTGGAAGCCGGAGCAGTACAAGGACACCTTCCAAGACCAGATCATGGCATTGGTCGAGCAGAAGGCACACGAAGGCAAGCTCGAAGCGGTTGGCGGGCCGGAGGAGGCGCTGGATCGCCGCTCGGCAGACGTCATCGACCTCACCGAGCTGCTCAAGCGCAGCCTCGCGGCCAAGCCGGGCAAGGCCCGCACGGCGAGCGAGGAGGACGAAGCCGACGAGGCGGAAAAGCCCGCCGCCAAGGGCAAGACGGCCGGCAAGGCCAAGACGGGCAAGAGCACCGCTTCGCGAACGCGCAAGACGCCAGCGGGTGGCGGCAAATCGAGCAAGAAGGCCAGCTGATCGGGGTTCCCCATGCCTGCACAGCGCAAGAGCGGCAGCCGGCCGCCGGTGGGCGGTATCGGCATCAGCAATCCGCAGCGGGTGATCGATGCGGCCAGCGGTGCGACCAAGCTGGCGCTCGCCGAATACTACCTGTCGGTCGCCGACTGGCTGGTGCCACAGCTTGCCGGCCGGCCGCTGTCCATCGTCCGCGCGCCGGAGGGCGTCGCTGGCGAGCGCTTCTTCCAGCGCCATTGCGGCCGGCTGAAGATGCCACACATGCGCGCGCTACCGAAGGACCTCGATCCGGAGCATGCGCGGCTGATCCAGGCCGACGGCATCGCCGCGGTGATCGAGGCGGTGCAGATGGGTACCGTGGAATTCCACACCTGGAACGCCCGCAGCGACCGGATCGAGCGGCCCGACCGGGTGATCTTCGACCTCGACCCCGATCCGGCGCTGCCCTGGTCGAGCATGCTCGAGGCCACCGGCTTGACGCTGCAACTGCTCGATGCGCTGGGCCTGCAGGCCTTCCTCAAGACCAGTGGCGGGCGTGGCATGCACGTGGTGGTGCCGATCGATCGGCGGCATGGCTGGGAGCAGGTCCGCCAATTCGCCCGTGCCGTCACCGAGCGCCTGGCCCGGCAGACGCCAGCGCTGATCGTCGACAAGATGGGGCCGCAGAATCGTATCGGAAAAATCTTCGTCGACTACCTGCGCAACCAGAAGGGTGCCAGCACGGTGGCGGCCTACTCGGCCAGGGCCCGCCCGGGGCTGGCTGTCTCGGTGCCGATCGGCCACGACGAACTGGAACGGATCGAAGCCGCCGATCAATGGAACATCCACAACCTGCACGAACGCCTGGCCACACTGCCGGGCGATCCCTGGGCGCGCTACGGCGCGACCCGGCAGGGCATCGGCCAGGCGTTGCTCAGGCGTTTGCGCGAAGCCTGACGGGATCGTCGTTCGCCCTCAGCTCTGCTGCTCCTCGTCGGTATCCGCCACGGTCTGGTTGCCGTAGGGCGCGCCGGGCTTGAACTCGTCGAGTTCTTCGGCGCAGGGCACCTGCGGTACGTCGCCGGGCTTGTCGTGGACGATCGGGTCGGGTTGGGGCACATCGGGGCGTGCATGGGGCATCGTCATCCTCCTGCCTGTCCGGGCAACCTGCGGAGTATCGGCTAAGGTTCTGGATTGAGAGGGGACATGCAGGCTTAGTTCCAGCCTGCCGTCGCCTGCGATCGAGTAGGCGACGGCCGGATGCGTCCGTCCAGCGGCATCGCGAGCGACGAAAAGCCACATGTCGCCGCGCCTGCAGCACTCGGGTATCCGGCCGCACGGGCCGCTCCGCGGCTGAACTTTCCCCGGCCTGCTGGCTCGGAAGAAAGAGCCCGATCAAAGCCTCGCCGGGGGGCCGACGACCACCTGAGCCGCATGTTCGACGCCTCCGAAAACGGCCCGGGCAAACCGAGCCTTTTATGCCTGCGCTTCAGGAGCCTGTTCGATGAACGATGCACAGCCCCTTGCAACGATTCACCCTCGCCTCGAAGAAGCCCTGCAGATGCCCCGCATCGCCATCGAATCCACCCAGCCGGTGGTGGATGCCGGTCGTTTCGCGGCCAAGGCGATCATCGGCCAGCCGGTGGTGGTCAGCAGCAAGATCTTCGCCGATGGCCACGATCAGCTCGCCGCCGCGGTGTGCTGGCGCGAGCAGGGCGAAAGCGGCTGGCGGCGGGCACGGCTCAAGCTGCTTGGCAACGACGCCTGGCAAGGCCAGTTCACCCCGACCCAGGTCGCCAACCACGAGTTCATGATCGAGGCCTGGTGGGACGTGTTCGAAACCTACCGCTACGAGCTGTCGAAGAAGCATGCCGCCGGCGTGCCGGTCCAGCTCGAACTGCAGGAAGGCCGGCTGTTGCTGGAAAAGGCCGTCGCCCGCGCCCAGGGCGAAACACGGGCGATCCTCGACGACCTGCTGCACCGCCTGGGCTCGGCGCACCTGGATGACGAGCGGGTGTCGTTGCTGCTGGCGCAGGAGACGGCGGCAGCGATGGCCGCCGCCGATCCCCGCGAGCATTGCAGCCAGAGCCCGCTGTTCCCGCTGGACGTGGAGCGGCCACTGGCACAGTTCGCCAGCTGGTACGAGCTGTTCCCGCGCTCGGAGACCGACGACCCGAACCGCCACGGCACCTTCCGCGACGTGCACAAGCGCCTGCCGGCGATTCGCGACATGGGCTTCGACGTCCTCTACTTCCCGCCGATCCACCCGATCGGCCGCAAACACCGCAAGGGCCCGAACAACAGCCTGCAGGCCGGGCCGAACGATCCCGGCAGCCCCTACGCCATCGGCAGCGAGGAGGGTGGGCATGATGCCGTGCACCCGCAGCTGGGCACGCTGGAGGATTTCCGCGAGCTGGTCGCCGCCGCCGCCGAGCACGGCCTGGAGATCGCCCTGGATTTCGCCATCCAGTGTTCGCAGGACCATCCCTGGCTGACCGAACATCCCGGCTGGTTCTCCTGGCGCCCGGACGGCACCATCAAGTACGCCGAGAACCCACCCAAGAAATACCAGGACATCGTCAACGTCGACTTCTACGCCGACGACGCCAAGCCCGACCTCTGGCTGGCGCTGCGTGACGTGGTCTGGCACTGGGTGGAGCAGGGCGTGAAGATCTTCCGCGTCGACAACCCGCACACCAAGCCGCTGCCGTTCTGGGAATGGCTGATCGCCGACATCCGCGACCGCGACCGCGACGTGATGTTCCTCTCCGAGGCCTTCACCCGCCCGGCGATGATGGCCCGGCTGGGTAAGGTCGGCTTCAACCAGAGCTACACCTACTTCACCTGGCGCAACACCAAGGCCGAACTCAGCGAATACCTGGTCGAACTGAACGAGCCGCCGCTATGCGACTGCTACCGGCCGAACTTCTTCGTCAACACGCCGGACATCAACCCGTTCTTCCTGCAGGACTCCGGCCGCGCCGGCTTTCTCATCCGCGCCGCGCTGGCCACCATGGGCTCCGGGCTGTGGGGCATGTACTCGGGCTTCGAGCTGTGCGAGGCGGCGGGTATTCCCGGCAAGGAGGAGTACCTGGATTCGGAGAAATACCAGCTGCGGCCGCGCGACTACCACGCGCCGGGCAACATCATCGCCGAGATCGCCCAGCTCAATCGCATCCGCCGGCAGAACCCGGCGCTCCAGACCCATCTGGGCTTCAAGCCCTACCTGGCCTGGAACGACAACATCCTCTACTTCGGCAAGCGCACCGTGGACCTGAGCAACTTCATCCTGGTCGCCATCAGCCTCGATCCACACAACGCCCAGGAAGCGCATTTCGAACTGCCGCTATGGGAACTGGGGCTGCCGGATGACGCCCATACCCAGGGCGAGGACCTGATGAACGGCCATCGCTGGACCTGGTACGGCAAGACCCAGTGGATGCGCATCGAGCCCTGGCACCTGCCGTTCGGGATCTGGCGGCTGACAGCCCAGCAGGTCGATCCAGACCTGAAGTGATTTCTAGAATATAGGTATTTATTTAATAAATATCAGTTAGTTGAGAGAAATAAATAAAGTGCTTTCGAATAGCAGGCAAGCGATCTGAAGCCGCAAAACAGACGGAGCCCCGGCGCCGCAAAAGGAACGAAGAAATGGCAAAACCGCGCAAACCCGCCGCTTTCATCAAGGACCCGCTCTGGTACAAGGATGCGGTGGTCTACCAGGTTCACCTGAAGTCCTTCTTCGACTCCAACAACGATGGTGTCGGCGATTTCCCCGGGCTGATCGCCAAGCTCGACTACATCGCCGACCTCGGCGTGAACACTATCTGGCTGCTGCCGTTCTACCCCTCGCCACGGCGTGACGACGGCTACGACATCGCCGAGTACCGCGCCGTGCACCCGGACTACGGCACCATGGCCGATGCCCGGCGCTTCATCACCGAGGCGCACAAGCGCGGCCTGCGGGTGATCACCGAGCTGGTCATCAACCACACCTCCGACCAGCATCCCTGGTTCCAGCGTGCGCGCAAGGCGAAGAAGGGCTCGGCGGCGCGCAACTTCTACGTCTGGTCCGACACCGACGACAAGTACCAGGGCACGCGGATCATCTTCCTCGACACCGAGAAGTCCAACTGGACCTGGGACCCGGTGGCCCAGCAGTATTTCTGGCACCGTTTCTACTCGCACCAGCCGGACCTCAACTTCGACAACCCGCAGGTGATGAAGGCGGTGCTCAGCGTGATGCGCTACTGGCTCGACCTCGGCATCGACGGCCTGCGCCTGGACGCCATTCCGTACCTGGTGGAGCGCGACGGCACCAACAACGAGAACCTGCCCGAGACCCACGCGGTGCTCAAGGCGATCCGCGCCGAGATCGACGCCAACTACCCGGACCGCATGCTGCTGGCCGAGGCCAACCAGTGGCCGGAGGACACCCAGCTGTATTTCGGCGGCGAGGACGGCGGGCCGGGCGACGAGTGCCACATGGCCTTCCACTTCCCGCTGATGCCGCGCATGTACATGGCCATCGCCCAGGAGGACCGCTTCCCGATCACCGACATCCTGCGCCAGACGCCGGACATCCCGGACAACTGCCAGTGGGCAATCTTCCTGCGCAACCACGACGAACTGACGCTGGAGATGGTGACCGACCGCGAGCGCGACTACCTGTGGAACTACTACGCCTCGGACACCCGCGCGCGCATCAACCTGGGTATCCGCCGCCGCCTGGCGCCGCTGCTGGAACGCGACCGTCGGCGCATCGAACTGCTCAACAGCCTGCTGCTGTCGATGCCGGGCACGCCGGTGATCTACTACGGCGACGAGATAGGCATGGGCGACAACATCTTCCTCGGCGACCGCGACGGCGTGCGCACGCCGATGCAGTGGTCGGTGGACCGCAACGGCGGTTTCTCCCGCGCCGATCCGCCGAACCTGGTGCTGCCGCCGATCATGGACCCGCTCTACGGCTACTACACCATCAACGTCGAGGCCCAGCAGCGCGATCCGCATTCGCTGCTCAACTGGACCCGGCGCATGCTCGCCATCCGCAAGCAGTTCAAGGCCTTCGGCCGCGGCACGCTGAAAATGCTGGCGCCGAGCAACCGGCGGATTCTCGCCTACCTGCGCGAATTCACCGGGCCCACCGGCGAGACCGAGATCGTCTTCTGCGTGGCCAACGTCTCGCGCTCGGCCCAGGCGGCGGAGCTGGAGCTGTCGCACCATGCCGGCATGGTGCCGGTGGAGATGGTCGGCGGCAGCGCCTTCCCCCCCATCGGCCAGTTGCCGTACCTGCTGACCTTGCCGCCGTACGGCTTCTACTGGTTCCAGCTGGCGCCGACCAACCAGATGCCCAGTTGGCACCAGGAACCGGTGGAAACCATGCCGGACTTCCAGACTTTGGTGCTCAAGCGCTTGGATACGCTCAACGCCGCCTGCAAGCGTATCCTGGAGAGCGATGCGCTGCCGGCCTACCTACCCAAGCGGCGCTGGTTCGCGGCCAAGGACGTGCCCATCGAGTCGATCCGGATCTGCTACAGCGTGCCCTTCGGCGACCCGCAGCGGCCGGTGCTGCTCTGCGAGCTATGCGTCGAGTCGGCCGGGCGCAGCGACCTCTACCAGCTGCCGCTGGGCTTCCTCGACGAGGCCGACTTCGGCACCGCGCTGCCGCAGCAGCTGGCCCTGGCGCGGGTGCGGCGCGGCCCGCGGGTCGGCCTGATGACCGACGCCTTCGCCCTCGAACAGTTCGTCACCGGAGTGATCCAGGGCCTGCGCGACGAGCTGGTGCTGCCGTGCAACGACGGCGAGATCCGCTTCGTGCCGATGCCGCAGCTCGCCGAGCTGCAACTGCCGGCCGAGATCGAGGTGCGCTATGTCTCGGCGGAGCAATCCAACAGCTCGGCGATCATCAACAACTCGGTGATGATCAAGATGCTCCGTCGCGTGGCAGCGGGCATCCACCCCGAACTGGAAATGGGCACCTTCCTCACCGAACGCGGTTTCGGCCATATCTCCGGCATGCTCGGCCAGGTCAGTCGGATCAACAGGCAGGGCGAACCGGTGGCCCTGATGGTGGTGCAGCACTACCTCGACAGCCAGGGCGATGCCTGGGAGTGGACGCTCAACACCCTCGACCGCGCGGTGCGCGACGAACTGGCTGGCGGCGTGTCGCTGCACGAGAACCAGTTCAGCGCCCTCGACGAGCTGGAGGCCTTCAACCGTCTGCTCGGCCAGCGCCTCGGCGAGATGCATATGCTGCTGGCCAGCGATACCGATGATCCGGCCTTCCGTCGCGAGAGCACGGACAAGAAGCAGACCACGGAATGGGCCGCAAGCGTCGCCGAGCAGCTGGACCAGGCGCTCCAGCGGCTCACCGAGCACCGCGGCGACCTCGAGCGCAAGGATGCCGCGGCCCTCGGCCAGCTTCTCGAACGTCGTACCGAGCTGCTCGCACAAGTGAAACGTCTGGCTGCTAGAACCCAGGGTGGACTGCGTACCCGCGTGCACGGCGACCTGCACCTGGGGCAGGTATTGGTGGTGCAGGGCGATGCCTATTTCATCGACTTCGAGGGCGAGCCCTCGCGGCCGCTGGACCAGCGGCGTGCCAAGCACAGCCCGTTCAAGGATGTTTCCGGCCTGCTGCGCTCCTTCGAGTACGCCGCGGCCATGACCATCCGCGGTGCGCAGGTCAGCGACAGCTCCGCCGAGGCCGACCTGGCGCGGCAGAACATCGCCGCCAATTATCGGCAGAGCGCGCATGGGGTCTTCCTCCAGGCCTATCGCGAGGCGGCCGCCGGGTTGCCACATGCCTGGCGCGACGAGAATGGCGCGAATGCTGCACTGCTGTTGTTCAGCCTGGAGAAATGCGCGTATGAAATCGTCTACGAGGCAGAGAACCGCCCGGCCTGGCTGGTTGTCCCGCTGCAGGGGCTGCTGAGCCTGACCCAACAGCTTTTCGATGGAGGCTCCAATGACTGACCGCCCGGTTCTGACGACGCCCGGGGAAAACCTGCTGCCCAGCGATGCCGAGGTCGACGCGCTGGTGCGAGCCGAGCATGGCGACCCGTTTTCCATTCTCGGCCCGCACCCCGACGGTGACGGTATGGTGGTGCGCGCCTACCTGCCCAACGCGCTCGGCGCCGAGGTTCTGGAGCGCAGCAGCGGCCGGGTACTGGCGGCGATGGAGCAGGGCCAGGTACCGGGCTTCTTCTTCGCCCGCCTGAGCAACCTGCAGCCCTATCTGCTGAAGATCCGCTGGGCCGGGGGCGAGCAGATCACCGAAGATCCCTACAGCTTCGGCCCCCAGCTGGGCGAGCTGGACATGCACCTGTTCTCCGAAGGCAATCACCGCGAGATCGGCCGGGTGTTCGGCTCGCAGGTCATGGAGGTCGATGGGGTGCAGGGCGTGCGCTTCGCCGTCTGGGCACCGAATGCGCGGCGCGTCTCGGTGGTCGGCAGCTTCAACGGCTGGGATGGCCGGCGGCACCCGATGCGCCTGCGCTTTCCCTCCGGCGTATGGGAACTGTTCATCCCGCGGTTGCAGCCGGGAGACATCTATAAATACGAGATTCTCGGCCCGCACGGCATCCTGCCGCTCAAGGCCGACCCCATCGCGCTGGCCACCGAGCACCCGCCGGGCACCGCTTCGGTGGTCGCGCGGCCGCTGGAGTACGAGTGGAAGGACCAGGCCTGGCTGCAACAACGCGCCGCGCGCCAGTCGTACCAGGCGCCAATGACCATCTACGAGCTGCATGCCGGCTCCTGGCGGCGCGAGGGCGGGGAAGGCGGGCGCCTGTACGACTGGCACGAGCTGGCCGAGCGGTTGATCCCCTACATCGTCGACCTGGGCTTCACCCATATCGAGCTGATGCCGATCATGGAGCACCCGTTCGGCGGTTCCTGGGGCTACCAATTGCTCTCGCAGTTCGCCCCCAGTGCCCGCTACGGCACGGCCCACGACTTCGCCGCGTTCGTCGATGCCTGCCACAACGCCGGCATCGGTGTGATCCTCGACTGGGTGCCGGCGCATTTCCCCACCGATGCCCATGGCCTCGGCGAATTCGACGGCACGGCGCTGTACGAGTACGCCCACCCGTTCGAGGGTTTCCACCAGGACTGGGACACCTACATCTACAACCTCGGTCGTACCGAGGTGCATGGCTTCATGCTGGCCTCGGCGCTGCACTGGCTGCGCGAGTTCCATGTCGACGCGCTGCGCGTGGATGCGGTGGCCTCGATGCTCTACCGCGACTACTCGCGCAACGAGGGTGAGTGGATTCCCAACCGCCACGGCGGGCGCGAAAACCTCGAGGCGATCGATTTCCTCCAGCACCTGAACGACGTGGTGGCCACCGAGACGCCCGGCGCGCTGGTGATCGCCGAGGAGTCCACGGCCTTCCCGGGGGTGAGCAAGCCGACCCGCGACGGCGGACTGGGCTTCTCCTACAAATGGAACATGGGCTGGATGCACGACACGCTCAAGTACATCCACGAGGACCCGATCCACCGCCAGTACCACCACGACAAGATGACCTTCGGCCTGATCTATGCCTTCTCCGAGCATTTCGTGCTGCCGATCTCGCATGACGAGGTGGTGCACGGCAAGGGCTCGCTGATCGACAAGATGCCCGGCGACCGCTGGCAGAAATTCGCCAACCTGCGCGCCTACCTGTCGTTCATGTGGACGCATCCGGGCAAGAAGCTGCTGTTCATGGGCAGCGAGTTCGGCCAGTGGCGCGAATGGAGCCACGACCGCGAGCTGGACTGGTATCTACTCGACGAGCCGGACCATCGCGGCGTGCAGAATCTGGTGCGCGATCTCAACCGCCTGTATGGCCAGGAGCCCGCGCTGCACGAGCTGGACAGCGATCCGCGGGGTTTCCAGTGGCTGATCGGCGACGACCGCGCCAACAGCGTGTTCGCCTGGCTGCGCAAGAGCTCGACCGGGCATCCGTTGCTGGTGGTGGGCAACTTCACCCCGGTGGTGCGCGAGGGCTACCGCATCGGCGTGCCGGTGGATGCCAGGTGGCTGGAAGTGTTCAACAGCGATGCCGAATGCTACGGCGGCTCGAATACCGGCAACGGCGGCGGCATGCTCGCCGAACCCATCGTCAGCCACGGCGAGAAGTTCTCGCTCCTGCTGACGCTGCCGCCGCTGGGCGTGCTGGTGTTGCGGCCGCAGGTGTAGCAGCACTGAGCATGCTGTAGCCGGCTTGCCGGCGATCATCGGCGTTGCGGCGGATCGCCCGCAAGCGGGCTCCTACGAGCCCCAGGGGCTTCCCGCTTGGTGCTCCGCGAGGGCTACGCCCCACGCGGCGCCTGGGGCTGGTTGCCGTTGTGGCGCAGCTTCTTGGCCCGCGCTTCCAGTGCCACGTACAGCAGCGTGGCCAACAGCAGGGGAATCAGGAAGTAGACCACCCGGTAACCGATCAGGCCGCCGACGATGGCGGCCTTGCTCATCTCGTCGGCCAGCATGGCGACGAATACCGCCTCGATCACGCCGAGCCCGGCGGGAATATGGGTGACCACGCCGGCGATGCTGCTGATCATCAGGATGCCCAGCACCTCGGGGTAGGCGGCCTGCCGGGAGAGCATGAAATAGACCACCAGGGCCATCAGCGCCCAGTTCGCCGCGCCCAGCAGCATCTGCACCAGCGCCATCCGCAGCGAGGGCAGGTGGATCTCGTGCCTGCGCACCGTCCAGTAGCGCCGCCTGGAGAAGCCGCACAAGCCGAGGTACACCAGGCATGCCAGCAGCAGTCCGGCGCCCAGCACGCGCAGTGCGGTGAAACCGATCTCCCAGCTCGCCGGCGGCTTTATCCAGCCCATGACGAAGATCAGCCCGGCCAGCCACATGTAGCCCAGCCAGTTGGTCAGCAGGCTCATGGTGAATACCCGGGTGATCTGCGACGGGCGCAGCCCCAGCCGGGAGTAGAGGCGAAAGCGCAGCGCGATGCCGCCGACCCAGGCGCTCAGGTTCAGGTTGAAGGCATAGCAGACGAAGGTCACCGGCAGGATCTGCCGCACCGGCAGGTGGTGGCGGGCGTAGCCCTTGCCCAGGACGTCGAAGAAGCAGTACACGGCGTAGCTGCCGAATGCCGCCGCGCCGGCCATCCACAGCGTTTCGGCGCGGTAGTTGCGCAGCGTGGCGTAGACCTCCTGCCAGTCCAGGTTGCGTGCCAGGCCGATCAACAGGCCGGCCACCAACGCGAAGAACACGTAGGTGAGGATTTTCTTGATCAGCGGCCAGCGCCGCTGCCATCTGCCCTGCGCCTTGGCTTCGCTCGGCTGGCTCATCGTTGTTCTCGCTGCATGGGTGAGGGGGCCGGGTCCATGGGCGGGGCATCCGGGTCGAGCAGTTCGAGCCGCGGCCGGTGGCTGGGGAACAGTTCCACCAGGCCGGGGAAATGCCGCAGGAAGTGGAAGATCAGGAATGCCAGCGGCGCCCGCCACCAGAAGCCGCGGATGATGCGTTCCAGCGGGATGCGCCGGCAGTCGGTCTGCAACAGGTAGTCGAGCCGCTCGTGCAGATGGCGATTGAACACGTGGTCGCGGATGATCAGGTTGGCTTCCAGGTTGAGCGACAGGCTCAGCGGATCGAGGTTGCTCGAGCCCACGGTCGACCATTCGTAGTCGGCCAGGGCGACCTTGCCATGCAGCGGCCGGCGGCAGTATTCGTGGATCTCCACGCCGTCGCGCATGAGGTAGTTGTAGAGCATGCGCGCGCCGAACTTGGCGATCGGCATGTCCGGCTGGCCCTGGAGGATCAGGCGGACCCGCACGCCACGCCGCGCGGCATTGCGTATTTCCCGCAGCACGCGATAGCCGGGAAAGAAATAGGCGTTTGCAATCAATAACCTGGAGCGTGCATCTCGAATTGCCTGGAGGTAGTGCTGCTCGATGTCATTGCGGTGCTGGTCGTTGTCGCGGATGACGAACAGCGCCCGCGCCTCGCCGCGGCTGACACCACCGTAGCCCGGCGCCTGCGGCCAGGTCCGCCGCTGCCACCAGCGGCGCGTCGGTTTGTCCGGCGCGATCTGGCTCAGCGCGAAATGGTGCAGGTCGTGCACCACCGGGCCTTCCACTTGCAGGGCGTAGTCCTGCTTGGCGCCAGGGCCGAAATCGCCCAGGTGGTCGGCGGAGAAATTGATGCCGCCGATGAAGGCGATCTCACCATCGACGACGACGATCTTGCGGTGCATGCGGCGGAACACGTTGAGGCGGCGACCCATCAGGCGCTTACCGGGGTCGAACATGTGGATGCGGATGCCGGCATGGGTCATCTGTGCAACGAATTCGCCGTGCAGGTCGGCCGAGCCGTAGCCATCGACGGTGACGTCGATGCTGGCACCGTTCGCGGCAGCGGCGATGAGGGCCTTCTGCAATTCGATACCGACCTTGTCCTGGAACAGGATGAAGGTTTCCAGCAATACCTCTTTCTTGGCCTGGGCGATGGCCGTGAACACACGGGGAAAGAACTCTTCGCCGTTCTCCAGCAACTGAAGGCGATTTCCGTCTCTCCAGTGGAATTTCATAGGCGTATCTCCACCGCAAGGGGCAGATGATCGGACAAGTGCGTCCAGGGTTTGTTGCCGAGGATCTTCGCGCCGTGGCTGCTGGCATTGCGTATGTAGACGCGATCCAGGCGCAGCAGTGGCCAGCGCGCCGGGAAGGTCTTGGCCACCTGCCCCTGGGAGACGGCGAACGCTTCGTGCAGCCCCGCACAGCGGTCCAGTGTGCGGGTGGCTTTCAGCCGCCAGTCGTTGAAGTCGCCGGCCACCACCACCGGCGCGCCTTCGGGAAGGGTGTCGAGCAGATCGCAGAGCAGTTCGAGCTGCTGCTGGCGGTGGGATTCGCGCAGCCCCAGGTGCACGCAGATCGCGTGGAATTCGTCGTGGCCGGGCACCTGCAGCACGCTGTGCAGCAGCCCGCGGCGTTCCGGCCCGGCGATGGAGATGTCCAGGTTCTCGTAGCGCAGGATGGGGAATTTCGACAGCAGTGCATTGCCGTGGTCGCCATCGGGATAGACCGCATTGCGCCCGTAGGCGAAGTCGGTCCAGATGCTGTCGGCGAGAAACTCGTACTGCGGCGCCGCCGGCCAGTTGTGAAAGCGCAGCGCGTGCTTCTCGTGGGTGCCGAGCACCTCCTGGAGGAACACCACGTCGGCCGCAACGCTGCGCACCGCCTCGCGCAGTTCCGGCAGGATGAAGCGGCGGTTGAAGGCGGTGAAGCCCTTGTGCGTGTTCACCGTGAGTATGCGCAGCGAGTTGACCGCGGTGGCCATGTGCGCATCGAGATCGGTGCTTTCGATGGGGTGGTCTTTATCCAGAGTCAAGCGAATGCTCCTTCTTGCAACTGGCCGGGCGTGGCCTGCAGGCCCTCGTCCAGCCCGAGCCGGCGCAGCAGCTGCCGCGCGTCGTAGGGCGCACGGACCTTCACGTCGTTGTCGAAATAGCAGTACACCTCGCGCGAACGGGCTGGCGACGCCGCGGACGCGGTGATCAGTTGGGCATCCTCGGGCTGCGAGCCGCCGCTCCACAGGCGAATGCGCCGGCACCAGCGTTCCAGGGCCTGGTCGGTATAGCCGCTGGTGTAGAGCTCTTCGGCGCCATGCAGGCGGATGTAGACGAAGTCGCTGGTCAGGTCCTCGCGGTAGGGCCACTTGCCGGCGGTATCGGCGACCACCAGCGCCACTCGGTACTGGCGCAGCAGCTCGATGAAGGCGGGGTCGACGAAGCTCGGGTTGCGGATCTCCACGGCATGGCGCATGGGGCGCTTGCGGTCGATGGCGAGATGGCTGCGGCCCTCCATGCGCACCTCGCAACCCTTGGCCATTTCCAGCGCGGCGGCGCTGTCGTGGGGCAGCAGGCGCAGGAAGTTCTCGAACAGCGCGGGGTCGAAGCGGAAAGAGGGCGGGAACTGCCAGAGGATCGGCCCGAGTTTTTCCTTGAGCAGGAACAGGCCCGAGGCGAAGAAGTTGGCGATCGGTTTCTCCACCTCGCGCAGACGCAGGATATGGGTGACGTAGCGCGGCGCCTTGACGCTGAAGACGAAGCCGTCCGGGGTATCGGCGTACCAGTCGGCGTAACGCTCGGGCGTCTGCAGCGCGTAGAACGAGCCGTTGATCTCGATGCTGTTCACCGCCCGCGAGGCGAAGCGCAGCTCGTTTTTCTGCGCCAGCCCCTTGGGATAGAAGTCACCTCGCCATGGTGCGTAACGCCAGCCGGATATGCCGATATGGATGGCGGCCATCGTTCACCTATTCACCTGCTAGCTGGGACTCTGCATCGAGGTCGGATCGCTGGCCGGGAAGGTATCGGCGACCGCATCGTCCACCACCGTTTCCTCGCTGCCACGGCCGTCACGCCGCTGTGGCTGGAGCTCGACCTTGATCCAGCCGTTCTCGCGCCGATCGAACGCCTCGAAGGCGGCGATCGCGTCGCTCATCGGCTTGATCTGGGTGAGGATCTTCGCCGGATCGATGCGCCGCGCCTGGATCATCTCGATCAGCAGCGGGATGTACTTGCGGTGGTGGCAGTTGCCCATGTTGATGGTGATGTTCTTGTTCATCGCCAGGCCGATGGGGAAGGTCATCGCATCCGGCGGGTAGACGCCGATGATCGACAACGTGCCGGCCTTGGCGAGGCTCTGTACCGCCCACTCCAGCACTTGGGACGGCGCATCGCCGGGCTGCCAGAGGCCCCGGTGGAGGCTTTGGCGGTCGTCCGGTTTGCCGGCACAGCAGCCATGGTCGGCATCGATGCCCACGGCATCGATCACGCGGTCGACGCCGATGCCGCCGGTCAGGCGCTTGAGGGTGGCGACCGGGTCCTCGCGGCTGAAATTGATCACTTCCGCGCCCTGGTGCTGGGCCATGTGCAAGCGGTCGTTCAACTGGTCGATGGCGAACACCCGGCCGGCACCGAGCAGCTTGGCGCTGGCGATGGCGAACTGGCCGACCGGGCCGCAGCCGTACACCGCGACGGTATCGCCACTGCCGACCTCGGCCATCTCGGCCCCGAAGTAGCCGGTGGGGAAGATATCGGAAAGCAGGATCGCCTGATCGTCGCTGACCTCCGGGGGCAACTTGACCAGGCCGATGTTGGCAAAAGGCACGCGTGCCTTCTCGGCCTGCAGCCCATGGAACGGGCCGGTGGCCGACGGCCCGCCGTAGAAGGCGGTGCCGGCCTCCTTGCCATTGGGGTTGGCGCCGTCGCACTGGGCGAAATAACCGGCGCGGCAGTAGGAGCAGTTGCCGCAGGCGATGGTGGACGGGATCACCACGCGATCGCCGATCTGCAGGTTGCGCACGTCGGGGCCAAGCTCCTCGACGATGCCCACGCCTTCATGGCCGAGAATGGTGCCGGGTTGCATGCCGCTGAAGGTGCCGCGTACGAAGTGCAGGTCGGTGCCGCAGATGGCCGAGGCGGTGATGCGCACGATGGCGTCGGTCGGCGCCTCGATGCGCGGCTCGGGCACATCGTCGAGGCGGATATCGCCAACGGCGTGGTAGACAACAGCTTTCATAACGACTCCATATCGCACCCCTTGATCGCACTAGGCGGTGTCAAGGGCGGGTGGTGGGTGGAGCTACAGTCCTGGTCGCTGTAGGAAATATCGAACGCGGGGCTTGTGCTACGGATTCGCCGGAACCGCGACGCAGCCGGACGTGAGGCGATTGGCACCGCGCTCACTTGTTCCGACTTTTTCCGGCTTTGGATGGTTCATCTTTTTTTGTCGCGGCAACGCTTCACGGCGGCGTCAGGCTCCATGGCAGCTCGCCGGAAAAGGCCTCGACCAGATAGTCGATCATCACCCGCACCTTGGCCGGCGGGCGCCGCTCGGGCGGGTAGACGGCATGGATGCCGCCGAGCGCTATGCAGGGCTGGTCCAGCTCCAGCGCCACCAGCTCGCCGCTGCGCAGCGCCGGGGCCACGATGAACTGCGGCTGGTAGATCACACCCTGGCCGCCCAGGGCCGCCGCCAGCAGCGCCGAACCGTTGTTGGCGACCAGATCACCGCTGATCGCGACGCGCACCTGCGCATCGCGGCCGAAGGCCCACTGCTTGCTGCCGACCAGCGTCGACAGGCTGTAGCCCAGGCAGTTGTGCTGGGCGAGGTCCGCTACGCGCCGCGGGACACCCCGTTCATCCAGGTAGCGCGGGGCCGCGCAGACCTGCATCGCACAATCGGCAAGGCGCCGGGCCTGCAGCGGGCTGTCCTCGAGCTGGCCGATGCGCACCGCCAGGTCCCAACCGCCGTCGAGCAGGTCGACCTGGCTGTCGGCCAGCCCCAGTTCCACCTTCACCGCCGGATGGCGCCGGCTGAAAGCCGGTAGCAGCGGGGCGATGTAGCGCGTACCGAAGGACAGCGGCGCATTCAGCCGCAACAGTCCGGTCGCCTCCACCCGTTGCGAGGCTATGCTGGCTTCGGCTTCGTCGATCTCCGGCAGGATGCGTTGGCAGGCCTCCAGATAACGGCTGCCGGCTTCGGTGAGGCTCAGGCGCCGGGTGCTGCGGTGAAACAGCTTCACCCCCAGTCGTGCTTCCAGCGCATCGACGTGCTTGGTCGCCATTGCCGGCGACATGCCCAGATGACGCGCCGCAGCCGAGAGACTGCCGGCGCTGGCCGCCCGGATGAATACACGCATGCTGGTGATGCGGTCGAGCATCTGGTTTCCTACCCTGGGTATGAAGTGTTCGCGATTATTGCCGGGTTCTCCCGGGCAGGAGTGTAATTCATGCTGTCGACACGTTCACTGCACGAGTAATGGGCCATGGCCACATCGAACACTTCATCCCTCGAACAGCGCATGCCGACCCTGTTCGTTCCGCATGGTGCGGGGCCGTGTTTCTTCATGGACTGGAACCCGCCAACCGCCTGGAACGCCATGGCCGAATTCCTCAAGGGCGTGGCCGCCAGCCTGCCGGCGAAGCCGAAGGCCATCGTGCTGGTATCCGGGCACTGGCTGCAGCCGTCATTCAGCGTCACCAGCGCTGCACGCCCGGGGCTGATCTACGACTACCATGGCTTTCCGCCGCATACCTACGAACTGCGCTATCCCGCGCCGGGGCAGCCGGAGCTGGCCCGGCACGTCACCGAGCTGCTTGGCCAGGCCTCGCTGGCGGCCCGCGAGGAGCCGCAGCGCGGGTTCGACCATGGCATGTTCATCCCGCTGAAGCTGATGTTCCCCGGCGCGGATATTCCGGTGGTGCAGCTGTCGCTGCGCAGCGATCTCGACCCACTCGCGCATATCGAGGCGGGCCGCGCGCTGGAACCCTTGCGGGACGAGGGCGTTCTGATCGTCGGCAGCGGAATGAGCTTCCACAACATGCGCGGCTACGGCGATCCACGTTTCGGGCCGATCTCCGACACCTTCGATCGCTGGCTGACCGCCGCGGTCGAGGCAGCCCCGGCAGAGCGCGATGACCGGCTGCGGCACTGGGAGCAGGCACCCGCGGCACGCCTCTGTCATCCTCCGCGCGCCGAGGAGCATCTGCTGCCGCTGCTGGTCGCTGCCGGAGCGGGCGCGACGTCGAGCGGTCGGAAGGTATTCGCCGATCGCGTTATGGAAACCACCTTGTCAGCCTATCGATTCGGCTGAACGAATACCCGACCAGGGCTGCGATCCTCAGGAGAACCCAATGCACACATCCCATGCGCAGGTTGCCACGACGAACCCGGCACGACTGGTCAAACGCCTGTGCAATCACTGGCGGCACAAGTTTCCGGTGCAGGTGGACGAGCAGGGCGGCGAGATCGAGCTGCCGCTCGGCCAGTGCAGCCTGCAGGTATCGCCGACCGGCCTGCAAGCGCGATTGCAGTCTCCCGATCCGGAGCAGTTGCAACGCATGCAAACGGTGGTGGCCGATCACCTGCAGCGCATGGCAGGCGACGAATCGCTGGGCATCGCCTGGCTTTCCGGCCCCGCCTGACCTCACTTGCTGCTCAGGGTGAAGTTGGGCAGTGACTCCACCGGCTGGGTGAACCGGAAAGGGATCGACAGCATGCGCTTGCCGTAGGGCTTCTGCACCACGAAATGTAGATGCGGCCCGGTGCTGCGGCCGGTACTGCCCGATTTGCCGAGCAGCGTTCCGACCTTCACCGGCTGGCCCGGCTGTACCCGCACCGAGCCGCGACGCAGGTGCAGATAGGCGCTGTGCGTGCCGTCCTCATGCTCGATACGCACGTAGTTGCCGGCCGGATCGGGCAGGCGGCCGCCCTGGCCGTTGCGTACCTTCACCACGGTGCCCGCCCGTGCAGCCACGATCGGCGTGCCCACCGGCATGGCGATATCCACCGCGTAGCGGCCGCTCGGCGAATTGTGGCTGAAGTCGCCCCCGGCCCCCTGGGATATGCGAAAAGGCCCGCCTTGCCAGGGCAGCGCATAGGCCGGCCCGGCGACCGAACCGGGCTGGTCCGGCTCCGGCGAAAAGACCAGCGCATAGCTGAACGAATGCTTGAACATGATCGGCCCACCGGGCTGGCGCTTGCTCAGCGTGGCCACGCGCACCCGGCTGTTGGCCGGCACCGTCTTGCGGATCGGCCCCTTGCCGACACCGGCCACATTCACCCTGCGGGTGAGCCGCAACGTCACTTCCACCGGTACATCCAGGGTATTGCTGACATCCATCACCTTGCCGCTGCCGGCTCGGTTGATGAACAGGCGCACGCTCCCGGGCTTGCCGGTGGCGTTCGTTTGATTGCTGGTAGCCAGGACGGGCAGGGGCGCAAGGCCCAGCAGTAATAGCAGCGGATAGACGAGCGGTCGCAAAGGGTGCATGGCGTGATCCTTCACGGAAGGGACAACCTGCCGACGCGGCGACGGGCAGGACGAATCCGTCGGTTCGTTGGAGATGGCCGCGTTCGTTTTGGGACTTGGCTCACAGGCCTGGGTTCATGACCGCACGTCGGTATTCCAATTGGTGATCGGCTGAAGCGGCACAGGACGGCATGAATTCGACTCCGGTATGGGAGGCTTGCTTGCATTGTTCTCCGGTCGAGATAAGATAGTAATCAATTACTATCTTTTGGGCGCCGCCATGGACAAACACTCCAAACACCTCTCAGCTAGCGAACGTCGGGCTGTAACGGTCGAATCGGTAGTCGAACTCGCCGGATCGAAGAACCCCAGCGAGATCACGACTGCGGCGATCGCCAAGCACATGCACGTGACCCAAGGCGCGTTGTTTCGGCATTTCGCGAACAAGGACGCTATCTGGCAAGCAACGATGGAATGGGTGGCCGAGCGCCTGCTCGCGCGGGTCGATCGCTCCGCTCAGGGCATCGAATCCGCTCTGGGGGCCATGGAGGCGATGTTCATGAGCCATGTCGAATTCGTCGCCGAGCATCCCGGAGTGCCACGCATGATCTTCGGTGAGCTGCAGCGTGCCGAGTCGACGGCGGCCAAGCGGATGGTACAGACGTTGATCCAGCGCTACGGGGAGCGTCTGCATCGAGTCATCGAACGAGGCAAGTCGAGTGGCGAATTGTCCGCCTCGCTGGATAGCGAGGCGGCGGCGATGCTTTTCATCGGAACGATCCAGGGCTTGGTGATGCAATCGCTGCTGGATGGAGACGTAGAACGAATCCGCCGCGACGCACCTCGAGCCTTCGCGATCTATCGGCGCGGCATCGAGACTTCATCATGAAACGGCCTACGCTAAACCGTCGCGCCCTTGCGATGCTTGTGATAGTCGTGCCGCTGGTTGTGCTGTTCGGATACGTCGGCCTGCGCTCTGGACCGCTCGCGCCAGTCGCGGTGACGACCGTGCCGGTGGCGTCACGGTCGGTTGCGCCGGCACTGTTCGGTATCGGTACGGTAGAGGTGCGCTACACCTACAAAATCGGCCCAACCTCGACCGGGCGCCTTCGGCATCTCGATGTGCATGTCGGAGATCGGGTCATGGCGGGGCAACTGCTCGGAGAAATGGATCCCATCGATCTCCACGAGCGGATGCGCGCGCAGGAATCGACCGTCAGAAGTGCCGAGGCGAGCCTGCATGAGGCAGAACTCAAGCAGGCCTACGCCAGTACCCAGGCCCGGCGTTATGCGCAACTGTTCGCGGCTCGCGCAACCAGCGAAGAAATCGCCGTGACGAAGCGACATGAGCTGCAGCTCGCCGATGCCGCGCTGGCTTCTGCTTCCGGCCAACTCGCCCGGGCACGCGCCGACCTGGAGGTCCTGTTGGCGCAGTATCAGGATTTGCGCCTGATTGCTCCGGTGGACGGCATGGTGACCATGCGCGATGCGGATCCGGGATCGACGGTTGTAGCCGGGCAGGCAGTCGTGGAAATCATCGATCCCGGTAGCTATTGGATCAATGTACGCTTCGATCAGGTTGGCGCGACAGGGCTCGCCGAGGGCCTGCCAGCTCGCATTGTGCTGCGCTCGCGGGCTGGCGAAGCGCTGCCGGGGCGTATTTTGCGGATAGAACCCAAGGCCGATGCGGTGACGGAGGAACTGCTGGCCAAGGTAGTCTTCGATACGCCCCTCGAACCTCTGCCACCAGTGGGGGAACTGGCGGAAGTGACGATCGAAATGCCGGCGCTTCCGGCCGCGCTGGCCATCCCCAATGGCGCCGTCAGGCGTGACCGCGACACCATTGGCGTCTGGCGAATACTGAATGGGAAATTGCATTTCACTCCGGTCCAACTCGGGGCTGCCGACCTTACGGGTTATGTACAGGTGACCAGAGGGCTCGAGAGCGGGGATCAGGTTGTTCTGTACAGCGAGTCTGCCCTCGCGGCGCACAACCGTATTCATGTCGTCACGCAGATTCCGGGCGTAGCGAGATGATCAGCCTAGCTGGCCGAGACATCCTGCATGCGTGGGGCAAGTTCCTCTTCACCGGTATTGGGCTGGGCTTGCTGATCGGTGTCACGCTGGTCATGGCTGGGCTGTACCGCGGCATGGTGGACGACGGCAAGGTCCTGCTCGACAACAGCGGTGCGGATCTCTGGGTGGTGCAACGGGATACGCTGGGCCCCTACGCCGAGTCGTCCAGCATCAACGACGATCTGTATCGCACGATTCTGGCCATGCCGGGGGTTTCGCAGGCGGCGAACGTCACCTATCTGACCATGCAGGTACGCAAGGAAACCAGCGACGTGCGTGCCATGGTGGTCGGCATGGCACCTGGCGAGCTGGGGGATACACCAGGCTGGCCCAGCTATTTGATCGCCGGACGCCAGATCACCCGCGGTCACTACGAAGCGGTAGCCGATATCGCCACCGGGTTTCAGCTGGGGGATCGGCTCGTCATTCGCCGCAACCAGTACACGGTTGTCGGATTGACCCGGCGAATGGTGTCGTCGAGTGGCGACCCGATGGTGTTCATTGCGCTCAAGGATGCCCAGCAGGCGCAGTTCCTCAAGGACAACGACGCCATCTGGCAAGGTCGGCGCCGAACGGCCGCCAATCCCGTATTCGATCGTCCCGACGTGCCCGGGCTGCTGGAGGCCGTCACTGCTGACCAGGCTGCCAATCCATACGTCAACGCCGTCTTGGTCAGGTTGAAACCAGGCCATTCGGCAGATGCAGTGGCCGAATCCATCCGCCGCTGGAAGCGGCTGACGGTCTACACCCGCGATCAGATGGAGCAGATTCTCGTCGGCAAGTTGATCGCCACCTCAGCCAAGCAGATCGGTATGTTCCTGGTAATCCTGGCCATCGTCAGCGCCGCCATTGTCGCGTTCATCATCTACTCCCTGACGATGGACAAGATCCGCGAAATCGCCGTGCTGAAGCTCATCGGCACGCGAAACCGCACCATCGCCGCAATGATCATGCAGCAGGCGCTCGCCCTCGGGCTGATCGGCTTTGCCGTGGGCAAGATTGCGGCCACGTACTCCGCACCGCTGTTTCCCAAGTACGTACTGCTGATGCCGCTCGACTCCCTCGCTGGATTCCTTGCCGTGCTGGTTATCTGTGTGCTGGCCAGCATCGTTGCCATTCGCATCGCGCTCAAGGTCGATCCGGCAGAAGCCATCGGAGGCTGAAATGACTGGGAAAGGCATTCATATCGAAAACCTGAGCAAGCGTTATGGTGAGGGCGATACAGCCGTTTTCGCCCTGAAGAACGTGAACATGCACGTCGCCCCCGGCGAAGTGGTGGGGCTGATCGGTCCCTCGGGGTCGGGAAAGAGCACACTACTCAAGTGCCTTGGTGCCGTTATCGAACCAACGGCCGGGCGTATGACGCTGGGCAACGAGCTGATCTACGACGATGGCTGGAATGTTCGAGACCTGCGTGCCTTGCGCCGAGACAAGATCGGCTTCGTATTTCAGGCGCCGTATCTGATCCCGTTTCTCGACGTCATCGACAACGTTGCGCTGCTGCCGATGCTTGCCAAGATGCCCAACACCGAGGCCCGCCGTACTGCACTCGACCTGTTGCGTGCACTGGATGTCCAGCACCGCGCCACGGCGATGCCGTCGCAGTTGTCTGGCGGCGAGCAACAGCGCGTGGCTATTGCGCGTGGCTTGGTCAATCGTCCCCCTGTCATCCTGGCTGATGAACCCACCGCACCGCTCGACAGCGAGCGTGCCATGGCCGTTATTCGCATCCTCAATGACATGGCGCGCAAATTCGAGACCGCGATCGTTGTCGTCACCCACGACGAAAAAATCATTCCCACGTTCAAACGCCTCTATCACATCCGCGATGGCGTGACCCACGAAGAGGCAGGCGAGGGGCGATCATTCGAATGAGGCCGGAGCGAAGAGGGCGCCATGAAAGTTAGTAGTGCTCCACTCCCGGGCCTCATTCCTCTTCCTTGATCAACTCCAACAGCAGCAATGAGCGGCCGGTCACGGCGTATTCGTCGTTGAAGTCGAAGCGTTCCGGTCGTGCGGTGGGGTTGTTGGAGTCCGCCAGACGGTTCCAGAACACACCCTGGGGGACTTCGGGGAGGATGAAGTTGACCAGGTCGTGATGCGCGTTGACGATGATCAGCAGCGTCGCGTCGGAGCCGGCGCGCCTGATGCCGGTGGGCTGGGCGCGACCGTCGAGGAGCATGCCCATGCAGCGGTTGTGGCCGTCCTCCCATTGTTCGATGCTCATTTCCTCGGCATTCGGTGCCAGCCAGGTCACGTCCTTCACGCCCAGCTCTTCGTTGTAGGCACCGACCAGGAAGCGCCCGCGGCGCAGCATCGGGAAGCGCTGGCGCAGGCGGATCAGCTTGCGCACGAAGGCCAGCAGGCCGTAGCTGTCCTCGCTGATGTCCCAGTTCACCCAGCCGATTTCGCTGTCCTGGCAGTAGGCGTTGTTGTTGCCGTGCTGGGTGCGGGCGAATTCATCGCCGGCGACCATCATCGGCGTGCCCTGGGAGAACAGCAGGGTGGCGAAGAAGTTGCGCATCTGCCGGTAGCGCAGGGCGTTGATCTCCGGATCGTCGCTGGGGCCCTCGACGCCGTGGTTCCAGGACAGGTTGTTGTCGCTGCCGTCGCGGTTGTCCTCGTCGTTGTCTTCGTTGTGCTTGTGGTTGTAGGAGACCAGGTCCTTGAGGGTGAAACCGTCGTGGGCGGTGACGAAGTTGACCGAGCTGAACGGCCGCCGGCCGCGCTGGTTGAACAGGTCGCCGGAGCCGGTGAGGCGGCTGGCGAAGTCGGCGAGTTGCCCGTCGTCGCCTTTCCAGAAGGCCCGCACGGTATCGCGGAACTGGTCGTTCCACTCCGCCCAGCCCGGCGGGAAGCGACCGACCTGGTAGCCACCGGGGCCGCAGTCCCAGGGCTCGGCGATCAGCTTGGTCTTGGCCAGCACCGGGTCCTGGCGGCAGGCGACGAGGAAGCCGTGGCGTTCGTCGAAACCCTCGTGCTCGCGGCCAAGGATGGTCGCCAGGTCGAAGCGGAAGCCGTCCACGTGCATCTCGGTGGCCCAGTAGCGCAGCGAGTCGGTGACCATCTGCAGCACGCAGGGATGGCTCATGTCGAGGGTGTTGCCGGTGCCGGAATCGTTGATGTAATAGCGCTTGTCGTCGGGCATCAGCCGGTAGTAGGAGGCATTGTCGATGCCGCGCATGGAGAGCGTCGGGCCCAGCTCGTTGCCTTCGGCGGTGTGGTTGTAGACCACGTCGAGGATCACCTCGAGATCGGCATTATGCAGGTGCGCGACCGTTTCCTTGAACTCGCTGATCTTGCCGCTGGCCAGGTATTTCGGGTGCGGCGCGAAGAAGGCGATGCTGTTGTAGCCCCAGTAGTTGCTCATGCCTTTCTCCAGCAGGTGCTGGTCCTGGACGAAGGCATGGATGGGCAGGAATTCGATCGACGAGACGCCGAGCTTGCGGATGTAATCGATCACTTCCGGCGTCTTGAAGCCGGCGAAGGTGCCACGCAGCTCGTCCGCCACCGCCGGGTGGCGCATGGTGTAGCCGCGTACATGGGTCTCGTAGATGATCGTCTTGTCCCAGGGTACCTGCACCGGATGGTCGCGGCCCCAGGTGAAGGCCGGGTCGATGATCTTGCTCTTGGGCACGAAGGGCGCGCTGTCGCGTTCGTCGTAGCTGAGGTCGCCATCGGCATGGCCGATCGTGTAGCCGAACAGTGCCTCGGACCAGCGCAGTTCGCCGACCAGTTGCTTGGCGTAGGGATCGATCAGCAGCTTGTTGGGGTTGAAGCGGTGGCCGGCGTCCGGTTCGTAGGGGCCGTATACGCGATAGCCGTAGATTTGCCCTGGGTGTGCATCGGGTAGGTAGCCATGCCAGATCTCGTCGGTGTATTCGGGCAGTTCGATGCGCTCGATTTCGTTCTCGCCACCGGCATCGAACAGGCACAGCTCCACCTTGGTGGCGTGGGCGGAGAAGATCGCGAAATTGACTCCCAAACCATCCCAGGTGGCTCCAAGGGGGAAGGGCAGGCCTTCGCGAATCCGGGATGGGGTCATGACCTGCGGCGCTTGGGGCTTTTTCTTGCTCATGATGTCTCCACTAACGGATTCTCGAAGGCGAACGGGACTGCCGGCATGGGCGATCATTCGACCGGCCCGATGCCGACAAGGTGCCGCCGCCGGTCAGCTCTCCTTCTTGACGCGCGGCGCGCGGGGCTTCTTGACGGTTGTCGCCGGGCTCGGGATAGCCGGGGTTTCCGTCTTCGGCGCGGCGCGCGAGGTGCGTGGCTTGCTGGCCGGGGCTGCCTTGGCCTTCGCTGCGGTTTTCGGTGTGGCGTCGGTGGGCTTGGTGGCGGTCTTGCGGGCGCGGCTGGCAGGTTTGGCGGTGGGGATGCCGTTTTCCGCCTCGACCAGTTTGCGCGCCATCGTCCAATGGCGCGCGTCCTGGCCATGCGGACAGCCCTCGGATTGCCAGATCTGGTAGGCGAACTCGCGGATACGTTGCTCTTCTGACTTCATTGTTGGGATTCTCCTGTGGGACTGATAGACGTATGCAGGACGGCCACCGACAGGCTGTCCAGAACCCGCGCAGCATCGAGCCTCGCTTGTCTGGATGTGACTGCCGTTCCGTCGAAAAGTCGCTTGAATTCACTACCGTCCAGCGCCTCGGGGAGTACTATCCGGGTATCCCCCCAGCGCTGGTGGGGAACCACCGGCAGCGGACTGTCCGCCAGCAGGCCGGCGACCAGTCGAGGCACCACTACAACCAGCCATTCACCACCGCGTTCGCGGGCGAAGGCGAGCAGGTGGGTCGCCTGATCGCCTTCCACCACGAGCGGCAGATAGCGTCCCTCGCTGAACAATCGTGGATAGCGGCGGCGAAGCTGCAGGGTACGGTTGATCAGCAACTGCTTGATGCGACCATCGTGCCAGCTGCCCAGCAACTGGTCGGGGCGCGCCTGATCGTCCAGCGAAGCCCGGCGCGCGGCAAAATCCACCGGCCGCCGGTTATCCGGATCGACCAGGCTGAAGTCCCAGTATTCGGCGCCCTGATAGAGGTCCGGCACCCCGGGCGTGGTCATGCGCAACAGGCTCTGTGCCAGGCTGTTGAGCGCACCGGCCGGTGCCAGTTCGGCGGCCGCGGCGGCGATCTCGCCACGCAGCGGCATCCCTTCCGGACTCACCAGCAGGTGTTCGACGTAGCGTCGGCAGGCGCTTTCGTAAGCGTCGTTCGGGTCGCTCCAGGTGCTGCGCAGCTTGGCCTCGCGCACCGCCTTTTCCTGCCACTGCAGGATGCGTGCGCAATAGTCGTGCATGCCCTGCTCGTCGTCCGGGCCCAGCGCCAGCGGCCAGCTGCCGAGCAGGGTCTGGAACAGCATCAACTCGTCGCCGGGCGAGGGGGCCGGCCCGTCATCCAGCTCCTGCAACTGCGCGCGCGCCAGTTCGCGCCAGCGCCGCACCCGGGCGGCGAACCACTCGGCCCGTTCGCTGAGCACGGCGATACGGGCACGGGTGTCCTCGCCACGCTTGTGGTCGTGGGTGGCGGTGGTCAGCAGGTTGCGCGGATAGTGTGCGGCTCGCCAGCGGCATTCCTCGTGGAAGGCTTGCGGTGGTGCGCTGAAGCGCTGCGGGTCGAAGCCCACATCGTTGCGTGAAAGCAGGATGCCGGAGCGATAGCAGGCGGTGTCTTCCACGGCCTTGGCGGCGGCGGGCGAGGTCAGCTGCTGGAAACGGATGCAGGCCTGGCGGCGCAACTTGCGCAGCGGGCCACGTGGCAGAGCGCGCAGGCTTTCGCCGCCGAGCCAGCGCCCGAGGTGCTCGAGCAATGGCCAGTCGGCTTCGCCCAGGGTATTACGGGCGCCTTCCAGCGCCTGCTGGAAGAACGGCTCGTCGAGGCGGCGGCGTCCCGGTGCCGCGATGTAGGTGCGGTACACCGGGAAATGAATGATGAGTTCGAGCAGCGCCCGGCGGATCGCGCCGAGGGTGATGTCGCGGGTCATCACGTCGCCGCGGGCCACCTGTAGCAGGGCCTGGGCGACGCTCTCGAAGTCGCCGGCCAGCGGCCCGGTCAACACCAGCTGGCGTGCCTGGCGCGCTTCTTCGAGAAAGTCGGTACCACGCCCGCTGCTATCGCGCCAGAGCGCGCAGAGCAATGCTTCGCCGGCCGGATCGTGCTGCAGCAGCGACACCTGGTTCATGAATTCGTAGCCGGTGGTTCCATCCACGCCCCAATCGTCGTGCAGGCGTTCGCCGGCGGCGAGAATCTTCTCCACGTAGATGGGGACGTGGTCCTGCAGCGCTTGCGGCGGGCGGCCGGCATTCAGCCGGTCGACACGCCGGCGCAGGCGGCGGCAATAGCCGCGCGGGTCGGCCAGGCCGTCGATATGGTCGATGCGCAGGCCGTCCACCAGGCCGTCGGCGATCAGCTGGAAGATCTTCGCGTGGGTTTCCTCGAACACCACCGGCCGTTCGACGCGCAGGCCGCCGAGCTCGTTGATGTCGAAGAAGCGCCGCCAGTTGATGTCGTCGGCCGCGGTACGCCAGCTGGCCAGCCGGTAGTGCTGGCGCTCCAGCAGCCCGTGCAGGCGCTGGAAGCCTTCTGCGCTGGTGCCGTCGTAGAGCTTCAGCGCTTGCTCCAGCGCCTGTCGCGTGCCGGCGTCCTCCAGTTGCTGCGCCAGTTCGCTGCGCAGCAGCCGCGCGGTCTGGTAGGGAGCGGGCTCGGTCTTCAAGGCATCGAAGTGTTGCGCCAGGGCGCGCAGCTGCGGGTGGTCGGCGGCGCGCAGCACCTCGCCATAGCTGGGGGGCGTGATGGGGAAGCGGTGCTCGTAATGCTCGGCATAGAGCGAGCCGTTGTCCGCATCCAGCGTCAGCACGACCTTGCCCTGCTGCAGGGCCTCGCCGTAGTCGCTGCCGAGGAAGGGCACCAGCAGCTGGCCTTCGAGCAGCGGGTCGGGCGAGTTCCATTCGATATCGAAGAACAGCGCGTAGGGGCTGCGTCGGCCCCACTCCAGCACATCGAGCCACCAGGCGTTGCCGGCGCCGCCGACCGCCATGTGGTTGGACACGATGTCCAGGATCAGGCCCATGCCTTTTTCGCGCAGGGCCGCGATCAGCCGGCGCAACGCGGGCTCGCCGCCCAGTTCCGGATTGATGCGGGTCGGGTCGATCACGTCGTAGCCATGCATGGAGCCGGGGCGGGCGGTCAGCAGCGGCGAGGCGTAGAGATGGCTGATGCCCAGTTCGGCGAAGTAATCGACCAGAGCGGTGGCGTCGTCCAGGGTGAAGCCCCGGTGGAACTGCAGGCGCAGGGTGGCGCTGAGCTCTTTCATCATGGTGCCTCGTGCAATGCGTGCCGTGCCTCGACCAGGCACCTGAGGCGGCGGCTGCAGACTGGATCGTCGAGCAGCGTGGTACTGTCGGCAGGGTAGCGGCGGCGCCAGTTGGGATGCGTTTCGACGATGCCGGGCATGTTGGTCTGCTCCTCGAGGCCGAGGGCGTCTTCCACCGGGACCAGCACCAGCGGCGCCGGGGTATGGCCGATGAAGCAGACGCTGGCATCCACCGCGGCCGACGGCTCCAGCAATTCCTCGCCAGGTTGCCCGGCGTCCTCGCACAGGGCCCGGTTGAGGCCGGCGCGTTCGCGCGCGCGCTCGGCGAGCTGTTCATCGCGGGTGTGTTCGGCGTACTGTCCGACGCGAATCCGCCAGTCGATGTCGTGCCCCTGCCACCAGCCGCTGACCGTCGGGATGTCGTGGGTGGTGGTGGTGGCCAGCGCATGCCGGGACCAGTGCGCCGCCGGCAGGAAGTTCGAGGCGCCATCGCGCTCGAAGAGCAGCACGCGCATGCCGAGGATGCCGCGGGCGGCGAGTTTGTCGCGCAATCCCGCCGGGATCGTGCCGAGATCCTCGCCGAGAATCACCGCCTTGTGTCGCCAGGCTTCGAGCGTCAGCAGGCGCAGCATGTCGTCGAGCGGGTAGTTGAGATAGACCCCGTGGTCCGGCCCGGCCCCGATGGGAATCACCCACAGGCGCATCAGGCCCATCACATGGTCGATGCGCATGCCGCCGGAATGTGCCAGGTTGGCGCGCAGCATCTCGATGAAGGCGCGATAGCCATGCTCCTTCAACCCCCAGGGCGAGAATGCGCAGATGCCCCAGCTCTGCCCGTCGCGGTTGAGGATGTCCGGCGGCGCGCCGACGGTGAGGTCGGCCAGCACCTCGCCCTGGCGGCTCCAGGCCTGGCTGCCGCCGCCATCGGCGCCAACCGCCAAGTCGCTGATCAGGCCGATGCGCATGCCCGAGCTGCGCGCGGCCACCTGGGCCCGTTCCAGCCCGCGCGCCATCAGCCACTGGGCGAAGGCATGGAAGCTGACGGCATCGGCCTGTTCTTCGGCGAAGCGCTGCACCGCCGGGTTCTGCGGGTCGCGGTACGGCTCCGGCCAGTCGCGCCAGTGTTGCGGATGGCCTTGTGGCGAGCGCAGCGCGGCATGCAGGGCTTCGAAACGGCAGTGGTTCTCCAGCGCTTCGCCGCCGGCCTTGCGGAAGCTCTCGAAGTCCTGCTGCAAGGCGTTGCCACCGGTGCCGAAATCATGGAACAAGGTCCGCAGCAGGCGCTGGCGGGCCTCGGCCACCGCCGGCCAATCGACCAGTTCGAGCTGTTCCAGGCGCCGCAGTTCGTCGCCCAGGCCGCAGCGTTCCACCGCCTGATGCAGCGGATGATCGCCGAGGATGCTGCCCGGCGCGCTGTGCAGCACGTTGTAGAACAGCCGGCTGGAGGGCGAGTAGGGGCTGTACTGGTTCAGGTGTTCGCTGAACATCGCATGCACCGGGCTGATACCCAGGGCGTCGGCGCCGTGGGCGGCGGCATTGCGCGCCATGCTTTCCAGCGCCTGGGTATCGCCGATACCGCCATCGCCCTGACGGCGCAGGCTGTAGAGCTGCACGGTGAGCCCCCAGGCGCCTTCGCCGGCGATCTCGTTCACGGTTGGGCAGGAGGGGGGGGCGATGGCCAGGGTCACCTGGTGGTCATCGATTTCCAGGCGGTGATAACCGGGGACCTCGATGGCCGGCAGGTGTGCATCGTCATCCAGCGCCGCATCGCGGTATTCGCCATTCTCGAGCTGGAGGCTGAACCGCGTTGCCGGAGGGAAATGGGCGGACAGGTCCAGCGCCAGCCCCTGATCGCCTGTCAGCAGGGGCGGCAGGCTGGCGCTGCGGTTGTTCAGGTGCAGTTTCTCCAGGCTGGCGTCGATGTCCGCGGCGGTTTCGGCCGCCAGGCCCAGGCCGGCGAGCACGGCGCGCAATACCTCCGGCCGGGCGCGTTGGTCGCGGCCATCGGCATCCACCCAGTCGATGGACAGACCTGCCGCTTCGGCCAAGTGGATAAGGCGTTCATCGCTCATGGGCATTCTCCAGGTACAACCGGGCGCTGCGGGCGGGCAACTGCCCGCGTTGGGCATCGGCCTCGCGGCTGTCGAACAGCAGGCGCGCCGCGGCCGGGGCGGCAGGCAGCGGAACCGCCGCCGCGCCAAGGTTCAGCTCCAGGCGCAGCGTGCTGTGATCGCCAAGCCACCAGTGCGCCAGGACCGCGGCGTCACCGAGCACCTGGGCGCCGCGAAATCGCGCACCGTCCAGACGCGGGATGATTTCGCGGTGGCGAATCTGCAGCAGCCGGCGATACAGCGCCGACCACTCGACGTGCCCTGGCTCCCGGTGGCTGCTGAAATCGGGGCGGGAGTCCTCGAAGGTGGACAGGGCATTCGGGTCGGGAATGTGCTCGCGGACGTTTTCGTCGGCAAACTGGGCGAACTCGGCGAACTCGGCGAACTCGGCACGCCGGCCCTCGCGCACCGCGTCGGCCAGCTCGCCATGGTGGCTGGTGAAGAACAGGAATGGCTGGCGGGCGCCCCATTCCTCGCCCATGAACAGCAGCGGGACCATCGGCGACAGCAGCAGGACCGCGGTAGCCGCCCTGAGCGCCTCGGCATCGGCGAGGCTGACCAGGCGCTCGCCGAATGCGCGGTTGCCGGTCTGGTCGTGGTTCTGCAGGAACAGGACGAACGCCGTCGGCGGCAGGTGCGCGCTGGGCTCGCCGCGCGATTCGCCACGGCGGTTGTTCTGCCCCTGATAGATGAACCCTTCGCCGAGGAAGCGCGCCAGCTTGCCGGTCGCCTCTCGATGGTAGTCGGCATAGTAGCCCTGGTGCTCGCCGGTCAGCAGGCAATGCAGGACGTTGTGGCCGTCGTCATTCCACTGTGCGGTGAAGCCCTGGGCCAGCAGGCTGGCCCGGTTGTCTTCGTTCTCCAGCACCAGGTGCACGTGGCGCCCGGGTTCGACCGTGGCATGCACGCGCTCGGCCAGCTCGGTGAGGAGGCTGCGGTCGGGAATGGCGTGCACCGCATCCAGGCGCAGGCCGTCGAAGCGGTAGTCGAGCAGCCACATCAGCGCATTGTCGATGAAGAAGTCCCGTACTTCGCGGCGGCGGAAGTCGATGGCATCGCCCCAGGGGGTCTGCTGGTCATGGCGGAAGAAGTGCCGGGCGTAGCGCCCCAGGTAGTTGCCGTCCGGGCCGAAGTGGTTGTAGACCACATCGAGAAACACCATCAGACCCAGGCCGTGGGCCGTGTCGACCAGGTGCTTGAGCTCTTCCGGGCTGCCGTAGGCGGCTTCGGGCGCGTAGGGCAGGACGCCGTCGTAGCCCCAGTTGCGGTCGCCGGGAAACTCGGCGATAGGCATCAGTTCGATGGCGGTGACGCCCAGCTCGACGAGCCCGGCCAAGTGCTGCTCCACTGCGGCGAATCCGCCATAGAGGCCGGCATGCAGCTCGTAGAGTACCGTCTCGTGCCAGGGCCGGCCGCGCCACTCGGCGTTGCGCCAGCGGTAACCGGTGTGATCGACCACCACGCTCGGGGCATGCACGTCGCCGGCCTGGGCACGTGAAGCGGGGTCGGGCACCTCCAGCTCATCGTCGATCAGGAAGCGGTACAGCGTGCCGGCGCCATACGGTGCGTCGATGCTGTACCAGCCGTCTTTCTCGGCGCTCATAGGCAATGTTTGCGCACCCACTACGCTCAGGCTGACCTTCTGCGCATCCGGGGCCCAGAGCCTGAAACGGGTGGTCCTGCTATCCAGTATCGCCGGACCGTGCCGCCCGGCATGGGCACGTTGCCTCTGCATGGATCACCCTCGTCAGAATAGGGAAAGACGGACCTCACGGCGTTCGCCGAGCAGTTGCTGATAGAGCGCGTCATAAGGGCCGATGGCGTGGCGCCAGAAGAAGCCGGCGGCCATCGCCCGACAGCGCATGGCGCTCAGCAGCTGCGGGCGCTTGTGGATTTCCAGGGCGCGCTCCACGGCATGTCGGTAGCTGTCGACGCTGGGCTCGTCGAACAACAGGCCGGTGACGCCGTCCTCGATGGAGTCCGCCAGGCCGCCGGTGCGACGGGCAATCGGCAACGAGGCGTAGCGCTGGGCGTACATCTGGCTCAGGCCACAGGGTTCGTAGCGTGAGGGCATCAGCAGGAAGTCGCTGCCGGCGAACAACCGCCGGGCATCGGTCTCGTTGAAACCGATATGCGCCGCGACCCGCCCCGGATAGCGCAGCGCGAGCTGGCGCACGTCCTCTTCGATATGGGGTTCGCCGCGGCCGAGAATGGCCAGCTGGCCGCCGCCCGCGACGATGCTGTGTGCCACATCGAGGGTCAGGTCCACGCCTTTCTGGTGTACCAGCCGCGATACCACGGCAAACAGCGGGGCATCGGAAGGGGCGAGGCCGAAGGTCTCGCGGATATAGGACGCGTTGTCCACCTTGCCGTCCCAGTAGCGGGCACTGAAGCCGCGCACCAGATGGGGATCGCTTTCCGGTTCCCAGCTCTCGTCGATGCCATTGAGCAGGCCGCTGAGCAGCCCCTGCCGTGCCTTCATGCGCAGGAAGCCTTCCATGCCGCAGCCGAATTCGGGCGTGGTGATTTCCTCGGCGTAGGTGGCGCTGACCGTGGTCACGCGGCTGGCATAGGCGATGCCGGCCTTGAGCAACGAGAGCTTGCCGTAGAACTCCATGCGTTCGGGGTCGCAGGCCTCGACCGGAATTCCCAGCGGGCGCCGCAGGCTCATGTCGATGTTGCCCTGGTAAGCCAGATTGTGAATGGTGAAGACGCTCGGGACGTTCAGGCCACGCCAGTGCATGTACGCCGGCGCCAGGCCCGCCGGCCAGTCATGGGCGTGAACCAGCTCCGGAGCCCAGCTGATGCAGGCGCTGCCGCCGGCGATCTCCGCGGCGGCCAGGCCCAGGCGGGCGAAACGCAGCGGATTGTCCGGCCAGTCGTTGCCGTGCTCGTCGCCGTAGGGCAGTCCTTCGCGTTCGTAGAGTTCGGGGCAGATCAGGACGTAGATGATCAGGCCGTCGGGCATGTCCATCCGGCCGATGCGGCAGCCCGGTATGTCGGCGTACGGCCCGAGTGCGCCAACGACGCGGATGGGTTGGCCGCAGTTCATCACCTGCGAATAGCCGGGAATCAATACCCGTACATCGTGCAACCCGCCCAAGGCGCGGGGCAGGGCGGCGGAAACGTCGGCGAGGCCACCGGTCTTGACCAGGTCGGTCAGTTCGGAGGTGACGAAGAGAATTCTTCGTTTGTCGTCATGGCTACTGCGAATCTGCAATCTGGGGCGCATTGCCCGAGGTAGAACAGGTGTGGTTCTGAGCAGGCTGAAAGGCCGGGCGTTCACAGCGGCAATACTCATCATGATCTCCCCAGAGAGCTCCGGCTTCCAAGCGCCGGCGCCAGCTACGAGCATATTTCTCCCATGCAACGATCTGATGACCGTCACACACCATGAACACGACAAGGCTGAAATCTTGTTCGGAGCAGCCGCGAAGGCAGTAGAGCTGCGTTGGCCCTACCAAAAACCAGACATGACGTCGCGGTAGAAGTTCTTAAAAGCAGACCAAAAAACCGCAGCTGGAACTCGTACCCTGGCAATCCGCTCCGAACATAAAGGCCGAAACGACTGTGGCCTGTAATGGGCTGGAGCAAAAAGCATGCAAGAGATCGAGCGTATCGTTGCGTTTCTTCAGCGCGAAGAGCTCAGGCTGGTCACCGCGGAGTCTTGCACCTGCGGGCTGATGGCCTCGCTGCTCGGTGATATTCCCGGCTGCGGCCAGGTGCTGGATAGCGGTTTCGTGGTGTATTCGCCCAAGGCGAAGAACCGCCTGCTCAACGTGGATTTCGAGACCATCGAGCGATTCGGCCTCACCAGCGAGGAGGTCGCCAGCGAGATGGCCATCGGCGCCCTCGATGTCAGCGGCGCGACGTTGGCGGTCGCCAATACGGGGGTGGCGGACGATGAACAGCAGGACGAAGGCGGTACCCAGTGCTTCGCCTATGCACTGATGCGGGGCGAGCGACAGGTGGTGGTGAGCGAAACGGTGCAATTCGACGGCGACCGGGTGGAGATTCGCAAGCAGGCGGCACGGCATGGGCTGACCCGGTTGCCGAAGAAATATGCCGAACTGCTGGAGAGGCTTGAGTGATCGGATATGTGCAGCGCGAAATGTGGATGTCGCCGCTATCCATTGGACTGAGGCGTTTGTTTTTCAGAATGCCTCCCCAATCCAGCCGGCGACTCCGTCAGTTCAGGAATGAGCTGCTGTAATGTGCAGTTCGATTCCCAAGGCGCGCATGACTTTCATCACGGTATCGAAGCGGGGCTGTGCGCCGGGTGCAAAGGCCTTGTAAAGGCTTGCCCGCCCCAAGCCCGAGTCCTTGGCTATCTGCGACATGCCGCGTGCTTTTGCCACGTGGCCAATCGCACGGATCAGTTCGTCGGTGTCGCCATCGGTCAGAACCCTGGCTATCTATCCAGATAGTCTTCTGGGATTTCGGCATGTTTCGCCCACCAAGAAAAAGTTGGCTCTGCGTCACACCGGCGGCTGCCGCTCCGGCTCGGTATGCTCGGGCGGCGACCTGTCCACCGTCTGCTTGTGCCCGACACTCAGGTCCGCGCGAACCAGGGGCAGTGCATGCGGGTACTGGCGCTGGATGAAGCCGAGCAGGTTCTCGCGGATATGGCAGCGCAGGTCCCAGTTGCGGGATGAGTC
Source organism: Stutzerimonas stutzeri (assembly GCF_002890915.1). Classification (GTDB taxonomy): domain Bacteria; phylum Pseudomonadota; class Gammaproteobacteria; order Pseudomonadales; family Pseudomonadaceae; genus Stutzerimonas; species Stutzerimonas stutzeri_AF. The sequence goes on along the minus strand of NZ_POUT01000013.1, from coordinate 5,023 downwards.
CGGCGAGCTGACCAGGGCGCGCAACTGGATGGATCGCTCGCCGGCATCGGTGACTTGCAGCACGCAGACCCGGCCATCCCACAATTGCGGCACTTCCCGGCACAGGCGGCGCAACTCCTCGCGCAGCGGCTCAAGCGGCAGCGAATAGTCGGCCCAGAGAAACACCGTGCCGATGAGGCTGGAGCTGCGTCGGGTCCAGTTCTGGAACGGTTTCTCGATGAAATACTGCAGCGGTACCACCAGCCGCCGATCGTCCCAGATGCGCACCACCACGTAGGTTCCGGTGATTTCCTCGATACGGCCCCATTCGTTCTCGACGATCACCACATCATCGAGGCGGATCGGCTGGGTCATCGCGATCTGCACGCCGGCGATCAGGTTGGCCAGCACCGGCCGCGCGGCGAATCCCACCGCAAGGCCGGCCAGGCCTGCCGAGGCCAGCAGGCTCGCGCCGAATTGACGCGCGCCGGGAAAGGTCATCAGCATCGCCGCGAGGCCCACCAGCAGCACGAAGAAACCCAGGGTGCGCAACAGCACGCGGGATTGGGTCTGGATCTGCCGTGCGCGCAGGTTATCGACCACGTCCACCGGGTTGCGCAACTGGATGAACAGCTGCAGCCCCCGCAACAGCCGCATCGCCAGCCAGGTGAGGGTCGCGATGATGAGCAGCGTGGTGACCTGCCGCGCCGCGCCGATCAGCAGCAGGTCGCTGGGGGCCGAGGCCCAGACGCCTTGCAGGCCGAGCAATGGCAGCAGCACCCGGGTGGGCTTTTCCAGCTGCTCGGCGAGTTCGCGCGTGAACACGAAGGCACGGGCCAGCCGCAGTACCAGCGCAGTCAGCACCCGGCCGAACAGGCTCAGTGCCAAGGCCACGAACAGCGCGACCGCCAGTGTGCGCAACCCCGGCTGGCTGATGTACTGGTCCCACTGCAGAAGGAAGGCTGGAAGTTCTATGACGCAGGCTCCCCGTTCGCTGTTTGTCTGGGCAATGACTGATCCGTCCATGCAAAGTTCATGGGCGTTTGCCCGCAGCGGCAGCCAGTCGGGCCGGGGGAACTCATGCCGGCGGGGTACCTCACACATGACGACAGGGCTGAGAAGGCCCGTTCATTGGACCTGGCAGGAGTACCCACTATGCAGAGTGCACAAACCGGCAACGACATCCGTACCGAACGCCTGATCGAGTGGCTGCGCGATGCCCATGCGATGGAGGCGCAGGCCGAAACCATGCTGAAAAAGCAGGCCAGCCGCATCGAGCATTACCCCGAACTCAAGGCGCGCATCGAGCAGCACATTGGCGAAACGCAGAACCAGGCCAGGTTGATCGAGGGCTGCCTGCAGCGCTACGACAAATCCTATTCCGGCTTCAAGGATCTCGGCGGCAAGATGATGGCGATGGGGCAGGCCATGGGCGGGATGATGCTCAACGACGAGATCGTCAAGGGCGCCCTGATGGGATATGTCTTCGAGAATCTCGAAATCGCGTCCTACAAGGTACTTATCGCCGCAGCGCAGGCGGTGGGCGACCAGCAGACCCAGGAAGTCTGCGAGCGCATCCTGGTGGAGGAAATCGCCATGGCCGACTGGCTGCGCGATCACCTCGCCGAGCTGACCCAGGCCTACCTGACCCGCGCCATGGAGCCGAAGGTCGAAGCCAAGCGCTGAATGCAGGCTGCCGCCCGTTGAGGAAATCTACTCCACGACGCCGAGGCGCTCGGGCTCGGCCGCGATGCTGCCCCGGGTCGCATACATCTCGATGCGCAGCTCCTGGGCCAGTCGCACCAGATTGGCGGCGTCGCGGCACTGATCGTAGGAAATGCCGAGGACGGTCAATTCCTCGTTGCGGCAGGGTTCGCGATACAGACGTACGCTGAGCGAGCTATCCGGCTCCGTATGACATTCACACTGATAGGGGCGCAGGTAGGTGTGCAGGATCGCTTCGATCTTGAACAGTGGTAGACGCGTGCTCATAAAGCCTCCCTAAAAGTTTGGAGGTGACTGAGGCGCAGCGACATCCTGCGCACCACCGATTTCCCGCCACCATCCAACCGTAGCAGTCCATGGCCGGTTGTAAATTGCGGCATATGGCCGCTCGGCGGATTAAGTCCGCAGGGGCGATCCAAGGCCTTCGGCGCCGCCGCCATTCATCGGAATGCAGCAACAGCCGGGGCGGCAGGCGTCCTGAACTCATGCCAGTGCAGGATGATCGAAATAAGAACGCAGCCATGCGGTCTTCGGTGGGCACCGGGTGGCTCGAACGATCCGTCCGCCACGCCAGACGGAGGACGACCATGGCCCTCGACGAATACCAGCGCATGCGCGATTTCGCCGCCACGCCCGAACCGGCGGGCGGTAAACCACGACGCAAGCGGGGCAAGGCGGCGCACGCACTGCAGTACTGCATCCAGAAGCACGACGCCACGCGCCTGCATTACGACTTTCGCCTGGAACTCGACGGCACGCTGAAAAGCTGGGCTATTCCCAAGGGGCCGAGTCTCGATCCCGGCGTTCGCCGGCTGGCCGTGCATGTCGAGGATCACCCGCTGGACTATGCCTCCTTCGAGGGGCACATCCCGGAGGGGCACTACGGTGCCGGCGACGTGATCGTCTGGGACCGCGGCGTATGGATACCACAGGGCGATGCGCACGAGGGGTATCGCAAGGGCAAGCTCAAGTTCACCCTGCAAGGCGAGAAGCTCGCCGGCAGCTGGAACCTGGTGCGCACGCGCATGGACGGTAAGAAGGAGCAGTGGTTCCTGATCAAGTCCCGCGACGAGGCGGCACGCGAGGAGAGCGAATACGACGTCGTCGCCGCGCAGCCACACAGCGTGCTCAGCGACCGCACCCTGGTGCCGCGCAAGCGCGGTGCGACGAAGGCAGGGACCGGGGAAACGCCGCCCAGGCCGGTGGCACACCCGGCCAAGGCTCGCCCCAAGAAACAGGACGTCTCGCTGCAGGGGGCGAAACCGGCAGCCTTGCCCGACAGCCTGAAGCCGCAGCTGGCGACGCTGGTCGACTCGGTGCCCGACGGCGACTGGCGCTACGAGATCAAGTTCGACGGCTACCGCATCGTCGCGCGCATCGACTCGCGCAAGGTGCGGCTGTTCACCCGCAATGGCCATGACTGGACGGCGAAGATGCCGCAGCAGGCCGCGGCGCTGGCCGGCCTGGGCCTGGAGTCGGCCTGGCTCGATGGCGAGATCGTGGTGCCGAACGAGGAGGGCACGCCGGACTTCCAGGCGCTGCAGAATGCTTTCGAAGCCGGGCGCAGCGGCAATATCCTCTACTACCTGTTCGACCTGCCCTACCTGAATGGCCTGGACCTGCGCGAAGTCCCGCTGGAGCAGCGCCGCGCCGCGTTGCGCGAAGTGCTGGAACGCAACGACAGCGACCTGCTGCGCTTTTCCGAGGACTTCTCCGAGCAGCCGGACAGCATTCTCGAAAGCGCCTGCCAGATGAAACTCGAGGGGCTGATCGGCAAGCGCGCCGGCAGCACCTACACGTCGCGCCGCAGCAGCAGCTGGGTCAAGATCAAGTGCAGCAATCGCCAGGAGTTCATCATCGTCGGCTACACCCCGCCCAAGGGCACGCGAACCGGCTTCGGTGCGCTGCTGCTGGGGCTGCACGACGAGCACGGCGAGCTGCGCTATGCCGGCAAGGTCGGCACGGGCTTCAACCATGCCACCCTGCAGAGCCTGCACAAACAGCTGAAGCAGCTGGAAACCGGACGCAGTCCGCTGACCAAGGCGCCGCCCGCTGCCGACGTGCGCAGTGCGCAGTGGCTCAGGCCCGAGCTGATGTGCGAGGTCGCCTATGCCGAGATGACCCGGCAAGGTGTCATCCGCCATTCGGTCTTCCACGGCCTGCGCACGGACAAGCCGGCCAAGGCGATCACCCGCGAGCGGGCCAGGCCGGTTGGCAACGGCACGCCGGCACGCCCCGATCGCGAGAAGGCCGATCCGCTCGGGAACGCTCGGATCAGGATTTCCAACCCCCAGAGGATCATCGATCCGGCCAGCGGTACGACCAAGATCGAGCTGGCACGCTTCTATGCCCGCGTCGCGCCCTGGGCACTTCCGCAGCTACGCGCCCGCCCGTTGGCGCTGGTGCGTGCCCCGGAAGGCATCGAAGGCGAACTGTTCTTCCAGAAGCACGCCGACAAGCTGGCCATCCCGCACATTACCCAGCTCGATCCGGCGCTCGATCCCGAGCATGGCGCGCTGCTGGTGATCGACAGCGCCGAAGCGCTAGTCGGCGCGGCGCAGATGGGCACCATCGAACTGCATACCTGGAACGCCGTGGCGCCGGCGCTGGACCATCCCGACCGTTTCGTGCTCGACCTCGACCCCGACCCCGCGCTGCCGTGGAAACGGATGGTAGAAGCCACCCAGCTGACGCAGACCCTGCTGGACGAGATCGGCCTGGATTCCTTCCTCAAGACCAGCGGCGGCAAGGGCATGCACATCATCGTGCCGCTCAAGGCGGTGCATGGCTGGGGCGAGGTGAAAACCTTCAGCCACGCCGTTGCCAAATACTTGGCCAAGCTGCTGCCCGGGCATTTCTCGGCGGTCAGCGGACCGAAGAATCGCGTGGGGCGCATCTTCATCGACTACCTGCGCAACAGCCGCGGCGCCAGTACCGTTGCAGCCTATTCGGTGCGGGCGCGGGCGGGCCTGCCGGTTTCCGTGCCGATCCATCGCGAGGAGCTGGGTGAGCTGAAAGGCGCCAACCTCTGGACCGTGGGCAACCTGTTCGAACGGCTGCAGGAGTTGGGCGACGATGACCCCTGGGCGGGTATCGGGCAGGTGCAGCAGACGCTCAGTGAACAGATGCGCGAGCGCCTGGGCCTGTAGGAAGAGGCTGGCCGGCGCAACGCATGCACCGACCGCGAAGGGTTAGCAGGCCGTTGAAAAACTCGGCTTCAACTGCCCCAACCCGTCCGGTTTGGCGCTTTTTCAAGCGCTTTGGCCTAACGGAGTCCAAACAAGGCCTGACTTCAGGCCTTTTTGACAGGTTTCAGCAC
>NZ_POUT01000012.1 GCF_002890915.1 Stutzerimonas stutzeri | reverse complement strand
GAAAGAGTAACTCTCGAATTCACGAGTGTTGCTTTGTGATGCTGATAATCTTGCGACTACCAGTCTTACATTCACAAGCGCCCACACGAATTGCTTGATTCAGTTGTTAAAGAGCGTTTCGATCAAGTCTTTCGTCTCAACCGAGGCCGCGCATTCTACAGCAGCCTTTCTCGCTGTCAAGCTGTTTTTCGAAAATTTCTTTTCTACTCAACCGCTTGCCGCCTTCGATCAACCTGCATCTCTCGTCAGCGGGAGGCGAATCATACAGCGTTCAAAACCACTGTCAACCACCTCTTTCAACCGCTTTCGATCGAACCGACCGAAGCACCGACAGGACTCGACCACCGCCTCTGCCAGCCCGGCGCATTCTACTCGAATTCGCCGCCAGTGCAACCTCTTTATTTCGCTAACCTTTTGATTTACAAGAGGTTTTGCTTGAGGACTGCGCCGGAAGTGGTGCGCATTATAGGGACCTGATTTCCCCCGTCAACCGTTTATTTCGGGTTTATTACGGATTTTCTTTTTCCCACGCTGCAACTTACCCAGGGCGATAGCAACGATCGGAATCCGCAACGCGAGCAGCATCGTGGCGATACCGGCGTACAGGAACCAGCGCCCGACATCTGACCGAACGACCCAGAGCATGTGCAGCAGTGCGATGATGACGATCAGATAGATCAGTCGGTGCAGCGCCTTCCAGCGCTTACCGAGCCGACGCATGCTCCATCGATTGGAGGTGAGTGCCAATGCCGTCAACCCCAGGAACCCGAGCATGCCAACCAGAATGTATGGCCGCTCCTGTAGCTCCTCACCCAGGCGGGAGAACTCGCCGCCCAGCAGGAAATACAGATAGCTGGTCAGGTGCAGCAGGGCATAGCTGAACGTCCAAAGCCCGAGCTGGCGACGCACGGCCAGCCAGCCGCCCCAGCCCGTAACCCGTTGCAGAGGTGTCATCCCCAAGGTCAGAAGCAGCAACACCAGAGCACCCTGGCCCAGGTTGTCGACCAGCACCTTGCCGGGATCCGGCCCCAGCGCGAATTGCCAAGCCAGGGCCAGCCAGTAACAAGGCACGCTTGCCGCGCTGGTGAATATCGCGATCCGCCACCACGCGTAACGCATCAATAGTCCTTGCTGAGATCCATCGTGCTATACAGACCCGCCACCTGCTCGGCGTAACCGTTGAACAGCAGCGTGTCACGCAAATTAGGACTGAACAGGCTGCCGGGAAGGCGACGCTCGCGCGCCTGGGACCAGCGCGGATGCGAGACCTTGGGGTTCACGTTCGCGTAGAAGCCGTACTCCTGCGGAGCCATCGTCTGCCAGGTGGTCGCCGGCTGATCACGCACGAAACTGATCCGCACGATCGACTTGATACTCTTGAAGCCGTACTTCCAGGGTACGACCAAGCGCAGAGGCGCACCGTTCTGGTTGGGCAGGACCCGCCCGTACATGCCGACAGCCAGCAAGGTCAACGGGTGCATCGCCTCATCCATGCGTAGGCCCTCGACATAGGGCCAGTCGATCAAGGCGAAGCCCGAACGGGTACCGCGCATCTCCTCGGGCCTGTAGGCCGTTTCGAAGCGAATGAACCGGGCGGCAGAACGAGGTTGCAGCCGGCGAATCAGGTCGGCCAGGGGAAAGCCCAGCCAGGGAATCACCATCGACCACGCCTCGACACAGCGCAGCCGGTAGATGCGCTCCTCCAGACGGCCTTGCGGAAACAGATCCTCGAGAGAGTAGCGCCCGGGGTTATCGACCTCCCCGTCGACGACCACCGCCCAGGGTTCGACCTTCAACGCCGACGCATGGCGCGCCGGGTCGCCCTTGTTGGGACCGAATTCGTAGAAGTTGTTGTAATGCGTGGCGTCGGAAAAAGGCGTGATCGCCTCGCCCTGGGCCACGATCGCCTGCCAACGAGCCCCGGCCAGCTTTTCAGTGAACCAGGCCGAGGCTGGCGCCGGCTCCACGCCCTCGTAGCGCTCAGCAGCCTTGGCGAACGGCGATATGCCCGCTGCCGCAACGGACAGCAGTGTCCCCTGGAGCAGCCGGCGGCGATTCAGGTAAACCGCCTCCGGCGTCACCTCTGACTCATGGCATTCGCCGGAAATGGGAGTCTTGATAAGCATGCGGGCCTCCGCATATTGGCCGGAAGGAACCAATAAGGCGCGGCCCCGGACAGAAAATCAACCCTCGGCGCGCTTGCGGCGACGCAACTGCATCAGGTACTGCACCGGACCGGAAGCGGCATAGGCCAGGAAGATCAACAGCAGGATTCGTGGCGGGTCGCTGAAGACCACGGCGAACACCAGCACCACCACCAGGATGGCGACGAAAGGCACCCGCCCCTTGAGATCGAGATCCTTGAAGCTGTAGTACTTGATGTTGCTGACCATCAGCAGGCCCGCGGCAGCGACCATCAGTGCGAAGAGCATGACCAGCACCAGCGGCAGATCCACGCCGCGGATCCCCGACTCGTCGAGCGCCCAGACCGCCCAGACCCAACCGGCGACCACCCCGGCGGCGGCGGGGCTGGCCAGTCCGATGAACCAGCGCTTGTCGACCTTGCCGATCTGGGTATTGAAGCGCGCCAGGCGCAGAGCCGCGCAAGCTACATAGATGAAGGCCACGGTGAGTCCGACGTTGCCCAATTCGGACAGCGCCCACTCGTACGCGAGCACCGCAGGCGCCAGGCCGAAGGCGACCATGTCCGACAGCGAGTCGTATTCGGCGCCGAAGGCGCTCTGGGTATTGGTCAGGCGGGCGACCCGGCCATCCAGGCTGTCCAGCACCATGGCGACGAATACCGTCGCGGCAGCCACGTAGAAATTGCCGTTGATGGCGGTAATGATGGAAAAGAAGCCGGCAAAGAGGTTGGCGGTAGTGAACAGGTTGGGTAACAGGTAGATGCCCCGGTGACGCACCTTGCGGCCGTCGGGCTCCTGGGTCTCCTCGACATGCTCGTCGATCGGCAGGATGCTTTCCGGCTCGACTGGCTTGTTCGGCTCTTCAGCTTGTTCACTCATGCACAATCACCTTTACAACAGGTACGGATAATTTCGACCAGGCCAGGGGATACGCGGTTCAGCCCGGCCAAGCCCGTGATTTATACCAGATGCCTGGCGGGCAGAACGAAAAAACGCGGCCAAGGCCGCGTTTTTCTCCAGCGGAACGACGATCAGTTCTTGCTCTTGTCGACGATCTTGTTGGCCGCGATCCAGGGCATCATCGCACGCAGCTTCTCACCGACCACTTCGATGCCATGCGCCGCGTTGTTGCGACGATAGGCCGTCATGGACGGGTAGTTGGCGGCGCCTTCGGTGATGAACATCTTGGCGTACTCGCCGTCCTGGATGCGCTTGAGGGCATTGCGCATGGCAGCACGGGATTCGGCGTTGATGACTTCCGGACCGGTGACGTATTCACCGTACTCGGCGTTGTTGGAAATCGAGTAGTTCATGTTGGCGATGCCGCCTTCGAACATCAGGTCGACGATCAGCTTCAGCTCGTGCAGGCACTCGAAATAGGCCATTTCCGGGGCGTAGCCGGCTTCGACCAGGGTTTCGAAACCGGCCTTGACCAGCTCGACGCAACCACCGCAGAGCACGGCCTGCTCGCCGAACAGGTCGGTCTCGGTCTCGTCCTTGAAGGTGGTCTCGATGATGCCGGTACGACCACCGCCCACGCCGCAGGCGTAGGACAGCGCGACGTTGCGCGCATTGCCGGAAGCGTCCTGGTAGACCGCGATCAGGTCCGGAATGCCGCCACCCTTGACGAATTCGGAGCGTACGGTGTGGCCCGGGGCCTTAGGCGCGATCATGATCACGTCCAGATCGGCACGCGGCACGACCTGGTTGTAGTGGATCGAGAAGCCGTGGGCGAAGGCCAGGGTGGCGCCCTGCTTCAGGTTCGGCTCGATCTCGTCCTTGTACAGGCGGCCCTGGAACTCGTCGGGGGTGAGGATCATCACCAGATCGGCGGCGGCGACCGCGGCCGGCACGTCGCTGACCTTCAGGCCATGCGCTTCGGCCTTGGCGATGGAAGTGGAACCCGGACGCAGGCCGACGGTGACGTCGACACCGGAGTCCTTCAGGTTGCAGGCATGGGCATGGCCCTGGGAGCCGTAACCGATGATGGCGACCTTCTTGCCCTGGATGATGGAAAGATCGCAGTCTTTATCGTAAGAAACCTTCATGAACTACCCCTATTGCCGGCCTCGTGGGCCATTCGATAAAACGTTGCTGACTGTCGGACGGACACGCCCGCCAGCCGTTAGATACTCAGGACCTTGTCGCCCCGGGAAATCCCGGTGACGCCGCTGCGTACGACTTCCAGGATCGACGCGGTGCCGATGGCCTGGATGAAGCTGTCCAGCTTGTCGCTGGTTCCGGCCAGCTGGATGGTATAGACGCTGGTGGTCACATCGACGATCTGCCCGCGGAAAATATCCGTGGTGCGTTTGACCTCGGCGCGCTGGGCACCGGTGGCCTTGACCTTGATCAGCATCAGCTCGCGCTCGATATGCGCGCTCTCCGACAGATCCACCAGCTTGACGACTTCCACCAGCTTGTTGAGGTTCTTGGTGATCTGCTCGATCACCTCCTCGTGCCCGACGGTGGTCAACGTTAGACGCGACAGAGTCGGATCTTCGGTCGGCGCGACGGTCAGGCTCTCGATATTGTAGTTGCGCTGGGAAAACAGGCCGACCACACGGGACAGCGCACCCGGTTCGTTTTCCATCAACAGGGAAATGATGTGTCTCATGGTCAGGTCCGCTCCGTCTTGCTCAGCCACATGTCACGCATCGCACCATCCTTGATCTGCATCGGATAGACGTGCTCGGCGGTGTCGACGGCGATATCCAGGAAGACCAGGCGATTCTTCATGGCGAACGCCTCTTCCATCATCGGCTTGAGATCCTTGAGCTCGGTGATGCGCATGCCGACGTGGCCGTAGGCCTCGGCCAGCTTGACGAAGTCCGGCAGCGACTCCATGTACGAGTGCGAGTAGCGACTGTTGTACACCATGTCCTGCCACTGGCGGACCATGCCCAGCGCACCGTTGTTGAGGTTGATGATCTTCACCGGTAGGTCGTACTGCAAACAGGTGGACAGCTCCTGGATGTTCATCTGGATGCTGCCCTCGCCCGTCACCACCGCGACATCGGCTTCGGGGAAATTCAGCTTGACGCCCATGGCTGCCGGCAGACCGAAGCCCATGGTGCCGAGGCCGCCCGAGTTGAGCCAGCGGTTGGGCTTGTCGAACTTGTAGTACTGGCAGGCGAACATCTGATGCTGACCAACGTCCGAGGCTACATAGGCCTCGCCCCTGGTCACTTCGCAGAGCGCCTCGATGGCGGCCTGCGGCTTGATGATCGAACCATCGCCCTCGTTGTAGGGGAACAGCCGGCCGTTGCCGCGCCACTCGTCGATCTGCTTCCACCAGCTGGCCACGGTCTCGGCATTCGGCGCCTGACCGATTTCCTTGACGATGGCGACCATCTCGGTGAGCACGCTGTCCACCGGGCCGACGATCGGGATGTCCGCCTTGATGGTCTTGGAGATCGACGCCGGATCGATGTCGATATGGATGATCTTGGCGTTCGGGCAGAACTTGGTCGCACCGTTGATCACGCGATCGTCGAAACGCGCACCGACGGCCAGGATCACGTCGGAGTGATGCATCGCCAGGTTGGCGGTGTAGCTACCGTGCATGCCGAGCATGCCGACGAACTGGCGGTCGCTGCCCGGATAGCACCCCAGGCCCATCAGGGTGTTGGTCACCGGCAGGTTGAGCATCTTCGCCAGCTCGGTCAGTTGCGCCGAGGCCTTGCCCAGGACCACGCCGCCACCGGCGTAGATGATCGGCCGCTTGGCGCCCAGCAGCAATTCCGCCGCCTTGCGAATCTGGCCCGAATGCCCGCGCACGGCCGGGCTGTACGAACGCAGCTTGGCCTTCTTCGGGTAGACGTATTCGAATTTTTCGGCCGGGTTGGTCATGTCTTTCGGAATGTCGATGACAACCGGCCCTGGGCGACCGGACTCAGCGAGGTAGAACGCCTTCTTCATCACTTCGGGGATTTCCGAAGGATGCTTGATCATGAAGCTGTGCTTCACGATGGGCCGGGAGATGCCGATCATGTCGGTTTCCTGGAAGGCGTCGGTGCCCACCATGGTGCTGGGCACCTGACCGGAGATGACCACCATCGGGATCGAGTCCATGAAGGCGGTGGCGATACCGGTGATGGCATTGGTCGCCCCAGGACCGGAGGTCACCAGCACCACGCCAGCCTTGCCGGTCGCGCGCGCGTAGCCATCGGCCATGTGGGTGGCGGCCTGCTCGTGACGAACCAGGATGTGCTCGATGGACTTCTCTTTGAAAAGCGCATCGTAGATATGCAGAACGGCACCGCCCGGGTACCCGTAGATGTACTTAACGCCTTCGTCACGCAGGAAGCGGACGACCATTTCAGCGCCGGATAAGAGTTCCACGTTGTTCACCTCTGAACGCCAGATAGCGGTCCAAGCCGGAGCCGCCAGAAAAGGTTTACTGCCAGCAGGGCATGAGCGACGGTGGTCGCCGACTACGTCAGCCACTGACTGAGCCAGTATTGGAAGAGTCCCTGGTGTCGCGGGCTCTCCACCCAGCGCGAGGTAACGCGTTGCGGGTGATGCAGGTCGGCGCGGGTAGCACCTCATGTCTGTCTAGACTGAGCCGGTATCGCTTGCGGCGAGGCGACTCAGGACAGCAAGCCTCGGATTGTTCGGATTCGGCAGCGGCAAGTCAAGCCCGCCGTTGCGCTCGAGCGCTTTCGGCTGTGACGCGGTGCAGAAGCAGCGCCGGGGGTTTTGGGTATAGTGGCAGCCGGTTTCCGATCCAGACGAAGGTAACAGCATGCGATTCATGTTTCTTGCCGGCGGCCTGCTGCTGGCGCTGAGCAGTACGGCCATGGCCGCCCAGGTATACAAATGGGTGGATGCCCAGGGGGTCACGCATTTCGGTGCACAGCCGCCCCAGGGCCAGCAAGCGGAAACCGTCAACACGGTGACCGCCCCGGCAAGGCCGGCAGCGGCGCCGCAGGGCGAGCCCGCCGCTGAGCCGGATCAGCGCAGCATCGACCGCCAGGTCAAGCAGCAGGTGGCCGAGCAGGAGGCCGAGCGCAAGCGCTACTGCGAGACGCTGCGCACCAACCTGGCGCAACTGCAGAACAACCCGCGCGTGCGAGTCGAGGAAAACGGCGAAGTCCGACGCATCACCGAGGAGGAGCGCCAGGCCCGCATCACGGAAACCCAAGAGAAAATCGCAGAAAACTGCAATTGATGCGGCCGCGCCCGCGGTACCGCGGCCACTCCTCCATCGGGGGCGCAACAAGCGAGGCGCCCCAGTCCGTTCGAGCGGCGTCAGGCGTTCACGATCAGCTCATCGAACCGCAGCAACGCCTCCAGCAGCCCCGCCACCTGCCGCTCGCGATAGACCATTTCCGCCATCGCATGGATACCGGAAGCCGCCGGCAGCGGTAGCCCCGCCTCGACGATCGTCTTCATCCGCGGCAGGAAGATCCATTGCAGCCACTGCTCGAATGGCAGCGTATCGACGCAGAAGGGCTCGCTGCTGGCGAGCGCCTCCGGCGACGGCGGCGCCGCCGCCCATAGCCCGAGCACGCGCAGTTCGCGCTCGATCAGCAACAGCTGCTGCGCCACCGCCGGCAAACGCGCATCCATCACAGGTTGACCTTGGCCCGCTCACGGGCCTGCGCGGCGCCCGCCGTATCGCCCTGGCGCTCACGCGACTGCGCGATCAGCTCCCAGAGACTCGCCTGCAGCGCAGGACGCCCGCTGGAATAACTCAGCGCACGGCGGGAGAGCTGCTCGGCCTGCACCGCATCGCCCTGCGCCAATCGCACCTGTGCCAGCCGATAGAGCACCTGCGGCTCGCGCGGGGCAATGCGCTGGGCGCGTTCCAGGCTGGAAGCGGCACCATTCAGGTCACCGCCGCCCTGCTGTTGCTGGGCGGTGGTCAGCAGCGCCAGCACCGGTCCGTCGAGCTGCTCGTCGGCCGCCAGGCCACTGCCGGAGGAGGGAATCCCGCTGGGCATGCTCGGCGCAGGCGCGCTGGCCGGCGCGGAGATCGACGGCGCAGGCTGCCAGGCCGGCTGCGCCGCGCTGCCCGAATCGATCGTCCCGGAAAATGCGCTGTCCGGTGCGGCGAAGGTTTGCAGGGGGGCCGAGCCGCCCTGGGGCACCATCACCACGACGCCCGAGTCCTCCTCCCGCTGTTGCGGTGCCGCCACGGGAGCAGCCGGGGCACGATAGCCCTGGCGCGCCGCCAGCTCTTCGGAGACCGGCGCCCCGGCGTCGACGACCGGGATCGCCCGGCGATCGACGGTGGCACAGCCTTGCATCAGGGCGACGGCCGCCAGAACAGTCATCCATTGCTTGTTCACTATTCAGACCTCTTCACTAAACAGCCGGGGCGCAACGCAGGCCGGCCTATTGCAGCCAACCGCGCACCCAGTCCATGACCGACTCCACCGGAGCCTGGATACCGCAGCCCGGGCCGGGAGCCGGTTCGCTGCCACGGATGTAGGGCATCTGCACCGCGCCCGGGCAACGCTCGTCGGTGCCCAGGCCACTGCGCGCATCCACCCAAGCGTACGCCACATTATCCGGCACCGGGGTCTGCAAGGGCAGCGGGTCGGCACGCCGCATGAAATCCGTCCAGACCTGCAGCGCCCCGGTGGCGCCGGTCAGCGAGGTCTTGCCATTGTCATCGCGGCCGAGCCAGACCACCGCCAGCAGATCCTGGCTGAAGCCGGCGAACCAGCTGTCGCGCGAATCGTTGGTGGTCCCGGTCTTGCCGGCCAGGTTCAACGACTGCGGCAGGCGGTTATAGGCCGAACGGCCGGTGCCTTCGCGCATGACGCGCTGCATCGCGTACTGGGTCAGGTAGATCGCACCGGGATCGAAGCGCTGCTGGATCTGGAATGGATAGCGCTTGAGCGGCTCGCCATCGGCGGTCAGCACGCTGCGAATGCCACGCAACGGGGTATTGAAGCCGCCGCTGGCCAGCGTCTGGTACATGCCGGCCACCTCGATCGGGCGCAGCCCGCCGGCGCCGAGCAGCATCGACGGGTAGGCCGGCCACTTCGGTGAAGCGCCCAGCCGCTCGAGCGTCCTGAGCACGTTCGGCACGCCCAGGTCGAGCCCGAGACGGGCGGTGGACAGGTTGTAGGAGTTGGCCAGCGCCTGGTACAGGTACACCGTGCCATGGGCCTGGCGGCCATAGTTCTGCGGCTTCCAAATCTGCCCGTCGGCGCCCTTGACCGAGAAGGGCTCGTCTTCCAGCAGGCTGGTCAGCGTGTACTGGCTGGGTTTTTCCAGCGCAGCCAGATAGATGGCCGGCTTGATCAGCGAGCCGATCGGCCGCACCGCATCCAGCGCGCGGTTGAAGCCGGCGTAGCCGGGCTGGCGACTGCCGAGCATGGCCTGGATCTCGCCGGTCTCCGGATTGGTCACCATCATCGCGCCCTCGATCCCTTCGGTATTCTTGCCAAGGCGCTTGAGAGTCTCGCTCATGGCCTGCTCTGCTTTCAGCTGGAGGATCGGGTCGAAGCTGGTGAATACACGCAGGCCTTCCTCGGTCAGGTCCTCGTCGCGATAGTCCTGGCGCAGCTGGCGCTTGACCAGGTCGAGGAACGCCGGATACGAGCTGTCGGCCAGGCTGCCGCGCTGGGTCACACCCAGCGGCGCCTGCTTGGCCTTCGCCGCCTCCTCGACGCTGACCACCTGCTGTTCGGCCAGCAGATCGAGCACCAGGTTGCGCCGCTCCAGCGCCCGCTCCGGGTTGCGCCGCGGGTTGTAGTAGGTCGGCCCCTTGACCATGCCGACCAGCAGCGCCACCTGCGGCAGCTTCAGCTCGGCCAGCGGCTGGCCGAAGAAGTACTGGCTGGCCAGGCCGAAGCCGTGGATCGCCCGGCGGCCATCCTGGCCGAGGAACACCTCGTTGAGGTAGGCCTCGAGGATTTCCTGCTTGTCGTAATGCAGTTCCAGCAGCACGGCCATCATCGCCTCGGTGGCCTTGCGGCTGAGGCTGCGCTCGTTGGTCAGGTAGAAGTTCTTCACCAGCTGCTGGGTCAGGGTGCTGCCACCCTGGCGCACCTGGCCGGCGGTCAGGTTGACCCAGACCGCGCGCGCGATCGACTTGGGCGAGACGCCGAAGTGATGGAAGAACTCCCGGTCCTCGACAGCCACCAGCGTTTCCACCAGGTACGGCGGCACCTGGTCGAGCTTGATCAGGATGCGGTCTTCGTTGTGCGCCGGATACAGGCCGCCGATCAGCACCGGCTCCAGCCGCGCGACCGGCAGCTCGCCGCCGTTGGCGCGATTCAGCCCGGCGACGAAGTCACCGGAGAAGCGCACCCGCAGCCGCTGCGATTCTTCGTTGCCTTCATAGAACTGGAAGCCCCGGGTGTGCAGTTCCACATTGTTGCCGGCCACCGAGGCACCGCCCGGGCCGCTCACCGCCTTTTCGCGGCGATAACCCAAGGCATCGAGTTCGGCGAGGAAATCGTTCTTGTCCAGCTTCTGCCCGACGAACAACTCCAGCGGCCGCGCATAGACCTTGGCGGGGATCGTCCAGCGTTTGCCGGAGAATTTCTCCTGCACCACGGCATCCAGATAGATTGCGAAGCCGGCGAGGATCACCAGGCCGACGATGGAAAGCTTGATCGCCCAGCCCAGCCAGGGGCGGGCCCCGCCGGAGCGGCGTTTCGAGCGGGTACGAGGGGAGCGGGATTTAGTCATGGCGGCGCATTATACGCACTTTGCCGCAGCGGACAGACGGCCTCTCGGCGGTTTGCAGCGCAACGCCCAACGGCCATAATGCCAGCGACTTTTCGACTGTGTGGACTGCTTCGCAGAGGACTCGCACGCCCCGTCCAAGAAATTCAACAAGGAAAGACCGTGAGCCAGACACTGATCGCTGCCCTGCAGAACCCTGCCCTGTACCCGCATCCCGTCGAGGGCTTCCGGGTCATCGAGACGCACATCTCCTGGGTGATCCTGACCGGCGCCTATGCCTACAAGATCAAGAAGCCGGTCGACTTCGGCTTTCTCGACTTCACCACCCTCGCGGCGCGCAAGCGTTTCTGCGAGGAGGAGCTGCGGCTGAACCAGCGCATGGCGCCCGAGCTCTACCTGCAGGTGCTGCCGATCAGCGGCTCTGCGGAAGCGCCAGTGATCGACGGCGCGGGCGAGCCCTTCGAATACGTCTTGAAGATGCGCGAATTCCCGCAAACCCAGCTGCTGGCCGAGGTGCAGGCGCGCGGCGAACTGACCGACGCGCACATCGACGCGCTGGCCGAACAGATCGCCCGCTTCCACCTGAACACGCCCCACGTCCCGGCCGACCACGCCTTGAACAGCGCCGAGGCGATCGTCGCGCCGATGCGGCAGAACTTCGAGCAGATCCGCCCGCTGCTCAGCGAAGCGGCCGACCTGCAGCAGCTCGACGCGCTGGAGGACTGGACCGAAACCAGCATCCTGCGCCTGGGTCCGCTGCTCGATCAGCGTTGCCAGCAGGGCTTCATCCGCGAGTGCCACGGCGACCTGCACCTCGGCAACGCGACCCTGATCGACGACAAGGTGGTGCTGTTCGACTGCATCGAGTTCAACGAGCCATTCCGCCTGATCGACATCGCCTCGGATGCCGCGTTCCTCGCCATGGACCTCGAGGACCGCGGCCTCAAGTGCCAGGCCCGGCGCTTCATCAACGGCTGGCTCGAACGCACCGGCGACTACGCCGCACTGGAGCTGCTCAACCTGTACAAGGCCTACCGTGCCCTGGTGCGCGCCAAGGTCAGCCTGTTCCGCCTGTACCAGGAGCAGGACGCGGTGCAGCGCAAGGTGGTCCTGCGCCAGTACCGCAGCTATGCCAACCTGGCGGAAAGCTACAGCGCCATTCCCTCGCGCTTCCTGGCGATCACCCATGGCGTGTCCGCCGTCGGCAAGAGCCACGTCGCCCTGCGCCTGGTCGAGGCATTGGGCGCAGTGCGCCTGCGCTCGGATGTCGAACGCAAGCGCCTGCATGGCGAACAACCGCAGGCCCAGCAAGGCCAGCTCGACACCGGCATCTATAGCCAGCAGGCCAGCGAGGCGACCTACCAGCGCCTGCACCAGCTCGCCAAGGCCGCCCTGCAGGCCGGCTTCTCCGTGGTGATCGATGCGGCCTACCTCAAGCAACCGCAGCGCCAGGCGGCGTGGCAGATCGCCGAATCCACCGGCGTGCCCTTCCTGATCCTCGACTGCGAGGCGCCCGATGCGGTGATCGCGCAATGGCTGGCGCAACGCCAGGCCGAAGGCGGCGATCCTTCGGATGCCACTCTGGAAGTCGTCCAGGCCCAGCGCGCCAGCCGTGAGGCCCTGAGCGAAAGCGAGCTGACGCACAGCCGCCGGGTCGATACACAGAACGCCGGCAGCCTCGACGACCTGGTCGCCAGCATCCGCCAGCACCTGCCCGGGCTCTGAGCGGAAGGCACCGCCGCACGCAGAGCGCGGCGGTGCTTCTATACTGCCGATAATCAACCGCGGGAAGCCAATATGTCTGCCAGCGAACCCCGGGCACCCCGCCCGGCCAGCGACAGCGTCCAGCTGTTCTCGGCGCACTCCGACGACTACGCCCGATTCCGTCCCACCTACCCCGAACCGCTGTTCGCCTGGCTGGCGCATCAGTGCACGAGCACCGACCTGGCGCTGGACCTGGCCGCCGGCAACGGCCAGGCCAGCCTGCCGCTGACCCGGCATTTCCGGCAGGTGCTCGCCTGCGATGCGAGCCCGCAGCAGCTGTCTGCCGAACGCTGCTGGCCAGGCGTGCAACGCTTCGTTGCCGAAGCCGAGCAACTGCCCCTGAAACCTGCGCAACTGGATCTGCTGGTGGTCGCCCAGGCGCTGCACTGGTTCGCCACCCCCGAGTTCTTCGCCCAGGCGCGCCTGGCGCTGAAGCCGGACGGCCTGTTCTGCGCCTGGTGCTACAGCCTGCTGCAGATCACGCCGGCATTGGACGACATCATCCAGCAGCTGTACGCCACGACCCTCGCCGGCTACTGGCCGGACGGGCGCGCCAGCGTGGACGCCGGCTACCGCGACATCCAGCTGCCCTTCGCAGGCATCGAAACGCCCGCCTTCGCCCTCGAGGCGCAATGGAATCTCCATCAGCTCACCGGCTATCTGCGCACCTGGTCCGCCGTGAAGAAATGGCAACGGGTCAACGGCGAGGACCCCGTGGCGCGGCTGGAGCCACAACTGGCAGCCGCCTGGGGCCAGCCGGACCGCCAGCGGCGGATTCGCTGGCCGCTACACTTCCTGACAGGCTACCCAAACCGCTAGGGCTCGCCGACAGCCCTTAACACCGTAAGGATGCCGCCATGCACGATGAACTGCTCACTCTGCGAAATCTCGGCAAAACCTCGGTGCAATGGCTGCACGCATCGGGCATCCACACGGCGGAAGACCTCAGGCGACTGGGCTCGGTCAGCTCCTATAGGGCCGTCAAGGCACGCGGTTTCGGCGCCTCCCGGGTTTTGCTGTACGCAATCGAGGGCGCCTTGCGCGACCTGCCCTGGCAGGAACTGCCCACGCCCCTCAAGGAAGAGCTGAACCGTCATCTGAACGGCGGGCACGACAACAAGAGCTAGCTCACAACCTCCACGGCACAGGATTTACTCGGCCCTGCGGCCGAGCCTATTGTGCGCGAGAGAGTCCCTGCCCATCGCCCGCCCGTTCGTTCAAGGATTTGCCGACATGTATTTACTCGGGGAGCAACCGGCCTACGCCGATCGCCTGATCAACCGCCTGCAAGGAATCCCCGCTCAGTTGCTGGAAGGCCTGCAGCCCTCCGGCCCGAGCATCGAACTGAAGCACACCGAGAATCTGTGCGCCGAGCTTCCGGCACAACAGCTGTTCATCATCGAAGCCGGCCTGCTGCACGCCCTGATCGACGCCAAGCCGCTGTTCTACCTGCAGGAAGGCGACCTGATCGGCCTGCGTCAGGGCAGCGAGCTGCCGGAGTGGCGTTATTGCAGCGACGAGCCGCTCAGGCTGATGCCTTACGCGCGCAGCGCGGTCTTCCAGCACATTCACGCCGACGAACACCGCCAGGAACTGTTCACCCAGTACCTGATCGGCCACACCGCACTGCTCTCCGATGCCCTCGCCCGCCTCAAGCAGCCGGAAATCCGTCCTGCCACCGGTTTCAAGCACTTCGCCGCCGGCGAGGAGCTGATCCGCCAGGGCGACGAAGCGGACAACGTCTTCATCATCATCGAAGGCCAGGCCGATGCCATCGTCGATGGGCAGAAGGTTGGCGACGTACAGAAGGACGAGATCTTCGGTGCCATGGCCGTCTTCACCCGCGAGCGCCGCAGCGCCACGGTGATCGCCCGCGAACCCTGCACGGTGATGGTCATCCCCAAGGAGCAGTTCCTGGGGCTGACGCAGAGCAACCCGCGCATCGCCCACAGCCTCATCGAAAGCATGGCCCGCCGCATCGACCTGCTGAACAAGGAAGTCACCCAGCTGCGGGTCGGCGTACCGGCATAGCCCCAAACGGGCCGCCCGGGAACGCGGAGAATATTTTTAGAAAGGCGGTTGACACACAAATGAGAATTGTTATTATTAACACAACTGATCGCGAGGTCAGTCGATAGCTGAAGACTCCAGGCAGTCGGGTCTTCAGGTTATCTCCTCATCAGGCTAATCACGGTTTTGACCCGGCTCTGCCGGGTCTTTTTTTGCCTGCGGAAAAGTCGCCGCCATCGAACATCCCGTCATGGCTTGCGCGTGCGCAGCTGCTCGCAATGGTCCTGCTCTTTCTGGGCCGGCGTATACCAGACGAAATCGGCCTGCTCGGCCGATACCCGCTCGCCCACCTCGGCGAGCACCAAGACCTGCGCCGCGCCGGCGGACAAATCCTCCAGATGCAGCGGCACGCCCAGATCGCGCCGCACATGGAAGGCCCCGGCCAGCAACATGGCCGGCTTCGGCGCGACCTGCAGGCGCTCGGCCATGCGCCGATCGCGTTGCTGCTGCACCGCGAGCATCGCCGGCAGCTGCGATTCGGGCAGCATGTCGCAATGCGACGCCCTGATCTGGGCCCGCAATGCATCACGCACCGCACTCGCCCCGCTGGCCCGCCCATTCACTTGCCGCGCGGCGCGATAGAGAGCGGTGATGTCCTCACGCCCCAGGTTGGCATACAGCAACGGATAGGACTGCGCCAGCGCATGGCGCACGAGCGGGCCGTAGAGCTGCCAGTCCCAGCCGTCCTGCCATGCCAGTGCGGCGGGCAGATCGTCCGCCATGCGGCCCTCGCGCACGTCGCCCCTGACTGTGTCCACCCGCGCCTGCTGCTCCGGCGTGAGCATCTCCAGCAACAGGCTGCCCTGCGCGCGGCGCTCGGCCAGGGCCTGCAGCAGCCATAGCTGCAAGGCATGATGATCCGGATTGTCGTGGCGCTCGCCGACCAGCAATCGCTCGGCATTCTCCAGCCGGGCCAGCAACTGCCCTGGCGTCAGCGTTGCGCCGCTGCGCAGGTCGACGATCGAACCGAGGTCGGCATGTTCGCGCCCTTCGGGGCTCTGCCACTCAGGCAGCTCCGGCAGCGAATGGCAGGCGGCCAGCAGACTCAGGACCAACAGCAACAAAAGGCGCACGGCGAACTCCTCAGCGGGCGATGATCAAGGGATGGCCGCGCTCCGGATGGCGCTGCACCAGGACCTCCAGGCCGAATACCGCGCGCAGCGGCTCGGCACGCAAGACCTCCTGCGGCGTCCCGCTGGCCTGGGCGCGCCCCTCCGCGAGCAGCAGCAGGCGATCGCAGTAGCGCGCGGCCAGATTCAGGTCGTGCAGGACAACCAGCACCGCCGCCCCTTGCGCGGCGAAACGCCTGGCAGCCTGGAGAATGCTGTGCTGGTGCGCCGGATCGAGCATCGAGGTCGGCTCGTCGAGCAGCAGAACCTGCCCTTCGGCGCCCGGCCAGAGTTGCGCCAAGACCCGCGCCAGATGAACCCGCTGGCGCTCGCCACCGGACAGGGTGAGGTAGCTGCGTGCGGCAAGATGCAGCGCATCAGCTGTCGCAAGAGCCGCCTCGACGATCCGTGCATCCGCCGCCCGCCCGCTGCAATGGGGCAATCGCCCCATTGCGACCACATCCTCGACACGAAAGGCGAAGTTCAGGCTCGAACTCTGCGGCAGCACCGCCAGCCGCCGTGCCCGCTCGATGTCCGGCCAGCCATCGAGCGGGCGCCCGTGCAGCAGGACCTGCCCGGTGCTGCAGGCAAGCTCGCCGCAAAGAGCGCCGAGCAGGGTGCTCTTGCCCGCGCCGTTCGGGCCGAGCACGCCGAACACCTGGCCCGCCGGCAAGTCCAGATGAATCCCTTGCAGTGCCGTTATGGCGCCACGCCGGACTGTCACCCCTTCGGCACGCAGCATCAGGCTCGCCCTCGCAGCAGCAGGTAGAGGAAGAACGGCGCACCGAGCAACGCGGTGACGATGCCGATCGGCAGCTCCGCCGGGATCAGCAACATGCGCGCAACGATATCGGCGAGCAGCAGCAGGCTGGCGCCAGCCAACGCCGAAGCCGGCAGCAGGACACGGTGATCCGGCCCCACCAGCAGGCGCATCAAGTGCGGAACCACCAGGCCGACGAAGCCGATCAGCCCCGCGGCAGCCACGGCAGCACCGACCCCCAGGGCGGTACAGATCACCAGCTCGCGCTTGATGCGTTCGACGTCGAACCCGAGGTGGCGCGCTTCGGATTCGCCGAGCAGCAATGCATTCAGTGCCTTGGCCCGGCGCGGTAACCACAGCGCCACCGCGCCGGTGACCAGCAGCAACGGCCACATGCGCCCATAGCTGGCGCCGCTCAGGCTGCCGAGGTTCCAGAAGGTCAGCGAGCGCAAGGTGGCATCGTCGGCCAGGTAGGTAAACAGCCCGATCGAGGCGCCGGCCAGCGCCGTGAGCGCGATGCCGGCGAGCAGCATCGTGGCGACATGGGTCTGGCCGTCCCGGCGTCCGAGGCGATAGACCAGCAGGGTCACGCCGAGCCCGCCCAGGAACGCCGACAGCGACAGCACATAGGGCTCGACTATCGCCGGCAGCCCGCCCAGCAACGCACCGCCGACGATGGCCGCCGCCGCGCCCAGCGCCGCCCCGCTGGACACGCCGATCAAACCCGGGTCCGCCAACGGGTTGCGAAACAGGCCCTGCATCGCCACCCCGGACAAGGCCAGCACCGCTCCGCCCGCGAGCCCCAGAAGCGCCCGCGGCAAGCGGAGCTGCGCGACGATCAGTTCGGCCTGCTCCAGCCCATCCGCGGCCAGCGGCAGCCCGAGCAGTCGCAGGACGGCACGCAGGGTATCCCCCAGCGGCAGGCTCAGCGGCCCCAGCGCCAGCGACAGCCAGAGCGCGACCAGCAGCAGCAGGCCGAGCGCCGGGAACAGAATGCGCGCGGAAACGGCAGAACCCATCGAATGCTTCGCCAAACGGTATGAGCGGCGAAGGATAAAAGCCCACCGACGGCACCGCCAGTGCGCGGCATGTTTATTCCACTGCGCATGCCTCGTCGCTGCGCGATAATCGCCGCTCACACGGGAGGACTCGATGATCCGTTTGTGCGCCACATCCGAACTGGGCGAAGGCCAGAGCCGCGGCTTCAGCCTCGCCGATCTCAAGCTGATCGCAGTCCGCCGCGAGGGGCGCGTCTACCTCTACCGCAACCGCTGCCCGCACCGTGGCGTGCCGCTGGAATGGCAGGCCGACCGGTTTCTCGACGAGAGCGGCAGCATGCTGCAGTGCGCAACCCATGGCGCACTGTTTCTCATCGAATCGGGCGAGTGCGTCGTAGGCCCCTGTGCCGGCCAGTTCCTGCAGCCCCTGCCGGGCATCGAGCAGGACGACAGCATTTGGTTGCAAACTGATCGGCAGAGCGACAGTTGAACATGGGCGCCGGCCACCCGGCTTGGTTATCATGCCGCCACTGCTTTACCGTGAGATCGTCATGCGTCGTCTGCTGAGTCTGCTTCTCCTGCTGTTCGTCCTGCCCGCCAGCGCCGGCCTGTTCGACACCAAACCCAGCCCTACCTTCGGCGGTGCGCTGAACAACAGCGCGGACTTCCTGCCAGTGCGTGAGGCGTTCCGCCTGAGCCTGGCGGAAGCGACACCCGAGCGAATCACGCTGCGCTTCGTCGCGGCCGAAGGCTACTACCTCTACCGCCACCGCTTCGCCTTCCGGACCACGGAGCCAGGCGTCAGCCTCGGCGAAGCGCAGCTCCCTGCCGGTGTGCAGAAGGTCGACGACTATTTCGGCGAGGTCGAGGTCTACTACGGCATCCTCGATATCCAGTTGCCGGTGAACAACCCCGACAACCGCCCCTTCGATCTGCAGGTGTCCTACCAGGGCTGCGCCGACAAGGGCCTGTGCTATCCACCGGAGACCGAATCGATCGCCATCGGCGGCGGCGCCAGCCCGGCGGCCGCATCCTCCGCCGAGCGCCCCGCCGAGGATGGTCGCCTGTCATGGCGTTCGGTTGCGCTGTTCTTCCTCGCCGGCCTGGGCCTGACGTTCACTCCCTGCGTACTGCCGATGCTGCCGATCCTCACCGGCGTGGTCCTGCGCGGCCAACCCGGCGGCCTGCGCAGCTTCCTGCTGTCGGTGACCTACGTCCTGCCGATGGCTGGTGGATTCGCCGTGCTCGGCGCGCTGATGGGCGTGTTCGGCGCGGAGCTGAATCTGCAGGCACGCCTGCAATCAGCGTGGATCCTGGTGCCCTTCGCATTGTTCTTCGTGGTCTTCGCGCTGGCCATGTTCGGCCTGTTCGAGCTGCGCTTGCCGCAGGCCGTCAGCGGCCGCCTCGACCGTCTGGCCGGCAACGCCCGCGGCGGCTCGTTCACCGGCGCCGCCTTGCTCGGCGCGGTGTCCAGCCTGCTGGTGTCGCCCTGCGTGTCCGCCCCGCTGGCCGGTGCACTGCTGTACATCAGCGCCAGTGGCGATGCCCTGGGCGGCGGCCTGAAGCTGTTCGCCCTGGGGCTGGGCATGGGCACGCCGCTGATACTGTTCGCCACCGGCGGTGGTGCGCTGCTGCCCAAGAGCGGCCCCTGGATGGTCAGCGTGCGCAACATCTTCGGCGTGCTGCTGCTGGCCGTCTCGGTGTGGATGCTCGAGCGCGTGCTGCCCGGCCCGGCGGCACTGGCCTTGTGGGGCCTGCTCGCCGCCGGCAGCGCGCTGTTCCTCGGCACGCTGGAGTTCACCAGCAAGACGCCGCGGCAGAAGCTGGCCCAACTCCTCGGGCTGGCCCTGCTGGTCTACGCGCTGGCGGCCTGGGTCGGCGCCCTGCAAGGCGGCTCCGATCCGCTGCGACCACTGCCCAGGGCCAGCGCCATGCTGCAGGGCGGCACCGCCATCGAAGGCTGGCACACCGTCTCGACCCCCGCCGAGCTGGATGCGCAACTGGCGGCGGCCCGCGCGGCCGGCCAGCCGCTAATGCTCGACTGGTATGCCGACTGGTGCATCAGTTGCAAGGTGATCGAACGCGAGGTCTTCGCCGATCCGCAGATAGCACCGCGGCTGGCCGACTACCGCCTGATCCGCTTCGACATCACCGAAAGCAATGCCGCCCAGCGCGGTCTGCTGGACCGTTACAAGCTGTTCGGCCCGCCGGCGATCCTCTTCTTCGACCGGGCCGGCAACGAGCTGGCGGACGTGCGCGTGGTCGGCGAAATCGACGCCAGCGGCTTCGCCGAGCGCCTGGACCGCGCGGCGGCACGACTGTAGCGCGGCGCTCCTGCGGCAAACTCCAGCCATAATGCGGGTATTTCACGCGATCGCCCGGCATGACTGGACAGTCAGCCCATGCTTCGGGCATAGTTTTTCACTTTCCGCGAGCCCGCCCTTCCGCCGGCTCGGCGCACCCAAGAAAAACAAGGAATAGGCATGGCCACGCTTCTGGTCCTTCACGGCCCGAACCTGAATCTGCTCGGCACCCGCGAACCGGGCGTCTACGGCGCGGTGACGCTGGCACAGATCAACCAGGATCTGGAGCAGTACGCCCGCAATGCCGGGCATCACCTGCTGCACCTGCAATCCAATGCCGAATACGAACTGATCGAGCGCATCCACGCCGCGCGCGGCGAAGGTGTCGACTTCATCCTGATCAATCCGGCCGCCTTCACGCACACCAGCGTCGCATTACGTGACGCATTGCTGGCCGTGAGCATCCCATTCATCGAAGTGCACCTGTCCAACGTGCACAAACGTGAACCTTTCCGCCATCACTCCTACTTTTCCGATATCGCGGTAGGGGTGATCTGCGGCCTTGGCGCCAGCGGCTACCGACTGGCCTTGGAGGCCGCCCTGGAACAACTCGCTGCTTCCTGAGAACTCGCCTCCGAGTCCTGAACACGCGAGCAGCAATGCCCTTCGAACTTACCTGGGAGTCAATGCTTCATGGATATTCGCAAAGTCAAGAAACTGATCGAACTGCTGGAAGAGTCCGGTATCGACGAACTCGAGATCCACGAGGGTGAAGAGTCCGTGCGCATCAGCCGCCACAGCAAGCAGGTGGCGATGCAGCAACCCATCTACGCCCAGGCACCTGCCGCACCGGCTCCGGCACCCGCCGCAGCTGCCGCGCCGGCTGCCGACGCGGCCCCGGCCGCACCCAAGCTGAACGGCACCGTGGTCCGCTCGCCGATGGTCGGCACCTTCTACCGCGCCTCCTCGCCGGAAGCCAAGCCGTTCGTCGACGTCGGCCAGACCGTGAAGAAGGGCGACATCCTCTGCATCGTCGAAGCCATGAAGATGATGAACCACATCGAGGCCGAAACCAGCGGCACCATCGAATCCATCCTGGTGGAGAATGGTCAGCCGGTCGAATTCGACCAGCCGCTGTTCACCATCGTTTGAACCGCGGAGAGCCAGCGATGTTGGAAAAAGTACTGATCGCCAACCGCGGTGAGATCGCCCTTCGCGTCCTGCGCGCCTGCAAGGAACTGGGCATCAAGACCGTGGCTGTGCACTCCACTGCCGACCGTGACCTGATGCACGTGTCGCTGGCCGACGAGTCCGTGTGCATCGGCCCGGCCTCTTCCGCCCAGTCCTACCTGAGCATCCCGGCCATCATCGCCGCCGCCGAGGTGACCGGCGCCGACGGCATCCACCCCGGCTACGGCTTCCTCGCCGAGAACGCCGACTTCGCCGAACAGGTGGAGAAATCCGGCTTCACCTTCATCGGCCCGACCGCCGACGTTATCCGCCTGATGGGCGACAAGGTCTCGGCCAAGGACGCCATGAAGAAGGCCGGCGTGCCGACCGTACCCGGCTCCGACGGCCCGCTGCCGGAAGACGAGCAGAAAGCGCTGCAGATCGCCCGCGAAGTGGGCTATCCGGTGATCATCAAGGCCGCCGGCGGTGGCGGTGGTCGCGGCATGCGCGTGGTGCACAAGGAAGAGGACCTGATCGCCTCGGCCAAGCTGACCCGCACCGAAGCCGGCGCCGCCTTCGGCAACCCGATGGTTTACCTGGAGAAGTTCCTGGTCAACCCACGCCACGTGGAGATCCAGGTGCTGGCCGACGGCCAGGGCAACGCCATCCACCTGGGCGACCGCGACTGCTCGCTGCAGCGCCGCCACCAGAAGGTCATCGAGGAAGCCCCTGCCCCGCTGATCGACGAAGAGGCCCGCCGCAAGGTCCAGGCCCACTGCGTGCAGGCCTGCATCGACATCGGCTACCGCGGCGCCGGTACCTTCGAGTTCCTCTATGAAGACGGCAACTTCTACTTCATCGAGATGAACACCCGCGTGCAGGTCGAGCACCCGGTCACCGAGATGGTCACCGGTATCGACATCGTCAAGGAGATGCTGCGCATCGGCGGCGGCGAGAAGCTGGCGATCAAGCAGAAAGACGTGGAGATTCGCGGCCACGCCATCGAATGCCGCATCAACGCCGAAGACCCGCGCACCTTCATGCCCAGCCCGGGCAAGGTGAAGCACTTCCATGCCCCGGGCGGCAACGGCGTGCGCGTCGATTCGCACCTGTACGACGGCTATGCGGTACCGCCGCACTACGATTCGCTGATCGGCAAGCTGATCACCTTCGGCGCCGACCGCGACGAAGCCATGGGCCGCATGCGCAATGCCCTGGACGAGCTGATCGTCGACGGCATCAAGACCAACGCCCCGCTGCACCGCGACCTGGTGCGCGACGCAGGCTTCTGCAAGGGCGGCGTGAACATCCACTACCTGGAAAAGAAACTGGGTATGGACAAGCACTAAGCTGCAAGCTGCAAGCTGCAAGCTGCAAGCTGCAAGCTGCAAGCTGCAAGCTGCAAGCTGCAAGCTGCAAGCTGCAAGCATATGATGCACACCTCTGGAGCGGCCTCGGCCGCTCCTTCTTTTTTATTCATGCGGCTTGAGGCCTGAAGCTTGAAGCTGCTCCCGAAGGGAGTCTCCCATGTCCTGGCTGCAGATCCGACTCGCCATCACCCCCGAACAGGCCGAAGCGCTGGAAGACCAGCTGCTGGACCTCGGCGCGGTCTCCGTGACCTTCATGGACGCCGAAGACCAGCCGATCTTCGAACCGGACCTGGGCACCACCCCGCTGTGGTCGCATACCCATCTGCTGGCGCTGTTCGAAGCCGATACCGACCCCGACGCCCTGCTCGCCCACCTGCAGCTGCTACGCGGCACCGAGCTGCCGGAACACCAGGTCGAGCAGGTCGAGGACCAGGACTGGGAACGCAGCTGGATGGACAACTTCCAGCCGATGCGCTTCGGTCGCCGCCTGTGGATCGTGCCCAGCTGGCATGCCGCGCCCGAGCCCGACGCGGTCAACCTGCTGCTCGACCCGGGACTGGCCTTCGGCACCGGCACGCACCCGACCACCGCGCTCTGCCTCGAATGGCTGGACGCCCAGCCTCTCGAGGGCCAGTCCCTGCTGGACTTCGGCTGCGGCTCGGGAATTCTCGCCATCGCCGGCCTGCTGCTGGGCGCCGAGCACGCCGTCGGCACCGACATCGACAGCCAGGCGCTGGAGGCCTCGCGCGACAATGCCGAGCGCAACGGCATCGCCGCCGAACGCTTCGCACTCTACCTGCCCGAGCAGCTGCCGCAGGAACCCGCCGACGTGGTGGTCGCCAACATTCTCGCCGGGCCGCTGGTGTCCCTTGCACCGCGCATCGGCGCACTGGTCAAGCCCGGCGGCCGGCTGGCGTTGTCCGGGATTCTCGCCGAACAGGCCGAAGAGGTCCGCGCCGCCTACGACGAGGACTTCGAACTCGACCCGACCGCCATCAAGGACGGCTGGGTACGCATCAGCGGCGTACGCCGGCGTTGAACGCCATGCGGGCGCAGCCCACCGCTCACAACGACAGCGGCGTCACTGCCGCTGGGCGGTAGGCATGCGCTAGACTAGCCGGCACTTTCCCCGCGGAATCGCGCATGACCAGCTTCATCACCCAATGCCCTCATTGCAGCACCCGTTTTCGCGTCAGCCGCAGCCAGCTTCGCGCCGCGCATGGCACCGTGCGCTGCGGCGCCTGCATGGAAGTGTTCAATGCGGCTCGTCAGCTGCTGCGTGATGATCTCGACCCGACGCAAGCGCTGGCCGACCCGGCACCGCCCCGGGCCGTAGAGCCTCCCTTGCCGCCGGCCGCCCCCGCCGAGCCGGTGCGGCCGGCGCTCGAGGCCGACGAAACCCTGTGGATTCACGACGATCTCGACCTGGACAGCCTCGACCTCGACGAGGAACTGGCCAAGCTCGAGCGCCAGGAGCTCGAGCTGTCGCGCGATTTTCTCGAATTGCAGAATGCCTCCAGCCCAGCCACGCGCCTGCTCGATACGCGGCCGGAAGAAGAACGCATCCATGACGAAAGCTGGGCCGAGACGCTGCTCGACGCCGAAGCGCAGGACACTGACTCCGCGACCAAGCCGGACGCTGGAGGGGAGCCGGAGCCGATCAGCTTCACGCCGGTAACCGAGGCCGCACCGCAGCCCCCCAGCCCGCTCGCGACGAGCACCAGGCCATTGGCGAGCGCCAAGGCGCAGCAGGCGCAGACCGAACGCATCGAACCGGACTTCGACATTCCACCGGCAATCTCCTCGCCCCCTCGCCAGGAACCCGCCCTGCGTGACGAACCGCTGTTCGAACTCGAAGACGAGCCGCTGCAACTGGACTGGCAACAGCGCAAGAAACCCTGGGGGCGCTGGCTCGGCTGGGGCGCGCTGAATCTCCTGGCCCTGCTCGCGCTCGGCGCCCAGTACGTGGCCTACAACTACGACGAACTGTCGCGCCAGGCGCAATACCGCCCCTGGTTCGAGCGCATCTGCCCGACACTCGGCTGCAAGCTGCCGTCGCTGGTCGACATCGACCAGATCCGCAGCAGCAACCTGGTGGTGCGCAGCCATCCCGAGTTCAGCGGGGCGCTGGTGGTCGATGCGATCCTCTACAACCGCGCGGCCTTCGCCCAGCCTTTCCCGCTGCTGGAGATTCGCTTCGCCGACATCAATGGCAAGCTGCTTGCCAGCCGCAGCTTCAAGCCCGGCGAATACCTTTCCGGCGAGCTGGCGGGGCAGGCCCAGATGCCGCCGCAGGTACCGATCCACATCGCGCTGGACATCCTCGATCCGGGCGCCAAGGCGGTCAATTACAGCCTGAGCTTCCATTCGCCGGAATAACCCAAAGCCATCCCTGGCCTGAAAGCGCCATCATGCGACGCCCGTGATGGCGTCCGCCATGGCTTGCAAACTCCTGGCGATAAGCTGGCCGCTGTTCAGAATTTGTTCAAAACAACCTTTAACCCGTCATGCGGAGCGGGTATTATGCCCACCCTTTTTTGCAGTCCCGATCGACCTAACAAGCAGGCTCCAGGCAGGGAATCTTCATGTCAGCGGTACGCATCGGCCCTTACACCTTGACCAACCGGTTGATCCTCGCGCCCATGGCCGGCGTGACCGATCAGCCGTTCCGCCAGTTGTGCCGCCGCTTCGGCGCGGCCCTGGTGGTCTCGGAAATGCTCACCAGCGACGTGCGTCTGTGGAACAGTCGCAAGTCGCGTCTGCGCCTGCAGCATGCTGGCGAGCCGGAACCGCGTTCGGTGCAGATCGCCGGTGGCGATCCCGAGATGCTCGCCGAGGCCGCCCGGCGCAACGTGGAGCTGGGCGCACAGATCATCGACATCAACATGGGCTGTCCGGCGAAGAAGGTCTGCAACAAGGCCGCGGGTTCCGCCCTGATGCGCGACGAGCGCCTGGTCGGCGAGATTCTCGAGGCGGTGGTGGCCGCGGTGGACGTACCGGTGACGCTGAAGATCCGTACCGGCTGGGACCGGCAGAACAGGAATGGCGTCCGCATCGCCCGCATCGCCGAACAGTCGGGGATCGCCGCCCTCGCGGTGCATGGGCGGACCCGGGCCGATCTGTACACCGGCGATGCCGAATACGACACCATCGCCGCGATCAAGCAGGCGGTGTCGATCCCGGTGTTCGCCAACGGTGATATCGATTCGCCGCAGAAAGCCCGCCAGGTGTTGCGGGCCACGGGGGCCGACGGCCTTCTGATCGGCCGTGCGGCGCAGGGTCGCCCGTGGATCTTCCGCGAAGTGGAGCATTATCTGCGCACTGGCGAGCTGCTGCCGGCCGCGACGCTGGAAGAGGTCGAGACTATCCTGTTGCAGCATCTGCAGGCGCTGCACGAGTTCTATGGCGAGGTGATGGGCGTGCGCATCGCCCGCAAGCATGTGGGTTGGTATCTCGCCACATTGCCGGGTGCACGGGAGTTTCGCGCCCGTTTCAATCATCTGGAAGACAGGGATGCTCAGGGCTCCAGCATTCGGCAGTTCTTCGCCGAACAACGCTCGGGGCCCGGCTCGGTGGATGGAACAGAGGTGGCCGCATGACGCTGTTGAATGAAACATTGGTAAGTGGAACGACATCCGTGAGTGACAACGTGAACCTGAAGCAGCACCTGAACACGCCGAGCGAAGCAGGCCAGACGCTGCGCGGCAGCGTCGAGAAAGCGCTGCACAACTATTTCGCCCGGCTCGAAGGTGCCGACGTCACGGACGTTTACAACCTCGTGCTCTCCGAAGTGGAAGCGCCGCTGCTGGAAACGGTGATGCACTACGTCAAGGGCAACCAGACCAAGGCCTCGGAATTGCTGGGCCTGAACCGCGGCACCCTGCGCAAGAAACTCAAACAGTACGATCTGCTCTGAAAAGCGGTGGCAGGTTGCAGGCTTGAGGCGGCAGGCCGCCCCGGCCTGGAACCTGTCGCCTCAAGCCTGTAGCCCTAGGAAACGTCAATGACCGACCAAACCACCCGCCTTCCCGTCCGCCGTGCGCTGATCAGCGTGTCCGACAAGACCGGCGTCGTCGATTTCGCCCGCGAACTCGCCGCCCTCGGCGTCGAGATCCTCTCCACCGGCGGCACTTTCAAGCTGCTGAGCGAGAACGGCATCGCCGCCGTGGAGGTCGCCGACTACACCGGCTTCCCGGAAATGATGGATGGCCGGGTGAAGACCCTGCACCCGAAGATCCATGGCGGCATCCTCGGCCGGCGTGACCTGGACGGTGCGGTGATGAGCGAGCACGGCATCCGGCCGATCGACCTCGTCGCAGTCAACCTCTACCCGTTCGCCGCCACCGTGGCCAAGCCGGGCTGCACCCTGCCCGACGCCATCGAGAACATCGACATCGGCGGCCCGACCATGGTCCGCAGCGCGGCGAAGAACCACAAGGACGTCGCCATCGTGGTCAATGCCGATGACTACGCCGGCGTGGTCGCGAACCT
The DNA here is from genome assembly GCF_002890915.1 of Stutzerimonas stutzeri. Lineage (GTDB taxonomy): Bacteria > Pseudomonadota > Gammaproteobacteria > Pseudomonadales > Pseudomonadaceae > Stutzerimonas > Stutzerimonas stutzeri_AF. The sequence continues at coordinate 81,261 of NZ_POUT01000012.1, read as the reverse complement.
GAAGAGCGGCGGCCTGACCTACGCCCAGCGCTTCGACCTGGCGCTCAAGGCCTTCGAGCACACCGCCGCCTACGACGGCATGATCGCCAACTACCTGGGCGGTATCGACCAGGCTGCTGAAACCCTCACCACCGAGGGCCGCAGCCTGTTCCCGCGCACCTACAACATGCAGTTCATCAAGGCGCAGGACATGCGCTACGGCGAGAACCCGCACCAGCAGGCGGCCTTCTATGTCGAGAAGCCGGAAGAAGCCTGCGTCGCCACCGCCAAGCAGCTGCAGGGCAAGGAGCTCTCGTTCAACAACGTCGCCGATACCGATGCCGCGCTGGAGTGCGTGAAAAGCTTCGTCAAACCAGCCTGCGTCATCGTCAAGCACGCCAACCCGTGCGGCGTGGCCGTGGTCCCGGAAGACGAGGGCGGCATCCGCAAGGCCTACGACCTGGCCTACGCCACCGATAGCGAATCCGCCTTCGGCGGCATCATCGCCTTCAACCGCGAGCTGGACGGCGAGACCGCCCAGGCCATCGTCGAGCGCCAGTTCGTCGAAGTGATCATCGCGCCCAAGGTTTCCCAGGCCGCCCGCGATGTGGTCGCCAGCAAGGCCAATGTGCGCCTGCTGGAATGTGGTGAATGGCCGGCCGAGCGCAGCCCGGGCTGGGACTACAAGCGCGTCAACGGCGGCCTGCTGATCCAGAGCCGCGACATCGGCATGATCACCGAGGCGGACCTCAAGATCGTCACCCGTCGTGCGCCCACCGAGCAGGAGATCCACGACCTGATCTTCGCCTGGAAAGTGGCCAAGTTCGTCAAGTCCAACGCCATCGTCTATGCCAAGAACCGCCAGACCGTCGGTGTCGGCGCCGGCCAGATGAGCCGCGTCAACTCCGCGCGCATCGCCGCGATCAAGGCCGAGCACGCCGGCCTGGCGGTACCCGGCGCGGTGATGGCCTCGGACGCCTTCTTCCCCTTCCGCGACGGTATCGACAACGCCGCCAAGGCCGGCATCACCGCGGTGATCCAGCCCGGCGGCTCGATGCGCGACGAGGAAGTCATCGCCGCCGCCGACGAGGCCGGAATCGCGATGGTGTTCACGGGTATGCGTCACTTCCGCCATTGATTGGCTGGTGGATGGCTTCGGCCATCCACCCTACTCCAGCCCTATTTCGTAGGGTGGATAGCGCTTTTTCTATCCACCAAACGGGCCGCAGGCCCGCCTCCTACAGGAGAATCCCATGAACGTACTGATCATCGGCAGCGGCGGCCGCGAGCACGCCCTGGCCTGGAAAGTGGCGCAGGACCCACGCGTCGCCAAGGTCTTCGTCGCCCCGGGCAATGCCGGCACCGCCACCGAGGCCAAGTGCGAGAATGTCGCCATCGACGTGCTGGCCATCGAGCAACTGGCCGATTTTGCCGAGAAGAACGTGCAGCTGACCATCGTCGGCCCGGAAGCGCCGCTGGTGAAGGGTGTGGTCGATCTGTTCCGCAGTCGCGGCCTGGACATCTTCGGCCCCACCGCCGCCGCTGCCCAGTTGGAAGGCTCCAAGGCCTTCACCAAGGATTTCCTCGCTCGCCACGCTATCCCCACCGCCGACTACCGCAACTTCACCGAAGTCGAGCCGGCGCTGGCCTACCTGCGCGAGAAAGGCGCACCGATCGTCATCAAGGCCGACGGCCTGGCCGCCGGCAAGGGCGTGATCGTCGCCATGACCCTGGCCGAAGCCGGGGACGCGGTACGCGACATGCTGTCGGGCAATGCCTTCGGCGATGCCGGCGCGCGCGTGGTCATCGAAGAATTTCTGGATGGTGAAGAGGCCAGCTTCATCGTCATGGTCGACGGCGAGCACGTGCTGCCGATGGCCACCAGCCAGGACCACAAGCGCGTCGGCGACGGCGACAGCGGCCCGAACACCGGCGGCATGGGCGCCTACTCGCCGGCCCCGGTGGTCACCGCCGAGGTGCACCAGCGGGTGATGGACGAGGTGATCTACCCGACCGTGCGCGGCATGGCCGCCGAAGGCAACGTCTACACCGGCTTCCTCTACGCCGGGCTGATGATCGACAAGGCCGGCGCGCCCAAGGTCATCGAGTTCAACTGCCGTTTCGGCGACCCGGAAACCCAGCCGATCATGTGTCGCCTGGAATCCAGCCTGGTGCTGCTGGTCGAGGCCGCATTGGCCAAGGCACTGGACAAGGTCGAAGCGACCTGGGACCCGCGCCCGACCGTCGGCGTGGTGCTGGCCGCCGGCGGCTATCCCGGTGACTATGCCAAGGGCGACGTGATCGAGGGGCTGGATGCCGCCGCGCAACTCGACGGCAAGGTGTTCCATGCCGGCACCGCGTTGAATGCCGACGGCCAGGTGGTGACCGCTGGTGGCCGCGTGCTCTGCGCCACGGCCATCGGCGCCAGTGTCTCCGACGCCCAGCAGCAGGCCTATCGCCTGGCGGAGAAGATCCGCTGGAACGGCTGTTTCTACCGCAAGGACATCGGCTATCGCGCCATTGCCCGCGAGCAGGGCGAACGCTGACCACAGGCCGTGTCAGGAATGCGTGCGGCGGCAAGTTTTATCGCCGCGGCACGCATTACAGCCCGGCGGTGGCATGGCTATAATCCGCCGTCACACACTTGAACGGACTTCTCTCGTGGGTCGGCTCCGGATCGCCATAGCTTTCATCTTCGGCCTGCTGCTGATCAACCTGATCCCGCTGTCGGCCCAGGCGTCCGTTGGCCAATCGTCGCCGCCCATCGCCCCGCTCGCCGAAGCCGATTCCGCTCCGCAGAACTGGCGGATGCTGATCGACCAGTCCGGCCGCCTGACCCTCGATGAAGTGCTGGCCCAGCGCTCGCTGTTCCAGCGCCTGGAAAAACTCGCCTACAGCGCTCCGCCCAGCGACCGGGCCGTCTGGCTGCAGGTCAGCCTGCCGCCTCTGACCAAGCCCAAGTGGCTCTGGCTGTTCGCCCCGCGGGTGCAGTATCTCGACTTCTACCTGCTGCATGGCGGCCAGCTGGTGCAGCACACCGCGACCGGCGAGCAGCGCCCGCTGAGTACACGCCCCCTGCCCAACCGGGCCTACCTGTTCAGCCTGCCCAACGACGGGCAGCCGCGGGAAGCCTACATCCGCCTGCAGTCCAACCATCCGATGATGACCTGGTTCAAGACCATCGACGACAGTGGGCTGGTCAGCCAGACCAAGCCCGCCTACCTCTTCGGCGCGCTGTTCGGTGCGCTGGCCCTGCTGATGGTCTACAACCTGCTGCGCTTCGCCTACACCCTCAGCTACACCCACATCTGGCTGAGCCTGCTGCACGGTTCGCTGCTGAGCTGCGCAATGGCCAATCTCGGCGTACTGGCGGTATGGATTCCCGGGCTGACCTACAGCCAGCCGCTGATCGCCGACCTGTCGGCGCTGGGCGCCAGCATGGCCTTGCTCGGCTTCACCCTGGGCTTCTTCCACCACCGCCGGCACACCTGGCTCACCTGGCTGCTGGGTATCGAATTCAACCTGGCGCTGGCACTGGCTGGCAGCGTCCTGCTCGGCCAGTGGTTGTGGTACAGCTGGCTGATCTACTCGCTGGTACTGCTGACGGCGTTCAGCGCCCTGCTCGTCGCCCTCTGCCACTGGCGGCACGGTTATCGGCCGGCACGTCTGGTCGGCGCCGGGCTGACGCTGTTCAATGCCGGCATGGTGTTCTTCATGCCCATGCTGCTCGGCTTCGACCAGCTCGACCCGGGCTGGCTGACCGGCGGGCTGTTCAGCCTGGCGACCCTTGGTGGCCTGATGCTCAGCTTCGCCCTGCTCGAGCGCCAGCGCCAGCTGCAGTCCGACAGCCGTACCCAGTACACCGCCGAAGCGGTGAGCAGCGCCGAACTGAAGACCAAGGCCGACTTCCTGTCGAAGATCAGTCACGAGCTGCGCACCCCCATGAACGGCGTACTGGGCATGAGCGAACTGCTACTCGGCACTTCGTTGTCGGCCAAGCAGCGCGACTACGTGCAGACCATCCACAGTTCCGGCAACGAGCTGCTCAACCTGATCAACGAGATTCTCGATATCTCCAAGCTGGAGTCGGGACAGATCGAGCTCGACGACGTGCAGTTCGATCTCAATGCGCTGATCGAGGACTGCCTCGGCATCTTCCGCGCCAAGGCCGAGCAGCAGAAGGTCGAGCTGATCAGCTTCATCCAGCCGCAGCTGCCGCAGGTGGTCGCCGGCGACCCGACGCGCTTGCGCCAGGCGCTGCTCAATCTGCTGGAAAACGCCTTCAAGCAGACCGACGAAGGCGAGGTGCTGCTGATCGCTGCCGTCGATGGCCCGTTGGACAACCCGCGCCTGCGCATCACCGTGCAGGACAGCGGACGGCCGCTGGAGGCCTACGAGCGCGATGCGCTGCTCAACGCCGCGGTGGACAGCCATGACTTCCTCGCCGCCACGCGCCACGGCGGGCGCCTGGGCCTGATCATCGCCCGCCAGCTGGTGCAGCTGATGGACGGCGACTTCGGCATCCAGACCGGCGCGACCCAGGGCAACACCCTGTGGATCAGCCTGCCGCTGGCCAGCGAGGGCCTGGCGCAGCACAATCCCGACCTGGACGGCCCACTGCAGGGCACCCGGCTCTTGATCGTCGACGACAACGACACCTGCCGCAAGGTGCTGGTCCAGCAGTGCAGCGGCTGGGGGCTGGAGGTCAGCGCCGTGGCCTCCGGCAAGGAGGCGCTGGCATTGCTCAGGACCAAGGCCCACCTCAAGGAATATTTCGACGTCGTCCTGCTCGACCAGGACATGCCGGGCATGACCGGCATGCAGCTGGCGAGCAAGATCAAGGAAGATTTCAGCCTCAACCACGACATCCTGCTGATCATGCTGACCGGCATGAGCAGCGCGCCGAGCAAGATCATCGCGCGCAACGCCGGCATCAAGCGCATCCTCGCCAAACCGGTGGCCGGCTATACGCTCAAGACCACGCTCGCCGACGAGATGGCCCACCGGCAGCAGGGTCTGCAGCCGCGCCCGGCGGCCGCACCGCAGCCGCTGGCGACGCAGGAGATTCCGGATGACTTCCGTATCCTGGTGGCCGAGGACAACAGCATTTCGACCAAGGTCATCCGCGGCATGCTGAACAAGCTGAACCTGCAGCCGGACACCGCCAGCAACGGCGAAGAGGCGCTGGCGGCGATCAAGACCAAGCCCTACGACCTGGTGCTGATGGACTGCGAGATGCCGGTCCTCGACGGCTTCCATGCCACCCGCCAGCTGCGCGAGTGGGAAGCGGCGACGGCCCGCCCGCGGACCCCGGTGGTGGCGCTGACCGCTCACATCCTCAGCGAGCACCGCGAACGCGCGCGCGAGGCCGGCATGGACGGGCACATGGCCAAGCCGGTCGAGCTGTCGCAGTTGCGCGAGCTGATCGACCATTGGGTACGGATCAAGCAGGCCGAGAGCGTCGATTGATCCGCCGGGGCCTCGGCGCAGCGTGCGGTAGCACCGGCTGGTAGCGGTTTCTCGTCGCCCTGGTCCTCAGCACTGCCCCGCATACGCCGCTGCCCTTCCCGGATCCCGCCTGCGCCCCAGCACAGCCAGGACCATGGGGTTCCGTGCATGACCGGAGGGCCTGCTGGCCAGGCCCGAAACTGAACAAAATCGCCCGCCCGCTGCCGATTATCTGTACAGCCCGAAACATGCGGAGGTTTTCAGCCTGGCTGTGGCTCGCCCGTGGTTGCAGCGCCCGCACAGGCGCTGCAACAAACCCAGCCCAAGCAAGGAGCCGTGGATGATGAAAAGGAGCGATGTCGCCTGGACCCTGGTCGGGGCCACGGCAGTGCTGCTGTCCGGTTATCTGCTGTATCAGGAGGTGCGCAACATCTCCCTTGCCGAGCTGGCCGACAGCCTGCGGGCCATCGGCACTGCTCACTGGCTGCTGGCCGGACTGGCCGCGCTCGGTGCCTATACCGCCCTGGCCTGGTACGACCGCATCGCGATGGCGCACCTGGGCAAGTCGATGTCCTGGTGGTTCATCGCGCTGTGCTCGTTCACCACCTATGCCCTGGCGCACAATATCGGCGCCTCGGTGTTCTCCGGCGCGCTGGTGCGTTACCGGGCGTATCGCAGCAAGGGGCTGACGCCGCAGGAAATCGGCATTCTCATCATCTTCTGCTCGCTGACCTTCGCCCTCGGCACCCTGCTGGCCGCCAGCCTCGTGCTGCTTCTGCAACCGCAGTTGCTGGCGCAGCTGGTCGATGCCCCGCCCTGGCTCTCCGCCATGATCGGCACGACGCTGCTTGCGCTCATCGGCCTGTACGCATTCGGTGCCTGGCGCCAGCTGCCGGCCTGGCGCCTGGGCCAATGGCACATCGCCTATCCGCGTCTGGCGATCGTCGCCCGGCAGCTGCTCGCCGGCCCGCTGGAATTGCTCTGCGCCGCGGCGATCATCCATTTTGCCTTGCCGGCCGGGCACCATCCCGGCTACCTGACGGTGCTCGGCGTGTTCCTCGTCTCCTTCACGCTGGCGCTGCTCTCGCATGCCCCCGGTGGCCTGGGCGTGCTGGAGGTGACTTTCCTCGCCGCCCTGCCGGAGGTGCCGACCGTCGATGTGCTGGCCGCGCTGATCGTGTTCCGCGGCTTCTACTTGCTGCTGCCCTTTGCGCTGGCGATGCTGGTGGTCGCGGTATTCGAGTATGGTCAGTGGGCGGCCAGGCGCAGTTGAGGCCACGCCAACCGGCCGGAAGCCTGCCGAGCGCTCATCCCGACGAACTGCCTATGGCGAAGATGCCGCACACGGGCGATCATGCAGCCCTCTCAAAGCCAAACCGATGACATGACCGAAGCTGCCCATACCCACGCCGAACACAAACCACGCCCGCTGATCGATCTTGCCGTAAGTATCCTGATTCCCTCGCTGATCCTGATGAAGCTCAGTGGCGAGCAGCGCCTGGGGGCCGACGGCGCCCTGCTGCTGGCCCTGGCCTTCCCGCTGGGCTGGGGCCTGTGGGAACTGGCCAAGTACCGCAAGTTCAACTGGATCGCCCTGCTCGGGCTGATCAGCGTCCTGCTCACCGGCGGCATTGGCCTGTTGCATCTGGATACCCAGTGGCTGGCGATCAAGGAAGCGGCGGTACCGGGGATCATCGGCATCGCCGTGCTCGCCTCGACGCGCACCCGCTACCCGCTGATCCGTACCCTGCTCTACAACCCGAAGGTGCTCAACGTCGACAAGATCCACGAACAACTGGAGCGCAACGGCCAGGTCGAGCATTTCGAGACACGCCTGTCGCGGGCGACCTACCTGCTCAGCGGTACCTTCTTCTTCTCCTCGTTCATGAACTACGTACTGGCCAAGTGGATCGTCAACAGCCCCGCCGGCAGCGAGGCCTTCAATGCCGAACTGGGCCGCATGAACCTGCTCAGCTATCCGATGATCGCCATCCCCAGCATGTTGATGATGATGGCGATCTTCTTCTACCTCTGGCGCACCATCCACGGCCTGACCGGCCTGCGCCTGGAGGACATCATGGCGACCCCCGCGCACGAGCGCAAAACCGGGGAATGACGGCTGGAAATCGGGTGGCCGCCGGCCGGCCGGATGCGTTGCCCTGCCCGCTCAGAACAGCAGCTTGAAGATGCCGATCACCACGATTAGGCCGATGATGAAGATGACGCCAGCGGTTCCGCCGATAAATTTCAGCATGCTGCTCTCTCCCGTTTTCCCAAGGCTGTGATTTTGTGACAGCCGCCCCCCGGCGGCGTTCGTCCCGCCCGGACGGCGCATCCGCCAGGCACATCAGCCGATCAACAGCATCCACAGCGGCAAGCTGACAGCGGCCAGCACGGTGGAGAGAAATACCGTCGAACTGACCGGCCGGGTATCGTCGGGATGCCTGACGAACGCCAGCACGTTCACCCCGCTGGGGCAGGCCGCGAGCAGCACCAGCACGCTACGGGCCGCGTGGCTGAGCCCCGGCAACCAGCCGCTGAACCACCAGACCAGCAGCGGAAACAGCCCGAGCTTGACCACGGTCAGCGCCAGCACCACGCCACCGGGCCGCAGCCGATAGCGCGACAGGCTGACGCCCAGCAGCAGCAATGCGCAAGGCAGCGCCGCCTGCGCCAGCCAACCGGCCAGGCGCCAGAACGGCTCCGGCAGCTGGACGCCGGACAGGTTGAGCAGTGCACCGAGCAGCAGGCCGACGATCAGCGGGTTGGCCAGGTTCTTCAGCAACGCCGGCACGCTGACCTTGTCGGCAGCGCCGAAGGCCGCATAGAAACTCTGCAGCGAGAACAGCACCAGGCTGTGGAAGACCAGGATGGCGAACACGTAGACCAGGCTCTGCGCCCCCAGCAGCGTTGCCACCAGCGGAATGCCGACCAGCACGTTGTTCGAATAGGCGGCGGCCAGGCCCAGCGGCGTCACCCGGCCACGCAGACGCTGGGCGACCAGGTTGACCAGCACGAAGACCAGCAGCACCGGCCCGAAGTAGGCCAGCAGGAGCATCGGCGACATGCCGTCGCTCAGCTCGGCGCGGGCGATGCCGGTGAACAGCACCGCCGGCATGAACAGCTTGAAGGTCACGTTGGCCAGGCCGACCGTGCCTTCGCCGGTCAGCCATTGTCGCCAGCCGAGCAGATAGCCGAGCATGATCAGACCGAAGATCGGCAGGATCGCCTGAACCACCACCATGCCGCCTGCCCTCCCGAATGCCGACCCCGTGCCTACCCGCACGGCGCGCACGGCGCGCACGGGGGCGCAAGAATACACCGGCAAACCGGGCTGCGCACGGCAGCGCAGACCTGAACGGCCGGCGCGCGACTCAGGCGTTGAAGAACCGTCCCGGGGTGGCCTGGGGCGACACCTGCCCACCGAGCGCGGCGAGCACCTCGGCGAGATCGTCCCGCCAAGGCCGTGGTTCCAGGCCGAACGTCGCCTGGAAACGGCTGCAGTCGAGTACCGACCAGGCCGGGCGCCGGGCCGGCGTCGGATACTGCGAGGTCAGGATCGGCGAGACCTGCGGTTGCCTGTCCAGCAGCCCCATGGCCTCGCCCTGGCGGAAGATCTCCACCGCGAAGTCGTACCAGGAACACGACGGGCTGCCACTGTAGTGATACAGCCCCCAGTCGAGGCGGCCGTCGCGGGCATAGCGGCTGGCCAGTGTCAGCAGCACCGTGGCGATGCTCCCGGCCTGGGTCGGGCAACCGAACTGGTCGCTCACCACGCCGAGCGCATCGCGCTGGCGCCCCAGACGCAGCATGGTCTTGACGAAATTATGCCCGTACACGCCATACACCCAGCTGGTACGCAGGATCAGGTGCGCGTCCAGGCAGTCGCGAATCGCGTCCTCACCGGCCAGTTTGCTGGCGCCGTAGACGCCGGTCGGGCCGGTGGCGTCGGTCTCGCGATAGGGTACGCCGGCCGCCCCGGAGAACACGTAATCGGTAGAGATGTGCAGCAGCGGGATGCCGGCGCGCGCCGCCGCCTCGGCCAGGTTGCGCGCACCATCGCGGTTGACCGCATAGGCCTGCGCGGCGTGGGTCTCGGCGTTGTCGACATGGGTATAGGCGGCGGCATTGATGATCAGCCCCGGCCGCTGGCGCATCATTTCGGCGACCTGCTCGCAGCAGGAGATATCCAGCTGTTCTCGGGTCGCCGCCAGCGCGTCCAGGCCGAAGCCGGCAGCCCGTTCGACCACTTCGCGGCCGACCTGACCGCCCGCACCGCTTACGAGGATTCGCATTCTTTGTAGCCTCATCGAGGGCTCCGCGCGTGAGGCGATCGCCCGGAATTAGTCTGCCAGCAGGTATCCGGGAGCCGCATCAGCAACCACTCACCGCACCGCCGGGCACGTCACCGAGCCCGCCTGTTCACTCGTCGACACCGCGCCAAGCGGCGGAACAGAGCCCGCCGGCACGCTCGGGGATGTTTTTTTCCAGCCACGTTGAGGCCAGACAGATCGCACTTTGTTCCCCAAAACAGACGCATCAGGAGAATTTTTTCCCCGAGTGAGACATGCTTCGCTCAGAGGAGCACCGGCAACGGGCGGTTCAGCCGGATTTCCTCCAGCGACAACTCGGCGGCATAGGCCAGCACTTCCACGCCGGCCGCCCGCGCATCGTGCAATGCCGCGGCGTAGAGCGGGTCGATCTCGCTGGCCGGGCGCACCGCCTCGATGCCGGAAAGATTCACGCAATACAGCTGCACCGCGCGCGTACCGCTACGCGCCAGCGCCGCCAGCTCGCGCAGATGCCGCGCGCCCCGTGCGGTCACCGCATCGGGGAAGGCCGCCACCGCGCTATCGGCGAAGCCGAGGGTGACACTCTTGACCTCGACGAAGGCCGCGCCGCCGGCATAGTCGAGGCGAAAATCCACCCGGCTGTTCTCCAGGCCATAGGCCACTTCGCGCTTGAGCGTGGTGAAACCGGCCAGCTCGGCTATCGAGCCGCTCAGCAGCGCCTCCTCCACCAACGGGTTGGCGCGCGCGGTGTTCACGCAGGCCAACCGTCCCTGCGGCGTCTCCACCAGCTCCCAGGTTCCGGGCAACTTGCGCTTGGGATCGTTGCTGCGCTGGAACCAGACCTGCGCGCCCTCGCCCATGCAGTTGAGCATCGAGCCGGTGTTGGGGCAGTGGATGCACAGCTCCTCGCCTTGCTCGGTGACGATATCGGCGAGAAAGCGCTTGTAGCGCCGCACCAGGCGCCCCCGTTCCAGCGGCTTGGCGAAGCGCATCAGGGCTGCCAGCGCTGCAGGCCGCGGGCGATGCGCTCGACGGCCTGCTCCAGGCGCGGCAGATCCTGGGTGTAGGCGAAACGCACGTGGTGCCCGGCCTGGTGGCGGCCGAAATCCAGCCCCGGGGTGATCGCGACGAACTCGGTCTCCAGCATGTGCCGGCAGAACGCATAGGCATCGCCGCCGAAGGTGGCGATGTCGGCATACAGGTAGAACGCCCCCTGCGGTTCGACCGCAATGCTGAAACCCAGCTCGCGCAAGGCCGGCAGCAGGAAGTCGCGGCGACGGGCGAACTCGGCACGGCGGGCCTCGAGAATCTCCAGGGTCGCCGGCTCGAAGCAGGCCAGCGCCGCGTGCTGAGCCATGCTCGGCGCGCTGATATAGAGATTCTGCGCCAGCTTTTCCAGCTCCGGCACCGCGTTCGGCGGCGCCACCAGCCAGCCGAGGCGCCAGCCGGTCATGCCGAAATACTTGGAGAAGCTGTTGAGTACGAAGGCCTCGTCATCCACCTCCAGCACGCTGGCCGCGTCGGTGCCGTAGGTCAGGCCGTGGTAGATCTCGTCCACCACCAGGTGCCCGCCGCGCCGCTTCAGCGCGGCCGAGAGCCCGGCCAGCTCATCGCGCTCGAGCAGCGTACCGGTCGGATTGGCCGGCGAGGCGACCAGCGCACCGACGCTGTGCTTGTCCCAGTGGCGCTCGATCAGTTCGGGAGTCAGTTGGTAGCGCACCTCGGGGCCGACCGGCACCAGTTGCGCGGCGCCTTCGACCAGGCGCAGGAAATGGCGGTTGCAGGGGTAGCCGGGGTCCGCCAGCAGCCAGTGCTTGCCCGGGTCCACCAGCAGGCTGGAGGCAAGCAGCAGCGCGCCGGAGCCGCCGGGAGTAATCAGGATGCGCTCGGGGTCAATAGACAGCCGATAGCGCTGCGCATAGAAGCCGGCGATCGCCTCGCGCAGCTGCGGCAGGCCACGGGCGGGCGTGTAGCGGGTATGGCCGGCCGCCAGTGCCGCCTGCCCGGCGGCGACGATGGGCGCGGCCGTGGTGAAGTCCGGTTCGCCGATTTCCAGATGAATGACGTCATGGCCTTGAACTTGCAGCTGGCTGGCCCGCTCCAACAGCGCCATGACATGAAAAGGTTCGATTGCGCGGCTACGCGCGCTGTACGACGAGGTCATCTGACCTTCCTGTTGAGGGCAAAACGTGAATTCTACCCAAGGTCCCCAGACCGCGGCAGCTACAGTTGGATTCGGGAGTAGCGCACCCCGATCCGATCTGGTAAGTTCGCCCGCTTGCAGCCGCAGGGCCGGCACGGGTCGGCAAGGGACAAATCATCCTGCGCAATGGACATAGCGAGAGGCGTTCATCCATGCCCATTACCAAAGAAACACCATCGAGCAAGCAACTGATTCGCGCCTTCGAGCCCTACAAGGAAAGCCCGGGCGAGGAATACATGAGCGACAAGATGCGCGCCCACTTCACCGGCATCCTGAACAAGTGGAAGCAGGAGTTGATGGAGGAAGTCGACCGTACCGTGCACCACATGCAGGACGAAGCGGCCAACTTCCCCGATCCGGCCGACCGCGCCAGCCAGGAAGAAGAGTTCAGCCTGGAACTGCGTGCCCGTGACCGCGAGCGCAAGCTGATCAAGAAGATCGACGAGACGCTGCAGCTGATCGAAGACAACGAATACGGCTGGTGCGATTCCTGCGGTGTCGAGATCGGCATCCGCCGCCTGGAAGCGCGCCCCACCGCCACGCTGTGCATCGACTGCAAGACGCTGGCGGAGATCAAGGAAAAGCAGATCGGTTCCTGATCCCGGACGGGGCGCTGCGGCGCCCCGCTTCGTTTCCGGCTTCCGTACCAGCCCTATCGCGCCTCGCCAGCCCTGACCGAGCCGCCGCATGCCTTCTTCGCCTTCACCCCGACCCGAGCGTTACGTCGGCCGCTTCGCCCCCACCCCCAGCGGCTACCTGCACTTCGGCTCGCTGGTCGCCGCCCTCGCCTCCTATCTCGATGCCCGCGCCGCCGGTGGCCGCTGGCTGCTGCGCATGGAGGACCTCGACCCGCCGCGGGAAGTACCCGGCGCGCAGCGGGCGATCGTCGAGACGCTGCAACGCTACGGCTTCGACTGGGATGGCGAGATGCTCCGCCAGAGCGAACGCCATGCCGTCTACGATGCGGCCATCACGCGGCTGCTGGACGAGGGCCTGGCCTATGCCTGCACCTGTTCGCGCAAACAGCTCGAGGGTCATCCCGGCCCCTACCCCGGTTTCTGCCGCGATGCCCGGCACAGCCTCGACAATGCCGCGATCCGCCTGCGCGTGCCGGAGCGCGAATACGGTTTCGTCGACCGCGTGCAGGGCGAGTTCCGCCAGCACCTGGGCCGCGAAGTCGGCGACTTCGTCATCCGCCGCCGCGACGGGCTGATCGCCTACCAGCTGGCGGTGGTCCTCGACGACGCCTGGCAGGGCGTCACCAACGTGGTGCGCGGCGCCGACCTGCTCGACTCCACCCCGCGCCAGCTCTACCTGCAGGAACTGCTCGGCCTGCCACGGCCGCGCTACCTGCACCTGCCGCTGATCATCCAGCCGGACGGCCACAAGCTGGGCAAGCGCTATCGCTCGCCACCGCTGCCAGCCCACGAGGCCAGCCCGCTGCTGCTGCGCGCCCTGCGCGCGCTCGGTCAGCGGCCAACCGCCGAGCTGGCTGGCGCACTGCCCGCCGAAATCCTCCAGTGGGCCGTCACGCACTGGGACGCCGCGCTCATTCCACGCACGCCGACGCTGGCCGAGGCGCAGTTGCGCTGAAAGCTGGAAACAGCTTGAGGTCTCGCTAAACGCCTTCGAACCCGTGCTTTTCATAGGAGCCAGCTTGCTGGCGATCATCACGGAGCCACGCCACGGATCGCCAGCAAGCTGGCTCCTACACCTACGGTTCGCCTCGGACACGCTTATGGGGCTTCAGGCTTCAGGCTTCAGGCTTCAGGCTTCAGGCTTCAGGCTTCAGGCTTCAGGCTTCAGGCTTCAGGCTTCAGGCCGCCAGGATGAAGCACACCGCAAGTCCCGGCCAACGGCTTTTACCTGCCACCTGTGGCTTGCCGCTTGCCGCTGCTCTACCATCGCCCTCACTTCCGACACGAGACCCGGCATGTATATCTACCGACTGGTGCTGCTCCTGGTAGTGGGGATCTACCTGTTCTCCCCCGCCATCATGGACTGGTGGATCGACCCCAACGGTGCCTGGTATCGGCCCTATCTGCTGTGGCTGATCCTGATCGTGGTGACCTTCATTCTCCAGAGCCAGCGTGATGCAGACGAGCTTTAGCCTGAGCCACCTGATCCTGATCAGTGCCGCCTACCTGTTCATGCTGTTCGGCGTGGCCTGGGTCAGCGAGCGCGGGCTGATCCCGCGCTGGATCATCCGCCACCCGCTGACCTACACCCTCTCGCTCGGCGTCTACGCCAGCGCCTGGGCCTTCTATGGCACCGTGGGCCTGGCCTACCAGTACGGCTACGGGTTTCTCGCCACCTATCTCGGCGTGTGCGGCGCCTTTCTGCTGGCGCCGGTGCTGCTCTACCCGATCCTGCGCATCACTCGTACCTACCAGCTGTCGTCGCTGGCCGACCTGGTGGCCTTCCGCTTCCGCAGCACCTGGAGCGGCGCGCTGACCACCGTGGTCATGCTGATCGGCATGCTGCCGCTGCTGGCCCTGCAGATCCAGGCGGTCGCCGACGCCATCGGCATTCTCACCCTCGAGCCGCTGCAGGAGCGGGTGGCGCTGGGCTACTGCCTGATGATCATGCTGTTCACCATTCTCTTCGGCGCCCGCCACATCGCCACCCGCGAGAAGCACGAAGGGCTGGTGTTCGCCATCGCCTTCGAATCGATCGTCAAGCTGGTGACCTTCGGAGCCATCGGCCTGTACGCCCTGTACATGGTGTTCGGCGGCCCGCACCAGCTGGAGATCTGGCTGCTGCAGAACCAGTCGGCGCTGCAGGCATTGCACACACCGCTGCAGGAAGGCCCGTGGCGCACCCTGCTGCTGGTGTTCTTCGCCTCGGCCATCGTCATGCCACACATGTATCACATGACGTTCACCGAGAACCTCAACCCGCGCGGGCTGGTCAGCGCCAGCTGGGGATTGCCGCTGTACCTGCTGCTGATGAGTTTGGCCGTGCCGCTGATCCTCTGGGCCGGCCTGAAGCTGGGCGTCAGTACCAACCCCGAATACTTCACCCTCGGCCTTGGCCTCACCGCACAGAGCGAAACCCTGGCGCTGCTGGCCTTCGTCGGCGGCCTCTCGGCCTCCAGCGGGCTGATCATCGTCAGCACCCTGGCGCTGTCCGGCATGGCGCTCAACCATCTGGTGCTGCCGCTCTACCAGCCGTCCAGCGAGGGCAACATCTACCGCTGGCTGAAGTGGACGCGACGCAGCCTGATCCTCGCCATCATCCTGGCCGGCTACGGTTTCTACCTGCTGCTCGGCGCCGAGCAGGACCTGTCCAACCTGGGCATCGTCGCCTTCGTCGCCACCCTGCAGTTCCTGCCGGGCGTGCTCTCGGTGCTCTACTGGCCGACCGCCAACCGCCGCGGCTACATTGCCGGGCTGCTGGCCGGCATCGGCGTCTGGATGGTGACCATGCTGCTGCCCCTGGTGGGCAACCTGGATGGTTTCTACATCCCGCTGTTCAACGTGGTCTACGTACTCGACGACACCAGCTGGCACCTGGCGGCAATCGCCTCGCTGGCGGTCAACGTGCTGGCCTTCTCGCTGTTCTCGCTGTTCACCGAGACCAGCCCCGAGGAGCAGAGCGCCGCCGAAGCCTGCGCCGTGGAGAACGTGCGACGCCCGCAGCGCCGCGAACTGATGGCCGCCTCGCCGCAGGAATTCGCCACCCAGCTGGCCAAGCCGCTGGGCGCCAAGACCGCCCAGCGCGAAGTGGAACAGGCCCTGCGCGACCTGCAGCTTCCGTTCGACGAACACCGCCCCTACGCCCTGCGGCGCCTGCGCGACCGCATCGAGGCCAACCTCTCCGGGCTGATGGGGCCCAGCGTGGCCCAGGACATCGTCGAGAACTTCCTGCCCTACAAGAACGGCGCCGAGGGCTACATCACCGAGGACATCCACTTCATCGAGAGCCGCCTGGAGGAGTACCACTCGCGCCTGACCGGCCTGGCCGCCGAACTCGATGCACTGCGCCGCTACCACCGCCAGACCCTGCAGGAACTGCCCATGGGCGTCTGCTCGCTGGCCAAGGACCAGGAAATCCTCATGTGGAACCGCGCGCTCGAGGAGCTCACCGAAATCCCCGCGCTGCAGGTGGTCGGTTCGCGCCTGCCGACCCTCGCCGAGCCGTGGAAGAGCCTGTTGATGGACTTCATCCAGCAGCCCGACGAGCACCTGCACAAGCAGCGCCTGACGCTCCATGGCCACCGCCGCTGCCTCAACCTGCACAAGGCAGCCATCGCCGAGCCGCTGGCGCCCGGCAACAGCGGCCTGGTCCTGTTGGTCGAGGACCTCACCGAAACCCAGGAGCTGGAAGACCGCTTGGTGCACTCCGAGCGCCTGGCCAGCATCGGCCGCCTGGCCGCCGGCGTCGCCCACGAGATCGGCAACCCGATCACCGGCATCGCCTGCCTGGCGCAGAACCTGCGCGACGAGCGCGAGTCGGACGAGGAGATCGGCGAAATCAGCGCCCAGCTCATCGAGCAGACCAAGCGTGTGTCGCGTATCGTCCAGTCGCTGATGAACTTCGCCCACGCCGGCGAGCGCCAGCAGCGCCTGTACCCGGTGAGCCTGGCGCAGGTCACCCAGGAGGCCATCGCCCTGCTCTCGCTCAACCGCAACCGGACCGAGGTGCGCTTCCTCAACCAGTGCGATCCGCAGCATCTGGCCGAAGGCGATCCGCAGCGGCTGGCGCAGGTGCTGATCAACCTGTTGTCCAATGCCCGCGACGCCTCGCCGCCGGGCGGGGTGATCCGCATCCGCAGCGAAATCGCCGAGCAGACCGTCTATCTGATCGTCGAGGACGAGGGCAGCGGTATTCCCAAGGAGGTCCAGGGCCGGCTGTTCGAGCCGTTCTTCACCACCAAGGACCCCGGCGAAGGCACCGGCCTGGGCCTCGCGCTGGTCTATTCGATCGTTGAAGAGCATTATGGCCAGATCGATATCGACAGCCCGGCCGACCCGGAAACACAACGCGGCACCCGTTTTCGCATCACCCTGCCGCGGCATGTCGAAGCGTCACATGCCGTAAGTTGAAGAGGCGAATGCCGTATCGGCCCCTGGCCGGTTCTGCCTCCAGACCGTCGAGAGAGTACTGATGTCACACATTCTGATCGTCGAAGACGAAACCATCATCCGCTCCGCCCTGCGGCGCCTCCTCGAACGCAACCAGTACGAGGTCAGCGAAGCCGGTTCGGTGCTGGAAGCGCAGGAACGCTTCAGCATTCCGGGTTTCGATCTCATCGTCAGCGACTTGAGGCTCCCGGGCGCCCCGGGCACCGAACTGATCAAACTCGCCGAAGGCACACCGGTGCTGATCATGACCAGCTACGCCAGCCTGCGCTCGGCGGTGGACTCCATGAAGATGGGCGCTGTGGACTACATAGCCAAGCCCTTCGACCACGACGAGATGCTGCAGACCGTGGCGCGCATCCTTCAGGATCATCAGCAGAACGCCGCAGCCCTCGCTCAGCCGAGTCGTGGTAATGGCAGCGCCCCGAGCGACGCGTCACAAGGAGACATCGGCATCATCGGCCACTGTGCGCCGATGCAGGACCTGTTCAGCAAGATCCGCAAGGTCGCCCCCACCGATTCCAACGTGCTGATCCAGGGCGAGTCGGGCACCGGCAAGGAACTGGTGGCGCGGGCGCTGCACAATCTCTCGCGACGGGCCAAGGCGCCGATGATCTCGGTGAACTGCGCGGCGATCCCGGAAACCCTGATCGAATCCGAACTGTTCGGCCACGAGAAAGGCGCCTTCACCGGCGCCAGCGCCGGGCGCGCCGGTCTGGTCGAAGCGGCCGATGGCGGCACGCTGTTCCTCGACGAGATCGGCGAGCTGCCGCTCGAAGCCCAGGCGCGCCTGCTGCGCGTATTGCAGGAAGGCGAGATCCGCCGGGTCGGCTCGGTGCAGTCGCAGAAGGTCGACGTACGCCTGATCGCCGCCACCCACCGCGACCTGAAAACCCTGGCCAAGACCGGCCAGTTCCGCGAAGACCTCTACTACCGCCTGCACGTCATCGCGCTCAGGTTGCCGCCGCTGCGCGAGCGCGGCAACGACGTGGTGGAAATCGCCAAGGCTTTCCTCGCCCGCCAGGGCGAGCGGATGAACAGTGGCGAGTTGCACTTCTCCCGCGATGCCGAACAGGCCATCCGTCACTACCACTGGCCGGGCAACGTCCGCGAACTGGAGAACGCCATCGAACGCGCGGCGATTCTCAGCGAGAGCCCGGAAATCGATGCCGACCTGCTGGGCATCGACATCGAACTGGACGGTCTGGACGAGGACTTCGACGAGCCCCTCGGCACGCTGCATGGCGCAGCCAGCAGCAACGAGCCGACCGAAGACCTGTCGCTGGAGGACTACTTCCAGCATTTCGTGCTCGAGCACCAGGACCACATGACCGAGACCGAACTGGCGCGCAAGCTCGGCATCAGCCGCAAATGCCTGTGGGAGCGCCGCCAGCGCCTGGGCATCCCGCGGCGCAAATCCAGCACCACGGCGGGCTGAAGACTGTTACCGCCTGCACATACGCCGTAACAAAAACCGGGATCATCGGTAACGATGGCCCGGTTTTTTCTTCTCAAGCACACGCCCCGAAAACCATCAAAGCATTGAAATAAAAGGATTTTATAAAACTGGCACGGCACCTGCTTACTTATTCAGAACAACAACAATAACAAGCAGCCCCACAATAAGAACAAGACGTAACGACTCCAGCAGAACAACGACAAGAAGGCGGAGGCGCAGCTAACTGATTCTTTTGGAGAGGACGTGCAAAGGGGTTCGCCCCACGACCAGGCCGAGAACAATAAAAACTGCATCGAGCAGGGCCCGTACTGGTTGGATCGAAAGATCACCGCAACGTCAGCGACCAAAGAAATCCGTTTGCTCTTGGCTCCCGGTGTAGGAGCGCTCCCGACGGCGGTAGCTGAAGGGAACAGGCGAACAACAAGAACAGCACCGCCTGGATACCAATAACAACAAAAGCACGCGACATCATTCAGAGGGGAGCTTCGGCTCCCCTCAGTGCTTTCAGCGCTTGACCCAGGCAGCCGCAGGCAGACGATTGGCATCTGCCCTTCTTGCACTCACCTACCTACTCTACCGACCGCACTCGTAGGAGCCGGCTTGCTGGCGACCATGGCGGTGCATACGGCGGATCGCCAGCAAGCTGGCTCCTACCCACCCTACGCGCACCCCAACACTTAACGCAGACACCGCCGTCCAGATACCCCGCGAGGCATCCGCCTGGCCAGGCGTGCATCGTGCCTTTTGACACCTTCCCACGCTTCGTTCACCATCCAGCGCTCCCGGTGCTAGAATCCCCGCAGGTTTCGCGGCATTCGCGACACCGCCCCGTCATTCCGCCACACAGTGCCCCCCAATGCTGAAAAAGCTGTTCCAGTCTTTTCGTCTGCCTCTGCGCCGCATCCCGCACCCCCGCCGCACACCGGAAATACTCTCCAGCCGGCAGCACTCCCTGCACCGCAACGAGATCAGCCGGCATGCGGTCAGCGTCGTCGAGCGCCTGCAGCAGGCGGGCTACGAGGCCTACGTGGTCGGCGGCTGCGTGCGCGACCTGCTGCTCGAGCTGAACCCCAAGGACTACGACGTCGCCACCAGCGCCACTCCCGAGCAGGTGCGCGCCGAATTCCGCAACGCGCGGGTGATCGGCCGGCGCTTCAAGCTGGTGCACGTGCACTTCGGCCGGGAAATCATCGAGGTCGCCACCTTCCGCGCCAACCATCCGGAAGAAGACGACGAGGACGCCAGTCACCTGGCCTCGCGCAACGAGAGCGGGCGGATTCTGCGCGATAACGTCTACGGTACCCTGGACGACGACGCCCAGCGCCGCGATTTCACCATCAACGCGCTGTACTACGACCCGACCAGCGAACGCATCCTCGACCATACCCATGGCGTGCACGACATCCGCAACCGCCTGATCCGCCTGATCGGCGATCCCGAGCAGCGCTACCAGGAAGACCCGGTGCGCATGCTGCGCGCCGTGCGTTTCGCCGCCAAGCTCGACTTCGAGATCGAGCGCCACAGCGCCGAACCCATCGCCGAGCTGGCCGAACTGCTCGACGGCATCCCCTCCGCACGGCTGTTCGACGAAACGCTCAAGCTGTTCCTCGGCGGCAAGGCCGAGCGCACCTTCGAACTGCTGCTCGAATACGACCTGTTCGCCCCGCTGTTCCCGGCCAGCGCCGCCGCGCTGGAGCGCAACCCGGAATACGCCGGCACGCTGATCCGCAACGCGCTGGCCAACACCGACCAGCGCATCGCCCAGGGCAAGCCGGTCACCCCGGCTTTCCTCTTCGCCGCATTGCTCTGGCCTGCCCTGCCGGCCCGTGTGCTGGAGCTGCAGGACCGCGGCATGCCGCCGATCCCGGCAATGCAGGAAGCGGCGCACGACATCATCTGGGAACAGTGCCAGCGCACCGCGATCCCCAAGCGCTTCACCATCCCCATGCGCGAGATCTGGGACATGCAGGAACGCCTGCCACGCCGCCAGGGCCGCCGCGCCGACCAGTTGCTGGAGAACCCGCGCTTCCGCGCCGGCTACGACTTCCTGCTGCTGCGCGAAAGCGCCGGCGAGAAGACCCACGGCCTGGGCGACTGGTGGACCGACTACCAGGAAGCCAGCGACAGCGAACGGCGCAACATGATCCGCAACCTCGGCAGCAAGGACGGAGCCGACGGCGCGCCGCGCAAGCGCCGGCGCGCAGGCAGTCGCCGGCGCAGCGCGCCGAAAGCGGCCGAGTGACATGGAACGCGTCTATATCGGCCTGGGCAGCAACCTGGCCGACCCGCAGCGGCAATTGCGCGGCGCCCTGCAGGCGCTGGCCGAGCTACCGCAGAGCCGCCTGGTCACTGTTTCCTCGCTCTACGCCAGCGACCCGCTCGGGCCCGCCGACCAGCCGCGCTACGTCAATGCCGTCGCCGCACTGGACACGGACCTCGCGCCGCTGGCGCTGCTCGATGCCCTGCAACGCATCGAGCTGGCCCAGGGCCGCGAGCGCAAGGCCGAGCGCTGGGGCCCGCGCACCCTCGATCTGGATATCCTGCTGTTCGGCGAGCGGCTGATCGACCAGCCACGCCTGCAGGTGCCGCACTATCACATGCAGGCGCGGGCCTTCGTGCTCTATCCGCTGGCCGAGATCGCGCCGCCGGAGCTGCGCCTGGCCGACGGCCGCAGTCTCACCGAACTGCTCGCCGCCTGCCCCTTCAGCGGGCTCGAGCGCCTGAGTGGGGCCGCTGTCACCCCAGCGGTAACGAACGTAACGAGCAGGTAACACTCGCGATTGACTTCACCTTCCACCAACCGGACTATAAGCGCCCTCTGCCGGCACGCATCGTATTGGGGCGAGCCGCCCCATCCTGGTGTCGGCCGGCAATCCTGATCGCTCTGCGAAAGCTCGAAGAGGACGGCATTCATGCCAGACGTAACCCTGACCACGCTGCAAGGGCTCAAGCAGAAGGGCGAGAAGATCGTCATGCTCACCTGCTATGACGCCACCTTCGCCAAGACAGCCTGCGACGCCGGCGTCGAGATGCTGCTGATCGGCGACTCGCTCGGCATGGTCCTGCAAGGGCACGACAGCACCCTGCCGGTCACCATCGCCGACATGGTCTACCACACCGCCAGCGTCAAGCGCGGCAACCGCGGGGCGATGATCGTCGCCGACCTGCCGTTCATGGCCAACGCCACCACCGAGCAGACCCTGAACAACTCGGCGCTGCTGATGCAGGCCGGCGCGCACATGATCAAGCTCGAAGGCGCGGCCTGGCTGGCCGAGTCCATCACGCTGCTGGCCGAGCGCGGCATCCCGGTCTGCGCGCACATGGGGCTGACGCCGCAAGCGGTGAACATCTTCGGCGGCTACAAGGTCCAGGGCCGCGAAGAGGCCCAGGCGCAGCAGATGCTCGCCGACGCCCAGGCGCTGGAGGCGGCAGGCGCCGCCATGCTGCTGCTCGAATGCGTGCCCAGCGAGTTGGCCGCGCGCATCACCCAGGCGGTCGCCATCCCGGTGATCGGCATCGGCGCCGGCAGCGGCACCGACGGCCAGGTCCTGGTGCTGCACGACATGCTCGGGCTGTCGCTCAGCGGCCGTGTGCCGAAGTTCGTCAAGAACTTCATGCGCGAGCACGGCGACATTCCCTCCGCCATCGCCGCCTATGCAAAAGCGGTCAAGGCCGCCGAATTTCCCGCAGCCGAACACGGTTTTTCCGCATGAACATCGTCAAGACCATTGCCGACCTGCGCGCCGCAGTAGCCCGTGCGCGCAGCGAAGGCAAGCGGATCGGCTTCGTGCCGACCATGGGCAACCTGCACGCCGGCCACATCGCGCTGGTGAAGAAGGCCGGCCAGCGCGCCGACTTCGTGGTCGCCAGCATCTTCGTCAACCCGCTGCAGTTCGGCCCCAACGAGGACCTGGACAGCTACCCGCGCACCCTCGCGGCGGACCAGGACAAGCTGTTCGAAGCCGGCTGCCACCTGCTGTTCGCGCCCAGCGTGGAGGAGATGTACCCACACGGCCAGGCACAGCAGACTCTCGTCCGTGTGCCGGGCGTGTCCGAAGGGCTCTGCGGCGGCAGCCGCCCGGGCCATTTCGACGGCGTCTCCACGGTGGTCACCAAGCTGTTCAACATGGTCATGCCGGATCTGGCCGTATTCGGCCAGAAGGATTTCCAGCAACTGGCGGTGATCCGCACCATGGTCCGCGACCTGAACATGCCGGTACAGATCATCTCCGAGCCCATCGTGCGCGCCGAGGACGGCCTGGCGCTGTCCTCGCGCAATGGCTACCTTGGCGAGGCCGAGCGTGCCGCCGCGCCGGCGCTGTATCGCACGCTGCGCCAGCTGGACGAGGCGATCCGCGGCGGCCGGCGCGATTACTCCGCGCTGATCGCCGAGGGCCTGGAGCAGCTGCAGGCCGCCGGGCTGCGTCCGGACTACCTGGAAATCCGCAACGCCAGCGACCTGCAACCGGTCAGCGCGACCTCGCGCGAGCTGGTCATCCTCGTCGCCGCCTATCTCGGCAAGACGCGGCTGATCGACAATCTGCTGGTCGACACCGGCACATCCGCCTGACCGACCCCATCCGTCCACAGCCTTGATCGCACTCGAGGCTTGAGGCACACTCTGCGCCGCTTGCGCCCCCGGAGGACCCAGCCATGCACGCCATCATGCTCAAGGCCAAACTGCACCGCGCCCAGGTGACCCACTCGGTGCTCGACTATGAAGGCTCCTGCGCCATCGACGGCGACTGGCTGGACCTGGCCGGCATCCGCGAGTACGAACAGATCCAGATCTACAACGTCGACAACGGCGAACGCTTCACCACCTATGCCATTCGCGGCGAGGAAGGCTCGAAGATCATTTCCGTCAACGGTGCCGCCGCGCACAAGGCCGCCGTCGGTCATCGCCTGATCATCTGCGCCTACGCCCACTACAGCGAGGCCGAGCTGGCCAGCTTCAAGCCGCACGTGCTCTACATGGGCGCCGATGGCGAGCTCAGCCACACCAGCAACGCGATTCCCGTCCAGGTCGCCTGACGCCCCTCGACGGCGCTCACGAAGCCCGAAGCACCCAGCGCGCTTCGGGCTTTTTTGTGCCCCGACGCCCCGCAGGACTACTCGGCGCGGTGGGACGATTCGCCTGGAGTCCTTCGGAACGCAGCGGGGGTTCCCCTGTCAGAGCAGTCTGTGATGGCATAGGATGTGCCATCGCCAGCTCGGTGGAAGCCGGGTTCGGTCAGCATCCCCAGCATTCAGGACGAGTGCCGGCGTGCCCGCACGATCATGCGAGTCAGTGAATCCTGCCGCGGCCATAGCGCACACACCGGTGCCCGCCAACCGTGCAGTTTTCAGTGGCCCGCCAGCAAAGGAAGCCGCATCACCATGAGCTACTACCAGCACCCCCTCGATGTCACCGGCCTGCCATCCTGGAAGGCCCTGGAAGAACACCGCCTGGCCATGCAGAACTTCAACATGCGCGAGGCCTTCCAGGCCGACCCCGCGCGTTTCGAAGAGCTGTCGGTTTCTTGCTGCGGCCTGTTCCTCGATTACTCGAAAAACCTGATCACCCCCGAAACCCGTGCGCTGCTGGTCAACCTGGCCCGCGAAGCCGGCGTCGAGCAGGCCGCCCACGCCATGTTCAACGGCGAACGGGTCAATGCCTCGGAAAACCGCCCGGCCCTGCATACCGCGCTGCGCCGGCCGATGGGCGACAACCTGATCGTCGACGGCGAAAACCTGATGCGCGAGGTGCATGGCGCCCTGGCGCAGATGACCGACATCGTCGGGCGCATCCACAACCACCTGTGGCGCGGCTACAACGACAAGCCGATCACCGACGTGGTGAACATCGGCATCGGCGGCTCCTTCCTCGGCCCGCAGCTGGTCTCCGAGGCGCTGCTGCCCTTCACCCAGCAGTGCGGCGTGCGCTGCCACTACCTGGCCAATATCGACGGCAGCGAGTTCCGCGAGGTGACCGCCAACCTCAATGCCGAAACCACCCTGTTCATCGTTTCCAGCAAATCCTTCGGCACCCTCGAGACACTGAAGAACGCCCAGGCCGCACGCACCTGGTACCTGGCCCGCGGCGGCACCGAGGAGAAGCTCTACCGCCACTTCATCGCCGTGACCAGCAACAAGCAGGCGGCGCTGGATTTCGGCATCCGCGAAAAGAACATCTTCCCCATGTGGGACTGGGTCGGCGGACGCTACTCGCTGTGGTCGGCCATCGGCCTGCCCATCGCCCTGGCGATCGGCATGCACAACTTCAAGGACCTGCTGTCCGGCGCCTACAGCATGGACCAGCATTTCCTCCACGAGCCGTTCGAAACCAACATGCCGGTGCTGCTGGCGATGCTCGGCGTCTGGTACCACAACTTCTGGGGCGCGCAGAGCTACGCCTTCCTGCCCTACGACCACTACCTGCGCAACTTCGTCAAACACCTGCAGCAGATGGATATGGAATCCAACGGCAAGAGCGTGCGCCAGGACGGTACACCGGTGTCCTGCGGCACCGGCCCGGTGATCTGGGGCGGCGTCGGCTGCAACGGCCAGCACGCCTACCACCAGTTGCTGCACCAGGGCACGCCGCTGATCCCGGCGGACTTCATCGTCCCGGTGGTCAGCCACAACCCGGTCGCCGACCACCAGGAGTGGCTGTACGCCAACTGCCTGTCGCAGAGCCAGGCACTGATGCTCGGCAAGACCCGCGAGGAGGCCGAGGCCGAGCTGCGCGCCAAGGGCCTGGCGGAAGCGGAAGTCCAGCGCCTGGCGCCGCACAAGGTGATCCCCGGCAACCGTCCGAGCAACACCCTGGTCACCGAGAGCATCAGCCCCGGCCGCCTCGGCGCCTTGATCGCGCTGTACGAGCACAAGGTCTTCGTGCAGGGCGTGATCTGGGGCATCAACTCCTTCGACCAGTGGGGCGTGGAGCTGGGCAAGGAGCTCGGCAAGGGCGTCTATGGCCGTCTGACCAGCTACGACAGTCCGCCGGCCGAAGATGCCTCGACCCAGGGCCTGATCGACTTCTTCCGCGGCCGCCATCGCGGCTGAGCTCCCCTGCCCGCCCGGCCACGATGGCCGGGCGGCGCCAGCGATCGCCGGCAAGCCGGCGCCTACATTGCGCCCTCCAGTCCCGCATCCCGCCCGCGACGCGCTAGCATGGCCGTCCACTCATCGACCAGACGCGCCATGGAATTCCTCCGCCGCCGTATCGAAACCCAGGTCCTCAGCCTCACCGGGCTCGCGCTCGGCGGCATCGACTACGAGAACCCGCCGGGCGATCCCGGCCTGTTCGGCCCCGAATCGGTGTGCTGGCGGGTCCATGGTGATTTCACCTCGATGCTCGTCGGTGGCATCTCCGCGCTGCTGCTGCAGGCGCTGCATCCCCTGGCGCTGGCCGGCGTATGGGACCACTCGAACTTCCGCGAGGATCTGCTCGGCCGCCTGCGCCGCACCGGGCAGTTCATTTCCGCAACCACCTTCGGCAGCCGGGCCGATGCCGAGAGGCTGATCGAACGGGTCCGGGCGATTCACCTGCAGGTCACCGGACATGCGCCGGACGGCAGGCCCTACGCGGCATCCGATCCGGACCTGCTGACCTGGGTGCATGTCGCCGAAGTGAGCAGCTTCCTCAAGTCGCACCTGCGCTATCTCGACCCGACCCTGCCGGACCACGCGCAGGATCGCTACTACGCGGAAGTCGCGCTGATCGCCGAGCGTCTCGGCGCCCGCGACGTGCCACGCTCGCGCGCGCAGGTGGACGACTACCTGGAACGCATCCGCCCGCAGCTGCGCTGTGACGAACGCTCGCGGGAAATCCTCCGGATTCTGCGCGCGGCCCCCGCACCCAGCGCCCTGGCCAGGCCCTTCGGCATGCTGATGCTGCACGCCGGGGTCGAGCTGCTGCCCGATTGGGCCAGCGAACTGTTCGGCCTGCCGCTGACGGCACAGCGGCGCCAGTTGATCCGCACCGGCGTGCGGTGTACCGCGCCGCTGCTGCGCTGGGCCGTGCGTAATGGTTCGGTGCACCGCGCCCGCCGGCGCATGGGCCTGCCGCCCCGCTAGCCCGCACTTCAGTGCCGGCGACCAATTCTGCGGGCTCGAACGCATTGCCGACGGCAACGGATTCGAGGAACCCCATCGGCATGCCATACTCCAAGGCAATCCATCGCAAGGAACCTGTTCGGTCATGCCCAACGGAATGAAGCGCGCGCTTAGCGGCGTCGCGCTCGCGCTGATCTTCTATTGCCTGCTCGGCTTCCTGATCCTGCCCGGTGCCCTGCAGCGCATCGCCAACCAGCAGCTGGCCGCCTACGCGACCGTGCCGGCGAGCCTGGAGCGCATCGAATTCAACCCCTTCAGCCTCGAACTGGACCTGTTCGAGCTGCACATAGGCGAGGCCGACGATCGCCAACTGGCCTTCGAACAGCTCTATCTGAACCTGCAGTGGGACAGTCTGTGGCAGCGCACCCTGCACCTGGCCGCCGTCGAGCTGACGGCGCCGCGCAGCGAAGTGCGCTTCGCCGATGATGGCGTGCTCAACCTCGGCCGACTGTTCGAACTACCGGAAGCCGAAGAGCCGGAGCCCGCGCAAGAAAGCGGCCTGTTCCCGCTGCGTATCGACCGCCTGCAACTGGCCCGCGGCTACCTGCACTTCCAGGACCGCCGCCCGAGCGAGCCGATCGACCTGGTCTACGATGCGTTGGATTTCGAACTGCACAACCTCACCACCCGGGCCGACGACAGCGCCGATGCGAGCCTCGCCGCCAGCGGCCCGGGCGGCGGCCGCATCGACTGGCAGGGCCAGTTCAGCCTGCAGCCGCTGGCCTCCCACGGCCGGTTGAAGGTCAGCAAGCTGGCCCTCACGGATTTCCGCCCCTATATCCGCGACGCCGCGCCGCTGGTGCTGGAGGGCGGCAGCCTCGACCTGAGCACGGACTACCGGCTGGACCTCAGCCAAGGGCTGGCACTCGATCTGCACAACGCCACGCTGACGCTGGCAGCGCTGGCCGTCGACAGTCCGCAGGGCCGCCCGCTGGTTCGCCTGGAGCAGCTCGTGCTGGGTGAGACCAGCGTGGATCTGCTCGGACAGCAGGTCAGCATCGGCACGCTGCGCAGCCGCAATCTCGAAACCTGGGCCGCGCGCGAAGCCGATGGTGAGCTGGATTGGCAGAAGCTGTTCGCCACCGCCGGTAGCACACCGGAGGCCCCCACCGAAGGCTCGCCAGCCGCCGAGCAAGACGAGCCGGGCAAACCCTGGCAGGTGTTCCTGCATGATGCGCAACTGCGCGATTACCACGTGCACCTCGCCGACCGGGTGCCGCAGGACGAAGTGGCGCTGGAGCTGGGCCCGCTGAACCTGGACGTGGCGGACTTCGACAGCCTGGGCACCAGCCCTTTCAAACTCAAGCTGGAAAGCGGCGTGGGCAGGCAAGGGGCGCTCCAGGCTACCGGACAATTGCAACTGAGCCCGATGAGCGGCAAGCTCGCCGTCACCACCCGCGACATCGACCTGCGGATCGCCCAGGCCTATATCAGCCCGCTGGTCCGCCTCGAACTGCGTAGCGGCATGCTCTCGAGCGAACTCGACGTCGAGCTGCAGGGCACCGAACCGCTGGCGTTCAGCGTCCGCGGCCAGGCCGAGGCAACCCAGCTGCACACCCTGGATACCCTCAACAACCGCGATTTCGTCAAATGGCAGCGGCTGCAACTGAGCGGCCTGGACTACCAGCACCCCAGCCGCCTGGAAATCGAGCGCATCGACCTGAACCAGCCCTACGCACGCTTCATCATCAACCCGGACCTGAGCACCAACATCAACGACCTCATGGTCGACCGCGGCGAGCCGACGGAAGAACCCGCGGCAACGCAGGCGCAACCGTTGGCGCTGCGCATCGGCGGCATCGCCATTGCCGACGGCTCGGCAAACTTCGCCGACTTCAGCCTGCGCCCGCCGTTCGCCACCGCCATCCAGTCACTCAACGGCAGCATCGGCACGCTGGACAACCGCGAGCAGAAGGCCGCCTCGGTGGATATCGCCGGCAAGGTGGACCAGTACGCCCCGGTAAGCATCAAGGGCAGCCTGACCCCCTTCGATCCGCTGCAGAGCCTGGACATCGCCACCCGTTTTCGCCAGGTCGAACTGACCACCCTCACCCCCTACTCCGGCAAATTCGCCGGCTACCGCATCCGCAAGGGCCGCCTCGACCTGGACCTGCATTACCGCATCCAGCAGGGCCAGCTGAACGCCGAGAACAAGGTAGTGGTGGAACAGCTGCAGCTCGGCGAGAAGGTCGACAGCCCCGACGCGGTGGACCTGCCGGTGCGCCTGGCGGTGGCCCTGTTGAAGGATACCAAGGGCACCATTTCCATCGAACTGCCGGTGCAGGGCAATCTCAACGATCCACAGTTCAGCGTCATGCCGATCATCTGGCAGACGCTGCGCAATCTGGTCCTGCGCGCGGCACAGGCACCGTTCAAGTTCATCGCCGGGCTGGTCGGCGGCGACCAGGTCGATCTCAGCCAGGTACGCTTCGCCCCGGCGAGCAGCGAGCTGGACGGCGAAGCGCGCCAGGCCCTGGACACCCTGGTCTCCGCCCTCCAACAGCGCCCGGCGCTGCAGCTGGAGGTCGAGGGCATGAGCGCCAGCGCAGCCGACGGCCCGCTGTTGGCCGAGCGGCGCCTGCAGCAGGAATATCGCGAGACCTGGTACCGCATCCTGCAGCGCCGCGGCGACAAGGTGCCGGCGGACGCCAGCCAGATCCAGATCGACGAGGACGACGAGGCCCCCTTGCTCGAAGGCATCTATCGCAGCCGGCTCAAGCAACAGCCTCCGGCCGAATGGCGGGAACTCGAGCCCGAGGAGCGTACCCAGCGACTGCGCCAGGCGGTTGTCGACTCCTGGGCCGGCAATACCGCGTTGCTGCGCCGGCTCAGCCAGCAACGCGCCGCGGCGATCAAGGACCA
Source organism: Stutzerimonas stutzeri (assembly GCF_002890915.1). Taxonomy (GTDB): domain Bacteria; phylum Pseudomonadota; class Gammaproteobacteria; order Pseudomonadales; family Pseudomonadaceae; genus Stutzerimonas; species Stutzerimonas stutzeri_AF. The sequence continues at coordinate 51,834 of NZ_POUT01000012.1, read as the reverse complement.
TCTGGTGCAGGCCGGCCTCGATGCCGAGCGCATCTATTTGCTCGATACCGGAACGGCCGAGGCGGAGCCCGACGGCAAGGTCGCGACCATGCTGCATCTGGGGAGCTAACGATGCAACCGAACAAACGGCTCGTCGCCTGCCTGCTGCTGTCCACCGCCGCGGGCGTCCAGGCCGACACCTTGCGCTGTGGCAGCCAGCTGGTGAGCACCGGCGACCGCGCCTTCGAAGTCGAGCGCAAGTGCGGCCCACCCACGCACCGGGACCTGGTCGGCTACAGCCTCAGCCGCGACGACCGTCATGAATTCAAGCTGGAAGAGTGGGTCTACGGCCCCAGCAACGGCATGCTCAGCATCCTGACCTTCGAGGGCAATCGCCTGGTGCGCATCGAGACCCGCAGGGCCAACTGAGGAGCAAATCGATGGAGCGCCGCGCATTCACCAGCCTGCTCTGCCTGATGTTGCTCGGCTTCCAGGCGCAGGCGTCTTCCACCTATCGCTGCAACAGTCGCCTGGTCAGCCTGGAGGCGACGACGACCGAGGTTCGCAGCAAGTGCGGCGAACCGGCCAGCAGCTCGCTGGTGGGCTACAAGGAGGTTATCGACGATTACGGCTACCGGCAGGAAGTGGCGGTCGAGGAGTGGATCTACGGACCGAATCACGGCATGCTCCATTTCCTGCGCTTCGAGGGCAACCGGTTGCGCGGCATACGCAGCCGGCGAGGCAACTGAGTGTCGGTGCTCGCACATCGAGCCAGCCCCCGTAACGGAGCCATGAAAAAGCCCCGCCGAAGCGGGGCTTTTTCATCGGCCTTGCCGCCGCCCTTGGCAGCGGGCCCAACCCTTACTCGGCGGTCTTCAGGCCATCGGCGGACACATCACGCACGCCCTTGATGCCCTGGGCCTTGGTGATAGCGGCTTCCTTTTCCGCTTCGGTAGCGACGGTACCGGACAGCGAGACGACGCCATCCTTGGTTTCCACTTCGATATCCATACCCGGAGTCGCATCCTCGGCCAGCAGAGCCGACTTCACCTTGGTCGTGATCCAGGTATCGGAAACCGCATCACCGGCATCGTTCATGGTGTCGTTGGCGGCCAACATGACATTGGAGGCTTCGTCGATGGCGGGCGAAGTGTCGGCCAGCACGGTACCGGCGAGCGGCAGGCTGAGGGCAACGGCGATGGCGGTGGCAGTCAGAGTCTGAATAGTCTTCATAGATGTCACTCCTGTTCTCATGGTTTTCTGCGGCATGACTCCGGCCTCAGAACTCACGAATATTTAGCGCAAGCGACGTGCCAATCTCGAAATAAAAATTTCGCCAATAAAATCAATTAGTTAATAACAAGCATCGAAGCCCGATCACTTGCACAATGCAAGCTTGGCAATCCTGGCGCGTGCATCTTGCAATCTCCCGACGGTGCGATATCAGGAATCGCAGGCAAACAAAAAGGGCCCGAAGGCCCTTTTCGTCAGCAAGGAATGCCGGTTCAGACGCCGGAAGCTTCCGCCGCCGCCACGTCCTTGATGGACAGCTTGATGCGGCCGCGGTTGTCCACGTCCAACACCAGCACCTTCACTTCCTGACCTTCCTTGAGCACGTCGGTGACCTTCTCGATGCGCTGGTCGCTGATCTGCGAGATGTGCACCAGGCCATCCTTGCCCGGCAGGATGTTGACGAAGGCGCCGAAGTCGACGATGCGCTCGACCTTGCCAACATAGATCTTGCCGATTTCCGCCTCGGCGGTGATGCCCAGCACGCGCTGCTTGGCCGCCTCGGCCGCTTCCTTGGTCTCGCCGAAGATCTTGATCGAACCGTCGTCCTCGATGTCGATCGAGGCCTTGGTCTCTTCGCAGATGGCGCGGATGGTGGCGCCGCCCTTGCCGATCACGTCGCGGATCTTGTCCTGGTCGATCTTCATCGCCAGCATGGTCGGCGCGTTGGCCGACAGTTCGCTGCGCGACTGGGCGATGACCTGGTTCATCTGGCCGAGGATATTCAGGCGCGCTTCCAAGGCCTGGCCCAGGGCGATTTCCATGATCTCTTCGGTGATGCCCTGGATCTTGATGTCCATCTGCAGCGCGGTGACGCCCTTGGCGGTACCGGCGACCTTGAAGTCCATGTCGCCCAGGTGGTCTTCGTCGCCAAGGATATCGGTCAGCACGGCGAACTTGTCGCCTTCCTTGACCAGGCCCATGGCGATACCGGCGACCGGCGCCTTCATCGGCACACCGGCATCCATCAGCGCCAGCGAGGCGCCGCAGACCGAGGCCATGGAGCTGGAGCCGTTGGATTCGGTGATCTCGGACACCACGCGGATAGTGTAGGGGAACTCGTCCTCGCGCGGCAGCATCGCGGCGACGCCACGACGGGCCAGGCGGCCGTGGCCGATCTCGCGGCGACCGGCACCGCCCATGCGGCCACACTCACCGACCGAGAACGGCGGGAAGTTGTAGTGCAGCATGAAGGCGTCCTTCTTCTCGCCTTCCAGGGTGTCGAGCAGCTGGGCGTCGCGCGCGGTGCCGAGGGTGGCCACCACCAGCGCCTGGGTTTCGCCACGGGTGAACAGCGCCGAGCCGTGGGTCTTGGGCAGCACGCCGACCTCGATGCTCAGCGGACGCACGGTGCGGGTGTCGCGGCCGTCGATACGCGGCTGGCCGTTGACGATGTTCTCGCGCACGGTGCGGTATTCGATCTCGCCGAAGGCGTCCTTCACTTCGCCGGCGCTCGGCAGGCCCTCTTCGCCGGAGAGCTTGGCCACGGCCTGATCACGCAGCTCGCCGAGACGGTTGTAGCGGTCCTGCTTGAGGGTAATGGTGTAGGCCTTGGAGATTTCCGCACCGAACTCGTTGCGGATGGCGTCCAGCAGCACGCTGTTGGCCGGGGCGGGCTTCCAGTCCCAGGCCGGCTTGCCGGCCTCGGCGGCCAGTTCCTTGACCGCCTGGATTACGGCCTGGAATTCCTGGTGGGCGAACAGCACGGCGCCGAGCATCTGGTCTTCGGTCAGCTCCTGGGCTTCGGATTCGACCATCAGCACCGCTTCTTCGGTACCGGCCACGACCATGTCCAGGCTGGAGGCCTTGAGCTGCTCGTAGGTCGGGTTCAGCAGGTAGCCGGTGCTCTCGTGGAAGGCCACGCGGGCGGCACCGATCGGGCCGTCGAAGGGGATGCCGGAGATGGCCAGCGCCGCCGAGGTGCCGATCATCGAAGCGATGTCCGGATCGGTCTTCTTGCTGGTGGAGACGACGGTGCAGACGACCTGCACTTCGTTCATGAAGCCTTCCGGGAACAGCGGGCGGATCGGCCGGTCGATCAGGCGCGAAGTCAGGGTTTCCTTCTCGGAAGGACGGCCTTCGCGCTTGAAGAAGCCACCGGGGATCTTGCCGGCGGCGTAGGTCTTCTCCTGGTAGTGCACAGACAGCGGGAAGAAGCCCTTGCTCGGGTCGGCAGTCTTGGCGCCGACCACGGTCACCAGTACGCTGACGTCGTCATCGACGGTCACCAGCACTGCGCCGGATGCCTGGCGGGCGATGCGGCCCGTCTCAAGGGTTACGGTCGACTGACCGAACTGGAATTTCTTGATTACCGGATTCACGGTTTTTCCTTCTCTTTGTTGCCTTTGGGGAAATCGGTGGAATGGCGGGAGTCGGACCCGATTCATTCCCTATGGATAGCTAAAAGCTGGAAGCCCGAAGCTGGAAGCGGGGGGCAGGCCCCTGGCTTTCAACTTCGAGCTTCCAGCTTCTGGCTTCCAGCTCGGTTGCGTCTTAGCGACGCAGACCCAGACGGCCGATCAGGGCGCTGTAACGAGTGGTGTCCTTACCCTTCAGGTAATCCAGCAGCTTGCGGCGCTGGTTGACCATGCGGATCAGACCACGACGCGAGTGGTGGTCCTTGCCGTTGGCCTTGAAGTGGCCTTGCAGCTTGTTGATGTTGGCGGTCAGCAGGGCTACCTGCACTTCCGGGGAACCGGTGTCGCCTTCAGCTTGCTTGTACTCGTTAACGATCTGGGCTTTTTCTTCAACGCTCAGTGCCATGATGGGCTCCTTGAGTGAACAGGCCGGGAATCATCCCGTGTTTAGTAAAGAGAAATGACCGTGCCTGCTGACAGCCACCCTCGACGCACCGCGCAGAACGCGATGCGCAACGGTCATTCCGACCGAATCAGTCGACGCGGCGCAATGCGCCCGTCTTCGCTCACTTCACCGATACCGATGAAGCGGCCATTGTGGTCCTGCACGCGGACCATGCCGTACTTCGGCGCTTCCGGTGCCCGTACCGGCTGCCCGTGCAGCCAGTAATAGGCGCTGTGCTCGGACAGCTGCAACAGCTGCCAGTGTTCCAACCCGCTATCTACCGGCTGCAGCAAGGCATCCAGGGCCTCGGCACCGCCTTCGGCGTGCAACCGTTCCAGCGTCTCCAGTGCGACCGTCTGGGACAGCTCGAACGGACCGGCCTGGGTACGCCGCAGCTCGGCGACATGCGCACCGCAACCCAGCAGTTGACCGAGATCCTCGACCAGGGTGCGGATATAGGTGCCTTTGCTGCAGGCCACGGCCAGCCGTGCCCGGTCACCGTCGAGTGCGAGCAGCTCCAGGCGCGCAATATTAACAGAACGCGGCTCGCGCTCCACCACCTCTCCGGCACGCGCCAGCTTGTACAGCGGCTGGCCGTCGCGCTTGAGCGCCGAATACATCGGCGGCACCTGCTGGATATCGCCACGGAAGCGCGGCAGCAGGGCCTCCAGTTGCTCGTGGGTGACCGCTACCGGCCTGCGCTCGAGGACTTCGCCCTCGGCATCGGCGGTGGTAGTGGTCACCCCCAGCTGCATGACCGTCTCGTAGGCCTTGTCGGCATCGAGCAGGTACTGGGAGAACTTGGTGGCCTCGCCGAAGCACAGCGGCAGCACGCCGGTCGCCAGCGGATCAAGGCTGCCGGTATGCCCGGCCTTTTCCGCGTTGAGCAGCCAGCGAACCTTCTGCAGCGCGGCGTTGGAGGTGAACCCGCGCGGCTTGTCGAGCAGGATGATACCGCTGACGTTGCGGCGCACACGCTTGACCTGTGCCACGCTCACTCTCCTCGCTCGTCGCTGTGCTTGCGGTCTTCGGCGACCGCCCGCTCGATCAGCGAACTCAGCTCGACGCCGCGGCGGATGCTCGCGTCGTAATTGAAATGCAGTTGAGGAACGCTGCGCAGCTTCATGGCCTTGCCCAATTGCATGCGCAGGAAGCCGGCGGCCTCGTTGAGGATGCGCAGGTTGCCCTTGACCGTCTCCTCGTCGTCACGGCCCATGATGGTGATGTAGATCTTCGCGTGGGACAGATCACGGCTGACCTCGACGCCGGTGATGGTCACCAGGCCCAGGCGCGGATCCTTGATCTCGCGCTGGATGAGCAGGGCCAGCTCGCGTTGCATCTGGTCGCCGATACGCTGGGTACGGCTGTATTCTTTGGCCATATAAAGCTGCCTCAAGCTTCAAGCGCTAAGCTTCAAGCGAAAAAAATACCGAAAAGCCAAACGGCAAGCTCAATCGGTGGGCCAGGCCACCTCTTGAAGCTTGCCGCTTGAGGCTTACCGCTGCTCGTCAGAGCGAACGCGCCACTTCGACCTTCTCGAACACTTCGATCTTGTCGCCGACCTTGACGTCGTTGTAGCTCTTCACGCCGATACCGCATTCCATGCCGGCGCGGACTTCCGAGACGTCATCCTTGAAGCGGCGCAGCGATTCCAGCTCGCCCTCGAAGATGACCACGTCGTCGCGCAGCACGCGGATCGGACGATTGCGGTGCACCATACCCTCGGTGACCATGCAACCGGCGACCGCACCGAACTTCGGCGAACGGAACACGTCGCGGACCTCGGCGATACCAAGGATGTTCTCGCGCACGTCGCTGCCGAGCATGCCGGTGAGCGCCTTCTTGACGTCTTCGATGATGTCGTAGATGACGTTGTAGTAGCGCATGTCCAGGCCCTCGGCCTCGACGATCTTGCGCGCACCAGCGTCGGCGCGCACGTTGAAGCCGAACAGCACCGCGTTGGAGGCCAGTGCCAGGTTGGCATCGGACTCGGTGATACCACCGACGCCACCACCGACCACGCGCACCTGCACCTCGTCGTTGCCCAGGCCGTTGAGCGAGCCCTGCAGCGCCTCGAGCGAGCCGCGCACGTCGGCCTTGAGGACGATGTTGAGGGTCTTCTTCTCGTCCTGGCCCATGGTCTCGAAGATGTTTTCCAGCTTGCCGGCATGGGCGCGGGCCAGCTTGACCTCACGGAACTTGCCCTGGCGGAACAGCGCGACTTCGCGAGCCTTCTTCTCGTCGGCGACCACGGTCAGGTCGTCGCCGGCTTCCGGCGTGCCGTCCAGGCCGAGGATCTCGACCGGAATCGCCGGACCGGCTTCCTTCACCGGCTTGCCGTTCTCGTCGAGCATGGCGCGCACGCGGCCGAAGTTGACGCCGCACAGCACCATGTCGCCCTGGCGCAGGGTACCGTCCTGGACCAGTACGGTGGCCACCGGACCACGGCCCTTGTCCAGGCGCGACTCGACCACCACACCGCGACCCGGCGCCGACGGCGTGGCCTTGAGTTCGAGAATCTCGGCCTGCAGCAGTACGGCTTCGAGCAGTTCGTCGACACCGGTACCGACCTTGGCGGAAACCGGGATGAACGGCGTGTCGCCGCCCCACTCCTCGGGGATCACATCGAGCGCGGCCAGGCCGTTCTTGATGTTGTCCGGATTGGCTTCCGGCTTGTCGATCTTGTTCACCGCGACGACGATCGGAACACCGGCCGCCTTGGCGTGCTGGACGGCTTCCTGGGTCTGCGGCATCACGCCGTCGTCGGCCGCCACGACCAGGATCACGATGTCGGTGGCCTTGGCACCGCGGGCACGCATGGCGGTGAACGCCGCGTGGCCCGGGGTATCGAGGAAGGTGACCATGCCGCGATCGGTTTCCACGTGGTAGGCACCGATGTGCTGGGTGATGCCGCCGGCTTCGCCGACCGCCACCTTGGCACGACGGATGTAGTCCAGCAGCGAGGTCTTGCCGTGGTCGACGTGGCCCATCACGGTCACCACCGGCGCCCGGGTCACTTCCTCGCCTTCGAACTTCAGCAGCTCGGCCAGCTGTTCTTCCAGCGCATTGTCGCTGACCAGCTTGACCTTGTGGCCGAGCTCTTCGGCCACCAGCTGTGCGGTCTCCTGATCGAGCACCTGGTTGATGGTGACCGGCGAACCCATCTTGAACATGAACTTGATGACTTCGGCAGCCTTCACCGACATCTGCTGGGCCAGTTCGGCCACAGTGATGGTCTCGCCAATCGACACTTCGCGCACGACCGGTCCTGTCGGGCTCTGGAACCCATGCTGGTTACGTTTCTTGAGTTTGGACTTGCCACGACCACCGCGACGGAAACCATCCGCATCATCGTCGCCGCTGCGCACGGTACGCGTGAGCGGCGCCTTGGTCTTGAGCGAAGGACGGTGCTGGGCATGCTTGCGATCACGGCGCTCGTCATCGTCGCTGCGCGGCTTCTCGACGCGGCGCGGCTCTTCCTTCTTGCGCTCCGGCGCAGGAGCGGCAGGCTCGACTGCGGCCGGCGCCGGCTCGGTAGCAGCAGCGGACTCGACCGCCGCCGGAGCAGCAGGCGCAACGGCCTCGGCCTGCGCCTTGGCCAGCTCGGCCTGACGGCGGGCCTCTTCCTCGGCGCGCTGGCGGGCTTCTTCCTCGGCCTTCAGGCGAGCGGCTTCCTCGGCGGCGCGCTGTTCTTCCAGCTCGCGACGCTTCTCGGCCTCGATCTCCTCGGCGCTGCGCTTGACGAAGGTCTTCTTCTTGCGCACTTCGACGCTGATGGTCTTGCTGCCACCGACCTTCAGCTTGGTCGTGGTCTTGCGCTGCAAGGTGATCTTGCGCGGTTCGTCCACTTTCGCCCCATGGCTGCTCTTCAGATGGGCCAGCAGGGCCTGTTTCTCGTTATCGGTCACTACTTGCTCGGCGCTGGTGTGCGACAGTCCTGCCTCACGCATCTGCTGAAGCAGTCGCTCGACCGGTGTGTCGACCACCTGGGCCAGTTCTTTCACCGTGACTTGCGTCATGCATTTCTCTCCTCAGGCCGCTAATTGCTTACTCGAACCAGTGGGCTCGGGCGGCCATGATCAGCTTGCCGGCACGTTCTTCATCGATGCCGTCTATGTCGAGCAGGTCGTCTATGGACTGCTCGGCCAGGTCTTCACGGGTGATGACTCCCCGCACGGCCAACTCGACCGCCAGTTCGTTGTCCATGCCGTCGAGGGCCAGCAGGTCTTCGGCCGGCTGAGCGTCGGCGAGCTTCTCCTCGTTGGCGATGGCCTTGGTCAGCAGGCGATCCTTGGCCCGCGTGCGCAGCTCGTTGACGATGTCCTCGTCGAAGCCTTCGATGCCGAGCATTTCCTCCATGGGGACATAGGCGATCTCTTCGAGGGAGGTGAAGCCCTCTTCCACCAGCACCTGCGCCAGCTCTTCGTCGACATCCAGCTCGTCGATGAAGCTGCGCAGGATGTCGCCGGTCTCTTCTTGCTGCTTGGCCTGGATGTCGGCCTCGGTCATCACGTTGAGCGTCCAACCGGTCAGTTGGCTGGCCAGGCGCACGTTCTGGCCGCCGCGGCCGATAGCCTGGGCCAGGTTGTCTTCGGCAACCGCGATGTCCATGGCATGGGCATCTTCATCGACGATGATCGCCGCGACTTCCGCCGGGGCCATGGCATTGATGACGAATTGTGCCGGGTTCTCGTCCCACAGCACGATGTCGACCCGTTCGCCGCCGATCTCGCCGGAAACGGCCTGGACCCGCGAACCGCGCATGCCGATGCAGGCGCCCTGCGGATCGATGCGCTTGTCCTTGGAACGAACGGCGATCTTCGCCCGCGAACCGGGGTCACGCGAGGCGCCCATGACTTCGATCAGGCCTTCGGCGATCTCCGGCACTTCGATGCGGAACAGCTCGATCAGCATCTGCGGTGCGGTACGCGACAGGATCAGCTGCGGGCCGCGGTTCTCGGTGCGGATCTCCTTGAGCAGTGCACGGACGCGGGCGCCGACGCGGAAGGTCTCGCGGGCGATGATGTCCTCGCGCGCCAGCAGCGCCTCGGCGTTGTTGCCCAGGTCGACGATGACGCTGTCGCGGGTCACCTTCTTCACCGTGCCGGAGATGATTTCGCCCAGGCGATCGCGGTAGGCCTCGACCACCTGCGCACGCTCGGCCTCGCGCACCTTCTGCACGATGACCTGCTTGGCGGTCTGCGCCGCGATGCGACCGAATTCGATGGATTCGATCTTCTCTTCGATCACGTCGCCGATCTTGGCGTCGGGCTTGCGCTCCTGCGCCTGATCGAGGGTCAATTGGATGGCCGGATCCTCGAAGTCCTCGTCATCGACGACGGTCCAGCGGCGGAAGCTTTCATAGCTGCCGTTGTGGCGATTGATTTCCACACGCAGATCGACTTCGTCTTCATAGCGCTTCTTGGTAGCCGTGGCCAAAGCCAGCTCCAGCGCCTCGAAAATCACACTCGCCGGTACGCCCTTTTCATTGGACACCGACTCCACAACCAGCAGTACTTCTTTGCTCATCGTACGCCTCGCCTTTCGCAATCCATTGGGTCCGCGGGATCCGCTCTCAGTCAAAACGGGGAACTATGTTGGCCTTGTCGATCGAATCGATCGGCAGCAGGTATTCGTGATCATCGACCTGCACGACCACGTCCTGCTCTTCCACCCCGCGGAGAAGACCCTGGAAATTGCGCCTGCCCTCGAAGGGCGAGCGCAGCTTTATTTTTACCTGCTCACCGACATGCGCCCGGTACTGCTCGATGGTGAACAGCGGCCGGTCCATGCCCGGAGAAGAAACCTCAAGGGTGTAGTCCACGCTGATCGGATCTTCCACATCGAGCACACCACTCAGCTGACGGCTTACCTTCTCGCAGTCATCAATGAGAATGCCGTCGGCATGATCGATATAGACCCGCAGCAGCGAATGTCGCCCCTGGGAAATGAATTCAATGCCCCAGCACTGATAGCCAAGCGCCTCGACCACCGGGGCCAACAAGGCCTGCAACTGTTCTAGCTTGCTCGACATCGAAGTCCCTCGCGCATGCTTCACAAATGAAAAATGGGCGAAACGCCCATCCCTTTTGACCGCCTGTAAATGCCGGCGACCTGGCCTCAAGCTAATAAAAAGCCCCTGTACAGGGGCTCTTTATCGACTGGTTGCGGGGGCTGGATTTGAACCAACGACCTTCGGGTTATGAGCCCGACGAGCTACCAGACTGCTCCACCCCGCGTCAAACTGGGCACGAATTATACGGCTCGCACCACATACAGGTCAACCTGAACCCTTGAAACACAAGAAAGCCCGCACTAGGCGGGCCTGCTTGTTTGGTACCGAGGAGGGGACTCGAACCCCTACAGCCTATGGCCACTACCACCTCAAGGTAGCGTGTCTACCAATTCCACCACCTCGGCAAAAACCCTTATTGCCCTTCCTCTACCTGGGGAAGCTCGCCCGCGGCGTCCACCGGCGTGCGCTCCTCCAGCACAGGAACATCCTCGACGGCCGGCTTGCTGACCGGAACTTCCAGCACCGCCGGATCCGGCAGCCCCGCCTGGGACAGTTGATCAGCCTGCTGCTTGGCGAAAAACGCCAGACCCAGGCTGGTCACGAAAAAAACGCCGGCAAGTATAGCAGTAACTCGACTCAAAAAGGTAGCGGAACCTTGGCTTCCGAAAACGGTTGCCGAAGCACCCGAGCCGAAAGACGCACCGGCATCCGCACCCTTGCCCTGCTGCAGCAGCACCAGTGCAACCACACCCAGAGCAACCAGCAGATGCACCACGATTACAACAGTCTGCAACATCTGTTCAGTTCCCCGCGGCGCGACAGATCGCACCGAATTCATCCGCTTTCAGAGAGGCACCACCAATCAACCCCCCATCAATATCCGCCATCGCGAACAGCTCGGCGGCATTATCCGCCTTGACACTGCCGCCATACAGGAGCCTTGCGCCTTCGGCGACACGGCGATCCCGGCGCGACAGCTGCTCACGAATGGCAGCATGTACCTCCTGGGCCTGCTCAGGCGTCGCGGTCAGCCCGGAGCCAATCGCCCAGACCGGCTCGTACGCGATGACCGCCGACTCGAAGGCTGCGATGCCCTGCTCGTCGAGCACTCGTGCCAGCTGCCGACCGACCACCTCGAGCGTCTTGCCCGCCTGGCGCTCTGCGAGCGTTTCACCCAGGCACAACACAGGTTTCAAACCACTCGCCTGTGCCGCTGAAAACTTTCGGCTGACCACCTCGTCGCTTTCGCCCAATACCAGGCGACGCTCGGAATGACCAACCAGAACCCACTCACAACCGGCTTCGACCAGCTGCGCGGGCGATACCTCACCGGTCAGGGCCCCGAAGCCTGTTTGCGCAGCGCTGTCCTGGGCGCCTACGGCGATTTCGACGCCGACGACACCATCCAGGACCTGACTGATATGCACACAGGAGGGAAACACCGCAATCTCGACCGCTGCAGGCAATTGCTGCATCCGGAGAGATTCGATCAGCTCTGCGACGCTAGCGCGGGTACCGTTCATCTTCCAGTTACCAGCTACCATGGGGCGACGCATGCTTTACCTCATCGGTCAAAGTGGGCGCAGATGTTACTCAACAGCCAACGCCCTGGCAAGCGCGATCACGCACAAACTTCAGCGACGACCTTGGCCAGTTCCTCCGCCAGGTTGCGCACCTGTTTTTCGTCGTCGCCCTCGACCATCACCCGCACCAGCGGTTCGGTTCCCGACTTGCGCAGCAGCACGCGGCCGCGACCGCCCATTCGCCCGGTAACGCTGTCGCAGGCGGCCTGCACGTCCGGATGGGAGATGGGATCGCGATCGCCGGCGAAGCGCACGTTGACCAGCACCTGCGGGCACTTGTGCCAGGCCAGCCGCTCCTGGGCCAGTGTCTGCCCACGACGACGCAGGGCCAGCACCACCTGCAGCGCAGCGATGATCGCATCGCCGGTGGTGGTGTGCTGCGCACAGACGATATGCCCGGAGCTCTCCCCGCCCAGCGGCCAGCCACGCTCGAGCATTTCGGCGATCACGTAGCGGTCGCCGACCTTGGCGCGGACGAAGGGGATCTCGCGCGCCTTGAGCGCCAGCTCCAGGCCGAGATTGCTCATCAGGGTGCCGACCACCCCGCCCGAAAGTCGGTCGCGCTCCTGCAGGTCGGTGGCGATGATGTACAGCAGCTCGTCGCCATCGACGACCGCCCCGGTGTGATCGACCATCATCACCCGGTCGCCGTCGCCGTCGAAGGCGATCCCCATGTCCGCGCCATGCTCGACGACGGCCTTCTGCAACTGGCCGACATGGGTGGAGCCGACGTCGGCATTGATGTTCAGGCCGTCCGGCTGCGCGCCGATGACCACCACCTCGGCGCCCAGTTCACGGAACACGTTGGGCGCGACCTTGTAGGTGGCGCCGTGGGCACAGTCGATCACCAGCTTCAGCCCGGAAAAATCGGTACTGGTCGGTACGCTGCTCTTGCAGAACTCGATATAGCGCCCGGCGGCGTCGTTGATGCGCGAGGCCTTGCCCAACTGCGCCGACTCCACCACGCTCATCGGCGCATCGAGCAGTTCCTCGATCATCAGCTCGACCTCGTCGGGAAGCTTGGTGCCGCTACCGGAGAAGAACTTGATGCCGTTGTCGTGGTGCGGATTGTGCGAGGCGCTGATGACGATGCCCGCCTCGGCATGGAAGGTGCGGGTCAGGTAGGCGACCGCCGGCGTGGGCATCGGCCCCAGCAGCAGCACATCGGCACCCGCCGCCGACAAGCCGGCCTGCAGGGCCGATTCGAACATGTAGCCGGAGATGCGCGTGTCCTTGCCGATCAGGATCCGGCATTTGCCCTGCTTGCGGAAGGCCATGCCGGCCGCCCAACCCAGCTTGAGCATGAAATCGGGGGTGATGGGGTAGTGACCGACATGCCCGCGAATGCCGTCGGTACCGAAATATTTTCTACTCATTGAGTGACTTCCCTATTCCGCTGCCTGCACGGCAGCGATCATTCGAACCACATCGACCGTCTCGGCGACGTCGTGCACCCGCACGATCTGCGCGCCCTTGCTCACCGCCAGCGCCGCCAATGCGAGGCTGCCGTACAGGCGTTCGTCGACACCACGCCCCAGCACCCCGCCGATCATGCTCTTGCGCGACACGCCGACCAGCAACGGCCGGCCGAAGCGCTGCAACTGCTGCATATGCTTGAACAGACTGAGATTGTGTTCCAGCGTCTTGGCAAAGCCGAAACCGGGATCGAGGACGATGCGCTCGGCAGGAATGCCCGCCGCCGCGCAGGCCGCCATCCGCCCGGCGAGGAATCCGCCGACCTCGGCGGTCACGTCGGCGTAGCGCGGATCGTCCTGCATGTCGCCGGGCTCGCCAAGCATGTGCATCAGGCACACCGGCAGGCCGCTGTCGGCCGCCGCGTCCAGCGCGCCGTCGCGCCGCAGCGAGCGGACGTCGTTGATCAGCCCCGCGCCGAGCCGGGCGCATTCGCGGATGACCGCGGGCGTCGAGGTATCCACCGAGATGACCACATCCAGCTCGCGGGCAATCGCCTCGACGATCGGCGCGACCCGCTCCAGCTCCTCGGTGGGCGACACCGAGCGGGCGCCGGGCCGGGTGGACTCGCCGCCCACGTCGACCAGCGTCGCCCCAGCGGCGACCATCGCCCCGGCATGGCGCAAGGCGGCGTCGCGCTCGGCGAAGCGGCCGCCATCGGAAAAGGAGTCGGGGGTGACATTGAGAATCCCCATCACGTGCGGACGGGACAGATCGAGAACCCGGTTGCCACAGGACAGCCGGGCCGGGGAAAACGAATCAGTCATTCTATGAGCCTTAAGCTTTCAGGCCGGGCGCCCTGCGCAGGTGCTTCAGGCCAACCGCGCCACCATGGACGAATCGGAGGACAATTTACACCAGAAGGGGCGCCTATGCGCCCCTTCCGGATACAGCCCTTTTCATCGCGACCAGCGGAACCGTCGGGTCTCCGGCGCTCAGTGCTCGCCCGCGGGCCCGCCGATCGGCGTTTCCGGACGGCTGTCATCCGGGACCACCGGCGTTCCGGAGGCACCGGAGCCGCCCTCCCAGTCGCGCGGCTCACGCGGCTGGCGCCCGGCCATGATGTCGTCGATCTGCGCCGCGTCGATGGTTTCGTACTTCATCAACGCCTCGGCCATCATGTCCAGCTTGTCGCGATTGTCCGAAAGGATCTGCTTGGCCGTGCCGTAGCAGTGATCGATGATGCTGCGCACCTCTTCGTCGATCATCTTGGCGGTTTCGCCGGAGACGTTGGCGTGCTGGCTGCCGGCGCTGCGACCGAGGAACACCTCGCCTTCCTCCTCCGCATACATCAGCGGCCCGAGCTTTTCCGAGAGCCCCCACTTGGTGACCATGTTCCGCGCCAGTTGCGTCGCGCGCATGATGTCGTTGGACGCGCCGGTGGTGACCCCCTCGAAACCGAGGGTCATCTCCTCGGCGATCCGCCCGCCGAACAGCGAGCAGATCTGGCTGATCAGGGCCCGCTTGGACAGGCTGTAGCGATCCTCCTCGGGGAGGAACATGGTGACGCCCAGCGCCCGACCACGGGGAATGATGGAAACCTTGTAGACCGGATCATGCTCGGGCACCACACGCCCGACGATCGCGTGGCCGGCCTCGTGATAGGCGGTGTTGAGCTTCTCCTTCTCGGACATGACCATGGACTTGCGCTCGGCGCCCATCATGATCTTGTCCTTGGCCAGTTCGAACTCGCGCATCTCGACGATGCGCTTGTTGGCCCGCGCGGCGAACAACGAGGCCTCGTTGACCAGATTGGCCAGGTCGGCGCCGGAAAAGCCCGGCGTACCGCGGGCGATGACCGCCGGCTCGACGTTCTCGCTGACCGGCACCTTGCGCATGTGCACCTTGAGAATCTGTTCGCGGCCGCGGATGTCCGGCAGGCCGACCACCACCTGGCGGTCGAAGCGGCCCGGGCGCAGCAGCGCCGGATCGAGCACGTCGGGACGGTTGGTCGCGGCGATGACGATGATGCCATCGTTCATCTCGAAGCCGTCCATCTCCACCAGCAGCTGGTTGAGGGTCTGCTCACGCTCGTCGTGCCCGCCACCCAGGCCGGCGCCACGATGACGACCGACGGCGTCGATCTCGTCGATGAAGATGATGCACGGCGCATGCTTCTTCGCCTGCTCGAACATGTCGCGCACGCGGCTGGCGCCAACGCCGACGAACATCTCGACGAAGTCGGAACCGGAAATGGTGAAGAACGGCACCTTGGCCTCGCCGGCGATGGCCTTGGCCAGCAGCGTCTTACCGGTACCGGGCGGGCCGACCATCAGCACGCCGCGCGGAATGCGGCCACCCAGGCGCTGGAACTTGCCGGGGTCGCGCAGGAACTCGACCAGCTCGTGCACTTCTTCCTTGGCCTCGTCGCAGCCGGCGACGTCGGCGAAGGTGGTCTTGACCTGGTCTTCCGATAGCAGGCGCGCCTTGCTCTTGCCGAAGCTCATCGGCCCGCCCTTGCCGCCCGCACCGCCCTGCATCTGCCGCATGAAGAACATGAACACGGCGATGATCACCAGGATCGGGAAGCTGGCCACCAGCAATTGGGTCCAGA
Organism: Stutzerimonas stutzeri; assembly: GCF_002890915.1. Classification (GTDB taxonomy): domain Bacteria; phylum Pseudomonadota; class Gammaproteobacteria; order Pseudomonadales; family Pseudomonadaceae; genus Stutzerimonas; species Stutzerimonas stutzeri_AF. The sequence goes on along the minus strand of NZ_POUT01000012.1, from coordinate 36,137 downwards.
TGCTCTGCTGCTCCGGCTGCTTGCCTTCGATCAGCACGTTGTTGTTGAGCAGGTCACCGATCAGGCCGTTGTCCTGGATCGCCGGGCGAATGGTCTTGAAGGTATCGCCGTCGCTGCGCTTGCCGATGATGACAAAACCATCGACGGTCACGCGCTCCACGCGCCCTTCCTTGACCTGCTCGAGGAAGTCCGAGTAGTTCAGCGTCTGCGGCTCGCTCGGGCTGGAGAAGTTGTTCATCACCGTGACCAGGACGGCGGCGATGATCAGCCACAGGATCAGGTTTTTTGCCATGTCGTTCAAATTCACTACCCTCTGGAGCAAACCCGTTGTCTGCGGGCCCGCATGACGGCCGGTTGGTTGCTCGGCCTAACTTACTACACAACGCAGCGGAACTGGCAGCCGGTCTGTAACCCCATGAAACAGTCTAGCCGTTCGTTCGACCGAAGCCCTGTCCTATGGACCACAGCGGCCGGCATTCGGCACCGCGGCCGCTAGTCGGCCTGGCCACCCTTGAAGCCGCGCGCCAGCAGGTACTGCTCACGGGAACGATCGCGAGAAGACAGCGGCTTGCGCATCTGCACCTTCTCGAAGTTCTGCCGTACCTCTTTCAGGTAGGCATCGAAACCCTCGCCCTGAAAGATCTTGATCAGGAAATCCCCGCCCGGGCGCAGCACGCGCGCGGCCAGGTCCAGCGCCAGCTCGCAGAGGAACATCGCCCGCGGCTGGTCCGCGGCCCGCACTCCACTCATATTGGGGGCCATGTCGGAAATCACAAGGTCGACCGGATGCTCGCCGATCGCCTCCAATATCTGCCCGAACACCTCGTCCTCGGTGAAATCGCCCTGGATGAAGGTCACGTCGGCAATGCTGTCCATCGGCAGGATGTCAGAAGCGATCAACCGCCCCTTGTCACCGATGACCCGGCTGGTGACCTGCGACCAACCGCCCGGCGCCGCACCGAGGTCGACCACGGTCATGCCCGGGCGCAGGATGCGATCCTTTTCCTGGATCTCCAGCAGCTTGTAGCTGGCGCGCGAACGATAGCCATCGCGTTGCGCCATCTTCACGTAGGGATCGTCGAAATGTTCTTTCAGCCAACGCGGGCTGGTCTTGGAGCGTGCCAAGCTGATACCTCATCTGTGCGGCCCGGTACCTCTCGGTTACACTAGCGGCCGTTTTTCAAGGGTTCTGACGCAAGGGTCGAAATATGCCGCTCACCAACGAGCAGAAGAAACACTACAAATCCATCGGCCATCACCTGAAACCGGTACTCATCGTAGCCGAAAACGGGTTGACCGAAGGGGTCCAGGCCGAGCTCGAACGCGCCCTGAACGATCACGAGCTGATCAAGGTCCAGTTCCGCATCACCGAACGCGAGGATCGCCGTGCCCTGATGGAGGAGCTCTGCGCGATCGGCAAGTGCGAGCTGGTCCAGACGATCGGCAAGATGGCCCTGGTCTACCGCCGCAACCCGAAGGTCAACAAGCAGCTTTCCAACATCCATCGCTTCCAGGCCTGACAGCCGGAGGGGCTTCGCCCGAAGCCAGCCCGAACACTTGGCGCCCACCCCATGCCAGCCGCGGTGGGAGCCCGGAGGCGGCGGCGATAGTCACGCCGGATCGCCAGCAAGCTGGCTCCTACAAAAAGTGTCCTCGGCCACAAGATTCCATCCGGACCTTCGTCCACCGACAACTATCGACGAGCCCCGGGCAACGGTTGCAACACCAACACCAGGCCACACAGGGCCATGGCCAGGTAACTGAAGTTGGGCCAGTAGAGTGCCCCGCCGCCGGTGCTCGCAACATGGCTGATGCCCAGCAGCAGGACCGCGCTCAGCAACTGGCCACGCATGTCCCGCCACAGGCTGCGAAAGCCTTCGGCCAGCCCCAGCACGATCAGCTGCAGCACCGCGCAGAAAGCCGCGAAGCCCACCAGCAACGGGCGCAGGCTGCTGCCGATCTCCTCGATCAGCAGAGGCGCCAGGCCGATCTTGTCCAACGCCGGCAGAACGACGAACTGCAGCAACCAGAGCCCGCCGACCCAGAACGTCTGGGCCAGCTGCCAGCTGATGTTGCCAGCCCGTGGGGGCGGGCTGTCAGATATGACGGACCTCGACAATCTCGTACTCGATGACGCCGCTGGGCGTCTTGACCGCGACCACGTCGCCTTCTTCCTTGCCCACCAGGGCGCGGGCGATGGGCGAGCTAACCGACAGCTTGCCCTGCTTGATGTCGGCCTCGTCGTCGCCGACGATCTGGTAGGTCACCTGCTCGTCGGTCTCGACGTTGGCGATGTCCACGGTGGTGCCGAAGATCACCTTGCCGGTGTGCGGGATGCTGGCGATATCGATGACCTGGGCGTTCTGCAGGCGGCCCTCGATATCGCGAATGCGTGCCTCGACCATGCCTTGCTGTTCACGGGCGGCATGGTACTCGGCGTTCTCCTTGAGATCGCCCAGCTCGCGCGCCTCGGCGATGGCCTGGGTGATCTGCGGCCGCAGCACGGTTTTCAGGTGCTTGAGTTCTTCTTCCAGGGCGCGCGCGCCCTGGACGGTCATGGGGAATTTTGTCATGCGTTGATTCCTGCATGGAGATCCTGCAAGCGGCGCACGGTCTTCTCGGGACCGAACTTGAGCGCCTCACAGATTGCCTGGCCACCGGCGATGGTGGTGGTGATGCAGATCTTGTGCTGCAGGGCGTTGCGACGGATGGAGTACGAATCGGCGATGGACTGGCGACCCTCGGTAGTATTGATGATCAGGGTGACTTCGTCATTCTTGATCATGTCGACCACATGCGGACGACCTTCGGTCACCTTGTTCACACGGCGCACCGGCAGCCCGGCGGCCTCGATGATCCGTGCGGTGCCGGCGGTGGCCACGACCTCGAAGCCGAGGCCAACCAGATCGCGGGCGACCTGCTCGACGTAGGGCTTGTCGTCCTCGCGCACGCTGAGGAAGGCGCAACCGGAGGTCGGCAGGATTTCGCTGGCACCCAGCTGGGCCTTGGCGAAGGCCTCGGCGAAGCTGTCGCCGACGCCCATCACCTCGCCGGTGGATTTCATCTCCGGGCCGAGGATGGTGTCGACGCCAGGGAACTTGGCGAACGGGAACACCGCTTCCTTGACGCTGAAATAGCCCGGGATGATCTCGCGGGTGAAACCGACTTCGGCCAGGCTCTTGCCCGCCATGACCCGCGCGGCGACCTTGGCCAGCGACTCGCCGATGCACTTGGAAACGAACGGCACGGTACGCGAGGCGCGCGGGTTGACCTCGAGCACGTAGATATCTTCGCCCTGCACGGCCATCTGCACGTTCATCAGGCCGACCACATCGAGCTCCAGGGCCATCTTGCGCACCTGCTCGCGGATCTCGTCCTGGATGGGCTGCGGCAGCGAGTAGGCCGGCAGCGAGCAGGCCGAGTCGCCGGAGTGCACGCCGGCCTGCTCGATGTGCTGCATGATGCCGCCGATCACCACGGTCTCGCCGTCACAGACGGCGTCCACGTCCACCTCGATGGCGCAGTTGAGGAAGTGGTCGAGCAGCACCGGGCTGTCGTTGGACACCTGCACCGCTTCGCGCATGTAGCGCTTGAGCTCCTCTTCCTCGTAGACGATCTCCATCGCGCGACCACCCAGCACGTAGGACGGACGCACCACCAGCGGATAGCCGATGGCCTTGGAGGCGGCGATGGCCTCCTCCTCGCTGCGCGCGGTGGCGTTCTGCGGCTGGCGCAGGTTCAGGCGCTGCACCATCTGCTGGAAACGCTCGCGGTCTTCGGCGCGGTCGATGGCGTCCGGCGATGTGCCGATGATCGGCACGCCGGCCTCTTCCAGGGCGCGACAGATCTTCAGCGGGGTCTGTCCGCCGTACTGCACGATGACGCCCTTGGGTTGCTCGACGCGGACGATCTCCAGCACGTCCTCCAGGGTTACCGGCTCGAAATACAGGCGGTCGGAGGTGTCGTAGTCGGTGGAGACGGTCTCCGGGTTGCAGTTGACCATGATGGTCTCGTAACCGTCTTCACGCATGGCCAGCGCGGCATGTACGCAGCAGTAGTCGAACTCGATGCCCTGGCCGATGCGGTTGGGGCCGCCGCCGAGGATCATGATCTTGTCGCGAGCGCTCGGGTTGGCCTCGCACTCTTCCTCGTAGGTCGAGTACATGTAGGCGGTGTCGGTGGCGAACTCGGCGGCGCAGGTGTCGACGCGCTTGTACACCGGCAGCACCTTGAGCTTGTGGCGGTGGCTGCGCAGGTTCTTCTCGGTGACGCCGAGCAGCTTGGCCAGGCGCGCGTCGGAGAAGCCCTTGCGCTTGAGCTTGTACATCAGGTCACGGTCGATGCTGGACAGGCCGAGGGTCTTGACCTGTTCCTCGTCCTTGACCAGATCCTCGATCTGCACCAGGAACCAGGGATCGATCCTGGTCAGGGCGAACACGTCTTCGACGCTCTTGCCGGCACGGAAGGCATCGGCCACGAACCAGATGCGGTCGGCGCCCGGCACGGTCAACTCGCGCTTGAGCGTGCTCTCGGCCTCGGCATCGGCCAGGTTCAGCTTCGGATCGAAACCGGTGGCGCCGACTTCCAGGCCACGCAGGGCCTTCTGCATCGACTCCTGGAAGGTCCGGCCGATGGCCATGACCTCACCGACCGACTTCATCTGGGTGGTCAGGCGGGCGTCGGCCTTGGGGAATTTCTCGAAGGCGAAGCGCGGTACCTTGGTCACCACGTAGTCGATGGCCGGCTCGAACGAGGCCGGGGTACGGCCGCCAGTGATGTCGTTCTGCAGTTCGTCGAGGGTGTAGCCGACGGCCAGCTTGGCGGCGATCTTGGCGATCGGGAAGCCGGTGGCCTTGGAGGCCAGTGCCGAGGAACGCGACACGCGCGGGTTCATCTCGATCACCACCATGCGCCCGGTGTTCGGGCAGATGCCGAACTGCACGTTGGAGCCGCCGGTTTCCACGCCGATCTCGCGCAGCACCGCCAGCGAGGCGTTGCGCATGATCTGGTATTCCTTGTCGGTCAGGGTCTGCGCCGGCGCGACGGTGATGGAGTCGCCGGTGTGCACGCCCATCGGGTCGAAGTTCTCGATGGAGCAGACGATGATGCAGTTGTCCTTCTTGTCGCGGACCACCTCCATCTCGTATTCCTTCCAGCCGATCAGCGACTCGTCGATCAACAGCTCGCTGGTTGGCGACAGGTCGAGGCCGCGGGTGCAGATTTCCTCGAACTCTTCGCGATTGTAGGCGATGCCGCCGCCGGTGCCACCCATGGTGAACGACGGCCGGATGATGCAGGGGAAGCCGACCTTGTCGAGCACGCCGTAGGCTTCGTCCATGCTGTGCGCGATGCCGGAAACCGGGCAGGCCAGACCGATGTTCTTCATCGCCTTGTCGAAGCGCGAGCGGTCCTCGGCCTTGTCGATGGTATCGGCGTTGGCACCGATCATCTCGACACCGAACTTCTCCAGCACGCCGTGCTTTTCCAGGTCCAGCGCGCAGTTCAGCGCGGTCTGGCCGCCCATGGTCGGCAGCAGCGCATCAGGGCGCTCCTTCTCGATGATCTTGGCCACCGTGGCCCACTTGATCGGCTCGATGTAGGTGGCGTCGGCCATGGCCGGGTCGGTCATGATGGTGGCCGGGTTGGAGTTCACCAGGATGACGCGGAAGCCTTCTTCCTTCAGCGCCTTGCACGCCTGCGCGCCGGAATAGTCGAACTCGCAGGCCTGGCCGATGACGATGGGGCCGGCACCGAGGATCAGGATGCTCTTTATGTCTGTACGCTTGGGCATGGGACTCTCGTGCTTAACAAATTCAGGTCAGGGTCGCGCCGGCCAGCTTGATGCCGAAACCGACAAACATGGCGCCTACGCCGGAGGTGGCTCCGACCGCCAGGCGTTGGCGCCGGCGAAACCAGTCGGCCAGGCGCACGCCGCAAAAAATCAGGAAACTCAGGTACAGGAAGCTGATCGCTTCGAGGATGGCTCCCAGCACCAGGAACGACAACCCGGGATAGGCGTATCCCGGATCGACGAACTGAATGAAGAAGGAGATGAAAAAGAGGATCGCCTTCGGGTTGGACAGGCTGAGGAACAAGGCCCGGCCGAACGGGTTGCTCACCGTCGCGTGCGCTTCCAGCGCCTGCGCGGCGGCCTCCGGCGCATGCAGCTTGCGCCAGGCACCGCGCAACATGCCGATGCCGAGGTAGCACAGGTAGGCCGCGCCGAGATACTTGAGCACCACGAAGACCATCGGCACCGCCTGCAGCAGCGAGGCGATCCCCAGTGCCGACAGGGCCATCAGGATCGCATCGCCCAGGAATACCGCACTCGCCGCCTTGTAGCCGCTCGCCACGCCATGCTGCGCCGAGGTGGCGAGTACGAACAGCGAATTGGGCCCCGGCAGCAGGACGACGAACAGCGTCCCCAGCACATAGGTCCAGAGATCGGTGATTCCCAGGCTCGGCAGCATGTCGACCTCAGCGCCGCGCGGCCATCGCCGCGATGAAACGATCGAACAGCGGCGCCACGTCGTGCGGCCCCGGGCTGGCTTCCGGATGCCCCTGGAAGCTGAAGGCGATCTTGTCGGTGCGCTCGATGCCCTGCAGGGTCCCGTCGAACAGCGACTTGTGGGTGGCGCGCAGGTTGGCCGGCAGGCTCGCTTCGTCCACGGCGAAACCATGGTTCTGGCTGGTGATCATCACCACGCCGGTATCCAGGTCCTGCACCGGATGGTTGGCGCCGTGGTGGCCGTTGGGCATCTTCACCGTCTTGGCGCCGGAAGCCAGTGCCAGCAACTGGTGGCCCAGGCAAATGCCGAATACCGGAATGTCGGTTTCGAGCACATCCTGGATCGCCTTGATCGCGTAGTCGCACGGCTCGGGATCGCCCGGACCGTTGGCCAGGAACACGCCGTCCGGGTTCAGCGCCAGCGCCTCGCCGGCGGGCGTCTGGGCCGGCAGCACGGTGACGCGGCAGCCGCGCGCGACGAGCATGCGCAGGATGTTCAGCTTCACGCCGTAGTCGAAGGCCACCACATGGTAGGGCAGCTCGGCGGCGGGGATTTCCGGATGGCTGTCGCTCTTCAGGTTCCAGACGCTGGAGCGCCACTCGTAGCGCTCCCGGGTGCTGACTTCCTTGGCCAGGTCCATGCCCTTGAGCCCCGGGAAGCTGCGCGCCAGTTCCAGCGCCTTCTCCTCGCTCGCGTCCACCCCCGCCAGGATGCAACCGTCCTGCGCGCCCTTCTCGCGCAGGATGCGCGTCAGGCGGCGGGTATCGATACCGGCGATGGCGACGGTGCCGTTGGCCTTCAGGTAATCGGGCAGCGACTGCTTGTTGCGCCAGTTGCTGGCCAGCAGCGGCAGGTCGCGGATGACCAAGCCGGCGGCCCATACCTGGCGGGCCTCGGCGTCTTCCGGCGTGGTGCCGGTATTGCCGATGTGCGGATAGGTGAGTGTGACGATCTGCTTGGCATAGGAAGGATCGGTGAGGATTTCCTGATAGCCGGTCATGGCGGTGTTGAACACCACCTCGCCGATGGTCTGGCCATCGGCGCCGATGGATTCGCCGCGAAAGATGCTGCCATCGGCAAGGGCCAGGATGGCTGGCGTGGTGGCTGGCTTAGTCAAGAGACCTCCCGTAGATCAAGGCTGGAGCAGACGCAGATTGTAAAAAAGCGGGATGACGTGTGAAGGTCATCCCGCTTTTTTGTTTGATTCATTTCTGCGCAACTTTTAGTGGACACACTAAAGCGGAAAGCTTACACAAAACCGCCTTTCCGGTCCAGCCGAAATAGCCGGTCAGCGCACCCGAACGGGGCACAGGGCAGCCAGTGCGAGCAGCGAATCATTTCAGGCCGAGCACGTCCTGCATGTCATAGAGCCCAGCCGGCTTCTCGTCCAGCCACAGCGCGGCGCGCACCGCCCCCTTGGCGAAGGTCATGCGGCTGGAGGCCTTGTGGGTGATTTCCACCCGCTCGCCTTCGGCGGCGAAGAGCACGGTGTGGTCGCCGACCACATCCCCGGCGCGCACGGTGGCGAAGCCGATGGTTTCGCGCTGGCGCGCCCCGGTCTGCCCTTCGCGGCCGTAGATGGCGACTTTCTGCAGGTCACGCCCAAGCGCATCGGCCACCACTTCCCCCATGCGCAGGGCGGTGCCCGATGGCGCATCGACCTTGTGCCGGTGGTGCGCCTCGATGATCTCGATGTCGACTTCGTCGCCGAGCACCCGCGCGGCGGTATCCAGCAGCTTGAGACAGAGGTTGACCCCAACGCTGAAGTTGGCGGCGAAGACGATCGGGATTTCCCTGGCCGCGGCGGCCAGGCGCTCCTTCTCTTCCACGGAAAAGCCGGTGGTGCCGATCACCATGGCCTTGCCGGCGCGGCGGCAAACCTCGAGGTTCTTCAGGGTCACCGAGGGATGGGTGAAGTCGATCAGCACGTCGAACTCGTCGACCGCCTTGGCAACGTCACCCGTCAGCGGCACACCCAGACGGCCGATCGCCGCCAGTTCGCCAGCGTCCGCACCGACCAGGGTGCTGTCCGGTCGGTCGATCGCCGCGGTCAGCCCGGCAGCGCCCGCGGTCTGCTGCACCGCCTCGATCAGGGTCTTGCCCATGCGCCCCGCGGCGCCCATCACTGCAATACGTCGCATAACTCAAAGCTCCAAGCTGGAAGCCTGAAGCTGGAGGCTGTCCCGGCGCGTTTCAGGCTTCCGGCTTCAAGCTCCCAGCTTCCGATCAGACATCGCCGAAAAAGCGTTTCACACCCTCGAACCAACCGCTGGCCTTGGGCGAATGAGAGGTGTCGCCCTGCAGCGTGCCGCGGAACTCCTCGAGCATCTCGCGCTGGCGCTTGCTCAGATTGACCGGCGTTTCCACCACGACCCGGCACATCAGGTCGCCTGCCGCACCACCACGCACCGGCGCGACGCCCTTGCCGCGCAGACGGAACTGCTTGCCGGTCTGGGTGCCCTCCGGAATCTTCAGCTTGACGCGGCCATCCAGCGTCGGCACCTCCAGCTCGCCGCCCAGCGCCGCATCGGCGAAACTGATCGGTACCTCGCAGTACAGGTGCTTGCCATCGCGCTGGAAGATCGCGTGCTCGCGCACGTTGACCACCACATAGAGGTCGCCCGCCGGCCCGCCCTGGGTGCCGGCCTCGCCCTCGCCGGAGAGGCGGATGCGGTCGCCGGTGTCGACGCCCGGCGGCACCTTGACCGACAGCGTCTTCTGCTCTTCCACGCGGCCCTGGCCATGGCAGTTGCCGCAGGGGTCGGAAATCATCTTGCCGCTGCCGTGGCAGCGCGGGCAGGTCTGCTGCACCGAGAAGAAGCCCTGCTGCATGCGCACCTGACCGATGCCGCCGCAGGTGGTACAGGTCACCGGACTGGTGCCCTTCTTGGCGCCGGAGCCGTCGCAAACCTTGCATTCGACCAGGGTCGGCACGCGGATGGTCACGGTGGTGCCGCGCACCGCCTCTTCCAGGTCCAGCTCCAGGGTGTAGCGCAGGTCGCTGCCGCGCTGGGCGCCGCCGCGCGCGCTGCCGCGCCCGCCGCTGAAGAAGTCGCTGAAGACGTCGCCGAAGATATCGGAGAAGTTGGCGCCGCCATAACCGGCGCCCGCCGCGCCCGCTCCCATCTGCGGGTCGACGCCAGCATGCCCGTACTGGTCGTAGGCGGCGCGCTTGCCGGGATCGGAAAGCACCTCGTAGGCCTCGTTGGCCTCCTTGAATGCCTCCTCCGCCGCCTTGTCGCCCGGATTGCGGTCGGGGTGATGCTTCATCGCGAGGCGGCGGTACGCCTTCTTCAGCTCCGCCTCGCTGGCGCCGCGCTCGACGCCCAGCACCTCGTAAAAATCACGTTTGGCCATAACTGTCCTGAACCCTCAAATTCGTGCCCTCCAGACACGCCGACGCGGGAGCAAGCCCCCGCGCAGCGGTCATGCCCGCCCGAGCGGAGTCGGGGCGGGCTGGAGCGGAAGCAAGCCGGGGCTTACTTGTTGTCCTTGACCTCTTCGAACTCGGCATCGACCACGTCGTCGCCGGCCTGAGCCTTGTCATCCGCCGGCTGGCCTTCGCCCGCCTGCGCCTGCTCGGCGTACATCTTCTGCGCCAGCGGCGTGGAAGCCTGGGACACCGCAGCGATCTTGGCTTCGATCTCGGCCTTGTCGTCGCCCTTGATAGCCAGCTCCAGTTCGCCGAGCGCCTTCTCGATCGCGGTCTTGTCGTCGTCGCTGGCCTTGTCGCCGGCCTCGGTCAGCATCTTGCGGGTGGCGTGGACCAGTTGATCACCCTGGTTGCGCGCGGTCACCAGCTCCTCGAACTTGCGGTCTTCCTCGGCGTTGGCCTCGGCGTCACGCACCATCTGCTCGATTTCCTCCTCGGACAGGCCGGAGTTGGCCTTGATCACGATGGACTGCTGCTTGCCGGTGGCCTTGTCCTTGGCAGACACGTGCAGGATGCCGTTGGCGTCGATGTCGAAGGTGACCTCGATCTGCGGCATGCCACGCGGCGCCGGCGGGATCTCGGCCAGGTCGAAGCGGCCCAGCGACTTGTTCTGCGCGGCCTGCTTGCGCTCGCCCTGCAGCACGTGGATAGTCACCGCGCTCTGGTTGTCGTCGGCGGTGGAAAACACCTGCGACTTCTTGGTCGGGATGGTGGTGTTCTTCTCGATCAGCGGGGTCATCACGCCACCCAGGGTCTCGATGCCCAGGGTCAGCGGGGAGACGTCCAGCAGCAGCACGTCCTTGACGTCACCGGCCAGCACGGCGCCCTGGATGGCGGCCCCCATGGCCACGGCTTCGTCCGGGTTGACGTCCTTGCGCGCTTCCTTGCCGAAGAACTCGGCGACCTTCTGCTGCACCAGCGGCATGCGGGTCTGGCCACCGACCAGGATCACGTCGTCGATCTTCGAGGCGTCGATGCCGGCGTCCTTGAGGGCAATGCGGCAGGGCTCGATGGTGCGCTCGACCAGGTCCTCGACCAGCGATTCCAGCTTGGCGCGGGAGATCTTCACGTTGAGGTGCTTCGGACCGGACGCGTCGGCGGTGATGTACGGCAGGTTGACGTCGGTCTGCTGGCTGGAGGACAGCTCGATCTTGGCCTTCTCGGCGGCTTCCTTCAGGCGCTGCATGGCCAGCGGGTCGCCCTTGAGGTTCATGCCGCTTTCTTTCTTGAACTCGTCGACGAGGTAGTCGATCAGACGGATGTCGAAGTCCTCGCCACCGAGGAAGGTGTCGCCGTTGGTGGCCAGCACCTCGAACTGGTGCTCGCCGTCGACCTCGGCGATCTCGATCACCGACACGTCGAAGGTACCGCCGCCCAGGTCATAGACGATCACGGTGTGGTCGCCCTTGGCCTTGTCCATGCCGTAGGCCAGCGCCGCCGCGGTCGGCTCGTTGATGATGCGCTTGACGTCCAGGCCGGCGATGCGGCCGGCGTCCTTGGTGGCCTGGCGCTGGCTGTCGTTGAAGTAGGCCGGCACGGTGATCACAGCCTCGGTCACGGCCTCGCCCAGGTAGTCCTCGGCGGTCTTCTTCATCTTCTTCAGCACTTCGGCGGAGATCTGCGGCGGCGCCATCTTCTGGCCCTTGACCTCGACCCAGGCGTCGCCGTTATCGGCCTTGACGATGCTGTAGGGCACCAGCTTGATGTCCTTCTGCACCACATCCTCGTCGAAACGACGACCGATCAGGCGCTTGACCGCGTACAGGGTGTTCTGCGGGTTGGTGACCGCCTGGCGCTTGGCGGACTGGCCGACCAGGGTCTCGCCGTCGTTGGTGTAGGCGATGATGGACGGGGTGGTACGGCCGCCTTCGGCGTTCTCGATGACCTTGACGTTGCCGTTTTCCATGATGGAGACGCAGGAGTTGGTGGTCCCCAGGTCGATACCGATGATCTTGCCCATTTAATTCTCTCTCCGAAATTTCGATTGGTCCGCGCCTGTTTTACCGGCCGCGGGTAACACAAAAACGCTTGGCTACCAGATGGGGTCTGGCAGCCGGAATTCAAGCCTTCTCGTCGATCGAAGGCGTCGCCTCTGCCGGCGCCTTGCTGACCACGACCATCGCCGGGCGCAACAGGCGGCCATTGAGCAGGTACCCCTTCTGGAACACCTTGAGCACGCTGCCCGGCTCGACGTGGGTGCTTTCTTCCATGGCCATGGCCTGGTGGTGCTCCGGATTGAACGGCTCGCCATGCGGGTCGAGCTGTTCCAGCTGGTGGCGCGCCAGGGTGTCGAGCAGCAGCTTGAGGGTCAGCTCGACGCCTTCGCGCATCGGCTTGACCGCCTCATCGTCCGGGTTCGACAGCTCGAGACCGCGCTCCAGGCTATCGGCCACGGCCAGCAGGTCACCGGCGAACTTTTCCAGGGCGAACTTGTGCGCCTTCTCCACGTCCTGCTCGGCACGGCGACGGATGTTCTGCAGCTCGGCAGCCACCCGCAGGGACTGATCCTGCGCCGCAGCCAGCTGCTCCTCCAGCGACTGCACACGAGCAGCCAGGTCTTCGGCCACTTCGGTCTCGGCGTTCTCCGGCGTTTCGGGGGTCTGGTTATCCAGGTTCTGCTCGTCGGCCATGCGCTCCTCCTCTTCGTACGATCAGCGGGTGGCAAACCCGCGCTTGTGCGGCTATATGGGGGCGCGGAATCCTGGTTCAAGGGGGAGAACGGCAACTGCAAGCCAGCGTAGGATGGATGTCGCTTTTTTACATCCACCGTAGCCCCGCTCGTCGAGTCGATGAAGCGTGACCCGACCTACAGCTGTCCAGGGCCCGCTTATGGTTTGCAGCTTCAGGCTGCTTTTCTCGCTTTTATTTGAGGCTTGTGGCCGCTCGAAAAACTACTGTATAAATAGCCAGCCAAGCACTCTGGGAGCCTCGCCATGCTGGTTCATCTGTCGGTCCACAACTACGCCATCGTCGAACACCTGGATCTCGAGCTCAAGCGCGGCATGAGCGTCATCAGCGGCGAGACCGGCGCGGGCAAGTCGATCATGCTCGACGCCCTCGGCCTGGCCCTGGGCGACCGCGCCGACAGCAGCGTGGTGCGCATCGGCGCGGACAAGGCCGACATCCTCGCCAGCTTCGACCTGGACGACATCCCCGACGCCCGCGCCTGGCTGGCCGAACGGGACATGGACAGCGAAGGCCCCTGCATCCTGCGCCGGGTGATCACCGCCGAAGGCCGCTCGCGCGGCTACATCAACGGTACACCCTGCCCCCAGGGCGACCTCAAGGCGCTGGGCGAGCTGCTGATCGACATCCACAGCCAGCACGAGCACCAGTCGCTGCTCAAGGCCGACACCCACCGGCGCCTGCTCGACGAATACAGCGGCAGCCAGGAGCTGGCCCGCCAGGTGCAGCTGGCCGCGCAGCGCTGGCGCCAGACCCGCCAGAGCCTGGAGCGCCTGAGCAACAGCAGCGACGAACAGCGCGCACGCCACCAGTTGCTCAGCTATCAGCTGGAGGAACTGGAGAACCTGGCCCTCGGCGAACACGAGCTGGAACAACTGGAACACGAACACAAGAACCTGGCCAGCGCCGAGCAGCTGCTCGGCGCCTGCCGCCAGGTCATGGAGCTGTGCAGCGAGAGCGATGCCGGCAACGTGCTGTCCGCGCTGACCGCCAGCCTGCAACGCCTGGCCGCCTTCCAGAACCAGCCCGGCGCGCTGGTCGAGGCGATCAACCTGCTGGCCAGCGCACAGATCCAGGTCGAGGAAGCCATGGGCGAGCTGAATCGCTTCGTCGACCACTTCGATGCCGACCCCGAGCGCCAGCAGATGCTGGAGGAGCGCCTGGACACCATCTATACCCTGGCGCGCAAGCACCGCGTGCAGCCACCCGAGCTGCCGGGACTGCATCAGCAACTGCTCGAGGAGCTGGAGAACCTCAACGCCGACGACGAAGCCGTCGAGCGCCTCGGCGAAGAGCTGGCCGCCTATGCGCGCCACTACGAAGAGAAGGCGGGCGAGCTGAGCCGCATCCGCCAGGCCGCGGCCGAGCAGCTGGCCGCCGCCGTGGAAGCGGAAATCCAGCGCCTGGGCATGCCGGGTGGCAGGTTCAGCGTGCAACTCAAGCCCGCCGCCGAGGGCGAGTACCAGCCCTTTGGCCTGGAGCAGGTGGAATTTCTGGTCAGCGCCAACCCCGGGCAGCCGCTCCGCCCGCTGGCCAAGGTCGCCTCAGGTGGCGAGCTGTCGCGCATCAGCCTGGCGATCCAGGTGATCACCGCGCAGACTTCTCGCGTACCGACGCTGGTATTCGACGAAGTCGACGTCGGCATCGGCGGCCCCACGGCGGAAATCGTCGGCCAGCTACTGCGCCGGCTCGGCGAACGCGGCCAGGTGCTGACCGTCACCCACCTGCCACAGGTCGCCGCCCAGGGCCATCACCACCTGTTCGTGCACAAGGCCCGTGGCAGCGACGAGACCCGCACCGCGGTCGCCGAACTGGACCACGGCGGCCGCATCGAGGAGATCGCGCGCATGCTCGGCGGTGTCGACCTGACCGAGCAATCGCTGGCCCATGCCCGGCAGATGGTCGGCGCGGCGCAAGCCTGAGCACCAGGCAGGACGACATGAAAAAGGCGACCCGAGGGTCGCCTTTTTCATGTCGCCGGAAGATCAGCTCTTCTTGCGTACGTAGAGCACCAGATTGTGATCCACCAGTTCATAACCGTGCCGCTTGACGATCTCTTTCTGCAGCTTCTCGATATCGGGGTCGAAGAACTCGATGACATCCCCGCTATCGACACAGACCATATGATCGTGATGCCCGCTGTCGGCCAGTTCGAAGACCGCATGCCCGCCATCGAAGTTGTGCCGAACTACCAGGCCGGCCGCCTCGAACTGCGTCAGCACACGATAGACCGTTGCCAGCCCGACGTCCTCGCCCGCCTCCATCAGCGCCTTGTAGACATCTTCGGCACTCATGTGACGGCGATCGGTAGTGTCCAGCATCTGCAGAATCTTGACCCGCGGCAGGGTAACTTTCAGACCCGCTTTACGTAGTTCGTTATTTTCAACCATGGTTGGCTTTCTCGCTGCTGCTGTTTCGCAGCCTCCTTCAATACGGGTATGATCCGGGTTCTTTGCCCAGCCAAGATAGTGGAAGTCACCCACCGATGCAAAACACCAAGCTCATGCTGGCCAGCCTCACCTTCGTGGGCCTGTTCGCACTCGCCGGTTGTTCATTCCCCGGGGTTTACAAGGTCGACATTCAACAGGGCAATGTCGTCACGCAGGACATGATAGACCAGTTGCGCCCCGGAATGACCCGTCAGCAGGTGCGGTTTATCATGGGCAATCCGCTGATTACCGATACCTTCCACGCCAACCGCTGGGATTACCTGTACAGCATTCAACCCGGCGGCAGCCAGCGCCAGCAAGAACGCGTGAGCCTGGTCTTCAACAGTGCCGATCAACTCGTCGGCCTGGCCGGCGATTTCATGCCCGGTGTCAGCCGCGACGAGCAGATCCTCGGACGCCAGCAACCGGGCACCGTCACGGCGCCGAGCAGCGAGCGCCAGGAAGCCCAGGAGCGCCCGGCGCCGGGCTCGCTGCAGGAGCAGATCCAGCGCGAAGTCGACGAAGCCGAAGCCGTGCCGGTGCCGATTCCCGAACCGCTGGAAACCGAATGAACGAAGCCCGGCCAGCCCGGGCTCTTTCGTCAATGGCCTCGCGGCCTCAGGATTCTTCCGTCTTCATCGCCGCCCGCGCGGCCCGCTGCTTGCGCGCCTCCTTCGGATCGGCGATCAGCGGGCGATAGATTTCCACGCGCTCGCCATCCTCCAGCACCCGCTCATCCGGCTTGGGCACCGCCTTGCCGAAGATGCCCAGCGGCGCGCTGGCCAGGTCCAGGCCGGGAAAATGCGCCTCCATCCCCGAGCGCAGCGCGGCATCACGCACCGTGGTCCCCGCGGGCACGCTCAGCCGCAACAATTTCTGCTTGTCGGCCAGCGCATAAACGACTTCGACGGCAATCGGCTGCTTATCCATAGAGTTGCTTCGCCCGTGCACAGAACGCATCCACCAACGTATTGGCGGCCTGATTGAACAAGGGGCCGAGGGTGGCCTTGACCACCGGCCCGGCGTAATCGAAGGTCAGGTCGAGGCTGATCTTGCAGGCTTTCTCGCCCAGCGCCTTGAACTCCCAGATGCCATGCAGATGACTGAACGGCCCTTCCTCGAGCGTCATCTCGATCCGCTTGCCGCCCTGCAGGGCATTGCGCGTCATGAAGCGCTGGCTCAAGCCCGCCTTGGCCACGGTCATGCTGGCCTGCATCTCGGTGTCGCTGCTGGACAGCACCTCGGTCGCCGAACACCAGGGCAGGAACTGCGGATAGCTGGCTACGTCGTTGACCATGTCGAACAGCGCCTGCGCCGGATACGGCAGCAGCGCCGAGCGTTGAATATGCGTCGTCATGCAGACCTTCTACTTCGTCATTTCGATGGGCGCCAAGCTGAACGGCCCTGGCGCTGCCGGCATCGCAACCGCACCCGAAGGGCACCGACAGCAGCCGGCTCGGCGCAAAAGCCGGCACATTGTCGGGGATATGTGCCGGCCCCTCAAGTTTCCTCCTCTCCGCCACGTGCAGCCTGTCGCCAGCCGCAACGGGACTCCCTATAATGCCGCCCCTATGGCCAAACAGAAGAAACAGTCCCCCGGGACCATCGCGCTGAACAAGAAGGCGCTACACGACTACTTCATCGAGCAGAAATTCGAGGCGGGCCTCGTCCTGGCCGGCTGGGAAGTGAAGAGCCTGCGCGCCGGCAAGGCGCAGCTGGTCGACAGCTACGTGCTGCTCAAGGACGGTGAAGCCTGGCTGATGGGTGCGCACATCACGCCGCTGACCAGCGCCAGCACTCACGTCATCGCCGACCCGACCCGCACCCGCAAGCTGCTGCTGAACAAGCGCGAGCTGGGCAAGCTGTTCGGCGCCGTGCAGCAGAAGGGCTACGCCTGCGTGGCGCTGTCGCTGTACTGGAAGAAGCACATGATCAAGTGCGAGATCGCCCTGGCCAAGGGCAAGAAGGAATTCGACAAGCGCCACACCGAGAAGGAACGCGACTCCGATCGCGAAATCCAGCGTGCGATGCGCAGCAAGGGCAAGGAAGACTAACCCGCCCGCTACCGGCACCTGGCGCCGGACCTAAGCCCCCTTCACCCGGTCACCATGGCGGCGCTGCGCACGCGCCAGCCGCTGGGCTTCCTGCTGCCCTTCGGCGAGCACTTCCTGCACGTAGTTGATATGCCGGTGGATGACCTCGCGCGCCTCTGCCGCACGCCTGGCCATGATCGCCTCGTACAGCTCGCGATGCTGGCTCATGAGCATGTCGCGGGTTTCGTCGCGCAAGGCGTACATGCCGCCGATATTGGTCACCACGTTGCGCTTGAGCAGATCGAACAGCCCGCGGATGGTATGCAGCAGCACCGCATTGTGACTGGCTTCGGCAATGGCCAGGTGGAACTGCGCATCGGCCGCCCCCTCCTCCGCACGGGTCACCTTGCCTTCGCGGTCATAGCAGTCCTGCAGTGCCGCAAAGGCCTCGGTCAGGCGCTGCTGGTCCACTTCGGTGGCCCGCAGCGCCGCGTAATAGGCGCAACTGCCCTCCAGGGTGTGACGGAACTCCAGCAGGTCGCGCTGCGCATCGCGGTTGTTCTCCAGCAGATGCAGCAACGGGTCGCTGAAGGTGGAGCCCAGCGATTCCGCAACGAAATTGCCGCCACCATGCCGGCTGACCAGCAAGCCCTTGGCTGCCAGCTTCTGGATCGCCTCGCGCAGCGATGGGCGTGACACGCCGAACTGCTCGGCCAGCGCACGCTCGGCCGGCAGCCGCTCGCCGGCCTTGAGCGTGCCCTCGAGAATCATGGTTTCAAGCTGCGCGACGATATCGTCGGCCAGCCGGCGCTGGCGTACCACTCCAACTTCCATTTCGCTCCCCGCGCACTTCAGATTGGTTTGACCACTTTGAATGAAGCGTCAGCCTAGCGGGGCCTTTTCAGGGCCGCAAGCCGAGCGGCTAAGACCAATGTCTAAAAGCCCTCAATTGACGCATTCAGCCGCGACCTCTTACGCTGGCGTCTCGTCACTGCAAATTGGTCTTACCACTTTACAAGATCAATCCCAACAACAAGAGGACTACCCATGACGTCACCGCGAAACATCCATGCCGGAGTTCTTCCGGACTTCAATCAGCGCCTCGTGACGGCGGGAGTCTGAAGCCATGTCCAACGGTCTTCTCGCATTTCTCGCGTTTTCCCCCATTCTCCTCGCGGCGGTCCTGCTGATCGGTTTGCGCTGGCCCGCCAAACGCGCCATGCCCCTGGTTTACCTGCTTACCGTCGGCATCGGCCTGTTCGTCTGGGACATGAGCTTCAATCGCGTGCTCGCCTCGACCCTGCAAGGGCTGGTGATTACCGCGGGCGTGTTGTGGATCATCTTCGGCGCCATCCTGCTGCTCAATACCCTCAAGCATTCCGGCGGCATCACCGCGATCCGCGCCGGCTTCACCACCATCAGCCCCGACCGCCGCATCCAGGCGATCATCATCGCCTGGCTGTTCGGTTGCTTCATCGAAGGTGCCTCGGGCTTCGGCACGCCGGCCGCCATCGCGGCACCGCTGCTGGTCGCCATCGGCTTCCCGGCATTGGCCGCAGTGCTGATGGGCATGCTGGTGCAATCCACCCCGGTGTCCTTCGGTGCGGTCGGCACGCCGATCATCATCGGCGTCACCGGCGGTGTCGACAGCGCCGCGTTCGGCACCCAACTGGCCGCCCAAGGTTCCAGCTGGGAGGCCTTCCTGCAGCTGATCACCAGTGAAGTGGCGGTTCTCCATGCCCTCACCGGCACCATCATGCCGCTGATCATGGCGTTGATGCTGACGCGCTTCTTCGGCAAGGAGAAAAGCTGGAAGGCTGGTTTCGAGGTACTGCCGTTCGCGATCTTCGCCGGCCTGGCCTTCACCCTGCCCTACGCGATCACCGGCATCTTCCTCGGCCCGGAATTCCCGTCGCTGCTCGGCGGCCTGATCGGCCTGGCCATCGTCACCACGGCGGCACACTTCGGCTTCCTCACGCCGAAGAAGAGCTGGGACTTCGCCGATGCCAAGGACTGGCCGAACGAATGGGTCGGCAGCGTCGAGATGAAGCTCGACGAACTCACCGCCAAGCCCATGAGTACCCTGCGCGCCTGGCTGCCCTACGTGCTGGTCGGCGCCCTGCTGGTGATCAGCCGCACGGTGCCGGAAGTCGGTGCCTTCATGAAGTCCATCGTGCTGGTGTTCCCGGACATCCTCGGCGAGGCCGGCATCAAGGCCGACTTCATGCCGCTGTATCTGCCCGGCGGCATCCTGGTGCTGGTGGTACTGGCCACCTTCTTCCTGCACGGCATGAAGGCCCGCGAGCTGGCCGCGGCCGTCGGTGAATCGAGCAAGGTATTGATTGGCGCCGGCTTCGTCCTGCTGTTCACCGTGCCGATGGTGCGCATCCTGATCAACTCCGGCGTCAACGCTGCCGAGCTGGCGAGCATGCCGATCACCATGGCGCGCTTCGTCGCCGACAGCGTCGGCTCGGTCTACCCGCTGCTGGCGCCGAGCGTCGGTGCCCTGGGCGCCTTCATCGCCGGTTCCAATACCGTCAGCAACATGATGCTCAGCCAGTTCCAGTACGGTGTGGCGCACAGCCTGGGCGTCTCCGGCGCGCTGGTCGTCGCGGCCCAGGCCGTGGGTGCCGCGGCGGGCAACATGGTCGCCATCCACAACGTGGTGGCCGCCTCCGCCACGGTCGGGCTGCTCGGCCGCGAAGGAACTACGCTTCGTAAGACGGTCTGGCCGACCTTGTATTACGTGCTGATCTCGGGCCTGCTGACGCTGATCGCGATTTACCTGATCGGCGTGACGGACCCGCTGGTCGGGCTGTGATCCAACCGTGAAGTCTTGCCCCGCCTGCGCGGGGCAAGAGCGTTTCCAACATCCCGCAGTTTGCGGATAACCGGGCCCACCCGGAGACCAAGCCGATGAGCGAACTCTTCTACAACGCCGCGCCCAACGCCACCCGCGTTGCGCCGCCGCTGCCCAAGCCACGCGAGTACCCGGCCAAGCCGAGCCAGGTCTACCTGTTCGGTACCTGCGTGGTGGACCTGTTCTATCCCGAGGCTGGCCTGGATGCCATCCGCCTGCTCGAACGCGAAGGACTGAGCGTGCACTACCCGCAGGGCCAGACCTGCTGCGGCCAGCCGGCCTACACCACCGGCTACACCGACGAGGCGCGCAAGGTCGCCCGTGCGCAGATGGAACTGTTCGCCAACGACTGGCCGGTGGTGGTGCCGTCCGGCTCCTGCGCCGGCATGCTGCGCCATCATTACCTTGAGCTGTTCAAGGACGAACCGGCCACGCTGAAGCAGGCCCAGGCGCTGGCCGAGCGCACCTTCGAACTGGCCGAATTCCTGCTCAACGTCTGCCAGGTCGAGTTCAAGGATGCCGGCACACCGACCAAGGTCGCCCTGCACACCTCCTGCTCGGCCCGCCGCGAGATGAACACGCACCTGCACGGCCGCGCCCTGCTCGCCCAGCTGGGCCAGGTCGAGCGCGTCGAGCATGACCACGAGAGCGAATGCTGCGGCTTCGGCGGCACCTTCAGCGTGCGCATGCCCGACATCTCCGGCGCCATGGTGCTGGACAAGACCCGCGCGCTGAAGGAGTCCGGCGCGCACCAGGTGGTCAGCGCCGACTGCGGCTGCCTGATGAACATTAACGGCTCGCTGGAGAAGCAGCACGAAGCCCTGCGCGGCCAGCACCTGGCCTCCTTCCTCTGGCAACGCACCGGAGGTGCCCGATGAACGCCGAACAGCGCATCCACGCCGTGCAGATCGAGAACGCCGGCGACCCGGATTTCCGCGCCCGCGCGCGCAAGGCCCTGAAGGACGAGCAACTGCGGCGCAACTTCCGCACCGCCATGGACTCGCTGATGACCAAGCGCGCCGCGGCCTTCAGCGATGCCGACGAGCGCGAGCGGCTGCGCGAGATGGGCAACCATATCCGCGCCCGCGCACTGTCCAGGCTGCCCGAACTGCTCGAGCGGCTGGAAGCCAACCTGACCCGCAACGGTGTGAAGGTGCACTGGGCGGAGACGGTGGACGAGGCGAATGCCATCGTCCTCGAGATCGCCCGCGCTCACGAGGCGCGCCAGGTGATCAAGGGCAAATCGATGGTCAGCGAAGAGATGGAGATGAACCATTTCCTCGAAGGCCATGGCATCGAAAGCCTGGAATCGGACATGGGCGAGTACATCGTCCAGCTCGACCACGAGAAGCCTTCCCATATCATCATGCCGGCCATCCACAAGAATGCCGGCCAGGTCGCGTCCTTGTTCCACGACAAGCTCGGCGTGGAGTACACCAAGGACGTCGACCAGCTCATCCAGATCGGCCGCCGCACGCTGCGGCAGAAGTTCTTCGAGGCCGACATCGGCGTCTCCGGGGTCAACTTCGCGGTGGCCGAGACCGGCACCCTGCTGCTGGTCGAGAACGAAGGCAACGGCCGCATGAGCACCACCGTGCCGCCGGTGCACATCGCCGTCACCGGTATCGAGAAGGTGGTCGAGAATCTGCGCGACGTGGTGCCGCTTCTGTCGCTGCTGACCCGCTCGGCGCTGGGCCAGCCGATCACCACCTACGTCAACATGATCTCCGGCCCGCGCAAGGCGCACGAGCTGGACGGCCCGCAGGAAGTACACCTGATCCTGCTGGACAACGGTCGCAGCCAGGCCTTCGCCGACAGCGAGCTGCGCCAGACGCTCAACTGCATCCGCTGCGGCGCCTGCATGAACCACTGCCCGGTGTACACCCGCGTCGGCGGCCACACCTATGGCGAGGTCTACCCGGGCCCGATCGGCAAGATCATCACTCCGCACATGGTCGGTCTGGACAAGGTACCGGACCACCCCAGCGCCTCGTCGCTGTGCGGCGCCTGCGGCGAAGTCTGCCCGGTGAAGATTCCGATTCCGACCATCCTGCGCCGCCTGCGCGAGGAGAACGTCAAGGCGCCGGACGACCCGCACAAGGTCATGCGCGGCCAGGGCAGCAAGTACTCGCGCAAGGAGCGGCTGATCTGGGCCGGCTGGCGCCTGCTCAACACCAGCCCGACGCTGTACCGCCTGTTCGGCTTCTTCGCCACCCGCCTGCGCGCCCTGACGCCGAGCAAGCTTGGCCCCTGGACGCAGAACCACAGCGCACCGAAACCGGCCGCCCGCTCGCTGCACGAGTTGGCCAAGGAACACCTGGAGGGCAAGCGATGAACCACCCCCGCCGCTGCCTCAACGCCCGCGTGGACAAGGCTGCGCCGTTGTCCACCCTACGCTGGCCAGCGTGCTTCGTAGGGTGGAAAACATGCGCAGCATTTTCCACCAACATGCCGTTTCCGGGAGCCTGACATGAGTGCCAAAGCCAACATTCTCGCCAAGCTGAAAAAGAGCCTGGAAGGCACTACGCCTATCGTCGATGACTACGACGAGTCGCTGGTCACCCAGCCGTGGAGCTATGCGCCGGAGCAGCGTATCGCCCGCCTGCGCCAGCTGATGGAAGCGGTGCACACCGAAATCCACCTGACCAGCGATGCCGCCTGGCCGGCCCTGCTGGAGCAGCTGCTGCACGACCGCCAGCTGCCGAGCCTGCTGATCGCCCCGACCACGCCGTACGGCGCGCGCTTCGCCGAGCATTGCGCCGGTCGCGCAGGCCTGCCGGCGCTCAAGGCCTACGACCGCCCGGTCGAGGAGTGGAAGGCCGAGCTGTTCAACGACACCCCGGCGAGCCTCACCGGCACCCTCGGCGCCATCGCCTCCACCGGCAGCCTGATCATGTGGCCGACCCGCGAGGAGCCGCGGCTGATGAGCCTGGTGCCGCCGGTGCACTTCGCCATCCTCAAGGCCAGCGAGATCCACGACAACTTCTACGAGATCCAGCAGAAGTTCCAGTGGGCCGCCGGCATGCCGACCAATGCGCTGCTGGTTTCCGGCCCATCGAAGACTGCCGACATCGAGCAGGTGCTGGCCTATGGCGCCCACGGGCCGAAGGATCTGGTCGTGCTGATCCTGGAGGACGCATGAACGCCGCCCTGCCCCTCGAACGCACTCCGCTGCCAGCGGCGTTCCTCGCCGAGGTCGAGCGGCTGATCCCTGCCGAGCGCCGCTTCGACGACCCGCTTTCCACCCTCGCCTTCGGCACCGACGCCAGCTTTTACCGGCTGATTCCCAAGCTGGTGGTGCGCGTCGAATCCGAAGCTGAGGTGATCGCGCTGCTCAAGCTGGCCCACGCGGAAAACGTCCCGGTGACTTTCCGCGCCGCCGGCACCAGCCTGTCCGGCCAGGCGATCAGCGACTCGGTGCTGATCGTGCTCGGCGACAACTGGAACGGCCGCGAGATTCGCAACGGCGGCGAGCAGATCCGCCTGCAGCCCGGCGTCATCGGCGCCAACGCCAACGCCGTGCTCGCGCCCTTTCAGCGCAAGATCGGCCCTGATCCGGCCTCGATCAACGCGGCGAAGATCGGCGGCATCGTCGCCAACAACTCCAGCGGCATGTGCTGCGGCACCGCGCAGAACAGCTACAAGACCCTCGCCGGCCTGCGCGTGGTGCTGGCCGACGGCACCATGGTCGACAGCGAGGATGCCGCCAGCGTTGCCGCGTTCCGCCAGAGCCACGCCGCCCTGCTCGAGCAGCTGGCCGAGCTGGGTCGCGAAACCCGCGCCAATACCGAACTGGCCGCGAAGATCCGCCACAAGTACCGGCTGAAGAACACCACCGGCTTTTCGCTCAATGCACTGGTCGACTACGACGAGCCGCTGGACATCCTCAACCACCTGATGGTCGGTTCCGAAGGCACGCTGGGCTTCATCAGCGCAGTGACCTACGACACCGTGCCGGACCATCCGCACAAGGCCAGCGCGCTGGTGGTGTTCCCCGATGTGGAGAACTGCTGCCTCGCCGTGCCGGTGCTCAAGCAGCAACCGGTGTCCGCCGTGGAGCTGCTCGACCGCCGCAGCCTGCGCTCGGTCGAGCACAAGGCCGGGATGCCCGAGTGGGTGAAGGAACTGTCGCCGACGGCCTGCGCGCTCCTGATCGAATCACGCGCCGCCAGTCAGTCGCTGCTGCACGAGCAGATCAATCTGATCATGGCGTCGATCGCGCACTTCCCGGTGGAAAAGCAGGTCGATTTCAGCGAAGACCCGGTGGTTTACAACCAGCTGTGGAAGATCCGCAAGGACACCTTCCCGGCGGTCGGCGCCGTGCGCCAGACCGGCACCACGGTGATCATCGAGGACGTGACCTTCCCGGTCGAGCGCCTGGCCGAGGGCGTCAATCGCCTGCTCGAACTGCTCGACAAGCACCGCTACGACGAGGCGATCCTCTTCGGCCATGCGCTGGAAGGCAACCTGCACTTCGTCTTCACCCAGGGCTTCGATGATCCGGCCCAGGTCGCCCGCTACGAAGCCTTCATGGGCGAAGTGGCGCAGCTGGTCGCCGTCGAGTTCGGCGGCGCGCTCAAGGCCGAGCACGGCACCGGGCGCAACATGGCGCCCTTCGTCGAGCTGGAATGGGGCAGCGAGGCCTACGCGCTGATGTGGAAGATCAAGCGCCTGCTCGACCCCACCGGCATCCTCAACCCGGACGTGGTGCTCTCCGAAGACCCGGACATCCACCTGAAGAACCTCAAGCCGCTGCCGGCCGCCGACGAGATCGTCGACAAGTGCATCGAGTGCGGCTTCTGCGAGCCGGTCTGCCCGTCCAACGGGCTGACCCTGACGCCGCGCCAGCGCATCGTCATCTGGCGCGACATCCAGGCACGCAAGCGCGCCGGCGTCGATACCAGCGAGATCGAGCGGCTCTACCACTACCACGGCGTCGAGACCTGCGCCGCCACCGGCCTCTGCGCCCAGCGCTGCCCGGTGGGCATCAATACCGGCGACCTGGTGCGCAAGCTGCGCGGCCGCGAGGCCAACCGCACCGGCACCGCCAACTGGCTGGCCGAGCACTTCGCCACCGCCGTGCAGGGCACCCGCTTCATGCTGCATGTGGCCAACGGTGCGCACCTGATCATGGGCACCCGCAACATGGCCAAGCTGTCGGCGACCATGACCCGCGCCAGCAAGGGCCGCCTGCCGCAATGGACCCCTGCCACACCGCAGCCGCTGCAACGCCTGCACCTGCCCAAGCCGCCCGCTGCGGACGAGCGCCCGCGGGTGGTCTATCTCGCCGCCTGTGTCTCCCGCGCCATGGGTCCGGCGGCGCGCGACCCGGAACAGGAGCCGCTGCTCGACAAGACCCGCAGCCTGCTGGAAAAGGCCGGCTACCAGGTGATCTTCCCCGAACAATTGAACGACCTGTGCTGTGGCCAGCCGTTCGCCTCCAAGGGCTATGCCGAACAGGGCGAACGCAAGCGCCAGGAGATGCTCGACGCGCTGCTCAAGGCCAGTCGCGGCGGGCTCGACCCGATCTACTGCGACACCAGCCCCTGCACCCTGCGCCTGGTCCAGGGCCTGACCGATCAGCGCCTGGACCTCTACGACCCGGTGCGCTTCATCCGCACGCATCTGCTCGACAAGCTGGACTTCGTCCCGCAGGACAAGCCGATCGCCGTGCACGTCACCTGCAGCACCCAGCACCTGGGCGAGGCGCAGGCGCTGATCGACATCGCCCGGCGCTGCGCCAAGGAGGTCGTGGTTCCTGAAGGTATCCACTGCTGCGGCTTCGCCGGCGACAAGGGCTTCACTACGCCGGAGCTGAACGAGCACGCACTGCGCAGCCTGAAGAACGCCGTGCAGATCTGCGAGGAAGGCATCTCCACCAGCCGCACCTGCGAGATCGGCCTGTCGCGCCACGGCGAGATCGACTACCACGGGCTGGTCTACCTGGTGGATCGGGTGAGCCGCAGCAAGGCCAGCGCCCCTCTCTAGCCCGCCACATGCGGCCCCGGCAGCGATGTCGGGGCCGCCTCGTCGATGTCATTTCGATGAACGCTCAAGCGCGATCGCAGTCCGAATTTTAGAGCCCGTGACGGGTTCACTTCACTCGGCGCCGCCGCTTCAGCTATCCCATCAGGCAGGCCCGGGAAGTCCACAAGACTGGAGGACCCACCATGAAAGTGCATGCACTGCTCGCATCCGCGATACTGCTCGCCAGCCCCGCCGTCTTCGCCCAGCAGGACCTGTGCCAGACCAACCTGCAGG
Organism: Stutzerimonas stutzeri; assembly: GCF_002890915.1. Taxonomy (GTDB): domain Bacteria; phylum Pseudomonadota; class Gammaproteobacteria; order Pseudomonadales; family Pseudomonadaceae; genus Stutzerimonas; species Stutzerimonas stutzeri_AF. The sequence goes on along the minus strand of NZ_POUT01000012.1, from coordinate 9,927 downwards.
AAATCGACGACAACATGGCCACCAGCATGGCCACCCTCGGCGAACCGGCCAAGAGCAAAGTCGAGGAGTACGTCCAACAGGCCAAACAAGCACAGCAGGCGGGCGATACCGAGGCCTGCATCGCCCACTCCACCAAAGCCCTGCAGGAACTCAAGGGCCCCGGCAGCACCGGCAGCGGTGGCACCAGTGGCTCTGGCTCCGGCGCTGGCAACTGAGCCATGGCGGCAGGATCGTGCCCACGATCCTGCCGCAGCCAGCTGTACATTTTGCAACCAGCATGGCTAAAAACTGATCGACACAGCGTCAAGATGGCCGTACACTCGCGCCCAGCACCACAAGCAACACCAGGGGCCGATTAGGATTCGACGCCGGTAACGAAACTTGAGGGGCATGCCGAGTTGGTAACAGAACTCGTAAATAAACTGTTGCAAACCTATAGTTGCCAACGACGACAACTACGAAGGGTACGCGCTAGCCGCCTAACCTTCATCTGGTCGCTTCGGCGCCAGCGGTCACTAGGGGATGCCTGTAAACCCGAACTGACCGTCAGACAGAACAGGATCGCCGCCAAGTTCGCTGTAGACGTAACGGCTAAAACTCATACAGCTCGCTCCAAGCACCCTGCCAATCGGGCGGCGCGGAGTTAACTCAGTAGATCTGGCTAAGCATGTAGAACCGATAGCGGAGAGCTGGCGGACGGGGGTTCAAATCCCCCCGGCTCCACCAATTCAACACTGAAACCCGTCTAGAACGCGGGTTTCAGCCCAGATTTGATGGCATTGGATTACTCACAGTCCGTCTGTGAATCCAAAAGGTATGCCATCATGTCCAAGCGCCAAAGCAAAACGGGTGTCCCCCACCTGGTCTATCAAGCCAACACTGGCTTCCAGTACTACCTCACATTCCCGAAGCATTTCGCGGCCAACCCGAAACTGCCTGCGCAAATCCGGTGGTCGCTCAGCCACGACGAAGCCCTGGCCCGCGATCTCGCTAAGTACCTGAATGCTTCTTTCGAGCAGTTCCTTGCCAAGGCAACCGAGCACTATGTCGAGCTCTTTTCTGACCGCCTGCTGGTTGACCTCCAAAGGTTTCACTTAGCGGTAGCGGAAGCACTCAAATTCGCCGACCGGGTTTGGAAAGTCCGTCCGTCGCCCATGAAGCTCGCGAACCAAGACCTTTCGGTCGCCCACGCTCGCATGATGAAAGAGAGTGCCGAGCGTGTAGTGCTCTATAGCCACGAGCCAGGGGGCGAAATTTTCTTCGCACTGACACCAACGCCCGCACTGGTAAAAGCGCTTGGGGTCGGGTTCGTACGCTTTGACTGGCCGCTCGGAACCAACAACCAGAACGTGGCGAGCGACGCTGCCCGGTACATTTACGCCGCCCTTGATGTACTCGAGACCGTCCCACCCTCCCCAGGGCGCTATTCGAAAGAATCTCCTGCATTTGCAGCGATGACGCTTTATGAATACCTGTGCCATGCCCGCCCAGATCAGGGTCGGAATCTCATGCACATCCCCCAAGCACTACCGCAGTCTCGGCAAGCTTTGCATTTTCATCTTCAGCAAGCCAACGCGATGCATTTGAAGCTACGCATCATCGATCGTGCGCTCTTGGTGCAGGAAGAGTCCGGGCTTTATGTGATGCTTATCGAACTCGATCCGTTGTGCATGAAAGCGCATCTGAGAGAAAAGAAAAGCTTTCGGGTTGAGCTGCTCACTAGCTCCATCATCATTGCGGTCCTCATGCTGACGTATACGCTGCAGAAGGTTGATAAGGTGCTGTTGCGTTACTTTCAGGAAGACGATCACCAAGATCCTTACGCCCAAGCCATGCAGGAAATCGGTGACCTGGTTCGGCGGATGTTGGGTTCTGCTGCAACCGCCGAGCCTATGCAGACGATTCCGGAGCTGAACTCGCCGACAGATGCTGTGGCACCGCCACAGGATCCAGGCACGCTCGCGTTGCTGAATGCGCTCGGGAGCGTTCTGCCCGACGCGCAGAAAGCCAAGCTTGAAACCCTCTTTACGCAACCCTCCGTCAACGATCGCATTGTCTCGCCGGCGCGTGGTTCAAACGCAGGGTTGAGCCTCGCAGCTTTGGTAAAGGAATACGAAGAACGGCAAATTCGTGAAGGCGCCTGGGCTAACCCGCGGACTCGCATTACCGCAAAGGCCCGCCTGGAAGGCCTGTGCGAGCTGCTTGGCGGGCACCGGCAAGTCGAGACGCTGACTCGCGCTGAATTCAACACGCTACGCGATCATCTGCGTAGCTATCCGAAGAACCGGCATCGCCTCCGTGCCACGCGTAACCAGCCGCTAAGTAAGATCATTAGCGACGGTAAGTTCGAGCCAATCAACCCTCGCACTGCGAAAAAGTTTTTTGAGCTGGCAAGGGCCCTTGTCACCTACGCTCATGATCAGGGTTACATCACCGAAAATATCGCGGCCGGATTGGCATTCAGCACCAAAGGAGCCGAGGCGCCGAGGAAGCGCACGTATAGCCCAAGCCAGATCGAGAAACTTCTTCACGGTCCGGCCTACACACTGACCACGCCGCCGCGCTGGCGCTTGGATGACTACAAGTTTTGGCTGCCGCTGCTTGGCCTTTTTACAGGCGCAAGGCTAAGTGAGCTGTGCCAGCTACGGCTCGAAGACATTCGGCAAGAACTCGGCGTCTGGCTCATCAGCATCAATCGAAGCGGGTCGAAACAGCTGAAGACGTCCGATTCGGAAAGGTTGGTGCCGATTCACCGGCAGCTTATCGAGTCGGGCTTCCTGGAGTTTCATCAAGCACGCCTGGAAGCTGTCGAGCGAGACGGCAAGGCTCCGCTTTTCGACAATATTCGGGTATACGGCGACCTTTCTCCCGGGCATGTTGCGAGCCGTTGGTTTCTCGGCTCAAGCCAGATTAGCCGGGGTTACCTTGGGCTTTGCGGCCTGGGAGATGACGGCCTGACGTACCACGGTCTGCGCCACACCTTTATCAATCAATTTCGCAGACAGAACCTTGACCTGGCGAAAGCCAAAGCGCTTGTAGGCCACTCGGATAAAAGTACCACCGGTGGGTACGGCGACTGCTATCCGTCTGACGTGCTCAAAGACGAGCTCGACAAGCTCGATTTCGGGCTAGGGCTGGGACACATCCATTACCGGCACTATCAAGAGTTACGAGAACGCCAGGGCGTTTTCAATGTCGGTCGCCCGGTTGGCACCCCCTTCCCCAGCGTGCGGGTTGCTAAGCGACACTGGAAAACGTACGCATAATATTCAGCTAATAAAAGGTAGGGGCTCGCTCTTACCTTTTGCTCATCTTGCGATTATTGACAAGTTGTCAATAAAAACTATCGCATGGTAAATCCTAATAGATTATCTTGACTGTTTATCCATCCAGTAATAATCTCAAGCCTCACCCACTGTGAGGTATATATGAATGTAACTGCCCCCCTCTCCATTCCTTTTTACAAAGGCCTGAGTCTTATCGTCGAACCCGGCCATGAAGAACACTTGCGAATCGCGTTGGCAAACATTTCAGCGATTACGGATGCGATAAACCGCTTTCAGTCTTCTCCTTTGCTTACCGAGTTCATGGACATAACGCTGTCCCGCTTTCTGCGAGAAAACAATTACGCAGGGAAATCCGAGCACATGCTTCGAGCGCGGATGGAGAAACTAAAAATCGCTCTGACGCAAGATAATCCTACCCGCCGAGTTGCTGAGCTTGATCGGGCCGACGTACAGCGTCTGAAGGATCAGCTACCGTCGTTACTCAAGCAGAACGCTGCGTCGGGTAGCAAAGGCGCAAACCTCACGACCTACTATCAGTTGTTCAATCGAATGCTAGACGAAGCACTTGAGAGCAAGCTGATTACCGAGGCGATCAAAGTCGCGACCTGCAATACAAAACACGCCGAAATCACCAAGCCATTTCTGGATAGCAATCTGAATCAGATGTTCTCAGGCTGGCCCTACAGAAAGTATCTCGCAGGCGACCTGCCGAAAATCAACCAGGACGCCAAGCCCTATCGGTTTTGGTTGCTCCCGCTTGGGCTCTATACCGGCGCGCGGCTTAACGAGCTCTGCCAGCTACGTGTGCATGATGTGATCCAGGATGTCCACGGCGTAGACCTTATCGATATCAACGATAATGGCTACAACAAGTCGTTGAAGACGGGGCCGTCGGCTCGGCAGATTCCAATCTGCTCGAAGCTAGTGGAGATGGGCTTTCTAAATTTCGTAGAAGAACGGCGCCAGGCCGATGGCAATGACGCTCTGCTTTTCAACGAGCTGAGCTTCGATCCAAAGCACCTATACTCCCGCGACCCAAGTCGGTTTTTCTGCGGGCCGTGCACGGGTACAGGATACATCGGTCAGCACTGTCCGCCGGCGGTTAATGGCGGGCTCAATTTTAAAAGTCTCCGTCGCTCGTTTGCCGTTCGGCTGGAACGGTCAGGCATATCTCCATCCACGATCGCCTATCTGCTCGGCCATGAGGGTGGTGCACCAGAAGTCACAGCAGACCATTACCTGGAGCAGCCACTGAGTCTGAGATTACTGGAGCAGATGGAACGGGGACTGACATACAACGCACAGACCGAGCAGATCCGCTGGGAGCATTTTAAAAAGCTGCTCGCAAACCAAGCCGGACGCGGAAAGCGAGGAAGGAGAACTAAGCAAAAGCCTTGCTAGCGCGTAGCGTTCAAAACAATCATCGCCTGGAGATGATTATGAGACAGGATGAATAAAAGGCCGCAGCCAATCTGCGGCCTTTTTCGTTCTGAACACAACAGGAAAGAAACCGAATTTTCACGCAACTCCGGGCATCGCTTGCGGCGACGGTTGGCACGCCCTATCGCTGAGCACAGTCCACCATCGAAGAACTTGCATCCGCTGCGACGAGAATTCCGTGACAGTCGGCTGCTGCCACACAAATTTCAGTTGAAGCGTGGGCGCTTTGGCATCAGACCGGACACCGCTTCATAACGCCACTGTGACAGACACACGGCACGGTCACCCGGCGCATCGACACTCACTAACTGCCGCAAGCCCTACGAGTGACACGGCGAGACTGCAGCACTCGAGTCATGTGACATGGCGGTCGTAAGACAAGTGTGCCGCAGTGATCGGGCTTATGATTGAGGCCGGGGCGGCAGCGCCCGCGAATGGCGCAGCTCACGTCTGTGCACAATCGCCATTTCGGCCAGGCAACGCCTGGCGGCTATGATTTGACAACAAAATTGCGGGGGCATACTTGAAGCAGCGAAGCGTTCCTTCAAGTATGCCCCCGCGCCCCATACTTGAAACCTTCAAGTATGGGGCAGTTGAGCATTTTGGGCGTTTGCAGGTAAGCGAAACGAATGTGGAGCGAGACCGAGCAATAAGACCAAAATGATCAACTGCCTTCGCGAAGCGGCTGCCATTGTTGTCAAAAAAGGCAGCTTTCTTCATTTGCCGCAGGTAAATGGCTAGCTCCAATTTCGATGCTATGCATGGCTACCTCTGCTAAAGCAGAAGAAGCCTGCTCACGTCCGCTTCCTCTACGGGATGCGCGACGTTTCTATGCAACGGCCGCCGCTTGGTCACCTCCCATTTTGCTAACCCACCACTTCATATGTCAGGAAGTACGCACCTCTCTGGCTGACAAACACTCCGCAGCGCCATCCCTGTACCAGCCTTCTCGATGACTGAATTACTCACGAAATCGGTCGGTCCTTAGTTTTCTCCCTCCGTGCCCAAGCGGTAGACTGAGACACACAAAGCAGTTTCGTTCTCCGAAGGTTACCCATGTCCAAACTCGCCGAATTCAAAGCTCTAGAAGCCCAGCTCGCAGCCCAGCTCAAGCAGCTTGATGCTCTTAAGAATGACGACAAACTCAAGCGCGAAATCGAGTTCGAGGAAAAACTCCGCAATTTGATGGGGCAATATGACGTAGGCCTGCGCGAAATTATTTCAATATTGGATCCGCAGCCCAGCCGCACCAGCATCAGCGCCACCCCGACGTCTCAAGCGCCTCGTCGGCAGCGCCAAGTTAAGGTTTACAAAAACCCAGAAACTGGAGAGGTGGTAGAGACGAAGGGTGGCAATCATAAGATTTTGAAAGCTTGGAAAGAAAAGCACGGCGCCGAAAAGGTAGAGGGTTGGCTTCAGTAAGCTATCCGACCAACACAAGAGCCAGGCACTGCCTGGCTTTTTCTTTACGCTTTCAGCGGTCAACGGATGCAAGCGATCGCACTACAACCAGTACCTGGAATTCATCGGTCCTCGCATGCACTCGCCTAGTTGCACCGCACCACCCACAACTGATCCAGCCTGGTCGTGAAACTTTGGCTCATCATCTCCCGTCGCATGCCCCAGTCCGGCGCGGTGGTTACGCGGCCGGGCCGGAGGGTATTGCGGCCCCACTTGGCGTTGATTGCATCGAGCACGCCCATAACGCGCTCCGACGCGGCGGGCTGGGTTTGGGCGAATAGATCGTCGGTGTACTCGCCGCGCTGGCAGAGGTCCATCAGCAGGACCTCTGCCTTGCTGAACGAAAAGCCATCGCGATAGATGTGTTCCAACCCAGCGATCGCCGCCCGGATGATGTAGCGGGTGTCGTTGGTGGGATACGGCAGCTCACACACGACGCCTTTCGCGAACTTGGGCTCGTCGGGATTAAACATGCCGGTACGGATGCTGATTCGGACGCGCTTGCACATGGACTGCTGTGCCCTCAGCTTCTCGCTGGCCCGAGCGGCATATGCCGCCACTGCGTCCTTGATTGGCTCAAGCTCGCGCAGGCGCTTGCCGAACATCCGCGAGCAGCAGATCTCCTGTTTGGGTGACGCGACCTCCTCCAGATCGAGGCACGGCGTCCCGCGCAGTTCGCGTGCGGTTTTCTCGATGACCACGCTGAATTTTTTGCGCAGGGTCCAGGCATCCGCGCTAGCTAGATCCCAAGCAGTACGTATGCCCAACCTGTTCAGGTGCTCGGTCATCCGGCGACCGACACCCCATACATCGCCGACGTCAGTCACGCGCAGCACCTTGTCGCGCCGCACCGGGTCGAGAAGGTCCACTACCCCACCCGTCTGCTTCTGCCAGCGCTTCGCTGAATGGTTCGCCAACTTGGCGAGCGTCTTGGTCCCCCCAATGCCCACCCCGACCGGGATACCTGTGCTGCGCAGTACCTCAGCGCGGATCCGCCTGCCGAGCACTTCGACGTCTGGCACACCGGTAAGGTCGGCAAACGACTCGTCGATTGAGTACACCTCAACCGCAGGCACCAGGCTCTCGATGACCGTCATGACGCGCTCGCTCATGTCGCCGTACAGCGCGTAATTGCTGGAAAACACCACAACGCCCCAACGCTCCAGGTCGCGCCGGATCTGAAAATACGGCACGCCCATTTTGATACCGAGCTGCTTTGCCTCGGCCGAGCGCGCGATCACGCAGCCGTCATTGTTCGAAAGCACGACGATAGGCGTACGGCGCAAGTCTGGTCGAAAGACACGCTCGCAGCTGGCGTAGAACGAGTTGCAATCAATGAGGGCGATGGCCCGCTCAGTACTTGCCATGGATTCGGATGCTGTATGACACCACGCCCCATACGTAGAGTTCTTCGCTTTCGAGGAGGTACCGCGGCGGGAACTTCGGATTAGCCGAGCGCAGAATGACCTGGCTGCCGGCTCGGTCGAAAATCTTGACCAGAGGCTCGTTATTCAGCGCTGCGATGATCACCTCCCCTTTTTCTGCCTCCCGTCCCCGGTCGATGATCAGAATGTCTCGGTCGAAAATGCCGACCTGGATCATGCTCTCCCCGTCTGCGCGCGCCAGGTAGGTATGCGGAGCTCGGATGTTCATCAGCTCGTCGAGCGAGATGCTCCCCTCCATGTGGTCCTGCGCTGGGCTCGGGAATCCGGCGGGCACGCAGAAACTGAAAAACGGCAGTGCAATTGTGGCGGGAGCAGCAGGTCCCAACATATGGACGGGCATGGCACAGACCTCATAACTGTATGCATATACAGTATTCTGAAGCTAGAGTCCGGTCAATTGAACCAGATGTGCGGGGGCACCCATGTGTGGACGTTTCGCTCAGTACCGAATCGCCTATGAGTACCTGGACAAGATCGCGATGCAGCTGCCCTTGCCATTGCGTGGCAGCGTGAATCCTGAGCCAATCGGACGCTACAACGTGTGTCCGCAATCACTGGTTCAGCTCCTGCACCAGGACGATGATGGCCTGCGCATGGAGCCGGTCAAGTGGGGTTACGCCCCATTGTGGGCACAGGGGAAGCGACCACCAGCGATAAATGCCAGGGTGGAAACGGCCGCGACTAGCAAGTTCTTTCGCGATATCTGGCAAACCGGCCGCGCAATAGTGCCCGCTGATGGTTGGTACGAGTGGAAGAAGGACGCGGCCAACCCGAAGATCAAGCAGCCCTACTACATCACGCTCCGTAGCGGCGAGCCGATGTTTTTCGCTGCGCTCGGGCGGTTTCAGCGAGGCGCCTCGCTGGAACCCCGAGACGGCGACGGCTTTGTTGTCATTACGTCATCTAGCGCTGCCGGCATGCTCGATATTCACGATCGGCGTCCTCTGGTTCTATCGCCAGAGTACGCTGCGCTCTGGATGCAGCAGGAGCTTTTGCCGCTCAAGGCTGAGGAGCTAGCACTGGCGCATGGTTTATGCGTCGAGGAATTCGAGTGGCATCCGGTGGGTAAGGACGTCGGGAACGTGCGGAATGATGGGCCGGAACTTATCAATAGGATCGCCCAGCCGCTGGTATAAAGGCATTTCGCTTCAATGACCGTTGGTGACAACCTAAATCAAGTGCGAGCTTTGCTTTCAGGCCCGCCACTGTATGGGCTCGCGCGACGGTGAGTCGTCAGTTTAGAAAAGTGAGCCAGGGAAATTCGCTAAAGCTCAAACGACGAGCTTGAACACACCTCTTAGGGGCAGATAGCACCGCTTCCGCTTACGGCCAGAAGCGGCCTATCGTTACCAGCTGAAATCGACCCTAAGCTGCCGCGTGTGTTCTGGCACCACACATTACGGAATTCCCCCACACTCACAGAAACCGTCGTCTATTGGGGCAATGTGGAACCAAGCAGCTGTAGCTTGCCTGGTGGCATAATCGCAGTTGGTTCATAACAGGTGTGCATTAATGGCCACTGAAAGCTACGACCAGCTCGCGATCTTTGCAGCCGTGGCGCAGGAGCGTAGTTTCACGCGCGCCGCTGCCAAGCTAGGTATGTCGCAGCCGGCCTTGAGTCGCGCCATGCGCCAGCTGGAAGAGCGCCTCGGCGTTAGGCTACTCGCGCGCACCACTCGCAGCGTTGCCCCCACGGAGGCAGGAGAACATCTGCTGCGGGTGGTCGCGCCCAGATTCGAAGAAATCGACAGCGAGCTGGGATTGCTCAGCGAGTTTCGTGACAAGCCGGCGGGCAAGCTGCGCCTCACCGCTGGCGAGCATGCGGCGATCACTATCCTGCAACCCGTACTGGCAACGCTGCTACCGGATAATCCGGATCTGAGCATCGAGGTCATCGTCGACTACGGTCTGACCGATATCGTGGCGGAAGGCTACGACGCCGGCGTACGGCTAGGTCAACAAGTGGCCAAGGACATGATTGCGATGCGCATCGGCCCAGATATGCGCATGGCTGTCGTCGGCTCCCCGGCGTATTTCGCTAGGCATCCGCAACCAGTAATTCCGCGTGACCTGATGCAGCACAATTGCATCAACATCCGCATGCCCACCTACGGCGGCATCTTCCCTTGGGAATTCGAGAAGAACGGAGAGGAACTCAAGGTACGAGGTAACCGTCCGCCGAACCCATCTCCCCGCTTCTTCCAGATAACGGCATGGTGTCCACCTATTTTTGGTGGACACCATTTCAAGCCACTTTCTGGAGGGTTTCGTGTCTCGACAGCGCCGTACATTTC
>NZ_POUT01000011.1 GCF_002890915.1 Stutzerimonas stutzeri | reverse complement strand
CCGTAATAGTCTCGCACTGATTTTTATGCGTGCAGCGTGTGATACAGAGTAGGCGTGCAGCATGTGATACAGCCTACCCGTGCACCATGTGATACAGCTTCGGAAGATGACTTGGCTGGACGCTTACAGAATAACTCCTTCAATAACTACGCCAGTCGCTTCGTAGACTTCCTCCGCCAAGGCCAAATACTCGCCAGGCGCTATCAAAAGGCGCCGCCGGCACCGTTACCTTACGGCTACGAAATGCCTGTAGAGCTGCGTATTGGCCTGGGTCAGTTGGCGGCTGACAAGCAACCAATGCCGGCTGACTGGGCGTTGGCCTGGGTGCTGTCTGATCACAACGTCGGGAAGCGAACACCCGTAACCCGTTGTAAAGAAGCGTTCGCCCAGTTGTTCTGCATGCGCTACGAGGAACGTTATGGCGCCGGTATGGTGCTCCCTCAGAACAAGACCCGTCTGAGACTCCAATACAACACCGCTTCTGCAGGTCTACCACCCCAAGAACTGGATGGCCTATCCGGTATTCCTGACGTCACGGCGACTAGCGCAGCTCGGAAGAAGCTGCAGCAGTTGGTTGACGAATGCACGGTGCAGTTGGAGCCCTACAGTCGTTATCTCGGCCGCAACCCCGACACTCCTGATGCACTAGAAGGGCTGTTACAGCTGCCTGTAAACCTGTGGCCGCCAACAGCTCGAACAGCGCTCGCCGAGCTAAAGCAACGCATCGGCGACGGCATGGTGGTCATGAGCTTCGGTGAGCTGGCAGGACGACTGCAGAGTGCAGGTAGCCTGTCGCGAGAAAAGGTTCTGACGCTCGCCCGCGCGCTGGAGTCTTTACACATCGGTATCGAGCCGGATGTGCTGTGAATCGCCCCAGCTTTCCTAGACACTCTCCAAGCTCTGGAAATAGCGCTTTTCAAACTCCACTGGCGATAGCTGCATAGCGCTGCTGTGCCGTCGCTTGGGGTTATAGAACATCTCGATGTAATCGAACACATCACTGCGGGCTTCTTCGCGGGTTCCGTAGGTTTTCCGTCGGATGCGTTCCCGCTTCAGCAACTGGAAAAAGCTTTCCGCGACCGCGTTGTCGTGACAGTTACCGCGTCGACTCATGCTGCTGATCAGATTGTTGGCCTTGAGGAAACTCTGCCAGTCCGAGCTGCTGAACTGGCTGCCCTGGTCGGAATGGATCATCACTTCCTGCTTGGGCTTGCGCCGCCACACTGCCATCAGCAACGCATCGATGGCCAGATCGCTGCACATCCGAGGCTTCATCGACCAGCCGATCACTTGGCGAGAAAACAGATCCAGCACCACCGCCAAGTACAACCAGCCCTCATACGTGCGGATGTAAGTGATGTCGGTGACCCAGACCTTGTTCGGTTCACTGACATTGAACTGCCGCTCCAGACGGTTGGGCGAGGCCACCGGCGGCTTGCCACCGTAGTACCCGGGGCGCCGGCGATAACCGGTCTGCGAGCGCAGCCCCTCTTTCCTCATCAGGCGAGCCACACGGTGACGGCCACAGGACTCGCCTAGCTCACGCAGGTCGTCGTGGATCTTGCGGTAGCCGTAGACCCCGCCGCTTTCCAACCAGGCATGCTTGATCAATCCGAGCAGACGCTGATCTTCCTTGGCACGCGCGGATTTCGGCTCGGCCAGCCAAGCGTAGTAACCGCTGGGATGTACCTGAAGGGTCTGGCAGAGACGCCGTACTGGGTACTCCACCGACAGCTTGCTGATGACGGCGTACTTCAGCCGGACTCCTTGGCAAAGTACGCGGCGGCCTTTTTTAGGATGTCTCGCTCTTCGGTCACCCGCTTGAGCTCCGCGCGCAAGCGACGCAGCTCAGCCTGCTGATCATCTACTTGCCGCAGCTGTACTTGGGGTTTGCTGTAGCGCTTTACCCAGGCGTACAGGCTGTGCGCGGATACGCCTAGACGCTCTGCTACATCGGCAACGCGCAAGCCGCGTTCAGTGATGTGCTTGACCGCTTCAATCTTGAATTCTTCGGGGTAACGCTGGTTGCTCATGGCACCTCCTGCTGGGTCTCATTATGAGGCTTGGAGGTGTCTACGAAACTAGGGGCGATTCACCTTACCAATCTCCTGGAGGATACGGAAAAGCCTGGGGCGGTGCTTTACATCAGCCCGCTGAAGGCTCTCATCAATGACCAGTGGGATCGTTTGGCGAGGCTTTGCGATGAGCTTGAGCTTCCTGTCATTGCTTGGCATGGGGATATCTCAGCGAGCCGCAAACATCGCTTCCTCAAGTCCCCGGAAGGCATTCTGCTGATCACGCCGGAGTCGCTCGAAGCTTTGTTCGTCAACAAGGGAACCAGCCTAGCGGGATTGTTTGCCAACCTGCGGTATCTGGTGGTGGATGAGCTCCATGCCTTTATTGGCAGTGAGCGCGGCAAGCAACTGCAGTCACTCATGCATCGTGTTGAAACAATCATTGATCGCCCCCTGCCCAGGGTTGGTCTTTCCGCCACGCTGGGCGACATGACGCTGGCTGCTGCCTTCTTGCGTCCCAATGCCCCTCATCATGTGTCGGTGATCGAATCCAAGGGTAGTGGCCAGATACTTAAAGTTCAGATCAGAGGGTATGTGGAGTCCAAGAAGGCGCTCCCGGTACGGCCTGAAGGTGACGATGTTTTTTCTCCGGACCATGCCATCGCAGAGCATCTCTTTCAGGTGCTACGCGGCAGCAATAACCTGATCTTCCCCAACAGTCGAACTCAGGTTGAGTGGTTCGCTGACAATCTTCGGCGCCGTTGCGAGCAGGATGGTGTACCGAACGAGTTCTGGCCGCATCACGGCAGTTTGGCGAAGGACATTCGAGAGGAAACCGAGAAAGCGCTGAAAGCCGGTGACCGGCCTGCCACCGCAGTCTGCACTACCACGCTGGAGCTTGGGGTCGATATCGGCAGCATCAAGACGGTAGTGCAGATCGGGGCTCCGCCATCGGTAGCTAGCTTGCGTCAACGCTTGGGGCGATCCGGACGCCGTCCGGGAGAGGCAGCCATTCTCCGAAGTTACTGCAAGGAGCGTCAGCTAGACGATGGCTCGCCCCTGTCGGATCGACTTCGCCAGGGTTTGCTGCAAAGCATCGCGATGATCCGGTTGTTGATGCAGGGCTGGTTCGAGCCTCCTCGTGTTCATGGCCTTCATTTATCGACGCTGGTACAGCAGTGCCTCTCGGTGATAGCCCAGCGGGGTGGAGCTACAGCTGCAGAGCTGTGGAGCACCTTGATACGCAGTGGTCCGTTCACTGGGGTGGAGCAGGGCAGCTTCCTCAGTTTGCTTCGTGCCCTCGGTGAGCGCGATTTGATAACCCAGGAAACATCGGGGCTCCTGCTGCCAGGCGTAGTGGGGGAACGCCTGATCAACCACTACGACTTCTACAGTGCATTTGTCAGTAATGAAGAGTTCCGCCTGGTATGCGATGGGAAACCACTTGGCGCATTGCCCGTCTCCAGGCCATTGACCGTCGATCAGCGAATCATCTTTGCTGGGCGCCGCTGGCGGGTAACGAGCGTGGACACTGAGGCCAAGGTCGTTGTCGTGAGATCCGATCCCGGTGGTGCTCCCCCGTCCTTTGACGGGCTTGGAGCCCGTGTACATGATCGGGTTCGGCAAGAGATGAGGAGCGTCTTGTTGGAGGCGGACGTCTACCCCTATCTTGATACTACGGCACAAGAGCTACTAGCTCAGGCACGTAGTGCTTTTTCGGACCTTGGACTGGCACATTCGAGCATGACCGAAAGCGGAGGTAAGACTTACCTTTTCAGCTGGCGAGGCGATTGGACAAACGATGCCCTAGCCATCTTGTTGACGCACACCGGGCTAGCCAGTGAGAACAGCGGGTTGGTCATCGAGGTTGAGGGAGATCGGACGTCGCTTGAAAGCAAGCTGCGTGAGATCGCCGAGTGGGACGGTATTGATGAATCCGCTGTTCTGGCGGACGTACAGAACATGGCTCAAGAAAAATGGGATTGGGTGCTTCCGCCAGCATTACTCATGCAGTCTTACGCCACGATGCATTTGGACTTGGGTGGAGCAAAGGCCTTGGCATTGGCTCTAGTGAGCCAGCCTGCGGAGACGGCCTGATATCTAGCTTATTCGTGTGGTGCCAGCTTTGTTGAAAGCCGACGTTGGTTCATCTGGTCAAGATGAACCAACGTCTGGCTTCGGCCCGACGGTGGTGGTTAGGGCTAAATCAATGGAGGGGTTTTTCCTTCAACACCCTTAGTGTTCATTGACAATAGGTGATTCCAGTGGCTGTGCATTGATGCGAACAGCTGGCTCTGTACGTTCCGCTCTCTTGGGCGGCACTTCGCCTTGCGGCGGGAAATGCGTACATTACTGTGAAGAGCCCCGTTCTGCTCACTCGGTATTCCTCCGCAAATGTTTGGTTTCAAACCGAGTCTAAGGCCGGCAAAAAGCAGATGCAAAACGCGGTTACCCGGGCGACTAGTCCATGCCGTCGTTGATTTCTATACCTTGCTCTATCATCTTGTTGATCAATCCGGCCCGCACGTCCGGGAGATTAAGTAACGAAGATTTCCGAGTGATTGCCACTTCTTCTTCGGTATATGGCCGGTAGTGCTCAGGCATGCTTCCACCCGCTATGCCGTTCTTTTGTAACAGCCAATTGAGCAAGTCGGCCAGTTGCGCATCGTTGAGGGCCGACTGCGACATGCCCGGAACTCGCACCAGAAATTCGCGGCCAGCCTCAACCTTGAGGAAGTTGCCGACGAAGCCCTTCATCCGCGGAGTGTCGTTGGCCTTGGAGCCCTCACCGTCGTCCAGGTGACAGCCGGCGCACTGCAACTGATAGTTAACCGGTGTGCTGTAGTGAGCCTGGGCGATGGGTTTTTGGCGCTGTTCGTTGCCAGGGGCAGGCCGCTGATCCGGATTGGGAATGGCGCGAGCCATTGCCGGAGGGGCGACCATGACGCAAGCCAGTCCGATGATGAGTGCACGCATGATCACCCCCTTCATTCAAATTGCGACCCCGCGAATCACCGCGATAGTGCAGTTGTAGATGCTCGACTTGGCGGCCAGGCACCAGTTGATGTCGTTGTTGTTGAATGGGCGGTACAGCGGCTCCTCGCTGTCGTTGCGGGTACAGGCGCACTGGGCGCAGCTGTGCTTACCGCAGCAGTCGTTGTAGGCAATGATGTAGTCCTTGCCGTCGCCCGGGTTGCGACAGGTGCCGATCCAGGTGACCTGCGACACCTCGGTGCCCGGTGGGCAGGAGGTCACGGTGCCGCCGCAGCAACTGCAGAGGAAGCCGTCAATGGAGCAGTAGCGCCAGTAGTCGCAGCTGTTGGGATCACCCGGATCACCTGCTTTCGGCGTCTCGGCGGCCAGCGCCTTGCTGGTGCGGTCGATCGGCAACAGCACGGGCAGGGCGGCCCCGGCGACCATCAGCGAGCCGAGGCGGCCGAGGAAGTTGCGTCGCGACGTGGTGTCGGCCACATGGCGAGTGGAGCGTTCGAACAGGCGGTCTAGCAATTTCATGTCAGGACTCCTTGGCTCAGTGGTTGTGCGCGCCGTGTGCGTGCTGGCTGTTGTGCAGGAATTGCTGCAGGGTGGCGCTGCCCAGGTGCTCGGTCTCGAACAGGCTGTCGAGGTGCTCACGGGAGTTCACCAGGCCCTTGGCGCGCAGCACGCCGGTGTTGTCGATCAGGGCAGCGTAGGGCAGCTTGCCGATCTGGTAGGTCATGCCCACTTCCGGGCCGACCACGTAAGTGGCGTCTTCCAGCTTGTGTTCGGCGATCAGTGCTTTCTGCGCGTCCATGTCGCCGTCGCTCACGTAGATCACGTCGAGGCGATGGGCCTGGGTCTTGGCGATGGACTTGATCGCTGGCAGCAGCGATTTGCAGATCGGGCAGGTGGGCGAGAGGAAGAACAGCAGCTGGGCCTTCTCGCCGGCGTAGCCGAAGTTCACCGGTCGGCCGCTACGGTCGGCCGCGGTCACTTGCGGGGCGGGCTCGTTGACGGCCACGCCCTTGTCGACCATCAGGGCGCCGGCTGGCGCCAGACGGCCGTGAAGCACGCCGATCTGACGCACCAGCCCCATTACGGCGAATGCCAGGGCGATCAGCAGGCACCACAACAGGATGTTAGAAACGATAAGAGCTTCCATGATTCACCTTCCGATGAGTTTGAGCAGACGGGGGCTGTTGGCCATCAGGCCATCAGCAGCGGCGTAGATCAGCAAAGCCACGGCACTGGCGGCGATGACGACGAAACCGTCGAACACGCCCAGAGCACGGCTCAGCGGAGCGAGACTGGCGACCAGCGCCAATCCCACCAGAACGGCATTGCGGGTCAGCAGCACCGGGCGGATCGGCTGCGCCTGTTGTGGCCCGGCGCAACCGCAATCGATGTCACGCCGGCCACGCCAGAGGTTGATGGCGATGGCCAGGGCATAACCCGCAAGCAGCGCAGCTGCCGCGAAGGCCGCTACCTGACGGGCTGCGGGAACCAGCAGGGCGAAGGCCAGGACCGCCTCGATGCACGGCAGAACCCGGGCGACGGGGGCGTACCAGAGCCTGCGGCAGCAACTGGTAATCCTCCAACTGGCTGGCGAAGCGGGCCGGTGCGCGCAACTTGTGGGTCGCGGCGCTGGCCAGGATCACCGCTACCGCGAGCGCGGCGGCGATGACGAAGATCGGGTCAGGTTGCATGGCGGCACCTCGTCAGTGACTGAGTACGTGAATCGCGGTCTTGGCGATACCTTCCACGGTTCCGGTGTGCGTGCCGCTGGTCAGGTCGAAGACTTCCAGACCGCCGGTGACGTTGGAGCCGAGCAGGCGAGGTTGGTCATCGGTGGTGGCTTGCAGGCTCCAGATTGGCGCGGGGGCTTCCAGAGTGCCGATACGCTTGCGCGTTTTCAGGTCGTAGACCCAGATGAGGGTGCTCGGGTCTTCCCACTTCAATGGCTCGTGGGCGTCATGCATCAGGGCATAGAGGCGGTTGAGCTTCGGCGCCACGGCGATCAGCTGCCAGCCGCCCGGTGCCCAGCCAGCCTTCTTGTCAGCGTCATCGGTGACCAGTTCCCAGGCCGGGATGATCTTCGGCTGCTTGCCGGAGAAGTCCACGGCGCGCACGGTGCCGGTGGTGGTGACGAAGTAGTAGGTGTCGCCAACGGCGTAGGCACGTTCCACCAGCTTCTCGGCGTTGGGGTCGAAGAAGGCGGTATGGGTTCGGGCGCTTTCCTGGCCGGCGTCGTTCAAGGTAACTACCTGCAGGTTGCCGTCGCCGCACAGCGAGGCAAAGCTACGCTTGCCGACCGGGTAGTTCAGCACGCAGCCGGGAATCGAGATCTCGCTGACCACTTTCTTGGCCTGGGTGTCGACCACCGTCACCGAGGTGGAGGGCGTGAAGTTGTAGATATAGATGAAGCGGTCATCCGAACTGGCGCCCAGCGCGTGGCGCTCCGGCAGCATCACGGCACGCTTGTTTGGGATTTCAACCTCCCAGTCGGGCGACAGGGTGCTGGTGTTCCAGGCGGTGAGCACGTCGGTGCGGGTGCCACGGGTGCCGCGCGAATAGAACAGGTCGGCGGTGTACAGGTACTTTCCGTCGTGGCTCAGGGTCGAGGGTGCGGCGAAACCGGTGCTGACCATACCGAGCATGCGCTTGCTGTCCGGGTCGACCACGGTGATGCGGCCGGTTACCAGGTTCTCGAATTCGGCATCGACGATGTAGGCACGATGCGGCGACGGTGGGAAGGGCAGGGTTTCCTGGCCGATGGTGTCACGGGGAAGCTCGGCATGGGCGCCGAGCCCTGCCAGGGACAGACCCAGCGCCAGGGCGGTGCGTCTGATGAACCGGGGTATTGGCATGGGGTTCTCCTTGTTGTCGGGAGTGCGTGGCATTGCCGGCGGATTCGAGAGCGGTCGGGCCGAATGACGGCTGAGCATGCAGGCGTTCTCCGCGGACAAATGAGTCGGGATGGGCATCACCACGATCCTAAAAATGCAGCTCACTGGCTTGTAAGCGCCTGCAAGAAACTTGTATTTGCCTGCCAGCATGTAGGCCTCGCAGCGGCGTGCGAAGGGTGATCGATCGATCTGGCAGGCGTAGGCAAGTGAATGGCAGGCAGATGAAAGCGTGCGAGGGAAGCTGGGCATAGCGTCGGGGTCTGTCAACTTCACTCACCACTGGGGAACCTCATGTCCAAGCTACCCACCTTCCGTCTCTCCACTCTCGCGCTGCTGCTCGGTGCCGCATTACCCGCCGGCGCGGTGGAGCTTTACGCCGATGCGGACACGCGCGTGCAAGCCAATCTCGAAGGTGTGTTCGGCCTTTTTCACAGCCGTGAGAACTATGCCCCGAGCGGGCGCCTGGAAGAAGGCAGTTCCTCCTGGCGCGAGGGCACCGTATCCATCAGAGCCCGCACATGGGCTCGGCCCTGCAAACCCTGATCGCCGCCGTGGTGGTGTTGATGTTCGCCGCTGCCGGGGCCGATCCGATCCTGCAACTGTTCGCCTGGTTCTCCAGCCTGGCCGCGCTGTCGCTGATCCTGCTCATGGCACTGACCTCGGTCGCGGTGCTGGTCTACTTCCGCAAGCATCCCGAGCTAGGCCTGAGCACCATGCGCCGCTTCATCCTGCCGGCATTCTCGGGCATCGCATTGATCTGCGTGCTAGTGCTGGCGGTGATTCACTTCGAGGTGCTGACCGGCTCCAGCAAGCTGCTCTCTTACGGGCTTTGCATCCTGATTCCGATTTCACTTTTCGTCGGCGTGATGCTTGCCGCACGTCTGCGCCGTGTGTCGCCCGAACGCTTCCAGGCCCTGGGTAGCCACAAGCTTTAAGGGCTGCCAGGCATTCACCACCTCTACCACCAGCTAACCGCCGTGCTCGTTGCATTGCCGGCGGCCAAGGGGATGCTTCATATGAACGACTATCAACTGCTTATCGACGGAGCCCAGGTGCCGGGTGAAGGCGGTCACTTCGAGGTGATCAACCCGGCCTCCGGGCAGCCATTCGCCCATTGCCCAGCCGCCAGCGTGGCGCAACTGGAACAGGCCGTGGAAGCGGCCCAGCAAGCCTTCGCCCAGTGGGGCCGCACTTCGTGTAAGGAGCGTTGCGAACGCCTGACACGCATCGCCGATGACATCGAGCAGGAGGCCGAGGCGCTGGCCAAACTGATCGTTCTGGAGCAGGGAAAACCGCTTACGCTGGCGTTCTCCGAGGTGATGGGAGGAGCAGCCTGGACGCGCTACGCGGCCAATCAGGAGCTGCCCGTGGAGTTGGTCGAGGACACGCCCACGCAGCGTATTGAACTGCACCGCAAACCGCTGGGTGTAGTGGCCTCGATCACTCCATGGAACTGGCCGTTCATGATCGCCGTGTGGCACATCATGCCGGCGCTGCGCGCCGGCAACTGCGTGATCAGCAAGCCGTCCAGCCTGACTCCGCTGAGCACCATCCGCCTGGTGGAAATCATCGCCCGCCACGTGCCGAACGGGGTGATCAATATCGTTACTGGCGAGCGCGGCTTTGGCAGTGCCATCGCCAGCCACCCGGGCATCCACAAGATCGTCTTTACCGGTTCCACCGCCGTTGGCCAGCAGGTCATGCACGCGGCGGCCGGCAACCTAAAGCGTCTCACTCTGGAGCTGGGCGGCAACGATGCGGCCATCGTGCTGCCGGACACGCCGGTTGAGGCGGTAGCGGAAGACATCTTCCAGGCCGCCTTTCTCAACATGGGGCAGACCTGCGCCGCGCTGAAGCGTCTGTACGTGCATGAGTCGCAGTACCAGGCGTTCGCCGAGGCCCTGGTGGCCATCGCCCAGCGCCAGGTGGTCGGCGATGGCCTGGAGGAGAAGGTGACCTTCGGGCCCGTACAGAATCTCGACCAGCTCGAGCTGGTGACCGAACTGGTGGACTGCGCCCGCGCGCAGGGTGCCCACGTGCTCTGTGGCGGTGCGCGCCTGGATCGCCCCGGCTTCTTCTATCCGCCAACCATCGTCACCGGCGTCCGCGATGGCCAGCGCCTGGTGGATGAGGAGCAGTTCGGCCCGGTGCTGCCGCTGATCGCCTACCGCGAGGTGGAGGATGTGCTGCGCCACACCAATGCCAGCGAGATGGGCCTGGGTGGCTCGGTATGGGGCGCGGATCAGGCACAGGCACAGGCGCTCGCCAGCCGTTTGGAAAGCGGCGTGGCCTGGGTCAATTGTCACGCCCAGATTCAACCGAACACCCCGTTCGGCGGCTGCAAGATGTCCGGTTTCGGTGTCGAGTTCGGCCTGGAGGGGTTGCTGGAGTACACCGCCCAGCAGCTGTTGTTCGTACGCAAGCCCGCAGTGCAATCGTGAGGAGCGAAACCATGTCCAAGAATGCCGTGCTCAAGCCAGTACCCCATAAAGAGCCTGTCGAAACCATGTACGAGAAATACAAGACTGCCGAGAAGAAGTTCTGGCATCCGATGAGCGCCTCGGCGCCGGCCAACCGCGCCAAGACCCTGATCATCGCCCGTGGCGATGGCAACTACGTCACCGATATTGACGGCAATCGCATGCTCGATGGCGTTGGCGGCCTGTGGAATGTCAATGTCGGCCACAACCGTCCGGAAGTGAAGGCCGCCATCGCCGCGCAGCTCAATGAACTGGCCTATTACCAGACCTTCGATGGAATCGCTCATCCACGGGTGTTCGACCTGGCCGAGCGGCTCACCTCGATGTTTGCCCAGGAGCGAATGGCCCGCGTGCTGTTCAACTCCGGCGGCTCCGATGCCGTGGAAACCGCGCTGAAAATGGCGCGCCAGTACTGGATCGCCTCCGGCCAGCCGGGCCGCACCCGCTTCCTCTCGCTGCGTAACGGTTACCACGGCGTGCACGTCGGCGGCACCTCGGTGGGTGGCAACGGCGTCTACCACTACAACCACGGCCAGTTGTTGGCGGGTTGTCACCATCTCGATACCCCCTGGCTGTACCGCAACCCCTGGGATTGCCGTGACCCCGAGCAGTTGGTCGAGCATTGCATCCGCCAACTGGAAGAGCAGATAGCCTTCCTCGGCGCGCAGACCATCGCTGCCTTCATCGCCGAGCCGGTGCAGGGCGCTGGAGGCGTGATTGTGCCGCCGTCCGCCTACTGGCCGCGTCTGCGTGAAGTCTGCGACCGTCACGACATTCTGCTGATCGCCGACGAAGTGGTCACCGGTTTCGGCCGCAGCGGCTGCATGCTCGGCAGCCGTGGCTGGGGCGTGGCGCCGGACATCCTGTGCCTGGCTAAGGGCATCTCCGCCGGCTACATCCCTCTCGGTGCCACGGTGTTCAACCAGCGCATCGTCGATGCCATCGAGAACGCCCCCGGCTTCGCCAACGTGATCATGCATGGCTACACCTACAGCGGCCACCCGACGGCCTGTGCCGCCGCCCTGGCGGTGCTGGATATCGTCGAGAAGGAAGACCTGCCGGGCAACGCGGCGAAGGTCGGCGCGCACCTGATCGACGGGCTCAAGCCGTTGAGCGAACGATTCGACGTCGTCGGTGAAGTGCGCGGTAAGGGTCTGATGATCGCCGTCGATCTGGTCGCCGACAAACGCACCCGTCAGCCGCTCGACCCGGCCTCCGGGCAGGCCTCGCGCATCGCCGAAGCCGCGCGTGCGCAAGGCGTGCTGGTGCGCCCGATCGGCAACAAGATCGTCATTTCGCCGCCCCTGACCCTGACCTGCGCAGAGGCCGACCTGATCGTCGACGCCCTTGGCAGCGCCCTGGCCAAGCATTGAGCCTGCCAGCCCGCGCCTGGCGGCGCGGGCGTTTATCCCCTCCAGAAAACCAATAAGAACGTCTGCACAAGCACCGAGGAGCTCCCATGAAGATGAACACGCGCAACAACCGCAAGGTCGGGTTGGCCCTGGCCATCAGCCTGACGTTGGCCGGGCAGAGCCAGGCCTATGAACTCTATGCCGACGAAGACACCCAGCTGAACGCCGATGTACTCGCCGTGTTTGGCTGGATGAACAGTCGCAAGAACTACGATGGCACCGAGGGCGGCTCCACCTGGCGCGAGGGCTTCATCAAGTACGGCTTCAGCGGCCAGCAGGGCCTGGGCAGTGCCGGCAGCCTGTACGGGGCCTTCGCCCTGGTCAGCTCGGGTACCTGGGGCGACGGTGATGCCGGCGGCAACACCCTCGGCACGGAGCGCACCACCAAGATCGAGGATGCCTACCTGGGCTGGCGCTCGGGGAATCTGTTCCCCGTACTGGGCCAGGACGGCGTGGATTTCTCCGCCGGGCGCCAGGTGGTCAAGCTCGGGCGTGGCTTCCTGATCAACGATGACGGCCCGAACCTCGGCAAGGGCCCGGCGGACGGCGACCTCAACCGCGGCGACGCCTACTACATTGCCGCGCGCCACGCCTTCGACCGCACCGCCGTGCTGCGCCTGGGCGGCGAGGAGGGGCTGCATGGCTCTGTGGTCTGGCTCAAATCCGACAACCGCGCCCAGGCCGAAACCGAACTGGCCGCCGGTACCCTGGATTACACCACCGAGGCTGGCACCCTCGGGCTTACCTGGGTGCATGGTCTGGACGTCAACGAGCGCTGGGCCACGCCGATCCAGAGCGAGCGCGACAACCTCGATGTTTACAGCATTCGTGGTGAGGGTAGCGCCGGCATCGAGAACGCCAACTTCGCCTTCGAATATGCCTGGCAGAACGCCGACACCGGGGTGGAAAAGGCCTGGTACGCCGAGGCCGGCTACACCTTCGCCGACGCGCCGTGGTCGCCGAACCTGACGTACCGCTACACCCGTTATTCGGGCGACTGGGATTCGCTGTTCACCGGCCTCAGCACCGGCTACGGCACCTGGCTGCAGGGCGAAGTGGCGGCCAACTACTCCGGTCCTTTCAACAGCAATACGCGCATTCACCACCTGGGCCTGACGGTCACGCCGATGGAGAGGCTCACTCTGGGCGCGCTCTACTTCGATTTCCGTACGCTGCATGAGCGCAGCAGCCTGAATCTGGATGCTCGTGAGCTGGACCTGTATGCCGAGTGGGCGGTCACCGACAACCTGATCATCAGCCCGCTGGTGGGGCTGTATCAGCCGAAGAAGAGCGCCGATAACGGCGGCAACCAGGTCGGTGGCAATGGCACCAACGTTTACAGTCAGCTCATGGTCATCGTGCCGTTCTGACGTGAGGGATACCCTCTTGGCGTGACCGGGCTTTGCTCCTAACCACGCTCTAGTCGCGTGTCACGCAGCCGCCTTCGGGCGGCTGTTTTTATGGCTGCAACAGCCAGTAAGGGGCATACCCCCCCGATTACTACCTTGATGGGGGAAGGAGCTACTCGGTTTCTCTTGGCAATATTGGAGGGCAATACACTTGCCGCAGCCTCTCGGGTTGCGGCCGAGTTGCTGAGAACTGCTGCTCTTGACATTGGCAGGTCAATGATCTTCGTGAGTCAGGATACAACCGAGGGCCTGTAAGAGCAGGGTGGAAACGACTAACCGTTTGAGCGTTGGATGGCGCCGGCTCGGGCCATCTTTTTTTTGCCCGCCTCTCATAACTGTTTCTCAGAAAGTTTCGAGTAGAGGCACGGACTGCTCTTTTATTGGGAGTTCCCCGATGTTTCTTTTTTCTGCCGCTCGCCGTGCGAGAGAAACGCTGCTGCAACTCGTAGGGCTTGCCAGTGATAGCTCTGAGGTAGCTCATTCCATCAGTAACGCGGCGCTTGTCCAGCAGGCTGAGATCGCCGTGTTGCGTGTGCGCCAGCGTCTGCTCGAATTGGAGCGAGTGTGTGAGCAGGAGACGAACGAGCGGGGGCGTCTAGACGCTGACCACGCTCGCCTGCAGGCTTTATATGCTCAGTTCGAGGATAAATGTGAGCTGCTGGCTTCATGCCTCGATGACGACTTCTGGGAGGTCTCGCTGGGTCGAGGTGAGCATCTGAGCTTATGGACCGAGCTGTCTCTCTCGGATGGGTTGCAGCGGGTGTTTGGCAATGGTGCGTCAGTCTGTTTGGGGCGCTGGATCGAATGTGTTCATCCGGACGAGCGAGAAGATCTGCTGCGGGGGTTGCTCGCACATGCTGCAGCACATAGTACGGTGCCTTATCAGCTAGAGTGCCGTGTGCGTTGGGGGGCTGATGACTATCGATGGTTTCTGCTGCGCTGCGGCGTTCGATGGAGTGAACTAGGGCACTCGATTCGTATGCGCTGCTGGTTACGGGATATCGAAGCCAGCAAGCAGCTGTCCGCGGATTTGGAGATAAGCAGGCAGCGTTTCCAACTGACGCTCGAAACCATCAATGAAGCGCTCTGGGAGATGGAGGTCGTTGCTGGTGATCCGGTCAATCCTCACAACCGCATCTGGTGGTCTCCGCAGTTTTTGCATCTGCTCGGCTTCGGGGAGGCTGAGGACTTCCCTCGGGAGCTGAATAGTTGGGCATCGCGTCTGCATCCAGATGACAAGCAGGAGAGCCTGAGCGCTTTTGCCGCTTACATGACCGATCGTGACGCAGTAGCACCGCTTGAGCTCACCTATCGGCTGAAACTCAAAGATGGGCATTTCCGCTGGTTTCGTGCGCGTGGATTGGCGCAGCGAAACCAGGAGGGCACCCCTTTGAGGGTGATTGGCTCTCTCGTCGATATGCAGAATGAACATGAAGAGTCTGCCTTGCGGCAACTTCAGGTGCGTCAGCACCAAGAGCTGCAGGATAGCCTGAGAAAACTGGGTTCTATCGTGAGCTCCATCCAGGGGATCGCTACGCAGACCAACTTGCTGGCTCTGAATGCTGCGATCGAGGCTGCGCGAGCGGGCGAGAGCGGTCGTGGCTTTGCGGTCGTGGCTGATGAAGTACGAACTTTGGCTATTCGTACGACGGAAGCGACTTTGCAGGCCAAGGTAATGATGGGTAACAGCAGCGAGAGCGTGGATCTCGCAGTGTCCCCTCGGTAGTGATCGATGGTTGTACGCTCTTTCGCGATGGTTGTGAGCAAACCGCGACCCTCCTGATTTTTCTTTAGTCATGCCTCGAGATCCAGGTTGTATTGGCGATCTCTTGCGTCCCTGTGTGCGGCCTGGGTGCTGCTACCTATCCCCCCGTTCACCCCCCGCTCTGGGGGGCGTCTCCGCAAGGGCTGCGCGACATGATTGGCCCCACGAACAAAAACAACTAAAGGTGCTCTTATGCGCAGCCCTAATACTGCATCCGATGCTGGTTCTTCGGGTGCTGCCTGCCTTCATGTGCGGGCCGATTCTTCTAATTCCTTTGCAAAAAACATTGAACTTTCCCAATCCACGCCGCATGGCGAGCGTGAGGAGCAGGCTTCTGGCTTGATCTTGCCGTGGGCTGCTCGCCTCTCGCCCTGGGCGTTGATTTTCGGGCTGGCTTATGCGGCTGTCTTCATAAAGCCGACCGCAACTGGCGCTCCGTTGCGGCAGCCGGTGGTCGAGTCGCGTGACATGTTCTTCGGTGTGGCTGGAGACAAGGATTCGTTGTGGGTGGTTGGGCAGGATGGCGCAGTGCTGCATGGCGTCGATGACGCTACGCGTTGGAGTCGTGAGGTGCTGCCGAACCGCAGCAATCTACAGGCGGTGGCCGTTTCTCCGAAGGGTGTGGTGGTCACGGTTGGCAATCAGGGTGACCTGTGGTCGCGCGCACCAGGACATGGCTGGCGTCATGCTCCGCTACCGGTAGGCGAGATTGGTGGCAAGCTGCTGGACGTGGCCTACATCGATGGTCATTTCTGGGTTACCGGTGAGATGGGGGCACTGTTCCGTGCGGGCCCAGGGGCTGAAACCTGGGAGCGTATGGCGCCAGAGCAGGACGTGGCCTTCAATGCGATCCGCCCCGGCTCAGGTGGTGATATTTGGATTGCGGCAGAGTTCGGCCGCTTGTTGCGCAGCCGTGATGGTGGGCGTACCTGGAGCACTCAGGAGCTTGGCAGCGAAAGCCTGCGCGCGGTGGCCTTCGATGGCGATACCGGCGTTGCCGTGGGCAATGCCGGGTACATCTACCTGACTCAGGATGCTGGCGACACCTGGCGCAGCCTCACACCCTTCAGTCGCGATCACCTGCATGACGTGGTGGTACGTGACGGCCTGTGGAGCGTGGTTGGCGACAACGGCACCTATTTCCAGAGCACCAAACCCGCCAGTGGTTGGAAGAACGCCGCCATCGGTTTCGGTGAGTTGGGCAAGGGCTACCTCACGCGCATTCTACCGGTTGCAGGTGGCGAGCTGCTGGTCGGTCGCCAACTGGCCGTGGTGCAGGGCGGTCAGTTGCGTGTCGTGGGTGCGGAGGGGCGGCCATGAAGCGCTTGCAGAACTTCGCGACTCGTCTGGCCGAGTGGTCGATCGCCCATCGTTTGCCGGTAACCGTGGTGGTCGGCCTGGTCACCCTGTTCTTCGCCGTCAATCTGGCGCGCTTGCATGTCGAAACGCGTTTCTCCGACATGGTTCCGCATAACCATCCGTACGTGCAGGTGCATCAGGCCTATCAGGACAGCTTCGCCGCCAGCAATCGCGTGACCATCCTGGTCAAGGCCAAGGTGGGGGACATCATCGACAGCGACATCCTGGCCGAGGTGCAACGCATCAGCCGTGAGTTGCGCAAGGTGGAAGGCGTCAACCCACAGCAGATCGTTTCGCTGGCTTCGCGCAAGCTGAAGCGGGTCAATGCCTCCAGCGAGGGCATCGAGACCGAGCCGCTGATGAACGAGGTGCCGACCACGCCGGCACAGTTGCGTCAGTTGCGCCAGGCGATCCTCAACAACTCGATGGTCTATGGCCTGTTCGTCGATCGTGAGTTCGGCTCGACGCTGATCCAGGTGGATTTCTACGACCATCTGGTCAACTACCAGGCGATCTTCCCGCAAATCCAGGCGATCCTCGATGCTTCGCCGATCAAGGATCGGGTCAGTCTGCACCTGGTTGGTGAGCCGGTGCTGTATGGCTGGGTGGCCCACTACCTGCCGGAGACGCTGGGCCTGTCGTTGCTGTCGCTGGCGGCCATGCTGGTGTTGCTGTTCATGTTCAGCCGCACCTGGCGCGGCACCCTGTTACCACTGCTGGCTGGCGGCATTTCCGGGATTTGGGCGCTGGGTATCAGTTCCCTGCTGGGTTACAACTGGGATCCGCTGGTTGTGGTCGTGGCGTTCATCATCACCGCGCGTGCTTTCTCCCATTCGGTGCAGTTGATCACCCGTTACGACGACTTGGCGCTGGACGGTCAGGTGCCATCCAAACGCGCGGCCGAGCAAGCCATGGCCGAGCTGTTTCGTCCAAGCATGCTGGGCTTGTATGCCGACGCGGGAGCCATCCTCTGCGTGATGCTCACGCCCATTCCACTGCTGCACAAGGTGGCGATCATCGGCGCCGTGTGGGTCATGAGCATCGCCGTCTCGGCGGTCGTGATGACGCCGATCATGCTGTCTTGGGTGCGTCGCCCGCAGGGTTTCGTGCATCCGCTGAAGCTTGATTTCATTCTCAACGCGGTATTGGGGGGGGCCTCGCTTATGGTCACCACCCGGGCACGCTATTTCGTCGCGCCGGTCTGCATTGCGCTTTTGGGTGGATTGCTGTTCGAGGCTACGCGCATTCAGGTCGGTGATGCCAGCGACGGCTCGCCGATCCTCTGGCAGGGCTCGTCGTTCAATCAGGACAGCGCGCTGATCAATCGTCTCTACCCCGGTTCCGAGCAGATGTTCGTGGTGATCGAGGGCAAGGCGTCGGATGCGCTGAAGCTGCCCGAGGTGCTGACCTGGGCGCAGGGTTTCCAGCGCTACATGGAGCGCCAGCCGGAGATCGGCGGCAGCGTGTCATTGGCCGATCTGGTGGTGGACGTACGGCGCAACCTCTATGAAGGCAACCCACGCTACCGCGAACTGGGCACCTCGCAGATCGAGAACGGCGAGCTGATCAATTTCTACCTGCAAGGCGCTGCCCCCGAGGACATGGCGCAGTATGTCGACCGCTCGTTCCAGAATGGCGCCATCACCTTGTTCTTCCGCGACCACAAGGGCGAGACCCTGCGCAATGCGATGCACTACGCCAAACAGTTCATCGCCGAGAACCCGCTCGAATACGCCGAGGTGAAGTTGGCTGGCGGTGGCCTTGGCGTCATCGCGGCGGTCAACGAGGTGTTGCTGCGTGACCAGATCGAGGCGATCGCCCTGGCCTTCCTGGTGGTCGTGCTGTGCTGCCTGGTGGTCTATCGCTCTTCGGTCAGCGGCATCTTCTTCATCATCCCGGTGCTGGTTTCCAACGTGGTCACCTTCGCCTTCATGGCCTGGCAGGGCATCGGCATGAGTATCAGCACCTTGCCGGTGGTCGCGCTGGGGATCGGGCTGGGCGTCGATTACGCCTTCTACATCGTCGACTCGATCAAGGAATACCTGGAGAAGCATCCGCGTGCCAGTCACCTGGAGGCGGTGCTGCAGTCCATTGGTTCGGCCGGGCGCGGGGTGATCCTGACCGCGTTCACCCTGGCTGCCGGGGTGCTGCTGTGGGGGTACTCGTCGCTGCGCTTCCAGGCCGAGATGGGCTTGCTGATCGGCCTCTGGCTGATGGTTTCGGCCTTCACCTCACTATTCGTGATGCCGGCGCTGGCGCTGGTGTTCAAACCCGACTTCATCTTCGCCCCGGCTCATTCAGAGGAGCAGGGCGCCTTCGACTCCGAGCCCGCTGTGTAAGCGGTGGGTTCGAGTGCTACTGCCATCAAACAAGAACAATGAGAGGTATCTGGGATGCAATCAACCATTCGGGCCAAGCGGCCGACGTGGCTTATGGCTCTGCTGCCGCTGAGCATACTGTCCAGTGGCGCGCAGGCGATGGACTACGGTGACGATGATTTCGGTTTCAGCCTGGGCGGCTATGTGCGCGGTTGGTCGTCGTTCAATCTGAAGGATGCGCCGGAAACCAAGGGGGACGACAAGGGCAAGCTGTCGATGCTGCGTGGTTCGCTGATGCTCGATGCCGACGCGGTGACCGGCCCGCTGAGCTGGAAGGCTATCGCCCGTCTCGACAAGGAGTTGATGACCGATTACCAGGACGACCTGCAGGACATCAACCGATCCATGGTCAACACGGGCTTGCGTGGTCGCGGTAGCGACCTGATGGGCGAGTACGACCGTGGGGAACTGCGCGAATTCTATTTCGACTACGAGCTCGACCGGGTCAAGTTCCGCGTCGGCAAGCAGCAGGTAGTCTGGGGCGAGACCGATTTCTTCCGGGCCATGGACGTCGTTCATGGTTTCGATTATCGCTGGCGCTCGTTCCTCGAACCGGAGAACGAGGAGTTACGCAAACCGCTGATCCTGCTCAACACCACCATCCAGGTGCCGGAGTTCGATGGCGCGTTGCAGGTGCTGGTGCGTCCGGGGCTGGATGCGCATAACGCGATCGGCAACAGCGTCGATTTCTATGGTGGCCGCTGGGCGCCGCAGCCTTATCGCGGCACCGACTTCTTTTCCCTGCTCGATACCGACTACGAGCACCCGGCAGGGGACAACGAGAAAGTCACAGGTGGTCTGCGCTGGTCGGGGATGGCTGGTGACGTCAACTATTCGTTGGCCTGGCTCAAGTCCTATCAGGGCGACCCGGTGGTCAACTCGCGTTTCAATCCCTACAAGAAGGCACCCAAGGGGGTTCTGGGTGATGTGTTCCATCCAGAGATCACGGTCTGGGGCGCTACCGCCAGCACCTACGTGGCGGCAGCGGATGCCGTGTTCTCTACCGAGGTGGTGTACACCGAGGGCATGGGTTTCAACCAGGGCAGCGAACCGCTGTTCGGTGGTGCGGTGCCTCCAGGTTTCGCGGGGCTCAAGCGCAAGGACACCCTAACCACCATGGTGCGCATGGACAAGACCGTGGACTTGACTCGCTTCCTCGGTACCAGCCGGCCGTCCTTCCTCTCCATGCAGTTGTTCAACACCCGTGTGCTTGGTTTCTCCAAGGACGACGATCTGGTCGAGCTGGCCGCCTTCGCGGCGAAGAAGAAGCGTGACACCACGCTGTTCACCACCGTGCTGCAGATGAACTACCGCAACGACACGATCAACCCATCGCTGGCCGCTGGCGTCGACGTGAACAACAAGGGCGGTTTCCTGATTCCGGCGGTGGAGTTCGCCATGGGTGACAACTGGCGTCTGCGTGCCGAGGCCGACCTGTTCTTCTCCGCCGGACGCAGCAACGACAGCGCCGCCGGTGACAGCAGCGATACCCGACTGTTCGGTTACCTCGATAACCACGATCAGTTCGTGCTGCGCCTGACCCGTCAATTCTGACCTGGAGCCTGCTGATGAAAACGCTCTTCAAACTCGCGGCACTGAGCTGCGCTCTACTGGCCACCAGCGCCACCGCTGTGGCCGCTGAACTGCCCGCCGGCACCCTGGTGGACAAGAACAACCTCGACCAGGTGTTGAACGAGAGCTTCGAGGGGAAGCCCCTGAGTCAACTGCTCACCGACAAGGTGCAGTGGCAGATCCGTAACTACAACCTGGGTCTGACTCTGGCGCCTTCCAAGGCGGTGGAGCTCGATCCGGCCTATCTCGAAGCCAGCGCGGCGAATCGCGACAAGGTCGGGTTCGACCGTGCCACACGTACGGTTCAGGGCTGGGACAAGGGTGTGCCTTACCCAGATATCGATGTGAAAGATCCGGATGCCGGCGACAAGATCGTGTGGAACTTCATTTACGGCCGCCCGATGGGCGACTCGCAAGAACTGAAGAATTTCCACTACATCCTGATCGATGCCAAGAAAGGTGTTGAGCGGGTTCAACGCTACCGTCTCGACCGTTTCTATACCCGCGGCCGTCTGAACGGGCCGTCCAGCATCGGCAAGGACTTCATGCTGCAGAACACCCTGCTGTTCGCGGAAGCACCGCAGGACATCAAGGGTATCGGCACCTACACCAAACGCTACGCCGATGGTTTCAAGACCGACGACGTCTGGGCTTACGTGAAGTCGGTGCGCCGTGTACGGCGAATTTCGGGTAACGCCTGGATGGATCCAGTCGGTGGCCTGGATATTCTCGGCGACGATATCGACGTCTGGGATTCGCCGCCCAACTGGTACAAGAGCGTCCAGCTGATCGACAAGCGCTGGATTCTCGCCATCACCGATACGCCGCAGACCATCGGTGTGGGTGAAAAAGAACCTGCCGCGCAGTTCCCGCAGCAGGACGTCAGCAACCCGCCTTACTGGAACCCCAACCCCAAGCTGGGCTGGCAGCCCCGCGAGGTCTGGGTGCTCGAGGGGACGCCGCCGGATGCTCATCCGTATGGCAAGAAGATCCTCTACGTGGATGTTCAGGCCAATCGCCCGTTGATGTCTGAGATCTATGACAAGAACGGTGAGTTCTGGCGCTTCCACCACATGCAGCAGCAGCCCATCACGGGGGAGGATGGCTACAAGGCGATCCTCCCGGTGCAGGGGCAGCAGATCGACTTCAAGCGCCAGCATTCGACCAACTTCGCCACGACTTATGTCATCAACCGCAAGGGTGCCAAGGAGTCCGATTTCTCCCTGGGCAAGCTCGAGGCGGCCGGCAAGTGACGTTTTCGTCGCCGCCCGGCCGGGCGGCGGCTCCAGTAAGACAGGAGTTCACGCTATGCATCATTCCAATCTGCCCGTGCAGCAATGGCCTGCCGAGCCCAAGGTACAGTTCGGCCCCTGGGCTTGCGAGGCTGCGCTGGACGAAGAGTCCGAGGCTTTCCGCCAGAGCTTGCGTCAGTTCGCCAGCAAGGTCATGCGCCCCATCGGCCAGGAACTCGACAAGCTCAGTGCCGACCAGGTCGCAGCCAAGGGCTCGCGGTTGTACGAATTCTTCACCGAGTACGACAAGCTGGGCATCAGCCTGGAGCTGTTGTCCAGCCTGAGCGATGAGCAACGTGCGGTGATGTTCCCGTTGCTGTTCGAGGAGCTTGGCTGGGGCGATGCAGGGCTGGCGATTTCTGCCGCTGTACGCATGCTGCCGCTGTACATGGCCGCGAAGATGGGCAACCAGTTCCTGCTCAAGGAGTATTCCGAGCAACTGATTGGCTGCTGGGGGATCACCGAGCCCGATCACGGCACCGACTCGCTGGATGTCAGTCAGCAACTGTTCCATGCACAGGGGCGCTACGGTCGACCGAACTGCGTGGCGCGCATCAGCGATGGGCACATCATCATCAATGGGCAGAAGTCGGCCTGGGTCTCCAATGGCTGCATCGCCGAACTCTGCGTGCTGTATTGCGCGGCGGAAACCGCCAATGGCCCGGATCCACAGCGTGGCTTCTGCGTCGTGGTGCCGACCAATCTGCCTGGGGTCTCGCGAGGCAAGCCTCTGGAGAAGCTCGGTCAGCGTGCGCTGCCACAGGGCGAGTTGTACTTCGACAACGTCAAGGTCAGCCTCGACCACCTGCTGGCCGGGCCGGATGACTTCAAGCGTGCGGTGTACGCCATCCATACCGATGCCAACCTGCTGATGGCTGCCACTTTCACCGGCGTAGCGCGCTCGGCCTACGACCATGCCCTGGCCTATGCCCATGAACGCAAGCAGGGCGGTCAGCCGATCATCCGTCACCAGGACGTGGCGCGCCGCCTGTTCCACATGCTGCGCAAGGTCGAAACGGCCCATGCCCTGACTCGTAGGGTAGCCCGTTTCAATGCGTTGGAGCCGGTGCCGGCTCTGCAGGCCGCCATGCTGGCCAAGGTCACTGCCACCGAGCATGCCTTCGAGGTCGCCAGCGATGCGATCCAGATGTTCGGCGGTAATGGCCTGACCCGCGAATACCCGGTGGAGAAGATCTTCCGTGATGCCCGCGCCTCGATGATCGAGGACGGCTGCAACCAGATTCTGGCGATCAAGGGCGGCTACAACCTGACCAACCTGGAGTGGCTGTGATGAGCACCAGCACGGATCTGGATCAGCAACTGATCCGCAACGCGCGGCAGAATGCCTACGTCATTGGCGTCGGCATGACCCGCTTCGGCAAGCACCTCGGACGTAGCCTCAATAGCCTGGCGCGCGAAGCGATCAAGCAAGCGCTGGATGACGCCGGTATCGAGGCCAGGCAGCTCAATGCCGCCTGGATGGGCACAGGCGCGGCACCGGTGATCACTGGCCAGGTGTGCATCGCCGGGCAAGCCGTATTGCGTGGGCTGGGCGTCGGGCGCATCCCGGTGATCAACGTGGAGAATGCTTGCGCCACGGCTTCCACCGCCTTCCAGCAGGCCTGCACGCTGGTCAGCCATGGCCTTTATGACGTGGTTCTGGCCGCCGGTTACGAGAAGCTCTATCACGACGACAAGGCGCGGACTTTCTCCGTGTTCGATGGCTGTGTCGACGTCGAGGAGCAGGACGCCGTGATGGGCTTCTTGCAGGACAGCATTCGCCGCAGTGGGGCACAGGTGGATCTCTCCCAGGCTGGCAAGGACCGTTCGCTGTTCATGGACATCTACGCCACCTGGGCGCGTGACTACCTGGCCTCGGCTGGTGGCGAGGCGCGTCATCTGGCCATGGTGACGGCGAAGAATTCGCGGCATGGCGCGCTCAACCCCCGCGCGCAGTTTCAGGATGTGTTGAGCGTCGAGCAGATTCTCGCGGCGCGGCCTATCGCTGATCCACTGACCCTGCCGATGTGTTCACCAATCGGTGACGGCGCGGCTGCGGCGGTGATCGTCTCCGAAAGAATGTTGCAGCGCCTGGGCGCGCGGCGCCCAATTCGTGTGGCTGCCTCGATGTTGGTCAGTGGCTATGACTATGGCGAGGAGCCTGGGCCAGAGGTGACACGCTGGGCTGCCGAGCTGATCTACCAGGCCGCTGGCGTCGGTGCGCAGGATCTCAGTCTGGTGGAGCTGCACGATGCCACTTCCGCCTCCGAGCTGATGTATTACGAAAGCCTTGACCTTTGCGCGCGCGGGGAGGGCGTGGCCTTGCTGGAATCAGGTGCCACCGAACTGGGAGGGCGGATTCCGGTGAGCGTTTCCGGGGGGCTCAATCGCAAGGGGCATCCAATCGGAGCCACCGGGCTGGGGCAGATCTTCGAACTGGTCGAGCAGTTGCGTGGCAACTGTGGTGCTCGCCAGGTTGAAGGCGCACGCGTTGCTCTGGCGGAAAATGGCGGCGGCTTTATCGGCGCAGATGCTGCGGTCATGGCCATGACCGTGCTGACCCGCTAGGAGGCTGCCATGCAACATGATGCTTCATTGATTCTTGCCAATGTCATCCGCCGCAAGGTCGAGGAAACTCCTGACCTGGATGTGCTGACTTTCGTTCATGTCGGTGCCGACCAGCAGTTGCATGAGTGCAGCCGCAGCTATCGACAGCTCTGGGAGAATGGGCAACGCATTGCCTCAGGCCTGGACGATGAGTGGATGCGGCAGGGCGATGCCTTTGCCCTGATCATGTTCAACCACCCGGAGTTCGTCGAGGCGATGGTTGGCTCTTCCATCGCCAACACGGTGTTTGTGCCCATCGACGCTCGCGCCTGCGGTGACAAGCTGCATTACCTGTTGAGCTTCTCTGCCTGCCGAGGTGCAATCGTCGCCGACCATGCTTTGACTGCGGTTCTGGAACTGGCCGAGCGCCTGCCGAATCTGGACTGGCTCTGGGTGCTGGATACTGGCGCAGGTCTAGATGAATTGCCCAGCCACCCGAGGGTTCGGGTCCGTTCCCTGAGCGATGTGCTGGACGACCGTGTGCCGGACATTGCCGTACGCGCCAGCGATCTGCAACAGCCGATGCAGTTGCTGTTCACGTCCGGCACCACTGGCAATCCCAAGGCCATTGTCGCGCCCTATGCGCGTTTCGCCGCCATCGCCAGTCTCGGTGCCGAAGTGGGTCTGCAGCCAGGTGACAGGCCTTATACCGGGTTGAGCCTGACCCATGCCAACGCCCAGTGCATCACTCTGGGCAACGCCTTGTTCATGGGCCTGCGCGCGGTGATCAGCCGCCAGTTCACCAAGTCCCGGCTGTGGGAGATTCTGCGTCGCTATCAATGCACGGTGTTCAACCTGCTGGGGGGCATGACCACCGCGGTGTACTCCGAACCACCGCGTGCGGACGATGGCGACAATCCGGTGCGCTACGTGTTCAGCGCCGGTATGCCGGCGAGTATCTGGCAGGACTTCGCCAGGCGTTTCAATGTCGAGATATTCGAGTTCTATGGCACTGCCGAGGGCGGTCTGACACTCAACCCTCCGGGCGTCGGCCCTATCGGTTCGATTGGCAAACCACCCTCGCACCTCAGTTGCGCGATTCTCGACGAGAACGGTAACCAGGTGCCGCCGGGGCAGCGTGGAGAAATCTGCTTCCGTGCAGCCTCCGGTGCCGAGCACCCGCCGGTGGCCTATCTGAACAACCCACAGGCGTCTGCGGACAAGACCCGTGGTGGCTGGTTCCACTCAGGGGATATTGGTCACAAGGACGCGCAGGGATGGGTCTACTTCGACTATCGCGATGGCAGTGGCATCCGTCGCAATGGTGAGTTCATCGACCCGGCTCAGATCGAGAAGGTCATCGCCGAGATGGACTCGGTCGCCGACGTTTTCGTCTACGGCTTGCCCTGGCCGACCTGTGCACCGGGCGAGAAGGAGATCGTTGCCGCCGTCGTGGCGCTCCCCGGCCATGTCCTGGAGCACTCTCAGCTGCTTGCGCACTGCTCTCGCTATCTGCCACGCAACCTGCTGCCCAGTCATGTGCAGGTACTCGACGAAATCCCCAAGACCGCCTCGGAAAAACCCCTCGAACGCATTCTGCGCGAAAGCCTTGAAGGTGAGCTGAGCACGGCATCCACACAACAACAAACCGCATGAAACCCGGAGAACGAGAAATGACTGATATCAAGGTCGTGGTTTATGGCGCCAGTGGCTACACCGGCAAACTGATTGCCCGTCATCTGGCTGCGCGCGATGTCCCATTCATCGCGGCTGGCCGCAGTGCGGCGAAAATCCATGAGCAATTCGCGACTCAGCCTGAGCTCAAGGATGCCCGTTACGAAGTGCTCGAAGTGCCTAACGAAGAGGGGGCGCTGACCGAACTGCTCAGAGGCAAGGTCGTGGTGTACAACACCGTCGGCCCATTCATGCAATTGGCCGAGCCGATGGTGCGTGCCGCTCTGGCCGCAGGCTGCCACTATCTGGACAGTACCGGCGAGCAGGACTGGATGATCTTTCTGCGTAAGCAATATGCCGAGGCCTATGCCAAGCGAGGTCTGTTGCTGATCCCGGCGCTGGCGTTCATGTGGACATCTGGCCATCTGGCTGCGGAGGTCTGCCTGGAAACTCCCGGTATCGACACTCTGGATCTGGTCTACGTCACCCGTGGCTCGCTGCCCTCGGTCAGTTCCACGCTGTCGTTCCTGCGTATGTGCTGTCAGCCTCAATACCACCTGGCACAGCGTGAGCTGGTGGCCTGGGAACCGGCTACTGCTTATCAGTCGGTGGCGCCCACGTTCCACCAGGTACTCGATTGTCTGCCCTGGAGCGGTGGTGGCGAACCAGTGTGGTACCTCGATCATCCACGAGTACGCAACTGCAGCATGCTGGTGAATTTCGGCAACCCGCAGGTCATGAGCAACGTGCTCAAGCTGGCCCGCGAGTTCAACGAAATACACAGGTTCAAGTCCGCACAGGAGCAGGAAGAGGTTACCAATGCCTGGGGGCACGAGTTGACGCCGGCCGAGCCGCCGCGTGAAAACCCGGAGATTTGTCGTGCGGTGATCTCCTGCCACGGTAGCGGCCCGACCAGCCAGTCCACGGTCATCCTGCAAGGCAACTGTGGTTACGAACAGGCTGGTTCGGTAGCGGTGGCCGGGATCGAGCACATCCTTGCCGGGAAGGTCACCGCTGCCGGTTTCGTCAGTCCGGCCGAGGCTTTCGGTGCGCGTAACCTGTTGGCGGCGATGGAGCGTGATGGGCTGGTAAAGGTCATCGTTCGTAACTGAGTCGATTCGACGCCCTTGCGGTGCGGGTCCCCGCCCCCGCACCGATTTTTTCAGTGATATCGCTACGTGCGTTTCAGGTTCCGTCTTTCAACCCGTGTGCTTTTCCACGACCAGTTTCTCCCGGCGCGCCTTGTCGATGGCGTGCAGGCGATCGCTGACGTTCAGTTTGATGAAGAGCTTTTTCAGGTACCACTTCACTGTTTCTGCCGATATGTTGAGGGCCAGGGCAATACGTTTGTTCGGCATACCCTGCAGCAGCAGCTCCAGAATGTCCTGCTCTCGGCCGCTCAGGTTGTACTCGCTATGCGGTTGTGCGGAACGCCTCGATAGGGGCTTCTGGCTGTTCAGTACCTGCGCCAGAAACGCCTCATGCTCCGGCGTGCGGCACTGCCCGGTGAGCTCCTGCAGCATCTGTTCGGTTCCCGGAATCTCATCGCAAAAGCTGCGAATCATCTGCCCGGGTGCGCCCAACTCCAGCAGTGAATGCAAGGTGGGCCGCCAGTCGCAGTCTTGCAAGCGGTAGCGCGCCAGACATTCCAGCAGTTTGGTCTTGATGTAGTAGTCCAGACGCTCATCGGCATTGAGTGCAGTGAGTGCAGACAATTCGTCCAGTGCTGTCGAGGGACGTTCTTCACAGAGGGCAATGCGGGCACGCGAGAGAATGCCCAGAGCGGCTATGTCGAAGGCACTGCCCAGCGTGGCCGGTCTCAGGTCATGCGTCGGCCATGATGACAACGACTCCAGTTCCACTTGCATGCGAATCGCACCCGAAAGATCGCCCTGATGCAGCAGCAGGCGTATCCGCTCAGCCACTGCGGTGACGATCGGGCGTTGCAGTCCGGTGCTATGGCCAAACAAGCGCAGGCGTTCAAGAAGTTCGTGAGCATTGTCGCAGTGGCCTTGCAGGTAACTCAGGCGCGCACCTGCCAGAAGGGCGCGGATGTAGCTCTCGAAGAACACGCGTTCGTTCATCACCTCCAGGCGGCCGCTGAGCAAGCTGTTCAGCTTCTCGAGATCATTGCTCTCGTACAAGGTTTCGGCCAGGAAGCCTGATACGACGCATGAGGGAGCCGAGCGTCTGCCGAAGTTTTCGTCCAGCCGGTGCAGGGCCTCCTCCAGGCCGCTGATGGCCCTGTGCATGTTGCCTTTGAGGAATTGGATCCAGCCGGTGAAGGATTGTCGGTAGGCATAGGTGAAACCACGTATGGCACTGGGTGGTGGCTCTGGAAGTTGGGCGAGGATGCTCGGTACTTCCTCGAAGCGCGAAGCGCTGGCCAGTGCATAGATCAGTGCGTTGCAGGCAACGCCATTGTGGTAGGCATCGCCGCTGGGGGGCCAGTGATCGAGCAGGGCGAGCGCCGATTGGCTGTCGCCACTGAGGGCGTCGAAGGTGCGGCGACATACCTGATACTCGAATTCGCCAATGCCGTCTGCGGTTCCGCTTGCCTGCTGGAGGGCTTGCAATTCCTGGCGGGCGCGTTGTAAGTGCAGCCCGCCCAGTACCATGGCCCAGAAGCGAGCCACGCGCAGGTGCCAGCGGCGTGCCAGCTCGTCGCTGGGAACCTTGTCGGTCCAGGCCAGAATGGTGTTGAGATCGCCGGTCGCCAGGACATTCATGACGCAGCGATCGATCAGGTCATAGGCGCGTTCCTCGCCCGCCGAGGCCAGGGCATGGTGAACCGCTTCGATCAGATGCCCTTTGCGCTCGAACCAGAGGCTGGCGCGATAGTGGAAGGAAGGCAGGTCGATGGCGTTCAGCTCACTTTTGCACTCGCGCAGGAAGGCGGACAAGCTTGGCCGGTTCTGTTGACCGCCAGCATCGCGCCAGCGTTGCGCGCGCTGATGCAAGTCACCGAGGCTGGCCACCATGCGATCGGCCAGGCGCTGACGCAGATGCTCGCTGAACAATGCGTGAAAACGGTACCACTGTTCATCGTGGTCCAGTGGTACCAGCAAGAGGCCATCTGCGGCCAGCCCCTCGAGAATGTGCTGGGCGTCCTTGACCTCCAGTACTTCTTCGCAGAGTTCGACATTGAAGCGATCCAGCACGGATAGCCGCAGCAGAAGATCCTGGGTCTCGCGAGGCAGATTACCCAAGGTATTTTCCAGAATGGTTTCGGCCAGCGGATAGAGCCCCTTGGACCAGTCCGTCAGATCCGGATCCTTCAGCTCATTGGAGAGCACCAGCATCTGGATGCCGGCGATCCACCCTTCGGTTGCCTCGAACAGTGCGCGGCAAGAATCCGCGCTGACCGGTTGTGTCATCCGGTTGCTCAGGTAGGACTGCGTTTCGCTTTCCGAAAAGCGCAGGCTGCGTACGTTGAGTTCATTGCCACGACTTTTCTGACGGGGATCTTCCAGGCAGTGAGGCAGTTCGGTGCGGGAGGTGATGACCAGGTGGAAGTTGGCAGGTGTGTATTTGAGGATGCGGGCGAGCAGTTCGTGCAGACGAGGATTGCTGATGCAGTGGTAGTCATCGAGGATCAGATACAGCTCGCTGTCGAGCTCGGCGAGCAGATTGACCAGCACGGTCAGAAAGTTGTCCTGGGTTTCCGGGCGCCCGCGCTCGTAGCTATCCAGCAGTTGCTGTTGGATGGGGCAGCCAGCCTGCTTGAGGGCGGCTGCCCAGTAGTTGAGGAATTGAACGTCCTCGTTGTCGGTTTCATCCAGGTTGATCCAGCCGACCTTGTGCCCCTGTTCTATCAGGAGTTTGCGCCACTGGGTCAGGAGAGTGGTCTTGCCGAAGCCACCGGGTGCTCTGAGGTGGATCAGGCGCTGGTAGGCAACGTTATTCAGCCGTTCCAGCAGGCGTTCGCGAAGGAGCGGTGGGTGGTGATAGCGCGGCGGCAGAAGCTTGGTTATCAGCATGGATGGATGTCCAGCTTGTTATTGTTATGGGCGGCGCCACGAAGGCGCCGGTTCACTTTAACGCAAGCATTGGGCACATGCACGGTAGAGCTAGAACTGATCCTCGGTCATGCCATAGAGGCTGTTCGAGCCGCCTTGCAGGCAGGCGAGCAAGCCATTGCTGCGTGGCAGGATACGCTCGAAGAAGAATGCTGCCGTCGCCAGTTTGGCCGAATGAAAGTGCGTATCGAGCGCCAATCGGGCCTTGGCGGCACAGGCCATTCGCGACCAGAAATAGGCATAGCAGACGTAGCCGAACAGGTGCAGGTATTCCACCGAGGCGGCGCCTACCGCATTGGGATCTGATTCGCTTTGTTCGCGCACCCAGGCACTGGCATCTTCCAGTTGCTTGACCACGCTGTGCAGGGCCTCGCGGTAGTCGGTAGCGGCCGTATCGGCATGCTCGCGAATCTCGTCTAGCAATTCGTGCAACGCTCGGCCGCCATCGGCAAGCACCTTGCGTCCGAGCAGGTCGAGCGCCTGGATACCGTTGGTACCTTCGTAGATTTGCGCAATGCGTACGTCACGCACCAGTTGTTCCTGGCCCCACTCGCGGATGTAGCCATGGCCGCCGAGCACCTGCTGGCCGTGTACGCAGCTTTCCAGGCCCGTGTCGGTGAAGAAGGCCTTGGCCACGGGGGTCAGCAGTGCCACTCGAGCCTGTGCACGGGCCCTCGCTTGGCCATCGTGGGCATATTTGGCTATGTCCAGTTGAGCACCGATGTAAGTCGCCATGGCCCGACCGCCTTCGTTCATGGCCTTCATGCTCAGCAGCATGCGGCGTACGTCGGCATGCACGATGATCGGATCGGCGATCTTGTCCGCCGCCTGCACGCCGGTTGCCGCACGGCTTTGCAGGCGATCGCG
The DNA here is from genome assembly GCF_002890915.1 of Stutzerimonas stutzeri. Classification (GTDB taxonomy): domain Bacteria; phylum Pseudomonadota; class Gammaproteobacteria; order Pseudomonadales; family Pseudomonadaceae; genus Stutzerimonas; species Stutzerimonas stutzeri_AF. The sequence continues at coordinate 86,035 of NZ_POUT01000011.1, read as the reverse complement.
TGCGTAGGCGACGGCGCTTTGGTAAGAGGCCTCGGCGCAACCGATACCCTGGATGCCGATGGACAGGCGCTCGTAGTTCATCATGGTGAACATCGCAGCGAGGCCCTTGTTCAGCTCTCCAACCAGATAGCCGGTGGCGCCGTCGAAGTTCATCACGCAGGTGGCCGAGGCCTTGATGCCCATCTTGTGTTCGATGGAGCCGCAGCTCACCGCGTTGCGTTCGCCGAGGCTGCCGTCGGCGTTGACCAGTACCTTGGGCACCAGGAACAGCGAGATGCCCTTCGGTCCGGCCGGCGCGTCTGGCAGCTTGGCCAGCACCAGATGGATGATGTTCTCGGTCAGATCCTGCTCGCCGCCGGTGATGAAGATCTTGCTGCCGCTGACTCTGTAGCTGCCATCGGCTTGTGGCTCGGCGCGGGTACGGATGATACCCAGGTCGGTGCCGGCATGGGCTTCGGTCAAGCACATGGAGCCGGCCCAGCGGCCTGCGTACATCGGTGGCAGGTAGGTGCGCTTGAGTTCTTCACTGGCGTGGACATCGATAGCCAGACAGGCACCACTGCTCAGCACCGAGTAGAGGCTGAAACTGCAGTTGGTGGCATAGAGCATTTCCTCTACGTGTACTGCGAGCATCTTGGGCATGCCCATGCCGCCATACTGGGGATTGCCGGAGAGACCGACCCAGCCGCCTTCTGCATAGATGGCGTAAGCTTCGCGGAAACCGCTGGGCGTTCGCACGCTGCCATCGATCCACTGCGCGCCTTCCTCATCGCCGTTACGGTTAAGGGGAGCAAGCGTCTCGCTGGCCAGTTTGCCGGCCTCATCGAGAATGGCATTTGCGGTTTCGATGTCCAGAGCATTTGCCAGCCCTGGAAGGTCGTCCCACAGCTTGCCGGCATCGAAGACTTCGTCGAGAAGGAACTGGATGTCACGCAATGGGGGGGTGTAAGGGTTCATGATCGATTCTCGCAAGGTGAGGAGGCGCTGATCAGCAATTGGGTAAGGGCTTTGTGACGGTCACCCAGCGGGTAGCTCGACAGCCACAGTGGCAGGTGTTCAAACAGTTCTAGGACAACGATGTCGTTGTCAGCCGCATGGCATCCGGTTGAGCGAAGCGATGTTGAGAGCCGTTGACGCAATTGCTCGCGCATACGCTCGATGTGTTGTCGTTGACTGGGACGCAGACAGTCGAGTTCGCGAATCGCCAGGCGAAAGTGCAATGGGCTGCTGTCGTGCAGTGCGATCAGACGCTCTACCAGTACCGGCAGCCTGGTTCCGACGGAGGCTTGCCGTGGGCGCCGTTCGAACAGCGCCAGCATGGCCGTGTAATGCTCCTCGATGAACTCCAGCAGCAGATCCTCCTTGCCGCTGCAATGGTTGTAGAGCGAGCCGACGGTCAGCTCGAGGTGGCTGGCCAGTTCGCGCAAGCTCACTTGGGCGAAGCCGCGCTCGACAAAAAGCTCCAGTGCCCGTGAACGGTTGCGCTCGAAACGGGACATGGGGCGGCCAGCACTTGGCTTCTTGGCATTGTCCCTTGCGCTCGTCATCTCTTCTTTCAGTGGGATGAGCATGTTCAAACACGCTCGAAAACGACGGCTATTCCCTGGCCCCCACCGATGCACATGGTGGCTAACGCATAACGCCCCTTGATGCGTTGCAGCTCATGGATAGCCTTGGTGGCGATGATGGCGCCGGAGGCGCCTATGGGGTGGCCCAGGGAGATACCGGAGCCGTTGGGGTTGACCAACTGTGGGTCGAAATCCAGTTCTCGGGCGACGGCGCAGGCCTGTGCTGCGAAGGCTTCGTTGGATTCGATGACATCCAGATCCGCTACCTGTAAACCGGCCCGCTGCAGCGCCAGGCGAGTTGCAGGTACTGGCCCCAGCCCCATCAGGCTCGGCTCGACTCCAGCATGGGCATAGGCCACGAGGCGTGCGATGGGGCGCAGATTCTCGCTGTGCACCGCTTCCTCTGTCGCCAGCAGCAGTGCGCTGGCGCCATCGTTCAGGCCAGAAGCATTGCCGGCGGTCACTGACCCGTTTTCGATGAAGGCTGGCTTCATCTTCGACAGTTGCTCGAGGCTCGCTTCGGCGCGTACGTGTTCATCCACATCGAAGCGCGTGACACCCTTGCGGTTCTGTATATCCAGCGCCACGATCTGTTCTTTGAAGCGTCCTTCGGCAATCGCCCTGGCGGCGCGTTGTTGGCTTTGCAAGGCGAGTGCATCCTGATCTTCACGGCTGATGCCACATTGCTTGGCGATGTTTTCCGCGGTGATGCCCATATGGATGCCGAGCAATGGGTCTTGCAGCGCGCCGAGCATATAGTCGAGCATCTTCACATCCCCCATGCGCGCGCCCCAGCGTGCGCTGGGAACGAGGTAACCGGCCTGGCTCATGCACTCGGCACCACCGGCAATGGCGATGCGTGAATCGCCCAGCATCAGGCCCTGGGCTGCGCTGACGATGGCCTGTAGGCCGGAGCCACAGAGGCGGTTGACGGTGAAGGCCGGAGCCTCTTTGGGAATGCCTGCCTGTAACGCGGCGACCCGGCTTATGTAGGCATCCCGTGGCGTGGTCGGGATGACATGACCGAATACGACATGCTCCACTAATTGCGGAGCGCAGCCTGCACGCAACATCGCTTGCTGGGTCACGTGTGTGGCGAGTTGCGCAGGCGGTACGTCTTTGAGGGCGCCGCCGAAGGTTCCGATAGCGGTTCGTACCGCGCTGGTAATGAAAATATCAGGTTGTTTCATGTAGGCAGCTCCAGTCCGGGCAATGTGACCGGGGGAGTCTAGGATGGCGACGAGATCTTCTTCTATGCCGCAATTGCACAGCCTCCACTGACGGATTTGGACATGTCGATGACAATTGAAGCGCAGGTGAGCGCTGCGACGGAGACCTTGCGCAAGGCCGATTCGGTCGCGGCCTATCTTGTGAGCGCAGCGTTGTATCGTCTGGCCGATCAACCACCGTTGGTGGCGCGACTGTTGCACGATGCGGGGATCGATCCTCAATGGCTGAGTGATCCTCTTCAGCGTGTACCGGCCAATGCGGTCACGCGGTTGTGGTTGTCACTCACCGAGGTGTTGGGCGATGAGTTCTTCGCCTTCGACTCTGGTGGGATGCCGCGCGGTGCATTCGCAATCATCTGTCGCAGTGCGTTGCATGAGCCGGATCTGCGGCGTGGCCTGCGCCAGTGTCTGGCGGGGTTCAACCTCTTCTTGCGCGATATCAAGGCGCGCTTGGAAATCCGTGGCAGTCGATCGGCCATCGTGCTGGAAACGCGTGTCGGGGAAGCGAGTATCCGAGGGGCTGCGGAGGAGATCTATCTGAGCATGGTCATCGGGATCGCATGCTGGCTGGTAGGGCGACGGCTCTCGCTCGAGCGCACGCAGTTCGGCCATCAACCCCCGCCTCATGGCGCTGATCCGCTGCTCTGGGGAGCATGGATCCAGTTTGGTTCGGGCCATACCGAGGTGGAGTTTTCCACGCATCAGCTCGAATTGCCTGTGGTACGCAACTTTGCCGCCCTCAAGAAATTCCTGCGTCAGGCTCCTGAGGGAGTGGTCGTGAGCTTTCGCAATCGCTCGGGACTTTCCTCCAAGGTCTATCGCCACCTGAAAGGGGGTAATGGGCTCGAATGGCCGTCGCAAACCCACATGGCCGAACAACTGGGCATGAGCGAGTCCGCATTTCGACGACAGTTGGAACGCGAAGGCTTTTCTTACCAGGTTCTCAAGCATGAAGTGCGCAAAGCTCTGGCCTTCGAGTATCTCGATGACCATCGGCTAAGCATTGCCGAGGTTGCGATTCATTGTGGTTTCCAGGAGCCCAGTGCATTTCACCGGGCGTTTCGGCAGTGGACGGGCATGACGCCAGGTGCATACCGGGCTGCGCGCTCGCAGGCTGTGGACGTTCCCGGATAGCCTGCTGGCTACCCCTGAACCACCTGTTCTGGGGGGAGGATGGTGGCGGTTGCGCTGGGCACTATCGACGACGGTTTGCAAGCACAACAATAACGAAGCTGCCTCCTGCGTTGCCGGCGTGCATCATGGCGTTCAGTCTGTGATCTCGAGGTTGCGGCCGGAGGTGGTGTAGCCCAAGAGAACCGTTCGATGACTCACCATGCCCGTCTGCTTTTCACCACCGCCGCCCTGTTCAATTGGTCGGTCGCGCTTGGCTTGCTGTTCCCTCCTGCGCTGCTCTCTCAACTATTGCAACTGACACCCGTCGAGGGTGGTGACCTGATCCTTCGACATATCGCCAGTGCATTGATCGCTGTCTTTGGCTGGGCCTACTGGCTTGTCGCTCGCGACCCGCAGCGCTGGCGTGCACTGGCGGTCATCGGTGTCATCGGCAAAAGCCTGGTGGTGGCTCTGGTTGGCGTCCACTGGGGTTTGGGAACGATCAATGGATACTGGCCTGCTCTGGTCATGGCTGACCTGATCTACGCACTGCTGTTCCTCGATTTCCTGCGGCGCTACCCCCTGCCCGCCCATGCAAGGGCTTGACTACATGAGCACTCTGGATCAGCTATACGCACTGGCAGGAAAGGTCGCTCTGGTCACTGGCGGTGCCCGTGGTTTGGGGGCGGAAATTGCCCGAGCGTTAGCCCAGGCAGGAGCCAGGGTTGCGATCAGCGATATCCAATTCGATGCCGCTGAGCTTACCGCTGGCAACATTCGTGAGACGGGCGGGATTGCCATCGCCGTCAAGCACGACGTGACCTGCGAGGCGGACTGGGAGGGTGCGCTACACAAGGCCGTAGAGGTTCTGGGCGGTTTGGATATCGTGGTGAACAACGCTGGTATCGAGCAGGTGGGGTTGATCACCGAAACCACCCTGGAAGAATTCACACGGTTGCATGCGATCAACGTGGGAGGCGTCTTTCTCGGGCTCAAGCACGCTGCACGGATCATGCGCCCCGGTGGTGCGGCAGGCCGTGGCGGCGTGATCATCAATCTGTCCTCGGTTGCCGGCCTGGTTGGTGTTCCCGGTTTGAGTAATTACTGCTCATCGAAAGGGGCAGTGCGTCTGTTGAGCAAGGCGGCGTCAGTGGAGTTCGCCGCACTCGATTACCGGATCCGCGTCAACTCCTTGCACCCCGCGATCATCAAGACGGAATTGGGCACCAATGTCGTGAATGGTTTTGCCAAAGTCGGCCTGGCTGCCGATGAGGAAGAGGCCGAGCGATTGATCGGTGGCATGCATCCGTTGGGCTACGGCCAACCGCAGGACGTCGCCAGCGCGGTGCTGTTTCTGGCCTGTGGAGCAGCGGGTTGGATTACCGGTGCGGAACTCGCGGTCGATGGCGGTCTCAGTGCGCAGTAACCCTGGCAAGGAGTATTGAAATGGGACGATTGCATGAGCGGGTATGCCTGATTACCGGAGCAGCCAAAGGCATTGGGCTGGCCACGGCAGAGTTGTTCGCCCGAGAAGGGGCGTATGTTCTGCTGACCGATATCGATGAGGTTGCTGGCCAGGAGGCCGCAAGCGTTTTGAGCGAACAAGGTCTGCGCGTTAGTTTTCATCGACACGACGTGACCGACCAGGAACAGTGGTTGACCGTGATGACGGCATGCGAAAACCGTCATGGTGCCTTGGATGTACTGGTCAACAACGCAGGGATTGGTGAGTTCTGCGATGTCGAACATTTGAGCCTGGCACAGTGGCGCCGCACCCTGGCATGCAACCTGGACAGTGTATTTCTGGGCACGCAGTTGGCCATCGAGAGAATGAAGTCACGGGGTGGGTCTATCATCAATGTGGCCTCGATCGAAGGGCTGATTGGCGAGCCCCTGGTACCAGGGTACAACGCCAGCAAGGGAGGCGTGCGTTTGTTCACTCGCTCCGTGGCGGCGCACTGCGCGCGCCAACGCTATGCCATCAGGGTCAACGCACTATGCCCCGGTTATGTCGAAACGCCGATGGTCTTGGGGGCGTTGGCGGCAGCGCCGGAGTCGGAGGCGAAAGCGATGAGCGACTACCTTTCGCAACGTATTCCCATGGGCCGAATGGCGCGTCCTACCGAGATCGCCAAGGCCATGTTGTTCCTGGCTTCGGATGACTCCAGCTATATGACGGGAGCAGATTTGATCGTGGATGGTGGCTATCTGGCTCAGTGAGAAACCGGCTCATGCTTATGATGGCGCCAGGTTTCGTTGCCATTTCGACGTGAGCCGCATTGCTGTGACGTAAAGCAAGCAGTGCCTTGTACGTCTTTATTGCTGCAGCGGCCAACGCAGCACGAAGCGGCTGCCGCCGCTAGCAGAAGCCTGACAGTACGCCTGCCCGCCATGCGCTTCGGCGATGGCCTTGACCACCGCCAGGCCCAGGCCGCTGCCGCCGCTCTTGCGCGAGCGCGAGGGGTCGCCACGGCGAAAGGCCTCGAAGATGTCGGCGGCCAGGGCGCTGTCGATACCGGGGCCGTCGTCTTCCACGCTCAGCCGGCAGTCGCCGTCGGCCTGCTCAAGGCGCACCCGCAGCTTGCCCGGTTCGGCATGGCGCAGGGCGTTTTCCAGCAGCGCCATCAGCGCCTGACGGATGCGCATGGCATCGCATTCCACCAGCAGCCCGGCGTCCAGTTCCTGCTGCAGGTGAAAACCCTTCTCCGCCAGCGGCGTGGCGAAGGCCTGCAGCACGCTGCCCAGTTCATCGGCCAGGTGCACGCGGCTCCGTTGCACTTCCAGATGGCCGCTGTCGTTGAGGCTCAGCACGCGCAGGTCTTCGATCAAGTGGTTGAGGCCTTCAACCTGGCGCAGCAGGCCCTCGAACAGCTCGTTGCTGGGGCTGAACACGCCTTCGGCCAGGCCTTGCAGGCGTCCGCGCAGAATGGTCACCGGGGTGCGCAGTTCGTGAGCGATGGCGGCGTTCCAGAACTCGCGCTCGCGGGTCATGCTCTGCAGGCGCTCGGCCATGGTGTTGAAGTCGCGCACCAGTTGCGCGGTTTCGCCCATGGCCTGATCGTCCAGCGGCGCGCGAGCGTCGAGCTTGCCCTGAGCCACTTCACGCAGGCTGTGTGCCACGGAGTTCAGTGGGGTGATCAGCCGTCGCGACAGGCGCACGGCGAAGAATACCGCCAGGCCCAAGGCCGCGATGGTGGTGCAGCCGATCCAGATCATCTCCACCCGCGAAGGCATCCAGGTTTCGGAGATGCTGTCCGGCAGGTAGGTCATCGCGATGGCGTAGAACACGTAGGAGCCGAACACCGCGATGAAGATGATGCTCAGCGCCATCACCGCCAGGGACTGAATGAATTGCCGGCGCAGGCCCGGAGTCGGCTTCATGACTCGGCGCCGAAGCGATAGCCCACGCCCCAGACACTGGCCGGCACGCCCTGGATATCGAGGGCTTCGAGTTTCTTGCGCAGCTTGCTGACGTGGCTGTCCACGGTGCGCTCCTGGGTGTCGCCTTCGGGCAGGCAGCTCTCCAGCAGTTCGGCGCGGCTGAACGCCCGTTTCGGCGCGCGCATCAGGCAGGCCAGCAGCTTGAACTCGGTCAGGGTCAGGTCCAGCGTGTGCGGCTGACCATCACGTTGCACGCTGGCTTCGTGGCTGTCCAGGTCGATCTGGAATGCACCGACGCGCAACACCTGAGAGGCGGCGGAAACATTGGCCCGGGTACGCCGTAGCACCGCCTGCACCCGCGCCACCACCTCGGCCGGGTTGAAGGGTTTGACCACGTAATCGTCGGCGCCCAGGCGCAGGCCCATGAGCTTGTCGATGTCCTGATCGAGCGCGGTGAGCATGATCACCGGGGTATCGCCGCGGGAGCGGATGTCGCTGAGCACCTTCCAGCCATCGACGATGGGCATCTGCACATCGAGCAACAGCAGATCCGGCTTGAGCGCCTGGTGCATGGCCAGCGCCTGCTGGCCGTCGCTGGCGTGCTGGGTGCGCAGGCCGCTGCGTTGCAGGTAGGCGATGAGGATATCGGCGATCTCGGCTTCATCCTCGGCGATCAGTACCAGTGCCGTGGCGGGGGAGGCGGGGCTGGTGCGCGCGTGGGGATCGGACATGGGCGGGCTCGCAGACGGTGGCCCTGAATGTTATCGCGGCCTCCATGCTTTCTCCACAAAGCCTCGAATCATTCGCAACAGCGCTGTTCCACACTGCCGCCTCAATCAGCTCCCGGTCGCCATCAGGTCAGCGGAGCGCAGTGGGTAATGAGGAGTGGGTTATGGGCAGCAATCAGCGGCATCTGGGCATCGTGCTCGCAGCGCTTGCCGCAATGGCACTGACAGGCTGCGACGCGGCGCCAGAGCAAAGCGAAGCGGCCGCGCCGCTGCAGGTGTCGGTACTGACACTGGAGGCGCAGGAGCTGGCGGTCAGCGAGGATCTGCCCGCGCGTGTGGCCGCCGTGCGCAGCGCCGAGATTCGCGCGCAGATCGGCGGCATCGTGCAGCGCCGCCTGTTCGAGCAGGGCGCCGAGATCGAGGCCGGTGCCGTGCTGTTCCAGATCAACCCGGCGCCGTTCAAGGCCGAGGTCGACAGTGCAGCCGCTGCTTTGCAGCGCGCCGAGGCGACCCTGGCGCGGGCGCGGGTGCAGGCTGAGCGCCTGGCCCCGCTGGTGTAGGCCGAGGCCGTCAGCCGCCAGGTGTATGACGACGCTGTGGCGCAGCGCGAGCAGGCCGCCGCCGATGTGGCTCAGGCTCGTGCGACGCTGGCGCGGCGCAAGCTGGACCTGCAATTCGCCAGCGTCGAGGCGCCGATTGCCGGACGCATCGACCAGGCGCTGGTCAGCGAAGGGGCGCTGGTGTCGCCCACCGATACCACGCCCATGGCGCGCATCCAGCAGATCGACCAGGTGTACGTCGATGTGCGCCAGTCCGCCTCGGTGCTGGAGACGCTGCGTCAGCAGGTCGGTTCGGCGACGCCGGAGCTGGCCGTGGACATTCTCGGCAGCGACGGCAAGCCCCTGGGCATGCGCGGGCGCATTCTGTTCTCCGGTATCGAGGTGGATGCCGGCACCGGCGACGTGCTGCTGCGCGTGCTGGTGGACAACCCGCAACGCCGCCTGCTGCCCGGCCTCTATGTGCAGGCGCGGATTCCCCGCGCGCATTACCCGGCCGCCCTCAGCGTGCCGCAGCAGGCGGTGACCCGCACGGCAGGCCAGGCCAGCTTGTGGGTGGTCGATGCCCAGGGCCAGGCGCAGCCGGTGGCCATCGAGCTCGGTGAGCTGGTCGAGCGTCGCTACCGCGTGGTGTCCGGGCTCAGCGCCGGGCAGCAGGTGGTGATCGAAGGCATCGAGCGTCTGAGCCCGGACGCCCAGGTCGCCACACGCCCCTGGCAGCCCGCCGCCAACGGCGAACGCCTCAGCGCCGTTGCGCGCTGAGTTCGGAGACAAGCGCATGCCACAGTTCTTCATCAACCGCCCGGTGTTCGCCTGGGTGATCGCCCTGTTCATCGTGCTGCTCGGCGTCATCGCCATTCCGCAGTTGCCCATCGCCCGCTACCCGTCGGTGGCTCCGCCGTCGGTAACCCTCTACGCCACCTATCCCGGGGCCACCCCGCAGACGCTCAACGACTCGGTGGTGAGCCTGGTCGAGCGCGAGCTGTCGGGGGTGAAGAACCTGCTGTACTTCGAGTCCTCGGTGGACACCTCGGGCACCGCGCAGATCACTGCCACCTTCAAGCCGGGCACCGACGCGGAGCTGGCCCAGGTGGACGTGCAGAACCGCATCAAGGCGGTCGAGCCGCGCCTGCCTCAGGCCGTGCGGCAGAACGGTATCCAGGTGGAGTCCGCCGCTTCGGGCTTTCTGATGATGGTCGGCATGACCTCGCCCAACGGTCAGTACGATGAAGTGGCGCTGAACGATTACCTGGCGCGCAATATCGTCCAGGAGCTGCGCCGCATCGACGGCGTCGGGCGCGTGCAACTGTTCGGCGCCGAGCAGGCCATGCGCGTCTGGGTCGACCCGCACAAGCTCACCGCCTATGGCCTGACCCTGAACGAACTGGCCCAGGCCATCGAGCAGCAGAACGCGCAGATCGCCCCTGGCCGGGTCGGCGACGAGCCGGCATTGCCGGGCCAGCGCCTGACCATACCGCTGACCGTGCAGGGGCAACTGAGCACGCCGGAACAGTTCGCCGCCGTCGTGCTGCGCGCGGGTGCCGATGGCGCCAGGGTGGTGCTTGGCGACGTGGCGCAGATCGAACTGGGCGCGCAGTCCTATGCCTTTTCCAACCGCGAGAATGGCGTTGCGGCGACCAGTGCCGCCATCCAGTTATCGCCCGGTGCCAATGCCGTGCGCACTGCCTCGGCCGTGCGCGAGCGCCTGGCAGAACTAGCGCCGAGCATGCCGGTGGGCATGGCCTACTCGGTGCCTTTCGATACCGCTCCCTTCGTCAAGGTGTCCATCGAGAAGGTGATCTACACCCTGTTCGAGGCCATGGCGCTGGTGTTTCTGGTGATGTTCCTGTTCCTGCAGAACCTGCGCTACACGCTGATCCCGGCCATCGTCGCGCCCATCGCGCTGCTCGGCACCTTCGCGGTGATGCTGCTGGCGGGCTTTTCGATCAACTCGCTGACCATGTTCGGCATGGTGCTGGCCATCGGCATCATCGTCGACGACGCCATCGTGGTGGTGGAGAACGTCGAGCGGCTGATGGCCACCCAGGGCCTGTCGCCGAAAGAGGCGACCCTGCAGGCGATGCGGGAAATCACCGGGGCGATCATCGGTATCACCCTGGTGCTCACCGCCGTGTTCATTCCCATGGCCTTCAGTAGTGGCTCGGTGGGGGTGATCTACCAGCAGTTCACCCTGTCGATGGCGGTGTCGATTCTGTTCTCGGCCTTCCTCGCCCTGAGCCTGACGCCGGCGCTGTGCGCCACGCTGCTGCGCCCGGTAAGCGCGGATCATCATGAAAAGCGCGGCTTTTTCGGCGCCTTCAACCGTGGCTTCGAGCGCCTCACGGCGAGCTACGGCACGCAGGTAGCGCGTCTGGTCGGGCGCAGCGGGCGGATGATGGCGGCCTTCGCGGTGCTCTGCGCGATACTGGCCGTGGCCGCCGCGCAGTTGCCCTCGTCCTTCCTGCCGGAAGAGGATCAGGGCTACTTCATGACCTCCATCCAGTTGCCCACCGGCGCCACCAGCGAACGCACCCTGGACGTGGTCAAGGCCTACGAAGCGCACGTCGCCACGCGCCTCGGGTTGGACGCCAACCTGGTGGTGCTGGGCTTCAGCTTCGCCGGCTCCGGCCCCAACGCGGCCATGGCCTTCACCATGCTCAAGGACTGGGATCAGCGCAATGGCGCCACCGCTGCCGAAGAAGCGGCGCTGGCGCAGCAGGCCATGGCGGGTAACGTTGAAGGTCGGTGATGAGCCTGATGCCGCCGGCCATCGACGAGCTGGGCACGTCCTCCGGCTTCACCCTGTTCCTGCAGGATCGGGGCAACCGGGGCGAGGCCGCATTGCTCGCCGCGCAGGCGCAACTGCTGGAACTGGCGGCGCAGAGCGAGGTGGTCAGCGATGTCTATCCCGATGGCCTGCCACCCGGCGAGAGCATTCGCCTGGATATCGACCGGCAGAAGGCCGAGGCCATGGGCCTGTCCTTCGCCGCCGTGAGCAGCACGCTATCGGCGGCCATGGGCTCGCTGTACGTCAACGACTCCCCCAATGCCGGGCGCATGCAGCAGGTCATCCTGCAAGCCGACGCGCCGGCGCGCATGCAACTGGACGACGTACTCGGCCTGCGCGTGCGCAATGCCAGCGGCGGCATGGTGGCGCTGCGCGAGGTTGTGACGCCGGTGTGGAGCGAGTCGCCGCAGCAGATGATGCGCTTCCAGGGGTATCCCGCCGTGCGTATCGCCGGGGGCGCTGCTGCCGGTGTCTCCAGTGGCGCGGCCATGGCCGAGATGGAGCGCCTGGTGGCGCAGTTGCCGCAGGGTTTCGCCGTGGCCTGGACGGGGCAGTCGCTGCAGGAGCGCCAGTCGGCGGCACAGGCACCGCTGCTGATGCTGCTCTCGGCGCTGGTGGTGTTCCTGGTGCTGGCGGCGCTGTACGAGAGCTGGTCGATCCCACTGTCGGTGATGCTGGTGGTGCCGCTGGGTCTGCTCGGTGCGGTGGCGGCGGTGATGTTGCGCGGCATGCCCAATGACGTGTTCTTCAAGGTGGGGATGATCACCATCATCGGTCTGTCGGCGAAGAACGCCATCCTTATCGTCGAGTTCGCCCGCCAGCTACACGCAGAAGGGCGCCCGCTGATCGATGCCGCCGTGACCGCCGCGCGCCTGCGCCTGCGGCCGATCCTGATGACCTCGCTGGCCTTCACCCTCGGTGTGCTGCCCTTGATGCTGGCCTCCGGCGCCAGCGCCGAAACCCAGCACGCCATCGGCACCGGGGTGTTCGGCGGCATGCTCAGCGGCACTCTGCTGGCGGTGTTCTTCGTGCCGGCCTTCTTCGTCTTCGTCATCGGCACCCAGGAGCGTTTCAGCGCCTGGCGTGCGCAGCGGGGCAACACCGCGCTGACCCAGGAGAACCCATGATGCGTCTGTTCCTCACCCTAGCGCTGCTCGCCTGCCTGAGCGCCTGCTCGCTGGCCCCAACTCTGCAGCGCCCGGCTGCGCCGGTGCCAGCGAGCTTCCCCTTGGCCACGGCTGCACCGGCCTCGACGCTGCCGGCCAGTGCATTGGGCTGGCGCACGATGTTCGGCGATGCGCGCCTGCAACGGTTGATCGATCTGGCGCTGGCCAATAACCGCGACCTGCGTCTGGCCATCCTCAACGTCGAGGCGGCGCAGGCCCAGGCGAACGTCCAGCGCGCCGCACGTCTGCCGGCTGTGGGGCTGGAGGGCGCGCGCACGCGTGAGCGCGCTTTGACGACCGATGCGAACGGCCAGGCCAGCCGCGAGGTGAGCCAGCAGACCGGGGTGAATGTCGCCCTCAGCGCCTTCGAACTGGATCTGTTCGGCCGTGTGCGCGCACTTTCCGATGCGGCGTTAGCACGTTACCTGGCCAGTGAACAGGGCCGCGCTGTGGCGCAGATCACCCTGGTTGGCGCGGTGGCCGAGGCCTATTTCGCCCAGCGCCTGGCCGACGAGCAACTGCAACTGAGCGAGCGCACCCTGGCCGACTGGCGGCAGTCGCTGCAACTTGCCCGCCTGCTCAAGCAAGCCGAGCAGAACAGCAGCCTGGACGTGGCCCAGGCCGAAGGGCAGGTGGCCCTGGCCGAAGCCGACCTGGAAGCGCGCCGCCGCGCCCTGGCGCAGGCGGACAATGCCCTGCAGTTGCTGGTGGGCGGCGAGCTGCCGGGCGATCTTCCTGCTGGCTTGCCGTTGGAGCGCCAATCGGTGATTGCGCCACTACCGGCCGGATTGCCGGCCGACCTGCTGCTGAACCGGCCGGATCTGCGCCAGGCCGAGCAGACGCTGATCGCTGCCAATGCCGACATCGGCGCGGCGCGGGCGGCGTTCTTCCCGCAGATTTCCCTGACCGCATCCTTCGGTTACGCCAGCACCTCGCTCGCTGGCCTGTTTAACCCGGCGCGGCAAGTCTGGCGCTTCGCCCCGCAGATTTCCCAGCCGCTGTTTCTGGGCGGGCGCCTGCGCGCCGAACTGCGTCTGGCCGAGGTGCGCAAATCCGAGGCGGTCGCGCAGTACGAGCGCGCCATCCAGACCGCCTTTCGCGAGGTGGCCGATGCTCTGGCCGGGACGGCTACCTTCGACCGTCAGATCGAGGCGCAACTGCGCGCGGTGACAGCGACCGAGCGGCGTCTGCAATTGTCTGACCTGCGCTACCGCGCGGGCGTTGACGGCCGACTGGAACTGCTCGACGCGCAGCGCCAACTGCAGGCTGCACGGCAAACGCTGTTGGAGTTGCGCCGCGCAGAAATCGCCAACCGGGTGGCGCTGTACAAGTCCCTCGGCGGCGGCCTGCACGAGCGCGATGCCGCGGAGATTGCCGCTGTCACGGCCGCTCAGTAGAGTCCATCCACCTTGCCCATGAACCTTTCCATGCGTGCTGTCATTCCCCGTCGCTGGCTGATCCTGCTGGCCGTGATGTTGGCCTTTCTGCCGGTGGTCATCGACATGACCATCCTGCACATCGCCATGCCGTCGCTGACCCTGGCGCTCGGCGCCTCGACCACCGAGGTGCTGTGGATCATCGATATCTACCCGCTGCTGATGGCCGGCCTGCTGGTGCCCATGGGTACCCTGGCCGACCGCGTCGGCAACCGCCGTGTGCTGCTCATCGGCCTGGTGGTGTTCGGCATCGCCTCGCTGTTGGCGGCCTTTGCGCCGACCCCGGCGCTGCTGATCGGCGCGCGGGTGCTGCTGGCCCTTGGCGGCTCGATGATCATGCCTTGCGTGTTGGGCATCATCCGCCGCACCTTCGAGGATGAAGACGAGCGCGCCATGGCCCTCGGGCTGTGGGGCATGGTCGGCGCCGCCGGCGCGGCGCTCGGGCCATTAATCGGCGGGGCGCTGCTGGAGCATTTCTGGTGGGGCTCAGCCTTCCTGATCAACGTGCCGATCATGCTGGTGGTCGCGCCGCTGGTGTTCCTCCTGCTGCCGCGCAGCGAAGCCACCACGCCGGGCACCTGGGCGCTGGGCCAGGCGTTGTTGCTGATCGCCGGCATGCTGGCGCTGGTGTATGGCATCAAGGCCGCCGTCGGCGCCACGCAGCCGTTGGCTGTGGCGCTGCTGGTGGCGGTGCTGGGGTTCGCGCTGTTGAGCCTTTTCGCGCGGCTGCAACTGCGTTCGGCGACGCCCATGCTCGATCTGTCGCTGTTCTCGCGCCCGGCGATCCTGGCCGGGATCATCATGGCGCTGGTTTCCATCGGCGCGCTGGCCGGAGTCGAACTGACGCTGGCGCAGGAGCTGCAGTACGTGCTGGGCAAGACGCCGCTGCAGGCCGGCATTTTCATGATTCCAATCATGGCCGCGGCCGCGGTGGGTGGCCCGATAGCCGGCTATCTGTCGAATCGCTTCGGCCTGCGCCTGGTCGCCAACCTGTCACTGGCAGTCGCGGCAGGGGCGCTGCTCTCTTTGGCGCTGACGGAGCTGCAGAGGCCAGGCCTGCTTGTACCCACCCTCTTGGGGATGCTGGGCCTGGCGCTGAGCATCGGGCTGACGGCTTCATCGATTGCCATTATGGGCGCGGTCGACGCTGACAAAGGTGGCGCTGCAGGGGCGCTGGAGGCGACAGCCTACGAGTTGGGTACTGGGCTGGGGATCACCTTCTTCGGCGTATTTATGTCCAGCATCTTTGCGCGCACGGTGTCCTTTGCGCCTGATCTCGCAGAGCCGCTGGCTGAACAAGCCGCACGCTCGATCGGTGACAGCTACATTGTTGCCCAGGGGCTGGATGAGCCCCTGGCAGCGGCTGTGATCGAGGCGGCCAGGGTCGCTTTCTCAGCAACCCACTCGACCTTGCTGATGACATCGGCAGCCCTGATCGGGCTCTTGGCTTGCGTGACTCCCTTCATGCTGGGCGTCGAGGGAAAAAGGCGCTGCTCGTCGTAGCAGTGGGGTTCAATTGATGCCAAGGCACATGTACTTCTGCTCAATGTAATCGTCGATGCCGTAATGCGAGCCTTCGCGGCCCAGGCCAGACTGTTTAATGCCACCGAAGGGCGCGACTTCGGTTGAGATCAGCCCTTCGTTGACGCCAACCATGCCGTACTCCAGCGCCTCGCTGACGCGCCAGGCGCGGCCCAGGTCGCGGGTGTAGAGGTAGGAGGCCAGGCCAAACTCGGTGTCGTTGGCCATGGCGATGGCCTCGGCTTCGCTGTCGAAGCGGAAGATCGGCGCCAGCGGGCCGAAGGTCTCGTCGCGGGCCACCAGCATGTCCGCTGTCACGTCGCCGAGCACGGTCGGCTCGAAGAAGCTGCCGCCCAGAGCGTGGGGCTGGCCGCCGGCGAGGATCTTGGCACCTTTGCTGACTGCATCGGCGATATGCTCTTCGACCTTTGCCACGGCACTGGCATTGATCAGCGGGCCCTGCTGGGCACCGTCTTCATCGGCCGGGGCGACCTTGAGCGCGTTTACCGCAGCCACCAGGCGTTTGCTGAATTCGTCGTACACAGCGTTCTGTACCAGAAAGCGGTTGGTACACACGCAGGTCTGCCCGCTGTTGCGAAACTTCGACCCGATAGCACCTTGCACCGCAGCATCCAGGTCGGCGTCGTCGAAGACGATAAAGGGCGCGTTGCCGCCCAGCTCCAGCGATATCTTCTTGATAGTCGCAGCGCACTGCGCCATCAGCAGCTTGCCGATGCCGGTGGAGCCGGTGAACGACAGTTTCTGCACATCCGGATTGCCGGTCAGCTCGCCGCCGATGGCGCGCGAGTCCCGGCCGGGTACGATGTTCAACACACCGGCAGGAATCCCCGCGCGCTCGCCCAGCACCGCCAGGGCCAGGGCTGACAAGGGGGTTTCCGACGCGGGCTTGAGCACCACGGTGCAGCCAGCGGCCAGGGCCGGACCGACCTTGCGGGTGATCATGGCGTTAGGGAAGTTCCATGGCGTAATGGCCGCGACCACGCCGATCGCCTGTTTGATCACCACCAGGCGGCGGCCTTGCTTGTCGTGGGGGATGACGTCGCCATAGACGCGCTTGGCCTCTTCGGCGAACCACTCGATAAAGCTGGCACCGTAGGCGATTTCGCCGCGGCTTTCGGCCAGGGGTTTGCCCTGTTCCCAGCTGAGCAGGCGGGCCAGGTCTTCCTGGTTGTCCATGATCAGGTTGTACCAACAGCGCAAGATGGCGCTGCGCTCCTTGGCGGTCTTTTCGCGCCAGGCGGGCAGGGCGGCCTTGGCGGCGGCGATGGCGCGAGCGGTTTCCGCCTGGCCGAGGGAGGCGACCTCGGCGATCAGCTCGCCGTTGGCCGGGTTGGTACGGGGAAGGGTG
Source organism: Stutzerimonas stutzeri (assembly GCF_002890915.1). Classification (GTDB taxonomy): domain Bacteria; phylum Pseudomonadota; class Gammaproteobacteria; order Pseudomonadales; family Pseudomonadaceae; genus Stutzerimonas; species Stutzerimonas stutzeri_AF. The sequence continues at coordinate 69,179 of NZ_POUT01000011.1, read as the reverse complement.
CCTGGTTGTCGGCATCGACCCACTGGCCGTCGATATAGGCCTGTTGGCGTAGCAAGTTGGTGTGGTTGAGTTTCATCGCAGGGCTCCGAAAAAAGCATGACCGCCGGCTGTATGGGCAGGGCAGGCATGGTGTGTGCCTCTCCGGGGATCGGAGGTGCGGTTGTTCGGAGATTTTTATACAAGCGTGAATGTTATCGACTTATATTTAGCAAAAAAACTCAATATAAGAGATTTTTGAGATTTTATAACAATGAAATGGCCAATTTATGGCGCGCCTGATGTGCTCTGCGGCTTCTGCATGTTGCTCGCGATAAGGTTTGTGGTCTGGATCACCAGGTCGATGACGCGCTCCTGGCGCAGTAGCTTGAAGGTGTCGGTGCTGCCGACGGCCGAGACGCTGCCGACCACCTCCTTGCTGTCCGTAACGATGATCGGTGCGGCGATACCCGTGAGCCCCAGGTTCAGTTCGTCATGGGTGATGCAGTAGCCGTCCTTGCGAATCTTCTTCGCCGCCCGGGCGAACTCCGACCAGCTGCGTGTGCTGTAGGGGTTGTTGGGGTCCTTGGAAATCTGTTCCTCGAACAGTTTCAGCAGGCGTCTGCCCTTCTGATAGGCCACCAGCACTTTTGACTGCGCACCGCGGAACGGCGGCAGCGGATGGCCACGGCCGAACGCGAAATGGTGCTGCTCGTTGGGGTCGGTGATGAAGGTGTTGATGATGTGCCCATCGTAGAAAACGCTGGCGAACACTGCCAGACCAGTCTCCTCAGACGTTAGCAGTCCCATACGGGTATACAGGCACTGCGCCCCTTGCTCCTGCTTGAAGGCTTACCAGCGCATCAGTGGTGGAAAGCTGCCTTAGCAGTTGAGCTTAACGGGTTCTACGCGCTAGCCTGCCTAGCCGAGATGAGCATGGGGCCGCTGAGCTCCGCGATCACTGTCCGACTATTGCTCCGATCGCTGACAGAATGCCGGATATCCTTGGCCTACCTCGTTCGAAACGGCACCGACGAGATGTGGAAGAAGTTAGCTCCTACTGCTGGCCAAGCCAAGCTGGCACTGCTCAAGCGCGAAGACATGTCTAGCCATAAGCCTCGGTTCGTTACCCAAGCGGCGCTCGAGGCGCTGGCGAACGAAGACAATTTCCAGGTATACGTGGAAATTAACCTGGGCCACTGGTACGGGAAAAACTGAATCGGCTCCGGTTTTCTACATCCCCAATGACCGCTTTGGACGGTTTCTTCCTGTCGTCAATGCTGGCTCCTGGCCTCTTTCGGCCGGTCTAAAAATGCAGTCTACTGGTCAACTCGATGCAATCCTTAGTCAGAACAAATGCAAAGGCCGTAAAAAACGATGGCCTTCGATTTGCAGCTGAAGCGCTGTTACCGCTATCTCGATCGTTAGCGTGTGATTATATGAGAGCGGTATCGAGACATTTGAATGGCTCACTCGGTTCGTCTGCTGTAGATGAACCATAATCCATGCGCTTTTGTTGGTGCAATCTTTAAGCGTGCGTCGGTTGCCGGGCATTAGTAAATGAAAGGCTACCGAGACAGTAAAGGTTTGAAGTGAGCAGCCTTCAAGTTAATCAGGCGAGCTACAATAAAGCCAACGTCTAACCGAGTCGCATTGAAGCCAATTTAGTCAATAAACGTCTTTATCTATAGCGCGCCTCGGTTGCATGCGGCTTTTGATTAGGAATGCAATGGCGGGACATTAGCGCTTGCACGCTTACCGTGGCGCATTGAAATCCAAAATATCCAGTTGCTCGGTCAGCCAGCGATATGCCTGATATGTGCTATTAAATTTACGAACTAGGGTGCGTACACCTTTATCTATGTTACAGTCGCGGAGCGTGAGGCCAAGACCTTCTTCGTCGACTTCGTAGGTCTTTGCTTTCATATCGCCGAGCTGCATCGCAAGCAGCCTAACGTCATCGAGAGAGTGAATGGGGGCGATGCTGTGCTTGCGCACGTAGGAGCGTACCTTCTCTGAAAGCTCATTGAAGTCATCTGCATTAATGCGGTGGACTATATCATCTGAATCTGGGATTTGCTCCGGATAGTCATCATCAAGTGATACGCAGTGTTCCACACCGTGAATGCTTGCTACTAGGTATTGACCGCCGACTTCGTCGCGCTCGCGGTTAAGAATTAGAATAGACATGTTTTTTCCTCAGGTTGTTGTTCTGTTCATTATTCTAAGTTGCTCCGCTTAAAAAAGGCAATAGGCTATACTGTATTTTTATACAGCCCAAGGTTAACGCCCCGGAGGCCGTTCGGCTGGCTATCTAGTGAGTGTCCGGCCCAAAACCCATAATTTAAAAGTGGCATAAGCAGTATGTCGTGGGCAGTGGTGTCTCGGTAAGCGATTGCGCCAGTCCGTCGCCGCCCCAGGCTGTGAGCGCAATTTAAAATTACTCTACTTGGTTCTCGCATTATAAAATGTGAATCGGCTGAAAGAGTGGAAGCACCTGCTCATACCCAGCGCTGTTCAGTCGGTCTATGTGCTGCTCCCGGCGGGTCGTCTTGTGGGGTCAGGTAACATGGTGCGTCCTTGGCCAACGAACCAAAGTCCGGAATGCGATATAGAAAGGATAGAATTTTTGCACCTTTGCAATGTTTGGCTTTTGGGGTTATATAAAAAATAATGCTCTGGTTGTTGTTTTTTTGTTTTCGTATTTGCAATAATTGATTGTGTGGCATGTGTCACGCAAATAATAATTAGAAGAATAATATGAATGCAGAGACTCAAAGCGCCTATATTAGTTTGGCCAGTAATTTTTATGCGACTCGGATGCAGGGCGTTGAGCTTGATGAGCTCAATATTATTGGTGCTTTACTACGGGCGGCCCCTGATTACCGCCCGGATTATTATCGGCGCCTACGTAACGCTTTGGCGTTTGATCAAAAGCATCGAGGAAATTTCTGGGCTGCCCAAGAAATCAATCGTACGCTCAATCCGGTCACTGTGTTAAATCTGCCGCGAAAGAAAAAGCAGCGACGTCCGCAGAAGCTTTCTACCGCTGATTTCGAAGCGTGGCTACGGTGTCTGGCTGAACGAGATATGCCTGTCGAAGCGGGAGCTTTAATGGTGATATCTCTTACCGGAGCGCGACCATGCGAGCTTAACGGAATTTCTATCGATGGCCGGCGCATCCATATATCCGGTGCAAAGCTTAGCCACAACGGTTTACGCGGCGCTAGCCGAACGCTTGAGGCTGATGGAGACGTCTGCAATATCTTGAGAAACGCTCTCGCTGCTTTTAAATGTCAGCCGCGCAGTATGGATTCAATACGCGTTGCGCTTCACCAAGTCGCTACTGAGCTATTCGGTAGGAGGAAGGTGCCGAGTATGTACACACTTCGTCACCAGTTCGGCTCAAATCTGAAAGCCTCAGGCATGTCCGCAATAGAAATGGCATACGTCATGGGGCACCAGGCTACCGATTCGATTAGCCGCTATGGCGATAAAAGATTTGGACGTGCAGAAGCGGTTAAGGTTAAGCCTGCAAGCGATGCTGACTTTTCAAAGGTGAGAGATACAGTGCCTGCTCGAATGCGTGCGGACGCCGTGGCTCTTAATGATCAGCGAGACTTGGATCGTAGGACTGAGGTCGCTGACGGCTGAGGTGATGTGGTCATTTCAGCGGACAATCATGAATTCCTTAGGCTATAGAGCGTTTGTATCTAGCTCTGGTTTTGATAGCGGTTTCCACCTTTACGTCGTCAACGCTCAGGTATCTGTTCGTTTTGTCGAACCATTGCATCGCCCTTTGTGATTGGCGTATAAACACACAAACACCTATTAGCGGAGAACGCTATGAATACCATTCGCTGGAATGTCGCCGTCTCGGCCGACACCGACCAGTCGCTTCGGATGTTTCTGGCCAGCCAGGGCGGCGGCCGTAAGGGCGACCTGTCGCGCTTCATCGAAGAAGCGGTACGGGCACACATCCTGGAGCTGAGCGCTGAGCAGGCCAAGGCCGCTAACGCCCATCTGAGTGAGGCAGAATTGACCAACGCGGTTGACGAAGCGCTCGACTGGGCACGTAAGCGCTGATGCGGGTCGTGTTGGATACCAACATCCTGTTCAGCGCCCTGATCTCGCCACATGGCGCGCCCGATGCGATCTACCGTGCCTGGCGGGCGGCGCGTTTCGAGGTGGTGACCTCGCGGATGCAACTCGATGAAATTCGTCGAGCCAGCCGCTATCCCAAGCTTCAGGCCATCCTACAGCCCGCCAAGGTGGGCGCCATGATCAATAACCTGCAACGGGCTGTGGTACTGGAGCGCCTGACCATCGAGGTCGAAGCCGATGATCCGGATGACTCGTTTTTGCTGGCCATGGCCTTGGCGGGCGATGCGGACTACCTGGTAACCGGTGATCGCCGCGCCGGCCTGCTGCAACGCGGGCACATCGAACGCACGCGGATCGTCACGCCCGCCGTGTTCTGCGTCGAGGTGCTGTGATCAATGCCGGTCGGTTTTCTGACTCAAGAGCAACGCGACGGTTTTGGCCGCTATGTTGATTCGCCCAGCCGTGAAGAGCTGGAACGTTACTTCCACCTGAGCGATGAAGACCGTGAAGCCATCCAGGTGCTGCGGGGTAACCATAACCGTCTGGGTTATGCCGTTCTGCTGACCACCGTCCGCTTCGTTGGCGTTCTGCCGGACAAGCCCGCCGCCGTGCCGGTGGAAGTCCTGCAGGTGCTTTGCCGACAACTGGCGATTCCAGACCCCGACTGCCTCCAGCGCTATAGCGATCATCGCCGCTGGATACATGCCACCGATATTCAGAACCGCTTTGGCTATCGTCATTTCACCGATCCGGGCATCGGCTTTCGCTTGAGCCGCTGGCTGTATGCCCTCTGCTGGACGGGCACCGACCGGCCGGGAGTGCTGTTTGAGCGAGCCACCTCGTGGCTGTTCACACAGAAAGTCCTCCTGCCTGGTGTGTCTCAACTAGAGCGCTTTATCGCCCAGTTGCGCAGTCGGGTCGAAGAACGCCTCTGGTTTACGCTGGGCCGCAGCGTGACTGAGGAACAGCGATTGCAACTGCAAGACTTGCTGACGGTGGCCGAAGGCAACCGCAGCTCCCGGCTGGATCAATTGCGCTCCGGCCCGGTCATGGTCAGTGGCCCCGCGTTGATTCGGGCACTGCGCCGGCTCGATGACGTGCGCGGCATCGGCATCACCTTGCCGGCGGCGGCGCACATCCCTCCCAGCCGTATCGCCGCCCTGGCCCGCTTCGCCAACACGGCCAAGGTCACCGCGATTAATCGGCTGCCGGCGTCGCGGCGGATGGCGACACTGGTGGCCTTCGCACTCTGCCTGGAGGCGACTGCGCACGACGACGCACTGGAAGTCCTGGAGGCCTTGCTGCGCGACCTGTTCAGCAACGCGGAGAAGGCCGACAAGAAAGCCCGCATGCGCAGCCTGAAAGACCTGGATCGGTCGGCCGCGACGCTCGCCGCCGCGTGCAAGGTCGTGCTGGACAGCTCGATCAGCGATGACAACGTGCGCGCCCGGCTGTTCAACGACCTGCCGAGGACCACCCTGGAAAAGGCCCTGGAAGAGGTCAACGCGCTGATCCGCCCGGTAGATGACGTCTATTTTCTTGCATTGGAAGCGCGCTACCGCAGCGTGCGCCGCTTCCTGCCCGACCTGCTCAAGCACATCCGCTTCGGCTTCAGCCCGGCCGGCAAGGGCGTGGCGGCTAGTCTGGAGTGGCTGCAACTGAACCTGCCGCGCCGGAAGCCAGAGGATGACGCGCCGCAGGAGATCGTGGCCAAGGCTTGGCAGAAGCACATCACCCGCGAAGATGGCTCCCTCGACATGGGTGCCTATGTGTTCTGCACGCTCGATGCGCTGCGCACGGCCCTGCGCCGCCGCGATGTCTTCGTCTCGCCCAGTTGGCGCTATGCCGACCCGCGCCTTGGCCTGCTCGACGGTGCCGAATGGCTGGCGGCGCGACCGATCATCTGCCGGTCACTGGGCCTGACCATCGACGCCAAAACCACCCTGGACGCCTTGTCCGTCGAGCTGGATGCAACCTGGCTGGCAGTAGCCGCGCGCCTGCCCGACAACCCGGCGATTCAACTGAGCGAGAACACCGAGGGCAAGACCGAACTGTCGCTCGGGGCGCTGGACAAGCTGGACGAGCCCTGCTCGTTGCTGCAACTGCGGGCGGCCGTGTCTGACCTGATGCCGCGTGTCGATCTGCCGGAAATCCTCTTGGAAATCGCCGCCCGCACTGGCTTTTCCGAGGCCTTCACCCATGTCTCCGAACGCAATGCACGCGCCGACAACCTGGTCACCAGCCTCTGCGCGGTGCTGTTGGGCGGGGCCTGCAACACCGGCCTGGAGCCCTTGATCCGCACCGACAACCCGGCGCTGCGCCGTGACCGGCTGTCCTGGGTCAGCCAGAATTATATCCGCGACGACACCCTGTCAGCGGCTAACGCCATCCTGGTCGGAGCGCAAAGCCAACTGGAACTGGCCCAAGTCTGGGGTGGCGGCGAGGTCGCCTCCGCCGATGGCATGCGCTTCGTCGTACCGGTGCGCACCGTGCATGCCGGCCCCAATCCGAAGTATTTCGGCACCGGCCGGGGTGTCACCTGGTACAACCTGATTTCCGACCAATTCTCCGGCCTCAACGCCATCACCGTGCCCGGCACGCTGCGCGACAGCCTGGTGTTGCTGGCGGTCGTGCTGGAACAGCAGACCGAGTTGCAGCCGACGCAAATCATGACCGACACCGGGGCCTACAGCGATGTGGTGTTCGGGCTCTTCCGCCTACTTGGCTACCACTTCAGTTCGCGGCTGGCCGATGTCGGCGGTACCCGCTTCTGGCGCACGCGCCCGGACGCGGACTACGGCAAGCTCAACGGGCTGGCCCGCCAGTCGGTCAAACTCGACCTGATCGCCGAGCACTGGGACGACCTGCTGCGCCTGGCCGGCTCGCTCAAACTCGGCCGGGTGCCGGCGACTGGCATCATGCGCACGCTGCAAACGGGAGATAGACCCACCCGGCTGGCCCAGGCGCTGGCCGAATTCGGGCGGATCGAAAAGACTCTGCACACGTTGACCTATATCGACGACGAGTCCAAGCGCCGCGCCACCCTGACCCAGTTGAACCGAGGCGAAGGCCGGCACAGCCTGGCCCGCGCCGTGTTCCACGGCAAACGCGGCGAGCTCCGCCAGCGCTACCGCGAAGGCCAGGAAGACCAGCTCGGTGCTCTGGGCCTGGTGGTGAACATCATCGTGCTGTGGAACACCCTCTACATGACGGCGGCCGTGGAACGGCTCAAGCAGCACGGCTATCCAGTGCTGGAAGAGGATTTGGCCCGGCTATCGCCGCTGATCTACGAGCACATCAACATGCTCGGGCGGTATTCCTTTGCGGTACCGGAAGAAGTTGCGCGCGGCGAGCTGCGGCCACTGCGTAATCCAGACGACGACCTGTGATCCCCCTAAACGCTATGAGCAACACCCAAGCTGCTGCTGGATCGGCGGGCACTTCACCGAGCCGAACGAACAGAAAACGCAGCAATCCCCTGGGTTGGGGCGCAGCAGCGCCTTGCAGTTGCTGCACTCGTAATAGAACTGGCAGGCGTCCGTGGGCATGGTTTCCGGCTTGGCGAAGCCGCAGCGCGGGCAAGTCAGCACGGACTCAAGGACAATGGCGCTCATCGTGACCTCACTTCTGCACTGTGGAGGGGTATCCCGCGTTCGCGGTCGCCTCAGTCAGTGCCTCGGGCTGGGCCTTATCGGGATCGTAGGTGACGGTCGCCGTCTTCTGGTCGAAATTGACCTGGACGTCACTCACGCCGGACACCTTCTCCAGCGACTTCTTGACCGTGATCGGACAGAGTCCGCACGTCATGTTCTGCACGTCGAGCGTGACGGTTTTCGGGGGAGCCGCCAGCGCCACGAAGGGCAAGGCGAAAAGCACGGCGATCAGCAGTTTGCGCATGGTTAATCTCCTTCAGTAGAACAGCGGGGCGAGCCACGGCACGGCCAATAGGCCGAGCAGCAGCACGCTGACGATCCAGAACACGAGTCGCTGTCGCACGAGCGTGCGCGGATCGGCGCAGGGTGTACCTGGCGTACAAACCTGTGGCACCAGGTAGAGCTTGCGGAATGCCAATCCCAGGAACAGTAGAGTCAACCCGATGAAGAGGGGGCGTAGTGGCTCCATCATGGTCAGAGCGCCCACCCACGTACCGCCGACACCGAGTGCCAACAGCACCAGTGGCCCGACACAGCACACCGACGCACCGATGGCGGTCAGCGAACTCGCGACCAGCGAGCCTTTCCCGGTGAGTTGCATCCCCATTCCCATCTCCTGAGCCTGATTGCCTAGGTGCTATTCTAAACTCCGTACCAAAGTACGGAATCAAGGAGAAAGTGATGGCCACAGAGCTGACCATTGGCAAGCTGGCAGACGCCGCCGGGGTGAACGTCGAGACGATCCGCTACTACCAGCGACGCGGGCTGCTGGATGAACCAGCCAAACCCTTGGGTGGCCATCGGCGCTATCCGGTGGACATGGTGAAGCGACTGCGTTTCATCAAGCGGGCTCAGGCGCTGGGTTTCACGCTCTCGGAAGTCGGTGGACTGCTGACGCTGGATGAGTCGTGCGCCTGTGCCGAAACGCGAGCACGGGCTGCACGCAAGCTCGCGTTGATCGAGCAGAAGATGGCCGACTTGGTCGTCATGCAGCAACTGTTAGGCGAACTGGTGCAGCAATGTGATGCGGGAGACGGCGGAACGATCTGCCCGATCATCGAGGCACTGATCAGAGAGTAATGCCTGGCGGGTGAGCTGGAGATCGGAAAGCCCCTTTACGGTGGGATTCAGAGCTTACGTTGGTTTTTGGTTCCATTGCTCCCCAAACCCCTACATGAACCGTTTCCAGATCGCACCCGAAGAGTGGGCGCTAGAGGCGCTGTTCGGCGAATCATTCGTTCGCTACCGCGCCCGCGTCCGCCGCTGGATCTGAGCGTTGTCAGTGGTAGTGGCTAGGAGACTTGCTATCGCGTCAGCCTGCGGCAGGTGCACTTGAGTTAGCTGAATTTTATCGTGACGAGCTGCTTATCTATATACCTGAAATATGTCGCAGGTCGAGGGCATAGCGCCAATAAGTGATATTCGGCTATTCGCTCTGTTAATACCTTGTTTTAATTGTAGCGCATAGTAAGCTTATGCTTCGCTGCAGTGATTGTCGGTCTGCTTGGTGTCGAGACAAACACTGCCGTCTAGCTCCATCTCGAGTGTCGAGTGGCTGATTTTGAATTGCTCATGGAGTACACGTTTCAAATCAGTCTTCACTCGTTCGATCCCAGGCAGACTCGCCTTCTTGATGACAACATGTGCTTCCAGTGCAATTGTATGCTCAGCGATTTCCCAAACATGCACGTGGTGAACGCCCTCGACGTCGTTTACTTGTTCCATGACATTGATTATATCAGCGACGGAAACGCCTTCTGGCGCGCCCTCCATTAACAGATGGATGGTTTTAGGCAGCATGCTAAAGCCTTGCCAGAGCACGTAGCCAGCAATCATCAGTGTCAGTACAGTATCCGCCCAGTACCACCCATACAGAAGTATCAATGTCCCGGCGATAACAACGCCGACGGAGGCCAGCGCATCCGACACATTGTGCAAGAATGCCGCCTTTATATTCATGCTGTTCTTGGACATTGTGTAGGTGAGAAAGGCCGTGACGATATCTACAACCAAGGCTATTCCCGCGACCACGACCACTGTCCAACCTTCAATGGGCTGCGGGGAAAACAACCGGCCTATGGCCTCGTAAATAAGATAGAGACCGACGATGATCAGGGTGACCAAGTTGATCAAAGCCGCTATGGTTTCACTGCGTCGATAGCCAAAGGTTTTAAATGCATCTGGCGGTCTGCGACCGATCTTACGTGCGATCAGCGCAATAACCAGTGATGCGGCATCGCTCAAATTATGTAGCGCGTCAGCAATGAGTGATAAGCTACCAGAGAGTATTCCACCGACTATTTGTGCCAGTGTTAATGCGGCGTTAACGCCTATAGCAGCAATTAGACGCTTATCGCCTATAGCTTCGGTGTTATGGTTATGTTCGTGGCCCATTGGTTTTTAACCACCCTTAAAAATCTAAAAAAAGACTAAGCACAGGAAGCCAAACGGTCGTCTATAGCAACAAATAAATATACTAGTGCCTTTGTACCGTCTGACACGGAGACAGCCTCCAAACCGTTGACAGAAATCCGACCATCATCGCCCGAGTTCGTGCGCCATTGCCTTCAATACGCCGATAACTGGCTAACCCTTGTCATGATCTGAATATGACAGATTTGTAATCTTCACATCATCTTTCGTGGTTCAAGCTGCACAGCGGAAGATTACATTTCAATAATGTAATGTTTGGCTCACACTGCCGTTATCTTCAGTCGCGCAAAATTCGTTAGAACCTGTAGAGCTCACCGGGAAAGCTCAACAAGCCACTTTGAATTTAGCGAGGGCTGCCCATATGAATCTGTTGAAAGCTATTATTGTTGGATCGGTAATCTTCGGCTCCGCATTATCCTATGCAGGAGACGGCTACGATCGTTCAATGAAATTTAACGAAAAGTTTCGTGCAGAACAAAAACGGATTCACGAAACCGAGTCTGGTGAAGAAAAAATAGACGGACTAGAAGCTAAGAATCCGCGCCCGGATCAGAGCAATATGCAAATAAAGAAAGAATCCAAAACTGAATAACCGCTTCACCCGAACAATCTTCGCCTCCGATAGCTTCCGAATCCCGTTGGTAAAGCTGTATTTAAGCGCCTTTCGAGGCGCTTTTTTTGTTTCTCGATAACGTACCCGTCAGTCGTTACCAGCGCATTGGGGCCACAAATCCTTTCAGTGAACCCTTCGAAGCTTCGATTGGATATTCATAAAAAGGCCAGGCATCAAGCCTGGCCTACGTTGGGAGAAAACCAATATCAGCTCGCGTCCTCATCCTCTTCGTTGCGTTTCATGCGGCGCTGCAGAGCCGTGTAATAGAGCGCAGGCAATACCAGCAGCGTCAGTGCTGTCGAGGACAGGATGCCGCCAATGACCACGGTCGCCAGAGGCCGTTGGACTTCCGCGCCGGTCCCTGTGGCCAACGCCATCGGGACGAAGCCGAGCGACGCCACCAACGCCGTCATCAGGACCGGGCGTAATCGCACCAGTGCGCCTTCACGCACAGCCTCGGATAAAGGCCGGCCCTCCTCTAGCAGCCCCCGAATGAAAGCAATCATCACTAGTCCGTTCAGCACTGCTACCCCCGACAACGCGATGAACCCGACGCCAGCCGAAATCGAGAGGGGAATGTCTCTCAGCCAGAGCGCAAGAATGCCCCCGGTAAGCGCGAACGGAATGCCGGTGAAGACGACTAGCCCATCACGCAGGGTGTTGAACATCATGAACAGAAGCACGAAGACCAGCAGTAAGGCGAGTGGGACGACCAGCTGCAGGCGCTTGGCGGCAGCCTGTAGCTGCTCGAATTGCCCACCCCAGGTCGTCCAATAAGCGGGCGCTACCGGGTTTCGCTCGGCGATTGCCGCAGACGCGTCTTGGACGAAACTGCCAATGTCACGCCCCCGAACGTTGGCACTCACCACAACCAGACGCTTACCATCCTCACGGCTGATCTGGTTCGGTCCCAGCACGAATTCCAGCGTGGCAACTTCAGCCAGCGGGATGAAGTCGATTCGGTCGCTAGCTGCGCCCGCCACCGCCGGCACCGGAATCGGCAAGCGAGCTAGCACATCCGGATCGGCACGCAGCGTATCGGAAAGACGAACAACGATGTCGAAACGGCGGTCACCCTCAAAGAAGGTTCCAGCTTCCCGTCCGCCGATCGCAGCTGCGACAGTATCCTGCACATCGCCGATGTTGAGTCCGAAGCGTGCCGCCTTGTCGCGATCCACATTGACGCTCAGCAGCGGGAGGCCCGTTGTCTGCTCGACTTTTACTTCGGACGCGCCTGGTACGTCCTGAAGTATCGCCGCGATGTCATCAGCCGTTTTGTTGAGAATATCCATGTCGTCCCCGAACACCTTAACGGCCACATCGCTGCGAACTCCGGAAATCAGCTCGTTGAAGCGTAACTGGATCGGCTGAGACATCTCATAGTTGCTGCCTGGTACAGATGCGGCCGCCTTCTGGATGTCCTCAATGAGCTGCTCGCGGGATTTGTCCGGATCTGGCCATTCTTCCTTGGGCTTGAGCATCACATAGCTGTCCGAAATATTCGGCGGCATAGGGTCAGCCGCGATCTCTGCGGTGCCGGTTCGGGCAAACGTACGCTTGACCTCCGGGACCTGTTCGGCAATTGCCTTTTCGAGCCGCTGCTGCATATCCACGGATTGGGAGAGGCTGGTCCCTGGAACGCGCAGAGCTTGAAGCGCAAAATCACCCTCGCTGAGGCTCGGAACGAACTCGCTACCCATTCGCATGGCCAGCAGCGCAGACAGCAGCACGCTAGCCACGGCGCCACTGAATACCAATGTGCGATGACGCATGACCCAGTCGAGCACCGGTGCGTAGCCATTGCGCGCGGCACGCATCAGGCGGTTGTCCTTCTCTTGCACTTTACCGGTGACAAAAAGGGCAACAGCAGCGGGTACGAAGGTGACCGAGAGAATCATGGCGCCCAACAGTGCGATTACCACCGTGAATGCCATGGGGTGGAACATCTTCCCCTCGACACCGGTGAGCGCAAAGATCGGCAGGTAGACCACCATGATGATCAGCTGGCCGTAGATCAGCGGACGCCGTGCCTCCTTGGCCGCCGCGAATACTTCGTGGAAACGCTCACTGCGGGTCAGAATCCTGCCATGTTTTTCCTGGGCGTGGGCAAGCCGGCGGATTGCGTTTTCGACGATGACCACCGCACCGTCGACGATGATGCCGAAGTCGAGTGCCCCTAGACTCATGAGGTTGGCACTGACCTTATTAGTCGCCATGCCGGTGAAGGTGAATAGCATGGAAAGCGGGATGACCATCGCTGTGATTAGGGCTGCACGCAGGTTGCCGAGGAACAGAAACAGCACGGCGATAACCAGGATCGCGCCTTCGATTAGGTTCTTGCGAACCGTGGCGATGGCCTTGTCAACAAGGTCGGTCCGGTCATAGACCGTTATGGCGCTCACGCCTTCTGGCAGGTTCTGGTTGATAATCTCCAAACGCTGCGCGACTGCCTGCGACACGCTACGGCTGTTTTCTCCCACCAGCATAAAGGCGGTCCCGAGGACCACCTCGCGTCCATTGTCGGTGGCCGCGCCAGAGCGCAGCTCGCGACCGATCCCCACTTCGGCAATATCGCGTACCCGCACGGGCGCACCGCCTGCGTTGCTCAGGACGATATTGCCAATGTCCTCGGGGGAGCCGAGCTGGCCGGGTGTGCGGATCGACAATTGTTCGCCATTACGCTCGATGAAGCCGGCGCCGACGTTGGCGTTGTTACGTTCGAGCGCAACTACAAGTTGTTCCAGAGTGATTCGGTACGCGGCCATGCGCTTCGGATCGGGCGCTACCTGATACTCTTTGGCGAAGCCACCGATCGTGTTGATCTCGGCAACGCCTCGAACGTTTCGCAGCTGCGGCTTGATGATCCAGTCCTGGATTTCACGCAGGTCGGTCGGCGTGTAGGGCTGACCATCAGGACGGCGCGCCTCGGGCTCGGCCTCGACCGTCCAGAGGAAGATTTCCCCCAGGCCGGTGGAGATGGGACCGAGAGTGACCTCCACGCCCTGCGGAAGCTCGTTGCTCGCGGCCTGCAGCCGTTCACTCACCAATTGCCGGGCGAAATAGAGATCGGTGCCATCATCAAAGATTACGGTGATCTGAGCGAACCCGGAGCGCGATAATGAACGTGTCTGGCGCAGGTGGGGCAAGCCGGCCATCGCCGTCTCGATGGGGAAGGTAACGCGTTGCTCGGTTTCAAGCGGCGACGCGCCTGGGACTGCGGCGTTAATTTGAATTTGTACATTGGTGATGTCGGGCACAGCGTCGATAGGTAAGCGCTGATAGCTATAAACCCCGACGCCCGCCATGCCCAAGACCGCCAGCAGCACTAGCCAGCGCTGCTCGATGGCGAAGCGAAGAATACGTTCGAACATGAGTTAGGTATCCGGAGGATCAGTGAACGTGCTCGGCGGAGCCTTTGCCGAGTTCGGATTTCAGGATGAAGCTGCCAGCGGTCGCGATCTGTTGGCCGGCCTGCAATCCGTCACGAATTTCCACGCGATTTTCGTCGCGCTGGCCCAGCGAAACCGGGTGCGCCTGGAAGCCGTGCGGCGTGCGAACGAAAACCGTCGGCGCGTTTTCGACGGTCTGGACCGCCTCGACTGGAACCGTGACCGGAACACTACGTCCGTCGGCGCTAACTCGGACCGTCACGAAAAGACCGGGACGCCAAGCCCCATCGGGGTTGGCCAGGGTCACGCGGGCTGTCGCGGCACGCGTCTGCTCGCCCAGCAGGCTGCCCACATGGGCGACCTTCCCCATTGTTCGCACGCCTAGCTCGCCGGCAACAACTTCGACTTCTCGGCCGACGGTTACGCGCATCAAATCACGGGCAGGTACGCTGAACGTGGCCCAAACCCGCGACAAATCAGTCAGAGTGAAGACGCTGGTCGTTTCATCTGCACGTTCGCCCAGCACAATATGCTTCTCGACGACCACTGCATCGAAAGGTGCACGGAGCTCGTAGCGATTACCCACACCGGCGTCACTTCCGCCGCCCAGCGCCCGGGTTTTTTCCTGGGCATTACGCAAGTCGATTTCTGCTACGCGCAGGCTCTGCTGGGCCTGCAAATAGTCCTGTTCTGCAGAGATACGCTCCTGCCACAGGGTGCGCTCACGCTCGAACAAGATGCGAGCCAGTCGGAGGCGCTGCTCGGCGGCAGCCAGCTCACTACGCTGTTCGGACAGCTGCTGGCTGGCGATAACCGCCAGCAACTGGCCCTTCTTCACTTGGTCACCCAGGTTGACCGAAACCGATTCGACAACGCCGGCCACACGGGGCACGACATGTGCGGTACGGTCTTCGTCGAAACGCAGCTCGCCCGGCAAAGATACAGACGAGCCGATTTCAGCCGGTCCGGCCTTGCTTAGCTGAATGCCTGCGGCACGTATCTGCTCTTCGGAAAGCTCAATCTCACCTTCGGCATGCGTTTCGTTGCCGTGCTCGTCCTCCTCACCGCCATGACCGCTTTCGTCACCATGGCCGTGGCCATCGCCTTCAGCGTCATGACCGTCTTCGTCCCCATGGTCGTTCTCAGATTCCTCGTGACCGCTTTCTCCATCCTCATGCGCGTGGCCATCCTCGGCGTGCTCAGCCTTGTTATCGCTGGCCTGCGCCTCAAGAACGAAGCCCTGTTTTACGCCAACGCCGGTCAGCAGTACCAAAGCGACCGCCAGAGCGATTCCCGTCTGTTTTTTCATGCAAGCTCCCCCACCGCCAATACGTAATGGCGGCGTTTCGGTCATTCGAAGGTAGTGGTAGGTCCGTACAGCCGCTCGATACGCGCCCAGGCGTCGACCACGGCTTGCAATGACTGCAGATAGCGCGTGCGTGCATCGATCAGCGCACGCTGTGCGTCGAGCACGTCGAGGAATGCGAAGCGGCCCAGACCGAAGCCACGCGTTGCCGCTTCCACGGTTCGCTGTCCCGCCGGCAGAATCCGGTTGCGTATCTCCTCGACGTCCGCACGTGCGGTGCGCCAGTCGCGCAGGGCCTGTTGGATCTCCGCACGCACACGCAGCTCGGCCGCATTGCGAAGATCACGCGCCTGTTCCGCCCGCCGTGCGGCCGCCAGAACATTGCCTTGGTTACGATCAAACAAAGGCAGCGGAACAGAGAGGCCGACGAGGTTGACGCGCTCACGCTCGATTTCGTCGTACTGGCTACCGATACTGACGCTTATGTCCGGGTAGCGCTGGCTTCGCTGAAGCCCCAGCTCGGCTTCACTCAAGGCCACTTGGCGCAGAGCCCTACGCATATCGGCACTCTCACGCACGCGCGCCAATAATGCAGATTCGCTAGGCACATCTGGCAGGTGTTCGAAACTGCCCAGCAAACTGCCAAACTCCGGTGCGTCGGTCCCGAGCAGGCGCGCTAGCATCTGTCGAGCGTTGTCCCATTCCTGGCGTGCTCGCCGCAGGTCCAGTTGTACGGTCGCCAGTTGCATATCGGCGCGCGTCGCCTCCACTGGCGAAACTTTTCCGGCATCGACCTGTGCATCGGCGACCTTAGCAGCCCGTTCGGCCAATGACAGAGAGGCCTCGGCCAGTCGCATGCCTTCTTGGGCGCGCAGGGCGGCGAAGAATGCCTGGATCACATCTGCACGTAATCCTTGGCGTCGAAGGTCGAGATCGGCATCCACCATCGAGCGATTAGCATCCGCCACGCCGATTCGAGCGCCGCGCTTGCCGCCCAACTCGATCGACTGGGTGATTGTAATTGAGCGGGTCTGGCGGTCGGACTGAGTGTCTTCCACCTCGAACCCTAATTCCGGGTTCGGGATAACCCCAGCTTGGCGGCGCAGACCGCTTGCGATGCCGATCTCCGACCGCGCAGCGGAAAATTCTGGGTTGCGTTCATACGCAAGGGACACGGCCCGCTCCAGTGTCAGACCGTCTTGCGCGCCCACCTCGAGCGACATTAGTGCCAGCCCGAGCCCAAGCAGCCCGCTAGCAAGCAGATACAAGCGTTTCTTTTGATACATACGCAACACTGCAGTGCAGTGCCCCCTTCGTCGATAGCGTTTCCTCAGCCGCACTAAACCGGCCAGATAGCTGATGGCTAAGCGGCGTGACTTTAGATAAGCGCGGATATCGGCCGGGTGACTACGACATTACAAATTTGTAATCCAAGGAATATCTGCGATTGCACCGCTCAAGATTACGAGATCGTCATTTACCGCTAATCCTGCGGTCATTTACAGGGGAAGATCATCGCCCGGCACTCGAACAAAAAGGCGAAGGCGTCATTCGAGCGCTGACATGCCGTATATCAGGAGCATCATCATGAGCAAAAAGGCCGCCCTTTCACTTACAGCCCTTTCACTGGCACTGGGCAGCGCCCCGGTCTTTGCCCAATCGGAAACAGCGGAGGGCTTCATCGAAGGCAGCACGCTTTCGCTGATAAATCGCAACTTTTATTTCAACCGAGATTTTCGCGACGGTGGGAGCGCCACCGGCAATGGCTATTCTGAGGAATGGGCTCACGGACTGATGGCATTCTTTGAGTCCGGATATACCCAAGGCTCGGTGGGGATCGGCGTCGACGCCTTCGCCATGCTCGGCCTCAAACTCGATTCTGGATCAGGACGTTCCGGTGCTGGCGGAACCGTCGATCTTCTCCCCTACAATAGCGCCGGCGATGCCGAGGATGACTTTTCTCGAGTAGGGGGGGCCGTGAAAGCACGGTTCTTGGGCACCGAGATCAAGGCAGGCGATGTATTTCCCGCTACTCCTGTCGTGCACTTTGGTGACGCACGGCTGCTGCCGGAGTCTTTCAAGGGTGTCACCGTTGTGAACAACTCGCTGGACGACCTCACCCTCCAGGGCGGCCGCCTGCACGCGATGAGCCAGCCCAATACCAGCAACACGAACGATGACTTCGTCACGTTTTATGGCGGCGGCGTCGACTCGCCTTGGCTCGGCTACGCAGGCGGCGACTATAGCGTGAACGAAAACCTCAGTCTTAGCCTGTATACCAGCCGGCTGAAGGATGCCTGGGATCAACATTATTTCGGTGTCTCGGCCACCTATCCACTTTCCGATGCCGTCGTGCTGCTGGGCAGCTTCAACTACTACAAGGCAACCGACGAAGGTCGGAAATTGCTGGGCGAGTTTAACAACAGCATCTGGAGTTCCAGTCTGGGTGTCGCCTTCGGCGCGCACACCGTCACGGCGTCGTATCAGCGAAACAACGGTAACAACGACTTTGACTACTTGCGCCAAGCGGACTCGATCTACCTGAATAACTCCATCCAGTACAGTGATTTCAACTCACCTAAAGAGCAGTCCTGGATGCTGCGTTATGACCTGAACATGGCGGGTTACGGCATACCTGGGCTTACGTTCATGACTCGCTACGCCCGCGGCTGGGGCGCCGATTACAGCAACGCAAATGAGGTATATATGCGCCAAGACGATAACGGCGCGCCTCTGTCCGGACAGAAGCGCTGGGAACGCGACGTCGAAGCACGCTACGTTGTACAGACAGGCTCGTTCAAGGACCTCTCTCTGCGGGTGCGCCAGGCTACAACACGGGCGACTGCTTTCGAGTCCGACCTCAATGAGGTTCGATTCATCGCCGAGTACCCGCTCTCGATCCTGTGAAGCACTACGAGCAACACCACATCTTCTTTTTGTGCTCCCTTGGTTTGAAGATGTGTTTCAGGCGCCCGTAGGGCGCCTTTTTTTGCTTAAGTGCACCTCCTTGCGCTGCGGGCCAACCAAATGACAGGTAGATTACAAATTTGCAAGACAGCCCCGCAGGACTTTTACCGCGTTAAAGTGCTTCCCGCTTCCCTAGGCTGATCTTTACGGCCTGCCTTCCATGCTGGGCAAGCCGCGTTAGTCTTGGCCTAGTTGCTACATGAATAATTTTTTGGTTCCGCTTACCGCGCACCTCATTGCTGAGTCATCTGAAAACATGCGCATTCTGGTTGTAGAAGACGAGATTAAAGCTGCGGAATACCTGCAGCAGGGTCTCATCGAGTGTGGTTACACGGTCGATTGCGTAAGTGATGGGCTCGATGGATTCCACCTGGCACTGCAGAACGACTATGACATCGTGCTGCTAGACGTGAATCTGCCAACCATGGACGGGTGGGAGGTGCTCGAACTCATCAGGCGACGTAAGCAGACACGCGTCATCATGCTGACGGCCAATGGCCGCTTAGAGCAAAAGGTCCGCGGCCTGGAGTCGGGCGCCGACGACTATATGGTCAAGCCGTTCCAGTTCCCCGAGCTGCTCGCTCGTATCCGAACATTGTTGCGGCGAGGCGAGGCGGTCGCACTCCCGAGCAATCTGCGTGTAGCCGACCTCGAACTCGACCCGGGCCGGCATCGGGCCTACAGGAGCGGTCAGCGTATTGATCTCACCAGCAAAGAATTTGCGCTACTGCATCTGCTCATGCGCCGGACTGGCGAGGTTCTCACGCGTACCGAAATAACCGCCCTGGTGTGGGACATCAACTTCGACTGCGATACCAATGTGGTGGATGTTGCAATCCGTCGCCTACGGATGAAGGTGGACGAACCCTTTGGCGATCGCCTGATACACACCATTCGCGGTGTCGGCTACGTGCTGGAGGCGCGGCCTTGAAGCCACTCAGCCTCGCATCGCGTCTCGCGCTTCAAATCACATTGACCGGCGCCGTCTTGGTCGCGCTGTTGATTGCACTGAGCTACTGGGTACTTGTGCGCCAACTGGAACTGCGCGCCCAGGAGGAAGTGACGGCCAAGCTCTCGCAGATCGATCATGGACTCCTAGAAGACACCAAAGCCCGTATGGGCCGCTCCTGGCAACACGCACTGAGCGATACGGTACTCGGCCATGACAACCTTTCGATTACCGTCATCGGCGATAGAGCCAAATCCCCCATTTTTAGTATCGGCCGGTTCGCCCATGCGCCGCAGCAGATGGATCTTGTGAACAGAGACGGTGAATACCTAGGCTGGACCACGGAAGACGGCGTGCAGATGCTAACCGGGCGCAAGCAAATACAGGTCCCGGGACTGGCTCCAATGACGCTTTTACTTACGCAAGATCGCAGTGCCGATCAACTGCTAGTGGCTGCATTCCTGCGCTCGGCCTTAGTGACTGTGCCGATGCTGCTGATGTTGATCGGGTTGGCTGGATGGCTAGTTGCTAACAACGGTTTGCGACCGCTTCGCAAGTTTCGGGCCTTGGCGACAAAGGTATCGACGCAGGATCTGTCACCCCGAATCCGCAGCGATCAGCTTCCACTAGAGCTTCAGGAATTGGCGCACAGCCTCAACGTAATGCTTCATCGACTCGATGACGGAGTTCAGCAACTGTCACAATTCTCGGACGATGTGGCCCATGAGTTGAAGACTCCCCTAAATAACCTGATAGGCAAGGCGCAGGTGACATTGGTGCGTGAGCGAAGCAAGGAGCAATATAGGGAAGTGCTCGAATCGTCGGTCGAAGAGCTCGAACGCATGGATCGAATCGTGTCAGACATGCTGTTTCTCGCCCAGGCCAGCCACGCCAGCCCAGCACTGAAACTCGAACAACTATCCCTGGGAAGTGAGGCGAATCGCGTCTGTGAATACCTCGAAGTCCTCGCCGAAGAAGCCGGAGTCGCAACGACGGTAACGGGCGATGCCATAGTTCTAGGAAATCGGCTTATGGTCCAACGGGCCATTTCCAACCTGCTATCCAACGCGTTGCGGCATTCGAATACTGGCAGCACGGTCGAAATTAAGATACTTGAGAAGGACATAGACATCGTCTCGCTGGCTGTCACCAATCATGGCGCGACTATCGAATCGGATCATCTCCCGCACCTGTTCGACCGCTTTTACCGCGTTAACGGCATACAACCTCGTGGGGCAGGATTGGGGCTAGCTATTGTCCGTTCAGTGATGAACCTCCACAAAGGCCACGTGGCCGTCGCCAGCAAAGACGGTCGGACCACATTCGAACTCACCTTTCCTCGGCACGCCTGATTCAAAGTGATACGGCTTGGTACCCACTCCCCATCAGACCAACGCCATACATTTAATGCATGCATGGCCTAATCGAGCGTGGGATGGTCTACAAAAACGATGAGTTTAAAACAGAGCCGAATCGGCAGAAAGCGATGGTTAATTACTGCTTTGTAATGCGAAGAACATCTTCTGGTAAGGGTCAACCCTTTAATCTAAAGGTATCTACTAACCCAAGAGGGTAACAAATGAACCGCCCTGCTAAAGTAATCCTGCCGTTCTTTCTGGCCGCTGCTTCTTCGCTCGCTATGGCTGAAGACGGAGGGGAACTAACAATGCAGCGCCTTGAGAGTGCGTCAGTAACAAATCCCACCCTTAAAATACTTGTTAAAGAAGGTAAAGTGCTGAGCATAGCACCTGCAGGGACGACCGGTACGACCGGAATGATTCAGAGTTATAGAACTAACGGCAAAGTTCAAACGTACGAGATGAAGGTTAAGACCCCTGATGGGAAGATCCATACGGTTGAGTTTTTGAGCGCCCCGGTTGGTATAAACAACGGCTAACAGGCCAGTAAGCCCCAACGCCATTAATTTAATGCACGCGTCCTCGCTAATGCCAGCGAGAATTCCACAAGCCTCAACTTCCCGCCCATCACTGCAATTAGCCCGCAGTGATACGAGTTGTCGTTCGAGTGACTGCAGAGCGGTTATCTGCGACTTGACTTGAGAAATGTGTTCATCGAGCAAGGCATTAACGGCCGTACAAGGCTGGCGAGGGTCATCCTGGTAGCGTTGGAGTGCGTGAATCTCTGGAAGTGACAGATTCAGGATTCGGCAGCTCCGGATGAAGGCTAGCCGCTCGCCATGCTTCTCGGTGTAGACACGATAGCCGTTCGCCTGGCGATCAGGCGGTGGCAGCAAGCCCTGCTGCTCATAGAAGCGGATCGTCTGTGTATCAATCCCTATTAGCCTTGCTAATTGACCAATGCGCATCGTGTGAATCCTTATCGGCTCTGCATTATTGACCTTGTAGTAGCTATAGGGCTTTTAATGACCCCATCTTCGATTTCAAGTGGAGCCGTATCATGAGCAAGTCCGATGGTCCCTGCGGCTGCGATGCGACACCAGCCGCCGATGCCGGTGTGCAAAATCATTCCGATACGACGGGGCAATGGGTCAGTGTTTACGCCGTGCCCAAGATGGATTGTCCATCAGAAGAGCGAATGATCCGCTTGGCGCTGAATAGTTTGGACGGAATTCGGAAACTGACTTTTGATTTATCGGACCGTCGATTAGACGTCATGCATGACGGGGCCGTTGAGCCCATAACTACAAAGCTGGCGGCGTTAGGGCTAGGCGCCACACTTCAGAAAACCGTCACTGCAGACCCGGAGATGATTAAAGCCGTCGAGAATTCGGCGGAATCTACACAGGAGTCCCGCTCCCTACGTTTACTGTTAGGCATCAACGCCTTCATGTTCGTGGTAGAGATGACTGCTGGTCTGGTCGCCAGGTCCGCGGGTCTGATTGCCGACTCGCTCGACATGTTCGCTGACGCGGCAGTGTACGGCCTAGCCCTTTATGCGGTGGGGCGTAGCGTCAGCCTGCAGGTGCGTGCTGCACACCTTGCTGGTGTGCTCCAGCTGATTTTGGCTCTCGGCGTGCTCGTAGAGGTATTTAGACGCTTTGTATTCGGCAGCGAGCCCGAGTCGCTGATAATGATGGCCGTCGCATTCCTGGCATTGCTCGCCAACATGGGTTGTTTGCTGCTGATTTCCAAACACAGGGAAGGCGGGGCCCACATGAAAGCGAGCTGGATATTTTCCGCCAATGATGTGGTCATCAACGTGGGCGTCATAGTCGCCGGAGCGCTCGTCGCTTGGAGTGGATCCAACTACCCAGACCTGATTATCGGTACTGTTGTGGGATTCATCGTTCTCAACGGCGCTCGGCGTATTCTGGCGCTCAAGAGCTGAAGGAGCTCCCGTTACAGAAAAAGGGTGTCGTCATGCCTGTAAGCCATCCGGGTCTAGCGGCGACAGCTAGAACTGGCGACGCAGCTTTAGCCATTAACGGATGGTGGGTATTGCAGAACGTGGGCTGCAAAGTCCATCAGCGAGACGAAGCCGCACTGATCGGCTTTTCCTTCACGCTGTAGGTGGTAGCCACGCATGCCTTGCCCAATTGGACCAAGCATATCGGCTTGCAACGTGTCACCGATCATTGCGATGGCGGAGGCTTCGCAGCCAAGCTGTTCGATCATCTGACGATAGATTGCAGGCTCAGGCTTTATTGCCCCAACCTCAAAGCTCCATCCGTAAACATCGAACGACGGCAGTAACAGTTTGGCTGGAATCGCATATGGGGCTGCGAGATTGGAGCACAACGCGAGCTTCAGGCCGGCGTTCTTTAGCTGATTTAGCGACTCCAACGCATCATCGAAAAGGCGAACGCTGGCCAGCTCGGTGAAAAGGTCGCTTTCAAGGCTAGCTAACTCAGAGTTGCTCAACTGCGCACCGAAATAATCGGCAGCTCCAGCCAAACCCAGATTTCGAGTCATCAGAGTCCGTGCGTCATCCGGCCTTGGTGTTCTGCCCTGAAGCCGCAGGTGCTGCATCAGTTGGCGGAAAGGATGGCGACGCTCATCTATCTGGAGAAGCGTGCCAAACACATCGAAAACTACTGCTTGTATCATGCCAGTACCACTACCGTTGGAGGCGAACCGACCACCCGAAGAGCGATGCCGCCCCTCAGTTTTCTGAACTGGATTTCTTCAGAGGTGGCACGAAGAAGATGGGTCTTTGCGGGGGCGCTATCAGGATATCTGTCGACTTGATGCTTGTGCCTTTTCGACGCCTTGTTTTGCCGTTCTTGTCGACCGCCAGCAGATCACCGGTCGCGACAGCAATGTCGAGTGCCTGCTTTACGCGAAGCTCGTCAGCCATGGTGTAGTTGGTCAATCCGCTCATCAGACCCAAAAAAGGTTGCCGTTCTACCTCCCATAGGCCCGCTATCCCTAGCAGCCGCCCATCGGCACGGGAAATTCGAGTAGGAATAGCCTTGCCTGTTCGCCAGTCGGGCTCATAGATCGCCACCGCAGGGATGATGCAGTGCTGTGCCTTCTTCCATGCCTCCCTGAATGACCGCTTGACCGAGGCCGTCTCAGAACGGGCGTTGTAGGTGGACCGTGCCAGCTTTTTGTCGGCCCAGAAGGGCAGGAGCCCAAACACTCCCACCTCAGCTTCAAATGGCAACACGGCGTCATCGTACGGGTCGACATTGCGAGGCTTGCGCAGGAACGGCCCGGCATAACCTGGCCACAATTCGAGCTTCTCCTGAGCGTCGAACTCGACACCAAACTCTTCTTGGAGACGCTCTGGGGTAGGGGCTTCGTAACGACTGCACATAACACACCTCTCATTCGTCACTGTGCTGCTCGGTGTTGCGGCCCGCAACGCCTTGGCGAGTGGGATCTATGATTAGGACAATCTCTCGCGGCACCCCGCTTACTGAGTACATCCTTATACTGAACGCCTGCCTCCGACGATGGTGAATGCATGTCGATAGATCAGCCCCTCCCTTTCTGGCGCAGAGCAGGAACATTTCTATGGGACTCAGTGCGTGAGGACTGTGGGTATCCTGCAACGCTCATGAAGCTGATTAAGAGCCCAGTCAAACTTAATTCGCCCATCCAGGAAACAGCAAAAGGTATTGGCGCAGGAGCGGTTGTTAGGTGGCACGACTTCGGATCTCTTATTTATGAGCGCGGGATATATCGCGACAAGCTGAATGGATGGACCCACTGCCGCACCTATGGTCGGTATGGCTCGACTAGCATCGAATGCGCCCCACTATTGCGCGTTGGCAGCGAGATGCAGATCCAACGGTGGCGGTGCGATATCCAACAGGTAGATGGCTTCTCCGCGTCGAAATCCGAACTCAAGGAGTTCGCCACCATGGATGACATGGTGGTAAGGAACTCACCCGAGATGATCGACGAGATATCTCCGGCGAAGCTGGCGAAGAATCTGGCCTGGGATGAAATTCGGATCATCAGCCACGTCGATCACGATTATTTCGCCACTTGGGCTTGGGACGGACGCGTCTTTCTGATGAACTCCGGCGGTTCGCATCACTTCGCAGCTGCCAAGTACATCGCGGCGCGGCTTGAACAGCCGGTTGAGCTGACCGGAACCTATAAGATCTACGGGTTATGTGAGCAGGCTATAACAGAACTCAGGCGTGAATACGGCATGTTCGTGTTGTCGCATGAGCCTGATGCTTGGTTGGGGTTCAACGAAGCTATGGCTCGCTTCAAGGCAACGTATTATTGGAAGACATTGCCCCGCCCGCACAACCACCAGCGTTGCGCAATTTTTTTACCGCTAAAGGAGAAGCGCTCTGCCATGGTTGCGAGGATTCTCAAGGAAAACAATTTCCAGGACCTAGGCGCTTACTTGGCTGGCCTAGCTGCCCAGTCACAAGCGGTCATCAACAAAGTCAATCCGCCATAATTAGGGTAGTCCAGACCTCAGCGCAACTATCCAATGATAGCTAGTGATCATCCTGACTCTCACAAAGTTTGAGATTGGGATTATCCAGCATCTCAGTTGTGAATACGTCGCCGGGTTTTTTGAGCATATAACCCTTCAGTGTTTTCGTTTTACGAGGTCCAAAGACTTCGCACGTCCAGATGTTATGTCCGTTGCTCTTCTTAACGTGAAGCTTCAGCTTTTCGAACGACTTTTGGACCTGCAGCCATGGCTGTCCTTCGCCAGCCCTCGCTGAGAAGAGGGTCGGATGCTCTTGGGCATACCTTCTGAATATTTCAGGAGTCACCAGAAAAGCCGTGCCGTTGACGGTGTGAACCTTGGCTTTTGCATCATTGATAATGATCTTGTGGGTTCCTACACCCACTTTTAGCCAGTGCATGAAAAGGTGACCTAGCGTGTCGCCGATCGGGCCAGCGATGGTAGCGGTCGCGGCAGTGTCTGACTGAGCTTCGACCTCGGACGCCGCCGGCATCGCCGGGGCGGGTACCGAATTGGTCGGCGCGTCACGCATATCCATCAGATCCAGAAGGTAGTCCGTATCATCTACCTCATCGGGTTGCGGTCCATGGTCACTTGCGGGTTCGTCCCCTTGAGGCTCTGCCGCAACGGCATCGCCGCCCCCGGCAGTAAGGCTGGGCTTTTCCTCCTGCGCTTCGGAAGCTGCGGCAGGGGCTGCTTCTTCGTTGAGGACTTGCACCGAGCCGCCAAAAGGCTCCGGGCGGTCTTCGCCAGCTGCCCATATGAGTGAAGGTGAAACTCTCAAGAACGTGAATGCGTTCTTCCATCCCGTAGGGCTCAGGATTTCGGCATCCCAAATAGCTTTGCCAGCAGGATTCGCAACAATCAGGCCGTTATCCTGAAAGACATTGAAGAGAGTGGAGTTGCGCTCCGGAACACCCTCAATCCCTTGGCTGAGGAGGTGAGCACGCAGCCGATCCGAAACGGTCTTGCTGACCAGCCAGATCGCATCGGCCGTGATCCAGCCATCGGAAGCGTCTGGCTGATTCAACTTGAGCTCGTTCTTCACCAGGTAGCGCAGCCCATCGAGGAGCTGACGCTGAAGAGTGTTACGCGGTGCTGCCACAGCTCTGTCTGGATTGCCGCCAAGCTCATGGGCGACCGACGCCTGGTCAGACCTTACAACGATGTCCCCAAGAACCCCAGCGTGCTCAAACTGGCCAGCCAGTACGTACAGCAAAGCACCCCAGAGCTCTGGATTGGATGAGATCCATCCGATACCATTCAATCAATGTACCCATAGAACGCATACGCGGAATTCGTGTGTGCGTTGATTCGTGAGCGGCAGAGAGAGGGCATTCATTGGTGAAGCAGCGCTGCGGGGTTTAAGAGTGCTCAGCGAGCCTGCTCGAAGAGCCGGCGCCGTGCTGAAGCACGTGAACCGAAACGCCGCTCTGGCCCGGTAGCTGCCAGTCGTCACCGGCGGCAATCGGCCAAATGCTGCCTCCGGCAGCTACCGACCAAAGCCTCCACAGAATTCCATCCAAATACTCATTGGCGCCTAGCCCACGGGGCAAACAGGGCGCGCAGCAGGCGGGATAAGAACTTGGGTACATCAATCTCGGCGATCCGCAGAGCTGAAAAGATGAGAGCTGCACCGGCCAGGGTTCTTCCATCCAAGGTTTCGCCAAGGAGCATCGCTCCCGCGAATGCTGCGAAGATGGGCTCGAACAGGTAGGTCAGGGCTACTTTTTCTTCTTCGAGATACTTCTGCGCAGCACTCTGAACCGCGTACATGAAGGCTGTGGCGAGCAACGCGCAGAACAGAACTCCTTCCCAGAAGGAGGAATCCATTGGGGCCCATTCGGCCCTAGCGTCGAAAAGTGCAGCAAAAAGGCATCCAGTAGCGCAGGTAGCCAGCGCAGTGATGACCGTAAGCATCGAGTCGTACTTATGCGAGAAGAAGCCAACCGTGAGCACATATGCGGCAAAAAAGACTGCACAGCACATGATCCAGATGTCACCTGGATTCAGAGTAAGCCCGGCCCTCGTAACGATCAGATAGAGCCCTGTCAGCGCGACGGCGCAGCAGAGCCAGATTCGAGGCTCGACGCGCTTCCGAAAGAGAGCCCACTTGAAGACCGGGATGAGCAATACATCCAGGCCAGTGATGAAGGCGGTGTTGGTGATGCTGGTGTGCTGAAGCCCGACAGTCTGGAAAATGTTACCCAAACACAAGGGTAGACCTATGGCCACGCCGGCCAGGAGCGTTTCTTTGTTGATCAGTTTCAGCCGTCTGAAAAAGATCACGCAAAGCACTAGCGTAGCGAGTGCGAACTTGTACCCCAGGAATACGAAGGGTGGCCCGTCCGCAACACCCACTTTGGTGAAGGCAAACGAAATCCCCCAGAACGCGGTTCCGAGGATTAACAGGCATAGATATGTCTGACGAACAGGCATGCGAAAACCATCCATTCAAATTGGAGTGGTTAGAGCATGCGGAGAGGCCGCAAGAAAGCCCGAGTTTGCCTTCAATCTCTTCTCTAACGTTAAGGCAAGTCGGTAAAGCGCTTTCATCTGCCGCTATTAATCAATCTGGGGCAGCAGGCTGTCAACAGGTGCTACAAACCAGTCTGCAGCAAGCTGCCATCGACAGATGGCTACAACATGGCACCCGATGCACTGTCGCCAGCTTCCGCTTCTGGCCGGTTAGCGACGGCCTGACTTCGACCGTCGCTATACATGGTCAAACCTCGGTCTGCTCTGCCATTTCCAAGGCGTCGTCGACCTCAATCCCAAGATATCGAACGGTGCTCTCCAGCTTCGTATGGCCAAGCAGAAGTTGAACGGCCCGCAAGTTCTTTGTCCTGCGATAGATCAGTGATGCCTTTGTACGTCTCATTGTGTGAGTGCCATACATGGCCGGATCAAGGCCAATGGCTTGCACCCAGCCTTTGACGATACGAGCGTATTGACGAGTGGATAGATGGTCTGAGGTGTGCAGCCTGCTCGGGAAAAGGCAGTCCTGGCTACGGAGCTGGGCTTGGTGTATCCAGGCCGCGAGAGCAGACCGTGTTTGCTCAGTAATTTCGAACTGCACTGGTCGCTTCGTTTTCTGCTGCATAACCATTGCTCGTGATGACACATGCTC
The DNA here is from genome assembly GCF_002890915.1 of Stutzerimonas stutzeri. Taxonomy (GTDB): domain Bacteria; phylum Pseudomonadota; class Gammaproteobacteria; order Pseudomonadales; family Pseudomonadaceae; genus Stutzerimonas; species Stutzerimonas stutzeri_AF. Next base: position 40,794 of record NZ_POUT01000011.1, on the reverse strand, counting down.
GCCATGAGCAACGTCGCATACACGGAGCTTGGTTAAGTCGCAGGCTCGAAGCTTGCTGTCGATGGCCAGATCGAACAAAGCCAGATCCCGGGTTCGTTCTGCAAGCTGAAGCCTTACTCGGATGGCCCAGATATCTCTCAGCCGGAGCGGGGTTTTCTGTCCGACCAACTTTCCTTTGTTCCAGGGCCGGCGGGTGCAGGTAGCAGTGATGTTCATGGCAAGTCCTCCACATGTGGGAGGACAAGCATGGCTAGCCTGAGAAGTGGTCGCTAACCGGCCAGAACCGGACATTCAACAAGGTTTTACTTTGAGATTTGGGGGCGCCTACAAAGCAGGGGGGCGACAACCAGCGAGTGTCGCGATGCGCTGTGGTTTAGTGCGTCAAAGATAAGTGTCTCCTGGGTCGCGACGGGGCCCGCACGCTCGAAGCGAAGCAAGCCAGCGTCAATCGGCTCGCCCGGCTGGTGCTCCTTCCACAGCCACGCTCATACCTCTCAGTCGGCTACCCTCGAACGCCGCTCTTCCAACTTTTGCTCGATGCGTCTCCACGCTCTGCGAAGTCCAAAACGCAGGTGGGAGAACCGGGTCCGGTCGCGCATGCGGCGTAACCAAAAAGCCGGACGAGCCCGCAGGTTGCTGTCGAGTATCGGCGAGCCAAGTGCTGTCAAATCCCGTCCATATGGGTGGGATGGGGCCTGCAGATACGAGTGGCAGACGGGTGATAACTCGAAGAAAAGCACTGCTGAACACCATTGCCAGTGACCGCGACACCTTCCTTCAGCAGCCTTCAGCTTAGCGCCCCGGTTGCATCCTGCCGCCCAGCCACTTGCAACGAGCGAAGTAAGTCCCGTTTCTTCGCGCGATGCTCCCGCATGCGGCGCAGCACGTCATTGAGGGTTGTCACCGCCTTAAGAATGTATGGCCCCTTGTTGAGCATTACGCACTCAGCACGAACGCTCATGGCTGCATCGGTAATTTCTGAGCGCGCCGGCGCTCCCTTCTTAGCCAGGCTTTCAAGAACCTGGGTTGCCCATATCACTGGTACATGGGCTGCCTCACACAGGCACAGCATCTCTTCCTGAATTTCGGCCAAACGTTCGAAACCGGTCTCTACGGCCAGGTCGCCCCGGGCGATCATGACGCCAAATCGTGGCAATCGCATGCCGGCGAGCAGCATCTTGGGCAGGTTTTCGAATCCGGCACGGGTCTCGATTTTCAACACTACTCCAAGGTGCGTCGCGTCCAGTCGTTCCAAATGATCAATCAATTCAATCACGTCTTCGGCGCTGTTTGCGAACGACATCTGAACGATATCGGCGTGTTTCGCCGCAAACGCCAGTGTTTCAATATCGTCCTCGGTCGGTGCTCGGACTGGGAGGGCGTTGTCTGGGAAGTTGATGCCCTTGTCACTTGCCAGCTTGGCGCGGCCGCTTGCATGTGCGATTTGGGTAATGCGCAAGATCAGCGCATCGGCAGACGCTTTCTCCACCCGCGCCCCAATTTTGCCATCGTCGAACCAAACAGGGTCGCCCGCTGCGACCGCCGCCAATACGTGCGGTAGTGTGCAGCCTATCCTTGCGGTCTCGGCATTGTCGTTGCTCGGTGGATCGATAGGTTGGTCGTCAGCGGTCAGCGCCAACAGGTCGCCAACCCGCAGGGTCAAATGCTGCTCGCGCGGCGGCAAGCCAGTAACGCGCATTCGTCCCAGTGTCTTGCCTGCCCGACGCTGTTTGATCTGCCTGCCGTCTGTGAAGTAGGCCGTTTTCTTCAGCTCCGCCAGGCACCCCTCCTCATCAGACGCGATGACCTTCATCTTTCGTTTCGAGCCGCGCGCATCGCGTAACCTAAGCGTATCGCCAGCACGGACTGCCAGCGCTTTATCGCTTGTAACCATCAAGCATGGGTCGGTATCGGACTCGTTTATGGCTGCCGTCGCCCAGGTAATACGAACGTGGGCGGGGCTGATGACTTGCCCATAGCAATCACGCGTGGGCCGTACCTTTTTTACACCTGGCGCCGTTGCGATAGGGCCTGTGCGTAACTTGGGCCCAGCGAGATCGAGCGCTACCTTGCATTCGCGCCCAAGCGCTTTCTCCGCTGCACGAACATGCTCGATCATCGCACGCCAGCTGTCTGGGTCATCGTGTGCGCAGTTGATGCGCGCGCAATCCATGCCTTCCTTGATCAACGCTTCGATGAGGTCGCGGTTGTGCGCCGCTTCAGAGGGGAGGGTGACCATGATTCGAATCGAGCGCGTGCCACGGGCCTTTCCAAACAGCGCGTCGGCGTGAGCCGCCAATAGACGCTCACCCTCGTGGAGACCACGCTCAGGGGCCTTGGGCTCTTGGGTATTCGGCTCTTCGAGCCGCTGCAACACGCCCATCACCGATGTCACAGCTGCGAGTATTGCCGCCTCGGCGCGGCCCAAGGACGACAAACCGATCTCGGCAAGCTGCGCTTGTAACTCGCGCAGGTCATGGCGACGAAGACATAGGTACTGCAGCAGATTCTCGGCGCTTTGCCTGTAGCACTCATGAACCTGGATATTTTTCAGCGATGCCAGGCAGGCGTCGCTCGTCATCTCGTTACGTAGCCGTTCGAGTTGCACGCGTAATGGATTGAAATGCAAGGCCGCAGAGGGCGGGGTCAGTGCCTTTTTCGACATCGAAATCTCCAGAGAGCCTGCGGCCCGACCGGCCGCTACCGGTATACACTGACCTGATGCAGGTTGGACCTGTTTCATGACAGCCGACCAGTGGGTCGTCCTAGAAAGCAGCACACGAGGTGTCGACCTGTAGCCGAGAGCATCTTGGCCTATGCAACGTTTCAGACAGCAGCGGAGTGACTGGGCCTAGAATCACTGTCGGTAGGGGTGACTTTGAGCTGGAGCTACGGGCGTCTCCAAACTGCTTGTGTCCCACGCAGAACGAGCCAAGCCAATAGCGCGGCCAGCACGTCATCAAAAACGATACCCAAGCCACCACCAATGGTTTCGACGAAATCAATGGGGGGCGGTTTGGTGATATCGAAAAGCCTATACAGTGCGAATCCCGCACCTAGTAGCCACCATCGATGGGTTGTGGCCACTCCCAAAAAAACCAGTGGAAAGGCGAAGTACTCGTCGGCAACGATCTGCGCGGCATCACCGCCTCCAAGCCAACGCGAGGCCCAGTGACACAGCGGAACGCCGACCGCCAGCAGCGCGGTGATGACCAGCAGTTGCCTTGTCAGCGCCTGCCCCCAGAGCCACCACGCCAGTGGTATCCCCAGCAGTGATCCGAAGGTTCCAGGCACCCAGGGTAAAGACCCCAGCCCGAAACCAGTGGCAATCAATAAAACGACTTGCTCAAAGATCAATTGTCGAACCTCTAGGGTGACCATTTGGCATTGCGCGAGAAAGGCCTCGCAACATCTGGCATGAAATCGATTCGACCGCTAGGTATCGAACATCGCTCAAAATGAGCGCTTTTTACTCCTGAGCTACAACTGACCTGATCCGGCGGTGTGGTCGGCTCGCCGGCTTATCACGACGTTGCGTCTGCTCGCGAAAAATGCGGTGCATAGATAATTAAGGACCTTCGGTGTTTGCAATTGACAAGCTATTGCTGCTGGCAGCAGTACTGATCCTGTTCGGTGTGCTCTCCAGCAAACTGTCGGCCCGTCTGGGGCTGCCGGTGCTCGTGTTGTTCCTGATCACCGGCATGCTTGCAGGTGAGAACGGTATCGGCGGGATCGTTTTTGATAATGCCGTTGCCGCGCATGCCCTCGGCACCCTGGCTTTGGCGCTTATCCTTTTTGACGGCGGCCTGCAAACGCCCGTTTCGTCCATAAGGAAGGTTTGGAAGCCAGCGTCTCTGCTGGCAACAGTTGGGGTACTCGCAACGGCCGCAATCGCGGGGCTCGCAGCTGCCTGGATGCTTGAGCTTCCAGTTCTGGAAGGCATGTTGCTGGGTGCGATCATCGGCTCGACCGATGCTGCAGCCGTATTTTCTCTCTTGCGAAACGCCGGAATTCACATCAATCAGCGGCTCAAGTCGGTGCTGGAGATTGAAAGCGCGTCCAACGACCCCATGGCCATCTTTCTGACGGTGGGCTTGTTGGAGGTGCTGGTTAACAGCATGCCGCTTGGCTGGGGTCTGCTTCAGATGTTTTTGATGCAGATGGGGATAGGTGCGCTGGTCGGGCTTGGTGTCGGATGGTCGATACTCAGGTTGCTGAGCAGGATAAAACTGGTCGCGACCGGCTTGTATCCGGTGCTTGTTGCGGCCGGCGGATTGCTCGCCTATGGAGTATCCGCGAATCTGGGCGGCAGCGGATTTCTGGCGATCTTCGTCGCTGGCGTGATGATCGGAAACCAGAAATTCGTTTTCCAGCGCAGCACCTTCCTGTTCATGGATGGCCTGGCATGGCTTAGCCAGATCACCATGTTCGTAGTCCTCGGCCTGCTCGTCGATCCGGTTTCGCTGCTCGATGTGTGGGTCGAGGGGTTGGTGATTGCACTGGTCCTGGTGTTGCTGGCCAGGCCGCTGGCCGTCGCACCAATGCTTGCGCTTTTTGGCTTCAATCTCAGGGAGACGGCACTCGTTTCCTGGGTAGGCCTACGTGGTTCGGTGCCGATCATCCTGGCAATCTTCCCGTTGCTTTTCGGACTGCCTAATGCGCCCCTGATCTTCAATGTTGTGTTCTTCGTAGTTCTGCTATCGGCGACGGTGCAGGGCTCTACGCTCCCGCTCGTCGCGCGCAAGCTGGGGCTGACGGAGAAGCCACCAGCGACGCCCGCCGCGACTCTCGAAATCTCGTCACTGCACGATGTCGACGCGGAAATCGTCGAATACACGCTCGGTAACGATGCGAGAGCCGCCGGCCGTTTGCTCTCGCAGATGGCGTTGCCCGAAGGCGTAGTCGTGGCGATGATCACGCGAGGGTCGGCCGTCATACCGCCTCGAGGGTCGACCAGGCTTGAAGCCGGTGATCATCTGTTTGTCGTCCTCAAGCCAAACAATCAGCCTTTCGTTGACTGCGTTTTTTCCCAGGCGGTAGAAGCGTCAAGAACCGATCTGCCAAACCTTGAACTCCGGCTCAAGGGCAGCACCAAGGTTGAAGATGTGTGGAATTCCTACGGTATCGACCTGGCAGCGGAAAAGGGGCAACCCCTGGATCAGTTGATAAAGGAGGCACTCGATGGCAGCGCTCGTCAGGGGGACGAATTGATGGCCGGATCAGTGCGGCTAATCGTTCGCGAGCAACTGCAAGGGCGCATCACGACGGTTGGAATCGAGGCGGTGCGGCGCTTGGGGTTATAGAACATCTCGATGTAATCGAACACATCACTGCGGGCTTCTTCGCGAGTGCCGTAGGTTTTCCGTCGGATGCGCTCCTGCTTCAGCAACTGGAAAAAGCTTTCCGCGACCGCGTTGTCGTGACAGTTACCGCGTCGACTCATGCTGCTGATTAGGTTGTCGGCCTTTAGGAAGCTCTGCCAGTCCGAGCTGCTGAACTGGCTGCCCTGGTCGGAGTGGATCATCACCTCCTGCCTGGGCTTGCGCCGCCAGACCGCCATCAACAACGCATCGATGGCCAGGTCGCTGCACATCCGTGGTTTCATCGACCAGCCGATCACCTGGCGCGAAAACAGATCCAGCACCACCGCCAAGTACAACCAGCCCTCATAGGTGCGGATGTAGGTGATGTCGGTGACCCAGACCTTGTTCGGCTCGCTGACCTTGAACTGCCGCTCCAGGCGGTTGGGCGAAGCCACCGTCGGCTTACCGCCGTAATAGCCGGGGCGCCGACGATAACCGGTCTGCGAACGCAGCCCCTCCACCCGCATTAGGCGAGCCACGCGGTGCCGGCCACAGGACTCGCCCAGCTCACGCAGGTCGTCGTGGATCTTGCGGTAGCCGTAGACCCCGCCGCTTTCCAGCCAGGCATGCTTGATCAATCCGAGCAGGCGCTGATCTTCCTTCTCGCGTGCGGATTTCGGCTCGGCCAGCCAGGCGTAGTAACCGCTGGGATGTACCTGGAGGGTCTGGCAGAGACGCCGTACCGGGTACTCCACCGACAGCTTGCTGATGACGGCGTACTTCAGCCGGACTCCTTGGCAAAGTACGCGGCGGCCTTTTTTAGGATGTCTCGCTCTTCGGTCACCCGCTTGAGTTCCGCGCGCAAGCGACGCAGCTCGGCCTGTTGATCATCTACCTGCTGCCGCTGTGCTTGGGGCTTGCTGTAGCGCTTTACCCAGGCGTACAGGCTGTGCGCGGACACGCCTAGACGCTCCGCCACATCGGCAACGCGCAAACCGCGCTCGGTGACTTGCTTGACCGCTTCGATCTTGAATTCTTCGGGGTAACGCTGGTTGCTCATGGCACCTCCTGATGGGCCTCATTATGAGGCTTGGAGGTGTCTACGAAACCAGGGGCGATTCAATGATGGAACAGGCGACTTCCTCAATCGTCGGCCGGGCTCTGCCATTTCTATCGGATTGCTGCATAACGCAACGCCAGTGCTGGGCGTGGTTTACGCCCCCGTCACGCCTAGTGGTCCTGACTGCATAGCATGGGCTGAGGGTGCACCGGCTTTACTGCGTAATGGTCGTCCCGTGAATAATGACCTGCAATCTGCGATCTTGGCACCGGGGACAGCGGTAATGGTCAGTTATGGGGGCGCCCAAAAAGCCAAGCAGAATGCTTTGCTTTGCCACCCGGCTATTTTCCACCCGATGCCAAGCATTGCTTACCGCCTTGCGCGTGTTGCCGCAGGCGATGGTGTTGCTGCCGTATCGCTCTACAGCGTTTCGCCCCATGACCTGGTTGCGGGTCATGCTTTGTTGCGGGCGGTCAATGGCGATATCTGGAATGAGAAAGGTGAGTCGGTGCGATACGCATCACCACAAGCATTCACTCGAAGTTTGAATTTCTGCTTCGGTGGCGCGCAGGCAGCGTGCTCAGAACTGCTTGGCCGGCCATGGCATTCGCTGAAAGGCAGTGGTTATGTGCTGTAGGTCGTGTATGCGAGGGTGGGTTATTCGTGGTGAGTTTTTCCTTCTGCCCAAGGAGATAGCATCTGTGGATAAGCCGGCCGAGGATCAAAGCGTCACAGCACTCAAAGGACTGATCAAAAAGCCCGAAAACCCGATATCTGTCGACTCGATGAATCCCCTTGGCGCGACGAAGCAAGACCGTCTTTCCCAAGTAGCAGTCATAGCCGAAGAAATTTTCGAAGACAAAGCCGTTGCAATCTCATGGATGACCACAGTTAACGATGCCTTGGGTGGGAAAATGCCGATATTCCTTTGCGATACCGAGATCGGCGCTCGCCAGGTGCTTAGGGAAATCCTGAAGAAGACTTCCCGTTTCTGGTGAAATACGCCGATCCCGTTGCCGGAGTTTCCCGATGAAGCAGATGACCTTTGCCGACGCCGAGTACGCCGGTAAGCGCAAGCAGACCCGTAAGGAGTTGTTCCTGATCGAGATGGATCAGGTGGTGCCGTGGACGGGTTTGGTTGCCCTGATCGAGCCGCACTACCCCAAGGGTGAAGGCGGCCGTCCGGCGTATCCGCTGATGGCGATGCTACGCGTACACCTGATGCAGAACTGGTTCGGCTACAGCGATCCGGCGATGGAGGAAGCGTTGTACGAGACCACGATCCTGCGCCAGTTTGCCGGGCTGAGCCTGGAACGCATTCCCGACGAAACCACCATCCTCAACTTCCGTCGCTTGCTGGAGAAACACGAATTGGCGGCTGGGATTCTGGCGGTGATCAATGGTTATCTGGGCGACCGCGGTTTGTCGTTACGCCAAGGCACTATCGTCGATGCCACGCTGATCCATGCGCCGAGTTCGACCAAGAATCAGGACGGTAAGCGCGACCCGGAAATGCACCAGACGAAGAAAGGAAACCAGTATTACTTCGGCATGAAGGCCCACATCGGCGCATGCCGAGTCCGGCCTGGTGCACAGCGTGGTAGGGACGGCAGCGAACGTTGCAGACGTTACCCAGGTCGACAAGCTGCTGCACGGTGAGGAAAACATGGTGGGTGCCGACGCGGGTTACACCGGCGTCGAGAAGCGCCCGGAACATGAAGGCCGGGAGGTGATCTGGCAGATCGCGGCCCGCCGCAGTACGTACAAGAAGCTGAGTAAGCGCAGCGCGCTGTACAAAGCCAAGCGCAAGATCGAGAAGGCCAAGGCCCAGGTGCGCGCCAAGGTCGAGCACCCGTTCCGGGTGATCAAGCGCCAGTTCGGTTATGTGAAGACACGCTTCCGTGGCCTGGCGAAGAACACGGCGCAGCTGGTGACATTGTTTGCCCTGTCGAACCTGTGGATGGCGCGCCGGCATTTGCTGACGAATGCAGGAGAGGTGCGCCTGTAATGTGGGAAATGGCCGCTGAGAGGTGTTCGCGGCGGCTAAAAACTCAGAAATGAGCGGATGACTTGATCGATTTTGGTCGAATCGCCGCTTCTAAAATTGGCAAGGGCAGAAGTCGGCCGGAAACACAGGGCTACTTCAGACCATCCCTAGAATAAATTGGCTCACGGCATAAATGCTAGTGTTGTCTTGAGATTCTGTTGCGCTTGGGGGAACTACGCCTTGTTCGAGTATCCGCTTCTTGCTGCCGGAATTTGAAGACCACGAGCAGCAGCCATCGAACAAAAATTTCTGCTGTTTTTCAGTGCAAGTGATGAGGTTAAGAGCACATCACACGTAAGCTCCGCTTAGCATTAATGTAATATAAGACTCAGCTTTGTGTAAGGTTGACACCTTTAAACTATCCAACATCAATGACCAAGAGGTGTTAACGATGAAAAAATTTGCGGCAGTTCTTGCTGTTGGCATAGCCGTAAGTTCCTCCTTCGCAATGGCTGAGGTTGATAGAAACTCAACGATGCAGCATGACTATGCTGCAGTCGAGGGTAGACAGGCTTTAAAGGTTCTTCTTGAAAGCGGTGATGTACTAAGTGTGACGCCAATGGGCGAAGATAGTATTCTAGGCTGGCCAAGCTATCGTGCGCAGCCATACGAAATCAAAATTCGTACTCCTGATGGAGTTGTCCACTCAGTGGAGTTCCGTAGCGCGCCAGTTGGCATCAATAACGGTTAATTATTTATAAGGGAATTAATACGATATAAGCCAATTGTATGATCGTTACGATTGGCTTATGACTGATTTTTCAAATGGCATTCTTTTTTTTGCACAAGAGTAACAATAGAAGCCAAGGCGTCATTTCAGTGGGTAGAGCGTAGGTGTCCTGCCACTGAATAAAAGCGCTTTCCTACCAAGTCCATAAGATACCATCTTGGCAGGAAAGCGGCTTGCTGGTTATACAGCCATACGTTCACATTCCTCAGCGCACTTCATACAGGCTTTCGCGCACTCTTGGCAGTGATCCATCTGATGCTTGGCACACTCTTCACCGCAGGCTCGGCAAATTTTTGCACACAATGCACAGAACTCTTTAGCCAACTCGCTCTGGCGACTCATGAGTCTGGCTGCCAGAGCACATATGTCAGCACAATCTCTGTCGAGCTCAATGCAACGGGCCATCGTTTGTACGTCGTCTTCAAGTAAACAGGCAGATGCGCATGCTTCGCAAACTAGAGCGCAGTTAGAACAAGCTTGAATGCAGCTATTGAACATTGTTTCAGTCATGACTTCCTCCAAAGTTCGTATTTTAGCGTATAGTCTTGAGCTGGCCTGAGGTGATCCTCTAGCAGCTCATAAATCCGACATATTCAGAGTTCGTCCGTTCCAATGGTTAACATTACAATCGTGTAAGGTCCCTTATGATCGCTATGCGGCTGATTTTAAAATATTTACCTTTATTCGATATTTTATTATTGGCGGGGAAATTCCATGTGAAAGCCCGTCACGCCGTCTAATGAGGTGCACCAGATTCTGCCTTTATGGGCCTCAACAATAGATCTGGTAATAGCCAAGCCGAGGCCAGCGTTGCTTGGACTACCCTCGCGCCGGGCAGGATCGACCCGATAGAAGCGATAAAAGAGCTTGTCCAGGTGCTCGGGCTCGATCGTCCCTCCGGGATTCTCGACGCTGAGGGTTACCGTTCTTTCCGCCTCGTGAATCGTTACAGAAATAGTTTCCCCTACCGGGGTGTAACGCAGCGCGTTGGATAACAAATTGGAGACCGCTCTATCAATCATTAATTTATCTCCCAGCACATTTCCTGCGCCTGAGACTGAGAGACGGATATCGCGTTCGTCAGCCACTAAGTGGTAATACGCAAGCAGTTTAGCAACGACATCAGCTAGTTCGATAGACGCTTGTTCGGGAATAATCAAGCCGTTGTCGGATTTGGCCAAAAAGAGCATGTCGTCAATAATGCGTGACATACGCTTCAACTCCTCTAGATTGGAGTAAAGATTCTCCTCATAAGCATCAATATTCCGCTTTTTGGTCAGCACCACCTCGGTGTGGGTCATGAGGTTGCTAACAGGGGTTCGCAGTTCATGAGCAATGTCCGCCGAGAAATTGGAAAGCCGAACAAAGGCATCTTCCAAGCGATCTAACATCGCATTGAAGGACAGAACCAATTGCTGTAACTCAAGCGGTATCGGTTCAAGCGGCATTCGTTCCTGCAACGACCTTGCTGACATCGATGCGGCGAGATGGGTAACTTGCCTCAGAGGCCTGAGACCGCTTCTAACTACCATCCAGCCAAGCGCAGCACTAATTAGAGCGCTGACGCTTAATCCAACGCCGAACCAACGCTGCAAAGTCTGAAAGAAATGCGCGTGGTTAGTGACATCAAGAATCAACAGTGCTGTAAGTGGTTCGGGCTGGTCTGCTACCGAGATTCGGGCAGTCAATCCTCTATACAGGCGGCCGGCATATTTCCATTCCCACATATTCTGCTGTTCTGCGTCCCTATAGCTTTCCGGGACGTCGACTGTCTTGGGATCAGAAAAGAGCACTCTGCCATCTTCGCTCAAGATGGTCGCCGCTAAATCATGATGGGCACCTAGCAGAGCTCGCAACTGCGGTAGCTCCTCAGCAAGGTTTGCGCTGCTGCGTACGTTATTGAAAATTTTCTTGGTCGATTCGAGCTTCTCCACCAAGGCCTGCCGATCCAACACTTCGAAGTGATGCTGGCTAAGCAAATTGAAGCTCAGCCCAGCTATGGTGAGAACTACAACCACCACAGACATGAACATGACACTCATTCGGGCGGTCAGCGAAAGGTGACGCAGTCTCACTCCGGTGCATCCATCATATAGCCCATGCCACGCACGGTATGGATCAGTTTGTGCTCGAAGTCGTCGTCGACTTTTGCGCGCAGACGGCGTACCGCGACCTCGATAACGTTGGTGTCGCTGTCGAAGTTCATATCCCATACCTGAGATGCAATCAGAGACTTCGGAAGCACCTCGCCGCGTCGGCGCATCAACAATTCCAGCAGTGAAAATTCCTTCGCCGTCAGATCAATTCGCTTCCCAGCACGAACGGCGCGGCGCTTTAGCAGGTCCACTTCGAGATCTGAAATTTTCACGGTGGTTTGGGTGGGGGAGCCGCTGCCCCTGCGAAGCAATGTCCGGACCCTTGCCAGAAGTTCGGAGAACGCGAACGGCTTAATCAGGTAGTCGTCCGCGCCCAGCTCCAGGCCTTTGACGCGGTCTTCCACGCCATCACGTGCGGTCAAGAACAGTACGGGTATTTCGTGCCCTGCTGATCTGACCATGCGTAGCACCTCCCATCCATCTAACCCTGGCATCATCACGTCAAGGATTAAAAGGTCATAAACCTCACTCAGCGCATATTGGAGCGCATCTGTGCCAGTCGTGACCCGGTCGACGGTAAATCCAGCTTCGGTAAGTCCTTGTTGCAGGTAAGAACCAGTTTTGGGTTCGTCTTCAGCGACCAGTAATTTCATGCAGGCAGATTCCGAAAGTTTGTTTCGACTCAGTGTGCAGGTTAACGAGGCCGCCATCTAGAAGCTTACAAAAATGTAACGTACAAATCAGCTCGCTGACAGGCGGAGGTGATAGTGTTTCACATAAGTCGGAATCTATGTTCGAGCAAAATATGAGCAGTGACTCTAAGAATGCTAGCAGCTGGTTTTTCCAGGCCTTCCACATTGCTCCCTTGGCCTAATGGCGCCTCAACGGCGCCTTTTTTTTTTGGTGATCTGATCAGGCGGGCGAGCCTTACAGATAGTAATTTAAGTGTGCGCACCTCTGAACTTGAAGTGAATTAATTCATTCCTCTGCACGGAGTTTCTTTCAATGCTTAGATTGGGCGCGACATCCATCAGTCGGCTATCAAGCAAGGAGGGTCGGCAAGGTGAGGATCCGTTAATCTCCTTAGTTGGCATGCTATATCTATCGGGACGAGCGGCTCATGCTGACGCAACGTACTAAAAATACCAGCACTGGAGGTCACTGCCGTGTATCACCGCCATCTTCATCGGAATAATGAAATATCTTTTTGGAAGACTAGACCCGGCGTAGCGCTCTTAATGCTGGCAATAATCGGTTTTTTCTACTTGGCACGCGAGCATTACGGTCATCTCTTGCAGGGACTGCCATACATAATCTTGCTGCTTTGCCCGTTGCTCCATTTGTTTGGTCACAACCATGGTGGCCATTCCAATCCCACCCGTGTCTCCAAGGACAAAGATAGGAAGTAAATGGCATGCACAATTCTTCCAGCAACCACGACCGGCATCAGGCTAACCATTCGCACGATCAAAACGGTAAACAGTACGACCCGGTGTGTGGAATGGCGGTCAAGCCAGATAGTCCTCATCACGAGACCTTCGAAGGAAAGACTTATCGCTTTTGCAGCGCAAGGTGTCAGGAGAAATTCCAGGCTGCCCCTCAGCGGTTCGCAAGCGGCCGGCCGCATGAGCAGCATCAAGATGTAGCTCAAGCGCCGTCCGGACCTAGCACCGAATACATCTGTCCGATGCATCCGGAGATTCGCCAGGCAGGACCAGGAAGCTGCCCAATCTGCGGTATGGCATTGGAGCCTGTCATTCCGGAACTAGACGAAGAAGAGAACCCGGAGCTTAAGGACTTCTCTCGGCGCTTCTGGTGGACCCTGCCGTTGACGGTGATCGTCACCGTGCTGGCCATGGGTGGGCATTCCCTGAACCTGTTCCACGGCACCACGCAGAACTGGGTCGAGCTCGTACTGACCACTCCGGTAGTGCTTTGGGCTGGCTGGCCATTCTTCGAGCGCTGCGTACGCTCGTTCGTGCTGCGCAGTCCGAACATGTGGACGCTGATCGGCCTCGGCACCGCCGCCGCCTACCTGTACAGCGTCGTTGCCACTCTGGCGCCAGGCGTGTTTCCTGCCGACTTTGTACAAGACGGGCGCATCGGCGTGTACTTCGAGGCGGCGGCGGTGATCATCTCACTGACTCTGCTCGGCCAGCTCCTCGAGCTGAAGGCACGCTCGCAGACCTCGGCGGCGATCAAGTCACTACTCGGCCTGGCGCCGAAGACCGCGCGACGCATCAATCCCGACGGTACAGAGGACGACATTCCGCTCACCCATGTTCATGCGGGCGATAGGCTACGCGTACGCCCTGGAGAGAAGGTGCCAGTCGACGGTCTGGTGCTGGAAGGCGAAAGCGCGGTGGACGAGTCAATGCTGACAGGCGAGCCGGTGCCGATCATGAAGCACGTCGGTGACAGTCTCATCGGTGCCACCCTTAACGCCCACGGCAGTCTGGTGATGCAGGCGCAGAAGGTCGGCAGCTCGACCATGCTTGCGCAGATCGTGCAGATGGTTGCCCAGGCGCAGCGCTCCAAAGCACCGATGCAGCGACTGGCTGATGTTATTGCTGGTTACTTTGTGATGGTGGTGATCGCTATCGCCATACTAACCTTCCTTGTCTGGGGGCTTTGGGGTCCGGAGCCGAGCTGGGTCTTCGGTTTGATCAACGCGGTGGCGGTGCTGATCATTGCCTGCCCGTGCGCCCTGGGCCTGGCCACGCCAATGTCGGTAATGGTCGCAACCGGCAAGGCGGCCGGCAGCGGCGTACTGTTCCGCGATGCGGGCGCCATCGAAAATTTGCGCAAGATTGACACGCTGATCGTCGACAAGACGGGCACCCTGACTGAAGGTCGCCCGGCCTTTCACAGTGTAGAGGCGGCGCCTGGTTTCACTCCGGATGAGGTGCTGCGCCTGGCAGCGAGCCTCGATCAGGGCAGCGAACATCCCCTGGCCCACGCCATCGTCGACCATGCCCGCGCGCACGGCCTGGCACTGAGCACGGCCGAGACATTCGAATCAGCCTCCGGCATCGGCGTACGTGGCCAGGTTGATGACCACCACCTGCAACTGGGCAACACCGCGCTGATGAATGATGCCGGCGTGGATGCCAGCTCCCTCAGTGCGCGGGCCGAACAGTTGCGCGGCGAAGGCGTGAGCATCATGTTCCTGGCGGTGGACGGCGTCCTGGCTGGTCTGCTGGCAGTGGCTGATCCGATCAAACCGACGTCGAAACTGGCGGTAGAGCGCCTGCAGGCAGACGGCGTGCGGGTGATCATGGCCACCGGTGATGGCCTGACTACTGCTCGCGCAGTGGCCCGCGAGCTAGGCATCGAAGAGGTGCACGGCGAGGTCAAACCACAGGACAAGGAACGCTTGGCCGCCGCCCTGCAACAAGAAGGGCACCGCGTGGCCATGGCCGGCGACGGCATCAACGACGCCCCAGCCCTGGCGCGCGCCGATATCGGCATTGCCATGGGCACCGGCACCGACGTGGCGATGAACAGCGCTCAAGTCACGCTGGTCAAGGGCGACCTGCTGGGCATCTTGCGCGCAAGGAGCCTGTCAGTGGCCACCGTGCGCAATATGCACCAGAACCTGACCTTTGCTTTTCTCTATAACGCTCTGGGCATCCCGCTGGCCGCAGGCCTGCTCTACCCGCTGACCGGCCTGCTGCTGTCGCCGATTATCGCCGCGCTGGCGATGAGCCTGAGTTCGGCCTCAGTGGTGTTTAACGCGTTGAGGCTGCGCAAGGTATCGATCGATTGAAACGCTTGACCTTGCCGCTCTGGCAAGGTTGAACATCTGCTCAACCATTACGGTGACTTCCCAGGAGATTCTCATGAGCACCATTGAACTGAACGTCGAAGGCATGAGCTGCGGCTCGTGCGTCAAGCATGTCACCGAGGCGCTCAACACTGTCGAGGGCGTCACCAAGGTGGATGTCGATTTGCAAGCCGCCAGGGTGCGGGTTAGCGGCCAGAGCGACAGCCAAGTGCTGATTGCTTCCCTGACTGATGCGGGATATCCCGCGCAGCTGGCCAGTCCGGCAGCCGGGACGAACAACATGAAAAAGACGGGTTGCGGTGGCAGCGGTGGCTGCGGCTGCAACTGAAAACGAGAGGCAAACAAGGTTCTTATATGTCTAGAAAACTGCGTATATCAGCCCTTGCGGCGCTGCTGGTAAGTGGGGCGATCCATGCCGCTGAACCCTTGATCATCGATGTACACCGAGACGCCAACTGTGGTTGCTGCAAGGACTGGATCTCCTATCTGGAGGACAACGGCTTTGCGGTCCGCGACCATGTTGAACGCAACATGCGTTCGGTGAAGCAAGACCTAGGAGTGGAGCCGCGTCTGGCGTCCTGTCACACCGGTGTGATCAACGGCAAGTTCGTTGAAGGCCACGTGCCGGTGGCGCAGATACTCGAATTGCGCAAGCGTTCCGACCTGCTAGGTATTGCCGTGCCCGGCATGCCGGCTGGATCGCCCGGTATGGAGCACGGTGATGCCAAACATGCCTACGAGGTAATCGGGCTTACCCGTTCAGGGCAGGATGAGGTCCTCGCCAAGTACCCGTAAATTCAGGCTCCGTGCCGCTGACCGGCTTTCCCAGGCGGGTGGCAGCAAAGAGAACGCGGGGGTGATCACTGGATGATCGCAGCGATCACCCCGTCCGGCTCGCTTGCTCAGGACAGTTTCCTGACTTGCGAGGCGGAATTATGTCCGGAGCCTTTCGTTAACTCTTGTTCCGCGAGATACCCATGTTCCGCCTTTTGCTGTGCCTGCTTTTACTGATCCCACTGCCGGTCAGTGCTGGGATTTTTGATCTGCCTCGCTCACAGCCGGCCCTGTTCAACGCCCCCCTGAATAACAGCCAGGACTTCCTGCCGGTGGATCTGGCCTTTGGCCTTGATCTGATAGAAGCCGACACCGACAGTATTCGCCTGCGGTTCATAAATGCCGATGGCTATTACCTCTACAAACATCGTTTCGCCTTCAACAGCGACCATCCGCAAGTAACAATCGGCACCCCGCAATGGCCTGCAGCCGAACCGAAAACCGATGAGTATTTCGGCGATGTCGAGGTGTTCTACGGCATTACGGACTTAGAACTACCGATTGATAACCCTCAGAACAGGCCGTTCACCCTGCAGGTGAGCTACCAGGGCTGCGCCGATCTGGGACTGTGCTACCCACCTGAAATGCGCACTTTTCAGATCGGTAACTCGCCCCCGGTATCGCCTGCGCAACCGGAAACGACCTTGGACTGGGGAAGTCTGGCACTGTTCTTTCTGGCCGGTTTGGGGCTGACTTTCACTCCCTGCGTGCTGCCGATGCTGCCCATCCTTTCCGGCGTAGTGCTGCGTGGACAACTCGGTGGGCTACGAGGTTTTCGCCTGTCGCTTGCCTACGTACTTCCCATGGCTGCCTGCTTCGCACTGCTCGGAGCGCTGATGGGCATGTTCGGAGCTGGCCTCAACCTGCAGGCGCGCCTGCAGTCACCGTGGCTACTGGTGCCCTTTGCGCTGTTCTTTTCGGTATTTGCCCTGGCCATGTTCGGGGTGTTCGAGTTGCGTATGCCGCGCTTTATTACCGAACGAATGGATCGCCTGGCCAGCCGAACCCGCGGGGGTTCAATGATAGGGGCCGCAACGCTAGGCGTGCTGTCAAGCCTGCTTGTATCACCCTGCGTGACAGCACCACTGGTCGGTGCGCTGCTGTACATCAGCGCCACCGGCGATGCCCTGGGCGGCGGGCTGAAGCTGTTTTCGCTGGGTCTGGGCATGGGGGCGCCGTTGGTGTTGTTCGCCACTGGTGGCGCCGCCTTGTTGCCCAAGTCCGGGACCTGGATGGTCGGCGTACGCAAGGTTTTCGGTCTGATGTTGCTGGGTGTCTCTGTATGGCTGCTGGAGCGTGTGTTACCAGCTCCCGTGACGCTGGCCTTGTGGGGCCTGTTGGCGGTTGGCACTGCGTTGTGGCTGGGCGCCCTGGAATTTATTCCTAAGCCCGGCAAGCAGAAGCTTGCCCAGTTGCTTGGTGTGGCCTTGCTGGTTTACGGCATCAGCAGTTGGGTGGGCGCTTTGCAAGGTCAAACCGACCCGCTGCGCCCACTGGGTCGCCTGGACGCCCAAGGCTTGCCTCAAATCGGCGCAACCGTCGGCTGGCAGACCCTGGACACCCCAGCAGCCCTGGATGCGGCACTGTTGTCAGCGAAAACTGCCGGCCAACCTTTGCTGCTGGACTGGTACGCCGACTGGTGCATCAGTTGCAAAGTAATCGAACGAGAAGTACTCGAAGTGTCCTCTGTGCGCGAACAGCTGGCTGATTACCGGCTGGTGCGCTTCGATATGACGCGTAGCGATGCCGAGCAACGCGCGCTGCTTGATCGCTACCAGCTGTTTGGCCCGCCGGCACTGCAATTGTTTGCCCCCAGTGGTGATGAGTGGCAGGACCTTCGCACGGTTGGTGAAACCGACGCCGAGAGTTTTCTGGAACGACTGCGTCAAGCCGACGACCGAATGTAAAGCATGCAACCTGGTCGCTCCCGGAAGTCGACGTCAGCTGGCAGATCGCAGCCCGCCGCAGCATGTACTTGCGGCGGCTGAAAGCTAAGACGTGGGCAGATGACTTGATCGTTTTTACCGATGCTCCACTTTCAAAATCCGTGACGGCTGAAGTCAGCCATTTGTTGAACAGCCACACCGGAACTTAACAGTCAGAAAAACTAGAACCTGACAGAACTGTAATGTTTCGCTAAGGCCTGTGACAGGATGCCGCGGTTAAGTTGGCGTCGTGCCTGAAGAACAAAGCACTCCGTTCAAACGGAAACCGAATTAACGGGTATTTCGAGGGGGATCGAACAATGCCCCTGTTTTCATGCGTTGCCGAGTACTCCGACTTGGCAGGGGCGAATGTGTCAGTTGGCATATGGGGCACCTGAGTGGCGGTTTGAGAATCTGTCGCCTCCAAGCAGCATAAGCCGAGGCGCCTGTTGCAAATTGCGACGCCAAATAAGCTGAGCTTACCAACTGCTGAAGAGGCGCTGCTCGCTGGAACGAGTTCACACAACAGTGGGAAAGGTTGAAGGTGGAATCTCGATAGTGGGGCAGTCAACGAACCCGAGACCGGATTGCTCACCACCGGCTCATCTGATTAATGGACATAACGGGATGCAAAGCAAAACCACAAGGCGCACTTTCATCAAGGGGCTAGCCGCCACCAGTATTCTCGGCGGCTTAGGCATGTGGCGTATGCCGGTCTGGGCCGTGACCAGTCCCGGTCAGGCCAACGTGCTGGCCGGTACCGATTTTGATCTGTTCATCGGTGAAACCCCGGTAAATATTACTGGCGCGGCTCGTACCGCGATGACCATCAATGGCTCACTTCCGGGGCCGACCCTGCGGTGGCGGGAAGGCGATACCGTGACTCTGCGCGTTCGTAATCGTCTGCAGGAAGATACCTCGATTCACTGGCACGGCATCATCCTGCCGGCGAACATGGATGGCGTACCTGGCCTGAGTTTCCACGGCATCGCCCCCGATGGCATGTATGAGTACAAATTCAAGGTTAACCAGAACGGCACCTATTGGTACCACAGTCACTCGGGACTGCAGGAGCAGGCTGGCGTCTATGGTGCTCTGGTGATCGATGCCAAAGAGCCGGAGCCGTTCAGCTACGACCGTGACTACGTCGTGCTACTAAGTGACTGGACTGACGAAGATCCGGAACGGGTTCTGGCCAAGCTCAAAAAGCAATCGGATTACTACAACTTCCACAAACGTACTGTCGGCGACTTCGTCGATGACGTGAGCGAGATGGGGTGGTCCGCAGCGATCGCTGATCGGAAGATGTGGGCCGAGATGAAAATGAGCCCGACTGATCTTGCCGATGTCAGTGGCTATACCTACACCTACTTGATGAATGGCCAGGCGCCGGATAACAACTGGACTGGTATTTTCAAGCCGGGTGAGAAAATCCGTCTGCGCTTCATCAATGCATCGGCCATGACCTATTTCGATGTCCGCATCCCCGGTCTAAAGATGACGGTGGTGGCGGCCGATGGGCAGTACGTCAAACCTGTTAGCGTCGATGAGTTCCGTATTACTGCGGCCGAAACCTTCGATGTAATAGTCGAGCCCGATAGCGAGCAGGCCTACACCATCTTCGCGCAGTCCATGGACCGCACTGGCTATTCACGCGGCACCCTGGCCGTTCGCGAAGGGCTGAGCGCGCCTGTTCCTGAAGTTGATCCTCGCCCGTTGATCTCCATGAGCGATATGGGAATGGATCACGGCAGCATGGAGGGAATGGATCATGGCTCCATGCAGGGCGGCATGGCAGGCATGGATCATAGCAAGATGGCAGGTATGGACCACGACAGCATGGCTGGCATGGATCATTCAGCGATGGCAGGCATGGGTGGAGCGATGCAGCCCCATCCGGCCTCCGAAACCAATAACCCTCTGGTCGACATGCAGACCATGACGCCAACTCCCAAGCTGAATGACCCGGGAATCGGGCTTCGCAACAACGGTCGCCGTGTGCTGACTTACTCAGATCTGCACAGCACCTTCCTCGATCCGGATGGGCGCGAGCCGAGCCGTACCATCGAGTTGCACCTCACAGGTCACATGGAGAAATTCTCTTGGTCATTCGATGGCATTGAGTTCTCTGATGCGGAACCGTTGCGATTGAAGTATGGCGAGCGTGTTCGTATCACCTTAGTCAACGACACCATGATGACCCACCCCATCCACCTTCATGGCATGTGGAGCGATCTGGAGGATGAGAACGGCAACTTCCTAGTTCGCAAACACACCATTGATGTACCACCAGGCTCGAAGCGCAGCTATCGCGTAACCGCAGATGCGCTAGGGCGCTGGGCCTATCACTGCCACCTGCTGCTCCACATGGAAATGGGCATGTTCCGTGAAGTTCGTGTGGATGAGTAAAGGAGATATCTAATGAGCAATTCCCCGAAACGAAACCACCTGTTCTGCAGTGCCGCAATGTTGAGCCTTTTGGCTGCCCTGTATATCCCAGTGTCGCTGGCCGAAGAAAATCACAGCGATCACGGACGGCACGCCGTTGACTCTTCCAAAGCTGCAAGTGAGAAGCAGCCTCCTCAGGTGCGAGGCCAGGGCCCCGCCAATCAGCAAATGGATCACGGCTCGATGAATCACGGCTCGATGGACCATGACGGCATGGACCACCAAAAAATGACCGGTGAGCATGGCAGCGACCATGCCGAGGCAGATTCGAACCATGACCATTAAGCTTTCACGTCCATCGCTCATTGCGCTGGCGGTGTCAATGAGCGCACTGAGTAGCGGCTTTACCTTTGCCGCAGAAGAGATGGATCACTCGACTATGGACCACGGCTCCATGCCGATGGACCATAGCAAGATGAACCACGGGGCTGCTCAGGTGCAGATGGGGGGCATGGATCATAGCCAGATGCCCGAGGGCCAGAATTCGCAGGATGGGACTCCTGCTATGGACCACAGCAAGATGAATCATGAGGCCATGCAAGGCCAGATGGGCAGTATGGATCACTCCCAGATGAACCATGGCCAAAATCAGAGTAAAGCTGCGGCTATGGACCATAGCAAGATGGGCCACGGCGCCATGCAAGAGCAAATGAAAGGGATGGATCACAGCAACATGGATCACTCCCAAATGAACCATAGCTCCGCTGATACCCCGAGAACCACCAGTCGTACACCGATCCCCGTCCTCACGGATGCTGATCGCCAAGCGGCCTTCGCGCCTCTGCCTGGACACACAGTGCACGATAGCGGCATCAACAGCTTCTTTCTGCTCGATCAGCTTGAATATCAGGACGCTGATGAGGGCAGCACCCTGGCCTGGGATGCCTCAGGCTGGGTGGGAGGCGATATCAATCGGGTCTGGTTTCGTTCCGAGGGAGAGCGTACTAACGGCGTAACCGAGGATGCCGAGCTGCAGCTGTTGTATGGGCGCTCGGTCGGCCCCTGGTGGGACGTCGTTGCTGGCGTTCGCCAAGACTTCAAACCCGAGTCTCCACAGACCTGGGCTGCCTTTGGTGTGCAAGGCATGGCGCTTTACGCTTTTGAAGCCGAGGCCACAGCCTTCGTCGGCGAAAACGGCCAGACTGCGGCGCGTCTTGAGGGCGACTATGACATCTTGCTTACCAATCGGCTGATCCTCCAGCCAACTGCGGAAGCCAATTTCTACGGTAAGAATGATTCTGAAAGAGGAGTGGGCTCGGGCCTGGCGAATACCGAACTGGGTTTGCGCCTGCGCTACGAAATCGTTCGCGAGTTTGCGCCCTACATCGGGATTTCTTGGAGTCGCTCATACGGTAATACCGCAGACATGCTGCGCGACGAAGGAGAAGATGTTGAAGAGGCGCGCTTTGTCGCCGGCATTCGAATGTGGTTTTAGAGCCTGATATGAAAAAAACAATTACAACCCTGGTGGTAGCAGGCGCTGTCGGTAGTGCAGCAATATTAGCCGGAGCCTATTCCGGCTTGATCAACGTTGGTGCTGACGATCCTCATTACCCAGCCGTGCATGCGTTCCTTTCAATGGCGCGTGATCGCTCTATCGAAGCGCGGTCCAAGGACATTGAGATTCCCAATCTAGATGACGAGGCTCTCATTCGTGGCGGGGCCGGGAACTACAACGCCATGTGCGTTGGGTGCCATCTGGCGCCCGGTGTCGAACAAACAGAGCTGAGTCAGGCGCTGTATCCAGCCCCGCCTAACCTGGCCAAGATCGGCATTGACGCAGGCCCTGCATCCGCCTTCTGGGTCATTAAGCATGGAATCAAAGCAACAGGCATGCCGGCCTGGGGTAAGAGTATGGGCGACGAATATATCTGGGGCATGGTTGCCTTCATCAGCCAGTTGCCCAAGATCGACGCTACGCAATACCAAGCGCTCGTCGCTGCGAGTGGCGGTCACCAGCATGGTGGCGGTGAGAGCCAGACGCACAATCATGAAAGCTTGGATGGCAGCAATTCTGACCATCATGGCAATGCTGCCGCTGGAGGAGAGTCTGGACGTCGCGGTATAGCGGCTGCAGACCACCACGGCGGCTCAGCTCCAGAGGCCGATCACCATTCTTCGAGCAGTAACGGCGATGATCACCATGGTGGAAGTAACTCCAGCACGAAAGGCAGTAGCGCCAGCGACCATCATGGCGAGCCGGCGTCCAACGCTCACACTCATGCGGATGGCAAAGAGCACGTACATGACAGCTAAAAGCAACGGGGCACGTTTGGTGGTCAAGCAGTAGTTGAGCTTTTACCGCGACGAGCGTCTTGCTACACCGCCGTCATCGCGGGTTAGTTCGTGTGCTGGCCGCTCAGGTCAGCGAACTCAATAAGCGCAATGACCTCGTCGGGATCGCGTGACGCTTGAAGGAAAAACGGGCCGGGGCGAGAAAGTTGCTCGATACGTTTTTTCAGTTAGCCCTCTCTAGATCATTGATCAGGAACTTCATCTCAGAGATCTCTCGGCGCTGAGCCTCAATGATTTGATCTGCCAGCTTGCGAACGCGCGGGTCTGAAATCTGAGCGCGCTCACTTGTCATGATGGCTATGGAATGGTGAGGAATCATGGCCTTCATATAGTCCGTATCGTCGACAGTTGCCTGGCTACGAACAAGCCACAGGGCAATAGCAAAGGAAGCTGCTCCGCCGGCGAATATCGCTATGTTCATGGGCTTTTTCTTGTACATATTGAGCATGAAGGCGAGCATGACTATCGCCATGACAGCTCCCATTACTAACGCCATCCAAGCACGGGTCTCACTCCATAGAACATGCTCAAAAGCGTAAGTATTCAAATACATAACGCCGTACATGATGACGGTTGATGTGGCCACCATCGCAGCGAAACGCCAATAAGACATTTTCATATCAACTCCTCATGGTGATGTGCTGCCACAGTATTGCATTGACTAAAGTCTGCGTATTTTTCGATCATGCCGGGCAGTTGCGTTACTAATACTGTGAGAGCTCAGATTTGATAATCAGCCCTCGGTGTTACCTAAGAACGGACAAGCCGGGAGGCTGTGAGGTTTCGATTTTTTTAAAAAGCTTACAAAAATGTAATCTGCACCGAGTTTACTCGCTCTCGGGTTTGCGCAGCGCTGCTCCAAGTAGAAGTGACCATGCGCCAGTCTGGCTGCGTGACGCGCTTCCGTGATTTGGTGAGGAACACGGCGCGCCTGGTGACGCTGTACGACCTGTCGAACTGTGGATGTCTCCTCGATATTCGCTGTCGAATGTAGAAGAGGTAAGCCTTTAAGGGGTAAGGAGCGACATCGAGATCCTTGCGGTAACCAGTAATTGCGATTTGTGGAAGATCAGGTCGTTCAGACCTGTTTCCAGTTTCCAAAGCGCAGGAGCTGAACGTTTGTTGGCTGTCACTGAGGTTACGCCAATGTAATTTTAGGGACAGCATCCCGTAAGTATTCACCCGCCACACTCAAATCAGGCCCCAACACTGAGGAAAGCACAATGAAAAGCATGCAAAAGCTCGTTATCGCCCTTGTTCTAACCGCTACATCTCCTTTTCTCATCGCTGCAAATAAAGGCGATCAACCCATGAGACACGACCATACTGTTGGCGATGGTCATGAAGTGATGGTCAATCTGCTAAAAACCGGGCAAGTGCTAAGCGTGACCCCAATGGGTAATTCACCAGTGTCCGGAAGTGATGTAAGAACGTATGAGATTAAAATTAAAACCCCTGACGGAGTCGTCCATTCGGTCGAATTTCTCGGTGCCCCAGTAGGCGTTAAAAACGGCTGATACCACTTTAACGGACACCTCCGCGATATTAATACGATTATGGTTGTTGCAGGTATCAGCACTTACCCTGCAACAATCATCGATGCTTAGGCTTCCCTTTGCTAAGGGAACCCTAGACGTGCAGTTTATACTTGGGATGTTTGAGACAGAAAGCGAGCAATAGTTTTTTAAACGCAAATCGGGGAAGAGGGATAAATGATGAACCAAATTAGTAAAGCACTGGTGACGATTTCGCTAATTTCGGCAGCTTTCGCAGCCGTCGCCGGCACGGAACAAGAAAGTGCTATGCGGCACGATCACACTGTTGGGGATGGTCACCAAGTAATGCTGGATCTGCTGAAGCGCGGCGAGGTGGTGAGTGTGGCCCCTATGAATAAAGAGCGTTCGGATAATAAAGCTATAAATAACACACTTAAGGGAAATGTTAGGCCATATGAAATAAAAATTCGTACTCCAGACGGGCGACTTCACGCGGTAGAGTTCCGCGGAATGCCAGCCAAAATAAACAACCGCTCACATGGTAATAAATGACAAGAAAGTTATTTCTGAGTAGCTGCCACAGGGGTAAGCCGGATCATAACGTCTCCTTACACGGGAGGAGGATCCTGACAGCGTGTCATGCAACAATGGGCTGAGTCGGCCTTCTCGGCTCAGCTCAAAGCAACATGAGCGAGTGATTTAATTTTTCCACAGCACATACAATTTTTACATTCAGTTGGCGTCTACTTCACCAGTTGAGCGAATGTCTGTGGGGGACCCAGTGGTGCTGCTACGAAATCACTACAGTCGCTGTGGAAAACCACCAGTCCGCTCTGATATGCCGCCGATCGCGATCGCGTTCTCTGCCGCGAATATGAGGCCCTGACCAAAAGTGTGACGATACGCAGCGTTTTGAAGCTCCATTGCCATTCTGAATGCCGCCCCTTATGGCCGCGCCGCTATCGCCTCCTACATAGGCTATTACCAAGTTGAGTCTGTCATTGTCGAGCAGTATGTGGTCTTCCTCGTGATGTCTTCCAAAAGGCACCGATAATTGCCGCGGGTAGCTTGCAAACGCGGACGTCACGCAAAGCGATGCATGTGATCGACGAGACCCATCTTTTGGTCTGAGATCGCAGCGGTCAGTATCCCAGCTTTGAGCCGGGAAAGTCTGATGCGGCGCATATCGAGAATACGCCCCTGGTCGATGCCGATGCTGTTCTCTGCTCCGGCAGTGCCAGTTCTATGCCCCTTCATCAAGAGCCGAGGGGCGCCTGTCACCCGTCGGCCCGTCCTAGCCAGAAGCGCTGCGTGGATGGGCCTCTCAAATTTAAAACTTGAGCGCCTGCGACCCCCAGCTCAACGGCTGAATGATTTTCATATGGTGTGGCCGCTAGGTAACTGAGCCAATTAATCGGGATGGCTATGCTTGCTCGAATGCTACCGGCCCCACTTAATCCTTGGGTAATTTGATTCATAACACCAGTGTAATTACCGCGTCATATGAGTAACAGCTTGCCGCTCTTATAATTTCATCACACACGTTAAGTTAGGAGCTGGTTATGAAAGCTTTCAAGATTACGGCAGCAGTGTTTTTTATGAGCGTGAGCTCATTATCCTTGGCAGAGGGTAGCTCAGATCGCGAGTATGGCGAAATGATACGTGCGAACGAAAATACTATGCGGGAGTACGCTACTTCTGTCGGAAAGAAGCCTCCCGAAGTTGTCCATTATCGTTATGGGATGAAGTTGGACATCGCCAAGGTAATTCGTACCACGCGAACCGATATGACCTGCAACGATGTGATGCCGGCCCAAATTACCTATGAGGACTCTAAGGGTGATTTGGCGATTGTTGAGTATCGGGTCGCCGGA
The DNA here is from genome assembly GCF_002890915.1 of Stutzerimonas stutzeri. Lineage (GTDB taxonomy): Bacteria > Pseudomonadota > Gammaproteobacteria > Pseudomonadales > Pseudomonadaceae > Stutzerimonas > Stutzerimonas stutzeri_AF. The sequence goes on along the minus strand of NZ_POUT01000011.1, from coordinate 14,899 downwards.
ACGAACTGTCGGAGATAAGACACCACCTATCGACCCATCGAAGCCTGCATAAACGTAAGAGTCCGAGGCGGTAGTCGCAGCCCGAGACATGCTCCTGGTGCGGCGGTGGTCATAAGCATTTCAGCAATACAATCGTTACTAGCCTTGCCGTTTTTATGGCGAATCGGTGCGGGTACTGGCATGGGGCCGTCTGGGGAAACTGCCCAGCTGAGCGATGTGCTTAGTAGTACATACATAGCCGCGAGGGGTGCCTACGACTCGCGGCTTTTATTTTCCATATGGAGCGTGTAGCTGAGAAATGTTCGGACAAGTACTATCAAACCAAGTACTGCAACGTTTCGTAGCGAGGGCTCAATTACAACCGTTCGTATGACATCGGCAGCAACGAGGAATTCTAGTCCTAGCACAATCGCGCCGCCAATATCTTGCCGTAATGACCGGGAGCGATCCGTCAATGCGGCCCCTTTGTAATTGAAAAAAAAGCGATAGAGCGCTATGAAACTTCCGAAAGTTATAGCGAGCACCCCTGCAATCTCGAACCCGATCACCGCGATCTCAATCGCTGCATGAGGTGCCTCAAGGTTCATAGAAACACCCGTCAATGGTGGTCATAGATGCCTATTCCCCGAATATCGTTCCATGAGGTGGTCTGGTGGCAGAGATAGCACTGCTCAGGTTCCGCATTCCTGACACCCGCTATCGGCTTGGACATCATTCCGAAGTGCTCCTTGTAGTGGCTGAGCGGCGCGAGGTGGCACTGGCCGCACTCGGTGGAACTCGGCGGTGGATGCCGGTACTCGGCAATCGACCATGTGGTCGTGCCGTGGCATGTCGCGCAGTCGTTTCCGAAGACCTGGACGTGCGGGTCGGTGGTCTTGTGGCAGCTCGCACAGTCCAGCAGCGTCTCCTTGTAAGTCATGCCGTTGGCAAGCGAGAGGTTGCCCGGCAGCGCCTCGGGCCGGTGTGCCTTGAGGTGCGCGAGCAGCACCGCCCCCTCATGACCCTCCGGGGCCCGATCGAGCCATCGCACGATGATGTCGGTCAAAGCCGCATGGTCCATACCACGCAGGCTGCGGCCGGCGTCGTGTTCCTTGTGGCAGGCCACGCAGTTGTTCGAGCCGGCGATGTCGGCATGGAATGCCGTCGGTTGTCGCTGGACCAGGACGGTCTCGTTTGCATGGCAGGCCACGCAAGTCGCGTCCTCCACGCCCTTCACCGGCGTGTGGCACGCCGCACAGTCCTCTTTGAGAAACGCATGTGCGCTGGACAGGGGGCCCGGAGAGGCCATGTTCTGCCACGTCGCGGCGCGCTGCATTTGCGGAAGGTATGTCCACAGTGCGACTGCCGACACCGGCGCCAGGACCGCGAGCAGCGCGGCGAGGATCTTTCCCTTTCGACTCATCTGAACCACCGCAACCCGAAGTAGATGCCAGCCCAGATATGCAACGCCAGCAGAAGATAGAAGATGATCGAGAACGCGATGTGTGCCGACAGCCAGGCGTTGAACAGCCTGCGCACCCGCTCCTGGAACTGGATCGAGTACTGCAGATCGGCGGCGGCGGATGCCAGTGGCAGCAGTTCGGCGCTGGCCTTGGGCGTACCGGCAACGCCCGCTGTTGGTCCTTGCGCGTAGGCCCAGTACTGCCCATCCAGAAGGCGCCACAGCCCGTCGATCTGCGCCTTCTTCTCGCGGATGTTCTCCGCGACGTAGCGCAGGTAATGCTGGCCGATGAACCCAGTGAGCACGCTCAGCAGCATCGATGCCGTCAGCGCGACGCCGAGCGCACTCTGGAACTTGTGCCCGCTATGGAGGATGGCCAACAGCGCGCCTACCAAGCCGAAATAGACGTGCGCCTGCAGCAATGCGCCGAAGCCATGCTTCCTGGTGAATGCGCGGCGCAGCGTAGCGCTGCGCTTGATTACGGTGTAGGTGAGCGGGACGAGCATGAACGCCGCGCCTACGACGCCGAACACGCCACCCAGGAGGCTTCCGGCGAAGAAGGAAGAGCGGTGCACCAGGAAACCCAGCCACAGGACCACCAGCATCAAGAAGATGATCGTCGCGATGATGCGATCCTGGTTGCGCATCTACGCATCCACCGAGATATCGGCCGACGCTTTCGCCTGGCAGGCCAGGATCACGCCCGAGGAACGATCGAGTGGCGTCAGACCGTCGTCCACGTCCATGGTGACCTCGCCCGACAGCAGCTTGATCTTGCAGAGGCCGCAGTAACCCTGCCGGCAGGCATATTCGATCGGAACGCCGACCTCTTCGGCGGCCTCGAGAACGGTCTGGCCGGCCGCCAGCGGCGCCTTTTTTCCGGACCGCTCGAAGCTGCAGGTGACGGCCGTCGCCGTGTCGCCCGCCGACACCTCCAGGCCGGGAGGCACTGTCCTGGAGGGGCTCAGGAACAGCTCGGAATGAACCGACGCCAGGTCGATGCCCAGCTTGCCTAGTTCGTTGCGGACCGCGTCCATCATCACCGACGGACCGCACAAGTGGATGCGGCGCGAACGGATCTGCGGAATCTGCCCCAGCAGTTCGGCGGTGATGAACCCACGCGGGCCGGTCCATGCCGCCGATGACTCGTCGCTCAGCACGATGGACACATGCAGGTTCGGATGCCGGCGGGCGAGTTGGTTCAGCTCGTCGCGGAAGATCACGCTTTCCAGGTCCTTGCAGGCGTAGACCAGGTCGATCCGGCCGTTCCAGCTCTGGTCGGTCAGGTAGCGGATGGAACTCATCAGCGGCGTGATGCCGACGCCGCCGCCCAGGAACACGACACTGTCGGACTCGACGCCGCGGAAGGTGAAGCGGCCGTAGGGGCCGGACGCATCGAGGAGATCGCCTTCCTTCACCTGCTCGTGCAGGTAACCCGAGACGATGCCGCCGCTTTCGTGCTTGACCGTCAGGTCGCACCAGCCGTGGCAGCATGGCGATGAAGCGATCGAATACGAGCGCTTGACCTGGTTCCCGCCTGAATGCACCGAAAGCGTGAGGAACTGGCCGGGCTCGAACTCGAACGGCAGCGCACCCACGCCCTCCACTGGCGCCAGCCGAAACGTCTTGACCTTGGGCGTCTCCTGGAAGACGCGTGCGACCCGCAACTTGCCCACCCAGCCGCCCATGGTGGACACGGGTGCGCGTGCCTGCGGCTCGCCCTCGGCCGGCACGCCCGGAGACACGGACGCCGCGGGGACCGGCGCCACACCGGAACGAGGCGCAGCGGCGGGGGCCGGAGGCACCGGTGCCCCGGTGCGCAACGTGGCGAGGACCGCATTCGTGCGTCGGGTTCGCGCCACGTACATCCAGGCGGCCAGCAGCGCAAAGGCCAGCAGCAACGCCATCGTGAAGTAGTGGAAGCCCGACAGGCCGAAGACGCCGTGCGCCGGGGCCGTGGTCAGGGGATCGGTCAGGTTCATCTCGCGCCGGAACCACGCCAGCGCGATCCCCCGCGGCGCCTGTCCTTCGGCCAGTGCGCGGTAGGCCGACAAGCCGCTGTCGAATTCGCCCCAGGCCACGCGCATGCGGTCGGATGCTTCCTGCAGGCCGCCGTAGTCGTTGCGCTGGACCGCGTGCGACGCCTCCGACGACAGGGACGCCAATAGCTGGATCCCTTCGTGCATCCGGTGGTGGGCGAGCTGCTCAACGCTCGCGCGCCGCTCCGGCGGTAGATCCGGTAGCGCCATCAGCTGCGGATACAGCAGCTTGTTGAGGCGCCGATCCCGACCGCACTCGTCTCCGCGGCAGCCGCGCATCATGTCGTCCATCATGCCGCCCATGGAACCGGCCATCATGCCGCCCATGGAACCGGCCATCGATGCACCACTCGAAGCCGGCATGCTGGCAGTCGCGTCCGGGTGATGCGCGGCGTGATCGTCATCGCCCGCCGATGCGTCAGCCGGCGGTGTGGCGCTCATCGGCATGCCGTTCATCGAGCTGCTGCTTTGCGCCGGCATGCCATCGGCTGGCGCCGGCTGCGGTACCGCCATGCTTCCGGCCTTGTCCGGATGATGCGCGGCGTGATCGTCGTCGCCCATCGGCACGCCAGCCGCCGGCGTGGTGCCCATCGGCACACCACCCATCGAGCCGCCGCCCTGGGCAGATGCCGTGCCGGCAGCGACCAGCTGCGCAGCCGTGGTGTAGCCGACCTTGCCTTGCAAATAAGCTGCGTGTAGATCAGCAGCCGACTGAGCGCCAGCAGTTCCGGGAGCTAGCAGCATCGCCAGCGTGGCTGCAGCGGCGACTCGCTTCCACCGTACGAAGTCTTCCGTTAGCACCGCGCCGGCCTCCGCTACATGTGGCCCATCTTCTTCTTAGCCATACCGCCACCCATGCTCGAATCCATCTTCTGCATGGTGGCGTCAACCCTCTGCATCTGCATCTCGCAGTGCTTCATGTCCTCATTCATCTGCTGCATGTGCTGCATCGTGGCAGACATGTCCATGCCCTGATGCGCAGAGGCGTCGCCAGTCTTCATCGCCATGGCCTGTTGATGCATCTGCATGCTGCCTTCCTGCATCTGTCGGCCCATGGCCTCCATGGCTTGCCCCTTTTGGCGCATCATGGCTGCCATCTCCTCCATGTGCGTGGCCATGGCATCGGGCGTTGCAAGCGTATTCTGAGGAGCAGAGGACTTCGGATCGGTAGCGTGCGCCGATGGCGTGCTGGTGGGCTGCTGTCCAATTGGGCTAGGCATGGCGTTCTTGTTGTGCATGTCGTCATCAGCGAGCGTCGTCCCAGCGAGGAGTATTCCCACGAAGCAAATTGGAGCGAGGGGTGTGCGTCGGTGCGGTCTCATGACAACCTCCTAATGGTTGTTTTTCTGACTTTGGCTGTGGGCGTAGGAAAAACTACCTTACAGATCAGGCTATTACTAATAGCCTACAGAGAAGAAGCTGTCGTAAACCTTACTTGTGCATTACATTTTCACGTTTGTTGGTGAAATAGTTGTATTGATTTTGAAGAGGAGGTAGCAGGTTATTTGTGGTTTGCGGCGGCGGAGATAGCAGGTGTTTTGCGAGTAGTACGCTGAAAATATGTTAGTTTAGGTAACTGACATAAATGTAAAGTTTAAGTTATATGAACGACAGGTCTGATCTGCAATAAAGCCAAACAATAGCTCGCTCATAAACGGGTCCAAGCTTTCCCTTGTGCCGAAATTTGCGTGCTTCGGAGTTAAACATGATGAATGACTTGATCAAGTATCGCGCCTGGTCGGCACACCCGTTTCCGCTCTCCGCTCATGACTGGCGTGGTGCGCAAGCCGAAGTCCTCGAATATTCTAGTTGTCGTTGCTGCAATCAACGGGACCGGCACTGCAGTAAGGAGATTCTATGAACTGGATCGTTCAGCCGCTGCCCGTCCGCAGTTGGGGGCTGCTAGCACCCGTCATCCTAGGCCTTGCTCTGAGCAGCGGCGCGCAGGCTTCGCCAGGGTCAGCCGAGCTTGGCGCCACGTTGCCTCCGCTGCTAGACCTGCTTGAACGGCAGAGCCCAGAGCTCCGGGCTGTCGGGCATGAGAGGCAGGCCGCCTGGGAGCGTCCCGATGTAGCCGGTGCGCTCCCGGACCCGATGCTCACTTTTGAGGAAATGGGCATCGCCCGCGACGACCCGAGCCTATCGCCCAGCGGCGTTGGCAGCACACGTTACGCGTTCCGTCAGACTTTTCCTATTGGCGGCAAGCGGGGGCTTGCTCGCGAGATCGCAGAGGCGGGCGCCGAGCAGGCAGCGGCCCGCGAGCGCCTGAGCCGAGTCGAGCTCAGGAGTCTCGTCAAGCTTGCCTTCAACGAATACCAGTATGCCCACGCAGCCATCCAGGTCACCGAGGAGCTGCGGGCGCTGGTGGATGAGCTTGAGAGTATTGCCCAAGCTCGCTACAGAGTGGGGCTTGCGCCGCAACAGGACGTGATCAAGGCTCAGACCGAGCACACCAGTCTGCAGAGCGAGCTGCTGACGCTGGAACGCGACCGACGCGGCACGGCGGCGCGGTTGAACGGCATCTTGGCGCGCCCTGCGAACTCGCCGCTGGCGGAGCCCGCCGGTTGGCCTGCTCTGCCTGCATCAGTGCCGACCTTGGCTGAGCTGCAGGCTCGTATCTTCGGTGGCAATCCTCAACTGGCTGAGCTCAATGCACGAATTCAAGAGGCCCAGCGTGCTGAGGCGCTTGCCAGCCGAAACTGGATTCCGGATATCACCGTCGGCACTGCCGTCGTCCAGATGGGTAACCGGGCCGAAGAGTTCGAGTTGATGCTGGAGATGAATATCCCGCTGTGGGGCAAACGCCGCAGCGCAGAGCAGCGCGAGGCCGTTTCCTTGCGCTACGCCGCCGAGGCTCGTCGCGAGGCGGTCAACAGCCGTCTCGCGGGCAGCGTAGGTGAAGCGTGGTCGGCGTTGGAGACAGCCTTTCGACAGCACGAACTGATTGACAGAACGCTCCTGCCGCAGGCGGAGCTCACCTATCAATCGGCGCTCGCCAGCTATCAGACCGGCAACGTCGATTTCGCGACCTTGCTTGATGCCCAGCGACAGATTCGCCAGCTGAGGCTGTCGCTGCTCTCGCTGGCGCTGGAGCAACGAGTCCAAGTGGTGGAATTGGAACGTCTTGTCGGAGCAGAACTATGAATCGCAGCATGATTTTCGGCGCAGGTGCGCTCGCCCTTGCGACGGCAATCGCCGGCTTCGGTGGTGGCTACATGGTGGCGCAAAGGACAGGCTCCTCGGAGGTAGCTGGAAGCACCGCCCCACAAGAGCGCAAGGTTCTGTACTACCGCAACCCCATGGGGCTGCCCGACACGTCGCCAGTGCCCAAGAAGGATCCGATGGGGATGGACTACATCCCGGTCTACGCCGACAAGGGGCCTGCTGCCGCGCAGGGCGAGCGCAAGATCCTGTACTACCGCAATCCCATGGGACTGCCGGACACCTCCCCGGTGCCGAAGAAGGACTCCATGGGTATGGAGTACATCCCCGTTTATGAGGGTGATGAATCGGGAAACACCGTTGTAATCAGCCCTGAGAAGGTGCAGTTGCTGGGTGTACTGTCTTCGCCAGTTGAGCGCCGCGTGCTCACCCGTACAGTGCGTGCAGTCGGTACGGTGCAGGTCGACGAGCGCGGCCAATACACCTTGGCGCCCAAGTTTGAGGGTTGGATCGAAAAGCTCTACGTCAACACGACCGGTGAGCCGGTTCGCAAAGGCCAGCCACTTATGGAGGTCTACAGCCCCGAGCTGGTGTCGGCGCAGCAGGAGTTCCTGATCGCCAATGCCGGGCAGCAAAGTCTTGCCGGCGGCAGCGCGGCCGCGCAAAAGGGGCTCGCCTCCCTCTCCTATTCTGCCCTTGAGCGGCTACGCAATTGGGATATCGGGGAAGCACAGCTTGAACGGTTGCGTCGTACTGGCAAGGTAACTCGCACTTTGACGATCGCCGCGCCCGTGGATGGCGTGGTATTGGATAAGCCATCGGTTGAAGGTATGCGCTTTCAGCCAGGGGATGCCCTCTACCGAATCGCGGATCTCGATACCGTCTGGCTTATCGCTGAGGTTTTCGAGCAGGATCTGGCGTTAGTTCAGCTTGGGCAGAAGGCGCAGCTTACGGTAAGCGCCTATCCCGACCGGCGCTTTAGGGGCGAGGTAACCTTCGTTTATCCCGATCTGTCGCCGGAGACTCGCACCGCCAGGGTTCGCATCGAGCTAACCAATCCCGACGGCCTGCTTAAGCCGGCTATGTTCGGCACCGCTCAGCTCGCAGCAGGTGAGCAGGCGCCGGTGCTCGCAGTGCCTGACTCGGCGGTAATCGACAGCGGTACTCGCCGGATTGCGCTGGTTGCCCTGGGCGAAGGTCGCTTTGAGCCGCGCGAACTGCGCACAGGCAGGCGTGCCGACGGCTACATTGAGGTGTTGGAAGGGCTGGGGGAGGGCGAGTCAGTAGTCACGCGCGCCAACTTCCTGATAGACGCCGAGAGCAACCTAAAGGCAGCGCTAAGCGGCATGAGTGGGAAGTCGGCTTCGACTGCAGAAGCGGATCCCCATGCCCATGGAGCCGCCGTCGGGCCTGACGGTCCCGCCGCGCCAGGCAATGCCGATGCACTTCATCGTCATGCTGGACACGACGATCACAGTGATAGCGGCAGTTACGAGAGCAACGAGCTTCATAAGCCGGCGGGTGAGGTGGATGCGGGCCACGGTAGCGACGCTGAGTCTGGGAGTCACCCAGATCATGTGATGCCGGACGGCGGCCATTCCCATGGAGGGCATTAAGCATGCTTGCCAAAATCATTGAATGGTCGGTGCGCAACGTCTTCCTTGTGTTGCTCGCCACGCTGATTATCATCGGCGCCGGCATCTACGCGGTAATGAAAACCCCACTGGACGCACTGCCGGACCTATCCGACGTGCAGGTGATTGTGTACACCGAATATCCTGGGCAGGCCCCGCAGGTGGTAGAGGATCAGGTCACCTATCCGCTTACCACGGCGCTGCTATCGGTGCCCAACTCCAAGGTGGTGCGAGGCTTCTCGTTTTTCGGTGCCTCCTTCGTCTATGTCATCTTCGAGGACGGTACCGACATCTATTGGGCCCGCTCGCGGGTGCTGGAGTACCTCAACTTCGCTTCGAAGAACCTGCCAGCGGGGGTGACACCCGCGTTAGGGCCAGATGCCACAGGTGTGGGCTGGGTCTACCAATACGCCTTGACCAGCACACGTCATACCCTTGCTGAGCTACGCACCCTGCAAGACTGGTTCGTGCGCTATCAGCTCACCAAGGCCGAAGGCATATCCGAGATTGCGAGCATCGGAGGCTTTGTCCAGCAGTACCAGGTCACCGTTGACCCGCAGAAGCTTCAGGCCTATGACATCCCGTTGAGCCGGATATCTGAAGTCATCCGTACCAGCAATGCCGACGTCGGTGGCCGCATCGTAGAGATGAGCGAGACCGAGTACATGGTGCGCGGTCGTGGCTACCTGCGCGGTGCAGAGGACATCGAGAAACTGGTGCTGAAAGCTTCACGCGGAATTCCGGTTCTGCTGCGTGATGTAGCTCGCGTCGAACTCGGCCCGGACGAGCGTCGCGGCGTCGTTGAGCTCGATGGAGAGGGTGAGGTGGTCGGCGGCATCGCCGTTGCCCGCTACGGCGAGAATGCTATGTCCGTGATCGACAATCTTGAGGCCAAAATAGAGGAGATCCGTCCCGGCCTGCCGGAAGGAGTGAATATCGAGACGGTGTACGACCGCTCGGATCTTATCCAGCGCGCTGTCGACAATCTCAAGTTCACGCTTCTTGAAGAGTCGATCATCGTTGCGCTGGTGTGCGTTGTGTTTCTTCTGCACGTGCGCAGTGCGCTGGTGGCCATCCTCATGCTGCCGATTGGCATCCTAATGTCCTTCATCGCCATGCGCTGGCTAGGGCTCAACTCCAACATCATGAGTTTGGGCGGCATCGCGATCGCCATCGGTGCGATGGTGGACGCAGCTATTGTGATGATCGAGAACGCCCACAAGCACCTGGAGCGAGCGCCGCCGGAGAAGCCGCGTGTACATATTATAATCGAGGCCTGTCGGGAGGTAGGCCCTGCGCTGTTCTTCTCGCTGCTGATCATCACAGTCTCCTTCCTACCGGTGTTCACGCTGGAGTCGCAGGAGGGGAGGATGTTCTCGCCGCTGGCGCTCACCAAGACCTTCGCTATGGGCGCTGCGGCGCTGCTATCAGTGACCCTGGTGCCGGTGCTGATGCTGCTGTTCGTGCGAGGGCGGATAATCCCCGAGCACAAGAACCCGGTGAACCGCTTTCTGATATGGGTCTACCGCCCGATCATCCAAGGTGTGCTGCGTTGGAAGGTGATGACAATCGTTGTAGCGCTGGTGGTTTTGGTCGTTAGCATTTTGCCGGCGCGGCAGCTCGGTAGCGAGTTCATGCCGCGACTCAACGAGGGCACGCTGCTGTATATGCCAGCCTCGCTTCCTGGTATGTCTATTACCAAGGCCGCTGAGCTCATGCAAACGCAGGACCGGATCATCAAGAGCTTCCCAGAGGTGGCCTCGGTGTTTGGCAAGGCGGGCCGCGCGGCCACGGCCACCGACCCGGCGCCGGTGGAAATGTTCGAGACGGTGGTTAACCTCAAACCGGAGAAAGAGTGGCGGCCAGGAATGACGGTGGACAAGCTCATCGCCGAGATGAACGACGCGCTGAAATTTCCGGGCGTGGCAAATAGCTGGACTATGCCCATCCAAGGGCGCTTGGACATGCTCTCCACCGGCATTCGAACGCCCATTGGCATCAAGGTATTTGGCATGGACCTCGCCGGGATCGAGCGGCTAGCAACTCAGATTGAAGCGGTTGTGCAGGCAGTGCCCGGCACCACCAGCGCGTTTGCCGAACGTATTACAGGCGGCTTCTACCTCGACATTTCGCCCGACTATGACGCCTTGGCCCGCTACGGCTTGACGGTAGGGGAAGTGCAAACGGTGATTAGCACCGCCCTTGGCGGCGAGCTTGTGACCACCACTGTCGAAGGGCGGGAGCGATTCGGCGTCAATGTGCGCTATCCGCGAGAGCTGCGTTCCGATCCCCAACGGATCGGCACTGAAGTGCTAGTGCCGACGCCGAGCGGTGCACAGATACCACTCGGCCAGCTTACGGACATCAGCATCACTAAGGGCGCGCCGAGCATCCGCACTGAGAACGCATTGCTATCGGCCTATATCTACGTGGATATTCGTGATAGGGATATCGGTAGCTACGTGCGCGAGGCGCAGCAAGCTGTACAGGAGCAAGTGAGTTTCCCGCCTGGGTATTATGTCACCTGGAGCGGCCAGTTTGAGTACATGGAGAGAGCGGCCGAGCGGCTGAAAATCGTAGTGCCGTTGACGCTGGTGGTGATCTTCCTCCTGCTGTATCTGAACTTCCGGCGGCTTACCGAGACGCTGATCGTCATGCTCTCAGTGCCATTCTCGCTGGTAGGTGGCGTTTGGCTGATGTGGGCGTTGGGCTACAACTTCTCCGTTGCAGTAGCGGTGGGTTTCATTGCTCTGGCTGGCGTTGCCGCGGAGACAGGCGTGATCATGCTGATCTACCTTGACCACGCGCTCGATGAGCGTCGAGCAGAGCGGGAGGCTGCCGGTGAAAAGCTGACGGTGGATGACCTTTACCAGGCAGTGATAATTGGCGCGGTGGATCGAGTGCGGCCGAAGATAATGACTGTGGTTGCCATCATGGCCGGTCTGTTGCCAATCATGTGGGGCACCGGTACCGGATCGGAGGTGATGAGGCGCATCGCCGCGCCGATGGTGGGCGGCATGGTTTCTTCGACGATTCTTACGCTGGTTGTTATTCCGGCGATCTATACGCTCGTGAAACAGCGTGGCCTGGCCCGTTCGGCTTGCTAAATGATGCGGATTCGAGCATCGATTTGTTCGAATCCGCCCTGATCGTCCGGCCGGTGGGTAATCGCATCGACTCCGACACCGATTCGCATCCTCCATCAGTCATTCGCGACGCTAATGGAGCCATAGATCTTGGAGGCGAAACGGTGTCGCTGCTGACTGTGCAGGCGCGATTCCCATCGACGGTATCGTCAACAACCAAAAGGCCCCAGGCTAAAATAGAGAAGACGTTGCATCGCCTGATAGATGTGCCGTGCAGCATGGCGCACGTGAAGTACGTTGCCGAAATCGATCTGGCGCTTAACCAGAAGTACTCGGCGTGCGGCATTCGCATCGCCTCCTAATTCCACCGGTCTTCATCTGGTCGCCGTGATGGATCTTGGTTTACGCCAGCTAACAAGCCAGGTCGAGCAGCACCGCAGATTCCAAATAACTGCCGCGGGAATCCATTCTCGGACGGCAGGCCAAGCGATGCGAATGGACAGCCACGCAAATCAGGCTTCGTGTCGATCACGTCTGCTACCTGTAGCAGCTACTTCGATCCAGGCGACCTGGCGTGGCCTCGGTGATTGCCACCATCGGGTGCTTCATCGGGCTACACAGAGCAAACGAAGCGGCATTGTACGGATTAAGCTTGCCGCACTCACCGCCTCAAGATCTTGGCGGTACTGCCTGCGCCCGCCACTTTCGTGAGGCAGTCGTATCCGCGTTGGGCAGCCCTAGCTCCGCAATTGCGCGCTAAAATGAAAGACGCTCCCCGCCGTTACCTTATGCTTCATGGGTAAGGCGCGAAGCCGCGTCTCTGAGCCGTCCGGATCAATTCGAACGAGCCATCCATCCCTCGCCATTATCAGCGTACGGCCTGCCTGAACTGCACGCAGGTAAGCAGCATGCGTGGCGCTGGCTGCGAGCGCAGGAATCAATCCCTCGGGATGGCCAATTTCGTGGTCGCTGGGCTCTGTCATGGTTTAGCCTCCAAATAGGGGGAATCTACGACATGGGTGTGCGCTATGGTAAGGCGTCTCCGCCATGCTTCTGACTTTAGCTTCTGTAAGGAGGGTGGCGTCATGGACACACCTAACAGCTGGCGAGTTGTCTGCCAAGATCCGGGAGACGGCAGCGGAGACGTAATCGTTGAGCTTCCATCTGAGTTACTTGCGAAACTCGGTTGGACGCTGGGAGATGAGCTGATAGTGGAGAAAAGCGAGGAGGGATTTTCCCTAAAGCTCAAACCGCGGCCCGTGAACGCACCTCTTTAGGCGGATTGCACCGCATAGGCGGCATAGCCAATGAGGCGTTCCGGCGTTAGATCGAACTGCGCTTCGAAACACTCGACCATCGTTCTGGTCGAGTCGACTGCGGCAGTACGATGCACCGGAGTCGTTTCCACTTACATGATCACGCCATGCTCGGTGTCGCTCAGGAAGTTGGCGGAGTAGGCAAAATAAGCCGAGCCAGGGCGGCGGTGTCAGACTTTATTCCTGGCTGCGGTGGGGCTTTTCCGGCGGACGCGTTAGGCTGTGTCGAACTATATTTCCGTTGTTGCGGCATGCCATAGCGCTGAAGCTTGCGGATTTTGCGGCCCTCTATGTCAAACTATATTCTGGGCATCCAATCATGGATTTACCTCGGGGTTAGTGTGGGTTGTTGTTGCCCTCAGAGTGTCCATCGATCCAGCAACGACCTTCGAGCAAGGAATCCGATTTAATTTTCAGGCACCTTTCACATGCCAAGATCTAAGCTCTGACCGGTCCAAGGTGAGCCCGATGTCGAGAGGATTTCTGCTTTGGTACGCCTGCGTAATGATTCACAAACCGCACGTTAACGCTGCTTCCGGGCTTAATGCGTCGAATGTGGGTGTCAAACATTGGCGTTGTTAGAGCTGGCTTGCTCTGATACCCCCGTCAAACCTGCTCTTGATTGGCGCGAGTTTGTGTCAATCAATGGACTTGAGTTTGACGGTCAATTGCCAATTACCGAAATAGCCGCAAGAGGTAGGGGTGACGGGCGATTTGGCAGTGTCAATGTAGGGAACGTAAGGTGATACCAAGCCCCTCTGATCCCGGGAATGACGGCGAACGCCAGTGACTCAGTAGTCTCTGCAAAGCCAACGAAAACCACTACCCTGGTCGGCCGGCGCAAACTCGGCGCTCTGGAAGTATCGAGTGTAGGCCTGGGCGTGCAGATCATGAGTCGCACCTACCAGACGACAATCCCTAATCGGGTGGAGATGCACAACATCATTCGCACCGCGTTCGAGCACGGCGTCACCTTCTATGATGCGGCCGAGGCGTATGGCCCCCATGAGGTGGAGCGAATTCTCGGTGAAGGCGTGGCCCCGTTCCGCAATGAGGTGGTGATCGCTACCAAGTTCGGCTGGAACATCGATCAGCAAACCGGTGAGCGCCGCCCAGGGCTCAATAGCCGCCCGGAGCACATCAAGTTAGTCGTTGAGGGCATGCTCAAACGCCTGCGTACGGATCGCATCGATCTTCTTTACCAGCACCGCGTCGACCCGCAGATACCAATTGAGGACGTGGCGGGGGCGGTCAAAGACTTGATGGCCGAAGGCAAGGTGCTGCATTGGGGCTTGTCCGAAATGGGGCTGAAGACATTGCGCCGAGCGCATGCCGAGCTGCCCGTTAGCGCGGTGCAGAACGAATATTCGCTGCTATGGCGAGGCCCCGAGCAGGAGCTGATTCCGCTATGTGAGGAACTGGGTATCGGCTTCGTCCCCTGGAGCCCGCTCGGGGTCGGCTTTCTCAGCGGGCAATCGACGAAAAGACGCGCTTTGCCGAGGGTGATATTCGCGGGATCGAAGCCCGATTTGCGCCGGAGAGTCGGACTAATAACCTGAAGCTTGTGCGCCTGGTGAAAGCCTGGGCCGAACGCAAGAGCGTGACACCCTCCCAGCTCGCATTGGCCTGGCTGATGGTGCAAAAGAACTGGATTGTGCCCATTCCAGGTACGACACAGATGGCGCATATGCTCGAAAACAACGCAGCGGCACAAGTGACCTTCAACAATCAGGAGCTTGCGGAACTCAATGCGGCCTTGGCTGAAATCAGCATCCAAGGTGAACGGCTACCACCGGCTGTGCTCGCCTATAGCGGGGTCGAAGCCCCAGCGCAGTGATGTTTTCGGTTTAGCCCGGATAACGCAGGGCATCGCGCAGCAAGGTAAAAGCCGGTGAACTCTGTCGCCGGCTCGGGTAATAGAGGTGGTAGCCCGAGAAGGGCTCGCACCAGTCTTCAAGCACGCGAATCAGCCGGCCTTCAGCTACATGCGCCTGCACTAGGTCTTCGGCCATGTAGGCCAAACCTAACCCCTGGAGGGCTGCCCCCAGGCGCATGGCGATGTTGTTGAACACCAGTTGGCCCTCAACTCGTACCGTAAGCGTCCAGCCAAGTCATCTTCCGAAGCTGTATCACATGGTGCACGGGTAGGCTGTATCACATGCTGCACGCCTACTCTGTATCACACGCTGCACGCATAAAAATCAGTGCGAGACTATTACGG
>NZ_POUT01000010.1 GCF_002890915.1 Stutzerimonas stutzeri | reverse complement strand
GTGCTGAAACCTGTCAAAAAGGCCTGAAGTCAGGCCTTGTTTGGACTCCGTTAGGCCAAAGCGCTTGAAAAAGCGCCAAACCGGACGGGTTGGGGCAGTTGAAGCCGAGTTTTTCAACGGCCTGCTAGATTGTTGGCTTGCTGGAATCGTCTCCCGCTGATGCTGCTTCAGCCCTGGCATCAGATCCTTGATGTGCCTGCATCAAATCCATCCTAACTGTCGAGCCTGACCATTCGATCTTTGTCCGGCCATCCCATAGGGATGACCGGCTGCATTGCTACACTCATTTGACGAGTATTGACAATCTGCCAATGCGCGCCCAGTCTTGCCCGAGAGATTCTTCCCTCTGGAGGGGTTGGGGGCATGTTGCTGAACCTACGCCCTTGAAAATCTCCACTTAGATGATTTTCGCAATGAAAATCTCGCGGTAGCTGACGCTACCAGCCCATGAAATTCTCACGTTAGATGCGTAAGTCATTGATTCTCCAATGACGTTGATTCTCCGCTTAGCTGACGTAGGACATTTCTGAAGCTGGCGCCCCTGCGCCATTCACACCGCTCGCCGGGCCGTGCTCTACTCGACCCTGCCAGCCGCCATCCACACCACTCGGTCGGCCGCCAGTATCGCCGCGGGCCGATGCGCGATGACCAGGCGAGTCTGCCGCGGGCGCAAGGCGGCGATGTTCGCCAGCACCCGGCTTTCGGTGTGCGGATCGAGCGCCGAGGTCGCCTCGTCCAGCACCAGCAGCGGCGCATCCACCAGCAGCGCACGCGCCAGGGCCAGACGCTGGCGTTGACCACCGGACAGACGCGCGCCATAGGCGCCGACCTGGGTGTCGTAGCCCTGCGGCAGTTGCAGGATGAAATCGTGCGCGCAGGCGGCCTTGGCCGCCGCCATCACCTCCTCCTCGCTGGCGCCGGGTCGCGAGTAGGCGATGTTTTCCCGGATCGAGCGATTGAGCAGCATCGGCTCCTGGGCCACCACCGCGATGCGCTGGCGCAAGGTGGCCAGCGGCAAGCCGGCGATGTCCTGGCCATCCAGCAGGATGCGCCCGGCATCGGGGCTGTAGAAGCGCTGCAACAGGCGCGCGATGGTCGACTTGCCGGAACCGCTGGCACCGGCGATAGCCAGGGTTTCCCCGGGCCTGAGGTGCAGATCGAGCCCCTCCAGCACGCGCGAGGCGGTCGCCGGATAGGCGAAGCTCACCCCTTCGAATGTCACCTCGCCGCGCCAGACCATGTCCTCGACGACCCGGCCGGCGCGCTCCTCGCTCGGCAGCGCGCTCAGCAGCAGCGCATCGGACGCATCCTCCAGGCCTTTCTGCGCCACCCGCAGGCTTTCCCCGAAACCGCGCAGGTAGCCGGCCATCAGCAGAAAGGAGGTCACCGCGAAGGCCACGTCGCCGGCACCCGTGTCGCCGCGCGTCCAGGTGTACAGCGCCACGCCGCTCAGGCCGGTGAGCAACAGCAGCAACAGCAGGTTCTGCACCAGCCCGAGGTCGACGAAACGGCGCCAGGCCAGGGCCGAGGAAGCACCCCAGGCACCGGCGACCTGCGCCATGTGGTTGCGCTCGCGCCCTTCGGCGGTGAAGCCCTTGATCGTCACCGACGCCGCCAGGACGTCGGCCACTATGCCGCTGAGCCGACTGTCGCTGGCGTTGGCCTGCAGGCTGGCCGGACGAATCCAGTGCATGCCCACCAGCAGGTTGCTGGCGACGAAGGCCAGCGCCACCAGCAAGGCGAGCACCCCGGCCAACGGCTCGCGCCAGCCGATCATCAGGATCAGGCCGAGCAGTACCACCAGCGCCGGGCCGAGGTGGATGGTGGCGGCGTCGGTGACCGCGTCGTACCCCTCCATCGCCCGGCGCAGGCGGCGTACGGTATCGCCGGTGGCCTGGTTCGCATGCCAGTCCGCAGGCGCCGACAGCACGTGTTCGAAGCCCTGCAGCAGCACCGCCTGCATGTTGCGCGCCGCCAGCGGAATCCACAGGCGATGGGCCAGGTTGCGGCTGACGGCGAAACCGGCGAATGCCACCAGCAGCAGCGCCCAGCTCTGCCAAACGGTCGCCCGGTCGGCGCTGCCGGCGACGCTCTCGATCAGTTGCGCCGAGGCCCAGGGCAGCAGCAGGTCGAATCCGGTGGCAGCCAGCGTCAGGGTCAGCCCCAGGAAGAAATAGCCACGGCGGCGCAGCCACAGACCGGCCACGAAGCCGAGCACCTGGCGATAGGCTATGGGTCTGACGTAGGCATCCATCGTGAGCCACCTCCTGGGGCATGGTTCATTCTTCCGCGGCTGGCGCCTGGTCGACACCAACGCACGAGCGGACAATACGCGCCCGGCCGCACGGGCTTTGAAGCAAGACTTACGAGTGCACTGACTGATCAGCCTGGCTTCAAGGTACGAGCCTCAACGCAGCGGCTGGCCCTTCATCTCCGGCATGCGGATGTACACCAGCAGGCTGACCAGGCTGACCGCCACCAGATAGATCCAGAACAGATGGCCGTACCCCCAGCCCGCCATGGCGGTCATGATGTAGGGCGAGGTGCCGCCGAATAGCGTCACCGACAGCGCATACGGCAGCGCGATGCCGGTGACGCGCACCTCGGCCGGGAACTGCTCGGCCATGGTCACCGCCGAGGCCGCACCGAAACCGCTGAGGATGACCATCGACACGGTCTGCAGCAGCGCCACCTCCAGCAGGCCGATGCCTTCGTGCAGCAGGGCGAAGCTCGGCCAGGCCCACAGCGCGGCACAGGCGGCGAAGGCGATCAGCACCGGACGCCTGCCGACGCGGTCGGCCAGCATGCCGACCAAGGGCATCAGCAGCAGCGATACGCCGACGGCCATGGCCCCGGCCAGCAGCGTTTCGCGAATCGACATGCCGGTGAGCAGATGCACCTGCGACGGATAGCTGACCATCCACACATAGTTGAGCAGGTTGCCGGCCATGGCCACGCCGATCACCCGCGCCACGTCCTTGCGGTGCCGGGTGAAGATCTCGCGGATCGGCCGCTTGTCCTCGGCCTTCTTCGCCACACGCGACTTGAACACCTCGGTTTCCCGTACCGACAGGCGAATCCACAGGGTCAGCACGCCCAGCGCCGCGGCGATGACGAAGGCCACCCGCCAGCCCCAGTCCTCCAGGGCGGTGTCGCTGCCAACCGAGGCCAGGACGACCCCGAGCAGGAACGACACCAGGGTGCCGGCGTTGATCGCGAACCATTGCCAGGAGCCGGCGAAGGCGCGCCGATTGGCCGGCGCCGACTCGATCAGGAAGGCCGAGGCCGAGCCGAACTCGCCGCCGGCGGAGAACCCCTGGGTCAGGCGCGCCAGCACCAGGATGATCGGCGCGGCGATGCCGATGCTCTCGTAGTTGGGGCAGATGCCGATCACCAGCGAGGCCACCGACATCAGCAGGATCGACAGGGTCAGGCCCTTCTTGCGCCCGTAGCGATCGGCGAACACACCGAGCACCGCGCCGCCGATCGGGCGCATGAGAAAGCCGACCGCGAACACGGCGAGTACCGACAACAGCGCGGTCAGGCTGTTGCCGGCGGGGAAGAACTGCTTGGCGAGGATGGAGGAGAAGGTCGCGTAGATCACCCAGTCGGTGTACTCGACTATGGTGCCGAGCGTCGCGGCGACTATCGCCTTGCGTTCGGTCCTGTCGAGCTTGCGCCCCTGGATGGCCGCGTCGGCAGGCGCGCCGATCTCAGGCATCAGGTTGTATATCGCACTATTGTCTTGGTTCATGGCATGGCTCCTGTGAGCATGTCTTCTTGTTGTCGTTGACGTGAACCATGGCACCGACGCCGGGACCGGTGAAGCGAGATTTCCGCCGCTGTCGCTTGACTAAAAGTCAATTCATCAATGGCGCAGCCCGTATGGCTCGGGCCCTCGCCTTTTGCGACGCAGCGATTCGATGGCTGAGGTTTTCTCAACTGAAGACAGCCGAAATCTCCGTTGAACGGGCCCGCCGTAGCCACCAACCTGCCGACCATGCCCAGGGCATCGACCAAACAAGAGGCGCACCCGATCAAGGGGCCCGGAAACGCACGAGGAGACTCGAAGATGTTGAAAGTGGACAGTTACATCGGCGGCCGCTCGGTCCAGCCCAGCACCGGGCTCTATGTCGACAAGCTAGACCCGCGCAGCGCCGAGAAGATGGCCGAGGTGGCCAATAGCGGCCCGCAGGACGTGGCGTTCGCCATCGACGATGCCAACCGGGCTCTGCCCGCCTGGCGCGCCATGCGTCCCTCCGAGCGCGGCCGCATCCTGCTGGAGCTGGCGCGCATCGTACGCGGCAGTGAGGACCGCCTCGGCGCCCTGGAAAGCGCCGAGACCGGCAAGCCCGGCGCCGAGATGGCAGCCCTGGTGGACCTGGTCGCGCAGTACTTCGAGTTCTATGCCGGCCTGGTCAACGTCATGGACGGCGAGGTCATCAACCAGGGCCCGGACTATCACGTCTACACCCGCCGCGACCCCTTCGGCGTGATCGGCGTGATCCTGCCCTGGAACGCCCCGCTGCATCAGGCCGCACGGGCCATCGCCCCGGCCCTGGCCACCGGCAACACGGTGGTGGCCAAGCCGTCCGAACACACCTCCGCCTCGCTGGTGGAGCTGGCCCGCATCGCCGTCGAGGAAGCCGGCCTGCCGGCCGGCGTGTTCAACGTGATAGTCGGCAAGGGCAGCGTGCTCGGCCCGGAGATGGCCCGTCACCCATTGATGCGCAAGATTTCCTTCACCGGCGGCATCACCGCCGGCCAGGAGCTCGGCCGCATCGCCGCCGAGCGCATCCTGCCGCTGACCCTGGAGCTGGGCGGCAAGTCGGCCAATATCGTGTTCGACGACGCCGACCTGGACGCTGCTGCCAAGGGTGCCACGCGCGCCTTCACCTGGAACAGCGGGCAGTGGTGCTGCGCCGGCACCCGCCTGCTGGTGCAGGAGAACATCCACGAGCGCTTCCTCGCCAAGCTCGTCGCCGAAGTCGCCGCGCTGCGCGTCGGGCCGCAGTTCGACGCCACCTCCGGCCCCATCACCACTCGCGCCCAGTTCGAGAAGATCCAGAGCTACTTCGAGGTCGCCGAGCGTGACGGCCTCAAGCCGGCGATCGGCGGCAAGGTCGCCAGTGGCGAACATCTCGGCGGCGGCTGGTACGTCGAGCCCACCGTCTACGCCGGCGTGCGCAACGACATGCGCCTGGCCAGGGAGGAAATCTTCGGCCCCATCCTCTGCGTGATCCCCTTCCAGGACGAAGCCGATGCCCTGCGCCTGGCCAACGACAGCGAGTTCGGCCTGGGCGCAGGCATCTGGAGCCGCGACATCGGCCGCGTGCACCGGGTCGCCGCCGGTCTGGAGGCCGGACGCATCGTGGTCAACGAGTACAGCGGCGGCTTCGTGCAGACGCCCTGCGGCGGTTTCAAACAGAGCGGCTACGGCCGCGAGCAGGGCATCGATGCCCTCTCCCACTACACCCAGCTCAAATCGGTGATCATCCGTCTCTGAGCCAGGCCCGCGCCCCGCGGCGGAGCGATCCGCGGGGCGCGGCAGGCGGACATCGACCGCCTCGGGCGAATGGTCTATACCCAGTACTCCCGTGCGAAAAGCGCTGGGGAACGCTCGTCACCCCACCCCAGGGAGAACCTCCGATGATCAACGTCGCCATGGCCAGCATGCTCAGCCAGTACAAGCGCTGGGCCGACCAGCTGTTCTTCGCCAGCCTCGCCACCCTGCCCGCCGAAGAACTCGACAAGGAGCACGCCACCCCGCTCCAGACCATGGCGAGGTTGCGGTTCATCTAGATTCCCTCGCAGGGTTCCGGTCCATGCAGCAGTAAAGCAGCCTGCCAGGCGCATGCCATCAGTCCGCTGACTGAAGCGCAAGCAACGAGGCCTGACACCTTCGGTGCCAGGCCTCGCCGGACGTTCAGAGTCCCAGTTCGGACAGCCCCGGATGATCATCTGGGCGGCGACCCAGCGGCCAGCGGAACTTGCGTTCGGACTCCTGGATGGGTAGGTCGTTGATGCAAGCGTAGCGATTGACCATCAGGCCGTCGGCGCCGAACTCCCAGTTCTCGTTGCCATAGGACCGATACCAGTTGCCGGAATCGTCGCGCCACTCATAGGCATAGCGCACGGCGATTCGGTTGTCGGTAAAGGCCCAGAGTTCCTTGATCAGGCGGTACTCCAGCTCTCTGGCCCACTTGCGCTCGAGAAAGGCTTGCGCCTGATCACGCCCGTTGACGAACTCGGCCCGGTTGCGCCAGCGCGTATCGAGACTGTATGCCTGCGCCACCTTGGCCGCGTCGCGGCTGTTCCAGCCATCTTCGGCCAGGCGAACTTTCTCTATCGCGCTTTCCCGGGTAAAGGGCGGAAGCGGCGGACGAATGTTTTCTTGGGACAACATAACGATACCTCATGCTTTCGTGGGGTGGCGCCCATCGCTGGGCGTAAGGGCTTGCAGCAGCAGCTGTGCTGCCCTGCCGGCAGAGTCGGCGGCATCGGCCTGGCTGGTCACCATCGCCACCGTGGTGGCACCGTCGATCAGCAGTAGCAGTTGTCTGGCGACTTCCTCCGCCTCGGCGAGACCGTCGGCCTCGGCGAGTTCCTTCAGGTAGGCGAGCAGACGCTGCTTGTGCAGCAGCGCCACCGCGCGGATTTCACTGTCGGCATTGCCGATTTCGCCGGCAGCGTTGATGAAGGCGCAACCATGGAAATCGGCGGAGGCGAACCAGCCGCGCAGCAGCGGAAAGATGGCCAGCAGGCGTTCGCGGGGCGCGCCTGTCGCCGTCCCTTCGATGAACCAACGCATCCAGCGTGCGTCACGTTGGCGCAATGCCGCTGCGACCAGCGCCTCCTTGGTCGGATACAGGCGATAGATGCTTTTACGCGCCACGCCCGAGTCCCTGACGATGGCATCCATGCCGGTGGCATTGATACCGCCGGCATAGACCAGGCGTTCCGTGGACCGCAGCAGCCTGAACTGCAGGGAGGAGTCTTCGAGCATACTGTCGCCCCTGAGAATGATCGTTCTCGATGAGAGTAGAACGACTATTCTCCAGTGGCAATGCCTGTAGCGCAGCGGCCGACGGACGGCGACTCAGCCAATGACAGCCCTGCGCTGCCGGGAGATACACTCGACCAGGTACTCGGCATCCCGGGCAACCCCGGAGAAGCGCCCCGAGCCCCAGGTGTAGAGCCACGGCAGGCCGAGGAAATACAACCCCGAGACCGCGCTGACGCCGCGACTGTGCACCGGCTGGCCGCGACCGTTGAACACGCCGGCATCGACCCAGGAAAAGTCCGGGCTGAAACCGATGCACCAGATGATGCTGCTGATGCCCGCCTCGTGCAGATCCAGATCGGTAGGCGCAGCCTGCGGATGCCAGACTGGCTGATAGACCTCGCCGGCCGGCGCGGAGAGGCCCTGCTCGGCGATATAGGCGTCGATACTGGCATTGATGCGGTTGTAGACGGCGTCGGCGGCATCCAGCCTGGCGGCCAGATCGTCGGTAAAACGCAGCGTGGTGCCGTCGAGGCCCTTGAGCAGCCCGAACAACTGCATACCCTCGCGGGCGAACTTGCGCAGGTCGATGTCACGCCCACCGTCACGACCGGTCACGTAGTGGTTGGTGTTGTCGCGAACGCCCTCGCGCAGCGGATGCTGGTCGACGTCGATGTCGTAGTAGCCCATGTCCGCCAACCAGTCGACCACATCGCGGCCGCGGTGGAAACGCGCACAGCGCGGCGCATCGCCCACCGCCAGGTACACCTCTCGCCCGGCCAGATGCAGGTCCTCGGCGATTTGCGCCCCGGACTGCCCGGAACCGACCACCAGCACGCCGCCCTCCGGCAGGGCCTGGGGATTGCGGTACTGCTCCGAATGCAGCTGGGTGATGCCGGCCGGCAGTCGTTCGGCCAGACGCGGGATGATCGGGGTGTGATAGCCGCCGGAGGCGACGATCACCTGATCGGCGCTGTACTCACCGGCGCTGGTCTGCACCGCGAAGCCGCCCTGCGGACGCGGGCCAACCCGCAATACCGTGACGCCTTCCCGTACCGGCGCGTTTACGCTGCGGATGAAACCGTCGAGGTAGTCGATGATTTCCTCGCGTTTCATGAACCCGTGCGGATCGTCCCCTGCGTAGGGATAGCCTGGTAGCGCACACTGCCAGTTGGGCGTGACCAAGCAGAAAGCATCCCAGCGCTGGGTACGCCAACTATGGGTGAGGCTGTGCTTTTCCAGCAGCAGATGGTCGATGCCCTGCTGCTGCAGATAGTAGCTGGCAGACAACCCTGCCTGCCCACCGCCAACGATAATGACTTGGTGGTGAGGAACCAGCACGGACTTGAGATGGCTGGGCATATGGTGCTCCTTTGGTGATTTGTGCGAATGGATGGGTGGCAGCTAGAACGAGCTCCAGCCGCTGTTGACCTGCCCGGCATGGGCCGTTTGCATATCGAGAATGTGCACGTTGCCGCCCTCATAGCGGCGCGCGTGGTAACGCAGTGCACCCAGGGTGTCCATGGCCGAGCTGCAGTAGAAACCCTTGACCTCCCTGACCCGCTCGGAGGCAGCATTCAGGGCGTTCTCGGCACGTAGGATGAAGTCTTCGAGTGCGTAGCTGGTGCCAGAGCTGAGGTGCTCGTAGATCACGGTGGACGGCGAATAGCCGGACATTTCCTGCCCATCGGGCCAGCGCAGTTTGAAGTTGACGGCAGGCATCTCAAAAGTCCTCACTCGCAGTGGATGATTGGGTAAAACCGGTGAATGGCCTGTTGGCGAGATTCCAGAACTGCATGGATTCCCCGCCCTGCTCCACTCGTAGGCAGGCAGTGGCGTCGATCCGGCCAATCCGGGCGCATGCCAGCCCCTCCAGGGCAAAGGCGGTCTGTACGTCGCCCCAGACATGTTCCGGCAGGGTCAGGAGGAAGCCGTAGCTGGGAAACGCCTGCAGCCAGCGCAGCAGATCGCCGTCTTCCGGGCGCGGCAGCGCATCCAGCTCCAGCGTTGCACCACAGCCGGTCGGCTCCAGCAGCATCAGCAGCGTGCCCAGCAGGCCGGCGTTGCTGATGTCCTTGGCTGCGCTCAGCAGGCCGCCTTCGGCCAGACGCGGCAGCACGTCGAGCTGGCTGCGCAGGCGCTCGCCCGAGCGTTGCTCGAAAGCCTTCCAGTACGGCACGCCGGGGTGCCAGCAGCCATCCAGGTCGACGGCCATCGCCAATACCTGGCCAGGGGCGACATGCAGGGTGGACAGCAGGCGATGGGCAATGCCGGTGATGGCCACCGCCAGCGCGGCATTGGCATCGGTGCCATGGTGAGTATGCCCCCCCGCCAGGAGCAGACCATAGGCCTGACAGGCCTCACGGATGCCCCGGAGCAGTTCGCCAGCC
This sequence comes from Stutzerimonas stutzeri, assembly GCF_002890915.1. GTDB lineage: Bacteria > Pseudomonadota > Gammaproteobacteria > Pseudomonadales > Pseudomonadaceae > Stutzerimonas > Stutzerimonas stutzeri_AF. The sequence goes on along the minus strand of NZ_POUT01000010.1, from coordinate 150,824 downwards.
TGGCGTTCGTCGTGGTGCCAGTAGGCATTGACCACCGCGCTGGGACGCCCACCCATGGCGGCGATATCGCTGACGTTGGCCATTACCGCCGACCAGCCGGCGAACCAGGGTGCGGACTCGACGAACGCCGGCAACATGCCCTCGATGGCCAGCAACTGGTAATGATCGCCGCAACGAATGGCCGCCGTGTCGTCGCCAGGCAGCGCGTAGCGAGCGTCGCCCTCCAGCACCTGGCCGGGAAAGCTCCGCGCGGGGCGCTGAATGGCCTGTTTGGCACGCATGGCCGGCGTGTCGTACAGCGCGGCGAGCAACTCGCCCAACCCCGGGGATTCGCTTCTGCGCAATGCCTCAGCCATGACGCTGCTCCTTGAGTGGCAGCAACGACACTTCCCGCGGTATGAAGGGATAACATTGCAGTCGCGCCTGCATCAGCACATGCGCGCGGCCAAGCAGTTGCAGCGACTGCAGGCTGTGCCAGTGCAGGCTGTGGAAGTAGGCCTCGTTGGCCTGTTGCACGGTGGCCAGGAAGGTGTGACAGCCCAACTCGATGGCCCGTGACACCGCCTCGTTGACCAGCGCCTTGCCGATCATCCCGTGGCGGCGATAGGCGCGTTCCACGCACAGCCGCCCGCCGTACCACAGCCCCGGTTCCTGCTCGTAGATGCGTACCGCACCTATTACCCGGTCGGCCACGCCGCAGTTGTAGGCGATGGCGACGATCGGCAACGCGGTGAAGTCCAGGGCGTCACGGTCCTGGCTGAACAACCCCTGCTCCTCGGCGAAGACCGCGCAGCGCAAGCGATAGTAGGCATCGCGCTCCCAGCGCTCGGTGGCAGGCTTGACCAGCAGATCACCAGTGAGAAAGTCGCGGAAGGTGTCGTCGTTCAGGGCAAAGGCATGTTCGGCCATGGTTGTTTTCCCTATTCGTGGCGCTTCAGGGCCGAGCAGGCGCCGCACTTGGCGCAGCCAGCCTTGATCTGTTCGGAATGCAGCTGATGGCGCTGCAGGCTGGCGCCAATGCGCGGATACAGACGCTGCATGAAGGCGCTGTCTGGTTTCGGATGCTGCGCCAGCGGCGTACCGTCGATGGGCACGAAAGGCACCACGAAGGGGTACACGCCGAGCGCGGCCAGCCGTTCGGCCATGTCCGCGATGGCCTCTTCGCTGTCGCCCAGCCCGGCCAGGATGTAGGTGCTGACCTGACCACGGCCGAACACTTCGACAGCGGTTTCGAAGGCCGAGAAATAGCGCTCCAGCGGCACCTGCGCCTTGCCCGGCATGATGCGTCGGCGCACTTCCTCGGTAACGGCCTCCAGATGCATGCCCAGCGTTACCACACCGCTGTCGCGCAGGCGGCGAAACCAGGCATCGTCATCCGGCGGCTCGCACTGCGCCTGGATCGGCAGGTTCACCGCGGTACTGACCGCCGCCGCCGATTCGCAGAGGATGGCCGCGCCGCGGTCGGAGGTCTGCGGCGTACCGGTGGTCATCACCATGTGCTTGACGCCGTCGAGTTCCACGGCGGCCTTGGCCACTTCGGCGAGCTGTTCCGGGCGCTTGCGCGCGATGGTCTTGCCGCTGGCCAGGGACTGGCCGATGGCGCAGAACTGGCAGGCGCTGGCAGCATCGTTCATGCGGATGCAGTGCTGCAGCAGTGTGGTGGCGAGCACGTCATGGCTATGCAGAGTGGCGATCTTCCAGTAAGGAATACCGTCAGCCGTGCTGCGCGCATAGAAGTTCGGCACACCCGGCACCCGCACCTGGCCGACCTGTTCGCCGTCGCGGTAGATCAGCGCCAGCTCGCCAGGTCCTTGCGGGCGCACCACATAGGGTGAATCCAGCGAGGCCTGGTTGAGCATCGGTACCATGGCGGTGTGGCCGTCCAGCGACAACGCCTTGTGATCGGATGGCCCGGCGCCGCCCTTGCGCGACAAGCCGGGACCGTCGTCCTGCCAGCGTGCGCCATGGCACTGCAGTTCGCTGAGCAGGTCGAGGGCGGCGGTGCGTTCAGAGGCTGGCATGCTCGATCTCCTCGACTTCGCTACGGCCGGGCAGCGCCATCATGCGCTCATGCACATGGGCGGTCGGGGTCCGGTCGATCAGCAGGCTGAGCAGTTCCGGGCGGCTGTAGTGACCGACCGAATCCATCATCCGTTTACGCTTGTCGATCAGCGCCAGGTCGAGGTCGGCAATCAGCTCCCCTTCGCCGCTGCGCAACGGCTCGCCCAACAGCTTGCCTTCAGGGCTGACAATGGCTGTGAAGCACCCTCCGGATATCGGCCCCAACGCACAGCCGGTATCGGCCATGATGCGTCGCTGCTGCTCCGGTTCCAGCCAGGCGGTGGCGTTGACCACAAAGCAACCGGACTCCAGCGCATGGTGGCGGATGGTGACTTCGATCTGTTCGGCGAATATCTCGCCCACCAGCGAGCCGGGAAACATCGCAGCATGGATCTGCTCGCCATCAGCCATCAACGCATAGCGCGCTAGCGGGTTGTAGTGCTCCCAGCAGGCCAGCGAACCGATACGGCCGACCTGGCTGGCCACGGCGCGCAGACCAGAACCGTCGCCCTGCCCCCAGACCATGCGCTCATGGTAGGTGGGGGTGATCTTGCGCCGATGCTGGATCAGGCTGCCGTCAGCATCGAACAGCAACTGGGCATTGTAGAGGGTGCCACCTTCACGCTCGTTGATACCCAGCGAGACCACCATGCGCGCTTCGCGGCAGGCGTCGCCAATGGCGACGGTAGCAGCGGACGGCACCTGCACCGATTCTTCGAGCAGCCGCAAGTGTTCCTTACCCATCATGAACGGAGGCTGCACGAAGGAAAAATAGGGGTAGTACGGCACCACGGTTTCCGGGAAGACGGCGAACTGCACGCCTTCGCGGCCAAGCCGCAGAATGGTCTGAACAATTTTCTCGACGGTACCCTCGCGGCTGTACAGCACGGGCGAGAGTTGAACGGCGGCGGCACGGACGATGGCCATGGCGGATTCCTTGTACGAACGGAGCCCCTCCCGCAGGAGGGGCGGAATGGGTCAGGCAGTCCAGGTGTCGATGATCAGCGCGCCATCTCGCCGCATCAGCAGACGCAGGTCCATCACGTCCAGCGGGTTGATTGCACGAATGCCTTCGATCAGAGCCTTCTCGGTCTGTCCGTACAGTGCTTGCAGGGCGAAGCGGCAGGCGTAGACCTCGCCGCCCTCTTCGATGAAAGCCTTGATCTGGTTGTTGACCGCCAGGTGGCCGGGGAAGGCCTCGTTCCCCAGGGTGGGGAAGCCGCGCTGCACACCCAGCTGTACGCCCGGTCCGTAGAGCAGTACTTTGGTTTCAAAACCTTTGCGCAGCAGGCGTTTGGCCTGCAGCATGTTGACCAGACCGATGGAGCCCTCGAAGGCGATGGTGTGGAAGGTGATGAGGGCCTTTTCGCCTGGTTCGGCCTTGATGTCTTCGAAGACCTTCTCTTCGTAATTGACCAGGAAGTCGCCGTCCTTGTAGTGGGCGATGTCGACGCTCGGCATGGGTGCTCTCCTCTTCTGCTTATGTTCACGGTGGGAATCACCGTGCTTGCCAACTAGAGCGAAGGCCGTGCCAGCCTCTCCTGATATTTATATTTACCTATATAAATCAGATAGTTATTTGCCTGATACGGTTTTAGAAAGTCGTTCTGCGTCTATGCAGGAGCTACGAAGTCTCGTATAAAAACGAAAGTTCGTAGGGGCGATTACGAGGTTTCGTAGGATGAATGGAAGTGAGCCGGATCATCTCACCGGCTGGGCCGACATGGCTTATGCCTCCCGGCACATGGTGTTCGAGCACTGCAGCGAGGCCATCGTGCAGTTCGATCCGGTGGCCAACCGTTTCGTCGACATGAATATCGCCGCCAGCAAGTTGTTCGGTTATGCCCGTCACGAGTTGCTGGACATGACCGTTACCCGCCTGTTCGGCCATCAGTTGCCAGAGCTGATCGTGTTCACCCAAGCACTGCTGGAGACCGGTAAGGGTTGGAGTGACGAACTAAGTTGCACACGCAAGGATGGCGAACGCGTGATGCTGGAAATCTCTGCCACCACACTGCGCCTCAGAGGTGTGCTCTATCTGATCCTGGTGCTGCGCGAGCGCAGCGAGCAGCGCTATCTGCTCGACCAGGCACAGACCGAGCGCACCATGCGCGGAGGCCTGCTGGAGTGGCGCAATATCCTCAACCTGTTCCAGGAAACCGAGCGCGACAACCACCTGCTGCTCAGCGCCGTCGGCGACGGTATCTATAGCATCGACAGCGAGGGCCTAGCCACCTATGTCAACCCGGCCGCGGCGCGCATGCTCGGCTGGGAACAGGATGAGATGATCGGCAAGAACATCCACCGCATCCACCACCACAGCCATGCTGATGGCAGCCACTACCCGGTGGAAGACTGCCCTATCTACAAGGCCGTACACGACGGTCTGGTGCATGAGGGGCGGCAGGAGGTGTTCTGGCGCCGCGACGGCAGCATGTTCCCAGTGGAATTCACCAGCACGCCGGTCATCGCCGACGGCCGTATCGTCGGGTCGGTGGTGGTGTTTCGCGACATCACCGAGCGCATGAGCACCCAGCAGCGTCTGCACGACGCGTTGGAGGAACTGAAGGAGCTCAAGCAGCGTCTTGAACAGCAAAATGCCTACTTGCAGGAGGAGATCCGCATCGAGCACAGCTACCGCGAGATCGTCGGCCAGAGCGAACCGATTCTGAAGATCGTGCGGCAGATCGACGTGGTTGGCCCAACCGATGCCAGCGTTCTGATCAACGGTGAGTCCGGCACCGGCAAGGAACTGATCGCCCGCGCCATCCACCAGTCCAGCCGTCGCGCCGCGCACCCACTGATCCGGGTCAACTGCGCCGCGATTCCGGCCGACCTATTCGAAAGCGAGTTCTTCGGCCACGTACGCGGCGCCTTCACCGGCGCCCTGCGCGATCGTGTCGGTCGCTTCGAACTGGCCGACGGCGGTACGCTGTTTCTCGACGAGGTCGGTGAAATCCCACTGGAGTTGCAGAGTAAGCTGCTGCGGGTACTGCAGGAAGGACAGTTCGAGCGAGTCGGCGAGGAGCGCACGCGCCGCGTGGACGTACGCATCATCGCCGCCACCAATCGCGACCTGCGCGCAGAGGTCGAGGCCAAGCGCTTCCGCGAGGATCTCTACTTCCGCCTCAATGTCTTCCCGCTGCAGTCGCCTGCATTGCGCGAGCGCCGCGAGGACATCCCACTGCTGGCCAGCCACTTCGTCGAGCAGATCGGCCAGCGTCTCAACCAGCCCGGACGCCGCCTGAGCAAGGGTGACATCCTTCGTCTGCAGGGTTATGCCTGGCCGGGCAACATCCGTGAACTGCAGAATGTCATCGAACGCGCGCTGATCACTTCCAGCGGCCTGGAGCTGCGTATCGACCTGCCCAATCGTTCACCAGCAAGCGATACGCACAAGGCGGAGGATGCGCCGTCCAATGCCGCTGGTATCCTGACCGAGCAGCAGATACGAACCCTGGAGATGGAAAACCTCCGGGCTGCCCTCGCCGCCGCCGGCGGACGGCTGTTCGGCCCCGACGGTGCGGCAGAGCTGCTGGGGGTAAAGCCCACGACGCTGGCTTCACGCCTCAAGAAGCTGGGCCTTTCTCGTCAACTGGAGTGAGCTTTCCACACCAGTCACTGGCGAGCACCGCCTCATCTCCCCTCCGGATAACAGGGCTAATCCCCCTAATGACGTGCACGCACGTCATGTACATATATGCGGGTTTCGCAATGATTCGGACCCCCAGCGTGGCCGGCTGACCTGGTGTCGCTGCAGCAGCGCCAGTAAGAACGGGCCACGTAGCATCATGAGTCCACTTCCTCCTTTAGGCGCCCCCGGCGGAACAGCGGCCGCGGCTCGATGGCCGAGCGGCCGTAGAGCACGCTCAAACCGGCCAAGCCCTTGAGCGCATCCTCCACCGATTTGTCGGCGCGCACGGCGAAGGCATCGAAGCCGCACTGGCGCATATGGGCGAGCTGGTCGCGCAGCACATCGCCCACCGCGCGCAACTCGCCGCGCCAGCGGCAGGATCAGCGGCACGTCTGCGGGGCCGTCCGCTGCGAACAGCTGCCAGGGATCGTCTTCGATTATCCGGGCCTGGCCCTCGACCAGGCGGATCAGGTTATTCATACCACTGCCTCCGTGTAGACCCGCTCCTTGAACGGCTCCAGACCAATGCGCTGGAAGGTACTCCGGATTGACCGTCGACCACTGCCGGAGGATCTCGGCCAGCAGGCGCGGGTCCAGATACTCGTCGGCGGCAACCCCGGCAAAGGCCTCGGTGGTGATGTTGCGCACGCAGTTGCCGGAGGTCTGGATCGCATGCATGTCGTGCGCGGCCAGCCAGTCGAGAATATCCGCCACGCGCTCCAGCTCAATCCAGTTGAACTGGATGTTCTGCCGCGTGGTGAAGTGCCCGTAGCCACGGTCGTACACCCTGGCGATAGGTGCCAGCGCGCGCATCTGTACCGCCGATAGGGTGCCGTAAGGAATCGCCACATGTAGGCGTTTTTCTGCAGATACGTCGAAGAAATCGGCCTGGGCGAACGGGCTGCCCAGCGCAAGGCCAAGCGCACAGCAGCTCAGGCACAGGGGATGACGTGAAATGCAGCGAAGATCGCGCTAGGCGATCAGGTTGAAATGACTCATGGGGCGGTTCTCTTGTTGTTGTGATTGCGTCCGGAATCGGATGCTAGGAACCCCACACCATAAGCGGCAAACGATAAAACAGCCCCTCTTGCTTGAGTTTTTATCAATCAGATATACAGTAAGATTCGCGCCGTCCGCAGACCTACAAGAAGATCTCGATGAAGGACAGACTGCCCCCTCTCAATGCCATCCGGGCCTTCGAAGCCGTTGCCCGGCACCTGAGCATCACCCTCGCCGCCGACGAGCTGAACGTCACCCCGGGCGCCGTCTCGCGGCAGATCCGCAGCCTGGAAGAATTCATGGAGCAGCCGCTGTTCGTGCGCGGCCATCGGCAGATCAGCCTCACCCCAGCCGGCGAGCAGTATTTCGGCGCCGTGGCACGCCTGATCGAGGAGCTGCGCAGCGCCACGCGCAAGCTCAAGCGTCCGCCCAAGCGCCGGCAGATCAAGGTGCGCGCCTATACCACCTTCGCCATGCAGTGGCTGATCCCGCGCCTGGCCAGCTTCCACCACGAGCATCCGAAGATCGAGGTACTGCTGACCGCCTCGCTCGACCCGGTGGATTTCCACAAGGACGACCTCGACGCCGCCATCCGCCTGGGCGCCGGCGACTGGCCCAACTGCAACTGCTACGTGCTCAGCGATAACCTGCTGGCGCCGGTGTGCAGCCCCACCCTGCTCGAAACCGGCCCCGGCCTGCACGGCCCGGCGGACGTGGCCGAATACAGCATGCTGCACTCGCTCGCCCGCCCGGACGACTGGGCGCACTGGCTGGAGGCCACCGGAGTGATCGGCCAGGTGGATGCGCGCGCCGGCATGAGCTACCAGAGCTCGTCGATGGCCTATGCCGCCGCCATCGGCGGCCAGGGCATCGCCATGGCCCAGCTGTTTCTGGTGGAGAAGGAACTGCGCGAAGGCACGCTGGTGCGGCCATTCGAGCAGAGCGTCGACATGGGCGCCTACACCTACTACCTGCTGACGCCCAAGCACCGCCCGGAAAGCGAGGACATGGCCACCTTCCGCCTCTGGCTGCTGGAACAGGCACGTCTAACCCGCAGCGCCGGCTGAGCCCAGGGTGCGCCATGCGCATCGGAAAACCTGGCGTAAATCCCGTGGCTCCTACGAGGTCGCTGCCGCTGCCTGCCGCTCCCGCAGCGCGCCGCTGCCGGCCAGGGCCTCGATCTCCTGCTCGCCGAAGGCGAAGCTGCGCAGCACGCTGCGCGAATGCTCGCCCAGATCCGGCGCCGGCCGGTACGGCGCAGCGGCCGCCTCGGCGCTGTTGACCGGGAAGCCCACCGTGCGCAGGACGCCGTGCCGCGGATGCTCGACCCGCGCCAGCAGGCCGTTGTCGGCGAGCTGCGGATGCTCGAGCAGGTCGTCGTAGTTGGCCACCTTGGCGCAGAGGATGTCGGCGCCGCGCAGCACCTGCAGCCAATGCGCGGTCGGCCGGGTGGCGAACACCGCCTCGAGCGCCGCCTGCATCTCGCCGCGATGCCGAACCCGCTGCGCCGAGCTGACGAAACGCGGATCGTCCGCCCATTCGGCATGGCCGAGCACGGCGCACAGTCGCTGCCAGCGGTTGCCGTTGTAGGCCGCCACCATGATCCAGCCATCGGCGGTCCGGAACGCCTCGTTGGGCGCGGCATAGGGCGCCGCGCTGCCGATGGGGGTCGGGCGCTGCCCATCGCGCAGGTAGCTGGTGATCGACGACTGCTGCAGGGCCAGCGCCGAGTTCATCAGGCTGACGTCCAGATGCCCGCCCTGCCCGTCGCGCCGACGCGCCTGCAGCTTGGCGAGGATGGACATGCAGGCCAGGTAGCCGGTCACCACGTCCACCACCGGCGCCTGCACCTTGCACGGCGGCGAGCCCGGCAGGCCGATCAGGCTCATCAAGCCCGAATCGGCCTGGAGGATGCCGTCGACGCCGGCGCGGTCGGCATAGGGCCCCTGCTGGCCGTAGGCGGAGATCGAGCAATAGACCAGCGCCGGGTTGAGCTCGGCCAGGGTTTCGTAACCCAGACCGAGGCGCGTCATCACCCCGGGGCGCATGCTCTCGATCAGCACGTCGGCCTCGGCCACCATGCGCCGCACTATGGCCTGGCTGTCCGGGTGCTTGAGATCCAGGCAGACGCCCAGCTTGCCGCGGTTGAAGCCGTGGTACAGCGCGCTGTCCTCGCCGACCCAGGCCGGGCCGAGGCTGCGGCCCAGTTCGCCCTCCGGCGGTTCGATCTTGATCACCCGCGCGCCCATGTCGGCCAGCAGCATGGTGCAGGTGGGGCCGGCGGCGATCTGGGTGAAATCCAGCACCGTCAGGCCCTGCAAGGCCTCACGCAACATGGCGGCGCCCTCCCTGCTTGAAGCTGCCCTGGGCGGTGGCCAGCAGCTCGCCGTGCGCCGAGCTCAGGCTGGCCTCGGCGAAGTACAGGCTGCGCCCCTGGCGATTGACCCGGCCCCTGGCGATCACCGTGCCGCTGCGGGCGGCATTGAGGTAGGCGATGTTGAGCATCACGGTCACCCCGTGCAGCTCCTCCTCGCCCTCGCCGGCATGCAGGCCGGCGTAGCCGCAGGCCGCATCCAGCAGGGTGGCGATCAGCCCGCCGTGGAGCATGCCCTGGCGATTGAGATGGCGCGCCTCGATGGGCATATGGAACTCGGCCTCGCCGGGCGCCCAGTGGACCAGCTCGACGCCCTGGCTCTGCAGGAAGGGATTGTGCAAGTGCATGACGGCCTCCCGGGGCTAGCGCCCGCGATAGTTCGGCGTACGTTTTTCGGCGAAGGCGGCGCGACCTTCCAGTCGATCCTCGCTGTCGCGCAGGGCGCCCCAGTACAGCTCGGTCAGGCGCTGGGCGTCGCGCGCCGGCAGGTGCGCGGTTTCCACCGCCAGCGACTGCAGCGCCTGCACGGCCAGCGGCGCAGCGGCGGCGATGCGCTCAGCCAGGTCGAAGGCACGCTCCTGCAAGCCGAGCTGGCTGCCGGCGACCTCGGAAACCAAGCCGATGGCCGCCGCCTGCCGCGCGTCGATGCGCTGGCCGGTGAGCGCCATCTGCATGGCATGCGCGGCGGGCACCGCCTTGAGCAGCCGGTGCAAGCCCGACACCGCGGGAATCGAGCCGACCACCGCCTCCGGCAGGCCGAAGCTGGCGTTGTCCGCGGCGAGGCGCAGGCTGCACTGCAGCGCCAGCTCCAGGCCACCGCCCAGGCAGTGGCCGTTCACCGCCGCGATCAGCGGCTTGCGCAGATCGAGGTCGGTGAGATCCATCAGGCGGATGTACAGGCCGGCGTCGGCCGCCGGCTCGTTGGCGAGAAACAGCGCCTCGGCGTAGGACGTCGGCGACTCGCGCGTGCTCTTCAGATCGGCGCCGACGCAGAAGGCCCTGTCGCCGGCGCCGGTGATGATCGCGGTGCGAATCTCGCGGCGGTCGCGGACCTCGGCCAGGTGCCCGCGCAACTCGCGCAGCGCCTCGAGGTTCAGCGCGTTGAGCGCCTCCGGGCGGTCGAGCACGATGCGCGCAACTGCGCCGTGGATTTCCAGTTGTACGGACATGGCGACCTCCTCACACACTGGCCGACGACAGGCTGCGCCCGCCGCAGACGTAGAGGGTTTGCCCGGTGACGTAGGAGCTGGCCGGCGCGAGGAAGAACTCCACCGCGTTGGCGATATCGTCCGGGTTGCCGATGCGCTTGACCGGCACCGTGTCCTTCAGCCGCGCCTGCACCTCGGGCTGGAAGCCCTGGAACAGCGGCGTGTCGACGATGCCGGGGGCGACGGCGTTGACCGTGATGCCCTTGGCGGCGAACTCGATGGCCAGGCTGCGGGTCAGGCTGACCACGCCGCCCTTGGCCGCGGAATAGTTGGCCTGGCCGAAGCCACCCAGCCAGGCGCGCGAGGACAGGTTGACGATGCGCCCGAAGCCACGCTCCAGCATCAGCGGCAAGGCCGCCTTGCAGCAGAGAAACTGCGCACGCAGGTTGGTGTCGACCACCAGGTCCCAATCGTCCTCGCTCATCTGCAGGAAGCGCTTGTCGCGCACCACCCCGGCGTTGTTGACCAGAAAATCCAGGGCGCCATGGCGCTGGCCGATCTGCGCGAAGGCGTTGGCGACCGCTGCGCCATCGGTGAGATCGAGGGCCAGGCCGTGCGCCGCCAGGTTCAGCTCGCGCAGGCGGGCGACGGCGGCGGCCAGCGCCGCCTCGTCGCGATCCAGCAGGTACACGGTCACCCCCTGCGCGCTCAGACGGCTGGCGATACCCAGGCCGATGCCGCGGGCGGCACCGGTGACGACGGCGACCTGGCCGTCGTGGAAGGCTTTCTCGCTCATCTCACACCCCCAGCACGTGCACGGACGAGGCCGCATGATCGACGCCGGCGATGCCGCCACCGGTGCACTGGGCCACGCCGATGCGCGGCGCGTTGGCCTGGCGGGCACCGGCGCGGCCCTGCAGCTGCCACATCAGCTCGACCATCTGCGCCACGCCGGTGGCGCCCAGCGGATGCCCCTTGGCCAGCAGGCCGCCGCTGGGATTGACCGGCACCCGGCCGCCGACGCGGGTCGCGCCGGAGTGCAACAGGGCCACCGCCTCGCCCGGGGCGGCCAGGCCGAGGGCCTCGTAGTAGAGCAGCTCGGCGATGGTGAAGGCGTCGTGCAGCTCGACCACGCCGACGTCCTTGGGCTCGACCCCGGCCTGCTCGTAGGCCAGGCGCGCGGCGCGAGCGGTGATCTCGGCGTCGAGGATGTCGTCGCGCGGGCCTTCGGCCAGACCGGAGACCACGATGGAGCCGAGCACGCGCACGTCCTTGGCGTGCGGCCCGGGGCGCTTGCTCAGCACCAGGGCGGCGGCGCCGTCGACCTGCGACGGGCAGCACTGCAGCAGGGTCAGCGGGTCGGCGATCATGCGCGAGGCCAGCACTTCTTCGAGGGTCACCTCGGTGCGTTGCTGGGCGTACTGGTTGAGCGAACCGTGGAAGCGGTTCTTCACCGCCACGGCGGCGAGATCGGCCGGCTTGGCGCCACGCTCATGCAGGAAACGCGTGCCGCGCATGGCGTAGACGGCGGGCAGGACCATGCCGGCCTCGACATAGAGATCGGTCTTCTCGTCGTTGCGCTGCAGCGGGATGGTGCCGCCACCCAGCGCGGTGAGCTGCTCGATGCCGAACACCAGCACGGTGTCGTACTGCTCGGCTAGCAGCGCATGCCTGGCCAGGTGGACGGCGGTGGCGCCGCTGGCACAGGCGTTCTCCACGTTGTAGACGGGGATGCCGGCCAGGCCGAGATCGCGCAGGATCACCTGGCCGAGGATCATGCCGCCGAGCACGTTGGCGCAGTAGATCGCCTGGATATCCGCGAGCGCGACGCCGGCATCGGCCACGGCGGCGAGAATCGCCTGCTGGGCCAGTTCCGGGGCCTTCACCCCCACGTGCTTGCCGAAGCGGGTCATGGCCCCGCCCATCACATGCATCTGGGTCATTGCGCAGCCTCCAGCAGTTCGAATGCGTAGCCATAGGTGGCATCGGGCACGATGCGGCAGGCATCGCCGATCACCGGGCGCCGCGCGCCGTTCACCCGGCCGAACAGACGCGCCGGGCCGGCCAGGTCCAGGTAGCCCAGGGCGAAGGGCGGCAGGCCGCTTTTCGCGCTCGGGTGAATGACGGTGAAGCTGTACAGGGTGCCTTCGCCCTCCAGCAGCAGGCCTTCGTATCGATCGGCCAGCGGCGAATGGGCGGGAACCGGCGGAAAGACGATCTCGCCGGTGGCTCGGTGGCAGGAAGCAAGCAGCCTCGCGGGAGCGTCGGCGCTCCACAGGGACGTTCTCATTGTTCGACCTCCAGTTGCAGCAGCCGCGATCACGGCGCCATGGCGCTATGTTCGGCAGCGCACTGGAGGCCGACAAACGATATAAAAACCGCACTCGATTGAGAAAAACTGAAGCCAATTATCCCTGCCGACTCGCGACTATTAAGCCATGCTTCAAGAGCCATGCAGGCTCGCCAGGCAATGCCGTGTGAGCCTTGGTGAATAATCGGCGCGACAGGCAAGCGAGCGGGATACGGAGCAATGAAAGAGACGATGCAGTTGTTGCAGGTATTGGACGAACTGGACTCCACACAGCAGGAAGCGGTGCTGGCGACCGTGGTCAAGGTGGAGGGTTCGGCCTATCGACGCCCTGGCGCGCGGATGCTGATCCCGCAGATCGGCGGTTCCGTAGGTACGGTGAGCGGCGGCTGCCTGGAGGGAGATCTGATCAAGAAGGCCTGGTGGCTGACCGAGGCCGGCGAACCGGTGATCCGCACCTACAGCACCGGCGTGGCGAATGACGAAGCCGACGAGGAAGAGGAACTTGCCTTCGGCCTGGGCTGTAACGGTACCGTGCATATCCTGCTGGAGCGAGTGCGGGGAGGACAGACGTCACTGCCGCTCTTCCTGCTACGCCAAGTGCAGGTGTCACGCGTAGCCGCCGTGCTGGCCACGGTGATCGCCAGTAGCGACGACAGTGTGCGCCTGGCCGAGCGAGCCGCCCTCGATCCAGCCGATACGCTGCACCTCGCCGTGCCTCAAGCTGCTCTGGCTCGAGCGTTGGAAACCGATATGCGCTCCGTCAGGCAGCGGCAACGCGCGGCCTGGCAGCGATATCGTCTGGCAGGTGGCGAAGTCGAAGTGCTGTTCGAGTACCTGGCGCCGCCACGCCGGCTGGTGGTGTTCGGCGCCGGCCACGATGCCCAGCCGCTGGTGAGCCTGGCCCAGCAACAGGGTTGGCAGGTCGCGGTGGTTGATTCCCGCAGCCACTTTGCTCGCCGCATCCGCTTCCCCGAGGCCAGCCAGGTGCTGAACCTGGGGATCGACCAGGTTCACGACCTCGCCGCCCTGCTCGAGTCCGCCGCGGTGGTAATCATGTCCCATAGCTACAGCCAGGATCGCTACTGGCTGGAACAGGCGCTGCGCCTGCAGCCGAGCTATATCGGCCAGTTGGGGCCGCGCAGTCGTACGGAGCGGCTACTCGACGAAATCGGACCGATCAGCCGCCACTTTCCCGCCTATGAGCGCTTGCACTACCCCATGGGCCTGGATATCGGCGGCGACGCGCCTGAGAGCGTGGCGCTGTCGGTGCTGGCGGAAATCACCGCACACTTCAACGAGCGCGTCGGCGGCATGCTCAGAGCACGCGAGGCCGCCATCCACGACAGCGTGCCGGCGCTGCACGGCTGAGCCCCCGCGCCAAGGCGGCGCTGCGAGCCAGCCCGCCCACCGGCGTCCCCGATCAGACCGTGCGCAGTTCCTGCGGGTCAATAGGTAAACGTCGCAAGCGCTTGCCAGTGGCAGCGAAGATGGCGTTGACCACAGCCGGGGCGATGAGCACGGTCGGCACCTCGCCGAGGCCGCCGGGCGACTCCTCGCTCACCACCACATGGGTCTCGAGCAGCGGCGCCTCGTTGATCCGCAGCATGCGGTAGCTGTCGAAATTGCCCTGCTCCACCCGGCCGTCCTTGAAGGTGATGTCGCCGAACAGCGCTGCGGTCAGGCCGAAGATGGTGCCGCCCTGCATCTGCGCCACCACGCTGTCCGGGTTGATGGCGATGCCGCAGTCGACCACCGAGGTGACCTTGTCCACCTTGACCTCGCCGCTCGGGCTGACGGTGACCTCGGCCACCTGCGCGGCGAAGGTGCCGAAGCAGTGGGTCAGGGCCAGGCCGCGGCCGCGCCCCGGCTCCAGCGGCGTATCCCAGGCGGATTTCTCGCGCAGCAGCTCGAGCACCCGCAGTGCCCGCGGATGCTGCTGCAGCAATGGGTAGCGGTATTCGAAGGGGTCGGCCTCGACCAGCTGGATCACCTCGTCGAGCAGTCCCTCGACCATAAAGGCGTTCTGCGTGTGCCCCACGCCGCGCCAGAAGGCCGGCAGGATGCCGCTCGGCGGTTCGTGCCGCACGTAATGCACCGCCAGGTTGGGGAAGGCATAGGGGCCGCAGGCGTCGCGCACCGCGTCGCCGTCGACGTTGTTGGTGAAGCGCGCCGGCAGCCAGCGCGCCAGGATCGAGCCGCCGGTGACCCTGTGGGTCCAGGCGATAGGACGGTTCTGCTCGTCCAGGCCCACGCTCAGGTGGTTGTAGTGGAAGGGCCGCAGGGTGCTGTGGCGGGTGTCCTCCTCGCGCGACCAGATGACCTTCAACGGATAGTCCACCTGCTTGGCGATCTTCACCGCATCGGCGACGAAATCCACGTCCAGGCGCCGGCCGAAGCCGCCGCCGATCAGATGGTTGTGCACCTGTACCGCCTCTTCCGGCAGACCGGTCAACTGCGCCGCCACCGCCTTGGCGCGGGCCGGCACCTGGGTGCCAAGCCATAGGTCGCAGGCGTCCTTGCGCACGTGCACGGTGCAGTTCACCGGCTCCAGGCAGGCATGGGCGAGAAACGGCACCTGGTAGGTCGCCTCGATCTTGCGCGTTGCCTTGGCCAGCGCCGCCTCCACGTCGCCCTCGCTGCGCGCGAGCGCGCCCGGTTGCCGCGAGGCGGCCTTGATCTCCTCGAGCATCTGCGCGCTGGACACCTGAGCGTTGGCGCCACCGTTCCATTCGATCTGCAGCGCCGCCAAGCCCTTGCGTGCTGCCCCCATGTGCTCGGCGACCACCGCCACCGAGTTGTCCGTGCGCAGCACCTGGTGCACGCCGCGTACCGCCATGGCCGGCGCCGGATCGACCGAATCGAGACTGCCGCCGACCACCGGGCAGAGCATGATAGCGGCGACCTTCATGCCCTCGGGGCGCACATCGATGCCGAACAGCGCCTTGCCGTTGACCTTGTCCGGCGAGTCGGTGCGCTTGGCCGGGGTGCCGATCAGCTTGAAGTCCTTGGGCTCCTTCAGCGGCAGCGTCTCTGGCAGCGGCAGCTTGGCGGCGGCGTCGACCAGTTCGCCGTAGCCGAGCCTGCGCCCGCTGGCCGGATGCAGCACCTCGCCACGCTGCGCCTGACAGGCGTCGGCGGGCACGCCCCAGCGCTGCGCGGCGGCCGCCACCAGTAGCATGCGCGCCGCCGCGCCGGCCTCGCGCAGCGGCGTCCAGTTGGCCGGCACCGAGGTAGAACCGCCGGTGACCTGGAAGCCCAGCATGGGGTTGGCATAGCGTCGGTCGTCGGCCGGGGCGTGCTCGATGGTCACCTGATCGAGCCCCACCTCCAGCTCCTCGGCGATCAGCGCCGGCATCGAGGTGTAGGTGCCCTGCCCCATCTCCACCGGCTGGATGGTGAGGAAGATGCGCCCCTCGTGGTCGATGCGCACATAGGCATTGGGTGCGAAAGACCCTGCTTCGGCGGCCTGAGCGCCACGCATTAAGTCCGGGAGAGTGAAGCTGATCAGCAGGCCGCCACCGACTGCAGCGCTGGCCTTGAGAAAGCCGCGACGGCTGAGCCCCGTCGTCTGGGGAGTGATGGCGTTCATGCTACGCCCTCCGCCTTGGCGGCGATTTTGATCGCCTCGCGCACCCGCACATAGGTGCCGCAGCGGCATATGTTGCCGGCCATGGCGCCGTCGATGTCGCTGTCGCTGGGGTTCGCGTTGCTCGCCAGCAAAGCGCTGGCGGACATGATTTGCCCGGACTGGCAGTAGCCGCACTGCACTACCTCGTGGGCCAGCCAGGCTTCCTGTATGCGCTTTCCCGTCGGTGTTTCGCCGACTGCTTCGATGGTGGTGATTTCGGCGCCGACCACGGCACTGACCGGCATGACGCAGGAGCGCACCGCATTACCATTCATATGCACCGTGCAGGCCCCGCACAACGCCATGCCACAGCCGTACTTGGTACCGGTCATACCTAGGACGTCGCGCAGCACCCATAGCAGGGGGGTGTCGTCATCGACATCCACCTGATGTTCTCTGCCATTGATTTTCAATGTCTGGGCCATAAGAGTTACCTCGCCAATCCGGTAGATGCTCGCCTTGCTCCGACACCTTGGGTATCGTTGGCGAGTCAATGATAGATATGGGCAGTGCTAAACGTCGTCACGACCATGCCTTATTGATGCTGTGTAGTCAGCATCGGCATCGCTGAGTTGGGCTTGAGGGGCATAGGCACAGCTTCCCCATGCTCCCCGAGCTGGCACTCATGATGCTGCCGCCAAGTTGCTCGGCGCTCTTGCCGCCATTGCCGTAACGTTGGGCGATTTCTCCTGGCAGGAGGAACTCCTGGCCGATGACAAGCGGTACAGGCATCGCTTTATTGTAATAATGGGCATGCAGTGAATATGCTGATTCTTATTTCAATTCCTTATGGATGGGGGGATTCCAAGTAAGTGCATGGCTGCAAGTTTAGCAATGCCTATGCCTGGTGCAAATTCGACAAGTAACGCTGAATTATTATTAAAAAGTCGCGATCATAGAAAATTTCCATCTATATGATTGATTCTCAGGCATGACTGAGATAAACCTGCCGCGCTCATAGTAGCTCTCCAAAAAACCACTCGATTTCCAACTAAACGTCCTAACTATTTGTTTTTTAGAATTTGTATTAGTAGAAATTTGGATATTCACTTCCGGGTACTATATCGGTTTCAATGCACCTCTGCTCTTGGCACGAGTCCAACCTCCTGACGAGCTTCTAGACTGAATGGGACCAGCGGAGAATCGCTGCTGTCGCTGCCTATCGCCTCTGCCTTGCATCCTTGCCGACATGGGGGCTCAGTGAATATCCAGGACGAGGTGATCGCCTTTCTCTCGCGACCGGATAGTTATGATGCGTCCGGCGAGCCGGTAGAGATCATCGCAACCCATGGCTCGATGATCTTTCTGCACGGCCAGCGGGCGTACAAGCTCAAACGGACCATCGCCTATGCGTCGCTGGATTTTCTCACCCTGGAAAATCGCGAGCGTGCCTGCCGGGCCGAGCTGCGGCTGAACAGGCGTACCGCCCCGGACCTCTACCTGGAGGTACGCCCGATAACCCGGGGAGCTGGCGGTCTGCTGCAGTTCGATAGCGCCGGCCAGGTGGTCGACTGGGTGGTGGTCATGCGTCGTTTTCCCCAGCAGGCCCTGTTCGACCGGATGGCCGAAGAAGGCCTGTTGACGCGGGACTTGATTCGCCGTCTCGGAAGCGAGATCGCACGCTTTCACGCCAGCGCCGAGATCACGCCGCAATTCGGCGGCGCCGAGGGCATTCGCGAGGCGATCGAAACCAATCACGGCGAACTCTGCCGGCATTCACGACAGCTCGACGCCGCGGCGATACACGGGCTGTATCGCGAGCAACTGCATACCCTCGGCAACATGGCCGACCTGCTCGATCAGCGCAGGCGCGACGGGCACGTGCGGCGCTGCCATGGCGACATGCGGTTGGCCAATATCTGCCTGTTCGAAGGCCGACCGACCCTGTTCGACGGCATCGAGTTCAGCGACCGGATCGCCTGCATCGATGTGCTTTACGACCTGGCGTTCGTGCTGGTGGATCTCCGGCACCACGACCTCGCGGCCCTGGCCGACCTCTTGCTGGAGTGCTACCTGGCCCAGACGCAGGAAGAGCCCCTTCCCCTTCCCCTCCCCCTCCCCCTGTTCCTTTCCGTGCGTGCCGCAACGCGCAGTTTCACCCTGGCTGGCAGCTCGCAACGCCAGCACGATCCACGGCTCGCCCGCCACAAGATCGAACAGGCGCGCGCCCTGCTGCAGCGGGCTAACGCCTATCTTTCGACGAACGCCACTGTCTGAAACAGGAGCTCCTCATGACCGCCAAGTCGCCCCTGCTGTTCGCCCTGCAAGGCACCCAGGATTATGCCGCGCGCGTTGCCCACCACCTGGGCCTGGAACTCGCAACACACGAGGAACGCGAATTCGAGGATGGTGAGCACAAGAGCCGTGCGTTGGCTCCGGTAATCGGCCGCGAGGTCGTGGTATTCCATGCCCTGTATGGCGATGCCGAACGCAGCGCCAACGACAAGCTGTGCCGGCTGCTGTTCTTCTGCGGTGCGCTGAAGGATGCCGGCGCGCGCCATGTGCATGTGGTCGCGCCCTATCTCTGCTACGCCCGCAAGGAGCGCCGCACGCAGTTTCAGGACCCGGTCATCACCCACTACGTGGCCAGGCTGTTCGAGGCCTGCTCGGTGGACCGGCTGACTGCCCTGGAGGTGCACAACCTGGCGGCGTTCGATAACGCCTTTCGCATTCCCACGCGTCATGTCGAGAGCGCCGATCTGTTCGCGCGGCACTTCGCCGGGCTGGCCGGCGAGGCCGAACTGGTTGCCGTGTCCCCCGATGCCGGCGGCGCCAAGCGTGCCGAGCAGTTCCGGCGCGCCCTGGAGCAACGCATCCGGCGCGCGGTAGGCAGCGCCTACATGGAGAAATACCGCAGCAACGACGTGGTCACCGGCGGCATGCTGGTCGGCCAGGTGAAAGGCCAGGTCGCAATCATCGTCGATGACCTGATCAGCACCGGCGGCACCTTGCTGCGCGCCGGAGAGGCCTGCCACAAGGCCGGCGCCCGCCAGATCTATGCGGCAGCCGCCCATGGCCTGTTCACCGGTGGCAGCGAACTGCTGGCGAGCCCGCTTTTCGAGCGCATCGTACTCACCGACAGCGTGCCCCCGTTCCGCCTGGCCCCCGATCTGCACCGCCGGCTGGATATCCTCGACAGCACCGAGCACCTGGCGACGTTGCTGGCCGAAGAATATCCATGTTAGAGCCGCGTCGATTCCATGCAGCCGTATCCACTACAGTGCAGCCAAACGCCATCGCAGGGCCTTTGATCGGAATCAACACTCCGGCTGCAGGGCCCGGCTGGCCGCACCCTGTTCGCCGAGCCGGCATGTTATGGTGCGCCCCACCCCACTGGATTCGGAGTTTTCACATGCTGCTTCGCTTATTGGCCGCTGGCGCATTGAGTGGCTTCTGCCTGCATGCCCTCGCACAGGAGCATGCCCATGATCATCACGCCGCGGCGCATCAGCCTGCGAGCGACCTGTCCGTCAGCCAGGTCTGGTCACGCGCGATGCCGCCCAGCGCACCGACCGGCGCCATCTATTTCGTCCTGGAAAATCGCGGCGAACAGGAGCGTCACCTGGTCGCCGCGCAGACGCCGCGGGCGGACAAGGCCGAACTGCACATTCACGTGCACGAGGGCGACATGATGAAGATGCAGCAGGTCGAGTCGGTCACGCTGCCCGCCGCTGCCAAGGTGGAATTCAAGCCGGGGGGCAACCACGTGATGCTGTTCGGCCTGAAGCAACCGCTGGTCGCCGGCGAGAGTTTCCCGGTCACGTTGCAATTCGAGAACGGTGACGAACTCACCACCGAGGTGAGCATCGAGGACGAGGCGCCGGCAACCGATGCCGGCGCGCACATGCATCACTGATGCGGCAGGTTCGGTGCGCTACTCGACCAATAGCGCGCCGAACCTGTCTCTTGCCGCCGTAGGCTGCCTACCGCCAGCGGGTCCTAGATCGCCGCAGGCGTGCGCATGGTGACGAATTCTTCCGCGGCGGTCGGATGAATGCCCATCGTCTCGTCGAATACCCGCTTGGTAGCTCCCGCCTTCAGCGCCACCGCCAGACCCTGCATGATCTCGCCGGCGTCCGGCCCGGCCATGTGGCAACCCAGCACGCGGTCGGTTTCGGCATCGACCACCAGTTTCATCAGGCTGCGCTCCAGGCTCTCGGTCATGGTCAGTTTCATCGGCCGGAAACGACTCTCGAAAAGGGTGACCTTGTAACCCTGCTTGCGCGCCTGCTCTTCCGTCAGGCCGACAGTGGCCAGGTTCGGCAGGCTGAACACCGCCGTGGGGATGGCGGCATAGTCCACCGGGCGATATTCCTCCGGCTTGAACAGGCGCCGGGCCACGGCCATGCCTTCGGCCAGGGCCACCGGGGTCAGTTGCACGCGGCCGATCACATCGCCGATGGCGAGAATCGACGGAACCGAGGTGCGGAATTCGTCATCGACGGCGATATAGCCGCGCTCGTCGAGCGCCACGCCGGCCTTGTCGAGGTCCAGCCCGTCGAGCATCGGGCGGCGGCCGGTGGCGTAGAAGATGCAATCCGCTTCCAGTGTCCGGCCGTCCTTGAGTACCGCCAGCAGGGTGCCGTCGGCTTGCTTGTCGATGCGGGCGATATCGGCGTTGAACTGCAGGTCGACGCCTTTCTTGATCATCTCGTCCTTCAGGTGATCGCGCAGCGATCCATCGAAGCCGCGCATGAACAGCTCGCCCCGGTACAGCTGTGTGGTATCGGCGCCGCAACCGTGGAAGATCGAGGCGAATTCCACGGCGATATAGCCACCGCCCACCACCAGCACGCGACGTGGCAACGATTCGAGATAGAAGGCTTCGTTCGAGGTGATGGCATGCTCGCGGCCAGGGATATCCGGGACCTGCGGCCAACCGCCGGTGGCGACGAGGATGTACTCGGCGCTGTACCGCTTGCCGTCGACTTCGACGGTATGGGCGTCCACCAGGCGGGCATGGGCCTGCAGGAGGGTCACGCCGCTGTCGACCAGCAGGTTGCGGTAGATGCTGTTGAGGCGCTGGATTTCCCGGTTCTTGTTGGCGATCAGGGTCTTCCAGTCGAACGTCGCGCCGTCGATCGTCCAGCCATAGCCCTGGGCCTGGCCGATGTCTTCGGCATAGTGGGCGCCATAGACCAGCAGTTTCTTCGGCACGCAACCGACGTTGACGCAGGTGCCGCCCAGATAGCGGCTCTCGGCCACGGCCACCCGCGCGCCGAACCCCGCGGCGAAACGCGCGGCACGGACGCCGCCGGAACCCGCACCGATGACGAATAGATCGAAGTCGTAAGCCATGAAATGTTGTCTCCTTCTAGAACCGACAGCATAACCCAGGCCTTCGGCCCGGTTCATCGAAGGAGTGCCACATGCGCCCCACCCTCACCCATCTGGCCCTGCATGTGCCTGATCTGGATGCCTGCATCGCCTTCTATGCCCGTTTTTGTGGCATGCATGTCTTTCACGAACGCGCCGGCAAGGGATCGCGCATCGTCTGGATGGCGGAGCCTGGCAAGGAGCGCGAATTCATTTTCGTGATCATGCCCGGCGGCAAGGACCGCGCCCTGGCCGCGGACGACTACAGCCACTTCGGCTTCGCCCTCGCCAGCCGCGAAGAGGTGGATGCGATCGCCGCCCGGGCGCGCGAGTCCGGTTGCCTGATCTGGGAACCGCGCGACGAGCCCTACCCCGTGGGCTACTACTGCGGCCTGCGTGACCCGGCCGGCAACTATGTCGAATTCAGCTATGGCCAGCCGCTCGGCCCCGGTGCCGAGGATATGCCAGCCCCCTGAAACGACGGGGCCACCCGAAGGTGGCCCCGTGCGGCTCAGAACGCCTTGCCGGTCAGGTAGAAGTTCTCGTAGCAGAAGTTGGTCGCCTCGATGTAGCCCTCGGCGCTACCGCAGTCGAAACGCTGGCCCTTGAACTTGTAGGCCAGCACGCAACCATCCTGCGCCTGCTTCATCAGGGCGTCGGTGATCTGGATCTCCCCGCCCTTGCCCGGCTCGGTCTGTTCGATCAGCTCGAAGATGTCCGGAGTGAGGATGTAGCGGCCGATGATCGCCAGGTTGGACGGTGCGTCTTCCGGCTTCGGCTTCTCGACCATGTGGCTGACGCGGAAGATGTCGTCGCGAATCATCTCGCCGGCGATCACGCCGTACTTGCTGGTTTCTTCCGGCGGCACTTCCTGGATGGCCACGATCGAACAACGGAACTGGTTGTACAGCTTGACCATCTGCGCCAGCACCGGATCGCCGTCGATGTTGATGCACAGGTCGTCCGCCAGCACCACGGCGAAAGGCTCGTCGCCGATCAACGGGCGGCCGCTGAGAATGGCATGGCCCAGGCCCTTCATCTCCACCTGGCGGGTATAGGAGAAGCTGCACTCGTCGATCAGGCGCCGGATGCCGACCAGGTATTTCTCCTTGTCGGTGTTGCGGATCTGGTGTTCGAGTTCGTAGCTGATATCGAAGTGATCCTCCAGCGAGCGCTTGCCGCGCCCGGTGACCATCGCGATCTGTGTCAACCCTGCGGCCAGCGCCTCCTCAACCCCGTACTGGATCAGGGGTTTGTTCACCACCGGCAGCATTTCCTTGGGCATGGCTTTGGTTGCGGGAAGAAAACGTGTGCCATATCCGGCAGCAGGAAAAAGGCATTTCTTGATCATGTGAGTCCTTGAGGTAAAGGTTCCAGTCGATGCACTGCCGTGGGACAGACAGCAGCTGCCTTGCGGTGCCGTCCGGCTATATCGGCGTAGAGCCTACGACCATCGTTTTCAAAAGGGGTTCGCCAGGAATCTCTCTGGCAAATGCAGAAACTGTGCCCGCCCCGTCGTGCAATCGATCCCTGCAACCTGACCGGGCGCGGCAACGCTAATCCTCCGCCATCAGCGTGTAAAGCGGTCGCTGCATCGAGGTCTCCCACGGCCTGCGCACCGGCATGGCGAGATACAGGCAGCAGCTCTATCAGCGAAAGATTACGTTTTGGCAACGGCTGTTTCAGTAAAGCCCGAGTCACCGCACGGGCATGGGAACAATGACTGACCTGCGTCAGTAAAACCCTGAATTGCGAGGCGATTGGTCGCCTGGGACAATCCTGCCAAACGTGAAACACATAACATATTGCCATCTCTTCGCCAGTGGCCGATGCATGACCAAAAGCTGATGGAAAGGCCCTTCAAGAACAGGGATATTCGGCCGATATGGCTAAATAACATCACTGCATCCTTACCGCCTGGACAGATGGCAACGACAACAACGACGATGCGCAACGGCATCCACCTCGCGTGGCAGCAGTACTAAGGAACAACATGAACAACAGCTTCGCTTCTCGACAAATGTCCGTACAGACCAAGATCAACCTGGCGCTGGTGCTGGTGTTGGTGGTGATCATGTCCGCTTCGCTGTTCATTGCCGCCAGTACCGAGAAGCGTCTGGTGCTGCAGGTGGTGGAACAGCAGACCAAGGATGCCGCCGATTCCTATTTCGACAGCATCAACACCATGATGCTGACCGGCACCATGGCCCAGCGCGAGGTGCTGCGAAACAAGATTCTCGCCCGTCCGGGGGTCATCGATGCCCGCATCGTGCGCGGCGAGGAAGTCGCCAAGGTCTTTGGCCCCGGTTACGAGCACCAGGCGCCAGCCGACGCACTGGACCGTCGCGCCTTGTCCGGCGAAGCCATCATGGAGGTGACCGAGCAAGGCGGTGGCCGCGTGCTCACGGTCATCAACCCGATCCTCGCCCACACCGACTACCGTGGCACCAACTGCCTGACCTGCCACCAGGTGAAGGAGAACGCCATCATGGGGGCCGTGCGCATCAGCTACGACCTCAAGGCGCTGGACCGGGAAGTCGACCGCAACATCATGATCACCGCCGGCATCCAGCTGTTGCTGCTGATCGTCGGCGTGGTGGTGATGGGCCTGACCGTGCGCCACGTGATCCTGCGCCGCATCAATGCCATGCGCCACACCATGGAAGCCATGACCGAGGATGAAGACCTCAGCCGCAGCGTGGCGATCGGTGCCCAGGACGAAGTCGGCGCCATGGGCCATGCCTTCAACCGGATGATCGGCAAGTTCCGGCACAGCCTCGAAGCGGTTGCCGGCGTCACCCGCCAGCTCAGCGACGTTTCCGGGCGGGTATCGCACGTGGCGGAGAAGACCCTGAATGCCGTCAACGAACAGCGCAGCGAAACCGACATGGTCGCCTCGGCGATGAACGAGATGAGCGCCACCGTGCAGGAGGTCGCGCGCAACGCCAGCCAGACCGCTACCGCCTCCAGCGGTGCCGATAACGAATCCAGGGCCGGTGTGCAGGTCGCCACCGAGGCGCTCGACGGCATCGAAGTGCTGATTCATGAAATCGAGCGGGCGGCCCAGGTCATCCAGCAGGTCGAACACGACAGCGCCAGCATCGACATGGTGCTCGGCGTGATCAACGGCATCGCCGAGCAGACCAACCTGCTGGCCCTGAACGCTGCCATCGAAGCGGCCCGTGCCGGCGAACAGGGCCGCGGCTTCGCTGTGGTGGCCGACGAGGTTCGCACCCTGGCCTCGCGCACGCAGAAGTCCACCGAAGAAATCCAGGCCATGATCGAGCAGTTGCAGGGCGGCGTGCGCAACGCGGTGCAAGCCATGGAGGCGGCGCAACAGCGTGCCCGTGCGGGGTCGCAGTGCGTAGAGAAGGCTGCGCAGAGCCTCAGCGTCATCGCCAACGAAGTCGGCACCATCAACGAGATGAACACCCAGATCGCCACCGCGGCGGAACAGCAAAGCGCCGTGGCCGAAGAGATCAACCGCAACATCACTACCATCAGCCAGATCGCCGATACCACGTCGACGGATGCGACCCAGACCTCGCAGATCAGCGACGAGCTGGTTCATCTCGCGGCGGAGCTGAACCGCCTGGTCGGGCAGTTCAAACTCTGAAAACCAGTGGGACGAAGGCCCATCCGCTTCGTCCCCTTCAGCGCCGCACGCCGGGCCGGTAGCGGGCACGCCCCGTACCGGCCATCATTCTTGATCTGAAACAGTCGGCGCACGGCCGCCAATCGGCGATAATCCGTGCCCATGATCGCTGGAACCGGACACCCGAGGGTGATGCCGCGTTTCGTGCCCGACTCCCGAATTCGAAAGGTGAACCGAAACATGGAGCAACTGCCGAGCTTTGACCGGGCCCTGGTCGAGAAATACGACCGCCCGGGTCCGCGCTATACCTCCTACCCTACCGCGCCGCAGTTCCACCAGGCCTTCGCGGTGGACGACTACAAGGCGGCCGCCCGCGCTAGCAACGAAGCCACGCCGTCCAAGCCGCTGTCGGTGTACATCCACATCCCCTTCTGCAAGAGCCTGTGCTACTACTGCGCCTGCAACAAGATCATCACCCACAAGACCGAGCGCGCCGTCGAGTACCTCGAATACCTCAAGCGCGAGATCGCCATGCAGGCCGCGCTGTTCGACCGCTCGCGCAAGCTGACCCAGCTGCACCTCGGCGGCGGCACCCCGACCTACTTCAGCAGCGAACAGCTGGCCGACCTGATGGCGACCCTGCGCCAGGCGTTCAACCTGGATGACAGCGACAGCCACGAGTTCTCGCTCGAAGTCGACCCGCGCACCGTCACCCCCGAGCAGATCCATGGTCTGCGCAAGCTGGGCTTCAATCGCCTGAGCTTCGGTGTGCAGGATTTCGACGAGCAGGTGCAGATCGCCGTCAACCGCATCCAGACCGAGGAGCAGACCCGCGAGCTGGTCGAGGCGGCACGCGAGGCCAGGTTCAAATCCATCAGCGTCGACCTGATCTACGGGCTGCCGCTACAGACCGTAGCCAGCTTCGACGCCACGCTGGACAAGATCATCGACATCCGCCCCGACCGCATAGCCGCCTACAGCTACGCGCATCTGCCGGAACTGGTCCGCGCACAGAAGCTGATCCGCCCCGAGGACATGCCGCCGCCGGAGCGCAAGCTGGAACTGCTGGAACTGACCATCCAGCGCCTGACCGCCGCCGGTTACGTCTATATCGGCATGGACCACTTCTCGCTGCCCGACGACGAACTGGCCCTGGCCCGTGCCAACGGCACGCTGCAGCGCAATTTCCAAGGCTATTCCACCCACGCCGACTGCGACCTGATCGGCCTGGGCATTTCCTCCATCGGCAAGGTCGCCAACAGCTACAGCCAGAACGTCAAGGAGCTTTCGCAGTATTACGCGCGCCTCAACGAGGGCCTGCTGCCGGTACAGCGCGGCTACAAGCTGAGCGACGATGACTGCCTGCGCCGCGACGTGATCATCTCGCTGATGTGCCACGGCCGCATCGACTACGCCGAGATCGAGCGCAAGCATGGCATCGTCTTCCGCGACTACTTCGCCGAGTCCCTCGCCAAGCTCGACGAGCATGTGGCCGACGGCCTGGTGGAGCTGCACGACGACGAACTGATCCTGCTCCCGCAGGGACAGCTGATGATGCGTAACGTCGCCATGGCCTTCGACGCCTACCTCGGCGGCGAACAGCGCGGGCGTTTCTCGCGCACCGTCTGACAGCGCGCACGGGGCCGGTCCGCAGCCGGCCTCGTCTTGCCGTTCCGCTGATCGCGCAGGGATTGCCAAGGCGCTCAGTAACTGTATAAATAGCCAGCCTTCGTTCGGGCGCCACGCCCGGGTTCTAGCGGACGTGCGATGCGCCAGGCTCTGGAAAACCCCTTTTACTATCTCGAGAACTTCCAGCAGGTGCTGAGCTGGGTCGGCCAGCATCACGGCGACCTGCTGGACGAGCGCGAGCGTGCCTTCCTCGACCGCTTTCCGCAGCTGCCGCAGGCATCGCGTGCCCTGCTGGTGCGCATGGTCATGCGCAAGGGCACGCTGTTCCGCGCCAGCAAGCTGCTCTATCGGGAAATTGGCTGCCCTCATCGGGCCGCACGGGCACTGATCGAGCAGGGCTGGCTCGATCCCGACCCCGAGCTGCCCCTGGAGCAACTGTTCGCCCTGCTGAAGAAGAGCGAACTGGCGCAGGCATTCGGCGCTGCCGGAGCAGGCAGCCTGCGCAAATCCGAGTTGCTGGAGAGCCTGCTCCCGCATCACTCGCAAGCCCGCTCTCTGGCGGATTGGTGTGCCCAGCTCGACGACAGGGTCTTCGCCCTGGGCATCGATCCGCTGTGCGAACGCCTGCGCCTGATGTTCTTCGGCAACATCCACCAGGACTGGTCCGAGTTCGTCCTGGCCGACCTGGGGATCTACCGCTACGAACAGGTGCCGTTCAGCAGTGATTCGCGTGCATTCCACAGTCGCGCCGATCTGGACGCCTACCTCCAGCTGCAGCGCTGCCGCGAGCGCTTCGACGCCGGCGACGACCTTGCCGAGGTGCTGGCGGAGATTCCCCAACGCCCCTATGCCAACGACTGGCTGGAAAGCCGGCGCGGCAAACTGCTGCTGCGCATCGCCCAGCAGTTCGAACGCCTCGGCGATCTACCCGAGGCCTTGCGCCTGCACGCAGCCAATCGCTACCCCGGTGCGCGGGAGCGGGCCATCCGCGTGCTCGAGCGCTGCGGCCAGCCCGAAGCGGCCCTGGAACTGGCTCGGCAAGCCCAGGCGGCGCCGGAAAGCGAGCATGAGGCGCAGCAACTGGAACGCATGCTGCCGCGGCTGCAACGTGCCCTGGGGCAGCAGGCGCCCCGCCAACGCCGCGTGGAGCCGGAGCGTATCGACCTCGTCCTGCCCCGTGCGGCCAGCGTCGAGCTCGCCGTGTGCGAGCATTTGTCCACGCCGCAGGCTCCGTTGTACTACGTGGAGAATGCGCTGGTCGGCTCGCTGTTCGGCCTGCTCTGCTGGGAGGCGATCTTCGCCCCGCTGCCCGGCGCGTTCTTCCATCCGTTCCACTGGGCGCCGGCGGACCTGAACCGGCCGGATTTCCATCGGCGGCGCGCCAAGCTGTTCGCCCGTTGCCTCGCCGGCCTGGACGGCGACGGCTATCGCGACTGTATCCTGCGCACTTTCCAGACCAAGTTCGGCATCCACAACGCGTTCGTTGCCTGGGGCCTGCTCGACGCAGAGCTGCTGCAGCGGGCGCTGGACTGCCTGCCCGCCGCGCACCTGAAACTGATGTTCCAGCGCATCCTTGCCGACGTCTGCGGCAATCGCTCCGGCCTGCCGGACCTGATCCAGTTCTGGCCGGACGAGCGCCGCTACCGGATGATCGAGGTGAAGGGGCCAGGCGACCGCCTGCAGGACAACCAGAAACGCTGGATCGACTACGCCCACCGGCACGGCCTGCCCATCGCGGTGTGCTACGTGCAATGGGCGGAGGCGGCGCAGTGAGCTATCGCGTGGCGGTGCGGGCGCTCTGCGAGTTCACCGCCAAGGTCGGCGACCTGGACCTGCGCTTCACCCCTTCGCCGACCGCACAGGAAGGCATCGCCGGCCACGCACAGGTCACCGCCCGGCGCGGCACGGGCTACGAGCGCGAGGTGGCGCTGGAAGGCCAGTACCGGCAGTTAACGGTGCGCGGCCGTGCCGACGGCTACGATCCGCGGCGCAACCGCCTGGAGGAGATCAAGACCTTCCGCGGCGATCTCGAACGCCAGCCAGCCAACCATCGGCAGTTGCACTGGGCCCAGGCCAGGGTATACGGCTGGCTGCTGTGCCAATCGCGCGGCCTCGACGAAATCGAGCTGGCGCTGGTGTATTTCGACGTGGTCAGCCACAAGGAAACCCTGCTCGTCGAACACCACACCGCCGATGCCCTGCGCGATTTCTTCAAGAGCCTGTGCCAACGCTTCGTCGCCTGGGCCGAGCAGGAGCTCGCGCACCGTGCCGAGCGCGACCAGGCGCTGCGCGCACTACGCTTCCCCCATGCGGATTTTCGCAGCGGCCAGCGGCAACTGGCCGAGGCGGTGTACAAGGCCGCCTGTACCGGCACCACGCTGATGGCCCAGGCGCCGACCGGCATCGGCAAGACGCTCGCCACGCTGTTCCCGCAGCTCAAGGCCTTCCCCGGCCAGCGGCTGGACAAGCTGTTCTTCCTCGCCGCGAAGACCTCCGGCCGACGCCTGGCCCTGGATGCTCTGGAAACCCTGCAACGCCACGGCGCGACGACGCTGCGCGTGCTGGAACTCATCGCGCGGGAAAAATCCTGCGAGCATCCGGACAAGGCCTGCCATGGCGAGGCCTGCCCGTTGGCGAAGGGCTTCTACGATCGCCTGCCGACGGCCCGCGCCGCCGCGCTGAAACATCCGTTGCTGGACCAGCCGGCCCTGCGCGACGTCGCCCTCGCCCACCGGGTCTGCCCCTACTACCTCGCCCAGGAACTGGCGCGCTGGGCCGACGTGGTGGTGGGCGACTACAACTACTATTTCGATCTCGGCGCCCTGCTCCATGGCCTGACATTGAGCAATGAATGGCGTGTCGGTGTGCTGGTGGACGAGGCGCACAACCTGCTGGAGCGCGGCCGCGGCATGTATAGCGCGGAGCTTGACAAAAAGATTTTCAAGGGGTTACGGCGAAAAGCTCCAGCACAACTGAAGAATGCACTGTCACGCATTCAGCGCTCCTGGAACGAAGTGCACCGCGACCAGCTGCAGGCCTACCAGGTGCTGCCCGAGCTGCCCTTCAAGCTGCTCGCCGCGCTGCAACAGGCCGTCGGCGCCATCACCGACTACCTGGGGGAAAACCCCGGCGGCCTCGATCCGGACCTGCAGCGCGCCTATTTCGATGCCATGCACTTCTGCCGCGTGGCCGAGCTGTTCGGCGAGCACTCGCTGTTCGACTGCAGCCTGCTGCCGAGCCCGTCGGGCAACGGGAACAAGCTGTCACGGCTGACCCTGCGCAATGTCGTCCCGGCGCCGTTTCTCGCCCCGCGACTGGCGCTGGCGCGCTCCTGCGTGCTGTTTTCCGCCACCCTGGGCCCGCGGCGCTTCTACGCCGACACCCTCGGCCTGCCGCCCGCGAGCGTGTGGCTGGACGTCGAATCGCCTTTTCGCAGCGAACAATTGCGGGTTCACCTGGCCAGCCACGTGTCCACCCGCTATCAGGACCGCGCGGCATCGCTGGCGCCCATCGTCGAGCTGATCGCCCGCCAGTACCGCGAACGTCCCGGCAACTACCTGGCCTTCTTCAGCAGCTTCGAGTACCTGCAACAGGTCACCGCCCTGCTCGGCAGCCGCCATCCCGACATCCCGTTCTGGGAGCAGACCCGAGGTATGCAGGAGGACGCCCGCGACGCCTTTCTCGCCCGCTTCACCAGCAACAGCCAGGGCATTGGCTTCGCCGTGCTCGGCGGTGCGTTCGCCGAGGGCATCGACCTACCGGGGCGGCGCCTGATCGGTGCGTTCATCGCCACCCTCGGGTTGCCCCAGGTCAACCCGGTCAACGAGCAGTTCAAGTCGCGCCTCGAAGCCTTGTTCGGCCGGGGGCATGGCTACGACTACACCTATCTCTACCCCGGTTTGCAGAAGGTCGTGCAAGCCGCGGGACGCGTGATCCGCACCCGCGACGACGAAGGCACCGTGCACCTGATCGACGACCGTTTCGGTCGCCCACAGGTACGGCGTCTGCTGCCGGGCTGGTGGAAGCTGGACGCCGATACGGGCACCTGATCGATGCCCGAGCATGGCGCTCGCCGTTCTGGTTGCGCGGGCCACGGAGGCTGGTTATAGTCCTGCGCCGCTGATTTCCTCAATCAGCAACGCACAAGCATCATGCCCGGATGGCGAAATTGGTATACGCAAGGGACTTAAAATCCCTCATCCGAAAGGGTATGCGGGTTCGACCCCCGCTCCGGGCACCAATGATGGCTCACTGGAGCCTCGCCCCTCGCCTTTGCCCATCCCAATACAGCTGGACGACTCGGCAGCTGCACACAAGACCGCTCGTTTGTACGATGCGAAATCAGATTCGCTCGACAGCGGATCGGCCAGCCGTGCCGCACATCGTCATGTCCGGAGCAGCCCGTCGCGCCAGGGCCAGGGCATTCGGCGACTTGCCCGCGGCGCCGGCCTGTTGCCGGCCGCGCCAATGGGCCTGCGCCTGGATAGTGCCGATTTCCGATTTCTTGACCAGATCCTCTAGTGATCGCTTGCTCATCAGAACCCCCTTGCCTCATCGTGGGCATCCGTTCCACTCGGACATCCGTTGCAAGTAGCATGCGCCAGCGACTGTTACAGGGGCTTTTCAGAGCATCCGGGGCAGATGATCGAGCCGATCGCATCGACGATTGGCGCTGAGCGCAGCGAAGCCCAACAATTGCAATGCGGAACCCTCAGCTTGCGTGCCGCGGCAAGCCCAGCGAAATCAGCGCCGCCACGACCACGAAGCTCGCCGAGACCCAGAGGCAGGCCTGCAGGCCATGGGCCTGGAAGACCCAGCCTGACAGCAAGGTACCGAGCAAGCGGCCCAGTGCGTTGGACATGTAGTAGAAGCCCACATCCAGCGAAACCCCGTCTTCCTTGGCATAGCTGACGATGAGGTAGCTGTGCAGCGAGGAATTGACCGCGAACAGCGCGCCGAACAACAGCAGCCCCCCCAGCAGGACCAGCGCCGGCGACAACTCGCTGGCCAGGCCCATGGCGATCACGGCCGGCAACCCCGCCAGCATGGCGGCCCAGACGAATGCGACACGGCCGTCGGGCACGTGGCCACGCCTCTTGCCGGTGATCGCAGGTGCCAGCGACTGAACGATGCCATAGCCGATGATCCAACAGGCGAGAAAGCCGCCAACCTGCCAGAAGCTCCAGCCGAAGGCCGTACTCAGATACACCGGCAAGGCAACGACGAACCACACATCGCGGGCGCCGAAGAGGAACAGCCGGGCCGCGGAAAGAATATTGACCGCCCGGCTCTTGGACAGGATGTCCTTGAACCTGGGCTTGGCCTTGGCTTTGCCGAGATCCTTCTTCAGCAAGACCAGGCTACCCAGCCAGATCAGCGCCAGCACGCACGCCATCGCCAGCACCGCGCCGGTGAAGCCGAGCAGCGCCAGCAACGCGCCACCGAGGAAGAAGCCGACACCCTTGAGCGCATTCTTCGAGCCCGTGAGAATCGCCACCCAGCGGTACAAGGTGCCCTGCTCGCTGCCGGGAACCAGTAGCTTGATCGAACTCTTCGCCGACATCTTGTTCAGGTCCTTGGCGATGCCGGACAGCGCCTGCGTGCCCATGACCCAGGGCACGGTCAGCCAGGCGGCCGGTACGGTGAGCATCAGCAGGGCGAACACCTGCAGCGCCAGGCCGATGTTCATCGTCCGGTTGAGCCCCAGGCGGGCGCCCAGGTAGCCCCCGATCAGATTGGTGACCACCCCGAAGATTTCATAGAACAGGAACAGCGCGGCGATTTGCAGCGGCGTATAGCCCAGCGTGTGGAAATGCAGCACGACCAGCATGCGCAGGGCGCCGTCGGTCAGCGTGAAGGCCCAGTAGTTACCGGTGACGATCAGGTACTGGCGCACCTCGGGGGAGAGTCGGGCAAGGGCTTGCATGAGGGATTCCGGTTGCCTGGGCCATGGGGCGGGAGACTCGCGCGGTGATCTCCCGCACGGGCCGGGTATCGAGCAGATCGCCGCTGGTTCAGCCAGCCAGTCCCACCTTGCGCGCCAGCTCCACCGTGCGATTGGCGTAGCCCCATTCGTTGTCGTACCAGGCATAAATCTTCACCTGGGTACCATTGACCACCATGGTCGACAGCGCGTCGACGATCGACGAGCGCGGGTCGCTGCGATAGTCGATGGACACCAGCGGGCGCTCCTCGTAGCCGAGGATGCCCTTGAGTTCGCCGTCGGCCGCCGCCTTGAGCAAGCGGTTCACCTCCTCCACGCCGGTGGCGCGCTCGACTTCGAACACGCAGTCGGTCAGCGAGGCGTTGGCCAACGGTATGCGCACCGCATGGCCGTTCAGCTTGCCGCGCAGTTCGGGGAAGATTTCCGCGATGGCGGTGGCCGAGCCGGTGGTGGTCGGAATCAGGCTCATGCCCGAGGCCCGTGCCCGGCGCAGGTCCTTGTGCGGCTGGTCGAGGATGCTCTGGGTGTTGGTCAGGTCGTGGATGGTGGTGATCGAGCCATGGCGGATACCGAGATGCTCATGGATCACCTTCACCAGCGGAGCCAGGCAGTTGGTGGTACAGGACGCGGCGGTGACGATGCGGTGCCGGAGCGGGTCGTAGAGCCCGTCGTTCACGCCCATCACCACGTTGAGCGCTCCCGGCTCCTTCACCGGCGCGCTGACCACCACGCGCTTCACGCCCTGTTCCAGATACGCCTGCAGCACGGCGACGCTCTTCATCTTGCCGCTGGCCTCGATGACCACGTCGCAGCCGGACCAGTCGCTGTCGGCGATCGCCTTGTTGGCGGTGACCTTCACCCGCTGGCCGTTGATCACCAGGCAATCGGCGTCGGCACCGGCTTCATGCTGCCAGCGGCCGTGCACGGAGTCGAAATTCAGCAGATGGGCGTGGGTCGCCGCATCGCCGGCAGGGTCGTTGACCCGTACGAAATCCAGCTCCGGCCAGTCCCAGGCCGCGCGCAGGGCCAACCGTCCGATGCGGCCGAAGCCGTTGATGCCAACTTTGATACTCATGCAAGACTCGCTCAGATAGGTGAAGTCAGATATTTCGCGGGGCGAACATGATGATCGCCATCCCCAGGACCGCCACGGCGCCGCCGAACAGGTCCCAGCCGGTAGGCCGAACGCCATCGACCAGCCACAACCAGAGCAACGCCACACCGACATAGACGCCACCATAGGCGGCATATACCCGCCCGGCAGCCGTAGGGTGCAGGGACAGCAGCCAGGCGAACAGCGCCAGAGAAACGGCCGCCGGCACCAGCAACCAGATGCTCTTGCCCTGTTTCAGCCAGAGGTAGGGCAGATAGCAGCCGACGATCTCGGCGACGGCGGTGATCACGAACAGGACAAGGGTATTCAGCATGCGCCCCTCGTCATTCGCCGAAACGTTCGATCCAGCCGGCATGGGCCGGGTGCTGGATCGCCTTGGGCCGCAAGGCCTGCACGGCGGCGATGGCGTCCTGGCGCGGCACGCCGCGCCCGATCAGGATTCGAGCCGCAATCAGCCCGGTGCGACCGGAACCGCCTTTGCAATGAATGGCGAGGCTGCGCCCGCTGCTCAGCAATTCGACGATGCGCACGCGGGCACCTGCCCAGGCGCTATCGAAGTCCGCCGATGGCACCTGCTCGTCGGCTACCGGCAGGTGAATCCACTCCAGGCCACGCGCAGCACAGAGTTGCGGCAGTTGCGTGGCGCCATTGCGGGCCAGCTCAGCGCTGGGCATCAGCGTGATCAGCGCATCGGCACCGGCGGCCTGCAAGGTATCCAGGGCCTCGTCCACGCGGGTATCCCGCGTACCGGGGCATGGCGTGAAGATCAGACGGCCGCCGCCGGGGACGTCGAGAATGTCATAGGGATGCTGGGGCATGACTATTTCCTGTAGATCAGATGGAGCGTTGGTTGACGCGCTCGGACAACGCTGCGGCCGACTCCTTGCGCTCCGAGTAGCGGTCGACCAGATAGTCGGTGCGACCGCGTACCAGCAGGGTGAACTTGAACAGTTCCTCCATCACGTCCACTACGCGATCGTAATAGGACGAGGGTTTCATACGACCGTCGTCCTCGAACTCCAGGTAGGCCTTGGCCACCGAAGACTGGTTGGGGATGGTGATCATGCGCATCCAGCGCCCCAGTACGCGCATCTGGTTCAGGGCGTTGAACGATTGCGAGCCACCGCTGACCTGCATGAGCGCCAGCGTCTTGCCCTGGGTCGGGCGCACCGCTCCTACGGCCAGCGGCACCCAGTCGATCTGTGCCTTGAGCACTGCGCTCATGGCACCGTGGCGTTCCGGCGAACACCACACCTGCCCTTCCGACCACTGCATCAGCTCGCGCAGCTCCTGGACCTTGGGATGGCTGACCGGCGCATCGTCCGGCAACGGTAGCCCCGAGGGATCGAAGATGCGTGTCTCTGCGCCGAAGCGCTGCAACAGGCGCGCGGCTTCCTGCACCAGCAAACGACTGTAGGAGCGCTCGCGATTCGAGCCATAGAGCAGCAGGATACGTGGCTTGTGTTCCGGCTGGGGCGGCAAGCCAAGTTGCTCCAGGGTGGGCAGATCGAGCAGCTCGGGGTCGATATTGGGCAGGTCGTCGTGCATGAAGCCGTCCTGAAGGTGGTTGGCAGGCAACGGTGCAGGCTCCGCCAGGCATCGTCGTACACGTAATCAGGCGCAGGCGCTGGAGCGCTCCGGCCGGTTGCGCATGTTTTCCAGGCGCTGGACGTTGCTGCTCAGCCAGTTCTTGTTGGCGATGATGACCGGTTGGAGCATGTCGCTCACCCAATCGGGCAGGTGCGGATGCAAACGGTAATAGACCCACTGCCCCTGGCGTCGATCCTCCAACAAGCCACAACCACGCAACAAAGCCAGATGCCGGGAAATCTTCGGCTGGCTTTCGTCCAGTGCGCAGGTCAGCTCGCAGACACACAGCTCCCCTTCGCGAGCGATCAGCAGGGCGATACGGGCCCGGGTTTCGTCCGCCAGGCATTTGAATACGGTGGTGGGTGTCAGGTGCTCGATCATCGAAGAACTCTTCAGTGTTTGTTCCTTACCAGCACGAACATCTTGATGCGCTCGTGAATCTCATGAAGGGTGTGACGATAGGCGTCCGGTTGTTCGCTGCTGGCTGGGTCCTCGAAATTCCAGGCGATGTACTCGCCGGCGCCCGGCAGCGCATGGCATTCCAGCGATGACTTGTCGCACAGCGTGATGACGTAGTCGAACTGCTGCCCTTCCAGTTCCGCCAGCGACTTGCTGCGCAACCCGGCTGTCGATACGCCAAGATGGTGCAGTGCCGCCAGCGCATGAGGATCGACCTGCGTCGGTGCAGTCCCGGCACTGAACGCCTCGAAATGCTCCGCATCGGTATGGCGCAGCAGGGCCTCGGCCAGCAGGGAGCGCGCCGAGTTGGCAACGCAGACGAACAGCACGCGAGTTTTGCAAGTCATGGCAAGCTCCTGCGAATACGCTTTGGCGAATATATTGCCTGCTGCATATTCCGTAAAGCCCCGTCGTTCATTTCTGATGACTAGGGAAAGTCCTGATTTGCTCAGCACAGAGCTGCGGGCGTATAGTGCACAACAGATATATTATTTAGCGCATATCAACACACGAGAGCCTGCCAGCGGCACCGCCGAGGTCAGCTCCGCGCCCCGCCCCGTTCGATATCAAGCTGCAAGAAGGTAGAAACAGATGTCCAGCCAATGCGAAGCGCTCGGCAAGAAGGCTGCTGGTGCACCGCTCGGATTCTTCGAGCGCTATCTGACGCTATGGGTGTTTCTCTGCATCGTTGCCGGCACCCTGCTCGGCCTGGGCCTGCCTGCAGTTGCACATGCGATCGGCGCGCTGGAAATCGCCCACGTGAACATTCCGGTCGGCCTGCTGATCTGGGTGATGATCATCCCCATGCTGATGAAGATCGATTTCTCGGCGCTGCGGGAGGTCTATGCCCAGCGCACGAGCATGGGCATCACCCTGTTCGTCAACTGGGCGATCAAGCCCTTCACCATGGCTCTACTGGGCTGGCTGTTCATCAAGCACATCTTCGCGCCCTGGCTGCCCGCGACGGAGCTGGACAGCTACATGGCGGGGTTGATCCTGCTCGGTGCCGCACCGTGCACGGCGATGGTCTTCGTCTGGAGCAATCTGTGCAGTGGCAACGCCAACTTCACCCTGACCCAGGTGGCCTTGAACGACGTGGTGATGATATTCGCCTTCGCCCCCATCGTCGCCCTGTTGCTGGGTGTCTCGTCGATCCCGGTTCCGTGGGACACCCTGCTGCTCTCCGTGGTGATGTACATCGTCATTCCACTGGCCATCGCCCAGTTCATCCGTGCGCGGCTGATGAAACGCGGCGAACGCGCGTTCCAGACGGCACTGGCGAAGGTTTCGCCATTTGCCATCGTCGCCCTGCTGGCGACCCTGGTCCTGCTGTTCTCCTTCCAAGGCAAAGCCATCGTCGCCCAGCCGCTGATCATTGCCATGCTCGCCGTGCCGATCCTGCTGCAAACGCTGTTCATCGCGGGACTCGGCTATTGGCTCAACCGCAGCTTCAAGGTTCGCCACGACGTGGCCGGGCCGTCGACGATGATTGGCGCCTCGAACTTCTTCGAGCTGGCAGTCGCCGTCGCAATCGTGCTCTACGGCTTCGACTCGGGCGCGGCATTGGCCACCGTGGTCGGCGTACTGATCGAAGTGCCACTGATGCTCTGGCTGGTACGCAGCATCAACCACAGTCGGGATTGGTACAACCAGGCATTATCAGCGGCTTGAGACAACGCCCGTTGCGCGCCCCGACGGGGCGCACGGCAGGCCAGCTATCGCTCCGCGGAACCAGCAGGCGATGCTCGTGGCCTGATGAGTAGCAGCGCTGTGGAGACAAGCCGTGTCCGACTCGATGACTTACCTGGTCATCGCCGCAATGGTCCTGCTGATAACGCTTGATCTGCTGGCGATCATCAGCGTCTTCAAAAGCGACAGAACCGTAGGCGCCAAAGCGCTCTGGGCTATCGGCATTGCCGTTTTCCCGATACTGGGCCTGCCGTTCTGGCTATTGGCCGGCCTTCGCCGCACGCGCTGAAGCGTTCTCAGGGATTCGAGCCCAGCAGATCCAACGCCTGCCCCAGGACCTCCACCGCTTCGGCATGCTTGCCGGCATTGTGCAGTTCCTCGCCCTGCGCCCGCAGATCCTTGACCTGGGCGAGCGTGGCGGCATCTTCTGGCGGGTTGTTCTGCAGTTGCTCATCGATCTTCGCCATGTCCATTGGGCAATGCATGGCGAACAGTGAAGTACTGAAGACGGCAGCGAGGGTGAAACCAAGCAGGCGGCGCATGGCGGCTCTCCTCTGGGAGCGGTCCTTCAAGTATAGAAAGCCCTGCCGGCGCAACCGGGTTTCGGATATATGGTCAGCCGTAACGGCTGAGCGAGTGCTCGCCTTGCGGCGCCATCGCTGCAAAAGAAAAAAACCCAAGCAAACGAGCTGCTTGGGGTTCTTTTAAGATGGAGGCCGATGTCGGAATCGAACCGGCGTACACGGATTTGCAATCCGCTGCATAACCACTCTGCCAACCGGCCTCAAAACGACTGCGCCGCAATTTCCTGCGGCGCAGTCTGCAAACTGGAGCGGGAAACGAGACTCGAACTCGCGACCCCGACCTTGGCAAGGTCGTGCTCTACCAACTGAGCTATTCCCGCGTTGTCTTGGTGACGGGCGCCATTCTATACCATCGAATGCTGCCGTCAAGCCTTTGATTAAAAAAGTTTTTATTTCTTTTCCGTGGTGCTCAGGTGCGGCCATGCGGCGATCAGGTAGTTGACCATCGACCACAGCGTCAGGCCGGCCGCGACGATCAGCAGCGCATATCCGATTCCGACCCAGATCGTCGGCTGCGGCGGGTTGGCCAGCAGGATCACCAGGGCCACCATCTGCGCGGCGGTCTTCCACTTGCCCAGGTTGGAGACCGCCACCTGCGCCCTGGCGCCGAGTTCCGCCATCCATTCGCGCAGCGCCGACACCACGATCTCGCGGCCGATGATGATCGCCGCCGGCAAGGTCAGCCAGAGATTGCCGTGCTCCTCGACCAGCAGCACCAGGGCCACCGCCACCATCAGCTTGTCGGCGACCGGATCGAGGAAGGCGCCGAACGGCGTGCTCTGCTCCAGCCGACGTGCCAGGTAGCCGTCGAGCCAGTCGGTCAGTGCGGCCACGGTGAACACTGCGCTGGCGGCCAGGTAGCTCCAGTAGAACGGCAGGTAGAACAACAGGATGAAGATGGGTATCAGCAGCACGCGCAGTACGGTGAGCAGGTTTGGGATATTCATCGGTACCACTGATCGGCGGAATTCGAGGAGAGTTTACTCACTGTGCAGAGCGGCATAAATCGACTCGGCAAGCTTTTTACTTATACCAGGTGCTTTGGCGATTTCCTCGAGGCTGGCTCTGCATAGCTCCTGCAGACCACCGAAGTGCTTGAGCAGTTCGCGCCGGCGCTTGGGGCCGATACCCGGAACGTCTTCGAGCGTCGAGGTACGCCGCGCCTTGCCGCGTCGCGCTCGGTGTCCGGTGATGGCGAAGCGGTGGGCTTCGTCGCGCACCTGCTGGATCAGGTGCAGCGCCGGCGAATCGGCCGGCAGGGTGAATTCGTGGGCGGCATCGTTCAGGTAGAGGGTTTCCAGGCCCGGCTTGCGCGTCACGCCCTTGGCCACCCCGAGCAGGATCAGCTCCGGCACGGCCAGCTCTTCGAGCACCTCGCGGGCCATGTTGAGCTGGCCCTTGCCGCCATCCACCAGCAGGATGTCGGGCAGCTTGCCCTCGCCTTCGGCGGCCTTGCGAAAGCGGCGCGACAGGGCCTGGTGCATTGCCGCGTAATCGTCGCCGGCGGTGACGCCCTCGATGTTGTAGCGGCGGTAGTCGGACTTCAACGGTCCTTCCGGGCCGAATACCACGCAGGAGGCTACGGTCGCTTCGCCGCTGGAATGGCTGATATCGAAGCACTCCAGGCGCAGCGGCGGCTCGTCGAGCTGCAGCGCCTCGGCCAGTGCCTCGAAGCGCGCCGACAGGTGTTGCCGGTTGGCCAGCCGTGCGGCCAGTGCCTGTTCGGCGTTGGTCAGCGCCAGCTGCTGCCAGCGCGCCCGGGTACCGCGCACGCGATGGCTGATGCTGAGTTCCAGCCCACGCAGCTCGGCGATGGCGTTGGTCAGCGTGGCGAAGTCCTCGTGCACGGCGTTGACGATCAGCTCGCCCGGCAGGTCGCGCTCCGCCGAGCCCAGGTAATACTGCTCGAGGAATGCCTGCAGCACTTCGCTGACGCTTTCCTCGATCGCCACCTGGGGGAAGAAGTTCTTGCTGCCCAGCACCCGCCCGCCACGCACCGTGATCAGGTGAACACAGGCGCCGCCCGGGCTGACCGCCGCGGCGACGATGTCGACGTCGCCGGAACCGCCTTCCATGCTCTGCTGGTCCTGCACCCGGCGCAGGATGGCGATCTGGTCGCGAATCTCGGCGGCGCGCTCGAAGTCCAGGTTCATCGCGGCCTTCTCCATGTTGCGCGAGAGTTCCTCGGCCAGCGCGTTGCTGCGGCCTTCGAGGAACATCACCGAATGGCGCACGTCCTCGGCGTACTCGGCGGGATCGACCAGGTTCACGCAGGGCGCCTTGCAGCGCTTGATCTGGTACTGCAGGCACGGCCGCGTGCGGTTGCGGTAGTAGCTGTCCTCGCACTGGCGCACGAAGAAGGCCTTCTGCAGCAGGCTCAGGCTTTCGCGGATGGCCCCGGCGCTGGGATAGGGGCCGAAATAGCGCCCCGGCTCCTTCTTGGCGCCGCGGTGGATGCTCAGCCGCGGGAATTCCCCGGTGGACAGGAAGACGTAGGGGTAGGACTTGTCGTCGCGCAGGAGGATGTTGTACGGCGGCCGCCACTGCTTGATCAGCGTCTGCTCGAGCAGCAGTGCCTCGGTTTCGTTCGCCGTGATGGTGGTTTCCACCTGCGCGATCTTCGCCACCAGGGCCGCCGTCTTCGGCGCCTGGCCGGTCTTGCGGAAGTAGCTGGCCAGGCGCTTCTTGAGGTTCTTGGCCTTGCCCACGTAGAGCAGCTTGCCGTCGCTATCGAGCATGCGATACACGCCAGGCCGGCCACTGCAGGCGGCCAGGAATGCGGCCGGATCGAAGGTGCCTGCCATCAGTTGACGGTATCGACCATCCCGTGACGAACCGCCAGCAGGGCCAGTTCGACGTCACTGGTGATCGAAAGCTTCTCGAAGATGCGGTAGCGGTAGGTGTTGACCGTCTTCGGCGAGAGGCAGAGCTTGTCGGAGATGCTCTGCACCTTCTGGCAGTTGGCGATCATCAGCGCGATCTGGATTTCCCGTTCGGAAAGCAGATCGAAGGGCGACTCGCTGAGCTGCGGCTGGAACGACTTCAGTGCCAGCTGCTGGGCGATCTGCGGGCTGATGTAGCGCTGGCCGCCGAAGACCATGCGAATGGCCTGGACCATTTCATCGAGCGCCGCGCCCTTGGTCAGATAACCCGCCGCGCCGGCCTGCAGCAGGCGGGTGGGGAAAGGATCCTCTTCGCAGATAGTCACTGCGATGACCTTCAGGTCGGGATAGCTGCGCAGAAGCTTGCGAGTCGCCTCGAGGCCACCGATGCCCGGCATCTTCACGTCCATCAGGACCACATCGGGCTTGAGTTCGCGGGCCTTCTTGATGGCCTCTTCGCCAGAATCCGCCTGCCCAATGACTTGCAGCCCATCGATATCCCCCAGCATGCGACTGATGCCTGTGCGAACCAGATCGTGGTCGTCGACCACCAGCACCCTAATCAAGCAGACACCTCATTGACTGTATTGAAAGCTGGCTGGCTGCGCGCTTTTCAGGAGCGAACTCTACCAAAAAAAACATCCGGCTGGCCGATCAACAAGCCAAGCAACTGATCGAGATCATAAGACGGCCTGCAGCAACCGACGAAGTGCGCACAGAACGCCGATGGGCGGTCGCCTTCCAGCCCTCGCATCCCGCTTCTTCCGGCGCCATGGTCATTCGCCTGCCATGCCTCGCCATTACCGTTGACTCGACCAGCGGATAATTGACAAA
This sequence comes from Stutzerimonas stutzeri, assembly GCF_002890915.1. Taxonomy (GTDB): domain Bacteria; phylum Pseudomonadota; class Gammaproteobacteria; order Pseudomonadales; family Pseudomonadaceae; genus Stutzerimonas; species Stutzerimonas stutzeri_AF. The sequence continues at coordinate 109,033 of NZ_POUT01000010.1, read as the reverse complement.
TGCTGATCCAAGTCATTTCGGCGATTGCCATGCGTGCGCTTAATGAGACAGGACATCCGTAGGGAGCACGTAAAATGTCGGAATCAGCGCAAAAACTCCGCCTCAGTGCCCTGATTGCACTGGTGGTCGGTTCGATGATCGGCGGCGGTATCTTCTCGCTACCGCAGAACATGGCGGCCAGTGCGGGGGCCGGTGCGGTATTGATCGGCTGGGCGATCACCGGGATCGGCATGCTGACCCTTGCTTTCGTCTTTCAGACCCTGGCCAACCGCAAGCCGGAACTGGATACCGGCGTCTATGCCTATGCCAAGGCCGGATTCGGCGACTACATGGGCTTTTCCTCGGCCTGGGGCTACTGGATCAGCGCCTGGATCGGCAACGTCAGCTACCTGGTCCTGCTGTTCAGCACCCTGGGGCTGTTCTTCCCGGCCTTCGGCGAAGGCAACACCCCGGCCGCCATCATCTGCGCCTCGCTGCTGCTGTGGGGCATCCATTTCCTGGTACTCAACGGCATCAAGGAAGCGGCTTTCCTCAACCTGATCACCACCATCGCCAAGGTCGTGCCGCTGGTGCTGTTCATCGTGATTGCCGCCCTCGCCTTCAAGGTCGAAGTGTTCAGTGCCGACTTCTGGGGTGCGGGCAACCTCGAGCTGGGCAGCGTGATGGACCAGGTACGCGGCATGATGCTGGTCACCGTCTGGGTGTTCATCGGTATCGAGGGCGCCAACATCTATTCGGCACGCGCGCAGAATCGCCGTGATATCGGCAAGGCGACCGTCATCGGCTTCTACGCCGTACTGCTGCTTCTGGTGCTGGTGAACGTGCTGTCGATGGGCATCCTGAGCCAGCCGGAACTGGCCGCGCTGAAGAACCCCTCCATGGCCGGCGTGCTGGAGCACGTGGTCGGGCGCTGGGGCGCGCTGCTGATCAGCGTCGGGCTGGTCATCTCGCTGCTCGGCGGGTTGCTGGCATGGACGCTGCTCTGTGCCGAGATACTCTTCGCCGGGGCGCGCGACCACACCATGCCGACCTTCCTGCGCAAGGAAAACGCCAAGCAGGTCCCGAGCAACGCGCTGTGGTTGTCCAATGGCCTGATCCAGCTGATGCTGATCATCACCCTGTTCAACGACGCGACGTACCTCAACCTGCTGTACCTGGCCACCTCGATGATCCTGGTGCCGTACTTCTGGTCGGCCGCCTATGCGGTGCTGGTCAGCTGGCGTGGCGAAACCTACGAGAACGCCCCCGGCGAACGCCGCAAGGATCTGCTGATCGCGCTGGTCGCCCTGCTCTACGCCGCATGGCTGCTCTATGCCGGCGGCATCCAGTACCTGCTGCTGTCGGCCCTGCTCTATGCGCCTGGCGCGCTGTTTTTCGCCAAGGCCAAGCGCGAACTGGGCCAGCCAGTGTTCACCACGCTGGAGAAGCTCATCTTCGCCGGCGTGCTCGTGGGTGCGCTGATCGCGGCCTACGGCCTGCATGACGGCTTCCTGACCCTTTGACCCACCCTGGCCCCTCCGCGGGGCCAGCCCGTGCAAGGAGATTTCCGATGGCTACCCCAACCCAGCAACTCGGCGTGCACTCCGAGGTCGGCAAGCTGCGCAAGGTACTGGTCTGCTCACCGGGCCTGGCTCATCAACGGCTCACCCCGTCCAACTGCGACGAGTTGCTGTTCGACGACGTACTTTGGGTCAGTCAGGCCAAGCGCGATCACTTCGATTTCGTCACCAAGATGCGCGAACGTGGCGTCGAAGTGCTGGAAATGCACAACCTGCTCACCGACATCCTGCACGATGCCGAAGCGAAACGCTGGCTTCTCGACCGCAAGCTGACGCCCAACCTCATCGGCCTGGGCCTGCACGACGAAGTCCGCGCCTGGCTGCAGGAACTCGAACCGCGCCAGCTTGCCGAGCATCTCATCGGCGGCATCTCCGGCGACGACCTGCCCGGCACCCACAGCGGCGAGATCGTGCGGATGTTCCGCGACTACCTCGGCCACTCCAGTTTCATCCTGCCGCCGCTGCCGAATACGCTGTTCACCCGCGACACCACCTGCTGGATCTACGGTGGCGTGACGCTCAACCCCATGCACTGGACCGCGCGCCGCCAGGAAACGGTCCTGGCCGCCGCGATCTACAAGTTCCACCCCACCTTCGCCAACGCCGATTTCAAGGTCTGGTACGGCGACCCGGACCTGGACCATGGCCTCGCCACCCTGGAAGGCGGCGACGTCATGCCGATCGGCAACGGCGTGGTGCTGATCGGCATGGGCGAGCGCTCCTCGCGCCAGGCCATCGGCCAGCTGGCGCAATCGCTGTTCCAGCAGGGCGCGGCCGAGCGGGTGATCGTCGCCGGCCTGCCGGTCGGCCGTTCATCGATGCACCTGGATACGGTATTCAGCTTCTGCGACCGCGACCTGGTGACCATCTACCCCGAAGCGGTACAGGCCATCACCTCCTTCAGCCTGCGCCCGGACGAGAGCAAGCCCGGCGGCATCGACCTGCGCCGCGAGGAAAAGGGCTTTCTCGAGGTGGTCGCCGAGGCGCTCGGCATACAGCAGCTGCGCACGGTGCAGACCGGCGGTGACAGCTACGAGGCCGAGCGCGAACAATGGGACGACGGCAACAACGTGGTGGCGCTGGAGCCCGGCGTGGTGATCGGCTACGACCGCAACACCTACACCAACACCCTGCTGCGCAAGGCCGGCGTCGAGGTCATCACCATCGATGCCAGCGAACTGGGCCGCGGACGCGGCGGCGGCCACTGCATGACCTGCCCGATCGTCCGTGACCCCGTCGATTACTGAGGTAACCGCGATGGCCTTCAACCTGCACAACCGCAGCCTGCTCAGCCTGACCCACCACAGCGAGCGGGAGCTGCGCTACCTGCTCGACCTGTCCCAGGACCTCAAGCGCGCCAAGTACAGCGGAATCGAACATCAGCACCTCAAGGGCAAGAACATCGCGCTGATCTTCGAGAAGACCTCCACCCGCACCCGTTGCGCGTTCGAGGTGGCCGCCTACGACCAGGGCGCCAACGTCACCTATATCGATCCGGCCACCTCGCAGATCGGCCACAAGGAAACCATGAAGGACACCGCCCGCGTGCTCGGGCGCATGTACGATGCCATCGAATACCGTGGCTACAGCCAGCACGTCGTCGAGGAACTGGCGCAGTTTTCCGGCGTGCCGGTGTTCAACGGCCTGACCGACGAATACCACCCGACCCAGATGCTCGCCGACGTGCTGACCATGCGCGAGCACAGCGACAAGCCGCTGCACGAGAATAGCTACGCCTACGTCGGCGATGCCCGCAACAACATGGGCAATTCGCTGCTGCTGGTCGGCGCCAAGCTGGGCATGGACGTGCGGATCGGCGCGCCCAAGGCACTCTGGCCGAGCGCCGAGCACATCGCCGCCTGCCAGGCCTTCGCCGAGCAGTCCGGCGCCCGCCTGACGCTCACCGACGATCCGCGCGAAGCGGTGCGGGGCGTCGACTTCATTCACACCGACGTCTGGGTGTCGATGGGCGAGCCGGTCGAGGCCTGGGGCGAGCGCATCGGCCAGTTGTTGCCCTATCAGGTCAACGCCCGGTTGATGAAGGCCAGCGGCAACCCACGGGTGAAATTCATGCATTGCCTGCCGGCCTTTCACAACGCCGAGACCCGGATCGGCCAGGAGGTCGTTCGGCATCATCCACAGCTGGCCGGCGGCATCGAGGTCACCGACGAGGTGTTCGAATCGCCGGCCTGCATCGCCTTCGACCAGGCCGAGAACCGCATGCACACCATCAAGGCCGTGCTGGTGGCGACCCTCGGGGGAATCTGAAGCGGAGGCACAGCATGCGCATCGTCATAGCCCTGGGCGGCAACGCCCTGCTGCGTCGCGGCGAACCGCAGACCGCCGACAGACAGCGCGAGAACGTGCAGCTCGCCTGCCGCCAGATCGCGCTGGTAGCAGCCGGCAACCAGTTGGTGATCGCCCACGGCAACGGCCCGCAGGTCGGCCTGCTGGCCCTGCAGGGCGCCGCCTACGACCCGGACGGCGCCTACCCGCTGGATGTGCTCGGCGCGCAGACCGAGGGCATGATCGGCTACATGATCGAGCAGGAACTGGGCAACCTGCTGCCGGCCGAAACGCCCTTCGCCACCCTGCTGACCCAGGTCGAAGTGGATGCCGGCGACCCGGCCTTCGCCGCGCCGAGCAAACCCATCGGCCCGGTCTACAGCCATGAGGAGGCCCAACGCCTGGGCGCGGAAAAAGGCTGGAGCATGGCCGCCGACGGCGAGCATTTCCGCCGCGTGGTACCGAGCCCGCGGCCCCGGCGTATCTTCGAGATCCGCCCGGTGCAGTGGTTGCTGGAGCGCGGTTGCGTGGTGATCTGCGCAGGCGGAGGCGGCATTCCGACGGTCTACGACGAACAGCACAAGCTGCACGGCATCGAGGCGGTGATCGACAAGGACCTCTGCTCGGCACTGCTGGCCGAGGAGCTGCAGGCCGAGCTGCTGCTGATCGCCACCGACGTCGACGGCGCCTATGTGGATTGGGGCACGCCGGCACGGAAGGCCATCGCCCACGCCCATCCCGACGAACTGGAGCGACTACCCTTCGCCGCCGGCTCCATGGGGCCGAAGGTCCAGGCGGCCTGCGAGTTCGTCCGGCATACCGGCAAGGATGCGGTGATCGGGGCGCTGGCGGATATCGAGGCGATTGTCCGCGGTGCCGCGGGAACCCGCGTCAGCCTGGCCGGAGCGGGTCTCCGCTACCGCTGAGCAGGCGTTCGCCAGGGGCTGTTGCCGTTTCAGTTCTGCGCATAGCGCAGACCTTGGTGACCGTCAGCGCCGCACGCGGTCGTTGTCCAGCGGTGGTCGGGTCGGTGCGGGACGCGGTTGCGGCGGTTGCCGCTCGAGCCCGGGCAGTGTCGGCTGGCGCTCGTTGCCACGCGCCGGCGGCAGTGCAGGCAGCAAGGGTGGCTTGGCCGACGGCAAGGTGGTCGGGCGTGGTGGCCCCGGGTCGGTATAGGGGCGCGGCGTCGGCGTACCGGGCGCGCCGCTGCCCTCCTCCCTGGCCAGCGCCGTGGCCAGGGGGAACAGCAGGATGATCATGGCGATGCAGAGTCGCGTCATCTTCGTGCCCTCGGTGGCTTTGCCGACACTATAGCCGCCGTACATCGCTCACCGGGCACACACCGGACCTGTAGGAGCCGGCTTGCTGGCGATGCTGTCACCACCCATCGCCAGCAAGCTGGCTCCTACGGTGCTAAAGGTCACCTAGCCTCGGGACGGCGTACAACGCCGCCCCGGCGCCGCATCAGCCGGTAGGCCGCCGGAATCACGAACAATGACAGCAGCGGTGCGCTGAGCATGCCGCCGACCATCGGCGCGGCGATGCGGCTCATCACCTCGCTGCCGGTCCCGGCGCCCCAGAGGATGGGCAGCAGGCCGGCGACGATCACCGCCACGGTCATCGCCTTGGGCCGTACCCGTTGCACCGCGCCCTCGCGAATGGCCTCGCACAGCGCCGCCTCGCCATGTCCCCCGGCCTGCTGGCGCTCGGCCCAGGCATTCTTCAGGTAGAGCAGCATGATCACGCCGAACTCCGCGGCCACCCCGGCCAAGGCGATGAAGCCGACGCCGGTGGCCACCGACAGGTTGAAGCCCATCAGGTAAAGGAACCACACCCCGCCGGTGAGCGCGAACGGCAGCGTCAGCATGATCAGCAGCGCCTCGTCGAAGCGGCCGAAGGTCAGATAGAGCAGCACGAAGATGATCAGCAGCGTGGCCGGGACCACCAGCTTGAGCCGGGCATTGGCGCGTTCGAGGAATTCGAACTGGCCCGAATAGCTCAGGCTCATGCCCGGCAGCAACTCGACGTTGGCGCTGACCGCCTGGCGCAGATCGGCGACCACCGAGGCGATGTCGCGCCCGCGCACGTCGACATACACCCAGCCGGCCAGTCGCGCATTCTCGCTGCGCAGCATCGGCGGTCCGTCGCTGACCCGGACCCGCGCCACGCTGCCCAGCGTGATCTGCCCGCCCTGCGGCGTCAGGATCGGCAACTGTTCCAGCGCCTGCGGCGAGTCGCGCCATTCACGCGGATAGCGCACGCTGATCGGGTAGCGCGCCAGCCCCTCCACCGTTTCGCCGATGGCCTGGCCCCCGATGGCGCCGGCGACGATGGCCTGCACATCGGCGATATTCAACCCGTAGCGCGCGGCATCCTGGCGATCGATGTCGATGTCGATATAGCGCCCGCCCACCAGCCGTTCGGCCAGCGCCGAGCTGACGCCCGGTACGTCCTTGGCCACGGCCTCCACCTGCCGGCTGATGCGGTCGATCTCCTCCAGGCTGGCCCCGGCGATCTTCACCCCGATCGGGCTCTTGATCCCGGTGGCGAGCATGTCGATGCGGTTGCGGATCGGCGGAATCCAGATATTGGTCAGGCCCGGCACCTGCACTGCGCGGTCCAGTTCCTCGACCAGCCTTTCCGGGCTCATGCCCGCGCGCCACTGATCGCGCGGCTTGAAGCGGATGGTGGTCTCGAACATCTCCAGCGGCGCCGGATCGGTAGCCGAGTCGGCGCGCCCGGCCTTGCCGAACACCGTTTCGACTTCCGGCACCGTGCGGATCATGCGGTCGGTCTGCTGCAGCAGCTGCGCGGCCTTCTGCGCGGAAAGCCCCGGCAGTGCCGACGGCATGTAGAGCAGGTCGCCCTCGTCCATCGGCGGCAGGAATTCGCCACCCAGCCGGGAGATCGGCCACAGCGTGGTGGCGAGCAGCAGCAGCGCCACGGCGATGGTGGCTTGCGGATGCGCCAGCACCGCCTCCAGGGCCGGCCGGTAGAGGCGGATCAGTCCGTGATTGAGCGGGTTGCGCGCCTCGTCCGGCAGCCGGCCGCGAATCCAGTAGCCCATCAGCACCGGCACCAGGGTCACCGAGAGCCCGGCCGCCGCGGCCATGGCATAGGTCTTGGTGAAGGCCAGCGGGCCGAACAGGCGGCCCTCCTGCGCCTCGAGGGTGAACACCGGGATGAACGACAGGGTGATGATCAGCAGGCAGAAGAACAGTGCCGGCCCCACCTCCTGCGCCGCATCCGTCATCACCCGCCAGTGCTCCTCGCCCGCCAGCGCCCTGCCCGGGTTGGCGTGGCGCCAAGCCTCGGCCTTCTTGTGGGCGTTCTCGATCATCACCACCGCCGCATCGACCATGGCACCGATGGCGATGGCGATGCCGCCGAGCGACATGATGTTGGCGTTGATGCCCTGGTAGCGCATCACCGCGAAGGCGATCAGCACGCCGATCGGCAGCGAGACGATGGCCACCAGCGAGGAACGCAGGTGCCAGAGGAACAAGCCGCAGACCAGCGCGACGACGACGAACTCCTCCAGCAACTTGAAGCTGAGGTTCTCCACGGCGCGGTCGATCAGCTGGCTGCGATCGTAGGTGGTGACGATCTCGACGCCCGCCGGCAGGCTGGTCTTCAGCTCCTCCAGCTTGGCGTGCACGGCGGCAAGGGTCTCCCGCGCATTCTTGCCGCTGCGCAGGATCACCACGCCGCCGACGGTCTCCCCCTCGCCGTCGAGTTCAGCGATGCCGCGGCGCATCTCCGGGCCGAGCTGGAGGTGCGCGACGTCGCCCAGGGTCACCGGCACGCCGCCCGCGCTGAGCTGCAGCGGGATGCGGCGGAAGTCGTCGAGCGTCTGCAGGTAGCCGGAGGCACGCACCATGTACTCGGTTTCCGCCAGTTCGAGCACGGCGCCACCGGTTTCCTGGTTGGCCAGGCCGATGGCCGCGACCACCTGGGCCTGGGTCACGCCGAGGCTGGCCATCTTCAGCGGATCGAGCACGACCTGGTACTGCTTGACCATGCCACCGATGGTGGCGACCTCCGCCACGTTGGGCAGCGTGATCAACTCGTACTTGAGGAACCAGTCCTGCAGGCTGCGCAGTTGCGCCAGGTCATGCCTGCCGCTGCGATCGACCAGCGCGTACTGGTAGATCCAGCCGACGCCGGTGGCATCCGGGCCGAGCGCCGGCTTGGCACCGGCCGGCAGCCGGGCCTGCACCTGGCTGAGGTATTCCAGCACCCGCGAGCGCGCCCAGTACAGGTCGGTGCCGTCCTCGAACAGCACGTAGACGTAGCTGTCGCCGAAGAACGAATAACCGCGCACGGTCTTCGCCCCCGGCACCGAGAGCATGGTGGTGGTCAGCGGATAGGTCACCTGGTTCTCGACGATCTGCGGCGCCTGGCCCGGATACGGCGTGCGGATGATCACCTGCACGTCGGACAGGTCCGGCAGCGCATCGATCGGCGTGCTGCGCAGCGCCCAGACGCCCACGGCGGACAGCAGCAGGGTCGCCAGTAGCACCAGCAGCCGGTTCGTCACCGACCAGCGAATCAGCATGGCGATCATGGCTGCTGCTCCTCGACCTGCAGTTGCTCGACCAGCAGCCCGGCCCCCGTTTCGCGGACGGCGAAGCGCACCCGGTCGTCGACCTTGGCGCCGTGCAGCAGGTGCGGGTTGGCGACCGCGAAGCGCATGGTCATGCCGGGCATGCCCAGCGTCCTGAACGGCCCGTGGGCGATCTTCACGCTTTGCTCGGCGAGCTCGACGATGCGCCCTTCGGCCTCATGCAGCGCCGGCGCCAGCGCATGCTCGTGGGTCGGCTCGGCGGGCATCGGTTCGCCGGCCGGGGCCGCGGTGATGCCACGCAGGCTGGCTTCGGAGTCGATGAGGAACTGCCCCGAGGCGACCACCTGCTGGCCCTCCTCCAGGCCATCGAGGATTTCGGTCTGGCTACCGCTGTCGGCGCCGATCCGCACGTCCACCGGGCGATAACGGCCGCCGGCTTCGGCAAGCATCACCAGGGCGCGCTTGCCGGTACGGATGACCGCCTCGCTGGGTACCAGCAGCACGCGGCCTTCCTGGCGGTCGGTCAACTCCACCCGCGCCGTGAGCCCCGGCCGCAGGCGACCGTCGCCATTGGGCAGCTCCACCCTGACACGCAGGGTGCGGCTGGCTGCGCTGGCTTCGGGCAGTACCGCCGTGATCGTGCCCGGCACGGCCTCGCCGGCCAGTGCCGGCAGGTAGGCGGTCACCGCCTGGCCGCTGCGAATGGCCCCGGCCTGGGCCTCCGGCACCGCCACCTCGAGCCAGACGCTGTCCAGGCCGTTGAGCCGCGCCAGCGGCGCGCCGGCCGCGACGCTCATGCCCTGGCGCACATCGAGCGTCTGCAGCACACCGCCGATGGGCACGCGCACGGTCTGCTGCGCATTCACCCTGCCCGAGCGCTCCAGTTGGCGAATCGTCTCCGCCGGCATTCCGGCCAGGCGCAGGCGCTGCCGCGCTGCATCCAGCAGCGCGGGCTCGCCGATGCGCCGCACGGCGAGGAATTCTTCCTGCACGGCCACCCATTCCGGGATCAACAGGTCCACCAGCGGCGCCCCCGCCTCCAGCACGTCTCCCGGTGCCAACTGATAGACGCGCTCGACGAAACCGGCTGCCCGCGCCTGCACCAACGCCACGTCACGCGCGTTGAAATCGAGTACGCCGACCGCCTCGATGCGGCGGCTCAATTGGCCACGGCTGACGCTGGCCAGGCGCACGCCGAGGTTGCGGGTGACGGCCGCATCGATGCTGACCGCCGGCGTGCCCGACGAGCCTGCCTCGTCGGCGTAACGCGGCACCAATTCCATGTCCATGAAGGGTGATTTGCCCGGCTGGTCGAACTTCTGCTGCGGGACCATCGGGTCGTACCAGTACAGTACGCTCCGCTCGCCCTGGGCGGCAGCCGGCAAGTCCTGGGGCGCGGCCTGCGATTGCTGCGCCAGCCAGTAGCCGCCGCCCATCCCCAGTGCGGCCGTCAGGGCGACCAGTACGCTGGTTTTGAAGAAAGTCGGGTTCATCGTGCGTCTCCATAGGCGAAATACAGGCGGCTGGCAGCAATGGCCTGCAGGCCTTCGAGGTCGATCTGCTTGAGGCGGGTCTCGATCAGCTCGCGCCGCGCGCTCAACACCGCGTCCAGCTCGCCGGTACCGGCGCGATAGCCGGCCAGGGTCAGGTCGGCACGCTCCTGCGCCAACGGCAGGAACACCTCGCGATTGCGCGTCAGGGCGCGCTGCAGGCGTTCCAGCTCGGCCAGGTCGCTGCTCAGTTGTGCGGCGAACTGGCGCTCCAGGGCCTCGCGTTCGGCCTCCAGCTGGTTCAGCTCGGCATGTCGGGCGGCGATACGCGGGGTCTGCCGCGAACCTTGGAATACCGGCAAGTCGAAGCTGAACGTCAGGTTGACCATGTCGCCGAACTCGCGTCCGCGGCGCAGGTAGTCGACTTCCCAGCTCCAGTCCGGCCGCTTGTCGGCCGTGGCCTCACGGATGCGCGCCTGGGCCTGTTCGGTCCTCGGTGCGAAGGCCTGCAGCTGCGGATGGTTGTTCAACTGTCGCTGCAGCGCCTGGGTATCGAGCGGCCAGTTCGGCATGTCGCCCTCCAGCGGTTGCCGGGCAGCCTCGCCGATCCAGCGCGCCAGTGCCGCACGCGCCTGCTGGCGTTGCTGGCGCAGCTCGTCGGCGCGCTCGGCGAGTTGCGCCGCCTCCTGGCGCGGCACCACGCTCTCGGCGATCGTCCCACGGCCTCCGGCGATGCGTGCCTGCACCGCTTCGGCGAGCAGGCGGTTCTCTGCGTAGAGGGCGTCGAATGCCCGCAGCTTGCGCTCGATGGCATGGGTGGCGATCCAGGCCTGGGCCGTCGCCTGGCGCACGTTCAACCTCTCGACCTCGCGCTCGGCCGCGGCGCGCTCGATGCCGGCCCGGGCCACGTCGACACGGGCGCGACGCTTGTCGCGGTTGGGCATTTCCTGCATCAGCCCGACCATGCCCATGGTCATGCCGTCCTGATCCAGGCTCCAGCGGTTGGCACCTTCGATCGGCACGCTCTGCACGCCGAGCAGCAGTTTCGGGTCGGGCAGTTCGCCGGCCGGCACGGCGGCGCTGCGCGCGGCCTGCAGCTTGGCCGCTTCGGCTTGGAGTGAAGGTGCCTGCTGCTGGGCGACTTGCAAGGCGTCGTCGAAACTCAGCGCATTGGCGGCAGCCGGCAACAGCAGCACGCACACGGACAGGCCGGCCTGTGTGCGAAGTCTTCGCAACAATCGGGATCTCATGGTTCAGATTCCTCGGGTCCTGCGTGCCTGGCAGGCACGCGCGACATCCATCGCAAGGCGATGGACGGTTCGGTCAGGAAGAGGAATCAGGCGCGCGGTGGGCGCCAGACATCGGCGCAGTTGCGCGCAGGAATGAATTCGGAATGAAAGGTGGTCAGGCTAGGCGATGCCACGCCGGCATCGGCCTGGGGGATATCGACCAGCAACAGGCAGCCGACCTTGCACTGGTGGCCGCTCTTGCACAGCGGGTTGCCGTCGTGATCTTGCGTGTCGTGCTGTCCATGCTCCGCGTGGTCCATGTGCAGCGCGGCCTGATCCAGGTCGCTCATCGGCAGGGAACACGGCTGTGCGGCCAGCTCGGCGCCCGCCATCCCTTTGACGGGAAGCACGAGGCTGATCAGCAACAGGAAGCACAGCAGCAAGCGGGTTTTCATGGCAGGCAGTTTAATCGTGGGTGAGTAGCCGAATACTTGATCGAGATCGGGTTCAGGCCTGTTGCGCAGCGGTTTTTTCGCCGAGCAGGTGGCTCAGCGCCGAGCGCATCTTACCGGCCTTGACCGGTTTGTTCAGCACCGGCACGCCGAAGCCCTGCAATTGCTTACGGCACTGGTCGCTGCGGTCGGCGGTGATCATGACCACCGGGATCGCCTGGCCGAAGCGCACCCGCAACGACTGCGCCACCTCCCAGCCGGTCGTGCCACGGTCGAGATGGTAATCGGCCAGGATCAGCTCCGGGGCGCGCCCCTGCAACGCTTCCAGCGCGGCAGCCTCGTCGGTCGCCGTCAGCACCTCGCAGCCCCACTGGCCAAGCAGCGCCGCCATGCTGTGCAGGATGCTCAGTTCGTTGTCGACTACCAGCAGGCGCCGGCCGGGCAACGGGTCGCCCAACTGCGGCTTGCTCACCAGCACCTCGCCGCCGCCACGGGGCAGCCCCTCGGCGAGCGGCACCTCGATGCTGAACACCGAGCCGCGTCCGGGCTGCGAACGTACCTGGATGCGGTAATCGAGCATGTTGGCGATGCGCTCGACGATCGCCAGGCCCAGCCCGACTCCGCGCCGCTCGGCCGCGCGTTCGACGTTGAGCTGGTTGAATTCGAGGAAGATCGATTGCAGCTGATCGGCGGCGATGCCGCGCCCGGTGTCCCAGACCTCGATGCGCAGCGAGTCGCCGCGCCGGCGCGCGCCGAGCAGTACCCGGCCGCGGTCGGTGTAGCGGCAGGCGTTGCTGAGGAAATTGCGCAGGATGCGCGTCAGCAGGCGGAAATCGCTGCGGATCGCGCACTGCGGGATGTAATGCGCCAGCTGCAGGCCGGCCGCCGCAGCGACCGGCTGGAACTCGGAGACCAGTGGCAGCAACACCTCGTCGAGGCGATAGCTGTCGACGTCCGGCTTGATCGCGCTCTGGTCCAGCTTGGAAATATCCAGCAGGTCGGTGAGCAGGTCTTCGGCGCCCTCCAGCGCCTGGTGGGCCCGCTCCACCAGATTGAGCTCTTCGCTCGGCAATGCCCGCTCGCGCAGGGTCGAGATCAGCAGGCGCGCGGCATTGAGCGGCTGCAGCAGGTCATGGCTGGCCGCCGCCAGATACTTGTCCTTGCTCAGATTGGCCGCTTCGGCGGCGTCACGGGCATCGCGCAGCTCGCAGGTACGCTCGGCGACCCGTTGCTCGAGCTGCTCATTGAGCTGCAGCAGCCGCAGCTGGGCCAGCTTGCGCTCGGTGATGTCGGCGACGAAGCCTTCCACCAAGCCGTCCTCGTCGGGCTTGAGCAGCAGGTTCATCACCACATCGATGGCACTGCCATCCTTGCGCCGCAAGCGTGTCTCGTAGCCGAACAGGCCGAGCCGGGTGCTCAGCGTGTGGCGTATCCGCCGCAGCTCCTCCTCGCCGCCGATGAACAGATGATGGGACAGGTCGGTCAGCCCCCATAGCGCCTCTTCCGGGCTGTCATAGCCGAGCATGCGTGCCAGCGCCGGGTTGGCCGCGCGAATGCCTTCCTGCAGGCTGGCCTGGAAGATGCCGTGCACGGCATGCTCGAACAGCCATTTGTAGCGGTTGCGTTCGGCCTCCAGTTCTTCCAGGCGCGCCAGCAGCTCCGGGTAGTGGCTCTTGCGCGCCGAGTGGCTGCCGAAGCCGAGCAGCTGGGTCAGCGCCTGCTGCTGCTCGTCAGAGGGCTTCGGCATAGACGACCTCGACATCCTTCTGCGTCGACGAGCGGGGATTGGTCAGGATGCAGGGGTCCTGCATCGCATGCTGCGAGAGGAATGGGATGTCCGAGAGGTTGACGCCATGCAGGCCGAGGGTTTCCTTGAAGCCGATGGCCTGCTTGAGGTCGATCAGGTGCTGCACCAGCCGCTCGCGAACCTGCCGGTGGTTCAGGCCGCGGCTGTCGATGCCGAGGGTTTCGGCGACGATCTTGTAGCGCTCCGGCGCGGCATCGTAGTTGAACGCCACCACATGCTCGACCAATACCGCGTTGCATACCCCGTGAGGCAGGTCGAGATAGCCGCCGAGGCTGTGGGACATGGCGTGCACGGCGCCAAGAATCGCGTTGGAAAACGCCAGGCCGGCCTGCATGCTGCCGAGCATGATCTGCTCGCGCAGCGCGATATCCGCCGGATTGGCGATCATCTGCACCAGATTGCCGTTGATCAGCCGCATGGCCTCCAGCGCATGCGGGTCGGTCAGCGGCCCGTGGCCGGTGGAGACGAACGCCTCGATGGCATGTACCAGCGCATCGATGCCGGTACAGGCGGACAGGAAGGTATCCATGCTCAGCGTGGTTTCCGGATCGATCAGCGAGACGTCCGGCACGGCCGCCTTGCTGACGATGGAGAACTTCATCCGCTCGTCCTGGTTGGAGATGATCACGAACTGCGAGACATCCGCCGAGGTGCCGGCCGTGGTGGGAATCAGGATCAGCGGCGGGCTGGGCACGCGCAGGGTGTCCACCCCTTCGAATTCGATGATGTGGCGGCCGTGGGCGGCGACGATGCCGATGCCCTTGGCGCAGTCCATCGGGCTGCCGCCACCGACCGCGACGATCACGTTGCAGCCTTCGCTGCGATAGCGCTCGGCGCCGAGCATCACCTCTTCGCAGCGCGGGTTGGGCGACACCTCGGTGAACAGGCAGTGCTCGATGTTCTGCCGTTCGAGGCTGGCCTGCACGTCCGCCACCCAGCCGGCGGCGACCACGCCGGGGTCGGAAACCACCAGGACCTTGCGCGCGCCGAAATTGCTGGCGCAGGTGCCGACGCTGTGGCGACAGCCGGCACCGAAGATGATTTCCGGGGAAACGAATTTACGCTGGAGGCTGATATTCGGGCTCATCACTGCGGCCTTTTTATTTTTTGTAACAACCGCACAAGCCTACTGCATTGCTCGGGTAAAGCAATGCACCGAACGGAGGGTGCCCGCCGTATGAGCGGGCACCGCGTCACAGCAAGCGCTGGTAGAAACGCCACTCGCGCTCCAGTGCATCGGCCAGGTTGCACGCCTCGCGAAAACCGTGGCGCTCCTGCGGATAGCACTGGTATTCCACGGCGACGCCACGCCGGCGCAGCGCCGCCACCATCGCTTCGGTCTGTTCGGGCAGCACCACCGCATCCTGGCCACCCTGGAAGAAGATCACCGGCGTGTCGATCCACTCGGCGTTGTGCAACGGCGCCCGCTCGCGAAAGCGCTGCGGCACCTGTTGCGGATCGCCGATCAGCCAGTCGAGGTAGTCGCCCTCGAACTTGTGGGTGCCCCGCCGTAGCGCCAGCGGGTCGCTGACCCCGTACAGGCTGGCGCCGCCGCGGAACAGCTCGCTCGCCGCCAGCGCGCAAAGCGCGGTGAAACCTCCCGCGCTGGAGCCACGGACGAATACCCGCGCCGGATCGATCAGCCCCTGGGCGGCGAGCGCCCGCGCGGCCTGGCAGACGTCCTGCACATCCACCACGCCCCATTGCCCGCGCAGGCGCTGCCGATAGGCACGGCCGAAGCCGCTACTGCCGCGGTAGTTGACGTCGGCCACGGCGAAACCGCGCTGGGTCCAGAACTGGATGCGCGGATCGAATACCGGGTAGCAGGCCGAGGTCGGCCCGCCATGGGCGAACACCACCAGCGGCGGCAACGCGTCGGGCCGGCCGTGGCACTCGGCGTTGCGCGGCGGGTAGAAGAAGGCATGTGCCGTCCCCCCCTCGCCGGTCGCGAAGCGCAGGGGCTGCGGACGCGATAGTTGCTCGGGCGCGAGCGGCGCCGCGCCACCCGCGAGGATGCGCACGGCCCCACTGGCCCGCTCGATGGCCAGCACCGCCGGGGTCCGTTCCGGCGAACCGGCGATGCAGAAGACGAAGCGATCATTCACCGCCAACTGGCGGCAGCGCGAATAATCCACGGCCAGCTGCCGCGGGCTGCCGGCCGGCCCATGTTCGAAGAGGTATCCGAAGCCGTCCAGCATGTGGGTCAGCAACAGCCCGCCCCCATCCAGTGGCAGATAGCTGGTGGTCCCCAGTTGCCAGGGTGCCGGTGCGCAGTCGAACTGCGCCGCCCCGCCCCCGGCCAGCCCATGCGGGACCAGCCGGCCCTGCGCCTCGTACCAGGGCTGCCAGCCGCCGTGACGGTCGCTCAGGCAGTACAGCCGGCCATCCGCGGCGAAACGGGGCTGCTGCAGGGCTTCGCCACCCGCCTCGCCCGCCAGGCAGCGGCCGGCGCTCCAGCGCCCGTCCGGCAGGCGCTGGCTCAGGCACAGGCGGGTCGCGGTCCAGGGCTGTTCGGGGCGGCTCCATTCGATCCAGGCCAGCCGCTCGCCGTCGGGGCTGAGCGCCGGCGAGGCGTAGAAATCGGCGCCGGCCGCGATCACTCGGCGCGCCCCGTCGCCCCGGGCGATGCTCACCAGGCGATGCACGACGCCTTCGCCACCGCGTGCCTCTTCCAGCGCGACGATGGCATCGGCGCGGCGGTCGTACTGCAGGTCGCCGTAGCGGCAATCGGCTCGCCGGGTCAACGCGAGCGGTTGCGCTGGCACAGAGCTTTCCGGCTCGCCGAGATCCTGCAGGTAGATTTGCTGGTCCGCCTCGTTGACGAACGCCACGTCCTGCCCGGCCAGGCAGAAGGCGCCGCCGCCGTATTCGTAGACGCGGCTACGCAGCGAGAAGCCCGCTGGCGTCAGGCAGGTCGCCGCCCCGCCCCGCCACTGCCATAGCGTGCAGCGCGCGTCGGCCGGCTCGTAGGCGAGCCAGAACAGGCCGTCCGCTCCGGCGCGCAGCTCGGCGAAATCCCGGCTGGCCGCGGCTGCGGCGGCGGCGCTCCAGGCGCTGGGCCAGAAGCCGTAGGGACGGCAGGTAGTCATGGCAGGCGGCCTCACGCCTTGAGGATCAGCCGGGAGGCCTTCTCGTTGCGGTACTGCAGCTGATCGAGACCCAGCGCGCCGTGCTCCGCCTGTTCGCGGGCGGCGAGTATCCTGCCGTGTTGCGGCGACTTGCTGCAGACCGGGTCGGCATTCGCCGCATCGCCGGTGAGCATGAAGGCCTGGCAGCGGCAGCCGCCGAAATCCCGCTCCTTTTCGTCGCAGCTGCGGCAGGGCTCGGGCATCCAGTCGTAGCCGCGGAAGCGGTTGAAGCCGAACGAATGTCGCCAGATGTGCTCGATACTGTGCTCGCGCACGTTGGGAAATTGCACCGGCAGCTGGCGCGCGCTGTGGCAGGGCAAGGCGGTGCCGTCCGGGGTGATGTCGAGGAACAGGTTGCCCCAGCCGTTCATGCAGGCCTTCGGGCGCTCCTCATAGTAGTCGGGGGTGACGAAGATCAGCTTGCAGGGGTGGTTCTGGGCGGCGAGCTTCTCGCGCCATTCGTTGGTGATCCGCTCGGCGCGTACCAATTGTTCCTTGCTCGGCAGCAGGCCGGCGCGGTTGAGCTCCGCCCAGCCATAGAACTGGCAGGTGGCGAGCTCGACGAAATCGGCCTCCAGTTCCACGCACAGCTGGATGATCCGCTCGATGTTGTCGATGTTGTGCCGGTGGGTGACGAAGTTGAGCACCATCGGGTAGCCGTGCCGCTTCACCGCGCGGGCCATCTCGAGCTTCTGGGCGAAGGCCTTCTTCGAACCGGCCAGCAGGTTGTTCACCTCCTCGTCGGCGGCCTGGAAGCTGATCTGGATGTGGTCGAGCCCGGCCGCGGCGAAGCTGGCGATCTTCGCCTCGCTGAGGCCGATGCCGGAGGTGATCAGGTTGGTGTAGTAGCCCAGCCCGCGCGAGGCGCGGATCAGCTCCGTCAGGTCCTGGCGCACCAGCGGCTCGCCGCCGGAGAAGCCGAGCTGCGCCGCGCCCATTTCGCGGGCCTGGCGGAACACCTCGATCCACTCGGCGGTGCTCAGCTCCTCATGGCTGCGGGCGAAATCCAGTGGGTTGGAGCAGTACGGGCACTGCAGCGGGCAGCGATAGGTCAGCTCGGCCAGCAGCCACAGCGGCGGGCCGGGCTCGTGGCCGGGTTTAGCGAAGCTCGATCCAGAACCGTTCAACGGCCACCTCCAGGAACGCCAGGATGTCTTCCTCGATGCCCTCGGCCTCGGGGAAATGCGCCTGCAACTCGGCGACGATGCCGCCGACGGTACGCGCGCCATCCACCCGCTTGAGGATCTCGCTGGCGCTGTCGTTGAGCTTGATCATGCCTTCCGGGTAGAGCAGCACGTGGCCGTCCTGCGCCGGCTCGAACTGGAAGCGGTAGCCGCGGCGGAAGGTCGGGACTTTCAGCAGGATGTTCTCGTTCATATCGGCTCACTCGCCAAAGGCCGAGGTGCGACGGCCGTAGGGTGGCAAACAAGGGTGGAAAAGACCTGCGGTCGTTTTCCACCCTACGCGCTTCGCCGTGCTCACAGCGCGATGCCCCGGTGCCAGACCCGCTCGCGGGTAACGGTGTGATACGGCGGGCGGTCCAGTTCGTAGGCCATGCTCATGGCGTCGAGCATGCTCCACAATACGTCGAGTTTGAACTGCAGGATCTCCAGCATGCGCTCCTGGGCCTCGCGGGTGCGGTAATGCTCCAGGGTGATGCGCAGGCCGTGCTCGACGTCGCGGCGGGCTTCCTTGAGCCGCTTGCGGAAGTAGTCGTAGCCGGAGGCGTCGATCCACGGGTAGTGCTGCGGCCAGGCGTCCAGGCGCGACTGGTGGATGGTCGGCGCGAAGAGTTCGGTCAGCGAGCTGCTGGCCGCCTCCTGCCAACTGGCGCGGCGGGCGAAGTTGACGTAGGCGTCCACGGCGAAGCGCACGCCCGGCAGCACCAGTTCCTGCGACAGCACCTGCTCGCGCTCCAGTCCCACCGCTTCGGCCAGCCGCAGCCAGGCCTCGATACCGCCCTCCTCGCCAGGCGCCCCGTCGTGGTCGATGATGCGCTGTATCCACTCGCGACGGGTGGCGCGGTCCGGGCAGTTGGCCATGATCGCCGCGTCCTTCACCGGAATGCAGACCTGGTAATAGAAGCGGTTGGCCACCCAGCCCTGAATCTGCTCGCGCGTCGCCTGCCCGGCATACATCGCACGATGAAAGGGATGATGGATGTGGTAGTACTCGCCCTTGGCACGCAGTGCCTGTTCGAATTCGGCGGGGGACATGGCTGGCAGGTTCATCAGGGCTTCCTATGCGGGTGTCCGGCCGATCGGCGCATCAGGCGCACCCTCGGCTCTGTCGTGATGCGGCGCGCTGCGGCTAACTACAGCTCGATGCTCATGCCGTCGAAGGACACTTCGATGGCGTGCTCGTCCAGGATCGCGCGCTCGGGCGAGTCCTCGTCGAGGATCGGGTTGGTGTTGTTGATGTGGATGAGGATCTTGCGGGCTGCCGGCAGCGCGTCGAGCACCTCGATCATGCCGCCCGGGCCGCTCTGCGGCAGGTGGCCCATCGCGCTGCCGAGCTTGCTGCCCACCTCGCGCACGAGCATCTCGTCGTCACGCCACAGCGTGCCATCCACCAGCAGGCAATCGGCCTCGCGCATGGTCTCGAACAGCTCGGGGCTGAGCTGGCCCAGCCCCGGCGCGTAGAACAGCTTGCCGCCGCTGCGCAGGTCCTCGATCAGCAGGCCGATGTTGTCGCCCGGATGCGGATCGTGCCGGTGCGGCGAATACGGCGGCGCGGAACTGCGCAGCGGGATCGGCGTGATAGCCAGGTTCGGGCAGCAGGGAACCGCGAAGCGACCGTCCAGGGCGATGGGGTTCCACTGCAGCCCGCCATTCCAGTGCTCGAGCATGTTGAACAGCGGAAAGCCGCTGGTCAGGTCCTGGTGCACCATCTCGGTACACCAGACCTGGTGTGGGCAGCCTTCGCGCAGCGTCAGCAAGCCGGTGGTGTGGTCGATCTGGCTGTCCAGCAGGATGATCGCGCCAATCGCCGTATCACGCGGCGCACGGGCCGGCTGCAGCCTGGGAAAGGCCTCCAGCTGGGCGCGGATGTCCGGCGAGGCGTTGCACAGGATCCAGTTCGCGCCGTCGTCGCTGACGGCAATGGAGGACTGGGTGCGCGGCCGGGCGTTCAGGGTGCCGGCCCGCAGCCCGGCGCAATTGGCGCAGTTGCAGTTCCACTGCGGAAAACCACCGCCCGCGGCGGAGCCGAGAATCTGGATGAACATGGACGACCCCCAAAATGCGAGCCCCGGCCGGAGCCGGGGCTGATTCGATCAACGGTTAGCGAAGTACATGGTGACTTCGAAGCCAATACGCAGGTCGGTGAAAGCGGGTTTGGTCCACATGGGTCGATCCTCTTGTTATAGGGCGCCGGAAGATTCCGACAGCCCAATTAAGCCCCCTGATCCGCCTTGAGCAGAATGGTACTTTGGAAGGAGACAGCGCCGTGCCTTGGTAGTGCCCGATGGGGCACTCGATCCATTACAGCACGTTGGTTGCCAGTTGCCAGGCGAGACTGCATCAGCGGCATCGCACGCCCTTGCGTTGGCGGAACCGGAGTAGCCATACGACGGTGACGGCCGGTCGCCCGGAACACATAAAAAAGTTCTTCGCATTTCATGGGGACATGGTTGTTTGACACCGGACTGGCAAGATTGGGTGTGTTGAATGAAAGTTTTGCTTTCATGGGGCGTTTAGCGAGTTGCTTGAGAGATTGGTTTCGCCCTGCTGGGCGACTCACTTTTTTCAGTCGCGAAAAAAGTAAGCAAAAACGCTTGCCCCTGCATCCGGCCCTGCGCTTCGCGCAGGGTTCGTTCGCTCCATCGCCGCTCCAGGGGCACGCCGCGAAGGGACGTCCCTGTCCCTTCGCGTCTCTCGCGGCGTCCATGCCGCTCAACCCCCTACGCAACGATTCCGCTCACCCTCCTGAAGGGGCGTTGGGCGTCGCCTGATAGTTCGTGCATTGAGCAAAAAGCAACGATCTTCCAGGCGACTCGGACCCCGTTCCCGTCAGGAGGCTCGCGCAGGGGGATAGGCCCATGGTTAGTTTTTCGACGAGCAACGAGATACGGAGCGTAGCGGAGAACAGCCGCAGGCTGGCCCGAAGGGCGAGCGAAGCGAGTCAAGTGACTCGGCCGGGGGGCCGAAACCAGAAGTGTCAGCACACTCGGTAAGCGCCCTGATCACCGAGGCGCAAGCCCAAACCAAATGGTGGCAACACCCAAACTTGCCAGTCCGGTGTCAATCCTTGCTTCCCCAAGAAAGCACGATGAACCTAAAAAAACGCGGCCGAAGCCGCGTTGCGATGGACCCGTCCGTCCGGGAAGGGGGATACAGCTGAAGCGGAACAGGTCCCGCACAATGAAGTGCGCAGCAAATGAACCGGCACGCGGGAGCACGCGTGCCGGGGCCCTCATCAGAAGAAGCCGAGCGGATTGACGTCGTAGCTGACCAGCAGGTTCTTGGTCTGCTGGTAGTGGTCGAGCATCATCTTGTGGGTCTCGCGACCGACGCCAGACTTCTTGTAGCCACCGAATGCGGCATGCGCCGGATACAGGTGGTAGCAGTTGGTCCACACCCGGCCGGCCTTGATGCCGCGGCCCATGCGGTAGGCGCGGTTGATGTCGCGGGTCCAGACACCGGCGCCGAGGCCGAATTCGGTGTCGTTGGCGATGGCCAGCGCCTCGGCCTCGTCCTTGAAGGTGGTGACGCCGACCACCGGCCCGAAGATTTCCTCCTGGAACACGCGCATCTGGTTGTGCCCCTTGAGCAGGGTCGGCTGGATGTAGTAACCGCTGGCCAGGCCGCCCTCGAGTTTTTCCGCGGCGCCGCCGGTGAGCACCTGGGCGCCCTCCTGCTGGGCGATGTCCAGGTAGGAGAGGATCTTGTCGAACTGCTGCTCGGACGCCTGGGCGCCAACCATGGTGTCGGTATCCAGCGGGTTGCCGCGCTTGATCTGCTTGACCTTCTTCATCACCTCGTTCATGAACGGTTCGAAGATCGATTCCTGGATCAGCGCGCGCGACGGGCAGGTGCACACCTCGCCCTGGTTGAAGAACGCCAGCACCAGGCCTTCGGCAGCCTTCTCGATGAAGGCCGGCTCGGCCTGCATGATGTCCTCGAAGAAGATGTTCGGGCTCTTGCCTCCCAGCTCCACGGTGCTGGGGATGATGTTCTCGGCCGCACAGCGCATGATGTGCGCGCCCACCGGGGTGGAGCCGGTGAAGGCGATCTTGGCGATGCGGGTGCTGGTGGCCAGCGCCTGGCCCGCTTCCTTGCCGAAGCCCTGGACGATGTTCAGCACACCCGGCGGCAGCAGGTCGCCGATCACCTCGGCGAAGACCATGATCGACAGCGGCGTCTGCTCGGCGGGCTTGAGCACCACGCAGTTGCCGGCCGCCAGGGCCGGAGCCAGCTTCCAGGCGGCCATCAGCAGCGGGAAGTTCCACGGGATGATCTGCCCGACCACGCCCAGCGGCTCGTGGAAGTGGTAGGCGGCGGTGTGTTCGTTGATCTCGGCGGCGCTGCCTTCCTGGGCGCGGATGCAGCCGGCGAAGTAGCGGAAGTGGTCGGCGGCCAGCGGCACGTCGGCGTTCAGCGTCTCGCGCACGGCCTTGCCGTTGTCCCAGGTTTCGGCGACGGCGAGCTTTTCCAGGTTGGCTTCGATGCGATCGGCGATCTTCAGCAGGATGTTGGCGCGATCCTGCACCGAGGTGCGGCCCCAGGCATCGGCTGCGGCATGGGCGGCGTCCAGGGCCTTCTCGACGTCTTCGGCGCCCGAACGCGGAAACTCGGCGATCACTTCGCCGTTGAGCGGCGAGGTGTTGACGAAATACTCGCCTTTGACCGGCGGTACGAATTCACCACCGATGTAGTTGCCGTAGCGTGGCTTGAAGGAAACGACGGCGCCTGCGGTACCGGGTTGGGCGTAGATCATGATGGGCCTCTCTTTCTCTGCTTGTCAGAGCCTGCGTCGGAACGTGCGCAGGGCATGGACCGATCTTAGGCAGTGCCCTCCGGCCTCCGGTATGCACCCATGGCAGCGGAGGACTCCTCATTTGGTAGTAGATGCCAACGGCGCTGGGCGCGGCGTCGAGGTGCCGCCAGGCCCGGCGGCGGAGACGTTTTCCATGTGAAAAAACGAGCCAGTTTAGGCCGTTCCGGACACGCGGAAATGACCATGGACAAGGGTGTTGCAGGGCAATGCAAATATTTCTCCGACGCCGAAAAAACACGACCAAATACCCGGAAAACCGCTGCGAAAGTCCTATTAGTCGCCCCTGCGAAGCGCCTTAGCTTCGAACTGCGACAACGCTTCCCCTGAACCCACCCTTGCTTAAGGAGATACGCCATGCAGTGGATCGATCCGCAGTTCTGCGACCTGCGTCTGGGCTTCGAAGTCACCGCGTACGTCTACGTACGCTGAGCCCCCGGCCGGCGTGGCGCCCCGCCGCCACGCCGGTCGAGCGAGGAATTGCATATGACAACGACACACATATCGCCAGCCAGCTGCTATGAAATCCGCCCGCCCTTCCTGTTTCGCTGGGAGGCGTCGCAACAGGCCCATGTGCTGCTCTACCCCGAAGGCATCGTCAAGCTGAACGCCACCGGCGGCGAAATACTGCAGCGCTGCGACGGCCAGACCAGCGTCGCCGAGCTGATCGAGCAACTGAGCCGCGTCTACCACGCATCCGCTGACGGCGCGATCCGTGCCAGCGTCCTGAATTTCCTGGAGGTGTCCCATGCCAAGGGCTGGATCCGCGCCAAGGCTTGATGGCCATGGCAACCCGGTCTGGTTGCTGCTGGAGCTGACCTATCAGTGCCCGCTGCAGTGCGTGTTCTGCAGCAACCCACGCAACTTCGCCGATTACCGCCAGGACGAGCTGAGCACCGCCGAGTGGATCGACGTGATGGCCCAGGCGCGCGCCATGGGCGCGATGCAGATCGGCTTCTCCGGCGGCGAGCCGACCCTGCGCAAGGACCTCGAGACGCTGGTCGCCGAAGCCGACCGCATGGGCTACTACACCAACCTGATCACCTCCGGCATCGGTTTGACCGAAGCCCGCCTGCGCGCCCTGAAGGCCGCCGGGCTGCGGCACATCCAGCTCGGCTTCCAGTCCACCGACCGCGGCGTGGCGCGCCAGCTCGCCGGCGTCGATGCCTGGAAGCGCAAGCTCGGCATGGCGCGGCTGATCAAGGCCATGGACTTCCCCATGGTGCTCAACGTGCCGATCACCCGGCAGAACATCGGCCAGGTGCCGGAGATCATCGCGTTCGCCGTCGAGCTGGGCATCGAGTACGTCGAGCTGGCCAACGTGCAGTACTACAACTGGGCGCTGCTCAACCGTGACCAGCTGATGCCGACCCACGCCGAGCTGCAGCGCGCCGAGGCCGCGGTGCGCAAGGCCCGCGAGCGCTACGGCGACCGCCTGACCATCTTCTTCGTCATCCCCGACTATTACGAGGGCCGACCCAAGGCCTGCATGAACGGCTGGGGCGCCATCCACGTGACCATCGCGCCCAACGGCAACGTGCTGCCCTGCTCGCAGGCCAGCAACTTCAAGGACCTCACCTTCCCCAACGTGCGCCAGCAGCGGCTGGAACGGATCTGGCACGACTCGCCGGTGTTCGACCTCTACCGCGGCGACGCCTGGATGCCCGAGCCCTGCCGCAGCTGCGACGAGAAGGAAAAGGATTTCGGTGGCTGCCGCTGCCAGGCGCTGCTGCTGACCGGCAACGGTGCCAATACCGATCCGGCGTGCAGCAAGTCGCCGCATCACCAGCTGATCCGCCAGGCCGTCGAACTGGCGCAGGATGCGACGCGGCCACAAGGCCAGCTGATCGCCCGCCATGCCAGCCCGGGGGTGGACCTTGAAACTGCCCCATGACTCCTTCGCCGGCACCATCGGCGCCGGCGTCGCCCTGACGCTCGGCTGCTACCTGCTGCTGCGCTGGCTGGTGTAGGAGCCCGGGGGGACGCCGAGTCCTTGCCGGCGACAGCCCCTCGGTTTGAATCACCAACGGCTCCCAGGAGGCGCCATGCAACTGCCCCTGCTCGACCTGCTGGCCCGCTACGCGCACCTGCTGTTCGCACTGGTCTGGGTCGGCCACAACTATGCCAACTTCGTGCAGAACCCGCGCTTCGTGCCCTTGCAGAACGGCATCGACGTCGCCACGCTGAACCGCGACCTGGAAGCCCGGATGAAGCGCGAGCACGGCATCTTCCGCTATGCCTCGCTGGTGGTCTGGGCATCCGGCATGACGCTGCTCTGGCAACGCGGCTGGCTGCCCGATGCCCTGTTGCTGCAAGGCCCGCTGGCGGTGATTGGCCTCGGCGCCTGGATCGGCACGGCGATGCTGCTCAACCTCTGGCTGGTGCTCTGGCCACACCAGAAGAAGCTGCTCGGCTTCGTCCCGGCGACGCTGGAGGAACGGGTGCGCTGCTCGCGGATCACCTTCCTCTCCTCGCGCAGCAACACCATCCTGTCCTTCCCTCTGCTGTTTCTGATGGCGGCCGGCGGTCATGGTCTGCATCTCTTCTGAGCGGCCCGGGCGCTACAACTTCGCCGCCGGCCCGGCGATGCTGCCGGCCGAGGTGCTGGCGCAGATTCGCGAGGAACTGCCGGACTGGCAAGGCAGCGCGCTGTCCATACTGGAACAACCCTTTACCGGCGCCGCCTTCAAGCAGCTGATGGCCGAGACCGAGCAACAGCTGCGTGCACTGCTGGCGATTCCGCCCAACTACCGGGTGCTCTTCCTGCAGGGCGGCGCCAGCGCACAGTTCGGCCTGCTGCCGCTCAACCTGCTGCGAGCCGGGCAATGCGCCGATTACCTGGACAGCGGCCACTGGGCGCGCAAGGCCATCGCCGAGGCGCGCCGGCACGCGCCGGTGAACATCGTCGCCAGCGGTGCAGCCGAGGCGTTCAGCGCCCTGCCCCCGTTCGAGCGCTGGCAGCTGGCCCCGGATGCCGGCTACTGCCACATCACCAGCAACGAAACCGGCAACGGCCTGCAGGTGCACGACTTCCCCGACCTGGCGGTGCCGCTGGTGGCGGACATGACCTCGGATTTCCTCACCCGCCCGGTGCCCGTAGAGCGCTTCGGGCTGATCTATGCCAGCGCCCAGAAGAACCTCGGCGTGGCCGGCCTGTGCCTGGTGATCATCCGCGACGACCTGCTGCGGGCTCCGCCACGCGGTTTGCCCGCGGCGTTCAGCTATGCCGTGCAGGCCGAGCAGGACAGCCGTTTCAATACCCCGCCGACCTTCGCCCTGTACGTCGCCGGGCTGATGCTGCGCTGGATCGCCCGTCGCGGCGGGCTTGCCGCGATGGCCACGGCCGCCCGGGAGAGAAGTCGACGGCTGTATCGGCGCATCGACACCAGCGAGTTCTACCGATGCCCACAGCAACCCGCGGACCGCTCGACGATCAACGTGTGCTTTCAGCTGGCCGATGCGCGCCTGCTCGAGACGTTCCTTGCCCGGGCGGCAGACGATGGCCTGTTGAACCTGCGTGGCCACGGCGCCATCGGCGGCGTGCGCGCCAGCCTCTATAACGCCATGCCGCTGGCCGGCGTGGAGCGCCTGACGGCGTTCATGAACGATTTCGAGCGTCTCCATGGCTGAGCGAAGCAGCTTTGCGGCCCTGCGCAGCCGGTTGGCACAGAGGCTCGCGCTGGACCTCGTCAGCCTCGCGTGCCGTATGCCGGGCCCGGCGCCCAGCCGGCCGCTCAGCGTGATGGGCCTGCATTTCCCCTCCCCCCTGGGCATCGCCGCCGGCTTCGACCGCGACGGCCGCCTCGCCCGGCGGGTCGCGGCGCTGGGCCTGGGCTTCAACGAGATCGGCAGCCTGACCGCCGAGGGGGTCGCCAGGCTCAGGCCGGCAGCCCCCGGCGAGGCGCGCCTGGGCATCAACCTGACCCTGGACGCCAGGCGCTCGGCGGCGGAAAGCTGTGCCCTGCTGCGTGACGCCTGGGCCCATGGCGACTATCTGGTCCTCAACCTGATCGGCCCCGCCAGTGCGCCGTTGCTGCAACAGGATGCGCGCTTGCGCCAGTTGCTCGCCGCGCTGCGCGAGCAGCAACGGCAGCTGAACCATTCGGGCGCACGCCGGGTACCGCTGCTGGCGAAGCTGCGCTGTCTGCCCGGGCAGATCCCCTTTTCCCTCGTCGGGCTGCTGCTGGAGCTGGGGTTCGACGGCCTGCTCGCCGCCCACGACCCCGGGCCGCCCGCGACACGCCAGCGCTACCGCGACTGGCAGCACGAGCCGCGGCAGGCCCAGGCCTGTCGCCAGATCGAACACCTGCGCCGCTTCTGCGGGCCAGAGCTGGCGTTGTTGTCGGTCGGCGGCATCCAGACCGCGCAGCACCTGGATGCCCGCCTGAATGCCGGGGCACAGCTGGTGCAGGTCCATGCGGCGCTGCTGCGCCAGGGCCCCTGGCTGGCGCGTCGCTTGTTGCAGACCCAACGAGGCTGATGCCGCCAGCCGCCCCGGCAACGCCACGGCTATGTCGGATCGGCCATGCCCAGCCCGAGCTGGCGGATCTTGCGTAGCTGGCGCACGCGCTCCAGGTTCTCCCAGGCCGTGGCGTAGTGCGACGGCGACTGCTCCAGCGCGCTGCGGAAGAACTGCTCGGCCTCGTTCAGCTTGCCTTCGACGAGGCAGACATAGCCCACGTCGTTGCTGGCCTGCGCCCGCGAGCCGATCTGTTCGAAGGCCGATAACGCCTCTTCATAGCGCGCCGTGCGGGCCATCAGCAGACCGTAGTTGCGCCACAGCGGCGCGTAGTCGCTGCCGTGGTCGAGGGCGCGGCTGTAGGTGCGCTCGGCCTCCTGCCAGCGGCCGGCCATGTAGTAGGAATAGCCGAGGCTGTTGTGTACCAGCAGCGAACGCGGCTCGACCTGCAGGGCCAGCCGGTAATAGCGCTCGGCCAGGGGGAAATCGTTGGTCAGGTCGGCCAGCACGCCGAGCGCGTTGTACAGGCGCACGGGCGACTGCCGGTCCACCACGAGCGCATCCGGCGCCGGCAGCCCGGCCGGGCGCTCGCCGCCGAGTCGCCGCTGGTCAAGCAGCAGCGCCCTGTAGAGCAGCGCGCGGCCCTTCTCCTGGTCGCGCTTGGCCAGCTGCAGCATGCCCATCTCGGCCAGCGCCTCGAGATCGTCGGGCGAACTGCGCAGCACCTCGTCGAAGGCCAGCTCGGCGAGCTGGATGTTGCCGCGCTCACGATGGATCCGCCCCACCCAGACCAGCGCGGAGTGGCGCTTGGGATCGAGCTCCAGCGCGCGCAGGTACTGGAACAGCGCCTGATCCAGGTCGCCCGCCCGATAGGCCAGGTCGGCAAGCTGCAACGCCTGCTCCAGCGAGCCGGCCTGCTGGCGGGCCCGGTACAGCACCGAATTGTTGCCGGAGTAGATGGAGCGTTCGCTAGGCTCCGGCCCCATGGACTGGCAGCCGGCAAGCACGGCCGCCAGGGTCAGCAGCAGACTGATTCTTCTCATCTCACAATCTCCCGAAGGCTTTGAGAACGCCGATCATGGCGGGGCCGATGGCGACCAGGAAAAAGCTCGGCCACAGGCAGAAAATCAGCGGGAACACCAGCTTGGTACCGATCTTGGCCGCCCGTTCCTCGGCCGCCTGGGTCCGCCGGTCGCGAAACTCCTCGGCATAGACGCGCAGGGTGTCGGCGACGCTGGTCCCGAAGCGGATGCTCTGTGCCAGCAGGCTGACCAGCCCGCGCACGTCTTCCAGGCCGGTGCGCTCGGCCAGGTGCGCCAGTGCCATCGCGCTGGGGATGCCGGCGCGAATCTCGGCGTTCACCATCGCCAGCTCCTCGGCCAGCTCGGCCTGGCTCACCGCCAGCTCCTCGGCGACCCGCTCGATGGCCTGCGGCAATGCCAGGCCCGACTCCACGCAGACCACCATCAGATCGAGGGCATCGGGGAAGGCCCCGCGCAGGCGCATCTGTCGTGCAGCCTTGCGCTTCTCGACGAACAGCGCCGGCGCCAGCCACCCCAGGCCGACCGCCAGCCCGGCGGCCAGCAGGCCATTCATCAGTGTGGGATTGCTCACCACCGGCAGCCCCAGCAGGGTCGCCACCAGCAGCACCAGCGGCAGCAACAGGCGGATCGCCCAGTACATCTGCACCGCCGAGGCCGAGCGGTAACCGGCGTGCTGCAGCAACGTCCGGGTGCCGGACACCTGCTTGTCGTCGGGACTGACGAAGCGCTGCCCCAGTTGCTCCAGCAGCAGTTGCAGATGGCCCTGCGGCGCTTCGCCGGCGCCCCGCTCGCCGCCGCGCTTGATCAGCGCCAGGCGCCGCCGTACCGGGTCCTGCAGCCCCATCACCAGCACGGCCATGGTGCCCACCGCCAGCGCCACGCTCAACGCGACCGTCAGCAGGAAGACCAGGCGCACCAGCTGTTCGTCGCCGACCACGCTTGCAACCAGACCATACAGATAGTCCATGATCGCGCCCTCGCTCAAACCTGGATGCGGATGATCCGGCGAATCCAGAAGATGCCCACCAGCATGGCGCCGAACGCCGCCATGCTGAGTTTCTGCCCGATCGGCTCGTTGATCAGCAGCGGCAGGTACTCCGGCGTGGTCAGCATGATCCCGGCGGCCAGCACGAAGGGCACGGAAATCAGCACCCAGGCCGACATGCGTCCCTCGGCCGAGAGCGTCCTGACCTTGCGCTGGAAACGGAAGCGCCCACGGATCAGCCGGCTCAGGCGCTCCAGCACCTCGGTCAGGTTGCCGCCGGTTTCGCGATGGATGAGGATGCTGGTCACCAGCATCATTACCGTCATGCTGGGCACCCGTTCGAGCAGGCCGAGCATGGCGCGGCGCACGTCGTTGCCGTAGTTGATGTCGGCGAAGGTCAGGCCGAACTCCTCGGCCACCGCGCCCTTCTGCTCCTCGGCCACCAGGCGCAGCGTCTCGTTGAACGGATGGCCTGCGCGCAGGGCCCGGCACATGGCATCCAGCGCATCGGCCAGGCCCTCCTCGAACGCGGCGAAACGCCGGCCACGGTCGCGGCCGATCTTCAGGATCGGCAGCCAGAACGCCAGGAACCCCAGCGGCAGCGCCAGCCACCACAGATGCGTCAGCAGCCAGCCGGTCACGGCCACCAGCACGGCCAGCAGCACACCGAGCAGCACGACGCGATGAGCACGGTAGTGGTGCCCGCTCTGCTCGATCAGCTGCGCCAGCCTGTCCATCAGCGGCAACTGCTCCAGCGCCGCGTCCAGCGGAGACAGGCGCTTGAGGTACTTCTGGCGCAGCAGCACCTGCATGTTCGGCAGCTCGCTGGCCTGTTCGAGAAGATGCAGGCGTGCCCGGATGCGCTTGCGCACCCGCCCCGCCTCGCCGAATACCGGCACCGTCAGGCCCTGGCTGAGCAGGAACACCGCAACGAAGACCATGCCGAGGAAAATCAGGATGAATTCGCTGGGAATCTGGCTCATGGCTGCAGGGCCTCCATCCAGTCCGGGCGGAACAGTTCCAGCGGCAGCTCGATGCCGCGCTTGGCCAGCACGTCACGGAAACCCGGCACCATGCCGGTCGGCCGGTAGTCGCCGAGTACCGCGCCATGCTCGCCGATGCCGCGGCGTTCGAAGGCGAAGATCTCGGTCATGGTGATCACCTCGCCTTCCATGCCATTGATCTCCTGGACGCTGACCAGCCGGCGCTTGCCGTCCTCCTGGCGTTCGAGCTGGATCACCAGGTCGATGGCCGAGGCGATCTGCTGGCGCAGGGCCTTGGTCGGGAAGGTCGCGCCGCTCATCGACACCATGTTCTCGATGCGGCTCAGGGCATCGCGCGCGGTATTGGCGTGGATGGTGGTGATCGAGCCGTCGTGGCCGGTGTTCATCGCCGCCAGCATGTCCAGCGCCTCCGGGCCGCGCACCTCGCCGATGACGATGCGATCCGGGCGCATGCGCAGGCTGTTACGCACCAGTTCGCGCTGGTTGACCTCGCCCCGCCCCTCGATATTGGCCGGGCGCGTTTCCAGCCGCACCACATGGGGTTGCTGCAATTGCAGCTCGGCCGAATCCTCGATGGTGACGATGCGTTCGTTGTGCGGGATGAAGCTCGACAGCACGTTGAGCATGGTGGTCTTGCCGGTGCCGGTGCCGCCGGATACCAGCACGTTGAGCCGGCCGCGCACGATGGCCTTGAGCACCAGAGCAATGGCCGGGGTCAGGGTGCCCATCTGGATCAGGCTCTCGGCGTTCAGCAGGTCCACCGCGAAGCGGCGGATCGACAGGCTCGGGCCGTCGATGGCCAGCGGCGGGATGATCGCGTTGACGCGTGACCCATCCTTCAGCCGCGCATCCACCAGCGGCGAGGATTCGTCGATGCGCCGGCCCAGCGTGGAAACGATGCGGTCGATGATGTTGAGCAGGTGGCGGTCGTCGCGAAAGCGCACGTCGGTACGCTGCAGCTTGCCGTGGCGCTCGACATAGACCGAGGCATGGCCGTTGACCAGGATGTCCGATACCGTGCCGTCGGCCAGCAGCGGCTCCAGCGGGCCCAGGCCGAGCACCTCGTCGGTGATCTGCTTGATGATCTGCTGCCGGCCGGCGGCGCTGACCGGCGCGGCATGCTCGTCGAGCAGGCGCTGGCAGATCTCGCGAATCTGCCACACCGCGTCGGCTGGTTCGAGGGAGTCGAGCAGCGACAGGTCCATGACCTTGAGCAGTTGCTGGTAGATCCTTTCCCGCCATTGGGCATCGGTCGGATTGAGCTGGCTGCGGGTCTCGTACGGCGGTTCGGCCGCCACGCGTTCCCAGGCCATGGCGGTATCGGCCCGCATGGGCTCGGCACTGGGTTCCGGCTGCCTGGCCGGGGTTCGCTTGCCTGCCTGCAGGCGGTTGCGCAATTCGCTGAGCATGGTCATCCCCTGAATAGTCGGCCGAAAGTACGCTTGAGCAGGCCCGACTCGGCGGCTTCGTGGCCGATCAGGCCCAGGCTCAGCTGGCGGATGCCCTGGGTCAGCGCCGCGCGCGGCGCATGCAGGCCCAGCGGCACACCGGTGTTCTGGCTTTCATTGATCACCGCATAGTCGTTCGGCAGCCGCTGGGGCTCGCCGCAATGCAGGGCGTCGGTGATGTCCTTGAGGCTGACCGGCGCCGACTTGTCGTAGCGATTGACCACGACCTGCAGGCGGTCGCCGTGAATGCCGAGGTCCTCGCGCATGATCCGCACCAGGCGCGCGGCATCCTTGAGATGGCTGAGCGACTGCTGCAGCACCACGTAGACCTGGTCGGCCTGCTCCAGGCTGATGCCGGTGAGGTGATCGATCTGCCGCGGCAGATCGATCACCACCCAGTCGTACGTGGTCCGTGCCAGGGCTAGCAGCCCCTCGAGCTGTTCCAGCTGTACGTCCTGGGTCAGGCACAGCTCGCCGGCGCGCCCGCCCAGCACATCGAGCGTCGGGCTGAAGTGGCTGCAGAAGCCGTGCAGCGCGACGCCGTCCAGGTCGTCGATCCGCTGCAGGACCTCCATATGGCTGTGCGCGGGGTGCACGTCCAGGCAATGGGCGACGCTGCCGAACTGCAGGTCCAGATCCAGCAGCAACGTGCGCCGGCCATGGGCGCTCAGCGTGTGGGCCAGGTTGCAGGCCAGCATCGTCGCGCCGGAGCCGCCCTTGGCGTTCATGATCGCGATCAGCTTGCCGCCGCCCGCCTGGCCGTCCCGCGCTTCCAGCGAGATCCGGCCAATCGCGGCGAGCAGCTCATGCGCCACCACCGGCTCCGGCAGGAAGTCCCGCGCACCGGCCTGCATCGCCAGGCGCATGCAATCGCGGTTCTCCAGCGGACCACAGACCAGCAGCGGCGGGCGCTGCTGGGCCGGGTGCTGCTGCAGCGCACCCAGTTCCTCGCGCCACAGCTGGCTGACGTGCAGCAACAGCATGTCCGGCCGCTGTTCCAGCCCGTACAGCGGGTCGGTGTGGCCGTTGCTCACCAGCCGCGTGCTGACCTGCAAACCGGCCAGTGGCTGGATCATCGCCTTCAGGCGCGCCAGCGCGGCGGCATCGCGGCTGCTGATCAGCATCCGCAGCGCCTGGCGGCTGGCCGTGGGGGTGGAGACTTCGGCGGTATTCAGCATGGGGTGATCTCCGGAGAAACACCGGGCTCGGCATGGCGCCCGAGGCTTTCGCGCGGCAGCGTCGACAGGAACGGCGGCAGGGTGAACAGGCCCTGCATGCCAGGAATCAGCAGGTCGAAGGTGAAGTTGTCCACGCGCAGCTGGACATAGCGGATGGCACCGAAGCCGGCGGTGCCCGGCGTGGCGATCGCCGCACCGTTGCCGTCCAGGTAGACCAGGGTCAGGTCGGCGGTCTCCAGGCTGGCGATCAGGCTGCTGGCGCCGGCATCCTCGGCGGCGTTGAAGATCGCCCGGCGCAGGATGCGCGGTTCGTGGATCTCGCACACCGCGGCCAGGCGCGCGCCACGGCGCACCGTTTCATTGAGCGCGTTGACGGTGAAGAACAGCCGGCCCATCTCCAGCACGCCGAACAGCAGGACGAACAGCAGCAGCCCGACGATGGCGAACTCCACCACGTACACGCCACGCATGCGTTTCGCGTTCATCACAGCGCCCTCATCACGGTGGTGGCCACCAGCGGGAATGCCAGCGGGACCCGGCCGGCGCCGAAGTCCGGCAGGCCGCTCCCGATCACCGGCTGGAACGGATAGGTGATGCTGACCTGGACGTGATCGCTGCCCTGCACGCTGACCGCCACGTGCGCGGGGCTCAGGCCGCGCACCAGCGGCTGGCTGCCGGCCAGCGCGACCGGCACGCCGTACACCGCCAGCGAGCGGGCCTGCTCCTGCAAGGCCGTCGTCAGTTCCATGCGGCCCAGGGTGCGATTCCAGGCCTGGCCGGCGACGAAACGGCTGGCATCGCGGCTGGCCTGCAACAGGCTGTTGTACTGGAACAGCAGCCGCCCTACCTCGCCGATCGCCAGCAGCAACAGCAACAACAGCGGCAGCGCGATGGCCAGCTCGACCATCGCGACACCGCGTTGTGTCCGTGCGCGAAATCCCTGGGTTACCATGGCCGCCTCCTACGAGTCGCTGCTCGGCGTCCGGTTGTTGTCGATATAGGTCTTGAACAGCTGGATGATCTGCGGGCCGCCGTCGTTCACCGGGTCGCTATCGGGCACGTTGTCGCCCTCGCATTCGCTGACGAACTGGCCGAAGATCTGGGCCTCGTTGCCGGTGCCGGTGGGCAGCGGCTGCACCAGGAAGAAACAGCCGAAGCCCAGTACCGGCACCGAGGTCTGGCCCCCGGAGCTGCCGCTGCAATCGCCCAGCACGATCTTCAGCATGCGCCGTTCGAATACCCCGTCCGCCCGGCAGCCATTGGGGCAGTCGGCCACGCGCTGGCGCCAGTCGTTGTAGTCGAGCAGCGCCGCGCTCGCGGTCGAAAGGTTGCCGGCGTTCGAGCTCACCGCCTGGCCCTGATACTCGGCCTGCGCCGTGGCGTTGTTGTAGCTGATGGCCGGCGAGCTGTAGTCGGTGACCAGATCGGGCGGGTATTCGCCAGCGCTGTTGGACAGTGCGCCGGCATACTGGCCGAAGCGCGTATTGAAGCCCTGCGAAACCGGGCCGACGGTATTGCCGGGCTCGGTTTCCACCGCCTTGCCGACGCTGTTGCACTGCTCGATGCCACCGGCTAGCGCTTCACGAACGTCCGCGCCGCCGGCGCTGTCGCCCAGGCGGATCAGCTGGAAGTTGCCCGGGCCGATGGCCGGGCTGTTGCCGGCTGCGCCCTTGAGCACTTCCAGGTCGCCGAAGCGATAGCCCCAGAACATGCCGGCATCCGGATCGTGCTGGCCGGGATTGCCGCACACCATGAGCGGCGCGATGTTGCAGGGGCTGGTCGGGCTGGGGCCGGCGGTGGCGATCGCCGCCACCGCCTTGTTCGTGTCGTTGCCGAACGCCTGCAGAATGCCCCAGAGGAACCCCGCCAGGGGCAGTTCCGCCACGCTGACGCGCACGTAGCGGGCATCCGCCGGGCCCGGGAAGGAGAACGGCCCGTAGACGCTGGCAGAGAGGTCGACGCGCAGGATGCTGCCCAGGTCGTCGCCCAGCGCGCCGGCCAGTTCGCCATTGCCGGCCGCCTCGGCATTGCGCCGGAACGTCTCGCGCGCGGCGTCCTGCGTCAGGCTGCCGGCATTGCCCGAGCCCGTGACCTGCTGCAGGGTCTTGGCCCCGCTCAGCGCCGCGGCGTCCACCGCGTTCTGCAGGCGCGTCTTGTTCACCAGCATGTGGCTGCCGTCCAGGGCCAGCGCGCCCATCAGCAGCATCGTCGCCAATGCCACGACCACCAGCACCATTACCGCGCCACGCTGGCGATGCGGCAGCGGGCGCGTCATACGCAGGGCGTTCATCGTGCAGGCCTCAGTTTCCCACGTTGATCTGGATCGGCTGCGCGACCTGTTGCGCGTCGCCGGTGATGCCGCGGTAGCCGTCGAGCACCTGTTCGGTCAGCGGGCCATCGGCACCGACCGGCGATAACGCGGTGCCCGGATCGGCCGCGGTGTTCTTGTCGGCGATCTGCTGGTAGAGCGTCGCATTGACCGTACTTCCCAGCGGGCCGACGCGGCCTTCCTGATAGGGAATGCAGCCGGCCAGCAAGGCGAACAGGCAGGCGTAGGGCAGAATTTTCATGATGGCGACTCCGCTTACTTGAGGTCGTGGCCGAAGCGGCCTTCGCTGACGCCGAGGCTGGCCGGCACCGTGCGGCCGGAGCCGCTGCCCTTGGTCTTGCCCAGCAGGTAGAACTCCGCATCGCTGGGTTCGACGAAACGCTCGGTGGGCAGCCGCACCGCACGGGCCTCCACCGGTTGCGCCAGGTGCGGGGTCACCAGGATCACCAGTTCGGTCTCGCCGTGAATGAACTGCTGGCTGCGGAACAGCTGCCCCAGCAGCGGCACGTCGCCCAGGCCGGGGAAACGGCTGACGAAGTCGCGGGTGTTCTCGCTGATCAGGCCGGCGATGGCGATGGTCTGGCCGTTGCCGAGTTCGACGGTCGACTGGGCGCTGCGCTTGGTCAGCGACGGGATGACCTGGGCGACGCCGTTGCCGAGGATGCTTTCCAGGCCGGTATCCAGCACCAGCGAATTGGCGTTGGAGAGTTCGCTCACCGACACGTTCAGGTTCAGGTTGATGCGCCCGCTGTCGAGCACCACCGGCAGGAACTTGACCCCGACCCCGAATTCCTTGAACTCGATGGTGATGCCGTCGTCCTCGGTGATCGGCACCGGGAACTCGCCGCCGGAAATGAACTCCGCCTGCTGCCCGGTCAGGGTGGTCAGCGTCGGCTCGGCGAGCACCTTGGCCGAGCCGTTGTCCTTGGCCGCCTCGAGCACCACGTTGAAGAGGAAGTTGTCCGAAAGGAACTGGCCGAAAATGCCGGTGCCGTCACCGAACAGGGTGGTCGGGTTGACCAGGCCGTCCTCGTCGAAGCCCAGGCCGGCGCCATTGTTGAAGCCCCCGCCCGACCAGCGCCCGGACGAGCCGAAGTCCAGGGCGTTGAAGCGCACGTTGAGGTTCTTGAACAGGTTGCGCTGTATCTCGGCGACCTTCACCTCCAGCATCACCTGCTGGCTGCCGCCGATACTGAGCAGGTTGATCAGCTCCAGCGGTTGCGCGGGTTGCGCCGCCGGGGTCGTGCCCGGGCCCTTGGCCTCGCCGGCGGCCTGCTCGGTATAGCTCCTGGCCAGCTTGAGCGCGCTGTCCATGGCCGCGGCGCTGTTGACCTGGCCACGCAGCACCAGCGCGCCCTGGGCACTGAATACCTCGATGGCTTCGTTGGGCAGGACCTGATGCAGCTTGCCCTTCAGCCCGCCGAGATCGTGCACCACCTCCAGATCGAGGCTGTCGATCAGGCGATTGTTGCCGTCCCACAGCAGCACGTTGGTGCTGCCCAGCGAACGGCCGAGCAGGTAGAGCTGGGTCGGGCTGGTGATGAGGATGTCGGCGATCGCCGGGTTGCCCACCGAGATTCGCTTGACCGCGGTGCGGGTGGTGAGCACCCGTGATTTGTAGATCGGCACCTGGATGTCGCCGACGTTCGCCGCCGGCGTGGCCACCGTCGCCGGTCGCGTCTCGGCGCCCGCTGCCACTGCGGCCAGCAACGCCAAGGTGCCCAGCACCAGGGCCAAGCCCCCCACTCTGCGCATGCTTTTCATATCCGTCTCCTTGCCTGTCGGGCCGCCATGGCCACGCGTAATCGGCGGGCTCGCCCTACAGGCCGACGTTGGTCACGTTGACCTGGGTCCCGCGGATGATCGTCACCCCCACATTGGCGGGCGCACGGCGGCTTACCAGCGGCTTCGGCGCGACGGCAACCGGGGCCGGCGGCGGAGCAGCGGGTTTCTTCTGGTTATCCAGGGGGTTGCGCAACGCCAGCTGCAGGCGCCCTTCGGTCATGGCCTTGACCAGCGTTTCCGCCTCCTCGGAGCCCATCTCCAGCGTCACCGCGCGCACCACCACCGGCTGGGTCTTGTCGGTGCTGGCGGTCTGGTCGACGGCGAGCACGCGCAGATCCTCGAGGATGGTCCTGGCCTCGGCCTCGTCGCCATTGCCCTTGCGCTTGGTGGCCAGCACATCGACGCGGTTGCCGGGCAGCAGGAAACCACCGACGCCCACCACGTCGTCGACGCGCACCGACACGGCGCGCTTGTCGGTGGCGATCAGCGAAGCCAGGGTGCTGCCGCCCAGGTGTTCGGCGAGGCGCGCGCCGCGCAGCACGTCGCCACGCAGCAGGCCGAAGGTGGCGATCTTGCCGATCACGCCCTCGGTGGTATCGAACGAGTCGTCCGGTACGGTGCCCTTGGGCATGCGCACCAGCGTCACGTGCTGCGCCTCGACCATCTGCCCGAAGGGAATTTCGGTGGTGGCGACCACCACGCCCTGCGAGTTGTCGTCGGGACCGGCGTCGAGCCTTGCGCTCAGCCAGTTGTTCGCCATCCAGACCGCTCCGAGCCCCAGCAGCAGGGACAGCGCGATCAGCGTGAGAGTACGGGAGCCCATGTCTGTATCTCCTTATCCGAGAAATTCGAGCTGGACGAAGTAGTTGCGCCAGGCCCAATACAGATCGTCCGGCGTCAGCGGGCCAGCGCGTTCCATGTAGCGCTGCCGGTCCAGCGCCATGCCCAGCAGGTCGCGCGGATGGCACGGCACCAGCGGCATGCCTTCGGCCTCGTAGAGATCGCGCAGGACGTAGCGCAGCAGCAGCGGGTCGAAGGCGATGCCCAGGCGCTCGCCTTCCTGCCGCCAGATGCGCTCGTATTCCGGTGGCCTGAGGTAGCCGAAGCGCAGCTTGTAGCCGATCCGCCGCAGGAAGGCCTCGTCGGCCAGCTCCAGCGGATTGAGGTTGGTGGAGAACACCAGGATCATGTCGAACGGCAGCACGCACTGGCGCCCGCCGCCGAGGTTGAGGAAGTCGCGTTTCTCCTCCATCGGCACGATCCAGCGGTTGAACAGCTCGGCCGGCGGCATCCGCTGGCGCCCGAGGTCGTCGATGATGAACAGGCCGTTGCTCGCCTTCAGCTGCAGCGGGGCCAGGTAGCGCCGGCTGAAGGGGTCGTAGCGGATGTCCAGCTGTTCCATGCTCAGTTCGCCGCCGGAAACCACCAGCGGGCGCATGCAGCACAGCAGGCGGCGGTCGATGCCCTCGCTGAGCAGCAGGCTGTTGTGCTGGTCGCTCTCGCCCAGGCGCTGGTGGATCTGCGGGTCGTAGATCTCCACCACCGCGTCGTTGACCGCGATGGCGTAGGGCAGCCAGATCGCCTCGCTGAACAGGCGAACCAGGCGCACGCTGATGTAGGTCTTACCGGTGCCGGCGGGGCCGTAGATCATGATCGCGCGCCCGGAATTCACCGCCACGCCGAGCTGCTCGAGCAACTCCCCGGGCAGGATCACGCCGCTGAATGCCGAACGCATGGCCTCGGCATTCACCCGTGCGTGATGGATCGTCTGCACCTTGACCAGCGAGCGGTAGGTGCTCGCCGGGAACGGCGCGGCGCCGACATAGCCGCTGCGCTCCAGCGCATCGCGCGCCGCGTTGCGCCCGCGCTCGGTCAGGCCATAGCGCAGGGCCTGGCCATTGTGCTGGCCGAGCACCTCGATCCGGCCATCCTTGCGCAGCAGGCCGAGCACTTCCTCCAGCACGGTGCCGGGCAACGCCAGCCGCTCGACCAGCCGCGACAGGTCCAGCGCTCCGCCTTCATGCAGATGCTTGCACAGCAGGTCGGCGAGCAACTGGTCGCTCAGCCCGGTCTCGGCGATGGTGCGCGGCTGCGGCGCCAGGCGCTGTACCGCTTCGCGCTCGTTCGGGTAGGCGTCGCTATTGCTGATGGCATGCATGGCGGCCTCCCGCGCTAGGGGGTTGAGTGGAACCACAGGCTGCTGGCGAGGGTTCCGATGAGAATCGCGATCGCGTAGGGGAAAGGCTTGCCGGCGACCTCCCCGGCTCCGGGCGCCAGATAGCTGTGCGTCCGCAGCATCACGCCATAGCGCCCCAGGGTCTGCCGGGCCTGGCCATGCCAGAGCACCAGCGCCAGCCCGCAGAGGCCCCCGGCCATCAGGCTGAACATCGCCGCCAGCAGTGCCTGCTGCGGTGTCAGGAAGGCGCCGACCATAGCCATCAGCTTCACGTCGCCGGCCGCCATGCCGCCCACGGCGTAGAGCAGCAGGAACAGGCCGAGGCCGACCAGCCCGCCGAGCACACCCTGCCCCAGCCCCGCCAGGCCGTTCATGAAGAACTGCCCGGCCAGCCCCAGCGCCAGCCCCGTCAGGATCAGCAGGTTGGGTATACGGTGGCGGCGAAGATCGCTCGCCACCGCAATCCCGAGCAGCCCGAACAGGACGATCAGCGTGGACATCTGTGCCGTCGGCATCATGGCGTCTCCCTGGAAGAGGTCGACAGCTAGCAGTCGGCACCTTTCACGGCAGAACACAGCGCCGTGATCTTGGTATTCACCTCACCGCCCAGGGTGACGAACATGGCCGCTACCGCAGCCGTGATCAGCCCTCCGGCCACCGCATACT
Organism: Stutzerimonas stutzeri; assembly: GCF_002890915.1. Classification (GTDB taxonomy): domain Bacteria; phylum Pseudomonadota; class Gammaproteobacteria; order Pseudomonadales; family Pseudomonadaceae; genus Stutzerimonas; species Stutzerimonas stutzeri_AF. The sequence continues at coordinate 69,448 of NZ_POUT01000010.1, read as the reverse complement.
CGACGATGGTCAGCCCGTTCTCGTCCTTCGCGAACTTCAGTAGCGCGGTCCTGATGGTTTGAATGGTCATTTCGCTCACCTCACTCAAGAGTGGTTGTTCAACGGCCGGCAGCGCTCCTTGCGCCGCACGGGGTGAACACTAGTCAGCGGACCGGACCCGGCGTTAGGACTCTTTTGCGCGTCGCTAGGACTCAGTTTCCGCGTGCGAAGCGAGGCGCCTGGCCATGTCGAACGAGGCATCTGGCGTACTTATGGCGGAGTTTCATAACGGCAAATAGCCATCCTTGCGCCTGCTTAGCAGAATCCGTTCCTACTCATGCTGGCCGATTGCCAATACTGTCTGTAAGGACAAGCAGAAGAGCAGAGCTAGTGCAGATGTCTAACTCTCCGCAGGGACCGTATCTTCTCTGGGTCGACCTGACCCACGACCGTAGTACCGAGGCGCTGATGAGCCAGTTCACCGGGTTCAGCGAATGCCGCCTGGTACAGGGACACAGCCTCGCCGATAGCGCGCGGGGCCGACGGATCGACATGATCTGCATGCATTTCGATCATCCGGATGCGCTCGGCCTGAATCAGCTGCAGCAGGTCAAGCGCAGCACGCCGTCGATCCCGATCACCATGTTCACCGTCCAGCACTCCGAGGAGCTGGCGGTGTGGGCGATGCGCTCACAGGTCTGGGAATACATCACGCTGCCGCTGTCGCCGAACGAGTTGCAGCGCTACCGGCAAGCGCTGCAGCGGCTTTGCGAACTGCGCCAGAGCAGCCGGGGCGCCAGGACCGTGCTGAGCGAGCATTACCCGGACGTGCCCCCCAGCATCCGGCTGACGGTCCAGCATCAGAAGCACCAGCAGCTCGGCCGCGCCCTTCAGCACATCGACCGGCATTTCTGCGAAAACCTCGACCAGAAGGAACTCGCGCAGCTCTGCGGCATGACACCCTCGCGCTTCAGCCGCCTGTTCAAGGACGTGTACGGCGTTTGCTACCTGGAGTACATGCTCGGCAAGCGCATGGAATTCGCCAAGGACCGCCTCGACAACAGCCAGATGCCCATCACCACCATCGGCTACGAAGCGGGTTTTCGCGATCCCTCGTACTTCGCCCGGGTGTTCAAGCAATTCTCCGGCCTCACGCCCAGCGAATACCGCAGTCGCACACAGGCAAGCGCTACCGCAGTACGCGAACTGGCCGATGCCCAGCCACAGGAACTGGTCATCGACTACAACGTCGGCACCTGATCCGGACTCTTTCCGAGAGATTCGAGCAGGAGGCAGTTTCACAACCACCGTAGCTGCAGTCCGAGAATAAAGAATCGAAGATCGGCGTGAGCTGTTGCCGCAGTGCTTGTGGACCAGGCGATCCAGGGGAGTGTATTTAAGCTCCCGCCATGCCCCTCTTGAGGGTTCCCGAGGCGTTACACAGGCTAGTTGCGCAGGGGTTTGCAGTATGTGCAGTCCTGGGCGGTTATCATTCGGCCACCCGTCGACTCTCACCAAGGAATGGCATGATCCCGGCTGCACGACTTGGCGATATGCACGTTTGCCCGATCCCCGGCCACGGCACCTCGCCCATCACTTCCGCTTCTCCCGATACGCAGATCAACTTCCTGGGTGCCGCGCGCGTTGGCGACGTCTGCGGCTGTGGCGCCGTCATTACCACGGGCTTTCCGTCCATCATCATCGACTACCGGCCCTTGGCGTATCTGGGCAGCCCGACCAGCCATGGCGGCAGCATCGTTTCGGGCAGCCCCGACACCTTCGGTGGCTTCCAGTTCGGCGGCACGGCAACTCAGGCCATCGTGGACTTTGCCAAGCTCGGTGCCATCCGCCCGGATGGTGCGGTGGACGATCAGCTCATGACGGAGCTGCTGGCCGATCCGCAACTGGAACAACGTGCCTTGCTGTCCGGCGCTCTGGTGCAACCGGGGAGCTCCGCCCCAACAGCCGCCAAGAAACCGCTGACGCCCGAGCTGATCGCCGTTGCCGGCAGCCAGCACGACAAAGGCTCGGGCAACAAGATGATGTTCATCGGCCAAGCCGTGCGCGAATTGGCCGAATTCAAACGCAGCAAGCCTGCCCTGGCGCGGACACTGGTGGTGTTTACCCCGTCATACACCGATGCGATGCTCAGTGCTGCCCGCAGTTCTGCGAAGGCTTATGGCACAGAGCTTGTCTCCGTGACGAACGCCAATGAGCTGATTGACTACCTGAATAAGGGCAAGGACCGCCAACAGTCGCCCATCGAGCACCTGTCGCTGTTCAGCCATGGCGTACCACATCGGATCGCCTTCGGTTATCAGCTCGCCGGGGACTTTCAGATGTCCCTCGACGTACTGAGCTACAACAAGATTTCACCTCTGGCGTTCTCCAGCACGGCGCGGATCGACAGCTACGCCTGTCGGACCGGCATGGGCAACCGCTCGGACTTCCCCATCGAGGACGGCATCCAGTTCTTCCCACAAACCAACGAGAGCCTGGCGCAGTTGCTAGCCGATCACTTGCAGACCAAGGTGCGCGCCTTCGTTCGCCGGTCGGACTACAAGAACACCTGGGGCTCATTCGAGGAGCGCCAGTTGGGCAAGCTGTGCGGGATCAGCGATAACGCCGCGCCTGGGGAAGAATGGTGTAGGAAATGGCGTGCGCTGGCCAAGGAGCGAGAGAGCAATAACAACATGCTTGATTTCACCTACCAGACCATGGGCGCCATAAATCCCGTGATCTCAGGCGAAACACCCCTTGGCGTACCGGGAGGCCACTTTGAGTTTCTACCGAAGTAAGACCTTCTGGATCGCAACAGCCATTCTCTCTCCGCTACTGCTGGTAGCCAGCTACTACGGGTTCAAGATGATGACGAGCGTATACAAGACGGACATGGGCAACGGCGTAGTGATCTATGCCGACGATTATGTAAAAACCGGGCTCTGGGTTTTCCACTGCGGCCGCACACGCCTCATCAGCCGCAAGCCGCTACCCGTACCGGTGGCGGCGCTGGAACGAGCCAATAAGCTCACTATTCGCGATATGTATGCCTTGAGTGACGCGGATGAACAACTTGCGAAAGCGGCCATCCGAGCCATCACGGCGATGCCTGACTGGTACAAGAACCTGAGTTATTACAGCTCCTTTCTTGGCGAGAACAGTGACCTCAATAGCCACGTCTTTGACTTACTGGCCAAGCATGAAGGGAGGCAGTGGATCTTGAAGGTTTGGCAGGAAATCGAGTACGACGGCGAGTCGAGTTTTGGCATAACCGCCGAACCCTACGACCCCGAAACCTACGTGGACTACGCCAAGGCGCTCCAGGCCGCCGCCAAGAGCTGCCCTGTTTCCCAGTAAAGGATCATGGCGCCGGCTGTTCTACCTGACCGGCGGCCACCTAAGCTCAGAGATCATCAGGGTTGTGCAACGACTGCAGCTCGCCTCGGGCGCCCTCTTCCGGCACCGCGAACGGGTACAGTCCGAGCACGTTGATGTACTGTTTTTTACATGGCCGGCCAAGTCGGCACCGTCATGCCATTGGCACCCGGCGCTCCCTTGTTGCTGACTACGCGCTGGTACGCACACGCCTCCGGCTAACACTTCGCCTTGCCGAGTGAGTCGAGGACTTCACCTCCAAATCGCCTGCTTCACCACCACGGCGAACCCGGCGGCTCCAGTCACGGCGCTATACGCCACCTCTGGCGCACACAAAAAAGGCCGGCGATTAGCCGGCCTTCTCTTGTCGCCCCCCGATCAGCGCTTGGCGACCAGGTCCTTCGGTAGCTTGAAGGTCCAGACCATGCCGCCCTGGTTGAATTCCTTCACGCGCTTGGCGACTTCGCCGCCCCACAGCGGCACCGCGCCACCCCAGCCGGACAGCACGGAGACGTACTGCTCGCCGTCCATTTCCCAGGTGACCGGGGAGCCGATCACGCCGGAGCCGGTGTTGAACTCATAGAGTTTCTTGCCGGTCTTGGCATCGAAGGCCATCAGGTAGCCCTCGGGGTTGCCGGTGAATACCAGGTTGCCCTTGGTGGCCAGTACCCCGCCCCACAGCGGCGCGTAGTTCTTGTAGCGCCAGACTTCCTTGCCGGTCTTCGGATCGATGGCGCGCAGCACGCCGATGTAGTCCTCGTTCAGCGGATGGATGGTGAAGCCGGCGCCGAGATAGGCCGCCCCCTTCTTGTAGGCGACACCTTCGTTCCAGATATCCATGCCCCATTCGTTGGACGGCACGTAGAACAGCCCGGTGTCCTGGCTGTAGGCCATTGGCATCCAGTTCTTGCCGCCGAGGAACGAAGGCGCGACGAATACCGACTTGCCCTTGTCCGCGCCACCCGGCGCGCCGGGACGGTTGGCCTCGTCGTAGAGCGGACGGCCGTCCTTGTCCAGGCCCTTGGCCCAGGTGATCTTGTCGACGAAGGGGAAGCCGCGGATGAACTTGCCGTTGGTGCGGTCGAGCACGTAGAAGAAGCCGTTGCGGTCGGCCGTACCAGCGGCCTTGATGGTCTTGCCACCGTCCTGGTAGTCGAAGGAAATCAGCTCGTTGACACCATCGAAGTCCCAGCCGTCATGCGGGGTGGACTGGAAGTGCCATTTGATCGAGCCGTCGTCCGGGTCGAGGGCCAGGCGCGAAGAGGAGTACAGGTTGTCCCCCGGGCGCAGGTGCGAGTTCCACGGCGACGGGTTGCCGGTGCCGAACAGCAGCGAATCGGTATCCGGGTCATAGTAGCCGCCCAGCCAGGTCGCGGCGCCACCGGTCTTCCACAGGTCGCCCGGCCAGCTCTTGCCGGCTTCGCCGCCGGAAATGCCGTTCTCGATCTTCTTGCCGTCCTTCCAGACGTAGCCCATGTGGCCCTCGACGGTCGGGCGGGTCCACAGCAGTTCGCCGTTCTTCGGATCGTAGGCCTCGATCTTGCCGACCACGCCGAACTCACCGCCGGATACGCCGGTGATCAGCTTGCCCTTCACCACCAGCGGCGCGGCGGTCAGCGAGTAGCCGGCCTTGTAGTCGGCCACGGTCTTCTTCCAGACCACCTTGCCGGTGTCCTTGTTCAGCGCCACCAGCTTGGCGTCGAGGGTGCCGAAGATCACCAGGTCGCCGTACAGCGCCACACCGCGGTTGATCACGTCACAGCATGGCATGATGCCGTCGGGCAGGCGGGCGTCGTACTGCCACAGTTCCTTGCCGCTGCGGGCATCGATCGCGTAGACCCGCGAGTAGGAGCCGGTGATGTACATCACGCCGTCCTTGACCAGCGGCTGCGCTTCCTGGCCGCGCTGCTTCTCGCCACCCAGGGAGAAGCCCCAGACCGGCCGCAGCTGGCTGACGTTGTTGGCATTCAGCTTGTCCAGCGGGCTGTAGCGCTGGCCTTGCAGGCCCAGACCGTTGGTGACGATCTGGTCGGTGGATTTGGCGTCGTTGAGGATTTCCTGGTCGGTGACGGCCCAGGCTGACAGGCTGGTCATCGCCACCGCGGCGCATAGCGCCGTCAGGGCGAAGGGCTTGCGAAGACCGGTGTGCTTCATTGCGGCTACCTCTGCGGGTTCATTGTTATGCCGGGAAATTTTCCCGGTCTGCTGCAGATTCTTGGTTCGCCCCGCCCCTGCAACAATTGCCCGCAGTGTCGATTTTCCTCCTCCCTTGGTAGCAATACCCCGCCCGAAGCCACGGCTGGCGCGGGTTTGCGCAAATATGCGAGGCCGGACCGGCACCGAAGTCGCAGCCGATCGGCCGGAAAAGACAATTCCATCGGCCGCCCGCGAATCCGTACAACGAAGGCTCCCTGCTCCCAAGGATACGAGCCATGTTCCGAACCGTTCTGGTTGCCGTGCTGTACGTCTGCGCCCTGCCCGCCCTGCAGGCGGCCGAGCCCATCCGCATCGGCCTCAACCATCCGAGCACCGGCAACTACAAGTCCGAAGGGCTGGAGCTGCGCCGCGGTGCGCTGCTCGCCATCGATCAGCTCAATCAGCAAGGCGGCATCCTCGGCCGGCCATTGCAACTGGTCAGCCTCAACTCGGCGGCGCGGGCGCAGAAGGCACAGGCCAATGTCGAGCGCTTCGCCGATCAGGGCGCGGCCATGATCCTCGGCGGAGCCAGCAGCGAGGAAGCCCTGGCCGCCGGCCAGCGCGCCCGCGAACTGGGCCTGCTGTACTTCCCGACCCTCGCCTACGCCAACGCAGTCACCGGGCACGAGGGCCATCGCCATCTGTTTCGCGAATCCAACAGCGCCTGGATGAGCGCCCGGGTACTGGGCGAATACCTGAGCTGGCACATGCCGAACCGGCGCTACCACTACATCAGTCTCGACGATGCCTGGGGCAGCAGCATGGAACAGGCGCTGCGCGAGGCGACCCGCAGCCGCGACCGCGCCCGCCACGGCTACTCGAAGATTCCCTCGCGCGGGGCGCGCCGCAGCGACTACCTGGGCGCGCTGCAGAAGGCCGCGGCCAGCGATGCGGACATGCTGGTGATCAGCCTGCTCGGCCAGGACCTGGTGCAGACCATGCGCCTGGCGCACTCGCTCGAACTTGGCAAGCGCATGCAGATCATCGTGCCCAACCTCACCCAGAGCATCGTCGAACAGGCCGGGCCGCTGGTGATGGAGCACGTCATCGGCACCGAAGCCTGGACCTGGCGCGTGCCGCCCATGGAGAAGAGCGCCGAAGGCCAGGCCTTCGTCGACCGCTACATCGCCCTGCACCAGGCCTACCCCGGCAGCACCGCCGCCTCGGCCTACGGCATCGTCCGCCAATGGGCCGCCGCCGTGCAGCGGGCCGGCAGCCTGAACAGCGAGGCGGTGATCGGCGCCCTGGAGAACCATCGCTATAGCCTGCTCAAGGGCGAACAGTACTGGCGCGACTTCGACCACCAGAACGTGCAGAGCATCTACGCGGTGCGGGTGAGGAATCGCAGCGAGGTCATGCAGGACCGCTTCAAGCAGGACTACTTCACCATCATCCACCGCATGGACGGCGACGAAGCCGCGCCGAGCCTGGAGGACTGGCAGCAGGAACGCGGCGACCAGCTGGTACTGCAATGACCACGCGCTGGCGACCTGATTCCCGGCCCGTCAGCGCGCGTTGGACAGCTCCGGTTCCCGGGCGAGCTGGTCGATCTCCCAGCCGCCGCCCAGCGCCGCGATCAGCAGCACGCTGGCGGTCAGGCGATCGCCGAGCAGGGTCAGGTTGGTGCGCTGGTTGTTCAACGCGGTGGTCTGCATGGTCGCCACGCTCAGGTAGTCGACGGTGCCGGCGCGGTACTGGTTCTCGATCAACCGTAGCGATTCCTGCGCCGACTCCAGCGCTTCGCGCTGCACCAGCGCCTCCTGCCCGAGCACGCGCAATTGCACCAGGTAATCCTCGACTTCGCGGAAGCTGTCGAGCACCGTCTGCCGGTAGCTGGCCACGGTCTGGTCGTAGCTGGCTTCGGCCTGCTCCAGTTCGGCACGACGGCTGCCGAAGTCGAGCAGCGTCAGCGCCAGCTGCGGGCCCAGCGACCAGAAGCGGTTCGGCACGCTGAACAGGTCACTGAAACTGCTGTTGCGGTAGCCGCCGGTGGCCGACAGCGTCAGGTCCGGGAACCAGGCCGCCTTGGCGACGCCGATGTTGGCATTGGCCGCCATGACCAGGCGCTCGGCCGAGGCGATGTCCGGACGCCGCTCCAGCAACTGCGAAGGCAACGCCAGCGGCACCTCGGGCAGCCGGGGAATGTCCTCGCGCACGGCGATGCCCAGCTCCGCTGGCGCGACGCCGATCAGCACGGCGATCGCGTGTTCCATCTGCGCGCGCTGCCACTCGAGGTCGATCGCCTGGGCCTGGGTGCTCTTGAGCTGGGTCTGCGCCTGGGTGACGTCGGACTTGGGCACGATCCCCGCCCGATACTGGTTCTCGGTCAGGCGCAGCGAGCGCGCATAGGCCTCGACGGTCTGGTCCAGCAGGCGCTGGTGTTCGTCGATCACCCGCAACTGCAGGTAGGTCTGCACCAGTTCCGCCTGCAGGCTCAGCCTGACCGCGGCGAGATCGGCGGCGCTGGCCTGCATGTTGGCCCGGTTGGCCTCCAGGTTGCGCCGCAGCCGACCCCAGATGTCCGCCTCCCAGGAAGCGCTGAGCCCGGCCTCGTAGCTCTCGCCGACGCCGCTGTTCAGGCTGCTCGTGCTGCTGCCCGAGCTGCCGCCGCCCTGCGCCGAGCGGGTGACACCGGCACTGGCGGAGACGATCGGGAACAGCTGCGAACGCGCCCCGCGGACCAGCGCGCGGGCCTGGCGATACTGCGCCTCGGCGGCGGCCAGGTTCTGGTTGGAGACGTTCAACCGCGCCACCAGCGCATCCAGCTCGGCATCGCCATACAGCTGCCACCAGTCGCCGCGCTGCAGCACGTCGGCCGGCGCCGCGCTCTTCCAGCCTTCGGCCTGCTTGAATTCGGCGGCCGTGGGCAGCTCCGGCCGCTGGTAGTCGGGGCCGAGGGTACAGGCACCCAGCGACAGGGCGAGGACGGCGATGGCCAGTGGGCGCAGCGTGGCATTCGGAAGCAACGGGTTCATAGCGAATTTTCCAGGGCGGCATCGGTGCGCACACCGCGCCAGCTGTTGAAACGATGACGCAGGCGGTCCAGGTACAGGTAGACCACCGGCGTGGTGTAGAGGGTCAGGACCTGGCTCAGCAGCAGCCCGCCGATGATGGTCAGGCCCAGCGGCTGGCGCATCTCGGCGCCCTCCGCGCCGCCGAGCAGCAGCGGCAGCGCACCGAGAATGGCGGCCATGGTGGTCATCAGGATCGGGCGGAAGCGCAGCAGGCAGGCGCGGCGGATCGATTCGGCCGGCGACAGCCGCTCGTTGCGCTCGAACTGCAGCGCCAGGTCGATCATCAGGATGGCATTCTTCTTCACCACGCCGATCAGCAGGAACAGCCCGAGTAGCGAGATCAGGCTGAACTGGTCGCCGGTGAGGATGATCGCCAGCAAGGCGCCCACGCCCGCCGATGGCAGCGTCGAGAGAATGGTCAGCGGGTGGATGTAGCTCTCGTAGAGGATGCCCAGCACGATGTAGACCAGCAGCAAGGCGCCGAGAATCATCAGCGGTTGCCCCTGCTGGGTGTCGAGGAAGGCGCTGCCGGTGCCACCCAGGCGGCCCTGCACTGCGCTCGGCAGGCCGATGGCGGCGACCGCGCGCTCGATGGCGAGCGTCGCCTGGTCGAGGCTGACGCCAGGGGCCAGGTCGAAATCGATGTTCTCGGCGGCGAACTGGCCGTCGTGGCTGACCCGGTCCTCTTCCAGGCTGCGCTCGTAGTGGGCGAAGGCGGCCAGCGGCACGCGGCGGCCATCCTCGGTGACGACATGGACCTGCTCGAGCACCTCGGGATATTGCGCGTAGCTCGGGTCGATCTCCATCACCACCTGGTACTGGTTGAGCGACTCGTAGATGGTGGAGATCTGCCGCTGGCTGAAGGCGTTGTTGAGCAGCGCCGTGACCGTGCTCATGTCGATGCCCAGCCGCTTGGCGGCATCGCGATCGACCTTCAGGGTGATCTGCTGGGCGCCCTCGCCATCGTTGGCGTCGATGCTGGTCAACTCGGGCAGCGCCATCAGCGCCTGGTTGACCCGCGGCACCCAGGTGCGCAGGTCGGTCAGGTCGCTGGCCAACAGGGTGTAGGCATAGGCCGAGCTGCTCTGCCGGCCGCCACCGAACTGCAGGTCCTGGTCGGCCATCAGGAACATGCGCCCACCGGGGACCTTGGGCTGGTTCCGGCGGATGCGCTCGATGACCTTCTGCGCCGAGATGCCGCGCTCGCTCAACGGCTTGAGCCGCACGATCATGAAGGCATTGTTGATGCCGCCCTGCCCGCCGATGAAGCCGGCGACGCTCTCCACCGCCGGATCGGCCAGCACCGCCTTGCGGAAGATCTCCATCTTCGGCTGCATGACCTGGAAGGACATGCCGTCGTCGCCACGGATGAAGCCGGTGAGCTGGCCGGTATCCTGCTGCGGCAGAAAGGTCTTGGGGACCTGCACGTAGAGCACCACGTTCAGCGCGATGGTCGCCAGCAGGCTCAGCAGGGTGATGCGCCGGTGACGCAGGGCCCAGCTCAGCGAACGGTCGTAGTGGCGCAGCAGCCACTGGTGGGCCTCGTGGCTCCAGCGCTGCAGGCGGCCGTCCTTTTTCGGCTCGTGGGCCTTGAGCCAGCGCGCACAGAGCATCGGCGTCAGGGTCAGCGACACCAGCAGCGAGACCAGGATCGCCGCGGCCAGGGTGATGGAGAACTCGCGGAACAGCCGCTCGACGATGCCGCCCATGAACAGGATCGAGACGAACACCACCACCAGCGACAGGTTCATCGACAGCAAGGTGAAGCCGACCTCGCGCGTGCCGATATAGGCCGCGCGCAGCGGCGGCACGCCATCGTCGATGTGCCGGGCGATGTTCTCCAGCACCACGATGGCGTCGTCCACCACCAACCCGGCGGCAAGGATCAGCGCCATCAATGACAGCACGTTGAGCGAGAAACCGCACAGGTACATCACCGCGAAGGTGCCGACCAGCGACACCGGCACCGCCAGCGCCGGGATCAATGCCGTGCGCAGCCGGCCGAGGAACAGGAACACCAGCACGATGACCAGGGCCACGGCGATCAGCAGCGTGCGCTCGGCCTCGTGCAGCGTGGCGCGGATCACCGGCGAGCGGTCCATGGCGACGTTGAGCTCGACGCTGCCGGGCATGATCGCCTGCAGGGCCGGCAGCTCGCTGCGGATGCCCTCGATGGTTTCGATGATGTTGGCGCCGGCCTGGCGGTTGACGATCAGCAGCACCGCCTGCTCGTTGTTGAAGAAGCCGCTGTTGTAGCGGTCTTCCACCGAGTCGCGGACCTTGGCGATATCGCCCAGGCGCAGCGTCGCGCCATCCTGGTAGCGGATGATCAGCGGCGTGTAGTCGGCGGCGTGGTGCAACTGGTCGTTGGCGCGCACCTGCCAGTGCTGGTCGGCATCCTCGACCATGCCCTTGGGCCGGCGCACGTTGCCGTTGGCGATAGTCTGACGCACCTCGTCCAGCGATACGCCGTACTGCTCGAGCTGCTGCGGCTGCAGTTCAACCCGCACCGCCGGCAGCGAGCTGCCGCCGACCTGGATCTCGCCGACGCCGGGGACCTGCGAGAGCTTCTGCGCCAGGATGGTCGAGCCGAGGTCGTACAGCTCGGCCTTGTCGAGCACTTCGGAGGTCAGCGAGAGCACCATGATCGGCGCCTGCGAGGGGTTGATCTTGCGGTAGGTGGGCATGCTGCGCATGCCGCTGGGCAGCAGGTTGCGCGCGGCATTGATCGCCGCCTGCACGTCGCGCGCGGCGCCATTGATGTCACGCTCCAGGTCGAACTGGATGATGATCCGCGTCGAGCCCTGGCTGCTGCGGCTGGTCATCTGGCTGACCCCGGCGATGCTGCCGAGCGAGCGCTCCAGCGGCGTCGCCACGCTGGAGGCCATGATCTCCGGGCTCGCTCCCGGCAGGCTGGCCTGCACGGTGATCACCGGGAAATCCATGTTCGGCAAGGGCGATACCGGCAGCAGGCCGAAGCTGACCCCGCCGAGCAGCAGGATCGCCAGGCTCATCAGCATGGTCGCCACCGGGCGGGCGATGAAGGGGGCGGAAAGGTTCATGGATGCGCCCCAGAGGGGCGCTGGAAGCCGGAAGCCGGAAGCTGGAAGCTAAAAGCACGGCTCGTGGCAATACCTGCTGCCGACCGAACGGAGCGACCACCCGTCTTGGCCAATATCGGGCGCTTTCCAGCATGCACGCATTGCTCTGCTTCCAGCTTCCAGCTTCCAGCTCCTGGCTGCACACTCATGCTTCAACCTCCCGCCCCACTTCGTCCCGCCGGGAGAAGCGATTGCCCAGTCGATCGAAGAACAGATAGATCACCGGCGTGGTGAACAGCGTCAGCAACTGGCTGAGCAGCAGCCCGCCGACCAGCACCAGGCCCAGCGGCTGGCGCAGTTCGGCGCCGGAGCCGGAGGCCAGCATCAGCGGGATGGCGCCGAACAACGCCGCCAGGGTGGTCATCAGGATCGGCCGGAAGCGCAGCAGCGCGGCGCGGTAGATGGCGTCCCGCGGGCTCATGCCCTGCTGTCGCTCGGCTTCCAGGGCGAAGTCGATCATCATGATCGCGTTCTTCTTGACGATGCCGATCAACAGGATGATGCCGATGATGGCGATCAGCCCGAGGTCGTTGCCGGTCAGCAGCAAGGCCAGCAGCGCGCCAACCGCCGCCGACGGCAAGGTGGAAAGAATGGTGACCGGGTGGATGTAGCTCTCGTAGAGCACGCCGAGCACGATGTACATGGTCACCACCGCGGCGAGGATCAGCAGCAGCGTGCTGGACAGCGAGGCACGGAAAGCCTCGGCCGCACCCTGGAAGCGGGTCTGGATGCCGGCCGGCAGGCCGATCTGCTGCTCCACCGCCTCGATCACCTCCACCGCCTTGCCCAGCGACACGCCTTCGGCCAGGTTGAACGACAGGGTCACCGCCGGGAACTGGCCGATGTGGTTGATCAGCAGCGGCGCGTTGCGCTGTTCCAGCCGCGCCAGGCTCGACAGCCGCACCGGCGTGCCGCCCTCGCTCTGCACGAACAGTTGCTCCAGCGCCTGCGGACCGAGGCGGTTGCCCGCCTCGACCTCGAGCACCACGCGGTATTGGCTGGCCTGGGTGAAGATGGTCGAGATCTGCCGCTGGCCGAAGGCGTCGTAGAGCGCATCGGTGATGTCCGCGACCTGGATGCCCAGGCGCGCGGCGGCGTCGCGGTCGATGTCCAGGTAGATCTGCAGGCCGCTGCTCTGCAGGTCGCTGGCGACGTCGGTGAGCTCCGGCCGCTCGCGCAGCGCCTCGACCAGCCGCGGCGTCCACTCCTGCAGCAGTTCGCTGTCCGGGGTTTCCAGGCTGAACTGGAACTGCGTGCGGCTGACCCGATCCTCGATGGACAGGTCCTGCACCGGCTGCAGGTACAGCTCGATGCCCGGCAGCCTGGCCAGTTCCGGGCGCAGGCGGTCGATCACCTGGCTGGCGGTCAGGTCACGCTCGCCATGGGGCTTGAGGTTGATCAGCAGGCGGCCGCTGTTGAGGGTGACGTTGTCGCCATCCACGCCGATGTAGGACGACAGGCTCGCCACCGCCGGATCGGCCAGGATGACCCGGGCCAGTTCCTGCTGGCGCTCGCTCATGGCGCGGAACGAAATCGACTGCGGGGCCTCGCTGATGCCCTGGATCACGCCGGTGTCCTGCACCGGGAAGAAGCCCTTGGGCACCGCCAGGTAGAGCACGACGGTGAGCCCCAGGGTCGCGACGGCGACGAGCAGGGTCAGCGTCTGGTGCCCGAGCACCCAGCTCAGCCAGCGCGAATAGCCGGCGATCAGCCGCTCGACCCAGTCCGGCTTGGCCTCGGCCGCGGTTTGCGCCTTGAGCAGCTTGGCGCACATCATCGGCGTCAGCGTCAGCGACACCACCAGCGAAATCAGGATGGCCACCGCCAGGGTGATGGCGAACTCGCGGAACAGCCGGCCGACCACATCCTGCATGAACAGCAGCGGGATCAGCACGGCGATCAGCGAGAAGGTCAGCGAGATCAGGGTGAAGCCGATCTGCCTGGCGCCCTTGAGCGCGGCGTTCAGCGGCGTTTCGCCCTCCTCCAGGTGCCGCGCGATGTTTTCCAGCATGACGATGGCGTCGTCCACCACGAAGCCGGTGGCGATGGTCAGCGCCATCAGCGACAGGTTGTTCAGCGAGAAGCCGCACAGGTACATCACCGCGAAGGTGCCCACCAGCGACAGCGGCACGGCGATGGACGGAATGATGGTGGCCGAAAGCTTCTTGAGGAACACGAAGGTGACCATCACCACCAGGAAGGTGGCCAGCATCAGCTCGTGCTGCACGTCGGTCACCGCGGCGCGGATGGTCTGGGTGCGGTCGGTGAGCACCACCACGTCGAGCCCCGCCGGCATGCTGGCGGTCACCTCCGGCAGCAGCGCCTGGATGCGTTCGACCACCTCGATGACGTTGGCGCCGGGCTGGCGCTGGATGTTCAGCAGCACCGCCTGGCTCTGGTTGGCCCAGGCGGCGAGGCGTTCGTTCTCGGCGCCGTCGACGATCTCGGCGACATCCTTCAGGCGCAGTGCGGCACCGTCCTGGTAGGTGAGGATCAGCTCGGCGTATTCCTCGGGCGTCTTCAGCTGGTCGTTGGCATCGAGCATGGAGACGCGAGTCGGGCCGTCGAAGTTGCCCTTGGGCTGGTTGACGTTGGAGCTGGTGATCAGCGAGCGCACGTCGGACAACGACAGGCCGTAGGCGGCGAGCGCCTCGGGATTGGTGCGGATGCGCACCGCCGGGCGCTGGCCGCCGGCCAGGCTGACCATGCCGACGCCGCTGATCTGCGCCAGTTTCTGCGCCATGCGGGTGTCGACCAGATCGTGCAGCTGGGGCAGCGGCAGGCTGGCGGAGGTCACCGCCAGGGTCAGCACCGGCGTATCGGCCGGGTTGACCTTGTTGTACACCGGCGGCGCCGGCAGGTCGTTGGGCAGCAGGTTGTCCGCCGCGTTGATCGCCGCCTGGACCTCTTGTTCGGCCACGTCCAGCGCGACCTCCAGGGAAAACCGCAGGGTGATGACCGAGGCCCCGCCGGAGCTGGTGGAGGACATCTGGGTGAGCCCCGGCATCTGCCCGAACTGGCGTTCCAGCGGCGCGGTGACCGCACTGGTCATGACCTCGGGGCTGGCGCCGGGATAGAGCGTCATCACCCGGATGGTCGGGTAATCCACCTGCGGCAGCGCGGCTACCGGCAGCATGCGGTAGGCGATGAGCCCGGCCAGGAGGATGGCGACCATGCTCAGCGTGGTTGCCACCGGCCGCAGGATGAACAGCCGGGAGATGTTCATCGCGCTTCGCGCTCCTCGGCCTCGCCGCCGCCGAGCACCGGGTTCTCCGCGGCCTGTTCGGCCATGCGGCGGCTGTCGACGACTTCGACCTCGGCGCCATCGCGCAAGCGGTCGGTGCCTTCCATCACCACCCGCTCGCCGACCTGCAAGCCCTCGAGCACCACGGTCGTCTCGCCATTGCTCGGCCCTGCTTCGAGCAGGCGCATCTCGACCTTGCCGTCATCACCCACCACATAGGCGAAGGTGCCGCGCGAGCCGAACTGCAGCGCCGCGGAAGGAATCAGGATGGCGTCGCGGAGGGTCTGCACGCGCAAGCGTACGTTGACGAACTGATTGGGCAGCAGCAGCTCGGCCTCGTTGTCGAAGCGCGCCTTCAGCCGCAGGGTGCCGGTCGTCGCGTCGATCTGGTTGTCGACACTTTCCAGCACGCCCTCGCCGAAGAGCAGTTTCTCGCCGCGGTCCCAGGCCTGCACGGCGAGTTCGTCGCCCTGCCGGTAGCGGGTCAGCACCGGCAGCAGGTCACCCTCGGGCAGGGTGAAGCTGATCGACATCGGCTGGGTCTGGGTGATCACCACCAGCGGCGTGGTGTCGTTGGCTGCGACCAGGTTGCCCAGGTCCAGCTGGCGCAGGCCCAGGCGACCATCGATGGGCGAACGGATCTGGGTGAACTCGAGGTTCAGGCGTGCTTCGTTGACCGCGGCCTGGTTGGCCGCCAGGGTGCCCTGGTACTGGCTGACGAGCGCCTCCTGGGTATCCAGGGTCTGCTTGGCGATGCTGTCCTCGGCGTACAGCCCGCGATAGCGCTCCAGGTCGACCTGGGCGTTCCTCAACTGCGCACGATTCTGCTGCAGCGTGCCTTCGGCCTGCTGCAGGGCCACCTGGTACGGCCGCGGATCGATAACGGCCAACAGATCGCCGGCCTTGACCCGTTGCCCCTCCTCGAAACGCAACTCGACCAGCTCGCCGGCGACGCGGCTGCGCAGGCTGACCGTATTGAGCGGGGTAACGGTGCCGAGCGCCTTGTTGTAGACCTCGAACGCGCCCTGCTCGACCTGCGCCACGCGCACCGGCACCGGCCCGGTGAACGCGCCGAAACCCGGGCGGCCGCCGGGACGCTGCGGCGTCTGCGCGGCGCTCGGCCATAGCCACCAGATGAGCAGCGCGACGACCGCGACGGCAACGATGAGGAACAGCCAGCGAAGGCGGGAACGAGCGGGAGTGGAATGAGCCTCGGACATGAACAGGGTTCGCTTGGGAAGGAGCGTGAACCTTAAGCAGTTGCGAACCGCTCGCAAAGTGCCTTTACGGCATTTTTACGTATCAGCACTTATACGCAGCGCCACGCGACCGCTCCGGCCCGGAACCATGCACCACGTGCTCAGTCTATTCAACGTCCTGCTCGCCGCAGGGCAATGCATCCGCAGCAGGCTCCCCGGTCCTGCCAGCACGTCGAATCGGACGTTGTCGTGTCGTTAAAACCGGCCATCGCCCCGGTGGCCCACATAGGATCAAGGAATGAATGCATCGCTGGCCATCCTGGCGCTCACCGTAGCCAGTTTTCTCCTCGGTTTTCTTCGCGATCTGTTCATCGCCCGCGCCTTCGGCCTCAGTTGGGAAGCGGACCTCATCTTCGTCGCCCTGATCCTGCCGCTGTTCTTCGAGAACTTCCTCGGCCTGGCCCTGCGCGACGCCATGATCCCCTTCCTGCAGAAACTGCGCAGCCAGTCGCAGGCCCTGTTCGAGTCGGTGGCCCGCTGGCTGTACTGGCGCGTCATGTTGATGGGCGCCGCCACCTGCGCGCTGATCGTTCTTTCCAGCTACTGGGTCCTCAACGCACTGGCGCCGGGGTGGACGCCGGAGCAGGTGGCCGACGGCCAACTGGTGTTCTGCATCGGCGCCCTGCTCATCGCCGTGCAGGCCGCGCTGTATTGCCAGGGCGCGCTGCTGAACATGGACAACGTGTTCATCATGCCGATGACTCGCACCCTGCTGCTCAACGCCGGCGCGATCATCGGCATCCTGCTGTTCGAGCCCAGCGGGATGGTGATCTTCGCCGGCATGCTGCTGCCGCAGGTGGCGCTGATCGTCGTGCAGCATCGGCGCATCCGCTACCTGCGCGGGGAAGCGATGCCGCTGGAGAAAGGCCACGGCAGCCAGTTCGGGCTCGCCTTCGCCCCCGTGCTGCTGGCAGCTGGTGCCCAGCAGGCGTGCATCCTGGCCGAACGAATGTTCGCCTCGTTCCTCGAAGAAGGCAGCATCACCATGCTGTCCTTCGCGTTTCGCATCGTCACGATTCCGCTGACGCTGTACGCGATGTCCGTGCTGTCGGTGCTTTTCCCGCAGTTTTCCGCCAGTTGGAACGACGACGACCACCGCGGCCACGCCGCCGTGATCCGCAAGGGCCTGCTGGCCACCCTGCTGTTCCTGGTGCCGGCGACGGTGGTGCTCTGCTCCTCCCCCGTGGCGGTGGTCTCGGTGCTGCTGGAACGCGGCCAGTTCGGCCCCGCGCAAACCCAGGCCACCGCGTCGCTGATGGTCATCTATGCCCTGGGCTTGCCGGCGATGGGCCTCGCGCTGCTCTGGGGACGCGCCCTGCTCGCCCAACACCAGGCCCGCCTGTTCCTGATCGTCACCCTGATCAGCTCGGCGATGACCATCGGCCTCGATGCGGCGCTCTACCGGGTCTACGGTGCCGCGGGGCTGGCGATGGCCTTTTCCTGCGGCGCCGCGCTGCAGGCGCTGTTCATGGGGCTGTACGTCTATCGCGCCTCGCCCAAGGGGCTCGCCGTGGCCGTGCTGGCGCGCTGGCTGGCCACCGCCGCCTCGCTGGCCATAGCCCTGCACTACCTGCCCAAGCCGCAGGGGCTGCTGGAGCTGTGCCTATACATCGGCCTGGTGCTGGTGGGGTTCGCCATCGGGGTGACGCTGCTCGGCGAGCGCGATCTGTTCAAGCCGCGCTACTGGTCGATGCGCAAGACCTGAGCATCCAAGTGCGTAGGAGCCGGCTTGCCGGCGAGCTCTTTCGCCGATCGCCCGCAAGCGGTCCTACGCAAAGCATGCGCAAGCGTAACGGGAACCCTGTCCGATCGGTGTTGGGCCGCTGTCGTCCGACAGCGGCCTTCCTGCTTTTGGCCGGGCGAATGCGTTGTCGCCGCCCCGTCGTTGTGGCGACGGGCGCGGCGCGATTGGTGTGGCAGGAAGATGCTCAGCCGCCGAGGGCGAGCATCCCCATGGCGCTGGGAGGCGTCTGCCAGGCAGCGGGCGTGCCTTCGATCAAGCGCTTGCGCTGCGCCATGACGATGTCCAGCGCCCGGCTCGGGAGGATGTCGACGTCGTCGAAGGTGATCAACTGGCCGGGCTCCACGGCGCGCTTGAGGGCCGTCTTGCGCAGCAGGCCGATCGGCACGTGGTCGGGGTGCTGGGCGAGCTTGATCGCTTCGCCACGGAACTGGAAACCACCGATGCCCCGCTCGATCAGCTCGCCCGCCTTCATCGCGCGCTTGGCGATGGCACCGACGCCCAGAGTCGGCTCGGTGGAGTTGTTGAGCAGCACGCCACCGCCGGCGAGGACCCGCCGCACCGTCTTGCCGACCTCCAGCGAGCAGAGGTGGAACGGCCGCAGCAGGGTGTAGAACGGGCCGCGGCCGAGCTTGAAGTATTCGATGGCACGCGCCTGGTTCTCGTCGTGCCGGCCCACCAGGAACACGCCACCGGCCGGATAGCCGGAGGGGATCACGTAGTCGACGATCGGCTGCCCTGCACGTTCGGCCATCATCGCCAGCAGGCTCGCGCTGTCGTCGAGGCTGGTCGAAGCCAGGCCTTCCATGCCCTGCCGGGTGATGGTGGCGCCCAGCCCGTTGCCGATGATCACCTGCTCGATCTGCACCTTGGTGCCGTCGGTGAACGAGGTGGTCTGGTCGACACTGATACCCTGGCGCTGGGCCCAGTAGGTCATGTCTTCCAGCGATGGGTCATGGTTCAGGTAACCCTTCATGTTGCCGTAGACCAGCGGCTGGAAGCCCATCTGCAGGGCCTCCTCGCGCAGTGCCGCAAGAGAGCCCGGCTGGTCGCCTTCCGCCTCGGTGATGAAGCCCCTGCCCGCGAGGTAGGAACCCGTGGTCACTTGCAGTTCGGCATTGACCGTCACCACCGGCAACCCGGCCTCGAAGGCGCGCTCGATGACCGAGGTACCGTGAAAGACATCACCGCTGCACTCGACGATCAGGTCCGAATTGTCGATGAGCTCATCGAGCGAGTTGGTGAGTGCGTCGGCCAGGGGAAAGTCGGCGAGGGATGTGAGCGGACGGCGGGTCAGCACGCGGGAAATCTCCATGTCCCGATAGTGCTGCTTGATCAACCTCACGAAGCCGTGAGCGATCATTCCCGTCCCCGAAACACCAATTTTCTTGATCTGTGAAGTAGGCATAACTGAATCCGTTCAATGGGCATCAGCTTTATGACAGCAACGGGGCAAAAAAATTTTTTTACAAAATATCTTTTGCCATCGCTTGCCGGCTTCTGCTCACCCTGTCCAGCGTGGGGGGCGGCATGGCTGAAGCTAGTGCCCGCGCCGACGTTGTGCTAATTGAGAGCGACAAGCGGTGCGCAGCCTTCCGGTGGTTTCCCGTCGTCAGAAACGAAACGGCGAGCGCCCTCAAGAGCGCTCGCCGTAATGCCTACTTCCTATGCGAATCAAGCCAGCGAAGCGATAGCCGCCTCGTAGTTCGGCTCGGTACCGATTTCGCCGACCAGCTCGCTATAGAGCACACGATCCTGCTCGTCTAGAACGACCACCGCGCGGGCTGCGACGCCCGCCAGCGGGCCACTGGCGATCGCCACGCCGTAATCGTCGAGGAATTGTGCGCCGCGCATGGTGGACAGGCTGACGACGTTTTCCAGGCCTTCGGCGCCGCAGAAGCGTTTCTGCGCGAATGGCAGGTCGGCGGAGATGCACAGCACGACGGTATTGCTCAGCCCGCTCGCCTGGGCATTGAACTTGCGCACCGAGGTGGCGCAGATCGGCGTATCGATGCTCGGGAAGATGTTCAGCACCTTGCGCTTGCCGGCGAAGGCCGACAGCTCCACATCGGCAAGGTCAGTGCCGACCAGGCGGAACGCCTTGGCTTGGTCGCCGGCCTGGGGAAAGTCGCCGGCGACCTGGATCGGGGCGCCGCGCAGAGTCACTTCAGTCATGTTTTCACTCCTCGATATGCATGTAAAAAGGCCGTGGAGGCATTTGCCCCCACGGCCTGCAGGAAGGCAGTCCGAGTGTAGCTGCCGATACGCACGTCAGCCGCGCGCGAAGTATTCCCTGGTCAGCTTGACCACTACCGGGCTCAGCAGCAGCAGCGAGATCAGGTTGGGAATCGCCATCAGGCCGTTGAGGGTGTCGGCCAGCAACCAGGCGAAATCCAGCTGGGCGATGGCACCGAACGGCACCGCGATGACCCAGATCAGGCGGAACGGCCAGATGGCCTTGGTACCGACGAGAAACTCCCAGCACTTTTCACCGAAGTAGCTCCAGCCGAGGATGGTGGTGAAAGCGAAAACCACCAGCGCAACGGTCAGGATCGCCCCGCCGATGCCCGGCATGGCCGACTCGAAGGCCGCCGCGGACAGTGCCGCGCCGCTCTCGCCGCTGGTCCAGACGCCGGTGCAGATGATCGCCAGGCCGGTCATCGAGCAGACGATGATGGTATCGATGAACGTACCCAGCATGCCGATCATGCCCGAGCGCACCGAGCTGGTGGTGGTCCCGGCTGCCTGGGCGATACCGGCGGTACCCAGGCCCGCCTCGTTGGAGAAGATGCCGCGCGCCACACCGAAACGGATCGCCGCCATCACCGCCGCGCCGGCAAAGCCGCCGGTGGCCGCAATCGGCGTGAAGGCATGGGTGAAGATCAGGCCGAAGGCAGCGGGAATCGCCTCGGCGTTCACCACCAGCACCACCACCGCGGCGATCAGGTAGGCCAGGCACATGAACGGCACCAGCGACGCCGCGACCACGCCGATACGGCGGATACCGCCGAGGATCACCAGGCCGACGATCACCATGGTGCCCAGGCCGGTCAGCCACAGCGGTACGGAAAAGGTGGTTTGCAGTGCATGGGCCATGCTGTTGACCTGCACCATGTTGCCGATGCCGAAACCGGCGAAACCGCCGAAGATGGCGAAGGCGGTGCCAAGCCAGATCCACTTCTTGCCCAGGCCGTTCTTGATCGCGTACATCGGTCCGCCGACGTGCTCGCCGCGGTCGTCCTTCTCGCGGTAGTGCACCGCCAGTACCACTTCGCAGTACTTGGTCGCCATGCCCACCAGCGCGGTACACCACATCCAGAACAGCGCCCCCGGGCCGCCGAGGAAGATCGCCGTGGCGACACCGGCGATGTTGCCGGTACCGACGGTAGCCGCCAGGGACGTCATCAGCGCCTGGAACGGGCTGATTTCACCGGTTTCCGCATCCCCCTTGGCCCGGCCGCGCCACATCAGGGCGAAGCCGGTGCCGATGCGGGCCAGTGGCATGAATTTGAGCATGATCATGAGGATCAGGCCGGTCCCCAGGATCAGCACCAGCATGGGTGGGCCCCAGACGAGGGCGTTGATGCTGTTGACCAGGTTGTTCAGGAATTCCATTCGAGCACCTTATTTTCTTATTGCGAGTCACGCTCGCGTTAGTGTCGCGCCACCATGGAGGTCGTTGAAAAACATGACGCTCGTGACGATGGTTTTTCAACGGCCTGGTAACGACGAGTTTCGAGCCATCGTCAAGGTAATGACGATGAACCTCAAAGCCACCACTGCAAGACTCATGCTAGAGCCTTGTAGCGGCATTCCGCACAGATCCGGAGAGCGGATGCTACCACTGCCCCGGCCCCTGGCGCGCGGGTCGATTGCGCCAGTTTCGGTGATCGACGCGGCGTAGGAAACCGACCGGACGATCAGGATTCCCGGCGCCACCGCTTCACCAGCCGCTGACCGCACGAAAAGCGAGCGTAGTCCAAGTTGGTGCGCGCGCCAGTCGGCGCCCGCTTCGAAACGGTGCGATGGCCCGAAAGCGTACCTAGAAGGCACCTGGGCGGCGCTCCTGGAAGCCCCCATCCAAAAGGCAGCCGGGGGACGCCGAGTCCTTGCCGGCGATCATCGGCGTTGCGCACGGATCGCCAGCAAGCTGGCCCCTACAGGTCCACGGCGGCAGCGCGGAAGGCCTACCCTAGAAATCGCGCCGGTAGAACAGGTCCAGTGAGCTGGCCAGGCCGCTGGCGGCCTCGAGGAAGATCCGCCGGGTCAACTGGTAGCGCAGGCCGATGGTGTTGGACGGCTCGAACACGCCGACGCCGTAGCGCAGTGCCAGGCGCTCGGTCAGGCGGCCGGTAGCGACCACGCTGGTGGTGGCGCCGGTGCCTTCGGTATCCAGCTGGAAATCCTGGATGCCCAGGCGCTGTGCCAGGCCGCCGGTGATCGACGAGCTGCCGGCCAGCCCCAGGCCGAGCGCCGCCTGCGCCAGCAGATTGCTGTCGCCGCTATCGGCGCCCAGCGCCCGTCCGAGGACCAGGTAGGAAAGCGCCTGCTCCTGGCTCATGGCCGGCTCGGCGAACACGTCGACGCGCGGCTGCTCGGCGCTGCCGGTGATGCGCAGCCCCGCCACCACGTTTTCGGCATCGATACGGCGGATCGCCTCGATATTCAGGAATGGCTGGCTCAGCACTCCGGTGAACAGCAACTCGGCGCGGCGGATGGTCAGGCGCTGGCCGTAGGCACGGTAGCGGCCGTTCTTGAGCTGCAGTTCGCCGCGGGCGTCCAGGTTGTCGCCGATGTGCAGGTAGCCGGCGAGATCGGCGGTCAGGCCGAAGCCGGAAAAGCGCAGGCGATCCTGGCCGACCTCGACATCGATATCCATCTTCACCGCCATCGGCGTCGCCGGCTCCTCGGCCTCGCGCCCGACGATGACCGCATCCTCCGAAACCCGCACGGTCGAGGGCGGCAGTTCGCGCACGGTGATGGCGCCCCGGGGCACCTCGACCCGACCACTCACCGCCAGTTGCTGGCCGCTCAGGACGATGCGCAGATCCGGCTCCACTTCCAGCTCCGCATAGGGCTCGACCACCACCGGCAGGCGATTGCCGCTGACCCGCATGTCCAGGTCCAACGCCTCGGCCCAAGCCAGTGTGCCGGCCAGCGTGCCACGGCCCTGCTCGCCCGCGCGCCAGTCGCCGTCGATGCGCAGGCTTTCGCCATCGATCAGCAGGCGCACCTGCAGGTCTTCGAAGGTGGTCGGCAATTCGCTGCCGGAAACCTCGCCGCCGCTGAGGGCCAGCTGGCCGTTCAACTGCGGGTGCTGCAGGCTGCCGGAGAGCTGGCCGCTGCCGTTCAGCTCGCCCTTGAGACGCTCGACCATCGGCACGAACGGGCGCGCCACGGCCAGGTCCAGGCCATTCAGGCGGAACTCGCCGGAGAGGGGCTTGATCTCACGGCGCGGATCGATGCGTGCCTGCAGCTCCAGTTCGCCCAGCTCGCCGCCCTGGAAGCGCAGCTGGCTGTCGATGCGCTCGGGCAGCAGCCGGCTGTCCAGCGCCAGGGTCGCGTAGGGAAAGTCGTACCACTCGTCGCCTTCGCGCATGCGCAGCACGCCGGGGCCGGCATCCAGGCTGATCCGGCCGCTGGGGCCTCGCGCCGGCAGGTCCAGTTCGATGTCCGCGTTCAGCTCACCCTGCCAGCCGAAGTCGTCGGGCAGATAACCCGCCAAGGTCTGCAGCGGGAAATCGCGCAGGCGATAGCGGATGCGTGGGTCGGGCAGCAGCCGCTGGTCCTCCGCGCAGAGGCTGGCGGGGCCGGACAGCCAGCAATGCGCGCCGAACTCGAGCCGGCCATCGGCGAAGCGGCGGAGTGCCGCGGGCTGTTGCAGAGTCCAGTCCTGTTGCTCGGCGCTGAGGCTGCCGCGCAACAGGCGGCCGCGCCAGTCGCCGTCGCGCAGGCCGCCGTCGAAGGCCAGCGCCAGGTTCAGCAGCGGCCCCTGCAGCTGCAGGTTCGCCTGGTGCCGCTCGCGGGTGCCGTCGGCTTCCACCCGCAGTGCGCCAAGATCGGTTTCGCCGGCGCGAATCCGCTCGGCGCTCAAGGTCAGGCGCGCCTGCTCGCCTTCGGCCAGCCGGGCGTCGAGGCTGAGCCGGCGTAGCCGGTTGTCCTGATAGCCGAGGTTACGGCCGCTCAGTTCGGCATGCCCCTGCGGCGCCGAAGGCGTGCCGGCGAGTCCGACCTGCCCGTTCAACTGGCCGCGCAGGCCCGGCCACAGCTGGGCCAGGCGGCCGAGTTGCAGTTGCAGCTGGCCATCCAGGGTCTGCGCCCAAGTGCCCTGGCCGTGGATACGGTTATCGCCCATGCGCAGGTCGATGCCAGGCAGCGCCCAGCGGCCGTCCTCTCCGCTGGCCTGCAGTCGCAGGCTGGTGGCCTGGCCGCGCAGGCGGCCGGAGATGTCGAGGGCGGCCTCGGCCTGCAGCCGGGTTTCGCGCAAGGCGCCACGGCTTTTCAGCGAGCCGCCGAGCTTGCCGGGCAGCTCGGCGAGCCAGTAGGAAGGATCGAGTTCGCTCAGACTCAGGTCGGTATTCCAGGAGATGCCGTCGGCGAAGCCGACGCTGAGCGAGCCGCTGGCGCTGCCCTGCCCCGCGTGCAACTGCAATTGCGGCAGATGCACCACCTCGAGATTGCCGCTGACCGGGCTGGCCAGGGTGAAGTCGCCCGCCGGCCCGCTCATGGCCGAGTCGAAGTGGCCGAGGTAGTTGCCGTTGTCGTACTGCAGCTGCGCCGTCAGCTCGCGCAGCGCCACCGGCGGTTCGTCGATCTGCGGGTAGAGCCGGCGCCAGGGGAAGTCCCGCCAGGCCAGATCGGCATTGGCGACCAGGCCTTGCTGCCAGTCAACATCGCCATTCAGGCGCACCCGGCGTTGCTCGCCGGCATCCAGTTCGAGGGTGTCGAGCCGCGCCCCGCTCGCCTCGAGCAGCCCTTCCAGCGCCAGGCGCACATTGCCGCCCTCGCCCGGCAGAAGGCCGGTGCCGAGCAAGCGATAGCCGTCCTCCAGGTTCCCGTCCGCGATCAGTTCCAGTTCGTCCAGGCGCAGGGTATCGGGCAGCTCGGGCATGGCCTTGAACCCATCGGCACGGAGTTTCAGCGTCGCCGGCAGCTGCGGGTCGAGCGGGCGCAGCTGGCCATCGAGCGAACCCTCGAGATAGCCCTGGCTCTGTACGGCGAGGCGGACCTGTTCGCGCAAGTCGCCTTCGAGGTCGATCATCAGCGCCCAGGCTTGCATGTCCGGCGAGCGCAGCGCCGCCTGGCCCTGCAGCGCCAGCGGCCAGGTTCCCCGGGGTTGCAACCGCCCCCGCATTTCCAGATCGAGATCGGCGCGGCGCAGCGTCAGGCGCTGGATGTCCAGCCCGGCGGCGCGCCAGTCCGCCTGCAGGTCGAGACTGCGCAGTTGTTCGGCAGCATTCAGCCGCAGGCGGCCGATCTCGATGCGGCCGACCTGCAGCGCCAACGGCAGGTCGATGTCCGGCAGGCTGAAGGGCTCGGCGTCCGGCTCCGGCTCGGCGGGCGGGAAGACCAGTTCGATATCGCCGGCGAGCAGTTCGTCGATGCACAGGGTCCGCTTCAGCAGGCAGGCCGGCGACCAGGCAAGCCGCGGACGCTCGATTTCGACCCGGTTGCCGCCCTGCTCCCACAACAGTCGCTCGGCTTGCCAGCGCCGGCCGAGGGTGCCGTCGAACGCCTCGACTGTCAGCCCCGGCACCTGGGCCAGCAGCCAGCGGCTGCCGCCGGTGGTGCCGAGCAGCGCGCCCAGGGCGACGATCAGCAGCAGGAGTGCGCCAAGCAGCGTCCAGCCGACGCCTCGCCATGCCCGCCTCACAATTCAGGCCCCATCGAGAAGTGCAGACGCACGCCGCCATCGCCATCGAGCGGGTGCGCCAGGTCGACGCGAATCGGTCCCACCGGCGAAACCCAGCGCACGCCGGCGCCGACGCTGCTCTTGAGGGTCGGGAACTCCAGCGAATTGAAGGCATTGCCCTGGTCGACGAAGGTCGCGATGCGCCAGCGTTCGGCGATCGAATACTGGTACTCGGCGCTGACCGCGAACTGGTAGCGGCCGCCGATCCGGTCGCCATCGGAATTGGTCGGCGACAGGCTCTGGTAGTCGTAGCCGCGCACGCTCTGGTCGCCACCGGCGAAGTAGCGCAGCGACGGCGGCACGTTGACGTACTCGTCGGTCCAGTTGCCGCCGAGCTGCACGCGGCCGAGGAAGCGATGGCGCTGGCCGAGCGTGGTCAGGCCGCGCAGCAGCATGTTGGCGTGGATCAGGTCGGCATCCGAGAACACGCCATCCTTGGCCGCCGCCACCTCGAACTGCAGACGGTAGCCCTGGCTCGGATCGATGCGGTTGTCACTGCGCAGGTAGCTGTAGGCGACGCCGGGCATCAACAGGGTGCTCAGGCCCGAATCGTCGCCGAGGCGGTATTCCTCGTGCTGCCACTTCAGCGACAGCACCCGCTGCCAGCCGCTGGGCAACTGGCTGTGCCACTCCGGACCGACCTTGAGCAGGCGGCTCAGGCTGTCGGTGCCGGCGATTTCCTCGTTCTGGTAGCCGCCGACGAAGCGCAGCTTGTCGGTCAACGGCGGGTCGAGCGGGATGTCGTACCAGAGCCCGACGTTCTGCCGTGGCGCCGACAGCTCGGTTTCGGCGCCGTAGCTGTGGCCCTGCGGGTTGACCCAGTGGCGCGTCCAGTTCAGGCGGATGCGCGGCCCCACGTCGGTGGAATAGCCCAGGCCCAGGCCGAAGGTACGCGGCTTGCGGGTGGCCAGCCGGACCGCCACCGGAATGCGCTGCTCGCTGGCAGTGGTCGGATTGGCATCGACCCGGACACCCTCGAAATAGCCGCTCGACTGCAGCGCCTGGCTGAGTTCGGCGATCAGCTCGGAGTCATAGGGGGTATCGGCCTTGAACGGCACCATGCGCATCAGCAGATCGTCGTCGAACGGCGCGTCGCCCTCGAAACGCACGTCGCCCAGCCGGTAGCGCGGGCCGCTGTCGAACACCAGTTCGACGTCCGCCGTGTTCTCGCGCGGGTCAATCGCCAGCCGCTGGCGGGTGAAGCGGCCATCGAAATAGCCGTAGCGCGAGGCCTGGTTGAGGAACTGCTGCTTCACTTCTTCGTAGCGCCCATGGTTGAGCACATCGCCCTGGCGCAGGGTGCGCTCGGCCACCCGGAAGCCGGAGAACTGCGCCGCCGGCCCGTCCAGGCGCACCTCGATATTGCGCAGGCGCACCGGCTCGCCGGTCCGCACATGCAGGATCAGCGTCGGCTCCTCGCCTTCGCTCACGTCGCTGCGAATCCGGCTGCGGTAGTAGCCCAGCGCCTGCAGTGCCTTTTCCGCCTGGCTTTGCGCGACCCGGCTGTAGCGCAGCAGTTCGCGGGCGTCGCGGTCGCCCAGGTCGCCGATGTAGTTTTCGATATTTTCCCGTAGCGCCCGGTTCGCCGGCTCGATGCGCACATCGAGCTCGGCGGCGCCGGCACCGATCCCGGTCAACATCACAAGTACGGCTACCAGCAGGCCGAGTCGGTTCGATTTGCACATGGCGCGCAATGCTAGCATGCCCCACCCGGCATGCCCGAACGCAGCGGCGAGGCGGTCGGCAGGGTGTTCGTGCGGTGGTCCGGGCATGGGCTGGCATCGTCGGGTGTCAGGCCACTCAGACTGGCCCGGCACGATAAAATTCGGCGCGCCTAGCGCGTCGCCTCCAAGCGCCGCGGTGCCGGGTGGAAGAACACATGCTCGACCACCGGCCCGACCGCCACCTGGCCGATCTCCTGGTAGCCCTGGCGCTGGTAGAAATTCAGGTAACGCGGGTTGCCGGTATCGATCACCAGGCCCTCGGAGCTCTCGTCCTCGGCACACCAGTCGTGCACCGCCGCCAGCAACTGCTCGCCGTAGTGCTGGCCCTGGAACTGCGGATGCACGCCCAGCAGCGGCAGCAGATGGACAGCCCCGGCCGGCAGGCAGGCCAGCACCGCATCGTGATAGTCCAGATAGCGCCGCGTACAGCGAAACCCGGCGGTCAGCAGCATGCGCGCGCGCCAGGCCCAGCTCTCGGTGATGTCCAGCCGCCGTTGCGGTGGCGCGATCAGCGCGACCGCGATCAGCCGGTCCTCCTGCAGCAGGCCGAGCGCCGGTTGCTGCTGCAGGAAATGCTGGTTCACCAGCTCGCGCACGGTCGCACGCACGCGCTGTTCGTAACCAGGGCGATCCGCCTCGAACAGGTAAGCGAAGGTGGGTTCGTGACGATAGGCGTGATACAGCAACGAGCGGGTTTCGCGGTCGTAACCGCTATCGAGCGTACGGACCTCGGCAGGTATCGTCATGGCGACTCTCGGCTGTTTTTTGCAAGGATGATTGCAACTTAGCAGCCGGCCGCCCAGCCCGCCACGAGCGCCCTCTCCATCCGCATGGCGGCCCTGCAGCAGGCGGCAGCCAGCATGCTACGGAAACGCGCTTGGTATGCACGGCGGCGAGTCACTAGAATCACGGCTTTCGTCCACTCCCGGCGCCGCAGGCCGGCGCAGTGGTTGACGCCCCGGGTGGACCGTCACCTGCGAGCGTCGCCCCCAGGCAACACGCATGGATATCTTATGAAAATCGTTTCCTTCAACATCAATGGGTTACGCGCAAGACCTCATCAGCTTTCTGCGCTGATAGAAAAACACCAGCCGGACATCATCGGCCTGCAGGAAACCAAGGTAGCCGACGAGCAGTTCCCCCGGGCGGAAATCGAGGCGCTCGGCTACCACGTGCATTACCACGGCCAGAAGGGGCACTACGGCGTCGCCCTGCTTTCGCGCCAGGCACCGCTGGAAATCCACAAGGGCTTCCCCGGCGACGGCGAGGAGTCGCAGAAGCGTTTCATCTGGGGCCGTTTCGCCGATGCCAACGGCCAGCCGGTGACGGTCATGAACGGCTATTTCCCGCAAGGCGAAAGCCGCGCCCACCCGGTCAAGTTCCCCGCCAAGACCCGTTTCTACGCCGACCTGCAGGCACTGCTCGAACAGCAGTTCAGCCCGGACCTGGCGCTGGCGGTGATGGGCGATTTCAACATCTCGCCGGAAGATTGCGACATCGGCATCGGCGAGGCGAACGCCAAGCGCTGGCTGCGCACCGGCAAATGCAGCTTCCTGCCGGAAGAGCGCGAATGGCTCGGCAGGCTCAAGGGCTGGGGCCTGCAGGACAGCTTTCGCACCCTCAATCCGGAAGTCGTCGACCGCTTCAGCTGGTTCGACTACCGCAGCCGCGGCTTCGAGGACGAGCCGCGCCGGGGCCTGCGCATCGACTACATCCTGACCACCGCGGCGCTGCACGAACGGGTCACCGATTGCGGCGTCGACTACGATATCCGTGCGATGGAGAAGCCGTCCGATCATTGCCCGGTGTGGATCGAACTGGCCTGATCCCCGTGCCGAACTTGCGCCAGTTTGCATTCTGGCGCGATAACCAACGGGCACGGCGCGCCGTCATATTTCGGTAACCGAATCGTCTTAATCTCGCGACCTTCATACAGGGAGGTCGCGAGATGTCGCCACGTATCACCGTAGAGAGGTTCCGGGCCCGGGTTCTGAGGCTGCTGTTGCTCGGCTTGGCTGGTTGCAGCATCCCCGCGCAGGTCCTCGCCGCACTCCCGCTACCTGCCGACGACACGCCGGTGCTGCGCATTCACGGCTCCAATACCGTGGGGGCCAAGCTCGCGCCGATGCTCATCGCCGGGCTGTTCGAGGCCCAGGGCCTGCAGGAGGTACGCACCCAGCCCACCGAGGTGGAAAACGAGCAGCGCATCAGCGCCCGTACCCCGGAAGGCCGCCCCGTCTACGCCACGGTGGCCGCGCACGGCACCGGCACCGGTTTTGCCGGATTGAAGGACGGCTATGGCGACCTGGCCGCCGCTTCCCGCCCGATCAAGGCCGCCGAGCGCGCCGAGCTGGTGGCACTGGGCGACATGCGCAGCGCCCAGGCGGAACAGGTGATCGCCATCGATGGCCTGGCCATCGTGGTCCACCCGGACAACCCCGTGCAATCGCTGACCACCGGCCAACTGGCCGAGCTGTTCGCCGGCGAGATTCGCAACTGGCGCGAGCTGGGCGGGCCGGACCTGGCGGTCCAGCTGCATGCCCGCGACAATCGCTCGGGCACCTGGGACACGTTCAACGAGCTGGTCCTGGCGCGCCAGGGCAAGACCCTCTCCGATAGCGCCAGGCGCTACGAATCCAACGACGCACTGTCGCGCGCGGTGACGCTGAATCGCGGCGCCATCGGTTTCACCGGGCTGGCCTCGCTGGGCAAGGCCAAGGCACTGGCCATCGCCGATGGCAAGTCGCAGCCGATGCTGCCGCTCAACGCGCTGGTCGCCACCGAGGACTACCCGTTGTCCCGTCGCCTGTTCCTCTATGCGCGCCCGAGCGGCCAGACCCCATGGACCCAGGCCTACATCGAGTTCATCCACAGCAGCACCGGCCAGCAGATCGTCGAGCAGTCCGGCTACGTGGCGCAGCACGTCGACGTGGTCAGGCAGGCGCCCCAGGCGGACATGCCCGCGTTCTACCAGCGTCTGGCCAGCGAGGCCCAGCGGTTGACGGTCAACTTCCGTTTCGAGGAAGGCACCGCGCAACTGGACAACAAGGCCCAGCGCGATCTCGACCGGGTGGCGGATTACCTGCGCGCCCACGGCAAGCTCGTCGGCAGTGCGGCCTTGATCGGCTTCGGCGACACCAAGAGCGACCCCACGCGTGCCGCCCTGCTGTCCAAACTGCGCGCCATGACGGTGCGCCGCGAGCTGAGCAAGCGCGGCGCTTTCTTTAGAGAAATCAATGGAATGGGATCAGAACTTCCAGTCGCTTCGAATGATCAGGGCAGCGGCCGGGTGAAGAACCGGCGCGTCGAGATCTGGGTTTACTGAGCCCCCTGCTCCGGGCAGGCCTTGCGGCCTGCAATCGCCGCGAGGGCGCGCCTCCCACCGGTTCGGTGTGCACCGGCTGCCTTCGTGGGAGGCCCGACCTCGAGGCGATGATTTTGAGCCTCGGGCAGTCCTGCGGCCTGCAGTCGCCGCGAGGGCGCGCCTCCCACCGGTTCGGCGTGGGCTTGCTGTTCTTGTGGGAGCCCCGACCTCGGGGCGATGCTTTTGAGCCTCGGGCAGTCCTGCGGCCTGCAATCGCCGCGAGGGCGCGCCTCCCTCCGGTTCGGTGTGCACCGGCTGCCTTCGTGGGAGGCCCGACCTCGGGGCGATGCTTTTGAGCCCCGGGCAGTCCTGCGGCCTGCAGTCGCCGCGAGGGCGCGCCTCCCACCGGTTCGGTGTACACCGGCTGCCTTCGTGGGAGGCCCGACCTCGGGGCGATGCTTTTTGGCTTCAAGCTTCTGGCTTCTGGCTCATCAATGCCCGCGCAGCATGTCCCGCGGCACGTACTTGCCCAGCTCGTGCTTGCCGATGGAAGCCAGGTGTACCTCATCCGGACCATCGGCCAGGCGCAGGGTCCGCTGCATGGCGTACCAATGCGCCAGCGGGAAGTCCTCGGACACCCCGGCGCCGCCATGGATCTGGATGGCGCGGTCGATCACCTTGAGCGCGACGTTCGGCGCCACCACCTTGATCTGCGCGATTTCGCTGGCGGCGATCTTGTTGCCCACGGTGTCCATCATGTAGGCGGCATTGAGCGTCAGCAGGCGCGCCATGTTGATCTCGATGCGCGACTGGGCGATATGGTCGAGGTTGCCGCCCAGCCGCGCCAGCGGCTTGCCGAACGCGGTACGGCTGACGGCGCGTTCGCACAGCAGCTTCAGCGCCCGCTCGGCGACGCCGATGGAACGCATGCAGTGGTGGATACGGCCCGGGCCGAGACGCCCCTGGGCGATCTCGAAGCCGCGGCCTTCGCCGAGGATGACGTTCTCGTAGGGGACGCGGACGTTTTCCAGCAGCACTTCGGCATGGCCATGCGGCGCGTCGTCGTAGCCGAACACCGGCAGCGGGCGCAACACCTTCAGCCCCGGCGCGTCCATCGGCACCAGGATCATCGAGTGCTGCTGGTGGCGCGGCGCATCCGGATTGGTCAGACCCATGAAGATCATCACCTTGCAGCGTGGATCGCAGGCGCCCGACGTCCACCACTTGCGACCGTTGATCACCCACTCGTCCCCTTCGCGCACGGCGCGCGCCTGCATGTTGGTGGCGTCGGAGGACGCCACCGCCGGCTCGGTCATGCCGAAGGCGGAACGGATCTCCCCGCGCAGCAGCGGCTCCAGCCACTGGCGCTTCTGCGCCTCGCTGCCGTAGCGCACCAGCACCTCCATGTTGCCGGTATCCGGCGCGGAGCAGTTGAAGGCTTCCGGGCCGAGGCCGGAGCTGCCCATGATCTCCGCCAGCGGCGCATATTCGGTATTGCTCAGGCCGGCGCCCAGTTCCGATTCCGGCAGGAACAGGTTCCACAGCCCCTCTGCCTTGGCCCTGGCCTTGAGCTCTTCGACGATCGCGGTCGGCTGCCAGCGATCGCCTTCGGCGACCTGCTGGTAGAAGACCTTTTCGGCCGGATAGACATGAGCGTCCATGAACGCCTGCACGCGCGCTCTCAGCTCTTGAACCTTGGGGGAGTAGGCGAAATTCATGGCGACGACCTTCTGCGGGTGTGTATGTAAGCAAGGATGCTAGAGGACGGCTTTCGATTTATCTAAGCTATTTTCCTCGTGTATAAACATTCATAACCGATATATGATCGGCGCATCCGTTACATGCCGGAGAGCACAACAATGAACCTGAACAAGGTCGACCTGAATCTGTTCATCGTCTTCGATGCCATCTATACCGAAGCCAACCTGACCCGCGCCGGGCAGATCGTCGGCATCACCCAACCCGCCGTGTCCAATGCCCTGGCCCGCCTGCGCGAGACCTTCAACGACCCGCTGTTCGTGCGCACCGCGCAGGGCATGGTGCCGACGCCCATGGCGCAGAACATCATCGGCCCGGTGCGCAACGCCCTGCAGCTGCTGCGCGTGTCCGTGCAGGAAAGCCGGACGTTCAATCCGGCGCAGGCGAACAAGGTGTTTCGTATCAGCATGACCGACCTCACCGAGGCGGTGATGCTGCCGCCGCTGTTCCAGCGCCTGCGCCGCCTGGCGCCGAACGTGAAGATCGAGAGCATGCTGGCCAAGCGCCGCGAGACCACCAAGGAACTGGCCGCCGGCCGCCTGGACTTCGCCATGGACGTCCCGCTCAACACCGACCCGCAGGTGCGCCACGCCAAGCTGCTGGAAGACCGCTACATCTGCGCCATGCGCCGTGGCCATCCGCTGGCCAAGGACAAGCTGAGCCTGGAGCAGTACCTGGGGCTGTCGCACATTCATATTTCCAGCCGCCGCAGCGGCCTCGGCCTGGTGGACCTCGCCTTGGGCAAAATGGGCCTGCAGCGCAAGATCGCCCTGCGCTCGCAGCACTACCTGATGGCGACCCAGGTGATCGAGCAGACTGACATGGTGGTCACCGTTCCCGAACGCTTCGCCCGCCGCCACAACCTGCACCAGGTCGACCTGCCGGTGGACGTCGCGCCGCTGGAAACCCACATCTACTGGCACGAAAGCACCGACCAGGACCCGGCGAACCGCTGGATGCGCGAACAGATGATCGAGATCGCCCAGCAGGTCACCGCGCAGCAGGACAAGACCGACTAGAACTCAGCCGCCATTACCCTACAATCGCCGCCTCTGTTCCCCGAGGAGTACCCGATGCCCAAAGCCATGGCCCGCCACATCCTGGTCAAGACCGAAGCCGAAGCCGCGCAGCTGAAGAAACGCCTGGCCAACGGCGAGGCGTTCGACGTGCTGGCGCGCAAGTACTCCACCTGCCCATCCGGCAAGAAAGGCGGCGATCTCGGCGAGGTTCGCCCGGGGCAGATGGTGCGCAGCATCGACCAGGTGATCTTCAAGAAGCCGCTGCGGGAGATCCACGGCCCGGTGAAGAGCCAGTTCGGCTACCACCTGGTGCAGGTGTTCTACCGCGACTGACGCTCAGAAGCGCTGCAACTGCATCTCGCGCAGGCGGCTCAGGGTACGGCGGAACGGAAACGACAGATAGCCCTCGGTGTAGAGCTCGTCCAGCGCCACCTGCGCCTCGATGTACAGCGGAACACGGCGGTCGTAGCACTCGTCCACCAGCGCGATGAAGCGCCGCACACCGTCGTCGCGGGCGGCGAGCCGGGGCAGCTCGCGGTCCCCCGCCGCCACCCGCGCGGCGGCATCCTCGGTGCCACGGGCGATGCGGCCGTCCTTTTGCGCGCTGCCCAGTTTCGGCACGTCGTCGATCAGGATCGCTCGGAAGCGGTCGCACAACTCGATGAAATCCAGCGCGCTGAAGGGTTGCTCGCACAGGTCGGCGAAGCGACACCAGAGCACCGACTCGCTGCGGCGCAGCACCGGCAAGGGACGTCGGCCGAGCGTTGCCGGTTCGTCGCTGGCGGCGCCTTCGGCCAATGCCTCGAACAGCTCCGGCAGAACGCTGGGGCTGCCGGGGGCACGCACCCAGTAGCGCTGCAGCACGGCACCGGGGCGCAGGCGATGATCCGCGCCGCCGTCCACGTTGACCACCTGCATGTGCTGCTCGATGGCCTCGATGGCCGGCAGGAAGCGCTCGCGATTGAAGCCATCGGCATACAGCTGCTCCGGCGGCTGGTTGGAGGTGGCGACGATCACCACGCCCTGCTCGAACATCACCCGGAACAGGCGGCCGAGGATGATCGCATCGCCGATATCGCCGACGAACAGCTCGTCGAAGCACAGCACGCGGATCTCCTCGCCAAGCTCCCGGGCCAGCGCCTGCAACGGGTCGGCGGTGCCGCTGAGCTGGAACAGGCGCATGTGCACCCAGCGCATGAAGTGATGGAAGTGTTGTCGGCGCGCGGGAACCGGCACGCTCGCATGGAACATATCCATCAACCAGGTCTTGCCGCGTCCCACCGGCCCCCACAGGTAGATGCCGGCCGGTACCGCCTCCTGCCGCAGCGCGTCGTGGCAATGCTGCAGCAGCTCCACCGCGCGCAGCTGGGCGGCATCGCTGACGAAGCCCTCACGGTCGACGGCTTGCTCGTACAGGGCGAAGGGGGATGGATGTTCCATGGCGACCGGCTGGTTGAAGAAACGGCCCGCGATGGTAACGCAGCCTCGCCGGAAGCGGCAGCAGGAGCATCAATCGCCCATCAGTTGCCCGGCCTGCTCGCGCACCTGTTCCAGCAACGCCAGCTGCGCGGTCGACGGCGCCTCCTGGGCACGTGTCAGCGCATACAGCCGCACCGGTATCGATGGTTCCAGCGGGCGCTGCTCGACCGTGCTCCCGCCCGCCGCCGCCGTAAGCGGATCGACCAGTGCCAGCCCCTGCCCGGCGGCGACCAGGGAACACGCCAGCTGGTAGGTCTGCACCCAGGTATCGATGCGCGGCGGTGGATCGAGCTCCTCCAGATGCCCGCGCAGCAGGCCGCCCAGCGCATCGCGGGTATCCAGGCCGATCAGCGGCGCACCGGCCAGTTCCGGCAGCCGCAGCGGTTGCGACAGCCTGTCGGCCGGCCACCAACCAGCCGGCGCGATCACCGTCATCTGCCCTTGCGCCAGCAGCTGGCTGCTCAGGCCCGGATGCTCGACGGCCTGCAGCGTCAGCCCCAGGTCCGCTTCGCGCAGCAGCAGCGCCTCGACGATCTCGGCGGTGTGCTGGGTGGCCATCTGGCAGGGCGTGTTGGCGAAGCGGCCGCGCCAGCGCCGCAGCGCTTCCGGCAGCAGCGCCTGGGCCAGCGCCGGCGTGCAGATCAGGCGCAACGCACGCTCCTCGCCACGCCCGAGGTTGTCCGCCAGGCGTCGCAGGTTCTGCAGGTCGGCCGCCAGGCGCTCGGTTTCCTGTTGCAGGATGCGCGCCTCGGCGGTGGGCTGCAGCTTGCCGCGAACCCGGCTGAACAGGGCGAAGCCCAGTTGCTGCTCGGCATGCTTGAGGATCTTGCTCGCCGCCGGCTGCGAGATGTGCAGCAACTGCGCGGCCGCCGTCAGGCTGCCGGTCTGCAGAATGGCCTGGAACAGTTCGATATGGCGAAGACGCATGGCTAGGGTCTGTTGGGGTTTCGACCCGCCAGAGCATAACCCCGGGTTATGGCTTGCCTCCATCCTTTCATTGGCCGCCCCGGCCGCATTCGCCCTAGGCTTCCGGCATCACCTTTCAGGGAGCGAAGCGATGCGAGTTGCGGTAATCGGTGCCGGCGTGATCGGCCTCACCACGGCCTATGCGCTGGTCCGCCAGGGCCATCGGGTGGACCTGATCGAGCAGCGCGACCAGGTGGCGCTGGAAACCAGCTTCGCCAATGGCGGCCAACTGAGCTATCGCTACGTCTCGCCGCTGGCCGATACCGGCGTGCCGCTGCAGGCCCTGGCCTGGATGCTGCGCGGCGACGAGGCGCCGCTGCGTTTCCGGCCGACGATGAGCCTGCGCCAGTGGCGCTGGTGCCTGCGTTTCCTGCTCGCCTGTCGCCGCTCGACCAACCGCCGCAACGCCGCGCACCTGCTGCGCCTGGCGCTGCACAGCCAGCAGGTGCTGCGGGACTGGCGCGAGCAGGACGGGCTGGATGACTTCGCCTGGCGCGCCAACGGCAAGCTGGTGATCTACCGCGACCGGGCGCACCTGGACAAGGCCGCGGCCGGGATCGATGCCAGCGCCGACCAGCAGCTGCTCGATGCCCGCGGCTGCGGCCTGGTCGAGCCCGCCCTGCTGCCGCTGATCGACAGGCTGCAAGGTGGCATCTACTCCCCCGGCGACGAAGTCGCCGACTGCCATCTGTTCTGCAAGCGGCTGCTGCAGCGCCTCGAACGATCGGCGAACTTTCGCCTGCATTGCGGCCAGGCGGCCAGGCGGCTGCGCCGCGAAGACGGCAGGATTCGTTCGTTGACCCTCGGCGAGCAGGAGTTGCCGCTGGATCATCTGGTGATCGCCGCCGGAGCCGCCAGCGTGGCGCTGCTGCGACCGCTGGGCATCGAGCTGCCGATCTACCCGCTCAAGGGCTACAGCCTGACCCTGCCGCTGCACAGCCATGCCAGCATCCCCGAAACCAACGTGACCGACTACGACAACAAGGTGGTCTACGCGCGCCTCGGCGATCGGCTGCGGGTCGCCGCCATGGTCGACATCGGTGGCTGGGATGCCAGCCTCGACCGCCGGCGCATCGCCATGCTGCAGCGTCTGGCCAGCGAGACCTTTCCCGCTGCGGGCGATTATCGCCAAGCCACGCAATGGGCCGGACTGCGCCCTGCAACGCCCGAGGGCACGCCACTGCTGGGCGCCTGCGGCATGGGCAATCTCTGGCTCAACGTCGGCCACGGCAGCCTCGGTTTCACCCTGGCCTGCGGCAGCGCCGACCTGCTCTGCGACCTGATCGATGGCCAGCATCCAGCCGTGGCGCTGGATGGCCTGGTGCTTGCTTCCTGAACCCCCGACGAGGAGAAGAACCATGTCCTTGCAACGCATCGCCCCGAACGAACGCATGTCCGCTGCGGTAACGTTCGCCAATCTGGTATTCCTTTCCGGCCAGGTACCCGACGACCGTACCCAGGACGCCAGCGGGCAGACCCGCCAGGTGCTGGACAAAATCGATGCGCTGCTCGCCGCAAGCGGCTCCGATCGCACCCGGCTGCTCAGCGCGCAGATCTGGCTGAAGGACATCGAGGCCGACTTCGCCGCGATGAACGCCATCTGGAGCGCCTGGCTGCCCGCAGGCTGCGCCCCCGCGCGGGCCACCGTCGAGGCGCGGCTCGCCTCGGCGGACGTGCGCGTGGAGATCATGGTGATCGCAGCCGCCAGCTGATCGCCGGCTGCTGCGCCCTGGATGCACCCCGTTTCACCCAACCACACGCAAGAGGAACAACAATGAACAAGAAAACACGTGTCGGCCTGCTTGGCTGCACCCTCCTCGCCGGCGCCCTGGGCGCCACCACCGGCATGGCCCAGGAGCGCTTCGTGACCATCGGCACCGGCGGCCAGACCGGCGTCTACTACACCGCCGGGCAGTCGGTGTGCCGCTTCCTCAATCGCGCCGAGACGCAGCCGGCGATCAAGTGCAACGCGCCCTCCACCGCCGGCAGCGTGACCAATATCGTCTCGCTGCAGAACGGCGAGTTCGAATTCGGCTTCATCCAGTCCGACCACCAGCACAAGGCGCTGAACGGGCTGGCCCCGTTCGACAAGGGCGGGCCGATCGGAGAGCTGCGCGCGGTGTTCTCGCTGCAGACCGAGATTCTCACCGTCGTCGCCCGGCACGACAGCGGCATCGCAACCTTCGACGACCTCAAGGGCAAGCGGGTGAACATCGGCGTGCCCGGCTCCGGCAGCCGCGATACCTTCGACGAAGTCATGAAGGCCAAGGGCTGGACCAATGCCGACTTCGCCCTGGCCGGCGAACTGAAGCCGGCGGAGATGGCCTCCGCGCTGGGCGACAACAACCTCGACGCCATCACCTATGTGGTCGGCCACCCCAGCGGCGCCATCCAGGAGGCGCTGACCAACGTGCAAGCCACGCTGATCCCGGTCAGCGGCCCGCAGATCGACGCGTTCCTCAAGGGTGCCGACTACTACACCGCCGCCGAGATCCCCGCCGGGCTCTACCCGGGCGTGGACGCGCCGGTGCCCTCCATCGGCGGCAAGGCGGTGCTGGCCACCACCGCGAAAACCGACCCGGAGGTGGTGTACCAGCTGGTCAAGTCGGTATTCGACAACCTCGAGCGCTTCAAGCGCCTGCACCCGGCCTTCGCCGAGCTGCAGGCCGAGGACATGATCCGCGTCGGCCTGACCGCACCGCTGCACGAAGGCGCCGAGCGCTACTACAAGGAAAAAGGCTGGCTCTAGGGTCTGTTCCCGTTTCATCGCGAGCCGCGTTGCTGCGAGAAATAGCCCCCGGTTAGGCGCAGGACGCAGGTAATGGTCATTCCCTTGCCAAGTCCTGCAACGACAGCGGGGACTATTTCCCGCGCAACCCGAAGGGCCGGGCCTGTTTTACCGCGATGCGGCGTTACTCGATGGCTCATTTAGACGACTAAACTTCGCATCTCGTGCCTTGCCTCGCGGTAAAACAGGCTCCGGCGCGGCCGCGAATGAAGCGGGAACAGACCCTAGCGTAATTGGAGCGCGTTGGGCTTCGCAGGCTCAATCAACCTTGTACCTACGATACGTCACGGTTGAGGTGGCAATACAGCGAAGCACCGGTGGTGCGCATAACGCGCTCTGTATCCGATCCACCTCGGGCCTGCCGCCCTCTATCGATGCGCTCAACCCGGAAAGCGCACCAAAATAAGGCAAAGAAATGGGAAAAACCGGCGTTTTCCGCTCGGAACCGTCGCAGATCATGGCTGGTATGAAGATTGCTATTTTCTTCACACCCGACGCTTCGGCCTAGGGACTGTTCTATTGCGTTGTCAGGCGCCAGTCATCCCGGCATGCCTGAAGCACTCTGGACGATGAGCGGCGGTGACAACGAAGTCCCGCCGTAGCGGGCACAGCAGGCCCGACGATCCATCAATCGCCTGGAGCTTCCCATGCCTACCCCATTTCCTATCCTGAAGACGCATTCGCGCGCGTGTCCGCCATTCGTCCAGCTAGCCGGCCTGGTATTTTTCCCATGCGCGGCCTTCGCCGTCGGTACACCTGCACCGCTGCTGCTCGATTCCCTGACCGTCAAGGGCTCGGCCATGCAACAGGCCACCGACAAGGCTTATTCCACCACCCTGATCGAGGCCAACGAGATCCGCCAGGAGCACGTCGACCAGGTACAGGACCTGCTGCGCAAGGTGCCGGGGATGAACGTGCGCGACCTCGGCCTCCCGGGCGTGGCCGACAACATCTCGCTGCGCGGCTTCGGCAATGGCGGGCACGGCGGCGACATCGGCTTCATCGTCGATGGCATCCCGCTCAACGAAGCGATGTCCCACGCCGACGGCTATGCGGACCTGAACCTGATCGTTCCGCTGGAACTGGAGCGCATCAAGGTCCTGCGCGGCCCCGTCTCGGCGCTCTACGGTAACTACAACCGCGCCGGCAGCGTCACCCTGCAGACACGGCGCGGCGGTGACTACCGTGAGCTGGACCTCTCCGCCGGCGAATACGGCAAGGTCGACCTGCAGGCCGCCGCCGGCTTCGAATACAACGGCAACCAGCGGATCAACCTGGCCGCCCAGGCGGTGCACGACGACGGCTTCCGCAACCAGTCGCAGAGCGAGCGGCAGACCTTCGCCGGGCGTTGGGCGATCGATTTCAGCCCGGCGCTGGAAGTCGCCCTGTCGACCCGCGTGCACCAGGCCGAGGCCGACAATCCGTCCTACCTGCCCTACGCCGAATACAAGCGCGATCCCTATGGCAAATACGCCGGCGTGCAGAACGACGGCTCGGAAAAGGACTACCGGAGCCTGCGTCTGGATGCCAACTACCGCCTCGCCGACGACCTCAAGCTGCTCTCGTTCCTCTACACCACCCGCCAGGACTTCAGCCGCTGGTTCACCCGCCCGGTCGCCGGCACCTGGAGCCAGCGCGAGGAGACCTACGACCGCGCCGTGCTCGGCGGCGGCTTCAACCTCAACGGTCAGGGCAGCCTGGCCGAACGCCCACTGAACTGGGTCGCCGGAGTGGAAAGCTATCGCGAGCGCACCGATTACCTGAAGCACGACGGCATCCACTATCGCCAGCGCAACGCTACGCCCAACCTGGACCGGCGCTTCACGCTCAACAACCTGGCCGCCTTCGGCGAGCTCGAATGGCAGATCGACCCGCTGTTCACGCCGACGCTGGGCTGGCGCTGGGACCGTTTCACCGGCGATTGCGCCATCCAGGGCGCGGAAACCGTCGGTGGCGAATGCGCGCGACTGGCGCCGGTCAGCCATGCCAGCCCCAAGTTCAGCCTGCGCTCGCGGCCCGCCGACTGGCTCGAACTGCGCGCCAGCTGGGCGGAAGGTTTCGCCCTGGCCGAGGAGACCGCCAAGTATTCCCTCGGCACCGCGCGCGTCGACCCCAACGTGTTCCGCCAGACCGAAGTGGGTGCCAACCTCGTCTGGGGCGACCTGAGCCTGGACCTGGCGCTCTACCGCATCGATTCCACCGACGAGATCGGCGAAAATCCGGCCGGCGAATACGAGAACTTCGGCGAAACCCGGCGTACCGGCTTCGAAGCCGCCGGGCACTGGTATCTCAGCGATTCCTTCGACCTGTCGCTGGCCTGGGCCACCGCGCAGTCGGAAATTCGTCGCAACGCCGACCCGGCCCTGGA
Organism: Stutzerimonas stutzeri; assembly: GCF_002890915.1. Taxonomy (GTDB): domain Bacteria; phylum Pseudomonadota; class Gammaproteobacteria; order Pseudomonadales; family Pseudomonadaceae; genus Stutzerimonas; species Stutzerimonas stutzeri_AF. Next base: position 28,221 of record NZ_POUT01000010.1, on the reverse strand, counting down.
AGGCAATCGCGTGACCGGCGTGCCCAGCCATACCACCACGCTCACCGCCAACTGGCGCCCGGTCGCCGACTGGGAAGGCAGCCTGACCTGGCGGCAGATCGGCGACTACGCTCTCGACGCGGCCAACCGGCAGATCACCGGCAGCTATCACGTGGCCGATCTCAGCATCGCCCACACCCTCGCCTTCGCCCCCGGCGTGCGCACCTACCTGGCCGTGGAAAACCTGACCGACGAGGTCTATGCCGCCGCGGTGTCCACCATCGGCTATGCCAGCGGTGCGCCGCGCCGCGTGAGCCTGGGCGTCCAGGCCAGTTTCTGATCAGAGGAGAGTTCCATGTTCCGCCCCACACCGCTCATCCTGGCTTTCGCCACGCTGCTGGCGCTGCTCGGCAGCCGTGCCGCCCTGGCCCACAGCGTCTGGCTGGAAGCCAATCCGCAGGGCCCCGGCCATGTCGTGCGCTTCGGCGGCCACGCCGGCGTGCTGGAAGACTATCCAGCGGAAAAACTCCAGCAGGTCCATGCCTACGATCGCCAGGGCGCCGAACTCGGCGTCGTGCGCCACGACCGCGCCGATGGCGTACGCCTCGTCCCCGAGGGCGATGCGGCGCTGATGACGCTGTTCTTCGACAACGGCTACTGGAGCAGGCTGGACAGCGGCCGCAGCGAGAACCGGCCGATGGACCAAGTGCCCGGCGCGGTCAGCGGCGTGCGGGCCGTGAAGCACCACAAGAGCATCCTGCACTGGAACGCACAGGCCAGCCGGCCCCTGGGCCAGGCCTTCGAGCTGGTGCCGCTGGCGGACCGCAAGCCCAGGGCCGGGCAGCCGCTCGAACTGCAGGTGCTGATCGACGGCCGTCCGGCCGCCGGCATCGCCCTGGCCTTCGACGAGGAAGGCGAGCTGGCCCGCAGCGATGCCAATGGCCGCGCCAGCCTGGTGGTTCGCCCGGGCAGCAACCGTATCTGGGCCGGGCAGCGACTGGCGGTGAGCGATGATCCGCGCCTCACCGAACTCAGTACCGAATACAGCCTGGTGTTCCATGCCGATGAATGATCGCTGCCGCCTCCTCGCCGGTCTGTTGTTGCTGGCCGGCTCTCCCTTCCTGCACGCCCACGGCCTGGACGTGCTGGCCCAGCGGAGCGGCGAGCGGCTCACCGGCATCGCGCTGTACAGCGACCGCACGCCCGCCGCCGGCATTTTTGTCGAGGCCCTGGACGCCGACGGCCGATCCGGCAGTCTCGCCGAGGGCAAGACCGATACCGCCGGACGCTTCGAGCTGCAGGTGCCAGCGGTTTCCCGGATACGCGTGGTCGCCGAGGGCGAGGAAGGCCATCGCGCCACGGCGTTGGCCAGCGACGTACCGGCGGCCGGCGCGAACCACGAGACGCTGCTCCTGCTGCGCGAGGATATCGGCCGCCTGGAGCAGCGGCTCTGGTGGCGCGACGTGCTGGGCGGGCTTGGCTACCTGCTCGGTATTTTCGGACTCTGGGCCTTGTGGCGAAGCCGGCGCGGCAGCGCCGAGGGGAGGCGCTGATGCATATCGCCGAGGGCGTGCTCGCCACCCCGCTGCTGGTCGGCTGCACGGTGCTGTCGGCCGGTGGGCTGCTGTTCGGCCTGCGGCGTCTGGACGATGCGCGCATGCCGCTCGCCGCGCTGCTCGGCGCCGCCTTCTTCGTCGCCAGCACCGTGCACGTACCGGTGGGCGTGGGCAGCGTACACCTGGTGCTCAACGGCCTGGCCGGTCTGCTGCTCGGCTGGGGCGTTTTCCCGTTGTTCTTCGTCGCCCTGCTGCTGCAGGCCGCGCTGTTCTCGTTCGGCGGTTTCCTGGTGCTCGGCGCCAACCTGCTGTGCATGGCGCTGCCGGCGATACTCTGTCATCTGCTGCTGGGGCCGCTGTTGCGCGGTACGCCAGGCCCGCGCCGGCTGTTCGGCATCGGCATCGGTTGCGGTCTGATCGGCGTCGGCGGCGCCGCGGCGATCGCCAGCCTGCTGCTGGCGCTGAGCGGTGGACGGCTGTTCGACCAGTTGATCGGCCTGCTGCTGGTCGCCCACCTGCCGGTGATCGTCGTCGATTCGCTGATCGGCGCGCTCGTTCTGGGGTTGCTCTGGCGCATGTCGCCGGCACTGTTGCAGGAAAGACGGCCATGAACGGCGCAGCCTGGCGCCTGCTGTCGGCCCTGCTCGGCAGCCTGGGCATCGCCTTGTTGACGGACACCGCCGAACTGCTTGCCGCCTGTGCGCTGGGCGGCGTGGCGTTGCTGCTCGCCCTGCTGCTGCGCCAGGCGCCGACCGGGGTGCTGCTGCGCCGCTGGGCGACGCTCAACCTGTTCGTCGGCTGCGTCTGGCTCAGCCTGCCCTGGCAGCTCGACGCCGAAGGGTTGCGGCTGAGTACCGAAGGCGTCGAAGCCGCCGTGCACATCAGCCTGCGCGGCAACGCCGCCGGCCTGCTGTGCATTGCACTGCTCGCTGGCCTGGACGGTTTCGCCGTGGCCGCGGCGGCGGCGCGCCTGGGCCTGCCGCCACGCCTCGCACGCTTGCTGGCCCTGACCGTGCGCTACCTGACGCTGATGCACGACACCCGCGCGCGCCTGCAGCGGGCCATGCAGGCGCGGGGCTTCCGGCCGCGCTGCGACCGGCGTACCTGCGAAGTGCTGGCGCTGCAGGTCGCGCTCATCCTGGTCCATGCCCTGCTGCGTGCAGAACGAGTCGACCTGGCGCTGCGCGCACGGGGTTTCGGCATCCAGCGCCTGACCGGTCGCGCCAAACGACCCGCCACATCCTTGGAAGAACGCCCATGCTCACGCTGATCGAAACCCGCGGGCTGCGTCTGGCGCGTTCCGCGGACCGCCTGCTGAGCCCGCCAGACTTCAGCCTGGAGGCCGGCGAACGCCTCTGCCTGCTCGGCGCCAGCGGTCGCGGCAAGACCAGCCTGCTGCACGCTTTGCTCGGTTTCGTGCCGGTGCACGAAGGCAGCCTGCAGGTGTTCGGACGCGAGCGGCGCAGCGAGGCCGACTTCATCCCCCTGCGCGGCCCGCTGGGTCTGCTGTTCCAGGACCCGGCGGACCAGCTGTTCGGCCCGACGGCGCTCGAGGACGTCGCCTTCGGCCCCCTCAACCAGGGCCTGGAGCACCGAGCGGCGCATGCGCTGGCGCTGGAAACGCTCACCGCGCTTGGCCTCGAACGGCTGGCCGAACGCCCGGTACAGCAGCTTTCCGGTGGAGAACAGCGCCTGGTGGCGTTGGCTGGGGTGCTGGCCATGAAACCCCGCATGCTGCTGCTCGACGAACCCAGCAGCGGACTCGACGAGAACGCCTGCGCGCGCCTGCTGGCCTGCCTGTTGGAAACCGGACTGCCGATGCTGGTCGCCAGCCATGACCAGGAGCTGGTCCACCGGCTCGGCACCCGTACCCTGTCGTTGTGAACAAGAGGATGCCCGATGGAACGCATCACCATCTCGCTGGAGGCCGAACTGGCCGAAGCCTTCGACGCGCTGATCGCGGAGCGCGGCTACCGCAACCGCTCGGAAGCCATGCGCGACCTGCTGCGCGCCGAACTGGAACGCTCGCGGCAACGCCGCGACGCCAGCGCGCATTGCGTCGCCAGCCTCAGCTACGTCTACAACCACCAGGAACGCGAGCTCGCCGAACGCCTCGCCCGCCATCATCACGCCCACCACGACCTGAGCGTGTCGACCCTGCAGTCGTATCTTGACCATGAGCACTGCCTGGCCTGCTCGATCCTGCGCGGACCGACCCGGCTGGTGCGCCAGCTGGCCGAGCGCATCATGGCGGAAAGCGGAGTCCGCCACGGCCATCTCAACCTGGTGTCGCTGACCGAGGACGGTGCCGAGCACCGCCACGTGCGAGGCCTTTCGGCCAGCCACCGGCACTTCCGCCCGGTGGACTAGAAGCGCGAGCATCTGCATCTAGGGTCTGTTGCTGCGACCGCCCTACCTGCGCCGCATCGCCGGTGCCCTGCCGGTGAACTCCAGGCGCATCGCTGCCCAGGCCGCATGCAGGCCCCGGCGCAGCTCGGGCGCGCCGACTGCGGCCAGGCGCACCATCGCCCCGCAATCGCCGGGCAGCACACTGACACCGGCGTACAGCCCGTCGATCCCCTCCAGCGCGGCACGCAGCGCAGCGCACGGCGGCGGCCCCTCGCCGAGCGACAGGAAGGTACCGAGTACACGCACGCCGTCGCTGATACCGGGCAGGCCGCGCTGGAAATCCGCGCCCTCGACGTACAGCCGGTCGGCGGCCAACAAGCGGCCATCCACCGTGCGCACGTCGAGGTCGGCGCGGTACCAGCCGAACACCCCGCCCTCGCCCTCCGGCGCATGCGCACAGAAGGCATCGCTGAGCAGCATCCGTGCGCCCGGATGCAGCACCGCCTCGATCCGGCTGTGCAGGCGCGCGCCGGGAAACAGGATGGTCGCCAGCGGCAGGTATTCCAGCAGCGCGCCGGACTCGGCCTCGAGTCGCACGCGCTGGCGCGCAGGACGCTCGCGCATGGCGTGGGCGATGGTCGCCGCCCCTGTGCTCAGGTGAGCCTGGGCGCCTGCTCCCGCATGCAGGAGCAGGCCGAGGTCCTCGCCGGCGAAAACGCCGCCTGAACACGACTGCAGATAGGCCGCGGCCATTCCAGGCGGATCGCCGGGCAGCCGCAGGTTGCGACCAAGATGGAACGGATAGCCGACCTGCTGACGGGCAATGTAGCTGGTACCATCCGGCGCCCGGGCGAACGACAGCCGCGCCTGCTCGGACGATTCGCAGGACCAGAGTGCGGACGTCATCATCGATCGAACAACACGGATTGGGCGATGGCTTCGACCACCGCCTCGACGCCGTCGCCACTGGCGCAGTTGGTGAACAGCACCGGCCGCTCTCCACGCGCCAGAGCGGATTCGTGGCGCATGCGCGCCAGATCGACCCCGACATGGGGCGCCAGGTCGTACTTGTTGACCACCAGCAGGTCGCAGCCGAGCACGCCGGGCCCCCGCTTTCGTGGAATGTCGTCGCCACCGGCGACGTCGATGACGAAGAGCCAATAGTCGACCAGATCCAGCGAGAAGGTCGAGGCCAGGTTGTCGCCGCCGGACTCGATGAGAATCAGGTCCAGATCCGGATACAGCGCCTCCAGCTCGTCGGCGGTCTGCAGGTTCAGCGTCGGGTCCTCGCGGATCGCGGTGTGCGGGCAGGCGCCGGTCTCCACCGCGCGTACCCGTCGCGGGTCGATCAGGCCGCTGCGCTGGACGCGCTCGGCGTCCTCTCGGGTCGCCAGGTCGTTGGTGATCACGGCCAGTTGCGTGCCGCGGGCAATGAAGCGTGGAATCAACTGTTCCAGCAGGCGGGTCTTGCCCGACCCTACCGGGCCGCCGATGCCGACGCGGGCGGCCCCCGGATGGACGCAGGCCGGTGCGGTCGATGAATGCATGATGGTTCCTCGTATCAGCGCAGCATGTAGCGTTGCCCCAGCGGCACTTCGCTCACCGGGTCGCAGGACAGACGCTCGCCGTCGGCGTAGACATCGAAGGTCTGCGGGTCGACGCGAATGTCCGGGCAGGCATCGTTGTGCAGCATGTCGGCCTTGCTCAGGCCGCGCGTGCCGACCGCCGGCAGCAGCGGCTTCTTCAGTCCGAGTCTGGCGGCAGTGTCCGCCTCGACGGCCAGGCGATTGACGAAGTTCACCGACAGCGCCTGCTTGGCCTCGCCGAAGGCACCCCATTGCGGGCGCATCACCAGGGGCTCGCAGGTGTACAGCGAGGCGGCCGAATCGCCCATCACGGCGTGCACGATGAAGCCGCCCTTGATCACCAGTTCCGGTTTGCTGCCGAAGAACGCCGGGCGCCAGAGCACCAGGTCGGCGAGCTTGCCCGGTTCGATGGAGCCGATGTAGCGGTCGATACCGAATACCCTGGCGGCGTTGATGGTGTACTTGGCGATGTAGCGCTTGATCCGCTCGTTGTCACCGATACGGCTGCGCTCCTGCGGCAGGCGGCCGCGCTGGTCCTTCATCTTCGAGGCCAGTTGCCAGGTACGGGTGATCACCTCGTTGATGCGCCCCATGCCCTGGCTGTCGGAGCCGAGAATGGAAATCGCCCCGGTGTCGTGCAGGATGTCCTCGGCGGCGATGGTCTGCGCCCGCACTCGCGATTCGGCGAAGGCCACGTCCTCCGGCACCGCGGGGTTGAGGTGATGGCAGACCATGATCATGTCCAGGTGTTCGTCGAAGGTATTGATCGTGTAGGGATTGGTCGGGTTGGTCGACGAAGGAATGCAGTTGGCCTTGCCGGCGACGCTGATGATGTCCGGCGCATGGCCGCCGCCGGCGCCTTCGGTGTGATACATGTGGATGGTGCGCTCGCCGATAGCGGCCAGGGTGTCCTCGAGGAAACCCGACTCGTTGAGGGTGTCGGTATGCAGCTGCACCTGGAAGTCGTGCTCGTCGGCCACCGTCAGACAGGTGTCGATCACCGCCGGCATGGCGCCCCAGTCCTCGTGGATCTTCAGGCCCAGGCAGCCGCCGCGGAGTTGGCCGAGCAGAGACTCCGGCTTGCTGGAATTGCCGCGACCGAGGAAGCCGAAGTTGATCGGCCAGGCCTCCGAGGCCTGCAGCATCTTGCCGACGTTCCATTCGCCGCCGCAGTCGATGCCGACGGTGATAGGGCCCAGCGAGCCACCGATCAGGGTGGTCAGGCCGCTGGCCAGGGCGTGCTCGCAGAGCTGTGCCGAGTCGAAGTGAACATGCACGTCGATTCCGCCCGGCGTGACGATCAGTCCTTCGGCATCACGCACCGTGGTGGCCACGCCGCAGATCAGCCGCGGATGCACGCCGTCCATGGTCTGCGGGTTGCCGGCCTTGCCGACGGCGACGATCAGGCCGTCCTTGATGCCGATGTCGCCCTTCACCACGCCCAGCACCGGATCGATGATCAGCGCATTGCAGATCAGCATGTCCAGCGCACCGTCGGCACTGTCATGGCCGGGCATCAGGCCCATGCCGTCGCGCAGTGTCTTGCCGCCGCCGTGTAGGCACTCGTCGCCGGGCACCGCGTAGTCGTGCTCGACCTCGGCCAGCAGCGAGGTATCGCCGAGGCGAACCGCGTCGCCGGTGGTCGGGCCGAACATGGCCGCATAGTCCTTTCTCGTCATGGTCGCCATGTCACGCTCCCTTGAAACCCTGTGCCCGGGCCTTCTCCAGGGCAGCCGCCCTGCACGCCGGGTCGCGCAGGTTGCCGTTGGTCAGGCCGCTGAAGCCGTGGATGTCGCCGCTGCCGCCGAACTCGACCAGCTCCACCTCGCGTTCCTCGCCGGGCTCGAAGCGCACGGCGGTGCCGGCGGGAATGTCGAGGTGCATGCCGAACGCCAGTTCACGGGGGAAATCGAGGTTCCGATTGACCTCGAAGAAGTGGTAGTGGCTGCCGACCTGCACCGGCCGGTCGCCGGTATTCAGTGCGCGCAGGGCGGCTCGCCGGCGGCCGCTGTTGAGGCGAATCTCGCCGTCCGGGGTGATGACCTCGCCGGGCAACCGTTCCAGCGTGCGCATCTCGCGGCCGGGACGGATCGGCTGGTGCACGGTGACCAGCTTGGTGCCATCGGGAAAGGTCGCCTCGACCTGCAGCACCGGCAGCAACTCGGCGACGCCGGACATCACGTCGTCGCTGCTCAGCAGGGTCGAGCCGAAGCCGATCAGCTCGGCGACGCTGCGCCCCTCGCGGGCGCCTTCCAGTATCTCGTCGGCGATCAGCGCCGAGGCTTCGGGGAAGTTCAGGCGCAGGCCCTTGCCACGCCGTTTGCGCGCCAGTTCGGCGGCCGTATACAGGGTGAGCCGTTCGAGCTCGGTGGGGGTCAGCAGCATCGCTGTGTCCTCTCGGTAAAAAACAGGGTCAGTTGGCGAACAGGCGCAGGGCCTGGGTTTCGTGGCGCATCACGGCGATCTCCGCCAGCGGCGAGAACCCCTGCACCTGTTCGGGGTCGGCCGGCGGCTCGGCCAGCAGCTCGAGCAGCACCGGCTGGATACGCGTCAGCACCTGCTGCGCCTCGAGATGGCCGAGCAGTCCGAGGCGCAGTGCGGCGCTGGCCAGGCCGGTGCAAAGGCTGTGCGCCGCGGCCAGTTGGCAGTCCATGGCATTCATGCCCAATGCCCGCCAGACCAACCCCTGGACCACCGGCAAGTGGCCAGGTGCCCGCCCCGCCTGTATTGCGCCGCGATAGCCTGTGGCTCCCGGCGTGCCCAGGCCGGCATGCACGCCGAGCAACGACAGCCCCAGGCGCCGCGAGCCCTCGCGCAACTCGGCGGCCAGCGTCAGCGCCTCGATTCGCGCGTCCAGCTCCAGCAGGCGTGGCAGTTCCCCGGCCGCCTGCCAGGCGGCCATCAGGAAGGCACGATCGAAGCCGTTCCAACGATGGCGCAACTGGCCCTCGACGAAGCCGAGCAGGCAGTCGCTGCGGGCCACGCGGATGCCACGCTGACGCCGAGGCCCGGCAACCGCGGCCTCCAGACGGCCGTCGGCAAGCAGTGTCTCCAGGCCCCAGGACCAGGCCACCGCGCCGCCGGGAAAGAAACTGTCGGCCTGCTGCAATGCAGCCAGGCGGCTGGCCAGTGCGCTCATGCCGGGCAACGCTCCACGCGGCCGTCCGCCAGCAACGGGGCGAGCCGTTCCAGGTAATCGGCTTCGGCGCCGGCCAGCAGCACCTGCAGGCGCTCCCCGGCGAAACGCACTTTCCAATGCATGTTGCCGGCGAAGTAGCCCAGCTCCAGGGCGGCGGCGGCATCCCGTGCAAACAGCTCCAGATAGCGCGACGCCTCCGTCTGCACGACGATGGCGCGCTCGCCTTCGAGCACCAGCACCGCGCCGTTGCTCAGTTGCTGGTGGCGCTCCAGGCGGATCGCGCAGTCCGTGCCACGGTCGCTGAGCAGGCGCAGGCGACGCCGCTGGATATCCGCGACGGAAAGGCTCAGTGTCTCCACCTGGCCGGCATGCTCCAGGGTGTGCAGGCGCTCGGCGATCCGCGGATCGCTGGCCTGCCCGACGATGCGGTCGAGTATCAGCATGGGAAGACTCCTCAGATGGTCAGGTAACGCAGGATCTTTTCGCGATCGACGTCTTCCCGCCGGTCGTGGTGGACGAAGCGGCCCTTCTCGATGATCAGGAAGCGGTCGGCGACCTCCAGGGCGAACGACAGCACCTGCTCGCTGACGATCAGCGCGAAGCCGCGGTCCCTGCGCAGCAGGTTCAGGGTTCGCGCGATGTCCTTGATGATCGAGGGCTGGATGCCCTCGGTGGGCTCGTCGAGGATCAGCGCCCGGGGGTTGGAGACCAGCGCCCGGGCGATTGCCAGTTGCTGCTGCTGGCCACCGGACAGGTTGCCGCCCTTGCGCCGGCGCATCTCGAAGAGGACCGGGAAGTACTCATAGACATAGTCGGGAACCTGGCCGTCGCGGCTGCCTTCCATGCCGCTGCGGATGTTTTCCTCGACGCTCAGGAAGGGAAAGATCATCCGTCCCTGGGGGACGAAGCCGAGTCCGGCGGCCACCCGCTCGTAGCTCCGGCATCCCAGCAACTCACGCCCTTCCAGCTCGATGCTGCCGGAGCGCGCCGGCAGCAGGCCGATCAGGCTTTTCAGCAGGGTGGTCTTGCCCATGCCGTTGCGCCCCATGATCGCCAAAGACTCGCCAGGCGCGAGCTCGAAGCCGATGTCGTGCAACACCTGGCTGTCGCCATAGAAAACGTCGAGGTGTTTGATCGTCAGCATGCTTCAGTGCCCCAGATAGACGTCGATGACCCGCGGGTCGTTCTGCACGTGATCCATCGAGCCGCTGGCCAGGGTCCGGCCCTGGTGCAGCACGGTGACCCGGTCGGCGACCGATTTCACGAACTCCATGTCGTGCTCGATGATCACCATCGAGCGGCCCCGGGCGATCTGCCGCAGCAGGATGGCGGTTTTCTCGCGCTCGCCGGCGCTCATGCCCGCCACCGGCTCGTCGAGCAGCAGCAGTTGCGGCTCCTGCATCAGCAGCATGCCGATCTCCAGCCATTGTTTCTCGCCGTGGGACAGCAGCCCGGCCTTGCGCCCGAGTTGGTCGCGCAGAAAGACCTGCTCGGCGACCGCCTCGATCCGCTCGACCAGCGCACGGTCGCGGCGGAAGAACAGGCAGCCGAACAGCGAGCGCTGGCGCGGCGAGGAGATGTCGAGGTTCTCCATCACCGTGAGATCCTCGTACACCGAGGGAGTCTGGAACTTGCGGCCGACACCGGCGCGGGTGATCAGGTACTCGGGTCGGTTCACCAACTGCAGGTCGCGGAACAGGATGCTGCCGGCGCTGGGCCGGGTCTTGCCGCAGATCATGTCCAGCAGCGTGGTCTTGCCCGCGCCGTTGGGGCCGATCACCACGTGCACCTGGTTTTCCTCGACATAGAAGTTGAGGCCATCGACCGCCTTGAAACCGTCGAAGGACACGCTCAGGTCCTCGACGGACAGCAGCAGGTTGCTCATCGTGCCTCCTTCCGGCCACCCAGGCGTTGCAGCAGGCCGGCCAGGCCGCTGGGCAGGAACAGCACCACCACCATGAACAGCACGCCGATGAAGTACTGCCAGACGCTGACGAAGTTCTCCGAGAAGTAGGTCTTCGCCGCACCAATCAGCAAGGTCCCGTAGATCGCTCCGACCAGCGACAGGCGCCCGCCGAGCGCGGCATAGATGACGATCTCGGTGGACGGGATGATGCCCACCAGCGACGGCGAGGCAAGCCCCACCTGGAGGGTGAACATCACTCCGCCAATGGCCGAGAACAGCGCCGCCACGGCGAAGACGAAGGCCTTGAACAGCGCCGTGTCGTAGCCGGAGAAGCGCACCCGATCCTCGCGGTCGCGGATCGCCACCACCACCCGGCCGAGCCGGCTGTGGACGATGAAGCGACCTGCCAGCACGCAGCCGAGCAGCAGTAATACGGTGGCCAGGTAGAGCATCCACGGCGCGCTCGGCGCCTGCAGGTCGAAGCCCAGCGCGGTCTTGAAGTCGGTCAGGCCGTTCACCCCGCCGGTATAGCCCTGCTGGCCGATGATCAGCAGGGCCATGATCGCCGACAGCGACAGGGTGATGATCGAGAAGTAGACCCCGCCGACCCGCTTCTTGAAGTAGGCGTAGCTGAACCCGAAGGCCAGCAACGCCGGGATCGTCAGGATCGCCAGCAGGGTGAAGGTCGCCGACTCGAACGGCCGCCACCACCAGGGCAGCGCCTCCACGCTGTTCCAGATCATGAAGTCCGGCAGGCTCGATCCGTAGAACGACGCCAGGGCGCTGGCCGCCGGGTCGTTGGCGGCGGCCTCCAGCTTGAGGAACATGGCGGTCATGTAGCTGCCCAGGCCGAAGAAAACCCCCTGCCCCAGGCTGAGAATGCCGCCGTAGCCCCAGATCAGCACCATGCCGACGGCGCAGAACGCCAGGCTCAGGTACTTGCCGGCCAGGCCCAGGCGGAAGTCACCCAGGCACAGCGGCAACACCACCAGCAACAGCAGGGCCATCCAGGCGAGGCTGTGGCGCTCGACGAGCCGCAGCCCGTCGCGCCAATGGCGGCGATTGGGATCGAACAGCGTCTGCCGTCCGAAAGTCTTGTCGGTCATGTCAGCGTCTCACTTTCGCAGCGAACAGCCCGTTGGGGCGGAAGAACAGCAGGACGATCACCACCAGCAGGGTGATGGCCTTGGCCATCGAGCCGGTGGTCAGGTACTCCAGCAGGATCTGCGTCTGGCCGATCGCGAAGGCCGAGAGGAAGGTCCCGAGCAGGCTCTCGACACCACCGAACACCACCACGATGAAGGTATCCACCAAATACTGTTGGCCCGTCACCGGACCGGTCGAGGCAAGCATGGTGAAGGAGCTGCCTGCGACGCCCGCCAGGCCACAGCCGAGGGCGAAGGTCAGCGCGTCGACCCGAGCCGTGTTGATCCCGGCGGCGCCGGCCATGGCGCGGTTCTGCGTCACCGCGCGGATGCGCAGGCCCCAGCGGCTGCGATAGAGGAACAGGAAGACAGCCGCGGCGATCACCAGCGTGAGGCCGATGATGAAGATCCGATTGAGCGGCAGCGCCACGCCCTCGGCGAGCACCACCGCGCCCTGCAGCCACTCCACGGTGGGTACGCTGACCTCCTTCGGACCGAAGACCTGGCGGAAGACCTGCTGCAACACCAGCGACAGCCCCCAGGTGGCCAGCAGGGTATCCAGCGGGCGGTTGTACATGAAGCGGATGAAGCCGCGTTCGAGCAGGTAGCCGAAGGCGAAAGTCGCGGCGAAGGCGACCAGGATGCCGACCAGGAAGTAGGCGCCCATCAGTTCGGGGAACCAGCGCTGGAAGACCTGCGCGGTGACGTAGGTCATGTAGGCGCCCATCGCCATCAGCTCGCCGTGAGCCATGTTGATAACGCCCATCAGGCCGAACACGATGGTCAACCCCAGGGCCATCAGCACCAGCACGGAGAACAGCGAGAAGCCGCCGAACACCTGTAAGGCCAGAGTTTCGATAGTCATTGCGAGACCTGTAGCCGAGGGCGGGCGCGAGACTTGCCGCACCCGCTAGCGGAGTCAGAGAGACGGGAACGGATTGGGCTCGATGGGATCGGACTCATGGATCACATCGATCTGACCATCGGCACGGATCTGGCCGATGCGGGTGCGCTTCCACAAATGGTGGTTGCTTTCGTGCATCCGCACTTCGCCTTCCGGCGCTTCGAGAACCAGTCCGGAGGATGCGGCGATCACCGCGGGTACGTCGAAGCTGCCCGCCTTTTCCACCGCCTGCTTCCACAGGTGAACGCCGGTATAGGCCGCGGCCATGGTGTCGCCGATCACCCGGTTATCGCCGTAGCGGGCCTTGAAGGCCTTGACGAAGCGCTCGTTGGCCGGATTCTGCAGGCTCTGGAAGTAGCTCATGCAGGTCAGGAAGCCCTCGAGGTTCTCGGCACCGATGCCGGTGATCTCTTCCTCGGAAATCGCCAGGGCCAGCAGGGTCTGGTTGCTGCTGTCGATGCCGGCGGCTCGTAGCTGCTTGTGAAAAGCGACGTTGGAGCCACCGACCATGGTCGAGAGGATGATGTCCGGCTTGGCCGCCTTGATCTTGTTGATTACCGAGGAGAACTCGATATGGCCCAGCGGGAAGTAGTCCTCCCCGACCACACTGCCGCCCCTCTTGCCGATGGCCGCCCGCGAAATCCGGTTGGTGGTGCGCGGCCAGATGTAGTCGGAACCGATCAGGTAGACGCTCTTGCCCTTGTTCTCCATCAGCCAGTCGACCGCGGCGATGGTTTGCTGGGAGGCCTCCTGGCCGGTGTACATGATGGCCGGCGAGCGCTCCAGCCCCTCGTAGAAGGTCGGATAGTAGAGCAAGCCCTTGTTGCGTTCGAAAACCGGCAGGATCGCCTTGCGCGACGCCGAGGTATAGCCGCCGAAAACCACCGCGACCCGATCCTTCTCGAGCAGCTTGCGCGCCTTCTCGGCATAGGTCGGCCAGTCGCTGGCGCCGTCTTCGACGATCGCCTCGATGGTCCGTCCCAGTACCCCTCCGGCCGCGTTGATCTCGGCAATCGCCAGTTGCTCGGCATCGACGATGGACGCCTCGCTGATCGCGACGGTTCCGGTGAGCGAATGGAGGATACCGACCTTCACCGTCTCTTCCGCCAGCGCGGGGCCGGATAGCGAGGCGGCCAGAGGAAGCAGGCTGGCGGCACCGAGCAGAACCGCCTTCTTGAGGAAACCACGCCGTTGCTTGTGCATCGCATTTCTCCAGGAACAAAAGCCAGAAATAAAAAAAGCCCGACCTCCGGTCTGGTGACCGGGAGTCAGGCTTCTTGTGCCGAATCTGGCGGGACGACATTGTCCAAGCCAGTCATGGGCGAGACGTTTCCATACCTGCCGCGAAAAGGCGTATGGCAAATGGCCCGCATTGTCTTTCGAGACGAGACACAGCAAGAGCGATGCCAAGTGCCGAATACGGCGCATCCGCCTTATTTCCCCCTGGGAATACAGCATGCCCCTGGAGAATGGCGCACACATTTGGTGCAATAGATCATCCGAACGCACCGGAACGTGACAAGCAACATCCGAAAAGCGGAGCCTCCATCCGTTCGCCGTGATTGGCCCGCAAACTGCATTGTCCCGACGATCTTTCGCGCGGCGATTTGCCAGGCGCCTCTCCCCGGCAGGCCTGGAACTCGCCGCGCTCGTCTGGTCGGGACAGCGCGGTCCTGCCAGAGCGGGCACAGGCTGCCCAGTCAGGCCATAAGAGTCTGCGTCACCATGCCGCGCTGAACCTGCGCCCTCCGCATGGACAGCCACCGGCCCTGCGCGCCGGTCCAATCCTCACACAAGGTTTACCAATGCCCGACCAACCGATCCGCATAGGCGGCCTGTTTTCCGATACCGGCGTCACCTCGGCCATCGAGCGCTCGATGACCCGCGCCACCCTGTTCGCCATCGAGCAGATCAACGAAGCCGGTGGTATCGACGGTCGCCCGCTGGAACTGGTGCTGCGCAACCCGGACTCGACCCCACACCTGTATGCCCGGCACCTGGAGTCGCTGATCCGTGACGAAGGCCTGCAGTTCTTCTTCGGCTGCTACACCTCGAGCACCCGCAAGGCCGCCCTGCCGGTGCTGGAACGTCACGACGCCCTGCTCTTCTACCCGGTGTTCTACGAGGGCTTCGAATATTCGCGCAACGTCATCTACACCGGCGCCACGCAGAACCACAACAACGTGCCGCTCGCCGAGTACATGTTCCGCCACTACGGCACCCGCGTGCTCATGGTCGGCTCGGACTACGTCTATCCCTACGAAGCCAACCGGCTGATGAGCGACCTGCTCTACGAGCGTGGCGGCACCAAGCTTGGCGAGTACTACCTGCCGCTGAACGCCGGCCGCAGCGAGTTCGACAAGGTGATCGAGAAAGCCCGCCAACTGCGGCCCTCGTTCATCTTCTCGATGGTGGTCGGCGATAGCATGCGTCACCTTTACCAGGCCTATGCGGAAGCTGGCCTGGACCCTCAGGAAATGCCCATCGCCAGCCTGGTGACCAGCGAGACGGAAATCCAGCAGATGGGCGCCGCGCTGGCCGCCGGGCACATCACCGCAGCGACCTATTTCCAGTCTGTCGACACTCCGGCCAATCGCCATTGCGTCGCCGCGTACCAGGCCCGCTTCGGCGCCAACCAGGTGACGGACATGTGCTGGGACGCCGCCTACTTCCAGGTCCATCTGTTCGCGGAGGCGCTGCGCCGCGCCGGGCGCGAGCGTGTCGGGGACATACTCCAGGCCCTGCGCGGGCTGGAGTTCGAGGCGCCGCAAGGGCTGGTCAGGATCGACATGCACAACCATCACAGCTTCCTGTTCTCGCGCATCGGCCGTGTCAATCGCATGGGCCAGTTCGACCTGCTGTTCGAGAGCCGCCATCACCTGAAACCGGACCCGTACGTCATCGCACCAAGCCTGGACGACTGGTCGAATTCGATGGGGAGCGACCTATGACCCTGCGTGCCGCCAAGAAACGCCAGCGCGGCGACGGCAGTTCCGGGATCAAGGAGCTACGCGAAACCAGCGTGCTGGTGATCCACCCGGACGACGAAGACGGCCGGGCGCTGATCGCCCAGTTGCAGCGTATCGGCTGCCAGGTGCGGGCCCAGTGGCCGATTCCCGAACGATTGACGCTGGAATCCGACGTGATCGTCCTCTCGGTGGCGCCGGAAACCCTTGCATCCAATGCACCATGGCTGGGACGGCCCGGCACGCCACCGGTCATTCCGGTGATCGCCTACGAAAGCCCGATCATCGTCGAGGCCCTGCTGCAGTTGAACGCTTTCGCCGTGATCCCTTCGCCAGTGAAGTCCTTCGGCCTGCTGGCGGCCCTCTCGGTGACGCTCAATCAATCGCGCAAGGCTCGCGACCGGGAAAAGCACGTCAAGCGCCTCGAAGGACGCCTCGCCGTGACTCGAACCGTGCAGAAGGCCAAGAGCATCCTGATCGAGACCAAGGGATTGTCCGAGACCGATGCCTACAACGCCCTGCGCGACCAGGCCATGGCCAAGCGGGAACCGGTGGAGAAAATCGCCGAAGCGCTGATCAAGGCCCACGAGCTGTATGCCAAGGCGCTCGGTTGAAGCAGCGATTCGCCGATCGATGCCACTGCCCTCGATGAGTTCCGCATAGGGAAAACCTGCACTCAAGTTCACGGCTCCGCGGTCGATCTTCAAGAGACCACGATCGATGCAAGGAACCGCGCGATGCGCATCGACTCCAACACCCCGCTGAACAATCTGGCCAGAAGTGTCCAGCGTCAAGGCACAGCAGCCGAGCGAACCCCTGAGGAGCTTCGCCAGGGTTTGCGCGTCAGTCTTTCCGAACTGGGCAGGAGCCTGTCCGCCAAGAGCGGGGAAAAGAACCAGGACATCGACGAGAGCGGACTGCCCGACAGCATCAAGCAACTGCTGAAGATGATCCGTGAACTGAAAGCGCAAATCGCCGCGAAGGAAGCCGAGCTCAAGACCCTGATGGCGGATCAGAGCCTCGATCCGGAGGCCAGGCGGGTCAAGGTGGAGGCGCTGCAGTCGGAACTGGCGACGCTCAACGGCGCATGGGCTTCGGCCAATGCCAGCCTGGTCCAGCAGATGCGCGAACAGGGCCTCAGCGATGAGCAGGTGCTCACCGCCACGACCCTGGCCATCGCCTGACACGTTGCTTGACCACGGATCGAACAATCGATCCAAGTTCATGCCCTCTCGCCCCGCGCTACACCCCACCATGCTGAATACGAAGCCAAGGGCTGGACGCCTGCCTCAGTGCCGCGACGCCATAGTCAGTGTCCACCCCGAGTGACACTTGCTTCACCAGGCGAAGTTTCACCTGCCGTGCACGCACCTTGCACGACACAAACCATCGGGTGCCAGGAGGAATTGCTATACCATGCCGACAATGGCAGTCGAACCAGAGATAATCCGTATGCCCGGTGACAGTCGAAATAGCCCGCGCCTTATCAAGAAGTACTCCAATCGTCGTCTGTATGACACTCACACCAGCACTCACGTGACGCTGGCGGACATCCGGCAGATGGTGATCGACGAAATCCCCTTCCAGGTCGTCGATGCCAAAAGCGGCGAGGACCTGACCCGCAGCATCCTGATGCAGATCATTCAGGAGGCGGAAAGCGACGGCGAGCCGATCTTTTCCAGCGACATGCTCAAGAGCATCATCCGCTTCTATGGCCCGTTCCAGGGCATGCTGGGCAGCTACCTGGAAAAGAGTATCCAGACCATCATCGACATCCAGACGCAGACTGGAGTGCAGTCCTCGCAGGCCTGGAGCGAATTCATGCACAAGCAGGTTCCCGTGATGCAGAACCTGATGCAGCAGTACATCGACCAGTCGAAGAATCTCTATCTGAATACCCAGAATCTGTTCGGCCTGTTCGGCAACATGCCCTCGGCGGACAAACCCGGCAGGAGCGGAGCGGACGGAAAGAGGAAGAGCGACGACGAGGAATGACCCCAGCGACCGGACAGGCCGTCCGGTATGCAAAGGCCCCTCAATGCCTTAATGCCGTTCACTTAAAGGCCACAAGCTGGTTGCAGGATCATCTGTAGGAGCGGGCCACGCCCGCGATTCGCGCGCATGGCGCGCTCCTACAAAGTACTCTCTGTTCTTTACCTGAACAGCATTACCTCAATGCCTAGAATGAGCGGCGATAGTGCAGCGAATAGCTTTCCACGCCGTCATTGGGCTGCTTGATCCCGGCATTGGAATAGTGGATGGCGCGAATACCCAGCTCATGCCCGCCGGTGAAACGCAGCCCTGCGCCAATGCGATCCTCGAACTGGAATGAGGACCCCAGTTGGTTGTCTTCCAGGCGAGTACGCTCGAACACGGCGATACCGATCCCGGCTTCGACATAGGGTTTGAGCGAACGCCCGGAGAACTCGTAGACGAACACCGGCGTCAGCGACAGGCTGTGGTTGCTCGACCTCTCGTCCCCTTCCCAGTAGGTATAGCCGGCATCCCAGTACCCGCTCAGTCTGCCGGTAGCGCTCTCGAACCAGTTACGCTGGAAATTCCACTGCGCACCGACGCGATAGGTCGTGGTCGACTCCCCCGTGCGTCCGACCGCTACGTTGAAATCGACGGCCCGTGCCATGGTCACTGTCCCCAGCGACAACATCGTGATCATGGCAATTGAAATACCCTTTCTCATTAAGACTCCTCGAAACTGCCATCCCATGGCGTATGCATGAAGACGGGGGCCACGGCGTTATGGAAACGCTTTGGCGGCCCCCGACGACAGACGGCGATCAGGACGGTTTACGTGTACCAGCCGAAGCCTTGCCCGCCTCGCTGGCTGCCTGACCGGCAGCGGAAGCTGCCGCGGCGATGCCGTTCTCGGCGATCTCGGCGGCCTGCTTGGCCGCCTTCTGGGCACTGTCATAAACGCTGCCAGCGGTTTCCAGAGCTGATTTGAATATCGCCACCACCGGCTCCGAACCCGCCGGTGCGTTCTTGGCAACCACTTCGACCAGTTCCTGTACCTGCTTGGTCGCCGCCTCGGCCTGGCGTTCGGCAAGTTTGGCGATTTCCGTTTGGGTTCCCGAAATCAGCTCATACACCTGGCGGTTGTACTCCAGCAGACGCTCGGCCTGAGCGGTGGGCTGGGCGAAGGATGCCTGCCATTCGGCAAAGGCTTGCGGATCGCGCGCCACCGCCAGTTCGCGCAGGCTGTCGAACTGCGCGTCGGAAGTGGTGCGCAATGTCTTGAGCTGCAGTTGGCCGAGTTGCTCGGCACCCTCGAACAGCTTGCCTGCGACCTGCTGCAGCAGGTCGACATTGGCTTTCTGGGCACTGGTCAGTTTTTCCGTATCGAAAAGGGACATGATCGAGTCTCCTGGGCAATGGCCCGCATTGCGAAAATGCCGGCTCGATCGCACCACGAGGCAAATACCTGGCGTACCGATCGAGTCTGCCGTAAGCCTCTTTCGAACCAGAGGCACGCTGCATTCTTGCACTGCACAAACATCACTATCAAGATTTTTTTGTGCAATGCACAAAAAAATCTTTGCAGCACTTTCTCCATTGGCTATAAGAAGAGGCCTGCACCCATCGCTTGAGTCGAGTCATGCGGTGCTCCGAGCCGAACAGCCAATAATGGGAGCGAAGTCATGGTTTCGAAGACTTATCTTGCAATGCACGAAGACCGCTTTTCATCTTTCCAGGGCCTGCTCGACCATCTTGGTCAGTTGCAGCGGCTGCAGCTGGATATCGTTCTCGAGGCATTGGGCCAGCGACAGAAGAAGGTACTCGCACCCATCCTCGCCGGTCGCCTGCAACAACCGAGCGCCGAGCAGTGCTGGGAGTACCTGGCGGACCTGAGTCAGCGCACCCTGCTGTACTGGGACACGCTACGCCAGCGCGGCGACAACACCCTGGCCCACGAGCGCGCCGGTTACCCGCTGGTCCTGAAGTTCGCCTACGAGGTACTGATCGACGGACGCGACCTGCCCCATCCGGTCAACTATTCCCTGCTGCGCATTCTCCCGCCGGAGGACCTGCCGGTAGACGAACAGCGCCGTCCGGTGATCGTCATCGACCCACGTGGTGGCCACGGCGCCGGCATCGGTGGGTTCAAGCAGGATTCGGAAATCGGCGAGAGCCTGCGCGCCGGCCACCCGACCTACTTCATCGCCTTCAGTCACTCGCCCGAAGCGGGACAGACCCTGCTCGACATCGCCGAGGCCGAGGCGCGCTTCATCGAACACGTCAGCGACCACCATCCCGATGCCGACAAGCCGGTGGTGATCGGCAACTGCCAGGCCGGCTGGGCGCTGATGGGGCTGGCGGCAGCACGGCCGGAACTGCCCGGACTGGTGATCATCAACGGGGCGCCGCTGTCCTACTGGGCCGGCGTCAACGGTCGCAACCCGATGCGCTACGCCGGCGGCCTGCTCGGTGGCGCCTGGATGACCCGGTTCGGAAGCGACCTCGGCAACGGCCGCTTCGACGGCACCTGGCTGGTGAGCAATTTCGAGAGCCTCAACCCGGCCAACGCACTCTGGACCAAGTACTACAACCTGTTCAGCAAGGTCGACAGCGAAGCCCCGCGCTTCCTCGAGTTCGAGCGCTGGTGGGGCAGCCCCACGCTGCTCAACAGCGAGGAGATCGAAACCATCGTCGACGACCTGTTCATCGGCAACCGGCTGGCCAGCGGTCTGTCGCGTCGCAGCACGGGCATCGACCTGCGCCGCATCGAGGCGCCAGTGGTGGTGTTCTGCTCCTACGGCGACAACATCACCCCGCCGCAGCAGGCACTCAACTGGATCGCCGACGTCTATCCCAGCGACCTCGCCCTGCGCAGTGCTGGCCGTACCATCGTCTACCTGCGCCATGCCAGCATCGGCCATCTCGGTATCTTCGTTTCCGGGCAGGTCGCGCGCCGCGAACACCGTCAGTTGCTGGGCGCGGTGGAAGCCATCGGCCTGCTGCCACCGGGCTTGTTCGAGTTGGTCATCGACGACCTTCCCGGCGCGTCACCGAACGCGCAGGCGGAGTACGCCGTGCACTTCGAGTCACGCAAGATCGCAGACATCCTCGCCGATGACCAGGATGGTCGCGACGATGAGCGTGAATTCGCCCTGGTGCAGCGTGCCTCGGAGCTCAACAGCACGCTCTACGACTGGCTGGCGCGGCCCTGGATGCGCCAGATCGTCAACGAGCCCCTGGCCGATCTGTCGCGCCGCCTGCATCCATTCCACCAGCAGCAGATCGTCTGGAGCAGCCTGAATCCGGCACTCTGGTGGCTGCCGGGCACGGCCGAACGGGTTCGCGAGAACCGCCGCCCAGCGCCGTCGGACAATCCGCTGTTCACTTGGCAGGACTGGACCGCCAGTCTGGTCGAAGCGCAGTTGGATACCTACCGTGACATCCGCGACGCCATGCAGGAAATGGCCTTCCACGTCTTCTACGGTAGCCTCAGCACGCTGACCGGCGGAAAGCGGCCGGTGAACCTGGAGGATCGCGCCCCGCATTGGGACCAGGCGCTGGCCGCTCGCCTGGAAGACGCACTGCCGCGCGGCGGTGACCTGGAAGGCCTGGCACGCATCCTGTTCCTGCTCGGCCAGGGAGGTGGAAAGATCGGCAAGGAGCGTATCGAACAGCTCGCCCGGCAGGGCCGGGCGCTGATCGAGCCGTACGACATCGACCCACTGGCGCTGCGCGATACCGTCCGGCTTCAGGGCCTGCTGGTCTTCGCCCATCCGGAGGAAAGCCTGAAGACGTTGCCGCTGCTGATTCCCGTCGAGCATCGCCAGCCGATACTCGACGCCGTCGCCCAACTGGTGCCGGAACTGAAAATCGCCGACAACCCGGCCGCCGAACGCTGGCAGGACGTGCATCGCGTGCTGGAACGCCCACTGCCCGACTTCGTCCAGATAGCAGGCACAGCGCAGGTGCAGGAAACCATTGCAGATCTACAGACCGGCCCCGAACCGGAAGTCATCGCCGATCGACAGATCGGCGCCGTCCAGGAAGCCATCATCGAGCCAGGAGAATCGGCCGCTGCGCAAAGCACGGCGCAGCAGGTCGCCCCGACGCCCCGTAGGACGTCGACCAAGCGCAAGGCCGCCGTGCCCAAGACACCATCGCCTTCCCAACCCATGCCAGCAGACGACGCGGAAAAACCGAATACCGATACCGCAGCCGGTGCCTCCACTGAGAAGCCAAAGCGCAGCCAGCCAACGCGCAAAACGAAAAAAGGTGACGACATCCCATGAGCCAGGATCATTTTGCAGGATTGCTGCAGCATTGCGCTGGACTGCCCCCACAGCCCACCGCCGTGGTCCACCCTTGCGAGGCAGGCGCTCTGCAGGGCGCCCTGGAATCCGCCCGGTTGGGGCTTATAGCGCCGATCCTGGTCGGCCCGCGGGAGAAGATCGAAGCCGTCGCCACGGCCGCCGGCCTGGAACTCGGCGACCTGCCGCTGGAGGACGTGCCGCATAGCCACGCCGCAGCTGCACGGAGTGTCGCGCTGGTGCGCGAAGGTCGCGCCACGCTGCTGATGAAGGGCAGCCTGCACAGCGACGAACTGCTCCATGAGGTGCTTGCCAGGGAGGGCGGCCTGCGTACCGAGCGGCGCCTGAGCCACGTGTTCGCCATGAGTGTGCCCAGCTACCACAAGCCATTGTTCGTCACCGATGCTGCGGTGAACATCTTTCCCGGCCTGGACGACAAGGCCGATATCTGCCGCAACGCCATCGACCTGCTGCATGTCCTCGGCATCGCACGGCCCAAGGTCGCCCTGCTATCGGCCGTGGAGACCATCAACGCCAGGCTGCCCTCGACCCTGGAAGCCGCGGCGCTGGTGGTGATGTCGCTGCGCGGGCAGATCGAGGGCGCACTGCTCGACGGACCGCTGGCCTTCGACAATGCCATCAGCGCGGAGGCCGCGCGGATCAAGGGCATCGCCTCGGATGTCTCGGGCGATCCGGACATCCTCCTGGTTCCCGACCTGGAAGCAGGCAACATCCTGGCCAAGCAACTGATTTATCTGGCTGGAGCGGAGTCCGCCGGGCTGGTACTCGGCGCCCGGGTGCCCATCATCTTCACCAGCCGTTCCGACAGCATGCGCGCACGAGTCGCCAGTTGCGCCCTTGGCGCATTACTGGCCGAGGCCCGGCACTCCACTTGGGAAACACAGGTATGAATGCAACCGCAGGCGAACGCATCCTCACCGTCAACGCGGGCTCCTCGAGCGTACGCATCGGCCTGTTCTACGGTCAGCCGGGGCAGGCGGCACCGACACTGCTGGCGCGCGGCAAGCTGGACGGCATCGGCGTCCGTCCTCGGCTCACTGCGACGCTGGCCGATGGTACATGCCTGCTCGATCAGGATTTCCCGGTCGAACAGGTCGCCGACATGCCGGCTGCCTTCCACCTGGTGGAGCTGGCATTGAGCTTTGGTCTGCGCGGCGAGCGCCCGGCAGTGATCGGGCATCGGGTGGTACATGGTGGTGCGCGCTTCAGCGATCCGATACGAGTCGATCGCGAAGTGCTGGAACAGTTGCGCGGCTTCGAATCCCTGGCTCCACTGCACCAGCCCTACAACCTGGCGCCGATCCAGGCGCTTCTCGACGACAGCCCCGAACTGGTTCAGGTCGCCTGCTTCGACACAGCCTTCCATGCCGGACGCAGCGAAATCAGCCAGATGTTCGCCCTACCCTACCCACTGTACGAGCAGGGCATACGCCGCTATGGCTTCCACGGTCTGTCCTTCGAATACGTCAGCCTGCATCTTGCCGGGGTGGCGCCGGAGATCGCCGCTGGCAAAGTGGTGATAGCCCACCTGGGCAACGGCTCCAGCCTATGCGCCATGGAGGCAGGGCATAGCGTTGAGGTGACCACCAGTTTCAGCGCCCTGGACGGCCTGCCGATGGGGAGCCGCTGCGGCGCCCTGGACCCCGGTGTACTGCTTCACCTGCTGGCCCAGGGCGATGACGAGGACAGCCTGCAGGAGCTGCTGTATCACCGCTCGGGGCTGCTCGGCATCTCGGACGTCAGCAGCGACATGCTTATCCTGCGCGCCAGCCGGGAACCGCGGGCACGGCTGGCCATCGACCACTATGCCTACCGCATTGCTCAGGAAGTGGGTCGCATGGCCGCCAGCATCGGCGGGCTGGATGCCCTTGTGTTCACCGCCGGCATCGGCGAGAAGGATGCGGAACTGCGCGCCCAGATAGTGAAGCGTCTGGCTCCTCTGCTCGACCTCCGGCTGGACGACGAGGCCAACCGGCGTCATGCCGAGCGCATCTCCACCACCGACAGCGCCCGCCAGTTGCTGGTCATCCCCACCGACGAAGAAAGCATGCTGGCCCGGCATGCCTGGCGGCTGTATCAGGAGGGTTCGGCATGAGCCTTCTGCAAAATCTGTCCCTGCAAGGCAAGCGCGGCCTGGTGGTCGGCATCGCCAACCAGCACTCGATCGCCTGGGGCTGCGCCAAGGCGCTGCACGAACTGGGCGCGGAGCTGGCCATCACCTGGTTGAACGACAAGGCCAGGGTACATGTCGAGCCCCTGGCCAGTCAGGTCCAGGCCTCGCTGACCCAGGCCCTCGACGTGACCCGCCCCGGTGAGCTGGAGAGTATTTTCGAGAAGATCGCCCTGCGCTGGGGTCACTTGGATTTCGTCGTCCACTCCCTGGCTAGCGCTCCCAAGGAAGAAATCCGCGGGCGCCTGCTGGACAGCTCCAGCGACGGTTTCCTGCAGGCGATGGACATTTCCTGCCATTCCTTCATCCGCATGGCGCGCCTGGCCGAACCACTGATGGTCGACGGGGGCGCTCTGGTGACCATGAGCTACCTGGGCGCCCAGGAAGCCATCGATGGCTACGCGCTGATGGGCCCGGTCAAGGCCGCGCTGGAATCCAGCGTGCGCTACCTGGCCGACGAGCTCGGACCGCGCGGCATCCGCGTGCACGCCATCTCCCCGGGGCCGATGCCGACCCGTGCCGCTTCCGGCCTGCGCGACTTCGACAACCTGCTCGAGGAGTCCGCGCACCGGGCGCCGCTGCGCCGTCTGGTCACCCTGGACGAGGTTGGCGGGCTATGTGCCTGGCTGGTCTGCGACGCCAGCCGCGGGCAGACCGGCGGCATCCACTTCGTCGATGGCGGTCTCAACATTCTCGGTTGATTATTAGGTTCTTACATGCAGGACAATAGTTTCCACATCCATGGACTGGTCAGTTTCACCCTGGCGATCATGCTGCTGTTCGTCGGCAAGAGCCTCGTCCAGCGCTACGAGTTGCTGCGCCGCTACAGCATTCCGGAACCGGTGCTCGGCGGCTTCCTCTGCGCCGCCATCACCGCCGTTCTGTTCTTCGCGCTGGATATCGAAGTGGCCTTCGACCTGGAAGTGCGCGATGTGCTGCTGCTCTATTTCTTCGCCGGCATCGGCCTGAAATCGGATATCCGCAACCTGGTCAAGGGCGGCCGCCCGCTGCTGATCCTGCTGGTGCTCGCCAGCCTGTTCATCGTGCTGCAGAACCTGCTGGGCATGGCCGTGGCCAGCGGTTTCGGCCTGGATCCCAAGACGGGTCTGATGCTGGGCTCGGTCTCGCTGACCGGCGGCGTCGGCACCACCCTGGCTTGGGCGCCGATCTTCAGCGAGCGCCTGGGCATCGGCAATGCCATGGAGCTGGGCATCGCCAGCAACACCGTGGGCCTGATCGCCGCCTGCTGCATCGGCGGGCCGATCGCCAATTACCTGATACGCCGCCATGCCTTGATCCCCTCCCGCGATCCGGACCTGGAGGTTGGAGCGCCGGTGGCCGAGGCAGGCGCCGCCGCCTCGATGAGCTATTACGACGTCCTGTGGGCCTGGATGTGGCTGAACATGGCGTTGATGCTGGGCCACGGTCTCAACCTGCTGCTGGTCAACAGCGGTATCACCTTTCCCTCGTTCGTCAGTTGCCTGATGGCGGGAATCATCATTCGCAACCTGGCGCTCGGGGCCATCGGCAGCCAGCGCATCAAGCAGTGGAGCGGCGCCGGCCAGGGGCTGGCGCTGATCTCCGACATCTGCCTGGGCATGTTCCTGGTCATGGCCCTGATGGGACTGCAACTATGGCAGCTGGGTGGTGTGCTGGTCTTCGTCCTCAGCGTCCTGGCATTGCAGGTACTGCTGACGGTCCTCTACACCGTATTGCTGGTGTTCCGCTGCATGGGCCGCAACTACGAGGCCAGCGTGATCGCCTCCGGCTTCGGCGGGATCGCGCTGGGCTCCACCGCCACAGCCATCGTCAACATGACCGCGGTCACCCAGCGGCATGGCGCGGCGCACCAGGCGTTCATCATCGTGCCCCTGGTCTGCGGTTTTTTCATCGATGTCGCCAATGCGCTGATCATCGGCCTGATGAGCGGTGTCTGAGTAGGCCTGCAACGTGCCCGGGGCGCTCCATCCGGATGCGTGGTGGCGCTCCTTGAACAGTTGCGCCCGGTAGCGGCCGGGCGGTACGCCAAACCAGCGCAGACAGGCCTTGTGAAAGCTGCTCGGTTCCCTGAAGCCCAGCAGATCGCCTACCTGTGCCAGGCTGTAGGATGATTTCCGCAGATAGTAGTCGGTCAATTGTCGACGCGCCCCGTCCAGCACGTCGCGAAAGTTCGTCCCTTCGCGGGCAAGCCCGCGCTGCAGGGTACGCTTGCTGACACCGAGCCCCCTTGCCACCGAATCCATGTCGTAGCCACCCAGGCTGAGACGCTCGATGACCCACGCCCTGGTACGCTCCGAGTAGGTCGCCTCGCGCAATTGGTTCATGCGGTGTTCGGCGAAACGGCCATGCAGCAGTGCCAGCGCCTCGTTGGCGGTACTCAGCGGATGCAACAGGGCCTGCTGGTCGAACAGAATGCCGTTGCGCGGCGCGCCGAAGCGCAGGGCGCAACCGAACAGCCGCTGGTGCTCGGCCGTGTCCAGCGGTTCGGGGTAGGTGAACTCGATCTCTCGCAGGCACGGCAGGCTGCCTCCGGTCAGCCAGCGGCAGAAGCCCAGCAGCATGGCCAAGCCGGCGTCTTCGAACGCCCTGGGCTTCGCTACCTCCTCGAGATCATGGACCGCCCAGAGACGCTGCCCCACCTCTTCCCGCAACAAACCGAGCTTGACGCCGGTACCGAGCAGGGGCAGATAGCGAACCAGGGAATCCAGGGCCCCCTTCAGGTTCGGGCTGGACATCATCGTATAGCCCACCAGATGGAATCCTCCGGGCAGAAAATGCCGATAGGCGCGCAGGCCGATGTCCGGATCCTCGGACTCGATCTGCGCCAGTGTCATCAGGCGATAGGCATCCGCCCGCGACACGAAGCTGTCCGGCTGCCTCAACAGAGCCGGATCGATACCTGCCACCCGGCACAGGCGGGCCGAATCGAGGCCTTCCCCTTCCAGGGCGTTAGCCAATTGAGCGACAAAGCTGCTGTTGATCCTGTGCATAGCCTCCCTACCAATATGAACGGCAACCGACAAGAAATTAACACGTTGGCAACGCCACTCCCCAGTGACCTGGATCAATCAGGTGGAAATGGCCTGCAAGCCTCTAGGATGGCGCCTGCGGACACCCCAGAGGCGCCCAGAGACATTGATCGAGGTAGATACCGAACCGACAATCCCCTCACGTATTGAATGGTCACGAGGGGGCTCCGATGTCTGAGACACGTATCGCACTGGTCACTGGTGGAATGGGCGGCATCGGAACTGCGATCAGCCGGCGTCTGTACCAGGATGGTTTCACTGTGGTCGTCGGCTGCAGCCTCGATTCGAGCCGCAAGGATTCCTGGATCGCGAAACAGCTCGAGGCCGGTTTCCACTTCCATTGCATCGATTGCGACATCTCCGACTGGGACAGCACCCGCAAGGGCCTCGAACGGGTACGCGAGGATGTCGGCCCGATCGACGTGCTGGTGAACAACGCTGGCATCACGCGCGACGCCACCTTCCGCAAACTGACCCCGGAAAACTGGCGTGCGGTGATCGATACCAACCTCAATGGCCTGTTCAACACCACCAAGCAGGTCATCGAGGGCATGCTGGAGCGCCGTTGGGGACGGATCATCAACATCTCCTCAATCAACGGCCAGCGTGGCCAGTTCGGCCAGACCAACTATTCGGCGGCCAAGGCCGGCATCCACGGTTTCAGCATGGCCCTGGCCCGGGAGGTGAGCGGCAAGGGCGTGACCGTCAACACCGTCTCCCCCGGCTACATCGAGACCGACATGACCGCCGCCATCCGTCCCGACATCCTCGACGGCATGATCGCCGGCATCCCCGTCGGCCGCCTTGGCCATCCCGAGGAAATCGCCTCCATCGTGGCCTGGTTGGCCTCCGAGGAATCCGCCTACGCCACCGGTGCCGATTTCTCGGTGAACGGCGGCATGAACATGCAGTAACGACCATGACCGATGTATCGATAGCCACCACCAACGAACGCTGAGTCACCGGTTATCGCCTAGGGCAGACATGCCCGAAATTGCATGCCACGTCCCCGGCGAACATGCATTCCCCTTTGGGCGTACCGCGCTTGTGGGCGCGGTATTCTTTGTGCGCCCAGCATGGGCGCACTCTTGGAGGTGCAAGTCCTCCCGTGAGCTGGCCACAGTGAACGAAGCGAAGCGCAACTGCGTAAGGGTGACCGAGCGTGGGGAGGAAGCGTGGAGCGTAATCTG